>NZ_CP172927.1:2795000-2845337 GCF_050539875.1 Enterococcus sp. DIV0561 | reverse complement strand
ACAGTGACCTCCTATATGTTTAAATTTTGGTTATCTAAAAAATGTGGATAACTTAAAAGAATGAGCATAGTCGATTTTAGCATTTTTTTAAAACTTTTTCCACAAGCAATTGTTCAATGTGGAAAAAAAGTACACAAGGGTGAAAAAAGTTTTCCACAGGGTGTCGACACTTGCGGAAGGAAGTGGTTGTTGAATGAGTTATCCACAAAAAGTTGAGAATAATTAAGCTTGGCACAATCATGTTTCAAGAACTTATCAACAGATAAAAAAACACCTGTGCAAAACTTTTTAACAGGCTGTTTTTTTGTGTAAAACTAGTGGAAAAATGGCTGTGAACAGAAAAAAATGTGGAAAACTATCCACAAGCTACTCACAGGAAAATTTAATTTGTGGATAATTGAAACGAATCTTTCTCAGGAAATATTTCTTAAATTTTATTGACAAAAGACCCTATTACTCGTTATACTATCAAAGTATGTCTATATATTGATGGATAGTTACAATTTCAGGAGGTGTAATTGCATGAAAAGAACGTATCAACCAAACAAACGTAAACGCCAAAAAGTTCACGGATTCCGTAAACGTATGAGCACTAAAAATGGCCGTCGCGTATTAGCAAGCCGTCGTCGTAAAGGTAGAAAAGTTATTTCTGCTTAATGATGGTCTGGTCTTTTAAACAGTCAATTTCTAAGAACCCTTAGTTATCTCCATAATTTTTTGGAAGATGTGAAGATAACTAAGGGTTCTTTTTCTGTTTTCAATAAAAGAAAGCAGGATTCTATAGAAAAGGCTACTAAAAAAGAGCGGAAATATGCTATTATTATTAAGAAGTAAAAAAATATAGAAACAAAGGGATGCCGATGAAAAAGTCCTACCGTGTCAAGAAAGAAAAAGAATTTCAACAGGTGTTTAATAAAAAACAATCTTGTGCAAATCGTCGTTTCGTGGTGTACGTTTTAGAGAAACCACAACAAGCCCATTTTCGAGTGGGGATTTCTGTTGGGAAGAAAATTGGAAACGCGGTCACAAGAAATGCTGTGAAGCGGAAAATCCGCGCGAGTTTATTTCAATTAAAAGACCGTATCTCTCCAGAAATTGATTTTATCGTGATTGCACGTCCAGGATTGGAAAAGTTATCGTCTGAAGAAGTGAAAGCTAATTTAACACATGTGTTAAATTTAGCTAAAATATTAGATGTAAGAGAGGGAATTGAGTAGTGAAGAAGTATAAGCGCTTATTATTAATGGCTGGGTTAGTGACCTTAGTCTTTGTTTTATCCGCCTGCGGAACCGCGCCCGTAAGTGAAAGTAGTACAGGAATTTGGGATCGATACATTGTTTATTATTTTGCCCAAGCGATTAAGTTCCTATCATTAGGCGGCAGTGTCGGAATTGGGATTATCCTATTTACGTTAGTCATCCGGATTATTTTATTGCCGTTGATGCATTTCCAAACGAAGAGTATGCGTAAAACACAAGAGTTGCAACCGCAATTAAAGGCCTTGCAACAAAAATATTCTTCAAAAGATCCTGAAACACAACGCTTATTCCGAGAAGAACAGCAACGTTTGTATGCAGAGAATAATGTGAATCCTTACATTGGCTGTTTACCATTGTTGGTTCAACTACCAATCATGATGGCTTTGTATCAAGCCATTTCACGCGTGCCTGAGTTAAAAGAAGGAACGTTCTTGTGGTTAAGCCTCGATAAGCCGGATCCGTATTTAATTTTACCGATTTTAGCGGCTGTCTTTACGTTTGCTAGTACGTATCTTTCAAGTATGAGCCAACTAGAAACAAATGCCTCACTGAAAATTATGAATTACGTTATGCCAGCGATGATCTTCTTTATGGGGATTTCATTAGCCAGCAGTTTATCTCTTTACTGGGTGGTCTCAAATGCCTTCCAAACAGGGCAAACATTGTTATTAAACAATCCATTCAAAATCCGTAAAGAGCGGGAGGAAGCAGCACGTCAAGCCAAAGCACGGGAGCGAGCGCTTGAACGAGCAAAAAGTCCTAAGAAAAAAGGGAAGAAAAAATAAAGGAGGTCGTTCAGATGCCGATTTATGAAGGAAATACAATCGAAGAAGCAACGCAGAAAGGCTTACAAGCACTTGGTTTAACCAAAGAGGATGTTACAATTGATGTGTTAGACGAAGGAAAAAAAGGATTTTTAGGTCTAGGAAAAAAACTTGCCCAAATTTCAATGGAACCAACGATTAGTGAGCAAGTCACAGAAGCGGTCGAAGAAACAGTGGAAGATATTGTTGTTGCCGATGAAGCAACAGCAGTGGAAGAAGCAGTTGAGGAATTAACCGAAGCAATTCCTAGTCTCTCAGAGGAATCAACACATTCTTTAGAAAATCTGGAAGACGAAGCTGCTATTACTGAATTAGCGATGTATTTAACGAATATTTCAAATGAACTGAACGCCCCTGCCATGGTTCGCATAGCGCGCGAGAATGGCAATATTATCTTCCATTTAGAAACAGAAAAACAAGGTATCTTAATTGGAAAACACGGAAAAGTGTTAAATGCGTTACAGTATTTAGCGCAAGTCTTTATTCACCGCATTGCAAGCAATAAGCTATCGATTGTTGTGAATGTCGGAAATTATCGCGAAAAACGTCATGAAATTTTGGAACGTTTAGCGAAACGCACCGCGGAAAAAGCCAAACGCACTGGGCGGCCAGTCTTCTTGGAACCAATGCCGGCTTTTGAAAGAAAACAAATTCATCACACGCTAAGTAAAGATGAGCAAATCAAAACCCATTCTGAAGGGGATGAACCTTATCGGTATTTAGTGGTTGAACCAGTTAAGAAGTATTTTTAAACAGAGGTCGGGACGGAACCGTTTAGCTCCGAGAAATAAGAAGGAATTTCCGAAAATTGCTTTTTAATTTTTGGAGACCAAGTAGGTATTGTTCATCATCGAATCACTACGTTCTTCGTGATTCTCAACAATTTCGGCTTATTTCCGAAGGACCTTCAACTCTTAGAACTTTAGCTCTTAGAAGTTGTTGAGATCGGAGCAACGCGTAGTATTGGTTCTGTTCCCGCCGTTTATCAGGTTTTGAGCCTGGGACAAAAATCACTTTGGATTTTTGTCCCAGGCTCTTTCCCAGTTAAATGATTTTTTAGCCGTCTCCGTTTCTTTTTTTATGTTATGATAATCAGTAATTACTCCAGTAGTAAATTCAAATGAAAAAGTTTTGTAAAGAGACGTAGGGGGAACAACAGGTATGCGTACGGAGAAAGTACTGGTTGTAGATGATGATGCAGCAGTTCGTCGCTTGATTTGGAAAGCATTACAATCAACAGGTATTCTTATTTACCAAAGTGAATCAATTGAAAAAACAAAAGATATCGTGTCCAGAGTTACCTTTGATTTGTTCATTTTAGATGATAACTTGGAACATGACAGCGATGGTTACTACTTAGTCCAAATGATTAGAGAGAAATATCCACTGGTGCCAATTATCTTTTTTAGTAGCAAAAAAGAAGAAGAGGATATCATTGCAGCCTTGGAAATGGGCGTGGATAGTTATATAACGAAACCTTTTTCCTTGAATGTTTTTAAGGCTCAGGTGATTGCTTCGTTGAATCGAGCTCGAATGATTCGAAAACAATTGAATGTTTATAAAAAAGAAGAGCTACAGGTAGGCGATTTCCGTTTTGATTATGGTCGTTATCAACTATTTAAAAAGGATTTACCTATTTCATTGTCTTCGAAAGAAGTTCAATTAATTCAATTTTTTCTGGAGAATCCCGAGCAAGTATTCTCTAAAGAACAAATTTACAGCAGTGTTTGGGGTACTGGGGATGTCGATGCGAATACGATTATGGTTTTTATTAATCGTTTACGAAGTAAATTAGAAGAAAACCCGAAAGAACCTTGTTACCTGCGGACCGTTTGGGGCATTGGTTATACCTTTACGCCAGATGGTTGCGTACAAAAAAAATGAAAAAAGGCCCGCAGTTGCACGAGCGACTGTAGCGACCCCAAAAAGTTAGACTTTTTATAGAGTGGATTTTTCCACTCTATTTTTTATGCAGTTTTTTGATTGAATTGTCGAAATTCTACTGGGCTTTTCCAGTTAAGTTTTTCTTTGATTCGGTGATGATTGTAATAATAAATGTAGTTCTCAATTGCTTCTCTCAATTCATTTTGACTTTGATAGATTTTTCCATAGTACACTTCTTGTTTTAGGATACTGAAGAAATTCTCCATAGGAGAATTATCTAAACAGGTTCCTTTTCGAGACATACTTTGAAAGATATTATTGTCCTTTAATGTTTGTATATAGACATTCATTTGATAAGCCCAGCCTTGATCAGAGTGAAAGGTGCGCCGATAGGGACAATCATTTGTTTGAGAAATTGCTTCTTTCAGACCTTCCATAACTGTTTTACCATTTGGTTGAGTAGAAAGGCTATAGCTTAGAATTTCACTATTATACATATCCATAAATGGATCTAAGTATAGTTTTTTCTGACGAAAGATGCCTGCGTTATCTGCTTCAAAGTACTTAAATTCAGTTGTATCAGTTGTAATTTTTTGATGAGGAACAGAGGTTTTAAATCGGCGACGAATCAAATTTTTAGCGATTTTACCAACGGTTCCTTTATAGGAATTATATTTTCTGGATTTCTTAGTAAAAGCTTTGACTTGTAACTTTAACTTTTGTATTAATCGCTGGACTTTCTTTTTATTCACTTGAAATCCACGTCGTTTCAATTCTTGGGTCATCCTTCTATAGCCATAATGTTGATGTTTTTTACGAATCGCTTGAATTTCTTCTTCAATGATTTGTGTTGAAGCTGTTCTGTCGAGGCGTTTTTGCCAGTACATGTAAGTAGATTTTGGAAACCTTAGGGTTTCCAAAATATCTTTTAATCGAAAGTGTCTTCGGAGACTGTGAATGATTCGTGCGATTCGTTCATTTTTTGTTCGTCCTCTAAACGCAGTCTCCTCAATTCTTTTAAATAGGCATTCTCAATTTTTAACATTCTATTTTCTTTTTCTAGTTTCTCTACTTGAGATCGTTCACTTGGTAATGGTTGGCTTTCCTTTTGTTTCTTCTTAGGCATGGTAGGTGGACGTCCTTTCTGTTTAGAGAGTCCCTCTATACCAAACTTCTGATACGTTCTAAGCCAATTCGCAATCAATGATGGATTGTTCATTTTTAGAAGATTAGCTACTTCTTGATAGGACAACTCTGTTGTTAAATATAACTCTATCGCATCTAGCTTAAATTGAACAGAGTAATTCTTATTTTTTTGACTGCGAAGTAGGCCTTCTTCACCAAGTTCTTTATAGGCATTTATCCATTTGCTTATTTGAGAACTATCTTTAAACCCATACTTCTTTGCGAGAAACCTTAGACCTCCTTGACCAGATAAGTAGTCATGAACAAGTTTAAGTTTAAATTCAAAACTGTATTTTGCCATACAAAAAAACCCCCAAAAGTTAGATTTCTAGGTCTAACTTTTGGGGGTCGGCTCAGACTGCGGGTCTTTTTTGCTTATTCAATTTGCCGACGTTCCATTTCTTTCAAAATAAATTGAAGCGAACGATTTAGATGTTCATGGGTTAAAAGTGTGATCTGGTCAATATTCTTTGTTTTCATTCCGCGGAAAATTAACCAATGTTCTTCTAGGGCAATACTACGACGTTCTGAGGCACGAATTGCAATATCTCTGAAATAGATTAAGTAAGCATGGAGATCAGTCACAATTTTTTTTAAACGTAGCATCTGACTCTTAGTATAAATAAAGGAATTAAAATCTGAAAAGTTCTGTAGTAAGTCATCTACTTGGTTATTTTTATTGTATTGTTCTCCTTCGAGAAGTAAGGCTTCCAATTCATCAAAATCTTCTGGTGTCATGAGTTCCATGGCTTTAATAGTTGCTAAAGTGTCCAAAGATTTACGAATATCATAAATTTCATAAGCATCTTTCATACTAATCCCTTTAACCACGATACCCACCATAGGTATATGTTCCACCAATTGTTCTTTGACCAATTCTTGTAAAGCAAAGCGAATGGGCGTCCGACTAATGTTTAATTGCTCGGAAAATTCTTTTTCATTAATCCGTTCACCTGCAGGAATATCCCCTAAAATAATGGTTTTCTTAAAGGCTTCATAGGTACAAATTTTTAGAGGTTTACTGCTAGTTAAATCTAAGTTCCGTTTTACTGCTTCAACCGTTGGATTCATATGAGGCACCTCCCTATAGGTTATTTTTATAGATAATAAATATAATATTAAAAATGAAAATATAACGCAAGAAAAGACAAAATGAAAAGAAAACCGAGGAGAAAAGGTACTCCTACGGTTTCAGCGACGACGTTTAATTTTGTGGAATAAATAAAGGCATGTGACCTAAAGCAACAATTGTAACAACGAAAATAACGAAAATTCCTAAGGCATATTTTGCCGATTCTTTTTGCCATTGGCCCATATCTAAACCAGTTAAACGTAATAGCAAGTAAATAAATGCCACTAATGGACTTAATAAGTGGAACGCTTGCCCCATTAAGGAAGCTAAAGCCATAGACATATTGTCAAATCCATAAGAACGTCCAGCTTCTGCTAGGACTGGTAAGACACCGAAATAGAAACCATCGTTTGAAATAAAGAATGTTCCTGGTGCTGAAATGAACGCAATCACTAAGCCCCAAGCGCCGGCTAATTGTTTTGGAATAATATTAACAAAGCTATTTGCTAAGGCATTGGCCATACCAGAACCTTGGAATAAGCCCATGAAGACGCCAGCAGCAAAAACTAAGATAACTACTTGCACAGCATCACCAGCATTTGCACTGATACGGCTGCTTTGATCTTTTAATTTTGGATAGTTGATCATTAAAGCGATACAAGTACCAACTAGGAATAATAATAACGGTGGCATTTCAATCCACGAAGGCAAACCTAATTGACCAACGAATGAACTTAGGACTAACCAACCGATTAAGACAATCGTTAAAATACCATTGAATGCAAAATTCTTTGGACGACGAATTTCTAATAACTCAGGATCGTTAACAATAGTCATTTCTTCCAATTCTTTATCAGTAAGCGTTGTCACGCCTAAGCGAGCACGTTCTTTTTTCCCCATGCGATAAGCAACAAAGAAGATAACATACAATACAGATAAAATCATACCAGGTGCTAAATAAGAAAGAATGTCGGCATCAACTTCTAGTACGGCCATGGCACGAGCTGTTGGACCGCCCCAAGGTAATAAGTTCATAATGGTGTTTTGTAAGATAACAAGCACACCTAAATTCATCAATTTCATATTAAGTTTTTTGTAGATGGGAATAAACGCAGAACAGCAAATCAAGGTCGTAGTTGTTCCATCTCCGTTTAAGGAAACAGCAGCAGCAACTACCGCAGTAGCCATCAAGACTTTCATTGGATCGCCTTTAGCAAAGTAAATCATTTTTTTAGTGATTGGGTCAAACAAACCAGCATCCAACATAATAGAGAAGTAAAGAATGGCAAATAATAACATAATACCAGTTTTTGAAGTAGTTGAAATCCCATCTAAGACGAAATTCCCAATGTTGACTTCAGGGACAACACCGTCAGCACCAGGTGGCGGACTCGCTACTCCAGTTGCAATTGCAATCAAAGTAAAAATAAGAGGAATAATTACTAAAGATGTAAACGGTGACAATTTCTTTTTCATGATTACATACATAAAGATGATAATCATACCATAAGCTAAAATAGTGAGTAACATGTTTTTCTTCCTTTCTTTTTTAGAACTTTTTTGTAAGCGTTAACAACCGGTGTTAATAAAAAAGAATAGCCATGAGAAATGTTTCACAGTATTCTGGTTTACAACAAAAAATATTTTTTGTGTTTGTCTATAGTGTGAGAATATACAAACTTTCGCAGAGAATAAATAGCCTAAAACAAAAAGAACATCAAAAAAACAATTCAACAATCAAATTCTTATTAATAACTTAATATAATATTAATAGAATCTTAACGGTTGATAAATGCTTATATACCAATGTTTACAGAGTTTTTTTCACAAAATAAACAATAAAAGAACAATCTGAGCTAGTGTTTTCACTAGGTTTTTTAATGGTTTTTTCTATAATGAACGTATACCAAGAATTAGTGAAAGGAGAGACAATATGGGCCTATTTAAGTCCTTATTCAAGAAAGAGCAACACACGCAGGATACCGAGATTAATGAAAGCGTTATCCAACGTGAAGCGGATAACTTGGAAAAGCGATGGATAGATATACCAGCATATATTCCTGCTGAGCCAAAAGAATATCAATTGGTAAGTATTGTGGCCACTGCCATCGCAGCAGGAGAGTTTCCAGAAAGTCGTTTTGTTATCAAAAAAATCGCAAAACGAAATCCAGAAGCAAAAGAAGTTGCCATTATTGCAGCCAGTATAGCTGCAGAGCTTTCAGAAGAGTCTCAGCTAGTTGTCAAAAGAATTTCAAAACAAAACCTTGAGGAGGATCATTATGTTACGCAAATTTAAAATTTCAATTGATGGGAAAGAATATTTAGTCGAGATGGAAGAAATCGGTGGCGTCCCACAACCAGCACCTGTTGCGCCACAACCAACAGCGCCAGTTGCTACGACAGAAACACCAGCCCCTGCTGTTGAAGAAGCCCCAGCGCCAGCAGCACAGCCAGCCGCCCCAGCAGGAGCAGATGCAATGCCTGCGCCAATGCCAGGAACTGTGTTAAAAGTATTAGTCAATGTTGGTGATACGGTGTCCGAGAACCAACCATTGTTAATTTTAGAAGCAATGAAGATGGAAAATGAAATCGTTGCAGGAAAAGCAGGTACGGTAACAGGAATTCATGTTACCCAAGGCCAAATTGTGAACCCAGGGGAACCATTAATAACAATTAACTAGAATTAATTTAAGAAGAGGAAGTGATTTGTGTGGAGACACTGATTCAAGGTGTTATAGGAATGGGCCAAGAACCAGGACGCATTGTGATGATGCTGATTGGTGGACTATTAATGTATTTAGGAATAAAAAAAGAGTATGAACCAACACTTTTAGTGCCGATGGGTTTAGGAACGATTTTAGTGAACTTTCCTAATTCCGGCGTATTGAGCGCTGGCGGCGAGCCAGGTCCGTTTAATGTTCTTTTTGATTTTGGAATAAAAACAGAGTTATTCCCGTTATTATTATTTATTGGGATTGGGGCAATGATTGATTTCGGTCCATTGTTACAAAATCCGTTTATGTTGATGTTTGGTGCCGCTGCACAGTTTGGGATTTTCTTTACAGTTATTATGGCTGTTTTATTAGGTTTTGATTTAAACGATGCTGCTTCGATCGGGATTATTGGTGCCGCTGATGGCCCAACGTCTATTTTCGTAGCAAATACCTTACATTCAAAATACATGGGGGCCATAATGGTTGCCGCTTACTCCTACATGGCGTTAGTTCCGATTATTCAACCAGTAGCGATTAAAGCAGTGACGACGAAAGCCGAACGTCGGATCCGTATGAATTATCGGGCCGGTGAAGTTTCTCAAACAGCGAAAATTCTTTTCCCGGTTGTTATTACGATTGTCGCAGGGTTAATTGCGCCGGTGTCATTACCATTAGTTGGTTTCTTAATGTTTGGGAACTTATTAAGAGAATGTGGCGTTTTGGATCGTTTATCCATTACAGCTCAAAATGAATTGGTGAATATTATTAGTATCTTGCTAGGACTATCTATTTCCGTTAGCATGAACTATGCAGAGTTCTTAAAAGTCGATACGTTGATGGTTATTGGCTTAGGGTTAGTCGCTTTTATTATGGACTCAGTCGGCGGCGTGCTTTTTGCTAAATTCTTGAATTTATTTAGAAAAGAAAAAATCAATCCAATGATTGGTGCTGCGGGTATTTCCGCTTTCCCAATGTCTAGTCGGGTCATTCAAAAAATGGCTACAGATGAAGACCCACAAAACTTTATTTTAATGCATGCTGCTGGTGCCAACGTTTCAGGACAAATCGCTTCTGTAATTGCTGGTGGCTTACTATTAGCCTTTTTAACATAGGACGGAAAGGAGAACGAATACATGTCTGTTAACATGGAAGATTTAAAAATTGCTTTTGAACTGTTAGGTTTTGGTTGGGGCGGCGTTTTCGTTGTTTTATTTATCATTTATCTAGCGTCTAAATTACTAACAAAATTATTTCCAATTAAAAAATAAAGGAGGTTATTGCTGTGAGCAGCGTATATACAATGAAAAGAATCTGGTTGCAAAAAGATAAAAAAGCTTATCAAGCTTGGCGCGAATTAATGGAAAAAGCCGAATTGCAAACGACAGAAGCACTTGATTACACCGTTGGCATATATGATGACACAGCATTAATCGCCTCTGGCTCGCTTTCAGGCAAAACGATTAAGTGCGTGGCCGTTTGTAAAAAATATCAATCTGAAAATTTGTTAACCCAATTGGTGGTTCATCTACTTGAAAAACTGAGAGAAGAAAACCAATTACACAGTTTTTTGTATACAAAACCAAAAAATGAACAAATTTTTCAGTCGCTAGGCTTTCAAAAAGTGGTTGCGAATCAAGAGGTGCTATTTATGGAGCAAGGCAAACCAGATTTTGCCGATTATCTTGGTTACCTGACACAGCATAAAAAAGCAGGGCCAGCCAGTAGCATTGTCATGAATGCAAATCCTTTTACGAAAGGCCATCAGTACTTAGTCGAAAAAGCAGCCAAAGAAAGTCCGCACGTTTATGTGTTTGTTTTATCTGAAGATAAATCGCTGTTTTCAAAAGAAGCACGTTTCGCAATGGTGCAAAAAGGGGTAGCCCATTTACCCAATGTGACAGTCCTATCTACAGAAGATTACTTAGTTTCGTCTGCGACTTTTCCTACCTATTTTTTGAAAGAAAAAGCGCCATTAGAGGTAGCTGCAATTCAAGCAACGCTTGATGCAACGTTATTTAAAGAAAGAATTGCGCCAATACTTGAAATTCAACAACGTTATGTGGGAGAAGAGCCTTATTCAGAAGTGACCGATGTCTACAATCAAGCAATGCAACAAGTTTTCGGACAAACGATAACGCTAACCATTGTCCCGCGATTAGCGAGTGATGGAGAGCTGATTAGTGCGACGAAAGTTCGCAAAGCGATGGCTGAAGGCGACAAAGAGACACTCAAGAAGTTTTTACCAGCAACAAGTTATCAATACTTAGTAGAACACAAGAAACTAATGAGGTGAAGAAAGTGAAGATTATCAAAAATGCTACTGCAGGAACAGTAGAATCAAGTGATATTATGATTACCGTCCAACCCATTGAATCAACAGAAAATACCATTGAATTAGAAAGTAGTGTCGAAAAACAATTTGGCAATCAAATTCGTCAGGTGATTACGACAACTTTGGAACATTTAGATGTCCAAGGCGTTGCGGTCAAGGCGATTGATAAAGGGGCATTAGATTGTACAATCAAAGCTCGGATGATTACAGTTTTACATCGAGGCGCTGAAAAAGAAACGTATGATTGGAAGGAGTTGGACTCATGGAACGTTTAAGAAGAACAATGATGTTTGTCCCTGGAGCGAACGCAGCAATGCTAAGAGATGCACCTTTGTATGGGGCAGATTCAATCATGTTTGATTTAGAAGATGCAGTTTCATTAAAAGAAAAAGACTCTGCCCGTGTTTTAGTCCATTCTGCTTTGAAAACTTTCGATTATGGCAATATTGAAATTGTTGTACGGATCAATGCTTTAGATGCCGGTGGCGCAGAAGATATTGAAGCAATGGTCTTAGCTGGTGTCGATGTGATTCGTTTACCAAAAACAGAAACAGCCCAAGATATCATTGATGTCGAGGCAGTCATTACAGAAGTAGAACAGCAAAATGACATTCCCGTAGGAACAACGAAAATGATGGCTGCTATCGAATCGGCTGAAGGTGTTCTAAATGCGCCCGCGATTGCCAAAAGTTCAACTCGATTGATTGGCATCGCGTTAGGCGCCGAAGACTATGTTACCAATATGAAAACACGCCGCCATCCAGATGGCCAAGAACTATTCTTTGCTCGTAGCATGATTTTACATGCCGCTCGAGCAGCTGGGATTGCAGCTATTGATACGGTCTATTCAGATGTAGACAACACGGAAGGCTTTGAAGCCGAAGTTCGTTTGATTAAACAGCTAGGTTTCGATGGGAAATCGGTGATTAACCCTCGTCAAATCCCATTGGTTAATACTATTTATGCGCCGACAGAAAAAGAAATCCAGAATGCTAAGGAAGTAATCTGGGGCATTCGGGAAGCCGAAGCTAAAGGTTCCGGTGTTATCTCCGTAAATGGAAAAATGGTTGATAAACCAATTGTTGAACGAGCTGAACGGGTCATTGCGTTAGCATTGGCGGCTAAATTAATTACCGAGGAGGAAATATAGACATGGTAGTAAATAAAGTAGGCAAAGACATTCCTCAATCTTATGCAGAGCAATACGGCATTTATGAAGGAGAATTAGCACACATTGATGCTTATCAAGAAGCGAGCCGAGCAATTAAACCAGTGAAACCTCGGGAGACAAAACTTTTAGGAAGTATTCGTGAAGCAATTGAAAAAACAGGGTTGAAAGATGGCATGACCATCTCTTTCCATCACCATTTCCGTGAAGGAGACTATGTGATGAATTTAGTTTTAGCCGAGATTGCCGCCATGGGGCTGAAAAACATTTCGATTGCACCTAGTTCAATTGCAAATGTTCATGAACCTCTGATTGAACACATTAAAAATGGAGTAGTCACCAACATTACTTCTTCTGGTTTGAGAGATAAAGTAGGCGCCGCTATTTCAGCAGGTATCATGGAAAATCCTGTGGTGATTCGTTCACATGGTGGCCGGGCACGGGCAGTAGCAGCAGGCGATATCCATATTGATGTAGCTTTCTTAGGTGCACCAAGTTCAGACGCTTATGGAAATGCGAATGGAACCAAAGGAAAAGCTACCTGTGGTTCTCTTGGATATGCGATGGTCGATGCAAAATATGCGGATCAAGTTGTCATCATTACTGACACATTAGTACCATATCCTAATACCCCTATTAGTATTCCACAAACAGATGTTGATTATGTAGTAGAAATTGATGCAATTGGTGATCCAGATGGAATTGCCAAAGGCGCGACACGTTTTACAAAGAATCCTAAAGAATTATTGATTGCTGAATATGCCGCAAAAATAATTACACATTCTCCTTACTACAAAGAAGGCTTCTCATTCCAAACAGGAACAGGTGGCTCTTCACTAGCAGTTACGCGGTTCATGAGAGAACAAATGCTTAAAGATGGCATTAAAGCAAGTTTCGCTTTAGGTGGAATTACGAATGCAATGGTGGAACTTTTGGAAGAAGGTTTAGTAGAAAAAATTATTGACGTCCAAGACTTTGATCATCCATCAGCTATTTCTTTAGGGGAAAACGCCAATCATTATGAAATTGATGCCAATATGTATGCTTCACCGCTTAGCAAAGGGGCGGTTATTAATCAATTAGACACAGCTATTTTATCTGCTTTAGAAGTGGACACAGATTTTAATGTAAATGTCATTACTGGTTCAGATGGTGTCATCCGTGGTGCTTCTGGCGGACATTCCGATACAAGTATGGCTTGTAAAATGAGTCTAGTGATTGCACCACTTGTTCGTGGACGGATTCCAACAATTGTTGAGCAAGTAAATACAGTCGTTACACCAGGTACGAGTGTCGATGTCGTAGTAACAGAAGTCGGCATTGCAATCAATCCAAAAAGAACAGACTTAATTGATTGTTTTAAAACTTTAGATGTTCCTCAGTTTACGTTAGAAGAGTTGAAAGACAAAGCCTACAACATTGTTGGCACCCCGGAACCAATTAAATATGGAGACAAAGTTGTTGCGTTAATTGAATACCGAGATGGTAGTCTAATTGATGTGGTACGCAATGTTTAATGGGGAAAAAGTAACACTTTTAGAGATGTTGGATGCTCGCGAACAAAGAGCTGCTACACAGAAGGAGTTGTTAGAAACAGCACCAGAAGCTAGTCTCTTATCTGCCACAATGAATATTCCTGGAGAAGTAAAAAATTCGCCCACCTTAACGGCTGTTTTTTTAGAAGTAATTGACGAAGTCGAGCAACAATTGCTGGATCAAGTACCGATTGTTAATTTTTACCGGAATGAAAAAACAGGGCCTGAATATTATTTGGCGGTTTCGTTAGCCCCGCAAGAGTTAAAACAAAGAATGGTCAAAATTGAAGAAACACATCCTTATGGTCGTTTAGTGGACCTAGATGTTTTATGGGGAAATAAAGAACTAAAAAGCCTTCATCGAGGAGATTTAGGCTTGCCACCACGGCGCTGTTTTGTTTGCCAAGAAGAGGCGAAAGTCTGTGGACGAAATCGACGTCACAGTCTTGAAGCAATGCAAGAAAAAATAACAGAAATAATTTTGACACGAAAGGAGCAGCCAAGTGAGTAAAAAAATTCGTTTTACAGAAACGGTGCTACGGGATGGACAACAAAGTTTAATTGCAACACGGATGCCAACCTCAGATATGCTGCCGATTATTAAAACAATGGACGAGGCAGGATTTCATGCATTAGAAATGTGGGGCGGGGCAACGTTTGATTCCTGTGTCCGCTATTTAAACGAGGATCCTTGGGAACGTCTTCGCCAAATTCGCAAAGAAGTTAAAAATACCAAACTTCAAATGTTATTACGAGGACAAAATTTACTAGGATATCGTCATTACGCTGATGATGTGGTGCGGGCCTTTGTCGAAAAATCAGTTGAAAATGGGATTGATATTATTCGTATTTTCGATGCCTTGAATGATGTCCGTAATTTACAAACAGCAATTCAAACAACAAAAGAAGCTGGCGGACACTGTCAAGCAGCGATCTCTTATACCACGAGTGAAATTCATACCATCGATTACTTTGTAAAATTAGCCAAAGAATTAAGTCAAACAGGAGCGGATTCCATTTGTATTAAGGACATGGCAGGCGTTTTGACGCCACAAACTGGTTTTGAATTAGTGAGCAAAATGAAAGATGCCATTGATTTACCTTTAGAGGTGCATACGCATGCGACTAGTGGTATTTCTGAGATGACCTATTTAAAAGTTGCTGAAGCAGGTGCGGATATCATCGATACAGCTATTTCTTCTTTCGCTGGCGGTACGAGTCAACCAGCCACAGAATCTGTAGCCATTGCGTTAGAAGATTTAGGCTTTGAAACAGGTTTAAATATGGAAAAAGTAACAGAGATTGCTGACTATTTCAATCCGATTCGTGATCGCTTTAGAAGTGAAGGCATTTTAAACCCTAAAGTTAAAGATACGGAACCGAAAACCTTGATTTATCAAGTACCTGGTGGTATGTTATCAAACTTATTAAGTCAATTAACGGAGCAAGGCTTACAAGACAAATATGAAGAAGTTTTAGCTGAAGTACCTAAAGTAAGAGCAGATTTAGGGTATCCACCACTAGTTACGCCGCTTTCACAAATGGTTGGAACACAAGCCTTAATGAATGTGATTTCTGGGGAAAGATATTCCTTAATACCGAATGAAATCAAAGATTATGTGCGCGGAGAATACGGCAAATCACCAGCACCTATCGCAGAAGAGATTAAACAAAAAATCATCGGGGATGAAGAGGTAATCACTTGTCGACCGGCGGATTTATTGAAACCAGAGTTGCATAGTTTAGAAAAGGAAATCCAACAATACGCAAAATCTGAAGAGGATGTCCTATTATATGCGATGTTCCCACAACAAGGAAAAGACTTTTTAGGCCGTCGTGAAGATCCTTTTTACGATGTACCGTTACAGAAAGTGACAGTCAAACTTGACTTGCCAGAATAGAACGAGCAAGTGCTCCGCAAATGTATAAAGAAGCAAGGGTTTGAGCGACGATAACGGTTGTTCAAACCCTTGCTTCATCAAATAGAAAAAAGGCAGCCCGTGAAAGGAAGTGACAATGTGTTAGAAGAAGTTCTAGCAATTCATCAAAAAAATATTGGTGTGCTAAGTCTTGAAGCAACAGAAGCGGTATTAAACCATCATGATTTAGCCAAAATGTATACACCTGGTGTCGCAGAATTGAGTTTAATGATTGCCCAAAATCATGAATTAGCGCGCGAGTGGACCATTAGTGGTAAGTTAATTGCAGTTATTACAGATGGGTCAGCTGTTCTGGGTCTCGGCAATATGGGCACGCAAGCGGGCTTGCCAATTGTTGAAGGCAAAGCTTTACTTTATAAAAATTTGGCGGGGGTCGATGCTATTCCTTTAGCACTGGAACAAAAATCAGTGGACGAGATGGTTCAAACAATTGAAAATTTACAAAATAGTTTTGCAGGAATCCATCTAGAAGATATTTCTGCACCAAAATGTTTTGAAATTGAAGAAAAACTTCAACAACGTTTGAACATTCCTGTGTATCATGATGACCAAGAAGGCACAGCCATTGTCGTTTTAGCTGGACTAATCAACGCAGCTAAAATTAAAGGAAAACCTTTAAATGAATTACGTGTGGTGATTAACGGAGTTGGTGCTTCTGGTGTAGCGACCGCTAAGTTATGTATTCAAGCGGGGATTACGCATCTCACCTTAGTAGATCGCCAAGGTGTTTTAAGAGAAGAAGACCCGACATTGAATCCTTACCAACGTGCTTTGCTTCGACAGGTAATAAAACCATCAGTAGAAAACAAAGATTTAGCCACCGCTGTCGTCAATCAGGATGTTTTTTTAGGCTTATCAGAAGCGGATGTGCTAACGCCAGCTCTGATTAAATCAATGAACCAAGACCCAATTATCTTTGCTTTAGCAAATCCTAAACCAGAAATTGAACCAGCCCTCGCCCAAGCTAATGGCGTCCGTTTATTAGCAACTGGTTCTTCCAAATATCCGAATCAGGTGAACAACATTTTAGCTTTTCCAGGTCTTTTTAAAGGGTTATTGGCAGCGAAAGGCAGAAAAGTTGATGTCGGTTTGCAAATGACAGTAGCACGAAGCTTGGCCGCTATGATTTCAGAACCCACAGCAGAAAAATTCATACCTAATGTATTTGATGGCGGCGTAGTTGACACGGTTTTTAATGCTGTACTAGACTATATAAAACAAGAAAAGACCATGGCAGAAGAAGGGACGTAAAAGGCAATGACAAAGCAAGCAAGGAGTAAATTAGCGCAGCAAGCACAATTGGCACTACTCTATGAAGTGACCTGTTTAAATAAACCAGGCTTGGTGGATCCAGTCGATGCAGGCGCCCATCAAGATATGGATGTTTTCACTTTTTTAGAAAGTAGTGTGGTTTTGACTCCTTATTTTGAAACCTTCGTTCAAGCTGGGACAGAGCTACGTCATTTGCCGATTGAGGCAACATTTCGCGCGATTCGACAAGTTGGTTTAGAAGCAGAACGAGCGATGTTTGAGGCAACAGAAGGGATCAACACACATAAAGGAGCGATTTTTTCTCTAGGTATTTTTTTAGCTATCTGTGGTCGTCTAATGATTTGGGAGACCCCTTGCACCTTACAATTGTTTCAACAAACGCTTCAAACAATGACGCAAGACTTACTGGCCGACTTTGAAAACCTCGCTACGAATGAGCTAGAAAAACTAACTTGGGGTGAACGATTATTTGTTCAGTATGGCTTGACTGGAATCCGTGGAGAGGCGCAACAAGGGTATCCCGCTGTCTTTAAACAGGGAGTGCCTTATTATCAAAAACATCAAGGCACACAACAACAAAAACTCATTGATACGCTCCTTTATTTATCGCTCTATGTTGAGGATACGAATTTGATTAAACGAAGTCAGAATGTCCGAATTTTTGAAGTATATCAACCGTTAATCCAGGAATATTTTGCTTTAGGGGGGACACAAACGTTACGGGGAACCCTTTGCTTAGAAAGATTGAATCACTTATTCAAAGAAAAAAATTGGAGTATTGGTGGCAGTGCAGATGCTTTAATTTTGGTGGTGTTTTTAGATAAACTAATGAAATTAAATTGGCTGACGCCTTAATTAAAAAGATAGTTACAACGCTGATTTGGTCAGTTATTTTGACCTTATATGCTTATGGAAAGGTCTCAAGAGAATTCAAGAAAGCGATTGACAAATACCACGAAACACAGTATATTTTATTACGAAATCATTCTTATCAGAGTATACAAATACGATGATAAACAGTTGAAGCGAATCTTGATTTGCTTTTCCTAAACCTGATTCTTTTAGAATCAGGTTTTTGTTTGTCTAAAAGGCGGCATCCGTTCAAAAACGGCTGTCGCCTTTTTTTATGAAATTTTTTTAATATAAAAAAATTCATAAAAAAAATCTTAAAAACAGAAAAAATTGTTATAGATTAGAGTCATTTTTTTGATGTAAAGTTTTTATGACCTACAGCCATAAAATTGATAAAAACAGTCAAAGAAGCAGAAAAAATAATAGTGGAATTTCTCAAAAAAATAAAAAAATTTTCCGTTATTTAATTATCGATTTATCAAACGATAAGTTATAATAAAATAATTTATTTATCTTTAATGATTGGGGAGAAACGTATAAACTTCCTCATTTTCCTCTCATTGTATAATAACTCACTAATGAATTAGTGAGTTTTTTAACATATCTAGGACGCTTGTTATCAAATGAATTTTTATATAAAAATTCACAGCATTATATTTTGAAAAGCTGAAGAAATGTACTAAACTGCAGGTGTTAAATCCATTTAAATCGCTAAAGGGGGAGATGAACAACTAGGGGAAGCTAATGATCTTGGTATTTATCGTTTATTTTAAAGAAAAGAGGGACGATCAGATGAAAAAGAAAATTGTTGAGGATTTTAATCGGAAAAGTCAGCATAAAAAATGGACAAAACGCAAGATGCTTAATTTAGCAATATCAAGTGGTTTATTATTTACGTCATTAGCAATTCCTGTAAGTATAGCTGTTACCTCTGGCACAATCAGTGCATCAGCAGCGGTCTTGGATATCGAACTATTATCAAATGTTACGTCAAATAATGACAGTGGTACTTCAACGAGTAATCGTTGGACAGCCGCAAACCAAAATCAACCAGTTAATTTCACGGTTTCTGGTGGCGCTTTAGCAGATGCTTCCGCTGTGTTTAGTGGACAAAAACAAGCGGTGTTAGTGGTTCCTCCTGAGTTAAGAGGAAATGTAGCTGCAGCAGGCAGCGCAGCAATCAATACCAATGTCACGATTGATCTTTCAAAAGTTACTTTTTTGACTGCCGTTTTGAATGCAGCCAATGATTTAACCAATGTCATTACTCAAATTACCAGTGGGGCGTTAGGGAATTTAACTGGTGTTGATATTGATTTGACGGAAGTGAATCGTCAATTGGAATTAGTTAATAACATTGAAAACTTAGGTGCTGCTTCATTTACAGCTCCGGAAACGTTAGCAGCTGACGGATCATACATTAGTGCACCGATTAGTGATGGTTTAGGGTTAGTTTTAGCCCAAAATGTTTCAAACATCTTACAAGATTTGAATGCGGCAGTTCAAGCTTTGGAGGCAAAAGGAACCAGTATCCCAAGTAATCTTGTCGCCGCAGCTATAAATGCAGCCTTGCTTCCTGTCAAAGGCACGGTAAACGTGGCTGTTTCAGGTGCTTTGCCTTTATTAGCGGTTGGTGGTTCAGGCGTAAATGAGTTAGTGGATGCTTCTTTACTAGGCACAACCACGGTTACTTTACCAACTACCGTTTCAACACCTCAAAATTTATCCAATAATTTAGATGCTCGTTTTGTAGGAACAGTCGTTCAAACAGATCTTTTAGACGTTAATTTATTAGCAACAGCAGACGGTGTATCCAACATTTATTTTGCTGCAGGCACTACTAGTGAAGTAACCGCACCAACAATCACAGGAGTAACAGGTAATTCAACAGCAGGTTACGAAGTTAAAGGAACTGCCGATGCCAATGCCACGGTTGAAATCCGAAATGCAGGAGGCACCGTAATAGGCACAGGTACCGCTGATGGGACAGGAGCGTTTACAGTTACCATTCCCGCAGGTGAAGCAGGCGCCAATGAAACATTAACCGCCGTAGCGAAAAACGCCAGCGGGACAGAAAGTACGCCAACAACGTTCCAAACGCCAGCGGATGAGACAACCGTAACCGCACCAACAATCACAGGAGTGACAGGTAATTCAACGGCAGGTTACGAAGTTAAAGGAACTGCCGATGCCAATGCCACGGTTGAAATCCGAAATGCAGGAGGTGCCGTGATAGGCACAGGGAGCGCCGATGGGACAGGAGCGTTTACAGTTACCATTCCCGCAGGTGAAGCAGGCGCCAATGAAACATTAACCGCCGTAGCGAAAAACGCCAGCGGGACAGAAAGTACGCCAACAACGTTCCAAACGCCAGCGGATGAGACAACCGTAACCGCACCAACAATTACAGGAGTGACAGGTAATTCAACGGCAGGTTACGAGGTTAAAGGAACTGCTGATGCCAATGCCACGGTTGAGATCCGAAATGCAGGAGGTGCCGTGATAGGCACAGGTACCGCTGATGGGACAGGAGCGTTTACAGTTACCATTCCCGCAGGTGAAGCAGGCGCCAATGAAACATTAACCGCCGTAGCGAAAAACGCCAGCGGCACAGAAAGTACACCAACAACGTTCCAAACGCCAGCGGATCCTAATACGCCCGTGGCAACGCCAATTGTTGAGACTGTAACAGGTAGTACAACAAAAGGCTATGAAGTCAAAGGGACTGCTGAAGTTGGCACCACCATTGAGGTTCGCGATGCAGCTGGCACGGTCCTTGGTACTGCAACAACTGGAACTGATGGAAAATATACAGTGACTTTAGCTCCAGGAAAAGCAACAGCAAATCAAACGCTGAGCGTTGTAGCGAAAAACGCTAGTGGCACGGAAAGTCAACCAGCAACGGCGACAACACCAGCTGATGTCACTGCACCAACAGTTGATAACATCACAGGTAACTCTGGTTCGGGTTATGAAATTACAGGAACAGCAGACCCTAACACAACAATCGAAGTTCGTGATCCAGCTGGGGCAGTCATTGGTACAGGTACCTCTGATGCGAATGGTGATTTTACTGTAACGCTACCAACGGGAACGACCAATCCTGGGGATACGTTAACAGTGATTGGAAAGGATAACGCGGGAAATGAAAGTCAACCGACTGAAGTCCTTGTTCCTGCTGATGCTACGGTTACAGCACCAACTGTAACAGGAGTCACAGGTAATTCAGTTGCTGGCTATCAGGTGACAGGTACCGCTGATCCGAATGCTACCATCGAAATTCGTGATGTAGATGGGAATGTGATTGCAACAGGGACTGCCGATGGGACTGGTTCCTTTGCCGTGAACCTTCCAGCTGGGACGGCAAATGCGAATGAAACATTGACAGCGTTAGCCAAAGATCCTGCTGGCAATCCAAGTACACCGACAACCTTCCAAACACCAGCAGATGAAGTAGTGGCACCGCCAAGTGTCGACAAAATTACTGGGAATACAACACAAGGATATCAAGTGACAGGTACTGCTGAACTTGGCACCACCATTGAAGTTCGTGCAACAGACGGAACAGTTTTAGGTACCGCAACAACTGGACCGACTGGCCAATATACTGTGACGTTAGCTTCAGGAAAAGCAACAGCGAAACAAACAGTGAATGTAGTTGCTAAAAATGATACTGGACTTGAGAGTCAACCAACTACAGCTATGACACCCGCTGATGTTACCACACCAACAATTGGTGACATTACTGGAGATTCAACAACTGGTTATGAAATCACTGGGACGGCGGACCCTAATACCACCATTGAAGTACGGAACCCAGATGGAACAATTATTGGTACAACGACAACGGATGATCAAGGAAACTTTACTGTGGACCTTCCAGCGGGAGCCGCTAATCCTGGTGATACATTAACAGTTGTTGGAAAAGACGGTGACGGCAATGAAAGTCAACCAACGGAAGTGACGGTCCCTGAAGATGCAACCGTAGCAGCACCAACTGTGACGACTGTTACAGGAACAACCGCCACTGGGTATCAAGTAACCGGCACGGCAGAGCCAAATGTCACCATTGAGATTCACAATGAAGCAGGTTTAGTTATTGCTACGGGAACAACTGATGGTGCTGGCGCCTTTACAATCACTCTTCCGACGGGCACAGCAACAGCTAACGAAGCCTTAACTGCCATTGCGAAAGATGCTGCTGGGAAAGAAAGTAATCCGACTGCTTTCAAAACACCTGCTGATCCAGATGCACCAGTCGCGACACCTACTGTTGACAAAATCACTGGTAGCACGACAAAAGGCTATCAAGTAGTAGGAGCAGCAGAAGTTGGTACAACAGTTGAGGTGCGTGACGCCGATGGCACAGTCCTTGGCATGGCAACTACTGGAACTGATGGCAAATACACAGTGACTTTAGAGCCAGGGAAGGCCTCAGCTAACGAAACAATAACTGTCGTAGCGAAAAATGCAACAGGAAAAGAAAGTCAGCCAGCTACAGCAACTACACCAGCCGACTTAGCCACACCAACCATTGATTCTATTACCGGAAATTCTAGTAAAGGTTACGAAATCACTGGAACGGCGGAGCCCAAAACTACTATTGATGTCCGTGACGCAGACGGAACCATCATTGCTGCTACAACTGCTAACGAAACCGGCCAATATACGGTGACTCTACCAGCTGGCATAGTGACACCAGGAGAAACGATTACGATTATTAGCAAAGATAGCGCTGGTAATGAAAGTCAACCAGCTACAGCCGTTATTCCAGCGGATGTTGTTTTAGCGGCGCCAACTATTACGAAGGTTGAAGGAAACAAAGCCAATGGCTATACAGTCACTGGAACTGCTGATCCAAATGTCACGGTTCAATTTTACAATAGCAGTGAAAAATTATTGGCAAGTGGCAATACAACTACTGGAGGCACCTTCTCCGTTCATATTGCAGCAGGGTTAGCAACAGAAAAAGAAACGTTAACCGCACTAACCACAGATACACAAGGAAATGTGAGTCCTAAAACCACATTTATGACGCCAACCGATATTACGGGAGAACCAGAAATTAAAATTGCGGCACCAACTGTTTCTTCAGTTTTAGGAACGTCTAAAGCCGGCTACCTCATCAAAGGAACAGCTGAACCAAACCGAATCATTCAAATTAGTAACCGACTATTAAGAAGTGTGATTGCTGTAGGTGCCACCGATGCTGAGGGCAACTTCGCTATCCAATTAACAGCGGGACAAGCGACTGCTCAACAAAGTTTACTTGCGACAGCTACAGATGGCGCAGGACATTACAGTACGGCTATAACCTTCATGACACCAGCCGACCCAACGAATCCTGGAGGAGGCAATGGTAACACTGGCGGAAATAACGGCAATACAGGCGGCAACACAGGAAACAATGGCGCAACTGGTGGGAATAATGGGAATGGTTCAAACACAGGTTCAAATCCAAATGGAGGTTCTGGTTTAGGCACAACAGGTTCTGGCTTAGGTTCACTAGGCAATGGCCTCGGTACAAATGGTAGTGGCTACAATCCGAAACTAAGTACCATCAGTTATGGCACTGGAAATCACGGGAAAACAGGCTACTTACCTAGTACAGGTGAAAAAGAGTCCTCAGCCGTGACAACAAGTTTGTTTGGCGCCTTTGTCGCACTCCTTGCGAGCATGGGAATCATCAAACGCAAACGTAAAAACTAGCTCTCTCCTTTAATTCCTATAGATGAGAAAACGTATTGTTGAGAATTCCCCACTCAATGATACGTTTTCTCGTTCCATTTAATGAAGAAAAATTGCCAAATAGAATAAAATGTGCTATTCTATTTTCAGAAAATCGAAGGAACAAGCAGTGAAAGTGCTAAATCCAACCTGAATTTTTTAATGCAGGAGGAGTGGGCGCTTTTTTTGTTGTTATGAAGAAAGGAAGCTAATTATGCAATCAGCTACAATGGAATTTGATACAATTGCGGCGATTTCTACGCCGCCAGGTGAAGGTGCGATTAGTATTGTTCGTTTAAGTGGCGAGCAAGCAGTTGCTATTGCAAACAAAGTTTATCGGTCAGGCACTAAAGATTTAGCTAAAGTCCCTACGCACACGATTCATTATGGTCATATTGTTGATCCACAAAACGATCAATTGATTGATGAAGTCATGCTTTCTGTGATGCGGGCACCGAAAACATTTACACGAGAAGACGTGGTAGAAATTAACTGTCATGGCGGCATTGTCGTGGTGAACCAATTACTGCAATTACTGTTACGTGAAGGCGCACGAATGGCTGAACCTGGGGAATTTACAAAACGTGCTTTTCTAAATGGCCGAATGGATCTTTCACAAGCAGAAGCAGTGATGGACTTAATCCGTGCTAAAACGGATAAAGCGATGAATGTTGCATTGAACCAATTGGATGGTAACTTGTCGGCGTTAATTCGTTCATTAAGACAAGAAATTTTAAATACTTTAGCACAAGTAGAAGTTAATATCGATTATCCAGAGTATGATGATGTCGAAGAATTAACCACGAAATTACTTTTAGAAAAAGCCGAATTTGTGAAAGCACAGATTCAACAATTATTAACGACCGCTAAACAAGGAAAAATTTTGCGAGAAGGTCTAAGTACAGCAATTATTGGCCGACCAAATGTCGGGAAATCCAGTTTGTTAAACCATCTGTTACGAGAAGAAAAAGCTATCGTTACAGATATTGCTGGAACGACACGTGATGTCATTGAAGAATACGTTAACGTTCGCGGCGTTCCTTTAAAATTAATTGATACAGCGGGGATTCGCGAAACAGAAGACATTGTGGAACGAATTGGTGTCGAACGTAGCCGCAAAGCGTTAGCAGATTCGGATTTAATTTTGTTAGTCTTAAATCAAAGCGAAAAATTGACAGAGGAAGATCGTCAACTGTTGGAAGCAACGAAAGGCTTAAAACGCGTTATTCTTTTAAATAAAATGGACTTACCGACAAAACTGGATCCTAACGAATTACAAGAATTAGTCCCTGCAGAAGAAATTTTATCCGTTTCGGTGTTGTCAAACACAGGCTTAGACCAGTTAGAAGCGAAAATTGCTGATCTTTTCTTTGGCGGCCAAACAGGCGAAAAAGATGCTACCTATATTTCTAATACACGTCATATTGCTTTGCTGGATCAAGCAGCGCTTTCGTTACAAGAAGTGATTAACGGCATCGAAGCAGGTATGCCAGTCGATTTAGTTCAAATTGATATGACCCGTTGTTGGGATTATTTAGGGGAAATCGTCGGCGATAGTGTCCAAGATGAATTAATTACACAGTTATTTAGTCAATTTTGTTTAGGAAAATAAGACAAGAGAGGAATTTTTTATGAATCAATATCAAGCAGAATCATATGATGTTATTGTCGTCGGTGCTGGACATGCTGGCTCTGAAGCAGCCTTAGCAGCCGCACGAATGGGCGTTAAAACGTTACTTTTAACGATTAATTTAGATATGGTTGCTTTTATGCCATGTAACCCTTCTGTTGGTGGACCTGCCAAAGGAGTCGTTGTCCGAGAAATCGATGCATTAGGCGGCGAAATGGGTAAAAACATTGATAAAACCTACATCCAAATGCGGATGCTAAATACTGGTAAAGGTCCAGCAGTGCGTGCGTTGCGCGCGCAAGCCGACAAACATGCCTATGCGACAGAAATGAAACATACCATTGAAAAAGAAGAAAATTTAACCCTTCGTCAAGGGATTGTTGAAGAATTAATCGTGGAAGATGGCGTTTGTCGTGGTGTTGTAACTTCAACAGGTGCCGCATACCGTAGTCAAGCAGTGGTGATTACTGCCGGTACTGCCTTGCGTGGCGAAATTATTATTGGTGAATTAAAATATTCATCAGGACCAAACAATTCACAACCTTCCGTTGGTTTAGCCAATCATTTAAAAGAATTAGGTTTAGAAATCGATCGCTTTAAAACAGGAACGCCGCCGCGAGTAAAATCAAGTACGATTGATTATTCTGTGACAGAGGAACAACCAGGCGATAAAGAACCCAACCATTTTAGTTACAGCACGCCAGATAGTGCCTACAATCAAAACCAAGAACCTTGTTGGTTAACTTATACGAATGAAACAACCCATGAAATTATTCAAAAAAATCTACACCGCGCCCCAATGTTTACTGGGATTGTGGAAGGTGTGGGCGCTCGGTATTGCCCATCCATCGAGGACAAAATTGTTCGTTTTGCAGACAAACCAAGACACCAATTGTTCTTGGAACCAGAAGGGTTGAATACCGAAGAAGTTTACGTCCAAGGCTTATCTACTTCTTTACCAGAAGATGTCCAAACAGAAATGCTTCATTCTATTGAAGGATTAGAAAAAGTAGAAATGATGCGTACAGGTTACGCCATTGAATACGATGTGGTAGTCCCTCACCAATTACGCCCAACATTAGAAACAAAGGTCATTGAAAATCTTTATACAGCAGGTCAAACGAACGGAACTAGTGGCTACGAAGAAGCTGCTGGTCAAGGCTTGATGGCAGGAATTAATGCTGCATTGAAAATTCAAGGCAAAGAGCCTCTTGTTTTAAAACGTAGTGATGGCTATATTGGCGTCATGATTGACGATTTAGTTACAAAAGGTACCAACGAACCTTATCGCTTATTAACGTCACGTGCGGAGTATCGTTTGATTTTACGACATGACAATGCGGACTTACGTTTAACAGAAATGGGTCATGAAATTGGCTTAGTCAAAGAAGAACAATATGCCGCCTATCTAGTCAAAAAAGCGGCTGTTGAAGCGGAAATTGCCCGCTTAGGCAAACATCGGATTAAACCAACCAAAGAAGTGCAAGCATTTTTGGAAACCAAAGGCGCTGCTGGCTTAAAAGACGGTATTTTAGCTAGAGATTTTCTGAAACGCCCAGAAATCAGTTATCAAGAAGTCGCTCAATTTATTCCCGCACCTGAAGAGGCGCTTGATCCAAAAGTGATTGAACAAGTAGAAATTCAAATCAAGTACGAAGGCTACATTAAAAAAGCCATGGAAAAAGTTGAGAAACTAAAACGCATGGAAGCAAAACGCATTCCAGAAAACATTGATTACCAAGCGATTAACGGCTTGGCTACAGAAGCAAAACAAAAACTACAAAAAATCCAACCAGAAACGATTGCCCAAGCAAGCCGTATCAGCGGTGTGAACCCCGCTGACATTAGCATTTTGATGGTCTACATCGAACAAGGAAAAATCGCGAAAGTGCAAGGATAATAAAAATTTGAAGCAGTTGCTTCTTCACGGATGATTGATTGTGAAGAAGCAACTGCTTTTTTGTTTTGAATTAGTCTACTCTTTTTTCTAAACTACAAAAAAAGACTGTCTTAAATAATTTCACAAACTGACCTATACTGAAAGCGCAAACAAATGATAGGAGTGGAACAAATGACAGATTGGTTAGGAATTAAAGGAAAAGTAGTGATTGTTACAGGAGGCTCATCTGGTATTGGTCGCAGCATTGTTGAAAGCTTGTTAGCACAAGAGGTCTATGTCGCTAATTTTGATATTTCAGCATCAGAAACGCAACATGAGCATTTACTCTTTGTGAAAGTCGATGTAACTTCTCGAGCAGAAGTAGAAGCAGGTGTCGCTCAAGTGGTTGAAAAATTTGGAACCGTAGATGGCCTAGTAAACAATGCCGGCATCAATATTCCTCGTCTATTGGTGGATAAAAATCATCCTCATGGGCCTTATGAATTATCGGATGAGGTATTCGACAAAATTGTAGCCATCAATCAAAAAGGGCTCTACCTAATGAGCCAAGCAGTGGGCCGGATTCTTGTACAAAAACAAGCAGGTGTCATTATTAATATGTCTTCAGAAGCTGGATTAGAAGGCTCCGAAGGGCAAAGTGCTTACGCTGCAACGAAAGCAGCGGTCAGCAGTTATACACGTTCATGGGCTAAAGAGTTAGGAAAATCAAACGTCCGTGTCGTGGGGATTGCGCCAGGCATTATGGAAGAAACTGGCTTGCGCACTTTAGCATACGAAGAAGCATTGGCTTATACACGAAACATTTCTGTGGAGCAATTGCGAGCAGGTTATTCAAAAACAAGTACGATTCCATTAGGTCGTAGCGGAAAACTCCATGAAGTCGCTGACTTAGTATGCTATTATTTATCAGACCGTTCAAGCTATATTACAGGCATCACCACAAACGTAGCTGGAGGTAAAACAAGAGGATAGAGGTGGGAAAACTAAATGACGCTAGTAAATAGATGGTACCAAGTAATAAAATTACTAGTTGATCACAAAGGAATGAGCTTACAGGAATTGCAAGAGAAATTAGCCGCAAGTCCTCAAACAGTTCGTAAAAACATTGATACATTGAATGATGAATTAATCGGTATCGCCCAAATTATTCAGAAGGAAAATCTCTTTCAGTTAGAAATCAATAACTTTGAAGGTTTTGAAGAGGTTTTGTCTGGACGGCTAAAAAGGGAATCTGATTTTAATTCTTCAAGCAAGCGTGTTTCCTACATTATCAAACGATTAATAGAAGAAGATCAATTTATTTCAACTTATGATTTATCCGAAGAACTCGCCGTTAGTCGCGGCACAGTTAATAAAGACATTAAGCGCATGAAAGAGCTGATTGCTCCTTGGCAGGTTGCGGTTGTAGGCACGCCAAACCGTGGCATTCATTTAGAAGGAAAAGAGTTTGATTTACGCTTACTTCATGTGAATTACGTCCAAGAATATTTTGAAGAACAGTTTCTTCATGAAACTACCAAACAAATGATACAAAAAATAATCAAAGAAACAAGACTAGCGAAACAAGATAGTTTTCTTTTACGAAGAGTGGTTTCAATTGTTTTGCAGCGTGTTTTAGCTGGAAAACTCATTACGGAACTACCACCAGAATATGTTGATTATGTTCGTCATAACGAGCAGATTGAAGAACTGATGTATCACTTGGAAATAACCTATAATGTAACGTTAAGCCAATGGGAACGTTCCTTTATCAGCTTTCCTTTTAACATCAACACAAACCATATTCGTAACTCTTTATTGACTGATGAAGGACTCTTAGCTGACTATTTTCAAAAAATGATGAAAAAAATTCATCATTCAGTTGTTGTTGAATTTGATGAGGACTTCTTGTTTTCAGAAATGAAAGATCATTTAAGAAACGTGATGAATCGACTCGTTTTTCATGTGGAATGTCACGATTTATTTTATGGAGAAATTGAACGACAATATCCTTTGGCCTATGAATTAGCCAAGATTGGCTTGCAAGAATTGGGCCGTTTGTTGAATCGTTGTGTGCCGACGGTTGAATTTGGGTATCTCGCTTTGTATTTTGAACTAGCATTGAGAGGGAACTATGAAGCGGGAGCAAAAAAAGAAATCGCTGTAATCTGCAGTACAGGTCATGGAACGGCCTTGATCATTCAGCGGCAATTGGAAAAAGTTTTGGGTCCAGACGTCCAGATTGCCCATTTCTCTGAAGAAGAGGCAGAGAGAAGAGAATTGAATCAATATTTTGCTATTTTTACAACCATTCCCTTAAAAAATATTCGACCACAAACACCGATGATCCATTTAACTAATTTATTTAACGATACTTGGCTCAGAAATGAGTGGCAGAGAGCAAAAGAAATTCGTTCCGTGGAATCTCAAAATATTCATATGACCTATCAATTATTAGAGAATACTCAAGGTTACCGAGCGAATATCCAGAAAATGATTGCTGATTTAGAAGCAGAAAAATTAGTAGATCCCCAATTTATCGAACGAATTTTTACTAGAGAAGATCAACAAACAACTATTTTTGAATCGGGGATTGCCTTTCCCCATACAATTAACCAAGCCTTATCAACGATTATTTTATCGATTGGGGTTTTTGAAGAATCACTGGTTACACCAGAAGGTAAAGTTGATGTTATTTTACTGTTGGGTATTCCAGAAGAGCTGACGGCCACTGTTGAAGCAGAGTTACTACAACTATATGACCGCTTGTTTACAATCGCAGGAGACGAACGTTTACGTAATGAATTACGGAAGCAACGAGATGTTTTAGCGGTTAAAGAGTGGATGCAAAGGAAGGGGATTATCATATGAGTTTTATCTACGTATTCGGGGCGCTTTTTTTAACAGCTTACTTCGTTCAGATAGCTATGGGAATGAAACAGATTAAACACTTTAATCAAAACTACCAAGAATTGCGACAATTAGGAAAAGTCGCGATTGGTCGACGTGCAGGGAAGTTAAAAGCTGGCACGATTATCTTGTTTGCTGTGGATTCGCAAGGGAAAATCTTAGCCGCTAGAAAGATGCAAGGTGTCACCGTTCTAGCTAAATTTCATCCCTTACCTCAGTACGTGAACGAGGATATTCATTATATGGATCATTACCATCCACTCGTACAAAAGGAAAATAAATTAACCCAACAAGCGATGGAAAATGCACGAGAAATTTACTTACGTGTTGAGCTTGGCAATTATCAAGAAACACAACCATTAACGCCGCTTAATGGAGCCAAAATTCAATGGCAATTATGGAAAAATAAAGTACAAACAAAATTGAAAGGAAGTGTCGAGTAATGTCTTATATTACAAAATTTGCGGAAGGATTTATGCACCTTTTCCAAACAGGAGCAGAAACATTTATTTCTTGGATGACAGGCATCGTACCTGTTGTTTTGATGTTAATGGTAGCTATGAATACTTTAATTGCTTTTCTAGGAGAAGAAAGAGTAACCAAAGTAGCCAAACTTTCTGCCAAAAATCCTGTTACGCGATATTTAGTGTTGCCTTTTTTATCCGCTTTTATGTTAGGCAATCCAATGTCCTTTACGATGGCACGATTTTTACCAGAATACTATAAACCTAGCTATTATGCTGCACAAGCGCAATTTTGTCATACCAGTAATGGAGTTTTCCCTCATATTAATCCTGGTGAATTGTTCGTTTGGTTAGGGATTGCGCAAGGGATTGATACGTTAGGACTAAATTCGATGGACCTAGCGATTCGCTATATGTTTGTAGGGATATTAATGAATTTTATTGGCGGTTGGGTTACCGATTTCACTACCGCCTATGTTTGCAAACAACAAGGAATTACCCTTAGTAAAACAGTAGAGATTGCTGTAGATTAGAAAGGAGCAAGGTGAGATGACGTACAATAGTATTAAGGTAGTTAAAGGAAATGGCGGTTATGGTGGGCCCTTAGTGATTACACCGACAGAAGAAAAACATAAATTTATTTATATTACAGGTGGCGGCGAGAAACCCGCAATCGTTGATAAAATCGTAGAATTGACAGGAATGGAAGCGGTCAATGGTTTTAAGACATCGATTCCAGATGATGAAATCGCATTAGCCATTATTGATTGTGGAGGCACTCTTCGTTGCGGAATTTATCCTAAAAAAGGAATTCCTACTATTAACGTTGTTCCAACTGGCAAAAGTGGTCCCTTAGCACAATACATTAATGAGACAATTTATGTTTCCGCTGTAGGCCCGAAACAGATTGCATTGACATCAGAAGAAGCTGCTGCTGATACAGAAAAGCCCACCTCGAAAAAAACAGAATTTAAATATGATACAAGTAAAAAAATTACTGAACAAAAAGCGGAACAACAAAGTTTTGTTGCGAAAATTGGTATGGGTGCAGGAAAAGTTGTAGCGACATTCAACCAATCAGCCCGTGAAGGCGTACAAACGATGATCAACACAGTGATTCCGTTTATGGCATTTGTTTCTTTATTAATTGGTGTGATTCAAGGTTCAGGAATTGGTGAATTTTTTGCCAATATCATGGCGCCATTGGCAGGAAACATTGTGGGGTTAACAATTATTGGTTTTATTTGTTCTCTGCCGTTTCTTTCTCCTTTATTAGGTCCTGGAGCAGTAATCAGCCAAGTAATTGGTACGTTAATTGGTGTGGAAATTGGAAAAGGCAACATTCCGCCACAACTAGCTCTACCAGCATTGTTTGCTATTAATACACAAAACGCGTGCGACTTTATTCCCGTGGGCTTAGGCTTGGAAGAAGCTGAAGCCGAAACCGTTGAAGTCGGGGTCCCTTCTGTTTTATATTCTCGTTTCTTAAATGGTGCCCCTCGAGTACTAGTTGCTTGGTTAGCAAGTTTTGGATTGTATAGTTAAAAAATTTTTTTGGAGGATGGGAAATGTCAGTATTTACAACAAAGGTTCAGTCTATTGGACCAGAAGCCGAATTATTTAAAGAAGAAAAAATGGTCATCTTATTTGGAAAAGATGCACCAGATGCTTTAGCAGATTATTGTTATAACATTGAGGTTCAGCCAGTCACAGAAGCGATTACGGACAAGCAAACGTTAGTGATTGATGAACAAACTTACCAGATTACCGCTGTAGGCGAGGTAGTATTAACTAATTTAGACACATTGGGTCACATTACTATTAAATTTGATGGCGCAACAACACCTGAATTACCAGGTACATTATATGTTGAAGAAAAAGCTATTCCTGAAATAACTGTTGGTACAACAATCACTATTCTATAATTATCGTTTAAGGGAGGAACGTAAAAGATGGAATTTATGCTAGATACAATTAATCTTGAGGCTATTCGAAAGTATCAGAAAATTTTACCACTGGCAGGCGTAACGTCTAATCCTAGTATTGTTAAGCAAGCAGGAAAAATTGACTTCTTTGCGCAGATGAAAGAAATAAAAAAAACGATTGGACAAGCGAGTTTGCACGTCCAAGTGGTCGGTCAAACGACAGAAGAGATGCTAGAAGATGCCCAAACCATTGTACAACAATTAGGCCAAGAAACATTCATTAAAATCCCAGTCAATGAAGCAGGCTTGGCAGCCATCAAACAACTAAAGCAGGCAAATTATCGGATAACAGCAACCGCTATTTATACAGAATTTCAAGGTTATCTAGCGATTGCGGCAGGTGCAGATTATTTAGCGCCTTATTATAATAGGATGGAGAATTTAACAATTGATTCTCAAAAGGTTATTGAGCATTTAGCTGCAGAAATTAAACGGACGAACGCAAAGAGTAAGATCTTAGCTGCTAGTTTTAAAAACGTGGCACAAGTTAATCAAGCCTGTCAAATGGGGGCGCAAGCGGTCACTATCGCACCAGAACTCGTGACACAAGGCCTGGCAATGCCCGCCATTCAAAAAGCAGTAACTGATTTTCAGGAAGATTGGGTTGCTGTTTTTGGAGTAGAAACGGTAAACGAATTAGCATAAAAAGAACGAGAAGAAAAAGCTGTCATTTTTCTTCTCGTTCTTTTTTTGTTTCACATGAAACATCTACGATTATTCACTTGCTTAAAAATTAGACAATTTCCTTTATTTGTCAAAGAATTTCTTAAAAAAAAGGGTTATCTTTTGGGTATTTTTTTTGGTAGCAGTATGATGAGGGTATCAAATGATAGGAGGAAACGAGAATGAGATACACAAATGGAAATTATGAAGCATTTGCTCGACCAAGAAAACCAAAAGGTGTAGATGACAAGAGTGCCTACATCGTTGGTGGTGGCCTAGCAGGTTTAGCAACGGCTGTTTTCTTAATTCGTGACGGTCAAATGAAGGGCGAAAATATTCACATTTTTGAAGAACTCACGCTGTCTGGCGGTTCTTTAGATGGTAAATTTATTCCCCATGATGGCTTTGTCACTCGCGGCGGACGCGAAATGGAAAACCATTTCGAGTGTTTGTGGGATCTATTTCGTTCGGTACCATCATTAGAAGTAGAAGATGCCTCTGTCCTAGATGAGTTTTACCGGTTAGATTTAGATGATCCGAATTCTTCAAATTGCCGCATTATTCATAACCGTGGCGAACGTGTCCCAGATGATGGACAATTTACTTTATCCAAAAAAGCACAAAAAGAAATCGTTGATTTATTTATGACTTCTGAAGATCAATTAATTGGCAAAAAAATTGAAGATGTTTTCGGCGAAGAATTTTTTGAATCCAACTTTTGGATCTATTGGTGTTCAATGTTTGCTTTTGAAAAATGGCACTCTGCCATTGAAATGCGCCGCTACATCATGCGCTTTATCCACCACATCAAAGGTTTGCCTGACTTTACAGCCTTGAAGTTTACCAAATACAATCAATACGAATCGTTAGTGAAACCATTATTAAGCTTTTTAACCAATCAAGGGGTAGACTTTCAATATGAAACAACGATCAATGATATCCAAGTCGACATCAAAGGAGCTACTAAAGTTGCTCGGCGATTATTGCTGACACAAGCGGGCAAAACCAAAGAAATTCCTTTAACTGAAAATGATTTAGTCTTCGTAACGAATGGCTCAATTACTGAAAGTTCGACGCAAGGAGATCATCATACACCAGCACCAATTACTCATGAACTAGGGGGAAGTTGGAATCTCTGGAAAAACTTAGCAAAACAATCCCCAGAATTTGGGCACCCAGAAGTTTTCTGTGAAAATTTACCAGATGAAAGTTGGTTTGTCTCAGCAACGATTACGTGGGAAAATTTCGATATTGAACCGTATCTTTCTCGGTTAACACATCGTAAATTACGCACAGGAAAAATTGTCACAGGTGGTATTATTACTATCAAAGACTCTAATTGGATGATGAGTTTTGCTATGCATAGACAACCGCATTTCAAAGAACAAAATGATCAACAATCTATAACTTGGGTATATGGATTGCTTTCTAATAAACCAGGAAATTATATCAAAAAACCAATCGAACAATGTACAGGCCAAGAAATTACGCAAGAGTTACTTTATCATTTAGGGGTCCCAGAAGGGGAAATTGAACGTATTTCAGAAGAATCGGCTACCACTATTCCGGTGTATATGCCGTTTATCACTTCTTACTTTATGTTAAGAGAACCAGGCGATCGACCATTAGTTGTACCAAACGGCTCTAAAAATCTTGCTTTCATTGGGAACTTCGCAGATACTGAACGAGATACGGTGTTTACAACAGAGTATTCTGTACGGACAGCGATGGAAGCTGTTTATCAATTGCTAGAGGTTGAACGCGGAGTACCAGAAGTGTTTGCTTCTGCATACGACTTGCGCGTCTTAGCAAACTCTGTTTATTATTTATCTGACAAGAAAAAATTAACAGAAATGGATATGCCGTTCGTGGAACGCAAAATGGTTGAACACTTTGTGAAGAAATTTGAGGATACGTATATCGGTGATATTTTAAGAGAAAATCATTTAATTTAGTTGAAAAAGCGAGTGTAAATCACTCGCTTTTTTTGTTAGATTATCAATTGTTGAATAAATATTCATTATTATGTATATTTATTTTATGATTTTATGGATATTAAATATATAATATATCGAATGGAGGTAGAAAGTATACAACTTCGCAAAAAAATCTTAATTTCTGAAGAGACTTTTTCAAAATTTTGTTGAAAAGAAGGCGCATTTTTACCATAGTTTCTTCACATTTAACGGCTATTATTTAAACATACCCGATAAACAAAACCCTAACAAAACACTTTTTCATTTTTTAACTCCTCCGCCCGCCCTTCCCCAAAGGGCGGGTTGTTTTTTTTGCGTTAAAGCAGTTGGCATTTTGCGGGGAAAGGATTATCATTATAGAAGAAGTATATAGAAAAAGGCGGCGAGAAGATGGGACGCTGGCTGGGACCGCCAAGCTGTTTATGGATTAGTGGAAAGCGCCATAAAAGACACGCGTTTCTTGCCACTTAAGCAAGCGAAAACAGCAGTCGCGGAACTGTTTTCTGAAGTGGAAGAAGTGGGCTCTTCAGCGTATGAGCGATTATTTCGCTTTTCGGCTTATCGTCCGCAAGAAAAGCTCTCGTTACTTTTATGGCAATTAGGTGCAGTGTTGGATCAACATGGCATGTTGCAATTAGTAGGACCTTATCGTTTCTCGAAGACGATTGCACCGCATGCGACGTTTTGGCACTTACTGGCAAAAACAGTTCAAAAAGCCTATCCGTTAGGTCTTCTTGGGAGCTTTAATCAAGAGAAAGCGAAAAAGATACATCAATTGAGAATGTATATTGATCGTCAAAATATCACGTATATCCGCGATTTTTTTAAACAAGAAGGGGACACCGATGAACAGGCATTAAAACGTTATGTTTTTGCGGCCAAGCCGCAAGGAATGGGCGGGCGGAAACTGAAAAAAAGCTCTGCTCGTTTGCATAACAAATACCCTGAGGGGGCATCTTGTTCTTTAATTAATAAGAAACGATTGACGCCTAATTTTCACAGTGAGTTTATTTTGAATGAAGAAGGGACCTTTGTAACCCAGTGGGATGTGTTAGTTGAGGACTGGCGAGGCAGATTAATTAGTAATCCAGCCTATTATCAAGCGGCCAAAAACAGTGAATACCAGGAAAAAGTCTTGAATGGTGAATCGTTTAATTATGCAAATCGGAATAATCGTACCCATGAATTACTAGATAGTTCACCACCAGGGAGATTTGATCATCAATTACGAAAAATAGCCAAAAAAGGTTGGTTAAGTCCCCGTATCCAAGAATACGACTACCGCAGAGAACGACAAATAAAGTGCGATGATTATAGTAAGTAAAACAAGCCAATGTTTCACATGAAACATTGGCTTGTTTTAATCTTAGAGAAAGGCGGTTTTCGTTGCCGCCAATTGAACATTTTGGCCCATGGCTAGAGACTTTTTACCACATAAAAAGGCGGTTTTTTCTTTTATCATTCAGGCAAAAATCTTCCGAAAAGCATTGCAAGAAATTGCTATTTGCGTTAAAGTAGGAAAAGATGATTGTGAAACATTTTTCTGTTTCACAAAAAAGGAAGGAGTCTTTATGCTACCCGAAGAATTTAGACAACTATTAGCCGCAAAAGGCATTGAATTGACAGACCAACAGATGACACAATTTGACCAATATTTCCATTTATTAGTAGAATGGAATGAAAAAATGAATTTAACAGCCATTACAGAAGAAAAAGAAGTTTATTTGAAACATTTCTATGATTCTGTTTCGTTGGCATTCTTTGAAGATTTTGCCAGTGACAAAGCCATTTGTGATGTTGGCGCAGGCGCAGGATTTCCAAGTATTCCTTTGAAAATTGTTTTTCCTTCATTAAATGTCACAATTGTTGACTCTTTAAATAAACGAATTACTTTCCTAACAGAGTTGGTGAATCAACTAGGTTTGGCTAATGTTTCTTTGTATCATGATCGTGCAGAAACATTTGGTCAAAAAGCAGAATTTCGTGGCGCGTTTGATTACGTTACAGCGCGAGCAGTTGCACGGTTGAATGTTTTAAGTGAACTGTGTTTACCCTTAGTTAAAAAAGAAGGCTATTTTTTAGCCTTAAAAGCATCGAAAAGTGAAGAAGAAATTAATGAAGCAAAACCTGCAATCGCTACATTAGGCGGTCAATTTCAAAAAGAAGTTGATTTTACTTTGCCGATTACGGCAGACGAACGCCACATTGTCGTGATTCAAAAGAAAAAAGAAACCCCTAAAAAATATCCCAGAAAACCTGGATTACCAAATAAACAACCGATTAAATAAGATGGAGGCACACACATGACACGAATTATTTCTGTAGCGAACCAAAAAGGCGGCGTTGGTAAAACAACGACCACTGTAAATTTAGGCGCATGTTTAGCAAACTTAGGCAAAAAAGTCTTACTGATCGACATTGATGCACAAGGAAATGCTACCAGTGGCATGGGTGTCCCTAAACCAGATGTCGCACACGATGTGTATGATGTCCTTGTAAATGAAGAACCAATCACTAGCGTGGTTCAACATACCAGCCGTGAAAATTTAGATATTGTCCCTGCTACTATTCAATTAGCAGGCGCCGAAATTGAGTTAACTTCAATGATGGCTCGAGAATCGCGCTTGAAATTAGCAATTGATGAAGTAAGAGACATGTATGATTTCGTTTTAATTGATTGCCCGCCTTCTCTAGGGCATTTAACAATCAATGCTTTTACAGCAAGTGATTCGATTCTAATTCCTGTTCAATGTGAATATTACGCATTAGAAGGCTTGAGTCAATTGCTAAATACGATTCGCTTGGTTCAAAAACATTTTAACCCTGAATTGAAAATTGAAGGGGTCTTGTTAACCATGTACGATGCTCGGACCAATTTAGGTGCCGAAGTCGTGGAAGAAGTCCGTAAATATTTCCGTGAAAAAGTCTATGACACGATTATTCCAAGAAATGTCCGTTTATCCGAAGCACCAAGTCATGGTTTACCAATCATTGACTATGATATTCGCTCAAAAGGTGCCGAAGTGTATCAAGCACTAGCAAAGGAAGTGTTGGAGAATGAATAAAGGCAAAGGTTTAGGCAGAGGCATCGATGCCTTGTTTCAAGATATCGCAAAGCTAGAAGATGTCGACGTTAAGAACGAACAAGTGACAGAAATTCTATTAAACGAACTTCGTCCCAATCCTTACCAACCGCGGAAAACATTTGATGAAACCTCTTTACAAGAACTTGCAAACTCGATTCTACATTCCGGTGTGTTTCAACCGATTATTGTCCGTAAATCGGCAGTTAAAGGCTATGAAATTATTGCAGGTGAGCGTCGGTTCAGGGCTTCTAAATTAGCCGGCAAAGAAAAAATTCCTGCAATTATTCGCGAATTTGATGAAGAATCCATGATGCAAGTTGCTGTTTTGGAAAACTTACAAAGGGAAGATTTAAATCCGCTAGAAGAAGCAGAAGCCTATGAAATGCTAATGAAAAATTTGAAATTAACACAAGCGGAAGTCGCAGAACGTTTGGGCAAAAGTCGTCCGTATATTGCCAATTATTTACGGTTGCTAACCTTACCTGATGCGGTCAAAGCAATGGTTCAAAAACAAAGCATGTCAATGGGTCAAGCACGGACGTTATTAGGCTTGAAGAACAAAGAACAGCTATTACCATTAGCTAATCGTTGTATTAAAGACAATTTAACGGTTCGACAATTAGAACAACTTGTCGCTGAATTAAACGAAACACAAGGCAAAAAGGGCAAAAAAGCGAAAAAAGCCATCAAAGAAAAACCCATTTATATTCGTGAAAGTGAAGACCGTTTAATGGATAAATTTGGGACAACCGTAGCAATTCAAGAAAAAGAAGGCAAAGGAAAAATTGAAATTGAGTACTTGTCCTCTTCGGATTTGGCTAGAATTTTAGATATTTTAGATATTCATTTTGACGAGGAATAAGAAGCAAGGTGAGAAAGTAAGATAGAAAGTCACAAATCCTTTTGCTAGTTTCGTTAAAAAATGGTATTGTAATCATGGTATTTTTATATAAGTAAGAGAAGAAAGAAGGCTTGGAACATGTATGATTTAGGCGATATTGTCGAAATGAAAAAGCCGCATGCTTGCCAAGCAAATCGTTGGCAAATCATTCGCATGGGCGCTGATATCAAAATCAAGTGCACGAATTGCGGGCATATTGTCATGATGCCGCGTCGTGATTTTACTAAAAAATTAAAAAAAGTAATCGAGAAAAAAGCAGACTAATGCTTTGATGCCTCTAATAGAAAAGAGAATAGACTGAGAGAAAGAGTGGAAAACAAATGGCACTAACAGCTGGAATTGTCGGCTTACCAAACGTTGGTAAATCGACCCTATTTAACGCAATTACAAAAGCAGGAGCAGAAGCTGCAAATTATCCCTTTGCAACGATTGATCCGAACGTCGGCATGGTTGAAGTACCAGATGCCCGTTTACAACGCTTGACAGAACTAGTAAAACCGAAAAAAACAGTTCCCACAACGTTTGAATTTACAGACATCGCCGGAATTGTTAAAGGTGCCAGCAAAGGAGAAGGGCTGGGAAATCAGTTTTTAAGTCACATTCGTCAAGTAGATGCAATCTGTCACGTGGTTCGTTGTTTTGATGACGAAAATATCATGCGTGAACAAAATCGGGATGCGGATTTCGTTGATCCTTTAGCAGACATTGATACAATTAATTTAGAGCTAATTTTAGCAGATTTAGATTCAATCAATAAGCGCTATACTCGCGTGGCTAAAATGGCGAAAGCAAAAGATAAAGAAGCGGTGGAAGAATTAGCTGTTTTAGACAAAATTAAACCAGTTTTAGAAGAAGGTTTATCTGCTCGTACGATTGAATTTACGCCAGAAGAAGAGAAAATTGTTAAATCTCTTTTCTTATTAACCACAAAGCCGGTCCTTTATGTAGCAAATGTTTCAGAAGATGAAGTGGCGGATCCAGACAACAATGAGTATGTACAACAAGTTCGTAATTTTGCAACCAGTGAAAATGCGGAAGTAATCGTGGTTAGTGCGCGAGCAGAAGAAGAAATTGCTGAATTGGATTCTGAAGAAGACAAGGCTGAATTTTTAGAAGCAATGGGTATTGAACAATCTGGCTTAGATCAATTGATTCGTGCGGCTTACGATTTGTTAGGCTTAGCTACCTACTTTACAGCTGGTGAACAAGAAGTTCGTGCGTGGACGTTCCGTAAGGGAATCAAGGCACCTCAAGCAGCTGGGATTATCCACAGTGATTTTGAACGAGGCTTCATTCGTGCGGAAACTGTTTCTTATGAAGACCTAGATAAATATGGCAATATGCAAGCTGCCAAAGAAGCGGGCCGTGTTCGTTTAGAAGGAAAAGACTACGTCGTTCAAGATGGCGATGTTATGTTGTTCCGTTTTAACGTTTAAGAAAAGACCCATGCCCAACAAGCAATTTGTTTTGGGCTAAGCCCACATATTTAAGGCCATTCAGCCGTTTAGAAAGAGGTTCCCTCTACATGAGGGTGAGGAGGATACAACTATGGAAGCAGAAGCATTACGAGCAATCGTGGCTGAGAATCGTCAATTAGAACAGAATTTGACTAAAAGAAATGAACAATACATTTTTGACTTAAAAAAATCATTAAAAGCGGCTAATTTATCTGAAGAAGAGCTAGCATTGGCTCTACACGGTATTTTGCCAGAATTAGTAGCCGGTCAAAAAACAGGCAAAACAGCCCGTCAGTTATTTGGCACTGTTTCAGAACGGACGGAAGCAATTTTAAATAAACCAGCAGAAGTCAAAGAACCAGCGGGCTGGATGATTTGGCTCGACAATACCTTACTATTGCTTGGTTTATTAACAATCATGTTAGCGGCGATGTCTCTATTTTCAAAAGGAACCGCACAGCCTCTCGGATTAACCACATATATCTTAGGTGCGATGGCTGGGGGTTATGTTTTCTATCTAATGCACAAATATGTTTACCGTTTTGATCGTCAAGGTGGCGACAAAAGCAAACGTCCTGGTTGGTTAAAAACGACCGCCATTCTATTTGGTGGGATGTTCTTGTGGATTGCAGTTTTCGCCGGTTCAGCGATGCTGCCACCAGTGATCAATCCCATCTTAGATCCGATGATTGCTTTAGTAATCGGTGCGTTAGCCTTTGTAGCACGCTATTTCTTCAAGAAAAAATACAATATTCAAGGTAGTTTCATGACACGTCAATAAACGGCGCGCGCTCAATTGTGAAGGCGCTCGGCTGACGCAGAAACTGCAACAAGCAAAGTCGCTCTCTCAATAGAGCGTTTTAACAGTTAAAGCCTGGGGGATTAGTCGAAAAAACTAGTGTCCCAGGCTTCTGTTTTCAGAAGTTTGCTAAAGAAAGGAGCCTCTTATGGGACAACAAGTGAAGTCTTGGTGCCGTCAACACGAGCGGCTACTCATTTTTATTAGTTTTCTCTTATTAAGTGGACTTTCTCTTTATTTTGTCTATTTTCAAGAGAATTTTTTACGAGCAAGTGATTTCCGCTTTCATCAAAATCGGGTGGAAGGTCTCGCATTAGCAATTAAAAACAACGACTGGTTTCCTAAAATCAATTATTTTTTCTTGGGAGGCTATGGCTATGCCTCTAGTTTGTTTTATCCAGATGCGTATCTTTATTTGCCTGCGCTTTTGCGTGTTCTGGGGCTTTCCTTTGTCGCTAGTATGGCGATTTTTGTGTTTGCGGTAAACTTGGCAACATTTAGTCTTACTTATTATGCAGGCCGATTAATGGCGCTCTCTAAAAAAAGAAGCTATCTCTTTGCCATTTTGTATGGCTTATCTATTTACCGCATGCAAGACTTGTTTAATCGCCAAGCGTTAGGAGAATTTTTGGCGCTAAGTTTTTTTCCGTTGGTCTTAGCGAGCCTGTTTTTATTACGAAAGGGAACCACGAAATGTTGGCCGTTGTTAACGCTGGCGATGACTGGGATTGGGTTGGCTCACTTTATTTCTATTGAAATGGTTTCTATTTGGATTGGGTTATACATTCTGTTTTATTGGCAGCAGTTTTTTAAAAAGGAGGTCCTGTGGGCATTAGCGAAGGCTGCAGGTCTGACACTGCTTTGGCTGGCCTTTTATCTTTTACCAGTTGCTGAACAAATGAAAAATCAAGTGTTTAAAGTTACGTCCAATCCACTCACTTATATTTCCGAAAGAAGTTATCCTATTGTTTCTCTTTTCATTAATAGTTTAAAGAGCAGTGTTTTTCACGCGAAAACAGCGAATCTAGGAACCCTTTTGTTTGTGGGGCTTGTTGTAGCAGTGGTTTCGCTTGCCAGCAAAAAAATTCAGAACAAACGGTTTATTGGTTTGACGCTGGTACTCTTATTGATGGTTACCACGCTTTTTCCTTGGCACTTGCTGAACCACACGCCTTTAAATACAATTCAGTTTCCTTGGCGGTTTTTAGGGATTCTTTCTGTAATGCTCGCTTTTTTCATTGCACAAGACGAATGGGGCGTTTTCCGTAAATCTTGGACCGTGGCTTTGTTGGTTTTCCTTGCCATCAGCAATTTAGGCATTTATCAATATCAAAGTATTCAGTCACAACAAGGCCGCCTGTTAACAAAAGCTGAGTATGAGCAGCCAGCCCCTTTTTATATCGGTGCGGGCCATGAATATTTACCAGATGAAATCAATTATCAGGAATTATTGAAACAGAAAAAACGACCACTTGATTATTCGGCAGAACAAGTAACCATTACAAACGTTAGAATGCCTTATGGGAAAATTTCATTTGACTACCAAGTGGTGAAGCAATCAGCGAAGGTGACCGTTCCTTTTATTTATTACTTAGGCTATCAAGCCACGATTCAAATGAAAAACCAAACGGGCGCTAAAAAAATGAGCCTAACCAATCAAGGAGGCTTAGCCGCTCTTTCTTTATCTGGTACAGGACATGTCGACATCCGTTACCAAAGAACAAAAGTGCAAAAAATAGGGACAATGATTACCTTGCTTTCTGTCGGCGGTTTTGGATTTAGCCGATTTTTACAACAAAAAAAGAAACACAAGATAAAAGAACAACGATGAAAGTAGGACCTTAATTAGGAAGAGTTGAATAAAGGACAAACCGATTTTGGCGTTTTGTCCTTTATTCCTCATTGATTATTTAAACAAATCTAGTTGACTTCCTTAGTATTATCTGTTATTTTCATATATAAAATTAAGTCGAGGAGTGGACAAAAAAATGTCAAATTGGGAAACAAAATTTGCGAAAAAAGGTCTTACATTTGATGATGTGCTATTAATCCCTGCAGAAAGCCATGTCTTACCAAATGATGTAGACATGAGTGTACAATTAGCTAAAAATATCAAGTTAAATATTCCATTGATGAGTGCCAGTATGGATACTGTTACAGATAGTAATATGGCAATTGCGATGGCTCGTCAAGGTGGACTAGGTGTCGTACATAAAAATATGACTGTCGCCCAACAAGCAGACGAAGTACGTAAAGTCAAACGTTCTGAAAGCGGCGTTATCATTGATCCATTCTTTCTAACACCAACAAACTTAGTAGCGGATGCAGAAGAATTAATGAGTCGTTACCGTATTAGCGGTGTGCCAATTGTAGAAACAATGGAAAACCGTAAATTAGTCGGAATTATTACAAACCGTGATATGCGTTTTGTAACGGACTACCAAATCAAAATCGAAGAAGTCATGACAAAAGATCATTTAGTCACTGCGCCAGTTGGCACATCTTTAAAAGATGCAGAAAAAATCTTACAAAAACATAAAATCGAAAAATTACCAATCGTTGATGAAGCAGGTCGCTTAAGTGGCTTAATTACAATTAAAGACATTGAAAAAGTGATTGAATTCCCAAATGCTGCCAAAGACGAACATGGTCGTTTACTTGTGGCGGCAGCAGTCGGTGTCACTAGTGATACGTTCGAACGTGCGGAAGCATTATTAGAAGCAGGTGCGGATGCGATTGTTATCGATACTGCACATGGCCATAGTGCCGGCGTTATTCGCAAAATTAAAGAAATTCGTGAAACGTTCCCTGAAGCAACATTAATTGCTGGTAATGTTGCCACTGCTGAAGCAACCAAAGCATTGTATGATGTCGGCGTTGATGTTGTTAAAGTTGGTATTGGACCTGGTTCAATTTGTACAACACGTGTCGTTGCAGGTGTTGGTGTTCCTCAATTAACAGCGATTTATGATGCTGCTTCTGTGGCTAGAGAATATGGTAAAGCAATTATCGCTGATGGCGGTATTAAATATTCTGGTGATATCGTGAAAGCCTTAGCTGCTGGTGGACACGCTGTAATGCTAGGAAGTATGTTAGCTGGTACTGATGAATCTCCAGGCGAATTTGAAATTTATCAAGGCCGTCGTTTCAAAACTTACCGTGGCATGGGCTCATTGGGCGCAATGGAAAAAGGATCAAGTGATCGCTACTTCCAAGGAAGTGTCAATGAAGCAAACAAATTAGTACCAGAAGGAATTGAAGGACGTGTTGCCTACAAAGGAAGTGTTTCTGATATTGTCTTCCAATTAATCGGTGGCTTGAAATCAGGGATGGGTTACGTCGGTGCAGCAGACCTGAAAGCGTTGCGTGAAGAAGCACAATTTGTTCAAATGAGTGGTAACGGATTGAAAGAATCACATCCACATGACGTTCAAATCACAAAAGAAGCACCAAACTATTCTGTTCAATAAAATAAAAGCTGATTTTTTTAAAATTTAAAAGAGGCAGACGTCATTTCGACGTCTGCCTCTTTTTCTGTAGAATGAAGGAGTTGCTTCTGTTTCCACCGTTTATCAGGCTCCTTTTTCTGTAGAATAAAAGCCGTTATCTGATATCAGACAACGACTTTTATTCTCCCTTTATTTAATAACTGTTAGGTTACCCATGTAAGGAACTAGGACTTCTGGTACAGTCACAGAGCCATCTTCGTTTTGGTAGTTTTCTAAAATAGCAGCGACTGTCCGTCCCACGGCTAAACCAGAACCATTGAGGGTATGCGCATATTGGACTTTATTGTTTTCATCACGGTAACGAATCATCGCACGGCGCGCTTGGAAATCTTCACAGTTTGAGCATGAACTGATTTCACGGTACGTCTCTTGAGCAGGAATCCAAACTTCCAAGTCATAAGTTTTCGCAGCTGAGAAGCCCATGTCACCTGTTGAAAGAGCCATGACACGGTAAGGTAATCCCAGTTTTTGCAGAATTTCTTCGGCATTATTCGTCATTTTTTCTAATTCCTCATAAGAATGCTCTGCATCACTAAATTTAACCATTTCGACTTTATTAAATTGGTGTAAACGAATTAACCCACGTGTGTCACGACCAGCGCTACCAGCTTCAGAACGGAAAGAAGGGCTCAAGGCCGTAAAGTAAATCGGTAAATCCTTGCCATCTAAAATTTCATTGTTGTAGTAATTAGTTAACGGGACTTCTGCCGTTGGGATTAACGTTAAATCCGTATCTTGTAATTGGAAGACATCTTCTTTAAACTTAGGAAATTGGCCAGTTCCGAACATGGCGGTGTCATTAACGATATAAGGCGTAATCATTTCTGTATAGCCATGTTCATAAACATGTAAATCTAACATGAAGTTGTATAACGCACGTTCTAAGCGAGCACCTAAGCCTTTGTAATAAACAAAACGGCTACCAGCTACTTTGGCACCACGTTCAAAATCTAGAATGCCTAAGTTTTCAGCGACTTCCCAGTGTGGTTTTGGTTCAAAAGCAAAAGTTCTTGGTTCACTCCAACGACGTACTTCTACATTTTCTTCTTCACCAGCACCGACAGGCACAGAATCATCTGGTAAGTTCGGTAAAGTAGTTGTGATCCCACGTAGCTCTTCGTCAATAGCGTTAATTTCTGCATCTAACGCTTTAATATTGCCGCCGACTTCTTTCATTTCCGCGATTTTGGCCGTTGCATCTTCTTTGTTCCGTTTTAATTGAGCAATTTCAGCAGACACATCATTCCGGTATTTTTTCATTTCTTCGACTTTGACTAATAAATCACGGCGACTTTCATCTAAACGCAGAAATTCCACTAAGATTTCTTCTTTCACGCCACGGGTTTGTAGCTTTGCTTTTACTTCGTCAAAATTTTGACGCATCATTTTTACATCTAACATATTTTTTCCTCCTTAAAATTAGTACATAATCAATAATAACTGTTGTAGAAAACAACAAAAAAGCCATCTCACCCCAAAAATAAATATTCTTGGGACGAAATGACTGGAAATCTCGCGGTACCACCCAAGTTCAGTAATGTTACTGCCCTTGATTTGCAGATAACGGCTGCAGACCGTTCCAACTTATTTCGCTGGACACCTGGAAGAGACGGACTTCTTTATAGATGAATGTTTGCTCGCACCCCCGCAAACTCTCTGGAATTCAGTGCCATAAATACTTTTTCTCTTAGTTTTCTCTTTTCTATAGAATACCGAAAAAGTTCAGGGATGTCAATTAACTCTCTGATTTCTTGTTGGTACGCTGTAAGGGTAGATGAATAATAAAGGAGGTCCACTTTTGATCAGACTTCGCATAAATATATCCACCATGTAAAGCGACAATACTTTGTGCAATAGCCAGACCTAAACCAGTTCCACCCGTTTCTTGTGATCGGGATTCTTCGACACGATAGAAGCGATCAAATAACTGATCTAAAGAATGTTTAGGAATAGCTGGTCCATCATTGCGAACAGCGATAATTGCTTCGGTGCCGACTTTGTCTACTTCCATCACAATATGATGGCCACCTTTGCCATATTTCAAAGCGTTTGAAAGAAGGTTGTTAAAGACTCGGACTAGTTTTTCCGTATCGCCTTCCATCATTAAAGAAGCTGGATTGGCTTTTACTTGGATTTGCATATTAATCTTTTTCGCTTCCAATTCAAAATCGGCAGCAAGCTGTTCAATTAATTGTGCCATATCAAAAGTCGTCGTATGAATCGGTACACTTGGTTGACGGACTTTTGTATATTCAAAAAGATCATCAACTAATAATTTCATTTGTTTCGCTTTGACGTAAGCGGTATGCGTATATTTCAGTAAATCTTCTTGGCTATGAAATTGACGATCTTCAATCAATCCCAGATAACCAATAATAGAAGTTAACGGTGTCCGAATATCATGACTGACATTCGTAATTAATTCATCTTTTGATTTTTCAATTCGCCGTTCATCTTCAATGGCTGCGACAGTACTATCCACCAGACCGTTAATACTCGTCACGACTTTTGCTAAATCACCACTTAATTCAAACGGAATGCGGTGATTGTAATTACCATCAGCGATGTAATGTAACTCACTGATAATATGACGCAATTGCATTTGATGGTAGCGACGAATTAAGCGCCAATAGAGAACAGCTGCATCTACTAAAAAGAAAATGGGTAAGACAAATTTATTCCAGCTCCAAAACAAATCAGTATTTAATTCTTTAGCGACCGCATCCTTAGTGGCCCAGATGACACCAGCTAAGGGCGAGTTTTCACTAAGTAGTTGTCCTAAAAGGAACATAATTGAGACATTTAATAGTAGTAATAAAACAATTGTCACAATTGCTTCTGCTAATAACTCGCTGATTTCTTTAGAAGTTAAGGTAATTCGTTTTTGTTTTTCAATCTTTTTAGGTTTAACGAGCATCGATCTTATATCCAACTCCCCACACTGTTTGAATGACTTTTTCTCCACCAGTTGCTTCTTCAATCTTATCTCTTAAATGACTGACGTGAACCATCACGGTTTTAGCAGAAACAATACTTTCTTGTTGCCACACACGCTCAAAAATTTCATCCGCACTAAACACACGATTTGGATGACTAGCTAATAGATAGAGGATACCAAACTCAAGAGCGGTTAATTGAATTTCTTTTCCTTCTATTGTTTTGACTTCGTGAGAGTCCTTATTAATCATTAATGGGCCGACTTCTAATTCATCGGGTTCCTCTTTGGTTAATTGCATTTGGCTTCTACGTAAAATAGACTTCACCCGAGCCATTACTTCTAAAGGATTAAAAGGCTTGGTGACATAATCGTCTGCACCAGCAACTAAGCCTTTGATTTTATCCATATCGGTTGTTTTTGCTGTTAACATAATAATTGGAATTTGCGATTCTTTTCGAAGTTCTTTCACTACTTCCATTCCATCCATGATTGGCATCATAATGTCCAAGATTAATAAATCGATATCTGGTGTTGTGTGCAATTTGGATAATGCTTCTTTTCCATCATAAGCTTTCACGACTTCGTATCCTTCATTATGAATATAAATACTCAATAGTTCTACAATTTCTTTATCATCATCTGCAACTAAAATTTTCATAAGCGTTCATTTCCTCCATATATAAAAAAATCTCTTTTCCATATTTTAACAAATAATTGCTAAAAAGGACAAAATCCTTGATATATTACGATAAATTTAGAAGATTTTGCTAAAAGTTAATAAACTATAGCCAAAAAAGGATGAAAGGGGGTAAAAAACGAACGAAAATACCTAGACCAATCATAATAATCGGTATTGAAAAAAAGTTTAAAAAAAGTGAAAATAATGATTGACCAATGCTTGAAATCTTGGTATATTATTACATGTCGCAAGGCGAGTCACACAGCTGAGCGATTCAGAAATCAATAATTAAATAACAATTCTTGATTTCAAATCTCTCGAAAAAAGTTTGAAAAAACAACAAAAAAGTTGTTGACAAATAACAAACGAGATGATAAGATATAGAAGTTGTCACAACAGACAACAACGACCGAGCAAAACAACTTAAAAAACTTTTTTAAAAAAGTTCTTGACATTCAAACGAAAGTTTGTTATGATATAAAAGTTGCTGCGAGGTAACGTAGACCTTTGAAAACTGAACAAAGAATAGACGAACCAAATGTGTAGGGCGTCTTGATTCAATTCAAGACAACAAACATTTTTAACAAGCAAGCAATATGCTAGCAAACAAATTGAGCTTAACAATCGCAAGATTGTTCTAACTTTTATTATGAGAGTTTGATCCTGGCTCAGGACGAACGCTGGCGGCGTGCCTAATACATGCAAGTCGAACGCTTCTTTCCTCCCGAGTGCTTGCACTCAATTGGAAAGAGGAGTGGCGGACGGGTGAGTAACACGTGGGTAACCTACCCATCAGAGGGGGATAACACTTGGAAACAGGTGCTAATACCGCATAACAGTTTATGCCGCATGGCATAAGAGTGAAAGGCGCTTTCGGGTGTCGCTGATGGATGGACCCGCGGTGCATTAGCTAGTTGGTGAGGTAACGGCTCACCAAGGCCACGATGCATAGCCGACCTGAGAGGGTGATCGGCCACACTGGGACTGAGACACGGCCCAGACTCCTACGGGAGGCAGCAGTAGGGAATCTTCGGCAATGGACGAAAGTCTGACCGAGCAACGCCGCGTGAGTGAAGAAGGTTTTCGGATCGTAAAACTCTGTTGTTAGAGAAGAACAAGGACGTTAGTAACTGAACGTCCCCTGACGGTATCTAACCAGAAAGCCACGGCTAACTACGTGCCAGCAGCCGCGGTAATACGTAGGTGGCAAGCGTTGTCCGGATTTATTGGGCGTAAAGCGAGCGCAGGCGGTTTCTTAAGTCTGATGTGAAAGCCCCCGGCTCAACCGGGGAGGGTCATTGGAAACTGGGAGACTTGAGTGCAGAAGAGGAGAGTGGAATTCCATGTGTAGCGGTGAAATGCGTAGATATATGGAGGAACACCAGTGGCGAAGGCGGCTCTCTGGTCTGTAACTGACGCTGAGGCTCGAAAGCGTGGGGAGCAAACAGGATTAGATACCCTGGTAGTCCACGCCGTAAACGATGAGTGCTAAGTGTTGGAGGGTTTCCGCCCTTCAGTGCTGCAGCAAACGCATTAAGCACTCCGCCTGGGGAGTACGACCGCAAGGTTGAAACTCAAAGGAATTGACGGGGGCCCGCACAAGCGGTGGAGCATGTGGTTTAATTCGAAGCAACGCGAAGAACCTTACCAGGTCTTGACATCCTTTGACCACTCTAGAGATAGAGCTTTCCCTTCGG
>NZ_CP172927.1:962500-2790000 GCF_050539875.1 Enterococcus sp. DIV0561 | reverse complement strand
ATTGATGGCTAAATAAAATTGTTCAGCTTGATAAGGGATTAAATGGATAAATAGCTGAATGCGTAATAACTTTGTTTGAAAATCCGTTAAGCGAATGTAGGAGTTACTGACACCCACAGCTAAAATATTTTCAGCGGTTAAAAGTAAATCAATGCTTTTATTTAACATGGCCTCGGTTAATAACTGTTGAGTGGATTGAACAGTTTCAGTCGTTAACTGCGCAATTTTCTTGGCAATTAGTAAATCAGAATCTTGCGCTAAAAAAGGCATATTCGCATCAACATTCCGGATTGCTTGGTAGTGAATTTCTAAGTCGCGGGACAAGCGGATTTTAAATTCTTTGAAACCGCTAGTTTCTGTTTTTTTACACAAACGAACAATCGTGGAAGTTGAAGAGTTGGTGGCTTCTGCTAGTTCATAAATCGACATATGCAGGACTCGTTCAGTATGAGATAAAATAAAATCAATAATTAGCCCTTCGTTATATGTATAGCGTTCTTTTTGTTCTAAACATTCGATTAGATTCAATGGGTTCACCTCTCTGTGGTACTTTGTTTCGCTTTCAGTATACCTTAAGCGTATGAATTATGAAACATAGTTACAGAATCAGTTAGTCGTATTTACATCAGAAATCGGTTTCTTTATGATGAGGATATCACAAAGGATTAAGGAGAGAAGTGAAATGGATAAGTTAACAAACTGGGTGGAGCAAACCGTAGTGCCTAAAGTTTCAAGGATTACAAGTTTACGTTATTTTCAAGCCTTAAGAAATGGTTTTTTTGCAATTATGCCGTTAACAATTATTGGGTCGATTTTTATGTTGATTACAGATTTTCCAGTAGCAGGGTATGGCGATTTTATGGCTGGAATTTTCGGTGCAGGTTGGGCGGATATGATTTCACCAGCTTATCGAGCAACTTTCAATATGATGGGAATTATTTTTGCTGGGACGATGTCCTATAAATTGGCGGAAAGTTACGAAATGGACCGTTTAACTTCATTAATTTTAGGAATTGTTGCTTACGTAGTCGTTTTACCGAAAACGGTGACCACTGAATCAGGCGAAGTTGTGACGAAAGTTTTATCGTTTGATTGGTTAGGAACGCAAGGGGTGATTACGGCCATTATTATGTCAATTCTTTCGGTTGAGTTGACTCGTTTCTGTATTAAGAAAAAATTAGTCATCAAAATGCCTGACAGCGTGCCTTCTATGGTGAGCCAAGCTTTTAGTGCATTGATTCCTGGGATTTTTGTGGTAGCGGTGGCTTTATTGATTAATGGGATTGGGCTTTCGTTTGCGGATTCCTTCCCGCAATTAATTTATGCGGTGATTCAAGCGCCACTGCAAGGTTTAATCGGAACCCCTTTTGCAATTATTATTGTGGCTGGCTTAAATGGATTGTTCTGGTGGTTTGGGATTCATCCAACTGTCATCAATTCCATGCTATATCCTATTTTATATGCGAATGCAGACAAAAACCAAAGCTTAGCGGAATTAGGACAATTAACTGCTCAAAATGGAAACTTTGGCACGGTCCAAATGCTCGATCAATTTGCTACAATTGGAGGCGCTGGTTGTACGATTGGCTTGGCTATTGCAATGGCCATCGTCGGACATTCGTCTAGAATGAAAGCCATGTCGAAAATTTCGTTTGTTCCAGCATTTTTCAACATTAATGAACCCTTGATTTTTGGACTCCCAGTTATTTTTAACCCTTTATTATTGATTCCGATTGCGGTCGCGCCGATTGTATCTGTCTTGATTGCCTTTCTGTCAATGAAAATTGGGTTCATGTCAATGTTTACAAACATTCAAGCACCATGGGCTACGCCCTTTCTGTTTTCGGGTTTTTTAGTGGGAAAATGGCAAGGTGCAGTGACGCAAGTTTTAGCTGTTGCGGCTAGTGTCGTTATTTATTATCCATTTGTAAAAGCCTTAGATCGACAATATCAAAAAGAAGAAGCCCATGAAGTACCAGAAACATTGTAGAGAAAGAGGAGTGAAGGAAATGCATGTTGAGAATGATGAAAATATTTGCTGTGAAGTGGAAAAAGGAATGGAAAAAATGTATCATCCGATGGTGCCCGAGTTGGTTCAAACCTCTTCCTTTTATTTTCCAACTTACGAAGAATTTATGGCAGCGAGTATAGATGAAAAAAATAATTATGTTTACACACGTGGCACCAACCCCACAACAGAAATTTTAGAGAAAAAAATTGCTCGTTTGGAACGTGGAGAAAAATGTAAAGTTTTTGCCTCAGGAATGGGCGCTATTTCGGCAACGCTGTTTACGTTGCTCCAACAAGGCGATCATGTTTTAATGGTCAATACAATTTATGGAGAATCTGTTTCGTTTGTGCAATATTTAGAGAAATTTGGCGTATCCTTGACCAAAGTAGACGTTACAGAAACAGAAGAACTTTTTCAATTTGTTCAGGAAAACACCAAAGTCATTTACTTTGAAAGTCCGTCCTCACAAAAGTTTGAACTGCTAGATTTAGAAAAAATAACTGCGTTAGCACAAAAAATCGGCGCATACACTGTCATTGATAACACGTGGGCGTCACCGTTATTTCAGCATCCTTTATGCCATAATGTGGACCTGGTGATTCATTCTTGTTCCAAATATATTGGTGGTCATTCGGATATTGTAGCAGGGGCTGTCATTGGCAAAGCAGCGCTTGTAGATCAAATTTTTGAACATGGTCATCAAGCATTAGGCGCAGTCAATAGTCCCTTCAATTCTTGGTTAGCGTTACGTGGTATTCGTACCATGCCTGTTCGGTTGGCGCATCAGTCTCAAGCCATCCAAACGGTACTGTCGGCTTTGCAAAAAGATCCGCGAATCAGTCGCTTATATCATCCTTTTGTAGGAAATCAACAACAACAAGCGTTAGCAGAAAAATATTTAACAGGTTATGGCTCATTGTTTGCGATTGATTTAAAAGATACCGATTTTGAACGTTTGAAAACATTTGTGAATGCATTGACGTTGGTCACAATTGGGGTCAGTTGGGGTGGCTTTGAAAGTTTGGCCTTGCCTGTATTCAAAGGCAATAACTTGGCGGCTGTTCAGAAAAGAGGCTTGTCGCCAGCGCACATTCGCATGTACGTTGGTTTGGAAGAGCCAACATCTATTATCGAAGATATTCAACAAGCCTTGGATCAAGCCTATGGCGAAGAATCGCTTTTGTGAGACATTAAGATAATCAGCTGAACAAAAGCAACTCCTTCGGAAATAAGCCGAAATTCTCCAAAAATTAAAGAACACCAGGTAGGTATCATGCAACATCAACTCGTACCTCGTTGTGTTTTATGACAATTTTCGGAAATTCCTTCTTATTGCTGAGAAACACTATTTGCAAAGCAAATAGATGTTGAACAGTACCTACTTGGTTCTTGGAGCTAAACACTTTTGTCTCAGCCTCTGTGATTAAATAACATATTTTCATTTTTAGGAGGGGAACTTAAGTCAGTTTGACTGAGGTTGCTCCTCCTGTTTTGCATTTTTTTATTAAAGTCAAAGCGTTCCTCTTTATTTAATAGGCAAAGTTCGATATAATAATGGTCAATATTAGTCAAGAGAGAAGAAGGATGGAAGACTATGAGTAATCAAAATACGTCAGATTTAATCGAGGCTTATTTAAAAAAGATTTTAGAAGAAAGTAATAAAATTGAAATCCGTCGGGCGGAAATGGCTAATTTATTTAATTGCGTTCCTTCACAAATTAACTATGTAATTAATACACGTTTTACCATCCAACGAGGCTACGCAGTTGAAAGTAAACGTGGTGGAGGCGGCTATATTCGCATTGTCAAAGTACAAATTTCAGATAACGATCAATTACTAAAACAAATGGATCAATTGATTGGCGCAACCTTAACAGAAAAAGATGCGCTAACATTTATTCAAACATTGTATGAAGAAGAAGTGATTACGAAAAAGGAAGGCAATTTAATGCTAGCTGCTTTAAGTAAAAGCACATTGAATGGCCTGGGGAATCACGAAGATTTTCTAAGAGCTCAAATAATGCGTTCATTTTTAGAGCGCTTGAGCTATGAGGAGGAATAACTATGGATGAACTATTTACAGAAAGTGCGAAAGCCGTACTGGCGATTGCCCAAGAAGAAGCGAAGTATTTTCGTCATCAATCCGTCGGTTCTGAGCATTTATTATTAGCACTCGTTTTAGAACCGAATGGGATTGCCGGAAAAACATTACGACAATTGAATACTGACACAGAAGACATCCGTGAAGAAATTGAGCATTTAAGTGGCTATGGCACCATGCAAAGTCCAATGGGGAATAACAACTTATACTTACCTTATTCACCAAGAGCCAAACAAATCTTTGCCTATGCGGGAGATGAAGCGAAGCGCTTAGGGGCTCAAAAGATTGGTACCGAGCATTTATTATTAGGCTTGTTAAGAGACGAAGAAATTTTAGCGTCTAGAATTTTAGTGAATTTAGGATTAAGTCTATCCAAAATGCGTCAATTATTATTGAAAAAAATGGGCGTTTCCGAACCCAATGGTGCACAACGTCGTCGGAATGGTCAAAATAAAAATGCGCCACAAGGGACGCCAACATTGGATTCTTTAGCGAGGGATTTAACCAAGTTAGCACGAGAACAAAGCTTGGATCCAGTAGTTGGTCGCGGGACCGAAGTCCGTCGCTTGATTCAAATTTTGAGTCGCCGTACCAAAAACAATCCTGTCCTAGTCGGTGAACCAGGCGTTGGGAAAACAGCGATAGCAGAAGGCTTAGCCCAGAAAATTGTCAACCGGGAAGTCCCTGAAGATATGCAAGGCAAACGTTTAATGATGCTAGACATGGGTGCCTTGGTTGCTGGAACCAAATATCGAGGTGAGTTCGAAGATCGCTTGAAAAAAGTTGTCGATGAAATCTATCAAGATGGACAAGTCATTTTATTTATCGACGAATTGCATACCTTGATCGGTGCTGGCGGTGCAGAAGGGGCGATCGATGCTTCAAATATTTTAAAACCTGCTTTAGCACGTGGTGAGTTGCAAACAATTGGTGCGACAACTCTGGATGAATACCAAAAATATATTGAAAAAGATGCCGCTTTGGAACGTCGTTTTGCCCGTATTCAAGTAGCAGAACCAACGCCAGAAGAAGCAGAAGAAATTCTAAAAGGCTTGCGTTCACGCTATGAAAAACATCATGGCGTAGAAATTACAGATGAAGCTCTACATGCGGCGGTTCAATTATCGATTCGCTATTTAAATGACCGCCAATTACCAGATAAAGCAATTGATTTAATGGACGAATCTGCAGCAAAAGTTCGTTTAGATAAGGCAGATCAACCTTCAGAAATTAATGAATTGCGTACCGAAATTTCTCATTTAATTACGGAAAAAGAAGAGGCCATTCAAAACCAATCATTTGAAAGTGCCGCTCGGATTCGTCAAAAAGAAAAACAAGTGATGGAAAAACTAGAAGAATTGATTGCAGTGAAAGAAAAAAGTCTGTCTGGTTACAGTACGCAAGTAACAGAAGAAGACGTGGCTGGGGTTGTTTCACAATGGACAGGCGTTCCTTTGCAGCAGCTAGAGAAGAAAGAAAGCGAACGATTGATGGAATTAGAAACCATTTTACATCAACGGGTCGTTGGCCAAAATGAAGCAGTTGAAGCTGTTTCACGCGCTATCCGTCGTGCGCGTAGTGGCTTGAAAGACCCAGCAAGACCGATTGGTTCCTTCATGTTCTTAGGACCAACAGGGGTTGGGAAAACAGAACTTGCCAAAGCCTTAGCCGAAGCGATGTTTGGCAGCGAAGAAGCGTTGATTCGCGTGGATATGTCTGAGTTTATGGAAAAATACAGTACTAGCCGTTTAATCGGTTCTCCTCCAGGTTATGTCGGCTACGAAGAAGGCGGCCAACTAACTGAAAAAATTCGTCAACGTCCTTATTCCGTTATTTTGCTAGATGAAGTAGAAAAAGCCCATCCAGATGTCTTTAATATTTTATTACAAGTCTTAGATGATGGCCATTTAACGGATGCCAAAGGACGAAAAGTCGATTTCCGTAACACGATTTTAATCATGACCTCCAACTTAGGGGCAACAGCGATTCGTGAAGAAAAACATGTCGGCTTCAATGTGAAAGACATTTCTAAAAATCATGAATTAATGCAAAAACGAATCATGGAAGAATTGAAAAAAGCTTTCCGTCCAGAGTTCTTAAACCGAATTGACGAAACGGTTGTCTTCCATTCCTTGAAACAAGAGGAAATTCATGAAATCGTAAAAATTATGAGTCAATCTGTCGTGAAACGGATGGCCGAACAAGAGGTTAAAGTGAAAATCACACCAGCTGCAATTGAAGTTATTGGTAAAGTTGGGTTTGATCCAGAATATGGCGCACGTCCAATTCGTCGGGCCTTACAAAAAGAAGTGGAAGATCGTTTAAGTGAAGCCCTTCTTTCCGGTCAAATTCAGTTAGGGGATAAAGTAACCTTAGGTGCTAGCAAAGGCAAAATTACGTTAAATGTGCGGGCACCAAAAGCACCAAAGACAGAAGCGAAAGAATTACAAACTGTATAGATGAGATGCAAAGGAGGTCGGGACAGAAGTGTTTAACTCCGAGAAATAAGAAGGAATTTCCGAAAATTGTTCTTTAATTTTTGGAGAATTTCGGCTTATTTCCGAAGGGGTTGCTTCTGTTCCCGCCGTTTATCAGTTTTTGAGCGTGGGACAAAAATCCAAAGTGATTTTTGTCCCACGCTCCTTTTTCTATTTTTCCAGTGGCGATTTCTTTTTGAGAATTGCCAGATTGATTTTTCTGTGCTACGTTAATAAGGAGGGGTGATGGAATGGAACAATCTTTTTTTCGAGAATTACTACATTATCAACGTCCAAAGGATAATCCTTTTCGACTAGTGTTTGCTGGCTTGGTTATGTTCAGCATTCTTTTTTTGGGCTATATCAATCATCAATTATTGATTTCAAGCTTTGGCTCGTTAGGTATTTTTACTTTTTTATATTATCAGCCGCTACCATTAAAACAGTTAATGACTCGTTTATCTGTGGTCGGTAGTTACCTTTTTTTAGGAAATTTGTTAGGCATGTTATCGACCCATATTGCATGGCTCATTCCCATTGTTGTTGCACTGGTCGGTTTTGGTGGCCGCTTTTTCTTTGAAGTCTACGATATTTCAAAACCAGGGGCCTTCTTTGGTGTGATGGTGACAGCGATGGGTGCCAGTACGAGCATTCCGTTAGCAAAAATTCCGTTCATGAGTGGCTGTATGTTATTAGGCATTGGCTTTTCCATTTTGTTTGCACTAGTGTTGCATTTTACAGAGAAGGAAATCAGTGCCCCGCTAGCTAAGCGATCATTACGGGAACGAATTTATCGGCATCCAGAAGCGCCATTAGATAGCATATATTATAGCTTTGTCTTATTTTTTGCTGTATATATCAGCGAAAGTTTACATTTACAGAATCCGTATTGGTTAGTCGTTTCCTGTGCATCCATTTTACAAGGAGACAATTTACGTGCGATTAAGCAGCGAAATATTCAGCGAATTTTTGGCACAACGATTGGATTGGTTATTTCCGCTTTTCTGCTTAATTTAGCTTTGACAACTTTTGAATCGATTGTCGTGATTACAATCTTATTTGTGACCGTTGAGTATTTTATTCGTCGTAATTATGGATTGGCGCAATTTTTCACAACGCCTATGGCTCTGATGCTGTCATTGCTCGTTCGTCAGCAGTACGTGATAACGTTGATTCAATTCCGCTTTTTGGGGATTGTTTTAGGCAGCTTGTTAGGCTTAGCGGCAGCGTGGTTATTCACCGTTGTAGTAACGTTTTATGAACGAAAATACCACTTGAATGAGTGACCAAAGAACAGATGATCAGTAATTAAAAAAGAACATTTGGTAGGTAAGCGGATGGTGCTTCTCTACCAAAATTTTTTTCGGAAACATTGTGAAAAATGTACGTTTAATACAGATAAGCTCTTTTAAAGTTTGTGAACGTATGATACTATTAAACGGTCATAAAGAAGGAGGCTATATTTATGATTGAACTGATTGCAACTGCAGAATCTGTTGAGCAGGCTGTAGAATTACTCGCAACAGGTGTGGATACATTATATATTGGAGAAGAAACATTCGGGTTGCGTTTGCCCGTATCTTTTACACGAGATGAACAACGCGAGATTGTGAAACGTGCACATGAAATGGGCAAACAAGTGCTAGTTGCAGTAAATGGCATTATGCACCCTGAAAAAATGAAATTAGTCCCAGAGTATCTGACATTTTTAAAAGAAATCAACGTCGATAAAATTACTTTGGGTGATCCAGGGATTGTGTTTATTATGCAACGAGATGGATTAGAAATTCCTTACGTTTATGATGGTGAAACCTTAGTAACGAGCTCACGTCAAATCAATTTTTGGAGTAAACGAGGAGCCATCGGAGCTGTTCTAGCTCGGGAAGTACCTTTTGAAGAAATGGTAGCAATGGAAGAAAACTTAGCAGTTCCAGCTGAAATTCTTGTCTATGGGGCGACGTGTATTCATCAATCGAAACGCCCATTAATTCAAAATTACTACAATTACACAAAGAACGACAAAGGGGTTACGAAAGACGAAGGGCTGTTTATTTCTGAACCCAAAAAACCAGAAACCCACTATTCCATTTATGAAGATAGTCATGGTACGCATATTTTTGCCAATAACGATGTGAACTTGATGAATGAGTTAACAAACTTGTATGACCATCACTATCGCACATGGAAGCTCGATGGCCTTTACACGCCAGGTGAAAATTTTGTCGCGATTGCTCGCTTATTTGCTGAAGCGAAAGCAGCACTTGAAGCGGGAACTTGGTCAGAAGATCAAGCAGCTCATGCAACAGCTGAAATTGAAAAATTACATCCAACAGGTCGTGGCTTAGACAATGGTTTCTTTGATTTAAGTGCCGACGCAATAAAATAAATTGATTCATTTAAGGGGAAGAAGAACATGAAAGTAATGACAGAACGAACATTGAAGCGTCCCGAGGTGTTGGCTCCAGCCGGGACGCTAGAAAAACTAAAGGTCGCAATTCGTTACGGTGCCGATGCCGTTTATATCGGAGGGAATGCCTACGGTCTGCGTAGCCGCGCAGGAAATTTCACGCCAGAAGAAATGGCGGAAGGCGTAGCCTTTGCCCGCGAACATAATGCGAAAGTTTATGTCGCTGCCAATATGGTCACTCATGAAGGAAACCAGGAAGGGGCAGGAGCGTTTTTCAGAGAATTGCGAGACATCGGAATTTCAGCTGTGATTGTTTCCGATCCAGCTTTAATCGAAATTTGTGCGACAGAAGCACCAGGTTTACCTATCCATTTATCGACACAAGCTTCAGCAACTAACTATGAAACATTAGAATTTTGGAAAAATGAAGGCTTAGAACGTGTGGTTTTAGCGCGCGAAGTTTCAATGGAGGAAGTTGCAGCGATTCGTAAAAATACGGACATTGAAATTGAAGCCTTTATTCATGGAGCAATGTGTATTTCATATTCAGGACGTTGTACTTTATCCAACCATATGTCGATGCGGGATGCCAATCGTGGCGGTTGCTCTCAATCTTGTCGTTGGAAATACGAGTTATTTGATATGCCTTTTGGGACAGAACGTCGGAGCAAAACCAGTGAAGGGGAAGTTGAAGAAGAGTTTTCAATGAGTGCCGTAGATATGTCTATGATTGAACATATTCCAGAATTAATTGAAAATGGTGTCGATAGTTTTAAAATTGAAGGCCGCATGAAATCCATTCACTATGTTTCGACAGTCGCTAATGTGTATAAAAAAGCCGTCGATTCTTACATGGAAGACCCTGAAAACTATGTCTGCCAACAAGAGTGGATTGATGAATTATGGAAAGTAGCACAACGTGAATTAGCAACTGGTTTTTATTACAATACACCAAGTGAAAATGAACAATTATTCGGCGAACGTCGTAAAATTCCACAATATAAATTTGTTGGCGAAGTGATTGCGTACAACGAAAAGACGCAAGTCGCGACAATTCGTCAACGGAACCTTTTCAGTGTCGGCGATGAAATTGAATTTTATGGTCCCGGGTTTACCCATTTCCACCAAACCGTCAAAGAGATGTATAATGAAGACGGTGAAGTGATCGATCGGGCACCTAATCCCATGATGTTATTAACAATGGAAGTGACGCAACCTGTTGCAGTCGGCGATATGATTCGTAAGAAAAAATAAACCAGCCAAAAGGAGGAGTAATTATGAGTGTCCGCGTGAATGATTTATTAAAATTACCGTCTTTGCGAGAAGCAACGGTACTTTCTGGTAAAAACCAATTGGACACATCTGTTGCTTCTCTTTCTTTTTTAGAAGTCTCTGATATGTCTTTGTTTTCGGAAAAACTTCACAAAACAAATGAATACCATGCTGGTGAAATTTTGATTGGTTCATTTTGTGCCATTCGTCATGATGTGGTGAAGCAATGCGAAACGATTCGGCATCTCCATGAATTAGGCGAGGTAGGCCTAATCTTGTACTACGTCGGGATTATCGTACCGAAAGTTGCAGAGGAAGTGATTCAATTAGCGGATTCTTTAGGTTTTATTTTAATCCAAATGCCTAAAAACGATCCCACATTACGCTATAACGAAGTCATTTATGAAGTCATGAAATTGTTAGTCAATAAAAATAAAATGACTTCTTTTGCAACGGACTTCTTGGAAAAAGTTTCCCTTTTGCCTGAACAAAACCGCAGTGTGGAAATGACCTTGAAAATCCTATCCGATTTTTTAAAAGTCAATATTGCGTTAACCACCTATACCAATGAAATCATCAGTACCATCAATTGGCCGCGAAGCACGAAATTACCCTTAACCAAGTTACTTTATCAATCACAAGAGAAAGTAGCGTTGGGAGAAACGACCTACTTCATTACCTCGCAAAAACTTCCTCAGAAAGATGGACAAACATTGAAGCTTTACTTCATTCGAGAAGAAGAGCAGTTAACCTCTTTTGAGATGAATCAAGCGGTGGAAGTCGTTCAGATGGCTCTGAATTTATGGGGGAAAAACTATGACGAAGTCAGTGAGTATGCCTTAGTCCAAGCAATCATTAACGATGAAAGTGATAAGATGTACCAATTAGCCAAAAAATTAATGATTGATATTTCTTCTGTCGAAACGATGTGGCTTTTGCCTATTTGGCAACAAGGACAAGAAATCCACGCTATTCAGCAAGATTTGAAAGATTTCCTACGTTACTATTACCAAACAACGATTGTCCAGCAAACAGAAAATTACCTGATTGTTCTCTTAGGTAATTATTTACACAAACAGCCTGAAGCCACGATTAGTAAAGAATACTTGCAAGCCACAGACTATCAGGACTATTTAGGTGAAATCATCCTTTGTCCGAAAGTTCGTAACACGACTGAAGTGCGTGTCAGCTACCAAACTGTTAATCAAGTCGCGCCGTTTTTAAAGCGTGTCTATCCACAAAGAAAAGTGTTATCAATCGCGGAAATTCGTACAGTTCAACAAATGATGACGTGTCTCCAAGCAGGAGAAGAAGCAATCCAACAACGCTTAGCAGTTATCCAACCTCTCTTAAAAGAATCAGAACAGTTAATGACATTAGGGACGTTTTTACTAGATGCAAGTAGTGATTTTAAAGAATGCGGAGAACGCCTATTTGTTCATAAAAATACGGTCAAATATCGTATCAGTAAAATTAATGAAGCGCTCGGCTATGATATGACCAACGCCGCCGAAGCCTATGAAGTCTATTTGGCGATGATCTTATATCGCTTGGTCACGAATGAATGAAAAAAGCAGACAGAGGTCGGGACAGAAGTGTTTAACTCCGAGAACCACGTAGGTACTGTTCAACACTCTCAAAGGCTCAAATACATCGAGTAATCGCAGATGTCATCTATTTGCTTTGCAAATGGTGTTTCTCAGCAATAAGAAGGAATTTCCGAAAATTGTCATAAAACACAACGAGGTACGAGTTGATGTTGCATGATACCTACCCGGTGTTCTTTAATTTTTGGAGAATTTCGGCTTATTTCCGAAGGAGTTGCTTCTGTTTCCGCCGTTTATCAATTTTTAAGCCTGGGACAAAAATCCAAAGTGATTTTTGTCCCAGGCTCTTGTCTGCTTTTTATTTTAAGCCAAAACTTCCTTGATATTTTTTTCAATTTGAAAAAGACCTATGACTGATTTTTCGTTATAATTGAAAAAATAATTAAGGAGGAATGAGAATGAAATTAAAAAACGAGCAACAACAATCGTGGCTTAGCTTAGCATTTGTTTGGGCGGGCGCAATGATTAGCGTGCCAGGATTAATTATTGGAGGAACGTTAGTTGCAGGTATGCCTTTATGGGAAGCTTTGTTAACAGGATTTATTGGTTACGGTATTATTGTTATTTTAATGATTTTACAAGGAATTCAAAGTTCCGACTTACAAGAACCTTCTGTCAAAGTCGCTTCTCAAGTGTTTGGCATTCAAGGTTCGCAAAAGATTATTTCCATTATTCTAGCGATTGCTTGCTTAGGTTGGTTTGGTTTGCAAGCCAATGTCAGCGGTGGCGCCTTCACAAACTTTTTAAAAATTTACGGCATTGATTTACCTGTGTCGCTTTCTTCCTTAATCTGGGGAGTTATCATGCTTATTTCGGCTCTTTATGGCATAAAAATATTGAAAATTCTGAATTATTTTGCGGTTCCTGTGTTAGTTCTGGTTTGTCTTTATGGCTTGGTGGCTTCGTTAAGAAACAACGGTTGGGAAGCTGTTAGTCAATATACCCCTCAAACAGCAGGAAGCTTTATGTCAGGTCTTTCAATGACTGTCGGTTCTTTTGCATTAGGTGCAGTAATTGCTGGAGATTACTCTCAATATGTTTCTTCTCGTAAAGATGTGGTTAAAGCGGCCACCTTAGGGATTTTACCAACAGGCTTGTTGATGATTGGCGTTGGTGCGGTCTTGACCATTGCTTCGAACACCGCAGATATCACGGAAGTTTTTATGAATCTCGGTTTTCCAGTTTTAGGAATTATTGCGCTAATTTTAGCAACTTGGACCACGAATGCCGTGAATGCTTTTTCTGGCGGACTGGCCTTGATTAATGTCTTTGATATTCCAAAAGAAAAAGAAAAAGTCGCTGTCGGTGCGGCCGGCGCCATTGGGACCTTATTAGCAGTTGTGGGGATTTTAAATTACTTTACGCCGATTATGTCCGTCCTTTCTGCGATGGTTCCACCAGTGGCTGGTGTAATGATTGCTGCCTATTGGTTGATTAACAAAGGCGATCGAACCAAATGGCAGCCAACGCCTGGCGTGAATAAATTAGGTGTTTTTTCATGGCTAATTGGTGCTGCAGTGGGGGGCATTCCGGTGATTATGAGTTTCTTTCCCAATGCCCCTCAATTGCCTAACCAACCGCTAATTGGCATTGTTTTATCGTTTGTTATTTATTATTTCGGTGCAAAACGTCAACAGACGAACACCGAATCATTAGAAATGGAATGAAGAAGAGGAGTGTCGGAGAATGCGTTATTTAGATGCAGAAGCAATTGAGAATATAGCCACAGGAGCAGCTTTTTTAGGGACAGGAGGTGGCGGTGATCCCTACATTGGTAAAATGATGGCTTTGTCCGCCATCGAAGAAAACGGACCTGTCAAACTGGTTTCTCCAGAAGAAATTGCCGCGGAGGATTTTTTCCTACCCGCCGCAATGATGGGTGCCCCATCTGTCGCAATTGAAAAATTTCCCAAAGGCGACGAATTTGTCCGTGTCTTTGAGAAGTTAGGAAAATATTTAGACCAAGACACGATTGCGGGGACCTTTCCAATGGAAGCAGGGGGCGTCAATTCAATGATTCCAATTGTTGTTGCAGCGAAGCTAGGCATTCCCTTGGTGGATTGTGATGGTATGGGTCGGGCCTTTCCAGAATTGCCTATGGTAACGTTCCATTTGAATGGGATGTCAGCGACCCCTATGGCAATTACCGATGAAAAAGGAAATATTGGCATTATGGAAACGATTGATAATACTTGGACAGAACGTCTTGCTCGTGTTCAAACGGTTGAAATGGGCGCCAGTGCTTTAGTGAGCATTTATCCCGCGACAGGCAAACAATTACAAGACTATGGTATTCACAACATCGTGACATTATCAGAAGAAATTGGCAAAGTGATTCGAGGTACCTATGCAGATGAACAAGAAAAACGCCAAGCATTAGTAGAAGTTACGGATGGCTTTGAATTGTTCCAAGGAAAAATTCTAGATGTAGAACGAGAAGTAAAAGGTGGCTTCAATTTGGGACGTGTCAAATTGAGTGGCTTAAACAGTGATGCTGGTTCAGAAGCAGTTGTCCATTTTCAAAATGAAAATTTAATTGCCGAGAAAGATGGCCAGGTGATTGCGATGACGCCTGATTTGATTTGTATGGTAGATTTGGAAACTTTAACGCCTGTGACAACAGAAAGCTTGAAATACGGCAAACGTGTCCAAGTAATGGGCTTGAAAGCGAATGCCGCTTGGCGAACGAAAAAAGGTATCGAAACAGTGGGTCCTCGGTATTTCGGCTACGAAATGGATTATCAACCACTAGAAAACTTAGTAGCGAAGGAGGACAAATAAATGTATAAAATCGGTATCGATGTCGGCGGCACAAATACAGATGCTGTTATTTTAGATCATCAATTAAACTTGATTCATTCAGTGAAAGTTCCAACAACCGATGATATTCAAACAGGGATTGCCGGTGCCTTAAATAAAGTCTTGGCAGAATCAGCAGTGGACCCAACCAAAGTCACACATGCAATGTTGGGCACGACCCAATGTACGAATGCCATTGTTGAACGAAAAAAATTAGCAAAAGTTGGGGTCCTTCGTTTGGGCTATCCAGCAACCGCTTCGGTCTTGCCTTACACAGCTTGGCCCAAGGACTTAGTGGCTACTCTTTCAGAAACGTATGCTTTAGCACATGGTGGCTACGAATATGATGGACAACAATTGACTGCACTGGACGAAGAAGAATTACGTGGGATTTTGGCCTCTTGGCGAGGAGAAGTAGAGGCAATTGCAGTAATTGGCGTTTTTTCTTCTTTAAAAAGTGACCAAGAATTGTTTGTTCAAGCGCTTGCGAAGGAAGTGTTAGGGGCAGATGTTCCTGTATCTTGCTCCTCAATGATTGGGTCTGTCGGTTTAATTGAACGGGAAAATGCAACAATTTTGAATGCTGCGTTGCACAAAGTAATTAAAGTGACCAGCGAAGGCTTTGAACAAGCCTTAGAACAAGAAAAAATTCATCACGCCCAAGTGTACTTATGTCAAAATGATGGTACGTTAATGTCGTTAACGTATGCCAAACAGTTTCCTATTTTAACCATTGCTTGTGGACCAACAAATAGTATTCGTGGCGCTTCTTACTTAGCTGGTTTGAAAGATGCGGTTGTTTTAGATGTTGGTGGCACAACGTCAGACATTGGCGTGTTAGTGGATGGCTTTCCAAGAGAATCTTCACTGGCCGTTGATGTTGGCGGAGTACGGACCAATTTTAGAATGCCAGATATCGTGTCAATCGGTGTCGGTGGCGGCAGTCTAGTGCGTGAACAACCAGATGGTTCTGTGACAGTTGGCCCCGACAGTGTCGGCTACCGTATTACACAAGAGGCCCTTGTTTTTGGCGGCACACAATTAACGACCACTGATATTGCGGTTCGCTTAGGCCATGCCCAAGTCGGTGATCCTAGCAAAGTAGCTCATTTAGACCAAACGTTTGCGGAAAAAGTGTACCAAAAAATTGGCGAATTGGTCAGTGAAGCGATTGATCGCATGAAAACCAGTTCTGCAGACGTGACGGTCGTTTTAGTTGGTGGTGGAAGTATTATCATCCCCGAAGAATTGACAGGTGTTAAAGCGCTAATTCGCAACGAAAACGGGGCAGTGGCGAATGCCATCGGTGCCTCTATCGCTCAGATTAGCGGACAATACGAACAAATTTATGTCTATTCAAAAATCCAACGAGACGCGGCGTTGGCCGATGCCCAAGAAAAAGCCGTCCAACAAGCTGAACTTGCGGGTGCAGTTCCTGGCACAATCGAGTTAGTCGAGGTGGAAGAAACACCACTCGCCTATCATCCAGAAAATGCAACACGCTTACGAGTAAAAGTGGTTGGGAACATGTACTAAAAGAAAGGAAATCCTCTGGCATATGAGGGTTTCCTTTTTGTGCTATAGTAAAAAAAAAGAAGGAGGAATAACTATGGCCAAATTATTCGCCTACCAAATTGGTCAAAACCCTCGTATTCAAACGGACCTTTTGGTAGATCCTCAGCTGTTTGAAGATGAGCATGGCTGTGCGGGGGGTGTGGGCTTCGGTTTAGCAGATTGTGTTCAAACCGGAATGTTTACAGATATTGAAGTGATAAAACGGTATCTTCACGAAGCAACCTACGTTTTTATTAATGGTGACTTTGACCGACTAAGTTATTTAGAAATTGGGATTGCACTTTCCTTAGGCAAAACACTTTACGTCATTACAATGAATCCAAACGTAACGAAAGAAGATTTAGGAATTCCCTTCGACAATGCTACGATTGAATTCCTTTCCCCCAGTTCTTTTACGGAACGAATCAATGAAACAGAAGCAGCAGAAAACTAAACAAAAGTAAGTAATTCGACTGTCTTTTTTTGCTATTTTTTGCGATAATAAGGGAGAAAGTTCAAATTGAAAGGGAGCCAGAATAAATGAAAACCTATGATTATATTGTTATTGGTGGCGGTAGTGGCGGGATTGCTTCTGCTAACCGCGCAGGAATGCACGGAGCCAACGTCCTTTTAATTGAGGGTAATGAAATTGGTGGGACCTGTGTCAACGTTGGTTGTGTGCCTAAAAAAGTCATGTGGCAAGCCAGCAGCATGATGGAAATGATGGAAAGAGACACAGCAGGCTATGGGTTTGATGTTGAAATCAAAAATTTTAGCTTTAAACAATTAGTTGAAAATCGTGAAAAATATATCGACTTCTTACATGGTGCGTATAATCGTGGTTTAGACAGTAACAACATTGAACGTATCCATGGTTACGCTACGTTTACTGGGGAGCAAACAATTGAAGTCAATGGGACAGAATATACGGCGCCGCACATTTTAATTGCGACAGGTGGTCGTCCGAAAAAACTAGGTATTCCAGGAGAAGAATATGCCTTAGATTCAAACGGCTTCTTTGCATTAGAAGAAATGCCAAAACGTGTGGTCTTTGTCGGTGCGGGTTACATCGCAGCCGAATTAGCAGGAACCTTACATGGCTTAGGCGCAGAAACACATTGGGCCTTCCGTCATGAACGACCATTACGAAGCTTTGATGACATGCTTTCTGAAAAAGTCGTAGAACGCTATCAAGAAATGGGCATGCAAATTCATCCGAATGCAACACCAGCTAAAATTGAAAAAACGGCGCAGAATGAGTATGTTATTACATTTGAAAATGGTGAATCAATTACGACAGATGCCGTGATTTTCGGGACAGGCCGTCAGCCGAACACGGATCAATTAGGCTTAGAAAATACGAAAGTAGCCCTTGATGAAAAAGGCTACGTCAAAGTAGATAAATTCCAAAATACCACGCAAAATGGTATCTACGCAGTCGGTGATGTCATTGGTAAAATCGACTTAACGCCAGTCGCGATTGCCGCTGGTCGACGCCTGTCTGAACGCTTATTTAACGGACAAACCGATTTATATCTGGATTATAACTTGGTACCAACGGTGGTCTTTACCCATCCACCAGTTGCGACAATTGGTTTGACGGAAAAAGCAGCGCTTGAAGAATATGGTGAAGACCAAGTGAAAATCTATCGCTCTAGCTTTACACCAATGTATTTTGCTTTAGGAGAATACCGTCAAAAATGCGACATGAAATTAATTTGTGTCGGCAAAGAAGAAAAAATTGTCGGTTTGCACGGCATCGGCATCGGTGTTGACGAAATGCTACAAGGCTTTGCAGTCGCTATTAAAATGGGCGCGACCAAAGCAGATTTTGATAATACTGTTGCGATTCATCCAACAGGCTCAGAAGAATTTGTAACAATGCGATAAAAGGCGAATAAACCCAAAAAAAGAGCGTTGCATCAGCAACGCTCTTTTTTTGAATACACGAGTTATACTATTTGATTGGTAAAAAGTAATTTTTTATATCATGCCAATAACCACTTTTCCATCTTTTAACTACTGACTTTTCCAAGAAATATGCTATGATTAAAAAAATCAGCAAAACAGAGGGTAGGGAGTTAGAAGATGGATAAAATTAGAATTAACAACTTGAAATTTTTCACAAAAAATGGTGTTTTGGCAGAAGAAAAACGTCTAGGACAGCAAGTAGAAATCGACCTTGAAATGCAGTTGTCGCTAGCCGAGGCAGGGCGAACAGATGATGTCACCCAAACTGTCAATTATGCCGAAGTGAATGAATTGATTGCCCAACGAGTAAACAATCACTCGTACGATTTAATTGAAGGTTTAGCGAGTGCTATTTTAGATGATATTTCCGCAGATTATCAAGAACAATTGGACAAAATTATCATTAAAATTAGAAAATATAGTGTGCCGATGCCCGGCCTTTTTGACAATATTGAAATTGAAATGGAGCGAGAAGTATAGATGATTGGCTATGTAGCATTAGGTAGTAACGTCGGCGATCCGTACACAAATTTAGTGAAAGCCCGCAATTATTTAAACGAAGACCCGCAGATTCAGGTCGTGGCTTCTTCAAAACTTTATGAAACGGATCCTTACGGCTATACAGACCAAGATGATTTTTTGAACGCCGTATTGAAAATTGATACTAGCTATACCGCTGAAGAATTACTGGCTGTTACCCAAGGGATTGAGCAAGCAATGAAACGTAAAAAATTAATTCACTGGGGTCCGCGGATTATTGATATTGATATTTTATTATTAGGGGAACAGTCAGTCACGTTGCCTCACCTACAAGTTCCTCATCAAGAATTAACAAAACGGTCATTTGTTTTGATTCCCTTAAGTGATGTTTACGCAGAGGAACAACTATTGGGCGCGCCAATAGCTACGTGGATTCAGCGCAGTGGCAATCAAGAAGAAGTGCGAGTAAGCGAAAAGGAATGGTAGAGATGGAGCAGGAAAAACAAGCGCAAATTGAGCAGGCAGTTACCACAATCTTAGAAGCAGTGGGGGAAGATACTCAACGGGCAGGACTCATTGATACACCCAAACGCGTAGCTAAAATGTATGCAGAAGTTTTTAGTGGATTAACCGAACCTGAATTTGACGATTATAAATTATTTGATAGCTTAAATGAAGGCGAAATGGTTCTAGTAAAAGATATTGCCTTTTATTCAATGTGTGAACACCATTTATTGCCATTTTATGGAAAAGTACATGTCGCTTATCTGCCAGAAGGTGGCAAAGTATTGGGACTAAGCAAGTTACCAAGATTAGTAGAACATTGTGCCAAACGTCCCACAGTTCAAGAAGATTTAACAGTGACAATTGCCCGCAAACTCCAAGAAAATATTCCCGTCAAAGGCATTGCAGTAGCCATTGAAGCGGAACATATGTGTATGACGATGCGCGGCGTGAAAACACCACAAAGTAGCACCAAAACATTTCAATTTACCGGACTATTTAAAGAACAAGAGTGGAAAAATCAATTTTTAATGGAGATACGTTAGAAAATGGAAATCATTGTTGGCACGAATAACCAAGGTAAGTTAAAAGAAATGCAATCAGGACTTAAGGACCCAGCTATTCAACTTGTCTCTTATCGAAAGTATACCACCAGTCAAGAGCAACCGGCAGAAACTGGCACTACGTATGCTGAAAATGCTTATCTAAAAGCTCGCTTTTTTCAACAATTAATCGGACGCCCAGTGTTAGGTGATGATGGCGGCTTAACGTTAACTGCTTTTCCTGATTTATTAGGTATTTATACAAGCCGCTTTTTCCATTCAGCTAATCCGGAAGAACAGAACCGCGAACTGTTGCACTTATTTGAAGGACAACAGTCGACTCGCGAGTTAACCTTATCAGCCACGTTGGTCTATGCACTCGATGACGACAAACTGTTGCAAACGGAAGCCACTTTGACTGGTGAATTAGTTGAACCGCGCGGTACAGGCGGTTATGGTTTTGATCCGATTATTTATTTACCAGACCGAGGCAAAACCTTAGCGGAGTTGTCCACGAGTGAACGAATGAAGATAAGTCCTAGAATGCGGGCTTTACGAAAGATGATTCAGCAGATAAAGGAGCAATGTGACAATGATTGATTTAAAAAAGAATTACCAAATTATGGGGATTGTCAACACGACCCCCGACTCTTTTTCTGATGGCGGTAGCTACACAACGGTCGACGTGGCCTATCAACATGCGCTTCATCTACTAGAAGCGGGGGCCGATATTTTAGACATTGGCGGCCAATCCACACGTCCTGGCTACGAAGAAGTTTCTCCACAAGTTGAGGCAGACCGAGTATTACCGTTAATTAAAAAAATACGTGAGACTTCTCTAGCGCCGATTTCTGTGGACACCTACTATCCCGAAGTAGCAGAAGCCGCGATCCAAGCTGGCGCCACAATGATTAATGACATCAAAGGATTAGACACTCCGGGGATGGCAGAAGTCCTCGCACAATATCCTGAAGTCCAAGTTGTGATTATGCATTCTAGAAAACGCCAATCGCTTTCTTTAAAAGAAGAGTTGCACCAATTTTATACAGAAAAAATTGAACAATGCCAAAAATATGGGCTTTCCTTAGAAAAAATTTGTTTCGATCCAGGGATTGGCTTTCATAAAACTGTTGCTGAAAACCTTCAACTGTTAAAAGATCCTAACGCCTTTCGCTACCAAGATTATCCGTTAATGTACGGCGTTTCTCGCAAACGAACCATTGGCGCTTTAACGAACGAACCAGAACCAGCCAACCGTGATTTTGGCTCAGCCGCTGCTTCCTTGTATGCGGCGCAACAAGGCGTAGAAATTTTACGTGTTCATAATGTCCAAGGCTTAAAACAAACATTTGATGTCTGGCGAGCATTGTCGGAGAAGGAGTAAAGGTAGACCAATAGACTAAACAGACCGACCATCTTTTTTGATGGTCGGTCTGTTTAGTCTATTGCTAAAATCAGTAATAAAAAATAAACCTGTCATAACTTTTACCGAAGGTTGATTATAATTAAAGATGACGTCTTAAACGTTCGCAACCTAATAAACGGCAGAAACAGAACCAACGCCTTCAGAACTAATTGGTCCTGTCCTGATCTCTTCATGTTTATCGTGTTTATTATGCTAAGTTGAAACGGGAAAGTCGATTGTTAAATAAGCTTTCGTTTTTTAGGTATTTTTAAGAAATATTTTAGAGTAGATACAGCATAGAAATTCTATTACAATTGTCTTTGGATCTTCAAATAATATCAATTGTTATTTAATATTTATTTTATTTTTTACAAGTAAAAGTAAGGAGGTTGTAATCTCAATTGAAAAAACATAACTATTTATTGATTTTATTGTGGATAGTTGGAGGGATCTTTTTAGGAGTTGAAAAAGTAGAGGCTGCTCCTAGACCATTAACAGAACTGGGCTATTTCCATTGGGCAAATCAATCGATTACACCAGCGGCAAACACATTTATTATGCATTACGGCGAAAATACATCCGTCGAACCAATTGAAGGCGAAGTGTATTCAAACTACATGGCAGTTAGTCGAACGACAAATAAAAGTAAAGCATTAGTAAAAAATGTGGGGTTCTATGAAGGAAAAGCAGTTAATTTATTAGTTACATTACAACGGAATAAAAGTAATTTGGATGGAGGATCAATTAGTTTTACTGAAAGCTATTTTTTAGGAATTACGATTAAAGGCGAAATGCTGGTTACCTATGATTTTGTTGATAATTATGGTCAGCCCTTAACGATAAAAACAGCGTTTAATTACTATGGGTTAAATTCAAACAAATATGTTGGCTATAAAAACCCTGGAACGATAATTGATGCCTTATATGCGGAAAATCCTACACATATTCTTTACGATACGTGGGATGGCGGAGACGATGATTATTGGTTATATCTAAAAAACGTTACTGCAGGGGTACCTTGGCGGGACCCTCGCCAGCGTTTTGAAATGACGACCAAAAGTATTTCTACTGTTACGTTTGTAGTCCACAACAATGACACAACGCCGTCATCCATTGTTTACTTTACGGATTTTTTGGCAAAACCAGAATTTCCAACAGCCTACGCAATGGATACTTATTTTGAAAATGCAGAGACGGCTGTTTGTTTAAATGTGCAACAGACCATTCCAAATATTGATCAGTGGACAAAACCTAGTCAAATGGCTATAAACGTTAACCTGAACCAAGTAAATCAAACAAAGCAATATCAATTTGACAAAGTCTTAGTTACAGACTTTAAAGGAGAAGATTTAACGGATTTATTTACTAGCCAAACAGATGGTGAAAATGTCCAAATTATGACAAAAAATCTGTCAGATAGTCGTTTCTACGATACCGTATTACAATATAAAGTTTACTTGAAATGGCAAGGGACTCAAAATCCAGTCGATACGGCGCTCATTTCAAGTGGAAAATTAGACTTGCCGTTTAGTGCAAGAACTCTTTTAGATGGAGAAAATTTAGAGGAAACGACTGCTACATCCAGTGTGAATTATGTGGGGAAAGCAACGACTGTGTTTTTAAATGAACAAGATAATGCTATTCATGAACCAGTCACAAAAGAAGGGATTTTAACCACGCCTTTTGACTTGTCTAATCAGTATCCCCAAATAGCTGGCTATGAACCAATTAAGACCCAACAAGATCAAGGAATGTTTCTTCCAGAGGAGCAAACAATTATTCATCGTTATCGTGAAAAGAAGTTATTACAATTCAAATTGATGGATGAAGAAAATCCGCTATTGGTCTCACGTTTTACAAATCAGCGAGAAGTTACTTTTTCATTTTCCCATGATCCATCAACCAATATAACTTTAATAGCGAAGTGTGGCACGGAAGAAAAAGAATTAAAAAAATATGTAGATGCGCCAGAATCGGTTGTTGATAAAGTTACGTATACTTTTCCTGAACATTGGTTGAATCGAGAGGTTTTCTTTTATATAAAAGATGAGAACAATCAAGAGTCAGAAAAAGACAGTCGGACTCTTCAAAAAGAAGCTGGGCCCAAGCTCATTTTACCTGATACGATCAATTTTGGTGTGAATGAAATTCCCGCAACAGAGACAATGATTTCTTCTATTACAAATAAAGAAATCCGCATTGAAGATACAAGCAAACTTGATAAAAGTCGGTGGACAATTAAAGTAAAAGAAGAACAACCGTTAAAGAACGAAAACGGTGAGTTACTCGACAAAAGAATAAGTTATGGTGAGAAGAATCAGCGTGTTCTAATTAATGCAGATAGCCAACCTATTTTGCAAGGAAGCGGCAACGCTACCGCTAATTTGACCAAACAACTTCAGTTGACGATTTTTCCATCTGATCCAATCGGAAGGTATAGTGGAGTGTTGCGGTGGTCTCTGGAAGATGCGCCAGAATAAAACCTTTGTTTAATAAGAAAAAAGTGCCCAAAGATCTATCAATAGATAATTGGACACTTTTTTATAGACCTTTCTGGGGCTCCTACTTTTTTAAAGAGAGCGCCTTCTAACAAAGTGCAAATGTGTTATACTACACAAGTAGGAAGTTTATGACGGTGGCAATTTCTCAAAAAAGAGGGACTGCCAATGTTTTTGCTTGCTCGCTTTTTCCCTAGAAAGGAATAGTAGTGACTGTCTTTGAAGCATTGATGCTTGCAATCGCTTTCGCAACATTAATTGTCAAAATCAGTAATAAAAACGACAAAAAATAAACCCGTCATAACCTTTAGCGAAGATTGACGGGTTTATTTCCGTATCAAAATCAAGCTACCGTCTTAAACGGTCTACCCGAGAGCGTATGTCTAGTACGCTCTCTTCGTGTTTATTATAGCAAGTTGAAACGGAAAAGTCGAATAGTAAATAAATTGAGATAAGACAGAGCGGGGAAAGTAGGGAGAGTTAAAAATGGCATTTGCACATATAAATATAGAAAATATGGTTGTTTTTGGAGGAATCTCATTAAGTATTTATATATTATACACTGTTCTGAATATTATAGAATTTAAGTATTATGACAAGGTATCTTTTGATGAAGAAGAACTTGACAGAATAGATACACAGGAATATGCAAGGTACTTTTCAGAACTATTAACGGAAAACCAATAATTTAAAGCCACCGTCGTAAATGGTCTACCCGAGAGCGTATGTCTAGTACGCTCTCTTCGTGTTTATTATAGCAAGTTGGAACGGAAAAATTCGAATAGTATCTAGATAAAAAAACAGTGTAGAAACGAAAGCTATGTTGAATGCTGCAGCAGATACTGCTTTTGTGATAATTAATTAAAGACTTCTGTCTCAACTTAAATCAACCAACAAAAGGGAACTTTTTATACAAAGTGTGTACACACTATTGAATAGACTTGAATCAGCGTGATTTTATTTGAATTTTTCAACAGTAGCTACAAAAAAAGTGTTAATTTATGCTTATAAAAGTAACAATTTTATTTTTGGACGACAATCAATAACTGGTTCAAACATTGGCTTTTATTTCATTTAATAATTTACATTATTTTATTATTTCTTTTTTTAGGAATAAATAAAATAAAATTTTAAATTTATTTCGTGTATGCTAAATGATATACAGGGGAATAATTTTATATATTCTTGGTTAATTTTTATTTAAAGGAAGGAATTTGTATGAAGAAAATTACTAAGGCTCTTATCATTAGCACGTTAGGAATTCAAGTGTGTCTACCCATCGTGAGTTATGCAACGTCTGAAGAGCAACCGAGCGAAGTCAGTCAGCAACTTAGCGCCAGTCTGAAGGTAGCTGGTGTACCAGAATCTGAAAATTATAAAACACAGTTTTCTGTGAAACCATCTGAAAACTTATACAAAGGTTCTATGACATTTAGGCCAGCGAATCAAAACGAGTTGTTAATTGATGGCTTTGTCAACAATAACAACATACAAATTGCGATTACTGTTGACCGTACCAAACCGCGAACACTCTATATTTATGAACTTAGTCCCAACAATTCCACTCGACAAAAATACACACTAACAGAGGGGAGTACGGTGAATTCAAAAGAGTTTCCAGGACATCGTTATGTCTACCCTGGAGGGAAATATGACAATATTATTTTGGAACGTTACAACACTAGAGCGGCAATTTGGAATTTAAAACGAACGCTTTTACAAAATGATACGAAAACAGTGAATAAAGTAATCGTCCCAATTATTGATCAATTAGAACAAGAAACACATTATATTATCGCTGGTACAACAAAAGAAGAACCTGAAAATCAGCTATTAGAGAGTGTTAAACAATCTGGTTTCAAAGGAGATGCTTATACAACTGGTGCGCCGGAAACGATTGTTAAAGATGGTGTGACCTATGCGTTAACTGACCCATTACCGACCAACGCAAATGGTTACTTATCTAAATATTATAATGGTTGGTCACACTTGTATAATTATGGAAATTACGATCTTCGTCGCACGCAAATTGATGATAGCGGCACACAATTGATTGAGTTACTAAGAAAAAACGGTACAGTTGAGCAGAGCGCCAAGGTAGCTGCGGGCCAAAGCCACACATTTCCTAATAAAGGCACTGCAGGTGGACCTGTGACAGCTGTTAATTTTTACAATGGGATTCCAGAAACGACGTATCATGTGGTTTATCAATATATTGCTGTTGAAACAGAATACCGTGGTCAAATCGTGGATCAAGATGGCAATAAAATTTCTAAAGAGGGGCTCGAACTGCCATCTTTTGAAGGAAAACGTGGTGAAACAATTCAGGTGAACCCAGAGGACCTACCAGAGATTCCTGGGTATATTAAACCGAGTGCACCATTAGAGCTAGTTATTCCAGAAACAGGTTCAGTCATTGAAATTCCTTATGAACGTTATATACCATACGATCCAGACAATGGCTATCAACCTATTGAAATCACAGAAGGCAAAAGTAATAATAAAGATTATAATTGGTATTTCGATCATCAAGATACAGGCGGCCAGCTATTAGTCAATGCGGCAGTGATGGCAGAACATTGGTATCATCCAGGTTCAACAAAAACGGTTGGAGAAGCAGAAAAAAGCCAGCCTGTCAAATGGGATTCCTCGGCATTAGCCTTTTATATGTTTAGAAATAAAGTTCCCTTCCATTATTACCGAGAACCAACACTGGAGTTTATGAAAAATGAAATTGATGAAGGCCGCATTTTTATTACTTACGTAGAAACAAGTGAGTTATTTTATAATCCTACACCTGACTCCACTTGGGGGCGCTTCTATGAAGAAACAGGTCGGAACAATATAATCGTGAAAGGCTACAAATATATTAATAATCGTTTGTATTTTGAAACCTATGATCCATTATCTGGAGGTCGTAAACACAAAAATGGTGAGCCTTTAGGAAAAGATCGCCTATATGATGCAGAAGAGTTTATGCGAGCAATGGAAAAAGGTGTGCCAATTATTCAAGTCATTGGTTAAGTAAACCTAGAAATAAGTTATAACATATTTGTTTTCAAATATATTATATAAATGCTTTAAAAATACTAAGTAGAGGAGTTTTTTAAGATGAAGAAAGCTATCAAAAAAGTTTCAATGTGTTTAGGGGTAACCGCATTTTTAGGGGCAGGAGCGTTGGCTACAACAACTTCAGCTTTTGCAACAGAACAACCAGAAGTGGCATCAGAAGCCATCTCAACCTATGCGGCGACTGGTTTTTATCGTGTTCTTTACGATACAACGTTGTTATTCAGTGATAACGCCGACATTATTCATATACCAGCAGGATTTATGATTTACCATACAGGAAATGAGATGGAGTGGGGGGGCATGAAATTTTATGAAATGAATGTCATGCAAGGAACAGAAGTATACCGTGGTTATGTTCAAGATACAGCGTTAGTTAAAGCGTAAAAAAAGACAGCTCTTCTGCGTTCAGAAGAGCTGTCTTTTTACTAAATAACCAAAAGTTTTTTAATTCTCTCTTGTCAAAATCGTTTGTGTAATTTCATACAATTGTTCTTTCGCCTTAGCCTTTGTTTCAGGAAGTTTGCTGATTTCTTTCAACGCTTTTTCCGTGTAATGAGTGGCTAATTGTTGGGCCTTTTCTACGCCACCTAGTTCATGGACAAGACGATAAATTTCCTGTGTTTCTTCATCGGTCAAGGCTTCTTTTTTCATTAAAAGTGGCAACAAGACTTCACGATTGGCTTCAAGTGCATAAATCAAGGGCAAAGAATACACGCCTTGACGTACGTCTTCTAAGACGGGTTTGCCGATGGCATCGGCAGTTTGTGTATAGTCCAAAATATCATCAATAATTTGAAAAGCCAGTCCGATGTTTTCGCCGATTTCACCACAACGTTTGGCAAAACGTTGGGAGGTGCCACTTTCATAGGCACCGACAAAACAACTTAGCGCAAACAGTTCCGCAGTTTTTCCGGAAATGTTTTTTAAATATTGGTCAATCGTTACCTCGAAATTATAGCGATTGTCCATTTGACCAAGCTCACCAGTTAGGACTTTTTCCATACTGCGCGAATTTAATTGAATGCTTTTTAATGAAGAAGAATAATCAGATAAGAGCTTGAAACAGCAAACAAAAAGATAATCGCCTGTATACACGGCTGTGCTATTGCCAAAGCGCGAACGCAGTGTTGGCAAGCCACGACGCGTATCGGCTTCGTCGACAATATCGTCGTGAACTAACGTGGCGGTATGCAGTAATTCAATGGAAGCCGCTAACGCTGTCGCCTTTTTAGGGTCCCGCTGTTCACCAAAATAAGAGAACAACAGTTGGTAGGCTGGACGTAGCAATTTGCCGCCAGAATGAATCATGTCATGGACAGCAGCTTGAATCTCTTGATTATCGATTTGAACCGCTTGTTCCATCAAGCGAAGAGTAGTTGTTAATTCTTTTGATAACGTAGGATAGGTATTCCACATAGGATGTATATTCATAAGATGACTCCTTTAATTGTGGCGGACAGGTTTTCAATTAGAAAAATTGACTCCACTTATGTTTCGTTGTTTGTTCATAATTCAGTTGGAATTTTCGTAACGTCTGGACATGTTGTAGTAAATAATTAGCGGCAATCCCAATGGCAATCCCTGAAAGTAACCCAAACAGAGATAGAAATGGTAAGTACAGCATCGGCGCCCACGAATGAGCAAAGAAAGAGGTCGTTAGCAACTGACCAACGTTGTGTAAGAAACCACCAACGGCACTAATCCCGATAATGCTGACCCGTTTTGGCCCCAGCTGCTTGACAAGCAACATGCCGAAATAACTTAATAAGGCACCACTGGCACTATAGAAAAAGGTCGAAAGTGTACCGCCCAGTAATGTCGTTAAAATCAAACGTAAACAGACCAGGAAAAAACTATCACGCTTACGCATGGTGAAAATCGCAATAATAGTAATTAAATTTGCTAGACCGAGCTTTGCCCCAGGAGCAAATGCGAAAGGGTAAGGAATCATATTTTCGATTAAACCAATAATGACCCCTTGGGCAACGAGCATAGCAATATAAATATTCTTGTGTAATTTGCTCATAGTTGTCGTGCTTAATAAATTAAGCTACCGTCTTCACTCCCATCAGAAGCTTCCACGGTGATAAACAAATTGTGGGGTAGACAGGCAATCGGGGTTTCACCAGGTTTGGAAATCCAGCCTCGCCGAACATCCACTAAGTCAGCACAGTTGGCTTCCTTCACGCGGATACGATCACCATCTACTTCAATCAGGTTGTAATCACCGTCTTTTGCTTCGTATTTATATGTATAATGCGGGCCGTCCTTTTTTAAGTCAAAGACTTTGATTACTTTGTTGTCTACTTTCAAGACTGCTTGATACGTAGCCGCTTCTTGACCACGGTTTTGCATGGCAAAAACAACAAGGGGCAGAAAAGAACCAAGAACTAAAACAGCAATAATAATAACGTCCCATGTTTTCAAGCGACTTTTCTTAATGAATTCTTTGATCGTCATTTTCTTCTCTCTCCTTTGGTGTTTTTTTCTTGTCTATCATAACACAGTGAACGGAAAAGAAGTATTCTTTTCCAGTTGAGTCACCATATTATATAAAAGAAAATATGTGGGACAAAAGTCATGCTTGACTGCTGTCCCACATACTAAATCCTATGATAGTCAGCTGGAGACATGTGTCTCAGCTTTTGCTCGTAGTTGTCAATCGATGATCGATTGCTTACTTACCGCCGTATCTAGCTTTCGGGGTACCATACCATGCTTTACCAAGTTTGCGTTGAATCCATGGAATTACCCAGCGGTCTAAACCGACAGCACGGCCTGAACCGTTCATCAAAGCAAAAGCGACAAAGATAAACCAGATATTTACCCAATAGAACATGCCAGATAAACAGAAGGCAATTGTTAAACCAATTGTAGCAGCACTTGATAACCAAGTGAATAAACCAGCAATCAATGCTAAAGCAATACATACTTCAACGATTGTCATGAATTTTTGCATGAACAAAGCAACTTCTTGGTTAGGCATCATAAATTTCATTACGCTTTCGAACCATTTAGGCATGTGATCAAACACTTGCATTGGTGTTTCGCCGTAAGCGTAGCTTAAACCAAAGTGCGCTGCTTGTGTTGCCGCATCGGCCCCACCGCTTGCCGCCGCATCCGCCGCACCACTTGCAGCAGTTGTTGCTGTTTCAGTTGCTTGAGAAGCACCTGTTGTTACTTGTTCTTGTAACCAAGGGAATGGGAAAACGACTTTATCTGTGAACCAAGAACCGTCACCAAACCAAGTGCTTGGTTTCAAGTAATCGCCGTTGCCGACAATTTTCTTCATTGATTCGACTAACCAAACCATACCATAGAAGACACGTAGCGGAACACTCCACAAGACATTGCCGTAACGAGACGTATGTCCGCGAGCAACAGAACGATCATCTTTAATATGGAAGATTTCGTGCATAATGTATTGGAACATATAGTAACCAGAACGAATATCAAAGAAGTATTTCAAGTTAACGATATGTTTCATAATGATGGCTAAGAAACCACTCAAATGAATTTTATCGAATAAGTTGGCAACGCCCCATTTCGCGCCGATGGAAACCATGAATCCTTGGTAGTTTCCTTTAAAGGCATGTTTTTCGCCGCCTTTAATATCTGCAACGATGTTGGCAGCTGCAGTATGACCTGTTTGTTCAGCTGCTTGAACGATTTGAGGAGTTGGTGTATTTGGTGTTTCTTCGTAATAAACCAAGTCACCAATGATATAAATGTTTTTGTCTTCGTAGCCTTTTGCTTGCATGTATTCATTCGCAACTAAACGACTACCACGTGCTGCTTCTAAACCAAAGTCAGCGGCATCAGAAGTTGCTTTCACACCAGCTGTCCAGATTAACGTATGCGTTGGTACTTCAGAACCATCTTTTAATTTAATGTGATCTGCTGCAACTTCAACGATTGGTGAGTTCAATAATAATTGAACATTTTTCTTTTCTAGATAACGTTCTGCTTTGGCAGCATCGTTACGAGATAACATGTTTAAGATGGTTGGCATTGCTTCAACAACCATTAATGTAATTTCGTCTGGATCAATTTTGGCATCTTTTGCTAAACGATCTTTCCAGTCGATTAATTCGCCGACCATTTCGATCCCAGTAAAACCAGAACCACAGACAACGAATGTTAACATTGCTTTGCGTACTTCAGCATCTGGTTCGATGGCTGCTTTAGCAACGGTTGCTTCAATGTGATGACGAATTTTCACTGCATCATCAAATGACCATAAGGTGAAACCATTTTCTTTCACGCCTGGTGTTCCAAAGTCGTTTGGTTCGCCACCCATACCCAGAATTAACTGGTCAAATGGATAAGAACCTGCTAAAGTTTTCACAACTTTGTTTTCTTTGTCGATCCCAGTAACAGTATCTGTTACCAATTTTACGTTTTTCTTGCGTGAGAACAAACGTTGTAAGTCGTATTGAATTGCTTCTGGTTCAACACGTCCGCCTGCTACTTCATGCAATTCGGTCATCATAGTGTGGTAAGAATGGCGATCAATCAATGTGATTGTTACGTCCGTATCTTTTTTAAATTTCTTTGCTAGAAATTTAGTAGCTGAAACGCCAGCATACCCAGCACCTACAACGACAATATTTTGCTTTGTCATTGACAATCCGCTCCTTAATATTGTAAGTAGTAAAATAGTGATAATGATTAATAAGTACACAATCGACTAACATTATATAAGTATTTCACGAATTTGTCTAATATAAATTTTAATTGTCAACAAATTTACTCCAACGATGAGTTTTTGATGAAAAAAAGACCGAAATGTAAATATTTTTAGGGGATGGTCTTGACAACGTTTTTAAAACCATTATAATGTGTAATGTATCACAAACTTTTAATGTTTGTGAAAATCATGAAAGAAAAGGTGACTATCAATGAAAGTGAATAAATTTGTTAAAGGTTTTGCGGCAATTGCATTATTTAGTTTAGTATTAGCAGGCTGTGGCGCAGACAAGAAAGACAACACAACGAACTCTTCTAGCGCAGCATCTTCAGAAACGAAAAAATCAACTGAATCATCAGCACCAGCGAAAAAAGTTGCCGGTGGCGATTTAAAAGATGGTACGTATAAATTAGAAGAAAAAAATGAAAAAAATGGTTACCGTGCAGTCTTTGAAATGACTGTAAAAGACGGCAAAATCACTGAATCTAAATATGACAACATCAATGCTGACGGCAAATCTAAAACAGAAGACACTAAGTATGAAGAAAGCATGAAAGCAAAATCTGGTGTTGGACCAAAAGAATACATCAAACAATTAAACGATTCTTTTGTTAAAGCACAAAGCGCAAGCGGTGTGGAAGTAGTAACCGGTGCGACTCATTCATCTGAATCATTCCAAAACTACGCACAACAATTAATCCAAGCAGCACAAGCTGGTAACACAGACACAATCGAAATCGACAATGGGGCAACATTGAAAGATGGTACGTACTCATTGAAAGAAAAAAATGACTCAAACGGCTACCACACAACATTCTCAATGACTGTGAAAGATGGTAAAGTGACTGAATCTAACTACGATAACGTGAACGCTGACGGCAAATCTAAAAAAGATGACACTGAATACGAAAGCAAAATGAAAGACGTTACTGGCGTTGGACCAAAAGAATATATCGAAACATTAAACAAAGAATTTGTTAAAGCAATGGGCGAAGAAGACGGCTCACCTGCAGGTGTTGAAGTGGTAACTGGTGCAACACACAGCACACATTCATTCATCAACTACGCACAACAATTAGTGAACGCTGCTGAAAAAGGCGACACAACTGAAATCGTTGTTGACAACATCGTAACAAAATAATTAGAAATAAATGAATCGTGAAGTAGTTCCTGAAATGCTTTTCAGCAATTACTTAGCACCATTGAGGGGTTGGGAAAAAGTCGGTTAGCTGACTTTCCCGCCCCTTTTTCTTCGCTAGTTCTGTCCATCATTTCACAAATTTTTTTCACAGAAATTTGTGAATTTCCAAGAGAAAGACTTTTCATTTTTTCCAAAAAAGGCTACTATGCAAGAGAACTTATTTTTTAATTAAAGAAGGAAAGAAGAGGGAATCCTATGAAAAAGAAACTTCTGCTCATGGTGAGTGTTCTAGCAGTGCTGTTTGTGGCAGCTGCTTGTTCCTCAAAACCAGAAGCGAAAATTAATACAGAACCATACTCTGACCGTCAAACAATGCTTGGTACCTACGTTCAAATTCGCATCTACGATGATGGCAAAGAAGACGTCTTACCGAAAGCTTTTGCCCGTGTCAAAGAACTAGGCGATAAAATCACCGTCAACCAACCAGGTTCAGAAATTGATGAAATCAACCAAGAAGCAGGCGTGAAACCAGTCAAAGTCTCAGATGACCTGTATCCTTTGTTGAAAAAAGCCTATGAATATAGCAAAGACTCCCGCGGCGGCTTCGACATGGCAATTGGCCCAATCACTTCTATGTGGCACATTGGCTTCGATGATGCCCGCAAACCAAGCCAAGCCGAAATTGATCAAGCCTTGAAACTTGTCGATTACACGAAAGTCAAATTCAACGACAAAGAGCAAACCGTTTACCTTGAAGAAAAAGGCATGCAATTGGATTTAGGCGCAATTGCCAAAGGCTTCATCACTGATGAAGTCGTGAAAGTTCTGAAAGACAACGGCGTTACCACCGCTATCGTCGATTTAGGCGGGAATGTTTACGTCTTAGGACACAGCCCACGTGGCAAAGACATGGACTGGACAGTTGGGATTCAAGATCCGAATAAAGCCCGCAACACTGTTTTAGGTCAAGTCAAAGAAAGCAACAAAACCTTAGTCACATCAGGAATTTATGAACGCTACTTAAAAGTCGATGGTAAAACGTACCACCATCTCTTCGATCGTGAAACTGGCTATCCGTTTGATAACGACATCGCGGGTGTCACCATTATCACCGACAAATCCATCGATGGTGATGGTCTCTCAACAGCCGTCTTCTCAATGGGCGTCAAAAAAGGACTAGAATATGTCGAAAGTCTGAAAGGAACCGATGCCATTTTCGTCACAAAAGACGACAAAGTCTACATCAGCAAAGATATCGAAGGCAACTTTGAAATCGGCAAAGACTCTGGCTATACGATGGGGAATCGGGCCGATTTGAAATAAGGAGCGACTAAAAATGTCTTTAAATGTGTTTTTAAAAGTAGTGGAAATTCAGACGAAGCTAGCCAGTCTCTTTCCTTTTATCATCGGGGTCTTGTTTTCAATGACCTATTTTGGGGAAGTCCAGTGGGGCAACACGCTGGTTTTCTTCATTGGCATGGTGGTCTTTGATATGGCCACCACCGCCATTAATAATTACATGGACTTCAAAAAAGCCAAATCGGATGTCTATAAATATGAAGAAAATATTATCGGACAATCAGGCGTTTCACCACAACTGGTCCGCAACATGATTTTCGCCATGATTGCCTTCACTGCCGTTGTGGGTGCGTACTTAACGGTTCAAACCGGTTGGCTCTTCCTTGTGTTAGGGGGAATTTGCTGCTTCATCGGTATTTTCTACACGTATGGACCGATTCCGTTATCCCGCATGCCCTTGGGAGAAATTTTCAGTGGCTTCACGATGGGCTTAGGTATCTTCGTCTTAACGGTTTACTTGAACGTGGTCACCCAGCCGCCGTTTTACTTAACGGTTGATTTCGCCAGTGGCGCCTTTCGCTTAGACGGCAATCTCTGGGCGGTGCTTGCGATTGTCGTGGCTTCCTTGCCCTTGGTCTGTTCGATTGCTAACATCATGCTCGCCAACAATTTACGGGACTTAGATACGGATATTGAGAACCACCGTTATACGTTAGTCTATTATATCGGACGCCCAGCGGGGATTGTGCTGTTTCAAGTGTTAGCGCTAGCTGGGTATCTGGTGATTTTATTCGGCTTCATTAGTGGTATTTATCAATGGCCAGTGTTAATTACGTTTGCCACTCTGCCTGTCATTTGGAAAAATATTCAAACGTTTAAACAAGAATTGCCGCAGCCGAAAAGTTTCCGTCATTCCATTAAAAACTTACTGGTTTTCAATGGTACCTATGCCTTAGGGCTATTAATTAGCGCTTTGATTGGTTGAAACCTAAAAAAGTGCGAAGAATGCGAAAAAAATCTTGTTTTTTTTCAAGAAGTTTCTTCAAAATAGTTAAGAAAAGCTCAAAACGTTAGTGGTCAACACTAACATTTTGAGCTTTTCTCGTTAAAGAGAACAAAAAATTAAACTTTAAAGGCGTGATTTCAGGGAAAAACAGGTGGGAAACAACATTCCTATTGGTTGATAATTAAATAACATGTCTTTAAACGCTGTTCTATCGCTATAATTCAAAAAATTCACATGGAGTGCGTAAAAATCGTCAATTTCTCAAGGGGGGTTCTTTGTTATTATAGAGGTATGAAAAAAGGTTGTTTGAGCATTTGATAAACACAAGTTCAAATCTGTTGTTGATTTAAAAGGAGGTTTTAAAATGAAAAAAAAGCGTTATTTAATGATTGTGTGTCTACTATTTTCCCCTAGTTTTTTTATAAATGTTGAAGCGTCTGATGGTGGTTCTAGTTCGGTGGGGATTGAATTTTACCAAAATCCGACAACACCCGCTCCTAAAGATGCCCCGCCGAAAACAGATGCGCCAGCTACTGATCCCAAGGAACCAGCTGGTCCTCCGCAAGGAGATCAACGAAGTGGTGGTTCGACACAGACCACCACAACTGGCTCAACGCTCCCTCGTACAGGGAGCAAGAGTCAGGCAAATCTTAGCATTCTCGGCTTGGTCTTAATCGGCCTTGTCGGAATGGTACATAGAAAGAGGGGACGACATGAAGCGAAATAAATGGCAACGTCTTGCAGCTATTGGCTTATGTAGTTCTTTGCTAGTGAATGCCTTTTCGGGCGTGACGGCAGTTGCGGAAACCGTGACGATTGAAAGTAGTCCGACCGCTGAAAGTAGCGTCAAGGAAGAAACGCAAGCAAGTAGTGAAACGCAAGAAACAACGACTGGAACAAGTCGAGAAGAAGTAACACAGAAAACAGAGAAACAAGCAGAAGTGGCAGCAGAAAAGAAGGAAGACACGCCAGTGAAAGCGGAGCAAAAAGAAGTAGAAGCTCAGCAGGAGGCGCAACCTACGCCACAACTACCAGTAGAAATACAGAATAGAGCCGTTGGGGTTAAGGCAGGAAATTTGCCCGAGCTTCATCAGCAGTTAGTTGATTTGTTATATGCGAGATATGGAAGTCTAGGGCAATTACTTGGTTATCAAACTGACCCTATTCCCTTTCCTGAAGGCGTAATCGGCTTCAACCTTAAGAATACTGAAAATGTTACCTTGAATATGGCTGATTTTGATTTAACTGCGACAACACGTTTTACAATTAACGAATACAGTCCTTATAAGCCGATTAGTTCAGTCGTTGGACCTACAACTGTTAATAAATCTGCAACTGGGTTTGACCTTGTTGTCCCAGCGAAAACAATTACAGCAACTTCCAATCTCAATCAATTCTATCATGTAGAAGCTGTGAGTTTACAAGTGCCAGCTTATATCAAACAAGTATCGATTGCAGGGAGTATAGTGAATATAGGTTATGGAACTTTGGAACCACGACTAACAAATGTGGCACTGATAATAGCACCTACTGATTCATCGCATTATGATATCTCAAGTAATTTTGCTTTAGGAAAATACATCTATCAAATTAGAGACACGTCTGGAAAAGCTGAATCGCCCACTAGTTATTATGCTACACATGGAGAGGCTTATGTTCCAGCAAATGATATTGATCTAAATGTTACCTTTCGTAAAGTCACCGAAAACTTCGTTGACGCCACAGGTGCTAAGATCACACCGCCAACTGGTTTCACGCAAGGGCAACAAACAAGTATTACGAGCAATGACTTCACGTACACAAGTGCCAAAACCTTGCCGGATACGTACAAGGCAGGTAGCAAAACTTACAAGTTCAAAGGCTGGTACAAAGGCAAAACAAAACCAGCGACTTTAAAAACAACGAAGACACCAAGTTACGCTGTGACTTACGATGACAATGACGACATGACGGCGGTCTATGAAGAAGTCGTGACCAAAACATATAATTTACCAGCAAAAGATGTTTATTTTGGTTATGTTGATGAAGCAGGTAACTTATTAAATCCAGCAGATTTTACTGTAGAAGCTGAATTAGGTGAAAGCACCGCAATTGAGTCATCTGTACTAGGGAAAGTTCAAGGAACGAATCAAGTTACTAGTAAATTAAAAAAATTATCAATTCCTGGAAAGTCGTATGATTTCCCAGTTGCCGAGATTAAAACTTACGGTACGAGATATGTTGATCATACGATTCCAAAACGCTATAAGACTATGTCAATCAGCCCGACAGCTACTTATACAGGTGATAAGACAAAGTATCCAGTACCAGATGGTCTTCGTCAAAATATTGATAATCCTACGATTACAGTGACGACTCCTGGTACTTCATCGTATAAATTATCAACCAACGGGATTGTTTTTGGAACAGACCGTAAGTATTGGACATGGGATACTAATAAAACCTGGTATGCAATGGGTATTTATTCAGGGGTTGTTGGTTGGAACTATAATTTATTAACACCAACTGGTACAATTTACTACTATTTAGAAAACCGACGTATCACCGAAAACTTCGTCGATAGTAATGGAACGAAAATTACACCGCCAACTGGTTTCACGCAAGGCAAACAAACCGTGATTGATAGTGATAATTTCACGTATACGAGTGCCAAAGCCTTGCCAGCCTCCTACACAGTAGGGGACAAAAACTACAAGTTCAAAGGTTGGTACAAAGGCACTGACCAAACAGCCCTGAAAACGACGAAAACACCAAGTTACACTGTGACCTACGATGGCAAAGATGACATGACGGCAGTCTATGAAGAAGTCCAGGACACCACTGTTTACCCAGGATTTTACGCGGAATTTTTCGATGAGCAAGGAAAAGTGTTCACCAATCCACTTACTCTTTCTGGAAATTATACAGAATATCTCAGAAAAATAGATAATAGTCCGTTTGAAGCAACGGGCTCGCTTTACCCAATGGTAGGAAGCAAAGATGCAACCGTTGCTAATCGCTATAAAGTAGAAACGAAGCAAAGCGTATCAATACCTAATAATTTTTTTGAAGATTATCCAGCAGATATTTTGCATAAAGGTTTTGCGTTGAACAACTTTGATATTACGAATGAATTGAAGTATGTTGACCAAGTGGAAGCAACAACGAAAACCATTACGTTGTACGACTACGATACGATTAGTGACATAGGCACTAACCTTCTATCAGACTCAGTAACTGCTAGCCTAAATAGTTTTGAAACAGTGTTTAACAGAGAGGTAAACAATACTTTTTCTGTTAAGGCAAAGTGGGGCCAGCCGGGGATAGCAAGAGAGACTATACCAAATTTACTAGCTTTAGGTAGTATAAGTTCCAAGCCCCGACTATTAGGTTTTGACGGAACTAGCGACTACAAGCAAACGATAAACTATAAAGTTACACGCAAACAAGTCACCGAAAACTTCGTTGATGCCGCTGGCGTTAAAATCAGCGCGCCAACAGGTTTCACGCAAGGTAAACAAACACCAATGACAAGCAACAGTTTCAAGTATACAGCGGCGAAAGCTTTGCCAGCTAGTTATTCAGCTGGCGGCAAAACCTATACTTTCCAAGGTTGGTACAAAGGTAAAACCAAACCAAACACATTGACAACAAGTACGACGCCAACATATAACACAACCTTTGATGGCAATGACGATATGACGGCGGTGTATAAAGAGGAAGTGCCAAAAGCGAGTGTTACTTTAACACGCACTACAGCTGAAACAGTAACTAGCGGCGGCAACGTCACATGGCGCGCTACGATTACCAATACAAGCCAAGCCCCGTTAACCACGGCGACCATCAAGAAATCAACGGCTTGGACAACTGGCTTAGCAGCACCAACTGCCATGATCGTGACACCAGTTGGCGGCACGGCAAAAACCGTCCCAGTCACAGCGACTACTTGGACTAATGGCGTTAGCTTAGGGACTGACATCCCAGTAGGGAAATCTGCCACGGTTCAGTTCACTACCAAAGCGACGGGCATAGCGGGACAAGTCTTGCGTGCAGGGATTACCACCAGTGGGAATTACAGTGGCATTTCTGCTTCAGCAACTGTTCGTGTGAAAGACAATGATCAGGCGATTGTTACACCAACGACAGAGGGATTCATCAGTGTGCCAACTTTCAATTTTGGTCAGATAGGGATTGCGGGAAATACACAACAGCATGGCCTGAAGAAAGCCGCTGATTACTACGGCAACGGCACACGCAATCCCTATCTGCGAATTAAGAAAACCCAACCGAATTGGAGCTTAACGGCACAACTGTCTCAACCAAAATCAGCTACAGACAGCTTGCCAACAGCGACCCGCCTATTACTAGGTGCAGCTCCTGTTTCAAGTTTTTCCAATTACAATCAACCAACGGAGTTGAAAAACACGATTGGCACCACCAAGGTTATTAACTTAACGGCAAATAACACGGCTACGAACATCGTTGCCAACCAACAATTTACTGGCAGTAATGTCTATCAGCTAGATTTCGTATTTGATAATATCAAACTAGAAGTACCAGCTAGTCAAGGCATGACTGGTCAACAATACCAAGCCGCAGTCACATGGAATTTAGTGACTGGACCGTAAAAATAAAAAATGCTCGAGCTTCAGAAAAATAGGAGGCTCGGGTATTTTTTATTGATGGTCTTTTTAGGGTTGTTGTGCTATAACAGCAATGAAAAGAGAGATATGCGACAACATACCTCTCTGGTGTAGAGCCGTTTAAGACGGTAGCGATTTTTAGTGATTTATAAAAAATAACCGTACTCGCTAAAGCTTCTGCGATAGACAAAGTGAGCAGCGCCCCTTTCATTAAGGGGCGCTGCTTTTTAGTCGTTATTGCGATTGTTCAGTGTCTTTCGTAGAGAGGTTCATTTGTTCTTTGATGGCATTTTCGACACGTTGGCGTTCGCTTTCTTCAACCAGTTGATAAGAAATACCTTCAATTCCTGTCACGCCATCGCCAGTATAATCGTAGCCTTTCAATTGATCGGTTTCGATTGTTTTTAGTGCGGGGGTGTATTTTTTTAGCATTGCCATCATTTGGTCAAAGGACAAGTCGGTTTCACCATGTTCGCCGATTACGTCCAGAATTTCTTGATATTTTAGCAAGCTGTTAAAAGAAAGTAACTTGTTGGTTAATTCGATTAAAACTTCTCGCTGGCGGCGTTGACGACCATAGTCGCCTTCGGGGTCTTCGTAACGCATGCGCGCGTATTGTAAAGCTTCCCAGCCACCTAAATGTTGTTTGCCTTTCGGATAATGAATCCCTTCAGCGTCAAAAGCAAAGGCATTGTCGACAGTGACGCCGCCCACCGCATCGCCAAGGTCCTTCATAGCATCCATATCAATTGAAAAGTAATGATTGATTGGGATGTGCAAGACATTTTCAACCGTTTTAATTTGCATATCGGCACCACCGAAAACGTGGGCCGCATTGATTTTATTGTATTCGCCATTGGTGCCAGCCATTTCCACATAGTAGTCACGTGGGATGCTAGTGATGGTAGTTTTTTGTAATTGATTATTCACTGTAACCACCATTAAGGCGTTGGAGCGGTAATCGGTTTTGCGTTTTGAGTCATTCGCAATTCCCATAATTAAGAAACTAACCGGTTCACCTTTGGCTAAATCGGGACTCTTCGTGGAAGATTTTCTTGGTTTATACATGGTATTCGCTGTTTTTTGCAAATTGCGATACATGCTGACCCCGTAAGCGGAAACAGAAAGTGTGCCTAAAAATAAAAGGGTTAAACTGAAGACCACGAATAAACTTTTTCTTTTACGAGAATGGCGGCGCCGGCGTTGTGTCGGTACTTCTGCTTCCTCTAGTTCAGGTGCCGGCAAATAACGTTGAACAATTTGAAATGAAAAATTGACCCAGCTATAACTTAGGAGCATCCCAGCGATGACATCACTAGGATAATGAACGCGTAAGATTAAGCGACCTAACACAATCAAAACTAAATAAGTGAGTAAGAAAATTTTGATGCCTTTGGTTTTTTCGACATGAAGATAGGCCAAAATGATCAAAATCGTACAGACCAGCGCCATTGCTAATAATGAATGTCCGCTGGGAAAGCTAGCAGAGCTTCGATCAGCTAAAGCGCCTAGGTTTGGTCGAACCCGACCCACCACATGTTTAAACACGCTCCCTAAAAAGCCGACAGCTAATAGGTTACTGACAGCCCAAAAGGCTAGAATTTTTTCTTTTTTGCGTAAAAGGTAAACCATCAATAATAAGAAGAATAGCAGCATTGGTCCAATCGTGGCAGTTTTTGCTAACAGATTGACCGCTGTTAAAAGTGGGGCATTTAATTGCCATTTGATGTGATAAATAGCTTCGTCCATTTGTTGAAACCAATTTGGACTAGCCGCCACTAACAAAGTGAGGAAAGTAAAACCAAGCGTTGTTAGGGCATAAAGTGGAAATTTTTTATTCGATGTTTGCATGAGAATCCCTTTCTTTTTCCCTTGAAAGAGTAGACTAAGCCAGCATCGATCGTAAATAAGCGCTTGCGACTAAACAGGACACAGCAAGCCAATCGGTTCTCATCGTCTGAGCTTTAGCACTATCCAACGTAAAGATTTCTCTTAGCTATTTTTAGAAGAGCCTTAATTCGACCATTCCTGTTTTACACATTGGTGTCTTTCGACATTTCTGCGCAATAGCCTATGTTTGGATAGGAGCCTCACCTAACAAGGTTATTTTATCTAACGCTAGAAGTATAGAATTTATGCAGCAGTTCTCACAATGAAGTTTAAGAAAATTTATTGTTTTTTAAATAAATTTAAAGGTGTGGGAGAAAAGCGTTATTTTGGGAAATCGATTTTAAAAACGGAAAAACGTTTTACAGCATCTGCTTTTAACGATATAATAAAAGAATAGATGAAAAAACGAGGAGGTGAACAGTATGCTAGTTAATTTTACAGTCAAAAATCTTCTATCTTTTAAAGAGGAACAAACACTTTCCCTACAAACAGGCACGTATTTACGAAAGTATGTCAATAATCGTTTCGAAGTGAAGCCTAAAAATTACCCAGAAAAACTAAGGTTACTGAAGAGTGCCATTGTTTTTGGGGGAAATGGTTCAGGAAAATCAAATTTAGTGAGTGGGTTAAATACGTTAAAAACTTTGGTTTTAAGAGAACAAGCTTCGATTAATGATGCTTTATTATATGAACCTTTTGCGTTAGACCCTCTCACTAAACAAAGTCCATCTGTTATGACCATTGAATTTATTAATGACAGTGTCTTGTATCGCTATTCGTTAGCTAACACAGCGCGCGAAGTAGTTAAGGAATCTTTAGAAATTTATGACAAAACGCAGGATGATTTTGTTTATTATTTTAAAAGAGACGGCGCGGAATCTTCCGTTTTTCCAGAAAAATATCAAGAATACCAAACACAAATTAAGTCTAATTCGTTAGTTATCCATACGTTGGAATCAAAAAATGATCAGCACGCTACGAATGTCGTTCGTTGGTTTGCCAATCAGTTAGTTATTTTTGATGGATCTTTACGGAATATTGAACGGTTGAACAATGAAAAAGACAAAGAGAAAGTCTTGAACTTTTTGAAACTTGCGGATATGAACATGGTTGACCTAGTTCCTGTGAAAGACAAAGAGGAAGATTACTCGAAACAAGAAAAATTAGCCGCTGTTTTAGAACGAATTATCCAAGAAAAAGACCCGACCATTGAAATTGGTCGAGTCAAGAAAAGTCTGTATTCGCTGTACTCTGTTTATAACCAATATGATGAAATGAATCAAGTGGTCGGACAAGAACGTATTCATTATGATTTGGAATCTTTTGGGACGAAAAAATTAATTGGCTTAGCGCTAAATATTTTATTTAATCCAGAAGAAAAAGTTTTTGTTTTTGATGAATTTGATGATGCGTTTCATCAAGAGTTGTCAGGAACATTGTTAGAAGCGTTCAATGCCATGGAGACGAATACACAATTTATCTTGACCTCCCATGAACTTCATTTGATGGATAATCAATTGAGAAAGGATCAAATTTACTTCACAGATAAGAATTATCGTGGTGCCAGCGAATTATACGCTTTGTATGACTTTGAAGCAGACCCTAAAAAAGGTCGCGGAGATATCACGTATTATCGCCGTTATTTAAATGGTCTATTTGGTGGTGTTCCTCATATTGATCGAAGTGAAATCGTTCAGGCAGTGAAGGTAAAGGAGTAGAAGTTGGTATGCCAAAAATAAAAAGGGTAAAAAAAGGAAAGAAATTAAAACCAAATGTCATGATTTTTTGCGAAGGAGAAACAGAAGAAGCTTACCTTAGATTGATTAAACGAAAATATTCTGCAGTCAATATTAAAAGTAAACTCAAAGTAAAAACATGTAGACGTCAAGGAGAGGCGTTGGTCGAATACGCCGTTTCCTGTATTCGGAGTATGGGAAAAGCGGAGCGAGACAATTATGATTTGTTTTATGTTATGTATGACAAGGACGAACAAACCACAGAATCGATTGAAAACGCGGTAAGATGTGGACAACGACATCGTCCTGAAATCAAGACAATTTTTTCAAATGAATGCTTTGAACTCTGGTTATTACTTCACTTTGAGGAAGTCAATCGATACATGACTAGAGAAAATTTATATGGGAGATTAGAGAAAGTTCTGCATTTAAAAGACAGTTATCGAAATTTTAAAGGCGCAGAAGTATGTAAGTATCTTGAATAAAAAGTAGCTATTGCTTTTCAGAATACGAATAAAAACTGGTTTTCTCCTTTAGAAGAAATGAAAATCAATGAAAATCCCTATACGAATTTCCCCAAAGAATTGTGCGAAATGTTAGCACAAAAAGAAGTTGATTTTTAAAGAGCAAGAAAGCATCTGTTTAAATTTAGACAGGTGCTTTCTTGCTCTTTTTCTAAATTTCCCCACCTATCCTCGACGCCATTCACCAATCTGGTCCAAACTAATTTCCCCAGAAGACAACGTTTTGGACGTACCATCAGGCAACTGGACAATCAATTCCCCGTTTCCATTAATGGTTGTCGCAACGCCGCGGAAGTCTTGCCCGTTTTGGGTAAAAGCGACGTCTTTGCCAATCACAAAGGAGCGTTGTCGGTATTCTTCTAAAAAGTCTTTCGTTGAACGTTCGTCTAAAATTTGATAAAAATGATTCCAAATGTTGGCGACTAGTTCATTTCGCGACGCCGTCGGTTCACCATCTGGGAAAAGGGAAGTCACTTTCTGCCGAATGTCCTCAGGAAATTCGGTTTCTGTAATTGAAAAATTAATCCCCATGCCGATGATAACATTGGAAATTTGCCCTGTTTCCACATTGCTCATGGCTTCCGACAAAATCCCGCAAACTTTTTTGCCGTTTAAATAAAGATCGTTGACCCATTTAATTTCTGTGTGAACGCCTGCCAGAGCATCCATTGCTCGAGCGACCGCTACGGCCATAATCACAGTATATTGGGCGATTTCTTCAAAATTTTGGTTCGGTTGAAGCACCATGCTCATGTAAATCCCTTTACCTGGCGTAGCGAAAAACGGCCGGCCGAACCTGCCCCGCGGCATTTCTTGCATGTCAGCAACAATCAATGTATTGTCTGGCGTCTGGTCTAAAATCGCCCGCTTAGCATCGGTCATGGTAGATTCAGATGTTTCTAGGACGGTAATTGTTAAAGGCGGTGTTTGTGGCCATAATGCCAACTGAATGCCTTCTGCAGAAAGGACATCTGATTTTTCAAGGCGATACCCCTTGTTTTGCACGCTAGTAATTTGATAGCCATCTTTTTTCAATTCATTAATCGCTTTCCAAATAGCTGTGCGAGATAAGGATAGACGTTGTGCCATCTCTTCGCCCGAAAGGAATGCGGGCGTTTGTTTCATCAATAAAGTTAGGACTTGGCTTTTTGTCGACATATTTTTTCCTCCGATTCGTTATGCTTATTGTAGCGGAAAGGAAAAGGCTTGGTCAACTAGTGAAAAAATCCATCTTAGGATGGAGGAAAATGAAGCAGGCGTTTGCTATACTTGTTTTATTGAGAAGGAGTGAGGGGAATGGAAAAGCAACAATATGTTTGTGAGAAATGTGGCAACATGCACTATGTGTCGGATCAATTTCAAGCAACAGGTGGGAACTTTGCGAAAATTTTTGATGTTCAAAATAAAAAATTTATTACAATTAGCTGTACCCAATGCGGCTACACCGAACTTTACCGCAGCCAAACAAGCGGCGGCATGAATGTCCTAGACTTTTTATTAGGTGGCGGTTAGTCAAAAACGAATGCATCTTTGCATTCGTTTTTTTGTGTGCGAATAGGAAGATAGGGGAAAATGCGTAATTATTTATTACGCATTTTTTCATTTAAACCCTTTACAAAAAAACTCCTTTTTATGAAAAAGAAAACCTAAAAGAAACCCTTGACTTTTCTAGACAAAGGTAGTAGAATCTATAGAGCAAAAACTATCTGAAAGTGACGAAGCAGGAGCGAAATATTGTCCGTTCCGGTTTTTTATAGGAAAACAAAAGTAGAAACGCCAGAAAATTTTTCGGAAGCATGTTCTATTTTTGGTTTTTTTTTGCTTAAAAACTGCAAAAAATGCTTTTTGTTACATATATTTAATATATGTAACGTAAATGTAATTTTTCGGATCGGTGTTTTGATAGACTTATAACTAGAGGGGTGAAGAGCTTGGCTGGACACGTAGTAAAATACGGAAAGCATCGCGAACGTAGAAGTTTCGCACGTATCAGTGAAGTATTGGAATTACCAAATTTAATTGAAATCCAAACAGACTCTTATCAATGGTTTTTAGATGAGGGACTTCGTGAAATGTTTGAAGACATTTTACCAATTGATGATTTCCAAGGAAACTTATCCTTAGAATTTGTTGACTATGAATTAAAAGAACCAAAGTACACAGTAGAAGAAGCCCGCGCACATGATGCCAACTATTCTGCGCCATTACATGTAACATTACGTTTAACCAACCGTGAAACAGGTGAAATTAAATCCCAAGAAGTCTTCTTCGGCGATTTCCCATTAATGACAGAAATGGGTACCTTCATCATCAACGGGGCAGAACGTGTTATCGTTTCCCAATTAGTTCGTTCTCCAGGTGTTTATTTCCATGGAAAAGTGGACAAAAACGGCAAAGAAGGTTTTGGCTCAACAGTCATTCCTAACCGTGGTGCATGGTTAGAAATGGAAACAGATGCGAAAGACATTTCTTATGTTCGGATTGACCGCACACGTAAAATTCCTTTAACTGTGTTAGTTCGTGCTTTAGGTTTCGGTTCAGATGATACCATCTTCGAAATTTTCGGCGACAGCGAAAGCTTACGCAACACAATTGAAAAAGATTTACACAAAAACGCAAGTGATTCTCGTACAGAAGAAGGCTTGAAAGACATTTATGAACGTCTTCGCCCAGGCGAACCAAAAACAGCAGATAGCTCACGTAGCTTGTTAACTGCACGTTTCTTTGATCCAAAACGTTATGATTTGGCAAACGTTGGTCGCTACAAAGTTAACAAAAAATTAGACTTAAAAACACGTCTATTAAACTTAACCTTAGCTGAAACGCTAGTTGATCCAGAAACTGGTGAAATCATTGTCGAAAAAGGCACGGTTTTAACACACCAAATCATGGAAACATTAGGCGAATACATTGACAACGGCTTAAACAGTGTAACTTACTATCCAAGTGAAGATGCGGTAGTAACTGAACCAATGACGATTCAAGTGATTCAAGTTCTTTCACCAAAAGATCCTGAACGTATCGTAAATGTGATTGGTAACGGCTATCCAGACGACAGCGTCAAAACAGTTCGTCCAGCAGATATCGTTGCTTCAATGAGCTACTTCTTCAACTTAATGGAAGATATCGGCAATGTCGATGACATCGACCACTTAGGTAATCGTCGTATCCGTTCAGTAGGCGAATTATTACAAAACCAATTCCGTATTGGTTTAGCCCGTATGGAACGTGTGGTTCGTGAAAGAATGTCTATTCAAGACACAGAAACATTGACACCACAACAATTAATTAACATCCGTCCAGTGGTAGCAAGTATCAAAGAATTCTTTGGTTCTTCACAGTTATCACAGTTCATGGACCAAACAAACCCATTAGGTGAGTTAACCCATAAACGTCGTCTATCAGCCTTAGGGCCTGGTGGTTTGACTCGTGACCGTGCCGGTTATGAAGTTCGTGACGTTCACTACTCTCACTATGGTCGTATGTGTCCAATTGAAACGCCTGAGGGACCGAATATCGGGTTGATCAATAGTTTATCTAGTTACGCAAAAGTGAATAAATTTGGTTTCATCGAAACGCCTTATCGCCGTGTTGATCGTGCGACAGGCCGTGTTACTGATCAAGTAGATTACTTAACAGCAGACATCGAAGACCATTATATCGTAGCGCAAGCGAACTCAGTTTTAAATGAAGATGGCACATTTGCCAATGATGTTGTTATGGCGCGTCTACAAAGTGAAAACTTAGAAGTTGCCGTAGACAAAGTTGACTACATGGACGTTTCACCAAAACAAGTAGTCGCAGTCGCAACAGCATGTATTCCTTTCTTAGAAAACGATGACTCCAACCGTGCCTTGATGGGTGCCAACATGCAGCGTCAAGCGGTGCCGTTAATTCAACCACGCTCTCCGTGGGTAGGTACAGGTATGGAATATAAATCAGCCCATGACTCAGGTGCTGCTTTACTATGTAAACATGACGGTGTCGTAGAATTCGTCGATGCAAAAGAAATTCGCGTTCGTCGCGACAATGGCGCATTAGACAAATATATGGTTACTAAATTCCGTCGTTCTAACTCAGGAACAAGCTACAACCAACGCCCAATTGTTCACTTAGGTGAAAAAGTTGAAAAAGGCGATACTTTAGCGGATGGACCTTCTATGGAAGAAGGCGAAATGGCTTTAGGGCAAAACGTCTTAGTTGCCTTCATGACATGGGAAGGTTACAACTACGAGGATGCCATTATCATGAGCCGTCGTTTAGTTAAAGACGATGTCTACACTTCTGTGCATATTGAAGAATATGAATCAGAAGCACGTGATACAAAATTAGGACCTGAAGAAATTACCCGTGAAATTCCAAACGTTGGGGAAGACGCGTTGAAAGACTTAGACGAAATGGGGATTATCCGCATTGGTGCTGAAGTTCAAGATGGCGACTTACTAGTTGGGAAAGTCACACCTAAAGGGGTTACAGAATTATCTGCAGAAGAACGTTTATTACACGCAATCTTCGGGGAAAAAGCCCGCGAAGTTCGTGATACGTCTCTCCGTGTACCTCACGGTGGCGGCGGTATCGTTCATGATGTGAAAATCTTTACTCGTGAAGCTGGCGATGAATTATCACCAGGTGTCAACATGTTAGTTCGTGTCTATATCGTTCAAAAACGTAAAATTCACGAAGGAGATAAAATGGCGGGACGTCACGGAAATAAAGGGGTTGTTTCCCGTATTATGCCGGAAGAAGATATGCCATTCTTACCTGACGGAACACCTGTTGATATCATGTTGAACCCATTAGGGGTACCTTCTCGTATGAATATCGGACAAGTACTTGAATTACACTTAGGTATGGCTGCTCGCCAATTAGGTATTCACGTCGCAACACCTGTTTTCGATGGGGCAACCGATGAAGACGTTTGGGAAACTGTTCGTGAAGCTGGTATGGCTAGCGATGCTAAAACAGTTCTTTACGATGGACGTACAGGTGAACCATTTGATAACCGTATTTCCGTTGGTGTCATGTATATGATTAAATTAGCCCACATGGTTGATGACAAATTGCATGCTCGTTCAATCGGACCTTACTCTCTTGTTACGCAACAACCGTTGGGTGGTAAAGCTCAATTCGGTGGACAACGTTTCGGGGAAATGGAAGTTTGGGCACTGGAAGCTTACGGTGCTGCTTACACATTACAAGAAATCTTAACTTACAAATCTGATGACGTTGTCGGACGTGTGAAAACATACGAAGCCATCGTTAAAGGTGAACCAATTCCAAAACCAGGTGTGCCTGAATCATTCCGAGTATTAGTGAAAGAATTACAATCACTTGGTTTAGACATGCGTGTCTTGGACATTGAGGAAGCTGAGATTGAGTTACGCGATATGGACGATGACGATGATGATTTAATCACCGTTGACGCACTAACCAAATTTGCGGAACAACAATCAGCGAAACAGCTGGAAAAAGAAGCAGAATCAGTCGTGAAAGAAGAAGCACAAGACGTTGTTCAAGAAATTGAAACAGCCGAAGACAGAGACTAATTTGTCGCTACCACTCTGATGAGTTGATTCAACTGCGACTTTGTTGCAACTGCGCAAGCCATTACTTGTTCCAAGTGTCGTCAGACCTTCTTTCAAGTGATGCTTGCCATTTGCTAACAAGTTGCTGACTCAGCTTCTCTAAATAAGGAAATGGAGGGAATTCCTTTTGATCGATGTAAATAAATTCGAAAGTATGCAAATAGGGCTTGCTTCACCAGAAAAGATCAGAAGTTGGTCTTATGGGGAAGTTAAAAAACCCGAAACAATTAACTACCGTACATTAAAACCCGAACGTGAAGGGTTATTCTGTGAACGCATTTTTGGTCCAACCAAAGACTGGGAATGTGCTTGTGGTAAATATAAACGTATCCGTTATAAAGGTATTGTCTGTGACCGTTGTGGCGTTGAAGTCACTCGTTCAAAAGTACGTCGTGAACGTATGGGACATATTGAATTAGCCGCACCAGTTTCACATATCTGGTACTTTAAAGGAATTCCATCTCGGATGGGTCTTGTTTTAGACATGAGCCCTCGTGCATTGGAAGAAGTCATTTATTTTGCTTCATACGTTGTCATCGAACCAGGTGACACAACATTAGAGAAAAAACAATTGTTAACGGAACGCGAATATCGTGAAAAACGTGAACAATATGGCCAAGCCTTCAAAGCTGCTATGGGTGCCGAAGCCGTGAAACAATTATTAGATAACGTCGATTTAGATGGCGAAGTTGCGCAATTAAAAGAAGAATTGAAAACAGCTTCTGGTCAAAAACGGACACGTGCCATCCGTCGTTTAGACATCTTAGAAGCCTTCCGTGCTTCAGGTAACCAACCAAGCTGGATGGTAATGGATGTTATCCCAGTTATTCCACCAGATTTACGTCCGATGGTTCAATTGGAAGGTGGTCGTTTTGCAACAAGTGACTTAAACGACTTATACCGCCGTGTTATCAACCGTAACAACCGTCTAAAACGTTTATTAGACTTAAATGCGCCAAGCATCATTGTTCAAAACGAAAAACGGATGTTACAAGAAGCGGTGGATGCTTTAATCGATAATGGTCGTCGTGGCCGTCCAGTTACTGGACCAGGTAACCGTCCATTGAAATCTCTTTCTCACATGTTGAAAGGGAAACAAGGTCGTTTCCGTCAAAACTTACTAGGTAAACGTGTTGACTATTCTGGTCGTTCCGTAATCGTCGTTGGTCCGTTCTTAAAAATGTACCAATGTGGTTTACCAAAAGAAATGGCGATTGAATTATTCAAACCATTTGTAATGCGTGAATTAGTACAACGTGAAATTGCGACAAACATTAAAAATGCGAAACGTAAAATCGAACGTGGCGAAGATGAAGTTTGGGATATCTTAGAAGAAGTTATCCAAGAACACCCAGTTTTACTTAACCGGGCACCTACGTTGCATAGATTAGGGATCCAAGCTTTCGAACCTGTTCTTGTTGAAGGTCGTGCCATCCGTCTTCACCCATTAGTTTGTGAAGCCTACAATGCCGATTTCGATGGAGACCAAATGGCGGTTCACGTGCCTCTAAACGAAGAAGCACAAGCAGAAGCTCGTATGTTAATGCTTGCTGCCCAAAATATCTTGAACCCGAAAGATGGTAAACCAGTTGTTACACCATCTCAAGATATGGTCTTAGGTAACTACTACCTAACAATGGAAGAAGAAGGCCGTGAAGGGGAAGGTATGATCTTCCGCGACATGAACGAAGCTGTTTTAGCATGGCAAAATGGCTACGTGCATTTACACTCACGGATTGGGGTTCAAACAACACTTTTAGGTGACAAACCATTTACTGATTGGCAAAAAGAACGAATCTTAATCACCACAGTTGGTAAGATCATCTTTAACGAAATCATGCCTGTTGAGTTCCCTTACTTGAACGAACCAACAGACTATAACTTAACTGTTCAAACACCAGATAAATACTTCGTAGAAGCTGGTACAGACATTCCTGCACACATTAAAGAGCAAGAATTAGTTTTACCATTCAAGAAGAAAAATCTTGGAAATATCATTGCTGAAGTCTTCAAGAGATTCCACATTACGGAAACCTCTAAAATGCTTGACCGCATGAAAGACTTAGGTTACAAACACTCAACTTATGCTGGGATGACGGTAGGGATTGCCGATATCATGGTTCTTCATGAAAAACAAGCAATCATTGATGCTGCCCACAAACAAGTTGAAACAATTACTAAACAATTCCGTCGTGGTTTAATTACTGATGACGAACGTTATGAACGTGTAATCGGCGTTTGGAACGGTGCCAAAGACGAAATCCAACAAAAACTGATCGAAAGTATGGAAGCTCGTAACCCAATCTTCATGATGTCTGACTCTGGAGCCCGTGGTAACATCTCCAACTTTACACAGTTAGCTGGTATGCGTGGTTTGATGGCCGCTCCGAATGGACGAATCATGGAATTACCAATCATCTCAAACTTCCGTGAAGGACTTTCTGTCTTAGAAATGTTTATCTCAACTCACGGGGCTCGTAAAGGGATGACCGATACGGCCTTGAAGACAGCCGATTCAGGTTACTTAACACGTCGTTTAGTTGACGTTGCCCAAGACGTAATCATTCGTGAAGACGACTGTGGCACTGACCGTGGTCTTGAAATCGAAGCAATTCGTGAAGGTAATGAAATTATCGAACCATTAGACGAACGTCTATTAGGTCGTTATACACGTAAATCAGTTGTTCATCCAGAAACTGGTGCAATCATCATTGGTGCGGATCAACTAATCACTGAAGATCTTGCAAGAGAAATCGTGGACGCTGGTATTGAAAAAGTAACTATCCGTTCTGTCTTTACATGTAACACAAAACATGGTGTATGTAAGCACTGTTACGGACGTAACCTAGCAACTGGTTCTGACGTTGAAGTCGGAGAAGCAGTTGGTACAATCGCCGCTCAATCAATCGGGGAACCTGGTACACAGTTAACCATGCGTACGTTCCATACCGGTGGGGTTGCCGGTGACGATATCACTCAAGGTTTACCTCGTATCCAAGAAATCTTTGAAGCACGTAATCCGAAAGGGCAAGCAGTGATTACAGAAGTAACCGGTGAAGTTATCGATATTTCTGAAGATCCTGCCACACGTCAAAAAGAAGTAACCATCAAAGGAAAAACAGATACACGTACCTATACTGTCCCTTACACTGCACGTATGAAAGTTGCTGAAGGCGACATCATCCACCGTGGTGCACCGTTGACAGAAGGTTCAATTGATCCAAAACAATTATTACAAGTTCGTGATGTTTTATCTGTTGAAAACTACCTATTACGTGAAGTACAACGTGTTTACCGTATGCAAGGGGTAGAAATCGGCGACAAACATATCGAAGTAATGGTTCGTCAAATGTTACGTAAAATCCGCGTAATGGATCCAGGTGACACTGAAATCCTTCCAGGAACATTAATGGACATCGCAGAATTTAAAGACCGTAACTACGACACATTAGTTGCTGGTGGCGTCCCTGCTACTAGTCGTCCAGTTTTACTTGGTATTACCAAAGCGTCATTGGAAACAAACAGCTTCTTATCTGCTGCATCCTTCCAAGAAACAACACGCGTGTTAACAGATGCTGCTATCCGTGGCAAAAAAGATCCATTACTTGGATTGAAAGAAAATGTTATCATTGGTAAAATCATCCCAGCTGGTACTGGTATGGCTCGTTACCGTAACATGGAACCAAAAGAAGTTGGCGTAGCTAGCGAAAACGTTTATAGTATTTCAGACATCGAAGCACAAATGGCTGCTGAAGATGCGATGAAAAACATCAATAAATAAACCCTAAAAAGCCGTAAGGAGCATGCTCCTTGCGGCTTTTTTTATTTGCTATAACCAACTGATTGTGAGTAAGCCCAAACTTAAAAAGGGGACAAAGGGAAGTTTTTGTTCAACTGGATACCCTAAAAATTTACAACTGTAGCCACAGATTAGACCATAACTACTGGCAAAAAATAGTAGCATCAGCAACTGAGGTACCTGTAAAAAACAGCCCCACAAACCCAGTAACAAAAGATCCCCTCGCCCCATGGCTTCCGGAAAATAATGTAAGACGGCTCGGAAAAAACAAAAACAAAAAAGACCAGTCAGTAAGTAAAACGAATGCTGACCCGCCACTTTCAGCAAGTAAAGCACAAAAAAACTAGGATAAAGAATCTTCGGTTCAACCACTAAATACCAGTAATCAATCAAGGATAATGTGAAAGCACTCGTCAGCCACCACCAGAGAATCAAAGCATCAATCTTCAGGCCAGCTGAAAAACAGCTTGCGGTTAACCCGCCCATGACAAGTTCTGCTAAAAGATAACTCTTAGCTACTGGCTGTTGACACTTTCGACAACGAAAGCGCTGCAGCAAAATCGAAACAACTGGAATTAATTCATAGAGTTGTAGAGGCTGGTGGCAACCTTGACAGTGGGAAGGGGGCCACCACAGAGAACGCCCTACTGGTAAGCGCTCCGCCACTAAGCATAAAAAAGAACCGAAACAGGCACCAATCAAAAAGAGACTCAAGAAAAACATAGGTTACCTCCTTAAAAATAAACTACGCTTTTTTTAAACTTTTTCATTTGACTAGACAAATCTTTTTTTGTTAGGAATAATAAAAGAAACAAGAAATGAGGGAATCAAATGGAAAAATTAGCGATTGGTGTCGACGTTGGCACCACGCAAGCCAAAGCAGTGGCTTTTCAAGCAAATGGCACAGTCGTAGCTTCTAGCTATGTGCGTTATCCATTAATTCAAGAGACTGAAGGAATGGCGGAGCAAGACCCAGAGACGCTGTTCCAAGCTGTGGTGAACTGTATTCGAACCGTCACACAGCAAGTGAAGAATCAACCAATTGGGCTCATTTCTTTTGCTTCAGCGATGCATGGCTTAATTGCCATGGATGCGCAAGGACGCCCATTGACCCAAGTGATTACTTGGGCTGACACACGAGCATCTGATTATGCGGAAGCGTTAAAAGAAACGCCAGCGGCCCAATTGTTTTATCAATTGACAGGCATGCCAATTCATCCAATGGCGCCTTTGTACAAGATTCGCTGGCTGCAGGAAAATCAGCCAGCCGTTGCGCAGAGCGCGGCCAAGTTTATTGGGATTAAGGACTACATTTTTTACCGTTTCTTTGGCGAATACTGGACAGATTATAGTAGTGCTTCAGGAATGGGTTTATTTAATATTCACACGCGGCAATGGGAATCATCGATTTTAGCGTATTTATCTATTGAGGAGGAACAGTTGCCAAAAGTTGCCCCGTCAACGTTCATTTTTCCAGCATTAGCGCCTTCTTGGCAAGAGATGCTTGGTGTTGAGGAGGAAACGGTTTTAGTTCTTGGTGGCGCGGATGGCCCGTTGTCTAATCTAGGTTTGGGAGCGCTAGGAACGGGTGTAGCGACTTTGACCGTTGGTACGAGCGGTGCACTTCGGTATATTGTCGAAGAACCTTTTTTGCATCCGCAAGGTGAAACGTTTTGTTTTGCTTTAGATGAACAGCACTGGGTGATTGGTGGCGCAAGTAGTAATGGTGCAGTTGCGTTAGATTGGGCGAGCCAAACGATTTTTGCAGAAGAACGTCAGCAAGCTATCCAAAACGGGACTAATTTCTATGACCCAATTATGGCCAAAATTGCAACCGTGCCAGCCGGGGCAAATGGCTTACTGTTTCATCCTTATTTGCTTGGTGAACGAGCACCGTTGTGGAATGCAGAGGCGAGCGCAAGTTTTCTTGGCTTGCGCAAAAATCACCATGCCGGACATTTAGCTCGAGCGGTGGTAGAAGGAATCTGTTTCAATTTAAAAACTATTTTAGAGGATTTGAAACAACTCGGTGGACCCGTTCAGGAGATTCGAGCGACAGGCGGCTTTGCTGATTCCCCTGTGTTCCGTCAAATCATGGCTGATGTGCTGGGAGAAACGTTATCGTTCACTGATAGCACCGAAGCTTCGGCATTAGGCGCTGTTTTGCTAGGTTGGCAAGGCTTAGGGCAGTTACCAAATTTACAAGCAGCGGCGCAACAGGTGCTGATTCATGAAACGGTCACGCCACGAGCGGATCAATTGCTAGTTTATCAAGAACTGTATCCTGTTTTTCAAGAAACCCAACAAGTTTTAGCACAAAGTTATCAAAAATTAGCAGAATTCCGCAAATAATTGATAGTAAATAGCTTTGACAAATGACTGAGAAATTGCTTAACTAGAAGAGAGACGAAGACTTGAGGAAATGAGGATGAGGAATGAAGAAACAGCTACTACCACTATTTCTGTTATTCATTGGGGCGTTAGCAAGTTGCAGTGCACCGTCTCGTTCCGGCGAAAAAGCAGCGCAACAGTTGGTAGATTACTTTATTTATCAAGAAAAGACAGCGACATTCTCTCAAACTTTTCGTGAACCGAAAGTCTTAGCGGAGCATTTGCAGACGAGCCGTCAACAGTTCCAGAAGCAGTTTTTCAATAGCTTAAAAGAAATGAACGCTGAAGTCACCGAGACTGAAGCCCAGAAGCTTAGCACAGAATTACTGGCTCAAGTGAAGAAAAAAGCGTCATATCAACTAGTAGCCACAAAAGAATTGAATGGGCAAGCGACAATCACTTTTCAGATTAAGGGCTTAGATTTTGTGACGGCGATTGAAGATACAACCACTGCTCTTCTTCAGCAAACGCAACAGGCAACACAAGCGCTAGACATGCAGCACACGTTAGTCGTTTTAAAAAAAGAAATCCAACAAATCAATGTCAGCCATGAGCCAGTTGAACTGCCATTAACGGTTAAGCAAGTAGAAGGACAATGGTACTTGCCGGCAGCGGAGCAACTGAGACTGAATCAGTTTTTTTTAGCTTTCGTCACAGGAAAAGAAGATACTGACCAGTTGACAGAGGCACTCGACACGATCCTCACTCAAGCGGAACAAAAAGTCGTCACTGCGGATGAAAAAACAGCGATTTCAGGAAATTAATTAAATTCTTAATTGTAATTATTATAATTTGATAATAATTTTAAAAAAGAAAGGTTTTCAGTGTACTTTTTTCACAATTCATATTACACTAAGAGTGTAGAAATAATATTTAGGAGGATGACAAAGAATGAAATTTGAAAAAACAAAAGAAATTTTGAACCAACTCGTTGCAGATTTAAGCCAATTTTCCGTGGTAATTCATCAAACACATTGGTATATGCGTGGACCTGAATTTTTAACACTTCACCCACAAATGGATGAATACATGGATCAAATCAATGAGCAATTAGATGTTGTTTCAGAACGTTTAATCACATTGGACGGCTCTCCATTCTCAACATTGCGTGAATTCGCAGAAAATACAAAAATTGAAGATGAAATTGGTAACTGGGACCGCACCATTCCAGAGCGTATGGAAAAATTAGTAGCAGGCTACCGTTACTTAGCAGACCTTTACGCAAAAGGAATCGAAGTTTCTGGTGAAGAAGGCGACGATTGCACACAAGACATTTTCATCGCAAACAAAACAGACATCGAAAAAAATATTTGGATGTTACAAGCCAAACTTGGCAAAGCGCCTGGTATTGACGCATAATTTAAAACAACTCCCAAAGCCGCTGACGTTGACGTTGGCGGTTTTTTTCTGTTTAAAAGGCACAAAAAAATAAGTGAAAATCTATTTTCTGAAAGCGCAGAAAAACATTGACTTTATCAGTGATTGAAGGTAAAATATTAAATGGTATTGTTTGCCCCACAATGAGCCCCGGAAACTCAAGTGTATGTCAAACATCGAAAACAAAATTGGAGGAAAGAAACGTGCGTACAACATATATGGCCAAAGCTGGCGAAGTAGAACGTAAATGGTACGTAGTAGATGCAACAGATGTTCCTTTAGGACGTCTATCAGCAGTTGTTGCTTCTGTACTACGTGGTAAAAATAAACCAACATTCACACCACATGTGGATACTGGAGATTTCGTAATCGTAATTAACGCTGATAAAGTAAAATTAACAGGTAAAAAAGCTACAGACAAAATTTACTACCGTCACTCAATGTATCCTGGAGGATTAAAATCAGTGACAGCTGGTGAATTACGCGACAAAAACTCTCGCCGTCTTATCGAAACTTCTGTAAAAGGTATGCTACCTAAAAACACTTTAGGACGTAAACAATTTACTAAATTGAACGTATACGGTGGAGCTGAGCATCCACATGCTGCACAACAACCAGAAGTATTAGATATCACGAACTTAATTTAAGGAGGGAAATTCATTGGCACAAGTACAATATAGCGGCACAGGCCGTCGTAAAAATGCAGTTGCCCGCGTACGCTTAGTACCAGGTACTGGTAAAATTACTGTAAACAAAAAAGACGTAGAAGAATATATTCCACATGCTGACTTGCGTGAAGTTATCAACCAACCATTTGGCGTAACTGAAACAAAAGGCGCTTACGATGTAATCGTAAACGTAAACGGTGGTGGCTATGCTGGACAATCAGGAGCTATCCGTCACGGAATCGCTCGTGCATTGTTACAAGTAGATCCTGACTTCCGTTCTGCTTTAAAACGCGCTGGGTTACTTACTCGTGACGCACGTATGGTTGAACGTAAAAAACCAGGTCTTAAGAAAGCCCGTAAAGCTTCACAGTTCTCAAAACGTTAATTATTTGGAGTCGTTGCGAACGTGTTCGCTTACGAAGACAATCTGGGACGAAGATTTCCTTGGGAATCGAGTGCCACTCAATTATCATTTTGAAAGACACTTTCCAATTTGGAAAGTGTCTTTTTTTGTTGTAGTAATTACAGTGTTATTTCTGCTATACAAGTCTTATAGGCTGATTACACGCTTATCTTTATTACCAATAGAATGACGGATCCTGATTTCAAAATTATACGCCTCCTAAAAATACACTTATGCAGAGGATAAATTTCTTTTTAGTTAATTTTCTAATTTTGTTCACTTATATATTTTTCTATTTAACTTTCATTAACAACGAATATATCCTCAATCCTCACATGGAAAAATTTAGCAATCCTAAAAGCTAATAATAAAGAAGGATTATAGCGATTTTTTTCTAATTGAAGAATGGTTTGTCTCGAAACACCGACCTTTTCTGCAAGTTCTTGTTGAGTCATGCGATGAATTGCTCTGTATACATGGATAGAACTGACGAAATTTTCTTTTTCTACTTTACTCATAAATACACTCCTTTTATATAAAATGCATGTCTATACGAACAACACTATAAAAATAGTTTACTATACGATGTTTATATAGACAACAGTTAGAAAGGAGAAAATGACTATGAGTCAAGAAAAAACATCGGTTAAAGTAGAAGTATTGATCAATGACTTACTAGCTGAAAGAAATATGTCTCTGAGAGAATTAGCGAGATTATCAGGTATTGAACCATCTAATCTCAGTAATCTTGCGAATGGCAAGCGAAAAAGAATCTATTTGGAACACATTGAACGTATTGCAGATGCTTTGGAGATTGATGATATATCCAAGGTTATGAAATTACGAAGACTTGACTAAAAAATATAGATTATATTAATATATTTACTTATAGCTTTGTATTAAATGAGAAGAGTAGCAAGCTGTTTTTCTTACTTTCAAAGTATATTAAAGAAGACGGTAAAATATTATTGAAACGTTTAATGAAATAGGATTGTTGCTTTTTCACTCTATTTTTGGTACTATGATGGTGCGAAACGATAGTCGCTTTATCAATATTACACAAAAACCACTCTACGGCGAATAGAGTGGTTTTTCTTTACATTCGTTGCGACGACGAATGTGTGGGTTAGAAGGCAACCTGCTTTTAGTCATTGTCGTTCTCATCTAACCAGTGAGAAAAAAGTTTAATAACAATACCTACAAATATAGGCGCAATGACTAACGATAGAAGCTCATCCAATATTACACACCCCCCTTGGGGGCAAGTTGCCGAGATTAGTATAGCATAGAGAAAGATGAAAGAAAACGAGAACATCACCACCCCCATCGTCTTTTGACATCCTTTTCGAGCTTTTCTTTGGGGATAATTTCTGTATTTAGTTGTTTGATAAATTTTTTTGTATCGTGGTTGGAATATATATTTCCTTCTGAAAACATAGAAATACGTTTTTGTTCTTTTTCAAAAAAGGTTAACTGGTTTAGGCAGTCTACATAATTGTTTATCCTCTCTTTTTCAGCTTTTATTTTTTGATAGGAATTATTGCTGCTATGTTCTATGTAACCTCGATTCTTAATGATTGATGTTTTAATTAATTCATTTTCTCTATTAGAATATTTGTAATTATTTACTAAAAATTGTAAATCTTTTAAATTTACTGCTCTAGGCTCTAAGTATGTTTGTAAATCTTTGTCCGTATAAGAGTTGATATTTATAACTATTTGAGTAAATCCTAATATTAAAGCATAGTTCTCTAGTTGAATAATGAATTTTTTATATAAATTATAGAAATCATCAAAGTGAAAATTTTCACTTTTTTTATATAAATCAAAATCTGTTATCTCAAATGTTAATCCATATAAAGTAGTATTGATTCGCATATTTCCTGAAAAAGAAAACTTTTTGAAATATCCTTTGGAATAAATATTCAAGCATTGTTTTGACGAATAAGGATGATACTTGCATGAAATATGAAGGTTTTTAGAAAGTAAAGATTCTAATAGATCCAAATTTTCATGATTAAAACCTTTATTAGGTAGGAATGCTTGTAAGCACTCTTCACGGGTATATATTGTTCCGAATTCATCAAAAGACACGTCAAAATATTCTAACAACTCAGTTAATACGTTAACGGAAATATCATGAAATTCATTGTTTTTAATCTTACTAATAGCTTGCCGAGATATTGCAGTTTCTTTTGCTAGTTTGTGATTACTAATATTTCTTTCTAGCATTAAATCTTTAAGTCTATTTTTATACATATTTATCACCTCAAAATGAGTTTAGCAAAAGAAGAAAAAAATTAAAACTGTAACTTAAGTAGGCAAACTGTAAAATGAATCAATTTTTTAGTTGATGTTATAAGGTTTCTGTTCAATGAAAATATGATAAACTATATTTTATAGGGAAAGTACACAATAAAATATATAATGATATAGAAATTTGTTACAAACGAAGTACTATGAGCTATTCCAGTAGCAGTTTTGATGTAGATAGATTAGGAGGGGGAAAATGTCAAGGTTGAATAGAATTCAAAATGAAATCAAACAACTAGAGGGAGGAAAATTTCAAAAATTATGTGATAGTTATCTTTATCGTAAAAGAAGTTGGGAAAATATCGTATCTCTAGGTTCTATGGAGGGGACTGATAAGACAACAAAAGGAATACCTGATACATACTTCTTTGATAATCAAATTAATAGATACGTTTTAGTTATGTATGGTACGAGAGCAGACTCTACAGCTAAGTTAGAGATAGATATTAAAGAAGCAATTGAAAAAACAAAAATTAGCAAAAAAGATATTCAAGAAATAATTTGTTGTCACACCTCTTCTAATTTAACTGTAGCAAAAGATAAAGAGCTCAGAGAGTTGGCTGGTTCAATAGAGCTAACTCTCATTGGTATAGATACATTATCCCACGACCTTCTTCAGTTTAAATATCAAGATATTACAAAGGAATTTCTTGGAATAATAGAATCAACGGAGCAAGTTTGGAATATAGAACAATTTATCTCCGTTCATGATAAAAGTAAAACTAATGCTCCTCTAAATACCTCTTATATTGATGAAACACAAACAATTGAAGAATTGATAGAAGGCCTAAATGATTATCAGATTCTTTTACTATCCGGAGTATCTGGAACGGGAAAAACGAAGCTAGCTATTGAGATATGCAAAAGATTACCTTTAAATAGTAATGTGATTTGTGTTAAAAGCAATAGTATGCCTGTTTATCAAGATGTTAAGGATGCATTAGATAGCAATAAAGTAAATTACTTATTTTTAGATGATGCCAACACGATCACTAATTTCGATGCAATTGTTAATTTGTTGAGATTAGAAGAGTATGAACAGAAGTTGAAAATTATTATTACTGTAAGAGACTATGCACTTTCAGGAATTATTAATCAGTTAAAGTCTTTTAAAACAAAAATACAAAAAGTGACTTTAATGAGTGATAAACAGATTGAGTTACTAATCAACAGTATAAATAAAGTTTCTACTAGTAACTTGAGAAAAATAATGAAATTATCTCATAATAATCCTAGAATAGCAGTAATTGCAGCTATCATGACGAAAGAAAAAAAGTATGAATTTATTGATAATGAAAAAGAGGTATTAGGTAGTTATTATAATCAAATTATCAAAGAAAATTCTCTTTCTCCAAATGAGAAAATCAGTTTGTTTATTTTGAGTTTTAAACATAAGTTGAATTTGACTGATAAAGAATCTTTGGGAGAATTGCTGAAATTTTTTAAAATAGATTTTGATAGCTTTTTACTTGCAATAAGGCAATTACACGATAAAGAGTTATGTGACATATTTCAAGATAAAGCGGCTAAGATCAGTGACCAAAGTTTGTCTGACTTTGTGATAATAGATTTTATTGCAGATAACAAAGTTTTTAAAGTAAGAGACTTTTTCATCAGTTTCTTCCCTGAAAATGCAAAAGAGATTGTTGAGATGCTTGTACTTGTTAATAATTTTAAATCCTCAAATGACTGGATAGATTACTTAACAGCTGAGATAAAGTATGTCTATAATGAAGGTATTATAGATGTGGATAAAGAACGTTTTCTAACACAATACGGGGTATTAATACCTATTGAAGCACTTGCCTATGTTAACGAAAAGATACAATCTGCTAACCCTAGTGAGTATCAAATATCTCAAAAAGAATTTGAAGAGAAAAGAAGAAGTAATCGAGTTGATGATCCGATTATTGAGATTCTTTGTTCATTGTCAAACGGTGAAAGATTTAATGATGCTGGTATACTTCTTATGGAATACTTAAAAAGGAGACAGGATAAAGTTTATGAAGTTTTTTCAGCGATCAAATCGAATTTTGATATTGAAGAGGATCGGAATTCTTATCTAGAAAAAAGATTTTGTATTTTTGAAATTTTCTCAAAACAAGAAACTATTAATGAACTAATGGCTTTGCTAATTGTTAACATTTCTGAGGAATTTTTAAAGTTTTCTGGGGAAAAAATTGTTCCCAATGGTCGAAGTGTAGTAATCAACCGCTATAAATTAGTTGATGGAGATTATTTAATTAAACTTCACAGAAAAATATTTGAACTGCTTTTTGAAGTTTACAATTTGAATTATGAAGAAGCAAATAACCACATAGATAAGCTATTATTTAATTACCCAGTATATGAAGTAAAGAACGGTTTTTTAAAAACTGTTAGTTCGGATTTAAAATGTATACAAAAACTATTTTTCAAAGATTTAAGTAAATTGAATATTAGGGAAGAAGCGATAGTATTTGAATTGGACTCAGAATCAAAGAACTTAGAATTAGAACCTCAGCTGTTTGTTGAATATAAACCATCACAAAGACAAGAAATTTACAAGATTTTTTCATCTAACGGGATTTATTATGAAAAAGAAGGATTCAACTATGAGGAATCTCAAATGTTAAGAGCGAAAAAATTAAAAGAAGTTTTTGATGAACACTCTGATGAATTATTGCAATTATTTAATGTACTTGCAGAATATCAATTAGATGAACTATTAAATAAACATGAAATGGAAGGATCCATATCTGTCTTGTATTCAAACTTAGGTATAGAAGACAAGGCCAAAATGTTAATGACTTTATTGAATAGTAATTTTACTTTTGCTTACCATAATTTTGACTATTACATGGAAAAATTACCATTTGAAAAAGGCCAAAATGTTTTAAATAGTGTTGAAAAAGAACTCGATGAAAGATGGTACCTTTCAAATCTGTTAACATGTAAAAGTATTAACAAAGATAGGATACAAGAGCTTATCTCATTTTTAAAGGAACTTAAAAATTATGAGAAAATAAATACTTTCAATATTTTATCATTTGAAAACTATATTGAAAAAGATAGAGCTATTTTAGATATTTTAAGGAATAAGTATGAAGAAGGAAAAATATTGGGACGGTTTTTCATACCTGTTTATGTTTTCAAAGATATTGCCAAAAGAATTATAAATATAGTGGGCTACAAAGAATTAAAAGAAATATATTTAGATGTTTTAGGTAGTGAAGAGGTGGATAATTCAGGAGAAATTTTCAAGAGTTTATTAGAAGAACAAGATGCTAATTTTATTTATTTATTCCTTGTGAAACTAAATACTTTAAGAAGAAGTTTAAGTTTTGCAAAATATGACATTCCATTAGAGCATATATGGACATCAGAAGCTGCAGAGGATGGGATTAGAAAATATCTAGACTTTTTAATTCGAGAAAATTGTGTGATTTATGTTGGGGTAGATCCATATTTGGAAGATATATTGAAAGCAAATACTGAACGTGCATCGGAGTTTATAAAAGCAGAAGTACTTGATACTGAAGATGAGAATAGATTAGTTAACTTGTACAATCTGTCTCTTGAAATATTTGATGATGAAATATTACTACATCTATTCGAATTGCTCAAAGATAAAGCTATTGATGCTCCTTTTTTTGAAAAATTGAATTTAACGATACGTACTAATAGTTGGTCAGGTAGTTTAGTTCCTTTATTGGATAAAGAAATTAATTTTTTGAATAGCTTGCTTGATATTTTTGAAGATATAAAATATATTTCTCATGCTTTAGTTATTACAACAAGGATAGATTCCCTTAAAAAGCGAAAAGAAAAAGAGCTTCTGTCAGACTATTTGGAATAAATATGTAGGTATGATACACTTTAAATCACTATTTTAGTTACTAAAAATGAACGATAAAAGCGTGAAATATATCTTCTGATTTTTATTTTATTATTGTTCTGATTTACGCATATTTTTGGGTACGTCTTGAGGTACAATGGTCTTAAAATGTGCTGAAATTCATTAAAATCGTACCTGTTGAAAAATTGTTCAATCTATTGCTGTTAAAGGATTCTCCAACTATTTCAAAATCTCTGTCACAGAACCAGGTCTTAAAAAAGCTCGTAAAGCTTCACAGTTCTCAAAACGTTAATTATTTGGAGTCGTTGCGAACGTGTTCGCTTACGAATCAATTACAATGTTTCAAGACACTTTCCATTTTTTGGAAGGTGTCTTTTTTTATGGTAGCGACAGTGTGTGTTCTGTCATAAACCAGTATATAAAAATTCACATACTGACAATATGTTTATCTTTCTTACCAAGAGAATAATTGATTCCGATTTCAGCAAGTATACTCATTACAAATAACGCACTTACGCAGATGATACATTTCTTTTTAGTTGATTTCCTCATTTTGATCGCCGCTATTTCTTTTTTCTTTGAATTCATCATACGTTTTTGGGAGATATTTCTTTATTAACTTTTTCTCTCTTGCGTTTTGGAGGGAGTAAGTTGCGGTTTTTTGAGAGATTAGTATGTTTAAACTGAAGAGTTATTAAATAATTAAAGTATAGTAAATCAAAAAACAAATATAATAAATGAAATTTACGCCACTAATATTGCAACCATAGCTTATTTATGCGATCCTAAATATAATAAAACTAACAAAATCAATTAGATTAGAGGGTTAAAATATATGAAAAAAGAAATTCACGTAGTAGGAGCAATCATAGTGGAGAACGGGAAAGTTTTGTGTTGTCAAAGAGGACCTGAACGTGCATTAGCAAATCTTTGGGAATTTCCTGGTGGAAAAATCGAGAATGGTGAGACGAAAGTTCAAGCGCTTGAACGTGAATTGCAAGAAGAATTAAAAATAGAAGTAACGATCGTCAAGGAAGAGTATGCTTTTTGTCGATATGAGTATGATTTTGGTTTCGTTAATCTAACTACATTTATCTGTTATTTAGAATCAGGTGAACCTCAGTTGACAGAACATCTACAAATTAAATGGCTAACGCCAAATGAATTAAACCAACTTGAGTGGGCGCCTGCTGATATTCCTACTGTGGAAAAATTAGTAGAAAAAGGTGTGGGAACTGAACAAAATGGATAATTTAGAATTGGCGTTACAAAAGGCATTTATTAATAAAGAAGCTCTAGGTGACGATCTTACACCTAAATTTATTGTGAACAATCCCAAAAAACATGATTATTTATTGAATACATTGAGTAAAGATTTGAAAAGCTGTAAGACTTTTTTTATAGCCGTTGCATTTATAACACCTAGTGGTTTAAATGCAATAAAAACACAACTGGCTGATCTGGCTTTGCGTGGAATCTCTGGAAAAATCTTAACATCAACATACTTAAATTTTAATGATCCACACGTATTTCGAGCATTGTTGAATATTCCAAATGTAGAAGTACGAGTTTCTAAAAAAGAAGGTTTTCATTCAAAAGGATATTTGTTTGAGATGGAGGATTATCAAAGCTTTGTTATTGGTAGTTCGAACCTAACAATGTCTGCTTTGAAACTTAACTATGAGTGGAATGTTAGATTAACTTCAAGAGAGAATGGCGAGATGGTTTCTTCTATTCAAAAGCATTTCATTCAAGAATGGCATGAGGCACAGTCGCTAACCCTAGAATGGGTAGAAGCATTTGAAAAAAATTATCATCCTATTGTTAATAGAAAGATGTTAGTACAAGATGTTTCTGAAAACGAGTGTTTAGATACGCAATATATTTTGCCGAACTCTATGCAGAAAGAAGCGCTTAGAAGTTTAAAATCGCTTAGAGAAACGGGCGCAGCTAAGGGAATGATTGTTTCTGCGACTGGTACAGGGAAAACGTATTTAGCAGCATTTGATGTGCAGCAATTCAATCCTAAACGTGTATTATTTATTGTTCATAGTGAGCTAATTTTAATGAAAGCATTAGAATCATTCAAATTGATTTTAGGTGGAAAAGATGATGATTATGGTGTTTTATCAGGGAATTCTAAGAATTTTGATGCAAAATATCTATTTGGAACAATTCAAACAGTATCTAAAAGTGAATATCAAGAGCGTTTAGGAAAAGAAGCGTTTGACTATATTTTGATTGATGAAGTCCATAAAGCTGGAGCGAAATCTTATATTAAAGCCATTGAATTTTTCAATCCCAAGTTTTTATTGGGAATGACGGCTACACCTGAAAGAACAGATAATTTTAATATCTTTGAGCTATTTGATTATAATGTAGCGTATGAAATACGTTTGCAAGCCGCTTTAGAAGCAGAACTGCTTTGTCCATTTTATTATTTTGGCGTAACTGATTATGAAAAAGATGGTGAAATCATTGATGAAACAACCGATTTAAAACGTTTGCTACAGGAAGAACGAGTTGATTTTTTAATAAAAAAAATTAACTATTATGGTTATTCGGGAGATAGTCCTCGAGGCTTGGTGTTTTGTAGTCGTAAAGACGAAGCAAGGCAGTTAGCAGAGATGTTTAACGATCGTGGAATTCCGAGTGCTTATTTATCTGGTGACCATAATTTTGATAAAAGAGAAAAGGAAATTAAGCGTTTAGATACTGGAGAGATTCATTATATCTTCACGGTTGATATTTTTAATGAAGGCATTGATATCCCTAAAGTAAATCAAGTAATTATGCTGCGAAATACGCAATCTAGTATTATTTTTATTCAGCAATTAGGTCGGGGGCTAAGAAAAGACCCATCAAAAGAATTTGTTACGGTAATTGATTTTATTGGTAATTATAAAAATAACTATATGATTCCTATGGCTTTATCTGGAGATAGTTCTCAAACTAAGAATAGTTTACGTCGCGATACAATTGATGTGACGTATATCAGTGGTTTATCTTCAATTAATTTTGAAAAAGTTGCTCGTGAACGTATCTTTAAATCAATTGATCAAGCTAAATTAGATGCAATGTCAGAACTAAAAGCTAGTTATTTTAAGTTGAAAAATCGGTTGAATAGGGTTCCTTACCTGAATGATTTTCAAGTGTTAGATGGCGTGGATCCATTGTTGATTATAGGTAAAGAAAAAACATACTATAATTTCTTGGAGAGAATTGGGGAAACAGAAGCTAAATTAAGTGAAGAAGAAAACGGTGCACTAAAATTTGTTTCTGTAGAATTGCTATCAGGAATTCGCCCGCATGAACTTTATGTTATTGAAGAATTTTTAATGACAGATAAAGAACAGTTATCTTTAGAGGAAATCACAGCGCTGTTTGATACGTTTAACCTGACGTATACGACAGATACTCTAGCATCTGTTGTTAAAGTCTTAGATTTATCTTTTTACGAGTCAACAATTAGAAAACGTTATTTGTTATCACAAATGTTTAAGATGAAAGAGAATTGTTTACAAATAACAGAAAAATTCAGAGAGTTTAAAAAGAATTCTTATTTTATCAATTTGATGTTAGATGTAATCCATACAGGGATTAACAAATCTATGGAGTATGATTTATCACAACCGTTAAATTTATACAAAAAATATCGTCGTAAAGATGTTTTACGATTATTAAATATGAATTTTAATCAAAATGAACAAAGTATTGGTGGATATACAAACAGTAACAATCATTTTGCTATTTTTGTAACTTTGGATAAAGGCAAAGATTTTAAAGCTGCACGTATTGCTTATGAGGATGAATTTATTGATGAACGAACATTCCATTGGTATACAAAAGCGCCTAGAAATCTACACTCACCAGAAGTTCAACTTTTGCGAAATCCTGGGGAATATAAATTTCATTTATTTGTGAAACGGAAATATAATCAAAAAGAGAATGAAACAGATTTCTATTATCTAGGCGAAGTAGTCCCTCTTCAAGAAACTATCCAACAAGTCGAAAAACAAGACAAAGAGGGTAAGAAAAAAAGCGTCGTTAAACTAGACTTTACCTTAGAAACACCTGTAGAACCTAATATGTATGAATTTTTAACGCAGAACACAAACTAAAAAAAGCCACTTTCCAGAGGAAAGTGGCTTTTCCCATCCCATCTCACCGAGAAGACAAAATTTCATAAATCACATAGAGTTCCCAGTTGGAAATCTCTATTCGATAAAACTGTTCTAGAGTATAGAAAATGTTTTTAGCATTTTGGAAAAATGGTTTTTGGTTAATGGTTAGTTCCTCAAGGTTAGCAGGGACTTCATAGTCTTCAACGCCGAGCATGGTTCGCTCTACCATGAGCGCGTTGTGCATCATTAAGTTAAATTTCATTTTGCCGCTGAGTGTGAGGTCGAAACGTTTTTCAATGTTTTTTGTAACGTTTTCGACTTGTTTAATAATAACGTCAGGATTTAGAAATTCTAGTTTTTCTGACAAGCCTTCTTTCGAGAAGAAGTGAACAAATTCGTTAATCATGCTATCAATGTTATTGGGATGCATCAAGTTTTGGAAAGGTTCCATCAACTGGGTTCCTGCATCTTCGTCTAACATGTCTAAGAGGTTCACGCTAGCAACATTCGTATGGTTGTCTAAGTAAGACGTCGTCAAAATGAGCGAGGTTTCTTTTAAATAATTTTCTTCGGCGTTGGCAATGTCTAACGTGTTTACCAAATCTTTGTATTTTAGAGTAATGACTTTAATATCAGTATACAGGTATTTTTGACAGATTTGTTTGATTTGCTTGGCAATATCCAGACCTGAAATACTAGAGACAATGATATTTTTTTCCACTGAAAAGCCTTCAAAGTACTGTACATCGGTTTTAAATTTTTTTTCAGCGGTTTTAGCAATACCATAGAAAAGTTGTTCGTTCATTAATTGATGACCAATTTCCAACGCATAGGCAGTGGTCAGGTTATTGATCACCAAAAGTTCTCCAAGAATTTGCGGTTTCAAACTTTTATAAAGTTGTGTCAGGGAACCCATATCGACGAGCATAATGACGCCTTGTGAAGTGTCCCGCTGAGAAAGCCAGTCTTTAACTTCGGCGACGATATCTCGGACGGAGGAGGTTAAGGGCATGTTAATCGCATCGAAAATATAGGTACCACATAATTTGTTGGCAACGGCTTGAATACTTGTGGCAGTCGATTCACCATGCGCCACGAGGAGCGCTTGGTAAGGAATCGTTTCAGAAATTTCTCCGCTGAGTAATACAGATAAGAGTACCTCTGTCAAGAAACGGTATTCTTCTGGCAGCGGACTGACTAAGTTTTTCACGAGGGAAACCGTTCGCGGATAGTGTTCTTTTAACTGTGTTTGGACTGGAAGGAGCACTGTTTCGTTAAATGTTGGCGGTAAAATTTTCAGCAATTTAGCAACATCTTTCATTGGTTTTTCAGTTTGCTCAGGTTGGTTAATAATTAGTTTGTTTTTGGTTTGGACTTCCGTGACTAGGTTTTGTAAAAAATAATCATTTTCCAAGGTTATTTCATCGTCTAAACAATATTTAATGAATTGTGTCAGTTCAGTTTTTAAGTGGGCCAGTGTTTTTTCTTTTGTAAATAAGGCTTCAAATGTTGCGAAAATATCGGAAGAAAGTGTGTCTTCTTCTAACACTTCTTTGTCTAAAGGAATCGTAATCATTGGTTGAGTCGCATCGCCAATGACGACGGGTTGATTGGGCAAAGTTTTTCGTAATTGCGACGCGCAAAGGAGCTGCACTTTGTTGGATAAACTTCCCACGTTGCCAGGTTCGTCATTTTCTAATAATGCCGTAAAGATTTCTTCGTCCACGTTGATGTCTTTGGTCATTCGTTTCGCTTCTCGGTGAAATAAGTTTTTCAAAATCGCAATCCGTTCTCGAATGGGGCGCTCTTTGAAGTTCGGAAGTGAGACGATTACGGAAATTCGGCGATAAAAGGTTGGTAATAAGACTTTTTTCGGGTTTTCGGTGGTCGCAAATAGTAGCCGGACCTTGGAATGCACCATTTTTCCTTCTTCACCAATGGGGCGGAAGGTTCCTGTATCCATAAACTGAAAGAGTTTTTCTTGGTTTTCGTTGGATAATCGATGTACTTCATCTAAAAAGAGTACGGAATTATTAGCTTGGGCCAAGAGTCCTTGTTTTTCTGATTCAGCCCCAGTGAATGCGCCTTTGGTATGGCCGAAGAGAATGGATGATAGCAATTCGGGATTGTTGGCATAATCGGCACAGTTAAAGGTGTAGAATTTTTCCAGGCCAATGATTTGTTCGTTTTTTAGATACTCATAAATCAGTTTTGCCAAAAAGCTTTTGCCGACGCCACTGGCTCCATGGATTAATAAAGGCATACCCAATGGGGGATACAACATAGCGGCTTTGCATTGTTCGATGGCTTTTTTGGCGCTGCCTTGGCTACCGATGTATTGTCGAAACACATCGGTCGTGGGGGTTGTTGCACGGGTTAATTGCCAATAAACGGGTTTTTTTCCCGTTTGTTGGACTTCACCTTTTTCCAATAATTTATTTAAGTATAAGCTGGTTACCGAGCGGCTTAATTGAATTTTTGTGGCAATTTCTTGTGTGCTCATCGGGGTGTTGCTGGTTTCTAAAATATCAACTAAGTGTTGGTAGGTCTCCAAGCGCATGATTCATCGTCCTTCCAAAAGAGAGGTCGGGACAGGGGTTGCTTCTGTTCCCGCCGTTTATCAGCTTTTAAGCCTGAGATAAAAATCACTTTGGATTTTTGTCTCAGGCTCTAAGTGTTTAATGATTAAATGTTTATTGTTTCAATTTTAACAGATGCCTAGTAATCCTAGCAAGATGCCTAAGAACATGATACCAAACATCACCACGTTAACATTGACTTTTTTGCGTAATAGCCAGAAAGCAAGTAACGTCACGGCTAATGGTACGATACCGACGAATAGTTGATCCAAATAGTCTTGGATTTTAACTACGTCTTCGCTTCCTTTAACGGAAACTTCAAGAATCGTTTTGAATTTTACATTTGAAGCAGTCATACTGCCCATCATCATTAAGCCTAGCATACTTGATACTTTTGTGAGTATCTTCATTCCGCCTGATTCGTACATTTTTTGGATAAAACTTTCACCGATTGAGTAGCCGCTATACAACGCATAATAGTGAATTAAGAACGCAGGGACGTTGTATAAAAGTAAGAAGACAATCGCCCCTAATGGCGAACCAGTGCTGGCTAATGAAATCCCAATACCGGCAGCAATGACACGCAAGATTCCCCAGAAGAAGGAATCACCGATGCCTGAAAGTGGCCCCATTAGTGAGGCTTTAACTGCTGTAATAGAGCTAGCATCAAAGTTTTCGTCTTCACTGTTTTGTTTTTCCATCGAAGCAACGAGCCCCATGATGAAGTTATTGATATGCATGGTTGCATTGAACCAAGTGGTGTGACGCACTAATGCCTCGGCCCGTTCTTCTTTGATTTTATAAAAACGATTGATAACTGGGAGTAAAGTGTACATGACACCCACTGCGTGGTATTGTGTAGCTCCTGTCCGGCTAGCATTCATCGTCCAAGACCGCCAGAAAACAGAGCGCATCATTTTTTTCTCTTCTTTAGATAAATTCTCTTTTAACTTCATGCGAAAAAGTCCTCCTCTTCGATTTCTTTCGCGCTGCCTTCAACCGCAGAAGACGCCGCAGGTTTTCTTTTTAGAATGTCGCGAAATTCTACATCCCGTTGGGCACTCACGACACAAATTACTGTCCCGATGACCGCCACCGCAACGGCTGGTAATTGTAGGTACGCGGTTAAAACAAAGCCTAAAATGTAAAAGACGGCTAATTTATTATCCCATAATAGTTTCATTAACATGGCAAACCCAACGGCAGGTAAAAGTCCGCCAGCTGCGCTTAAGCCGTTCATCAAATTTTGTGGAATACTTTCAACAAACAGATTTACTGGCCCGCTGCCTGCTAAAATTCCGATAAATGAAATCGAAGCGATGATTAAATAATAAATAATCCACGTTCCGTAATGCAGTGTCACAACCATTTTTTGGTTGCCTTCACGTGCTGCTTTGTCAAGAGAAGGAGCAAAGATATTCATAAAGACATTTTTTAAAAACATCACCACGAAAGCGGCTAACATCCCAATTGGTACGGCTAACGTCATGGCGGCTTTTTGTTCGACATTTGAAATAATTGCAAACGTTGTGGCTAAAGTAGTCGCAGTTACAGGTTCCGCTGCGATAACACCACCGATATTAACATTTCCTAAGAAAATTGCTTCCAAAGAGGCCCCCATTAGAACCCCTGTTTTCATGTCGCCCATTAAAATTCCTGTGACTAATCCAACGACTAAGGGACGTTCCATCATACTTTGACCAGTTAAATAATTCCCAGCAAAACAGATAAATACAGCTAAGGCTGCCATTGTTGCATGCATAAGCATTGTTCATTTCCTCCTTTTAATTGACGGCTTGTTTTAGACTTAATTTTGAGTTGGTTGGCAGTACTTGGTTATAGCTTTCCACGTGAGTCAAACTGGCTAATTCTTTGGCAGCTTCTAACTCTTCAGGGTTTAATTGGACACTTGGGAAAACCAGTGTTTTGGTGGCTGGATCTGATTTATCAAAGCGGCCAGCGTTGGCAACATTCACACTTTCAATATCTGTCACGTTTTTCGCAATTTTAGTAGCATCCGCTACACTGTTCACAATTACAAAAATTCGTTTGTCTTTACCACGAGGATCATTGAAGACATCAATCGCATCATCGACTGAGCGAATTAATAGTTTCATGCCATTAGGGACAGCCATTTTTAACGTCATTTGCATTACTTCGTTTTTGGCTGCTTCATCATTCGCTACAACTAATAAGGGGGCATTCAATTCTTTGGTCCAAACTACGGCTACTTGGCCGTGAATTAATCTGTCGTCTACTCGTACTTGTGTAATCATTTTAATTTCCTCCTAAAAAAAGTTTTCTTCTTCATTTGATGGGTTTAATTCAACGAATTGAATTTGTGCTTCAACAATTGCTGCTTGAATATCTTCTTTGGTTAGCTTTTCGCCTTCTTTTAAGAAAATCAGAGACAAAGCAATGGCTAAGTTGGCATTGGAAATGATAAAAACATTGTCTGGTTTTGTCGTCATGACTTCTTGAACAATTTTTTGATTGACACTACCACCATATAAATCTGTTAAAATAATAGCTTGTTCTTCTGTGCCAAGGGACTGAAGAAACGTTTGAATAATTGGCGTGTAGTCCTCAGGAGTCACATAGGCATTGATGACCGCCAGCTCTTTTCCTTTGTCTGCGAGAATATCCAAGGAACTTTGGAAGCCTTTCGCTAAGTTTCCGTGACTAGCAATTAAAAATTTTCTTTTCATTCTTTTCACCTCACTTTTATATAGAGCAAGTTCTGTGCCAAAAAAGAGAACTCTAAATCCTTGATTTGAAAGGGTTTTGACGCTCTTGAAACTGTTTAAACAGTTTCAAGTCAAAATAAACACGTTATTCGTTGGCTAGTTTGTTGTTGAAAAATAGCTAAGCAAAACTGTGAAATTTAATCAAAATAACCCCCGTTTTTATCGAGAAGTGTTACAATAATATTCATGAATATTTATACATTAAGGAGAGTTACGAATGACTGATGCTCTTGTGATACAAGATTTACGCAAAGTGTACGCTTCAGGTGTTGAAGCGTTGCGGGGGATTGATTTAACAGTCGAAGAAGGCGATTTTTATGCTCTTTTGGGACCGAATGGCGCAGGAAAATCAACGACGATTGGGATTGTGACCTCGTTAGTTAATAAGACTTCGGGGAAAGTCAAAATTTTTGGGTATGATTTAGATACGGAGATGGTGCGGGCGAAGCAACAGATTGGGTTAGTGCCGCAGGAGTTTAACTTCAATCCGTTTGAAACGGTCCAACAGATTGTGGTCAATCAAGCGGGCTATTATGGGGTGTCTCGTAAAGAAGCCATGAAACGGAGTGAAAAGTATTTAAAACAATCCAATTTATGGGAAAAACGGAACGAGCGGGCTCGGATGCTTTCTGGCGGAATGAAACGTCGCTTAATGATTGCTCGCGCGTTGATGCATGAGCCGAAGTTATTGATTTTAGATGAACCAACTGCAGGTGTCGATATTGAATTGCGCCGTGAAATGTGGGCCTTTTTACAAGAGTTAAATGCGCAGGGAACCACGATTATTTTGACGACCCATTACTTAGAAGAAGCTGAGATGTTGTGTCGCAACATTGGGATTATTCAGTCTGGTGAATTGATTGAAAACACCAGCATGAAGCACTTGTTAGCAAAATTACAATTTGAAACGTTTATTTTTGATTTAGCACCTTATACGCAGGCGCCTGTTATTGAAGGCTATCAAAGCGTATTTGAGGACGAGTTAACGTTAGCGGTGGAAGTGGAACGAAACCAAGGAGTCAATCACTTGTTTGAACAGCTAAGTCAACAAGGAATCAAAGTTTTGTCAATGCGGAATAAGTCCAACCGTTTGGAAGAGCTCTTCTTGAAGATTACTGAGGATACGTACCAAAGGGAGGATCAACATGTTTAGTCTGTATTTTACTGCTTTAAAAAGTTTAGCTGTGAAGGAAACCAACCGTTATTTACGGATTTGGGTCCAAACACTGGTACCGCCAGTGATTACGACGTCCTTATACTTTGTGATTTTTGGGAAAATGATTGGCGGGCGAATTGGCGACATGGGCGGTTTTTCTTATATGGAATTTATCGTGCCAGGTTTAATTATGATGTCAGCCATTACAAGCTCGTACGCCAATGTTTCGTCTTCCTTTTTCTCACAAAAATTCCAGAAAAATATCGAAGAAATTCTCGTGGCGCCAGTTCCAACTCATGTGATTATTTGGGGATTTGTGATTGGTGGCGTTGGTCGTAGTATTTTGGTCGGTGCGTTAGTCACCATCATTTCTCTATTTTTTGTCCCATTGCACGTTGTTTCTTGGCTGATGGTCATCATGACTTTATTGATGACAGCGATTCTTTTTTCTTTAGCTGGTTTGTTAAATGGTATTTTTGCGCAATCCTATGATGATGTATCGATTGTGCCGACCTTTGTGTTACAGCCTTTAACCTATTTGGGTGGGGTTTTCTATGCCATTTCCATGTTGCCGCCATTTTGGCAAGCTGTCTCAAAAGTTAATCCGATTGTTTACATGATTTCTGGGTTCCGCTACGGTTTCCTAGGGGTTCAAGATGTGCCAATTGGTATTTCTATGACCATTTTAATCTTATTTATTGTCGTTTTATATGGCATTTGTTGGTACCTTGTAGAAACAGGGCGTGGCTTACGTAGTTAAGCCGTAAAAAGATTAAACTGTCTGAATCACTCATTCTAGCGAGCAGATTCAGACAGTTTTCTTGTTTCTAAGTATGCTTTTTTGATTCTTCGTGTATTTCCCTGTATAATAGCAATGTTTCGCACCAGAATATGTCGACAAGTTGTCGTTGAAAATAAAGAAAAAATCAGAAACGGAGTATATGAAGATGAGCAAGAATTTTTGGGCAACATTGCCAAAGCCCTTTTTTGTTTTAGCACCAATGGAAGACGTCACTGATGTGGTCTTTCGTCATGTCGTGAAAGAAGCTGGGGCACCAGATGTGTTTTTTACAGAGTTTACTAATTCAGATAGTTATTGTCATCCTGAAGGAAAAGACAGTGTGCGCGGGCGCCTCGTTTTTACAGAAGATGAACAGCCAATGGTGGCACATATTTGGGGGGATAAACCGGAATTTTTCCGTGAAATGAGTATCGGTGTAGCGGAGATGGGCTTTCAAGGATTAGACATAAATATGGGCTGTCCTGTGCCCAACGTGGCTGAGCGTGGAAAAGGCAGCGGATTAATTTTGCGCCCAGAAGTCGCGGCTGAATTGATTGACGCCGCCAAAGCAGGTGGCTTACCTGTTAGTGTCAAAACACGCATTGGGTTTACTGAAATGGCGGAAATGGAGGCGTGGATCACGCATTTATTAGAGCAAGACATTGCGAATCTATCCATTCATTTGCGAACACGAAAAGAGATGAGCAAAGTGGATGCCCATTGGGAGGTCATTCCGCAAATTATGGCTATTCGGGACCGTGTCGCACCGCAAACGACAATTACGATTAATGGGGATATTCCCGATCGTCAAAAGGGCCTAGAATTAGCAGAACAATATGGTGTAGATGGCATCATGATTGGTCGGGGGATTTTTAAAAATCCTTATGCCTTTGAAAAAAAACCCAAAACACATACGCCACAAGAATTACTGGGCTTGTTACGTTTACAATTGGATTTGCAAGACAAGTATGCAGAATTGGTGCCTCGCTCCATCGTTGGGCTGCATCGCTTCTTCAAAATTTATGTCAAAGGCTTTCCAGGTGCCAGTGATTTAAGAGCACAATTAATGAATACAAAATCAACGGATGAAGTGCGCCAGTTGTTAGCGACGTTTGAAGCAGAACATGGTGTGCTTGACTAAATAAAAAAAGAGAGGAGGTAGCATTAGCTAATGCTATCTCCTCTCTTTTGAATGTTTAATGCGCAATCATTTCTTGGGCAATTTCTTGTTTGCTTAAGTCGTTTGGATAATACGTTGGCCAGTTGTCCATTTCATTGAACAGACTTTCTTGGCTATCGCCGCCGAAGAAGATGTGGAAATGAGCGGCTTTCGTTGGTGCAATGTTGTGGTCGCTAAATTGGACGTATTTAAACCGTCCAGCATTGGCATCGTCTGTTTCAAAAAGGAAACGGACGCCACGGTTGCCTTTTGCATAGTTTAAAATTTTATAACCGGCTGCTTTATAGGTGAATTTTTGTGGTTTGCCATCGACCAGAAACTCCATGGTGGAATCAGTGATGTTGATGTGGTCGACATCGGTTTGATAGCCGGCATCATAGTAGGTTTTGTATTCGGCTGGTGTTTTATCTTTTTTCAGTTTCGCTTTGTAATCGAAGACTTGGTCTAATGTGCCATCTTTTAATAAAGGATAGACGGATTGCCAATTTCCAGCGTAATCTGCCAGTGTTCTCTCAGCCACCTCACTGTCTTTGAAATAGCCGTTAGCCACGGTTTTTTCTGTTTTTTCAGAGGTTTCTGGCTGAACCTCTTTCCCGGCTGTATCTGTTGTTTTTTTCAAAGCAGTTAAGTTTTCTTTCATTACAGAAAGATAATCTTCGCCATTGTCCATTTGTTTTTGTGTCAAACTTTCTAGCGGGTTTAGGACTTCCAATTGAACATTCGCTTCGTCAGCTAACGTTTTAGCAATTTTATCGTTGGCATTTTTTTCAAAATAAATATAGCGAATTTGGTTGTCTGTGACATATTTTTTCAACTCTGCCAAGCGCCCTGCTGTTGGCTCTTGTTCAGGTGTTAAACCAGCTATTGGCACTTGTTTTAAGCCGTAATCTAAGGCAAGATAACCAAATGCAGCATGTTGGGTAACAAAACTTTTTTGCTTAGCGTCTTTCAAAGCTGTTTGGAACTCTTTGTCTAAGGCTGTTAATTTTGTTAAGTATTTTTCTGCGTTTGTTTCAAATGTTTTGGCTTTTTTAGGGTAAAGTTTGACTAATTGTTCTTTGATGTTTGTAACTTCTTGGATGGCACGATGGGGCGAAACCCAAGTATGCGGATCTAATTCATGGTGGTGGCCTTCTTCGCCATGTTCGTGGTCATGGTCGTGTCCGTCTTCGTCACTGCCAGGAAGTAAGACCATGTTTTCGGTACCTTTAATGACGTTCGGGGCTCCTTTTTTCCAGCCTTTAGCAGCTTTTGGTACCCAAGATTCCATATTTTCATTGTGGTAAACGAAAACATCCGCATCATGGATGGTAGCCATATCTTTGGCGGATGGTTCATAATCGTGGGGTTCAGAACCAGCAGGGATTAACAATTTGACGTCTCCTTCATCGCCTACAATATTTTTAGTGAAATCGTACATAGGATAAAAAGTCGTGACAATGGATAGTTTTTCTTTACCGTCAGCTGTTTTATCAGAGGTGTTTGTTTTGCCGCAAGCGCCGAAAAGGATTAGCGATAAGGCGGCTAACAGGGGAAGAGTAAATTTTTTCATAGGTGTGCTCCTTTAGTGAATTACGCAATTTTCTTTTGTTTATTGCGCTTATGTTCTTTAATGATTTTAAGTGCGCGTTTTCGTGTTTTGATGTTGGGACTTTTCAGTCGACGATAAGCACTAGATAAGTCAGTTTTTTCCATTATATATAGGACCTCCATTTCGTAAAAAAATAATTTACGGAGTAGCTATTTTGTTGAGGTTTTGAAAGGTTTCTTGAATTTTTTTTGTCTCTAATTCTTTGCCAATCAGAACAATTGTCGTTTCTTGAGGGGGTTGATTCGTCATTTGAAAGGCCACTTGCTGGTTGACGCCTTGCATGGCAATGGCCAAGTCATGCTCCTGTAAGGCGAGAATCCCTTTGAAACGGTATAACTTTTCTTGATGCGTATACATTAACCAATCAAGCCAACGAGTGAAAAGAGGTTCGTTGAGGGCTGAGGACGCCGTTAGCGTGAGGGAGTGAAAGGTATGGTGATGATGCTCGTGGGCGTGCTCATGCGGGGAATGAGTCATTTCGTGTTCTGTAAGTGTTGCCGTAAACTTATTTAATTGAAAAAAGTCACTAGCCAAAAGGGGCTCGTTGGCTTGAAAGGATAAAATATCAGCAAAAGGATTAATGGTACGAAGGGTTTCTTGGAACGTTGGTAGCTGAGTGATGTCTGCTGGTTCCTTGACAGAAAAAAAGAGGCGATCTGCTAAGGCCAGTTGTTTGATGGCTTCGGTTTCTTGAAGTTGCTGTTGCCAATGATGCCCATCAACGACCGTTAAGAGACTGTCTATATAGAAATGATTTTTGATGTGCGGGGTCGTTAAAATTGTTTGAATGATTGGTTGCGGATCAGCAATGCCCGTTGTTTCTAAAATGACTTGGGCAACGGTTTGTTGTTCTTCTTGGTACACTTCTAAGATTGCTGATAAAGAGGCAAGAAGATCTCCTCGTAAGCTGCAACACATGCAACCATTATTTAATTGAATAATTCGTTCCGTGGTTTGTAAAAGTAATGCGTGGTCAACGCCTGTTTGACCAAATTCATTTTCAATAATAATAATTTCTTCTTTAGGAAACGGTGATTGCGCAAGCGCATGGTTAATTAAGGTTGTTTTTCCTGCGCCTAAAAAGCCAGAAACAATGGTGATTGGAATGCCCATCAAGTTTTCCTCCTGTTATTTGACTTCAGTGAAAAGTGCACGGCGCCGTAATTTTGGTGAATATTTTTTCAGCTGTAATTTTTCTGGTGTATTTCGTTTGTTTTTACTTGTTAAGTAAAGGCGCTCGCCAGTTTCAGCGCAAGCTAACGTAATGGTTTGGCGCATAGTACCGTCCTCCAATTTGATTTTTTTAATTGCGTATAAAAGATAAAGGGGGCTGCGAGGTCAGCCCAAAGGCGACTGTCCTCGCTAGTTGTCTTTATCGAAATAATGAGTTACCAGCTTGCTTTTTTGACGCCAGGAATCAAGCCTTGGTGAGCCAATTCACGGAAACGAATCCGAGACATGCCAAATTTACGCATGTAGCCACGTGGGCGCCCATCTGTTTGATCGCGGAGTTTTAAGCGACTTGGATGAGCATCTTTTGGCAATTTGCTAAGACCTTCATAATCGCCAGCTTCTTTTAAGGCTTGGCGAATAGGCGCATATTTTGCAATCATTGCTTGTTGTTTTTTTGCTTTAGCAATTTTTGATTTTTTAGCCATAAGGCACTTCCTTTCTTTTTGGATTTATAAAATCTAAATCGTAATGGTTACGATTTGAACGGAAGTATATTATCAGGTGTTGCGTTGTTTGTCAAGTGAGAATTTCGTTTTTTTTTAGGACTTGCTAAGTTGAGAAGTTAGAAATGTTTGTTTTAGCGCTGTTTTGTAGTATCTTTTAAGAAAGAGTAAAAAGGAGTGGAGATGGCAATGGTAGAACGTTTGACGATTATTCGTGGTGTGGAAAAATTTGAATTACAAACGAAAACAGCGCGCTGGGTGTTAGCAAAAGAAGAGGGATACTCGCCAGTTCAAATGCTCGTTTCGGCAATTGGCGCTTGTGGGGGGTACGTGTATCAATCCGTTTTGGAAAATTCGCACATTCCCTTTGAGTTTGAAAAAATAGAAGTCACGTATTCAAGAGAAATAGAGAGACGCGCACAACCATTAAAACAGGTGACGATTCTCTTTTATGTGTCTGTTCCAGAAGCCTTTCAAGCACGGGCGACACGGTGTTTGAAGCTTGTCTCCCCAAACTGTCCAGTGATTCAATCATTGGCTGAAAGAATTACTGTCGAAGAAACAGTTGTCTTTAAAAAGTAAACCATTAGAGACATTATCGTTACGAGCGCTTTTCCCTTTTTGGATGCCTCGTTTCTGAGAATGTCTTTTTTTAGAGGAGCGTGGGGAAATAGCTGTAGAAACAGGAAATTTTTAATTCATTTGTACAAAATAATACAGACAAAAAACAGATAGTGTTTTTTTCACAAATAAAAAGGTTGCTTTTTTTTCTGTTTTAGTAGATGATGTAAGTAGTTACATCTCTGATATAACGCTGTTTTTCGAAACGTGTGTTATTTTTTAATTCGTAATAGTTTTTTTAAATCGTTTCACAGAATTACTTTAATTGTTATACAGTTTTTTTAGTTGTTATAGTTTGTTTGTCGGCCTTTAGGAGGTAATCATGATTGAGTTAGTGAATGTGTCGAAAGTCTATCAAGAGACACACGCGTTAAAAAATATTCACTTTTCTGTCCAACCAGGAGAAATCGTTGGGATTGTTGGGAAAAGTGGCTCTGGCAAGTCCACGTTGTTACGTTTGTTGAATTTAATGGAACAACCGAGTGAAGGGGAAATTCGCATTGATGGCAGGAATGTTCAAACCTTCTCTAAAAAAGAAGTTCGCCAGCAGCAACAACAAATGGGGATGGTGTTTCAGCATTACAATTTGTTAGAAAATTTGAAAATTTATGATAATGTTGCGTTGCCTTTGAAACTTTTAAAAGAGAAACAGCCTGAAAAAATTGAGCGTTTATTAACGTTTGTTGATATGGCCCATAAGGCAGAAGCGTATCCTGCTCAGCTTTCTGGTGGGGAAAAACAGCGTGTCTCTATTGCTCGAGCGTTGAGCCGTAATCCAAAATGGTTATTATGTGACGAGGCAACGAGTTCATTAGATGAAGAAAATACAGAAAGTGTCGTTCGACTATTACATAAGACGCATCAGGAATTCCGACCGACTATTTTCTTTGTCAGTCACGAATTAGAAACCGTGAAGCGCTTATGTAATCGTATCTTAGTGATGGAAAAAGGTCAGTTAATTGGCGAATTTCTGAATAATCCTCAGCAATATGAGGAAGAACCGCTTTCCTATTTAGAAAAAGTGGAAAGGAGTTTGCGCCCATGACTTTTTCAGAAACCTTTGCCGAATATTGGCCATCTATGCTGGTTGGTTTAAAAGAAACAGGGATTATGATGTCGATTTCGATGGCTATCTGTTTGCTTGTCGGCTTGCCATTAGGATTAGGACTATTTTTGGCTAATCCGAAAGTCAAAGGACATCAACCTTGGCTATACTGGGTTTTAAATTTCATTGTAACTGTTATTCGCTCGTTTCCTTATTTATTATTTGTGATTGCGTTGATTCCAGTTACTCGTTCTGTTTTAGGAAAGGCGTTTGGCCCAATTCCTTCCTCTGTGCCATTGAGTATTGTTGCGATCGCGATTTTTGCTCGCTTGGTTGAACAAGTGCTGTTGGATGTTCCAGAAGAAATTTATTTTTTAGCTAATTCGTTAGGTACCTCGAAAGTCCAATACATTTGGCACTTTTTATTGGTGGAAGCACGTAGCGGATTAGTCCTTGCTTACACAACCACGACAGTGAGTATGGTTTCATATTCCACGGTGATGGGTGTTGTTGGTGGCGGCGGGATTGGCGATTTTGCAGTTCGTGTCGGGTATCAACGGTATGAATACGGTATTATGTATGTTGCCATTGTAATTATGATTGCACTGGTCTTCATTTTACAAATGCTTGGGAACTTCATTGCCCAAAAACTAGACAAAAGAAAGTAGGAGGACAAAAGAATGAAGAAGTTTTATTTAGCAACATTCGCTGTTATTGCAACAGTTATTTTAGCTGCCTGTGGGGGAAATAAACAAGCAGACCAGAAAGAAGACAAGGAGATTACCGTTGCCGTGCAATTGGAATCTTCAAAAGATATCTTGGAGATTGCCAAGAAAGAAGCTGAGAAAAAAGGGTACAAAATTAACATTATGGAAGTGAGCGACAATGTTGCCTACAACGATGCCGTGCAACATGACGAAGCGGATGCCAATTTTGCCCAACATGAACCATTTATGGAAATGTTTAACAAAGAGAAAAAAGCTGATTTAGTGGCTGTGCAACCGATTTATTATTTTGCTGGTGGTTTCTATTCAAAAGAATACCAAGATGCGAAAGATTTACCTGAAAATGCCAAAGTGGGGATTCCTAGCGATCCAACCAATGAAGGCCGTGCTTTAGCAATTTTAAATGCAAACGGCGTGATTAAATTAAAAGAAGGTGTCGGCTTTAACGGCACGGTGGCAGATGTCGTGGAAAATCCTAAAAACATTACTTTTGAAAGCATTGATTTACTGAATTTAGCTAAAGCCTATGATGAAAAAGACATTGCTATGGTGTTCTGCTACCCAGCCTACTTAGAACCTGCTGGTTTAACAACGAAAGATGCGATCTTGTTAGAAGATGAAGAAGCAAGTAAACATTACGCATTACAAGTTGTGACACGTAAAGGCGAAAAAGATAGCGAAAAGATCAAGGTTTTAAAAGAAGCGATGACAACAAAAGAAGTTGCTGAATACATCAAGAAAAATTCTAAAGGTGCCAATATTCCTGCGTTTTAATGAATAGAAAAAATGAAGCCTCTTTTTTGAGAAGCTTCATTTTTTTCTTTTCCTTGATTTATAGTATAGTTAATAGGAAGGAGGTGCCGGTGTGGTCGAATTATTTATTTTAATGATGGAACGGGTGGGCTTAATTATTTTACTGGCCTTTCTTTTAGTGAATGTGCCTTATTTTAAGCGTGTTTTATTAAGTCGTGAAAAAATGTCTTCAAAAGTTCAGTTGATTTTGATTTTTGGTTTATTTGCTATTATTTCTAATTTTACAGGTATCGAAATCGCTAAGAATCAGATTGTTCCCAATAATTTACTAACCTATTTAAGCAGCAATGCTTCCATTGCGAATACGCGTACGTTAGTAATTGGCGTTTCTGGATTAGTAGGTGGTCCGATTGTCGGCAGTACGGTTGGTTTAATTGCTGGCTTTCATCGGGTTATTCAAGGCGGGGGGCATAGTTTCTTTTATGTGCCTGCTTCTTTAATTGTTGGCTTAATTGCCGGTTTTTTAGGGAGCCGCATGGCAAAGCAAACCGTTTTTCCGTCTGCCGGCTTTTCTGCCATTGTCGGAGCGTGTATGGAAATGATTCAGATGATTTTTATTTTCTTTTTCAGCGGTGATCTAGCGGATGGGGCCACGTTGGTTCGTTTTATTGCGCTGCCGATGATTTTGTTAAATAGCGTAGGAACGTTTATTTTTATGTCGATTCTAACAACGACATTGAAACAAGAAGAGCAGGCCAAAGCGGTTCAGACGCACGATGTTTTGGAATTAGCAGCGGAAACACTGCCATATTTTCGAGAAGGCCTCAATAAAAATTCCAGCAAAAAAGTTGCGGAGATTATTAAGCATTATACAAAAGTCAGTGCGATTAGCATGACAAACAGTCATCAAATTTTAGCTCATGTTGGCGCAGGAAGCGACCATCATATTCCAGAGCTAGAAGTCATCACGGAGCTTTCTCGGGAAGTGTTACGGACGGGCCAAATGACCATCGCGCATGCAAAAGAAGAAGTTGGTTGTTCGGACCCTAATTGTCCGTTGCAAGCGGCGATTGTGATTCCATTATTTTCCCATCAGCAAATTGTTGGCACCTTAAAAATGTACTTTACGGATCCAGCGCAGTTAACGCATGTCGAGGAGCAGCTAGCAGAAGGTCTTGGGACAATTTTTTCTTCACAAATTGAATTAGGTGAAGCGGAAGTACAATCAAAATTACTTAAAGAAGCTGAAATTAAATCCTTGCAAGCGCAAGTGAACCCGCATTTCTTCTTTAATGCCATCAATACTATTTCCGCATTAATGCGGAAAGACAGTGAAAAAGCGCGGAAACTATTGCTCCAATTAAGTAAATACTTTCGAGGCAACTTGCAAGGAGCCGTGCAAACTACAATCCCAGTTTCACAAGAACTAGAACAAGTAAAAGCCTATTTGTCATTAGAACAAGCACGGTTTCCAAATCGTTATCAAGTAACATTTGACGTGGAAGAAGCGGTTGCTTCAGAAAAAGTACCGCCGTATGCGATTCAGGTGTTAGTGGAAAATACCATCAAGCATGCATTTGGCAGCCGGAAGGAGAACAATCAAGTCCGGGTAGTGGTCAAAGCAAAACAACACAAATTACATGTGGATGTGTATGACAATGGGCAAGGGATTCCCGAAGAACGCCGCTTGTTATTAGGAAAGACGACAGTGGCTTCGGAAAAAGGCACCGGCACGGCACTGGAAAACTTGTCCCGCAGAATGGCGAACCTTTATGGATCAGAAGGTTGTTTTTTAATTGAAAATTTAGAAACAGGCGGGAGCCATGTTCATTTAGAAATCCCGATGGAACAGGAGGAATTAGATGCACGTATTAATCGTTGATGATGAGCCCTTAGCACGAGAAGAATTGAGCTATCTTGTTTCCCAACATCCGCAAGTGACGAGCGTTGCAGAAGCGGATTCTGTGGCGGAGGCAATGGAAGAGATGATGGATCAAAAGCCAGATTTGTTATTTTTAGATATTCATTTGACCGATGAAAGCGGGTTTGATTTAGCGGAAAAATTAACCCATCTTAAAAAAGCGCCCTACTTGGTCTTTGCAACCGCCTATGATCAATATGCGTTAAAGGCCTTTCAAGTGAATGCAAAAGATTATATTTTGAAACCTTTTGAAGAAGAAAAAATAACACAAGTCATTGAAAAAGCATCGAAAGAAATGGCTCAAGCTGTCCCAGAAAATACTGCTGAAAAAGGACCGAAATCTGAAGCAATACCTATTCAAGGGGAAGACCGCATTTATCTTGTGGCGCCAGAAGATATTTACCTCGTTTCTGTCGAAGAACGGCAACTGAGCATTTTTGTAGATCAACAGGTCTACAAGATGACAGGGACCCTCAACAGTATTGAACAAAAATTACCTGCCGCGCTCTTTATTAAAACGCACCGAAGTTTCATCTTGAATCGAACAAAAATTCAAGAAATCCAGCCGTGGTTTAATAACACGTTGCAAGTAATTTTAACCAACGGCTCAAAAGTACCTGTTAGCCGTTCATACGTCAAAGAATTTAAAGAAAAACTTGGCTTAAGTTAAAAAATCACCACTTGAAATGTCGAATGCATTTCAAGTGGTGATTTTTGCATTTGGTGAAGAAATTCTGGCATTTCATGAAAAAAAGCCCTTAAAAAAACGTTTTCTTTATATACTTAACCCATAGAAAACAGACAAAAGGGAGCGAAGAAGCATGGAAAAGAAAGTATATTCATTTTTACAACAAGCAGCAGTTTTTGCCATTATTATGTTAATCGCCAACGGCTTGGCGTTCATTTCTCCAATACCAATGCCTGCTTCAGTAATTGGCATGGTGTTATTGTTCATTGGTTTATGTACAAAAGTTGTTAAATTGGAGCAAGTGGAAGGGCTAGGTAATAGCTTATCAACGGTTATTACATTTTTATTTGTTCCTTCAGGGATTTCCTTAGTTAATTCTTTAGGGATTATGCAACAATTTGGCGTTCAAATTGTTTTTGTTATTTTAGTAGCGACACTAGCGTTACTAGCAACGACTGGTTGGACGGGCGCCTTTTTATTGCATATGAAAGATGCTCGAAAAGAAAAAGAACCCGCAGCAACGAAGAAAGCGAAAGGAGAGGTTCGCGCATGAATCCGTATGTTGGCATTATTATTTCATTAGCTGTATTTGGCATAGGTACTTGGTTGTTTAAAAAAAGTAAAGGTTTCTTCTTATTTACGCCATTATTCGTTGCGATGATTTTAGGCGTTGTCGTTTTAAAAGTAACAGGAATTAGTTACGAGCAATACAATGAAGGTGGCAAATATATCAGCTTCTTTCTAGAGCCTGCGACAGTAGCGTTTGCGATTCCTTTATATAAAAAGAGAGACGTGTTGAAAAAATATTGGTTAGAAATTTTAACGGCGTTAACAATTGGTTCTTTTGGTTCGCTAGTGGCTGTTTATTTTGCAGGAAAAGTGATTGGCATGGATAATCATTTAGTGGCCTCAATCTTACCACAAGCAGCTACAACAGCGATTGCCGTACCTATTTCTCAAACTGTTGGCGGCATTGCTTCTATTACGGCGTTTACCGTAATCTTCAATGGTGTACTAACCTATGCCTTGGGTCGAATTGCATTGAAATGGTTTAAGATTAACAATCCAATCGCCAAAGGTTTAGCTTTAGGTGCGGCCGGACATGCCCTAGGTGTGGCAGTTGGCATGGAAATGGGTGAAACAGAGGCTGCTATGGCTAGTATTTCTGTCGTAGTGGTTGGTGTAGTTACTGTTTTAGTGGTTCCTTTCTTTGCAACGGTCATTGGTCTATAAAAAGTGGGCTTCCCCACTTTTTATGAGTAGCTAATTTCTATCAACTAACAGTCTCTGCTTATTCTGTGAATGCTAGTTATCACTAATCCGCAGGCTCGGAGTTAAAATGAGTGTAAAAAAGCCAACCTTATCCATAGTAAGGTTGGCTTTTGTGTTGTTTACAGGATTTTTTGAATATAGATAGGGCGCACGGAAGGATTGACTAGTCTTTTTATAGAATGGTTGCTCCTAAAGTTTGTTTAAAGTGGCGTAACGCCCATTCGTGTCCTTGTTCATCAAAACTAGCAACGGCGCGTTCAGGAATCATTAATTGATAGCCTAAATTATAGGCATCGACAGCCGTATGCAACACGCAAATATCTGTACAAACACCAGTTAAACAAAGCTCTGTAATTCCTCGTTCTCGTAACCGAATGTCCAAATCCGTGCCACTAAAAGCAGAATAGTGCCGTTTGTCCATCCAATAAACGCTTGCCTCATTTTTGTGAGCTTGATAAAAATCAGCTAGCGAGCCAAACAGATTACGCCCGTCAGTTCCTAAGACATTGTGGGGCGGGAAAAGTTTGTTTTCAGGATGATAGTGATCTAGGGGATCATGCCCATCAATGGCAAAAACCACAAAATCGCCATTGTCAAAATAGTGCTTTGTTTGTTGAACAAGGGCCGTTTCAATGGCTTGTCCAGCGGCACCAGTGGTTAGTTTTCCGTCTGTGGCGACAAAATCATTCGTATAATCAATGGAAATCAGAGCTTTCATTTGGCAACCTCCTAAAGGTTAAAGTCATTTTGTTCATTTTACAGCTTTTAAGAAAGCATTTCAAATGATAAAAGTACATCAAATTCTAAAAAAGCTGTTTCAAAATAAACGCTTTGGCTAAAAAACATGCTATAATTTTGCTACAAATTAAAGCAGGTGAATAGAGTGAAAAGAAAAATCGTACGTTTTATCCTTTGGTTGTTAGGAATCCTTGTGGTTATTTGCTTAGGTGTGTTTCTCGCCTTTCAATTATCCCCTAAGCCAGGCGCTTGGGTCATCAACCAGTTATTCGCAGGCGAAGTTGAAATAAAAGATTCAGCTTCCTATGATAAAGCATTGCCCAATGTCCAATTGCAAGAAAATCAAACATACCCTTCTTCAAGAAAAAAGAATACCTTTGATTTGTATTATCCCCAAGCGTCAAAACAAGCGGTACCAGTCGTTTTATGGGTCCATGGTGGTGGCTATGTGGGAGGAGATAAGTCTGGGATGAAAGAGTTTGCGACACGTTTAGTGGCTGATTCCTCAGTTGCCTTTATTTCAATGAATTATGAATTAGCACCAGACGCACCTTATCCAAGCCAGCTCCAGCAGGTCGATGAACTTGTTCAATTTTTATTAGAAAAGAAACAAGCGTATCCCATGTTAGATTTATCTAAGCTTTTTATTGGCGGGGACAGTGCGGGTGCCCAGATTGCTCTACAATATGCAACAGTTCAAACCAATACCAACTATGCCAAAGAATTAGGTATGACTGCAGCGTTGCCAGCTAACCATTTAAAAGGTACACTCTCGTATTGTGGTCCGGTGGATTTGAAACAAATGGCCAACCAACAAAGTGATAATCGTTTTATGAAATTTTTCGTTAAAACAGTGGCTTGGTCCTTGCTCGGCACTAAAGACTGGCAGACGAGTGCAGAACTGCAAGAAGTGAGTTTAGTGGATAAAGTCACCAAAGAATTTCCCCCGACGTATCTAACAGATGGCAATAGTTTTTCATTCCAAGAGCAAGGACTAGCCTTGGTTCAGCGGTTAAAAACTTTAAATGTTCCAGTTTCAGCTCTCTTTTTCAAAGATAAGAAAGCAACGATCACCCACGAATATCAATTCGACTATCAAACAAAAGAAGCTAAACAATGTTACCAAGAAACAGTCCAGTTTGTGAATACGTATAAATAAACAGAGGCCTTAGAAATATTTCTAAGGCCTCTGTTTATTTATTTTTGTCATTTTTTTAGCTGGGAAATATGTATAAATTAAACAAAAATGTTTATTTAATGATGTTTACATGAGAAAAAATCCGTGCTATACTACGAACTCGTTTGTTAATTTTAATGTTAAAAAACAACGTTTTTGTTATTTTTGTGAACAAATTAACATTTCATCTTACAGAAAATAGCAAAAAATTCGTTTAGTTAACAAAAAGAAAATTAAAAAATAAATTTTTTTTTTGAAATTAAGAAAATATCTTTAAAAAAATCAGAAGAAAACTTCGTATACTTGAGCCATAGGTTGGTTGTGGAAAGTTTACTTCGAGGGAGGAGTGATGAAGTTAATGAAAAAGAAAATCGCTGTTTTATTGGCAACTTGTTTACTTGTACAACCGTTTTTATCTGTTTCAGCGTGGGCGATTGAAGAGGAGCAACAAACGGAACGTACGCAGACACAGCCAAAAACAGCAGAAACCAGTACAAGTGAAGCAACAAAAGAAAGCAGCGCACATTCTACAGAACAGTCATCAATGACGGAATCTAGTGCTATCACAGAAAAAGTAACCACCTCTTCCACAGAAACAAAACCAAGCGAAGAGCAGAAGCAAATCACCTTGACCTTTGAAACAACGGATCAAGCTTTGTTTCTAAATGATGCCAAAAGTTATCAAGTGGTAAAAGAAAAAAATCAGCCACTTCGGACAGAAGAATTACCAAAATGGGCGAATAGTGAGGAAAATGCGACTTTCGTTGGCTGGTCTTATCAAGGAAAAACATATACAAATGAAGAACTTCTTCAATTAGAGTTTTCAGAAGATACACAACTTACGGCTGTCTTTAAACAGAAACTGACACGCATGGCCAGAGCTATCTCAGTTGATCAGTCCATTGCGGACACAATTGCTCCTGCAGATAAAACAAAAGTGATTGTTGTGCCAAGTCCAGCAGGAGATGGAGCAGCGTACAAAGAATATGCATCGACAGAGGCTGGTTTGAAAGAAGCCTTGTTTGATTTGTATCAACAGGGAAACAATGGCGATTTCACTCTTTATATAGGAAACAATATTACGACGAGTGCGGCGACCACCGCTAAAGTGATTCCTGACACGGTTACGGCAAGTAATATGACTTTTTACGCCTTGCAAGGCAAGGTCAATCATTTAGTGATTACTGGAAACAGTGCGGATCCGATTAGTATGGATCAAACGGCGCCAACGGGTTCTAAGACGTTAGGATTTAATCAAAATATCTTTTTTGGCTCAAACATTACTTTGAGAAATCTAAACTATACAGGTACGAATATGTATTTAAATGGTTACAGTTTGAACTTGAATGGCGGCTCTAGTGGAAACGGTCTGACCGTATACGGTGGAACGGATACAGGAGATGTTTCAGGAAACCCAACTTTAACAGTAAATAGTACAGGTACAGGGACATGGAATTTCTATGGCGGAAACCAAAATGGTGGTAATTTAGCTGGAAATCCTACGATTGTTATTAACAATACACGGAGCGGACTAAATACATTAAGTGGGGGCGCCAATATTGGGACAGTGACTGGGAATACTTCATTGGTTGTCAATGATTCTGGTGGCAGAATTGCTTCAATTTATGGGGGCGGTTATGGAACCAACGCAACCAACACAGCGAATGTTACTGGTAACGTCTCAACAAAGGTTGCAATTACGAATGCTGCTACAGGTTTCCAACTAAGTACGTATTATGGCGGTGTTCAATACGGAAATATTGGTGGAAAAGTAACAAACGATATTTCTGGATATGGCCGTTGGTATACAGCGGGTCAACGTTTTATTGGTGGCTCTTCCCGCGGCGATATAGGAACGAATCGTGCGACTGATGGAATTACTACAAATTTAAATACACAGTTGTATAGTGCGGGTCGTGCAGATTTTGAAGGAGGCAACCAATATTCTGGAACGATCATCGGAAATATTACGAATGTGGTTACAGCAGGAACGAATACCGCTGGTGGTATTAATGATTTTAACGGCGGTGCTGGTAACAATGTTTCGAAATTTAACAAGAGTCAAATTGGGGCCTCAAATGAAGCAACGTATGATGCTTATACACCACAGCAAAGAGCAGAATTAGCCAAATCGGCAGCAGCTTTTAAAGTTTTCGGAAATATTTCTTCTAAATTAGTCAGCGGTTCGTTTAATAATGGTGCAATTTATTCAACTGCAGCTGGTCGCGGCGGCTATATTGAAGGAAATACAACAATTGAAGTGGGAACAGCGAATGGTGATGGGTCTTTAGGTGGCGATGGTATGGCTTATTCAGGCGCAAAACCGACAAGCTTAGATTATTCAACGACCAATAAAAGTCGTGGGTATAATTCAGGTTGGGATATTGTTGGTGGCGGCGGCTATCCTGCTAGTAATGATACTTGGGATATCTATATAAAAGGAGATACTAAGACTGTTTTAAATAATACCATTGCTCGCTGGACATATGGTGGCTCTTTTTCAGGTGTTGTTGAAGGCAATACTTCTAACACATTGAATGGCGGGATTGCTGACACATTAGAAGGAACAGGCTATCAAGCAGCTCGAGTTTATGGAAACGGTCAAACAATTGTTAATAATGGCCAAGTCGATTGGTTTCTTTCAGGCGGTGGCTGGAATGATGCCAAAAATGTTGGGAATGTCGGCGTAACGGTTTATGAAGGAGTAATTAATGCTTCGATGGGCGCTTCTTATGGAGCAAGCGGTGGCCATACAATTACTGGTAATTCAGACAATCGCATCTACGGAGGAAATTTCTCAGGAACTCCTCGGACAGGCGCGAACGGTTTTTCAGGTGGTATTACCAATGCGGGCTCACTTCTTGGAAATGCCAAACTCTTAATTGATTTAAGAAACTACAACGGAGAGTTTAAGTTGCCTGGTAATACCTACATTACTGGTGGTCGGCCCTATGGTCAAAATACGACACTAGGAACGGATGAATCAAACACAATTACTTTAAATATTTTCACTAAAACAGGTGTGGAATCTCTAAATGGGGCCAGCATTTACGGTGATGGTGGAACCAATGCTGCGTATACCAAGAACGGCAAGATTACAATGAATATTCAAGCAGCGGGTTCTAGTATTGGAAATTTATATGCAACACAGTATTCCAATATCAGTGGCGGAAAAATTTTACGTGATGTTACCGCAAATGTTCAAGGTGCAGTTAGTATTAACGGTTTATCCGGTGGTTCATCAACAGATAATTTTACTAATGCAATTGTGAATGCTAGTTCAAATAAAGTGGCCTTTAACTTTGGGACTAACGTTGACGGCACCAATAACTATCAAACAGAACCACTAAATGCGACAGGCTTAGGCGTTGTCAACTTTACGGAATTGAATGTCACCAATGGCATTAAATTAATGGCTAATGGTGGGAACATCAAAAATGGCGTTTCTGCTACTGCCGCGAACCACAGTACGACTTACAATGAATTCGGATCAATTCATCTATCTAAAAACGCTGGAATTGGGATCACCAACACAGCCAATTTAATTTCAGCTAGCAAACTAACGGTTCAGGATCATGCAACATTAGAAACAATTCCTGGTACAGGTAAGGTAAACATTGCGGATTTTGAAGCCGTCGATCCAACAAAAGATGAACTTTTATGGATTAAACCAACGACAGATACAACTGCTTTGGTGGATAGCACAGGGACTTGGTTTGGAAATGTCAAAGCCTATCAGGTCTTAACGATTAATCCAACGGTCAATAATGCTACAAAACTTACGCCAACAACGTTTCATGGGATTGAAAAAGCGACTGGAAAAACATTTATTGGCGATAACGATGTGACCAAGGGTGCCAATGGCTATGGGATAGCAATTCCTGGCTCTATCATCGATTATGAAGTGGAAAACCCTGGAATTGTGGCAGGTGCAGGTACTATTTCTCATGATGTAAAAGAGGTCAAAGCTGGCAATGCGCCGTTAACCTTACAAGCGTGGGGCACCGAAGTAGCTGGACAAAAAGTTCAAAAAGGACGTTTGATGATTCCGACCTCAAGTACTTTAACACCAACCCTAAGCTTCCTTCCTGACGAAGTAACAGGTTCTTGGTTGCACCAAGGAACGGTTAAATCTAGTGAAGTTGGGAGCACGATAGAGCAAATTCCAGAGCAGAAAGATACCACCCCGCTTTCATGGAAAGCAACGAATACGAACTACAGTTATCAGGTAAAAGTTCAATTTTCAAATAAAGTGGAACTTTCAGGGCAATCGGTGATTGTCACAGAAGATGAGGCAGCGCAACTAACGACTGTCGATAAAGTAATAGAAATGCTTGGCGCAAAAGGTCGGCCGTTTTTCAAAACCTCATTAAAAGAGACGGATTTACCACAAATCCAAGCGCCGTTAGCAGAAAAAACTGTATCGCGGACACATGATATTCAATTAGAAGCAGGGACGTCAGGAGATAATTTGCAAAACAAAACGGTTCATTTAGTTGTTGTGAAAAATGAAAGTGTCCTTGCCAAAGATCGTTCGTTTGCCTTGTATGCGACAAGTGCGCATTTGAAATTAAAAGAAGCAAATGGCTTAACGAATTCAGACGAGTTGGCACAATGGACACAAGCAACGGTGATTTTCGCAGATGGTCGGGCCAATCAAACACCAAGTCTTGATGCCGCAACCTTCCAAGCCATTCAGCAAGCGAAACCAGAAGAATTAGCCAAAACAGTGCCAGCCAATTATCAATTTACAGAAGCTGGTGAAACGTTAAATAAAAAAATCAATGTGTCTATTTCAGGTGAATTAACGTTAGAAAAAGTACCTAAAACAATTGATTTTGGCAAACAAAAAATTTCTGCCAAGCCAGAAGTTTACTGGCCAACTCTTTCAGATGATTTAGTCGTTCAAGACACACGCGGGACAGAAAGTACGCCTTGGAAACTGAATGTTCAGGTAACGAATCCCTTAACGAACGGCACAGATCAATTGGAAGATTTGTCATTGGTTACAGACAAAGGAGAATTTTTACTCAATAAAGGAGATACGGTTGTTACAGAAAATGAAGGCTCCGGTTCAGGTAGTTATACAATTAACCAAGGTTGGGGTGCGGCAAACCAACGGGGACTTAAACTATCTGTGCCAGTCGAGAAACAAAAAGTTGGCGAATTCAAAGGGACATTGTCATGGTCATTAGTCATGGCACCATAACAAGGAGGAGAGAAGTGAGATGAAAAAATACCTTTTGCTTAGTTGTTTTTTAGGTCTTTTCAGCTTCTGTCATTCAGACACTGCGTTTGGGGAAGCAGCTTATGAAAATAGTGGTGTTGTCTCCTTTTATGGAACGTATGAATATCCCACAGAAGAGTCGACAACAGCGACTAGTAATTCTTCCACAACGACCGAACCCACCAAACCAGCTGACGGAGGCGCTTCATCCGTCCTTTCTTCTGGCGTATATGGGTCGCGACAAGGAAGATTACCAGCGACAGGTACCACCAATCAAGGACCATTTATTTATTTGGGAATCAGCCTTATCACTATAGGCATATTATTTATTAAAAGGAGAAGAGAAGATGAAAAAAACAGTATTAGCAGTAGTAGGGATTGTAGGATTTAGCGGTGTCCTAGCGACACAACAAGCATTTGCGGAAGATATTAACGTGAACTATACAAGTAATGGTGCCATTACATTTGAACCAGATACAGATCCAACGAAGCCAGTTAATCCAACCAATCCAGATGAAAAAGTTGAACCAGAAGATCCAACTGACCCAACTGGACCAAAACCAGGGACTGCAGGCCCCTTATCAATTGACTATGCTTCAAGCTTTCAATTTGGCGCCCAAAAAATCACTTCCGACACGAAAGATTATTACGCACAAATTCAAACATTTAAAGATGGAACAACAGGTCCAAACTATGTTCAGGTAACGGATAAACGTGGGACACAAGAAGGCTGGACGTTAAGCGCTGTACAAAATGCGCAATTCAAAACAGCCCAAAATGAAGAATTAGTGGGGGCCGCTTTATCGATTGCCAATGCAGGTGTGACATCGATTGTTGATGCCGCATACGCGCCAACACCAACAGCAGCACATACCTTTGTTCCTGGAACAGAAGTAGAATTAGTCAAAGCAGAAGATGGCAAAGGAATGGGGACTTGGGTCTATCGTTTTGGGAAAGATGCGACAGAAGGTGCTACTGCCGTGAAATTAAATGTCCCAGGTAAAGCGATTAAATTAGCAAAAGAATATCGTACGACCTTAACATGGACATTGAAATCTGTACCAACGAATGTTGGAGGCTAAGTAAATGAAAAAAACAGTCGTCTACTCCTTGTTATTCGGAACAATGTTGCTTGGCGCCACTGTTCCTGCTGAAGCGGCGACGGTCGTTTTTGATAGCGAACAGTCGATTGTTTTTACCCCAAGCACAGATGGGACGGATCCAGTAAATCCAGAAAATCCTGATCCAGAAAAACCAGTTCGACCAGTCGATCCAACGAATCCTGATGGACCTAATCCAGGTACCCCTGGGCCGCTTTCCATCGATTATGCCTCAAGTTTGGATTTTGGGAGTAATGAAATATCGAATAAGGATCAAACGTATTTTGCCAGAGCGCAAACCTATAAAAATCCAGATGGTTCAGCAAGTGAATTGGCAACTGCTAATTATGTGCAAGTAAGTGATTTACGGGGAACCAATGCTGGCTGGGTTTTAAAAGTGAAACAAAATGGTCAATTTCGTAATGCAGAAACATTACACAAAGAATTAACAGGCGCCACCGTTGCCTTTGCTGAGCCCAGTGTGCGCTCAAATGCGACGGACGTATTGCCGCCAACTGCTACCGCAAACATTCAATTGGATGCTGCAGGCGCAGAAACTGTTGTCATGCAAGCCCCAGAAAAGACCGGCGCCGGAACGTGGATCACGCTGTGGGGGCAAGCAGAAAAAGTGACCGAAAAAAATCAACAAGGACAGCAAGTAAATGCCACAATCACACGGGCAATCTCACTAACTGTTCCCGGGAAAACCCCTAAGGATGCAGTACAATATAAAACAACATTGACTTGGCTACTTTCAGATGTACCAGTAAATAATGGAGGGAAATAAATGAAAAAGACAAAAGTAATGACATTGATGGCAACCACAACTTTAGGCGCACTAGCACTTGTACCAATGAGTGCATTAGCAGTCGACGGTGGTGAATACCAAACAAACGGAGCGATTCAATTTGCACCAAATACGAACCCAACGAATCCAGTTGATCCGACGAATCCAGATCCGGATAAACCAATTACGCCAGTTGATCCAACTGATCCGACAGGGCCTAAGCCAGGGACAGCAGGTCCGTTATCCATTGACTATGCATCTAGTTTATCTTTTGGGGAACAAACGATTACCTCAAAAAATATGACCTACTATGCAGAAACACAAAAATACAAAGATAACGCTGGTGCCGACCAAGAAGGCCCAAACTTTGTTCAAGTCTCAGATAATCGTGGGACTGAGACAGGTTGGACGTTAAAAGTAAAACAAAATGGTCAATTCAAAACTGAAGCCAATCAAGAACTAACAGCGGCCAAAGTAACTTTAAGCAACGGACGCGTGGTTTCGGCTTCACAATCTGCAAAACCAACGACAGCGCCAGCTACGATTGAATTAAACCCAACTGGGGCTGAATCAGTGGTCATGGCTGCTGGCGATAAAGAAGGTGCGGGTACGTACTTAATGAGCTGGGGCGATAGTGTAGATGCCGCTAAAACAAGTATTTCATTAGAAGTACCTGGTTCAACCACAAAATATGCGAAAAAATACACGACAACTTTTACTTGGACTTTGACAGATACACCTGCTAACACAGGAAACTAAGAACGACAGCATACACGCAAGATCGGGATATAAGTCAAAAATTTTTTGGCTTATCTTTCGGTCTTTTGGTGCTTATAATACAACAAAGAATGACAGACATAGGAGAATGAATATGAACAGATGGAAAGTATATGCAACGGTAATCGCTTGTATGTTATTTGGCTGGATTGGCGTGGAGGCGCACGCTTCTGAATTTAATTTTGCGGTCACACCAACAATTCCCGAAAATCAAGTGGATAAATCAAAAACCTACTTTGACTTAAAAATGGCACCTGGTGCCAAACAAACCGTAGAAATACAGTTACGTAATGATACAGATGAAGACATTACCATTGAAAATACAGTGAACTCAGCGACAACGAATTTAAATGGCGTAGTAGAATATGGCCAAAACGGGATCAAACCTGACAAAACTTTACGCTTTAACTTAAAAGATTATGTGGAAGCACCGAAAGAAATCATCTTGCCGAAGCATTCCCAAAAGACCTTACCTTTAACCATCACGATGCCTAAAGATTCTTTTGATGGCGTGATGGCTGGCGGCATAACACTCAAAGAGAAAAAGAAAGAAACCACGACTTCTGCGGACCAATCAAAAGGGTTAGCTATTAATAATGAATACTCCTATGTTGTGGCCATTATTCTTCAGCAAAATGAGACAAAGGTTCAACCAGATTTAAAATTACTGGGGGTTAAACCAGGCCAAGTCAACGCGCGAAACGTCATCAATGTTTCTTTACAAAACCCACAAGCGGCCTATTTAAACCAATTACATTTAATCAACACTGTTTCAAAAGGAGGCGAAACGCTTTACCAATCCGATACTGAGGATATGCAAGTGGCGCCAAACTCTAACTTTAGTTACCCAATTTCTTTAAAAGGAGAACGATTAACGCCAGGGAAATATGTCTTGAAATCAACGGCCTATGGTGTAAAAGATGAAAAGGGCACCTATCAAGTCAAAGGTGCCAATGGTGAAGAACGGTACCTGTACAAATGGGAATTTACAAAAGAATTTACTATTTCTGGGGACGTTGCTAAAGAATTAAATGAAAAAGACGTAACCATTAAAGGAACCAATTGGTGGTTGTATCTACTGATTGCATTCATCATTCTAGCGCTGCTCTTATTGATTTTCTTCTTGTATCGTAAAAAGAAAAAAGAGGAAGAACAACAATCTGAGCAATAAAAAGAGCTATCTATTGACAAAAAGGGTTTTCCTTGTAAAAGTAAAGGTACTTTTACAAGGAATTGCTTCCCATAAAGTAGAGGTAGAGAGAGTGAGAAGCCATGAGAAAAAAGTATCTTTTTTTATTTAGTTCTTTGCTAATTTTTACGGCTGTCGAAATAGAACCAATTCAAACATTGGCGACACCTATTTATAATCCCTTAGAACCAACGGAAGAAATTCAACCAAAACCAGAATCAATCACCCCTCAGGAAAAGTCAGAACCGGAACAACCTGCGCCAACCCCTCCGGAAGATCAAAAAACAACGGTTCCTTCTGAAGAAAAAAAGCCTTCACCCAAGAAAAAAGACAAACCTGTGGAGAAACCGGCAATGTCAAAAGAAAAAAAGAAACAAACAAAAGAAACAACGGCTCATCCCCTACAAGTGAATAAAGATTTTGTCTTTCCTAACGGACTTGGTGCAGGCGGCGATGAAGAATCTGAAAGCTATTTAGCAGCGGTTGGGTACTTTCTTTCAGGAAATGGATTGTATGGGAAAAAAATGGATGTGAGAGAAGTCTATGATATTGATGATGTTTTTAAATAAAGTGGATAAAAGAAAAATCGCCTTATTTCAGTTACTGGAAAATGCACCGATGTTAACAGAGTCAAAAGAAACCGTAATGCAGGAGTTAGAATTATCTGAATTTATCGTGAACAAAACGGTCGCTGAATTAAATGCCGATTTTATTGAATTTGGTTTATCAGAGGATTTTCAAATTGTGAGCGATGGTATTTTCTTAACGCTTAATGAATCAGGAACGGAAACTTCCGCTACTTTGATTGATTGCTATATTAAAGAGTCGTTACGTTTTGCTATGTTTCAAGATTTCTTTTTTCAGCGTTTTGATTCTGTAAATGAGTTTGCTTTAGAACACTTTGTTAGTCACACATTGGCTTATAAGGAGTTCAAGGAATTAAAGAAAATGCTGGAAAATTATCAAATTACAATTAATAAAGAATTTCACTTAGTGGGAAATGAAACCAATTTACGCGAAGTAACAACACTGGTTTTTTTACAATTATACCAACGTGATTTTTCATTGTACGGTAAAAAAGTTTTAGAGCAGATTCGGAACTTTGAGCTATTTTTTTCTGAGAAGGTTCATCTTAATCAGCGTGCGGGCTATGCACAAGCTAAATGTTTTCATTTTTTGGCGGTTTCTTTAGTACGAACGCAGCAACAATTTTATGTAGAGAAAAAAGTAGATTCGCAGGTGTTAAAACAATTAGCCGGTGACAATCAGCAGAATGTTTTCAATTGGTTAGAGAGTCTTCAAATCCCAGAACCACAACGAACAAACGAAGGCAATTATTTACTCTTATTTTTAATTGCTGAAGAGTGGCTTCAAGTAGCTTCAGCAGCACTTTGCCAAAGATTTGCAGAAATTCAACAATTGAATCGTGACTTGTTAAGTTATTTAAAATTACAATTTCAGCTTTCCGAGGAAGTCCTGCGAGGTTTTGAACAAAAAGTAACAATCGTTCATTTTAAATTGTTCCATTTTCCAATAGAAGCAAACTATAGTTATCGCAAAATGGATATAACCTACTTTGCAGAAACGTATACAGAGTATTTTTCTGCTAGTCGACAATTTATTCAAGAACAAAAAACGAATCCCGTTGTTTGGGATGCCAGACAGTTTTTATTTTATCGGTATCTGTTGTTAATGGTGGATGCGTTACCATTGAAAAAAGTTTTGGCTCCGATTACATTGTGTGTCGACTTTTCCTTTGGTGAAGCCTATAATCGTATGATACAAAAAAATATTGAAAAAATTACGGAATGGAATATCATTTTCAAAGCACATGTAGATGAAAGTGTACAATTAATTTTATCGGATATTCATTTTGTCGATTGGCCTGAGATTACCCAAATTATTTGGCTAGCACCACCACGTCCTGTTGATTGGTCGCATTTTATTAAAACGCTGAGTGCACTAAGACCGCACTCGGGAGAAGAAAACAAGGTCGGGACAGCACCGCTTAGCTCCGAGAAATAAGAAGAAATTTCCGGAAATTGTTCTTTAATTTTTGGAGACCAAGTAGGTATTGTTCATCATCGAATCACTACGTTCTTCGTGATTCTCAACAATTTCGGCTTATTTCCGAAGGAGCTGGTTCTGTTCCCGCCGTTTATCAGATTTTGAGCGTGAAGCAAAAATCCAAAATGATTTTTGTACCACGCTTTTTCTTTTAGAATATAAAAATTAAAAATAATAAAAAAGTTGAAACTTTTTATGCTTGTGATTCGTCTATATAAGTGTACAGGAAAGGAGGTTCCAGAAATCGATGGTTTTCGATGGTTGGAAAAGAAAAAAACAAATTCGCGCGTTAGAAACGCTTGTAGATACCAAGTATGAAAAAATGTATCGCATTGCCTTTAACTATACACATTCGAAAGAAGATGCCTTGGATGTGATTCAAGAAAGCTTTGAAAAGGCACTGAAGGCCATCCAAAAAGGACCCGATATTAAGGATTTTGAAGCGTGGTTCTTTCGAATTCTGCTTTCTGTAGCGACAGATTATTGGCGTAAAAAGAAACGAGAAGCTGTTCATATTGAAAAAGATGAACATGTGTTAGCCCTTTTAAATAATCCCCAACGCAGTTTTTTAGAAATTGAAGAAATTATTAATCAATTAGATAGTCCCAATCGTGAAATTATTCTATTAAAATTTTTTGAAGGATTTACGCTAAAAGAAATCGCCTTGATCCTGGATATTAACGAAAATACGATTAAAACGAAGATGTACCGCAGTTTGAATGAACTCCGAAGTCTATTGAATTAGTAAAAGAAAGGAAGCGAAAAAATAATGGAAGATTTTGTAAAAAGCGTTGTTAAAAACTTTTCAAAAGAATACCGCCAACAACCGTTACCAACGGATCTACAAGCGGAAGTCAAAGCGCGTTTTCATAAAGAGAAAAAGCGGTACACCTGGCTTCGTTTTAGAAACCGCTCACTGCAAAGTAGTCTAGTAGTAGCTTGTGGCTTTGTCTTATCAGTCAATTTGTTTCCAGGTTTTAGTGAAGCAGCCCGCAACATCCCTGTGTTAGATAAAATTGTTCAATTAGTCACCATCAAAACGTTGACAGCGAAAAAACAGGAAAGTGAAGTAAACATCGATGTCCCTAAAATCCAAACATCCCAAGAATCTTCAGTAGCTGACACGCTCAACAAAAAATACTTGAAAGAAGCCCAAACAGAATTTCAACAAGTCAAAGGGCAATTGTTTGATGGTTCTCGTGTTTCAGTCACTGGAGATTATGAAAAAGTCGTGGACGACCGTCGCTTCCTAGTGGTCAAACGAACCTTCACAGAAATTAAAGGCAGCTCTGCGACGACAACGAAATATGACACCATCGACAAACGAGCCAATGTTGTCGTTTCACTCCCCTTAATTTTTAAAAATGATTTTTACATTGATGTCATTAGTAGTGAAATTAAACAACAAATAGCAGACCAAATGAAGAACGATAGCAATAAAATATACTGGTCCGAAAAAGAGGATGCCCCCAGTGATGTTCAACCCTTCAAAAAAATTAAAAAGGACCAACCTTTCTATATCAATGAAAAACACCAATTAGTGATTGTGTTTCCTCAAGGAGAAATTGCGCCTTACTATATGGGCACCCCTGAATTTGTGATCCCTAATCAAGTCATTGAGAATGAATTGGCAGCGCCTAATTATTTAAAATAAACTCAGCAAAAAACACGCGACATTTCTTAAAACTGTCGCGTGTTTTTTGCTGACCTAACCAAGTCAGTTGCGGTTTTACTGAGAGAAGCGTACACTAGAATTAAGCATAACAAGAAAGGGCGAATGGCAATGGAAAAATCAGAAAAAATTAGTATTTTACAAGATGTGGTTAAAATTAAATCTGTAAATGGAAACGAAGAAGAAGTGGCAATCTATTTACAAAATCTTTTGAAAAAATATGAGATCCCTTCTGAACTTGTTTCTTATGCACCAAATCGTAGTAGTTTGGTTGCTTATTTAGGTGAAAACCGAGAAAAAGTCTTAGGGTTTAGTGGCCACATGGACGTGGTTTCTGAAGGGGACGAAAGTCAATGGACTTTCCCGCCATTTGCGGCCCATATTGAAGGAAATAAATTGTATGGACGTGGCGCAACAGACATGAAAAGCGGCTTAGTCGCAATGGTTTTAGCAATGATTGAATTAAAAGAAAAGAAAGTCCCATTAAATGGAGCGGTTAAATTTTTAGGTACAGTCGGCGAAGAAGTAGGCGAACTAGGAGCCGAACAATTAACTGAAAAAGGCTATGCGGATGATTTAAGTGCCTTAGTCATTGGAGAACCAACCAATTATAACTTGATGTATGCGCACATGGGTTCAATTAACTATTCTGTTGTGTCACACGGAAAAGAAGCCCACAGTTCCATGCCAGAAGAAGGCATTAATGCGATTAATAATTTGAACGAATTTATTACAGAAGCGAACCAACAAATGGCGGAAGTCACAGCAAACTATGAAAATCCTGAATTGGGTCGAACGATTCACAATGTAACCGTCATTAAAGGTGGTACACAAGTGAACAGTATTCCAGGTCAAGCTACCTTGCAAGGGAATATCCGTTCAATTCCAGAATTCAGCAACGACCAAGTTATTGCGTTATTACAAAAAATTGTTGATGAATTGAACAAAAAAGAAAAACATCAGTTAGAATTAACGATTGATTACAATAAAATTCCTGTAAAAGCTGAGAAAGATTCTGCGTTAATTCAAGCCATTCAAGCCCAATTTGACCAACCGTTGCCATTGATAACAGCAGCAGGAACCACAGATTTAGCTGAATTCACTAAATCAAAAAATAAATTTGATTGCGTTGTCTTTGGACCGGGCGTTCCAACTTTGCCACACCAAATCGACGAATATGTCGAAATTGATAATTATTTAGATATGATTGATAAGTATCAAGCGATAGCAAAAAGTTATTTAAATTAAAAAAATGTCACGTCTGAATCGTAAAGTTCAGGCGTGACATTTTTTATAAGGGTTATTCCACCACAGTCCATTCATTTAAGGTTTTGCCGTTCTCATCAACTAGCTCTAACCAGCTGTTTGTTCCAGCAAAATAGAGAAACAAGCCGACTTCATTAACGCTTTTTAAGACGATATCTTCCGTTGTGACAAAGTCTTTAAATTGGCCCTTGCGTTCATCACGAAGTTTTTCACCAAATCTGGCGGAGAAACCGACAGAGCCGTCTTTATTTAAAGGGGCTTCTGGCATCATTGTCGCGCCAGCTTTAATAAGCATTTCATTGCGCTTTTGCCAAAAAACAGTTGCTTTGCTTTGTCGAGTATCAATATAAAAAGGAATTTGGCTAACTTCTTTTGTCCATTTGTGGCGTGCTTTGGCTGGTCTGGCTTTTTTCGGCGCCGGTTTTTTAAACAGAGAGTAGCCAAAACGTTCCAAGATAAAGGTGACCGTTTCTTTATAGTTAGTCACTGTCGCTACCGCACTTTTCGGAATTTTGACTGTCGTTGGGGTTGCTTCCAATGTTAAACCACTTTCTTTCGCATCATCTAGGAAAGCTTGCGCTAAATAGGCAAGTTCTGTGTCCCAAGTCGGTTTCAACAAAATCGAGTGATCAAAAGAAACTTCTTTATATGTAGCTTTTTCTTCAGCAAGTCCTAAAGCAACTAGTTGGTTATCTCTTAGCAAGAAAAGAATCGCTGCCTCTTTTTTCGGTAATTTAGTTGTTTGTTCAATGATTAAGTGGGCCTGATCGGCTAAGTCAATGAGTGTCTTTGTTTTTTTTAGATCAACGGTTAAATGTAAGTCCATGAAGTCTGCTCCTTTATCGTTAGTTTCTTCATTGTATCATGAAACAGTGTCTTCGTCTTTTAACGAGTCAGCAACCTTACAATATTGTTTGAAACAAAAAGAAGCTTTCATGATATACTTACTCACATGCATAATTTTTAATGAGGAAAGTAGAGGAACAAGAATGAAAACACTTGGCAATATTTTATGGTTTATCTTTGGCGGCTTTTTTGGTGGCTTATCTTGGCTATTCGCAGGCGTGATTTGGTGTATTACAATTATCGGTATTCCGATTGGTTTACAATGCTTCAAATTAGCGGGGTTGAGCTTTTGGCCGTTTAAAAAGCGAGTCGTGTATAGTGATAGCGGCGTATCTTTGGTGGTAAACATTATTTGGCTGATTATCAGTGGACTACCATTAGCAATTGGGCATTGTATTAGTGGCTTGTTGCTTTGTCTGACAATCATCGGTATTCCGTTTGGGCAACAGTCCTTTAAATTGGCGAAATTAGCATTAATGCCGTTTGGGGCCCGTGTGGTTTCAACAAATGATTTTTATTTTGAATAGTCAGAGGTTTCTCATTGACAAATAAAACGAAACAGCGTATTCTGTAAATGTAACAAATAACGTTACATTTAGTTTGGAGTGATTAGACATGGCCATGTCAACGAAATTAAGTGTTGCGATTCATATTTTAAGTTTGATTGAAACAGGTCCTCAAGAACAAGTGACTTCTGAATACATTGCTTCGAGCGTGAATACGAATCCAGTCGTTGTTCGACGACTAATGAGTCAGTTAAAAAAAGCCGGCTTGATTCATTCCATGCGTGGAGCCAATAAAAATACCTTATTAAAGAAACCAGAAGAGATCTCACTGTATGAAATTTATACAGCGGTTGAATTGGAACGAGAGATTTTCAATATTCATCAAAATCCTAATCCAAACTGTTCCGTTGGGGCAAATATCCAATCGGTACTAGAAACTGAATTTACTAAAGTGCAACAAAAAATGGAAGAAGAATTGAAAAGCATCACCTTAGCAGATGTGATTCATGAAATAGAAGTTAAGAGAGATAAGTAATCTCTCTACTTTTAAAGTGTCAAATGTAACTATTTTAGTTCTATTTAAAAATGAAAGGATGATTTACATGAAAGTAGCAGTATTAGGAGCAACAGGAAAAGAAGGACAATTACTTTTAGCAGAAGCTAAACGTCGCGGGATGGACGTGACAGCCATCGTTCGTAATGCCTCAAAAATAACAGATGGCACACCGACCATTGAAAAAGATGTTTATCAATTAACAACAGAAGATATTCAAGCGTTTGATGTATTAATTAGTGCCTTAGGATTCCCTAATGTGCAAGATTTCCCCAAATCTACCCAGCATTTGATTGAGATTTTAACCAATCAAAAAACGCGCTTGTTTGTCGTTGGGGGCGCTGGAACCTTATATGTGGACCCAGAACACACAACTCAATTAAAAGATACCCCATCATTCCCAGCAGAGATTCAGCCATTAGCTTCGGCGATGGGCGAAGCTTTAAATTTATTGAAAGAAGCTCAAAACATCCACTGGACCTATATTAGTCCTGCAGCCATGTTTGATGCTGAAGGTCCTGCGACAGGTCATTATGAAGTCGCTGGCGAAGAATTAACAACCAATAGCCAAGGTGACAGCTACATTAGTTACGCAGATTACGCCGTTGCCATGTTAGATGAAGTGGAAAGTAATGCACACCCAAATCAACGAATCAGTGTGTATCAATAAAAGAAACAAGAAAATGGGGCATCCGTTGTTTTAACGGAGGCCCCATTTTTCTTGTTTGATTAATTATTGCTAATGTATTTACTGTTTGGGTGCTCGGTATCCTGCTGCTTCTGCTTCTTCAACAGTAGAGAACCAAGCTACTGGATTCGTAGTTTTATTATAATATCTACTTCCAGGCACATGATAAATTCCATTACGTGACCCTTTAATTAAGGCGTTGCCGCTTGGCGCTTCTGCAGCAGCCGTCTCGACTTCCGCCGGCGCCTGTGCGGCTTGTTGCGTCTCTGCTTCAGCTTGCGCTTTTGCTGCCGCTTCGGCTTGTTCTTTTTGCGCTTTTTCAGCGGCTAGTTTCTGAGCTTCTGCTTCTTTTCGTTGTTTTTCTTTGTGGGTATCTAACTGAGTTTTAACAACGGCTACTCGTTTGGTTAAAGCTTGATTTGGGGAGTTTAAAGCGTCAATTTGTTTGATCGCTTCATTATAGTAAGCTTCATTAGTTGGTTCTTGTTCAGCTTTTTCAACAGCGGCTGTCGCACTGGCGACTAATTGTTCATTTTTTTCTTTTTCAGCGATAGCAGTTTGAACAGTCGCTAAACGTTGTTGAAAGCCTTCTTTGCCAACTGGGGCAGCAGCTACTAATTTTTCAGCTGCTTGATAATCGCTTTTACTTTTAGATTTTTCAGCAGTTGTAACTGCTTCATCAACAGGTACTGCTTCTTTGATTTTTTCAAGGCGATCATTGTATTCCTCGTATTCTTGACTTAATGAAGATACTAAGGTTGCGGCTTCATCATAGTTTTTCTGAGAAGGTTGTTTTTCAGCGTAAGCTAAGGCTTTTTCTGTTTTGGCCAATTCTTGCTCAGAATCTGTGATGCTCGCAATAAATTCTTTTGACGGTGTGACTTCGACTGATTTTTCAACTTTGGTATCTTTCTTCTCAGCCACAAAGGTGATTTTTTGCGTTTTTTCATCGGACAGTTTTACTTTGTAAGCAAACGTTTTGTCTTTCGTTTTTACTTCCTTGCCATTGGCCGTTAATTTGCTGTTGCCGTCGTATTCGCCTTTGATGGTGGCTGAGCCATTGGCATCGGTTTCAACACTCTCTGCATCAAGTGAAAGCGTTGGGGAAGAATCTGTCGTGGCAACCCCACCAATAAATAGAGCGGCACTTGCTAATGCGGCATAGCCATATTGTTTTTTCGGTTGTTTCTTAATTAATGCTTTGATAGTCAGTCCCCCGCTGACAAGTAACCCTAATAGACCCAAAAGTACTAATACTACACTCATTCATTTCTCTCCTTTCGATATAACGTTATTATACAATGTATTGTGAGAAAATGAACATTTTTTTCGTAATAATTAATAAATTTCCTGATAAAAAAATTATTTCTTGAAGCTCAAATTCTTTTGTAAAAATTTTGTTGTGCTAAAATGGAAAGTGAGTTTAACTACGTATGTTATTAGAGAAGGGGAAATCAATGAAAGCAGAAATCATTGCAGTCGGAACAGAGTTATTACTGGGACAAGTAGTGAATACCAACGCCACCTTTTTATCAGAAGAGTTAGCTGCGCTAGGCATCGATGTTTACTATCAGACCGTTGTTGGCGATAACGGCGGCCGCTTAGAAACGTTACTAACAGAAGCAGAACAAAGAAGTGATTTAATTGTCCTTTGTGGAGGACTAGGACCAACAGAAGACGATTTAACCAAGCAAGTTGTTGCACAACATCTCCATAAATCATTAGTAGAAGATCAAGAAGGATTGAACCGCTTGCACCAGTTTTTCCAACAGTCTAAGCGACCAATGACGGAAAATAATCTACGACAAGTGTTAGCCATTGAAGGTGGACAAGTTCTTCAAAACCCGACAGGATTAGCGGTTGGTTCTTTCGTAACAGAAGGCGCAACAAGCTATTTGCTCTTACCAGGGCCGCCCAATGAATTAATTCCGATGTTCCAACAAGCGGCACGACCTTTATTGATTGATGCGTTTCCACAAGAAGAACAATTGATTTCAAGAGTCTTGCGTTTTTATGGCATTGGTGAATCACAGCTGGTGACCGAGATTCAATCGTTGATTGCGCACCAAACGAATCCAACCATTGCGCCTTATGCTAAGCCTAATGAAGTGACACTTCGTTTAACAGTTAAAACAAAAGACTTAGTAGCTGGCGAAGAATTATTAACAGCGACGGAAGAAAAGATTTTAGCTAAAGTGGGGGACTATTTTTATGGGTATGGGGATGACAATAGTTTAGCCAAGGTAACAGTGGATTTGTTATTACAAAACGGACAAACCGTCACGGCTGCTGAGAGCCTCACCGCTGGCCTATTCCAAAGTACACTGGGGGAAATTGCGGGTGCTTCGAAGATTTTTAAGGGAGGCTTCGTGACGTATTCGCAAGAAACAAAAGAGAACTTTTTAGGAATTTCTCATGAACTTTTAGAAGAGCATGGCACGGTAAGTGAAGCGTGTGCCAAAGAAATGGCAGAGAAAGCGCGTCAGTTAGCTAAATCTAACTATGGTTTATCATTTACTGGGGTCGCTGGTGACCCACTCGAAGGTCAACCGACAGGCACTGTTTGGATTGGGCTGGCGGAAGAAGGCCAACCAACCGTTGCAGAATGTTTCCATTTTAACCGTGACCGAAATTATATTAGACAGAGCGCGGTTATGCGAGGGTTAGATCTTTTGCGACGCCGAATCATTAATAAAAAATAAATATGCGAATGTTTGTTCGGTTTTTTCTTGCTTTTTTGGTACAAAAGAGATATGATAGACCTACTAACAGGAAATGAAAAATAAGTTTATATAAATTAAAGGAGGATTATCCATTGGCAGATGATCGTAAAGTGGCTTTAGATGCCGCACTGAAAAAAATTGAAAAGAACTTTGGGAAAGGTTCTATTATGAAATTAGGCGAAAAAGCTGATCAAAAAATTTCAACTATCCCTAGTGGTTCTTTAGCGTTAGATGTTGCATTGGGCGTAGGTGGGTATCCACGTGGCCGAATTATTGAAGTATATGGTCCTGAGAGTTCAGGTAAAACAACTGTTTCTTTACACGCAATTGCAGAAGTGCAACGAAATGGTGGAACAGCCGCTTTTATCGATGCTGAGCATGCATTGGATCCTCAATATGCGGAGAAACTAGGCGTTAACATTGATGAATTACTTTTATCTCAACCAGATACGGGTGAGCAAGGCTTAGAGATTGCCGATGCCTTAGTTTCAAGTGGTGCGATTGACATTGTTGTCATCGACTCGGTTGCTGCGTTAGTTCCTCGTGCAGAGATTGATGGTGAGATGGGAGCGAGCCATGTCGGCTTACAAGCTCGACTAATGTCTCAAGCACTACGTAAATTATCAGGCTCAATTAATAAGACAAAAACAATTGCTATTTTCATTAACCAAATTCGTGAAAAAGTTGGCGTGATGTTCGGAAATCCTGAAACAACTCCTGGTGGACGTGCATTGAAATTCTACGCAACGGTTCGTCTAGAAGTCCGTCGTGCAGAACAGTTAAAACAAGGAACAGACATCGTCGGTAACCGCACAAAAATTAAAGTCGTTAAAAACAAAGTGGCGCCACCATTTAAAGTGGCAGAAGTTGATATCATGTATGGCCAAGGGATTTCCCAAGAAGGCGAATTACTAGATATGGCTGTGGAAAAAGACCTTATCAGTAAAAGTGGTGCTTGGTATGGCTACAAAGAAGAACGAATTGGCCAAGGCCGTGAAAATGCCAAACAATACATGGCGGATCATCCTGAAATGATGGCAGAAGTGTCTAAATTGGTCCGTGATGCATATGGCATCGGTGACGGTTCAACCATTACAGAAGAAGCAGAAGGTCAAGAAGAACTACCTTTAGATGAATAAATAACGAGTGAATACGACTCGTTAAGAAGAAAGACAACACTTACTGAACAGGACAGGTGTTGTCTTTTTTTGTTTCCTAAGGATAGGAAAAATATTTATTTGTAAGCGAATACAAGTTTTTTCTATAATTAAGACACAAAAAAGAAAGTGGTGGAGAAAATGAAAAATATTTTACTAATTTGTGGTTCGGGTGCATCAAGTGGATTCATGGCTGCAGCGATTAGAAAAGCTGCTAAAAAAAGACAGATTGAAGTGACAGTTAAAGCGACAAGTGAATCTCAACTGGATGAACGTATAAATGAAATTGATTGTTTGTTAATTGGACCACATTTAGCTTATATGTTAAATGATATTCAAGAGCAAATGACTGAGAAAAAAGTGAAGGCTATGATTATTCCACAAGCTATTTATGGAACCTTAGATGGAGAAAAAGCCTTAGACCTAATAATGACAATGGAGGAATGAGTGAATGAAAAAAATTATGGATTTTATGACGAACTCTTTCGCGCCGAAAGTGAATAAAGTAGTTAAAAATCCTTGGATTTCTGCTATACAGGATGCAATTATGGCGGCTCTTCCATTGGTTTTTGTAGGTTCGTTAGTTACAGTGGTCTCTTTGTTAAAAAATCTCTTTCCAAGCATGCCAGATTTTTCAATGATTAGTAATTTTTCTTTTGGAATGTTTGGGTTAATCGTTTCGTTTATGATTCCTTATTATTTGATGGAGAAGAAAGGTCATAGCGGACAAAAATTAATAGCAGGTGCTACTAGCATTGTTTTGTTTATGATGTTGCTCTTTCCAACGTTATCTGAGAAAGGTGAAATTACCTTTATTCTTTCAAGGTTTGGTGCAACAGGGATGTTTTTAGCGATGATTACAGGCCTTTTTGTTAGTCTTGTGATGCATTTGGCTGCCAAAAAATCTTTTTTTGATGAAGATACACCAATTCCCGATTTTGTGGTTGGTTGGTTTAATAGTCTGCTGCCAATTACCTTTATCTTGTTTGTCGGTTGGTTGATCACTATTCAATTTAGGATTGATTTTTTTGATATCGTTATTCTAATTTTCAGTCCATTAGCAAATATTGTGCAATCATATCCGGGGTTTGTTTTATCTGTGTTTATTCCAGTCTTTCTTTATACATTTGGAATCTCTGGTTGGGTGATGATGCCTGTAATCTATCCTGTTTATATGGCTGGTTTAGCTGCAAATGCGGAAGCTGTAGCGAATGGTGGTCATGCAGTGAATATTGCGACACAAGAAACGTGTTACGCTTTTTCATCGATGGGCGGGATTGGTGCAACATTGTCCTTGTCTGTCATGATGGTTTTACTTAGCAAATCTGCACAACTAAAAGCAATTGGCAAAGCCGTGTTGATTCCTTCAATTTTTAATATCAACGAGCCACTAGTTTTCGGTGCGCCAATTGCCTTTAATCCATACTTGATGATTCCTATGTGGATTAATGCACTCGTTGTTCCATCAATTGCCTACGCTACGATGTATTGGGGATTCGTCAATATTCCTACGCAAAGCTTTTTATTATGGTATATGCCATATCCATTTACCTCTTATTTAGCGACACAAGATATTCGAGCGGTTGTTGTTTGCGTGCTTATTTTTGTCATTACATGGCTGGTATTCTTGCCATTTTTCAAAGCATATGATCAATCACTGCTTAAGCAAGAAAAAGAAGTGCAAAAAGAAGTAATTATTTAAGGTTAAAGGAGAGGTTATTATGGAAGAAAATGAGCAGTTAAATCAGTTATCAATGAATATTTTAATTCATGCAGGAAATGCGAGAGACCATCTAGTTCAAGCGTTAGAAAAATTAGAAGAGACTTCGTATGAGCAGGCACAAAAGGAGTTAATAGAGGCACGGAAAGAAGTCGTTTTAGCACATGGCATACAGACAGATACGTTACAATTAGAAGCTTCAGGAGAACAAATTCGTTACTCGACGCTGTTTTGTCATGCACAAGATACCTTAATGACGGCTCAAAGTGAAATTTTAATTGGTGAGCATTTAGTGAAGCTTTTTAAAAAGTTTAGTCAACAATTATGTCAGGAGGAAAAATAATGTTTAAAGATTATCAGATGCCAAAGGATTTTTTATGGGGTGGCGCAATTGCCGCAAATCAAGCAGAAGGAGCGTTTCAAGTAGATTGTAAAGGCATCAGTTTAGCGGATGTACACAAATACTATCCAGATAAAACAAATGCAGAAATCAGCCAAGAACAAATAAAAGGCATGTCTGTAGCAGACATTCAAGCGAATCTAGCAGATACTGATGGCTACTATCCTAAACGTCATGGGATTGATTTTTATCATACTTATCCAGAAGATTTAGCATTGCTTAAAGAATTAGGTTTCAAAACATTCCGAACTTCTATTGATTGGACGCGGATTTTTCCAACAGGGGAAGAAGAAACACCAAACGAAGCGGGCTTGGCTTATTATGATCGATTAATCGACAAAATCATTGAATTAGGGATGGAACCAATCATCACTATTCTACATTATGAAACTCCGATTGAAATTTCATTGAAATATGGTGGTTGGAACAATCGAAAAGTTATTGATTTATTTGTAAAATATGGCAAAGTCCTTTTGGAACGTTACAAAGAAAAAGTAAAATATTGGATTGTCATTAATCAAATTAATCTGATTCAATTTGAACCGTTTAACTCAACAGCAATTCCTTATGATACAGTGGATAATTATGAAGAAGCAAGTTTTCAAGCGATTCACCATCAGTTTATCGCAAGTGCACAATTAGTTGCGTACGCTAAAAAAATTAATCCTCAAATGCAAATGGGAACAATGGTTGCCTACTGTACTGTCTACCCTTTTTCGTGTAAGCCAGATGACGTCATTTTAGCCATGAAGCGAAATCGAATGGAATACTTTTATACAGATGTTCAATTTCGTGGTGAGTACCCGCAATATGCGTTGAACTATTTTGAAGAACACGGAATTGAGATAGATATTACACTTGAAGATCAACAAATGCTAAAAGAAAATACGATGGATTATTTAGCAATTTCTTATTATTATTCACAGATGGTTGATTCAGAAAAAAATTCAATGAATCCAGCATCTGTCACGCCAAATCCAACACTGAAAGTCAATCCTTGGGGCTGGGCAGTAGACCCTCAGGGATTATACAACTCACTTTCTCAATATTGGGATCGTTATGGGAAACCGATAATTATAGCGGAAAATGGGTTTGGTATGTATGATAAAGTGACAGATGGTCAAATCCATGATGATTATCGAATTTCTTATTTATCTGAACACATCCAACAAATGAAAAAAGCCATGTATGATGGCGTAGATGTGATTGCTTATTGTGCTTGGGGACCGATTGATATCATTAGTTGTTCTTCAGCGCAAATGGAAAAACGATATGGGTTTGTTTATGTTGATTTAGATAATGAAGGGAAGGGAACAGGAAAACGTATGAAAAAAGATAGCTTTACTTGGTATCAAAAAGTGATTGCAACCAATGGTGAAGAAATCTAGATTAATTGAAGAAGTTGATTATTGTTTTAATAAAAAGCAATCGTCTTCTTCTTTTCTTTTAAAGGGATGTGGGAAGGTTGGAAAGTAAGCAAAGAGAGATAATACTTTTTTTAGAAAGTCAGCAACATCATTGGGTGACAGCCAAAGAGTTAGCAGAATTTTGTGGTTGTACAACAAGAACGATTCGCAACCGTGTCGCAAAAATCAATGAAGCCTACCCAGAAGCTATTTTGTCTAGTCAACGGGGCTATCGTAGAAATGATCAAATTTCGATTTTACAGGAAACGCCCAGTAAGGAACGAAAAGCTAGAATTTTTCTTGAACTATTAAAACATTCCTCTGAAGGAGTGAACCTGTACGATTTAGCTGATTGTTTATACATTTCTGAATCAACCGCCAAAAATGACCTTCAACAATTAAAAGAAGAGTTAGCAAATCAACAAACAACGATTTGTTTTAAAGGAGCGAATATTTGGTTAACAGGAACAGAACGCGCTAAACGGCAATACATGGTTTCATTATTATATGCAGAAAGTGATTTTCAAGAAAAATTGACCCGTAGTGTACGGGAAATGATTGGCTATATTTCGTTAGAAGAGTTAGAGGAAATGATTCAACAAACTTTTTTTAATTATGAAAGAAGGTTAAACCAGTATGTCTTGAACAATATTGTTTTACATTATGCGATTAGCATTGAGCGTATCCGACAAGGCCACACCTTGTTAACGAAACCAAAATTAGCAGAAAATCACTCAGAAGAATATCAAATGGCCAAAGAAATTGCCCTACGTTTAGAAGAAACTTACGACATTCTATTCTCGAAAGAAGAGTTAGCGCAACTTTCGTTATTATTTGTAGGAATTCAAAAAGAACACACAGTGAATAGTGAAAAAACACAATTACAACAGATTGTGAATCCGAAAATTATTGAAGTGTTAGAAGAAGTTTTACAAAAGGTTGAGCAAATCTATTTTATTCAATTGAAAAACAAAGAGTTTTTCAATAAATTAGCAATTCATTTACAGGGACTATATGATCGTTCAAATGTTGAAGCTTTTACAAGGAATAGTCGTTTATGGGACTTAAAGACAGGCTATCCTTTGATTTATGACATTTCTGTTTACATTTCCTCCTTTATTCAAGAACGTTTAAATATTTGGTTTACAGAAGATGAGATTTCTTTTATCGCTTTACATCTTGGCTCATTTTTGGAAAGTCAGCGAACAGAACAGCAACCATTTCTCCTTTTACTAGTGGTGGAAGATTATCATAATATGCGTGAAGTGCTTCAGAAAAAACTTCAAGAACATTTTGGGAACCAAATAAATATAAAAGTCGTTCGTCAGACCAATATTGATCAGAAAAAATTTGATTTGCTAGTCACTACTAATCGTAGGTTAGCCACAAAATATGAAGGAGCAATCTTTATTCATCCCTTTATTACAACAAAAGAACTGCGGAAAATTGAAAATCGAATGTATCTTTTAAAAGGACAAAAGCGAAAGCGGCAGATGGAGATAAGAACAGATCAGTTCATTGCTAAGGAGTTATATTTTAGCCAGATTGATCCAGCAGATTTAACCCCTGAAATGTTACTTGATCAAATGATTCAACGAATGAGAATACAAAAATATTGTTCGAGTGATTTTAAAAAAAGTGTGAAAAAACGAGAACAGCTTTCTCCAACAAGTTTTCCATCAGGTATCGCTGTCCCCCATGCTATTGATCGGACAGCAGAGAAAAGTGGTATTTCAATCATGACCTTACAAGAGCCGATTCGGTGGGCCAATTATGAGGTGAAGTTGGTGGCTTTAGTAGCAATTCGTCAAGAAGACGCACCAATCTTTGATGACTTTTTTGAAAAATTTATTGAAATCATGTCCGAACCCATCCACATCAAGCAGCTTAGTCAAACGGCAGACTATGCGGCGTTTGTTCTAAAATTTAAACAATTCGTGACGGCGGAAACCTAAAAATGTGACGTTGTCTAATATTTGCTGCCCTTTCCAAAAGAAAGGGCTTTTTTAAGTTGACACCTTTCGCGACAAACATTAGAATAAAATTGTGTGTATGCACAAATATGCAAGTAGGCATATTGATAATTGATTTTAGTTTATCAAAAAACTACAAGATATGAATTAACAAAAAGATAGTATGGAGGTGGAAATATGGTTTTAAATATTCTCCTCGCTATCGTCGGTTTGATTGTCGGTCTTGGTTTAGGATTTGTTATTGCAAAGTCACGTCATGATAAAGCAATAAATGGTGCAAAAATTTCAGCGTCCAGTATTCTCGAGAACGCTCGGAAAGAATCAGAAACACTGAAAAAAGAAGCATTGCTAGAAGCTAAGGAAGAGAACCAGAAGTATCGTTCAGAAATTGAAAGTGAGTTGAAAGAAAGCAGATTAGAACTTAAATCTCAAGAAAATCGTTTAATTCAACGGGAACAAACGTTGGATCGTAAAGATGACTCTCTTGAAAAACGTGAAGGCTCACTGGAAGAAAAAGAAGAGAAACTTGGTGCTAGACAGCAATTAATTGATGAGCGAGAAAAAGAAGTAGAAAACTTAATTAATCAGCAACATCAAGAATTAGAACGAATTGCTTCCCTTTCAAAAGAAGAAGCAAAATCGATTATTATGAAGTCAACAGAAGAAGAGTTGAATCATGAACTAACCTTGATGGTCAAGGAGTCAGAACAACGTGCCAAAGAAGAATCTGATCGCAAAGCGAAGAACTTGCTTTCCCTAGCAATTCAACGTTGCGCCGCTGATTCTGTTTCTGAAACAACTGTTTCCGTGGTCACTTTACCAAATGATGAGATGAAAGGTCGCATTATTGGTCGTGAAGGACGTAATATTCGTACATTGGAAACATTAACAGGGATTGACTTAATCATTGATGATACGCCAGAAGCGGTTGTGTTATCCGGATTTGATCCAATCAGACGAGAAATCGCTCGAATGACCTTGGAAAAATTAATCCAAGATGGTCGGATTCATCCCGCTCGTATCGAAGAAATGGTAGAAAAATCACGTAAAGAAATGGATGAACGGATTCGTGAATACGGAGAACAAGCAGCCTTTGAAGTAGGTGCTCATACGTTACATCCTGATTTAATTAAAATTTTAGGCCGTTTACGTTTCAGAACAAGTTATGGTCAAAATGTCTTGAACCACTCAATCGAAGTAGCAAAACTGGCTGGCGTTTTAGCCGCCGAATTAGGCGAAGATGTTCAATTAGCCAAACGTGCAGGTTTACTACATGATATTGGGAAAGCATTAGATCATGAAATTGAAGGTTCTCACGTTGAGATTGGCGCAGAATTAGCTGCGAAATATAAAGAAAATTCAGTAGTTATTAATGCCATTGCCTCGCATCATGGTGATGTGGAAGCAACCTCAGTTATTTCTGTTTTAGTGGCAGCCGCAGATGCGTTATCTGCAGCCCGTCCAGGTGCACGTAGTGAATCGTTAGAAAACTACATTCGCCGCTTAGAAAACTTAGAAAATATTTCTAATAGTTTTGAAGGCGTGGATTCAAGTTTTGCTGTTCAAGCAGGACGTGAAGTTCGTGTCATGGTGAAACCAGAAGAAATTTCTGATTTAGAATCTGTTCGTTTAGTTCGAGACATTCGGAAGAAAATTGAAGATGACTTGGATTATCCAGGACATATCAAAGTAACGGTTATCCGTGAAACACGTGCCGTTGACTATGCGAAATAAAATAAAAAGCGAATAAGTATCGCGTGTAGTGTCTCAACGAACAATTGCAAGGATTGTTCGTTGAGACACTTTTTTTAATCTTTTAAAACCAAAACTTTCTTTTCAAAGCGAAAACAACTATAATAAACAAGAGATGTTAAAAAGAGAAGAGGAACCTTTTTGCGTATATTATTTATAGGAGATGTTGTCGGTTCTTTAGGAAGAGAAGCCTTAGCAACGTATGTCCCTAAATTAAAGAAGAAATATCGTCCACAAGTGACCATTGCCAATGGTGAAAATGCGGCATCTGGTCGGGGAATTACTGGCAAGATTTATAAGAAATTTTTGCAAGATGGTGTCGATGTTGTTACGATGGGTAACCATACGTGGGACAACAAGGATATCTTTGAATTCATTGATGATGCGAAGAAAATGGTTCGTCCAGCGAACTTTCCAGAAGATGTGCCTGGTCAAGGAATGGTTTTTGTGAAAGTCAATCAATTGGAACTAGCGGTGATTAATTTACAGGCCCGCACATTTATGGTGCCATTGGAAGATCCTTTCAAGAAAGCCGCCGAGCTAGTGGCTATCGCTCGCAAACGGACACCGCTCATTTTTGTGGATTTTCATGGCGAAACGACGAGCGAAAAACAAGCCATGAGCTGGTTTTTAGATGGCCAAGTTTCAGCCGTTGTTGGAACACATACGCATGTTCAAACAAATGATGCTCGGATTTTACCGAAAGGGACAGCCTTCTTAAGTGATGTCGGTATGACCGGTCCTTATGATGGGATTTTAGGAATGAAGCGTGAACCGATTATTGAGAAGTTTATGACAGCATTGCCGAAGCGCTTTGAGGTAGTCGAAACAGGGCGGACAATTTTATCTGCCTGTATTTTAGAGATTGATGACCAAACGGGCCAAGCGAAGATGATTGAGCCGATTCAGATTAGTGAAGATCGCCCGTTTCAAGAATAATAGAAGAAAAGTTAATCTCGGATCATTAAGAGGTTAACTTTTTCTGCTCTTATAGAAAAAGTGCCGGTGAAAGATGAAGGTGAAAAAAATGGAGCCGTTGAATTTAGATGCACAAAGTAATAAAGAATTAGAAAAATTGTTACATTTAATTGGACAAGATGAAGTCATTCAGCGCTACCAAGCGATTGAAGAAAAGGTAAAGAAAAACAAAAAGCTGACAGAATTAGTGGAAGAAATTAAAGCTGCACAAAAAGATGCGGTTCAATTTGCTCACTATGGCAAACCAACTGCTGAAAAAGAAGCCATTCAACGAGCCGATGCGAAAACAAAAGAATTTGATGAGCACCCACTCGTTGTAGCCTACCGCGAACAACTGATCGAAGCCAATGACTTAGTCCAACATGTCACGGCGCTCATTCAATACCGCGTGAACGAAGAGCTAGAGAAGGAAGGGAATTAAATGCCACAAAAGACAAAAAATACACCCATGATGGAACAATATTTATCCATTAAGGACCAATACAAGGATGCGTTTTTATTTTATCGCTTAGGTGATTTTTATGAGTTATTTTATGAAGATGCTATCAATGCAGCGCAAATCTTAGAATTGACGTTAACCAGTCGTAACCGCAATGCGGATGATCCGATTCCTATGTGTGGCGTTCCTTATCATGCCGCGCAAGGTTACATTGATACGTTGATTGAGCAAGGCTATAAAGTAGCGATTTGTGAGCAAGTGGAAGATCCAAAGACTACCAAGGGTATGGTCAAACGAGAAGTGGTCCAGTTGGTAACGCCAGGAACGGTGATGAATAGTAAAGGCTTGGAAGCCAAAGACAATAATTACTTAACCGCTGTGCTAACAGATGGTAATCAGTTCGGTTTTGCCTATGTAGATTTGAGTACAGGCGAATTAAAAACAGCAGTCTTGGCTGATGAAGAGGGCGTTTTGAACGAAGCTTCTGCGTTGCAAACAAAAGAAATGGTCCTAGGTTCAGGGATCCCTGAATCGTTAAAAGAGAACTTAAGTTTACGTTTAAATATTATCTTTTCGACACAAGAAACGGTGGAAGAAAATGCCGAGTTTAGTTTTTTAACCAATGAACTGATTAATCCATTAGAAATTGAAATTACAGGCAAGTTATTATCTTATTTATCTGTTACCCAAAAGCGGAGCTTGTCCCATATTCAGAAAGCTGTGGAATATCAGCCAGATCATTTCTTAAAAATGGATCATTATTCTAAATTCAATTTAGAATTGAGTCAGTCGATTCGAACAGGACAGAAAAAAGGGACTCTTTTGTGGCTATTAGATGAAACGAAAACAGCTATGGGCGGCCGTTTGTTGAAACAATGGTTGGATCGTCCGCTAATTCAGGAACGTCAAATTAAGGCGCGTCAAGAAATGGTGCAATCCTTATTAAATGCCTATTTTGAACGCTTAGATTTGCAAGCAGCATTGACGAACGTTTATGATTTAGAGCGGTTAGCAGGACGCGTGGCATTCGGCAGTGTGAATGGGCGTGATTTAATTCAATTACGGATCTCTTTAGAACAAGTACCAACGATTCGACAGTTAATTGTCGGGATCAATCAAGGGGAATGGGATGATTTATTAGTCGACTTAAACCCTGTTGAAGATTTAGTGGCATTGATTGCGACGGCGATTAATGAAGAAGCCCCTTTACAAATTACTGAAGGAAATGTTATTAAAGACGGCTATAACGACCAATTAGATGAATACCGTGATGCCATGCGTAATGGTAAGCAATGGTTAGCGGAGTTAGAAGCGAAAGAACGCCAAGAAACAGGCATTAAAAACTTGAAGATTGGCTACAATCGTGTCTTTGGTTATTTCATTGAAATCACTAAGTCAAATTTAGCGAATTTAGAAGAAGGAAAATACGAGCGTAAGCAAACATTAGCTAATGCGGAGCGCTTTATTACGCCAGAACTAAAAGAACTAGAGCGTTTAATCTTAGAAGCCGAAGAAAAATCAGTTGAACTAGAATATCAATTATTCTTGGCCGTGAGAGAACAAGTGAAAACGAATATTGATCGATTGCAAACACTGGCTAAAACCATTAGTGCGGTTGATGTTTTACAATCTTTTGCAACAATTAGTGAACGGTATCAATACGTTCGACCAACGTTAAGAAGTAACACGAAAAATTTGGCGATTGTCGAAGGACGACACCCAGTCGTGGAAAAAGTTTTAGGGCATCAAGAATACATTCCAAACAGTATCCGCATGAACCCAGAAACAGATATTCTCTTGATTACTGGACCAAACATGTCAGGGAAAAGTACCTACATGCGTCAATTGGCTTTGACGGTGGTCATGGCGCAAATTGGCTGTTTTGTACCAGCGGAAAGTGCTGAAATGCCAATTTTCGATCAAATTTTTACACGGATTGGGGCCTCTGATGATCTAATTGCAGGGCAAAGTACCTTTATGGTAGAAATGATGGAAGCCAACCAAGCACTGCGGCACGCCACGCCTAACAGCCTAATTTTATTTGATGAATTAGGACGCGGCACGGCAACCTATGATGGAATGGCGCTAGCGCAAGCCATCATTGAATATATCCATCGTGAAGTACAAGCCAAAACGCTATTCTCTACACATTATCATGAACTAACTGTTCTAGATGAAACCTTAAAAGGCTTGAAGAATATTCACGTGGGCGCTGTTGAAAAAGATGGCGAAGTGGTCTTTCTTCATAAAATGATGGAAGGACCTGCTGATAAGAGCTATGGGATACATGTTGCTAAAATCGCTGGTTTACCAAGCCCGCTTTTAGAACGAGCAGCCACCATTTTATCCGCTTTAGAAGCAGAAGAAACAACGATTCCAAGTTCAGTTCATCATGAAGAAGTTTCAGAAGTCCATGAAGAAACCGAGCAACTTTCATTATTTAAAGAAGTTTCAACAGAAGAATTAAGTGTCATTGACACATTGAAGAAAATGAATCTATTAGAAATGACACCACTAGATGCGTTAAACATGCTTCATCAATTGCAAAAACGTATCTAATTAGGAACCGAACCGGTTAGGAGGTCGTGAAATGGGGAAAATTCAAGAACTATCCGAACAACTAGCCAACCAGATTGCTGCTGGTGAAGTTGTTGAACGTCCCGCTTCTGTCGTCAAAGAATTGGTGGAAAATGCACTGGATGCAGGAAGCACCCAAATTGATATTTTTATTGAAGAAGCTGGCTTGAAAACCATTCAAATTATTGATAATGGTGAAGGAATTGCCAAAGAAGATGTACTGAATGCCTTCAAACGCCATGCCACAAGCAAAATTCATACAAGAGATGATTTGTTTCGAATTCGCAGCTTGGGGTTCCGAGGCGAAGCCTTACCAAGTATTGCCTCAGTTTCTGAAATGATTGTCGAAACTGCCACAGCTGAGGAAGAAGAAGGCAGCTATGTGATTCTAAAAGGGGGCAAGGTCGAAGAAAACCGACCAGCAGCCCTCCGTAAAGGCACAAAAATGACCGTTTCTAATTTATTTTATAATACGCCTGCTCGTTTGAAATACGTCAAAACGATCCAAACGGAATTGGCCAATATCGGTGACATTGTCAATCGTCTGGCGTTAAGTCACCCTAAAGTCGCTTTTCGCTTAGTTCATGACGGCCACAAAATGATGAGTACAACAGGCAATGGTGATTTAAAACAAACGATTGCGGGGATTTATGGCATTAGCACCGCAAAGAAAATGTTGAAAATTGAAGGAAAAGACCTTGATTTTACTTTGACAGGGTATGTCTCATTGCCAGAAGTCACACGGGCCAGCCGCAACTATTTATCAACGATTATCAATGGTCGCTATATTAAAAATTTCGCGTTAAATAAAGCAATTGTAGCCGGCTATGGTTCGAAACTAATGGTGGGGCGTTTTCCAATTGCTGTGTTAGAAATTGAAATGGATCCGCTGTTAGTCGATGTCAATGTCCATCCTACTAAGCAAGAAGTTCGTTTAAGTAAAGAAAAAGATTTAATGGCATTAATTGAACAGGCGATTCAAGAAGTGTTGAGCCAAGAACAGTTGATTCCCAATGCGGCAGACAATTTGCGGTTTAAAAAGAAACTACCGCCAGAACCTAAAGCCGAACAAATGGAAATTCCTTTATCGACTGAACAACCTGCGGTAAAACAACGACCGGGCAGCTTAAGCTATAATCCCGCAACAGGTCGCTTCTATGCGGAACATGCGACAGACGAAACACCAGTCTCAAGCGCCCCTGAAACTGTCAACCAGACAGAAAGAGCAGTGGACCCAATGGACGATCCATTTGCGCCGCCAGTACCAGAATCAACGAGTGTAGCGGAAGAAACGTCAGCTTACGAAATCTCTTCGGCAGCTGTTGATTCCGCAAATCATTGGGAAACAGCTAGTAATGAGCAACAGATAATAGCCGAAGAAACGAAAATAACTGAAGTATCTGATTCAGAACCTTCTCTGCGTTCATCAGAGGTTGCTGACGAGGTTTTCCAAGAAGAAATGAAACTTCACCCAGAATTTGATGCCAATAGCGCTGCGAGTCAAAGAGAACTGAAACAAGCCCTGAATAAGTTGGAAGAAGAACGACCGACAGAACGTTTTCCTGAGCTAGAATACTTCGGTCAAATGCACGGAACTTATTTATTCGCACAAAGCAAAGATGGCCTGTTTATTATCGACCAACACGCTGCCCAAGAACGAATTAAATACGAGTACTTCCGTGAAAAAATTGGCGAAGTCAGTGATGATTTACAAGAATTATTGGTACCAATCGTTATTGATTATCCAAATAGTGATGCCTTGAAAATTAAAGAGCAGAAAGAAACCCTTGCAGAAGTCGGCATCCATTTGGAAGACTTTGGACAAAATAGTTTCATTGTGCGGGCGCACCCAACTTGGTATCCTGCAGGCGAAGAGGAAAGCATTGTTCGCGAGATGATTGATATGTTGCTAACAACTGGCTCGGTCAGCGTGAAAAAATTCCGTGAAGCAACTGCCATTATGATGAGCTGTAAGCGATCCATCAAAGCCAATCATTACCTCAATGAGCAACAAGCACGCGTGCTATTAAAAGATTTAGCTTTGTGCGAAAATCCGTTTAATTGTCCGCATGGACGTCCGGTGCTGATTCATTTTACGAATTCAGATATGGAACGAATGTTTAAACGCATTCAAGACCCCCATTAAAAAGAAACGAGGCGTCATCAATTTATGCAAATTATTTTAGCATCCCAATCTCCTCGCCGTCAGGAGTTATTAAAGCGTGTGGTCCCAACTTTTACGATTGCACCAGCCGATATCGATGAAACTGTTGGCAAAGACGGCTTACCAGCAGAATATGTGGCGCAAATGGCTGCCCAAAAAGCAGCGGCTATAGCAGAACAAACCCCCGAAGCACTAGTCATTGGCTGCGATACAATTGTGGCATTGGCGGGAGAAATCCTCGGCAAACCCACTTCTCGGGAAGACGGTTATCGCATGTTGCGCCTCCTAAGTGGCAAAACACATGACGTGTATACAAGTGTGACGTTGAAACAAGGGGAAAAAGAGCGCTCCGCGACAGTTCATTCAACCGTGACGTTTTATCCACTGACAGACACGGAAATCCATGCTTACTTAGATACCGCAGAATATGCCGACAAAGCAGGCGCTTATGGTATCCAAGGACAAGGAGCATTATTAATTGAAGCAATCGCTGGCGATTATTACGCCATTATGGGCTTACCAATTGCCAAAGTAGCCCGACTACTAAAAGAATTCAACTAATAAAAGACAGTCCTTTTCATTCGTCAAAAAGAGAAAGGACTGTCTTTTACTATGCAAACTATTAGGTGCCTGTTTGGCAAACGTGGTATCATTGAACCCAATAAATTGAACAGAAGAAAAGGAGTGGACAGAATGACAAAACCAACAGAAGAAGAATTAAAACAAACCTTGACGGATCTTCAATATGCCGTCACACAAGAAAACGCAACAGAACGCCCTTTTTCAGGAGAATATGATGACTTTTACCAAGACGGAATCTATGTAGACGTTGTTAGTGGCGAACCGTTGTTTAGCTCCCTGGACAAATACGATGCTGGTTGCGGCTGGCCATCCTTTACCAAACCAATTGAAAAACGTGGCGTCAAAGAAAAAGCTGATTTTAGTCACGGCATGCACCGAGTAGAAGTTCGCAGTCAAGAAGCGGATTCACATTTAGGGCATGTTTTCACTGATGGCCCACTCCAAGAAGGCGGCTTACGTTATTGCATTAATGCGGCAGCTTTGAGATTTGTGCCAGTGGCAGATTTAGAAAAAGAAGGCTATGGCGAGTACCTTTCTTTATTCAAATAATCCTCATTTTTTAGACAAATACGATAAAATAGTTAGAAGAAAGCGACTTTTGATGAATATCTTGTATGAAATACAGAAAATCTCTTGATTTATTTGGCTAGGACTACTATTATTTTAGAAGGAAAGTATTGTTCAGTTTTAACGAATTGGCTGAAATAGAAAGTGGAGGTTCTAATGTCGAAACATTATTTTGATCCAAGATTGAAAATCTTTTCTTTGAACTCTAATCGTCCCTTAGCAGAAAAAATTGCGGATGCTGTGGGTGTGGAGCTAGGAAAGTGCTCTGTAACACAATTTAGTGATGGCGAAATTCAAGTGAATATTGAAGAAAGTATTCGTGGTGCACATGTTTACGTCATTCAATCAACAAGTAGCCCTGTTAACGATAACTTAATGGAACTATTAATCATGATTGATGCGTTAAAACGTGCGAGTGCTAAAACAATTAACGTGGTTATGCCTTATTATGGGTATGCACGTCAAGACCGTAAAGCACGTGCCCGGGAACCAATCACTGCTAAACTTGTTGCAAACATGATTGAAAAAGCTGGCGCAACAAGAATGTTGACATTGGACTTACATGCGGTCCAAATTCAAGGATTCTTTGATATTCCAGTGGATCATTTGATGGGTGCACCATTAATTGCCGATTACTTCATCGAACACGGCATTCAAGGCGATGACGTCGTTGTTGTTTCCCCTGACCATGGTGGTGTAACGCGTGCGCGTAAATTGGCAGAATTCTTAAAAGCACCAATTGCGATCATTGACAAACGTCGTCCAAAAGCGAACGTAGCAGAAGTAATGAATATCATTGGTCATGTGGAAGGCAAAACATGTGTCTTAATTGATGACATGATTGACACAGCGGGGACAATTTCTCTTGCTGCAAACGCATTGAAAGAAGCTGGAGCAAAAGACGTTTACGCTTCTTGTACACATCCCGTTTTATCAGGACCAGCCTTACAACGTATTGAAGATTCAGCAATTGAACGCTTAGTTGTAACAGACTCTATTTACCTATCTGATGATCGTAAAATTGCTAAAATTGACGAAGTCAGCGTTGGTGAATTAATCGGAGATGCGATTAAACGTATCCACGAAAACAAACCAGTTAGTCCGTTATTTGAAACAAAAAATAAATAATTACAAAAAAACCGCCCACATCATTTTTCTGATGTGGGCGGTTTTTTTTGTGTATTATAAATTATTTAATAGCAAATGAATCGCAAGAGGATACGTGAGATTGTTATTACAGAAATAATAGGTAGAGGCTAAAACCCAGCCCATTCCACAATAAAAAAGCATGGAAATTGATGGTAATAGTCCATGGCTAAGACCAAAAAAAAGACCAGAAAAAAATATTTTACATAAGACACTTCGAGAGGTGTTTTTTTATAAAAAATAAGTTCATAAAAATGCCACGAGTCAGGAGTTCTTCTATTATAGGTGAAAAGAGTCTAGTATGAAGGGCCATTAAAACAGGTGCTACATTTCGGACTTCATTAATATAATGTTGATTTTCTGGAGTAGGAATGCGTGAGAAAAGTAAATTTAGAATAATAGAAAATAAGAACATGCCAATAGCTAGTAATAGATTTTTAAAGATAGCTTGCTTTTTTTCTTTACTATTTTTTTATAGAAAACTGACAGCACGATAATAATAATTAAAGATAGTATACTATCAAAGATAATCAAGGTTTTTTCGTTATTTTTTATAGCTATTAAGCTCATTCCAGTTAATGCTTCTATGCTGGGTAGGGCTGTCAAAAAAGTGAACAGGAGATAAAGAAGTGTTTTTTTCTTTGTAGATAATTTTGTTTCGATACTATAACAACCCCCTTTTCTATTTTGTCAGAATGATATGTTTACAAATTGAACTACTAATCAAGGAATAAAAAGGAAATGAAAAAATGATGCTTCCTCTATTGTGACTTTTATTATAATTAGATAAAATATAGATGTCAAAAAGATTAAAAAGGTTGGAGCTTTAAAAATATTGGAAAGGAGTATACAAATGAAAAAGATAACTGAACGACCAATTGTCAAAATCTTAATTAAGATTTTGATGTTTGCCTTATGTTTTTATGCGGGGATAAAATTCGTTGATTTCATTTTTCCGTTAGTAGGATTTAAATAATAAGCAAAAGAAATGAACGTGGAGACAAGCACAAAGTACCATGAACTTCGTTGCTAATAGTAAAGTATTGATCCTTGGAAACTAAAAAGCTGTTAAAAATGACAATAAAAAATAACCGTCAACTTTGATCGGTACGGTTATTTTTTGTAACAAAATCGGTCACCGTCTTAAACGGCTCTGCATCAGAGAGGTATGTTGAAGCATATCTCTCTTTTCGTTTTCATTATAGCACATTTTCCTAAAAAAATATATTTGAAACTAATTATTTTTTAGTTTTACATGGTATAATCTAAGTGTAGAGAAGTTATGGCGGTGGCCATCTAATCTGAAAGTGAGGTGGTGCGTATGAGCGTACTTCCAAAATTTACGGAAAGGAGAGGCCTGTTGTCAGCATATGAAACAATTCAGACGATCCTAGGGTTTGGTATGTTTACCATTGCTTTGATTGCGCTGATTGTGAAATTGCTTAAAAATGACAATAAAAAATAACCGTCAACTTTGACCAAGCACGGTTATTTTTAAATAATTAACATGGTCACCGTCTTAAACGGCTCTGCATCAGAGAGGTATGTTGAAGCATATCTCTCTTTTCATTTTTATTATAGCACATTTTCCCGAAAAGTACGAATAAATTTATCGTTAATCCGTGAAATCCTAAAAGCTGTTAAAAATGACAATAAAAAATAACCGTCAACTTTGATCGAGTACGGTTATTTTTTGTAACAAAATCGGTCACCGTCTTAAACGGCTCTACACTAAAGAGGTGTCTGCTGCTAAAGGTTCTTGTCCTTCTTTAGCGATTGAGCAGAGCATCAACGCTTAGTTCAGTCATTTCAGAGACTTGTATGTCGGCTCCGAGTAAGGATTGGTTGGCCGACAAGCCGACGGCATAGATGCCTGCGGCTTTCAAGCCGTCAATGCCTGATTGTGCATCTTCAAAGCCAATGGCGTTTTGCGGTAGCACGCCAATACTGTCAGCGGCGGCTAAAAAGATTTCAGGATCAGGTTTGCCTTTGCTTAACGAGTCGGGATCGACAATTGTGGCGAAGTACGCGCGCACGCCTAATTTTTCCAAAATCAGGGGCGCGTTTTTTGAAGCTGAAGCCACGGCACAGGGAATGTGACGTGCTTGGGCTTGCTGTAGCAATGGCACGACACCAGGTAAAACATCTTCTGTCGTTAAATGTTCTAATAATTGAACGTAGTGGTCATTTTTTTGCTGAGCTAAGGCTTCTTTTTCTGCTGGAGTAAACGCATTTTCACGGTGGCCATGGGCTAAAATGCGGTCCAAGGAATCCATCCGACTAATGCCTTTTAATGTTTCGTTGAAGGTTTCGTCAATGGGGATACCTAGCGAATCGGCCAACGCTTTCCAAGCTTGATAATGAAATTTGGCGGTGTCAGTAATGACACCATCCAAATCAAAAATAAATCCAATCGTCATTGTGGTTCGCTCCTTTATTGATAATGTACTTCTTTTGGTCGTTCGGCGGTTAACGGAATTAACGCGCCCTGAACCAATAATTGTGTGTCTTTATCTGCTGTAATCGTGACACTGGTTTGTGTTAATGAAAATTGATACGTCACGCCTTGATGAATAAACTGGAACGCCAGCGCTTGCCAATGTTCAGGTAAGTTTGGACAAATTGACAACTCGTTTTGGCGCGTGTCAACGCCTGCATACGTCGCTAAAGTAACGTGGATCGTCGCAGCCATGACCCCTGTATGAATCCCTTCAGCGGTCGTGCCACCTTGAATGTCACGATAATCGGAATACAACGCTTCTTGATAAAGTTGCCAAGATAGCTCATGGAATTGCGCCATTTCTGCCAATTGAGCATGAACAATTCGTGACAAAGTCGAACCATGAGACGTCCGTTTTAGATAATACAAAAGATTTTTTTCCAAATAATCCGCAGGCAATTGATACCCTAAATCTTCTAAAATTTGATCCACCCGAGTTTTGTCTAAGTTGTAGAACAACATTAACGTGTCGGCTTGTTTCGCCACTTTGTAATCATCGGGAGATTCTCCTTCGGCTTTTAAAATTCGATCCATGCGGTAAATATTGCCGTATTTCTCTTTCATCGCTGCCCAGTCAATCTCTTTTAAGCCGAAATACCCTTCATATTGCGCAATAATGCCGTCAGAATTAACTTCAATTTCCAGTGAATTTTGAATTTGCTGCATGCGGGCTAGATCACCCGAAGTGGTCTGAGTTTTGGCAAAAAGTTGTGTCTGTTCTTCCTCAGAGAAAAGTGCCAAAATGTTGGTTAATTCTTCGAATAGCCAAACCACCATCAAATTCGTATAGGCGTTGTTTTTCAAGCCGCTTTCCGCTTGGTCTGGATAGCCCTCGTGAAATTCATCAGGTCCCATCACTTTATCAATAAAGAACCGTCCTGTTGCGTCGTCTAACGTCGCAGCGCTGTTCCAAAATTGAGCGATTTCTAACAACATTTCGCCGCCATATTGTTTCATAAATTCATGATCCTGTGTACTATGCCAATACAACCAAGCATTGTAAGCAATCGCCAAGGACACATGCCGTTGCAAAATACTATGATCCTCGCCCCAATGTCCATTCAACGGATTTAAGTGAAGTTTTTGCGTGGTTTCCCGCCCATCACGTCCTGATTGCCACGGATACATTGCGCCACGATACTGGCTGGCCGCCGCATTTTCCTTCGCCTTCTCTAATCGATGGTAGCGATACAGCAACAATTGTTTCGCCGTGTCAGGATAATGTTGAATATAAAAAGGTAAAATAAAAATTTCATCCCAGAAAATATGTCCACGATACGCTTCACCGTGCAAGCCTCGGGCGGTAATCGAGACGTCCAATGCTTGCGCTTGGTTACTAAAAGGCGAAGCCGAAGCCAGCAAGTGATAACTGTGAATCCGTAAAAGTTTTTGAGACATCAAATCGCCTGTCACAGTAATGTTGGCTTGTTGCCAAAGGGTTTGCCAAGCGCGGGCGCTTTCCTGAGCGGCGGCCGCAAAAGAGTCCTTCGGCGTAAATGGTACCTGCCAACTTTGTTCGGCGTGGCTGGCTTGCACATAGACTTGTTTTTCTAGCGTATAGCGCGTTCCTTGGTGCGCCATCACGGTCACCACTTGGGCGATTTTTTCCGCTTCTTCTTGAATCGTAATCGCCTCTTTTTCAAAAAAATCACCGGTTATCAAGGCCGTTTCTCGGACGCTCAAGTTGGATTGATTGGTACAAACCTCAATCACGGTTTTGTTTTCCTGCGCGCTTAATGCTGTCACCTGAAAATGTTTCGCTGTTAAGTTACGATACCGCGCCACGTTATAGTTGTAGACACTGCCATCCGTGACGGTTTTCAAAGTAATCGGGGCCGAAAAGTTTACCGGCTCAAACGTATATTGCAGATGATAGTCATTCGGCTGTGCCATATTGGCGATTTTTTTCGTCGTTAATTTAATTTGCTGATTGTCCGCATCTTTCAAAATCATTTCTGCGACAAACAACCCTGTTTTCAAGTTCAATTGACGATGTAATTGTTGTAGTGTGTCTGGAGAAATCGTTAACCAGTCAGTGGCATCGCCAATTTTTAAAGCGATGTGTTGGTTATCAGGAGCATTGACGAAATCTTCATTTTCCACTACTTGACCCGCAACTTCCGAAGCTGCTGTATTATAAAGCCCCGCAATGTAGGTCGCTGGATAATGATCATCAGAAATCGTCATCTCAGGGGTTGTGCCGCGCAAGCCTAAAAAGCCATTGCCGACAGTTAACAGGGACTCCACCGCATATTCATTTTTCCCAGGCACGTAGCCATAATAGTCCAAATGCCAAGCCAGATACTGCCGTTTTTCTTCAAATGCTTCCAGCAAATTCGGTGTCGCCGCTTGTTCGGCTGCCGTTAAAAGTGGCGTGTTTAACTGTTCTGCGAACGCTTGAATCACCGCTTGCGGAACTAGCGCCAACGTTTCCTCTGGGGAAAAGAAGTCCGCTGGGAAATCAGCCACAATCCCCCCCAGAATCGGCGCCGCCTCTGCCAAAATCAATTGGCACAGTTCAGGAACCGTTTCTTCGATAGTCAAGGCTTCGAAAGGGAACGTTTTTTGGTGAAGCGGTTCCAATTTATGGTTAAAAAAAGTCGTCGTTAGTTGGTTCGTTGCGAATGTTAATTCTAAAATAGTCATGTTTGGCGCCTCCTCGTAAACTTGTATAGACATGTTGTGTTTGACTACAGTATAGTATGAACGAATCAGAATTACAAGGATTTTCCCTAGATTCTTGGGAAAAGTTTTCCAGAAGGGGGCTGTAACAGACTGCGCTGGTTCCGAAAAAAAGGCGGTCAAGCAGTGGTTTAGCTGGGGGAGTCAGTGCGTAAGCAAGGCAGAAAGTGCGGGGGATTTTTCTGACCAGCTCTAGGTTTTTCGGAGGGAATATGCTATGCTTTTAGAAAAGAAATTGTTGGTAGAGGAGGATCGGCATGAACAAGTTTCATGACATATTTTTAGAATTAGAACAACAAATTGTCCAAGGCGACTATCAGCCAGGCGATTTATTACCTAGTGAAAATCAATTAGTGGAAACCTACAATGTTTCCCGTGAAACAATTCGGAAAGCCTTGAATTTACTGATTAACGCTGGCTATATTCAGAAAAAACAAGGCAAAGGCTCGATTGTCTTAAACTTTAAAAAATTTAATTTCCCTATTTCAGGAGTGACCAGTTACAAGGAGTTACAACAAACGCAACATATTGAAAGTCATACTCATGTAGTTTCCTTAGAAGAAATTCCTGTGGAGCGCAACTTGGCTCAATTAACTGGTTGGACAGAAGGCGCCCCTGTTTGGCGCTTAGTCCGGCAACGGGAGATTGAAGGGGAAGTCGATATTTTAGATATTGACTACTTGATTAAAGAGATTGTCCCAGAACTGCCGAAGCACCGTGCCGAAGATTCGATTTTCGATTATCTGGAAAACGACCTTGGCTTGGCGATTAGTTATGCTCAGAAAGAAATTACCGTGGAACCGCTCACAGAGATGGACAAGCAGCTGATTGGTGAAGTCGAAGGCAATCATGTCGTGGTGGTCCGCAGTATCATGAACTTGGAAGATACGCGCTGTTTTGGCTATACGGAATCCCGTCACCGCTTAAACAAATTTAAGTTTGTGGAATTCGCCCGTCGTCGCAAGTTGTAAGTCTTGGCGACTAGCAAATGCAAAAATGGCTGTCATTAAATGGAAATTGACGATTTTTTCGCCGAAATCGCGGATAAATTTATAAGATTTTAAAAGAAAACGTCAAAAAGTAAGAGTCGAACCCTTACTTTTTGACGTTTTCTTGCTGTTTATTAATCGATTTTGCCGTGAAAATCATTAAATAACACTTTCGAATGTCGAAAAGTGTTGAAATTTATGTTTAAAACCAAGGAATATCGTTGATATCAAAAGAATTGTTGATTTTTTCTATGCACGGTTAAATATTTAAAATCACAGACACAGGGGAATCTTGTATAATTAAGACCATAGCTTCAGAAAGGCATTCTGGAAATTCTTGAACAAAGGAGGCATACATAGATGAAAAAGAAATTATTTGCAAGCTTACTCGTTGGTAGTGCAGTCGTTGGGGCAAACTTGGTGCCTCTTTCGGCACAGGCTGTCACAACAGGAAATACACCAGTCCAAGTAGAATTTGATGGGGGGAAATTAGCAGATCAGGGAGATAATACTGGCGCAATCGTAGATCCCGATCCGACGAAACCGAATACGAATTTTGACTTATTAGCCATTCCGAAAATTTTTGATTTTTCTCCAGTAAAAATTGGCGAAGATTTAACCGCCATTAAGCCCATTTCAACTAAGCCAAAATCGATCATGGTGGGTGATGTCCGCGGAACCAAAGAAGGTTGGCATGTCACTGGCGAAGTAGTGAGCATGAGCAATGGCACAGATACATTAGATGGACAGATTACTTTTGGGATGACACCATACTATGCCATATTCAATGAAAGTACGAGTTCTTACGGGGGCTTCAACACTCTGAATGGCATGAATATCGCTAATGATCCAACGGCCCCTAGCTTTGACGGTGCGAGCCTTAAGATTGGTGGCGGCGCTACGGCTTTAATTAACGCCCCTCTAGGAAAAGGGCAAGGGACTTGGTCAGGTCGTTTAGATAACTTAACGTTAAATGTAACGACACCAATGCAACAACTGAAAAAAGGCGCGTATACAGGCAATGTCACTTGGAACCTTGTGGCAGGACCAGCAATTTAAACGTAAACAGAGGTAAACAATAGCGGACGGAAGAGCTGTTTAAATGGTCTTCCGTCCGTTATTAAACAATCAATAAAAAAAGAGAGGTATGTAAAATGAAAAAGAAATTACTCGCAAGTTTGTTGGTAAGTAGCGCAGTGGTTGGTGCTAGTTTGGCACCGCTTTCGGCACAGGCCGTGACGACTGGGAATACGCCAGTGCAGGTGGAGTTTGGTGGAGGGAAGTTGCCAGATGGGAAATCAGATGGGAATAGTACAGTAAGACCTGACCCGGGTGCTACAAACACTGATTTTGATTTGCTTTATATTCCTGAAATGATTTCGTTTCAGAAAAAAATGATATCTGATGATTTATCTGCAATTTATTCTGTCTCCGAAACTCGCTATGGAGTAGGTGATTTAAGAGGGACGAAAGAGGGCTGGCATGTTACTGCCACAATTCCTGAAATGACTAACGGTGAAGATACCTTGACAGGCGAATTCTCTTTTGCTCAATCAGGCTTTGTTTTAACTTATTATGAAGCATCAAATAAATTTTCTGTAGTAGGAGGGGGAGGGGATGTTTTTACGAATAATCCTGCTGCTCCTGACTTTCTAGCTACCAGTAGTATTAGAATTGGCGGTGGTGCCGCATTAGTGGGGAATGCTGTTAGTGGAAAAGGTCAAGGAATTTGGTCTTCTTATATGACTAGCAAATATTTAAACATCACGACCCCTTACCAACAACTCAAAGCAGGTACCTATACAGGTAATATCACCTGGAACCTTGTCGCAGGACCATCAATTTAAACGTAAACAGGTAAACAATAACGGGCGGAAGGAGCTGTTTAAATGGTCTTCCGTCCGTTATTAAACAATCAATAAAAAAAGAGAGGTATGTAAAATGAAAAAGAAATTACTCGCAAGCTTGTTGGTAAGTAGCGCAGTGGTTGGTGCTAGTTTAGCACCGCTTTCGGCACAGGCTGTGACGACTGGGAATACGCCAGTGCAGGTGGAGCTTGGTGGGGGAACGTTGCCAGATGGTGGCGGGATTCCGAATGCAGTAAGACCTGATCCAGATGCTACAAATAGCAACTTTGATTTACTATTTATTCCTAGAGAATTTGATTTTGGCAAATTATCGATTTCGGATGATTTAACTAAACCGATTCCTAATAAAGCAGATAAAGAGAGTAGCGGAACCATATATACAGAAAGCGTGGGTGTAGGCGATATACGAGGAACCAAAGAAGGTTGGCACCTGACTGCTCAATCCACGGGCATGAAGCTAGGTAATGAGAATTTAGAAGGCAGTATCACAACTAGTGGAATTAATTTGTATCCATTAATTTATAATGAGGAAACTAAAACGTATGATTATCAATCCTCTAGTCTTGTCGACCCAGTGTCCAAACCTGAAATTGTGAATGCAAAATCTTTTTCAATTCCTTTAGGCGGAGATGCCGCACTTTTTGCGAATGCCACGGCAGGAAAAGGGCAAGGCTTGTGGCATTTTTCAATGTTTGGTGCATCATTAAACATCACGACCCCTTACCAACAACTCAAAGCGGGGAACTACACAGGTAACATTACTTGGAACCTCGTCGCAGGACCATCTATCTAAGACCAAACAAAAAAGTCATCCCTTTAGGATGACTTTTTGCTTATTTCTCTGTGAAAGTGCTGTCTGTTTTGACAGTTTCAGCAGGCGGTGTTTGTGCCGCTAATAAGTCGCGAATTTCTTTTAAGTAATCTTCGCTCGTTGGTACCACTTCTTCTTCTGCCGCTTCTTCTTTTTTGCCACGGTTTTTCATTTTGTTAGCCGCTTTGACAATCAAGAAGAGGACGAAGGCCGTAATTAAAAATGTAATAAGTGCACTAATCACGCTACCAATATTGAATTCAACGCCTTCGACTTTATAAACAAGGGCACCCAATGCATCGTCGGCACTCTTTTTCCCAGTCGTCAAGACAAAAATCAGACTAATTAACGGGGTAATCAAGCCTTCCACCACTTGTGTCACAATCGCTGTAAACGCACTACCAATGACAACACCAACGGCTAGGTCTAAGACACTCCCGCGCATGATAAACTCTTTAAATTCTTTAATCATTCTTTTTTCCCTCCTCACTTTAAAAACAGTATACCGAATCTTCTTGAAAATTTGAACTGAAAAACTCTTATCATTCAGAAAGCACCTGAAGCTGTGTTATAATAGAGCTATTGGAAAAAACATTAAAAAATGCTTTAGAATTTACGCGATACATATATTTCACAGCATTCTTTAGGTAAGATGAAGCAAATGAAGGAGCGATGCGGCAATGTCTGTTCAATTAGTTAAAGGCGTGAATTTACACGTCATTCCTACAGAAAAATATAAAACGGTGCGTCTTTTAGTCCGCTTTAATACACGATTAAATCATGAAACCATTACAAAAAGAACGCTGTTGTCCAGTTTAATGGAAACCAACAGCTTGAATTACCCGAATCAAGTCAAGTTAAGTGAGCGTTTGGCGGAACTTTACGGCGCCAGCTTTGGGATTGGCGTTTCCAAAAAAGGCAATCAACATTGGTTTAATATTTCTATGAACATTGTCAATGATCATTATTTACAGGATAGTCAGGTTCTCGCCGAAGCGGTGGACTTTTTGAAGGAAATTATTTTTGCCCCCAATATTCAAGCGGGCCAATTTGAGGCGGAAACCTTCCAACGGGAGAAAGAGAACTTGAAAGCGTACTTGGAAAGTATTGTGGAGGATAAGCAAACCTATGCCTCTTTGGCGCTTCAAAGTGTCTATTTCAATCAATCGGAGGATCAAAAAATCCCTAGTTTCGGGACCGTTGCGGCGTTAGCTGAGGAAACAGCGTCGTCATTAGCGGCATATTATCAAAAAATGCTGGCGGAAGATCAAGTGGATATTTTTGTTTTAGGCGATGTCAATGAGGCGGAGCTAGTGCCGTTATTCAAGCAATTACCATTTACGCCTCGTGAAGAAGGCAAAGCCGCGATTTTCTACAATCAACCAATTCGCAATGTGATTGAAGAGCGGACCGAGCGTGAGGTGCTAGCCCAATCGAAATTAAACTTGGCTTACAACACGGATATTTATTATGGCGATAGCTATTATTTTGCGTTGCAAGTGTTTAATGGAATTTTTGGCGGTTTCCCGCATTCTAAATTATTTATGAATGTCCGTGAGAAAGAGCATTTAGCGTATTATGCTTCTAGTAGTATCGACACCTTCCGTGGCTTCATGACGGTTCAAACAGGAATCGATGGCAAAAATCGGAATCAGGTCTTGCGTTTGATTTCGACAGAATTGGAAAATATTCGCTTAGGTAAGATTAGCGAATTAGAAATTGAACAAACGAAAGCAATGTTAAAAAATCAGTATATCTTAGCGTTAGATAATGCAGGCGCGTGGCTGGAAAAAGAATACTTGAACGAATTAATGCCGCAGACGATGCTGACGGCGGAGGAATGGATTGCGCGGATCAATGCCGTGACCATTTCAGAAATCCAAGAAGTAGCCAAGCGCTTGGAACTTCAAGCGATCTTCTTTTTGGAAGGAGAAACGGAAAATGATTAAAAAAGACTATGCACAAATTAAAGAAACATTGTATACAGAAACACTGGCGAATGGGTTAAAGGTTTACCTATTACCGAAAAATGATTTCCAAAAAACGTATGGCTTGTTTACGACCGATTATGGTTCAATTGACAACACGTTCGTGCCAATTGGTCAAGAGGAAATGATTGAAGTGCCTGACGGAATCGCCCACTTTTTAGAACATAAAATGTTTGAAAAAGAAGATGGCGATGTCTTCCAAAAATTTGGGCAACAAGGGGCTTCAGCGAATGCCTTTACCAGTTTTACGAAAACGAGTTATTTGTTTTCAACGACGGATCAAGTGACACAAAATCTAGAAACGTTGCTTGATTTTGTGCAATCGCCGTATTTCACGAAGGAAACGGTCGAAAAAGAAAAAGGCATCATCGGACAAGAAATTCAAATGTATTTAGATGATCCTAACTGGCGCTTGTTCTTTGGGATTTTAGGCAACCTTTATCCGAAACATCCATTGCACATTGATATTGCCGGCACAGTGGCAAGTATTGCGGAGATTACCGCAGAGGATTTGTATACATGTTACAATACGTTTTATCATCCAAGTAATATGACCTTATTCGTGGTAGGGAAAATGGACCCTGAAGCGTTAATGGCCTTCATTCGTGAAAACCAAGCGGCGAAAGAGTTTCCTGCCGCCCAACCTATTCGTCGGCATTTTCCTGAAGAAACAGCTGCTGACATTGTCAAAGAGAGCGCCATTGAAATGGCGGTCACACGGGCAAAAGTGCTTGTTGGTTTGAAAGGCTTAGATGAAGTGCCAACAACGGGTCGTGACTTAATGAAATATCAAGTCACCGTGAATTTGTTGTTACAATTATTGTTTGGTAATACCTCTCAAAACTATTTGGCTCTTTATGATGAAGGCTTGTTAGATGATAGTTTTAGTTATGACTTTAATTTAGATCGCAGTTTCCATTTCGCGGATATTGGCGGCGATAGTGAGCAACCAGAAATCTTAGCAGAACGAATTGAAGCTATTTTATTATCTGCCACAACAAGTCCAGAATTAACGGAAGAAAATTTGTCCTTATTGAAGAAAAAAATGATTGGTAAATATTTCCAATCCTTAAACTCTTTAGAGTATATCGCCAACCAATTTTCACAATCATTGTTTGGGGAAACCACGCTGTTTGATAAGATTGAAGTCATTGAAAGCATTCAATTAGCCGACGTCCGCCAAGTAGCAGAGACCTTTATTCGTGAAGAAGGATTGAGCCGTTTCTACATGTATCCTAAAGGAGAAACCGAGCAATAAACCAACTGTTTAAGAAAAAGAAAAATCTTTGAAATCTTTCAATTTTGTTATCCTCAGTTGGCTTCTTTTGTGGTATTCTTAAAGGACGGGAATGTTTTCCTTGGCAATTGAAAAAGACTGATGAGACAATCGATAAATTAACAAAATAGACTGGAGAAGATGGACGAGTGGCCAGCGTAAATATTGGAGAAACACTAAAAGAAGCAAGATTGCAGAAGAACATCTCAATTGATGAACTGCAACAAATGACAAAAATTCAAAAAAGATATTTAGAAATTATTGAACAAAACGATTTTGAGTCCTTACCAGGCACCTTTTATGTGCGGGCGTTTATCCGCCAATATGCAAGTGCGGTCGGCTTAGATGGCAATCAATTGGTAGATATCTATGATGGCAAAGAGCCAGCAATTGTCGAAGAACCCAAGCCAGTGTATGAAGAGCTTGAAGGATCACGTAAGCAATTGCATGACGAAGAAAAGCAATCCAGTTGGTTACTGCGGAACTTACCAGCCATTGCCTTTTCGTTAATTGGTTTAGCCATTGCGGTCGTAGTGCTGTATATTATGTGGCAAGATCAAAAAGCCGAACCGATTATTCAAACACCGGCAACTAGTGCCAGTGTAGAAAAAACCAAAGAATCAAGTCAAGCCCCAGAAAGTAGCACACAAAGTAGTACACCGCCGTCTTCTTCAAGCGAACCAGAGAAGAAAACAGCTGTGGCTGTGGTGAGTGATGCCAACAATCAAGTAACTGCAACGGTTAAAGATGCGAATAGTCCAATCAACATTACCTTTAAAGGGACTGAAGGCTCTTGCTGGATTGGCGTGATGGTCGATGGCAACTATACGTACCAACACACCCTGCAAGCAGGAGAGACCCAAACAACAGCTTTACCTGCAAATGCCGCCAATGCAACACTGATTCTAGGCGCCTCAAATAACGTCGCCATCCAAGTCGATGGCGCCGATTTAACACTGGAAAAAACGCCAGTTTTAATTCGTAAGGATGTTACATTAGGGATTACGTATCGTTAGAAATGATGTAAGAAGAATCTGGAAAAACCGTCAAACGGCAATTATTCCAGATTCTTTTCTTTTTATAATTAACAGCGAATAGTTAAAAAAGACGACAATAATAATTCAAGAGAGAAGGGGATATCAATGCTTAAAATAGTTAATAAAAAATTTAATCTTATCACCATATTTTCAATCGCTCTTTTGGTCATAGGCTTCTTGATTGTTGGCTTACAACTGTATTTCTACTTTATCTATGGTTCTAAATTTTTAGACAGTATCACATTGATTGGAATGATTAATTTCGGTTTAGGCTATTACCAGCTCTTTTTAAAAAAAGGCAAGAATATTTCTGAATAAACGGTCAAACGGCAATTATTCCAGATTCTTTTCTTTTTTTCGTGACACTGCCAGCAAGATAACGTAAAATAGAACAGGAGAAGGAAGGGGCAATTGAAGTGAATTTACCAAATAAATTAACAGTTTTAAGAATATTTATGATTCCGATTTTTATTATTATTGTGTCGGTGCCGATGGACTGGGGAACGATTAGTTTTGGCGACACAACGTTAGCCGTTACCCAATTAGTGGGCGCGATTATTTTTGCAGTTGCTAGTTTTACAGACTGGTTGGATGGCAAAATTGCCCGTGCGCAAGGCTTGGTGACGAACTTCGGAAAATTTGCGGACCCATTAGCGGACAAAATGCTAGTGATGACCGCTTTTATCGTCTTAGTTGGTCAAGGCAAAGTACCCGCTTGGATTGTAGCAATTATTGTTTGTCGTGAATTGGCAGTAACTGGTTTACGGTTGTTATTAGTCGAACATGGCGAAGTAATGGCAGCAGCTTGGCCGGGAAAAGTAAAAACAGCTACCCAAATGGTTGCAATTATTTTACTATTCATTAACAACATTCCATTTTCAGCACTCCATCTACCACTAGATCAAATCATGCTATATGCCTGCTTGATTTTCACCATTTACTCTGGTGTTGATTATTTTGCTAAGAATAAAGATGTTTTTAAAGGTTCGATGTAAAGAGAGAATCAAAACGCTTGGCTTGTGCCAAGCGTTTTTTTAGTATTCATGATTGAATGGACAAATAAACTGTGCTTGTTTAAAGGGAACAAGGAAGGGTACACTGCTTTAATGACCGATAGCTTTTCAGCGCTATGGAATGGAACAGGAGGAGATAATTATGAAAAAAATCGGGTATCTTTGTTGTATTATTTTGTTCATATTTTTAACGGGGTGTAGTCATAATGAAAAAGAAAGCGGACATCTTTTAGATAACAATTCGTTTCCATTGATACTTACCACGATCACTGAACAGGAAGAAGACCTAACAAAAGGTTCAATTTTTTTTAATAAGGATAAAACCATGACGTTTGAAAAAGAATATTTGGTTAATCCAAATAATGAAGACACACTAAAAACAAGTAGAACAGAAAAAGAGGTGTATCAAAATATTAAAATAAAAGAAAATAGAGATAGTTATGAAATTACTGGTCAGTTGGACAAGAAAACGAACACAATAACGTTTAAAAAAGTTGATAAAGGAAAACGTCTATCTGATGCAGAAGGAAATGTGTATGGCGATTTCGGTGGTAAATAGAAAAATGGTCAGAAGTTTTAAAGGGCAAATATAATACAATTCCGTTTTAATTGAAACTAGATATTTTAACAATTGGCTGCCGCTTAATTAGTATTTCAATGTGAGATACTAGTTAAGCGGCAGCCAATTTTTGTCACCGACTTTCCTTTACGACAAATAATGCGGATCGGTCTTAGTCGTGCTAATGTTATCACGGATTTTTTTCAAGGAATCGGCATTTTGATCAAAATTGTGATACATCGTATTTGTGTATAAAATATCCATTACCGTTAAGTAACTAATCCGTGAAGCCAAGGATTCCGCACGAAACAAGCCTTCTTCGGTGACGACAATAATTGCTTCGTCGGACAAGCCTGCCAACTCTGAACCGCTGTTACCAGTTAACGTAATCATTTTTGCGTTGGTTTTTTTAACTTGTCGTGCTAGGTTGATTGATTCTTTAGTTTTGCCTGAATGGGAAAAAATAAACACACAATCTTCACTGGTTAATTTTGTGACAAAACTTAACTGCATGTGGTAATCAAAAATGTAGTTGCACCGATAGTTAGTCCGAATGAATTTATGGAAACTATCAAAAGCCACAATCGAGGAGCCGCCTTGCCCAAAAAAATGAAGCGTTTTGGCAGAGTACATCAAAGCCAACACGTTATCTAACAGCTCTTTTGTTAAGAACTGTGTGGCGTTACTGAGGGAATAAATATTGGCTTGTAAGACTTTTTTAGCAATCGTAATACTATCATCATCTGGTGAAATATCATCGGCGCCATTCACGCTATTGACGTTTTGAAAAGTCGGCTGATAATTAGAATTTCTGGCGATATCAATTTTAAATTCTTGGAACCCAGAATAGCCAATCTTTTTTACAAATTGATACACGGAAGATTGGGAGACGCCAATTTCGTTGGCCAGACTTTCTAACGTCATTTGTGTCAATAATGATTCAGAATGAACAAAGTAATCGGAAATTTTCTTTTCTGTGAGGCTCAAATTCGGTTTTTTGATCCGAATCCGTTGATCCAAATAGTGGTTTTTCATTAACACGTTCCTCCAATCTTATTTTTTAAAATAGAATGAATGCCTTTTCATTGTTGGTATAGACTGATTATAGTGGAAAAAGAGGACAAATACAATTTCTCTTTTTCTCCACAAAAAAGAAATTCTTTAAAAAAAGCCAAAAAAAATAAATAATCTTTTTTCTGAAAAATGAAGGGGTCTTGAAAAGACTTCTCACAACTAAAGAAAGTAGCCAGTAAAAAGAACGTGATACCAAGAGATTTACTTGTGTTTTTTGTATGAAAGCTCCTTAAAAATAAAAACGTTTTACCTTTTGAGTAGGCAAGATTTTTGCTAAAAAATAAAAAATATTTTTTAATTAGTGTAATCGTTTACATTATTTTTTTTATCCTTTATGATTGAAGTATCAAAAGAGGCAGGTGAAAGAAAAATGGACATTGGCTTTATTGGACTTGGGAAAATGGGTTTGAACATGGCATTAAATGTTCACGAACAAGGCTGGCCCATTATTGGCTTTGATGTGACAAAGGAAGCAAGAGCGACTGCTAGAGAACAGGGGCTTTCCGTTGTAGATTCGTTGTCAGAATTATTGAAAGCGCTTAACAAAAGGAAGGTGATTTTTTTAAGTACCCCCGCTGGTCAGATTACCAATCAATTAGTGGCAGAATTGGTAGAGCAATTAGCACCAGAGGATATCATTGTGGATAGTGGCAATTCAAATTTTCATGATAGTGTCGCGAATGCTCAGCTTGCTAAGGAAAAAGGAATTTATTTTATTGATTGTGGTACTTCTGGTGGCATCAAAGGAGCGCGGGAAGGAGCGTGTTTAATGGTTGGCGGTGCGCCTGAAGCTGTCAAAGTGTTAACCCCATTTTTTGAAGATTTAGCTTGTGAACAAGGATATCTTTATGCTGGGAAATCAGGAGCTGGTCACTATTTGAAAATGGTGCATAACGGGATTGAGTACGTCATGATGCAAGCCATGGGCGAAGGATTCAATTTATTAGAAGCCGCCGAATATGATTTTGCGTTGGAGAAAGTAGCCGATGTGTGGAATCACGGCTCGATTATTGAAGCTCGCTTGATGGGCTTAGCGAAAGAGGTTTTTGCAGAAAATCCTACGTTAGCCAATTTAGAAGGGAAAGTTGCAGCAAATGGCGAAGCCAAATGGATGATTGAAGAAGCATTGCGTTTGGAGATGCCCGTCCCAACGACAGCGTTGTCCTTATTTACTCGAAATGAAAGTATGCTAGCAAATCATTTTTCAAACAAAGTGGTCGCTTCTTTGCGACAAGGATTTGGCGGGCATGAAGTCGTAAAAAGTCAGTAAAGGAGTTTAGTCATGTTAAAAAAACAAAAAATTGCCATAGTGAATTCCAGTAGTTTTGGTCAAATTTTTCCTGAACACTTGACGCGCTTAGAAAAAATAGGCACCGTGAAGCATTTTACAGTCGACAGTGAAATTGGTGGCAAAGAGTTAGCGGAATGTTTACAAGGATATACGATTATTATTGCTAGCGTGACGCCATTTTTCACGAAAGAATTTTTTGAACATAAAGATGAATTATTGCTGATTTCTCGCCATGGTATTGGGTATAACAACATCGATTTAGACGCTGCAAAACAGCATGACACAATTGTTTCCATCATACCAGCTTTAGTAGAACGAGATGCCGTGGCGGAAAACAATGTCACAAATTTACTAGCTGTTTTACGGCAAACCGTGGCTGCAGATGCCAGCGTTAAAGCAGATCAATGGGAAAAACGAGCGAATTTTGTCGGTCGGACGTTATTTAACAAAACTGTGGGTGTCATTGGTGTTGGGAACACAGGAAGTTGTGTCGTTGAGACGTTACGAAACGGATTTCGCTGTGACGTGTTAGCGTATGATCCCTATAAATCCGCCACTTATCTGCAAAGTTATGGAGCCAAAAAAGTAGACTTAGATACGTTGCTAGCTTCAGCTGACATCATTTGTTTATGTGCCAATTTAACTGAAGAAAGTTATCACATGATTGGCTCGGCGGAAATTGCCAAGATGAAAGACGGCGTCTATCTTTCCAATAGCGCACGAGGCGCCTTGATTGATGAAGAAGCCATGATTGTCGGCTTACAATCGGGCAAAATTGCTGGGCTTGGGACAGATGTTTTAGAAGAGGAACCAGGTCGGAAAAATCATCCTTATCTTGCGTTTGAAAATGTAGTAATGACGCCGCACACCTCCGCTTATACCAGGGAATGCCTGCAAGCGATGGGAGAAAAATGCGTGCAAGATGTGGAAGACGTGGTGCAAGGTATTTTACCTCAACGGGCAGTGCAAGAAGTCAGTCGTTACGTTAGTTAAGAAGGAGGAGGAGCATGTTAACTGATTTAAAAGTGAAAGTTGGACCGCAATTTTATCGTTACCACGAAGGCGCCTTAGCTTCGGTGCCGTCACTTTTCAAGGAATATCACGCCCAACGAATTTTGGTGGTGCATGGCACCGTATCCTTTGAAAAAGCTCAGCCATTTTTACCATTCTTGGCAGATTCAGAGTATCAATTCTTCTATCACACTTACACAGGAGAATGTAGTTATTTTGGCGCCGAACAAATTTCACAGCAAATAAAGGAACACCAGATTGACTTTCTTCTGGGAGTCGGCGGCGGTAAGTTAGCCGATTTAGTGGGCTACAGCGCCCATTTAAACAATCTGAATTTTGGCTTGGTCCCCACTTTGGCTAGTAACTGTGCGCCGTGGACACCGTTAGCTGTGATGTATCAAGAAAATGGCGCGGCCGAAGGCAAAACGGAACATTTCTTTCGCCAAGCTGCGTTTTTAATCACCGATCCTAAGTTGCTTCTTGATGCACCCCGTGATTATTTTGTCGCTGGTTTAGCTGATACGTTAGCGAAATGGTATGAATCAGAGACCATTTTACGCCAAGCCCATTTGCAAGGGGAACCCTTTTTACAATTAGCGGGAGCGACCGCCAAGCTTTCGCAAGAAGCGATTATGCGGGACTCAAAAGCAGCCTTAGCAGCGATGGACGAGGGCAAACTCACGCCTGAATTTGTCCATCTTTCAGAAATTGTTTTCGCCGTTTCCGGATTAGTCGGCGGCTTCGGCGACAAATACGCCCGCAATGCAGCAGCACACGCCATGCATGATGCTATGAGTAAATTTTTACCAAAAAGTCATGACTATTTACATGGCGAAAAAGTAGCTTACGGCATCTTCTATCAATTAGCATTGGAAAAAAGGTGGGCCATCATAGACGCATTAATCCCTTTTTATCAAGAGCTAAACTTGCCCATGTCGTTACGAGAAATGGGCCTTTACCCAGAAGAAGCAGTACTCGATGCAATGGTTCAATTTATTGATTCAAAAGAAAAGGTTCATTTAATTCCTATTGAGATTTCGGAAGAACGTTTACGTCAAGGGATTGAAGAGCTAGAAAAGTATATCCAAAACCAAGGATAAGAAGGAGGAACTATGGAAACGTTAAGTGTTTTACAAAGTTTGATAATGGCGCTTTGGGTGGCGGCAATTATGTCCAGATGGCTTGGAGGAGGAGCAACGTTAACGTTGCGTTTCTCGCCCTTAATGACAGGGTTAGTAGCAGGTTTAGTGATGGGCGATGTCCCGAAAGCGATGATTGTCACCGCAGCATTACAAATGATTTACATGGGTGTTTTTTCACCAGGTGGCTCTATGCCAGCAGAACCATCAATTGCGGCAGCGATTGCTGTGCCAGTTGCGTTGCTAGGGAATTTGAAGCCGGAAGCGGCTATCGCCGTAGCGGTTCCTGTCGGTCTTTTAGGAAGTTATTTATATCAATTCCGTTTCTTTATTAACACGTTTTTAGGGAAGTATACCGATCGTGCGGTGGCTGAACTAAATTCTAAAAAAATTGCCCGCTCAATTATCTGGTATCCAACGATTGCCTCATTTATTTTATTCGTTCCATTAGTCTTTTTTGCTCTTTATCTAGGGGCACCAGTCATTGCCGATATTATTAAAGCATTAGAAGGAACCGTTGTGATTCACGTGTTAGAAGTAGTCGGTGGTGGTTTAGCCGCAATTGGGATTGCGACAACGGTCTATGTCATTGGTCGAAAAGATTTCTTGGTTTTCTTTTTCCTTGCATACTTCATGAGTATCGTCTTTAAGTCATTGGAAATTACCATGGTAACGTATGCCATCTTTGGCGTAATTATTGCGTTAATTTTTGTGCAAGTCCAAAAAGGCAAACCTGTAGCAGAAAGTGCTAGTTCCGCCAGTGCCACCACTGATTTTGATGATGATGACGATTACGATGACGGGTTTTAAAAGAAAAAGGAGGAACTGAAATGACGGAAACAACAGAAAAAGTCGTGCCGAAAACAACGAATTTAGCACCAGAAGAAATTACCAATAAAGATGTTACAAAAGCCTATCTCCGTTGGCATTTTGCCAATGAAATTCCCCATTCCTTTGAACGTTACTTGGCGCCTTCGTTACTGTACGCAATGATGCCACTTTTAAAGAAATTATATAAAGACGATGAACAATTAAAAGCCGCTTATATGCGTCAACTGCTGTTTTTCAATACGCAATTAAGTTGGGGCGGCGGGGTCATTACTGGATTGATGGCTTCTATGGAACAAGAGCGGGCCAAAGAAGAACATGAAGGCCGCGAAATCATGATGCAAGATGATTTAATGTATAACACCAAAGCTGGCTTGATGGGCGCGTTAGCTGGAATTGGTGATGCGATTGACTCAGGTACGGTTCAATATATTTTTATTGCGATTGCGGTGCCGTGGGCGCAACAAGGTAGCGCATTAGGTGCGATTTTCCCCTTTGTCGCGTTTGCCCTTTATCAAGTACTGTTAGGTGTGTTCTTTGCGAGACAATCCTTTAAAATGGGGCGGAATGCCACAGGCTTAATGCAAAGTGCTGGGATTCAAAAAGCTATTGAAATGTTATCTGTTTTAGGGTTGTTCATGATGGGAATTTTAGCTGGTAATTATGTCAAAGTTTCTTCAACCCTTCAATTTAAACTTTCTGGCCGTGAGTTTGTGGTCCAAGATATCCTTGATCAGATTGTCCCAGGACTCTTGCCGCTAGCTGTCGTAATGGGCGTGTATTGGTTCTATACGAAAAAAGGCTTGAAAGTTACGCAAGCATTATTGTGGTTAACAGGTATCTTAATTGTCTTAGCAACAGTCGGTATTTTATAAAAAGAAAAGGACGTGAATCAGATGGGCGTAGTAAATTTAGCAAGAGTAGATGAACGATTAATTCATGGACAAGTGATGGTGACCTTGTCTCAAAAAAGTGGCGTTAATTCCATTTTCGTTGTCGATGAAGTGGTGGCAAAGGATAAATTTATGCGTGATTTATACAAAAGTGCAGGCAGTCGGACAGGACAAAAAACCATTGTCATTACGCCGGAAAAAGCCAAATTTTATTGGGATGAATACCAATTCAAAGAGTACAACTGTATTTTAATCGCTAAAACCGTCTCTGTAATTTATGACTTAGTAAAACACGGAGTCCCTATGAAGGAGTTAAACATCGGCGGTATTGCACAGAAGAATCCAGAAAAAGATTTATTAGTAACCAAATCAGTTTATTTAAACAAAGAAGATGCTGAAAAATTAAAAGAACTACATGAGGTGTATGGCGTAGAAGATATTTATTTCCAAGCAACGCCTTCTGCACCAAAAACTAGTTTAAAAGAGGTTTTAGGCAAATTTAATTTATAAAAAAGGCCAGTCGCTTGAGTCATTGCATGACTGTTTGAAGTAATGACTCAAGCCACTGAATTGAAGGAGGAACTTTTATGTTAGGGATTGTGATTGCTACACACGGTGCACTAAGTGACGGTGCGAAAGACGCAGCTACCGTGATTATGGGCGCAACCGAAAATATCGAAACCGTTAATCTAAATAGTGGAGACGATGTCCAAGCACTAGGCGGACAAATTAAAACAGCGATTGAGAACGTCCAACAAGGGGATGGCGTGTTGGTCATGGTTGACTTATTAAGTGCGAGTCCTTACAATCAGGCAGTTTTGGTGATTAACGAACTCGAACCAGCACTACAAAAGAAAATCTTTGTGGTGAGTGGTACCAACCTACCAATGGTCTTAGAAGCGATAAACCATCAATTATTAGGCACACCGATTGCTGAAGCGGCGCAAGCGATTGTTGCGCAAGGCAAAGAAAGTGTGCAAGCATGGGATATTTCTATGACTTCCTTTGAGGACGAAGAGGATGAGGACGATGATTTTTAAGAATGTAGTAAAGGGTGAAAGCAATGAAATGGGGATTTAGATGGTACGGAGCGGCAGGCGATGCCATTCCGTTAAAACACATTCGACAGATTCCAGGAATTACTGGCGTTGTCGGTACCTTGTTAAATAAACTACCAGGTGATGTTTGGACAGTAGCCGAAATTCAGGCACTTAAACAATCGGTGGAACAAGAAGGATTAGCACTTTTAGGAATTGAAAGTGTCGCTATTCATGATGCCATTAAAGCGGGAACGGATCAACGAGACCACTATATTGATAATTATCGCCAAACGTTACGTAACTTGGGGAAATGTGGAATTTCCTTAGTGTGCTACAGTTTCAAGCCTATTTTTGGTTGGGCTAAAACGGACTTGGCGTATGAGAATGAAGATGGCAGCTTATCGTTGTTATTTGATCAAGCTGTGGTAGAGAACATGCAGCCAGAAGACATGTATCAATTAATTCACAGTCAGTCAAAAGGATTCCGGTTACCAGGTTGGGAAGAGGAGCGTTTGCAACAATTTCAAGAATTGAAAGCCATGTATGCCGGCGTAACGGAAGAAGATTTGGTAGAAAATTTGCGCTACTTTTTAGAACGTGTGATTCCTGTCTGTGAAGAAGAAAATATCAAAATGGGGATTCACCCCGATGATCCACCTTGGGAAATTTTTGGTTTGCCAAGAATCACTAAAAATTTAGCGGATTTAAAACGGATCCTTTCCTTGGTGGACTCACCAGCAAATGGGATTACATTTTGTACAGGTTCCCTCGGTGCGGACCCGACGAATGATTTGCCTACTATGATTCGTGAAATAGGTCACAGAATTAATTTTGTTCATTTCCGCAATGTGAAGTATTTAGGCGAGCATCGTTTTGAAGAAACGGCGCATCCGAGTGTCGCTGGTTCGTTAGATATGGCGGAATTAATGCAAGCACTGGTAGACGTAGGGTATGAAGGCGTTATTCGCCCTGACCATGGGCGGGCAATTTGGGATGAAAAAGCGATGCCTGGTTATGGTTTATATGATCGAGCAATGGGGTTGACCTATATTCAAGGACTGTACGAAGCAACCAAAGCCAAACAAAATAGGAAGTGACAGAATGGAAACAAAAGTTGAAAAAAATCAACTGTATCAACAATTAGCGACATGTAAACTTTTACCACTATACACTGCAACAGATTTACGCTATTTGCCACAAGTAGAATCAGTCTTAGTAGAAAACGAATTACCGTTTATTGAAGTCACTTTTCGGAGTCAGCTGGCCTTGCCTGCTATCAAACAACTTGCTGCTTCAGGGAATTTAATTGTGGGCGCAGGAACTGTTAGAACCTTGAAAGAAGCCCAAGAGGCAGTAGCGAACGGTGCACAGTTCATTGTTTCCCCAGCAATTGTTCCAGAAGTCATTGATTTTTGTCTGGCAAATGAGGTGCCTATTTTTCCAGGAACAGCTACGCCTGGGGAGATTCAGCGAGCGCTGGCGTATGGCTTACGAGTGGTTAAATTTTTCCCAGCCGATATTTATGGCGGGTTAAAAGCCATTAAAAGTTTAAGCGGTCCGTTTTATGATGTTCAATTTTTACCAACTGGCGGGATTGATGAAACAAACTTTATAGAGTATGTGGAAGCCAAAGAAGTATTAGCAGTGGGCGGCTCCTTTATTTTATCGGAAAAGATGCTTCAAGAAGATGAAGCTTCGGCACGCCAGCATGTTCAATCTTTACTCACGAAAATCAAAGAACGACAAGCAAAATAAAAAGATGGGCTAAGTTTTGTTACTTAGTCCTTTTTTTTCTGTCCAAATGTTACTGACATTATTTTAGTTTTCATTTTGTAAAAATAGTATAGGAGAAAAGCAATCAGTTATGTATAATTAGTGAAAGAAGGTTGCGTGAAGTAAGAATAAAAAGGAGAGCAAAGGATGTTAAAAAATGTAGAAGTGTTTTGGCAAAACTTTTTAGATAAACATGAATTAGATATGTTGATGCCCGATGTGTGGATGTTTGGTGATGGCTCTTCTGAGATGGGTAATCGTTTGGGTCAATTGGTTGTTTCTGGTCGTAAGACAGCGACATGTTCTTCTTTAGATATTTATAAGATGGAAGAAGAACAACTCCCTAAAGCTGGTCAATACGACATAATTTTAGATGGTCAGTCTCAACCGCTGGCTATTATTCGAACAACCAAAGTTGAAATTATGCCCATGAATAAGGTCTCAGAATCTTTTGCGCAAGCGGAAGGTGAAGGAGATTTGACGTTGGATTATTGGTATGAAGAGCATGCGCGGTTCTTTAAAGAAGAACTGGCCCCCTATCAGTTACAATTTTATCCCGATATGCTGTTAGTTTGCCAAAGTTTTGAAGTAGTGGATCTTTATACAGAAAAAGAATAGACAGAGAAGCGGTGACTGACACGATTGAAACGAGCAGTTGTCGCTTTTTTTACTGATTTTTTGAAAAAGTTGCGTATGTTTATATAGACAGGGTGATAGAAAAGAGATGTGTATTTTAAGTGTCGAGGAAAAGATGGTACAATAACCTAAGGAATACTAACAAGGAGTGAATGTTATGAAAGAAGAATTTTCATATGAAATTTTAGAAGAAGTCGCTGTGTTATCTGAGAATGCTCGTGGCTGGCGTAAAGAATTGAATTTAATTAGTTGGAATGGTCGTCCACCAAAATTTGATTTGCGTGAATGGGCCCCTGATCACGAAAAAATGGGTAAAGGCATCACCTTAACCAACGAAGAATTTGCTGAATTAAGCAAAACAATTAAATCCATGTAAAAGGAGCACCCTGTCAATGAAAAGTATGACTGGATTTGGAAAAAAGACCATTCAAAATGAAAATTATCAATTGGATATCGAAGTCAAAAGTGTCAACCAGCGGTTTTTAGATATTCAATTGCGTATGCCAAAGGAACTGAATGCCTATGAACTGGTGATTCGGCAAGTAATCAAACGCACGTTAAAACGTGGACGTGTGGAAGTCTATGTAAATCTCCAAAAAATCGGCAACAATCAAAAAGAAGTGCGCGTGCAGTGGGACTTAATTGATCAATTATTAACTTCGGTAGATCAACATTTAAAGGAAAACTATCCGGAAGCAACGTTTGATGCAGGGGACACGGTCAACCATTTACTAAAGCAAAATGATTTTGTCGAAATAGTGGAAGCAGAAATTGCTGATCAGACATTTGAACCATTTCTTGTTCAAGCATTTGAAGCAGCCATCGCTAGTCTTGACCAAAGCCGTGTGCAAGAAGGAACGCAAATTAAACAAGTCCTGCTTGACTATGTAGCAGTGTTGACCCAATCAATTCAAGAACTGCAAGCGTTTGTGGGCGTTTTTGAACAAGAATACCGTCAACGTTTTGAAGCGAAATTAAACGAATGGTTAGGGAGCCAAGTGGATGAAACACGCTTATTAACAGAAATGGCCATTTTATTGGAAAAAGGCGATATTCATGAAGAATTGGATCGTTTGGATATCCATATTGATAAGTTGCATCAGTTGCTTGATGAAACAGAACCAGTGGGCCGAGAACTAGATTTCTTAATTCAAGAAATGAACCGTGAAGTCAATACGATTGGTTCGAAATCAAGTCCAATTGAAATAAAAAATAGTGTCGTTCAAATGAAAACAACCTTAGAAAAGATTCGTGAACAAATTCAAAATGTCGAATAGAGAAAAGGGTTTCGTGTTTTTCCAGAAAACGCTATAATATAGAAGTAACGAATAAATGACAGAGGTGAAAGCAATGACTAAATTTTATGATGTAACCTTTCAAGAATTAAGTGGTCGTTCTGTGGTAAAAACAGAAGTCGCTTCAGACAGAGAACCATTTGACGTCTGGCAAGATGCTTGTGCAAGCTATTCTGAAACAGAATTAAATATCCAAATTAACGAAGACACGTTTGTAACTTTAAATCGTCACTTTGTTGTTCGCATTGACGTGAAAGAAGTTGACGGCCCTGTCGACAAACAAGTTCGTCGTCGCGATGAATTGATGAACGTGGTCAATACGCTTTCTAATATGGGCTTATAAAAAATACCACCAAGCATTTCACGCTTGGTGGTATTTTTTTAATTAGAATAAAAGAAACAAGCCAATGGCGCATAGGAAAGAAAGAACTGCGGCACTTAAAAAGATTGTCCGCATGGCTGCAGTTTTACTGCTTTCTTTGCCGTGCTTTTTCTGACGTTCTAAACGTTTTTGAAGCTGACGGGTAATTACTGAGAAGATCAGCCCGAAAAGGACTAAAACACTTGTGGCAATCGATTTGGGAATAAAATGATTCGGTTCTGCAACGGTGGTTTCCCCAGAATGTTCGTTTGATTCTGACGCAGCTTCCGCTGTTGTTTGTTTTGGCTTAACTTCTTGGTAAGCCACTTTTGGCGCTTGAACCGTACTATTTAACAAGGTCAAGGGCGTGTCGACTTGCACTTGCCCTGCTACTAATTTAAAAGTAGGTTGACTGCCTTTGGGAACGACACCGTATAAATCGTTAGCCAAAGTGACTTTTTTGTGATCAATGGTTTGTGGCCCTTTGTCTAAAAGTTTTTTGCGTTCGTATGTCGTATAGGCATAGTCCAGCAAAGCATTCCCAGCCACATGACGTTCGTATTCACCATCTTGGTTTTGCCAATTACCAACGCCTAAAATGACTTCAATTAAACGGAAATCCCCTTGTTTGACAGTCGCAATATAGTTAAAGCCACCTGTTGGACTAGAGCCTGTTTTTAAACCATCCACGCCTTGGTAGCCATACTTAGCGCCTGGCAAAGAATAATTGTACGCTTCAAAAGTTTCCTCGTAAGGCGTGCCGACCATTGTTTTCACCACTGGTTTATTGGTGATTTCTAAAATTTCTGGATAATTTTTCAGAAAATGATAGGTTAGTGAAGCTAAATCTCTAGCTGTAGAGACGTTATCGCCATTTGGGTCAATTCCTTGCATTTGATACAGGCCGTTAAAGGCACTTGCTTGCGCCCCACTGCAGTTGTAATAGGTAGTATTTGTCATCCCTAGTTCAGCCGCTTTTTGATTCATTAAATGAACAAAGTCAGTAGGTTGGTTCCCTGAAATTAAGTTTGCCAACATGAGAGTCGCCACATTAGAAGAGGGGACAGCAATCATTTTTAACAGTTCACGGACTGGATAAGCAACACCTAACGTAATTTTGTTATTACTAATGGCGTATATTTTAGAAATATCGACATCTTTTTGCGTAGCAGTCACAGTCGTATCCATTGTAAATTTTCCTTGCTCCATTGCTTCAAAGGCCAAGTACATGGTCATCACTTTGGCAATACTGGCAGGATTCCACGCTAAATCTGGTTGCTGCGACCAGAGAATTTCTCCTGAATCAGCATCAACAACGATGGCTGCTTTGGGAATGCCATCCGCTTTCAGAGTCGTCCCCATTTTTTTAGCAATCGCGGTAATATCTTCTTCTGCGTGAGTCACAGTAGGTTGGGCAAAAAAGGCCCCATAACTGACAACTAAGCCTAGCAGAAACAATGTAAATGGTTTAATTCGTGCGATGTTTCTCAGTCCTTTCTTATTCACGTTTTTTCATCCTAAAGGAGTCATCACTTCATTTTACTTAAAAAATGGCTGCCTGTATAGGAATTCTAGGTAATTTATTTAAAAAAAGAACAAGTTATGAAAGCCAAATTAAAGAAGAAATGTTATTTTTTCAGTGAATCTCCAAGAAAGTCTTGAAAATTGCAGAAAAAAAGTGCAAAATAGAACTAATACTGTGAAATTATGTTTTGAAAGGAAGTCGTTATGTCAGAGCGCGGGTTATTAATCGTATTGTCAGGTCCTTCAGGAGTGGGGAAAGGGACTGTAAGAAAGGCTATTTTCGACAGTGAAGAAAATGATTTTCAATATTCAATCTCAATGACCACTCGGAAACAGCGAGAAGGCGAAGTGGATGGAGTAGATTACTATTTCCGTTCAAGAGAAGAATTTGAAGCGATGATTGAAGCTGGAGAAATGTTGGAATATGCGGAATATGTTGGTAACTATTATGGGACACCATTAACGTATGTTAACCAGACGCTAGATGAAGGTAAAGACGTCTTTTTAGAAATCGAAGTCCAAGGGGCTAAACAAGTCAAAGACAAAGTGCCTGATGGCGTATTTATCTTTTTGACACCCCCCGATTTAGCGGAATTAAAATCAAGAATTATTGGCCGCGGAACAGACGAAATGTCTGTGATTGAAGAACGAATGGCTGTGGCCAGAGAAGAAATCGAAATGATGGCGCTGTATGATTATGCGGTAGTGAATGATGAAGTTCCTTTAGCCGTGCAACGAATTAAAGACATTATCGCGAGTGAGCACTTCCGTGTTGACCGTGTAATTGGAAAATATATTAAAATGTTAGAGGAGATGTAGCCTTATGATGTTAAAACCGTCAATTGACTCATTGTTAAAAGAAGTCCCTTCAAAATATTCTTTGGTTATTTTAGCAAGCAAACGTGCGCATGAATTAGATGAAGGCGTTCAACCAACCGTTGAATCCTTTGATTCTGTAAAAAGTGTGGGTCGTGCGTTAGAAGAAATCGAAGCAGGAACAGTGATCAGTGATCCAAATCCTGAAGAAAAACGCGAACGTCTACGCATTGAACGTGAAGAACGCAAACGCCAACGTGAACAAGAGCAAAAAGAATTAGAAAACCGTTTACGTGACGAAAAAAATTAATTGAATGATTGTCAACGAATGGAGAAAGCCGTCTGTCTATTTCAGAGGCTTTCTCTTCGTTTATTCTGAAAGGTGCCAACGAGACACACAAGACAAATCAGTCAATCTTTAGTACAATAGGCAAAGAGAATTTACATAAAAAGGAGGATGCACCATGCAAAAAGTAGCCAAAGTTATTGTGGATGTACCAACGATGCAAACCGATCAACCATTCACTTATTTAGTTCCTGAAAATTTAAATGAGCAATTGGCTGTCGGCATGCGTGTAGAAGTGCCTTTTGGTAACGGTAATCGGCATGTTCAAGGGTTTGTTCTAGCCATTGAACCAATGGCTGCAACGGTTCTTGACGAAGCCAACGTTCAGTTGAAAGAACTAGTGGCGGTGTTGGATTTAAAACCTGTCTTAAATACAGAAATGTTGGCTTTAGCTGATTATATGAAGGAAAAAACGTTTGCCTTTAAAATCACTTGTTTGCAAACCATGTTGCCTAGCGTAATGCGTGCCGATTACCAAAAATATATTTATTTAACGGATGAGCTTTCTGAAGAATTACAAGATCAGTTATTTTATGGTTTAGAGGAAATTTCGTGGGACCAAGCGCAAGAACGTGGGATTTTGCCTCAACTAATGGCGTTGCGTAAACAGCAAAAAGTCGATATTCGCTACGAAGTTACGACGAGAAATAAAGTCAAAATGGTCCGCTTCATTCAAGCCGCTAAGGAATTTGAACAACTAGAGGAAATTCGTTTGGGTTTACGCAAGGGAGCTAAGAAGAAAGAGCAACTTCTTTACTATTTACAACGCTTGGGCACTGAAAAAATCACCGCTGTGAAGGAAATGAAAGAATTAGGTTTCAGTACCGCGCTTTTAAATGAAGCGGCCAAAAACGGCTGGTTAACGTTCATTGAAAAAGAAGCGTATCGTGATCCGTTTGCTAATCAGACGTTTGAAAAAACGACTGCGTTATCTTTGAACGCAGAACAACAGGTGGCTGTGGAAACAATCTTACAATCGGTCCAAGAACAGCAAAGTCAAACCTATTTATTGGAAGGTATTACAGGAAGCGGGAAAACAGAAGTTTATCTACAGGTCATTGCAGAAGTTCTTAACCAAGGCAAAACAGCCATTATGCTTGTTCCTGAAATTTCTTTAACTCCACAAATGGTGCAACGCTTTAAAAGTCGCTTTGGCGAACATGTTGCTGTAATGCATAGTGGCTTATCGCAAGGTGAAAAATACGATGAGTGGCGGAAGATTGAACGAGGAGAAGCGGAAGTGGTGGTTGGCGCGCGTTCTGCCATTTTTGCGCCAATCGAAAACATCGGTGTGATCATTATTGATGAAGAACACGAGGCAAGTTATAAACAAGAAGAAACCCCCCGCTACCACGCGAGAGATTTAGCGATTTGGCGTTCGGAGTATCATCATTGCCCTGTTGTTTTAGGCAGTGCCACGCCATCCTTGGAATCACGCGCTCGTGCGCAAAAAAACGTTTATCAGCGGTTACGATTAACACAGCGTGCCAATCAAGCGGCAACCTTGCCCACGATTGATGTAGTGGATATGCGTCAAGAAGTAGAAAATGGCAATGTCTCTTCTTTTTCCATGTCGTTGCAAGAAAAACTCCAAGAACGCTTAGAGAAAAACGAACAAAGTGTTCTCCTGCTTAATCGCCGTGGCTATTCGTCATTTGTGATGTGTCGCGATTGTGGCTATGTGTTGCCGTGTCCGAATTGTGATATTTCCTTAACTTTGCATATGGATAGCAAAACAATGAAATGTCATTATTGTGGGCATGAAGAGCGGATTCCTTATCGCTGTCCTAACTGTGGCCAAGATAAAATTCGTTACTACGGAACAGGCACACAAAAAGTAGAAGAAGAATTACAAACGTTGTTACCAGACAGTCGTATTCTCCGAATGGATGTTGATACGACCCGTCGCAAAGGTGCGCATGAAAAGATTTTGCGAACATTTGGTGAAGGACAAGCGGATATCTTATTAGGCACACAAATGATTGCCAAAGGACTGGACTTTCCAAATGTGACGTTAGTCGGTGTCTTAAATGCTGATACCGCCTTGAATTTACCCGATTTTCGTTCCAGTGAACGGACCTTCCAATTATTGACACAGGTCAGCGGCCGCGCTGGTCGCGCTGAAAAACCGGGAGAAGTCATCATTCAATCTTTTAACCCCGAGCATTATGCGATACAATTGGCAAAAGCCCAAGATTATGAAGATTTTTATACAAAAGAAATGTATATTCGTCATCGTGGGAATTATCCGCCGTACTATTTTACGGTCCAAATTACGGCCAGCCATCCTGAAGAAAATGAAGCAGCGAAACAAATGTTTCAAATTGCGACGAAATTAAAACAAGGCTTATCGCCGCAAGCTATTTTGTTGGGACCAACGCCCAACGCAATTATGCGTGTCAATAATCGGTACTTTTATCAAGTGATTATCAAGTATAAACAAGAACCAATGCTTCAACCATTATTGAAAGAAATTTTAACCGATACACAACGAGCAACGGCTCGTGGTTTAAAACTTTCCATTGATGCAGAACCCATGAATTTTATTTAAAAAATACAGCTTTGAAAGGAGCACTTATGCGCTATCCAGTTGTGATTCACCCGAACGAACACTTAAAAATGAAGGCTCAACCTGTGACGATTATTACCGATGAAATTGTGCAGTTACTAGAGGACATGTATGAAACAATGCTGGCCCATGATGGGATTGGCTTAGCAGCCCCGCAAATTGGGAAAAATTTGCAAATGGCAGTGATTGAAATCGATGAAGAATCTGGTCGTTTTGAACTAATTAATCCTGTGATTATTGAAAAAAAAGGAACCAGTATTGATGTGGAAGGCTGTTTAAGTATTCCAGAAACATATGGAACCGTTGAACGAGCAGATGAAGTGACTGTCCGTTATTTTGACCGTGAAGGTGAAGAAATGGAAGTTACGGCTTACGGCTATTTAGCTCGAGCTTTTCAACACGAAATTGATCATTTGAATGGCGAGTTATTTATCGACAAAATGATTGAGAAAATTGCACCAGAAGATTTAGAAGCGTATATGGAGGAACATTTTGATGACTAAAATTGTATTTATGGGCACACCAGCCTTTTCTGTTCCGATTTTAGAAAGTTTAATCGAGGCAGGCTATGACGTTCAAGCGGTTGTCACGCAACCAGATCGACCAGTTGGCCGAAAAAAAGTGATTACCCCAACGCCTGTCAAAGAAGCAGCTTTAAAACATAACTTATTAGTCTTACAACCAGAGAAAATTTCAGGTTCTCCTGAAATGGAAAAAGTGATTGACTTAGCACCAGATGTAATTGTGACAGCAGCCTTTGGGCAATTTTTACCAGAGAAAATTTTAAAAGCGCCCAAACTAGGTGCGATTAATGTCCATGCCTCACTTTTACCAAAATATCGTGGTGGCGCACCTGTACATTACTCGATTATTGAAGGAGAAAAAGAAACAGGCGTCACGATTATGGAAATGGTGAAAAAAATGGATGCTGGCGCGATTTTATCGCAACGTGCAATTCCGATTACGAAACAAGATGATGTAGGCACCATGTTTGAAAAATTAAGCATTCTAGGAAAAGAACTTTTATTAGAGACGTTACCTAAGCTAATTGCTGGCGAAATCACGCCTATTCCACAAGTGGAAGAAGAGGCTACTTTTTCACCAAATATTACTCGAGAACAAGAACGAATTGACTGGCAAAAAACCGCTGAGGCAATTGATAACCAAGTGCGTGGTATGCGTCCTTGGCCAACAGCGTTCACAACCTACCAAGGGACCAACTGGAAAATTTGGGCAGTGACACCACTGACTGAAACAACAACCAGCGCCCCAGGAACGATTATCCAACGTAGTAAAAAAGCGCTGTGGATTGCTTGTGGTGAAGGGACAGTCCTTCAAATTGATCGCCTGCAACCAGCAGGTAAAGGTCAATTAACGATTCAAGAATTTTTAAATGGCGTTGGTCAAAATGTCGCAGAAAAAGATAAGGTGGACTAACAAAAATGGCTGAAAAAATCCCCAAGAAATTAAAACGTTCTGTTCGATACGTTGCTTTAGAAACCATCGAACGTGTGGATAAAGGTGGGGCGTACTCCAATCTTTTACTTAATGAAATGATGACAAAATCAGAACTAAGCGAGAAAGATGGCCGCTTGTTTACAGAACTTGTCTACGGCACAATTAGTCGCAAATTATTGTTGGAATACTACTTAACACCATTTGTTAAGAAACCGCAAAAAGTCGATAATTGGGTGAAAAATTTATTGATTTTATCGTTATATCAATTACTTTATTTAGATAAAGTGCCCGATCATGCAGTCATTAATGAAGCGGTTGGAATTGGCAAACGTCGTGGCAATCCTGGGATTGGTAAATTCGTGAATGGCGTGCTGCGGGCGTTCCAACGAAATGGAGCACCTAGTTTGGCAGCAATTAGCGATCCAGTTGATCGTTTAGCCACGGAAATTAGCATGCCACGTTGGTTAACAGAAAAATTACTTGCCCAATTAGGCGAAGAAGAAACACGGCAGTTAGGTTTGTCATTATTTGAAAAAAGTCATGCGAGTGGTCGAGTAAACACGCGGTTTATTTCACGAGAAGAAGCGCTGGAAGAATTACAAGAAACAGGGATTGCCGCGAAGGAAAGTCAACTTTCCCCTTATGGTGTTGTCGCTGAAAAAGGCTACTTAGCTGGCAGTGAACTGTTTATTAACGGTTGTTTAACCATTCAAGATGAAAGCTCTATGCTCGTGGCTCCAGCGATGCAAATTGAACCGCATCATCGTGTCTTGGATGCTTGTGCGGCTCCTGGTGGCAAAACGACTCATATCGCAACTTTTTTAGAGGCTGAAGCAGGTGGTCGTGTGACTTCTTTAGATATTCATGCGCACAAAATTAAGCTAATTAATGAAAATGCGCAACGCCTCCATGTGGCGGATGTCGTCCAAGCAGAAAAGCTTGATGCGCGACAAGTGGCCGAAGAATTTCCCGCAGAAACCTTTGATCGGATTTTAGTTGATGCACCATGTTCAGGCTTAGGGCTAATGCGCCGTAAACCAGACATTAAATACCATAAAACGGCCAATGATTTTCAAAATTTACCTAAAATTCAGTTAGAAATCTTAGAAAGTGTTGCCCCAACACTAAAACAATGGGGTATAATGGTCTATAGCACTTGTACTATTACGCCAGAAGAAAATCAGGAAGTAGTGGCAGCCTTTTTAGCCAAACACCCTGAATTTGAAAAAATTGAAATTGTTGCAAATGAAAACGTCCAAGCAGTAGTAAAAGAGCAAGAACTGGTTCTGTATCCCCATCAATACATGACAGATGGCTTCTTTATTTGCTGTATGCGGAAAGTTAGTTCAAATGAGGTGAAATAATTTGGAAATCAACGTTCAATCAGATGTCGGTCGCAAAAGAAATACGAACCAAGATTATGCCAACGTTTTTGAGAACCAACAACACATAACCTTTGCTGTTTTAGCAGATGGCATGGGTGGCCACCAAGCAGGTGATGTCGCTAGCCAAATGGCAGTCAATAATTTAGGTGAGAGTTGGTCCAATGCGTCTGTCGACTCAGCTGAAAAATCTGCACAGTGGTTAATTCAAGCAATTCAAAAGGAAAATGAAAAAATTTATGAACGCGGACAATCGAAACCAGAGTATTTAGGAATGGGGACAACCGTGGTTGGTGCCATCCTTTTACCGGATTCATTTGTCTTAGCAAATGTGGGGGATAGTCGTGCTTATTTAGTTCGTGACCAACACATGTTACAATTAACAGAAGATCATTCTTTAGTGAATGAACTAGTAAAATCAGGGGAGATTACTCGTGAGATGGCTGCAAATCATCCACGAAAAAATGTCCTAACACGTTCTTTGGGAATGCCTGGCACTGTCGAAGTCGATGTAACCAATCATGAATGGCTGCCTAATGACTATTTACTGTTATGTTCGGACGGCTTAACCAATATGGTTCCTGAGACAAAAATTTTAGAAATTTTAGAGACATCAGATCCCTTAGAATCCAAATTAAGCCAACTCGTTGCCCAAGCAAATGAAGCGGGTGGTTTAGATAACATTACCGTGTTAGTGATACACTTTGACGAACAGAAGGAGGAAAACCAATGATAGAAATCGGCAAGAAGCTGAATGGTCGATATCACATTATTGGCAGCATCGGAAGCGGCGGCATGGCCAACGTCTATTTAGCACACGATTTAATTTTAGACCGAGACGTTGCAGTAAAAGTCTTGCGCTTTGACTTCCAAAACGATCAAGCCGCCATCCGACGTTTTCAGCGTGAAGCACTAGCCGCAACTGAGCTGGTTCACCCGAATATCGTCAGTGTGTACGATGTAGGCGAAGAAGATGGACTACAATATTTAGTCATGGAATATGTGAAAGGAATGGACTTAAAACGTTACATCCAAACGCATTTCCCAATTCCTTATTCCACAGTTGTGGACATTACGCAACAAATTTTATCTGCTGTCGCAATGGCACATGAACATAGAATTATTCACCGGGATTTAAAACCGCAAAACATTCTGATTGACGAACACGGCACAGTCAAAATTACTGACTTTGGGATTGCGATTGCTTTGTCAGAAACGTCAATTACGCAAACGAACACAATGTTAGGTTCGGTGCATTACTTATCGCCAGAACAAGCGCGCGGAAGCATGGCGACTAACCAATCAGATATTTACGCTGTGGGAATTATTCTCTATGAAATGTTAACGGGGAATGTACCGTTTGATGGTGAATCAGCCGTAACGATTGCCTTAAAACATTTTCAAGAAGAAATTCCTTCTGTCAAAATGTTTGATCCAGGGATTCCTCAATCATTGGAAAATGTGGTTCGTCACGCAACCGCAAAAGACCCAAGCGATCGCTACAAAACAGCGAATGAGATGGCAGAAGACTTATACACGTCCTTGTCAGCCAGTCGTTTAAACGAACCTGCGTGGGAACCAACGGCTTTATTAGGAGAAACGAAAGTATTAACTCCGATTCCCGAAGACATCGCTGAACCGGAAGAGACAACGCCTGTCGAAGTTCCAGAAGATACCGCAGATGACATTTTAGCTGAACAACCACCGAAGAAAAACCGCAAAAAATTGTGGATTGGCTTAGCAATTGCGGCATTAATTGCTTTAGCAATAGGTGGCTTAGCCTTTGCAATGTCGGGCGGTAAAGACGTTGAAGTTCCTGATGTTACAAATGAAACGAAAGCGGCCGCTTCACAAGCGCTACAAAGTGCCGGGCTGAAAGTCGATAGTGAAACCAAAAAAATTCCCGACGATAAGATTGAAGAAGGCAAGGTGGTCAAAACAGACCCCGAAGCAAAATCATCTGTGAAAAAAGGCCGATCTGTTACTTTATATATCAGCTCTGGAACAGAAAAAATTGAGATGGCCGATTATACAAAGGAATCGTATGAATCTGCTGTCGAAGCCTTGAAAAAACTAGGGTTTTCAGAAGACCAAATTACAACGAAAAAAGAATACAGTGATTCTGTGTCTACAGATAACATTATTAAACAAAAACCAGCTGCAGGTAAAAAAGTTGATCCGAAAAAAGACAACGTCACTTTAACGGTCAGTGAAGGACCAGAAGCGGTTACTTTGCCTAGTTACGCCGGTTATTCTTACACAAATGCAGTAAATGCACTGGCACAATTAGGTATTTCTGAATCTCAAATTACGCGTGTCGACCAAGCAAGCGATACGGTAGAACCAGGTTTAGTCATTACGCAAGACCCCGCACCAGGGGGCACCGTAGTACCTAAAAATGGTCAAGTGACATTATATGTAAGTAAAGGTAGCGACAAAGTGACACTTTCTGATTATAGCGGAATTTCTTATGATAATGCGGTAAGTCGCTTAATTGCTTTAGGTATCCCAGAATCTCAAATAAAACGAGTGGACGAAGAAAGCGACAAAGTTGAAAAAGATACCGTGATTAGTCAAGAACCAGCTTCTGGTACCGCTGTTGATCCGAAAAATGACACGATTACTTTACATGTCAGCAAAGGCAGTGACTCAGTAACTGTTCCTGATATTTCAGGTTATTCGCCAAAAGCTGCAGAAGACAGCATCAATAACGCTGGCCTTAAAATCAATGAACAAGGATTATCTGGCTCTGGCGATGGCCAAGTCGTTGAACGAACTAGCCCATCCGCTGGCAGCAAAGTCAAAAAAGGCGACGCTGTTACGGTTTATTATTCAAAAGCAAATGATTCAAAAAGCACCACTAGTGAAAGTAGTACGAGTAATTAAGACAAGAGGTTGGGACAGGAGTGTTTAGCTTCAAGAACCAAGTAGGTACTGTTTAACATCTATTTGCTTTTCAAATAGTGTTTCTCAGCAATAAGAAGAAGCTGCTCCTGTCCCGCCGTTTATCTTAAGATTTAAGTCTAGGAAGGTAAGTCATTTCGACTTATGTCCTAGGCTCTTTTTAATTAATAGAATCGAGAGGCTCCCTTGATTTCTCTGCCACTATCCTGTATATTCGAAAGTAGTTAGGAGTGGTTTATCTGAAAGGTCAAATCAGAAAAGCGTTAAGCGGTTTTTATTATGTATACGCAGATGGAGAAACATATCAAACAAGAGCGCGAGGGAATTTTCGTAATCGAAAAATTACGCCACTCGTGGGAGATGAAGTACTTTTTGAAAGCGATAATTTAACAGATGGTTATGTGTTGGAAATTTTACCAAGACGAAATGAATTAGTGCGTCCGCCTGTTGCAAATGTGGATCTAGGTGTGGTTGTCATGAGTATGGTTTCGCCAAATTTTTCGTTTAATTTGTTGGATCGTTTCTTAGTCAGCTTAGAGTATAAGGATATAGAACCAGTTATTTATTTAACGAAAGTTGATCTATTAGATGAGCCGCAACGTCAAGAAGTCACTGAAATTAAACAGATTTATGAAGCGTTAGGTTATGCGGTAATCGCTTCGGAAGACGTAGAAGCCACCAAAGAATTAGAACGCTTTTTCCCAGAACGGTTGACTGTTTTTATGGGACAATCAGGCGCTGGAAAATCAACATTGTTGAATCAAATTTCACCAGAATTACAACTAGCAACTGCGGAAATTTCCCAATCTTTAGGACGGGGCAAACATACGACCCGTCACGTGGAGTTGATTCCGTTATACGACGGTTTGGTTGCTGATACACCAGGATTTAGTGCCATCGATTTCTTGGAGATGGAAGCAGTGGAATTACCAAAGCAATTTCCTGAATTTGTTGCCGCGGCCTCTCACTGTAAGTTTCGTGAATGTATGCACCACAAAGAACCTGGTTGTGAAGTGAAACGCCAAGTGGAAGCGGGAACCATTGCGACGAGTCGTTACGAAAATTATTTACAGTTTTTAATGGAAATCGAGAATCGACGACCTGTTTATAAGAAAAAATCATAGCAAATATAAAGGGAGCGAGCCAAATGAAACTAGCACCATCCATTTTAAGTGCCGATTTTGCCAATTTAGAAAGAGATATCCGTTTAGTAGAAGAATTAGGAGCAGATTATATTCATGTTGATGTCATGGATGGTCAATTTGTGCCCAACATTACCTTAGGACCGAATATCGTTTCAGCGATTCGTCCAGTGACAAAACTACCATTGGATGTTCATTTGATGATTGTACAACCTGAAAATTATATCAATGCCTTTGCGGAAGCCGGTGCGGATATTATTACTGTCCATCAAGAAGCAACACCCCATATTCATCGTGCCTTACAAATGATTAAAAATGCGGGTGTGAAAGCTGGAGTAACCATCAATCCTGGGACACCACTTTCGATGATCGAAAATGTATTAGACTTGGCAGATCAAGTCTTGGTAATGACTGTCAATCCAGGCTTTGGCGGACAATCATTTATTGAAAACTCACTAGAAAAAATTGCTCAATTAAAAGAATGGAAAGAAACAAAAGGATACACCTATGAAATTGAAGTCGATGGCGGGATTGTTCCTGAAACTGCCGCACGTTGTAAAGAAGCCGGTGCAGAAGTGTTTGTTGCAGGCTCCTACATTTATAATGCTGAAAATCCTCAAGAACGAATCGATGCACTGAGAGCAGTGCTAGACAAATGAGTCGTGTCTTACTGGTAGCTGGCGGCAATCCAAGTGATTGGCCAACCATTGAACCAGCTACGTATGATTATTTCGTAGGTATTGATCGCGGCTGTCTCCATTTATTAGAGGCCGATTTACCGTTACAATTAGCGGTGGGCGATTTTGATTCATTATCACGAGAAGAATACCATTTTGTCCAAGAAACTGCCGAAACACTTATCCAAGCACCTGCTGAAAAAGATGATACAGACACACAATTAGCACTTCAAGAAGCTTTACAACGATTTCCACAAGCAGAGATGACGATTATCGGTGCAACAGGGGGCAGAATTGACCACCTGTTAGCCAATCTTTGGTTACCCTTTGAACCACGATTTCAAGGTGTACTTCGCCAAATCCGTCTATGCGATCGTCAAAATAGCATTCAGTATTACGCCCCTGGTTCGTATATCGTACCGAAAGAGCCAGATAAAGAATATCTGGCCTACTGCTGTTTGACGCCTGTAGAAAACTTGACGCTACGACGCAGTAAATATTTATTAACCAATCAAGATGTTCCTTACCCAACATCGTATGCAAGTAATGAATTTATCGAAGAAGCCGCTGCTTTTTCCTTCGATGCAGGGATGATTGCAGTTATTCAAAGTAAAGACAAGTAAAAAGAGGTTGGACCTTCAGCACTTTGCTGAAGGTCCAACCTCTTTTTTTTGCAATAAAAAAAGCCGAACAACGAACGTCCAGCTTTGCTTATTTAAGTTTATTAAACACGTTCGATTTTACCAGATTTCAAAGCACGAGTTGACACCCAAACTTTTTTAGGTTTACCATCGATTAATACGCGAACTTTTTGTAAGTTAGGTTTCACAGTGCGTTTTGTTGAGTTCATCGCATGTGAACGGTTATTACCACTTGAAGTCTTACGACCAGTGAAGTAACATACTTTTGCCATTTTAAGTTTCCTCCTTTGCCTTGATCTTGGAGCGATAATATTCAGCTCATACTAACTTAATTTATCATATTAGGCACTGATTTGCAAGAAGATTTTTAGTGGCTAATGACAAAAGTAGCTTGTCAGGTGATAGCTTTTCATTGACTGATATTAAATACTTAAGAAATTCATGTACAAACGTAAGACGATAAAGATGAAAATTTAAGAGTTCAAGAAAAAAACGTAGTGGTTCGTGTTTGATTAATATAATTAAAGTACTTAGATAAATGAAAAAGGAGGAAAATATGAGCTTAGAAATCAAAAAGTTGAAAAAGAAAATGAATGAGCAGGAAATTATTAAAGGAATCAATTTGACTATTCCAGAAGGAGAAATTTATGGCTTCTTAGGCGCAAACGGTGCAGGTAAAACTACTATTTTCCGCCATATTTTAGGCATCTACTCTCCTGATGAAGGGGAAATAACATGGCAGGGACGTAAAGTTGATCGCTTTGATGCTAAAGAAGTCGGTTATCTTCCAGAAGAGCGTGGACTATATCCGAAAAGAACGGTGAGACAACAATTAACTTTCTTTGGTAAGCTCCGTAAAATGAAAAAGAAAGAAATTGAAAAAAGTATCCTCTTTTGGCTAGATTTTTTTATGATACAACAGAACGTAGATCGAAAAATTAGTGAATTGTCAAAAGGAAATCAACAAAAGATTCAATTTATTGCGTCGATCATTCATGGACCCAAGCTTGTCATTTTGGATGAGCCATTCTCTGGATTAGACCCGATTAATGCGAATCAACTAAAAGAAGCAATTCTTTTTTTGAAGGAAAATAGTGCTACGATAATTTTCAGCTCTCATCAAATGGCAAACGTAGAAGAAATCTGTGAAAACATTTGTATGATAAAAAAGGGTGAGGTTCTTTTAGAAGGAAATTTAAAAGAAATCAAAGATGAAACGGATAAAAGAAAAGTGATTGTTCAGGCTGATTTTGACAGAGAAATATTAAAGCGAGATTTTGAAATAGAATCGTATAAAGAAGAAAATGATGTTATTTCTTTTTATGTAAAAGATGAATGTACTGCGAAGAAAATTCAAAAATTTATTTTTCAATCAGAAAATATTCAGCAATTCAGAATTGAGCCAATCTCGTTAAATGATATTTTTCTAGAAAGAGTGGGTGAGTAAAGTGAAAAATATAGTGACGATTGCTTTAGAAACATACAAACAAAAAGTCGTGTCAAAAGTGTTTGTTATTATACTGTTGGTTTTGATGGTAGGGACATTTTTGGGAATGAATTATGAAGGGATTCTAAAAAAAGAGGAACCAAGTAAAGAAACCATCCTTGTTGTTTCAAATAATCAAGAAACTGTTACTATGCTGAAAGAAGTTGGTAAAGGTACCAATCTGAACTTTGTTGACGGCGGTCAAAAGTTATCAGATGCTGAGAAAGAGCTGAAAGATAGAGCGAGTAAAACCATTTTAAAAATTGAAAAGAGTAGCACTGGTCTATACGAAGGAAAAATTTATTACGAAGGAGCTCTCCAATATAATGTGTCTGAACAATTACAAAGTCTTGTAACCACTGTAAATCAATCGATTAAATTAAATCAATTAAATATTGATGCGGCGCAACAACAGTTTTTGAATGAAAGCACACGTTTATCCTTAGAATATTTAGCTGGAAATCAAGATAATTCGGTTCAAACATTAATACTAGTTTATATTGTTGGTTTTATTCTCTACATTGCAGTTATGCTCTTTTCTACAATGGTTGCCCAAGACATTGCGGTGGAAAAGAGTTCAAGAGTTATGGAAATTTTACTCACAACAATTACACCAGTTCAGCATTTAATTGGTAAAATTGTTGGCATTGGACTAGTTGGGGTAACACAAGTAGTAGCAATTTTTGGGGCTGCGTATGCATCTTATGGAATTTTTGGAGATAGTACAGGAGTATTTGACTTTTTGAGTGAAGGCAAAAATAGTCAAGCAATCATCTTAGCTGTCATATGTTTCGTTTTAGGTTATTTGCTATATTCTGTTACGGCTGCTATTTTAGGTTCTGTTGTTTCCTCTGTTCAGGAAGTTCAACAGTTGATGTATATTTTGATTATTCCTTTATTTATTGCGATGTTTATGGTAATGATTCTTGCAACTGGATTAGGAAGTAACCAAGCGACTATCATTTCATCTTATATACCGTATCTATCACCGATAGTCATGTATGCACGTTATATGCTGGGGGATACATCGTTAAATGCTTTTGCTGTAGCGATGGGAATTAATCTGGTTTTTACTGTGATTTTAGCGTTTCTAGGGAAGAGTGTTTATCAAGGTGGCGTGTTTATTTATAGTGGAGATAAACTTATAAATATTTTCAAAAAAGCGTTTAAATCTGGGAAATATTATGTTAGATGAGTATAAAAAATCTTGTCGCAACTCTCATGTATAAAACATTTATTTTGATAAATAAAAAAGTAATTGAAATTGTACACTCAGTATAGCGAGTGTACAATTTTTGTTTATAGCGTAATAGTCGGGCACCAAAATCTACTTTTTCTCAGTTTCACTTGTAAAGAAAGCTTGAATTGTCTTTTATTAGAGTATATACTTTTTTTATTAACTGAAATATAAGGAGGTTTTAATTTGGTGAGATTTGTTTTTATTCTAAGTAATATCACGGCAGTGTTTCAAGTGTTCTTTAATTATCTAAAGTCAAAAGTAGTAAAGCTTAATAAAAAAATTACTTTACATAGTATTTTCGGCTTGATGGTTATTGCAATTTTGAATGGCAAAATAATTTCTGTTATAGGAATGTACGGATTTGCTTGGATTTATTTGAGTATAATAATTTTAGGTTATTTTTTTATCTCTAAAAGCCTTATTAAAGTTTTGGGTATAAATTCTTATATCGTCATTATTTCAGCTATAAGTGGTCAGTTTGTATCCTTTGTAAAGGAAAAAATATTTGGCACAGAACTAATTTTTTCAAGTAATTTAACTATGTTTTTACATAGTACATTTCGGCTAGCGCTATCAGTAATTCTCACGATATTAATGATAAAGGGGATAAAAAAACTAGAAAAAAAGTTTTCTATTATCAATGAATGTCTTCTGCTGTTTAATTTGATTGGAATCGGCACAATGATTATCTACTATACCAGCCTGATTTTAGGAAAATATCTGGGGAATAACAAGGAAATAATTGTAGTAAATTCAATCTTCCTCACGCTCTATTTAGTTGTTTCATTAATTTCTTTTATTGTGTATCTTAGTTCGCTCAAAAATAAATATGATATTCAACAGAAGGAAAGAGAATATTTAGAAAATCAGAGATATATGGAGGCAATGGAGAAACAATTCAAAGAGATTCGGAAGTTTCGGCATGATTATAAAAATATCCTAAATTCATTAGAAGATTTTATTGTAAGTGGAGATTACGAGAGTCTTAATGACTATTATTTTAGTAAAATAAAGAAAGCATCAAAATGCATTGACCAAAATGGATTCAAATTAGAAGCGATTGGAAACATTCGAGTAAGAGAAGTTAAAAGTCTCCTTGTGTCTAAGTTGATTTCAACGCAAGAAAAAGGAATGGATGTACAGTTAGAAGTGACTGAACCAATTGAAGAATTAGCCATTGATTCAATTTCTTTGGTTAGAATACTAGGTATTTTTTTAGATAACTCTATAGAAGAAATCGAATTTTTAGGTGAAGGTAAGCTTGTAATCGCTATATATAAAGATGCCTCTGCTGTACATATTATTATCCAGAATTCATGTAGGAATAATTTACCAAAATTCCATCTACTTAAGCAACGCGGTTTTTCATTAAAAGGCACTGATAGAGGAATGGGATTGAGTAATGTTCAAGAATTGCTTCAATCCCTAAATAATGTTCAACTAGCTACCTCCATCAGTGATGGATGGTTTACTCAAAAATTGACGATTGAAAACAATAGGAGGTGCGAATAAGGTGATTTCTATTATTATTTGCGAAGATGATTGGCGACAACGACAAATGTTAGAAACCTATGTTAAAAATTACATAATGATGGAAAGTCTTGATATGGAACTGGTTTTTTCAACAGGAAATCCGTTAGAAGTACTTGAATTTGTCAAAAGTCAGCCTAGAATAATTGGGTTATATTTTCTAGATGTTGATTTACAACATGAAATGTCAGGATTAACCTTAGCAGCTAAAATCAGAGACTACGATAATTTAGGTAAAATCGTTTTTGTCACAACACATGGGGAACTGTCCTATCTGACGTTTACGTATAAAGTGGAAGCGCTGGATTATATCATTAAAGACAACAAAGAACATCTACAGCAGAAAATCTGTGAAAATATTCAATTGGCTCATGAACGTATAACTAGTGAACGTGGAGATACAAAAAAATTATTTAAATTTAAGGACGGCGATACCATTCGGTCTGTAGATATGGCAACAATCATTTTTTTTGAATCTTCTTCCGTATCGCATAAAATCGTTTTACATCTTGAAAACGGAGAAATTGAATTTTATGGTTCCTTAAAGGAGATTGAAGAACAGTCTAATGACTTTTATCGTTGTCACAAATCATATTTAATCAACCGCAAGCATATAAGTAAAGTTATAAAAAGCGAACGGATTGTCGAAATGAGTAATGGAGAAAGATGTTTAGTCTCAGTGAGAGCCATGAAAAACCTCTAAAATCAGCAGACAAGATTCAATGTACCAAGTCGAATCTTGTCTTTTTCTGCATTGACAATGCACGACAAACGTTGTAAATTGTACAAATGTTGGTAATTATGAGGAAGGGTCTATAATATCTGACGAACTTCCTTTTAATTAAAGGCTGGATATGATAAAATGTTATGGAAGAAAATAGGGCGAATGTGCTCTTATAAGGAGGCTTTCATCAATGGCTGTAAAAATTCAAACACCCGCAGGTACCATTGAGATTACCAATGATGTGATCGCTACAGTAGTTGGCGGAGCTGCGACAGATATTTACGGAATTGTCGGAATGGCAAGCAAAAATCAAATTAAAGATAACTTAAACGATATTTTACGTCGTGAGAATTACTCACGTGGTGTCGTTGTTCGTCAAGAAGACAACGGAATCGCAGTGGATGTCTACACGATTGTTAGTTATGGTACAAAAATTTCTGAAGTTTCTCGTAACGTCCAAGAAAAAGTAAAATATAATCTTGAAACATTATTAGGTGTCACTGCGAATTCAGTTAACGTTTTTGTTCAAGGAGTTCGTGTATTACCGGATTAGAGGTAGTGTACTGTCAACGATGCAATTGCACAAGGAAGTCGTGTGTTGCCGTTAGCGGTAAATCTGAAGGAGGATTTTTTAGGTGAATGTAACAGAAATCAGCGCAGGTCAGTTCCAGGAAATGGTCCAGGCAGGTGCGACTCGTCTGCACACAAATGCAGAATATGTCAACTCATTAAACGTTTTCCCTGTACCCGATGGTGATACAGGAACAAATATGAACTTATCAATGACCAGTGGTGCAAAGGCTGTGGCCGATTCTCGCTCTGAAAAAGTAGGAGAATTAGCAGGTGCGTTATCCAAAGGGTTATTAATGGGTGCTCGTGGAAACTCTGGGGTTATTTTATCTCAATTATTCCGTGGCTTCTCAAAACAAATTCCTGAGGTTACAACATTAAACGCCAAAGACTTGGCCGCTGCCTTTACACATGGTGTAGAAACAGCGTATAAAGCAGTGATGAAACCCGTTGAAGGAACAATCTTAACTGTTTCTCGTGAAGCGGCGCGTTCTGGTGAACGTAAAGCGAAAGAAACAGATGACTGTATCGAAGTCATGACAGCTGTTGTAGCAGGTGCTAAACGTGCCTTAGCGAAAACACCTGATTTATTACCTGTCCTAAAAGAAGTCGGCGTTGTAGATAGTGGGGGTCAAGGACTACTATTTATCTATGAAGGATTTTTAGAAGCGCTTAGTGGTGAATTTTTACCAACTGAGACGTATGAACCAAGTCCTGCCGAAATGGACGAAATGGTTAATGCTGAACATCACCGTGGTGTTAGTGGCCACGTTGCGACAGAAGACATTAAATTTGGCTATTGTACAGAAATTATGGTTCGTATCGGCGAAGGCCCAACCGTGGACAGCGCTTTTGATTATGAAACATTCAGAAACTACTTAAATGAACTAGGCGATTCTCTATTAGTCGTTAACGATGACGAAATTATCAAAGTTCACGTACACACTGAGCATCCAGGTGAAGTGATGAACTACGGCCAAAAATTTGGTTCGTTAGTAAAAATAAAAGTAGACAATATGCGTTTACAACATGAAACGTTAGTTGAACGCGATGCTCAGCAAGAAGCGTTGACTGAAAAAGTTCGCGTACCGTTTGCTGTGATTGCTATTGCAGCCGGTGAAGGCGTTCAAGAATTATTCCGAAGTTTAGGTGCAAGCTACATTATTAGTGGTGGCCAAACAATGAACCCAAGTACGGAAGATATTTTAAAAGCAGTCAAAGAAGTGAATGCAGAGCAAGTCATTATTTTACCAAACAACAAAAACATCTTTATGGCGGCTGATCAAGCAGCAGAAGTTGCCGATGTACCAGTAGCGGTTGTTCCATCTAAAACCATTTCTCAAGGAATGACAGCAATGTTAGCTTTCAATGATCAACAATCATTAGAAGAAAACAAAGCAAGTATGACGGAAATGTTAGACAGCGTTGTGAGTGGTCAAGTAACCACAGCTGTTCGTGACACAACCATTGATGACGTTGAAATTAAAAAAGATGACTTCTTAGGAATGATTGATGGTAAAATCGTCGTTTCTGAAGCAGATCGTTTTAATGCATCATTAGACACGTTGAACCGCATGATTGATGAAGACACTGAAATCGTGACAATTATTGTCGGCGAAGATGGTTCGGTTGAAGAAGCTGAAAAGCTAATCGCTATTTTAGTTTCTGAAAACGATGAACTAGAAACAGAACTTCATGAAGGTGGACAACCTGTGTATCCATACTTATTCTCAGCAGAATAGGTTTTCGTGATGAAAAAATAAAAACGAATAGGCTGGTTCATTAGTTAGGGCTAATGAACCAGCCTATTTAATGAATGATCCATTTTTTTGCGTATATTAATGAGGAGGGGATTTTATGGACATCACAGATTTAGTCAGCGTATTGCCCGGTGTTGGCCCAAAACGTGCTGAAAATTTACAAGAACTGGGGATTGCTACAATTGAAGACTTATTGACGTATTATCCCTTCCGCTACGATGATATCCAAGAAAAGGATTTAAGTGAGATTCAGGATCAGGAAAAAGTTACGCTAAAGGGGCTAGTGGTTTCGGAAGCAGTCGTTAGTCGGTACGGTTATAAGAAGAGCCGGTTAACGTTTCGAATGATGCAAGAACATGCGGTCATTAATGTTTCCTTCTTCAATCAACCTTTTTTAAAAGACAAAGTAGTTCTTTCCGAAGAAATTGCTGTTTATGGCAAGTGGGACGCCAAGAGAAAATCATTAAATGGCATGAAAATCTTAGCTTCTAAAGGAGACAATGAAGATTTCGCCCCCATTTATCATGTGAATAAAAAAGTCCGCCAAAGCACGTTGGTTCAGTTAATCCGCACTGCTTTTGAAGAGTATGGTTCGCTGATTGAAGAGATTTTACCGAATGATTTATTAGAAAAGTACCGCTTGATGCCTAGAAAAGAAGCAATGTGGGCGATGCATTTTCCCAGTAATCCAGAAGAAAGCCATCAAGCTAAACGGCGAGTAGTCTTTGAAGAGTTTTTCCTTTTCCAACTTAAAATGCAAGGATTGAAGAAACAAGAAAAAGCGGAAAAAAATGGCTTAGCCATTCAATATGACGTGGATCGCTTAAAAACGTTTACCCAAGGACTGCCGTTTGAATTGACAGGCGCCCAAAAAAAAGTGACCAATGAAATTTGTCGAGACTTGCGAAGTCCGAAGCATATGCAACGATTGCTTCAAGGTGACGTGGGGAGTGGGAAAACGGTAGTGGCTGCGATTGCGCTATACGCCACCATGACCGCTGGCTTTCAAGGAGCGTTGATGGTTCCAACTGAAATTTTAGCGCAACAACACATGGAAAGCTTACAGCAGTTGTTTGATCCATTAGAAGTGCGAACGGCCTTATTAACAGGTTCCACCAAAACGAAAGAACGTCGTCTAATTCTCGAAGAACTGGCCAATGGCGAGATTGACATTGTGGTAGGAACCCATGCTTTGATACAACAAGATGTCAGTTTCCATCAATTAGGTTTGGTAATCACCGATGAGCAACATCGTTTTGGTGTGAATCAGAGAAAAATATTAAGAGAAAAAGGCTTAAAACCAGATGTTTTATTTATGACGGCCACTCCGATTCCTCGAACGCTGGCCATTACAGCCTATGGCGAAATGGATGTATCAATCATTGATGAAATGCCAGCTGGACGGATTCCAATCGAAACACGTTGGATTCGGCCGCCGCAGTTAGATACTGTTTTAGAATGGATGGAAAAAGAGTTGGCTCGAGGACATCAAGCCTATATTATTTGTCCCTTGATTGAAGAATCGGAAGCCTTAGATGTGAAAAATGCAACAGAAATTTTTGAACATATGCAAAGCTTTTATTCCCCAAGATATCAAGTGGGATTACTACATGGTAAAATGAAAAACCAAGAAAAAGATGACATTATGCAGGAGTTCAAAGACAATCAGCTACAATTACTGGTTTCTACCACCGTTATTGAAGTTGGCGTGAATGTACCAAATGCCACGGTGATGTTAATTATGGATGCGGACCGGTTTGGGTTAGCACAGTTACATCAGTTACGGGGCCGTGTGGGGCGTGGCTCCAGTGCATCTTATTGTATTTTAGTGGCCAATCCGAAAAATGAAATGGGCGTTGAGCGTATGAAAATCATGACAGAAACCACCAATGGTTTTGTCTTGAGTGAGCGTGATTTGGAACTTCGCGGACCTGGGGAAGTGTTCGGTGCACGGCAATCAGGGGTGCCTCAATTTGCGGTAGGAGATATCGTGACGGACTTTAATATTTTAGAAGTTGCGCGCCAAGAAGCAAGTGCCCTATGGCAAGTGAAAGAGTGGTGGCAATATCCTGCTTATCAAGCCTTAGCCAATCGAGTGAAACCCCAAGATGAGGCGGCCCAATTTTTCGATTAGAAGAGGTAATTTTTGAAGCCAGAAAGTAAAAGCCAATGCGTATTTCTTTGAAAAAAATATGTTATACTTGTTAGGAAACAAAAAAGTAGGAGGGAATCACTCATGAAAATTGCTGTAGATGCAATGGGTGGAGATAACGCCCCACAAGCGATTGTTGAAGGGGTTATGCTAGCCAAACAAGACTTCCCAGACATTGAATTTCAATTATATGGAAAAGAAGCCGAAATAAAAAAATACATCACCGATGAAAAAAACATTACGATTATTCATACCGATGAAAAAATTGCTAGTGACGATGAGCCAGTGAAGGCAATCCGTCGTAAGAAAACTGCTTCCATGGTTTTAGCAGCGCAAGCAGTTAAAAATGGGGAAGCCGATGCGATTTTTTCTGCAGGCAACACCGGAGCGCTATTAGCAGCGGGTCTGTTCATTGTCGGCCGCATCAAAAATGTGGAACGTCCCGGTTTGATGTCAACTTTACCTGTCATGGGAGAACCAGACAAAGGGTTTGACATGTTAGATTTAGGAGCCAATGCAGACAATAAACCAGAACATTTGGTTCAGTATGCCGTTTTAGGTTCATTCTATGCTGAAAAAGTTCGGAACGTTCAGAATCCTCGTGTCGGTCTATTAAATAACGGAACTGAGGAAACAAAAGGCAGTGAATTAACGAAAAAAGCCTTCGAATTGTTAGCAGCAGATGAAACGATTAATTTTGTCGGAAACGTTGAAGCACGAGAATTATTAAATGGCGTAGCTGACGTGGTGGTGACAGATGGCTTCACAGGGAATGCCGTTTTAAAATCTATCGAAGGCACAGCTATGAACATGATGAGCTTGCTGAAAACAGCGATTCTTTCTGAAGGTGTCAAAGGAAAAATGGGCGCCTTATTATTAAAGAATGCGTTGCGTGGCATGAAAGACGAAATGGACTACTCAAAACATGGGGGGGCGGTTTTATTTGGCTTAAAAGCGCCAGTCATTAAAACGCATGGGGCCACGGGTCCTGATGCCGTCCGCTACACCATTCGTCAAATTCATACAATGTTAGAAACCCAAGTTGTCCCACAATTAGTGGAATATTATGAAGGCAAAGCAGAGTAATTTGCAATTGTCTTGACATCAGTTTGTTACTCAAATGAAAAAAAGATGGACAAATACCCAAATTGTGAGTACAATGTATCTTAGCGTTTTAGTAAAAGAAAGAACCTTTTTTCAAAAGCAGTGGAGGTGAATACAGTTGACTCGTGAAGAAGTACTTCAAAAAGTAGCGAAGATTATCTCAAACCACTTTGATATTGAAGCGGATCAAGTAACAGATCAATTAAACATTAAAGATGATTTGAACGCTGACTCAATTAGCGTAATGGAGTTTGTTTTAGAACTTGAAGATGAATTTGGAACAGAGATTTCAGATGAAGATGCAGAAAAAATTGAAACAGTTGGTGCCGCTGTAGATTATATTGTGAGTAATTCATAAAAAATAATAAGACAAAGTCGATTAACATTCCTGTTAATCGACTTTTTTTGCGTACATAATGGTTATTTTATTAAGCAATAAGGCTATTTTTACACATATTTTTGTAAAAAAAATCATACATGTAAAAAAATAACTGCGAAAAAAGTTATTTTATCTTGCTTTTTATGGAATAATTCTATAAAATTATGAAAAAACAATGAGCTTTAAGTTAACATTAATAAAAATTAGAAAGTGCTATCATTAAATATTAGTTAATTTATATAATGTTTTTGAAAGGACGTAAGGGGTGCGTATGGATGCAAGGAAATGAACAATTACTAGAGGTTTCAGGATTAGAAACAGCATTTAGAATCAAAGATGATTATTATAATGCCGTCGATGATGTTTCATTTGAATTGAAGAAAAATGAGATTCTGGCAATCGTCGGAGAATCTGGTTGTGGAAAAAGTACCTTAGCAACAACGATTATGGGTTTACATGATCCCAATCATACCAAAATTACTGGGGAAATTTTATACAACAATTTAAACTTAACTACGTTTAATGAAACATTGTACAACAAAGTCAGAGGAAACGATATTGGGATGATTTTCCAAGATCCGTTGTCTGCACTGAATCCGCTCATGCGAATTGAAGACCAAATTAAAGAAAGTCTCACGTATCATACCAAAATGACCGCACAACAAAAACAAGCACGGGCCATTGAACTGTTAGATCAAGTGGGGATTCCCAACCCAGAGCGTGTCGGGAAACAGTATCCTCATGAATTGTCTGGCGGCATGCGCCAACGGGTGATTATTGCCATTGCAATCGCGTGTAAACCACCGATTTTAATTGCAGATGAACCAACAACGGCCTTAGACGTTACCATTCAGGCACAAATTCTCGATTTGTTAAAAGATTTGCAAGAAGAAACAGGGAGCGGCATTATTTTAATTACCCATGACTTAGGTGTAGTTGCGGAAATGGCTGATCGTGTAGCGGTTATGTATGCGGGTCAGTTTGTAGAAGTAGCCACTGCTGAAGAATTGTTTAGTCATCCGAAACATCCATATACACGTTCCTTACTTCAGTCCATTCCCCAAGAGAATTCCGATGAAGAAGAACTTCATGTGATTGAAGGGATTGTTCCTTCGTTAACCAAATTACCTAGAAAAGGTTGTCGGTTTGCCCCACGAATTCCTTGGATTGATGCATCGGAACATGAAGAAAATCCAACATTACATGAAGTTGCACCGAATCATTTTGTTCGTTGTACATGTTATAAACATTTTCATTTTAGAGACGGGGAAGGGGAAGCGTAATGACAGAAATTATTCAAATTAAAGATTTAAAAGTTCATTATCCAATTCGCAGCGGCTTCTTCAATCGAATCACTGATCATGTTTTGGCGGTTGATGGTGTGGATTTCATGATTGAACAAGGTAAAACGTATGGGTTAGTTGGTGAATCGGGTTCTGGAAAATCAACAACAGGAAAAGCAATTATTGGTTTAGAAAAAATTACAAATGGTGAAATTATTTATCAAGGACAAGATGTAACCAAGCCGCGAAGTCGAAAAGCGATTGGATACAACAAAGATGTCCAAATGATTTTCCAAGATTCGATGTCAAGTTTAAACCCTAAAAAACGAGTACTAGATATTATCGCCGAACCAATTCGAAATTTTGAACGGTTAAGTGACCAAGAAGAAAAGAAAAAAGTCAAAAGTTTGTTGGACATTGTGGGGATGCCAGAAGATGCGTTGTACAAATATCCTCATGAATTTTCTGGTGGGCAACGCCAACGTTTAGGCGTCGCCCGAGCGGTGGCTACCAGCCCCAAATTAATTATTGCAGATGAACCTGTTTCAGCACTGGACTTATCTGTGCAAGCACAGGTATTGAATTTTATGAAAAACATTCAACAGGAATATGGGTTAAGTTACTTATTTATTTCCCATGATTTGGGCGTAGTTAAACATATGTGTGACAACATTGCCATTATGTACAAAGGCCGTTTTGTAGAAATCGGTACACGCCAAGATATTTACACTAATCCACAACACATTTATACCAAACGCTTACTTTCAGCAATTCCTAAAATTGACGTAGCGAACCGAGAAGCTCATAAAGAAGAACGAAGAAGAGTTGAGCAAGAGTATCGGGAAAATCATAAAGACTATTATGATGAAAATGGGCGGGTTTATAACTTACATTCGATTAGTCCAACCCACCAAGTAGCGTTAAAAAATGGAGGTGCTGAATAATGTGGAAAACAATTTTACGCCGTTTGTTATTGATGATTCCGCAAGTGATTATTTTAAGTGTCTTGATTTTCCTGTTGGCTAAAATGATGCCTGGTGATCCGTTTACAGGATTGATTAATCCGAACCAAGACCCGAAAGTGATTGAAGCCATGCGCGAAGCTGCCGGGTTAAATGATCCTTGGTACGAACAATATTTCCGTTGGATTGGCAATGCCTTACATGGAGATTTTGGTCATAGTTTTATCTTTAAATTACCTGTGTCCACGCTCATTGCTGGTCGGGTGGGGAATACGATTGCATTGGCCGCTGTGTCAGTTATAATCACGTATTTAATCGCCATTCCTTTCGGTTTAATTGCTGGCCGTTACCAAAATTCATGGTTTGACAAAATGGTGGTTATCTACAACTTCTTCAGTTTTGCCGTACCATTATTCATCTTTGCCTTGATTATGCTCTTTATTTTTGGGTATCGCTTAGACTGGTTCCCAACGAGTGGAACCGTGACTGTTGGTTTGGCTGAGGGAACGTGGCCGTATTATTTAGATAAACTGAAGCATTTAATTTTACCAGGGGTCACTCAAGCGTTGCTAGGGACAGCGGTCACTATTCAATATTTGCGCAGTGAAGTGATTGATGTTAAAAACATGGACTTTGTTCGTACTGCTCGTTCAAAAGGAGTGCCAACGAATAAAATTTTTAATCGACACATTTTTAGAAATGCAGCATTACCAATTGCCTCTCAATTAGGTTATGAAATTACTGCTTTGATTGCCGGATCAGTCGTTATTGAAAAGATTTTTGCTTTCCCAGGAATTGGAAAATTATTTATTGATAGTATCATTCAACGTGACTATTCCGTTATTACCGCTCTCGTGTTGATTTTGGGATTGGCAACCCTTATCGGAACCTTAATTTCTGATATTGTAATGAGTATTGTTGATCCAAGAATTCGAATTCAGTAGAAAAAACACGAAGAAAGGGTGATAAAAATGGAATTGACAGAAGAAAAAAGAGAAGAAGTCTTACAAGAAAGTATTCCACCAATGGGCTTTCGGATGATTGCGCGAGAATTCGTCAAAGAAAAAATGGCGATGTTTTCTTTAATCCTCTTGGTCATTATCTTATTAGCCGTTTTTATCGGTTCGTTAGTGTTAGACCAAAGTGCCGTTATGCATGTAAGTATTTTAGATAAATATGCGGAACCAGGTACCGTTACAATGAATGGCACCAAGTTCATTTTAGGTGCCGATGAAGGGGGTCGTGATGTTTTAGGACAATTGATTATCGGGGCTAGAAACTCGATTTTAATCGGTTTTGCCATTACGATTATTACGTCTATTATCGGGGTCGGTTTAGGGATTATTTCCGGTTATTATGGAGGCATGATTGATAATATTTTGATGCGTATCGTGGATTTTATTATGATTTTGCCAATTATGTTAATTATTATTGTGTTCGTTTCCGTGATTCCTAAATATAGTATCTGGTCCTTTATTTGGATTATGTGTGCGTTTTATTGGGTTGGAAAAGCGCGGTTGTTCCGCAGTAAAACGTTATCTGAAGGGCGCCGAGATTACGTTAGTGCCTCTAAGACAATGGGAACAAGCGATTTTAAAATTATGTTTCGAGAAATTATGCCGAATTTAAGTTCATTAATTATTACGAACTTAACGATTAATTTCGCGGCCAATATCGGGATCGAAACAACGTTAACTTTCTTAGGCTTCGGGTTACCACAAAGTGTCCCAAGTTTAGGAACCTTAATTGGCTACGCCAGCAGTGGGGATGTATTAGTCAATAAACAATGGGTTTGGTTACCTGCATCAATTCTAATTTTAGTCTTGATGTTAAGTATAAACTATGTTGGACAAGCATTTAAGCGCTCAGCAGATGCACGACAACGATTAGGCTAATTAGCCAAAAAATGAGGGAGGAAAAGAGATGAACAAGAAACGGATTTTAGGTGCAATCACGTTAGCTTCTGTGTTAGTATTCGGGTTAGCTGCATGTGGTGGCGGTAATAAAGGCGGGGGCAATAAAGCAACGGAAACAGAAGACATTTCAAAAATGCCAATCGCTGTTAAAAATGATAAAAAAGCAATTGATGGCGGGACATTAGATGTCGCTGTAGTTATGGATACACAATTCCAAGGACTTTTCCAGCAAGAATTTTATCAAGACAACTATGATGCACAATACATGCTTCCAACGGTACAGCCATTATTTAACAATGATGCAGACTTTAAGATTGTCGATGGGGGTCCTGCGGATCTGAAATTAGATGAAGATGCCAATACAGCAACCATTAAATTACGTGACAATTTGAAATGGTCTGATGGTAAAGATGTGACAGCCGATGACGTGATTTTCTCTTATGAAGTCATTGGTCATAAAGACTATACAGGGATTCGTTATGATGATAACTTTACGAATATTGTTGGCATGGAAGACTACCATGATGGTAAATCGCCAACCATTTCTGGCATAGAAAAAGTCAATGATAAAGAAGTTAAAATCACTTACAAAGAAGTTCACCCAGGAATGCAACAATTAGGTGGCGGTGTTTGGGGTTCAGTTTTACCAAAACATGCCTTTGAAGGAATTGCTGTTAAAGACATGGAATCAAGCGATGCAGTTCGTAAAAACCCTGTGACTATTGGACCATACTACATGAGTAATATTGTGACAGGTGAATCTGTTGAATACCTACCAAATGAGTATTACTACGGTGGCAAACCTAAATTAGATAAATTAGTGTTCAAATCTGTTCCTTCTGCGAGCATTGTAGAAGCGATGAAAGCGAAACAATACGATATTGCATTATCAATGCCAACAGATACGTATCCAACCTACAAAGATACTGAAGGGTATCAAATCTTAGGACGTCCCGAACAAGCCTACACGTATATTGGCTTTAAAATGGGTACGTTTGACAAAGAAACAAATACAGTGAAATACAATCCAAAAGCTAAAATGGCAGATAAAAGCTTACGTCAAGCCATGGGCTATGCAATTGACAATGATGCAGTCGGCCAAAAATTCTACAACGGCTTACGAACAGGGGCAACAACGTTAATTCCACCAGTCTTCAAGAGCTTGCATGATAGCGAAGCGAAAGGCTATACGCTTGATTTAGACAAAGCGAAAAAATTATTAGATGATGCTGGTTATAAAGACGTAGACGGCGATGGCATTCGCGAAGACAAAGAAGGCAAACCACTAGAAATCAAGTTTGCTTCAATGTCAGGCGGCGAAACTGCACAACCACTTGCTGATTACTATGTCCAACAATGGAAAGAAATTGGCTTAAACGTAACGTATACAACAGGACGCTTAATTGATTTCCAAGCATTCTATGATAAATTGAAAAATGATGATCCAGAAGTAGATATCTATCAAGGCGCGTGGGGCACAGGTTCAGATCCTTCACCAACCGGCTTATATGGTCCAAACTCAGCCTTTAACTACACACGTTTTGAGTCAGAAGAAAATACTAAATTACTTGATGCGATCGATTCAAAAGCATCATTTGATGAAGAAAAACGTAAAAAAGCCTTCTACGATTGGCAAGAGTATGCCATTGATGAAGCATTTGTAATCCCAACGCTTTACAGAAATGAAGTCTTGCCTGTCAACGACCGTGTAGTTGACTTTACTTGGGCAGTTGATACGAAAGATAATCCATGGGCAACGGTGGGTGTCACTGCGGAAAAACGTTAAACAACGTTCCGCTGATTTAATAGAGATAGAACGAGGTCGGGACAGAAGTGTTTAACTCCGAGAAATAAGGAGGAGTTGCTTCTGTTCCCGCCGTTTATCAGTTTTTGAGCGTGGCGCAAAAATCCAAAGTGATTTTTGTCCCACGCTCTTTCTATCTCTTACGTAAACAAACGCTTTTATCTCAGTCATAGCTCTATTTATTTATTTTTTTCTAAAAAATAATGAGAACACAGTGAATAACAGGCTTTTTCTGAATAGAACCATTTAAAAAAAGTGAAAAAAAAAGTATAATGAAACAAGGTGTAAATAAATGTAAAGGAATGTGGAGAATGGACAATCAGTTAACAACAGAGTTAAAAGAACGTTACGGCATTGTTTTCCATGATGTCAATCTATTAGAGCAAGCTTTTACTCATTCATCCTATGTGAATGAGCATCGCTATTTAAAATTATCCGATAATGAACGTCTTGAATTTTTAGGAGATGCAGTTTTAGAATTAATTGTTTCACAATATTTGTATTTAAAATTCCCAGAACTTCCAGAAGGAAAATTAACGAAGATGCGCGCAGCCATCGTTCGGGAAGATAGTTTAGCCAAATTTGCGAAAGAATGTCACTTCGACAACTACATTTTATTAGGTAAAGGAGAAGAAGCATCGGGCGGACGAACACGTGCATCATTATTATGTGACTTATTTGAAGCCTTCTTAGGTGCCCTCTACTTAGACCAAAAAGTTGGCGCAGCCAAGAAATTTATTGAAGACGTTATTTTTCCGAAAATTGATGCCGGTGCTTTTTCACATGAGATGGATCACAAAACACAATTACAAGAAGTTTTACAACGCAAAGGCGATGTTTCAATTGAATATCGCTTAATTAAAGAAGAAGGCCCTGCTCATGACCGCACCTTTTTCACTGAAGTTTACATGAATGGTGAACTCATTGGGTTAGGCCAAGGAAAATCGAAGAAGTTAGCTGAACAGGATGCCGCTGAGCGGGCACTGAAAAGTATTCCTCAGTAAGGCTGGAAGGAGCAATATTCGTGTATTTAAAACGAATTGAAATTACAGGATTTAAATCATTTGCAGATAAAACCATTATTGAATTTGAAGATGATGTGACAGCAGTGGTTGGTCCGAATGGAAGTGGGAAAAGTAATATCACGGAAGCCGTTCGCTGGGTATTAGGTGAACAATCTGCGAAAAACCTTCGCGGTGGCAAAATGAACGACATTATCTTTGCCGGTTCGGAAGGTCGTAAGCCGCTAAATATTGCGGAAGTTACCGTGACGTTAGACAACAGCGACCATTATTTAGCATTGGATTATAGTGAGATTAGTGTCACCCGTCGTTTAAAACGAACGGGCGAAAGTGACTTTTTTATTAATAAACAAGCGTGCCGTTTAAAAGACATTCAAGATTTATTTATGGATTCAGGGTTAGGCAAAGAATCTTTTTCAATTATTTCACAAGGGAAAGTTGAAGCGATTTTTAATAGTAAACCTGAAGACCGTCGAGGGATTTTTGAAGAAGCAGCGGGCGTTTTAAAATACAAACAACGAAAGAAAAAGGCTGAACAAAAGCTTTTCGAAACCGAGGACAACTTAAGCCGTGTCCAAGATATCATTTACGAGTTGGAAGACCAATTAGTTCCTCTAGCCGCCCAAGCAGATACGGCTAAAAAGTATTTAGCTTTGAAAGAAGAACTTACCGAAATTGATGTCAATTTAACTGTGACCGAAATTCAAGAAGCAAAAGCTATTTGGGAAACGAAAACGCAAGAATTAACAGCCATTGAAGAAAAGTTAGCTGACGCAAGTAAGCAAGTCCATGACTTAGAAGGCAAATTGGTACGTTTACGCAGCAAGCGCAATCGTTTAGATGAACAAATTGAAACGGAACAACAACAATTATTACAAGTGACAGAAGCGTTGAAACAAGCAGAAGGACAAAAAAATGTTTTAATTGAACGTTCCAAACACACCTCCCAAACGGCAAGCGAATACGAAGAGACATTGGCAGAAACGGCCGAAAAAATTGTTCGTTATCGAGAAGAATTGCAGACGCTGGAAACAGCAATCGCAGAAAAAACGGCACAACGTCAGACGTTAAAAGAAGCATTGGCTTTGGCAACGAAAGATGTGGAAAAATATAGTAAGTCTTCTAAAGAATTGATGGAGGAATTGCGCAGTCAGTATGTGGAAGTCATGCAAGAACAAGCCAATACAGCCAATGACTTAAAATATTTAGAACGACAATATCAACAAGAAACAGCTAAAAATCAACAATCGCTAGCAAAACACGAAGCGCTAGAAGAACAGATGGTTGAAGCTCTCGCAATGAAAGAAACGCTAGAAAAAGAGCAAAAAGTCGCAAAACAAGGCTTACAAGAACAACTGGAAGAATACACCGCGTTGAAAGCAACGCTTGAAGCTAAGCGTGAACGATTAGCACAGCGTCAAAACGATATGTACCAAGCGATGAATCAAGTGCAACAAGCGAAGGCACGCCAAAAAAGTTTGCAAGAAATTCAAGAAAATTACGCTGGCTTCTATCAAGGCGTGAAAGCTGTATTGCGTCACAAAAACCAATTAACTGGGATTATTGGCGCAGTGGCTGAGTTAATTGAAGTGCCTAAAGAATATACGTTGGCGATTGAAACGGCCCTAGGTGGTGCGGCGCAACATATTGTTGTGGAAAATGAGAAAGATGGTCGAGCAGGCATTACCTTCTTAAAACAACAACACAGTGGTCGAGCAACCTTTTTACCATTGACCACCATTAAGCCACGCTCTGTATCGGCGATGGTTCAGAATCGTTTGGCTGGTGCACCGGGCTTCGTAGGGATTGCCAGCGAATTAGTTCGTTATCCAGAACAAGTACAAACCGTTATTCAAAATCTCTTAGGCGTCACGATTTTAGCGGCAGATTTAACGAGTGCCAACCAGTTAGCAAAATTAGTCAATTACCAATATCGCGTTGTCTCATTGGAAGGCGATGTGATGAATCCTGGCGGTTCGATGACTGGGGGAGCCAATAAACGTGGCAACCAAGGAAGCCTATTTTCACAAGCGCAAGAACTTCAAACAATTACTGAACAAATGACTCAATTAGAGACACAACTAAGAAGTGTGGAACAAGAAGTCCAAGCGCTCTCGCAAGAAGTGAAAACAGCCACGGAACGTGCAGAAATGTTGCGCTCTGCTGGTGAACAAAATCGCTTAAAACAACAAGAAATTGACAATAAATTAGCCAATCAAACAGAAACGATTACTCGTTTAACAAAAGAAAAACGTCTGTTTGAATATGAATCACGGGAATTGCATCAATTCTTAACCGAATATCAAACGAAAAAAGCCACATTGACAGAGCAACAAGCAAACTTAACGGCAACGAAAGAACGTTTAGATGCTGAAATGAAACAAGTGGAACAAGAAGCTAGCCAAATGGAAACCTTTAAAGCCCAAGCGCAAGAACGCTTGACGACAGTTCAAGCAGAACAAGCAGTAGCGGCGGAACAATGTGCCCATTTTGCTCGTCAAAAGCAAGACAAACAAGAACAATTGGACGAATTGTTGATTCGAGAAACGGCCATCCGTCAACAGCTACAACAACTAAGTAGCCATTCTAGCGATCACCAGTTAACCGAAGAAGGCTTAGCGGCACAAGTCGCGCAATTAGCGGAGAAACAAACAGCGTTGCAAACGTCTTTACAAACGGTACGCAGTCAACGACAAGCGTTGCAAGAAGAAGTAGACGAGTTAGATACAAAATTAGCGGAAGAAAACAAACGCCAACAACAGTATTTAGCAGATAAAACACAAATTGAAGTCCTAAAAAATCGTGCAGAAATGCAATTAGATAGCTCGTTAAGTTACTTACAGGAAGAATACAGCTTAACCTTTGAAGCTGCCTATGAAGCGTATTTCCCAATCGATGATTTAGCGCAAGCGCAGCAAACAGTGAAACGCCTAAAACAAGAAATTGAGCGGTTAGGACCTGTTAACTTAAGCGCCATCGAGCAATTTGAACAAGTCGATGAACGCCATCAATTTTTAGTCAGTCAACGAGATGATTTATTAAATGCGAAAGAACAATTATTTGAAACCATGGATGAAATGGACCAAGAAGTGAAAGAACGGTTTAAAGAAGTCTTTGAAGCAATTCGTGGCCAGTTCAAAGTGGTATTTCCCAATATGTTTGGTGGCGGCCGGGCAGAACTGGTGCTAACCAATCCAGAGGATCTCTTGAATACAGGGATTGAGATTGAGGCGCAACCACCAGGGAAAAAATTACAACATTTAAGCTTGTTGTCTGGAGGCGAACGGGCATTAACGGCGATTGCATTACTCTTTTCAATTATTCGTGTTCGACCCGTTCCGTTCTGTATTTTAGATGAAGTAGAAGCAGCTTTAGATGAAGCCAACGTTGCTCGTTTTGGCCATTATTTAAGCGAATTTGAAGATGGCACACAGTTTATTGTGGTGACGCATCGTAAAGGGACAATGGAAGCCGCAGATGTTTTATATGGCGTGACTATGCAAGAATCTGGGGTTTCAAAAATCGTTTCAGTTCGCTTGGAAGAGGTCAAAGAAGGTGGCGCAATTGAAAAAAGCAATTAGCCAGAAGTAAGGAGGAGCGAACGTTTGATAAAATTAGTTGCTATTGATTTAGATGGAACATTATTAAATAGCCAAAAAGAGATTTCTTTACGGAATAAACAAGCACTGATGGCTGCGAAACAAGCAGGCGTGAAAGTTGTTATCTGCACAGGTCGACCTTTGGCAGCTATTGGTCCTTACTTAGAAGAATTAGGTTTACAAGATGAAGGCGATTATAGCATTACTTTTAACGGCGGGTTGGTTCAAAAAAATGATACAGGGGCCATTATTGAGAAAACATTGATGCCCTTGGAAGCGATTCATGAGCTGTACCAATTAGCAACCACACTCAATATGCCGTTTGATGTCTTATCCGATGAGGTCGTGATGCAACTGCCTTCTGCCCCAAATTATCCTTCAATTTATAGTTCTCTAAACAAATTATTAACCTTTGAGTCCTACAAATTAGAAGAGTTAACCCCGAATCGAATTTATAATAAAGTTGTTGTTGCGATTGATGAAGCGTATTTAAATGAACGCATCAAGGAAATTCCAGCCTCTTTTTATGAGCGTTTTGAAATTATTAAAACGCGAAATAACTTATTAGAATTTATGCCAAAAGGGATTACGAAAGCCTATGGTATTTCCTTGTTAGCCAAAGATTTAGGAATCCGTGCAGAAGAAATCATGACCCTAGGGGACGAAGAAAATGATTTACCGATGATTGAATACGCTGGCTTAGGTGTCGCCATGGCAAATGCGATTCCATTAGTTAAAGAAGCCGCAGATGTCGTTACAGACACGAATGACCAAGATGGCGTTGCCAAAGCGGTCGAAAAATATATTTTAACGCCGTTGGAAGGAGGCCAATAAGAATGGGATTTTTTGATAAAATTAAAAAAGCTTTTTCCGCTGAAAAAAAGGAAGAAGAAAAACAAGAGATTATTGAAGAAACAGTAGACGAAACACCTAGTGATGAATCAGCGCCTGCTGAATCAAAAGAAACCGCAGCAGAAGAGGCGCAAACAACGCCAGAAACGGCAGCGGAAGAAGTCGCAGAAACAGCCGATTTAACAGATAACGCTGAAATGGAAAAATTAGCTGGCGTAGAAGAAGCGTTAGATGAAGAGCCAGAAGAAATCCTGACAGAGGAAACACAAGAAGTTGTTGTGGAAGTGCCTGAGGAAGAAAGTAGTGTCGTAACCCCTTTGGCAGAACCAACAGACACGCAGGTTTCAGAAGAAATTGAAGAGTCGAAAGAAGAGCAGGTCCAAGAAAAATATGAAAAAGGCTTGGAAAAAACGCGTAAAACATTTGGTCAACGGTTGAATGAATTGTTTGCTAATTTCCGGAGCGTCGATGAAGATTTCTTTGAAGAATTAGAAGAAACGTTAATTGGTGCAGACGTAGGCTTTGATACATCCTTAAAAATTACAGAAGCCTTGCGACAAGAAGTGAAACTGCGAAATGTGAAAAAACCAGCTCAAGTTCAAAATACCATCATTGAAAAAATGGTTGATTTGTATGAAGAAGCAGGAATTAATGAAAATAACGCGATTAACTTACAGCCAAATGGCTTAACCGTGATTTTATTTGTTGGTGTTAATGGAGTTGGTAAAACAACCAGCATTGGTAAATTAGCCCATCAATACAAGTTGGAAGGAAAGAAAGTTTTAATGGCAGCTGCCGATACGTTCCGAGCGGGCGCCATCGATCAATTAGTTGTTTGGGGCGAACGGGCTGGCGTTGAAGTTGTGCGTGGGAATGCTGGCGGCGACCCAGCAGCGGTCGTTTTCGATGCAGTGGAACGTGCCAAAGCAGAACAGGCCGATGTTTTGCTAGTGGATACAGCAGGTCGTTTACAAAATAAAGTCAACTTAATGAAGGAATTAGAAAAAATCAAACGAGTCATCCAACGAGAAATTCCAGATGCGCCTCACGAAGTTCTCTTAGTCGTGGACGCAACTACTGGGCAAAATGCGATGACACAAGCTAAACAGTTCAAAGAAACAACCGATGTCACTGGCTTAGTTTTAACCAAACTAGACGGAACAGCCAAAGGTGGTATTGTCATTGCTATTCGGAATGAATTACACTTGCCAGTGAAATTAGTTGGTCTAGGTGAAGGCATTAACGATTTAGAACCATTCAATGCCAACGATTTCGCAATGGGCTTATTTAAAGGCTTATTAAAAGATGTTTAGTTGTAGAAAATAACAGGTTTGGGAAGAACGTGGGACAGGAGTATTTAGCTTCAAGAATGAAGAAGCTACTCCTGTCCCGCCGTTTACTTTAGGATTGGGACGGATGTTCTAAGTTCTTCCTAAATCGTTTCTGAAAAAATGAAGGAGTGAGGGAGAAGATGACAGAACAAATGTGGATTGAGAAGTTAGGATTAGAAGCGCATCCTGAGGGCGGTTATTTTAAACAAACCAATAAAAGTGAACAATTGATTCCGACCAAACGAGGCGAACGGGCGTTGCATACAGCGATTTTATTTCTATTAAATACAGAAAGTCCGTCACATTTTCATCGTTTAAAAGCGGATGAATTATGGTTTTTTCACGATGGTCAGCCGTTAACCGTTCACTGTATTTTTCCTGATGGAACATATCAAGCTGTTCAGTTAGGGAAAGACTTAGTTCAAGGGCAACAGCTTTCGTTCTCAGTTCCTGCCGGCACAATCTTTGGCTCTACAGTAGCGACAGGATTTGCGTTAGTCAGTTGTGTGGTTACACCAGGCTTTGAGTTTGAAGACTTCGAGTTATTTACTCAAGCGGAATTGTTAAACGATTATCCACAACATAGTGAAATCATTCAGCACTTGGCTTATCGAGAATTACCTTAAGAAAACGTTTTAGTAACATTTCTTTTATGAATATGCTAGTATAAATCAAACAAGCTTGTTGATTTTGTCGCAACGCACACTTAGCTGTCGTAGATGATTAAAAGAAAGGGATGAATCACATGGGCACAATGGTTTTTGTTAACTTCCCAGTAGCGGATGTCCAACGTTCTACAGCATTTTATGAAAAACTTGGATTCAAAAAGAACGAGGAATTTTCAACAGAGGAAGCTAGTTCGATGATGTGGGATGATCAATTTTGGATTATGTTGTTGAACCATGACTTTTATGGAAAATTTATCCAAGAAAAGCAAATTATTGATGCGAAAACAACCAGTGGAGCATTAATTTCCTTTAGTTTAGAGAGTGCCGAAGCCGTAAAACAGTTTGGCGAAATCGCCAAAGCTAACGGAGGCAACTGTTACCGAGTTGATATGGGAATACCAGAAGAGCAAATGTATGGCTTAGAAGTGCAAGATTTGGATGGCAATAGCTTAGAACCTGTCTGGATGAAGATGTAAAAAGAGCCGCAAAATTTCTACAGATTTTGCGGCTCTTCTCCTACAAAAAACTATTGTAAATTATTGGCATTAGTAGCTTCAACACCATAAGAATCAGCTACTTTTTTCAAGCTAAATCCTTTTCCGTAAACTTCACTTGCACTCATTGAAATCAAAAAGGCTTCTTCATCAATCTCAAGAATGGCTTCTTTTAAGCGGGGAAAATCTTTTTCACGAATGACGGTCATTAAGAGCATGCCTTTCGCGCTTCGATAACCGCCTTCGATTGGCACCAAGGTCACACCTTTATCTAGTTCACGTAATAAGCGTTCTTGAATAGCGACATATTTTGGTGAAATAATCATCACATTCTTCGAGCGAACCAGACCAACTTGAATCATGTCAACGACACGACCAATTGTAAATAAACAAATTAAAGAGAATAACACAATATCTGCATTAAAAGCGTACATTGCTGATAAAATGACTAAACCATCGACGAATAAAATAGCAATACCTAAGGAAACTTTGAAGTATTTATTGACAATTTGTGAAATGATTGCTGTACCACCAGTTGAGGCATTGCCACGGAAAACCAAGCCTAGGCCAGCACCTGTAATAATACCGCCAAATAATGCTGCTAGAAAAATATTATGTGTTAAAACAGGCATCCCTGAAGTAATTCCTACAAAAAATGGATAAATAAGACTGCCATAAATGGTTTTGACACCGACCTCTTTCCCAAGAAGTAAGAAACAAAGCACTAAAAGAGGAATATTGATGGCGTAAAGAACAATGGCGGGACTAATCCCGAAAACATAATTAATAACAATACTAATGCCATTGGCTCCGCCTGCCACAAGTTTATTTGGCAATAAGACCGCATTGATTGAAATGGCCAAAATGAATGCACCGACTGTTACATAGGCGGTGTCTTTTAAACGTTGGGCTGTAAAAAATTTGTTCATAAAATACCTCCAATTATTTATTAGTTTAGTGAATGATGACATAAAAAAAGACAGAACATGAGAGACAAGCCTAATCGACTTATGTCCCACACTCTAAATCTTCAACTAATCAACTGAACACTTTTTCCTTATACTAACATGAAATACGACAAGAAAACATAGTGAACAAACAATTTTTTGGAAAAGCTCTCAATTTATTGAAGGCAAAAAAGTCAAAAAGCGGCCAGCCCAAATAGCTTCATGATGTTGGATAATTTGTGCCGCGGTTAAATGCCCATTATCCAAGGTGGAAGTGGTTTTCGGTGTCATCAAACACGTATAGCCTAAACCATGAGCCATCCGAATTGTAGTGTCCACACAAAACTCGGTTTGGACACCAGCAATTTCTAACGTTTGAATGTCGTGTTCCGTCAATAAATCATTTAAATTTGTTTGGTAAAAGGCATTCGCATGTGTTTTGCGGATGAAAAAATCTGTAGGTTGTGCATCCAGTTTTTCAAAAAGTTGCCAAGAGTCTGAGCCAAAAGGTAATTCGGTTTCTTCATGTTGAACAAAAATAATGGGCGCATGGTGTTGGCGGTAGACAGCAATACGCTGATTGACTTTATCCAACACTGCTGGTAGACGGTACAATTGCTGCGTCGGACTTTCGATGCCTTTTTGAAAGTCAATTAAAAGTAATGTACGATTTTTCATGAGCAATCCCCACTTTCTATAAACTAGTTGTTTTCAGTATAACGGAAAAAGGCGCTCTCTAAAAGTGTCTCGAAAATTCCCAAGCGAACGTTCAAAAAAACAGCATATTTACTCGTTTTCCTATATAATAGTAAGAGAAACAGATAGTTTGTAGAAAGAAAGGCGACAAGATGAATTATAGAGAATTAATGCAAAAGAAAAATGTTCGTCCTTACGTATTGATGGCTCGTTTTGGTTTAGAAAAAGAAAACCAACGTAGTACACGAGAAGGGCTTTTAGCGACAACTGATCATCCCATGGTTTTTGGTAACCGTTCTTATCATCCATATATTCAAACAGATTTTAGTGAAACACAATTAGAACTAATCACGCCTGTAGCAAATAGCGGCACAGAAATGCTTCGTTTTTTAGATGCCATTCACGATGTGGCTCGTCGTTCGATTCCAGAAGATGAAATGCTGTGGCCATTAAGTATGCCGCCACAATTACCAACAAAAGATGAAGAGATTAAAATTGCTAAATTAGATCAATATGATGCAGTGTTATATCGCCGTTATTTGGCAAAAGAGTATGGCAAACGAAAACAAATGGTCAGCGGAATTCATTTTAATTTTGAATATGACCAAGCCCTGATTCAGCAATTATATGATGAACAATCCGAAGTGACAGATTGTAAACAATTTAAAACGAAAGTGTACATGAAAGTTGCCCGTAACTTTTTACGTTATCGCTGGTTAATTACGTATCTTTTTGGGGCTTCACCAGTTAGTGAAGACGGCTACTTTAGAGTCTATGACGACCAACCGCAAGAACCTATTCGCAGTATTCGGAATAGTACGTATGGCTACAGAAATCATGACAATGTGAAAGTATCGTATGCCTCATTGGAACGCTATTTAGAAGATATTCATCGCATGGTGGAAAATGGTTTACTTTCTGAAGAAAAAGAATTTTATGCGCCTGTGCGCTTACGTGGCGGGAAACAAATGTCTGATCTGCCTAAAACAGGTATTCGCTATATCGAGTTGCGTAATTTAGACTTAAATCCTTTTTCGCGTTTAGGCATTGTGGAAGATACCGTGGATTTCTTACATTATTTCATGTTGTATTTATTGTGGACAGATGAAAAAGAAGAAGCGGATGAATGGGTGAAAACTGGGGATATTTTTAATGAACAAGTGGCTCTTGGTCATCCTCATGAAACGATTAAGTTAATTGCAGAAGGCGATCGGATTTTTTCAGAAATGATTGATATGTTAGATGCTCTAGGCATTCGCAAAGGCAAAGAAGTTGTCGGTAAGTATTATCAACAACTGCGGAATCCACAAGACACCGTTTCTGGCAAAATGTGGACGATTATTCAAGAAAACTCCAACAGTGAACTGGGAAACATTTTTGGAAACCAATATCAAAGTATGGCCTTTGAACGCCCTTATCAATTAGCTGGTTTCCGTGAGATGGAATTATCCACACAAATTTTCTTATTTGATGCGATTCAAAAAGGTCTGGAAATCGAAATTTTAGATGAACAAGAGCAATTTTTGAAACTGCAACATGGCGAGCACATTGAATACGTCAAAAATGCCAACATGACTAGCAAAGATAACTACGTGGTACCATTGATTATGGAAAACAAAACCGTGACAAAGAAAATTTTGTCTGCAGCAGGTTTCCATGTGCCTGGCGGTGAAGAATTTTCATCTTTTATTGAGGCACAAGAAGCACATTTGCGCTATGCCAATAAAGCGTTTGTCGTGAAACCAAAATCAACGAATTACGGTTTAGGAATTACCATTTTTAAAGAAGGCGCTTCGTTGGAAGACTTTACGGAAGCGTTACGGATTGCTTTTAAAGAGGACACAGCGGTTTTAATTGAAGAATTTTTACCTGGAACAGAATATCGGTTCTTTGTGTTAGATAATGATGTAAAAGCCATCATGTTGCGCGTGCCAGCCAATGTTACCGGAGATGGCAAACATACTGTAGAAGAATTGGTGGCCGCTAAAAATAGTGATCCATTGCGGGGAACCAATCACCGTGCACCACTAGAATTAATCCAGTTAAATGATTTAGAAAAACTAATGTTGAAAGAACAAGGTTTAACTATCTATTCTGTGCCAGAAAAAGAGCAAATCGTGTACTTGCGAGAAAATTCTAATGTTAGCACGGGCGGGGATTCGATTGATATGACCGATGTCATTGATGATAGTTATAAACAAATCGCCATTGAGGCCGTAGCTTCTTTAGGAGCCAAAATTTGTGGCATTGATTTAATCATTCCTGACAAAGACGTAAAAGGCACACGTGATAGCTTAACGTACGGGATTATTGAAGCAAACTTTAATCCAGCCATGCACATGCATGTGTATCCTTACGCTGGAAAAGGACGCCGTTTAACAATGGACGTTTTAAAACTTTTATACCCAGAAGTGGTTCAATAAAAAAGAATACCGCCAAAAAGTCATAATAGATTTTTTGGCGGTATTCTTTATAAAAACGTTTTCTTGGTGAACCCAATAGGTTATACTAAAGCTATTACCAATGAAAGTTGTATGACGGTGGCTCTGAGTTAGAGAGGCAGGTGATACCTATGTGTATCCGATGCACTTTAACGAAAGGAGCATTTTTTTTGTCAATCGAAGTGGCATTGGAATTGATGATTAGTTTTGCTCTGAGGCTAAGGCGAAAGCGTTTAGCTCCGAGAACCAAGTAGGTACTGTTTAACATCTATTTGCTTTGCAAATAGTGTTTCTCAGCAATAAGAAGGAATTTCCGAAAATAGTTCTTCAATTTTTGGAGACCAAGTAGGTATTATTCATCATCGAATCACTACGTTCTTCGTGATTCTCAACAATTTCGGCTTATTTCCGAAGGACCTTCAACTCTTAGAGCTTTAGCTCTTAGAAGTTGTTGAGATCGAAGCAACGCGTAGTGTTGCTTTTGTTCAGCTGATTAGCGTTTGTTGCGTTACTGATTTTCGGTATCCTTGAAGCAACGAAAAACAATAAAAAATAACCGTTCATAAGCTTGACAGGCCGAACGGTTAAATAGTAACAAAAATTTAACTCAGTAAGCCACCAGTTCTTATAACTGGCGCTGGTATAAAGGAGAGGTATGTACCCGCATACCTCTCTTTTTCATCTTTATAATAGCACAATTCTATTATAAATGGAAGCGCTCATAACTTATGTTTAAACAATCCAATGACTCATAACTTTTCTTGAGCTTTTTATGAGTGAAATAGTTTTTGCCAGAAGCCTTTTTTAGCTTTTGGCTCTTCTTTTGGCGTTTCGGTTGCTTGAGGATATTTTTCTGTAACGTCAATCACAGGTTCATCGACTGCATGTTTTTCAGCTAACAGTAAGCCGAGAGAGTCAGGGTTGTTCTCCACAAAATTGTTAACAATCTTAAAGGTTGCGCCATGCTGATTTAATAATTTAATATAGGTACTTTGCAGGTCAGAAGAGATTTCGCCGTTTAAAAGTACTGTAACTTCAGGATGCTTCGCTAATTCTTCTAATAAATGTTGTTGGTTCTGTGCATCTTTCATTTCAGCGACGGTCATGGAGAGACGGCAGCGTTCACGAAATGTGCCCATGTATTTGTGTTGTTCTTCAGGATTGACGAGGGGCGTACCGTACATTCCTTTATCCAGACGTTGTTGTAAGTCATCATTCGCCATTCAGTAACACTCCTTTCCTAACGTTTCCCTCCATTATAGCATATCTTAGATAAGTCGTTGGTCAGTCGGCTTGAGAAGAAGTTTTTAAGAAAGGAAAAAAAGTGGTTGCATTTGTGATGGTTTTCTCATACACTGTAATTAAGAATGAGAATCATTCTCAATTAAATAAAAATGGAGTTTTCTCATGAAAAAGATTGGTTTGTTTGTTCTACTATTACTTTTCAGCTTATTGTCATTAGTGATAGGGGTGAAGGACATTGCACTTTCTCAGTTGTTTCAATTAGATGCGCAGCAACAATTTGTTTTATTTACCACCCGTGTTCCCCGCACGTTGAGTTTAATCATTGCTGGTAGTACGATGAGTATTTCTGGATTGATTATGCAGCAACTCACACAAAATAAATTTGTCGCTCCTAGTGTCGCTGGAACAACCGATAGTGCAAGGTTGGGTATTTTAGTTGCAATGTTATTTTTCCCAACAGCTCCGTTTCTCTATCGAACGGCAATTGCTTTTATTTTTGCGCTAAGCGGGACCTTATTATTCTTAGCGCTCATTCGATTATTACCAAGTAAGAATCAAGTAATGGTCCCTTTGGTGGGCGTGATGTTTGGTAACATTCTAGGCTCAATTGCCACATTTTTTGCCTATCAATACCAATTGGTTCAAAATATGTCTGCTTGGTTACAAGGAAATTTTTCCACAGTTATGAAAGGGAATTATGAATGGTTATTTTTAATGATTCCTTTGTGGTTTGTTATTTATTTATTTGCTTATCATTTCACTGTCGTTGGTATGGGTGAAGCATTTGCAAATAGTCTTGGCGTCCATTACCAGCGAATTCAGTTTTTAGGTTTGACGCTGGTTGCTTTAGCAAGTGCCATCGTTTTATTGATGGTGGGGAATATTCCGTTTTTAGGGGTTGTGATTCCCAATCTCGTGTCTTTACGTTATGGCGATCATATGAAAAATACCTTGTGGTTAACTGGGATTTGCGGGAGTTTGTTCTTGTTAATCTGTGATATTTTAGCACGAGTATTGATTGCCCCCTATGAAATTCCTGTCAGCGTGGTTGTCGGAACATTAGGGAGCATTTTGTTCATTTTATTATTACTAAGGGGGCGCAAACGATGAAACGGCCTTTAAAAAAATGGCTTTCATTACTTTTGCTTTTAGCTGCCGTAGTAATTGTGAGTCTTTGTTATTTAACTTATAACACGTATGGCAATTGGTCCTTTGCTTTGGCGTTACGAGGGAAAAAGTTATTGGCTTTTATTTTTGTCGGAATCGCTGCGGCTTTTTCAACTATTAGTTTTCAAACAGTCACGCAAAATCATTTCCTAACGCCAAACATTTTAGGGATGGATTCCTTGTACGTCTTTGTGCAGACGGTGTTATTTTTTCTTTTAGGAGGCGCACAAGCGTTAGGTCAAGTAAGTCTTGGCTCGTTTTTGATGAACGTCTTTTTAATGGTATTTTTAAGCACTAGTTTATCGTATTTTCTATTACGCAAAAATCAATCCGACCTATTCTTATTGTTGATGATTGGCATGATTTTAGGTACTTTTTTCAGTAGTATCAGTACGTTTTTACAAGTGATTATGGATCCTAACGAATACGACTTACTCCAAGGAAAGTTGTTTGCCAGTTTCGGTAACGTCAATAGTCAGTATCTCGTTTTCGTTGGTGTGGCGGTACTCATGATTTGTGGGATACTTTGGCGGGAAAGTTACCGTTTAGACGTTTTACATTTAGGGAACCATCAAGCCCAGAATTTGGGGATTGCTGTGAATCAGTTTCAATTAGTGTTGTTGTGTTTGATCAGTAGTCTGGTCGGCTTATCAACAGCATTAGTGGGACCGATTACATTTTTAGGTTTTATCGTGGCCAATATGAGTTATCAATTCATGAAAACCTATCGCCACCGAGAACTGTTTGTGGCAGGGAGTTTAATAGCAGTCTTTTTACTGGTGTTTGGTCAATTGATGGTTGAACAGGTCTTTCATTTGAATACCCCGCTCAGTGTGGTGATTCAATTTGTTGGGGGCGTTTATTTTATATGGAAAATTATTGCAGAAAGGAAGCAACGCACATGATCCAGATGAGTGATGTATCAAAAAAATATGGCGATAAATTTGTCGTTTCAGACATTGATTTACCTATTTCTGAAGGCAAATTAACGGCCTTTATTGGGCCGAATGGCGCTGGGAAAAGCACGCTGCTAGCCATGATGAGTCGCTTAATTCCCAAAGATACCGGGGAAATTTATCTGGACAAGCAAGAAGTAAAAACCTGGAAGCAATCGGCTTTTTCACAAAAAATTGCCCTTTTAAAACAAGCCAACGGTGTACAACTTAAATTAACTGTGCGAGAACTGGTCAATTTTGGCCGCTTTCCTTATTCCAAAGGTCGCTTAAAAAGCGCTGACCATGAAAAAGTAACAGAAGCACTGGAACAATTGGGCTTAACTGAAATGGCGGAAGAATACATTGATACCCTTTCTGGAGGGCAATTACAACGGGCGTATATTGCCATGATTTTAGCCCAAGATACCGATTATATTTTATTGGATGAGCCCTTAAATAACCTCGACATGAATTATGCGGTTCAAATGATGCAGATTCTTAAACGCTTAGTGGATGAACTAGGAAAAACAATTCTGATTGTTCTACATGATATTAATTTTGCCGCAAGCTATGCAGATGAAATTGTCGCCATGAAAGGCGGAAAGCTCTATGCGCATGGCGCAACAGAGGAAGTTATTCAAACAAGTATTTTAAATGATCTTTATGAAATGAATATCCGGATTTGTGAAATTGAAGGAAAACGCTTTTGTCTTTATCACTAAATCGAGCAATTTAAAAATAACGTTTTTGGAGGAAAAGAATGAAAAAGAAATTTTTAGCAATGATGGCAGTTTCAATGATGGGACTGTTAATGTTAAGTGCTTGTCAAACAAATAAAAAAACAGCAGATTCTGCAACAACAGAAACAGCAGCTAAAACGGAAGTCACAGTCAAAGACACCAATGGTCAATTAACCGTTCCCAAAAATCCTAAGAAAGTCGTTGTTTTTGATAATGGTTCCTTGGATACAATGGATGCACTAGGTGTTGGTGACCGCGTGGTAGGTGCGCCAACCAAAAATATCCCTGCGTATTTGGAAAAATACCAAAAAGTTGAATCAGCAGGCGGTATTAAAGAACCAGATTTAGAAAAAATCAATCAACTAAAACCAGACTTAATTATTATCTCTGGTCGTCAACAAGATTATCAAGAACAATTAAAAGCCATTGCGCCAACCATTTACTTAGCTGTAGATGCCAAAAATCCTTGGGCATCAACGAAACAAAATATTGAAACGTTAGGCACTATTTTTGGTAAAGAAGAGGTAGCTAAAGAAAAAATAACCGGCTTAGAAAAAGAAATTGCTGACGTGAAAAAACAAGCAGAAGCTAGCGCGAATAATGCGCTTGTTGTGTTAGTTAACGAAGGACAACTTTCCGCTTACGGAAAAGGCTCTCGTTTCGGTTTAATTCATGATACATTTGGCTTCAAAGCAGCAGACGATAAGATTGAAGCTTCCACTCATGGGCAAAGTGTTTCTTACGAATATGTTTTAGAAAAAAATCCTGGGATTCTCTTTGTGGTAGATCGCACCAAAGCAATTGGTGGCGACGATTCAAAAGATAACGTCGCTGCAAACGAATTGATTCAAAAAACCGATGCTGGTAAAAATGATAAAGTCATTATGCTTCAACCAGATGTTTGGTATCTAAGCGGTGGTGGATTAGAATCAATGCATTTGATGATAGAAGACGTTAAAAAAGGATTAGAGTAACATTGTTTTAGAAAAGAGGGATTGAAGCCTCTTTTCTTTTTTTGATGAAAAACAAAAAAGTTTTAAATTAAAAATGTGGTTGACGGCCTCGAAAATGTTTGCTAAACTATCCGTAAATCAGTATGATTGATGAAACAAATAAAAGAACAAAATGTGATGAGAAGGAAAGTACTTTTTAAAATAGCTTGCAGAGAGCCTCGTTTGGTGAGAAGAGGTAGTGACGTTAAAGGGGAAAATGGCCTTTGAACAGGTTGGTTGAAGCCGTTTGCTTAAACCAATTCAGGTGCGCCTGTTATAGCGCTACAGTATGATTGTACTGGAAACGAGCGGATCTTTTTTAGCGAAGAGATCAACAAAGGTGGTACCGCGATTGCATAAGCATTCGTCCTTTTTAGGACGAATGCTTTTTTTATTTGTTTAAAAAATATGAGGGGGCAACAACATGAAATTGGGGAAAAAAGTAGTAGGTTTGATTGCAACAGGGTTTCTTTTAGCCGCATGTGGCGGAACCAAAGAAGCAGCAGAGAAAGTAGATTCGGGAAATTTAGCAGCTGAACAAAAAATCAGTATTAGTTCACCTGCACCAATCTCAACATTGGATACAACACAAACAACAGATAAAAATACCTTTACAATGGCACAACATTTATTTGAAGGCCTGTATCGGTTTGATGATGATAGTGCCACGGTGCCAGCTCTAGCTAAAGATGTCAAGATTAGTGACGATGGGCGCAAGTACCACTTTACCTTGCGGGAGGGGATTAAGTGGAGCAACGGCGAGCCAATCACGGCCCAAGATTTTGTTTATTCTTGGAAAAAACTGGTGACACCAGCGACGATTGGACCGAATGCCTATTTACTAGATAGTGTTAAAAATAGTTTTGAAATACGCAACGGTGAAAAGTCAGTCGATGAATTAGGGATTTCAGCCCCTAATGACAAAGAATTCATTGTTGAATTAAAACAGGCCCAACCTTCCTTCTTAGCAGTCGTTTCGATTGCTTGGTTAGCGCCACAAAATCAAAAATTTGTCGAAGCGCAAGGTAAAGATTACGCCTTGGATAGTGAACATTTACTTTATAGCGGGCCATTTACGCTAGCCAATTGGGATGCGACTTCAGATACTTGGACATTGAAAAAAAATCCAGAATACTATGATGCGGATCAAGTGAAACTGGCAGAAGTTGCGGTTAGTACAATCAAAGAAGATAATACTGGGATTAACTTATATCAAGCGAATGAACTAGACTTAGTTCGCATTAACGGACAATATGTTCAACAATATCAAGAGGATCCAGGCTATGTCAGTCATCCAGATGTGGCCAACTACTTCTTAGATTTCAACAAAAAAGAAGGAACGCCATTAGCGAATGTTCATTTACGAAAAGCGATTGGCCAAGCAATTGATAAAGAAGCCTTAACACAAAGTGTCTTAAACGATGGGTCAAAACCCCTCAACGGATTGATTCCAAGTAAACTTTATGCGAACCCAGAAACAGATGAAGATTTCCGAGCTTACAGTGGCGAATATTTGAAAAATGACATCAAAAAAGCTCAAGCTGAATGGACGAAAGCCCAGGCGGATGTCGGTAAAAAAGTGAAACTTTCCTTGCTAGCGGCAGATACAGATCAAGGAAAACGAATTGCGGAATATATTCAAAGTCAGTTACAAGAAAATCTGCCAGGTTTAGAAATTACCATTTCATCGCAACCAAGTAATAATGTGAACCAATCGCGACGTGAAAAAAATTACGAGTTGTCTCTTTCAGGTTGGATTGCCGGCAGTAGTGAATTAGACTCTTACTTTAACTTATATGCAGGAGAATCAAGTTACAATTATGGCAATTATCATAATGCCAAATACGACCAATTGGTAGAAGATGCACGAACGATTAATGCCAATAATCCAGAGAAACAGTTTGCAGAATACAAAGAAGCGGAAGACATCTTGTTGAACCAAGATGCTGCCCAAGTACCACTGTATCAAAGTGCCTCAAATTATCTAATCAATCCTAAATTGAAAGGCATTAGTTATCACTTGTATGGGGATTATTTCCACTTGCGCAATGCTTATTTAACAGAATGATTCAGGAAGAAGGAGTAAAAAATGGAAAAATTAGTCGAACGATTTTTAACTTACGTGAAAGTTAACACCCGTTCAGATGCCAACAGTAAAACCACACCGACGACGGTCGGTCAAGTGGTTTTAGCCAAAATGATTGAAACAGAACTTCATGAATTAGGTTTGGCCGATGTGCATTATAACGAACAAAACGGTTTTTTAACGGCACGGTTGCCTGGTAACCAACCTGCAGCGAAGAGCATCGGCTTGATTGCACATCTGGATACGGCGGATTTTTCAGCAGAAAATATCCGTCCCCAAGTCATCACTAATTATGATGGTCAAGATGTCCTTTTGAATCAAGAACAAGGCATCGTTTTATCAGTTGCTGAATTTCCCAATTTAAAAGAATATCAAGGGGAAACGTTGATTACTACAGACGGAACCACACTTTTGGGAGCAGATGACAAAGCGGGAATTGTCGAGATTTTAGCTGCTGTTGAGTATTTTTTGGCACATCCAGAAGTAGCGCGGGGGGATGTTTGGCTCGCCTTCGGTCCAGATGAAGAAATTGGACGCGGGGCCGATCAATTTGATGCGCCGAACTTCCCAGTCGCTTTTGCGTATACAATCGACAGTGGCCGCGTGGGGCATTTCGAGTATGAAACGTTTAACGCTGCTCAAGCTGTGATAACAATTGAGGGAACCAGTGTCCATCCGGGAACGGCCTATGGTTCGTTAGTAAATGCCATTAAATTAGGCGAACAACTTGATCAATCACTGCCGCAAAAGGAAGTGCCAGAACAAACACGTGGAAATGAAGGATTTTATTTACTCAATAAATTTACAGGAAGTATTGAAAAAGCAGAACTTGTCTATATCATTCGGGATCATGATCGAGAAAACTTTCAAGCGAGAAAGCAATTTTTGGAAAAACAAGTTCAACGTTTAAATGCGCTGGCGGATAAACCCAGACTAACAATTACTTTCCAAGACCAATATTATAATATGAAGGAAATCATCGAAAAAGATTGGACCCCTGTGGAATTAGCCGTCCAAGCAATGGAAAGTTGTGACATTGAACCAATTATCACACCTTTTCGTGGCGGGACAGATGGTTCTAAGATTTCTTTCATGGGCATTCCCACGCCTAATCTATTTACAGGAGGCGAAAATTTTCACGGGCAATATGAATTTATTACCGTTGAATCAATGGCCAAAGCTGTTCAAACAATCATTGCCATCATTCGCCTAAACGCTAATTAAAGAAACACGCAAGGAAAATGCCGACTTTCCTTGCGTGTTTCGCTGTTTTTCGGTAAAGTATTTAGAAAAGTAGGGAGTTTTGCTCATGAATTATCCATTGATTTTTGCAGAAAACCAACAATTGGAAACGGAACGATTGCATTTACGACCAGTGACATTAGCAGATACAGATGATTTATTTGAATATGCTTCAGATGAAGAAACGACGCGTTTTGTGTTTCCTAAAAATGAAACCAAAGAAGAAACAAGAGCCAGTATTGCGAAATATTTTATGGGGGAACCTTTAGGAAAATATGGGATTGAAGTGAAAGAAACGGGCAAAATGATTGGCACGATTGATTTGCGGGTCAATGAAACCAATAATATTGGAGAATTAGGCTATGTCTTGAACCGTGCCTTTTGGGGCAAAGGCTACATGCCTGAAGCCGCGACGGCGTTAGTTGAACTGGGTTTTGCAAAAATGAAACTCATGAGAATCTTTGCTTTACATGATCAAGACAATCCAGCTTCTGGTCGTGTCATGGAGAAAATTGGTTTTACCTACGAAGGAACACTGCCCAATGCCCGAATTAGTAAAGGGAAAATTGTCACAGATGTTTATCGTGGGATGACGCTGGAAACATGGCAAAATCGACAAAAATAGAAGCGTAAGACAAGTTGAGAGAGGAATTAGAGAAATGTTGATGTTTACAGAAAAAGAATTCGCAGCCTTTGAAGTTGCTGGATTAGATGAACGAATGGCGGTTATCCGTGCGCAAATTCAACCGATTTTTCAAGAATTAGACACGTATTTTGCCGAACAACTAGCGCCTGAACTAGGAACGGAGTTGTTTGTCCATATTGCGCAACATCGCCGTCGCACCGTGTATCCACCAGAAAATACTTGGTCCGCACTCAGTCCGAATAAGCGCGGCTATAAAATGCAGCCGCATTTTCAATTAGGCATTTGGGGCGACTATGTGTTTATGTGGTTGTCATTTATTGATAATCCTAAAAATGAAAAGCAGATTGCGCAAGCCTTTTTAGAGAATCAGCAATTATTCCAAGCATTACCAGAAGATACGTATGTTTCCTTGGATCATACGGTTCCTCAAATTACTCCACTGCCAGAAACGGATATAGAAAAAGCCTTAACTCGTTTTAGAGATGTAAAAAAAGGGGAATTTGAAATCGGGCGCATCATTCCCAAAGATAGTGCTTTATGGCAAAGCCCTGAAAAAGCACGCGCTTATATGTTGGTAACCTACCAACAACTCCTGCCATTGTACCAATTGGCTGTTGCCCAATAAGAGAAACAGACAGTTATTTTGTGTTTTAGTGTTATTTTATTTAATTGTTCAAGCGTCAAAAATGAGAAAAGCTCACAATGTTAGTGTTGAACACTAACATTGTGAGCTTTTCTAAAGTTTTACTAGTAAAACTTTAAGAAATTAAAGGCGTTTTCCAAAGAATGAACGTGTTTTGACAATCATTTTCAAAGGATATCTTTAAATAACGAAGCGGGAAAGGCTTGCTATATAAGAGACTTGTGAAAAATAGGATTGTCAAATGGAAAATAATGGTGTTTTGAAAAGCTGTTTCTTTGTTATCATGGAGGTATAAAAAAAGGTTCTTTGAGCATGAGGAAATAAAAGCTCAAAGTGATTGTTGATTTAAAGGAGGTTTTTAAATGAAAAAAAAGCGTTATTTAGTACTTGCGTGCCTACTATTTTCCCCTAGTTTTTTTATAAATGCTGAAGCGTCTGAACGTGGTTCTAGTTCGGTGGGGATTGAATTTTACAAAAAGGCACCCCCGAAAGTAGCTCCGAAAGAAGAGCCCTCACCGAAAACAGACGCGCCAAGTCCTAAGGAGCAAGTATCGGGACAGACGAGAACTAATCAAGCAGGTGTAGCAGGCGGTCAAAGCACCCCTACCACTGGCGACAAACAACTACCACGTACAGGAAGCAAGAGTCAGGCCAATCTTAGCATACTTGGCTTCGTCGTACTTGGCCTTGTAGCAATAGTACATAGAAAGAGGGGACGACATGAAGCAAAATAAATGGCAACGTCTTGCAGCTATTGGCTTATGTGGTTCTTTGCTAGTAAATGCCTTTTCGGGCGTGACGGCAGTTGCGGAAACCGTGACGATTGAAAGTAGTCCGACCGCCGAAAGTAGTGTGAAAGAAGAAACACAAGCAAATAGTGAAACGCAAACAACCAGTGAAGCAACGACTGAAACAAGTCAGGAAGAAGTAACACAGGAAACAGAGAAACAAGCAGAAGTGGCAACGGAAAAGAAGGAAGACACGCCAGTGAAAGCGGAGCAGGAAGAAGAAGCTTTGCCAACCGTTCGTTCGGAACGAGCGGTTGGGGTAAAAGAAGCTGGTAAAGTATCAGAACTTTCTACATGGTTCGAATCAGAGTCAAAGTCTTTTCCACCAAAAGATCAAAGTTATACAGTACCAGAGTATCGCTTTAGTATTAATATTGCTTCGAAAGATAAAACGACTTTAAATACGGAAGATTTTCAATTAACTTCTGAGATGGGATTAGATACATGGGGGAGATCTACGAATTTGTCTAATTTTGCCTCTCGTGGAGATCAAACAATACCAGTGTCAAATGTACCGACAACTACAGGGCTGGATATATTAATACCTAGTCAAACTCTAAACGTCAATTATCTTCATTATTGGTCAGATATGGTCGTATATTATTTGAAGGATCCTGTTCTGACAGTGCCCAAATATATTGACACTATTGAAGTAGCAAATTCAGGAATATATAACCAGTATTGGCCATATAGTATAACAGGGTATCCATATAATGTTAAATTAGTCAAAACAAATAATAGCTATACCCTGCAGCAACCGTTGTATCAGGTATGGAATAAAGTCTATTCAGCAAGCTTTGCAGCAGAATTAAGGGCAACTTATCAAGAGAAGCAGGCTGGTTTAACGTATATTGCTGCGCAACAAGATATTGACTTAACAACTACTTATAAAAAAGTCACCGAAAACTTCGTCGATGCCACGGGCGCTAAAATCACACCGCCAACTGGTTTCACGCAAGGGCAACAAACAAGTATTACGAGTAATGACTTCACGTACACCAGTGTCAAAGCCTTGCCAGACATGTACACAGCAGGCGGCAAAGCCTACAAGTTCAAAGGCTGGTACAAAGGTACTGACAAAACAGCTCTGAAAACCACGAAAACACCAAGTTATGCTGTCACTTACGATGACCAAGACGACATGACAGCGGTCTATGAGGATTTAGGTGAGGCGACAACTTTACCAGCACAAACGTTTAAATTTAGTTTTGTTGACGAGCAAGGAAATTTAGTCAATCCAAGTGGAATTTCTTTAAAAGGGAAAATTCAAGAATACGTAACAGATGAAACACCAAAAATTATTGGGGAAATTACTGGTAAAGATAATGGCATGGTAAAAGAATATACGATTCCTGAGAAAGTATTCTATGGCGTGACTGATACGCGTTTCAGTTTTTATGGAGCGAAAAACTCAGTGTTTACGATTCCAAAGTACTATAAATCGTTAGCGAAAAGCCCAGGGACGTATTATTCTAAAACGGCCAAAGTTTATCCGGTGGCTAGTATTCGCAGAAAGAATTTTATCACCAATGCTTTAGAGACTGAACTACCTAATGATTCGAAATATCGAGATTTATTCGCTTTGACAGACCCTACCCAGTTCATATTGGGCGAAACACAATATAATGTTAGTCCAACGAAAACAACATTTACCGCTTTAGGAATGGCATTTAGATCACCTGCTGCGGGGATTGTGGTGATTTCTAAAGATGATAGTCCTATCTATTATTATCTAGAAAACCGCCGTGTCACCGAAAACTTCGTTGACGCCACTGGTGCTAAAATCACGCCACCAACAGGCTTTACCCAAGGGAACAAAGTAGTGATTGATAGTGAGAACTTCACGTACACCAGTGCCAAAGCTTTGCCAGCCACTTACACAGTAGGGGACAAAAACTACAAGTTTAAAGGGTGGTACAAAGGTACTGATAAAACAGACCTGAAAACCACGAAAACACCAAGTTACGCCGTCACTTACGATGACAAAGACGACATGACAGCGATCTATGAAGAAGTGCAAGAAACCACTGTTCACCCTGGCTTCTACGCGGAGTTTGTCGATGAACAAGGCAAAGCGTTCACGAACCCTCTTACGCTTTCTGGAAATTATACAGAATTTCTTAGAAAAAACGCTACTAGTCCCTTTGAAGCGACGGGTTCACTTTACCCAATGGCGGGAAGTAAAGAGGCAACCGTTGCTAATCGCTATAAAGTAGAAACAAAGCAAAACGTCTTGATTCCTAATAATTATGAGCTTTTACCTGATCCAGCAACAGGTGTTTTAAATAGAGGATTTGCGTTGAATAACTTTGGTATTACGAATGAATTGAAGTACGTTGACAAAGTGGAAGCAACAACGAAAACCATTACGTTGTACGACTATGATACGATTAGTGACATTGGCACCAATCTTCTGTCAGATGCAGCAACGACTAGTTTAAATAGCTTTGAAACAACGCTTAACAAGGAAACGAACAATACTTTTTCTGTTAAGGCAAAGTGGGGCCAATCAGGATTATCAAGAGATATCCTGCCTAATCTGTTATTTTTAACCAGTGCAAATTCCAAACCAAGACTATTTGGTTTTGATGGAACTAGTGACTACAAGCAAACGATAAACTATAAAATTACACGAAAACAAGTCACTGAAAATTTTGTCGATGCAACGGGGGCCAAAATTACACCACCAACAGGTTTTACGCAAGGTAAACAAATACCAATGACAAGCAATAGCTTCACCTACACGAGTGCCAATGCCTTGCCAGATACGTATACCGCAGGAGACAAATCTTATAAGTTCAAAGGTTGGTACAAAGGTATTGATAAAACTGCGTTGGAAACCACGAAAACGCCAAGTTATGCCGTGACTTACGATGACAAGGATGACATGACAGCAGTCTATGAGGAAGTCCAACCAACGGCAGAAATGACTGTTAGTCGGTTACTAGAAGTGATTCCCAACGGATCTTCTATGGTTTGGACAGTTAGACTAAAAAACACCAGTGAAGTTCCGTTGACCAATATTAAACTAGCACCAACGGCCAAATGGGCGGCAGGTATTTCGGCGCCGACTCAATTAGCTGTTCGCATTGGTAGTACATCAAAAATTATCCCAGTGACGGCAGAACAATGGCGCACAGGAGTTAACTTGGGTGTGGAAATTCCGGTGAATGGTGAAGCTTTAGTGACAGTGAACACAGCGAAAATCACTGGAGAACCAAGGCAACTTTTAACCGCAGAAATGACAGCTAGCGGGAACTTTTCTGCAGTGACAGCTAGTAACTTTGTGCGTATTCAAGGCGAAGATCAAACGATTACGCCTGCGCCAGTAGAAGAAGGTTTCATTAGTACACCAACGTTTGATTTTGGGAAAATTACGATTAGCAGTAGTGCCAAACAGTACGGTCTGAAAAAAGCAGCCGATTATTATGGGAATGGTACGCGTAATCCATACTTGCGGATCAAGAAAAGCCAACCCAATTGGCAGTTGACAGCACAATTATCACAGCTCAAAGCATCTACCGATAGTTTGCCAACAAGTACGCGCTTATTATTAGGCAATGCGGATGTTGCAGCAATCGAAAACTATAACCAAGTCACAGAATCAACGAATAAAGTGGGGGTTACGAAAGCTTTAACTTTGACGAGTGACGGTACATCTACACCAGTAGTTCTTAATAACCAATTTACAGGTAATGATGTCTACCAATTAGATTTTGATTTTGCTAGCGTGAAATTAGACGTCCCAGCCAATCAAGGGAAAATAAATGAGAAATATCAAGGGACGGTGACGTGGAACTTAGTCACTGGACCTTAAAAAAATAATAAACCACCCTCAAAAAGTCTAACTTTTTGAGGGTGGTTTATTATTTTTATGGAAAGCCAATTTTATCTAATGGATAATAACGAAAAGTCAAAACACCTTCCACGCTCTCTTGTTTTACAAAGCCAAAGTAACGACTGTCATCTGAGCGCGGGCGATTATCGCCTAAGACAAAATACATGCCTTCTGGAACGGTCAGGGATTGGGTGGCTTCTAAGGTCTCTAAGGTAAAATCTTGGGTATAATTTTCATTTTTAGAGACATTTCTTTTAGCACTTGCTAAGTAATCTTCACTGAGTGATACACCATTAATATAAAGGGTATCATCACGATACTCGACTGTTTCGCCAGGTAAACCAATTAAACGTTTGGCTACTCGTTGGCCGTTGCGAGGACTAGGAAAAGCGATAATATCAAAGCGTTGTGGCTTTTTAATCGAAGTCACCCATAAACGGTCGTTGTTATGAAGTGTTGGTTCCATTGAAGAGCCATTCACCGCAGCAGGGGAGAACACATAGTGTCGAATCAGCAAGACAGCGCCGACTAACAAAACCAACTGAACCAATCGTTTTAATAATGAGGACATGGACTTCACTCCTTTGTCCTTTTAGTGTACTACAGACAAGGAAAAGAAAAAAGTTTTCCCCTTAAGAAAGGTGTGCTAAAAAACGTTTCATAAAGCGTTGGCGAATTAAAATACCAACATAAGCAGCTGCGACAGCCTTGATGATACCAGGAATAATAAACGGAGCAAACCCGCCCGCGAAAGCATTTGGCCACGGCAGATTTGCGGAATATTTCAACCAAATCATACCGAAAACTAAGGTAACTAAGGCGCCGGCAATATTTGCGATAATGGCCCAAGTATAGTTAAAGGTTGTTTTTTCTAAAATGTAACCAGTTAATAAGCCGTTAAAGATAAAGCCGATTAAATAGCCGCCAGTGGGTCCAAAGAGTACACCGAACCCGCTGGACATCCCAGCGTAAACGGGTAAACCAATTAATCCTAATAAGAAGTAAATTAAAATAGCGTAGGTCCCCGTTCGCTTGCCCAAAACGGTAGCGGTTAAGCCGATGGCAAACGTTTGTCCAGTTAAGGGGACAATCCCCAATGGAATTGTAAATTGTGAAAGTACAGCAATAATCACAGCGAATTCTGCTGCTAAAATTAAGGAGCGTAACGATGCTTTATTCATAAGAAGCCTCACTTTCTATTGTTAACCAATTATTTTTATTTGGTTAACAATAGTTTAGCGGAAGTAAACAATTTTGTAAAGAGGGCAAAGAAAAAAACCTTGCCAAGAAAGGCAAGGTTTTGAAAGAAGGTAAGAACCGTAGTTCGACCTTTTGAAATCTTAAAGTTTTTGGTTGTAGTATTCAACGACAAGTGCTTCGTCGATTTCTGGGTAAAGTTCATCACGTTCTGGTAAACGAGTGAAGCTACCTTCTAATTTTTCAGTGTCAAAGCTTACGAATGCTGGACGTCCAACAGTTGCTTCAACTGCTTCTTTAATTGTTGAGATGTTTTGAGATTTTTCACGAACACCGATCACTTGACCAACTTCAACGTGGTATGATGGAATATCAACACGTTTGCCGTCTACAGTGATGTGGCCATGGTTAACTAATTGACGTGCTTGACGACGAGTAGTTGCAAGACCTAAACGGTAAACAACGTTATCTAAGCGTTGTTCTAGTAAAACCATGAAGTTAACACCGTGTTTACCTTCTTTGATTTTGCTTGCTTTAATGAACAACGTACGGAATTGACGTTCGTTCATGCCATACATATGACGTAATTTTTGTTTTTCAGTTAATTGCATTCCGTATTCAGAAACTTTACCACGGCTGTTAGGTCCGTGTTGTCCTGGTTTGTAAGGGCGACGAGCTAGTTCTTTACCAGTACCTGATAAAGAGATACCTAGACGACGAGATACTTTCCATGATGGTCCAGTATAACGAGACATTAAAAATTCCTCCAATAAATAAATGTTTTTTTGGAGTAAAATAATTAGATGAAAAATTCATATTCGTTCAGTTCATTCTTCAACCTTCGCCTTTGCAGCCGCGGTTACGCAGTTGAACCAAGTTTGGCAATGAACTGTTGACGAGTTATTATTCTTCTGCTGCAATTATTTTACACAAAATCTAGTATACTTAATAGGATAGGAAACGTCAAGGTTTTAAAGTGAAATCTGAAAAAAAAGGTAGACAAAAACACTTTTCCTCATTAGAATAAGAGGAGATGTTTTGAAAATATAAGTTGAAAACGGAATGAAAGGGAGTTTACAATGAAGTCTGGTTCACCATTGTTTGAACAAATTGATAAATCCATCGACAAGAAAGTGAATTTATTCTCAAACAGCTTTTCCCGCTACGCTGTTCGTGCAATGCTTGCTTGTCTATTTTTAACGTTGGGAACAGCCGTTGCTTTTGCAATCGCAATTAAAGGAGAAGGAATTTCTCATGGTTTAGGGAAAATGCTTTACGCCTTCATGTTCAGTTGGTCACTTGTGATGATTTTATATATGAATGCCGAACTTGGTACCTCGAATATGTTGTACATGACTGTTGGCGTCTATCGTAAAAAAGTCAACTTTTCCTTAGCTGCAAAAATTTTATTTACCTGTATCTTATTCAATTTAATTGGTGGTGTCTTATTTGGTTTCTTGGTATCACTTACGGTGCCGTTCCAAGATTTACCAAAAGATAGTTTCTTCTTTACGTCGATTGCTGGAAAATTAGAAAAAACCACCCTGCAAATTTTAGTTGAAGCTATGTTCGCCAATATTGTGGTTAATACAGCCGTATTAGTGAGTATGCGAATGAAAGATGACGCCGGCAAAGTCGCGGCCATTATTTTCATTATCTTTATCTTTGCTTTCCTTGGTTTTGAACACGTGATTGCCAACTTCCCAGCCTTCAGTTTAGCTTACTTTGCTTCAAACGGCGCAATTGAAGCTTTCACAGCTGGTAATGTTGTTCATAATCTATTCTGGGCCTTTATCGGTAACTTTATCGGTGGTGGCTTAATTATGGGTCTCGGCTATGCCTGGTTAGATAAAGACAACAAAAACTTAACGTATTTTGATTAATTGATCAACCAACTATACTAAAACATGGTACACTGTTTTAGTATAGTTTTTTTATTATAAGGAGCGAAGGAATGGACACACTTCAATTTCAGAAGAACCCAGAAACAGCAGCAAAAATGTCTGCTTATATGAAACACCAATTTGTTTTTGCAGGCATCCCCGCCCCAGAACGTCAAGCGTTAAGTAAACAACTTTTAAAAGAAAGTCATACGTGGCCAAAGGAAAAATTATGCCAAGAGATTGAGGCTTACTATCAAAAAACAGAACGAGAATATCAGTATGTCGCTATTGATTTAGCTCTTCAAAATGTTCGGAGATTTTCATTAGAAGAGGTCGTAGCGTTTAAAGCCTATGTTCCACAAAAAGCGTGGTGGGATAGTGTGGATGCTTGGCGAAAATTTTTTGGGTCGTGGGTGGCGTTGCATCTGACTGAATTGCCAACGATTTTTGCCCTTTTTTATGGCGCTGAAAATTTCTGGAATCGGCGTGTTGCGCTGAATTTACAGTTGATGTTGAAAGAAAAGACCAATCAGGACCTGTTGAAAAAGGCGATTATTTATGATAGAACTACAGAGGAGTTCTTCATTCAAAAAGCGATTGGCTGGTCATTACGCCAATATAGTAAAACGAATCCGCAATGGGTCGAGGAATTGATGAAAGAATTAGTGTTGAGTCCTTTAGCACAACGAGAAGGCAGTAAATATTTAGCGAAAGCGAGCGAATAAGGAGAAATGATGGAAAGAAAACTTTTTGCATTTGATATTGATGGGACGTTGTTAAATTCGGAGAAGAAAGCATTGGATAGCACGAGAGAAGCGCTAGCAAAATTGCGGGAGCAAGGACACTTAGTTACGCTGGCAACTGGCAGAAGTCGTTATATGGCGCAAGAGGTGATTTGGGATTTAGATTTTACCAATTACGTATTATGTAATGGCGCTGCGGCTTTTGTGGATCATGAGCAATATTATCAAAATTTATTGCATGCTGAAGCGTTGGAACGTTTGGCAAAAGATAGTGATCAACGCGGCTTAGGATTTGCTTGTGTGGGCTTAGATGATATTAAGAAGAGCAACCAACACCGTGCTGAAAAAATGGAAATTGCGATGAACTCTTTTCATTTTCATTCACCTGCTTATGATGAACACTTTTATCGTCAAAATGATATTTACCAAGCGCTGGCTTTTTATGACGCAGAAGATCAGTGTACGTTTGAAGAAGAATACCCAGAATTTCGCTTTATTCGCTGGCATCAACATAGCGTAGATGTTGTGCCTAAAGATGGCTCAAAATCAGCTACGTTAACGTATTTAGCTAAACGTATGGGCATTGATGCAAAAAATATCATTGCCTTTGGGGACGGCGAAAATGACCGAGAAATGCTAAGCCATGCAGGGATTGGCGTCGCAATGGGCAACGCGAGTCCTTCCATTCAAGAAGTGGCCACAATGGTCACAGATACCAATGATAATGATGGCATTTGGAAAGCCTTAAAAGAAATGAAGGCCATTTAAAAAAACTGCGCCGTTTGTTTTCAGACAAACGGCGCAGTTTTTTTCTTTATTCGATGACTAAAACGCCCTCTTTTAAAGCAAATGGATTTTCTTTGTTAATATGATCGTAGAACATGATGCCATTAATATGATCAATTTCATGTTGAACCACAATCGCTTCGTAGTTTTTTAAACGAACTTTGTGTTTTTCGCCAGCCATGTCAAAATAACTGACGGTAATTTTGTTATGACGAACGACATACCCAGGCACATCCCGATCGACAGATAAACAGCCTTCCCCTTCACCTAAACATACATCTTGCACAGAATGGCTCAAAATTTTAGGGTTGTACATCACCGTACTTAATGAAGGCGTTTCGTTTTCTGGGTCGTTACTAGGAACATGGACAGCAATAATTCGTTTAGAAATATCTAATTGTGGTGCAGCTAAACCAACGCCACCACGTAATTGTAATTCTTCGGCTTTGACTGGATCTTGACTATTTTTTAAGAAAGTCAACATGTCCTCACCTAATTGTCGGTCTTCCTCAGTGATAGGGACAGGCACTTCTTCTGCCACAGCACGAAGTGTGGGATTCCCTTCACGAATAATATCTTTCATTGTAATCATTCAATGGTTCCTCCTTTGAAACATAAAAAAATTCTTCTTTTATTTATTCATGCGCTGAAATAATCAGTTGTTTACCACCATTTAGTGTATCACAAAATCACCAAAAAAGGGGCTAGATTGTTTAAAAAAACTGTCGAATAATAGAGATTAAGCTTGCATTTTAGCGGTGTTTCCTGTAAAGTAAGCTTGTGTGGAAACACACCATCTATCACTTGGTTTAGCGAGTCACCAACGCTTCACTCAGTGATCAGACGAATAATAGAGAAAGAGGTGGAACAAATGGCAATTTCACAAGAAAGAAAAAACGAAATCATTAAAGAATACGCACGTCATGAAGGAGATACTGGTTCTCCAGAAGTACAAATTGCTGTCTTAACTGAAGACATTAACCAATTGAACGAACATGCGCGTACACACAAAAAAGATCACCATTCTTACCGTGGTTTAATGAAAAAAATCGGTCACCGTCGTAACTTGTTAGCTTACTTACGTAAAACTGACATCCAACGTTACCGCGAATTGATCCAACGTTTAGGATTACGTCGTTAATCATTACGTATAAAGCGAGGTTCAATCAGAATCTCGCTTTTTATCTTATTGTCACTATTGAAGGTCCTCTTTGGAAAGTTTTTAGGAACTACTAACCAAATGAAAGAGCAGCAACGACTTGTTACTTTTTCATTTGTTTAGTAGCCGTCTGACTTTTCCAAAGAGCAAGAGTAAAGGAGAAGAATTATGACAGAAAAACAAGTCTTTAAAACAACTTGGGGCGGCCGCCCACTAGAAGTAGAAATCGGCCAATTAGCCAAACAAGCCAATGGAGCTGTCTTAGTACGTTACGGCGATACGGTCGTTTTAAGTGCTGCTGTTGCCTCTAAAGAAGCAAAAGATGTAGACTTTTTCCCATTAACTGTAAACTATGAAGAAAAAATGTATGCGGTAGGAAAAATTCCTGGTGGCTTCATTAAACGTGAAGGTCGTCCAAGTGAACGTGCGACATTAACCGCTCGTTTAATCGACCGTCCTATTCGTCCAATGTTCTCAGAAGGCTTCCGTAACGAAGTCCAAATCACAAACATCGTTATGAGTGTGGATCAAGATTGTACACCAGAAATGGCTGCAATGTTTGGGTCTTCCTTAGCGTTAGCAATTTCAGATATTCCGTTTGATGGACCAATTGCTGGTGTTGACGTTGGTCGTATTAATGGCGAATATGTTTTAAACCCAACGGTAGAACAAGCGGAACAAACAGATATTGAATTAACTGTTGCTGGAACAAAAGAAGCCATCAACATGGTTGAAAGTGGTGCTAAAGAAGTATCAGAAGAAGATATGTTAGGTGCCTTACTTTTCGGTTTTGATGCCATTAAAGAACTAGTGGCGTTCCAAGAAGAAATCGTTGCCGCTGTAGGTAAACCAAAAATGGACGTGGACTTATTACAAGTGGACGCTGATCTTAAAAAAGAAATTTTTGATGCGTACTACAATACAATGAAAACAGCCGTAATGACGGAAGAAAAATTAGCACGTGAAGTTGAAATTGACAAAGTAAAAGATACAGTCAAAGAAGTTTACGCTGAAAAATTTGCGGAACACGAAGAAGAAGCGCAATTACTAAAAGAAGTGAAACAAATTGCGGAAGATCTTGAAAAAGATGTCGTACGTGAGTTAATCACGATCGATAAGATTCGCCCGGATGGCCGTAAATTAGACGAAATTCGTCATTTATCATCAGAAGTAAGTATTTTACCACGTGTGCATGGTTCTGGCTTATTTACTCGGGGTCAAACACAAGCTTTATCCGTTTGTACATTAGCGCCTTTAGGGGAACATCAAATTATCGATGGATTGGGTGTCCAAGATAGCAAACGTTTCATCCATCATTATAACTTCCCGCAATTCTCTGTTGGTTCAACAGGACGCGCGGGCTCACCAGGTCGTCGTGAAATCGGTCACGGTGCGTTAGGTGAACGTGCCTTAGCACAAATTATTCCATCAGAAGAAGACTTCCCTTACACAATCCGCTTAGTAGCAGAAGTGTTAGAATCAAATGGTTCTTCTTCACAAGCAAGTATTTGCGCGGGAACATTAGCATTAATGGATGCGGGTGTGCCAATTAAAGCGCCAGTTGCAGGTATTGCAATGGGTCTTGTTAGTGATGGTGAAAACTATACAATCTTAACAGATATTCAAGGCTTAGAGGATCACCTTGGCGATATGGACTTTAAAGTAGCGGGAACGAAAGACGGAATCACTGCTTTACAAATGGACATCAAAATCCAAGGAATTACAGAACAAATTTTAACGGAAGCATTAGACCAAGCGAAGAAAGCCCGGATGGAAATTTTAGAAGAATTAACAACAACGATTGCTGCTCCTCGTGAAGAATTAAGTCAATATGCACCGAAAATTGAAATGATTCAAATTAAACCAGCGAAAATTAAAGATGTCATTGGTAAAGGTGGCGAAACAATCAACAGCATCATTGATGAAACTGGTGTTAAGATTGATATCGATCAAGACGGTAACGTAAGTATTGCTTCATCAGATGCTGAAATGATTAAAAAAGCCATCAAGATTATTGAAGAATTAACCAAAGAAGTCGAAGTCGGCCAAGTTTACTTAGCAAAAGTTGTCCGCATTGAAAAATTTGGTGCGTTTGTTAACCTAATTAAAGGCAAAGATGGCTTGATCCATATTTCTCAATTAGCAAACGAACGTGTGAACAACGTTGAAGATGTCGTGAAATTAGGCGACGAAGTCCTTGTCAAAGTAACTGAAATTGACAAACAAGGCCGTGTCAACGTGTCAAGAAAAGCATTATTAAACGAAGAAAACAAAGAAAAATAATTTCTTTTTAAACCAACGAAAACCAAGGAAGTTTCCTTTCTTTTCGTTGGTTTTTTCGTTGAAAATAAGCCCTAAAAAAGAAATGATAAAAAAAGCTAAAGACGATCGCCAACTCTTTTGTTTATAGTCAATTAGTGGTAAAATTAATACTATCAGTCTGAAGAATATCTGGGGTGTCTTTGTGAAAAAATTTAATCCAAATAAAAATATAATCATTACCTTAATTTTAGTCATTATTTTAGTAACCATTATTAGTTTAACTGCTGCGCAACGTTCTGAAAAAGGCAAAACCAATGTCGTTCAAGGTGGCGTCAACAATAGCGTTAGTATGGTGGATCGTGTGATTTCTTTTCCAGCTCGTGTGGTGGAAAACGGCTTGTCTTCAATGGGCAATTTAATTAACACGTTTAAAGAAAATGAACGTCTAAAAGAAAAAATTGATAGCTATAATGAATTAGCTGTCCAAAACAATAACTATAAACGCGAAATTGATAGTTTAAAACAAGAATTGAATCTGAACGAAACGTTAGCTAACTATGAAAAAGTAACTGCGAATGTCATTACGCGTTCGCCGGATACTTGGCAAGACTTATTAATTATCGATAAAGGAACCAATGACGGCATTGAAGCGGGCATGGCGGTCATGGCGCAAAAAGGGTTAGTGGGGCGTGTTATTGAAGTCAATGCAACGACTGCAAAAGTGGAACTACTAACGTCTAAAAATGTTAACTCGAACCATTTCCCTGTGCGAGTAACTTCCGCAAATGGCGAATCGTTTGGTTTACTTAAAAATTACGACAATAAGACAAATGCATTAATTGTGTCACAATTAACTGGCGATGCCACTCTGAAAGAAGGCGATGTCGTTCAGACTTCTGGCTTAGGGGGTAATTCACCAGCCGATTTAGCGGTAGGAACAGTTATTAAAGTGAAACCAGATAGTTTTGGTTTAGATCGTGAAGTCTATGTGAAACCTTATGCGGATGTCTATGGTATCTCCGTTGTGACGGTCGTGAAAAGATCGGCAGGGGAAAGCGAATGATTCGGAAAGAGTATTTAAAATACATCACACCTATTCTCTTGTTTTTCTTAATGTTAATTGATGCTCATTTAACAAAGTCTTTTGAAACGTGGACAAGTAATGTTTACTTCGCCAGTTCTCATCTGCTGTTACTTGCGTTTATGTTCGTCGTTCCTAATTTTTCTAAACGTTATTTATTAATTACTTCGTTAATTTTAGGCTTTATTTGCGATAGCTACTACATTGGCATTATCGGGATTTATACAGTCGCACTGACGATTTCGGTTATGTTGATGTATACATTTAAAGAAGTAATTCAAACAAATTTACTAACTGGTTTTTTTGGGATCGTTATTTTTACCACGTTGTATGAACTGATTGCGGTACTGATTCAAGTGGCCTTTCATTTAGCGGATGTCAGCCCGATTTTATTTATTACGCGTGTGTTGGGCCCTACATTGCTATTGAACATGGTGTGGTATGTTATTTTATCTTATCCGCTGAAAAAACTGTTTTCCGTAAAATAAAAATTGAAAATTTTGTTCGTTTGCGAAAAATGCTCATTTGTTAGCATTTTTCGCTTTTTTTATTTTCTTTAAATAACAAAACAATGAGAAGATTACCCTGGAGCCTTGAAGAAAGTTGTGAAAAAAGTGAAGCTTTTTTTTGTCATTTACAAGAAGAAAATTGAAATATTACTGTAACATCCATATTATCTCAGTGACATACAGCTATGCTACAATTGCTCTATCGTTGAAAAAGAGAAATTTATTCAAATTTTAATAAATAATAAAAAAGCTTAACAAAAAAGGATTTTCGGAGGACAACAGATTGAAGAAAAGTGTATTATCGGCTCTAATGGTATGTTCCATTACATTAACAAGCGTAGCGTTGCCATCCGCAGCATTTGCAGATGAATACGATACAAAGATTCAACAACAAGATCAAAAAATTAATGCGTTAACTAGCCAAATGTCAGATGCAGAAGCAAAAGTTGCCGCGATTGAAAATGATATGGTTGAAACGGCCAAACAAATCGATACATTAACAGCTAAAAAGAACAAGCTATCATCAGAAGTATCTAAATTATATAGTGAAATTTCTGATTTGAATGTCCGTATTCAAAAACGTGAAGTACAGATGACAAAACAAGCACGCGATGTCCAAGTGAATGGTCAAAGTGATTCAATTATTGATGCTGTCTTAGATGCAGATTCAGTAGCAGATGCAATTGGTCGCGTTCAAGCGGTCTCAACAATGATGAGCGCCAACAATGAATTACTAGAACAACAAAAAGAAGACAAAGCGACTGTTGAAAAGAAAACAAAGAATGTTGAAAAACAAATTGCTGAATTAGAAGCAGCAACAAAAGAATTAAATGACAAAACAGAATCATTAAAAACATTGAAGATCCAACAAGAAGTGGCTAAAAATGATTTAGAAGCACAACGTTCTGAAGAACAAGGGAAAAAAGACGGCTTCATTAAACAGAAAAAAGAAGCGGAAAAACGTTTAGCAGAAGAACAAGCACGCCAACGTGCAGCTGCTAAAAAAGCAGAAGAACAAGCGGCAGCGCAAGCACAAGCCGCAGCACAAAAAGCGGCAGCAGAGCAAGCGAAAGCAACAAAAGCAGCCAATGAGGCAGCAGCATCCGCCGCTGAAGAAAAAGCCGCAACACCAGTAGTAGAATCATCAACAACTACTGAAAGTACCACAACGCAAGAAACAACAACTTCAAGTACTGAAACAGAAAGTGTTGTAACAACACCTGCAGCAGCACCTGAAAAAGAAAAAGAAGTTCCTGTAACTAACCCAACGACTCCTGAAAAAGGTAATGAAGCAAAACCAGGGAATGGTGGCGTGACTTCAGGAAAACAAGCCGCAATCAATGCAGCTTTAGCAGATGTTGGTAATTCTTATGCAACAGGTTGGAATCAGCCAGGCGAATGTTTAGTATCCGTTCGTCGCTGGTTAGCGGCAGGCGGTATTAACTTCGGTTATGGTGGTCCAAACAGTGGCTATGTTGCTTCTGGCGCAACACAAGTTAGCTGGAGTAACGTGCAACCAGGCGATGTTGTTCAATATGAAAGTGCCTATAGTCCAGATAGCTGGATTGGTGGCGTGCATACTGTCTTAGTTACAGGTGTAAGTGGTGGAAGTGTTCAAATCGTTGAAGCGAACAACCCAGGAGGTTCTGGTTATGTTTCTTCTAACTCTAACTGGTCACCAGCACCACCAGCAGGATTCCGCGCTGTTGTATGGCGTTTTCCAGGCTAAATAGTCATCTATTAATAATTGATAACAAGGAGTGGTAACTAACAAAAATCGTTAGTTGCCGCTTTTTTTATTCATTTAATTTTAAATATATGCATAAAATGTATCTGAAAATATTGTAATCTGGCCGTTTTTTTGCAATTATAGAGGTATATACATATTAGGAGCGGAGGAATCAGCATGAGCGGAACGCACGATACAAAACAAGCAATCGCTTCAGCTTTAATAGAATTATGTGAACAAAAGGATTTTCGTAAAATAAGTGTCCAAGATATTACCAAAAAAGTGGGCTTGAATCGCCAAACATTTTATTATCACTTTACAGATAAATATGATTTATTACGTTGGATTTATCGTCACGATGCATTGATTTACTTAGAAACAGATATTTGTTTGGAAAACTGGGAGGAACAAGCCCTGAAGTTATTAAAAGCGATTAAAGAGAAGAGCCATTTCTACTATACAACGGTGACCTCAGATTCAGAAGTTCTTCTTAATGTTTTTTCCGCTTCGACCAATCGCTTATTTATATCATTATTTGAACAAGTCGATGTTGAGAATCATTTAACAGATAAAGACAAACAATTTTATGCGAATTTCTTTTCCTATGGATGTAGTGGCGTCTTAACGAAATGGATTCTTGAGGAATATTCTCAGACTCCTTTGGAAATGGCGACGCAATTATTCCGTTTAGCGAAAGATACAGAATTTATGGCTTATCATTTGTATGAACAAGAAGCCAATGAGTAATGTGTGAAGGATAAAAAGTTTTATGAAGGAGTGAAACGTTGTGGTAACTGTGTTATTTGTTTGTTTAGGCAATATTTGTCGCTCGCCAATGGCAGAAGCGATTTTTCGTCAGAAAGTCCAACAAGCTGGTTTAGAATCGGCTATTCAAGTGTTTTCAGCAGCTACTAGCCACTGGGAAGTTGGCAGTCAGCCACATAAGGGAACCAGAAAAATTTTGGAGCAACAAGGAATTTCCTATCAAGGAATGCAGGCAACACAAATCCAGCCAAGTGATTTTAAAAAATATGACTATATCATTGGGATGGATGCGAATAATGTGGCAGATTTAAAAGCATTAGCTCCTCAAGAAGAGCAACGGCGGATTCATTTATTTATGGAAGTTGTGGCTGGTAAAGAAACCATGGACGTACCTGATCCTTATTATACTGGAGATTTTGAGGAAACTTACCGCTTAGTGGAAGCAGGTACCTCAGAATGGTTGAAAAAAATAAAAGCACAGCTGAAAGATTAGGACTATAGTCCGATAGTACTTTCTGTTTCCCCTTGGTACAATAGTGTTAACAAATTGTTCAGGGAAAAAGAGACAGGAGGGAAGTAAGATGAACAGTAGTTATTTATCCTATGTTTTTGAATTAAGTTTGTATTATTTATTGTTGATAATGAGTCTGCCGCTAGTGTATGCTGTCACGTATCATTTATCTTTTAGTAGTATGTATACAAGTGAATGGTTAATAATCTCTGTTTTCTTATCTCCGTTAGTTTTATTATTTGCAGGTATTCGTTATGGTTTTGCTCGTTTGAAACAGCAAGAACGTCAAGCGATGAAATAAAGCAAAAAATCCTTGAAAAGTGTCAAAACTTTTCAAGGATTTTTTTATTAAGCCACCCAATCGGCTAAAGTTTTTTGCTCCAATTGGAAAGCCTTCAACATATCGTCGTTGGCGTCTTTAATAGGCGTCGTTGCTGCCAATGTTCCTTGAACAGCAATTCGCGTCGTTGCTTGTAAATCGCCACAGGTAATTAAGGTAATCATATTTTGACCAGGAACGTCATCAATTAACTCAACACGGGTTGGTTCGATTTTTTCTACAGAAGTTATTTTGTATGTATAAACAGTAGATAAATCAGTGATATAAATGAGTTCGTCTTTTTTGGTTCTTTCTAAAGGTGAAAATAAGGAAACGCCATCTTCCGTTCGATGACTAGCCAAGGCATAATTGTTTTTCCCCATGACTTGATCTTCTTTCATGGTTCCCGCACCAGTTAATAAAGCGACATTTGACAATCCTTTAAAAATAGGCAAATTAATTTCGACACTTGGTATCGCAATGGCACCAATCACAGGTAAGTTTTTGTTTTCAAATTGGGCTTTCATCACCGCTTCTGTGCTCAAGGACTCAACTGAATCAAAGTCAAACGTTGTTTCACGAGCCATATTTTTCTTCACATCAGCTGGTTTCAGCTTGCTAACGGCGTACGAGCGGCTATTTTGTTGAACCACCCAACTGCGTATCTGATTGTTAAAAATTAAGGCCAAGCCAATGATAAATAGTAAAACTAATAAACTATTGATTAACCAATTTTTTCCTCTTTTTTTCTCTTTTGGGCGCATATTCTCCCTCCTTTTAATGTATCAAGTTTACCACAATTTATTTGAAAAACCTATTTATTTTCTTCGGGGAATAGGTAAGCAGACCGGACCTTGATTTAATAAAAAACAACTGAATCGATTGATTTTTCAAAAAAATCCTCATTTTGTAATGGAATTTTAAAGTAAAAGAAACAAGCTTTTCTTTTGAAAATATTGTAAAATGGTAAGGAGGCTAGTAGAGGGGAGATGGGAATTTGCTTGATTTAATTTATGTACATATAGATGTAACCAGCAACGCGGTTTTATCTAAAGGAATTACCCATTCCGATTTTGTTCGTTCAATTGTGCATCATCCACAGAACTTACTATTATTAGATCCTTCTGCCGAAGCTGGCGAATACGATATGCATTCAGGCTTGAAAATTATTCGTGGAGAAGAAAGCGTCAATCGCTATTTTCAATCGCTACAACGGCGTTGGATGACTGAAGAGATTAAATGGATTGACTTTTCCGATGTGACGATGCTAAAAGAGCTAACGCCATTAGAAATTTCGGAACTTCTTTATTTTGGACACATGAAGAATAGTTTGCATTCGCCTTTCTTTTATAAGCTACAAAATGATTTTGTCTTTTTTGAATTTGCAGATCAGATGACGCGTGTCTATTATCGTTATATTGATGAATTTTATCGAATCTTTGCTGATAAAATTACACGTGTTGTTTTAGAGAAAGTCAACCAGAAAAAGGCCTTCTTTAAACGAAATACGCCTGTCGAAAAATTAAGTCCTGAATTACTTAAAAATATGAAAGGTATCTTGCAAGAAGGTGTTATTTTTTGCTTCCAACAAACGGAAGTGGATAAAGAAGAATATCGGATTCCTATTTACTTGGTGGAAGATTCACTTAGCAAGATGAAAAATACCTCTTACCAAAAAGAAGAAATTTTGGCAACGCTTGTCTATAATAGTGAAAAACGCATTTGGCACATTGAACAAGAGAATGATTTCGGTGAAATTTTTATGTTGGCCCATGAAGGCTGAGAGAGCTCTAACTTTATCAACTAAAGTAGGGCTCTTTTTGTAGCTATGATTTGAATGAGAAATCAAGTATAATAAAATGATAAAAAGGAAAGAAGGTTGTTTAATGAAAAAAATACTCTATGGCGCTCTGACTGGCTTGGCCCTCTTTTTGGTAGCTGGCTGTACACCCAAAACGCCTACTGCTGTTTCACCAACAAATGAACAAAAAGAAACAGCAATATCAACTAGTGAAACAAGTTCATCCGTACAACAAGAAGCAACGACGACATCAGAGAAGACAAGTGCGGTAGCTGTCTCTTTAGAAAAAGTAACGACAGCATTTGAGAAAAAATATCCAGAAGCTAAAATAACAAGTCTGCAGTTAGATACAGATTTTGGCCGTTATTTTTATGAAATAGAAGGCGTGGATCAGCAAAAAGAATATCAAGTTGAAGTGAACGCAGAGACAGGCGAATTCACAAAAGAAAAAGTCGAAACTTTGGATGCCGATGAACAAAATGGCGTTAAAATGCAAGAAGAGGCACTTGATTTAACAAAGATCATTTCCAGAGAACAAGCCACAACCTTGGCTGAAAAAGCAGCAAAAGTCGGCCAGGCAACAGATTGGAAGTTAGAGAAAGAATTAGGAATCACCTATTGGGAAGTGAAAGTGAAAGAGGGCCAACAAAAAATAGAGGTAAAAATCGATGCTCATTCTGGTAAAATTTTGACAACTGAGCGGGATGATTAATGGATAAACAGTAGCTGGCATGCGTTTGAGTAGGAGTTGATTCCCTTAAACGTTGGTCCAGCTATTTTTTTGCTTGTTCGACAAACGTGTTTTTCTAAAGTCCCTATGGTAAAATAACGATGTATTAGTGGTTGAGAGCGTCAGAACATAGGAGGAAATTTGTTTGGCTAGAAAAATGGATTTACGTATTTGGGTAGAAGGAACAGTCGTCGCAGCAATGGCAATGGCCCTCTCTTTTTTACCGATTGAATTTGCCAATAGTGGCTTGGACCTATCGTTGGGAATGGTCCCATTAGTTCTTTATTCGTTTCGTCGTGGGTTGCTTCCCGGAGTTGCAGCAGGCTTTGTTTGGGGCATGTTAAATATTATTCTCGGTACAGCCATGAAAAATTTCTTGTCCGTTCCACAGATTATTTTTGAATATCCCTTTGCTTTTGCGTTTGGAGGAATGGGTGGCGTATTCGCTAGAAAAATTCAACTCTATTTTCAAGCGAATCGCTTAAAATCAGCCATTCGTACGATTATTTTAGGAAGTGTTGTCGCAGTCTTCGCCCGCTGGTTTTGGCATTTTTGGGCGGGTGTATTGGTTTGGGGCATGTATGCACCAGAAGGAATGAGCCCATACCTCTATTCTTTTGTACTAAACGGTACGAGTACCGTCGTCAATTGTTTGTATGTAAGTCTAGTTCTAGGCTTATTGGCAAAAGTAGCACCGCAATTATTTGTTCCTAAGAAATAAGTTGAGTCCTAAGTCAGAAGTTTCCTTTACTTCTGACTTAGGAATTTTTCTTTTTAAAGCAACTAGCTATTTCATTGTCGAGTACTGTATAATATGAATAAAAAAAGAAAAAAGGCGGTGGTTTCACTGAGTGAATTGTTAGAAGTCTCTTTTTATCCGAAGGCTTTGCCACATGTGGCAAAAAGAGTAACCATTTTCGGTCCGTTAAGTGAACAGGAGCTAGTTGAGCAATGGCAACAAAAACAGTCATTTGCTAGACAGGACGAAAGAACAATAATGCCAGAAAAGCTGTTACAGCAATCAGCTAGCAAAAGTTATTTAAGCATCCGTTGTTTAGGACTGACCTTAGACCCGAAGATTTTGCTAGAAAAGTTGCAACACCTGTTTCCTCTCTTTATCTGGACAAAGGGACAAGCCGAAACAAGCGATACAGAAAATTGTTATTTTTGTGAATTTATACCAATCTGTTCCAATGCGGCACAACCTTGCAACCTCGAAGCAAGCTTACAACAAATGAATTATCCAACCACGCAATCATTGGTAGAAATTGTTAACGAGTGGCTAAATAACGAACGACAAATAGAACAAGCATCCGTAACGGGTACATATTATCAACAGGCAAGTTTACCCCAACAAGTGGGCAGCCAATCTGAAATAAAAACAAAAGAAGAGCAGCAAATTCGATTTCTACAAGAAAGCTTACGACAAGAAAAAGCAGCTAAAGCGCGCATGAAAGTAGCGAAAGAAAAAGCAGAACAAGAGCTATTAAGATTAGAAAAAGGGTTGTTCGCAAGTAGTTGGGCACACTTCGAGGAGCAACAAACTAAGGAATTAGAGGAAGAGGAATGGTACGATCTCGTTAAAATTGATTTGTTTTACTACGATGAGTTATCAAAAAAAGCTAAATTCCTGAAAGAAGCTTGGGAGATTAATCAACAATTATTAAAGGCGTTCCCTCAAAAAGAAGGCACTACTTTTTTACCAGAATTGGCTCACCATGGTCGCGTGGCCTCTTTGACAGACCAAGTTTCTGAATTAGAGATAAAAACGCTCTATGAGCAAGGCGTGTTAATCAAGGAACGAATGAAGCTTACACAAGGCTCCTGGCTAACCAAACCAAGAGTGAAACTTTATCAAATAGACTTGGAACAATTAGAAAGAATTGGCACACTGTTTGATCTTTTACAAACAGAAAATCGTTTAATTGAGGTCGCTTTGGCGCATCCCTAAAATAAAAGAAACCACCAACCTGCAATCGCCAGGGTTGGTGGTTTCCATTTATTTTATAAAGACTTCAATATTCTAGTGAATTTGACGTTGGTGACGATTGGCTAACGTGCTGACTTTCATGACAGAAGCAACAGGAATCATGCGCAACTGTTGTTCATCCGTTTGTAAACGAACGACGATATTGTCCGAAATATTTTTTGAGACAATCCAGCCGATCACCGTTTCGAATTTATGCGCTGTAGGGACTTCTTTCAATTGTAAGACCACTAAGGATTTTTGGGCGGCAGCGACTTGGAGCTCTTGTAAAAGCGCACTGCGTTCCTTTTCTTTATTCTTTTGATCTTGAGAATCTTCTAAAAATGCCGAAAAGAAATGTTGGGAAGAGAGCGTAATCAGTTTAGAAATGCTCTTGATGGTAGCTTTATGTTGATCCATTCTTCTGCCTCCTTTACGAATAAAATAGAATAAAACTCAAATGACTAATTACCTGTATTTTACCTAATTTTGTGATAAAATTCAAGAAAATATGTTCGCCTTCAATAATTATGAGAATTTACCAACGTTTCTGTTTTTCGAAAAAGAAAGTAGTATAATGTGTGAGCATATAAGAAATACATAAGATTATCGGATGTAGTCAATAGATAGAAAAGGATGAATAGTATGTCAAAAAAACCATCAGGTTACCAAAAAAAAGTTCTCACGGTGTTGTTGGTATCGTTTGGATTTGGCGGATTGTTAGCGCAGTTTTCGCCGATGAAATCAGGTGGGTTTTCAAGTTGGTTTGATGATTCATATGTTAAAGCTAGTGCTGAATCAAGTAAAACAAAAGAACCAGCACCAGTTAAAATTGAGAAAAAAGTCAAACCTTTAAGCTATGGACAACAGGTCAATCAAGAAATTGAAAAGAAGCAATATGATGGACATCTGGATTTGCCGTTAGAATTGCAGACAGATGCTAAATGGAAAGACACCGCGTACGGATTTGGCAATGTAGATAAGCCGAATACAATCGAAATTAATGGCTGTGCGATTGTGTCGCTTGCAATGGTTGGTTCATACATGGATCACCAAGAAGTTACCCCGCTAGATGTGTTAGCTTGGGCAAAAAATGACTTCTTTATGGAAGGACAAGGGACGGCGTGGTCTATTTTTGGTGCGTATGCTGAAATGAAAGGCTATAACTGTCAAGAAATTGGGGATATTGAAACAGTGGCAGCTTTCTTGAAGGAAGGTCATCCAGTCATTATTTCTGTAAAACCGGGCTATTTCACTACAACTGGTCACATTATGGTGATGAGTGGCGTGGATGAAAAAGGCGATTTCTGGATTAATGATCCAAACGATTCAGAAGAAAAGGGCCATTCAAAACGGACATTTACAGCCGAAGAAGTGATGAATGAAGCGTTAAACTTCTGGGCATTTTATTAGGAATAAGAAAAGGTGTGGAACAAAAGGCAGTACCCTTTGTTCGCATCTTTTTTAGCAAATAAAAGGAGGCAGTACAATGGAGCGATGTACTTGGGCAACGAATACAACGGAAGAGATGCAAGCCTATCATGATGATGAATGGGGACGTCCAGTTCATGAAGAGCAACAGTTATTTGAGTTATTGACCTTGGAAAGTATGCAAGCGGGCTTAAGCTGGGCGATTATTTTGAATAAACGAGAAACGCTCAGAGCAGCTTATGATGCGTTTGATTATCGGAAAATTGCGCGATATGATGAGGAAAAAATTTTAGCTTTACTAGCAAATCCTGGTGTGATTCGTCATCGTTTAAAAATTCAAGCGACCATCACGAATGCGCGAGTTTTTCAAGAAGTTCAGGCAGAATTTGGCTCCTTTGATCGCTACCTCTGGAACTTTGTCGATCAGCAACCAATCGTTAATCACTGGCAGCACCCAGAAGAGGTTCCAGCCTCCACGGAATTATCGCAACAGATTAGTCGAGCGTTAAAGAAACGAGGATTTAAATTTTTAGGTGCCACGACAGTCTATTCCTTTTTACAGGCGGCGGGATTGGTGAATGATCATTTAGAAACGTGTCAGTATAAATAATAAAGGTCTCCTTCCAAAATTGAAGGAGACCTTTACTTTATTCTTTATACGCCCACTTGAAGTCGTATTTAGCACCGGTTGGATGATAAATAATTTCTTTCACGTTTGGTGCACGTAAGTGTGATTCTGCTTTTTGGTAAATTGGCACAACACCCATATCAGCAATTACTGTTTTTTCAGCGTTGATTAGATCTTCCCAGCGTTTTTCAGGGTCGTTAACATCTGTGGTTTTGGACGCAGCAATGAATTTATCGTATTCAGGATTGCTGTAACGTCCACGGTTATTAGAAGTTGAGCTTTCTAATAAATCTAAGAAGTTAATTGGGTCTGAATAGTCGGCACTCCAACCACGAACAGCGATTTGGAAATCCCCTTTTAAGGTACGATCTAAGCGAACAGCCATAGGGACAGGCGTCACAGTTACTTTTAAGCCTTCCAAAGTATCAGACAGTGATCCTTGAAGATATTCGCCCATTTTTTTAGCGCCTTCAGAGTCGTCTACCATTAAATCAACCGTTAAGTTGGAAACACCAAGTTCTTGTTTCGCTTTGTTCCAGTATTCCACAGCTTTTTTCTTGTCGTATTTGACTAATTTGTCGCTACCAGCTTCTTTAACAAAGTCTTCACCCGTTTTTGGTGATTTCGCGACATCCACAGGAACGAAGCCTTGTGAAGGAAGAGAGCCATTGGCTAAAATGTTTTTAGCTAATGAATCGCGATCGATGGCATAAGACATAGCACGACGTAAGTTTGCGTTGGTCAATGGTGATTTTTCATCTGCTTGATTCATTTCTAAATAGAAAGAAGAAGCGGCTTTTAATTGGACCAAGTCAGGCGAGTTTTGCATTTGTTGGGCCAGTTCGCCAGATAAATACGTATCATCCACTTCACCAGTTTCATAAAGATTTAAGGCAGTTGGGGCTTCTTTTACCACGTTGATAGCGACTTTATCTAACTTGACAGTCTCTTTGTCCCAATATTCTTCATTTTTAGTTAGAGACCATTTAGTATCTGTTCCGGGACCATCAAACTCAGTTAGTGTAAATGGACCATTGTAGACTGCTTTATCGCTACTCTTTGTATAATCTTTACCAAAACGTTCAACGATATCTTGACGTTGCGGCAAGAAAGAAGGGAAAGCCAATAAATCGTCAAAATATGGTGTTGCTGTTTCTAAAGTGATTTCCAATTCATGATCATTGATTGCTTTAATGCCCAATTCTTCTTTAGGTAGTTCCCCTTTAGAAATTTTTTCAGCATTTTTTACTGGTTCAAACATGTAGGCATATTCTGAAGCAGTGGCAGGGTCCACTGTTCGTTGCCAACCATAAACGTAATCTGCAGCAGTAACTGGTTTGCCATCAGACCATTTTGATTCTTCACGTAATTTAACTTTGTAAACTAAACCGTCTTCTGAAACAGTCGCTTTTTCGGCTGCACCAGCAGGCGCGGGTTTGTTGTCTTTATCTAAACGATAGATTCCTTCGTAGACATTATTTAAAGTGGTAAAACTCACTTCATCTGTCGCAAGGGACGGATCGGCACTAGGCATTTCTTGGGATTCAACCATTGTGTATACTTGGTTGTTGCTACCGCCGTTGCTTGCTCCTTTATCGTCACTGCCACCGCCGCAGGCCGCTAAAGCTAAGCTTGATAATACAAGTAATGAAGTAAATAAAACAGATTTCTTCATTTGACACGCTCCTTTTCATTTTTAGCAATACTCTCAGTATAATGTAAAAATGAAAAGGAGAAATTAAAAAATCGTTAGAAATGATTATTCTTTTATCAATTTTTAAAAAATGTCTAATCTTTTTTATGAAAAAAGTGGACAAACGTTGATAAGTAGAGATTTAAGGTGATTTCCATGCAGAAAACATTCGATTTTTGAGTATTTATTCATCATTGATTTGATTTTTTTGACATAAAATAAACATCCCTTTTACAAAAAACAAATGAGAAGAAAAAAAGATTGTTACAAAAGCAAATAAGTGCTTTTGTAACAATCTTTTTAATCTTTTAATCGTTGGATGTCAATGACAGTTCCTGTGTAGGCATCTGCAGTGAATTCGTATTGAACAATGCCGTCGTCTTCAATGCGGCAAATTCCTCCAGTATACGTTTTGGAGTGGATGGCGAATTTCCGCAAGGGCTTTTTCTCAAACTCAATCCACGAACCTTCAATCGGTCCTTCTTTTAAAAAAGCAGCTTTTACATTTTCTAAGACGAGATCAGCGGAGATTGTTTTTTTCTTATGGTAGAACAAGGTTGAGGCAATGCCGCCTACTAAACCAAGACCAACGCCTAGCGCTAAGCCGCCTTTAAAGTATGTCAACTCATTTTCTTCGTTCATTTGTATGACCTCCCTTGGTCGGTTTCTGCTTACTATTACTTTTGTCAGTATCACTCTTATTTTACCATAGAGAAGGGGCCGCTGAGAAATAAAAAAAGTTTTTCAATCATTCTTTTAGGGCATTCTCATTGTCACGTTTAAAAAGAGAAAGCGATGTGCATTTTCTAGTATTTGCGTTATAATAAGAGTGAAATCATATGAAAGGAGTACCTATTTTTATCGACAGGATAAAGTGACTTTTTAGAGAAAAAGTGACGCTTGGTTGGCGTAATTTCCAACAAATCAAAAGCAATAGGACATACATCTATGGAAGAAAAAACATTTCAACGAATCAAGGAATTAACTGAATTACAAGGAACCAGCGGATTTGAAGACGACATTCGCGCGTACATGAAAGAACATATCACCCCGTTAGTGGACGATGTTCAATATGATGGTTTAGGTGGTATTTTTGGGATTAAACGTTCAAAAGTGGAAGCAGCGCCACGCGTAATGGTAGCAGCCCACATGGACGAAGTTGGCTTCATGTTAACTCAAATTAACGATAATGGTTTATTCCAAGTGGTTCCTTTAGGTGGCTGGAATCCCTATGTTGTTTCAGCACAACGTTTTACGTTAAAAACAAGTAAAGGGAACTATCCATGTATTTCTTCATCTATTCCGCCACACTTGTTGCGTGGTACGAGTGGTCAAAAACAATTAGAAGTTTCTGATGTGTTATTTGATGCAGGATTCTCTTCAAAAGAAGAAGCTGAAAGCTTTGGCGTTCGTCCAGGGGATTCCATTGTTCCACAAACAGAAACGATTAAAACAGCCAATGGCAAAAATATTATCAGTAAATCATGGGATAACCGCTATGGTTGTACGTTGGTATTAGATGCATTGGAAACGTTACAAAATGAAGAATTAGGCCACACATTAATTGCTGGAGCAAACGTACAAGAAGAAGTCGGTTTACGTGGTTCTAAACCATCTGTTCATAAATTTAATCCAGATATCTTCTTTGCGGTGGATTGTTCAGCGGCAGATGATATTCACACGAAAAAAGGGACATATGGTCATTTAGGTGAAGGAACGTTATTACGGATTTTCGACCCAGGTTTGATCACATTGCCTCGCTTACGTGAATACTTATTAGATACAGCAGCGACACACAATATTCCGTATCAATATTTTGTTTCTAAAGGCGGAACGGATGCTGGGGCTGCGCACACAACTAATAATGGTGTACCAAGTACAGTCATCGGCGTTTGTGGTCGTTACATCCATACGCATCAAACAATGTTTAGTATTGCGGATTATGAAGCAGCGCGGGAAATGTTGTTACAAGCATTACGTGGCTTGGATAAATCAACAGTTAATACAATTGTTTACGGAAAGTAGAGGATGTTTAAATGATTTATCCCAATTCATTAGAAGAACTAGCAACTTATGTTGAAAAAGGTAAAAATGTTTTCTTCTTTACTGCTGATTGGTGCGGAGACTGTCGTTTCATTAAACCAGTCATGCCTGAAATTGAAGAAGCATTTCCAGCGTTTCAATTTATCGAAGTTGACCGTGATCAGTTTATTGACGTGGCTGCCGAGTGGAATATTTTTGGTATTCCGAGTTTTGTCGTAATTGAAAACGGTCAAGAATTAGGACGCTTAGTAAACAAAGACCGAAAAACAAAAGAAGAAATCAGTGCATTTTTAACTAGCTTAGGCTAATTTTCATGAACCAGAGGAACCATTAAATTAAGAGAGAATCAGCTGGACAAAAGGGCGTTCTGCGCAAGGGTCCTAAATTCATTTTTGACTCTAATTTCTTAGTCAAAGAAGCCTTTTAGATCAGCCTCCATCGGGAAGGTGACGAAAATGGAAGAACAAATGTATAAAAATATTCTTGTCGGCGTAGACGGTAGTGATCAAGCTAATTTAGCTTATGAACGTGCAATTGAGGTTGCTCGTCGAAACGGAAGCCGAGTCATTGTTGCAAATATTTTAGAAAATCAAGTGTATACAATGATGGGGTATTCGACGTTAAATGATCAATTAATTGATCAAGAAACAGCTGCTGCGGAAGAATTAATGGCCGATTGTAAAAAGTATGCTGAAAGCGTTGATTTTCATAATGTTGAAACAGTTACCATGTTTGGTTCACCCAAAGAAGTCATGAGTCATGAATTACCTGAAAAATACAATGTTGATTTAATTATGGTGGGACAATCAGGATTAAACGCAGTCGAACGTGTGGTCATGGGAAGCGTCAGTAGCTACATTATTCGCCAAGCCCCTTGCGATGTCTTAATTGTTCACTCTGAAGAAAAATAAGTAAAAAAAGTTATTGATTGAATAGAGAGTTGACCCTACGTTTCTTTTGTTTTTTCAAAGGATCAGCGGCTTGTCACTCAAAATTGAGGACTTGGAGAATAAGTCGTAGCGACATATTTTCCAAGTCTTTTAGTTTTTCGACAAAAAAGTATGCACAATGGGTCAATTTTTGATAAGATAAGACAGGAAAACGACAGAGGAGGAACAAAAATGATTTTTGCATATAACAAAGAACACGTTGGCGATGTCTTACTTGTCATCGTTGCGGACGATCAAGGTGCGGAAAACCAAGTAAAACGTGTCGGCGATGTGGCACGTGTAAGTTTAGTTGAGGCACCAGAAACAGTGGTAGCTTGGAATATTTTCAATGCTTCAGCGCTTCTAGGTGACATTAATGGTACCGGCCAAGTGACTTTAACAGACGAACAAATCGAAAAAGTCAATACAGCGATTAAAGATGCGGGATTTTCAGAAACTCTTGAAAAAGTCGACACCCCTAAAATTGTGGTCGGCTTTGTCAAATCATGTAAAAAACACCCAGATTCAGATCATTTATCTATCACACAAACAGAAGTAGACAACGGCGAAATCTTACAAATTGTTTGTGGCGCACCGAACATCAAAGCAGGACAAAAAGTAGTTGTGGCCAAACCAGGCGCAATGATGCCTGATGGTTTAATGATTTGGCCAGGGGTTTTACGTGGGGAAGAAAGTTTTGGAATGATTTGTTCAGCAAAAGAATTACGTTTACCAAATGCACCAGCTAAAAAAGGAATCTTAGAATTGCCTTTTGATGCAGAAGTTGGTTCTGCATTTGCGGTAGGAGAATAAAAGAAACGATCAATAGAAAACTAGTGCAATAAAAAAGCATCATCCTATTTAGCCAAATAAATAGGACGATGCTTTTTGTTATGTTTAAAGATAATTATTATTCAAATGAATTAAAAATTCGGCTAGTTTAACAAAGGGACATTTTATATTAAAAATAGCTACATGTTCCAAATGTTAAAATATTTCTTTTTTTATTTATATAATAATTCAAATGTTTTTTAAAAAATAAAATCAATAGTTGACAGTTTTTTTTATATTTGATACCATTATTTTGATACCATTATTTTGAAATCGTATTCTAATCGTTTTCAAATAATGAAATGGAGGAAGAAAAAATGAAAAAAGTATTATTTGTTGGTCTTGTTTGTGTCGGTTTTTTTAGTAGTGTAGTTTTTGGTGGGAAATCTGTAGAAGCCGCAGTTGCTTATCCACATCCCCATTACAAAGATACTTGGGAGTATGGGGTTACAAAGTCAAACTACGCATATTCTTATTATTATTTAGAAGCTCCTGTTCGCTTAGGAAGTTATGCCTCTGTTACAGATGCATATGGAAATGTGAAAAGTAGAGCAAGATCGAATTATGGATGGGCTAGAGCAGGCGCGCAAAAACAGTGGTATTTGCTAGTCGCTAATTCATATTATGATTGGTATAATTTTTAAGATATAATATAATGAACAAAAATTGAGTGGAACGTTGGCTTTGTGGAATAACGTTTCGCTCAATTCGTCTATTGAGGGAGGTAATATATGAAATGGCGAATCAGTGTCTTGTTGATTATAACGGGACTATTAGCAGTGCTTTCTTTTAGCGAGATAAAAGAGTTTGGTAATGATCTTAAATATCCTGCAGAAAGTGCAGTGAATATTACTAGTTATAGTCAAGAAAGGGACAAGACTAGCGTTATTACTGAATTAGAGAAATTTGCTAAAGAACAAGACTTAGTTTTATTTAAACCAATTTATACAAATAATCATCAATCGACCTTTGTTTTTGGTCATGCACCTCGATGGTTGTCCAATTCAGATGGAAATTATACACAAGATAAACAATTATTATCTGATACAGAACTGACAGGTATGTATTATAGTAGTAAGCCTTTGAATAAAACAATGCAAAGCAAGTTAACTGGAAAAGGCTTCAAATACAAAGCAGGGGATATAGGTTGGTGGTTGGCGCCTCTTGATTTTTTATTCGGAAACTTACGCTCATATTCTGTATGGACAGTTTTTTTTATTTTCGCATTATTACTTTTCGCTATCAAAATGTTTTATTTGAAAAAAGCAATGATTCAGCGAAGTTTGGGACTGTTAAGAAAACAGATGATAAAGGAAATGAGTAGCGATATATTGGTCTTAATTTTATCAACATTGTCTATCATCTTGATCTTTTGTAGTTACCTGGGAAATATCACGAGTGTTTTTGTTAAGACATTTATTTTATTAAATGTAGTAAATATGCTCCTTTTGATTGTGATAAGTTTAATTTCTAATAGTCTTTTTTTCTTAAACGTAGCGTTGTTTAAACCTATTCAAATATTGAAAAATAAAGAAAATAAGACATTTGTTCAGGTCGTCTGGTTAATCGGTATTTTACTGGCTCTGTTTATTTTTGGCCTGACAATTAATGAAAGTCTGAAAGTAAATCGAACACTTTGCAATCAAATAAAAACGTTGGATCATTGGCAAGCAGCAGCAGATTTTGTGAAAATTGACTGGTTTGAAAAAAATACAGAACAAAAAAATGTGAAAGGTGAAGTGAAATGGGAAGACATTATCGAAGAAAGTGAAGAAAACAAACAATTTGTTCAATTTTTTAGTTCTGACGAATGGTTATATTCAAAATCTTCAGATTTAGGAACCGCTGAAGAAATGAACATCCCCGAATTAACCAATCAATTAAAGGAAACAGGCATTGATACGAAAATAGCACAACAAATACACTATGTGAATCCAGCAGTTGTCCAGAAAAATCGAAAAGAATATCCTGAAAATCAATGGCCTAAAGAGGCATGCAAGCGAATAACAGTCTATGTTCCTGAAAAGTATCAAGAACAAATCGAAGACATCAAAAAAATTATCTATTATGAATGGTTCCAATATACAACAATAGATATAGAAGACAGTGACTTTAATAGTATTCCTAACGAACAAAAAACTTTTCTATTTAACTACCATGAGAATAATGATGTTCTTGCTCATCAAGAAGCAGAAGGTAAAATTATTGTAGAACTAGATTTTTCATTATTTCCATCAGAAGATGAGGTCTTAAATTCTTTGTATCCGCAAGTGGTTTTTGATGGATTATTTAAACAAGAAAAAGTCTTGCTAGCGTTGAAATCTTCTGGATTAAATCAGTCATTTAGTGGAATGACAAATGCTGCAAAAGCAATTTTTATCAAAAAAGAAACGCTAATGAGTCAGTTAAGAGGAACATTAATCGCTATTAGTGTTTTACTTATTGCACAATTTTTCGTGATTTATCAGTATGTAGTTACACAAGTTAGAAGTCGTGGGAAACAAATAGTGATAAGAAATTTACTAGGAGGCAATACAATTTTTGAGATTTTCAAGTGTTTGTTTTACTTAGTAGTAGGGATTATTTGTATAAGCAGTAGTCTTCTTTTTTATACAAAAAATTGGTTTATTTTTGCTAGCCTAAACTTTTTATGTTTGACAGAAGTTTCGCTCATGATATCTTGGGCGTTTTACTTAATTAAGAAGAAACGAGTCCAAATTATAAAAGGAGATTTTGAAATTTTATGATAAAAATAGAACATTTAGAAAAGCGATATGGGGGAAAGCAGATTTACACAGATTTAAATATACAATTGAAAAAAAATCATTCTTATGCTTTGGTTGGACCTTCAGGTTCGGGGAAAACAACGCTATTAAATGCGATTGGACGATTAGAAAAACCTACTGAGGGTAAGATTTATTTCGAGGGTAAAGATATTTGGAAAATGAAAGAATCTAAGTATTTTGGTCAATATTTGGGCTATGTTTTTCAGAACTATGCTTTAATGGATGAAGCAACGGTGTATGAAAATTTAAAAATTATTGATAATCGGTTAAGTATAATTAAAGCTTTAAAGAAAGTTGGACTTGATGAAAGCTATTTAAAAATGAAAATTTACGAACTTTCAGGAGGACAGGCTCAAAGAGTTGCAATTGCAAGGGTTTTACTGAAAAAAGCACAAATTATATTAGCAGATGAGCCTACAGGTGCGTTGGACGAAGTAACGGGTCAGTCGATTATTCAATTACTTTTAGAATTAGTTTCGCCAAATACAATTGTTATTTTTGCAACGCATGATCCACGAGTTTTTGAAAAAGTTGACCATGTTATTGATGTTAGTAAATTATAAAAAGAAGCATTCACAATAATAGGGGTATTGACAGTGGTTTTACTAGCAAATAATCTGTCTGAGTTAATGAAGTGTTATGGAAAAAGAGTCACAATTTAGATAGCTGATTTTTAGGTGATGAAAGTCAGTAAGAATATCTTTTATCCTAATCAGGAATTGAAAAAGTTGACCTTAGTAAAAACAGACAAAAGCACCTACAGAAATTCCCTTTCAGGATATTCTGTAGGTGCTTTTTCTTCGTGAGGTCTAGTAGTGTATGTAGGACATTCAGAATGACAGTTGTTCTACATATTAGGTCATTTTGTATTAGCGATTATTTTGTTGTGTTAAAGCTGATTTATCAATGGTTAAATCGATGGTTGCTTTCATTTCTTTAGAACCACGATAATAAGTCACTTCCATTTTGTCGCCAACTTTTTTCTTGTAAAGCGCGCTTTGTAAATCTGTAGTAGAGCTTACGTCTTGGCCGTCAACTTTCGTGATAACATCGTATTTTTCCAATCCAGCCTTTTCAGCAGGGGTCGCTGCTTCAACACCACGAACCACTACGCCAGTTTTTACAGAAGCTGGAATTTTTAAAATTTGTTCTTGTTGTTGTGAAGAGATACCTGTTAAATCAGACATCGTAATCCCAAGAGCTGGCCGTGTCACTTTACCATCTTTTTCTAATTGGTTGATAATGTTGACTACGTCATTACTTGGAATGGCAAAGCCCATCCCTTCAACGCTCACTTGACTAGTTGATTGCACAATTTTTACTGAGTTAATGCCAATGACTTGCCCTTCAATATTGATTAGTGGACCACCAGAGTTTCCTGGATTAATGGCAGCATCGGTTTGAATGGCATTAATATTGATGGTTTCACCAGACTCGTTTTTATTGGTAATATTTCTATTCACAGAAGAGATGATTCCTTGTGTGACAGAGTTAGCATAATCAGAACCTAGAGGGGAACCAATTGCAATAGCAGGCTCACCGACTGTGATTTTACTAGAATTCCCAAACTCAGCGACTTGATCAACTTTGTCGGAAGAAATTTTAATCACGGCTAAATCCGTGTAAGCATCGGTTCCGACTAATTCGCCTTTCACTTTGGTACCATCAGATAAAACAACTTCCAATCCTTGTGCTTTATCTACGACGTGGTTATTTGTCACGACATAAGCCGTTTTACCATCTTTCTTATAAATAACCCCACTACCTTCACTGGCTGCTTCTAAATCGTTACCATTGTTGCCGGAAGAGTCTTGAGTACCTTCATTCCCACCGAACAATCCCCCAAAAGGATCATCAGCCGAAGAATTGTTGCTAGCACTTTGCATATTAATGACAGAAACCACAGAATTTTGAACTTTTTTCACGGCTTTTGTGACATCGCTAGAAACATTGTAACTCACATTGCTGACTTTTGTATCACCGTGATTAGTGGACGTCGTCGTCGCCGCATTATTTCCGCCGTTGGGTGTGGGAATAATCCCAGAATAAGCGCCTCCTAGAATAAGGGCGCCACCAAGTAAGCCGCCAGCTAAACCAATCCCAAATTTTTGCAATAAACTTTTTTTATCTGAATTAGGTGTAACATCTTTTCGTTGCATAAAATAACCTCCCAATAAGTGCATCTGAATTTTCTATATTAAGTATATCTGTTTCCTACTCCTTTAGTCTATCGAATAGCTTTGAATTTTTTATGAACAACTTAGGGAAAAATTACAGAAAAAATACGAATGAAAAAGTTATACACAGAAAAATGTGAACAAATCGGGAATAACTCTGTGTACAGTTTTCAGGAAAGTTATCCACAGAATGTGGATAATGTGGACAAATCAGTGGCGAATATGTGTTTGTATTGAAAAAGCTGTTAAATAAAGTAATTTTTTAGTTTCTTCTGTGGATAACTCTGTGTATATGTGTATAAGTATGTGGAAACGTTGTGGAAAGTAGCCAAACTTCGTGCTAAAATAAGAAAGAAGAGAAAACGAGAAAGTAGTGGAATAGGTGAAAATTAAACTAGTAACAGTCGGAAAACTGAAAGAAAAATACCTGATTCAAGGCATTAATGAATATCTAAAACGTTTAAATAGCTATGCCAAGATGGAAATCATTGAAGTCCCAGATGAAAAAGCCCCGGAAAAACTCAGTGACGCTGAAATGCTTCAAGTCAAAGAAAAAGAAGGCCAACGTATTTTGGGAAAAATTAATGACAACGAATACGTCTTTGTTTTAGCCATTAATGGCAAACAATTATCTAGTGAAGAATTTTCAAAAGAAATTGAACAATTAGGGATTAGTGGCAAAAGTAACCTAACGTTTGTCATTGGTGGCTCCTTAGGTCTCAGTGATTCAGTCCTTCAGCGAAGTAACCAACAAATTTCTTTTGGCCGCTTGACTTATCCACATCAGTTAATGCGTTTGGTATTAGTGGAACAAATTTATCGCGGTTTTCGGATTATGAAAGGGGAACCTTATCATAAGTAGGGGCGGTGTTTAAGAAGCGGAAATTTAGAAAGAAGGAGTCAAAATAGATGTTAGATAAATTTTCTGCCCCAACACTAAATAAGTTACAAAAAGATAATCAGCATATTTATTATGTATACTGTTTGGTTGATCCAAGAAACAACCAAACTTTTTATATTGGTAAAGGGAAAGATAATCGTGTTTTTGCTCATCGACAAGCTGCGCTAAATTTGTTGCGACAATCAAATTTATTAAAAAACGATGAAACAGCGGGAACATTAAAAATAAAAACGATTCAAGAGATAAATGCATTGGGGATGCAAGTACTAAGCTATATACTTAGTTATGGATTATCTGAAGCTGAGGCTTTTGCAAGTGAAAATGCGTTGATTAATTATGCACGGCTTATTCAAAGGCTACCGTTGACAAACTTAGTAAAAGGGCATGGTTCTAAAGCTATGTTAGTGGAAGACATTGAAGAATGTTTTGGTTTTCAACCTATGTCAATAAGTGAAATAGCGACAGATGAGTTGATTCTAGCGGTGAAAGTAAGAGATGCTTTTCGCCTTAGTAAGGATGAAACGAAAGAGTATCCATTAGATGATACATTACGTGATGTTAATAACTTGAAATCGCGGACCTTGGGTAACTGGGTAATTGGTCGTGATAAAATACACCGTATTCGCTATATTATTGCCGTTAACACTGGAGCGGATAATGCTGTTGTTGCTGCATACAAAGTTTCTTCAAAGTATTCAGAATCAAAAATATTTGAGAATGGCCTGACTCGTTATGCATTCCAAGCTTTATCAAGTAGAAAAGACACATTAAAAGAGCTCAATTTGTATAAAAAATGTTTGCCAGGAATTAAGTTTGGTAGCGGTAGTGCTGTTGCGTATATTAATAACTAGAATTTTTATTTAAAAAAGTTATTTTTTAATGAATATATTCAAAATAACAATAACGAAAAAAGCAGACTTCCATACAAGAAGTCTGCTTTTTCATTAATTACTCCGCTTCCGCATTTTGCAAGTCAGCGACATCAGTCAGATAAGTGGCTTCATCCAACAAATCTTCCGAATGTGCAACATAAATCGCAGTGGCGCTATCACCAACCACGTTTAGGCTAGTAACGAGCATTTCGATTGGACGATTAATGGCTAAAATCAATGAATACGTCGCAATCGCAATCTCATTGTTATAGTTTAAACCAGTTAAAATAGTGAAAAGGATAATCCCGCCAGCACCAGGTGCAGCCGGTGTACCAATGGATGACATTAAAGCTAAAATGGCAATCAAGGCAATATTAGCTGGTGTCACTTCATAACCAGCTACGCCCGCCACAAAAATAGCCGCAATTACTTGCATAATCGCTGTGCCGTTCATATTAATAGTCATTCCTAACGGCAAGACAAAGGCGGCAACATCGCTGTCGACACCTAACTCTTCAACCGTTGTTTTTGTATTTAACGGTAAAGTGGCTGCCGAAGAAGAAGTAGAAAATCCAAAGACCACAACTTTCATAATCTTTTTAATAAAAGGAACAGGATTTAGTTTTGTCGCAAATAAGATAAATAATGGGTAACCGATCATCAAAAAGGCTAAGAGCGTCGCTGTCGTGGTTACGACGTAGACTAACGCTGGTTTTAAATAATCAATCCCGTAAGAAGCAAACGTCCGAACTAACAACATAAAGACGGCAATAGGAGCAAATTTAGTAATTACAAAGGTTAAAAATAACGTGACCATCGCATTGACTTCTTCAATTAATTTTTTGAAAACACGAATTTTATCTCCTAATGCATTAATACATAAACCAGTAATCACTGCCAACACAACAACGGCTAAAATCGCACCATTGTCGCTAAATGCAGAACCGATATTTTTCGTGACAGCATTGACAATCACCATTAATGGGTTGCCGCTCGTACTTACTTCGACAGGAGCTAGCGTTTCAGATAACGACACATTAAAAGCGCCAGTTAAATATACGCTATAGCCCACAATTCCAGCCGTTAATAGAGCAATCAATGACATCGATAAAAAGCCAAAAATTGTTTTATAAGAAATTCGTCCTAATTTTTGCGTATCGGTAATATGACAAATGGCTAAAGTAATTGAAGTAAAGACCATCGGCACAATCACTAATTGTAGGCCGTTGATAAATAGTTGACCAATAATATAGAAAAGCCCAATCGCAGATTGTCCTTTTTCAGGATCTGAAATATCTTGGAAAAGAATCTGATTGATTGTCTGCCACACAGCGCCTTGATTGCTGCGAATAAGGTGCTCTCTTAAAAATAAAAAGCCGAGCCCAACGATTAATCCTCCCACCAATGAAATCACCATTTTTTTGGTAAATGAGATACCTTTCACTTCACGTTTTTTCTTTTCCACTTTGTTGCCTCCCAAATAAATTGATTAAGCACCGCGCAAAAAAAGCCTTGCACACAAAAAAAGGGCAAGACATCTCGTATCATTCACTATACAAAAATACAGAATTTTACAGAACTTTGCCTTGTTAGCCTCTCGGACTATCTTAAAGGTACTTTTCCACATACTAAGGGAAACTAAGAGAATTGTCAATTCTTTTTTACTTAGGGAAGTGTTATTTTTGAAGAAAGTGATCTTTACCCTTTCCGCAGATACCGCAGCCAAAAAAGAACTACAACGGATTCTTTTGCAGTATAATAGAAAATAGAAACGAAAGAACAGGCACCAACACAAAGGAGGTATTTTTATGAAAGTCACTCAACTTTCTAGTGAAACCCTTGACCGAGCACATGAACGTTTTGAAGAAACACTTGCACAAATGACCGTTGCCGAAGCAAACACGATGCCCGCACCATTAATCAAGTCTGTTACTTGGCTGATGTGGCACACAGCCAGAGAATTAGACCTACAAATTTCCGCACTTAATCATAGTGAACCGTTATGGCTTAGCCAACACTGGACAGAAAAATTTGCCTTGGATTTGCCAGATGAAACAGAAGACTGGCATCACACACCAGCGGAAGCGGCGAAAGTCGTGGTGGCAGAAAAGCAATTGCTTAGTGACTATTTGGCTGCCAGTGTGGCACTTACCAAAAGCTATTTAGACCAAATCAAAGAAGAACAATTGTCAGACGTGATTGATAAAAATTGGACCCCACCGGTGACTAGACAAGTGCGTTTAGTTTCAGCGATTGATGATGCAGTGATGCATTCTGGGCAAGCCGTTTATACACGAAGATTAGTCATTGGAAAATGATAAATAAGCAAAAACAAAAATGCTTCTGCTTAAGCAGGAGCATTTTTTATTGAAAGAAAAAATACATAAAAATAATGAGCGAAGGACTGTCCACTTTTTCCCTAGTTGAAACGTTGTATAAGTGAAAGGAGCAATCAGATGAAAAAGGAGGCAAATTTTGACGAAGTACTATTTTCTTTGGGGCAAGAAGTCATCCAAGTCTTGATTCGCCGAGGAGCAAGTCTTGAAGATGCACAAGATGCAGTGTCGCAAACATATACAACGATTTTTTCAATATTACCTGAAATTACATCAGAAAATCTACGCCCGTGGTTTTTCCGAGTAACATTTAATTACTACATTACGATGTATCGAAAAAAGAAACGAGAACGCACTTTTGTGGCAAACAGCCATCCTGTACAATCAATAGAAAAAATGGAAGGGCAAGAGTTATTATTATTGATCGATTCCTTAAAAGATGAGGAACAAGAACTATTACTTTTGAAATATTATTATCAATTATCGTATGCCGAGATTGCGTTGATTTTAGAATTATCTGTTGAAAATGTTCGCAAAAAATTGTATCGCACACGTCAAAAATTAAAAAAAGAACTGGAGGAATAGAAGTGGATTTAAAAAAAAGTATTCGTAAAGCGAAAAGAAAACAATTTATCGTGATTGGTGCCATAACCGTTGTTAGTTTTGCCGTATTGTTTGTCGGTTTTTTTGTGGGAATGGATAAACTTTCGACGAAAAACTATCAGGCCTTACTAGAAGTAATAAATGATCAAGAAATGATTGCTTCACCAAACACTCAATTAGACTCCCAAGTAATTGCTAATAGTTCGCCTTTTGGGGGCGAAGTTGTGACCAATCGTTCAAAAAATATTGATGGTTACACGGTGGAGTGGAGTAATTTACGTAGCAGATATAGCTTTTTCAGAAATTCGATTGACTGGAATGAAGTCTATCCTGGTAGCTATTATTCTTCTAAGAATTTTTATGAATACAACCGACAAACCAAGCAGAAAGTAGCATCTTTTTATAACCCAGCGATTACCAATTACTATGGTGATGTTAAAAACGAATTAAGTGAATTAGATAAAATGGAAAACCAAGTAGCGGAAGTGGCGATTTCTTTTGATAAACCTTATCCATATGAAGAAGTCCGCAAAATGTTACCGAGCAATGTCAACTTAGTTTGGCTCTATGTTTACTCCAAAACGGTTAATGAAAAAGAAGGTCCTTCTGGTACGCTGCCTTATGGTTTTCAATTAAGCATGGACGATCACAACGAAATATTTGATCCTGAAAACGACAAGCAACACTTTTTTGAAACCTTAGAAAAATCCCCGTTGTTTGCTGACAACCAAGAAGGCCAAAAGTTTATCCAACAAAATAAAAATAAAAAAGTCGAAAAATTACCTATTTGGGGAGTCATGCTTACCGGACAAACCAAAAATTTCAAAGCCTTACAAAATGAACCTTTTGTTCGTGGTGCTTCAATTGGCGTGACCGTACCTATCGTTCCTTATATTCAGCCAGAGAAATAAACGTTCTTCAGAACTCTAAGCCTTCCGACTGATTTTGCTTCAACGATATTGTCAGTAAAAATAGAAAACGTTATAATAGAATGGATCACAGGAAGTGCTTCTACAATGCGTGGGAGCACTTTTTTTACTTATCTATGAGGAGGGCAAGTGAATGTTTTTTAATTTTATTGGGTTAACGTTATTTTTTGGTATCGGGATCTTAGTTGCGAATGGCGCCAAAATTGTAGCGAATAAAGGGAAAAAGAGTAAGGGGACCATTCTATTAATGGCGATTGAATTGCTCTTGTTAGGTATCTTTTTATTTGTGACTTTGCCAAGTAAAAATCTTTCAACCGTGTTATGGATTAATCTGATTGGCGCAGTGATTGCTAGTGGGGTGTTATTAAGTACACGCTTAGCTAGTAAAGTCGAAGTTCCTGGTATCCAAAAGGGCCGCAAAGAAGTAGGGAAGAATACCAACAAAACGGCTAACAAAGACTGGTCTGGCAAAATTTTGGGTGTTGCCGTTTTGGCAATGATTTTGTTGACCATTGTCAGTAGTATTACCAGAATCTCTTCTATTGATGAAATTTATCAAACGATTCCTTTAAAAACGGAAGAAAAAGCTGAAGTTTTAACTTCGGCGAAAGAAACACCCATTGCGATTGCACCACAAACGGCGAAACGAAAAATGTTACAGAAATTTTCTGTCATTCCCAATTCCAATATGTTTACTTTGGATGGTATAACGGCACAAGTTGTCAATGGCGAGTATGTTTATGTAGCAACAGTCGAATTTAATGGCTTCTTTAAATGGCTAAAACTGGGGGAAGTACCTGGCTATTTCATCATTAGTGCAACAGATATCAACGCACAGCCAGAATTTGTAGAAAAACCAATTGTTTATACTCCTTCAGCTTACTTTGGCAAAGATGCCGCACGAAAAATTTATTCCGCTTATCCAGGTTATGCAGCAACTGGCACAATCAATTTAGAGCTGGATGACCAAGGGAATCCTTACTATATTCAAACGCTTTACAAAGAGTATGGGGTTTCTGGTCGCATGCACTATAATGAATTTAAAACGGCAGTATTGAATGCTACAACAGGAGAAGTTAACGTTTATGACAGTCAAAAAGCCCCAAGTTTCGTTGATGCGCCGATTACTAGCTCAGCGGCGAATAGCTTAAATGAATTCTTTGGTCGTTACAGTCAAGGCTGGTGGAACCAGACAATGTTTGGTGCCAAAAAAGATGTTAAAATTCCAACTGAAAATGGTATTTATGCATCAGGACAAATTACGCCGATGATGAACAAGGAAGGGAACCAGTTGCTTTATTTTACGGACTTTACAAGTAGTGAAAAAGACCAAGATTCCGCTTTAGGTTACTCCTTAATCAATGCCCGAACAGGTCAAGTTACGTATTATCGTGATACTAAAGTCGGCATTATGGATAGTGATGGCGCCATTTCTATCGCCTCAAAAATTTATCCAGAAAAGAAATGGAAAGCTAGTATGCCAGTCCTTTATAACATTGATGGCGTGCCAACGTGGATTGTTTCGTTAATGGACAGTAAAGGGATTTTCAAAAAATATGTCTATATAAACGCCGTAGATAATGATATTGTGATTGATGCAGACACGGCACAAGGCGCATTAGACGCTTATCGAATTGAGTTAGTAACCAAAGGAAGTAACAATGAAAATACAGACAAAGCCAACTTGAAAACGATGCAAGGTAAAGTAGCTCGTGTCTCAGTAGTAGCTGGGGAAGCGCAAACGGTAGTTTCATTTTTACTAGAAGATGAAAAAACCATTTTTAGCGTAACGACTAATAACAGTCCGCTGGCGCTATTCTTAAAAGAGGGCGACCAAGTGACATTTAAAGCCGTAGTGACTGAAAATGCTAAAGCAGCGAATGTTGAAGAATTGAAAATTGAAGGATTAAACTAAATAAAACACCTCTTTTCTATGGAAAAGAGGTGTTTTATTCTTGGAAAAGAAGAAAAATCCACCTATTTCTGCTATGATAAGAGAGAAAAAGAATACGAAGGAGCTTCGCCCATGCGCAACATAAAATTAACCATTGAATATGATGGTAAAAGATACTCAGGTTGGCAACGACTAGGCAATTCAGAGAAAACGATTCAAGGGAAAATTGAAAGTATTTTAACACAAATGACAGGTGAACCGATTGAAATTATTGGCTCAGGCAGAACAGATGCCGGCACACATGCACGTGGTCAAGTAGCGAATTTTAAAACGACTAGTTCACTAACAACAACCGAAATGTTATCCTTTTTAAATCGATATTTACCTGGCGATATTGTTGTTAAAGAAGTTACAGAAATGCCTGAACGTTTTCATGCACGGTATAACGCCACAGGCAAACAATACAGCTACTATGTTTGGAATAGCCCAATTCCTAATGCCTTTGAACGGTATCATAGTTTTCACTTTCCCAAAGCGTTGGATCAAGAAAAAATGGAACAAGCTTGCCAAAAATTAATAGGGACCCATGATTTTATTGGTTTTTCAGCATTGAAAAAAACCAAAAAATCGACTACTCGAACGATTGAAAAGATTACGATTGAAAGAAACGGCGAAATGTTACAGTTCACTTTTGTGGGCAATGGTTTCTTGCATAAAATGGTCCGCATCCTCGTTGGGACACTTTTAGAAATTGGTGCAGGCACCAAAGAATTAGCGATAATTGACGAATTATTTGCAACAAAAGTCCGAGAAGGCGCAGGTGAAACGGCTCCGGCACAAGGGTTGTTTTTAGATGAAGTGTATTATAAATAACAAAAAAATAAATTTTCTTTAACCACACCAATTAAAAAGTTGAACTTTTTTTGAAAAGTGCTAACGTTAAGAAGAGATTAACAATAGAAAGAGGTCATTTTGTTGCTATCTTTACTTATTTCTGTCAAAAAATTATTTTCATCTTTTTTAGGTATCTTAAAAAAAGAAGACACTCGTGCCTTGTTCTTTTTACTGGCAACCACGTTGTTGAGTGGGACTATTTTTTATTCAACAGTGGAAAAATTGTCGCCATTAGATTCGTTATATTTAAGTTTCATGACGTTAACCACGATTGGTTATGGAGATGTGCATCCAGTTACTGACTTGGGAAAAATTTTCACCATGGTTTATGCTACAGTAGGCTTGGGGATTATGGCTATGTTTATTTCGGTCGTAGCAAAATCCTACCTGTATTCTAAACAAAGTCATCACCACCATCACCATAAAAACAAAGAACATTCAGCGGAAAAGTCTTCAGAAAAATAGACGAAATTGAGGAGTTGACCAAGTGTTTCTCGAAAAATGAAAGTTTTTTGAGAAACACTCTTTTTTTATCTTAATAATTATGGTAGTATGTCCCAAACTGTATTTTATTTTAAAGGAGCGTGAAGTGAATGGTCAAAGCGATTCGGAAATTATCGTTAATTCAAAAAATCATGATAGGGATTGTGATTGGAACCACCTTGGGTTTCTTGGTGCCTGAATGGACCTTCATCAGCGTTCTTGGTGAATTGTTTGTGGGCGCCTTAAAAGCAATTGCGCCGATTTTAGTTTTTGTCTTAATTATTGCGTCGCTAGCCCAACAAAAGGCTGGGGCGAAAACATATGTTGGATCAATTTTAGTTGTGTATCTGTTAGCGACATTTTTGGCAGCTGTTGTTGCCGTGACAGCAAGCTATCTGTTTCCCGTTAAGATTGTCTTGGAGGCGGCGCAGGAATCGCAAGCAGCCCCAACGCAACTTAGTGATGTTTTAAGTAATGTGTTAACAAGCGTTGTCCAAAATCCGATTCAAGCGATGATTGAAGGCAATTATTTATCTGTTTTATTTTGGTCCTCATTAATCGGCATTGGGCTACGTCAAAGTTCGGTCGCTACCAAGGATGTGATTGCCAATCTTTCAACAGGGATTACCACGGTCGTTCAAATGATTATCGGCATTGCGCCAATTGGAATTCTAGGTTTGGTGTTTCATTCGGTGGCAACAACAGGCATTGCAGGGTTAGCCAAGTATGGTCAGTTACTATTATTGTTAATTGGTACGATGGCCGTAGTTGCTTTAGTCGTTTATCCAGCGATTGTTTTTTGGAATATTCGGCAAAATCCGTATCCGTTAGTCTTTTTTGTATTAAAGGAAAGTGCGATTCCCGCATTCTTTACACGCAGTTCTGCGGCCAATATTCCCATTAATATGGAATTGGCGAAAGCAATGGATTTAAATGAAGAATCTTATGCGGTCTCTATTCCGCTGGGCGCAACGATTAATATGGGTGGCGCAGCCATTACGATTACTATTATGACATTGGCGGCAGTCCACACATTAGGGATGTCCGTGCCAATCTATTTAGCATTATTGTTGAGCATCATCGCCGCTGTTTCTGCTTGTGGGGCTTCAGGAATTGCTGGTGGCTCCTTGTTGTTAATTCCGCTTGCATGTAGTTTGTTTGGCATTTCCAATGACATTGCCATGCAAGTCGTCGGCGTTGGCTTTATCGTCGGCGTAGTCCAAGATTCCATTGAAACAGCGTTGAACTCTTCTAGTGACTTGTTGTTTACCACCTCAGTTGAGTTAGCAGACCGACGTAAAAATGGTGAAATCATTGATGTTAAAGCGTTAATTGGCAAAAGTCAATTGGTGGTCGAACAAGAAAATATTTAAAAGAAAGGAACAATCCGCTAAAATGTGGGTTGTTCTTTTCTTTAATAATCTCGGCCCCATTTTTTTCAGGGGCCACTGAAATTATCGACCATTTTGTGAAGAAAATCCTCTCTATAATAAAGGTATCAAGTAAATAGGAGGTACACGAAATGAAATGGTATCAACTTTCCTCAACAAAAGTAATCGAGCAGACTAAGACGAAGCAAACGGGTCTTTCTAGCGAAGAACGTCAGCAACGTTTACAAACGAATGGTCCAAATAAAATTGAAGAAAAACAACAACTGAAAACGTGGCAAAAGCTAGCCAAACATTTTACAGATTTACTAATGGTGGTCTTACTCGCTGCCGCAATTCTAAAATTTGCCACAGGCGAAGTGGTCGAAGGAAGTATCATTTTTCTAGTGGTACTTGTCAATGGCTTTGTCGGTTATTGGCAAGAGCGTAAAGCAGAAGAATCATTAGACGGCCTGAAACAGATGATGGGCCAAGAGGCAGTCGTTCTAATTGATGGACAAAAAACAACCGTTTCTTCTGAAACATTGGTTCTGGGAGATGTAGTCACGTTACAAGCTGGCGATGTAGTTCCAGCAGATTTGCGCTTATTTGACGTTCATAATCTGATGATTGAAGAATCAATTTTGACAGGCGAATCAGAAGCCGTGGAGAAAATTACCGGTTCCTTGAATGAAGAATTGCCAACAGGCGATCAAAAGAATTTGGCTTTTTCAGGAACACTTGTCCAAGCGGGCTCAGCCTTAGGCGTTGTAGTAGAAACAGGAGATGCCACTGAAGTTGGAAAAATTAATCACGCGTTGCAGTCAGTAGATCAAAAAACAACGCCGCTCGTACGGAAAATGCACCAATTAAACAAGCAAATTTTCCAAGGGATTATGGTCTTGATCTTGTTTCTGATTTTCTTTACCACTTTTCGTCATGGCATGGAATGGAGCCTCTTATTTTCTGCGATGATTGCATTAATTGTAGCAATGATTCCAGAAGGCTTACCTGCTGTGTTAACGATGATTTTATCGATGGGTGTTCATGAGATGGCTAGAGAAAATGCGATTATTAAAGGCATGCCTTCCGTTGAAACATTAGGTTCAATGACAGTTATCTGTTCAGACAAAACAGGAACGCTAACTAAAAATGAAATGACGGTAATGGATGTAGTGACTGAAGAAATGGCCATTGTCAAAGAGATTATGGCCAACTGCCAAGAATTGAAATTACAAGACCAACAAAAAATCGCCGACTTGCAAGGGAATCCTACCGAGTTAGCTTTACTACAATATGTTGATCAGGATCAACTGTCTTTACGCCCTGTAGAAAAGAAAATTCCGTTTAGTTCAAGTTATAAATACATGGCCACTCGCCATCCGCAAGCAGAAGGTTCAATTATTTATGTCAAAGGTGCGCCAGAAGTATTGTTACAACTTTCTACGTTATCTGATAATCAAAAAGGTGCTTGGCAAGCACAAGCTGCGCAATTAGCGCAAAAAGGACAACGGGTATTAGGTTTCGCTTATAAGACAGTTACGTCACAACAGGAACTGACACATGAAACATTGTCAGGATTGACGTTTGCTGGACTGGCAGGCATCATCGATCCGCCAAAAGAAAGTGCCATTCAAGCCGTCAAAGAATCTCAAGAAGCAGGTATCTCAGTCAAAATGATTACTGGAGACCATAAAGATACCGCGCAAGCCATTGGCGAGCAAGTTGGTTTAAAGCATACGAAAAAAGTCCTTGAAGGATTAGAAATTGATGCTATGTCAGATGAAGAATTAGCCCAGCACGTTCAAAAAGTCGATGTATTTGCACGAACGACGCCAGAACATAAATTACGAATTGTCACGGCGTTACAAAACAATAGTGAAATTGTCGGGATGACCGGCGATGGCGTGAACGATGCGCCAGCACTAAAGAAAGCTGATGTCGGAATTGCCATGGGAATTAAAGGAAGTGAAGTAACCAAACAAGCCGCAGATATGGTTTTGGCAGATGATAATTTCCATACGATTGCTAAAGCCGTGAAAGAAGGACGCCGCATTTTTGATAACTTGAAAAAGACGATTACCTTCTTCTTGCCAACCTCTTTAGCACAAGGTTTAATTGTTGTCTGGGCGCTTTTAATGAATCATCCTCTACCGTTGACACCTGTCCAGATATTATGGGTAAACATGGTAACTACGATTACTTTGTCTTATGCATTAGGTTTTGAAAAAGCGAGTGCTGATACTATGAAACGACCACCAAGAGATGTCAACGAAGGCATTTTAACAAAGTACAGTATTTTTAGAATCGTCTATGTGTCGGTACTCATTATGGTACCAGGTTACCTCATGGCGTTACAATTTGAGGGACAAGCCTTACAGCAAACGTTCCTCTTACAAAGTATCGTCTTAGCGCAAGCAGCGTATATGATCAACTGTCGTAAGTTGGTTGATCCGTCGTTAAGCACAGGATTTTTCCAAAATAAAGTGTTGTTTGCTTCATTAGGAATCCTCTTTTTACTACAAGCGCTAGTAGTTTACTGGCCAGTAGCGCAGCAATTAATTGGCACAACTTCTTTAAATGGCCTTCAATTAGCAATGATTTTCGTCCATGTTGTGAGTCTGTTTTTCCTTGTTGAAGGGGAAAAATATATAACCAAACGATTCATGACGAAAGAAAGCCAAAAAACTAGCGAATGTCCTCGCTAGTTCCTTTAAAAATAAGAATGAAGAGTGAGCTCTGCTAGTCGGCGGAGTTCATTTTTTGTTGGAATTAAAGAGAGATAAAAGACAGGAAGATCAAGATGATCCAAGGGGAAATTGGAAATAATTATGTCGGCTTCATTTAACGTCAACTGGCTTAGTTCCACATATTCAATAGCTTGTAATTTCACACGAGTACCTAAATAAGCAGCTAATTCTTGTTGTAAAAAAGCTTTCCAAGCAGGTTCCCCTTGAAAGAGGAAATAGGCAGTCATCGTTTGCGCCTGAATGGAATAAATGGCTTGTTTTTCTAACAAAGAAGCCAAACTAAGAAAATAAGTTGGTTCTTCAATCGTGGTGTAGCGAGATAAAATCTCCAAAAGTTCTTGGTTGCTCTTTGATAACGCAAGGTCCTCTGCGGCTTGTTCGGTCATTAATTCTTGATATTCCAATTGAAATTGCTCAGAAAGTGTTGGGGACTCGGTATATTTAATGAATAACAATAACAGATTATCCAATAAATTTGTTTGGATTAAATCAGGCCGGGCTTCTTCAGTGGACAAATTAGTGACAAACTGTTGTAACGACTTTCGCAGCTGACTGTAATGAGTGTGGAGCGCAGAAGCCAACGTTTCGCCATAGACATTATCGTAATTCCAGCTTTCTAAGAAACAAAAGAAGGCGAAAAAACTTTCTTCTCCTTGCAAATAGATGCCTTCAGAAGCATAAAGTTTTGCTAAGGACGGTTGATAAAGTTGAAACAAGACATCTTTTGAGTCAAAAGAAAATTGACTCACTCGGCAATTGGCTTTGTTGCGAATCGTGTTAATGAAAAACCAACAAGCACCAAAAATTTCTTCCGTTTCCACCGTCAACTCACTACTGTAAACTTGTTTCAAAAATTGAAAATAATGCTCCTCATGAATCGAATAATCGTCAAAAAAATAATTATTATGAGTAAAAGGCACCAACAAACGATGATAAAAAATCCGAATATTGCTTTCTGCCCCGATTAGCTGAATGGTCGTCGTGGTTAGTTGAATCGTTAAATGAAAATCACGTAAGGCCTGATTCATTTTTTTGATATGTCGCTTCAAAGTTTCATAAGAAACACCACTAGTGCTCAAAAAAGAAGTTGTCACTAACTCTTTCGTAAATAGTAGTTCTTTTAATAGCTGAATACTAATGGATTGAGGTAAAAATAATGACCAAAGCTCATTGGTTTGCGCATTCCCCTGATTGCGTAACCGAATACCACTGCTATCGGTTTCAATGGACCAGTCGGCGGGTAATTGACTGCGAATATATTGTAAATCCGAAAAAACGGTTCGCTCTGTCGTCTGGATTTGCGTGGCTAAACGCTTGGCTGTCAGCTGAGGAACATTTAATAACTGTTCCAACAAACGAATTTGCCGAAGCAAATCTTTTTCCGTTATCACACGTTTTAACATGGAGTACATGGCAAAACCTCCTTTTGCTTAAGAATACGGATAAAAAGGGGATTGGTCAATTAAAAAAAGAAGCGAATCGTCATTCGCTTCTTTTTATTCACTATACAAAAATATCAAATGTATGCAAAACGGCTGACAATAAAATAGTTACAACAGCCATTCCTGATACAAAGCCGACAGCATCAGGAACAAACGGAGGTAATCGTTTAGCAATATAGTTACCGACAGGGGCCGCACTGATTCCTGCTAAAACGGCGATGGTCAGGGAAAGCCAAAAACCACCACCCATCATTAAAATCACACCAGGAACAATGCTGACCAGTGGCATAAACGTTGGATACCAACCTTCTTCAGCGAAATGTTTTCGATAAAGAAAAACACCAACAGCCGAAGTAATCATTTGTCCCATTAAAATGTCAGGAACCAAGCCAGAACCATTTGTAATATGATTAATATTGACAAACCAATCTGTTAAAACGCCTAGAATTACCAAACCTCCAACTAACTCATTTCCATAAAACCAAGCTTCGGAGAAGTCAGCAAAAGTGCGTCGTATTGACCATTGAAAGGTTTGCGTATTTTCAATTTTAGGTTGTTTTTGCCGCTTCTGAGCGATTGGTGCAACAGAAGGAACCATCCAAGGAAGTTGATGACAGATGGCTGAAACAATCCAGCCAACAAAAGCCATTGTGGTAACGTTGGAAACTGTACCAGGCACATTTAAAAGAGGCATCAATTGCGCATTCAGCCAATTGGCAAACGGAAAAGTGAAAAGCGCACTCAACAGAGAAATCGTTCCTAATTTTTTCCAGCCAGGACCGTAAACGAGTGTTAAAGCTGGCGGCGTGCCGACCACTACAATAAACGTTGGTAACCACAACACTTCTTTTGTAAAAAAGCGTGTAAAATCAAAAACATAAATAGTTAAAAAGAGGGAAAGTAGCTGAGAAGCAAGTACCCAAGGCCAAGCACCAGAACCACCAGCAATTGCAAATCCCTGCCATTTTGAATTTTTTCGATAAAGTTGCCAAGCAATCAGACCGCCGATTAGTAAGAAAAGCGTTGTAAAAAGTCCACCGTAAAATTCTCCTTCCGTGAAGTTCATAACAAAATAGATAAATTTGTAAAATCCCTGCTGATTCACTTTGGTAACTACGTCATTGTAAGGAAAAAAGTTAGACACATGTCGAAAGCCATTCATGATCCAATACAGGAACATTCCCAAAAAAATTTTTACAACAAGAGCTAAAACGGCTTCGTAATTGATCGATTTATTTTTCATATGATCGCTCCAAAAAAAATGACATTTTACTAAGTTTTTGAAATTAGTTTATTTTAGCTACTAAAGCTTTTAGTGCCTCGTTAAAGACATTTGCTGGCGGATTAGTCAATCCAGCGCCAATCATACCAATCCCCGGTTCTTTATGAGCAATAGCAGTATTAATGACAGGCAGCATCCCTGTTTCTAAGACTTTTAAGATATCAATGCCTGAAGGAATCCCCATAAAATCTAAAACAGGAATCGTGACATTGGGATTTTCTTTCGTAGTAATTTCCAGCATTTCTTTTGAATAATTCAATGCTTCTGCCACTGTTCCGCCAACTAATGGGACAATTGCTGGTGCAGCTGCCATGGCAAATCCGCCAACACCATACGTTTCTGTAATAGCACTATCGCCCATATCCAAACCAGCATCTTCTTGTGTGTAACCAGCAAACATCGGACCAATCACCCGTTGGGCAGGCCCCGTAAACCAGTGATTTCCACCAATCCCACTGACACGAATTCCAAATTCGACCCCGTTTCGACACATGGTGGTGACAATTGTACTATTCTCCACATTATGCCCAGCATCTAACGCACATTTAGCGGCGCCCATCCAAGTCGGACCAGAAAAATAGTCAGAACTGCCAAGAAATTCAAATACTTCTTTTAATTGTTCACGAGAAAAATCAGTTTGAACCATGTAAGGTGTTAATGCTTGGACTAACAACGTACTTCCGGCTACATTGCGATTATGGCACTCATCGCCCATATGCAAGGCTTGCGAAAGCATTAAGCGTAAATCAATGCCTTCTGGACAAAAAGTCATGGCATCATGAAGTAATGGACCTAAAACATCGCGCATCCAAATCAGGCGATCCACGACGGATTGATCATTTGCACCAAATCGTAAAACTTTCGCCAATTGTTCACTTAAATTAGTAAAAGCTGTGTTGCCGTACGTTTCATTTTTGATAATATGAACGTACATATTCGGAGAAGTCACGCCAGCCATAGAACCAACGGCATCATGTTCATGACAAGGAGAAAACGTAATCGCGCCAGAACGAGCAACCCGATCGGCATCAGCTAGATCTTTTGCTAATCCTTCAAAAACAAGCGCTCCTTGAACGGCACCTTTCATCGGTCCGCACATATTTTCATAAGTAATGGGTGGTCCAGCATGTAAAATGGTCGTTTCAGTCATATTGGGCATGACATTAATTGCTTTATCAAATCCCACTAAAATAGGTTTTGATTGAATAATGCGGGTAACCGCTTCTTCGTTGGCTTGTTGGATTTTTTCATAAAGTGTTGGATTTTTTAATTGATCCAATAATTTCAATAGCTCTGGGTCACCATTGGCTGGCGGTGCCCAATTTACTTGATGTGAAGGAATCCCTTGTTTTTTCATATCTTCATGAATAAAGTCAATGCCTACATTGATCGTATCTAAAGGCTGTTTAAAAAGATCATTTCTGCTCATGTTCGTTCGCTCCTTTTACAAAAGTTTTGGTGGCTTCGCAAAGTTGATGACTGCTGTCGACAACGAGAACCTCTAAATCTTCTAAAATTTTCCGCTGTTCATGAATATCTTGTGGATCTTCTTCGGTCCCTAAAACATAGCCAATAATGGCTAACTCACGACCATCTGATTTCGCTATTGCTTTGGCTTCCTTTAACGCCTCCGCTAACACGCCAACAGGATTTTCGTGAGAACCATAACCTAATTCAAAATCTAACGCTAAAACTGCCACTTCAGGATCTTTGGCTTCTTGAAGAATGCGAGTAATCCGAGAAGTCGGATCGATCATTGGATGTGGGCGGCCTTCTGTGAAACGATCATCACCGAAATCAATCAATGTATGTGCTTGGCTGTGGTCAGGATTTGCTAATTGCCGTTCAGGAATTTTATGAATATTACTATAAACATCATCAGAGACTTCTGTTAAAGCATATAAAAGTTCATCACAAAGAGTGCCACCACAGAACAACCCACGAACAAATTTTTGAGAAGGGGCTTGTTGCTGTTGGATGGTTGTTAACGTTGCGCCTGTCGGATTTTGATAGAGGCTGGTTTCCGCTTCCTGTGTTTGACTAAATTGAATCACCTTTTGAACTGCATCCAGAGAAGAAGTAGCAAAAGTGACGTTGTCTATTTTTCGTTCCGTTTGTTCACTGCCGATAAAATAAATAACAACTGGTTTAGTTGAAACAGCTAATTTTTTTAAAATTTTCTCTATTACTTCTGGAGCAGGCGGTTTAGAAATAAGCAAAATTGCCTTAGTTTGTTCGTCAACCATTAAAGCATCCAGCCCGTCAAGCATCATCAGCCCACCAATTTCAGCAGACAAATCACGGCCACCAGTACCAATTAATTGTGAAATCCCATAACCATATTTATGGATTTGGACACTAACTTCTTGGCTACCTGTACCAGAAGCGCCGACAATTCCAATATCTCCTGAACGTACCTCGTTAGCAAAACATAACCCAACGCCATTAATAATCGCTGTTCCACAATCAGGGCCCATCACAAACAGTTCTTTTTCGTGTGCTTTTTGTTTTAACGCTAATTCCTCGTCAACCGTCACGTTATCACTAAAGAGCATGACATGTTTTTGCTGATCTAAAGCTTTATGCGCTTCTCGTGCAGCAAATTTTCCATTGACAGAAATTACAACTAAGTTGGCATCAGGCTCTTCATGAAGGGCTGAATCTAACGTCTTATAGGTTACTTCAGAAGAAGCGGTTTTCTTTTTCTTTGTAAATAACTCGTCGACTTGCTGTAAAATTTCTTCTGAGTTCGCTTGGTCATCAAGATCTAAAACAATTAATAAATCACCTGTTGTAACATGCTCCAAGGCGGGTGTATATAAACCAACATTCCGAATCACTTCAAGATTCATGTCGGTTCCCATCCCAATCATTGCGGTTTTAACTCCAGCCAGTTCATTGGCTCGTGTTGAAATGGTCATTAAAGTAACTGAATCAAAATAGGCGTTCTCTTTAATTACTGTTTGAATTGTCATGATTATTCTCCTCACAAAATAGTTTTAAACCAAAAATAATGCCGCAAAGTATGTCGCTTCCTGAAGTTGAGCCCACCTCCTCTAAAGCTGAAACTGCTTGAGCCATTTCGTTTGTATTTCCGCTTTCAATTGATAAAAAAACACGCTGAACTAGTTGAGAAAACCGCTCGTTCACTGCTTCATGGATTTCCGCATAACTGACCGCATTCGTTCGTTCCTTGGCTAGCACAGCCAGCTGTTGGAAATTCGAGGGAAGTTGCTGTAATGCAGAAAAACTAGCAAGTAATCCTGTGATAAAATCATCGCCAGTGGGGGTTAAACCAATCCCCAATCCTAAAATCTTCGTTAAACAATCAAGAGCTATTTTAAAAGATTTTTGCGCCCAAGCCTGTTGAAAATGAACCATTTCTTTTTGAATCTGGGTCCGACTATAAGAATCAAAAAGAAAGGTTGACGACGAAGCAGGAAAAAGCGCTTGCCAAGGATTGAAACGAGTTTGCTGAATATACGTTAAAAAAATAGCTATCTTTGTTTTACTGGGTGTTAAATAAAGTGGCGTTGGTTGCCAAATTTGGGCATCGGCTAGGGTTAATTGTCGTCGGCCTAACCGGATAAACAGGGGCTCAATTTGGACAGGTAAATCAGCGAAATGGCTAAGTTTTTTTTCATCGAGTATAATCGTGTTAGGTGCTATATGTTCGGGATGCGTTGAAATGGTCAAGAGAATTTCTTGGGTGTCTACATGACCATAATTAATAGCGTGCGTAAAACATTGCAAACTAGTCAATGTTTGATGAGGGAGTTTCGATAAAATCGTTTGGTCATAAGCTAAAATTTTTGTCATTCCAACGACCTCCTTTTTAATAGCGCTTTCACGACTTCATAATAAAAGAATCCAGCACGCTAAACAATTGCTAAAAATGACATTGATTTACAAGTTTGAATGGACAATTTGTACATTGGGAGGATAAATGATGTTAAAAGTGAGTGATTTATTAACGTTAGAAGAATTACCTGGCATTACCTTAGTGGCAGGACATAAAAATCAGGACCAACCGATTTTAAAAGTCAATATTTTAGAAAATCCTGATATTTTAGATTGGCTAACAGCAGGTGAGCTGCTGTTAACGACAGGGTACATATTTAAAGATGATCGGAAATTACAGAAAAATTTTTTGAAAGAACTAGCCAAACACCATTGTGCTGCCTTGGGATTTAAAACCCAACGTTATTTTGAAGAAGTTCCACCAGACCTAATCAAATTAGCAGATGAAATGAACGTTCCTATTTTAGCAATTCCTTACAATTACACCTTTTCGCAAATTGCTGACGTGTTGAAAAGTCGTGTCACGTTAGAACAATTTGACATGAATGCGCAAGAAACCGCATTGCATAATAAAATTTATCAAATCTTAGAAACGGGAAGTAGCAGTTTTCATTTGCTGCAGGATCTAGCAGAAACCATTCAAAATCCTGTCTTGTTATTGAATGACCACTTTGAAGGAGTTAATTTTTTTGACTTGCCTAAAAATCCAATTCGTATTTCTAGCATTTTAGAAGATAGACAAGAAACCTCAGAGTTCCAAAAACAATTACTTGAACAAAGTCATCCATTACTACGCTTTTATCAAGAACCGATTCATTTACAGTTGAAACTCCAGAACCAAGTGGTGCCAATTGAAATTTATCCAATTAAAAAGAAAAATGTTATTTTATATTATTTACTCGTCTGGAACACCTTGGCCCCATTACGACCAGTCGACGTGGCTCATTTTAAAATCACAGCTCATTACTTACTTTTACAATTGCAATTGGAATACTCACGGAAATTTGAAGAATACCAACAACGAAACGAATTATTTTTTAAGCTGATTGCGTATGAAAAGAGGGATCAAGCTGTTTTCCAACAATTTCAACAGTATTATCGCTTGGCAATAGATAAGCCCTATGCGATTTTGCTAATTTCATTAACCTTAAATGAACGCCAAAGGCAAGAAAAAATGTCTATTTTAGGTAACCAGTTAAACCAAGTTATCTTAGGGGATAAACAAAAAATTGTTTGTATTGAAATTGATAGTTCCTTTATTTTATTAGTTGAAGATCCACCTGAAAAAGAAGGCGATTATCTGAAAATGATGCAACGCCTAGCAAAAAGCAGCATAAATCAGTTAATGAAAGTACAAGAAGATGTGGAACTTTTCCTAACAATAGGACCTAAGATTCAAGGTCTGACCCAGATTCATGAATCTTATCAACAAGCGATTGACATTTTAGCCTTTCAACGTCAATTCGTTGCAGAAGAACCTGAAATGAGGATTGCTTCCTACGCGAATTTTCATTTTAGACAGACACTACAACGTTATTTTTTAGAAGAAGGACAAGCAACCCTCAGAAAAAAATATCTTCAACCATTGCAGAAAAGTGATCAACAGCAACATACCGACTTTGTCCATACACTGAATGTCTATTTTCAATCAAAACGAAACTTGTCTCAAACAGCCAAAAAGCTCTTTATTCATCGTAATACTTTGTTACAACGATTGGAGAAAATTGAACAGCTAGTTCTGTTGGATTTTGATAAGGAAGTGGATTTGTTGGCGCTGGAAGTGGCGTTGTTTTTGAAAGATAAAAGGAGTACACTGTAAGAGAATTTATGCGTAAAAATAGGAGGCCTACAGTTGGAAGAAGAAGTATTAGCGTTGAAAGTAGTGAATGAGTCGTTAAAATTACCTGGTGTCAAAGTGAATCGAAATGCTTTTTTGACAAAAATGTTTCAAGATAAAGTGGACAATGTACAAGAATTATTTGATGACGGACCAGAAAAAGTCTTATCAAAAAAAGAACTAGACCGAGCCGCCCAAAAATGTATTAACCAAGCAGTTATGCAGTCGAGCACAATTTCATTTGCGACAGGAATTCCAGGTGGTCTGGCTATGGCAGCTACCATTCCTGCAGATATTGCGCAATTCTATGGCTATTCTTTAAAATTAGCGCAAGAAATTTCTTATATTTATGGCTACCATGATTTATGGAACAATCAAGATGAATTGACAGAAGAAGCCAAAAATACACTGATTTTATACTTGGGAATCATGTTAGGGGTAACGTCAGCTGGTTCGGTCGTTCGGATTTTGTCTAATAGGTTGTCTATTCAAGCACTAAAACGTCTACCACAAAAAGCTTTGACAAAAACGTTTCTCTTCCCAATATTGAAAAAAATATTAGCTGTTTTTGGGACGAAATTAACAAAAGCAACTTTTGCGAAAGGTGTTTCTAAAGCAATTCCCGTTTTAGGCGGCGTTGTTTCCGGCGGCATTAATTATGCCTCTATGAAACCAATGGCTATGAGGTTAAAGGATGAATTAAGTAAAAACATAGGCTATACTCAAGAAGATGCAGAAAAAGATTTAGAAATTTTAGAAGCCGATTTTGAAGTTATTTCAGAACAACCTGAAACAGAGACCACCAAACATGCGGACGATATTTTTAGTAAACTAGAGCGAGCACATGCCTTATTTGAGAAAAAGATTTTGACAGAAGCCGAATATATAAAGCTAAAAGAAACGATTATACAAGAAGGATAATTTAATCAATAAAAAATGGAATCTTTTCAATAAAGATTCCATTTTTTATTGAAAAAGTTGGGGTAATTCATTACACTTACACTGTATGACAGCGTAAGTTCTTGTTGTTAGAGCGAGAGAAAAGGCTTTATTTACGGAATTTGTTCTCATTAAAAGCGAGAGGAAGTATTTAATTGGCAGAAGCAAAATTTGAAGAAGCGTTAATAAAAAAGCTTGAGTCTGAGGGTTGGACTTATCGTAAAGACTTATCGAATGTAAGTATTAAAAAGTTAGAGCAGCATTGGCACGATGTATTAAATGAAACAAATGCACATAAATTAAATGGTACACCGTTATCTGATAATGAATTCAAAATGATTCTCCAAGAATTACAACGTATTCGAACACCTTACGATGCTCAATTATTATTGGTTGGAGCAGGTGGTGTTGGCTCAATTCCGCTTGTTCGGGATGATGGATCAAGTTTAGAAATTGAAATTTTTTATTCAGATGATGTGGCTGGTGGTCGTTCACGTTATGAGGTTGTTAGCCAAGTAATGTTTAATAATTTACCTAAAGGTTTAACATCCAAGAGAATTATTGATTTAGCGTTATTGATTAATGGAATTCCTGTTGCGCATATCGAAGAAAAAGATGAACATTTACAAAATCAATGGCATGCATTTGAACAATTGAAAGGCTATCATGGCGATGGATTATATGAGGGCTTATTTGCTTTTGTACAAGTCCAATTTATTTTAAGTCAACACTCAGCGCATTATTTTGCACGACCTAATGCCTTTGAACATTATAATAAAACATTTGTTTTTGGCTGGCGTGATGAAAGAAATAAAGATATTACAGATGCTTTTGAATTTGCTCACCAAGTCATGGGGATTCCTGCATTACATCGGTTAGTCACTGTCAATATGATTCCAGATGCATCAAATGATAATTTGATGGTTATGCGTAGCTATCAAATTCAAGCAACACGAGGCATTTTACAACGTATGAAAGAAATGGAATCCAGTGGCCTAATTGAAAAAGAAGGCGGTTATATTTGGCATACGACGGGTTCAGGTAAAACGGTGACCTCTTTTAAAGTTGCTCAATTATTAGCTTCTGCGCCAAGAGTTCGCAACGTTTTGTTTATTGTTGATCGTGTCGATTTAATTGACCAGACATTAGAAAACTTTAAAGACTTTGCGTATATGCACTTTAAAAAACGAATCAAAAAAGTTAATGGCCGTGAACTTAAACGAGAACTAAAACATAAAGGTGCTTCACAAATTTTACTAATTTCTGTTCAAGGTTTAACAAAAGCGGTGAAAAATGGTCTAACAAATGATGAGTGGAATGTCATTATCATGGATGAAGCGCATCGAAGTGCCAGCGGTGAATCTGTTCAGTTAATAAAAAAAGCATTTAAGAAAACAACATGGTTTGGCTTTACTGGAACGCCCAATTTTTATAGTGATGAAATTAACGATGTGACAACAACAAGAGACATTTCAACACATGATATTTTTGGGAAAAGATTGCATACCTATACCATTAAAGATGCAATTGGTGATGGCAATGTTCTAGGCTTTGACGTCACTTATTTCAAGCCTCATTGGGTCGTTGAAAATGCAGAAAGTGATTTTTCTGAACAAGAATATGAAAAAGAAGTCTATCAAAGTGATGTTTACCGTCGTCAAGTCGTTCAAGACATTTTGGACAATTGGAAAAAAACCTCTAGCGGACCGTTAATAGGTGGGGCCCGAAAAGAAAATACTTTTCAAGCAATGTTAGCAGTCTCTGGTAAACAAGCAGTAGTACATTATTACAATATTTTTAAAGAAAAAGCACCGCACTTAAATGTAACCATGACTTTTTCAACGGATGAATCAAATAAAAATGGTACAAAAGAGCAAAATGAAGCTTTAAAAAAAGCAATTAAAGCTTACACCGAAAAATTCAATGTACCAAGTATTCTTTCTGCGAAAGACCCAGCACGTGCGTATATGATTGATATTACTAAACGACTAGCTCGTAAGAAACCATACAATCAAGGAAAAGAAGAAGATCGTTTAGATTTAGTGATTGTTTCAGATCAACTGCTCACAGGTTTTGATTCAAAATTTATTAACATGATTTATATGGATAAAATGCTTAAAGAAGGTATGCTGATTCAAGCGATGTCGCGTACCAATCGAACGCTGAACCGTGACAGTAAACCACATGGAAAAGTTCGCTTCTATCGCCAAGGCGATGCCATGAAAGAATATGTAGAAAATGCATTGCGTATCTATACACGAGGCGGAAACGACACATTACAAGAAGCGGAAGACGAAACAAATAATTCAAATGAAAATATAATAGATGATGATATTTTAGCTAAACCACAAAGTCATCAAATCCAAGAATTAGAAGGAACAATTGCTCGTTTAAAAGAACTAGCAGGGGATGATTTTAGCCAAGTGCCTCGTGGAACTAATGATATCAGAGAATTTGTCAACTTGGCTTTTCCAGCGCAGAGTAAGATTCAACAATTGATTCAGCAAGGATATGAGTTAGGAACCGAGATTGATGTTTTAGATGATAACAATGAACCAACTGGTGAAATGATTCGCTTAGATATTGCCAATACTGACGAATTTGGCGCGTTACAAGCGAGATTATATGATACTAAAGAAAAACTACCTGAATCAGAACGACCCGATTTAACTGAAATTAAAATAGGAATTGAATTTTTTGACCATGAAATTATTGACTATGATATGTTAGTTGAATTGTTAAATAACTTTATGGATGAAAAAACAGAGCATAATCGAGAAGCGATTGATAAACATATTACTCCAATGGATGATGAAAGTCGTCAAGAAATTAATGAAATTGTCGATGATATTGAATCTGGTGAAATTACGGAACACTTCACTACTGAAACGCTTCAACAAGAGCGTAAGAAAAGACGGACAAATCTTCGAGAATTGAAAATTCGGCGATGGGCGGCTGACCAAGATGTAAATGGAAATCGAGTAGTTGAGGCATTTGATTTATTTTTACCTGGTCACACACTCATTGATAATCCTAATTTGGCAGATTTAGTTCGTGAAATCGAAAAAGAAGAAAATATTGACTTTTTTGGTGCCGCCGAGTTTGAAGAAGCCCTAATGAAATTTTTCAATTCATTATAATTAGAAAGAAGGACAGAATACGATGACTTTATCACAAGAACAACAAACGAAGATGTGGGCGATGTTGAATCAAACACGTGGACAAATTGGTTTGACAGCATATAAAGATTATATTTTTGGTATTTTATTTTATAAATACCTATCAGAAAAAGCCACACGTTGGCTAGATGATGTCACACGTGGAGAAACTTGGGAAAACATTTATGCACAGAATCCCTCAAAAGCATTAGAATATATGCAAAAAAACTTAGGTTACGCAATTCAACCAAATGATTTTTTTGATGATTGGAAAAAAGCAATCGATGAAGATCGTTTTAATATTGGGATGATGACTGATACATTTGGTCATTTCAATCAGCAAATTGCCTTTGAAGCAAAAGGCGATTTTGAAGGGATTTTTGATGGTATGCGCTTTGATAGTGCCGATTTAGGCGCGAATGCACAAGCTCGTGCTAGTGTCATGATTTCAATGATTGAGTTGCTTTCTTCACCAGAATTTGATTTGTCAGGTAGTGATGATACAGTATCAGATATCTATGAATATTTAGTTGCTCAATTTGCAACAGTCTTGGCTTCTGATATGGGTCAATACTATACACCGAAAGAAATCTCTAACGTAATGGCACGAATTTTAACATCTGGTCGTGAAGAAGAGGAAAGTTTTTCTATTTATGATCCAACGGTTGGTTCGGGGTCGTTGTTGCTAACAACAGCTAGCTATATGAAAAATTCACATAAGCGAGGTATGATTAAATATTTTGGGCAAGAAAAAGATGCCACACCGTATCGCTTATCGCGAATGAACTTAATGATGCATGGTGTAGAGTACAATGATATTAGTATTAATCATGCGGATACACTTGAAAGTGACTGGCCAGATGGCGTAGTAGATGGGAAAGATAATCCAAGAATGTTTGATGCGGTTATGGCAAATCCGCCCTACTCAGCTCATTGGAACAATAAAGATCGTGAAGATGATCCTCGTTGGCGTGAATATGGTATTGCGCCGAAAACCAAAGCGGATTATGCGTTTTTACTCCATTGTTTATACCATTTAGAAGACAATGGCCGCATGGCGATTATTTTACCTCACGGCGTATTATTTAGAGGAGCCGCAGAAGGTCGTATTCGAAAAGCGTTAATTGACAAACACCAAATTGAAACAGTGATTGGATTCCCAGATAAATTATTCTTGAATACATCTATTCCAGTTTGTGTCTTGATTTTAAGAAAAAATCGTACGGCTTCTGATATTTTATTTGTTGATGCAAGTAGAGAATTTGAAAAATTAAAAAAACAAAATCATTTGCGCCCAGAAGATGTCGATAAAATTGTCGATACTGTGGTTCAGCGCAAAGAAATAGAGAAATATTCACATCTCGCAACGTTAGATGAAATTAAAGAAAATGACTATAATTTGAATATCCCTAGATATGTTGACACATACGAAGAAGAGCCACCTGTTGATTTAGTGGCGCTAAACAACGACATTAAAAATACTAACGAGGAAATAAAAAAAGTAGAAGCTGAGTTATTAGCTATGCTTGATGACCTAGTGGTAACGGAAGAAACCCAAGCACTGATAGATGCCACGAAAGAGGTGTTTGGAGGATGAGGGACGAGATGAAAAAGGTCCCTCGGCTCCGGTTTCGTGGGTTTAGTGAAGATTGGGAACTGTGTAAGTTGGGGGATTCAGTTAGGTTTATAAATGGAAGAGCATACAAACAGAAAGAGCTTTTGGATACTGGAAAATATAGAGTCCTTAGAGTAGGAAACTTCAATACAAATGATAGATGGTATTATTCAGACCTAGAACTTCCAGAAGAAAAATATGCAAACAAGGGAGATTTATTGTATCTTTGGGCAACAAGTTTTGGTCCAGAAATCTGGGATAACGAACGAGTAATATATCACTACCATATTTGGAAATTAGATATTATTGATCCAAATATAGATAAACAATATCTAAATATATGGCTAGAAACTGATAAAGAACGAATTAAGCAGAATACTAATGGAACAACTATGGTACATGTTACAAAAAGTAATATGGAACAAAGAGAATTTAAACTTCCCAAGTTATTAGCAGAACAAGAGAAAATTGGATATTTTTTTAAACAAATCAACAAGACCATCACTCTTCATCAGCGTAAGTCGGATCAGTTGAAAGAGTTGAAGAAAGCGTATCTGCAAGTAATGTTCGTTTCAATGAATACTAAAAATAATAAAGTTCCTAAGTTAAGATTTGCTAACTTTAAGGGAGAATGGGAACAGTGTAAGTTGGGTAACATTCTTAATTATGAGCAACCAACAAAATATATTGTGAAAACAACAAACTATGACGATAAATTTAATATTCCTGTTTTGACAGCTGGACAAAGTTTTATTTTGGGATATACTAATGAATTAGATGGTGTGAAAGATGTAAGTAAAGAAAATCCAGTAATTATTTTTGATGATTTTACAACAGGTTCACATTATGTAGATTTCCCGTTTAAAGTAAAAAGTTCTGCAATAAAATTATTAACTGTAGTGCATGAAAGAAATGACTTTTATTTTGTTTATAGAATATTGAAGAATATTAAATATAGTCCACAAGGTCACGAACGACATTGGATTTCTAAGTATAGCGTGTTCGATATAAATATGCCACGGTTTGAGGAACAAAGAAAAATTGGAAACTTCATAAAACAACTTGACAATACCATAACTCTCCACCAAAATAAACTGAACCAACTAAAATCCCTAAAAAAATCCTATCTACAAAATATGTTCATATAAAACTGAATATTTACACACTTTCCTACCTCCGAGATAATAAAAAAGATGATTCGTTCATCAACAATTATCAAGGAGGTTTTATTTTGGTTAAGAGAAAGAGAACTGAGCAATTATTTCATGAATATTTCAGTGAGTGGGTGGAGCTTTATAAAGTCGGGGCGATTCGGGATATTTCGTTGCAAAAATATTATATTGCGGAACAACGGCTTGCTGAGTTGGCCCCTGGTCTAAAAGTAAAACATTTGGATCGGCAACGGTATCAGCAGTTATTAAATGACTACGCGTTAACCCACGAACGGCAGACAACCATGGATTTTCATCATCAATTAAAAGGAGCAATTTTAGATGCAGTCGATGAAGGACTTATTTCAAAAAATCCAACACGAAAAATTGTCATTAAAGGAAAAGCACCACGTCCTAAAAAATCAAAATTTTTAAACCAATTTGAAGTTCAAGCTCTTTTGAAAGAATTAGAGCTAGGCGAGCAACTAAACTGGGATTGGTTTATTTTATTGGTAGTTAAAACGGGCCTACGCTTTTCCGAAGCATTGGCACTAACGCCAAAAGATTTTGATTTTTCTAAACAAAAAATAACTATTGAAAAAACATGGAATTATAAGAACCCCACTGGTTTTTTCCAATCAACAAAAAATGAATCTTCTAAACGCAAAGTACAAATTGACTGGCAAACAGCAATGCAATTTTCTCAATTGATAAGAAATATGCCACCAATGGAACCAATTTTTGTGAAAGGACGTGTCTTTAATTCTACGATTAATAGTCGCTTAAAAGTCTTATGTAAACGTGCGCAGATTCCAGTGATTACTGTCCATAGTTTGCGTCATACACATGCCTCGCTGTTATTATTTGCTGGTGTTTCAATTGCTAGCGTGGCGACTCGATTAGGCCATTCTAGTATGACAACTACGCAAGAAACTTATTTGCATATTATTCAGGAATTAGAGAATCAGGATAATGATAAAATTATGCGCCATTTGGCGATGTTGATGTAAGCAAAATAACTCCTCGCGGATTGCGGGGAGTTATTTTTTTAGATGAACATGTTTTGGAGGTAGGATTTTTTTAACTCATTTAATTGCTCTAACTTATTTTGATGAAGTGTGATGAGGTTTTCTAGATTTGAGAAATGTTCACCAATCTTAGCTTGTTCATCTTTATTTGGCAAAATTACTTCAATTGATTCAATATCCAAACCATTATAACTTGGTAAAGCTCCAACCTGTGCATATCGTGGTAAATTTATCGTTTCAAATAGTGTCTTACCAAAATTCGTATCCCAAGAATTATCAAAAATATAAGCCATAGTATTATTGTCAATTAAGAATGAACTTGTAACAAGACGCTTGCGGTTAAGCATGATAGCCGCCCCAACTTTTGCAAACATAATAGCTGGAACGGTTTCAATTGGTTTCCATTTTTTTCGTTTAAGTTGCTCTTTATTTACAAAATTATTGGCATTTATCATTTCATGTTCATTGCCAGGATTATTCATATCTGACACTTTGTAAAAAGGAATTCCTTCCGTCCCCCCTTGTTCAACATCCGGAAAACCAATCCCAGATTGAGTCTTACCAATCTTCCCTAACTTACACTGTTCCCATTCTCCCTCAAAATCAGTAAATCTCACCCGAGGAACAGTCTCATCTTTCTTTGGAAACATTACTTGCAGATACGCTTTCTTCAACTCTTTCAACTGATCCGACTTACGCTGATGAAGAGTGATGGCATAGTCGAGACGTTTGAAGAAGGCACCGATTCTAATCTGTTCCTCCTTGCTTGGAGATAGGATAATTACATCAGAAACAATTTGTTTGTTTAATCCTCCCCGTGTTCCATCACCTGAGGAAATCATTCGAAGCTCATCATAACGTTTTGTTAAATTTTGATAAATAAATTCATAATGAAGGTTGTCATTTGGAACTATTGCCGCAATTGATTGGTTCGTAGTAAGGTTAATATTATTAACTGCAACAGTTCCACGAGTTTTCCCTTGACCAGCTAATGCAATTAACACTGAATGTTTTTTAATCCAACGAGCACTAGAATTATCTAGACCTTCTTCAGAAATCATATTGTCTGTTTTATCGAGACGTCTTTTATTTACTTCACCAGAAGACATCCAAGGAATTTTCTTTGGCTCCCAATATTCAGATATTGAGGTCTTTGGAGTTCCGCCAGTCAAAATTTCTGAACAATCCCCCAACTTACACAGTTCCCAAACACCTATCAGCGTAAATACAATCAACAAATTCAAATAATAATAATGTAAAACGATAACTTTTCATAACCTCAATTTTTCAAAAAAAACTAATCCTTCCCAAAATCTTCAAACACAAACCACTAACTATCTGCTACTATAAAAGAAACAACTATCATTTGGAGGAAGTATGCGTAACAGAAAAATGTGGACAATTATCGTCAGTGGGTTATTTTTAAGTAGTATCATCGCGGGAATTTCAGGAGCGTTTTTAATCATTGAAGGAGAGCTAACGACTCTGCTCTGGGAGGTATTGCCAGCGCAAATGAAGTGGCCAATCCTCTATTATTTTGTCTTGTGTGTGCTAGGAGCGTTGGTATTGAGTTATCTGAAGAAACGCTTCGGACAAGTACCACAAACGGCGCATGAGGCTCTGACAGAATTGAAGGCGAAACAATCGGTCGATTATTCAGGTGTGTTTAGAAATTTATTGGCCGCCTTGGTAATTTTAATTTTCGGGGCTGGTGTCGGTCCTGAAGCCGCATTGTTGGGAGCAATTATTTCGTTGTCAGTCTGGCAATCTGATAAGTTACGGTACCTTTATTTTCATTATGACGAGCAAGAACAGCAAGCATTTAGGACAAAAATTCAGCGCTTGCTACATCCGCAACAGTTTGTTCAGCGCTACGACACGAGGCTCGCTCCTGTAGATAAAAAGAAACTGAAACAAGTGATGAACGGGTTATTTATTGTGAACGGGTTGGTGGTGTTTACCTTTTTAATGAAATTGGTGGGACACCCATCGTTTATTACGAAGTTAGGAACTGGAAAAATTGAAATGGCTTCGTTATGGCTGATTTTACCCGCTTTATTAACTGCTTTTGTGATTGGTAACGCCTATCAATGGTTGAAAGCTGCTCTGGCTAAACTATGCCAACCTTTTGAAGAAAAGCAAAGCATACTGGTAAGCTTTGGTGCAGCCTGTATTTTTCTTTTTGTTATTTTAATGCCAAGATTACTATTTTCAGGACAATCTTTTATGCATTTAGTTCCTAGTTTTGGTAGTCAACAAGCCTGGTATATCTTGGTGGTCGCTGCGATAATGAAACTAGTATTTTTACAAGTTTGTTTACAGACAGGTTGGATAGGTGGCGATATTTTTCCCGTCGTTTTTTCAGCTATTTTAATCGGGTTTGCGGTCGCACAATTTTTCCCAACAATTGACTCGCTTTTTGTTGTCGCAATTTTTGCTACGAGTTTAACAACCCAAATCTTAGGAACGATTCTTGTACCAGGCATTTTTGTGGGGCTCTTTTTCCCAATCACGCTTTGGCCAGTTGTAGTCCTTGTGTTATTTTTACAATGGCTATTGAAAAATAAAATTATTAAGAGTAACTAGAAGATACTAAAAAGAGGGAATAAAATGAACCTAACCCATCAAGACTTCAATCTGTTCAACCGAGAAATCTTCACATTTAAACAACTCAAAGAGCAACAAACATCAGCAGAAATCGATGCCTTAAAGCAAACCTACAAGCAACATTGGGAAAAGTGGAAAGCCTTAAACCTCGCAATCGCCCAAGGTTTACCAGCTGAACTCGGCATCACTAAGCCGAAAATTGAAAGCTGGACCAACGGCTGGAATTTACGCAGTCATTTCTGGGCTGCATATCGCAGTGAGCAACGCCAAGCGGAAAATGCTTGTCTGGCGTTGTTATTAAATAAAAAGCAATTTCAAGTATATTTGATGTTTCAACATTACAAAAGTGAGGAGCGGGCAGGCTCAGTAGTCGCTTACAATCAATTGCTTAATCGTTTAGAAGCTTGGAGCCAAACCATCGACTGTGAAGGCTATTATATTTGGCCGCAGGAGGAGCATGAACTAGTGGACCATTTGCCTTTAAAAGATTATTTAGCAGATGAAAAACAACGGAAAATTATAGAAGAGCGGATAGGCAATCGCTCATTTCAGATCGGTAAGTTGTGGTTTGCGACGGAAAAGCTTGAAACGATTGAAGAAAAAAGTTGTCAGGCGCTTCAAGAATTAGCGCCATTGTATAACGCATTATCTGAAAAATGAACGAAACAACGTCTCTGACCAATTACCTGGTCAGAGACGTTGTTTGTGTTTTTATTGATTTAAATCTGTTAGTAGTAGCTCGTTAGAAACAGCAAAAGTAGTAACTTCTGTTAAAGCTGGATCCAAAGTGTATTTTGTAAATGAGGTAGTACTTTCTGGTTGGACATACATGGTTAGATTAGTCACATCATATCCTGACCAATAATGTGTGAAATCAGACAGAGAATTACTTTGACCTAAATGGCCAATTCCCCGAGGAATCATCACTGTTTGGAAGGCGCGATAGAGTTGCATAATCCCTTCAGAGCTATCAAATTCTTGGAGATTGTCAGAATAGTATAACGCACGAATGAAGCGTGACGGCGAAGTGAAGTCTCCTGGGATTCCTAATAGTCCGTAAGAAGTCCCACCTTCAATTGGGTCAAGTGTTGCGCCTGATTTTAAAGTGTAAGGTTCCTTAATAGCATAGTTGCGCATCCCGATATAGTTTCGTGCATTGGTTAAATGATAATTGTATTCTGGGCTGTTTGTGACTACGCCAATCGAATCATAAATGACGAACGCTCCGTTATCTGTTGGTTGCAAAACGATACTATTATTATTTTTATCATTAATGGTCCAGTGTAAGGTGAAATGAACTTCCCCCAATGAATCAAGTTGGAATTTTTGATCTAACAGGCCGATTTTTTCAAAAGCTACTTTTACTTCGTCAACGCTTTCAAAATTACTCAAAATATAAGCGAGAACTTCTTCTGCAATATGAGGTGTTAAACCACGATCTGCTAAACTTTCAGCAGGTGCTGTTGAAGATTCCATTAAATATTGAATATCACCAGATAAGCCGGCTTCGTTGATACCATCTGTGATAGCAAGGCTGACGGTTTTACCATCGTTTGCTGGTTGATCTGTGCCTGACATTGCTAGTCCCATAAAGGCATATTTTGCTGTCCAAGGATTTAGTTGGCTGTTTAGAACTGTACCTTTTGGAAATTGAGCAATTAGAGTAGGGATTTTTGGTGCAATTGGATCTTCGTTGCCAAAAAAGTCAAACGTAAAATCCATCGTACGTCCATAAAAAATATCATTTGTTTTGGAAATAATCTTGATGCCTGTACACATAATAGTTTCTCCCAATTAATGTAAGTTTGTGAAGCCTGTTTACTAGTTAAGCATATCATACTCTAGGAAACAGCGGTGGCTAAATTCCTAAAATATTAGACAATTTTGTCTAAATGAGGTGAAAAAAATTTTTTAGCGATTTCCTTCACAAAACACCTTATTATCTTTCCGAAAATATGATATCTTTAGAATGGAAATTTCATGAAAAGAGGATGCGAATGTTTAAAAAGTACACACAAATGATAAGGGATGAATTTAAAGGGTATAATCAAAAAAAATTGAAAAAAGATTTCTTGGCAGGTTTGACTGTCGCAGCCGTCGCGTTGCCGTTAGCGTTAGCGTTCGGGGTCTCCAGCGGCGCCACTGCAGCAGCTGGCATGATCACGGCGATTATCGCTGGAATTGTGATTGGAAGCCTTTCGGGTGGGTTTTATCAAATTTCAGGACCAACAGGTGCGATGGCAGCTATTTTAATGTCAATTGCGGCAGTGCATGGCATGCAAGGGATTTTGTTGGCCACCTTTTTGGCGGGAATTTTCTTGCTTTTGGCAGGGATTTTGCGTTTAGGGAGCTTGACTTCTTTTATTCCGTCACCGGTCATTACCGGGTTTACTTCAGGAATTGCTATTATTATTGCGTTGGGGCAGCTTGATAATTTCTTTGGGGTTCGTTCAGAAGGCCACAATTTAATTGAGAAAATCAGCAGTTATCGTTCATTGGGCTTTGATTTAAGTATACCAACGACGGTTATGTCGATTTTAGTGGTGCTTGGATTAGTGTTCTTTCCGAAAAAGTGGAATGCGATGATACCAGCTTCATTGGTGATGATTATTTTAGCTACGTTAGCAACAGTGGTTTTTCAACTGCCAGTGGCCACTGTAGGGAAAATTCCGACAAGTATTTTTAGTGATACACGTTTGGAACTTGGTTCGCTTCAATTAAGTGCGTTTCAGGATATTTTGGTGCCTTCGATTAGCATTGCTATGTTAGGTATGATTGAAAGTTTGCTTTGTGGCGCTTCGGCTGGTCGCATGACAGGGAAACCATTAGACAGTAATCAGGAACTAGTGGCACAAGGAATTGGCAACTTAATTTTGCCATTTTTCGGTGGCGTACCTGCAACGGCAGCGATTGCCCGCACGAGCGTAGTGATTAAATCTGGTGCGCAAACACGTTTAGCGGGTATTTTTCATGCGGTCTTTTTATTGTTATCGATGTTGCTTTTATCGCCAGTCATGTCTAAAATTCCCATGCCTGCGTTAGCTGGTGTTTTAGTGGTGACAGCGTGGCGAATGAATGAATGGTCGGTGATTAAAGAATTCTTCCAGAAACGTTTCCACACAGCCTTGTGTTTATTCTTCTTAACGATGGTAGCGACCGTTATTTTTGACTTGAGTTTAGCGATTGTTTTAGGGGTCTTAGCGGGTTGCCTGTTTTTCATTGCGAAAAGTGCCGTGATTACGATTAATGTCGAGGAAGTTGATTGGTCAAGAATGGGGCTAGTACCGACCGATTGTACGGAAAATTGGGTGGTGGTTTATTTGAGTGGCCCGTTATTTTTCATGTCTTCTGAACGATTGAAACAAACGTTACTACAATTGGAAACAAAAAGTGGTGTAGTATTTTCAATGCGAGGAGTTCCTAGCATTGATAGTACGGCGTTAGATATTTTAGAAGAATTTTGTCTTGCAGCAGAAGGTCGTGGACAACGAGTTCAATTTGCCGCTCTGCAACCAGAAGTTGAAAAAATGATTCGAACCATTCAAGGAAATCAAGAGAAGGAATACCATTTCTCAGTCGCAGAATTTTTACAAACGGTGCATGTTGCAGAACAATAAGTCATTTTCAAATGAAATGTTCTATTTTCTATTGCGTGCTTAATGGGTGAAGAAATAAGAAAAATAAGTGGGGACTAAAACGAGTTTCTAGAGGAGTTCCTAAAAAATAATAAAGAGAAAACTTCATACTTAGAAGTTTTCTCTTTATTATTTTTTTTAGGTTAGTTATTGAAGTACTTCTAGCATAACGTCTTTTTGATCATCCGTAACATTGCCTGCGTAGTTAGGAGTGATTAAAGATATCGAACCATTTTTATTGTTGAATAAGTATAAAGTACCCGATCTATTTTGTTCATCGTTTGAAGAAATATTAGTTCCTAAAATTAATTCTGTATTTACTTTAACGGTTCGAATACTGTTATCGTCCGCCGAAAATATTCTAATCTCTTTTGTAGGAATTGTATTTATAGATAGCTCATATTTATTAATGGCTTCTTTCACTTGACCATTTTCAGCCCCAAACAATTTAGTTTGGAAGGTAGCAGTTGGTGTTGAATTTAAGTTTTCTAACGTAATTGAAGTTGGCACATTCATTCCTTTAAAATTAAATACGAGTGGGTTGTTTAAACTACTAAGATCGACAGCATAAGGTGTTGCTTCTAAAGAATTTGCTTCTTCGACATTTGTGGATACTTCATTTTTAGACTTTGCCGAATCCTGAGTGGTACTGGCACTTTCTGAAGTTTCTTTTAGTTTATTATTAGAGCTTGTTTCTATGCTAGAACTGTAATGATTAGTACTGCTTTTCATTGATGTTGTATGATTGGTAGAATTTTCTTGTTTTTTAGGCTCATTCGCTTTCTGAGAACTACAACCTGTTAAAAAAATAACTAAAATAACACAAACTAATTTTTTCATACTATTCCTCCTATAGACGCTATAACTAATTTTATCTTACTTGTTAATATAACAAAAGGAATAATTATTTTATTTTCACGAATGCTCAAATTGTTTAAATCTGTAGTTTTTATACTTATTTTTGTTGCATTTGCAACAAAAATAAGTTAAAGTAATGACAATCATAAAATATTAGCGAAAGGAAGTGTCCTAGTGACAGATATTTTAAGAGAAATTGGTATGATTGCGCGGGCCTTAGATTCAATCAGTAATATTGAATTTAAGGAATTATCTTTAACACGAGGACAATATCTTTATTTGGTCAGGGTCTGTGAAAATCCTGGGATTATCCAAGAAAAGATCGCCGAACTGATTAAAGTTGATCGAACCACAGCGGCGCGGGCGATTAAGCGTTTGGAAGAACAAGGCTTTATTTATCGTCAAGAAGATGCAAGCAACAAAAAAATTAAGCGGATTTATGCCACAGAAAAAGGGAAAAACGTTTATCCAATCATTGTGCGCGAAAATCAACACTCGAATCAAGTTGCTTTGCAAGGCTTGTCAGAAGTGGAAATTTCACAATTGGCAGAGTACTTAGTCCGGATGCGTAAAAATGTCAGCGAAGATTGGGAATTTGTCAAAAAAGGGAACACTCGAAATTATTAAGGAAAGGACGACTGATTGATGGGAGAAATAAAACAATTAACAATAGAAGATGCACCAGCGTTACAAGAAATCAGCATTGAAACTTATACAGATACTTTCGGACCATATAATACCCCAGAAAATATGCAAGCCTATTTAGTAGAAGCTTACAATTTAGAAAAATTACAAAAGGAATTGGCTAATCCCCACTCTGACTTTTATTTTATCTTTGTCGATAATCAATTAGCTGGCTACATGAAATTAAATCGTGAGACGGCACAAACGGAACCGATGGGGCCAGAAAAGCTCGAGGTTGAGCGATTATATATTTTACCTGCATTTAAAGGAAAGAAGCTGGGAACACAATTGTTAGAACTGGCGGAAGAGAAAGCTTGTGAATTTGGTAAAAACGCACTGTGGTTAGGTGTCTGGGAACACAATGATGCGGCGCGGGCATTTTATAAAACGATTGGCTACCGCTATTATAGTCAACATTCATTTTTTATGGGAGACGATGAACAGACGGATTTTATTTTGTTAAAGGAATTATAGCAAGAAAATTTAGAAACAAAGATTTCTGATAAAATCAGAAATCTTTGTTTATTTTTTTGATTAAAATTAAGCATTTTTTTATTTTCAAAATGTTATTTTTTAAAATGTAAAAATTGAAAAAGAAGATTTTAAATCTGTGAAAAGTTGTCAATCTTGTGAGAAAACTCTTTTGTCAGTGTCTTTTTTCAGGATGGGTCTCTTCCTGAAAATCCACTTCATTTTATCTAATTTGTGTGTGTTTGATTAAAAAATGTTGTGTTGGATTTCATTTAAATGTATAATTTATTTATGTAATTTTTAATAATAAGCGTATTTTAGCATTTGAAAAGAGAAGTTGTACATAATATGTGAATAAAAAGATTTGTTTCTTATTTTCTAGAGTGAGAGGGCGATATAAAAAAGGTTGCTATTTTTTCGTTCAAAGTGAACAAAGAATCGTTTGTTATTTAGTTGGGGTAACTAATGATTCTTGTTATAAAAAGCGCTTACAATTCGTGTGATGAGAGTAGTACGCATGTTTGTGCAAAAGTGACAAAAAAGAGAAGGCAGGGTGTTTTAATAGAAAAAATTTTTAATAAAAAGGAGAGTTTGTCATGGAGAAAAATGTGTCTCAAGTAACAGCTCAAGAAGAAACAGCGATGAAAGCACGTGGCTACAATGAGGATTTGTTGCCAAGTAGCCCGAAACAACGGACGATGGGCGCGCGCAATTTTTTTACATTATGGATGGGTTCGATTCATAATATCCCGAATTATGCAGCAGTTGGCGGCTTTATTTTCTTAGGCTTATCGCCGCTGCAAGTTATGCTGGCAGTTGTGTTAAGCTCATTCATTGTAGCAGCCTTCATGAATTTGAATGGCGTGGCTGGCTCTAAATATGGGATTCCTTTTGCGATGCACTTACAGTCTACTTACGGAAGTCTCGGAGCAAAACTGCCAGGGTTCTTAAGAGGTTGTGTGGCCGCGATTGCTTGGTTTGGTCTGCAAACATTTACAGGATCGCTCGCTTTATTAATTATTCTCGGGAAATTTTGGCCGAACTTTTTACAAATTGGTGGGTCATTCCAGTTTTTTGGTCTCAGGCTACCTGAATTAATGGCGTTTACTCTTTTCTGGCTCTTAAATGTGGCAATAGGTTTCGGTGGTAGCAAAATTTTGAACCGGTTTACCGCCATTTTAAGTCCGTTGATTTATGTCGTTATTATTGGATTAACGATTTGGGCCATTCGAGCTGGGGGCGGTTTAACACCAATTTTGTCCTATCAAGTTTCTGGTGCGATTCGTTCAGTCAATCCACTGGTGGCGTATCTGATTATTTTTAACTCGGTTGTGGCCGTTTGGTCAGCGCCTGGTGCGAGTGTGGCGGATTTTACTAAGAATGCGCGCTCGACACGTGCTCAGGTTGTGGGGCAAACAGCAGGTTTAGTTGTTGGTTATGGGATTTTCGCTTTTTCCAGTGTGGTTATTCTGTTAGGTGGTTCGCTGTATTTTGGGATTCAGGAATGGAATATTTTAAACATTATTGATCGTTTAGATAATGTGGCAGTGGTGGTCTTAGCCATGTCGGTTTTCTTATTAACGACTATTTCAACGAATGCAACAGGGAACATCATTCCGGCAGGTTATCAATTGGCAGCACTGTTTCCTAAAAAAATGACGTATAAAAAAGGCGTCATGATTGCCAGTGTTATCAGCTTTCTCATTATGCCTTGGAAACTGATGGAAAACGCCGATAGTATTTTTATTTTTCTGAACGCAATTGGGGCTGTTTTAGGACCAGTCGCTGGCGTGATGATTGCGAATTATTATTTTGTTCAAAAGCAACAAATTGATTTAAATGCTTTATACGTAGATAAACACAAAAAAGAGGAAGCCAATCCTTTTTACGGATTAAACAAGCCGGCGTATGTTGCTACTATTCTGGCGTTGGTTCTTTCCTTAAGTGGTCAATTTATTCCACAGGTTAAAATCATTGCTGATATTTCGTGGTTTGTGGGCTTTGCCACAGGTTTTGTGCTGTACTTAGTGTTAAAAAAATGGACTTGGGATTCAAAAAAAGTGAAAGAAACAGCTTATCAGGAGGGAAAATAAATGCAAGCAGAGTTAGTGATTAAAAACGGGTTAGTTATTTTAGAAACTGGAGAAGTCATTACGGATGTCGCCGTTCAAGGAGGAAAAATCGTAGCGATCGGGCAAGACTTGTCGGGAGAACGTGTGATTGATGCGACGGGTTTGGTCGTTAGTCCTGGGATGGTGGATGCTCATGTTCATATTACCGATCCTGGTGGTGGTTACCGCGATGAATGGGAAGGGTATGTCACAGGAACGGCCGCTTGTGCCAAAGGGGGCGTGACGACCTTTATGGAAATGCCTTTAAATCAGATTCCAGCAACCGTGGATAAGACCTCTCTTGAGATCAAATACAAGGCAGGAGAAAATAAACTAAAAGTAGATGTAGGGTCATTTGGGGGTGTGGTTCCGACCAACTTGGCTGGTGGGATTCAGGAACTTGATGAAGGAGGCGTTTCCGGCTATAAATGCTTTTTAGGAACGTGCGGCGATCGTTCAATTGAAGGAGATTTTCAAAATGTCGACGATTATTCACTATATGAAGGAATGAAACAAGTTGCCAAGACTGGCAAAGTGCTAGCAATCCATGCAGAAAATGCGCCAATTACGGATAAATTAGGCGCGTTAGCTTATCAAAATGGCGAAACGACTTTAGCGGCATATGTAGCTACACGTCCTGTGTTTACCGAAGTTGAAGCGATTCAAAAAGCCATTTTATTTGCCAAAGAAACAGGTTGTCGGATTCATATTTGTCATGTGGCTTGTCAAGAAGGCGTGGAAGAAGTTTTAAAAGCCCAAGCAGAAGGGGTAGATGTGACTTGTGAAACATGTACGCATTATTTATATTTTACCACGGATGAACTTGATGCCATTGGTCCAGTTGTCAAATGTTCGCCGCCGATTCGTGACGCGGACCAACAAGCCGCCTTATGGAACCACGTGCAAACAGGCGGCATCGCGTTTGTAACCTCTGACCATTCTCCTTGTACGCCAGACTTAAAAGATACAACCAATGCTTTTGAAGCTTGGGGCGGCATTTCTGGTGTTCAAAATAACGTCGACGTGTTATTCGATGAAGCCGTCCAAAAACGTGGTTTATCCTTGAAACAATTCGCGGATATGATTGCAGCAAACCCAGCTGACCGTTATCATTTAGCACAAAAGGGCCGCATCAGCATTGGTAAGGATGCCGATTTTGTACTAATTAAACCTAATGCGCCGTATATCTTAAAAGCAGAAGATTTAGAATACCGAAATAAAATTAGTCCTTACATTGGTCGTGAAATTGGGGCCCAAGTGATTCAAACAATTTTAAGAGGCGAAACAATTTACGCACAAGAAAATGGGGTAACCGAGGCGTTTAACGGCGTATTTATCAAAAATTAAACACCTATTTTAGAAATGAAAAGGGACAGAAGCGTGATTGAATTAGCGCCTCTGTCCACGAGTTAGAGGATGTTCATTGGTTATTTTGCACAAAAAAAGGCTTAATTTTGTTTGATAAGTACAATGAAGATAACTAGGGAAACGTTTACAATCAGAGTGTAATCAGTCAGGAGGTTTTGTGATGGACTTGGAAAAAGTTTTAAAACAAAGAATCGAAGAGTTGTCAGCAATTGGGAGTGATCCTGCAGGAGGGATGACACGCTTACTTTATACAGATTCGTGGTTGGCAGCACAAAAGTATGTGCAAAGCCAAACTGAGGCGTTTGGACTGGAAACGCAATTTGACGAAGTCGGGAATCTGTTTTGTCGAGTGGCAGGAACGGAATTTCCTCAGGAAACGATTTTAACTGGGTCACATATCGACACAGTAGTTAATGGTGGGACCTTAGATGGTCAATATGGTGTTATTGCTTCCATGACGGCTGTTCAATATTTATTAGACAAATATGGGAAACCACGGCGTTCTCTAGAAGTGCTTTCCATGGCTGAAGAAGAAGGGAGTCGTTTTCCAACGGTTTTCTGGGGAAGCAAAAATGTTGTTGGTGAAGCCAAACGTGAAGAAGTAGTCGATATCTCTGACAACGAAGGTAAAAAGTTTGTTGATGAGATGCATCGCCAAGGCTTTGATTTTCGGCAGGAGCAAACTAGACGTGAGGACATTGAAGCATTTGTCGAAATTCATATTGAACAAGGCAATATTTTAGAGAATGAAAAACTCCAAGTCGGTGTTGTTCATAGTATTGTAGGGCAACGTCGCTACACGGTTAACTTAAAAGGGCAAGCCAATCATGCAGGCACTACGCCAATGAGTTATCGTCATGATGCGGTGTACGGTTTTGCTAAAATTTGTGCAGAAGCCATTGATCGTGCGAATGAAATTGGTGATCCGTTAGTTTTAACATTCGGTAAAGTCATTCCGAAACCCAATACAGTCAACGTGGTGCCTGGAGAAGTGGAATTTACAATTGACTGCCGTCATACCGACGCTGCTTTTTTACGACATTTTACCGGTGAATTAGAAGAACGGATGAAGACAATTGCTCAAGAATTAGGCTTAACGATTGCAATTGACCGCTGGATGGATGAAGCCCCTGTACCGATGAATCAAGCAATTGTAGAAGTTATTGAACAAAAAGCCAAAGAAGGCAAGTATCAGTATCGTATGATGCATAGTGGCGCTGGGCATGATTCGCAAATTATTGCGCCCCATTACCCGACGGCGATGATATTTGTGCCAAGTATTGGTGGGATTAGTCATAATCCAGCAGAAGCAACGGCATTTCCAGATTTGGTTGAAGGCGTCAAGCTTTTAGCAGATACCTTATATGAATTAGCGTATAAATAAGATAGAAAAGGAAGAATTGTGATGGGTTATAAAAATAATCGAGTTGGTTACCAAAAAGAATTGTTAACATCAAGAGCTGTGATAAAAAAAGACAATTACGCCATTATTCCCCATGATGGTTTGGTGCAAAATGCAGTACCTGGTTTTGAAAATGTCGATATTTCCATTTTGGGATCGCCTAAATTAGGTGCGACATTTGTGGATTACATTGCTACGTTTCATAAAAATGGTCAACAAACAACTGGTTTTGGTGGCGACGGGATTCAAACATTGGTTTATGTCATTGACGGTCGTTTGCGCGTTTCAGATGGTCAAGAAACCCATGAGCTTGAAGCCGGGGGCTATGCCTACTTTACGCCTGAAATGAAAATGTATTTAGCGAATGCACAGGAAGCAGACACAGAAGTTTTCTTATATAAAAAACGCTATCAGCCGTTGGCAGACCATCAACCTTATAAAGTGGTTGGGTCAATTCATGACCAACAACCCGAAGAATATGAAGGAATGACAGACGTCTTGCTTTGGAGTTTATTGCCGAAAGAGTTTGACTTTGATATGAATATGCATATCTTATCTTTTGAACCAGGTGCTAGTCATGCCTACATTGAAACGCATGTCCAAGAGCATGGCGCGTATTTAATTAGTGGCCAAGGGATGTACAATTTGGACAATGAATGGTATCCAGTGGAAAAAGGGGACTATATTTTCATGAGTGCCTATGTGCCACAAGCAGCCTATGCGGTTGGCCGTGAAGAACCGTTAATGTACGTTTATTCCAAAGATGCCAATCGTGAACCAGAATTATAACGAAAAGCCGAATGTAAAGTAATGACCTCGGAACAATAGGATTTGAACACGCAGTGGTGAACGGTAGAGTCCTTTTTCTTGGTAGACGTTACTTTTATTCGGCTATTTTCCTGTTAATTATTTTTCTGAAAGTTCCAGCGCTACCCGTAAGAGTAAACTCGTCTCAGGCTCTTGAATAGAGGTACCTAATAATTTTTCACATTGATTCATGCGATATTTAATGGTGTTTCTGTGAAGGTAAAGAGCGTTGGCCGTTTTAGTAATTTCGCAATTGAAATCTAAAAAAACTTTCAAGGTTTTTCGTAATTCTTGTAACGTCGGTTCCGTCGGATAGGCCAACTCTTTCAATTGTTGCTGGCAAAAGTATTCAACATCTTCAGTGCCAATCTTTTCAAAAAGTCCAGCTAGGCCTTTGGGATGGAACAATTGCACAGTCGCTGGTTTTTGAGCGTGTAAAGAAGCCTCTAATGTCGAGGAAGCTTCAATATAAGAATTAGGCAAATCTTCTAGGTTTTCATAAGCATTGCCTAAAGCAAAGCGAATGGTAATAGGCAAAGCCTGTTGCAAACGTTCAGCGAGGTTTTGCAAAATCATCAAATGGTCATTTTTCTTAGATTGAAAAATCAAGATACTTTTATTTTGATTTTTTAATTTAAACAAGGCGACATCTGGCAGGATTTCCGGCAATTGTTCTTTGAGCCATTGGAAAATTAGTTGCCCTTCCGCTTGCTGATAACGAATATGGGTTTCATTTTCTGGTTTAGTCACGCCGTAGACAATCGCTAATTGATAATAATCACTGTTGATTAAACGATAATTTTTCCAAAGTTCCAACCAATTTTGATGTTTACTCAGCGCTTCTTGATGTGTATCAAGCAAGCGGTCCAAAAAGTCTGTTTTGAGATGCTCAAAAGATTCAGCAATTTTCTGGTTTTTAAATAACATAAAAGTCAAAACTAAAATGGCCTGATCAATGGCAAATTCAGAAATAGGATAAGGAATCTGTTCAGGAGATAAGACCAATAAATAATAGGGAAAATAATCGTTCACACGAATTGGAAAGCCAGCTACTTGAATGTTTTCTTGTTGCTCATCCTGTAAACGAAAGATTTTCTTTTCTTGTGCCAATTGTTGAAAGTGGTCTTTTGATAATTGTTCGATAAAAAACTCCGCTGATTTTTGATTGCCATAAAAATAATTCGAGTGAGCAATCACCTGTTGCCAAGGACTTAATAAAATAATTGGCGCATTTAAAATTTTCGCAAATTCAGCGATGAAACGCGTAGCATCAACATCTTGCATTAATAATGTTGAAAAACGCTTTTGGATGTCAAATGCCGCAGACATCTGTTCGGTTTTGCTATCACGAAGATAGCCTACAATTTCATGCAACAACCCGCCTAGTGGCTGTGTGCTAGGAATTTTAATCAGGGGCAAATCAACGGCACTGGCATAGGCAACAATTTCTGGTGAAATTTCGTCAAGGAACCGCCCAACTTTGATTCCTAAAGCCGTACACTCTGCTTGTTTTAGCGAGTCAATAAAAGGTTTCAATTTTTCTTGATCATCTTTATAAATCATTGCCGTTGTTAAAATCATGACATTTTTAGGGATAAAATCAGCCACATCAGGTGTTTCCGTGATTTCTACACTTTCCAAGGGCTGTGTTAAGTTTGAGTGAGACGATAATAATTGTAAATCAGAAAATCTTGGTAAAGCCAAGACCTCAGCTAATATTTTCATCACAACAACCTCCTTTTTTTATAGTATAGCGAAGAATAAAAAGGAGTACAAAAGATAGTTATTGAATATGTCTAAAAAACAAAGTCAAAATAGTGCAAATTGAACAATGAATTTCTGAGTTTTTCCAAAGATAATAAAAGAGAAGAATTAAAAATGAAGTGAGGGATTACTATGTATCAACAACCAAATTTTGTACGGCGAACAATCATGACGCCGGGACCAGTCGAAGCCCATCCATCGGTACTTCGTCAAATGGGTCAACCAATTTTAGGGCAATTCGATCCAGAATTTCTACAAATTATGGATGAAGTTCGGGAAATGATTAAAGTACCTTTTGCCACAAAGAATCAACAAGCCTTTGCCATTGATGGCACGTCACGTTCAGGCTTGGAAGCGGGGTTATTTGCATTGATTGAGCCAGGCGACAAAGTGCTTGTGCCTGCGTATGGCCGGTTTGCTTATTTATTAGGTGAAATTTGCGAACGCGCCCGGGCCGAAGTCATTTATTTAGAAAAGGACTGGCTCGCACCGTTTGAACAAACAACGGTGATTAAAGCGATTAAAGAACATCAACCAAAAATTGTTGCGATGGTCCACGGCGAAACGGCGAATGCACAAATGCAACCACTGGATCAAATTGGCGCCTTTTGTCGGGAAAATGAAATTTTCTTCGTAGTAGATATGGTGGCGACTTACGGCGGTGTCGAAACAAAGGTCGATGATTGGAAGATTGATATTGCGGTAGCAGGCACTCAAAAATGTGTCAGCGTACCTTCAGGCCTTTCTTTGATTACCTACAACCAACGTGTAGCCGATTATCTGGCGGGCCGTTACCAAAAAGAGTTAGGGCTTGGCGCGGATGCGCGGAATGAACGGTTCATTCAAAGTAACTACTTGGATTTATCGCAATTAGAAAAATATTGGGGACCAGAGCGCTTAAATCACCATACAGAAGCGACTACAATGATTTATGGGCTACATGAAGGGCTGCGCTTGTTACTTCAAGAAGGCATGGAAAATGTCTACGCACGTCATCGGAAAAACGATCGTATTTTAGTTGAAAGTCTGCAAAAAATGGGCTTAGAAATTTTCGGGAAGTTAGACACAAAAACACCAACAGTCATTCCTGTGGTCATTCCAGAAGGAATTGATGGTGAAAAGGTGCGGAGCTTATTACTGGATCATTTTAAAGTTGAAATTGCCTCTTCCTTCGGTGATTTAAAAGGAAAAATTTGGCGGGTCGGTAATATGGGGTACAGCAGTCGCGAAGACAATGTGTTGCATTTCTTGAGTGCCTTTGAGACTGTATTGAAACACCAAGGTTATCAATTTGAAGGCGGTAGCGGTAGTACTCATGCATTGGCTGAGTATTTAAACTAAAAAAGAAGGTAGGACAAAGGTCACTACGTAAAAAAGCGTAGTGCTTTTGTTCCTTATGAAACGTTAACCAAAAAAATGATTGGTGGAGGAAAAGAAAATGACAGACAAGACAAAAAGTTCGTTGGCTTATTGGAAAAAAATCGTTATTTTACTATGTATGGGCTGGGTAACAATCTGGATTTATCGTTCCGCGCTTTCTCCTGTTTATCCGCAAATTCGTGCGTCTTTAAATGGTAACGCTTCCGATACGGCCCTAGGGTCCATTTCTAGCTTTTATTTTCTCGGTTACGTAGTCATGCAGATTCCTGCAGGCTTCTTGGTAGACAAAATTGGGAAAAAACGTGTATTAATTCCAGGCTTTATCTTGTTTGCGCTGGCAGCATTACTGATTGCCCAAGCCCAAACGATTGGAACAATTTACTTAGGTAGCTTATTGGCAGGCTTAGGATGTGGTTCTTTCTATGGCTCGGCTTACTCGTTGACGTCGCAAAACATTCCTCAAGCCAAAAAAAGTTTTGCAACAGCTATTGTTAACAGTGGTTCAGCAGTTGGTTCAGGTTTAGGAATGATTTTATCTAGTTATTTAGTTGCCCAAAAAGGATTACCTTGGCAGGTGATGATGTACATTTCCGCCTTTATGATTATTTGTATGTTAGTGGCTTTTCAAGTAATTATTCGCAATCATAAAGAAGATATGGCCTTGATTCAGCCAACCGTTGTTGATGAAAAAGATAACGAAGCGGTAAAAGAAAAGGTGCCCTTTAAAAAACTGTTTGCGCCACATATGCTATTTGCGTATATTTTATATTTTGGCACTTGTTATGCATATTATATGATTGTGACTTGGTTACCTAATTTTTTAAGTACCGAACGTGGTTTCCAAGGAGCGGCAATTGGATTGTCCTCTTCGCTGGTCGCATTTGCCTCTATTCCAGGAGCGTTATTTTTTAGTCGGTTGGCGGATAAGTACATGCATAAAAAAGTTCAATTCATCGTTGTTTTAGAATTTTTAGCAACAGCCATGCTTTTGTTAACTGTACAAGTAAGTAATGCAACGTTGTTATTAATTGCTTTAATTATGTATGGGTTCTTAGGGAAATTAGCTGTAGAACCGATTATTATTTCTTGGCTAGGTGAAAATGCACCAAAAATTGGAATTGGCACTACTTTGGGTGTGTTTAACTTTTTCGGCATGATGTCATCTGTAATCGCCCCAGCTTTAACTGGGAAAATTTCTGACACAACGGGTTCGAAAGTCATGGGCTTTTATATCGCCGTCGTGATTTTACTAATTGGCACGATTCTTTTTATGCTTGTCAATTTAAAAAAACGCGGGGCAGATTCGTCTAATAAATAAAAAAACAACGCAAACTTATCTTTCGTTGAATAAGTTTGCGTTGTTTTACTTTTTGACAATCATATTAATCGCTTGTGCTAATCGCTCTTCTTGTTCTTTAGGATCTTTTTCAGGATTTTCAAAGCAATGCTTTAAATTCTCCGCAACAATCATCCCCATTACGCGATCAATACTAGAACGGACCGCACTCAACTGAGTGATAACATCGATACACTCTTTTTCTTCATCAATCATTTTTTGAATCCCGCGAATTTGACCTTCTGTGCGGCGTAAACGATTCAGAACTTTCTTTTTTTCTTCAGTCATTTTGCCCCTCCTTAAGAGTAGTGATTGGTTTAAAATATACCTACACGAGGTATTTTTGTCAACTATCTTTTCTTTGAATCTAAAAATGGCAGAAATCTCTTCAGTTGACAAGTCTAACTTTTTCATGTTAAATATACCCCGTAAGGTATATAAGAGAAGGAGAAAAAGATGTTATTTCAATTGTTTAAAAAAACGCCAAGTATTTCAACAAAAGAATTGCAGTCACGTTTATCTAAAGAGATAACGTTATTAGATGTCCGGACACCTAGCGAATACCGCGCAGGGCATATTCCACAAGCGATTAATGTCCCACTTAACAAAATTCCCGCCTACAACAAATCCGCTAACGAGGTCTATGTGATTTGCCAGTCCGGCATGCGCAGCAAAAATGCGGCCAAAATTTTAGCGAGAAAAAACTATCACGTGATTAACGTTCGTGGCGGGATGTCCCAATGGTCTGGTCAAATTAAAGGAGGAAAATAAATGAAAATTGTAATTATTGGAGGCGTGGCTGGTGGCATGTCAGCAGCGACACGTTTACGTCGTTTAATGGAAGATGCTGAAATTGTTGTCATGGAAAAAGGCCCTTTTGTTTCATTTGCAAACTGTGGTTTGCCTTACTACGTTTCTGGCGAAATCGCAGAAAGAGAGCAACTGCTTGTTCAAACACCCGAAGCGTTAAAGGCACGGTTTAATTTAGATGTTCGTCCTCACCATGAAGTCGTGGCGATTGATCCAATAGAAAAAGTGATCACAGTGAAACATGAAACAGAAATTTTAACAGAACACTATGACAAATTAATTTTATCACCAGGGGCGAAACCTTTTGTGCCACCAATTACAGGATTGGCAGAAGCCAAAAATGTTTTTTCATTAAGAAATGTTCCTGATTTAGATCAAATTATGACAGCCTTGACACCAGAAACAAAACGAGCCGTCGTGATTGGCGCAGGCTTCATTGGCTTGGAAATGGCAGAAAACTTACAAAAACGCGGATTAGAAGTCACTCTCGTGGAAAAGGCACCCCATGTTTTACCGCCATTAGACGAAGAAATGGCCGCTTTTGTCAAAGTTGAATTAAGCAAAAACAATGTTCAAGTAATTACGGGACAATCTGCGGTTGCTTTTGAAGAAGAAGGGCAAGTGATTCGCTTAGAAGACGGTCAAACATTAGCTTCTGATTTAACCATTTTGTCGGTGGGTGTCCAACCAGAAAATACCTTAGCAGTTGAAGCAGGTGTAGCAACTGGTTTACGTGGCGGTATTGTTGTTGATGAACACTATCAAACGAATCAACCCGATATTTATGCGGTTGGGGATGCTATTGTAGTGAAACAACAAATCACTCAAGAAGATGCGCTGATTTCTTTAGCTTCCCCCGCCAATCGCCAAGGACGTCAAGTAGCGGATGTGATTGCTGGGTTAGAGAGAAAAAATCAAGGGAGCATTGGGACCGCTATTGTGCGAGTCTTTGATTTAACCGCCGCTTCAACTGGTTTAAGCGAACGGACTGCTAAAGCTGCTGGACTAACAACAGCTGTTGTGCATATCAGTGGAAAAGACCATGCGGGGTATTATCCTGGCGCAACAGATCTTCAGTTAAAATTAGTTTTCCATCCTACGACAGGGGAAATTTATGGCGCACAAGGAATTGGGGCAAAGGGCGTAGATAAGCGGATTGATATTCTTGCGACCGCTATTAAAGGACAGTTAACTATTTTTGATTTGCCTGAATTAGAGTTTACCTATGCGCCGCCGTTTGGTTCAGCGAAAGATCCTGTGAACATGTTAGGCTATGCAGCGATGAACCTTGCAGAAGGATTGAGTGAAAACGTTCAATGGTATGAGTTATCCAACGAATTAGCTAATGGGGCTGTTTTATTAGATGTCCGTAATCCCGCCGAACGAGCCAATGGTCAATTTAAAAATGCTGTCTCTATTCCTTTAAATGAGTTAAGAGAACGTTTGGAGGAATTAGACAAGTCAACGGAGTACATTGTTAGTTGTCACAGCGGTTTGCGTAGTTATATTGCAGAACGGATGCTAAAACAAGCAGGCATCTCAGCCAAAAATTTAGATGGTGCTTTTGCGCTATATCGAATGGTAAAACCGGAGGAACTAGAAAATGTATAACACGATTGGCATGCCTGAATTTTATCAGGAAGCAAAACGAAAAAAATTACCAATTATTGATGTACGAGAAGAAATGGAATACCAACTGGGGCATGTCCCTCAGGCCATCAACTTACCTTTAAGTACTTTAACCGAAAATTATCAGCAATTAGATAAAAACCAACCCTATTATCTGATTTGTCAAATGGGATCGCGCTCCGCACAAGCGTGTGCGTTTCTCAGTCAACAAGGGTATCAAGTAACCAATGTTCTAGGTGGTACATCTGGCTGGTTGGGTCAATTAGAACAATAAAATAACAAAAAACGTTTATCCTTTTACACAGGATAAACGTTTTTTTGTTAGATAAAGATGTGTCAAAACTGTAAGAGGAATGATAGGAAGATGAAGGGACCAGTTTTTTTATTCATTATATACTAAATAAAATGACAAACTCGTCAACAGAAATCAAGGAGGAACAAATAAATGAAAAAGTCAGGCCAGAAGAAGCGAAATAAAAAAGTGTGGTTCGGTATTGGTGCCGCAGTGGTCGTCGTCGGATTTATCGGAGCAAAAACAGTTTTTTCTTCAAAAGAAGTTGAACCTGAATACACAACGTATACCATTACAGAAATGGCCTCATTAAAATTAGATGGTCAAGTGAGTTTTCTAGATACTCGGGATATTTTCTTTGATCCTTCTTTAGGAAAAATTGCCGAAATAAATGTTGAAAATGGTAAAGAAGTCAAGAAAGATAGTCCATTGTTAACGTACAATAACTCAGACATCCAAGCCACAGAAACAGAACAAGCGAATGCCGTTAATCGGAATAATCTTCAAGTTCAACAAGCACAAGAGAACGTTAACTTAGCCACTCAAAAATACAATGAAGCGTTAAACAAAGTTGCTGCAGCCAAGCAAAAATTAAACACCGCAAAAGAGGCTGAAGAGAAAGAAACACTAAATGCGGAAATTCAGCAATTGAATGAAGCCGTTAGTGCTGCGAATAGTGAAGTCGCCCAAGCTAACCAAGCCCTTCAATTAGCCAACAGTGATGCTGTCGGAGCAGCAAACACGCTTGAACAAACACGTGGCAAAGTCAACACAGTCGTTACAGCACCAATTGATGGCCAAGTCACTGTCGATGCTAGTGCCATGAGTAGTACCGACAAACCAGTCATTAAAATTGCAACACAAAAGAAAAATATTCAAGGAAAAGTAACCGAATATGATTACGATAAATTACAGACAGGGGAAGAAGTAACAGTGACGACCGTTGGTTCAGGCAAATCAGCGCCAGGCAAAATTGTTTCCATTGCGCAAACCCCAATAGCTAAAAATGAAGGCAATCCAGTAGTGAGTTATCAATTTACAGTAGAAGGTGATTTTCCTTGGGCAGAAGGCTTGTCTACTAGCATCGCTGTGCCGCAAAAACAAATGATTATACCGACAGCAGCAATCCAAAAAGAAGGCCAAAAAGAATTTGTCTATGTTTACAAAGCGGGCAAAGCGAAAAAAACACCGATTGAAACAGAAACAAATTTAGGTCGTAAAGTTGTCAAAAGTGGCTTGAACTGGAAAGACCAAGTGATTGCCAATCCCAATAAAGAATTAAAAGATAATCAAGATGTTCAGGTAGCTGCCAATGATTAAGCTAGCCCATATTCATAAATATTATTATTCCGAAGAAGAAACACTGCATGTGTTAGATGATATTAACCTCCAAGTAGACGCTGGAGAATTTTTAGCGATTATGGGTCCTTCTGGTTCTGGGAAATCGACTTTGATTAATTTGCTAGGCTTTATTGATAAAAAGTTTGAAGGAACGTATTTATTTGAAGACCGTGAAATTGGCGACTTTTCTGATAAGGAACTATCCCGAATTAGAAATGAAGCAGTCGGCTTTGTCTTTCAGAATTTTAGTTTAATTGAAACACTAACAGTTGAAGAAAACATTGAATTGCCTCTTTTATATAGTGGGTTAACCCCAAAAGAAGCCAAAGATCGTGTCCACGAAGTTCTGACAAAAGTCGGCTTGCCAGATAAAGGCAAGAAGCATCCAAAACAACTTTCGGGTGGACAACAACAACGTGTGGCCATTGCACGTGCGATTGTCAATCGGCCAAGTTTTATTATTGCAGATGAACCAACTGGGGCTTTAGATAGTAAAACATCGGAAGAAATTTTAACGCTCTTTCAGCAATTAAACAATGAAGGTGTCACCATTATTTTAGTGACACATGATGAAGAGACAATTGAATACTGCAATCGTTTGATTAAAGTTCGTGATGGAAAGATTTTAGAGGAGGTGCTGACATGAAACGTTCAATTATTTGGAAAACCGCCTTCCGTTCCATTTTGAAAAATAAGCGACGCAGCTTGTTAACGATGCTAGGGATTGTCATCGGGATCGCTTCGGTGATTACCATCGTGGCTATCGGTAACGGCTTTAAAGAAGACATGGTCGATAAATTATCCGCTGAAAAACAAAAAGAAAATGTGAAGAAGATTTCTTTTTCGGCCTACAACACTTCGGATATGTTTAGTGACCAAGCGATGTTTACCGACAATGATTTAGGGGTCGTGCGCATGGTTCCTGGCGTAGAAAAAATTGATTTTGATCAAAGAGAAGTTGATGGCGCCCAAAAAGGTACACTGAATTTTCAAGCAGGACCGAAAAATCTTTCCGTAACCTATGAACTTGCCAACAAAACCACCAAAGAATTGTTGGCGGGACGCCAACTGAATGATGGAGACAATGCAAAACTGGATAAAACAGTGGTGGTGGATGAACTGGTTGCCAAAGAACTCTACCAAGACCCAACTGCAGCAGTTAATCGAACTTTTCCATATAAAGAGCAACTTTTTACCATTGTTGGCGTGACAACCAATACCAGCGGTGCCATTGGTCCAGGTAATGATGACTCATTACTTTATTTTCCCAAAAAGACCTATGAACATTATTTCGGCAAGCTAAAAGATACATCTACGTTGAAGCTAACAGTGGCACCTGGCTACCAACCAGATCAAGTATTGAAAGAAACAATAAAAGCTCTCTCTCAACAAGGAACCATGAAAAACAGCGGGACATATCAAGAATATAATGTTAAAGATACCATCAAAGAAATGGGCTCTTTATTAAATAATTTAACCTTGTTTATTTCCGCAATTGCAGCCATTTCACTGGTAATTGCTGGGGTCGGCGTTATGAATATGATGTACATTTCGGTCTCAGAACGGATTAAGGAAATTGGTATCCGACGTGCATTGGGCGGGACAGCCAGTGATATTAAAAAGCAATTCTTAACAGAAGGAATTGCCTTGACCTTAATCGGCGGAATTACTGGTTATCTTTTAGGAATGATTATTGCCTACTTGGCCTCAATGGCACTACCGTTTTCTGTTCGACCAGATTTAATGACCGTTTCATTAGCCATCGGGATTTCTGTCTTTATCGGGGTTGTATTTAGCTATTTCCCTGCCTCGGCAGCTTCGAAAAAAGACTTGATCGATATTATGAAATAAATATAAGCAGCAAAAAAACAGCCACTTTTGGCTGTTTTTTTTAGTGAAAGTAGAAAAAAATCCAAAGATTTCAAGAGAAAATAGCTAACAAACGTCAAAAGGTTGATATTAGCTACCAACCTTTTGACGTTTGTTAGCTAAATAAAAAAAGAAAAAATTAAAAAAATAGCATATTGAGGATTAAATAACAAATATTTTTTTAAATAAGACTATTAGAAAGCCTTTATAAATCAGGGATTATAGGAATGACTGTTAATGACTGATTTGCTTGTAAATTTCTAAATTTTAATTCGAAAAATTTCCAGTATACTAAATATATCAAATCGAAACACGAAAATTGAGAAAATTTTGAACTAAAAAAGAATTAAGGAGGAATCAAGAATGAAAATAATGGTCATCACAAAAAATATTTTATCAGAAACTGCTTTTCAAAACCGCTTACAGCATTTAGATCACCAAGTTTTTTGTACGACGTGTCTGATTGGTGAAATTAAGGAAAGTCATTTGTTTTATCGAAAATTTGATGCCATCATTCTCAGCGAAACGATTCCTCGCAAAGAACAATATTTATATCTAAAGGAATTAGCCAGAGTTAAAACGCCGTTGTTTCTTCGCTCCGAAGACATTCCTACCTCGGAAGAATTGAGCATCAGCTATCAATATGGCATTCTCAATTGGCTACGATTGGATGCGACTTTGGATACATTAAGAGAAAATCTCCTCTTGGCAGAATTAAATAAACCCATCCAACGAGAAGATGAAAAGTTAAACGTAGAAGGGATAAAGCTAACCGCTACAGAACGGGCACTACTGGCTGTCTTGTACAGTACGCCAAAAGAACACTTACCAATGGAGCGCCTGTGTAAATTAATTTATGACACAGAAGAAACAGCCAACAATCGAAAAAAAATGACCAAACAGCTGACAAAATTAAATAAAAAAATTCAAGTAGGGGGCTTTAAAAAACAAGGTATCCAAAATACACGGTATAAAGGCTACAAACTGCATCCGCAGTTGCTTCCTTACATTGGCGAATTATTTACTTAAAATAGAGAAGCACTTGACGAATGAAAATCACCATCACAGGATGACCTCTAAAAACCATGCTATACTAATACGGAATAGTATAGGAGGTGGGTCTGTATGAAAGACGGACTATATTGGGTACAACAATTAAAAGAACAGAAAGTAAGTCGCACAGAACTCTTAAAGGATATTGAGAAAAAAGTCCAAAAGTTAAATCCAAAGATCAATGGCTTTGTAACTTTTGATAGCCAAGAAGCAGAAGCAACTTATCAAAAAAATAAACAGCAGGACACACTATTTGCTGGTTTGCCATTTCCATTGAAAATGTTAGGCCAAGAAAAAGCGGGGTGGTCAGCAACGGCCGGCTCGCAACTTTTTAAAAATAGTACTGCAACAACGACCTCTAACTTTGTCAAACAAGCAGAAACGATTGGTTTGATGCCCTTAGGACAAACCAACGCCCCAGAGTTTGGCTTTAAAAATATTACGGATCCTGCGCTTTACGGGCCAGCCCGCAATCCTTGGAACCTGGAACATTCGCCAGGCGGTTCCAGTGGCGGCGCTGCCGCAGTTGTCGCTAGCGGGATTGTTCCTATCGCCGGCGCTAGTGATGGCGGTGGCTCCATCCGAATTCCCGCCTCTTTTAGTGGCTTAATTGGCTTAAAACCTAGCCGTGGCTCCATGCCTGTCGGCCCAGAAGGCTGGCGAGGCTGGCAAGGTGCCTCGATTGACTTTGCGTTGACTATTTCTATGAGAGACACCAAAGCATTATTTTATGGCCTACGTGGTAGCCACAGTGGCGCCCCCTACCAAGCGCCCTTGGCAGAATGGCAAACACACCCTAAAAAACAACGGCTAAAAATTGCTCTGTGCACCGCTTCGCCTATCGGCTCACTGATTTCGCCAGAAGCAACACAAGCGGCGAAACAAGCGGCTGATTTTCTGGCAGCCGCTGGCCATGAAATCATTGAGATTCCTTATCCAGTCGATGGTGCAGCGCTGATTCGCTCCTATTATCAAATGAACGGCGCAGAAACTACAGCGATGATGAATAGCATTCAACAGGGGCTCGGGCGCCCAATTCGTAAAGAAGAAATCGAACCTTTTTCATGGACCATGCATCAATTTGGCCAAAAGATTCCAGCAGCCACCTATGTTCATTCATTACAGTTGTGGGATCAAGCAGCAGTAACGATGGAAGAACTTTTCCAAAAATTTGATCTGTTTTTATCACCAACAACGGCTTTTTCAGCACCAAAAATTAACGAAGATTTGCAAAGTGAGCACATTCGTCAACGAATGGCGCAAGCAGCAGAATTAACAGAAGCAGAATTAGCTGAATTAATCTATGATTATTTTGATAAAAGTTTACAGCTAACACCGTATACTCAACTAGCGAACTTGACAGGACAACCAGCCATCAGCTTGCCCACACATGTGACGGCAACGGGGTTACCCTTAGGCATTCAATTGCTGGCTGCTCGTGGACGTGAAGATCTCTTATTCCAAGTAGGCGAACAGTTTGAGCAAGAAGGCAAATTTAAATTACCAGAAAGTTATCGCTAAATAGGGTGTTATTGTGACCAAATTTCAGATAAAATAGACACAAGACAAAAAACTGAGGTGGAAAAATGCTGTACGTAGTGAGACATGGTGAAACAGATTATAATGTGGCCCGTAGAATTTGTGGTCATGCGGAAGCGCAATTGACCGAAAAAGGCTATCAACAAGCGGAATTGGTAGCTGAAAAAATTGCCAAACAAGGAATTCAAATCGACCGTTTACTGGCGTCGCCTTTAAAACGGGCGCAAGAAACAGCACGTAAAATTGCGGAACGAAATCAATTGACGATTGAAACAGAACCACGTTTAATTGAGATGAATTTTGGCATTTATGATGGTGAACCGATTGAAACAACGGCTTTCCAGGAAAATCGTTCTGAGATTTCCTTGCCATTTCCAGAAGGGGAATCAGTCTTAGATGTCGCGGGCCGAATTTATCCCTTGATTGAGGAAGCCTTGGCTTCAGAGGAAACTTACCTATTTGTTTGCCACAATGCGGTTATGCGAGTCATTGATAACTACTTCAATGGTAAAAAAATCCAAGATTTCTTGGACTTTCATTGTGAAAATACACAACTTGTACAATACGGAGAATAAAAATCAAGTCTTTAATCTTTTGGTTAAAGACTTGATTTTTTTATGGTAAATAAGAAACCGCTTCCGTTTTAATGTATAATAAATTAACTTTTGGATCAAAAAAGAAATGGGGAAAAGACTATGAGAATTGATAATATTCATCAAGCGTTAAAAAAGTTTCACGTACAAAATCCAAGTAGCAAAGCAACCTTGTTGCCCGCAACGGCTTCGCAATTAAGTCAGGCCTCTGGCTATACCCGAACCGCTGTTAGTGAAGAGCTTTCAGAATTAGTGAGAAAAGACCAAGTCGTTAAAGTTAAATCAAGACCAGTGTTATTTTTTGATAAAGACTACTTAGAGGAACAGTTTCCTTTTTTTAAAAGTAGCACGTGTTACGATTCCCTCGCTTCGCTGCAAGAGGACATTTATCAACAGACAGAACAGATACATAAGAAAAAGCAGCTACTGAAAATGAATCCATTTGCGAACGTAATTGGTTTTGATGGGAGCTTAGCAGACGCCATCAAGAAGTTGAAAGCCGCTATTTTATATCCGCCTAATGGCTTGAATATTTTACTTACTGGAGAATCTGGAGTTGGGAAAACCTTAATTGCAGAACAATTACACCAATTTTATCAAGTTAAAATGAACCAAGAAGTTCCATTCATTTATTTTAATTGTGCAGAATATTTCAACAATCCAGAATTATTAACTTCTCATCTGTTTGGCTATAAAAAAGGCAGTTTTACTGGTGCCGTCAATGACCAAAAAGGCTTAGTGGAGTTGGCAGATGGTGGTTTTTTATTTTTAGATGAAGTCCATCGATTAACGAGCGAAGGTCAAGAAAAATTGTTTACAGTTTTGGATAAAGGGTATTTTACACGGATGGGTGAAGCCGAAAAACAAAGAAATGTATCGATAAAATTTATTTTTGCAACAACCGAAGCAGTCAATCAACATTTTTTGAAAACGTTTTTAAGAAGGATCCCTGTGACATTAGCTATTCCAGCTTTAGCCGAGCGCTCTATGAAAGAAAAAATTCAATTGATTTTGTCCTTTTTCTTAGAAGAAAGTCAACGGATTCAAAAGAATATCCATATTCGTTATGAGGCGTTGGAACAATTAACGTTTACTCATTTTGAAGCCAACGTTGGCGAATTGAAAGCGGCGATTCAATTTATGAGCGCACAAGCCTATTTAGAGGTGTTCGATCAATTAACGGAAACTATTTGCATTGAAGCAAACGAGGGGACAGTCAAAGAGCAACCTGATGTAGAAAGTCTGCTGGCTTTTAATGAGTGGATACCTAACGATGGCCTCACGATTCAATACAACCATTTTTATTTAAGCAGTCAAGAGTTACTCAAATCGGAAAGTCTGAAAAATGATCGTTTTTATAATTTTCTATTGAAAGAATATGCGGATTTGAAAAAATTAACACTTTCGACAGAGGATGCGCTAGCAATCATGCAAAACAAAGTCGAGCAACTTTATGATATGGACATTTTTGCTCAAGAACCGCTAGCCTTAGAGGCCATTGACGAAACATTGCAGCCAAAAATTCAAGAAGCCATTGTCTTTTTTGAACAACTAATCCAAGAAAAATTGACAGAGGATTTCCAGAATATTTTAATTGTCCACCTTTATTCTGCTGTTTTTTATTCTGCACAAATGAATGAAACATTTTATTCAGATACCAAAAATATCTATTCTGGCAAAGTAACCCAGTATCAAGCTGCTAAGACCATGGTGGACTTTTTACAAACGCTGTTTGGGATTTCTTTTGCTGATACGGAAATCCTCTTTTTCGATCTATTTATTCGTAAAGTCACAGCTAAAAAAAGAGCGCACTCAGTCGAAGAAAACTGTGGCGTTATCGTCGTTGCTCATGGTACCGCGACGGCCAGCAGTATGGTTGAGTACACCAACCTTCTGTTCTCAACAACTGTCATGCGTGCAGTTGATATGCCGATTAATCAATCAGTGGAAGAAACATTAGAAAAAGTCCGTACAATTGTAAAGCAAAATCAGTATAAAAAAATTATTTTAATGGTGGACATCGGTTCCTTGGTTTACTTTGGTAATGCTATCAGTCAAACGTTTCAAATGGAAGTGCTGCTAATTAGCAATATCAATCTCTTAACATTGCTAGAAGTGGCCCGAGAAGTCATTTATGAATCGACGGCGTTTGAGTATCTATTACCAGTCTTAAAAGAAAAAAATCATCGCGCCTTGATTTGCAGTAAAGGTCGCTTCAACGAGGCAAAAGTTCTCATTATTTCCTGTCTAACTGGTATGGGGACTGCTATTAAAATTGAACAGTTGTTACTAAAAACTTTTCCTAATGAATTACTAACGAATGTACGCATCATTACTTTAGAGAAAAGAGAAGTGGAAGACATTGATCGCTTGCATTCTTTTGTTCGGAAAGAAGAGAAAATCGTTGGCATCATTGGCACCGTAAAGACAGAAGTGCCAGATATTCCGTTTATTTCTTTGCAAGATTTACTATCGAAGCGGGGCATTCAGCTAGTTTTCGAATTATTAGGCCATCATTTAGAAGAAAAACAAAACCAAGAGTTACTAAAGAAAGTTTCAGCTAAATATATTCAAGGATTATCAATCGAAGCTATTACAGACTTACTAACAGTTTTGAATCCGACAACCATTTCAATCGAATTAGCTAAGATTTATTCAGACATTTGCTTGCAAACCAAAATAAAAAGTGACGAAAAGATTTTACTTCGTTTTATCATTCATTGTGCTTGTATGTTAGAACGGCAATTGCTAAATCCAGAATATGACCCGACAGCTTATGAAGTGTCATACCGAGAGTTGCCAGAAGCAGTATCTGTCATAAAAATGGCGTTTCGACCGATTGAAGTGTCCTATAATTTGTTGATTCCACCTTTGGAAGTGCGTTATATTTATGAATTGCTCTTTGAAAAGGCTTAATTCAAACGGAAATGAAAGTTGGCACACTTATTGCTTTTAATAAAATGATTAATTAGCAAAGGAGTTTGTTTATGGAAAATGAACCAATTTTACTTTTAACACACAATGGTTGGGGCTTGGAATTAGTCAAAAGCGTCCAGATGATTGTTGGAGAAGTTACAAATGTACATGAAGTTGCATTACAAGCAGAGGATTCACTGGGGGATTATTTAGAACGAGTCACAGAAAAAATTGAACAATTAACGTGGCACAACCAGCTGCTAATTTTAACAGATGTTAAAGGCGGCACACCTAGTAACGTTGCATTGCGTTTATCAAAAGATTATGACCTCCTGATTGTGTCCGGACTATGCACATCGTTATTATTAGAATCCGTCATGAAACAAAGTGGTCCTGGGTTTCGTTTACAAGACGCAGAAATGATTCAACAAGCAGCAGTAGACAGTTGTCAAATTTTAGAAATTCCAAAATAAGAAAGTACAGGTGAACAGAATGTCAAAAATCGTATTAACAAGAGTCGATAGTCGTTTAATCCATGGACAAGTAGTGACTAAATGGTTACAACAATCAGGTGCAAATGAAATTTTGGTAGTGAGTGATGAACTAGAGCAAGATGAATTTTTACAAAGTATTTATTTAATGGCAGCGCCTCCAGGGGTTTCTGTAGTAATTAAAGGGATTGAAAATGCCAAAGAATATTGGGAATCGCAAGAAAAGGAAGAGAAAAAGGTGTTATTTTTAGTGCCAGATTTAACGACCTTAAAAGCGATGGTGGACCAAGAAATTATTAAAGAGGAGATTCAAGTTGGTGGCTTAGGTGGCGGACCAAATCGGAAAAATGTTTTAAAAAATATCAATTTATCTGAAGAAGATGTTGCAATTTTGACTGAACTTTTAACGAAGGGCATCCATGTTTTCTTCCAAGCGATTCCCGAAGAAAATCCCCTACCAATTCAAAAATTAATTGAAAAATATCAATCACTATAATCAGAGAAAAAGGAGAGAATCATATGGGCGTTTTAGGTGTTTCAATTATTATGGGACTTTATTATTGGTTTGCACGTTTGCGTTTTGGGTACACATTTTCAGGCATGCTGTCTCAGCCATTAGGTGCAGCATTGGTGGCTGGTTTAGCAACAGGAAAACTTAGTGAAGCAATGGTTGTGGGGGCGGGGATTCAACTTGTTTATCTCGGAGTCACCTCTACACCGGGCGGCAATGTGCCTAGTGATCCGGCTTTAGCTTCAGCAATTGCGATTCCAATTGCTTTAGGTGTGGGAATGAATGCCGAGGCGGCTGTTGCACTAGCTGTTCCTTTTGGTGTGTTAGGCGTCTTTATGGATCAATTACGGCGGACCATCAATGCGACGTGGGTGCATATGGCTGATAAATATGCAGAAGAGTTAAATTATGGGGGGATTTACCGAGCTGCGTTTGTTTATCCAGCTTTAGCGGGATTTTTAATTCGCTTTCCGTTGGTTTTTGCGGCGAACTTTTTTGGTCAATCTGTGGTGAATAAAGTCTTAGAAGTTATCCCAGCATGGTTGATGCACGGCTTTGAAGTAATGGGTGGTATTTTACCAGCGTTAGGATTCGCCTTAACAATTATGGTAATTGGCAAGAAAAATTTGATTCCTTATTTTTTAATTGGTTTTGTTGCAGTAGTATATTTTGGCGCAGAAGTTATGGCCGTCGCTATTTTAGGAATCTGTATTGCCTTTTTAGTTAGAAATAAGGCATTGAGTGAGGAGGCAGCATAATGGAACAAATGACACAAGCAAATGAACAACAATTGGAACAGAAAAAAATTACTAAAAAAGAATTATCCAAAGCCTTTTGGATTTATCAACTAGGCTGTGAGTTATCCAATTCTTATGAACGTCTCCAAAGTTTAGTTTTTTGTGCATCGATGATTCCTGCAATTAAAAAACTTTACGCAGACGATGAAGAACAACAAAGAGAAGCTCTGAAACGTCATTTGAATTTTTTTAATACTGAAGGAACAGTAGGGGCTTCAATTCAAGGGATTGCAATTGCTATGGAGGAAGAAAAATCCAATGGTGCAGCGATCTCTGATACGGCGATCACATCGATTAAAACTGGGTTGATGGGTCCGCTGGCTGGGATTGGCGATTCGATTATTTGGGCAGCATTAATGCCGTTAATCATTTCCATTTTTATTCCAATGGCTAAAGGAGGTAACGTGATTGGAAGTATCGGTCCGTTGGTTCTGTACACAGCCATTACGTTATACATCAGTTGGACATTAGTGAATAAGTCCTATACATTAGGGCGTAATTCAATCTTAAGTTTGTTAAAAGACGGCAAAATTAAGCAAGTCATTTATTCAGCAAATGTTTTAGGAATGATGATGATGGGCGCTTTAAGTGCGAGTTATGTTAAAATTGCTAGCCCGATGACGTTTAAAGTTACTGGCGGTGCCACGATTGTTTTACAAGATATTCTAGATCAAATTATGAAAGGGTTACTTCCTTTAGCAGCAGTCATGGCTATTTATTTCTTCATGGTAAAGAAAGGCCCACGTTACGGTATCATTATCGGCACGATTGTCTTAGTTAGTTTGGTCACTTCATTCTTTGGTTTGTTATAAAGGAGAAAATAATGAATAGTTACGAAAAATTCCACTTAAAAGAAGTCATTAATGCTTCTGGGAAAATGACCATTCTAGGTGTCTCCAAAGTTTCGGAGGCAGTCCTAGCAGCTCAACGATTCGGCGGCGAACATTTCTTTGAAATGAGTGAACTTAGTGTGCAAACAGGGGCCTTTTTAGCCAACTTGTTGAAGGTAGAAGATACCCAAATCGTTTCCTCGGCTTCAGCGGGGATTGCCCAAGCGGTGGCTGCCCTGATTGGAAAAGGCAGCTTGTACCACTCGTATCATCCCTATACAGAAAAAATTGAACAGCGAGAGATTATTTTACCTAAAGGGCACAACGTGGACTACTGCACGCCTGTAGAAGTCATGGTAGCGCAAGGCGGAGGCCAAGTAGTGGAAGCTGGCTACGCCAACATGTGCAGTCCAGAACACGTGGAAATGATGATTTCCGAAAAAACAGCGGCCATTCTATACATCAAAAGCCATCATACCGTGCAAAAAAGTATGCTGACGGTGGCCGAAGCGGCCAAAGTGGCGCAACGCCACAAGGTGCCGCTAATTGTTGACGCGGCAGCAGAAGAAGATCTTTTCAAATACACTGAAGCAGGCGCTGATTTGGTGATTTACAGCGGCGCCAAAGCCATTGAAGGGCCAAGTGCCGGTTTAGTGGTCGGGAAAAAAGAATACATTGACTGGGTGCGCCTACAAGGCAAAGGCATTGGTCGAGCAATGAAAATTGGCAAAGACAATATCCTGGGCTTTACGCAAGCAGTGGAAGAATACTTGGCGCATGGCAGTGAATCAGGGGCTTCGATGCAAGAACGCTTAAAACCGTTTGTTGAAGCTATCAACAACTTGTCAGATTTAACCGCCAAAATCGTCCAAGATGGCGCCGGACGAGACATTTATCGCGCCAGTGTCAAAGTGGACGGCAGAAAAACCGCCAAGGAAGTCATCCAAGCGTTAAAAGCAGAAAGTCCGGCCATTTATACGCGTGAATATCAAGCCAACAATGGCATCATTGAATTTGACATTCGTTCTGTCAATCAAGAAGAAATGAACAAAATCGTGCAACGATTACAAGAAATTATGGACACAAAGGAGAAATAAGCCATGTCATTAAAACCTAATTATTTAGAAGAACGCATTTGTTTAAACGTCTTAGCCAATTCAGTAGAAAATGCCCAAGCCTGTTATGAAGCAGCAGAAGGGCATGTTGTGCTAGGCGTCCTTTCAAAAAACTATGAAACCGATGAAGCAGCCATTGACGATATGAAAAAATACCAAGCAGCAACCAACAACGCTTTATCTGTCGGCTTAGGGGCTGGCGATCCTAATCAAAGTCAAATGGTGGCTCGCTTATCAGAAGTTCTACAACCGCAACACGTGAACCAAGTCTTCACAGGTGTCGGCGCTTCGCGGGCCTTACTTCGTCAAGACGAAACAGTGATTAATGGCTTGGTGTCACCCACAGGCAAAGTTGGCTATGTTAATATTGCGACAGGTCCGTTAAGCTCGGGTGCGCCAGCGGCAGAAGTACCTATCGAAACTGCCATCAAATTGTTGAAAGACATGGGAGGCAGTTCTATTAAATATTTCCCAATGAAAGGCTTGGCTCACAAAGAAGAATACCAAGCAGTAGCAGCAGCTTGTGCCAAGTATGACTTTTATTTAGAACCAACAGGGGGCATTGATTTAGAAAACTTTGAAGAAATTGTTCAAATTGCGGTGGATGCTGGCGTTAAAAAAATCATTCCTCATGTTTACAGCTCAATTATCGATCAAGAAACAGGGGACACTAGAACAGAAGACGTGAAAACGTTACTAACCATGATGAAAAACACATTGAATAAGTAAAGGGCCAATCTTTAGTTGACTTTCTCCACCAGATTTGCTACTCTCAAGTGGAGAATAAATAAAAACCAACAAACGAATGTGGGGTATTTTGGTGAGTGTCGTAGGTATCTAATTGATAAGTTGAATAACCAGTGAACCAAGCAAGGTTTATTTGGTGTGCTTAGAAAGTGATACCTGTCAGTCATCTCAATTACTAAATACCTCATTTAAAAGAGGTTTCTTTAGTAACCTTTATCCAACGATAAAGAGGACAGCGGTAGAACGCTGTCCTCTTTTTCTGTAGAAACTGGTTTTTATTTAAAGGCGCCAGGTATTCTTTTCGCGATAGAAAGGAAGAAAAAAACAAATGAATCATGAAACCATTCAAAAATTACAATTTACAACAATTCTTAAAGAAGTTCAAACACGTGCGATTGGCGAGTATAGTAAAGAACGGTTGGCGAAAATGGTCCCTGCAACACGTTTAGAAACAGTGCAGTCCCGCTTAACGGAAACAACTGAGGCCCGCTTAATTATTGATAGCGGACAACACGTCCCTTTCATGGGCTTGAGTCAAATTACCCGCTTGCTTCAACAAGTGAAAAAAGGCTTAATCCTTACACCAAACGAATTGATTGAGGTGGCTGACTTTTTAAGAAGTAGTCAGCGAATCCAGAAGTTTTTTGAAAAAAATCAATACCAAACACCACGCCTATTTAGTTACAGTCAGCACTTAGCTGACTTCAGAGCAATCGAAGAACAAATTTATACGAAAATCCATAACCAAAAAGTCGCCACCGATGCTTCCCGTCAACTTCGGAAAATTCGGCGTCAAATCAATGAATGCCAACAAGACATTGAAACAAAAGTCACCAAATTTTTACGTAATAAAAATAATCAACTGTATATTCAAGAAAATATGATGGTGAAAAAAGGGGAACATTACACGGTACCAATCAAAGCTAGCTATAAAAATAAGGTTTCAGGCACAATCATTGAGCAATCCAATAAAGGACAAACGGTCTTTATTGAACCTGTAGCAATTAGTAAATTAAATGAACAATTGACACTCTTAAAAGCGGAAGAAACAGCGGAAGAATATCAAATTTTGGCGGAACTAACTGGGTTAATTAATGAGCAAGAACGACTTGTCGATCAAGCCGTCGATACAATGACCACCTTAGATATTATTTTTGCACGAGGAAAGTATAGTCGCGAAATTGGTGGGATCACGCCAAAAGTAAACAAAGAAGAACGCTTGCGCATTGTTCAAGGAAAACATCCACTTTTATTAGAACACGCAGTACCATTGACGTTTTCTTTAGGAGCAGAGTATCGAGGACTTGTCATTACAGGCGCTAATGCTGGTGGTAAAACGGTTGTCTTAAAAACGGTGGGCTTATTGACTGTCATGACACAATTGGGTTGCAAATTCCAGCACAAGCGGGCACAGAGATTCCAGTATTAGATGAAATTTTTGTCGATATTGGTGATCAGCAAAATCTGGAAAATGCGTTAAGCACTTTTTCTGGGCACATGAAAAATATTGCGGAAATGTTGCGTAACGTTAAGCGACACACACTTGTTTTATTAGATGAAATTGGCAGTGGCACCGAGCCAAACGAAGGAGCTGGCTTAGCGATTGCGATCATGGAAACGATGTATCAAAAGGGTGCCTTGGTAGTTGCGACGACCCATTATGGTGAAATTAAACGTTTTGCCCAAGAACATGATGATTTTGTGCCCGCCGCAATGGCCTTCGATCGTGAAACATTAACGCCCAAATATCAATTGAAAATTGGTGAAGTTGGCGATAGTCAGGCGCTTTGGATTGCACGTAAAATGAAGATGGAGCCACAGCTCATTGAAAAGGCGGCTCATTATATTCAGCGGAAAGAATACCCTACTAATCGAAGTCTATTTAAACCCCTGAAAGCAAAAGAAACGACCTTTGCTACGTTTGTAGAAGAAACAGACCGTTATCAAAAAGGTGATCGTGTCCTATTGACAGAAACACAACAAATTGGGTTGGTTTTTACAGATGAGGGTGAACAAGAAATCCAAGTATTTGTGAATGATAAAATTGAAAATGTACCACGAAGACGGTTGAAATTACAAGCGAAAGCACAAGATCTATATCCGCAAGACTATGATTTAGAAAGTTTATTTACAGATTTCCATGAACGAAAGAAACTCAAAGATATTGAACGCGGCTCAAAAAAAGCGCAGAAACAATTACGCAAAGAGGCCGAAAAAAGAGCAGCAAGACGCGACAAATAAGGAACTTAACAGAAGCAACACAACAACTTAACACTTTGTTTACTTGTTATTTATCAGAAATCAACTAAGACTTGTTATAGTCAATGTATGGGTAGATATGAAGGAGGAAACAAGGAAATGAAGAAAAGAGCTTTGCTAGGGGTTACCTTATTAACATTCACAACATTAGCGGGTTGTACAAATTTATCTGAACAGAAAAGCGGCGAAAAACAAACAGAGGTTGCTGAAGCGAAGGCAAGTGAATCCGAAAAAGCACCAGTAAAAAATGTTATTTTTATGATTGGAGATGGCATGGGGAATCCGTATACAACGGGCTATCGCTATTTCAAAGCCAATCACTCAGACAAGCGTGTTCCCCAAACAGCTTTTGATACCTATTTAGTTGGGCAGCAAGCCACTTATCCAGAAGATGAAGAAGAGAATGTCACCGATTCAGCATCCGCAGCGACAGCGATGGCTGCCGGAGTAAAAACCTATAATAATGCTATAGCACTCGATAATGACAAGTCCAAAACAGAAACAGTGCTGGAACGTGCGAAAAAAGTGGGGAAATCAACGGGGCTTGTAGCAACATCTGAAATAACACATGCAACCCCTGCTGCATATGGCGCACATAATGTTTCACGCAAAAATATGGCAGAAATCGCCGATGACTATTTTGATGATCAAATCGACGGACAACACAAAGTCGATGTGTTACTTGGCGGCGGCTCCGAATTATTTGCGCGGAAAGATCGTGATTTAGTCAAAGAATTTTCCCAAGCGGGTTATGGTCATGTCACAGATAAAAAGTCGTTAAATGAGAACCAAGACGACAAAATTTTAGGCTTGTTTGCACCAGGCGGGCTACCTAAAATGATTGACCGAACGGAAGAAGTTCCTTCATTAGCTGATATGACAGAAGCGGCTCTTCAACGGTTAGATAAAAATGAAAAAGGCTTCTTTTTAATGGTTGAAGGTAGCCAAATTGATTGGGCCGGGCATAGCAATGATATTGTTGGCGCGATGAGCGAAATGCAAGACTTCGAAGCGGCGTTTGAAAAGGCCATCGATTTTGCCAAAAAAGATGGTGAAACATTGGTGGTTACAACTGCAGATCATTCTACTGGTGGTTTGTCTTTAGGTAAAGGCGATCAATACAATTGGTTGACGGAGCCTTTACATGCGGCAAAACGCACGCCTGATTTCATGGCAGAAGAAATTATTAAAAATGGTAATGTGGAAAAAACAGTGACTGAGTATATTGATTTTCAATTAAGTGAGGCTGAATTGAAAGCAGTGAAAACAGCGGCGGAGTCAAAAGATGTTGAAAAAATCGCTCAGGCATTAAGAAAGATTTTTGATGAACGTTCGAATACTGGTTGGACTACTGGCGGACACACGGGAGAAGATGTAAATGTCTATGCTTATGGCCCACAAGTAGAAGCTTTTTCAGGACAAATTGATAATACAGACCAAGCAAAGATTATTTTTGGCTTAGTAGATGGCACCGGGCAAAAAGCTGAGATTAAAGACAAAGGTATTGGCAAATAACAAAATAAAGAAAAAGCAGAACTTCTATACGTTCTGCTTTTTCTTCATTAAAGGCATAAAAATTTTATCTCTGTTATAATGAAGGTAACCAGATAAAAGTGAGGTCAAATAATGAAAAAAATGCATGTTGAAAGTGAATTTGCACAGTTGCGTTCAGTTGTTTTAGCACAATCGCAATTTTGTTTACCAGATAAATTTGATGAAGCGGATACGACTTTTTTAACAGAGGAAAATGCCCGTTTAACACAGAATAATGAAGGGCGTGATTTAGCAGACTTTGCACCAGAACAACAAGTTCGTTGGGAAAAAGAAAAAGAAGTCATGCAAGGAGTATTAGAATCTTATGGCGTAGAAGTATTTCGTCCGCGTTTATTGACAACCTATGAAAAAGAACATGGCAAGGAATTGGGTGTAGGATATAGTAACTTCTTTTCACGAGACCCTTTTTTTACAATTGGCAATCTCTTAATAGAAGGAAACTTAAGATTCCAACACCGTCGACAAGAAATTTTACCAATTCGTCCGATTATTCAGCAGTGGACACAAGAAGCAGAAGGTTATTATTTTGCTGCGCCACAACCTGACATTTCTGAAGGGGCTTTAAGTGAAGCAGGTCCCTTTATTGAAGGCGGCGATGTTTTAGTTTTAGGAAAAACAATTTTTGTGGGCTACTCCGGTTTGGCAAGTAACCTAGCGGGGATTCAGTGGTTGACCAATATGATTGGTCATTTTGGTTATGAGGTGGTGCCAGTTCGGTTACATCCACATGTTCTCCACTTAGATTGTGCGTTAAGCTTGTTGAGAGATGGCTTGATGATTGTTTGTGAAGAAGCCTTTTTGGATGGTCTTCCTGCGCAATTAGCAAACTGGGAAAAAATTCATGTTACTTTGCAAGAAGCAGCGTATTTAGTGACAAATGGTCTACCACTTAATGAAGAAACGTATATAACGGACCAATCGTTTACAACCTTAATTCCTCAAATAGAGGAAAAAGGTATCAAAGTTGAGGCAATTGATTACCATGTTTCTAGAATGTTAGGTGGTTCTTTCCGTTGTACAACGCAAGCTTTGATTAGAGAATAGTCAGCGAGTGATTATCAATTTTCGTAAGAAAAAATGTACGTTTTGTCTATGAAAACGATATAATTTTAGTTTTCACTAATTTTTTTAAAAATATCGAGGGAATTTTGATTTAATAAATGCGAGAAAACGTCAAAATGTTAGTGTTTGTTACTAATGTTTTGACGTTTTTTCGCTGTTTTTTTATAAAATCACCACTTTATATATGGAAAAAAACAATATCTTTTTTGAAAATTACGTTTTCAAAGACGCGAAAAGTCGTTGGAACCTTGCTGTTATAGTAAATTCATTTTTTTTGCATGAGGTGTTTAAAATTTGAAATCACAAGCAGGCTTTTTTTCGCTATACTTAATTTACGTTCTACCGAGATAGAAAAGTTTTTAACTTTTTTATTCATTAATCAACCAAGATAATAAAGGAGAGAGTAAAATGAAGAAAAAAACATTGGTAACTTTATTTGCAGGAACAGCTATTTTAGGAGCAAGCATCGCTCCTGCAGCAGCACATGCAACAACGACTGGTACAACACCAGCAAACGTAGAAATGACGAGTGGTTCATTACCACCTGATGGGACTGGAGATGGTGACGGAGATACACAAGATCCAGATCCTGCAAATCCGAATACTAACTTTGATTTGTTATATGTTCCAACAGAATTCAAATTTGCTGCGACAGAAGTTAGTTCTGATTTATCAGCGATTTCATTAGATGCAAAAGGAACCCAAACAAAACGTTATGCCGTTGGGGATGTTCGTGGAACACAAGCTGGTTGGTCGGTTACTGCAGGCGTTGCTGAAATGAAAAATGGTACTGCTACTTTAGAAGGTTCAATTACCTTTACACAAACAGGGGCTGTAGCTAAATACAATGAAACAGCAAAAACATACTCACGTGATGTGGCTGCCTTTGCAGCAGACCCAGGAAGCCCTGAATTTGCTGGAACAACTATTCCAGTAGGTGGAGCAGCTGTATCAATTGCTACAGCAGCAGTTGGTAAAGGTCAAGGTACATGGGATTCTGAATTATCAAATGTAAAATTAAACATTACAACACCTAGTTCACAAATTACAAATGGTGCGTATACAGGTAACGTAACTTGGACATTAGTGGCTGCGCCATAAACAGTTACTAACGAGAATACTGCATTACTAGAAAAGGAGCTGCGCAGTGGTGCACGGCTCCTTTTCGATACATAGGAGGAACAAATAATGAAGACAATGCGCTGGCTAATCGTCACAGTTTTTATTTGTGTGATGGCATTAAGTATCCCTTCTGCTGTACAAGCAGAAGAAGCGGATGACAACATGAATACAAAATTTACAGTTAAACCCAATATCCCAGAGAATCAAGCGAAAAATACGCAATCCTACTACGATCTCATTGTGAAACCAGGACAGAAACAAGAAGTAGAACTGTCATTAATTAATAAAACAAATGAAGAATTAACGATTGATTTAAATTTGGCAAATGCTACGACGAATGACAATGGTTTAATTGTGTACAATGATTTCGAGAAAAAACCAGATGCAAGTTTGAAAGTGCCCTTGACAACATTGATCAAATTGCCTGAGGAACATGTGAAAGTTCCCGCTAAGAAAACCGTAGCAGCCAAAATGACTGTCGAAATTCCAGAAAATGGTTTTCAGGGATTAGTCTTAGGTGGTGTCTATGCTTCGCTTGCAGAAGATGAAAAGGAAGAAAAAGGAAAATCAACGGGGTTAACCAGTCGATATGGGTTTAACGTAGCGATTGCTTTACGAACGTCAGAAGATACACCAATGTATCTAGCAGAGACTCTTCAATTAGTTAAATTAGTTCCGACCATTGCTTTAGGAAATAAATCGGTCCAAGCGGTTATTCAGAATCCGACATCCGCTATTTTTCCTGAAGTACGTTTAGAAGGAAAAGTAACGAAAAAAGGCGAAACGAAAGAATATGCCAAACGGATTTTACCAAGTGTTCGTTTCGCACCGAATTCGACGATGAACTTCCATTTAGATTTCGGGAAAGAAGATCTTCGTCCAGGAACCTATATTTTTGAAGGAAAAGCGGTCTTGAAAGAAGATGAACAACAAGTGTGGCCGTTTAAGCAAGAATTTACCATCAGTAGTCAAGAAGCCAAGAAATTAAACAAAGAAGCAGTAGTGAAATTGGTCCTACCGACTTGGTGGAATCAAGCTTTTTATGGATTGTTAGCTGCAACAATTGTGAGTCTAATTCTAGCTATTTGGCGTTTTACACAACAGAAAGCAATACTAAAACAACAAGCCTATTTACAACAAGAAAAACAGGCAGCCTTGAAAAATAGACAAGGAGTGCGCGATGATGACAGCGAAAAGTAAAGGGTCACTTCTGGTGACATTAGGAATGCTTTTAATCATCGCCAACGCGAGTCTGACCGCTTCTTCTGAGAGCTTTGCAGAAGAAGCGGGACAAACGAATATCGGTGTGACGCTTTATAGAGGGAAGGCACCCCTAAAAACGGAAGGTGATACTAAGTCAACAGAACAACCAGTCACTAATAAAGATAAAAAAACGTCACAACAACAAGACAAAGTGATCAGAAAAAACACTGCTAAGACGAATCCGACTATTGCACAGACGTCCTTACCAAGGACAGGTGAACGAAATAGCACATGGCTTTACAGCCTTGGTATTGCCTGTTTACTTGTAGCACTAATAAGTTTCTATTATTTGAATAAAAAAAGGAAAAAGGAAAAATAATGTGCTGTTTTTATAAACAGAGTCAATTGTAGAAGGAGGAATATAGATGGAGATTACGATGTGGATTTGGATTTGTGCTGGCTTGGCCGTCCTTTGTTTTGCTTTATTTTTACTGTTCTTAGTAAGTAGCATGAATTTTGTTCATCAAGCAAAGCCTAAGCAGTCTTTAGTAAAACAATCAATGTTTAGTTGGCTGCTTCTGGTGATGTGTGGTGGCTGGGTAGCAATAGCTATCTTGCTGAATATCGCATTACAAACACAATTAACATAAAGACAACCCGTTGTAAGTTTTTGAGAAACTTGCAACGGGTTTTTGTTAACTTTAAAATAAAGAACGGTACAATTTATCAAAAAAGTACAGTAGACATTTGTACCCAACTTAGATAGAAAATAAAGCGCTATCATTATATGATGATTACAGGAGGAGGACACAGCTGTGAATTATAAAATAAGTTATCTCCTTGACGAGTATGCAGGGCAAAAAATTGCGCTCTCTTTGGCTCAACAAATAACCGATCTTTCGCAACGAGAATTAGTGACACAACTTTCGACAATAGGCGGAGAAGTTCAAAAGAATACCGTCAGCATTCCAAACCTTTCCGCAAATGAATGGGGAAAACAACTTTTTCAACAACGTCAAGTGATTTATAGCGAAACAGAAAGACAAGCACTCATTTTTTTACTCACTTATTCAGAAATCGAAGAACTATCGGTGTATCATTACCAAAATTTTTTAGATGTTTCGAAAGGTACTATTTTAGCGGACATCAAAAAAGTACGACACCAACTAGCGACTGAAAACATTGCTTTATTCTACGAACGAAAACGAGGGTTTTACCTAGAAGGAGATGAATTTCGGATTCGTCGTTTCGGGAAAAATTGGCTTGCCCGCCTCTTACAACAAAAGTCGGGCACCTTCGCTTTATTTTGCTGGCTCAGCCAGCATCAAATGAGCCAATACGCAAAAATGCGTGACGGCATTCAATTAGCCGTCCAGGAAGCACAGCTTCAACTGGTACCCAGCAGATTGGATGAAATTAGTTACTTTCTTGCTTTCTCTCAAAAAAGATTAGGCAAATATAAAACAGTCGTCTGGCCTGAGAACCAGTTAATTCAGTCCTTACGCGCTTATCCCGTCAGTCGTCGTATTTTAAGTGATTTAGTTGGGCCAGTGGCGAATGTAGAAACTGAGAGTCTTTTTTTAACGATTTGTTTAATGACAGCCTTGCAAGGAGAATTGCGAGATACGAAGTTAGAGTTTTTATTAGATATTTCTGGTGAAATTATTCGGAAAATGGAATTATTGGCCGTCGTTCAATTTGAACAGCCTCGTGAATTGCTCATGAATGTGTATTATCATCTGGTTCCTGCTTATTTTCGGATTAACTATGGCTTTTACTTACCGAATGTTTTAATCAAGGATATTCGACAATCGTATCGGTCGCTTTATCATCTTTGTGAACAAGCGTTAGCTCCTTTAGAAAAATTAACGAAACGTTCAATCCCGTCAGAGGAAATTGGTTTTTTTACCATATTATTTGGTGGAGAAATTTTCGGCCAAAAAAATGAACAGCGGCAAGAAAAGCTAAAAGCGCTAATTGTTTGTCCCAGTGGTATCAGTTCTTCGTTGATTTTGCAATCGGAATTGCGTCGGCTATTTCCAATGATTGAATTTAAAGAAACAAATGCGGTGAGGGAAATAGAGAATGTGTCTGAAAAAAGCTATGACATCATTTTCTCAACGGTCCCTATTGAAACAGCCAAAAAGGTTTATCTTACCAAGCCCATTATGAGCTCTTTGGAGAAAAATCAATTGATGCACCAAGTTCAATCAGATTGGCTATTGCCAGGTATTTCCATGCCAGATGTTAAAGATATTTTAGATGCGTTAAAACCTTACATTTCCTTAAAAAAAGGAGTCACAGAAGCGCAGTTATATCGTGTCTTGCATCGTAAAATGAACAAAATTTTAGAAAAAGAGGAGGATCTGCGTCCAATGTTATCGGAATTATTAACAACAGAAACAGTCCAAGTCCTGCCTGAAGTTGCAGACTGGCGAGCGGGAATTACAGAAGCTGCCAAGCCGTTATTAAAAAATGGCAGTATTACGGAAAAGTACATTGATGCAATGATTCAAAAAGTCGAATCGTTTGGGCCATTTATCCATATCTGTCCAGACGTAGCATTGCCTCATGCGCGACCAGAAGATGGCGTTAATCAGTTAGGCATGTCATTACTAAAAATCCAAAAAAGTGTCGATTTATTGGAAGATCCTAAGCATGAAATTCACCTTTTTATTTGTTTAGCTGCTTCAGATAACGAAACACATTTACGGGCCTTATCTAGTCTGACAAAAATTCTATCAAAAAAAGAATCATTACATCGCTTAGTGGCGGCTGAAACCGTCCCAGAAATATTATCAATTATCCAAGAAGGAGAGAAATAAGATGAAGATTTTTACAGTTTGTCAAAGTGGTTTAGGAACAAGTTTTATGGTGCAAATGAATATCCAACAAATTTTAGAGGAAGTCGGTGTTGATACAGATAATTTTCAAATTGATCACACAGATGTCGGGAGTGCCAGTGGTGATATGGCTGATTACTTCTTTGTCGAAAAAACATTGCAAGATGCTTTAGGGTCAATTCCTGATGAAAAAATCATTCCTTTAAATGCGATTATTGATTACGATGAAACGAAGGAGAAAGTCTTGAAAGTTTTAGATGACAATGGCATTGCACATCAATAAGAAGGAGGAAAAACATGGAAACTTTATTGAATTTATTTGTTTCAATTGTTAGTCAGCCAGCGATTCTGGTTTCATTAATTGCTTTGTTGGGATTAGTTTTACAGAAAAAGAAATTTTCTGATGTTGTTCAAGGAACGTTGAAAACATTCGTCGGCTTCTTAGTTTTAATTGGTGGCGCAGGGCTATTGGCGAACTCATTAACGCCCTTTGCGGAGATGTTCCAAACCGCATTAAATACACAAGGCGTGGTGCCTAGTAATGAAGCGGTTGTAGCGATTGCCTTGCAACAATATGGGACACCAACTGCTCTGATTATGTTGGTGGGCATGGTTGTTAATATTCTGTTGGCGCGTTTTACACGTTTTAAATATATCTTTTTGACAGGTCAAGCGATGATGTACGTTTCGTGTTTGACAGCCGTTATTTTAGTTGGGGCCGGTTTTAGCGTTAGTTTGCCAATGATTCTTTTAGGTGGTTTATTTGAAGGAACTTTATTAACAGTGACACCTGCTCTTTGTCAGCCCTTTATGAAACAAATTACTGGAAATGATAAAGTAGCAATGGGGCATACAGGGAATATTGGTTATGCGGCAAGTGGCTTTATTGGAAAAGTCTTTGGGAATAAAGAAAAGTCAACGGAAGATATTAAAATTCCTAAAAGTTTTGGTTTTTTAAGAGACTCAACCATCTCAATTATGATTTTGATGTCGATTGTCTATGTGATTTTGGCTTTGCTGGCTGGGACAGGCTATGTCGAGCATGAGTTAAGCAATGGCGAAAATGCGATTATCTTTTCATTAATTCAAGCAGGAACCTTTACGGCTGGTTTCGTAGTGGTTTTACAAGGTGTGCGGATGGTTTTAGGAGAAATTGTACCAGCTTTCCAAGGAATTGCTAAAAAATTAGTGCCTAATTCTAAACCAGCACTTGATGTTCCAATTATCTTTCCTTATGCGCCAAATGCTGTCTTGATTGGGTTCTTTGTGAGCTTTATTGTGGGAACTATTTCAATGTTAGCGATGGTTGGTCTGAATACCACCGTGATTATACCAGGCGTTGTTGGGCACTTTTTCTGTGGTGCCGCGGCAGGCGTTTTTGGAAATTCCACAGGGGGACGTCGGGGAGCGATTTTAGGGGCTGCGTTTAATGGCTTATTAATTAGTTGGTTACCGTTATTTATTTTACCAGTCTTGGGTGATCTACAGTTAGCATCCTCAACGTTTGCGGATACAGATTATTTAATCCCAGGCCTATTTTTAGGTAAATTAGGTGAGGCAGGTCCGAGTCTTTTAGTAGGAGGAATCATTGCTTTTGTAGTGGTTGTTCTTTTGGCTAGCGCTGTTTTGACTATGCGGGAGAAAAAAGTCGCCGAAGAAAACTAAGTGTTTTGTTCTAAAAAAAGGCAAGTGGGACAGAAGTCGTTTTGACTTCTGTCCCATTTGCCTTTTACCATTGTTCTTGGATAAACTGTGCAATTTGTTTCCGCGCTTGTCGTCCTTCGGGCAAGTATTGTTTCATTGCGAAAACGTGTTGCATGCCAGGCACCAATCGGCAAGTATCTTGTGGTCGTGGCCCTAATTGTTTTAAAAATTGGTGATAGGAAGGACAAAAAACTTCATGTGTGCCGCCCACGAAAAAAAGTGGCGGAAATTTTTGATAATCAAAGGACAAGCAATTTAAAGAAAGCGTGGAGTGATTAGCCGTGTCATCAATCTCTTGGGCAATTAATTGTAAATAGTTCATGCCAATCATTTTGTCCTTTTTTTGATAACTTTTGGCAACAGGAATGTCTAAATGTCCATCTAACCAAGGAGAAATTAAAACAGCAGCTTTTGGTAATCGTTCAGGGAAATCGATGGCTAAATTCTGCAATACGTTTAAAACCAATGTGCCACCAGCAGAATCACCTAATAAAATAACATCTTCGGGATCATAATGCTGTAAAATTTCTTGATAAGCAGCATAGCAATGATTATAAATATCAGCAAAAGACTTATTTGGTGCTAATGGATATACAGGGATAAAATAATCTGTTGCAAAAGAGAGATCTTCAATTAGTTTATAACTAAAGTCTAATTGGCTATAGGCGAGATTCAATGTAAAGCCCCCACCATGCAGGTACAGTACAGCTTTCTTGGTAGGTGCAATAACGGAGTTTGACATGCGATACATCGTAGGAAATTGAGTCATTTCTTGAAGAGGAAAAAGATGACGTAAATGTTTTGGCAAAGTTACTTGTTCATTTAATGATCGTTGCCAATGATAAAAAGCCTTGGTGACTTTCGGATTTCGTTCAAGTCGAGCAATTTGGGAAAGACGTAAAGAATCTTCAAAAAGACAGGCTTTTAAGGATTTTTGACGAGAACGTGCGTGGAACAAATATGCGCTAGCTAACAACAAACCAATTGATTTCTTTTTCAATTAAGGCCCTCCATTCAGCAAAAAGTAAATCATTTTTTCTACAGTATAACATTTTAAAAGTAGAACAACGAAATTTGTTGAAGGGATGAAAGGACGGTTTAAACGAATGTACGTATTTATTTGTGGTTGCGTAAAGTAAATGATTGTAGTAAATTAAATGAGATTAAGAGGTCCGGTGAATGGGCGCGTTCACGGCAAGGAGAGAAGTAGGATGACAAATAAAAAGGTTACAATTAAAGATGTTGCCAATGACTCAGGTGTCTCTATTACTACCGTTTCACAAATTTTAAACGGGAATGGGGCACGGTTTAGTGGGAAAACGGTCGAAAAAGTATTGGCTGCAAAAGAGCGATTAAACTATCAGCCCGACTATTTTGCGCAACGTATGGTGATGAAAAAAAGTAAGACGATTGGCGTAATCGTACCTGATATTACCAACCCATTTTTCGCGCAATTGATTCGAGGAATTGAAAGTGTTTTATACAAAGAAAATTTTATACTGATGTTATGCAATGCGGACCAAGATGTTACAAGAGAACATGAATATTTAACAGAGTTGATTCGTCGTAGTGTCGATGGCTTTGTGATTGCAAGTTCTGAAATTTCCAATCAAACGATTAATGAAACGCTACGTGCGAAAAAGATTCCGTTTATTGTACTTGACCAAAAAAAAGCAGAAGGCTTTAGCGACGCTGTTTTGACAGACGATTATAGAGGTGGGCAACTAGCAGCAAAGCATTTACAAGAGCAACGACATGAACAGGTCGTCGTGGTAATGCCACCACATGCGCCAGTCAATATTCAGCAACGGTTAAAAGGTTTTTGTTCTGTTTATACGGAAAAGGTCCAGTTAATCGAAACAGAATTATCAAAAACCGGCGGCTACCAAGCTGTCCCCGAAATTTTAAAAACAGAGAGCACCGGAATTTTTGCTATCAATGATGAAATTGCTTTTGGTTTATATCGAGGATTAGCAGAAGCGGGCAAAAAAATTCCTGAGGATTATAGCATTATTGGTTATGACAATGTTGATATGTGCGAGTATGTTTCGCCGCCGCTAACAACAATTGCTCAACCTGTTTTTCAATTGGGGCAAACTACGGCGACTTTATTATTGGAAAGAATCCATCAGCCTGCAAAAGATTGGGAGGAGCAAACCTTGCCTGTCCAACTGATTGAACGATTTTCGACAGCACCCTTGAAATAGCTTTCAAGGTGTGCTATATTTTTGTTGTGGAATTAAAACGTTTTACTAAAACGTTTTAATTAGAATGAAAAAATAAATTTTATTGAGGTGGATGAAAATGAACGCGGTTACAATTATCGGAAGTATCAATTTAGACACAACATTAAGAGTCAAAGAAATGCCAAAACCAGGCGAAACAATTCACGCCATTGAACATTTTACAGCAGGTGGTGGTAAAGGAGCAAACCAAGCAGTCGCAGCGAAACGTTCAGGCGCAGAAACATATTTTATTGGTGCTGTGGGAAATGATGGCGCTGGAGCTATGATGACTGATTTAATGAGTCAAGATGAAATTAATTTAACTGGGGTCACCACTTTAGAGAAAACAGCTACTGGCCAAGCCTTTATTATGGTAGATAACGCTGGTGAAAATAGCATTATGATTTACGCAGGAGCCAATAACGCCTTTACGCCAAAACAAGTACAGGAACATCAAGAAATTATTGAAAAAAGTGATTTTGTGATTGCCCAATTTGAAAGTGCGATTGATAGTACGATTGCAGCGTTTAAAATTGCTAAAAAAGCAGGCGTCAAAACGATTTTAAATCCCGCACCTGCGTTAGAACAAGTTCCTGAAGAATTACTAAACGTGACAGATATGATTGTACCAAATGAAACAGAAACCGAAATTTTAACAGGCATTAAAATCACAGATGAAGCGAGTATGCGTAAAGCCGCAGAAGCACTTCATCAATTAGGGATTGAAGCAGTAATTATTACAGTAGGTAGTAAAGGCGCCTTTTATGACGTCAATGGACGAAGTGGTATTGTGCCTGCTTTTAAAGTGAAAGCGGTTGATACAACGGCTGCTGGCGATACTTTTATTGGCGCATTAAGTAGTATATTAGAGAAAGACTTTAGCAATTTGGAAGAAGCTATTCGTTATGGAAACAAGGCGTCCTCGTTGACTGTTCAACGTTTTGGAGCCCAACCTTCGATTCCTTATCAACACGAATTGGCAGACAAATAAAAAGGAGCGAGCGACATGAAAAAAACAAAAGTTATTAATTCAGATATTTCCCGCGTCATCGCACAAATGGGTCATTTTGATAAATTAAGTATTGGTGATGCAGGCATGCCTGTGCCTCGGACTACAGAAAAAATTGATTTAGCTGTTACTAATGGTGTCCCTAGTTTTATGGAAGTTTTAAACAATGTTCTTGAGGAATTGGCAGTTCAACGAATTTATTTAGCAGAAGAAATTAAAACAGAAAATCCTGACATGTTGACAGCAATTAAAACTCGTTTACCAGAAACTCCCATCAGTTTTATTCCTCATACAGAAATGAAACAAGAATTAAACAACTGCCATGCATTTATTCGGACAGGGGAAATGACCCCTTACGCAAATATTTTATTAGAAAGTAACGTTGTCTTTTAAACGAGAGAGGGGAAATAGAGATGAATGCGACTGCATTATTAATCGGTTTAGGACCGCTTCTAGGTTGGGGGCTTTTCCCAACAATCGCTTCCAAAATTGGTGGTCGTCCAGTGAATCAAATTCTTGGTACCAGTTTAGGAACATTAATTTTTGCCGCTATTTTTTCAATGATTAATGGTTTAGCTTTTCCAACGGGCATGGATTTATTCTTTTCAATTTTATCTGGTGTCGGTTGGGCCTGTGCGCAAATCATTACGTTTAAATGCTTCACGATGATTGGGTCATCACGTGCTATGCCAGTAACGACCGCGTTCCAACTTTTAGGTGCTTCTCTCTGGGGTGTCTTTTTCTTAGGAAACTGGCCAGGTGCGACAGCCAAATTGTTAGGCGCATTTGCCTTAGTGTTAATCATGATTGGTGCCAAAATGACGGTCTGGTCGGAAACGGAGTCCGCTGAGAGTGCTGGGATTATGAAAAAAGCAGTTCTTCTATTAGCCGTTGGTGAAATCGGCTATTGGGCGTACTCTGCAGCACCCCAAGCGACGGCAATTGATGGCATGCATGCCTTTTTACCACAAGCAATAGGCATGGTAATTGTCGCAGTTATTTATTCAGTAGTTGTCACTATTAAGGGTGGGGAAACATCTCCATTTATAGAAGCTGTTTCTTACAAACAAATTTTTTCAGGCTTTTTCTTCGCCTTTGCAGCGTTAACTTATTTAATTTCAGCGCAGCCAGATATGAACGGCTTGGCAACGGGCTTTATTCTATCCCAAACATCAGTTGTGCTTGCAACGTTGACAGGTATTTGGTTCTTAGGTCAAAAGAAAACAGCCAAGGAAATGACCGTAACGATTATCGGCTTAGTTTTGATTTTGGCAGCAGCTACGATCACAGTGATGATTTAAAAAAGTATTCAACGACCTATTATTCAGGGCGTTGAATACTTTTTTTTATTTGTTCTAAAAATAATGCAGCAGCTGTGGAAAGAACCGTATTTTTGCGCCAAATTAAACTAATTTTGGCTGTTAAAGCAGGATATAGCGGGATAAAACGTAAATTTGTTTGCTTTGTTTCTAGAATACCATCAATGCTTAGGGCGCTACCTAGCCCAGCTTCTACCATCAGTGAAGCGTTGTAAAGTAAGTTGTAGGTCCCAACGATTCGGAACTGATCTAGACTTGCTTCGAGCCAATCAGAGAGTTGGCTCGGAACTTGTGCTTGTCGAGAAATAAATAAAGGTTCTTCTTTTAAATCGGCTGCAGTAATAACATTTTTAGTGGCTAAGGGATGGTCCTTTACAGTAATTAAGCCCCATGTATCTACAATTGGTAATGTTAAATAGCTATATTTTTGTTTAGGTGCAGGCTCAATAATTAAACCAAAATCTAATAATCCTTTGTCTAGCCGTTCTATTACATCATCTGCATTCCCACTGTATAAATGAAGGTGAATATCAGCTGAGTGCTGGCTTGTTATTTGTTGTAGTGCATTCGCTAAAAAAGACATAGCTTTTGTTTCGCCGCCACCAATCGTGATTTCGCCATTAATGAATTCATTTTGCGACAAGTTGGTGACTGTTTTATTCGCTAAGCTTAAAATATCTTGCCCTTGTTTAGCTAAATATTCTCCTTCAGGTGTTAGTTGTATTTGTCGATTTCCTCGTATAAATAATGTCACGCCTAATTCTTCCTCTAATTCTTTTAATTGCTTAGATAATGTTGGTTGTGATACATGCAATTGTTTGGCTGCGCCACTAATCGTTTTTTCTTGGACCACTGCTAAGAAATAGTGAATCACTCGTAATTCCATTACTTTCCCTCCTATAACTAAAACGCATACTTATCTATTTATTATAAGTATTAGACAGAGGAGTTGTCACGTATTACGATAAATTTAGCAAAAGGAGGCGATTAGGAATGCTTACAAAAAATCTCCAAGAACTAATTGCAACAGGTAGCATTGATAAAGATGAACCACTATTTCAACTTATTCATCAGATTCAAGAGGAAAATAGTCGCTATTTAATAGAATTAAATCAACAAGCCTACACACATAATGAAGTAAGGAATCTTCTTGCCACGATTATCCAAGACAAAATTGACGAAACCGTTACGATTTTATTGCCTTTTTATACAGATTTTGGACGCAATATACATTTTGGTAAAAATATTTTTATTAATCGGGCAGCTATGTTTGTTGATTTAGGGGGCATTATAATTGAAGACAATGTTTTAATTGGGCCGCGCGTTAATCTCTTAAGTGTCAATCATCCGGAACTGCCAATGAAACGGCGAGGTGTATTGCTAGCACCAATTACCATTAAAAAATTTGCGTGGTTAGGCGCGGGCGTAACTGTTTTACCAGGTATTACGATTGGTGAAAATGCTATCGTAGCAGCTAATGCGACTGTAACTAAAGATGTGCCAGCTAACGCTATTGTTGCAGGAACACCAGCTAAAATTATTCGTTGGATTCAGGAAGATAAGGAGGAAATATAATGAAATCATTATCAGAAAAAGTTATTGTTATCATGGGCGCTTCCAGTGGCATCGGTGAGGCAACAGCCCGTTTACTTGCCAGAAAAGGAGCGAAGTTAGTCATTGCAGCACGTCGACAAGAACGTTTAATTGCTATAAAAAAAGAACTTCCTGAAGCAACGATTCTCGTGCAACAAGCAGATGTAACGAAAGAAGAGGAAGTTCAGCGTGTAATCAAGCTTACAATGGAAAAATATGGACGAATTGATGTTCTTTTTAACAATGCAGGAGTTATGCCAACGGCGCCTCTTATTGAAGCACCAAAAGGAGAATGGCGTCAAATGCTAGATATTAATATTATGGGTGTTTTAAATGGCATTGCGGCAGTTCTTCCAATTATGGTTGAACAAAAATCAGGGCAGATTATTGCTACTGATTCTGTGGCAGGACATGTCGTTTATCCAGATTCGGCTGTCTACTGTGGAACAAAGTTTGCTGTTCGAGCAATTATGGAAGGATTGCGACAAGAACAAAGAGAGAATAACATTAAATCAACGATTATTTCACCAGGTGCTGTACAAACAGAACTTTATCAAACAATTTCTAATCGAGTAGTAGCTGAAACGGTACATCTAGAACAGTTAAGTTGGGGCTTAAAGGCGGAAGACATTGCGCAAGCGGTGGTCTTTGCCATAAACACGCCAGATCGTATGTCAATCAGTGAAATGGTTGTTCGCCCGACAACACAAACGATTTAATTTAAAAAGTATTCCTAGAAAGGAATACTTTTTTTTAATCGTGATTGTTCGTTTTTTACAGAATTTAGAATTTGATATTTACTTATTTGTTGGTTTATTATATGATTAAACACGTTGTTTCATTAATAAATTGAATATTTTACGAACATTGTAAAATATTTAGATTTTAGGAGGACGGAACATGAAAGAAAAAATAAGTTCATATTTTGAACTTGAACAATTGAATACGAATATGAAACGAGAAATGTTAGCTGGTTTCACCACATTTATCTCAATGGCGTATATTTTGTTCGTTAATCCAACCGTACTTGGTGCTTCTGGCATGGACGAAGGCGCTGTTTTTACTGCCACCGCTTTAGCGAGTGCCTTAGGTTGTATTTTAATGGGTGTGTTGGCGAAATATCCGATTGCGACAGCACCAGCTTTAGGAATTAATGCATTCTTTGCTTATTCAGTCTCTGTTGGTATGGGGATTCCTTGGCAAACGACATTAGCAGGCGTTTTTGTGGCTTCATTGATATTTATTTTAATTACAATTTTTAAATTACGCGAGCTAATTATTGATGCAATTCCTGCAGACTTGAAATTTGCCATTTCAGGTGGGATCGGGTTGTTTATTGCTTTTCTTGGTTTAAGCCAAGGTGGCTTAATTGTGGCTAATGATGCGACACTCGTTGGCTTAGGACCTTTGAACGTTGGCTCAACGTGGGTCACCATTGTCGGTTTGGTCGTAACTGCAATTCTGTTAGTTCGTCGAGTGCCTGGTGGTATTTTTATTGGGATGGCGATTTCAACGATTGTTGGTTTAGCGACAGGCGTTATTCCAATGCCTGATAAGATTATTTCAAGCGCGCCAAGTTTAGAGCCAACATTTTTAGTGGCGTTAGGACATGTGAAAGATATCAATACGATTCAAATGTGGGTCGTGGTTTTAACGTTCCTATTAGTAACATTCTTTGATACGGCTGGTACGTTGGTGGGCTTAGCCAATCAAGCAGGTTTTATGAAGGACAATAAAATGCCGCGTGTGGGGAAAGCTTTAGCCGCTGATTCAACAGCGATGTTAGCTGGTTCTCTACTAGGGACATCGCCAGTTGGCGCATATGTCGAATCATCTGCGGGGATTGCTGTGGGTGGTCGTTCAGGAATCACAGCTATTACAACGGGGATTTTATTTATTTTCAGCTTGCTATTTTCTCCTTTGTTAGCAGTTGTCACTTCGCAAGTTACAGCACCAGCGTTGATTATTGTTGGCGTTTTGATGGCACAATCCTTAAGCAAAATTAAATGGAACGAGATGGAAATTGCAATCCCTTCCTTCTTAATCTTGTTAGGAATGCCATTGACATATAGCATTTCAGATGGGATTGCCTTAGGCTTTATCTTCTATCCAATTACAATGATTGCGGCAAAACGCGGGAAAGAAGTTTCGCCAATTATGTATGGCTTGTTCTTTGTTTTTGTCGGATTCATGTGGATCCTGAATGCGCAATAAGTAAGAGAGAAAGTTATCAAATAGTTGATTCATAAGACAATGAACTTATGAATCAACTATTTTTTTTCGACTAAGCACTAGAAAAACGCCCCTTATTTGATGTATAATTTGCAAAGACATTGACCTGTGAAGATACAGGAACAGAGAGGAATTAATTGAGTGAAATATACAGAAATTATGGTTCGCTATGGCGAATTATCAACTAAAGGAAAAAATCGTAAAACGTTTATCATGCAGTTAGCACAAAATGTGAAACGTGCGTTAGCTGATTTTCCAGCATTGAAAATCCATGCAGATCGAGACAGAATGCATATTTTATTAAATGGGGAAGATAGTGAAGAAGTGATTCCGAAACTAAGTAAAGTGTTTGGGATTCAAAATTTTTCGCCAAGTATTCGTATTGAAAAAGAAATGCCAGCGATTCGTGCAATGGTTCAAGAGGTTGTTCGGGAAGTTTATACGCCAGGTAAGACGTTTAAAATTACTGCTAAACGTTCGGACCATTCATTTGAACTTGATTCAAATGGCTTGAATCAAGAATTAGGTGGGGCTGTTATTGAAGCCATCCCGGAAATTCAAGTACAAATGAAAAAGCCTGATATCAACTTAAGAATTGAAATTCGTAAAGATGCGGCGTATTTATCTTATGAAACGATTCGTGGTGCGGGTGGATTGCCAGTGGGCACCAGTGGTCGTGGTATGTTGATGTTGTCAGGAGGCATTGATTCACCAGTTGCAGGTTATTTAGCTATGAAACGTGGCGTGGAAGTGGAAGCTGTCCATTTTGCTAGTCCACCTTATACAAGTGAACAAGCGTTACAAAAGGCCAAAGATTTAGCTGAAAAATTAGTCCCTTATGTAGGAACTATTCAATTTATTGAAGTGCCCTTTACAGAAATTCAAGAAGAAATAAAACGAGTTGTTCCCCAAGGCTACTTAATGACCATTACACGACGTTTAATGTTACGCTTAACAGATGCAATTCGTGAAATGCGGAAAGGTTTAGTCATTATTAATGGTGAATCGTTAGGACAAGTGGCTTCGCAAACACTTCAAAGTATGGTAGCAATTAATGAGGTTACCTCAACACCGATAATTCGCCCCGTTGTTTCAATGGATAAGACAGAAATTATCGAAATTGCCGAAAAAATTGACACGTTTGAATTAGCCATCCAACCCTTCGAAGATTGTTGTACAATTTTTGCGCCACCGCAACCGAAAACACGACCTCGCTTAGATAAAGCGCAAGATTATGAAGCGCGCTTAGACTTGGAAGGTTTAATGGCTCGGGCCTTAGAAGGGCTCAAAATTACAGAGATTTCAGCAGAAACAGCGAAAGATAAACAAGAAGACGAATTTGCAGATTTCCTATAAGAAATAAATACAGTGACGGTCGCTTAGACGTCACTGTATTTATTTTGTACTTATTTCACAAACAAGTTGCTCGGAGAGGGGAACCGTGATAAACTGAATATGTGAAGTAGGTAACAAGGAGGACAGAGGATGGAGAAAAAAATGCCTAAAGCAACGGCAAAACGTTTGCCGGTTTATTTACGTTATTTAAAAATGTTAGGGGATTCTGGTGTTAAACGTATTAAATCACGAGAGTTTAGTGAAATGATCCAGATTCCTTCTGCAACGATTCGGCGTGATTTTTCCCATGTTGGTGAACTGGGCCGAAGCGGTTATGGTTACGATGTGCCGTATTTAATTGAGGTATTTAGTAATATTTTAAATACGCAAGAAGAAAAAAGAATTGCTCTGATTGGTTGTGGCAATTTAGGCAAGGCATTATTAAAAAATAATTTTAGACGCAACGAGAATTTGAATATTGTTTGTGCTTTTGATAATGATTCAGCTTTAGTTGGCACCACGATTAATGGATTATTAGTTCATGATATGTCTGAGTTAGAAGCATTCGTTCGACAAGAAGGGGTCACGGTAGCCATTTCTACAGTGCCAAGTCACCATGCCCAAAAAGCCATCGACAAAATTGTTCAAGCGGGTGTGACTGCGATTTTAAATTTTGCGCCAGACCGTGTCAGTGTGCCAGCCAACGTTAGTGTGCAGTATATTGATTTAACAACGGAACTGCAAACACTGATTTATTTTAATGAAACTTTTTCACTAGCAAATAGCCCAAAGCAATAAAATTGTCTTCATAAAAATCCTCTACTATACTTATTATTGAAAGTGGAAAAGGAGGATTTCAGAATGAATGTTACAAGAAAAGGGCACGTATTAGAATTGACAGGTGAACAGCCCGAAGTTGGCACAAAAGCCCCCGTCTTTTCTTTGAAAAATTTAAACAACCAAGAAATCAACTTGGCAGATTATAAAGGTAAAACGGTTTTAATTAGTGTGGTTCCTGATATCGACACACGTGTTTGTTCACTGCAAACGAAACGTTTCAATCAAGAAGCGGCGAAATTAGACGGTGTTCAGATTATCACGATTTCCAATAACACAGTTGAAGAACAAGCAAATTGGTGTGCCGCTGAGGGTGTCGAAATGGAAATGCTTCATGATACTGAAGACTCATTTGGTGCAGCTTATGGTTTGTATATTCCAGAAATGGGCCGTTTAGCACGTGCTATTTTTGTGATTGACCCAGAAGGAACGTTAGTTTATGAAGAAATCGTCTCAGAAGTTTCGTCGGAACCCGATTATCAACAAGCGTTAGAAGCTGCAAAAAAAGTGTAATCCCTCTAGATTACAAATTGACTTTGCTTGCGCTTCATTGTAGAATGAAGCAAAGACAGCGAACAAGAGGAGTATCATTGGCGTCGTTTTAGAGAAAAAGTCGTTCAGGTGCAAGACTTTTACACAACCAGTGAGAAGGTAGCTTGTGAGTCAATGGTTTGAACACAGTACGTTAGTAGAACGATTCGTTTCGTGAACGTTATCTCACGAATGAGTGGCATTTGAATGAATTCAATTCAAATGCAATTTAGGTGGTACCGCGTAAATAAGATGAATCTACGCCCTAAAATACGAAAGTATTTTAGGGCGTATTTTAGTGTTTAGCTCAAAAAACTCATTTGTAAAATAATTACCGCTCCAAATCGCGTATTTTAAGAAAGAAGGGGAAAAAATGTCAGAAGAAAAAAACTTACCAACGAAATATCAACCGACAGAAATCGAAGCTGGCCGTTATCAAAAATGGCTAGATCAAGATTTATTTAAACCAAGTGGCGACAAAAAAGCGAAGCCCTATTCAATTGTTATTCCACCACCTAATGTAACAGGGAAGCTACACTTAGGGCATGCTTGGGATACAACATTACAAGATATGATTATTCGCCAAAAAAGAATGCAAGGCTTTGATACGTTATGGCTACCAGGAATGGACCATGCCGGAATTGCCACGCAAGCAAAAGTAGAAGAGAAACTAGCACAACAAGGAGTTTCACGTTACGACTTAGGTCGTGAAAAATTTGTTGATCAAGTGTGGGAATGGAAAGAAGAATATGCTTCTCACATTCGTGAACAGTGGGCAAAAATGGGTCTTTCTTTAGATTACAGCCGTGAACGTTTCACTTTAGATGAAGGGCTATCTGAGGCTGTTCGTAAAGTGTTTGTCTCTCTTTACGAGAAAGATTTGATTTACCGTGGTGAGTATATCATTAACTGGGATCCGAAAGCGAAAACAGCATTGTCTGATATTGAAGTAATCCATAAAGATATTGAAGGAGCTTTTTACCACATGAGCTACCCATTATCAGATGGTTCTGGTGTTGTTGAAATTGCGACAACGCGTCCTGAAACAATGTTGGGAGATACGGCGATTGCGGTCCATCCAGAAGATGAACGGTATCAGGAACTTATTGGTAAGACAGTTGTCTTGCCATTAGTCGATAAAGAAATTCCAATTATTGCAGATGACTATGTAGATATGGAATTTGGAACAGGGGTTGTAAAAATCACACCTGCCCATGATCCAAATGACTTTGAAGTCGGTAATCGTCATGACTTACCTCGAGTAAATGTTATGAACGAAGACGGCACGATGAATGAACTGGCTGGAAAATATGAAGGAATGGATCGTTTTGCTGCACGTAAAGCGATTGTCTCTGACTTGAAAGAACTAGGTCGCTTAATTAAGATCGAAACAATGAATCACAGCGTGGGCCATTCAGAACGAACAGGCGTTGTCGTGGAACCACGTTTATCGACCCAATGGTTTGTAAAAATGGGACCACTAGCTGAAAAAGCAATGAAAAATCAAGAAACAGAAGACGCTGTTGAATTTTATCCACCACGCTTCAATCAAACATTTTTACGTTGGATGGAAAATGTACATGATTGGGTTATTTCGCGACAATTATGGTGGGGCCATCAAATTCCTGCTTGGTATCACAAAGAAACGGGCGAGATGTATGTTGGAATGGAAGCACCAGCCGACAGTGAAAACTGGGTTCAAGATAGTGATGTCTTAGATACATGGTTTAGTTCTGCATTATGGCCATTTTCAACGATGGGCTGGCCGGACGAAGCAAGCGAAGATTATCAACGTTACTTCCCAACAAGCACATTAGTTACTGGCTATGACATCATCTTCTTCTGGGTGAGTCGTATGATTTTCCAAAGTTTAGAGTTTACAGGTGAACGTCCCTTCCAAAATGTCTTAATTCACGGCTTAATTCGTGATGAGCAAGGACGCAAAATGAGTAAATCATTGGGGAATGGGATTGATCCAATGGATGTCATCGAAAAATATGGTGCAGATGCGTTACGTTGGTTCTTATCAAATGGTTCAGCTCCAGGCCAAGATGTTCGTTTTAGTTATGAAAAAATGGATGCTTCTTGGAACTTTATCAATAAGATCTGGAATGCAAGTCGCTTCGTTATCATGAATGTAGAAGGTATGACTGCTGCAGATATTGACTTTAGTGGTGAAAAGACTGTCGCTGATCGTTGGATTTTAACGCGCTTAAACGAAACAGTCGCCCGTGTGACAGAATTATTTGATCGTTTTGAATTCGGTGAAGCAGGTCGCCAATTATACAACTTCATCTGGGATGATTTCTGTGATTGGTATATTGAAATGAGTAAAGAGATTCTTTACGGAGACAATGAAGTAGCTAAACAAACAACACGGAGCATCTTGGTGTACACATTGGATCAAATCTTACGTTTATTGCATCCAATTATGCCGTTTGTAACAGAAGAAATTTGGGAAAAAATTCCGCATCAAGGTGAGTCATTGGTTGTGGCAGAGTACCCAGTTGTTCATGAAGAATTTAACGATGAAGCAGCAGCTCGAGGAATGGAAGTTCTGAAAGAAGTTATTCGTTCGGTTCGGAATATTCGAGCAGAAGTGAATACACCACTTTCTAAACCAATTACCTTGTTAATTAAAACAAACGATACAGAAGTAGAAGAATTTTTAACAGCTAATACTAGCTACTTAGAACGCTTCTGTAACCCAGAGGAATTAGTCATCAGTCGTGAAATAGAAGCGCCAGAATTAGCCATGTCCGCTGTATTAACAGGCGCAGAACTATTCCTACCATTAGCTGGGTTGATTAATATCGAGGAAGAAATTGCTCGCTTAGAAAAAGAATTAGACAAATGGACAAAAGAAGTCAAACGTGTGCAAGGCAAGCTTTCAAATGAACGTTTTGTGTCAAATGCACCAGATGAGGTCGTGGAAGCAGAACGTGCAAAAGAAAAAGACTACCTTGAAAAACAAGAGGCTGTCAAAGAACGGATTGCCCAATTACGTTCAATCTAAAAAAGAAAAGACAACAAAACCAAACGTTGGTTGTAGCGACCCCAAAAAGTTAGACTTTTTATAGAGTGGATTTTTCCACTCTATTTTTTATGCAGTTTTTTGATTGAATTGTCGAAATTCTACTGGGCTTTTCCAGTTAAGTTTTTCTTTGATTCGGTGATGATTGTAATAATAAATGTAGTTCTCAATTGCTTCTCTCAATTCATTTTGACTTTGATAGATTTTTCCATAGTACACTTCTTGTTTTAGGATACTGAAGAAATTCTCCATAGGAGAATTATCTAAACAGGTTCCTTTTCGAGACATACTTTGAAAGATATTATTGTCCTTTAATGTTTGTATATAGACATTCATTTGATAAGCCCAGCCTTGATCAGAGTGAAAGGTGCGCCGATAGGGACAATCATTTGTTTGAGAAATTGCTTCTTTCAGACCTTCCATAACTGTTTTACCATTTGGTTGAGTAGAAAGGCTATAGCTTAGAATTTCACTATTATACATATCCATAAATGGATCTAAGTATAGTTTTTTCTGACGAAAGATGCCTGCGTTATCTGCTTCAAAGTACTTAAATTCAGTTGTATCAGTTGTAATTTTTTGATGAGGAACAGAGGTTTTAAATCGGCGACGAATCAAATTTTTAGCGATTTTACCAACGGTTCCTTTATAGGAATTATATTTTCTGGATTTCTTAGTAAAAGCTTTGACTTGTAACTTTAACTTTTGTATTAATCGCTGGACTTTCTTTTTATTCACTTGAAATCCACGTCGTTTCAATTCTTGGGTCATCCTTCTATAGCCATAATGTTGATGTTTTTTACGAATCGCTTGAATTTCTTCTTCAATGATTTGTGTTGAAGCTGTTCTGTCGAGGCGTTTTTGCCAGTACATGTAAGTAGATTTTGGAAACCTTAGGGTTTCCAAAATATCTTTTAATCGAAAGTGTCTTCGGAGACTGTGAATGATTCGTGCGATTCGTTCATTTTTTGTTCGTCCTCTAAACGCAGTCTCCTCAATTCTTTTAAATAGGCATTCTCAATTTTTAACATTCTATTTTCTTTTTCTAGTTTCTCTACTTGAGATCGTTCACTTGGTAATGGTTGGCTTTCCTTTTGTTTCTTCTTAGGCATGGTAGGTGGACGTCCTTTCTGTTTAGAGAGTCCCTCTATACCAAACTTCTGATACGTTCTAAGCCAATTCGCAATCAATGATGGATTGTTCATTTTTAGAAGATTAGCTACTTCTTGATAGGACAACTCTGTTGTTAAATATAACTCTATCGCATCTAGCTTAAATTGAACAGAGTAATTCTTATTTTTTTGACTGCGAAGTAGGCCTTCTTCACCAAGTTCTTTATAGGCATTTATCCATTTGCTTATTTGAGAACTATCTTTAAACCCATACTTCTTTGCGAGAAACCTTAGACCTCCTTGACCAGATAAGTAGTCATGAACAAGTTTAAGTTTAAATTCAAAACTGTATTTTGCCATACAAAAAAACCCCCAAAAGTTAGATTTCTAGGTCTAACTTTTGGGGGTCGGCTCAGGTTTTGTTGTCTTTTTATTATAATTTGCCAAATAATTGAAACAAATACAACATTAAATAGCTGTAAGTAGCCACAGACCAGAATTTCAATAAAAGAACAATTTTCATGAATTCCTTTAAAGATATATCTGTAATTCCCGCCACTAAACAAACAATATCATCTGGAGCGAAGGGGACTAACATAGTAAAGATTAAGAGCTTTTTGACATTGTGTTCATTTTTGTCTAAAATCTCTTCAAATTTTTTGTATTTATTGGGTGAAAGGATTATTTTTACAAAGCTACGTCCATAGTAACGAACCAGTAAAAAGCCAATAAACTCACCAATAATCAACCCAAGATAGCTATACAAAAGGCCTTGCAAATTGCCAAACATCAACATTCCTGCAACAGAAGAGATTCCTCCAGGTAGAATAGGAATAATCACTTGGACGATTTGTAAAAGAATGAAACACAGAACCGCATAGTTACCAAACTGTTTAATAAAAGCTTGCAAGGAAGCAACAGAATGAAAAATTCCTCTGGAATATCCCCATAAAATTAAGCCGAAGAAAAGCACCAGTCCAACTAGGGGTAACCACCGAATGAGTCCATTTAAAAATTTTTTCTGATTAGTCATGAGTGGCCTCCTGACGTTTTCGACGGTATTTTTTAAACCCAAGATAACCAGCCGTTCCCAGTAAAATCGTTCCGCTGACGGCAGTACCGAGATAAATCATTCTTGGATGATAGGCAAAGGTTAACTGCTGTTTGCCAGCTGGGACTTCAATAGCTAAAAAGCCACCTAGAATGCGTTGTGTTTTTAAGGGTTCTTTTTGTAGCGACGATTTGACTTGCCAATCTTGGTCATAAGGAATGGACGTATACAGTAACTGAGTGTCATTTCCAGGTACATTCAGTGCGCCATTTAAATGGCCTTTTTTAGTTGCATTCACGTGAAGAGCTTGTTGGCGTAATTTGTCAACCGCACGATTAAAGGCTGTTTGGTCTAATGTTTGAAGTTGCCAATTGGTTAAATCAACCACTTGTTCAGCAGTTAGTGACAGGGTCACGGTAGTTCCTTTTTCAAAATGCCCTAAATTGAACAGTTGATTGGTTGCAATATAAATCGGCGTCGAGATAACTTGTTGGTTTACCTTCAATTGTGTAACTTTTTTCCATTTTAAATTCGGAATATAAAGATGCAAGTCACCAGTGCTATTCACTTTAAAGGTTGCTTCAATTGTTTCGTTGGTATGATGAGGTTCATTTATCAACGAAGCTGTTTTAAAGTAAGGTTTATCCGTCGGCACGAGCGTTTGCAGGAGTTCTTCTTGGGCATCTAAAGGATTATTTTTTGCTAATTTTAACTTGGTTAATGCGGTTGGCGCCAAAAAGCCCATACCGATCGCTTCATCATTTTCCATGATTTTCGTGGAACCAACTGTTTTTAGCAATTTTTCACTCGTAGGTTTTTCAATTGGTAAAAAGTCATATTTCACATTTAAAAGTAAATTGGTTAGTTGTGAATTATCCACATAAGCAATCCGGCGATCATTTTTTCGATACAAACCTAGCGCACTTAATGTGTCTTGGGTAGTGGCAGTTAAAGTCGAAGTATAGCTAGAAACGCCAGCGTAGCCATAAAGTAAAGGATTGTTGTAGCCGTTATTGATTTCACGGAACCCTGTTTCTTTGGAAGGAATGACTTGTTTCATGCGATAAAGTTCTGGTGCTGAGGCCATTTTTTCATCGATTAATTGGCTGTGTTTTCGGTAATCTTGGGCAAATGTTGCTTGGCTACCAAAGGGCATATGTTTAAAAGAAATCCAGAAATTCGTTGTTAATTCCGTGCTGACAAGTAAGAATAAAGCCACGACTACATAGTTTCTTAAGGCCTTTTTGTGTGCTAAACGCAAGCAAACGAAAATCAACCAAATAAAAAGTAAACTTAGCCATAAATAATTGATCGAAATTAAGAGATTCTTTTGTGGACCATAATACAAAGATCCGTAGCCAATGACTAACAGCAGACTAAAAATAATAGGTGCGGACCAAGGAATGGTCACTCTTTTAAGCCAAGCTTCATAGGCAAAGACAATCAATAAAAAGCTAAAGATAAAGACATTTCGGTAAGGGAACCCAGCTGGGCTTTGAAACATGTGCCACACAGTGTTAAAGGCTTCTAACCAAAAGCTTAAAAAGAGAATGAATAAAAGAATTGCTGAAGCTATTCTTTCTTTTAACGCAATTTGTTTCGTTTGAAAATAGGCAACACAGAGGAGTGTCACAAATAATCCAGCAAAAACAGTTGGTAAATGGTCTAAACGCAACTCATAATTAATAGAACCTAAGCCTAATTGCGAGAAGAACGAAGTGTTGAACTTAGGCGTTAAAAAGAACGTCGAGACATCAAAATCTGCTTTTTTTGTATAGAGCATCCCTTCTGCTGCAGGTAATAATAAAAAGCTAGTTGCAGTTCCTGTTAAAAAAGAAACGAGGATGAATAACGGACTTTGTTTAAAAAATTGCCGAATAGCATGGGCTTGGGTATTCTTTTTAAAGAACCAATAGATACTGTACAAAACAGCAAAGAGACAAATCATATAACCCATGTAGTAATTCGTCACAATGGCTAAAAACAGGGTTATACTGTATAAGCCCCATTTGCGTTGATCCCATAAACGTTGGAGTCCCAATAAGATAAGCGGGAATAGAATCAGTGCATCCAACCACATAAAGTTTTGGCTATAGACGGTGACAAAGCCACAGAAACTATAGGAGGTTGAAAAAAGTAACGTGGTGCCATCAACTTTTTGATAGGTGTATTTTAAATAGCTAAACATCGTAGTACCCATCAAGGCAAGTTTTAAGGTAATAATCCATAAAATTGCTATAGGTAATTGTTCATAAGGAAAAAAGAAAGCCAACACATTAAAAGGGCTCAGTAAGTAATAGGCTGCCAAAGGAACAATCGACTCACCAATCTCATTGGAAAAAGAGTAGAATGTAGTTATTCCCTCGTGAAAAGAGCGTTTTAAAAAACTCAAGAAAGGCATGTATTGTGTGCCTAAATCACTAACTAATAAGTTGTTGTCACCAAAAGGCGCAAGTTGTAATGTCATCCATACAAGCAACAGAAGTAAAAACGGCAAGAAAAAACTTCCTAACCATAAAAGCTTCGATTTGTTTTTCATCAAAATAAGTCCACCTTTATAAAAAAATCATGAATAAGCGTGTTGAACGCTCTAAAAATAGTTTTTAATTGGCTGGCTGGAACGAACCATCCAGAATGTTAGTTTACCATAAGTTCATTAATGTATCCGCTAATAACGCAAAATTATGAAAAATACAAAAAGTTTTCAAGAAAAAGTTTCAATTGGTTATTAGTGAAAAAGTCACCTAACTTAGTTATAATGTAGAAGAAGACAAGGAGTTGGACAAGATGCAATTAACAATAGAAGAAGCCATTGAATGGATTCATAGCCGGTTACCCTTTGGTTCAAGACCTGGTTTGGATCGGATTAATGCGTTATTAGAAAAAATTGATCATCCAGAAAACAAAGTGTCAACGATTCATATCGCAGGAACCAATGGTAAAGGCTCAACCGTGACATATTTACGCTGTCTATTAGAAGAAATGGGCTTGAAAGTCGGAACCTTTACCTCTCCTTATATTGAATCATTTAATGAAAGAATTGCGATAAATGGTCAACCAATTTCAGACGAACAATTGATTACCTATGTGGAAAAGTATCAACCAATCATTAAAGAATTAGACCAAATCACTGAAGTGGCTGGAATTACAGAATTCGAAACATTGACAGGAATGGCCTTGGACTATTTCGTGAATGAACAAGTGGATATCGCCGTTGTTGAAGTTGGCTTAGGTGGATTACTTGATAGCACCAATGTCGTGAAGCCATTATTGACGGGAATTACGACAATTGGGAAGGATCACACAGAAATTTTAGGTGAAACAATTGCTGAAATTGCCTATCAAAAAGCGGGTATTATTAAAGAAAAAGTCCCAGTAGTAACAGGCAATATTTGTGCTGATGCGCTAGCAGTCATTGAAAAAGTCGCACAAGAAAAACAGAGTCCAATTTTTCGTTTTGGCAAAGAGTATCAAGTGGAATATCTACATCCTGACACACAATGGGGGGAAATATTTAATTTCTATGGAGAAATGGGCAAACTGACAAAGATTAAAGTTCCCTTGTTGGGGCGTCACCAAGTAGAAAACGCGGCGGTAGCTATTCAATTATTTGACAAGTATTGCCAACTACAACATTTGCCGTTTAAAGAACGAGACATTACTCAAGGGTTAGCTAAAGCGCAATGGCCAGCTCGAATGGAACGTCTTAGTGATGAACCGTTGATTGTTTTAGATGGTGCCCACAATGATCACGCAGTAAAACGCTTAGTTGAAAACTTGCGCAAAGAGTTTCCACAACACACGATTCATATTTTATTTTCAGCTTTAGCAACTAAAGATGTGGATGAGATGATTCAGGACTTAAAGCAAGTATCGAATGCGCATCTTTACTTAACTAGCTTCGATTATCCTAAAGCTATTGCACTTACAGAAATGGAAAAATATGAAGACGATTTAACAGAAATTGTGTCTTTATGGCAATTTGGCTTAGGCGAAATTTTAGAAAAAATGTCGACAGATGATTTATTATTAGTAACAGGTTCATTATATTTTGTTTCTCAAGTAAGAGAATTACTTTTAACTATAGGAGGAAATGATGAAGAAATTTGATGGCGTAATTTTTGATATGGATGGGTTGCTTTTTGATACGGAGTTGATTTACTATACATCTACTCAAAAAGTAGCAGATGCAATGGGGTTACCATATAGTAAAGAAGTCTATTTAGACTATGTTGGGATTTCCGATGAAGAAGTACAAGAGAATTACCGACGTATTTATGCATCTTATGGTCACGACACAGTGGAAGAATTTATCCGCCGTTCTTATGATGATACCTTGCAAGAGTTTCGATCTGGTAACGTCCCTTTAAAACCAGGGGTGGTGGAATTTCTCGACTTTTTAGATGATCAAAAAATTCCTCGATTGGTTGCTTCAAGTAACGTCCGTCCAGCAATTGAAATGTTATTAAGCCATGCTGGGATTCAGGATCGTTTTGTAGGGATCGTTTCAGCAGAGGATGTTAAACGAGCAAAACCGGACCCAGAAATTTTTCAAAAAGCTCGTCAACTTTTAGGAACAGAAGCCCCGAAAACCTTGATTTTCGAAGACTCATTTCATGGGGTAAGTGCGGCTCATAGTGCGGGCATTCCAGTGATCATGGTACCTGATTTATTGCAACCAACTGAAGTTATCCAAGAGAAAACATTACATGTCTTGGAGAGTTTACATCAAGCGCCACATTATTTAAAATAATAAAAACAACACTCCTTTGCGTAGTTTATTAATGACTAGCAAAGGAGGTTTTTTTTATGCAAGTATCGGATCTGTTTATTCGCGATATGCCGAGTGATTGTTTACCACGAGAACGGCTCTTAGCGATAGGAGAAAAAGCATTATCGAATCAAGAGTTGTTGGCGATTCTGTTACGAACTGGCTCAAAAGAAGCAGACGTGATGACTGTTGCCGCAACGCTATTAAAACAGTTTAAGCAACTTTCTTATTTGCAGCAAGCCACGTTGAACGAGTTAATGGCTATTAAAGGCATTGGCCAAGTGAAAGCCATTGAATTACGTGCGGCTATTGAATTGGGGTGTCGAATTTATCAAAGTAGTCAAATCAAATTTGGCAAAGTTACGTCCAGTCAACAAGTCGCTCAACGATTACTCCAAGAGATGAAGGGGCTGCAACAAGAACATTTAATTTGTATTTACTTGAATACCAAGAATGACATTATCCAACAGAAAACGATTTTCAAAGGATCACTGAATCAAAGTATTGCTCATCCACGCGAAATTTTTCGGGAAGCGGTTAAATATTCTTCTGCTCGTATACTATTAGCTCATAATCATCCATCTGGCAATCCGACACCGTCACCACAAGATATTCAATTTACCAAACGAATGGAAGAATGTGGCGAAATGATGGGGATTCAATTGTTGGATCATATTATTGTTGGTGATAGCGGATACATTAGTTTGAGAGAAGAGAATTTTTTTGCTTCAGAATGAGGACAATTCTTGCAAAAATATTTTATCACGTGTAAAATGAAAGGGTAATCTTGTTTGGAATTATGTAGACTTTTTAAATTTTTTTAAATATTCTATTGGAAGCGAGCAAAGTTACGACTATTTATGTGCAAATGCACGAGGAGGAACAAAAGAATGGAACAAGGAACAGTAAAATGGTTTAACGCAGAAAAAGGTTTTGGGTTTATCTCACGCGAAGACGGAAGCGACGTATTCGTACACTTCTCAGCTATCCAAGGTGATGGTTTCAAAACTTTAGAAGAAGGTCAAGCAGTGACTTTCGATGTTGAAGATTCAGACCGTGGCCCTCAAGCAGTTAACGTAGAAAAAAACTAATAAAAAATAATCCAAAAACACCTAACGCATGTTAGGTGTTTTTTTGTTAGAAAAAATAGAGAAGAAAAATGGACAAGCATTTTTCTTCTCTATTAAATGAGAGCTTTATTGATCACTAACTGTGGCAGTCATAATCATTGGCAGAATCATTGGATGACGTTCTGTTTGTTCAAACAAGAAAGGCTGTAAAGCGGTCGTCATAGCTTCGCCTAATTTTGCTTCGGTACAGTTTTTATCTTTCATTGCTTCACGTAGAGCATTGAATAAAAGACGTTGGCCTTCATGAATCATATCACCAGACTCACGCATGTAGACAAAACCACGGGAAAGAATGTCTGGACCAGCCATAATTTCTTTATTTTTAATATCAACTGTTGCTACCGCTAAAACTAAACCTTCTTCAGATAAGATACGACGATCCCGTAAAACAACATTCCCGATATCGCCGACACCATTTCCATCAACGTACACGTCGTTAGCGTTGAAGTGACCAGCAGGACGTGCGCTATCAGCCGTTAAAGCTAAGACATCGCCGTTGCCCATGATAAAGCAATTTTCTTCAGGAACCCCTGTATCTTGAGCGAGCGAAGCATGGATTTTTAACATTCTAAATTCACCATGAACAGGCATGAAATATTTAGGCTTCATCAAGCGAAGCATTAATTTTTGCTCTTCTTGTCCACCGTGACCAGAAGTATGGATATTATTGATTTTTCCGTGGATAACTTCTGCACCGGCTTCAGATAATAAGTTGATTAAACGGTTAACGCTTGTCGTATTCCCAGGAATTGGTGAACTTGAGAAAACAACCGTATCGCCTGGTTGAATACTAATTTGGCGATGTGTACCGTTAGCAATCCGACTAAGCGCGGCCATAGGTTCTCCTTGAGAGCCAGTACATAAAATCATTGTTTCATTTGCTGGCAATTGATTCAGTTCCGCCGCATCGACAAACGTTCCTTTTGGCACTTTGATGTAGCCTAAGCGTTCGCCATTGACAATGGCATTTTCCATGCTACGACCAAAAACAGCAATTTTGCGACCGGTTTTCACGGCTGCATCAGCAGCTTGTTGTAAACGGAAAATGTTTGAAGCAAAACTGGCAAAGATAATCCGACCATCAATTTTTTCAAAGATTTTTAAAATAGAGGTCCCAATTGTTTTTTCGGATTTTGTAAAGGTGGGTATTTCAGCATTGGTACTGTCTGAAAGAAGACAAAGGACGCCTTCTTCACCTAATTTTGCCATTCTGTGTAAGTTGGCTGGCTCACCAACGGGTGTAAAGTCAAACTTAAAGTCACCTGTTGCGACAATGTTACCAGAAGGCGTTTTAACCACAACGCCCAAGGCATCAGGAATACTGTGAGTCGTCCGGAAAAAGCTAATCGCTGTTTTTCTAAAACGAATCACCGTATCTTCATTAATTTCGTGTAATTCCGCTTCTCGCAATAAACCATGTTCATCTAGTTTGTTGGTAATTAAAGCCAAGGCTAGTGGTCCCGCATAGATTGGGATATTCGCTTGACGTAAAAGATAAGGAACGCCACCAATATGGTCTTCGTGACCGTGGGTAATAACGAGTGCTTTGACTTTATGCAAATTTTGAACGATGTAGCTATAATCTGGAATCACGTAGTCAATCCCAAGTAAATCATCTTCTGGGAATTTGATCCCAGCATCAATAATGATAATTTCATCTTGGAATTGTACCCCATATGTGTTTTTTCCAATTTCGCCTAAACCACCGATTGCAAAAACGCCAGTTTCGTTATTTTTTATGTTTACTTTCATGTTAAAACTCCGTTAGAGTGAAGTCCGCATGTTCTTGCTCATAAGCAAGATGTTTTTCGTCTAATAATTGAACGTATTCAATATTGTATGGGGTATTTTCTTCAACTAATTGGCGCACGATTACATCGCTATCGGCTTCCATGTAAAGAGATTTTGTGTCTTCTCTTTTTGGGTTTCTGATTTTTGTTTCTTGATAGTATACTTTGTAAATCATCGATTCATTTCTCCTTCAGCTACTAATAGTAGCAATTTATAGTTTTTTTCATTTTAAGACAGAAAATTAAACACAACAAAACGAGGTGCTGATCACCTAAAAAAGAATGCTCATCAAAAACATCTGTTAATGATGAAATGAAGCCTCGACTTTGCTTCATTCTGGGTATTTGATTTTATGTGTTCTTTTTCAACCGTCCCGTGTGTTGTGAATAACAACAATTAAGCTTATTTTATCATAGAATGATAAGGAAGTATAGAAACACTCACTGGACTTTTAAAAAAAACAAACTTCTTGTTTCACCTTATTCTTGATCCAGTTCGAGTGCCTTTTTTTTAGGACGCCAATACCAACTTAAGCCAATCACGTGAGCTAAATAAACAATCGCTAAAGTCGTAGTCATCAACGTATTTCGGACAATTAAACACGGAATGGCAAATAAAAGAAACATGGAAATAAATAGTTTCCATTTGCCTTTACGAGTAATTTTTTTCTCAAAGAAGGCTTCTTGGATATATTTTTGATAATAAGAAGATGCTAAAAATTTGTTATAAAGTTTATCTGAACTACGCATCCAAAAAAAGGCCGTTAATAAATAAAAACCAGTGGTGGGTAAAAGCGGCAAAAAGATTCCTAACGTGCCTAAAGCAAACGTACAGGAACCGAGAAAAATGAAGAATAATTTTTTCATTCAAAGGGTCCTTTCAGTTTTTCCCAATTATGGCACAATCAAAAGGAAGTAGCAATTTTAATCGTATAAGTAAATCATTAAAATTATCTATTTTTTAGAAAATCTAAAAGAGAAAGGATAGAAAGAGAAAGGCTGTTTTTTCTAGCCAGACAGCTTGTATTACCGATTTCTTTTTGATACAGTGGGAGTACTAGAAAATTTAAAGTAAGATAAGAAGGAGATGATTAATTGAAGTTAATGTGGCGTTACACAATGCGTTATAAGAAATTACTTTTCGCTGATTTTATTTGTGTGTTTGGTTTTATTTTGATTGAATTAGGCTTGCCGACCATTTTAGCACGAATGATTGACAAAGGAATTATTCCTAAAGATATGGACTATATTTATCAGCAAGGGATTTGGATGGTTGTAATTACGATTATTGGTGTCGCAATGAATATTTTGCTGGGGTACTTTGGTGCCAGAATTACAACAAACATTGTTCGTGATATTCGTGATGATTTATTTGAAAAGATTCAAACTTTCTCACACAGTGAATATGAAAGTATTGGGGTTTCTTCCTTAATTACGCGAACTACCAATGATGCATACCAAATTATGCTCTTCATGGGAAATATTTTACGTCTTGGCTTTATGACGCCAGTGATGTTTATTGCCAGTCTTTACATGGTGATGCGAACGAGTCCGTCGTTAGGAATGTACGTTTTAGGTGCCTTGCCTTTTCTGCTGCTAGCAGTTGTCGGAATTGCTCGTTTGTCAGAACCGTTATCTAAAAAGCAACAAAAGAACTTAGATGGAATCAATGGGATTTTAAGAGAAAATCTTTCTGGATTGCGGGTAATACGCGCATTTGTTAATGAAAAATTTGAAGAATCTCGTTTTAATAAAGTCAATGAAACTTACACTAAAAGTTCAAAAAGTTTGTTTCGTTTAATGGCAGCAGCCCAACCAGGCTTCTTTTTCTTATTTAATATTGTGATGGTCTTAATCATTTGGAGCGGGACTGTTCAAATCAGCCACGGGGATTTAGAAGTTGGGAATTTAATAGCTTTTATTGAATATATTTTCCATGCGCTGTTCTCGTTTATGTTATTTGCCAGTGTCTTTATGATGTATCCTCGGGCTGCGGTTTCGGCTTCACGGATTCAAGAAGCCTTAGACATGGAACCAGCTATTCGTGAAGAAGAAGGCGTAACAGAAACAGCTACTAAAGGCTATCTAGAGTTTAAAAATGTAACCTTTGCCTATCCTGGACATGCGGAAAGCCCAGTTATCCGCAATGTAAGTTTTAAGGCGTCACCTGGTGAAACAGTGGCCTTTATTGGGAGCACAGGTAGTGGGAAATCAACATTAATTCAATTGATTCCACGGTTTTATGATGTATCAGAAGGTGAAATTTTAATCGATGGAGTGAACGTAAAAGATTACCAACTTAGTGCATTACGCAATAAGATTGGCTATATTCCACAAAAAGCGCTACTTTTTACTGGTACAATTGCTGATAATCTTCGCTACGGTAAGGAAGATGCGACGTTAGAAGAAATGGAACGAGCAATTGACATTGCTCAAGCTACAGAATTTGTTTCACAAAAACCGCAAGGCTATGATGAACCTCTTTCAGAAGGTGGCACGAACTTTTCTGGTGGTCAAAAACAACGTTTAGCTATCGCACGGGCGATTATTCGCAATCCGGAAATTTATATATTTGATGATAGTTTTTCTGCGTTAGATTATCAAACAGATGCAAATTTACGAGCGCGTCTGAAAAAAGAAACAACAGAATCCACTGTTTTAATTGTGGCACAACGTGTTGGAACAATTATGCATGCGGACCGCATTGTTGTTTTAAACGAAGGCGACGTGGTCGGAATTGGCACACATCGTGAATTACTTGAGACTTGTCCAATTTACTATGATATTGCGGCTTCTCAATTGTCAGAGGAGGAATTAGCATGAAACACGCCTTTTCTTCTATGAAACGAATCGGTCGCTATATTAAACCGTACCGAGTGACGTTTTATTTAGTTATTTTATTTACAATATTAACCGTTGCCTTTAATGCAGCGTTGCCTTATTTGACTGGATTACCAACGACAGAAATTAGCCGTAATATTGCGGCCGGCGAATCAATCAACTTTGATTATGTAATCCAATGTTTAATTTGGATTTTAGTTGTGGGAACAGGTTATTGTGTGGCACAATTTTTGTCAGGCTTTTTAATGACGAATGTCGTTCAACAATCCATGCGCGATTTACGTCGCGATATTGAAGAAAAAATCAATCGTTTGCCAGTTTCTTATTTTGATAAGAACCAACAAGGAAATATTTTGTCACGGGTGACGAACGATGTGGATGCTGTCAGCAATGCGATGCAACAAAGTTTTATCAATATTGTTTCGGCAGTCTTAGGTATTGTGATGGCGGTAGTGATGATGTTTTTAATCAATCCGCTGATGGCGATTTTTTCAGTGATTATGATTCCGTTGTCGCTGATTATTTCCAGAACAATTGTTAAAATCTCCCAGAAATATTTCCAAGGAATGCAAAATTCTTTAGGAGACTTAAATGGTTATGTTCAAGAAAATATGACTGGGTTCAGTGTCTTAAAACTATATGGTCGGGAAAAAGAAACCCTTGAAGGCTTTAAACAAGTCAATCATCGCTTAAATGGTTTTGGTTTCAAAGCATCCTTTATCTCAGGATTAATGTTGCCATTGGTTCAAATGACCGCTTATGGGACCTATATCGGGGTAGCTGTCCTTGGTAGTTACTATGTGGTTGCTGGTGTGATCGTAGTGGGGCAATTACAAGCGTTTATCCAATATATTTGGCAAATTAGCCAACCAATGGGGAATATTACGCAATTGTCTGCAGCTTTACAAAGCGCTTCAGCTTCGACCATGCGGATTTTTGAAATCCTAGATGAACCAGAAGAAGAACTTAACGATCAAGATGTTCCTTTGCCAGAACCTATTTTAGGCTCTGTTGAATTTGAAAATGTCAGCTTTAGTTATGACCCAGAAAAACCGTTAATTCGTAATTTGAACTTTAAAGTTGATGCGGGCCAAATGGTTGCGATTGTGGGACCAACTGGCGCTGGGAAAACAACCTTAATCAACTTACTGATGCGTTTTTATGATGTAACAGAAGGCGCCATTAAAATTGATGGTATTGACACGAAAAAAATGAACCGTAGTGATGTCCGATCTGTATTTGGAATGGTATTGCAAGATGCTTGGTTGTATAAAGGTACCATTGCAGATAACATTCGTTTTGGGAAGTTGGATGCCACGGATTATGAAGTTGTGGATGCAGCGAAAACGGCCAATGTGGATCACTTCATTCGGACAATGCCAGACGGGTATGAAATGGAAATCAATTCTGAGGGAGATAACGTTTCCCTTGGTCAAAAACAATTGTTGACCATTGCCCGAGCGGTAATTTCTGATCCGAAAATTTTGATTTTAGATGAGGCGACTAGTTCAGTCGATACACGCTTGGAAGCCTTAATTCAAAAAGCAATGGATCGTGTTATGGAAGGACGAACGAGTTTCGTTATTGCCCACCGCCTATCAACTATTCGTGAAGCTGATTTAATTCTTGTTATGAAACAAGGAGAAATCATTGAAAAAGGTACGCATCATGAGTTGCTGGAACAAGGTGGCTTCTATGAAAAACTATACAATAGTCAATTCGCTGAAGAAGGCGACTATGAGGAATAAAAAAGAGCCTGGGACAAAAATCACTTTGGATTTTTGTCCCAGGCTTAAAAATTGATAAACGGCGGGAACAGAAGCAACTCCTTCGGAAATAAGCCGAAATTATCCAAAAATTATAGAACAATTTTCGGAAATTCCTTCTTATTTCTCGGAGTTAAACGCTTCTGTCCCGACCTCTTTCTTGTCTTTTTTACTATGAAAGTGAGTAATTCTTGTCTATACTTAATGAAAAGAGGTGACAGGGTTTGAAAAAAGAGTATTTTATTGCTGCTAGTGCAGATGTCTATGGAAACGTACAACTAGCGAAGGATAGTAATATTTGGTTTCAGTCGGTCTTAAGAGGTGACAGTAACACAATTACCATTGGTGAAGGTAGTAATATTCAAGATGGCACGATTATTCATGTTGATGAAGATGCCCCGACAATTGTAGGCAAGTATGTAACAGTGGGTCATCAATGCATGTTACACGGTTGTAAAATCGGTGATGGTGCTTTGATTGGCATGGGTTCAACCATTCTAAATAACGCTATTATTGGAGAAAACAGCCTGATTGGTGCGGGCTCTTTAGTGACGGAAGGCAAAATTATCCCGCCAAATGTTTTAGCATTTGGTCGACCCGCGAAGGTTATCCGTCCGTTAACGGCAACAGAAATAGCCAGTAATCATACGAACGCCTTACATTACGTTCAACGAGCAGAAGAATTTCGCCAACAAAAATACCCGAAACTAACATAGAATTAGGAGGAAAATGATGAAGAAAATTAAAGTAATGACGGTTTTTGGAACGCGGCCAGAAGCGATCAAAATGGCGCCCTTAATCAAAGTTTTAGAAGAGCAAAGTGAAGGATTTGACTCTGTAGTAGTCGTAACAGCGCAACATCGCCAAATGTTGGATCAAGTGTTAGAAGATTTTCAAATTACACCGAATCATGATTTAAATATCATGAAAGATGGGCAAACCTTAACAGATATTACAAGTCGTGTTTTGAATTTATTAACTGAGGTTCTTGTGACAGAACAGCCGGATATTGTCTTGGTTCATGGCGATACAACCACGTCATTTGCGGCTGCATTGGCTGCTTTTTATCAACAGATTCCGGTGGGACATGTGGAAGCAGGATTACGGACCTGGCAAAAATATTCTCCGTTTCCGGAAGAAATGAATCGTCAACTGGTAGATGTGTTAACTGATATTTATTTTGCCCCAACCACTCAAAGTAAGGACAATTTAATCAAAGAAAATCATCCAGAAGAACATATTTATGTAACTGGCAATACAGCGATTGACGCGATGGCGTACACTGTTGATGCCCACTATCAAAATGATTTATTGGAAAAAATCCCTACAGACCAACGCATCGTGCTAATTACAATGCATCGTCGTGAAAATTTAGGCCTGCCAATGGCAAATGTGTTTAAAGCTGTTCGTCGACTTGTAATGGAACATCCAGAAATTGAAGTCATTTTCCCTATGCACAAAAATCCCAAAGTCCGTGAAATAGTAGCGGAACATTTAGGTGAATTAGCTCGTGTGCATTTAATTGAACCATTGGACGTCAAAGATTTTCAAAATTTTGCAGCAAAAAGTTCTTTAATTTTAACTGATTCTGGCGGTGTGCAAGAAGAAGCCCCTTCCTTAGGTGTGCCAGTTTTAGTTTTACGAGATACAACGGAACGTCCAGAAGGCGTAGCGGCAGGAACATTGAAATTGGTTGGTACAGACGAACAAGTAGTCTATCAAGAGGCGAAAACATTATTGACTGATTCTGATGCTTACCACGCGATGGCGCATGCACAAAATCCGTATGGGGATGGTCAAGCTAGCCATCGAATCGTTGAAGCCATTGCCTATGAAATGCAGCAGTCAGATAAAAAACCAGATACGTTTACAGCAAAATAAATAAAAAGGCAGAGAAGCGCTGAAAAGGTGCTTCTTTTGCGTATCTTATTTTGAAGAATCAATTAGACAAAAATGCTAGAAAGTAGTGAAGTGAAGATGTATCAAACGATTTTATTTGATTTAGATGGCACAATTACGGATTCTGGTAGCGGCATTATGCGTTCTATTTTGTACGCAACAGAACAATTAGGCTGGCCAGCTCCTAGCGAGGAGACATTACGTTCTTTCATAGGACCGCCTTTATATGAGTCGTTTTTGCACATGGCGCCTTCAGCTGAAGCAGCGCAACAAGCCGTGAGTCATTATCGAGCGTATTATCAGAGAAAAGGTATGTTTGAAAATCATGTGTATCCAGGGATCCAAGAGGTACTAACAAGGTTAAAGGAAGCGGGAGCAAAGTTATACATTGCGACTTCCAAGCCAGAAGAATTTGCTAAAAAGATTATTACTCATTTTGATTTAGATCGTTATTTTACAGGCATCTATGGAGCGAGTATGGACGGTCATCGTTCTAAAAAAGCAGATGTGATTCAGTATGCATTAACGGAAGCTCAATTAGACCCAACCAAAGAAGCGATTATCATGGTTGGTGATCGTAATCATGACATTCTTGGTGCTCAACAAAATGGCTTAGATAGTATAGGTGTCTTGTATGGATTTGGTGAAGAAACAGAGTTACAAGAGGCGGGAGCGACATTCCTAGTACAATCGCCTAAAGACTTAGGTGCTATTTTGCTACAAAATTCCTAATAGAAAATGGATTTTCGATAAATTTAGGAGGATTTTAAGATTTATTATCGTTTCAATAGAAAAGCGCCATCATAGGCTTTAAACGTTGTCAATGATGAATTTTTTATCGGGGAATGACGGTCTTTTTATTAAAAACATTTAATTTTAAAGAGGTTTCATGTATAATAGTTTCAGTCATAAACGATAGAATAGTAAGGAGGGTTAGTTTTGGCTAATGATAACCAAAATAACCAAGATCCCAAATCTTCGCTTAGAGATCAAGTAACTGGGTCTTTAAAAGGTAGAAATGATGGCGATCAACCTGATTCCTCTGAAAAAAATGATAGGTCTCCCCAACCTTCATCTGATGAATCACAAGAAACAGCGAGCCGCACAACACAAACACGTGCAGGTTCTAGAGCTGCTCGAAGACGTGGGAAAGACAAGACAACACAGACAGTCGAAGAGCCAACCCTGATTGAAACAGACGAAAAGCCAACAAATACAAAAAAACAAACACGTAAAAAAGAAGATCGTTTAGTCGGTCGTATCGTGTTAATTGTAGTTTCTGTATTGGTTTTAATGATGGCAATCTTTGGGTTTACTTTTTATAAATATGTAGACGCTGGGCTACAACCACTAGACAAGAACAATAAGAAGCTTGTTCAAGTGCATATCCCAGAAGGATCTTCTAATAAGCAAATTGCTGCGGTTTTAGAAGAAAGCAACGTCATTAAAAGCGGAATGGTTTTTAACTACTACGTAAAATTTAAAAACTTAACAGATTTTCAAGCGGGCTATTATCAAATGTCTCCAAGCATGACACTCGATGAAATTGGTGAAATGCTAAAAGAAGGAGGCACGCCAGAACCAACTAAAATCGCAGATGGCAAAGTAACGATTCCTGAAGGCTACGATATAGATAAAATTGGCGAAGCCATTGAAAAAAATACGGATTTCAAGAAAGCAGATTTCATTGCATTAATGAAAAACGAGGACTTCTTCAATCAAATGAAGGCTAAGTATCCTGATTTACTTGAAAGTGCTGCAACCGCAGAAGGTGTTCGTTATCGCTTAGAAGGCTATTTATTCCCAGCGACTTATGATTACTACAAAAAAGCAACACTTCCTGAATTTGTCGAACAGATGGTTGCTAAAATGAACACAGTAATGGAACAATATACGCCGACAATTCATGCAAAGAATTTAACCAATCAGCAAGTCTTAACGTTAGCTTCATTGGTTGAAAAAGAAGGAGTCAAAGAAGCAGACCGCAAACAAATTGCGCAAGTATTCTTTAACCGCTTGGCTGCCGATATGCCAATCCAATCAGATATTTCTATTTTGTATGCTCTAGGAGAACACAAAGAAACTGTAACGTATGCTGACTTGGAAGTGGACTCGTCTTATAACTTGTATAAAAATACTGGTTATGGACCAGGACCATTAGATAGCCCAAGTGAGGAGTCAATTAAAGCAGTCTTGAATCCGACACCAAGTGACTATTTATACTTTGTAGCAGATATTTCTACAGGAAAAGTATACTTCTCAAAAACATATGAAGAACATCAAGTATTAGTAGATCAGTATGTCAATAATTCAAGTAGTGAATAAAATGAAAACATAAAAGAGCTTGGTGAATCAATTTTGTATGATTCACCAAGCTTTTAGATACTCAAAAAGTAATCTGTTTAACAGAGGGAAAGAGTAGCAACTAGAAATTTATATAAATAAAATTTAGCAAAATCACAAAAATTCAATAATTATATTTACAATTTAGAAAAAGCGTGGTACTCTTTTGTGGATTGAAAGCGGAATTTTTTTCAATAACCAACCAAGAACTACGTATCGTTAAGCGAAAAAGGAGAATTAACATGGTAGAAAAAGTATATCCAATGACTCTTGAAGGAAAAGAAAAATTAGAACAAGAGCTAGAAGAATTAAAAACAATTAAACGTAAAGAAATCGTAGAGCGTATTAAAATCGCTCGTAGCTTTGGGGATCTTTCAGAGAACTCAGAGTATGAATCAGCTAAAGATGAACAAGCTTTCGTTGAAGGACGTATTACAACGTTAGAAAATATGATTCGTTTTGCAGAAATCATCGACAATGATGGCGTGGACCAAGACGAAGTTTCCATCGGTAAAACAGTTACTTTCCAAGAATTGCCTGATGGAGAAGAAGAGGAATACACAATCGTAGGAAGTGCCGAAGCCGATCCATTTTCTGGTAAAATTTCTAACGATTCACCGATTGCGCAAGCCTTAATTGGTAAACAATTAGGCGATCAAGTGATTATTGCAACCCCTGGTGGCGACATGACAGTTAAAATTACAAAAGTTGAAGCAAACTAAATAATTGAGCAGGGCAGGCAGCTTCCAAGGCCTGTCCTTTCGCAATCTATGACATTTAGGGCTAAAGTCCTATGGTAACCTGAGGCGCAAACCACTATGATTAAATAAAATAAACGAGTAAAATAAATGACAGAGGGAGGAGGCAAATCTATGAATAACCCTTGGCGCTTTTTTATCGTCGCAGAAGCATTACTTTTTATTCTGGCGTTATGGCAAATTGTACATAATCCTGGATTAGCTGTTTTATTAACAATTGGCGTTTTACTTGTGGCCTACGTTTCCAGGAAAGCATCTAAAACACATTTTAACAACTTTCAATTCGTCCTCGGCGTTGTTTTTATTGTCATTGGTGCAATGAACAGCACGGCTGTTTGGTTTATGTTGATTTTTGGCGTACTCTTTATCGGCTTAAAAGGCTTTGAGATTTCAGGCGTGGATATAGCTGAACGAGCACCTTGGCGTAAAAAACAAATGATTATGGTAGAGACGGCGGCAAAAGAACCTAAAAATGGCAAACGATTTAAACGCCGCTGGTTTGCCAACGAACGCATTGGTAACAATATCTATGAATGGGATGACATCAATATTGATTTAATCTCTGGGGACACCATTATTGATTTAGGTAATACGCTACTACCGAAAGAAGACAATATTATTATTATTCGTAAAGGTTTTGGCCGCACGCGAATTCTAGTGCCGTTAGGTGTAGCTATTTTGTTAGAACATTCAACTTTTTACGGAACGGTACGTTTTGAAGAAGAAAAATATCAATTGAAAAACGAATCATTAAAAATTTACAGCAATGATTATGATACCAATCTTCGTCGTTTGAAAATTATGACGAACACTTTAGTAGGAGATGTTGAGGTGATCCGTGTATGACCGATCGGATTTCAAGACGCATGATTTCATTATATGCGTCCCTTAGCACCTTTATTGTTATCTTAATTACATTGTTTTCATATTTTCATTCGATTAAACAAAACCGGTGGCTATTAGAGCTTCTTCAGAGAAAAGTCTTTTATCTACCACTAATTGTGCACATTGTTCTCATATCCTTACTAATAGGCTTATTGACCTTTTTACTGATTTCATTGGTTCAAAAAGGGCAATATGGACGGATTGAAGAAAAACTTCGGTTATTGGCCAACGGTAATTATGAAAGTCCAGTCTTAAACAAACCAACGACCAGTGAAAATCAAGACCATTATCTAACCGAAGTCGAACAAGATATTTGGTCGATTAAAAATAAATTATTAGAGATGTCTAAAGAATTGCAATTATTAAACAGTCGGCCGCAATTAATGGATGGGCAAACAAAAGAAGAAATTTTAGAGAACGAGCGGCATCGTTTGGCGCGGGAGTTGCATGATTCAGTCAGTCAACAACTTTTTGCAGCCATGATGATGTTGTCTACCTTAAATGAACAAGCACAACGAACAGAAACCCCGGAACCATATCGTAAACAACTAGCCATGGTGGCAGAAATCATTAATGCCTCCCAATCGGAAATGCGCGCGTTACTATTGCACTTGCGTCCTATCAGTCTAGAAGGAAAAAGTTTGCGTAAAGGTATTGAACAATTACTAAAAGAACTACAAACAAAAATTAAAATTGAATTGATTTGGGATGTTGAAGATGTTCATTTAAATAGCAGCATTGAGGATCATCTTTTCCGAATTGTGCAGGAATTACTTTCCAATACCTTAAGACATGCCAAAGCAAAGGAATTAGAGGTATACTTACACCAAGTCGATAAAAACGTGTTATTGCGTATTGTTGATGATGGTGTCGGCTTTGATATGAAGGAACAAAGTAATAAAGCCGGTAGTTATGGCTTAAATAATATTCGAGAACGTGTTGTCGGCATGGGCGGTACAGTTAAAATTATTAGTTTTAAAGGGCAGGGAACCAGCGTTGAAATTAAAGTTCCTGTCATAAAGGAGGAAACTGCAAGTGATCAAAGTAATGTTAGTGGATGACCATGAAATGGTCCGTTTAGGCGTTTCATCATATTTATCTATTCAAGAGGATATAGAAGTCGTAGGCGAAGCAGAAAACGGTAAGATTGGCTATGAAAAAGCATTGGAACTACGTCCAGATGTTATTTTGATGGATTTGGTAATGGAAGAAATGGACGGCATTGATTCAACAAAAGCGATCTTGAAAGATTGGCCAGAAGCCAAGATTATTATTGTGACGAGTTTTATTGATGATGAGAAAGTGTATCCGGCGATTGAAGCTGGTGCAGCGGGCTACCTATTAAAAACATCAACAGCACATGAGATTGCTGATGCAATTCGGGCGACTTATCGCGGAGAGCGTGTGTTGGAACCTGAAGTGACGCATAAGATGATGGAACGGTTAACAAAAAAACAAGAGCCGGTGTTGCATGAAGATTTGACAAATCGAGAACACGAAATTTTAATGTTGATTGCACAAGGTAAAAGTAATCAGGAAATAGCTGATGAACTCTTTATCACTTTGAAAACAGTTAAAACACATGTTTCAAACATTTTAGCAAAACTAGATGTGGATGATCGGACCCAAGCGGCGATTTATGCTTTTCAACATGGTTTAGCCAAATAAATATCAGATAAATCCATAAATAAATTCTAGGAAATCCTTCTAGGAATTTATTTATGGATTTGTTATACTAATTTTAACGAACAGACAGGAGCGGTCAGAAGAAATGAAACAAAATTTTGCAATTATTGGTTTAGGACGTTTTGGCGGCAGCATATGCCAAACTTTGGTGGAAGCTGGTCAAGAAGTTTTGGCCATTGACAGCAGTGAAGACCGTGTCAATGAATATATGAATATTGCAACGCATGCAGTGGTGGCTAACGCCCAAGATGAAATGACGTTGCGTTCTTTAGGGATTCGGAATTTTGATCACGTAGTGGTGGCAATTGGTGAAGATATTCAAGCGAGTATTTTAGTGACGCTAATGGTTAAAGAGATGGGGGTTCCCAATGTCTTAGCCAAAGCAGTCAATGAATATCATGCCCGTGTCTTAGATAAAATTGGGGCAGACATGGTCGTTCACCCAGAGCGAGATATGGGTATTCGAATTGCTCACAAACTTGTTTCACGCAATATTTTAGATTATATTGAATTATCTAGCGAATTTTCATTAGCTGAGGTTAGGGTCACCAATCCTAAATTTTACAATAAAACCTTAGCAGAATTAAATTTCCGTCAACGATTTGGTTTAACTGTGGTAGCGATTCGCCGCTCGAAAACAGAAGTAATTGCTTCGCCAGATGCTTCTGAAATTGTTCGAGAAAACGATAATTTATTAGTTATCGGTGATACCGCAGATGTTGATTTATTAGATGAAAAAATGAATGGCTAAGCACTTTATTCTCTAAAAGCACTGCGCTGTGCTACAATAAATGGCGACAGAGATGTGAAGGAGGAACAAAGAATGAAATTAGAAGTGACACCGAAAGCCCAACAATGGTTTAAAGAAGAAACCGGGGTTCAGCCTGAGACAGGCATTCGTTTTTTCGGAAAAATTTACGGAAAAACACCTGTTCATGATGGTTTTTCCATTGCGATGTCTGTAGAAGCGCCAGATGAGCCAATGATTAAAGAGAACCTAGATGGGATTACCTATTTTATTGAAGAAACAGATGATTGGTTCTTTAAAGGCTATGATTTGATTGTTGATTATGATGAAAAGAATGATGAACCGCGTTATCAATTTGAAGCAAACCAAGAAGATTTAACAAAATAATTTTAGTGCTAAACAAAAGAGGCTGAAATAGTGCGTAGGACTATTTCTGTTGCTTTCGTTTAACCGCTAGTCAGCCTGAGAAAAAATCGTTTTGGATTTTTTCTCAGGTTCTTTCTATTTAAGTTATTTTTAGTTGGATATCGTTATTTAATAAGGCTATTATATGGTATAATGATAATTAACTGAAGTGTGGAGGAAATAAAATGTTATCAATTGTTGTCCCTTGTTATAATGAGGAAGCAGCGATTCCGCTGTTTTTTGAAGAAGTAGAAAAAATTAGCCAGCAACTGTCTCATTCAGTAGAATATATATTTGTGAATGATGGCTCAAAAGATAAGACGTTAGCTGTTTTAAGACAGCTTTATCGCGAACATCCAGAGAAGGTCCGTTATCTTTCTTTTTCACGAAATTTTGGGAAAGAAGCAGGTTTATACGCTGGTTTAAAAGAAGCAACAGGTGACTTGGTGACAGTCATGGATGTTGATTTACAAGACCCGCCTGAGTTATTACCTCAAATGATTGAGATGATTGAAACCAGTACAGATTTAGATTGTGTTGGCACACGACGCATAACAAGAGACGGCGAACCGCCCATTCGTAGCTTTTTTGCTCGGATGTTCTATAAACTCATTAATCGAATTGCTGAGACAGAAATGGTGGATGGTGCCCGTGACTTCCGTGTCATGACCCGACAAATGGTCGATGCGATTTTAGAGTTATCTGAGTATAATCGTTTTTCAAAAGGGATTTTTAGTTGGGTCGGCTTTAAAACAGAATATATTGAATTTAAAAATCGAGAACGAATTGCTGGAGAAACCTCTTGGTCTTTCTGGAGTCTATTAAGTTATTCAATTGACGGGATTGTCAATTTTTCAGAAACACCATTGAATATTGCTTCATACGTTGGCGCCTTTTCGTGTATTGGTTCTGCACTAGCAATGTTAGTGATTATCTTTCGAACATTAGTTAATGGTGATCCAACAAGCGGCTGGCCTTCAATGGTTTGTATTGTACTTTTTGTAGGTGGCTTGCAACTATTATGTTTAGGAATTATTGGCAAATATATCGGCAAAATTTTCTTAGAAACGAAAAAACGACCAATTTATATTGTAAAGGAATCAGAAAAAGATTCTAAAAAATAACCAAAAAAGTAGAGAATTTTTCTCTGCTTTTTTGTTATGCGTTAAAAAAAGTGTAAACAGGCTTTTCAGAAAAACAACATTTTTTACATAAAAAATACATTAACTTTACCTATTTTTATCTTAATGAAACAGCTTTGCTCTCGCGGTTGCAAGAAATAAATGTTAAAATCAAAAGGTATGCTATTAAATGTTTTTTTGGAGGTTGGGTCATGATAGAAGTTATCGACTTGAAAAAAGTATTCGATAATGGGTTTGAAGCGTTAAAATCGGTCAATTTTACGATTGAGCAAGGGGACTTGGTTTGTTTGTTAGGACCAAGTGGGTGTGGGAAATCCACAATTTTAAACTTAATTGCAGGTTTATTACATCCAAGTGATGGAGATATTCAGTTTCGACAGCAATCGGTTGTCAAAACAGCACCAAAAGATCGGAACATCGGGTTCGTTTTTCAAAACTATGCCTTATATCCACATATGACTGTTTTAGAAAACGTAATGTTTCCTTTGACGGTAGGAAGTAAGAAAGTTCCCAAGGCAGAGGCACAAGCTATTGCCGAAGAATATATGAAACTAACGAATATTGAAGAGTTAAGCCATAAAAAGCCAGGCACACTTTCTGGTGGTCAACAACAGCGTGTTGCGATTACCCGGGCGTTAGTTCAAAAACCAGATGTTTTATTATTAGATGAGCCTTTAAGTAACTTGGATGCACGTTTGCGTTTGAAAATTCGTGAAGAAATCCGCCGCTTGGTGAAAGAAGTAGGGATTACAACAATCTTTGTAACGCACGACCAAGAGGAAGCGCTATCAATCAGTGATAAAATTATTTTATTAAACGAAGGGGTTATTCAACAAAATGATGAACCTCAAAACCTTTACTTAGAACCAAATAACTTATTTGTTGCTCAGTTCATAGGTAACCCAATTATTAATTTATTGTCTGTTGAAGTGAAAGACGGCAAAATGTACCACGAAAGTTTTGAAATTCCGCTTGAGCGTTTTGAGCAAGCACGCTTTAAAATGCCAATGACTGACGGGAAATATACGTTTGCTTCTCGTCCAGAAGATGTGGTACCAACTGAAACAGGTCTCTTTACCACAACGACAGATTTAGTGGAATTGATTGGTAGAGAACGTATTTTACGATTTACATTAGGAAATGAACAAGTGAAATCAATTGTAAGTGTAGAAGAAGCGATTGAAGAAGGAGACACTTTATCTTTTGATTTTTCATATAAAAAAGTATTTATCTTTAACGAAGCGGGAGACCGGGTTTACTAATGAAAAAATACAATCCAGAAAATCAACCAAAAGCATGGCTCTTCCTTCTGCCATCATTAGGAATCATTTTACTGTTTAGCGTTTATCCGCTGTTTCGTTCTTTGTGGATGAGCTTCCAAAAAGGTTCCTTAATTAACCAACGCTACGCTGGTTTAGAAAATTATCAACGTGTATTGAATGATCCAATCTTCTATAAAGCGTTAAAAAATACAGCGCTCTATGCATTTGCTGTGGTACCGATTGCCTTGATAATTTCCCTAGCAATTGCTTGGATTATCTTTGAAAAAGTTAAACATAAGAGTTTCTTTGAAACGATTTTCTTTATGCCTTATGTAACGAGTACGATTGCCATTGGGATTGTCTTCCGTTACTTCTTTAATGGCGATTATGGAATTGTCAATTACGTCTTAGGCTTTTTCGGCATTCCTTCTGTCAACTGGCTAGATAATGTTCAAATGAGTATGCCGACATTGATTATTTTTGGGGTTTGGACGAGTTTAGCATTTAATATTATTATTTTGTTGGCGGGCTTGAGAAATATTGATGAAGAACACTTTAAAATAGCGAAAATGTTTGGTGCCTCAGACGGCGAAATTTTCCGACGTATTACGTTTCCGCAACTAGTCCCGACCATTGCCTTTTTATTAACGGTCAATTTAATTGGCGCCTTTAAAGTTTATACACAAGTTTATGCTTTATTCGGTGGTCGTGCGGGGATTGCCAATAGTGCCACAACCGCAGTGTACTATATTTATGACAAATTCCACATTGCAGGGCGTCCCGGAATTGCGATGGCCGCCACAGTGATTTTATTTGTGATTATTTTAGTGGTCACTTTCTTACAAAATAAACTCTTAAAGAAAGTGGGGCAATAAGCCAATGAAAAAAGTTTTAACGATTATCGCATTTGTTTTCTTAGGCATTTTAGCCGTTATTACGTTATTTCCATTTGTCTATATGATTTTAGCTGGTTTAATGAGTTATTCTGAAGCGACCAGCATGCCGCCAACCATGTTTCCGAAACAACCACAATGGCAAAACTACACAGAGGTCTTTCAAAAAGCACCCTTTCTTCGGTATTTCTTGAACACAGTCTTTGTTTCAGGTGTTACAACGATTGCTACGGTAGTCACCGCCGTTTTAGCTTCATTCGCGTTAACGAGTTTGAAGTTCCGTTTTAAAAATGTGGTCATTGCTTTGATGATTTCGTTGTTAATGGTTCCATATGAATCTATTATCTTTACCAATTATCAAACAATTGCGCAATTAGGTTTGTTAAATACTTACAGCGCCTTAATTATTCCATTTTTAACTAGTATTTTTTATATTTACTATTTAAACGGGTATTTAAAAGGTATTCCTGATACTTTTTACAAGGCTGCCAAGATTGATGGTGCTAGTGATTTAGAATATATTTGGCGTATTTTAGTACCAATGTCAAAACCAGCGTTAGTAACAGTAGGGATTTTAACATTCATTTCTAGTTGGAATTCTTTCTTGTGGCCATTGTTGGTGACGAACGAGAAAAAATACCGTCTATTGAATAATGGACTATCGGCCTTTGCGACAGAGAGCGGTAGTGACGTACATTTACAAATGGCTGCTGCAACATTAACCGTTATTCCAATTTTAATTATTTACTTGATTTTCAGAAAAGAAATTATCAGAGGAGTTGCAAAAAATGGAATCAAAGGCTAAAACAACTGTGACTTTTCACAGTGGCATTTTAACAATTGGAGGAACCGTGATTGAAGTGGCGTATAAAGATGCCCACATCTTCTTTGATTTTGGTACAGAATTTCGACCAGAATTAGATTTGCCCGATGATCACATTGAAACCTTAATTAATAATCGTTTAGTGCCAGAATTAAAAGACTTATATGATCCACGTTTAGGTTATGAATATCATGGTGCAGAAGACAAAGAGTATCAACACACAGCTGTTTTCTTATCTCATGCCCATTTAGATCATTCACGCATGATTAATTATTTAGACCCAGCTGTTCCGTTGTACACCCTAAAAGAAACGAAAATGATTCTAAATAGTTTAAATCGCAAAGGTGATTTTTTGATTCCATCACCGTTTGAAGAAAAGAATTTTACCCGAGAAATGATTGGTCTTAATAAAAACGATGTGATTAAAGTTGGCGAAATTTCAGTGGAAATCGTACCTGTTGATCATGATGCGTACGGTGCTTCGGCATTACTGATTCGCACGCCTGACCATTTCATCACATACACAGGTGATTTGCGCTTACATGGCCATAATCGTGAAGAGACTTTAGCTTTTTGTGAAAAAGCCAAACATACTGAATTATTAATGATGGAAGGCGTAAGCATTAGCTTCCCAGAACGTGAACCAGATCCAGCGCAAATAGCGGTTGTCAGTGAAGAAGATCTTGTTCAGCACTTGGTTCGTTTAGAACTAGAAAACCCGAATCGACAAATTACCTTTAATGGTTATCCAGCAAACGTGGAACGTTTTGCTAAGATTATTGAAAAGTCACCACGTACAGTCGTTTTAGAAGCAAATATGGCTGCGTTGTTACTTGAAGTATTTGGAATAGAAGTTCGTTATTATTATGCTGAATCTGGTAAAATACCAGAATTGAATCCAGCGTTAGAAATCCCGTATGACACGTTACTAAAGGACAAAACAGACTATTTGTGGCAAGTTGTGAACCAGTTTGACAACCTCCAAGAAGGTAGTTTATACATTCACAGTGATGCGCAACCGTTAGGAGACTTTGATCCACAGTATCGCGTGTTTTTAGATTTGTTGGCTAAAAAAGACATTACTTTTGTCCGTTTAGCTTGTTCAGGACATGCAATTCCAGAAGATCTGGATAAAATTATTGCATTGATTGAACCTCAAGTATTGGTTCCAATCCATACGTTAAAACCAGAAAAACTGGAAAACCCGTATGGTGAAAGAATATTGCCAGAACGTGGCGAACAAATTGTTTTATAAATTTTTTTAAGGGAGAGAAAAAAATGAAGTTCAAAACTCTAGCAACAACAGTGTTAGCAACCGCAGCTATTTTCGCATTGGGGGCTTGTGGTAACGGTAATGGGGCTAAAGAATCAAACGATATTGTGAAAGAAGTGAAGGAAGATACGACAATCACTTTCTGGCATGCCATGAATGGGGTTCAAGAAGAAGCGTTAACAAAATTAACGAAAGACTTCATGAAAGAAAATCCAAAAATTAAAGTGGAATTACAAAATCAATCTGCTTACCCTGATTTACAAGCCAAAATCAATTCGACTTTAACTTCACCAAAAGATTTACCAACAATTACGCAAGCGTACCCAGGCTGGTTATGGAATGCTGCACAAGATGAAATGTTAGTGGACTTAAAACCATATATGGATGATGACACAATCGGTTGGAAAGATGCAGAGCCAATTCGTGAAGTATTGTTAGACGGCGCCAAAATCGACGGCAAACAATACGGCATTCCATTTAATAAATCGACAGAAATGTTATTCTATAATGCTGATTTGTTGAAAGAATATGGTGTTGAAGTACCGAAAACATTAGAGGAATTAAAAGAAGCTTCTAAAACAATTTACGAAAAATCCAACAAAGAAGTCGTTGGTGCTGGTTTTGACTCGTTAAATAACTATTACGCAATTGGAATGAAAAACAAAGGCGTTGATTTTAATAAAGACTTAGATTTAACAAGCAAAGATTCACAAGAAGTCGTGGACTATTACCGTGATGGTATCGAAGCAGGTTACTTCCGCACAGCTGGTTCAGATAAATATTTATCTGGCCCATTTGCAAACAAAAAGGTAGCAATGTTTGTCGGTAGTATTGCTGGTGCTGGTTTTGTTCAAAAAGATGCTGAAGCTGGTGGCTATGAATACGGTGTTGCACCACGTCCTGAAAAAATCAACTTACAACAAGGAACAGATATTTATATGTTCGATAGTGCTACGCCAGAACAACGGACAGCGGCATTTGAATTCATGAAATTCTTAGCAACGCCTGATTCACAATTGTACTGGGCACAACAAACAGGTTATATGCCAATTTTAGAATCTGTTTTACACAGTGATGAGTACAAAAACTCTAAGACAACCAAAGTACCTGCACAACTTGAAAACGCAGTAAAAGATTTATTCGCTATCCCAGTAGAAGAGAATGCTGATTCAGCCTATAATGAAATGCGGACAATTATGGAAAGTATTTTTGCTTCATCAAATAAAGACACGAAAAAATTATTGAAAGATGCAACGTCACAATTTGAACAAGCATGGAACCAATAATCAATAAATAAACAGACGTGGGAGGTTGGGATCTGAGTCGTTATGGCTCGTGTTCTAACCTTCCTGTTCTTTTGGGCGGAAGAAGGAGAGAAACAAAATGCAAATAAAAATTTTAGCAACAAGTGATATGCATGGGTATATTATGCCAACAAGTTATAGTGAAAAAAAGATGGATTTGCCTTTTGGAACCGCAAAAGCAGCAACCATGCTGAAAAAGTTACGTGCGTCTGCCAAAGGACCAGTTTTTCAAATTGAAAATGGGGATTTTATTCAAGGTTCGCCGCTTAGTTACTACGTAAGAAAAGCAGAAACACATTCAGTGGAAGCCATCACTAAAATCATTAATCAAATGAATTATGATGTTAGCATTTTAGGTAACCACGAATTTAATTACGGTTTAGATTATTTAAAGGAAACGATTGCCAGTTATCAACAGCCAGTTTTAGCTGCCAATATTCTTGGTAAAGATGGACAACCTTATTTCGGTCAGCCGTATGTCATCATAGAAAAACAAGGAGTTAAAGTAGCCATCCTTGGCGTGACGACTCAATATATTCCTCATTGGGAACAGCCGGCAACAGTCAAAGATTTAACGTTTAAAAGTGTCGTTGAAACAGCGGCGGAATACGTGCCAAAACTGCGGGAAGAAGCAGACCTAGTTGTTGTCGCTTACCATGGCGGTTTTGAAAAAGATTTAGAAACAGGGGAACCCACGGAATTACTAACAGGAGAAAATGAAGGCTACGATTTATTGGAAAAAGTTCCTGGGATTGATGCCTTAGTCACTGGTCACCAACATCGAGAAATTGCTACAAAACTGAATGGAATACCTGTGATTCAACCAGGTTTTCGAGGAGCTTTCGTTGGAGAAATTACTTTAGAAATTGAACCTATGGCTAAAGGCTATCGCGTTATTGGAAGTGACGCAGCTATTCATCCTGTTGGAAACGAACAACCAGATGCAGAAGTTTTAGCTTTGACAACAGCGTTACATGACGAGGTAGAAGAGTGGCTTGACCAACCAGTGGGAAATGTGGAAGGGGATATGACGATTCAAAATCCGAATGCCGTACGCCTCAAAGAACATCCATATATAGAATTTATTAATAACGTCCAAATGGCTTCAAGCGGAACGGATATTTCAGGGACTGCACTTTTTAACAATGAAGGCAAAGGGTTTAATAATCAAATTACGATGCGCGATATCATTACCAACTACATTTATCCAAATACCTTGGCTGTATTGCGTGTCACTGGACAAGACCTCCGTGAAGCGTTAGAACAAAGCGCTACTTATTTTGTGTTAGAAAAAGGCCAACCAATTTTTAACCCGAAATATGTCGATCCAAAACCACAATACTATAATTATGATATGTATGAAGGTATTGAGTATACGCTGGATTTAAGACAACCGTTTGGTGAAAGAGTGACGAAACTTAATTATCATGGTAAAGCAGTGCAAGCAGAAGATGTTTTGGAAATCGTGACAAATCAATACCGAGCAGTCGGTGGCGGAAACTATCAAATGTTCCAACCTGAAAAAATTATTCGAGAAATCCAAATTGATATGACGGAACTGATTGCAGAATATTTGAAAAAACATCCAATCATTCAAGCATCGACAAATGATAACTTCAAGGTTATCTGGTAAAAAAAAGCAAAAAAAGCCTTCAACCATGCAATTACTTGAAAGATGGTTGAAGGCCTTTTTTGAGTTAATAGCCTTTTTTTAAGGAAACTTGGTTTTTGACGAGGGTCTGATCCGTCACAAATTGATTTAAGTTTGGAATAAAAATCGCCAGTAATTTTGATTTGAACTTCGGTGTCATGCCAGAAATATGAGGTGTTAATAAAACATTCTGCATCTCCCATAAAGGGCTATCTTCGGGAAGAGGTTCTTCTTCAAAGACATCTAAGGCAGCAAAAGCAATGGTTTTATTGTTTAAGGCAGTTATTAAATCGTTCGTTGCTACTGAGGCGCCGCGACCAACATTTACGAAAATTGTTTCAGGAGCCATTTTTTCAAAAAGTGCCTGATTGTATAAATGTTTTGTTGTTTCAGTCAAAGGAAGAATGTTCACAACAATGGACATTTCATGGATAATTTTACTCATATTCTTCTGTGAATAGCATTCAATGAAGCCTTCCGTCACATGTCCAGAGGTATTCACGCCATAAACTTGAAGATTTAAACCTTTAGCAAATTTAGCTAATTGTTGTCCGATTTGCCCAGTGCCTACGATTAACATTTTTTGCCCAGAAAGTTGTTGATAGGAAGGGGCTGTTTGATTCCATGTGTGTTGCATTTGTTGTTGGATACTTTCTTGCAGTCCGCGGGTATGTGCTAATAAAACGCCTAAAACATGTTCTGAGATAGAAACACTATGGATTCCGCTACCATTAGACAACAGAATGCCTTTTTCTCTTAATTTATCAAAATCCATATAATCAGCACCAGCAGAAATGAGCTGAATCCATTTTAGCTGACTAGTATCAGAGGCTAATAAACGCGGACCAATTTCTTTATGCCAGCCTAACATAATTTCGATGGCCTCTTCTTCAGCAGAGGATAAATAATCGGTAGATGTTTTAACTAGATAATTGGGTGCCACAGCTTTGACTTGTTCCAGTTGTTCTTCGTTGAATACTTCATTTAAATAAATAATTGGTTGGTTCATCTTTCTTCCTCCTAGCACTTTTTATTGTATCAAAAATAAATTTAAAAGAGAAAAAGAAAGGCTTTTCAGTAAAGCAGAAAGCCAAGGACAAAAATCCGATTTAGATTTTTGTCCTTGGCTTAAAAACTGCTAAAGTCCAGTGCTAACCTTATTTAGGTACGCCGTTTTCAAATAAACTTGTACTATGAACTGGTTGACGTCGAGCATCGGGCCGTAAGTAATGTAAAGCATTATTTACGGCAGTAGGTGCCTCACCAAAGCCTGTAGCGATTAATTTCACTTTTCCCTCATAGGAACAGATATCCCCTACAGCGTATACACCAGGAATGTTAGTTGACATATCGGAATGAACATTAATAGCATTTCTAGAAACGTCTAATTCCCATTCTTTGAGGTGTGTTAAAGAAGAAGTAAAGCCATAATTGATAATTAAATCATCCAGAGGGAGATCCAATGTTTGGTCACCTTTTGTCTCCGTTAATTGGATGCCTGTGAACGTTTCGTTTTCCTTTAAAATATCACTAATGATATAAGGAGTTCTGATAGAAACACTAGATTTTTCCAGTTGTTCCACGCTATGTTCGTGGCCGCGAAATTGTGGGCGACGATGGATAATAGATACTTCTTCTGCGACGTTTTCTAGCATTAAAGCCCAATCAATTGCGGAATCGCCGCCACCAGCAATCGCAACTTTTTTGCCAGCGAATTTTTTCATGTCAGTCACATAATAATGGATTGACTCACCTTCAAAGGCTTCAACATTTTCGATAGCTAAACGTCGAGGTTGGAAAGCGCCGTTACCAATCGCAAAGATAACCGTTTTAGAGTAATGTGTGCCTTTAGTTGTGTCTAAGCGCAGAAGTCCATCTGCTTCCTGTGCAAGGTGTGTGACCTCTTCTTCCAAGCAAACATCGTGCTGAAATGGCTGCATCTGTTTTTCCAAATTGGCAATTAACTCACCGGCTTTAATAGCAGGGAATCCAGGAATATCATAAATATATTTTTCGGGATACAGCATTGTTAGCTGACCACCTAATTGCGGCAGGCTATCAATGATTTTCGTTTTTGCTTTACGAATTCCCGCATAAAAAGCGGCAAATAATCCAACAGGACCGCCGCCGATAATCGTTAAATCATAAATATCTTTTTCATCAGACATTTGAAAATTCCTCCTAATTCATTTAGGGTTGAGACAACTATTGATCGTTTTGCGAACACTTCACAAAATAGCACGGCTTTTCGAAAAAAGCAAGTTTGGCTAACGAATCAAAGCATTCTTTAATCATTGGAAAAAGATCATAGCAATTTTTGGCATTTTTCGATATGATGGAACTATAAAATAATTATCTAGGAGGACATTCTCATGTCACAATTTCCACAATTAGATTTAGAAAATGCTAAAGGCCCAAAAGCGGTCATTAAAACAAACCGAGGCGACATCACTGTTCAATTATTCCCAGAACAAGCGCCTAAAACGGTTGAAAATTTTGTTGAATTAGCGAAAAAGGGCTACTATGATGGCGTTATTTTCCATCGTGTGATTCCTGATTTTATGATTCAAGGCGGTGATCCAACCGGAACAGGAATGGGCGGCGAAAGTATTTATGGAGAAGCATTTGAGGATGAATTTTCTCGGGATGTTTTCAATTTGCGTGGCGCATTATCAATGGCAAATGCTGGTCCTAACACAAATGGTAGCCAATTCTTTGTTGTTACTAATCAAAATGTTCCAGCTCAAATGATGAGTCAGTTAGAAGATGCTGGTTTTCCAGAAGAAATTATTGAAGCTTACAAACAAGGCGGAACACCTTGGTTAGACTTCCGTCATACTGTTTTTGGTCATGTGGTTGATGGTATGGATGTAGTGGATGAAATTGGTGGAGTCCAACGGGATGCCCAAGACCGTCCAACATTTGATGTTGTGATGGACACAGTTGAAATCATTGGTGAATAAGTTTAACTAATTGAAAAAGAGAGTATCAACGAGGGACAAATTCGTTGGTACTCTTTATTTTTTTCTTAAAACGACTAACTTTTTTTTAAAAGCACCCAAATCGCTTCTTTTAATGAAGTCTTTATAGGATACTGAGTGAAAGAATAGAAGGAGAGGAAGCAAATTTGTTAGAAAAATACAGATATCCAATGGCCTTGGCTTTGTTTGCAGTAATACTCCCATTTATAGGAACGTTTTTTACGTATGTAGATCAGCAAGGAATCGTTCATGAACCAGGATTTTATACAATAATAATTGGAGAAATTTTACTTCTATTTTCAGGTATCTGGTTCGTCAGAGTTTATTTAGCTAAACGCAAAAGAAAGAATTAAAAACAGCTGTCCTAAAAACTAGGACAGCTGTTTTTAATTAAAGGCTTTTTTGATACGTAAAAGGCCTTCTTCGAGAGTTTCTTTTGAACAAGCTAAGTTTAAACGCATGTGTTGAGAACCTTGGGGACCAAAACTAATTCCTGGATTTAGAACCACTTTCCCCTTATGAATTAAGGTATCGCGAAGTTCCCGATCCGTTAGCGAATAAGAACTAAAGTCTAACCATAAAAGATAGGTTCCTTCAGGCTCCATTACACGAACGCTAGGCATCTCTTCACGGAAAAAGGAAAGGGCAAAATCAATATTTTCTTTTAAATAATCAAGTAACGCCGTTAGCCATTCTTCCCCTGTTTGATAGGCAGCTGCCGTTCCCACGTAGCCAAAAGTATTGATACCGCCTTGATGATTTTTGTCTTGTAAAGATACGAAAGATTGCCGTAGTTTTTCATTAGGAATGAACAGCATTGAATTTTTAATCCCCGCTAAATTAAAGGTTTTCGTTGCCGCTGTTAAGGTAACAGTGAATTCCTTAAATGCTTCATCAGCAACGGTGAAGGAAGTGAAGGTATGCGGTTTGAAAATCAAATCCTGATGAATTTCATCGCTAACCACAGTTACTTGGTGTTTTTGGCATAAACGGCCAATTGCTAGCAATTCTTCTTTTGTCCAAACACGTCCACCAGGATTATGGGGATTACAAAAAAGTAACAGCTTCACCTTTTCTTCGATTATCTGTTGTTCCATTTTAACCAAATCAACTTCATAATGTCCGTTAACTTCTAGTAAAGAATGTCGCACAAGTCTACGCTCATTTTGTTTTACCACATCTGCAAAAGGGGGGTAGACTGGATCACAAATCATGATAGAATCAGCAGGTGCTGTATACGCTTGAACGGCTGTGGCCAAGCTGGGTACCACGCCACTATTAAATAAAATTTCTTCTTTTTCAACAATCAATTGATGGTGTTGCTGTTGCCAATCTTGAATTGCTTGATACAGTTCATTAGGTGCCACTGCATATCCTAGAATACCCTGTTCAATAACTTGTGACAAAGCATCAAGAATAGGCTGATGCACTTTGAAATCCATATCAGCAACCCATAAAGGTAGTAAATCTTTTTCGTGGTAACTCGTTTCAACGGTGTCCCATTTAACACAATTCGTGTGGCGACGATCAATGGTTTCATTAAAATTAAACATAAGATAACTCCTTTTCTTCTATATAAAGTCTTACTTCCTATAGTATAGTAGATTTTGCTTAAAAGATGAAACAATAGTTTTAACAACTAGGGAAGAAATAATGCACAAACGTTGAAAAAATGCTATTATTTTAAATGAGTAGAAACGGAAAAAGAAATTTATCGTATGAAAAGAGGAAATTTGATGAAGTACAAAATTGGTATGGTACTTTCTGGCACAATTACCGGACTTCAACCATATGGCGCATTTGTTTCTTTAGACGAAGAAACACAGGGACTGATTCATGTTTCGGAAGTACAAGCTGGCTTTACCAAAAATATCCATGGACTCTTAACCGTTGGACAAAAAGTAACCGTTCAAGTTATTGATGTTGATGAATATTCTCAAAAGATTAGCTTATCTTTACGGACCCTTGAAGACAAAGTTCATTCAGTGAATCATCGACGCAAAAAATATTTTACGGATAAGAATAAAAAAATTGGCTTTGCAACCTTAGACAAAGAACTTCCAGAATGGATTGATGAAGCAATGGATAAATTGCTTGAAAAATAATTCTGTATTTTTTCAGAAAGTGTGTTACAATTTCTTTGGTTAGTGAATCTAAAAATTAATTGAGGTGGATGTCGTGTCTAACAAAAAAGTCGCTGGAACAATCATACTGAACTTAAACGATGGTAGTAAAAAATTTTTGATGCATCCAATAGGTGAAGCGATTGAGTTTGCGATGGCAAAAGTTTCTGATGAGATGACGGGTTTAGCTAGTATGCTACAATGGTTCAAAGAAGAGGTTCAATTGGACGTTACTTCAATTAGCTTAGTAGAATTAACTAACGCGCATATCAATAAAGAAAATGTTCCGCTGTTTGTCTTCGAGATGGATGAACAAGCACTTAAAAATGAAATGGATAAAGACTATACATGGGTAGCACCTGCAGAATTAAAAACGATTTGGTCAAAATATCATATTGAAGGTGTTCCAATGTTTTAAACAAAAAAGAAAGAATCTGTCGATAATCGAACAGATTCTTTCTTTTTTTATGTTGTACGTAAAAAAGTTAATCGAACTATTTCAAATATATGATTCAGATTGTTCGATTTTTAGCAAGGGATTAAACTGTTTTGATAGACAATTAGGATTTAAAAAGTTTAAAAACGAAATAATTGAAAAGAATGAAAACAGATTGAAAACTTCTTTTAATTTTTTTGAAAAAAAGTGTTGACCAAACATAAAAATCTTGATATATTATTACATGTCGCAAGGCGAGTCACACAGCTGAGCGATTCAGAAATCAATAATTAAATAACAATTCTTGATTTCAAATCTCTCGAAAAAAGTTTGAAAAAACGACAAAAAAGTTGTTGACAAATAACAAACGAGATGATAAGATATAGAAGTTGTCGCAACGGACAACAACGACCGAGCAAAACAACTTGAAAAAACTTTTTTAAAAAAGTTCTTGACATTCAAACGAAAGTTTGTTATGATATAAAAGTTGCTGCGAGGTAACGTAGACCTTTGAAAACTGAACAAAGAATAGACGAACCAAATGTGTAGGGCGTCTTGATTCAATTCAAGACAACAAACATTTTTAACAAGCAAGCAATATGCTAGCAAACAAATTGAGCTTAACAATCGCAAGATTGTTCTAACTTTTATTATGAGAGTTTGATCCTGGCTCAGGACGAACGCTGGCGGCGTGCCTAATACATGCAAGTCGAACGCTTCTTTCCTCCCGAGTGCTTGCACTCAATTAGAAAGAGGAGTGGCGGACGGGTGAGTAACACGTGGGTAACCTACCCATCAGAGGGGGATAACACTTGGAAACAGGTGCTAATACCGCATAACAGTTTATGCCGCATGGCATAAGAGTGAAAGGCGCTTTCGGGTGTCGCTGATGGATGGACCCGCGGTGCATTAGCTAGTTGGTGAGGTAACGGCTCACCAAGGCCACGATGCATAGCCGACCTGAGAGGGTGATCGGCCACACTGGGACTGAGACACGGCCCAGACTCCTACGGGAGGCAGCAGTAGGGAATCTTCGGCAATGGACGAAAGTCTGACCGAGCAACGCCGCGTGAGTGAAGAAGGTTTTCGGATCGTAAAACTCTGTTGTTAGAGAAGAACAAGGACGTTAGTAACTGAACGTCCCCTGACGGTATCTAACCAGAAAGCCACGGCTAACTACGTGCCAGCAGCCGCGGTAATACGTAGGTGGCAAGCGTTGTCCGGATTTATTGGGCGTAAAGCGAGCGCAGGCGGTTTCTTAAGTCTGATGTGAAAGCCCCCGGCTCAACCGGGGAGGGTCATTGGAAACTGGGAGACTTGAGTGCAGAAGAGGAGAGTGGAATTCCATGTGTAGCGGTGAAATGCGTAGATATATGGAGGAACACCAGTGGCGAAGGCGGCTCTCTGGTCTGTAACTGACGCTGAGGCTCGAAAGCGTGGGGAGCAAACAGGATTAGATACCCTGGTAGTCCACGCCGTAAACGATGAGTGCTAAGTGTTGGAGGGTTTCCGCCCTTCAGTGCTGCAGCAAACGCATTAAGCACTCCGCCTGGGGAGTACGACCGCAAGGTTGAAACTCAAAGGAATTGACGGGGGCCCGCACAAGCGGTGGAGCATGTGGTTTAATTCGAAGCAACGCGAAGAACCTTACCAGGTCTTGACATCCTTTGACCACTCTAGAGATAGAGCTTTCCCTTCGGGGACAAAGTGACAGGTGGTGCATGGTTGTCGTCAGCTCGTGTCGTGAGATGTTGGGTTAAGTCCCGCAACGAGCGCAACCCTTATTGTTAGTTGCCATCATTTAGTTGGGCACTCTAGCGAGACTGCCGGTGACAAACCGGAGGAAGGTGGGGATGACGTCAAATCATCATGCCCCTTATGACCTGGGCTACACACGTGCTACAATGGGAAGTACAACGAGTCGCTAGACCGCGAGGTCATGCAAATCTCTTAAAGCTTCTCTCAGTTCGGATTGCAGGCTGCAACTCGCCTGCATGAAGCCGGAATCGCTAGTAATCGCGGATCAGCACGCCGCGGTGAATACGTTCCCGGGCCTTGTACACACCGCCCGTCACACCACGAGAGTTTGTAACACCCGAAGTCGGTGAGGTAACCTTTTTGGAGCCAGCCGCCTAAGGTGGGATAGATGATTGGGGTGAAGTCGTAACAAGGTAGCCGTATCGGAAGGTGCGGCTGGATCACCTCCTTTCTAAGGAATATTACGGAAATACACATTTCGTCTTTACTTTGTTCAGTTTTGAGAGGTCTACTCTCAAAACATTCGTTCATTGAAAACTGGATATTGAAGTAAAAAGAATCAAAACAAACCGAGAACACCGCGTTGAATGAGTTTTTTAATAAGTTCAATTGCTTATTTATTGATTAACCTTCTATCGCTAGAAGAAGTGATCAAGACCCAACCGTAAGGTTGATAAGGTTAAGTGAATAAGGGCGCACGGTGGATGCCTTGGCACTAGGAGCCGATGAAGGACGGGACTAACACCGATATGCTTTGGGGAGCTGTAAGTAAGCTATGATCCAGAGATTTCCGAATGGGGGAACCCAATATCTTTTATAGGATATTACTTTTCAGTGAATACATAGCTGATTAGAGGTAGACGCAGAGAACTGAAACATCTTAGTACCTGCAGGAAGAGAAAGAAAATTCGATTCCCTGAGTAGCGGCGAGCGAAACGGGAAGAGCCCAAACCAACAAGCTTGCTTGTTGGGGTTGTAGGACTCCAATATGGTAGTCTGTTAGTATAGTTGAAGGATTTGGAAAATTCCGCTAAAGAGGGTGAAAGCCCCGTAGACGAAATGCTGACAACACCTAGGAGGATCCTGAGTACGGCGGAACACGAGAAATTCCGTCGGAATCCGCGGGGACCATCCCGCAAGGCTAAATACTCCCTAGTGACCGATAGTGAACCAGTACCGTGAGGGAAAGGTGAAAAGCACCCCGGAAGGGGAGTGAAATAGATCCTGAAACCGTGTGCCTACAACAAGTCAAAGCTCGTTAATGAGTGATGGCGTGCCTTTTGTAGAATGAACCGGCGAGTTACGATTGCATGCGAGGTTAAGTCGAAGAGACGGAGCCGCAGCGAAAGCGAGTCTGAATAGGGCGAATGAGTATGTAGTCGTAGACCCGAAACCATGTGATCTACCCATGTCCAGGTTGAAGGTGCGGTAAAACGCACTGGAGGACCGAACCCACGTACGTTGAAAAGTGCGGGGATGAGGTGTGGGTAGCGGAGAAATTCCAAACGAACTTGGAGATAGCTGGTTCTCTCCGAAATAGCTTTAGGGCTAGCCTCGGAATTGAGAATGATGGAGGTAGAGCACTGTTTGGACTAGGGGCCCATCTCGGGTTACCGAATTCAGATAAACTCCGAATGCCATTCATTTATATCCGGGAGTCAGACTGCGAGTGATAAGATCCGTAGTCGAAAGGGAAACAGCCCAGACCACCAGCTAAGGTCCCAAAATATATGTTAAGTGGAAAAGGATGTGGGGTTGCACAGACAACTAGGATGTTGGCTTAGAAGCAGCCACCATTTAAAGAGTGCGTAATAGCTCACTAGTCGAGTGACCCTGCGCCGAAAATGTACCGGGGCTAAACATATTACCGAAGCTGTGGACTACACCATTAGGTGTAGTGGTAGGAGAGCGTTCTAAGGGCGTTGAAGGTCGATCGTGAGGACGGCTGGAGCGCTTAGAAGTGAGAATGCCGGTATGAGTAGCGAAAGACAGGTGAGAATCCTGTCCACCGTATGACTAAGGTTTCCTGGGGAAGGCTCGTCCGCCCAGGGTTAGTCGGGACCTAAGCCGAGGCCGATAGGCGTAGGCGATGGACAACAGGTTGATATTCCTGTACCAGTTGTTTTTGTTTGAGCAATGGAGGGACGCAGTAGGCTAAGGAATGCATGCGATTGGAAGTGCATGTCCAAGCAATGAGTCTTGAGTAGAGTTAAATGCTTTACTCTCTAAGGACAAGTTGTGACGGGGAGCGAAATAATAGTAGCGAAGTTCCTGATGTCACACTGCCAAGAAAAGCTTCTAGTGAGAAAATAACTGCCCGTACCGTAAACCGACACAGGTAGTCGAGGAGAGTATCCTAAGGTGAGCGAGCGAACTCTCGTTAAGGAACTCGGCAAAATGACCCCGTAACTTCGGGAGAAGGGGTGCTGACGACCGTCAGCCGCAGTGAATAGGCCCAAGCGACTGTTTATCAAAAACACAGGTCTCTGCAAAATCGTAAGATGAAGTATAGGGGCTGACGCCTGCCCGGTGCTGGAAGGTTAAGAGGATGGGTTAGCTTCGGCGAAGCTCAGAATTGAAGCCCCAGTAAACGGCGGCCGTAACTATAACGGTCCTAAGGTAGCGAAATTCCTTGTCGGGTAAGTTCCGACCCGCACGAAAGGCGTAACGATTTGGGCACTGTCTCAACGAGAGACTCGGTGAAATTTTAGTACCTGTGAAGATGCAGGTTACCCGCGACAGGACGGAAAGACCCCATGGAGCTTTACTGTAGTTTGATATTGAGTGTTTGTACCACATGTACAGGATAGGTAGGAGCCGATGAGACCGGAACGCTAGTTTCGGAGGAGGCGCTGGTGGGATACTACCCTTGTGTTATGAACCCTCTAACCCGCACCACTAATCGTGGTGGGAGACAGTGTCAGATGGGCAGTTTGACTGGGGCGGTCGCCTCCTAAAAGGTAACGGAGGCGCCCAAAGGTTCCCTCAGAATGGTTGGAAATCATTCGAAGAGTGTAAAGGCAGAAGGGAGCTTGACTGCGAGACCTACAAGTCGAGCAGGGACGAAAGTCGGGCTTAGTGATCCGGTGGTTCCGCATGGAAGGGCCATCGCTCAACGGATAAAAGCTACCCTGGGGATAACAGGCTTATCTCCCCCAAGAGTCCACATCGACGGGGAGGTTTGGCACCTCGATGTCGGCTCGTCGCATCCTGGGGCTGTAGTCGGTCCCAAGGGTTGGGCTGTTCGCCCATTAAAGCGGCACGCGAGCTGGGTTCAGAACGTCGTGAGACAGTTCGGTCCCTATCCGTCGCGGGCGTTGGAAATTTGAGAGGAGCTGTCCTTAGTACGAGAGGACCGGGATGGACTTACCGCTGGTGTACCAGTTGTTCTGCCAAGGGCATTGCTGGGTAGCTATGTAGGGAAGGGATAAACGCTGAAAGCATCTAAGTGTGAAGCCCACCTCAAGATGAGATTTCCCATTTCTTTAAGAAAGTAAGACCCCTGAGAGATGATCAGGTAGATAGGTTGGAAGTGGAAGGCTAGTGATAGTTGGAGCGGACCAATACTAATCGGTCGAGGACTTAACCAAAGAATGGATAAGTAAAAGCAACTTGGTTATTTTGATTCAAACTTCAATCCAGTTTTGAGTGAATGAAGATTCAACTCAATAAGAAACAACACCCAGTGTGGTGGCGATAGCGAGAAGGATACACCTGTTCCCATGCCGAACACAGAAGTTAAGCTTCTTAGCGCCGATTGTAGTGAAGGGTTTCCCTTTGTGAGAGTAGGACGTCGCCACGCGATTATTCCGGCATAGCTCAGTTGGTAGTAGCGCATGACTGTTAATCATGATGTCGTAGGTTCGAGTCCTACTGCCGGAGTTGAGCAAAAGCAAAAACCAACTTGGTTTTTGCTTTTTTTGTTTTATTCACTATTTTTTGATAAGCTTGAAGAAGGGACTTTAAAAACATTTATAAGATTAAAAGGATCCTACCGAAGAATGAATACATCAAATTTTAGCTATGGTATAATGTGTTTATTATAGTTAGTAAAGCAGAAAAGGAGGAGCGGGTTTGAAAATATTGTTATATTTTGAAGGTGAGAAAATCTTAGCTAAATCAGGCATTGGTCGAGCATTAGATCACCAGAAACGAGCGCTCTCTGAAGTTGGAATAGAATATACATTAGATGCTGATTGCAGTGACTATGATATATTGCATATTAATACATATGGCATAAATAGCCATCGTATGGTCAGAAAAGCACGCAAACTAGGAAAAAAAGTTATTTATCATGCCCATTCGACAGAAGAAGACTTTCGTAATTCCTTTATTGGGTCTAATCAACTAGCACCATTAGTAAAAAAATATCTTATCAGTTTGTATTCCAAAGCGGATCATTTAATTACACCAACACCGTATTCTAAAACATTGCTGGAAGGTTATGGCATTAAAGTGCCTATTTCGGCGATCTCAAATGGTATTGATTTATCACGTTTTTATCCTTCAGAAGAAAAGGAACAAAAATTCCGAGAATATTTTAAAATAGATGAAGAGAAAAAAGTAATTATTTGTGTGGGATTATTTTTTGAACGCAAAGGAATCACTGATTTTATTGAAGTTGCACGACAGTTACCAGAGTATCAATTTATCTGGTTTGGTGATACACCAATGTATTCTATCCCTAAAAATATCCGACAATTAGTTAAAGAAGATCATCCAGAAAATGTTATTTTCCCAGGTTATATTAAAGGAGATGTCATCGAAGGGGCGTATGCGGCAGCGAATCTCTTCTTTTTCCCTTCGCGTGAAGAAACGGAAGGAATTGTTGTCTTAGAAGCATTAGCTAGTCAGCAACAAGTCTTGGTGCGTGATATTCCAGTTTATCAAGGCTGGCTAGTGGCTAATGAAAATTGTTATATGGGTCATTCTATTGAAGAATTTAAAAAATATATTGAAGGCTTATTAGAAGGGAAAATACCTAGCACTAGACAAGCAGGCTATCAAGTAGCAGAGCAAAGAAGTATCAAGCAAATTGGTTACGAGTTAAAAGAAGTCTACGAAACAGTCTTATCTTAACAAATATTGAAGACAGTTATTGTTAGATGAAATGGAGGTAATGAGAGTGAAAATTGGTTTTTTTACTGATACGTATTTCCCGCAAGTGAGTGGGGTAGCGACTTCTATTAAGACCTTAAAAGATGAATTAGAAAAGCACGGCCATGAAGTGTATATTTTTACGACAACCGATCCTAACGCGACTGATTTTGAAGAAGATGTCATACGAATGCCTAGTGTGCCATTTGTATCTTTTAAAGATCGCCGAGTAGTGGTTCGCGGCATGTGGTACGCCTATTTAATTGCCAAAGAATTGGAATTAGATTTAATTCATACACATACTGAATTTGGTGCGGGTATTTTAGGGAAAATGGTTGGGAAAAAAATGAAAATTCCTGTCATCCATACGTATCATACGATGTATGAAGATTACTTACATTATATTGCTAAAGGAAAAGTTGTCCGTCCATCACATGTTAAATTCTTTTCAAGAGTGTTTACAAATCATACGACAGGTGTTGTTTGTCCCAGTGAACGTGTAATAGAAAAATTACGGGATTATGGAGTGACCGCACCAATGAGAATTATTCCAACAGGGATCGAAATTGATAAGTTTTTACGTCCCGATATTACTGAGGAAATGATCGCTGGAATGCGTCAACAACTAGGTATTGAAGAGCAACAGATTATGTTGTTATCGTTAAGTCGAATTTCTTATGAAAAAAATATTCAAGCAATTATTCAAGGGTTACCACAAATTATTGAAAAATTACCACAAACTCGTTTAGTAATAGTTGGAAATGGTCCCTATCTAGAGGATTTAAAAGAATTAGCAGAAGAACTAGAAGTCAGTGAATACGTTCAATTTACGGGTGAAGTGCCAAATGAAGAAGTCGCCATTTATTATAAAGCTGCTGACTATTTTGTCAGCGCCTCAACGTCGGAAACACAAGGCTTAACTTATACAGAAGCGATGGCTGCTGGCGTTCAATGTGTTGCAGAAGGGAACGCCTATTTAAATAATTTATTTGATCATGAAAGCTTAGGCAAAACTTTTAAGACAGACAGTGATTTTGCCCCAACATTGATTGACTATATACAAGCAAATATTAAAATGGACCAAACTATTTTAGATGAAAAATTATTTGAAATTTCTTCTACAAACTTTGGCAATAAAATGATTGAATTTTATCAAGATACATTGATTTACTTTGATCAACTTCAAATGGAAAAAGAAAATGCGGACTCAATAAAAAAAATTAAAGTAAAATTTACATCTTTAAGAAAATAAACTGCAAAACTTTCCTCCTTCGTTTATACTGAAGGAGGAAAGTTTTTTATTTTAAGAACGGAGGAAGCTACTATGTCTAAAATCGGCTTTATTGGAACGGGTGTCATGGGGAAATCAATTATTCGTAATATGATGAAAAACAATTTATCTGTCAATGTTTATAATCGAACAAAAAGTAAAACAGATGATTTAGTTGCTGAAGGAGCAGTTTGGTATGATACGCCAAAAGCAATTGCGGAAGCCAGCGATATCATTTTTACAATGGTTGGCTTTCCTTCAGATGTTGAAGGCGTGTATTTTAATGAAACAGGGATTTTTCAAGCAGATCTTACAGGTAAAATAGTAGTAGATTTAACCACAAGTACGCCCACCTTGGCTGAAAAGATTGCCAAAAAAGCAGCAGAAGTGGGTGCTCATGCGTTGGATGCGCCAGTTTCTGGTGGTGACTTAGGTGCTAAAAATGGTACTTTAACAATTATGGTTGGTGGCGATCAAGAAAGTTATGAGACCGTCTTACCAATTTTCAAAACATTTGGTAAAACATTTATGCTACATGGCTCAGCTGGAAAAGGGCAACACACTAAGATGGCGAATCAGTTAATGATTGCAGGCACAATGACCGGTTTGACTGAAATGCTCGTTTACGCAAATGCGACAGGATTAACTTTAGAAAAAGTTCTGGAAACAGTCGGTGGTGGCAGTGCTGCAAACTGGTCATTAAGTAATTATGGACCACGTATTTTAAAAGAAGATTATACGCCAGGCTTTTTTGTTAAACATTTTATCAAAGATTTAAAGATTGCGTTAGATGAAGCAAAAAAACTTGACCTTCCATTACCAGCGACGCAAAAAGCGACAGAATTATATGAAAGCCTTGCAGATAAAGGGTTTGAAAATGATGGCACACAGGCCTTAATTAAGCTTTGGTGGACAGATGGCAAGCAACCAACGAATAAAAATTAAAGAACAACAAAAAAATCAAAAAAAATGACGAAAAATCATGCAAGTTAGGCAATGTTTTGTTACAATGGTACAGAACTAGTTTGCAAAAGGAGGCCCACTGATGAAACATTCACAACTTGTGGCGATTATTAAGAGACTGGAAGCAATGATCGAAGCAGCAGATAATGAAGTACAAGTACGCCGCTTTGAACGTGAAGGCGTAGAGAAATGTATTGTAAGTTTTGATAAATCAACAGAAACATTTGAATTAACAGAATCTGATACGCACCAAAGCTATCAATTCGATAACATCGATATTGTAGCAATGGAAATTTACGACTTAATTCAATAATTAATCGTCCTACATTTTAATAAGGGAGTGGAGTAGAAGCACCAAAGCTTCTGGTTCACTCTCTTCTCGTATTATCCAGTCAAGTTGTAGCAATAGCTTAGTGGGAGTTTAAGAATTATATAACAAAAATCACTGGCACTTCTCAATCAGGGGAGTGCCAGTGATGCTTTTTAGTTGCACTTCTTTCCTTTTTCTGTGAAAATAGTTTGGGTATCAAAGTAATTGATCCTTTTTTTAAAAGCCTCGTCCCTTGAAAATGCGCCTTTTTTGAAATGTTTGAAGAATATTTCATTAAAAATATAGAAAATTCTCTTGCATTCTTTGCTTATTTACGATATAGTTTGAACATCAAATGTTTTGATAATCAAAGTATATGGATGGTGCACAGAATGGAACCTAATTTAGAAACAGTCAACGATTACTTAGTCAGTGTCTTTAATGACATCTTAACGATTGAAGAATCTGAATTGAAAAAATCACAATTTAATGATTTATCCATTACGGAGATGCACACAATCGAAGCAATTGGTATGTACAAGAAAAAAACGTCTTCAGAAGTAGCCAAGGAACTGTCAATTACCGTTGGAACACTTACTGTAGCGATTAACAACTTAGTTAAAAAAGGCTATGTTGAACGTTTGCGTAGTGAAGATGATCGACGTGTAGTAAAGCTTGGCTTAACCAAAAAGGGAAAATTACTTTTTAGAGTCCATCAGCATTTTCATCGTGAAATGGTTAAAAACATTTTGAAAGGCATGGAGCAAGAAGAAGAACAAGCGCTGTTAAGAGCACTAAAAAATCTTCATGATTTCTTGCAAGAATACAAATAAAAAGTGAGGATCCCCATGAAGAATTATGCACGAATTAGTTGTACAAGCCGTTATGTTCCAGAGAATTGTGTCACGAATCACCAACTGAGTGAAATGATGGATACCTCTGATGAATGGATACATTCGCGAACAGGCATTAGTGAACGTCGTATCGTTACGCAAGAAAATACGTCTGATTTATGTCATCAAGTCGCAAAACAGTTATTGGAAAAATCTGGAAAGCAAGCAAGTGAGATTGACTTTATTTTAGTTGCAACAGTGACACCAGATTTCAATATGCCTTCTGTTGCTTGCCAAGTGCAAGGCGCAATTGGCGCCACTGAGGCCTTTGCTTTTGACATCAGTGCAGCGTGTTCTGGTTTTGTCTATGCCTTAAGCATGGCAGAAAAACTAGTCTTAAGTGGTCGTTATCAAACAGGTCTAGTAATTGGTGGCGAAACATTTTCCAAAATGTTGGATTGGACCGATCGTTCCACAGCGGTGCTTTTCGGTGATGGGGCTGCCGGCGTCTTGATTGAAGCGGCTGAGACACCGCATTTTCTAGATGAAAAATTACAAGCAGATGGACAACGGTGGGCGGCTTTAACGTCAGGCTACACGATCAACGAAAGTCCTTTTTATCAGGGGCATGAGCAGGCTAGTAAGACGCTACAGATGGAAGGACGTAGTATTTTTGATTTTGCGATTAAAGATGTTTCACAAAATATTTTATCCCTCGTGACGGACGAAACCGTGGATTATCTTCTACTACATCAAGCAAATGTGCGCATTATCGATAAAATTGCACGTAAGACGAAGATTTCCCGCGAGAAGTTTTTAACGAATATGGATAAATATGGCAATACCTCAGCTGCTAGCATTCCCATCTTGTTGGATGAAGCAGTTGAAAATGGGACCTTAATTTTAGGTTCCCAACAACGCGTGGTGCTAACAGGATTTGGCGGCGGCTTAACATGGGGCTCACTGCTCCTAACGCTGTAAAAAACTGTTCACATATAAATGAAGAAAATGACTATTTTGGAGGAATATACACATGGTATTTGAAAAAATTCAAGCAATTATCGTAGAAGAATTAGGAAAAGATGCTGAAGAGGTACAATTAACTACAAACATTCAAGAAGAATTAGACGCGGATAGCTTAGATTTATTCCAAATCATTAACGAAATCGAAGATGAATTTGATGTGAAAATCGAAACAGAAGATGGCATCCAAACCGTTCAAGATTTAGTAACATATGTAGAAAAACAACAAGCAAACTAATACATGAAAATAGGGGGCTGGGACATTTAATTGCTAAATGACCCAGTCCCTAAAAAAACAAGTAAATAAGCTGGAAAAATCCTTTTTTACTTGAATGAAGTGTACTTATCTTAGAACTAAAGGACGTATAAAATCAATGAATCAACAGTTATGTGAGTTGCTTGGAATTAATTATCCCATTTTTCAAGGCGGTATGGCTTGGGTAGCCGATGCTTCATTAGCAAGTGCCGTGTCAAACGCTGGTGGATTAGGGATTATTGCTGGCGGCAATGCCCCAAAAGAAGTCGTAAAAAAAGAAATTAAAAAAGTTAAAGAATTAACGGAGCAACCCTTTGGTGTCAATATCATGTTACTCTCACCTTTTGCCGATGAAATTGTCGATTTGGTTTGTGAAGAACAGGTTCCTGTCGTAACGACAGGTGCGGGCAATCCAGCCAAATACATGGCTCGTTTTAAAGAACATAACATTAAAGTAATACCAGTAGTTCCTTCTGTTGCTTTAGCAAAAAGAATGGAAAAGATTGGTGCCGATGCTGTCATTTTTGAAGGAATGGAAGCTGGTGGACATATTGGCAAGTTAACCACTATGAGTGGCTTACCGCAAATCGTTGACGCTGTGTCAATTCCTGTGATTGCAGCAGGTGGGATTGGTGACGGTCGTGGTATGGCTGCGGCCTTTATGTTAGGTGCTGAAGCAGTCCAGTTAGGCACACGTTTTTTAATTGCCAAAGAATGCAACGTTCATCCAGATTATAAACAGAAAGTTTTAAAGGCACGTGATTTAGATGCAGTAATTACCTGTCAACATTTTGGCCATCCAGTGCGTACTTTAAAAAATAAATTAACTGCTCAATATAATCAATTAGAAAAGCAAGAACTCCAAAAAGAAGTGCCTGATTTAGAAATGTTTGAAAAAATTGGTCAGGGCGCTTTACGCAAAGCTGTCGTTGACGGGGATATGGATTACGGTTCCGTCATGGCGGGACAAATTGCCGGGTTAATAAAAAAAGAAGAAACAGCCCAAGAAATCATTGATTCACTCATGTCTGAATGCAAAGCGATTGTACATAAGATGAATCAGCGTTGGGGCTAAGTGAATAATTTTAACAAAAAATGAGGTGTCGTATGAAAACAGCGATTTTATTTAGTGGACAAGGAGCCCAGTATCAAGGGATGGGTGAAGAATTATATCACCAAGAAGCGATTGTTCGGGAAACCTTCGATGAAGCAAGTCATATCTTAGGTTATGAGATGGCAGAACTTTGTTTTACTGAAAATGAACGTTTAAATGAAACAGAATATACGCAACCTGCTATTTTGACAGTCAGTGTCGCATTTTACCGTCTTTTGCAACAAAAAGGACTAACGCCTGATGTCGTAGCGGGTTTAAGCTTAGGGGAATATAGTGCTTTGGTTGCCAGCGGGGCTTTGCGCTTTTCAGAAGCAGTGGCCTTGGTCCAAAAGCGCGGTCAGTACATGACAGACGCAGCACCACAAGGAACTGGCAAAATGGTTGCTGTCATGAATGCTGAGCGTGAAGTAATTGAAAAAGCCTGTCAAGAAGCCAGTGCTTTCGGAATTGTGGCTCCAGCAAATTATAATACACCACAACAAATCGTGATTGGTGGTGAGGTTGCTGCTGTTGATCAAGCGATGACACTTCTCAAAGAAGCTGGTGTGAAGCGAATGATTCCGTTAAATGTGAGTGGCCCTTTCCATACGGCACTGTTACAACCAGCATCAAAAAAGTTGGCTCAGGATTTAGCAAAATTGAACTTTCAAACGATGCAAATTCCTGTCATTAGTAATACGACTGCCGAAATTATGCCCCAAGAGGCAATTCAAGCGTTATTGGAAAAGCAAGTCATGTCTGCGGTACGTTTTGAAGACAGTATCGAAACGATGAAGGCTATGAACGTAGGAACGATGATTGAAGTTGGTCCAGGGAAAACATTAACTGGTTTTGTTAAAAAAATTGACAAAACAATTGAAATGCACCGTGTGGAAGATGTTGCAACATTAACAGAAACGTTAACAGCACTTACTGGGAGGTAAAAAATGGAATTAACAGGGAAAAACGTATTTATTACTGGAAGCACTCGCGGGATTGGCAAAGCAGTTGCGTTGGCTTTTGCGAAAGAGGGCGCCAATATTGTTTTAAACGGTCGGAGTGAGATTACGCCAGAACAACGACAAGAAATTGAAGCCTTTGGGGTAAAATGTATTGGCCTTTCTGGAGATATTTCCGATTTTGATGCAGCAGGTGAGATGATTCAAGCAACTGTTGACCAATTAGGCTCGATTGATATTCTGGTGAATAACGCTGGGATTACGAATGATAAATTATTATTACGAATGACAAAAGAGGATTTTAATGCCTGTTTAGATATTAACTTGGTAGGAACTTTTAACATGACCCAACAAGCGGTTAAACGTATGATGAAACAACGAAGTGGTCGGATTATTAATATGGCTAGCGTTTCTGGTTTAATGGGAAATGTTGGTCAAGCAAACTACGCTGCGAGTAAAGCAGGTGTCGTTGGTTTTACTAAATCGGTGGCACGAGAAGTTGCGCCGCGCGGTATTACCTGCAATGCGATTGCACCAGGGTTTATCCAAACAGAAATGACGGATGTTTTATCGGAAAAAGTTAAAACACAAATGAATGCGCAAATTCCCTTACAAACGTTTGGGCAAGTCGAAGATGTCGCAGCTACAGCGATTTTCTTAGCTAAAAGTCCCTATATTACTGGGCAAGTCGTGAATGTTGATGGCGGCTTAGTCATGCACGGATAAACGAAAGGAGTCAAAAGGATGAATCGAGTAGTTATTACTGGTTACGGTGTCACCTCGCCGATTGGCAATGAACCTGAGACTTTTTTAGAAAGTTTGAAAACAGGGAAAAATGGTATCGGACCGATTAGTAAATTTGATGTTAGTGAAACAGGTGTCACCTTAGCAGCTGAAGTGAAAGACTTTCCAATGGAAAAATATTTTGTTAAAAAAGATGGCAAACGCATGGATAAGTTTTCGTTATTTGGCATTTATGCGGCCTTAGAAGCAATGGCTATGAGTGGCTTGGATACCAGTCAACTAGATGTGGATCGGTTTGGCGTTATGGTGGGTTCCGGGATTGGTGGTTTGGAAACAATTCAAAATCAAGTAATTCGGATGCACGACAAAGGACCTGAACGTGTGGCACCGTTATTTATTCCAATGGCGATTGGAAACATGGTGGCGGGAAATATTGCTTTACGTGTTGGTGCCAAAGGAATTTGTACTTCAACAGTGACAGCTTGTGCTAGTGCAACTCATTCAATTGGGGAAGCGTTCCGCAATATCAAACATGGCTACTCCGATGTCATTATTGCTGGTGGAGCAGAAGCGCCTATTACAGAAATCGGTATTTCAGGATTTGCTTCCTTGACCGCTTTAACAAAGGCGACTGACCCAGAAAAAGCCTCAATTCCCTTTGATAAAGAACGTAGTGGATTTGTGATGGGAGAAGGTGCGGGTGTCTTTATTTTAGAATCATTAGATCATGCTCTAGAACGAGGCGCAACTATTTTAGGTGAAGTGGTTGGCTATGGTGCTAATTGCGATGCCTATCATATGACATCACCAACACCAGATGGGAGCGGCGCAGCGAAAGCCATGGTACTAGCAATGGAAGAAGCGGGGATTTCTCCAGAAAAAATTGGCTATATTAACGCCCATGGAACAAGCACACAAGCCAATGACAGTGCAGAATCTAAAGCTATTGAATTGGCTTTAGGTAATGCCGCAAAAACGGCGTATGTAAGTAGTACGAAGAGTATGACGGGACATCTCTTAGGCGCCGCTGGTGGGATTGAAGGAATTGCTACCCTAAATGCTTTACAACATCAATTTATTCCGCCAACCATTAATGTGGAAAATCAAGATGAAGCAATTACGGTGAACGTTGTTTTAAACGAAAGCAAAGAGCATAAATTTGATTATGCTTTAAGTAACTCGCTAGGCTTTGGTGGCCACAATGCAGTTATTTGCTTAAAACGCTGGGAGGATTAACATGCAGTTAGAAGAAGTAAAAGCATTATTAACACAATTTGATCAATCAACTTTAACCGAATTCGATTTACGAGAAGGCTCGTTTGAATTATATATGAATAAAAATACAGCTTCTGGACGAAGTGCCGTAGAACCAGTGGCGCAACCACAAGAAACACCAGTAGCCGCTAGTGGTGTGTCAGCGCCTGTTGAAACAGTTTCTGTCGTTGAAGAAACGCCAACTAATACACCGACAGCCAATGAAAAGACAGAAGAAATTCCGTCACCCATTGTAGGAATCGTTTATTTACAACCAGCACCAGATAAAGAAAACTTTGTCAAAGTAGGAGACACTGTTAAAACGGGTGACGTTGTGTGTATCGTTGAAGCGATGAAATTAATGAATGAAATTACGGCGACAGTTGACGGTGTGATTACTGAAATATTAGTCAACAATGAAGATGTGGTTGAATTTGGTCAGCCGCTATTCCGAGTTGCTAAAGGAGAATAAAACATGAAATTAACAATTACAGAAATTCAAGAAATTTTACCACATCGCTATCCCTTTTTATTATTAGATAGTGTTGAAGAAGTCATTCCCGGGGAACGCGTTGTAGCGAAAAAGAATGTAACGGTTAATGAGCAAGTTTTTCAAGGTCATTTTCCTGGGAATCCTGTTTTGCCAGGAGTTTTAATTATTGAATCGTTGGCTCAAGCAGGCGCCGTGGCATTACTTTCAATGCCTGAATTCAAAGGGAAAACGGCATACTTTGGTGGATTAGATAAAGCAAAATTTAGACAAAAGGTAACACCAGGCGACACATTAATTTTAGAGGTTGAACTTTTAAAAGTCCGCGCTTCTGCTGGAATGGGTAAAGGTGTGGCAAAAGTTAATGGAAAAAAAGTTGCCGAGGCTGAATTAACCTTTATGATTGGATAGGTGAAAAATGTTTTCGAAAGTATTAATCGCAAACCGCGGAGAAATCGCTGTTCGTATTATTCGTGCCTGTCGCGAATTAGGCGTTCAAACAGTTGCTGTTTACTCTGAAGCGGATCAAGAAGCGTTACACACACAGTTAGCAGATGAAGCCATTTGTATTGGACCGGCGAAAGCAACTGATTCTTATTTAAATGTTCAAGCTGTTTTAAGTGCAGCGATTGTTACCAATGCTGAAGCGATTCATCCAGGGTTTGGTTTCTTATCTGAAAATAGTCAATTTGCTTCAATGTGCGAAGAATGCAACATTACTTTTATCGGTCCTAAAGCAGAAACGATTGATGCGATGGGCAATAAAATAAACGCACGTCAACTGATGCAAAAAGCCAAGGTACCTGTTATTCCTGGGAGTGATGGCGTCATTGATTCTGTCGAAGAAGCGTTGACGATTGCTGAAGAAATTGGTTACCCAGTGATGTTAAAGGCAGCTGCTGGTGGTGGCGGAAAAGGAATCCGTAAAGTTCTTTCAAAAGAAGAGTTACCGAAACACTTTACTTCAGCGCAGCAAGAAGCTAAAGCCGCATTTGGTAATGATGATATGTATTTAGAAAAAATTATTTATCCAGCACGTCATATCGAAGTGCAAATTCTAGGTGATCAATATGGGCATGTGATTCACTTAGGGGAACGTGATTGCTCACTACAAAGAAATAATCAAAAAGTGTTAGAAGAATCACCATCGATTGCTATTTCTGAAGAAAAGCGTCAGATGTTAGGCGAAACGGCCGTTCGAGCGGCACAAGCTGTGCATTATGAAAATGCCGGAACCATTGAATTTTTGATGGATCCAGCTGGCGACTTTTATTTCATGGAAATGAATACCCGCATCCAAGTCGAACATCCAGTTACGGAAATGGTAACAGGGATTGATTTAGTCAAAGCACAATTAGAAATTGCTTCAGGTGAACCTTTAGGCTATACCCAAGAGGATGTTACCATGACTGGGCATGCGATTGAGTGCCGAATTAACGCTGAAAATCCTGCCTTTAATTTTGCTCCTTCACCAGGTAAAATTCAAAATCTCTTGTTGCCTAGTGGTGGAATGGGCTTGCGTGTAGACAGCGCTATGTATTCAGGGTATTCAATTCCACCTTATTATGATTCAATGATTGCGAAAGTCATCGTACATGGTGAAAATCGTTTTGATGCCTTGATGAAAATGCAAAGGGCTTTAAATGAAATTGTAACAGAAGGTATTATTACGAATGCCGAATTCCAATTGGATTTAATTACACATGACAATGTTTTGACAGGTGACTATGACACAAGCTTTTTACAAGAAACATTTCTACCAAATTGGGAGCCAGAAAGCAATCATTAAAGAAAGAACGCCGCAAGAGCTCTCTTGCTTGGAAAGATCAGTGATCTTTTGAAAGGAGCTGAGCTCTTGCCGCTAAAATACGAGGAGTAAGCAAATGGCATTATTTAAAAAGAAAAATTACATTCGCATTAATCCAAATCGTGCTGATGCAAATGATGCATCAAAGAAGCCTTCTGTTCCAGATAATATGTGGGCAAAATGCCCTTCTTGTAAGCGAACACTGTATACAAAAGAAATGGGTGCAGAAAAAATCTGTCCGCATTGCGGCTATAGTTTTCGGATTGGTGCATGGGAACGATTAGCGATAACCGTTGATGAAAAAAGTTTCCACAATTGGGACAGTGAATTAGTGACAAAAGATCCACTAAATTTTCCTGGTTATCTTGAAAAAATTGAAAAAATGCAAGAAAAAACTGGGCTAGATGAAGCTGTCTTAACGGGAGAAGCAACAATTGAAGGACAAGCTGTTGCAATTGGAATCATGGATGCTAATTTTATCATGGGCAGTATGGGAACGATTGTTGGTGAAAAAATCACACGCTTGTTTGAGCGGGCGACAGAAAAGCATTTACCAGTGGTGATTTTCACTGCATCTGGTGGTGCCCGTATGCAAGAAGGAATTTTTTCATTGATGCAAATGGCGAAAATTTCGGCCGCTTTGCAACGGCATAACAAAGCAGGCTTGCTGTATCTTACGGTATTGACTGATCCAACGACTGGCGGTGTTACCGCAAGTTTTGCGATGGATGGCGATATTATTTTGGCAGAGCCTCAGAGTTTAATCGGTTTTGCTGGCCGCCGTGTAATTGAACAAACGATTCGTCAAGAGTTGCCAGATGATTTTCAAAAGGCCGAGTTTCTTTTAGAACATGGTTTTGTAGATCAGATTGTGCCAAGAAATCTTTTGCGTCAACGATTGAGCGACTTGTTACGTTTACATTCTTTGGAAGGGTGGCGCTAACATGGAAAAGAAAACAGCCAATGATGTTGTTACCTTGGCAAGAGCCCAAGATCGTTTGACAACTTTAGAATATATAGAAGCAATTTTTGAGGACTTTTTAGAATTTCATGGGGATCGTTACTTTGCCGATGATTTAGCTGTAGTCGGTGGTGTTGCTACTTTGCAAGGGAAACCAGTTACAGTGGTAGGTATCCAAAAAGGTCGAAATCTACCAGAAAATATTGAACGTAATTTTGGTTCACCTAATCCTGAAGGGTATCGCAAAGCGTTACGTTTAATGAAACAAGCGGAAAAATTTAATCGCCCAGTCATTACCTTTGTGAACACTGCTGGTGCCTATTGTGGGATTGGTGCCGAAGAGCGGGGAGAAGGGGAAGCCATTGCGCAAAACCTGTTAGAAATGTCTGATTTGAAAGTGCCAATCATTTCAGTCATCATTGGTGAGGGTGGCAGTGGCGGTGCTTTAGCGTTAGCAGTCGCAGATGAAGTTTGGATGTTGGAACACACGATTTATGCGGTTCTTTCGCCAGAAGGTTTCGCCTCTATTTTGTGGAAAGATGGCAGTCGTGCGAAAGAAGCAGCAGAATTGATGAAAATCACAGCGACAGAGCTGAAGGAATTAGCTATTGTAGATAAAGTAATTCCGGAAGTTATGAACGGTCAGCCTCTGGAACAAGCAAAAATTAATCGCATGTTACAAAAAGCGTTCATTTCAAAATTAACTGAATTAGCTAAATTAGATACGGAAACGTTACTAGAAAAAAGATACCAACGTTTTCGCAAATATTAGAAGTTACTACTCATCAACGAACTTTTCAGGGGTTGATGGGTGGCTTTTTTTATTTTTTCTTTTATTTTACTTGTTCTTTTACAAGGAACGACCGTCCTTTATAGAAATTTTCAGTAAAATGCAGTATAATACAATAGGTAGAGACTGAAGCATAATTGTTTAGTTATGTTTCAGTCTCTTAAAATCGAAGAAACTACATAGTGTCAGTGAGAGGAGTCACGATGTTTTCAAAATATAAACCGACATGGATGATTGATGCGATTTATAAAATTACCCCCGCACAATTAAAAAAACTGGGGATTAAGGCAGTACTAACTGACTTAGATAATACGTTAATTGCTTGGAATAATCCCGATGGAACAGAAGAATTAAAAACTTGGTTATTAGAAATGAAAAATGCAGGAATTACTGTCCTCGTTGTTTCAAACAACAAAGACAGCCGGATTAAACGCGTTGTTGAAAAGTTTGACTTAGATTATGTAGCACGTGCCTTGAAACCAACCGCACGTGGCTTCAAATTAGCAGAAAAAAAATTAGGCTTGAAGCCATCTGAAATGTTAATGGTCGGCGATCAGATTATGACAGATATTCGGGGAGCTAACGCAGCGGGTATACGCAATGTTTTAGTTCAACCGATTGTCGATACAGATGGCTGGAATACTAGAATCAATCGGTTCTTTGAACGGAAAATTATGAAATACTTATCAAAAAAACATCCAGAAATGACATGGAGAGGCGGATTAGAATGACAGAGGCAATTCATTGTATTGGCTGTGGTGCGATTATCCAAACGGAAAATCCTCATGAATTAGGCTATACACCAAAAACAGCTTTCGAAAAAGGAATGGAAACAGGGGAAGTTTATTGCCAACGTTGTTTTCGCTTAAGACATTATAATGACATTCAAGATGTCCAATTAACAGATGATGACTTTTTACGTTTATTGAATGGTTTAGGAACAGAAGATGCACTGATTGTGAACGTAGTGGATATTTTTGACTTTAATGGCTCTCTTATTCCAGGACTACATCGTTTTATCGGAGATAATCCTGTGTTGTTAGTTGGCAATAAAGTGGATATTTTGCCTAAATCATTAAAAAAACCTAAAATGGTTCAATGGATGAGAGAACGGGCCCATGAAGCAGGATTACGCCCTGTTGATGTTTTACTAACAAGCGGCAAGAAACCACAAGAAATGCAAGAGTTATTAGATACGATCGAAAAATATCGTGAAGGCCGAGACGTTTATGTCGTAGGTGTGACCAATGTTGGAAAATCAACATTAATCAATCAAATCATTCAACAAACAGTGGGTGTTCAAGATGTGATTACGACATCACAATTTCCTGGAACAACGCTAGATAAAATTGAAATTCCATTAGACGATGGCCACTTCTTAATCGATACGCCAGGAATTATTCACCGTCATCAAATGGCACATTACCTAGGTAAAAAAGACTTGAAAATTATTGCACCGCAAAAAGAAATCAAACCAAAAGTTTACCAATTAAATGCTGAACAAACCTTGTTTTTAGGTGGCTTGGCTCGCTTTGATTATGTCCAAGGTGCTAAAAGTTCCTTCATTGCCTACGTTTCCAATGACTTAAATTTACACCGAACAAAAACAGCAACCGCCGATGCTTTTTATGAAAAACATGTTGGTGGCTTATTGCAGCCTCCACGTGCCGATGAAGTCGCTGAGTTTCCTGAATTAGTGCGCTTTGAATTTTCCGTGAAAGAAAAAACGGATATTGTGTTTGCTGGTCTAGGTTGGATTACTGTCACAGAACCTGGTGTAGTCGCTGGTTGGGCGCCTAAAGGTGTCGATGTTTTACGTAGAAAAGCATTAATTTAAATTTTAGAGAGAAGGCAAACAATTTGAAACTTAGAGGAAAACAAAAACGTTATTTACGTAGTCAGGCACACCATTTACAACCTATTTTTCAAGTAGGCAAAGGTGGTTTGAATGACGCAATGATTACACAAATTGATGAAGCGTTGGAAAAACGTGAATTGATTAAAATTACGTTATTACAAAATACAGATGAAATAGCAGAAGAGGTTGCAGAAGAACTAACAGCAGCCATTCATTGCGATGTGGTACAAATTATTGGTCGCGTGTTGGTCTTATTCAAGCCATCAAGTAAAGAAAAATATCAAAAAATTTCAGCAGCAGTCAAAGAAATTTAATATTGGAGGGATGAACAATGGGAGAAAAAAGACAAGCGCGTCAAGGAGCGGACGTTCTCTTGCAAGAGGAACCGTTACGTTTTCAAACAAGAAAGCAAGTCGGCTTGTTAGGTGGTAATTTTAATCCCGTTCATTTAGCACATCTTGTCATGGCCGATCAAGTTCAAAATCAACTAGGTTTGGACAAAGTTTACTTAATGCCTACGTACTTACCACCACATGTAGACGAAAAGAAAACAATTAGCAGTGAACATCGGTTAGCGATGTTAGAACTAGCAGTGGCTGATAATCCCTGCTTAGATATTGAGCCAATTGAATTAATTCGCAAAGGCAAAAGTTACACGTATGATACGATGAAAGCTTTAAAAGAAGCCAATCCAGATACTGATTATTATTTTATAATTGGTGGAGATATGGTGGAATACTTGCCCAAATGGCATCGGATTGATGACTTACTCCATTTAGTTCAATTTGTCGGCATTCGGCGTCCTAATTATCCAACGGAATCTACCTATCCAATTATTTGGGTCGATGTTCCGCAGATGGCGATTAGTTCCACTTTGATTAGACAAAAAGTCAAAAGTGGTTGCTCAACACGCTATCTTCTTCCAGAGAATGTGATAAACTATATTCAAGAGAAGGGACTGTATCAAGATGAGCTGGATAACAAATTATGATGCTGCACAACGTGAATTATTAATGCAAAAAGTTCAAATGCAAATGAGTGAACGTCGCTTTCGCCATGTGTTAGGGGTCGAGGAAACAGCTGTGGCCTTGGCAGCGAAATATGGTGCCGATGAAGCGAAAGCCAGTATTGCTGCTTTGACGCATGATTACGCCAAAGAACGTCCAAACGATGAATTCGAGTTGATTATTCGCCGAGATGGTTTTGATTTGGCTTTATTAAACTATGGCAATGAAATTTGGCATGGCTTAGTTGGGGCGGATATTGTTCAACGGGAATTAGCCATTGATGACGAAGAAATCTTGCAGGCAATTCGTGTGCATACAACTGGGGCTGCTAAGATGAGCTTGCTAGATAAAATTATTTATGTCGCAGATTACATTGAACCAGGACGTGATTTTCCAGGTGTGAAAGAAGCCCGTGAAATTGCCCTTGTTGACTTAGATGCAGCGGTTGCTTATGAAACGAAACATACCTTGTTACATTTGATTGAACAAGAACATAAAATTTATCCAAAAACGTTAGAGACCTACAATCAATGGGTCGTTAATCAAAAATAAAAGAAGAAAGAATTACTAGGAGGGAACTATCATAGATAGCCAGAAAATTTTAGAAATTGCTGTCAAAGCAGCAGATTCAAAACGAGCAGAAGAAATTGTCGCATTAGACGTAAGAGAGATTTCATTATTAGCAGATTATTTTTTAATTTGCCAAGCCAATAGTGAACGTCAAATCAATGCGATTGTTGATGAAATTAACGAACAAGAAGCCAAAAATCAAGTAGAAGTCAAACGTGTGGAAGGTAAAGAAGGCGGAAAATGGATTTTAATTGATTTAGGCGATGTTATTGTCCATGTATTCCAATCTTCAGAACGTGCCTTTTACAACTTAGAAAAATTATGGTCAGATGCCCCAATGGTTGATCTAAGCGCTTGGGTCGACTAAAATGGCCTATGAAACGTTTGCTTTCGTCTATGACGAAGTGATGGACGAAAGCCTATACCAAAAATGGTTGGATTTTTCCAATCGTCATCTCCCACAAGGAACCCAACAAATTCTTGAAATGGCTTGTGGTACAGGCGCTTTAGCAGTTGATTTTGCAAAAAGTGGTTACGATGTGACGGCCTTAGACTTATCAGAAGAAATGTTGATGATTGCTAGTGAACGAGCTTTTGAAGAAGAAGTGCCAGTTCAATTTGTTCAGGGAAATATGCTAGATTTATCTGAAGTGGGACAATACCAAGCCATCACTTGTTTTTCTGATTCACTGTGCTACATGGCTAATCGCCAAGAAGTACAACAAGTGTTCGATGAAGTTTATCAAGCGTTAGAAGAGGAAGGAACGTTCATTTTTGATGTTCATTCTACTTACAAAATTGATTCAGTTTTTCCGGAATATAGCTATCATTATCAAACAGAAGAGTTTGCTTTTCTATGGGATAGTTACGCTGGTGAAAAAGAACACAGCATAGAACATTTCTTAACATTTTTTGTGAAAGAACAAGAAACAGATGAGCACTTTGTTCGGTATGATGAATTGCATCAAGAACGAACCTATTCGTTAGATAACTATTTACGAATGTTAGAAAGTGCTGGTTTCATGAATGTCAAAGTTTATGCAGATTTTACAGATGAAGCACCAACTGAAACAAGTGAACGCTGGTTCTTTGTTTGTCAAAGAGATTAATAAGATTTGGCTTATGAGCTTGGGACAGCGCTTAAAAACGTTGGTCTCTTTGCTGATAAGTCCATTTTTTTATAACGGAGGTGGCTAGAGTGAAAGCCTGTGGCATTATCGTGGAATATAATCCCTTTCATAATGGACATCGCTATCATGCCCAACAAGCTCGCCAACAAAGCGGAGCTGAAGTAGTGATTGCTATAATGAGTGGAAATTTTTTACAAAGAGGAGAACCAGCCTTACTAGATAAGTGGGCCAGAGCAGAAGAAGCTTTGCAAAATGGTGTTGATTTAGTCATTGAATTACCGACAGCTTGGTCGGTACAGTCTGCGGATTACTTTGCAAAAGGCGGTATAAAGTTATTGCAGGCGTTGCAATGTGAGAGCTTATGTTTTGGAACAGATAGTACAAGCGCAATTGATTATGCGGCTTTCGGCCAGTTTGTCCAAGAAAATCAATCCTTAATTGATCAAACGTTCCACGCATTGACAGACAAACAATTGAGTTATCCACAAAAAATGACTGCTGTTTTTCGTCAAGTATATCCTGAAAGCAGGTTCGATTTTTCTTCGCCTAATCATATTTTGGGGATGAGTTATGCAAAAGAGAATGCCACGTATCCAACCCCGATGACGCTCTACCCAATTGCTAGAAAACAAGCGGGCTTTCATGATGCAACGATTTCTGGGAAAGTTGCTAGCGCCACGGCGATTAGGCAAAGTGTTTTTCAACAAGAAATAACGCAAGTGCTGCCAACGGTTCCTTCTATAACCGCACAACATTTACAAACACAAGCAATGATTTCATGGGAAAATTATTGGCCCTTCCTAAAGTATAAAATTGTTCAATCCTCGTTAGAAGAATTACAAGCCATTTACCAAATGACGGAAGGACTTGAATATCGACTAAAAGATCAAATCCAAGCAGCAGGTTCTTTTCACGAATTAATGGAACGTATGAAAACGAAGCGTTATACTTGGACAAGATTGCAACGATTAGCAACTTATATATTGTTAAATATGACCAAAGAAGAAGTTGAAACTGTTTGGCAAAACAGTTATCTCCATGTGCTAGGATTTACGCCAAAGGGACAAGCTTATCTAAAAGAAACCAAAGCACAGATTCAATTGCCGGTAATTTCCAAAGTATCTAAAGAAAACCGCGCAATGCTTTCGTTAGATATTCGCGCCAATCAACTATACCAGATGGGAGATTCTTCTTTAAAAGAACAAAATTTTGGTCGGTTTCCCTTACGATTTTCGCCAGATACCTAAAAAATACTTAACAAAAATCAGTTTCCCCAGTATAATAAACAAGGGATAAGATACTAACAACAAATCAGAGAAAGCGAAGTGAGAATATGGGCCGTAAATGGGCAAATATTAAAGAGAAAAAAGCTGCCAAAGACGCAAACAATAGCCGTGTTTATGCAAAATTCGGGATTGAAATTTACGTAGCAGCGAAGTCAGGAGACCCTGATCCTCATGCAAACCAAAAATTACGGTTTGTAATCGAACGCGCCAAAACATACAATGTACCAAAACATATTATTGATCGCGCTATTGAAAAAGCAAAAGGTTCAGCAGATGAACAATATTCTGAATTACGCTATGAAGGATTTGGGCCAAATGGTTCAATGGTCATTGTTGATGCTTTAACGAACAACGTGAACCGAACAGCAGCAGATGTGCGGGCCGCATTTGGTAAAAACGGCGGAAACATGGGTGTCAGCGGTGCTGTTTCCTACATGTTTGATAATACAGGTATCATTGGCTTTGCTGGTGACGATGCGGATGAAATTTTAGAATACTTAATGGAAAAAGACATTGATGTTCGCGATGTTGTTGAAGAAGACGGTCAAATTATCGTTTACACAGAACCAGAAGATTTCCACCATGCACAAGAAGCGTTAAAAGAAAAAGGCATTGAAGAATTCACGGTTACTGAGTTAGAAATGGTTCCACAAAACGAAGTAACATTAGAAGGCGACGATTTGGCGAACTTTGAAAAAATGTTAGACGTTTTAGAAGATTTAGAAGATGTTCAAAAAGTTCATCATAATGTAGATTTACCTGAATAATCCATTTGTTCGTTTGTTTTAAGATTTAGAAAGAGGTCGGGACAGAAGTGTTTAACTCCGAGAAATAAGAAGGAATTTCCGAAAATTGTTCTATAATTTTTGGAGACCAAGTAGGTATTGTTCATCATCGAATCACTACGTTCTTCGTGATTCTCAACAATTTCGGCTTATTTCCGAAGGAGTTGCTTCTGTTCCCGCCGTTTATCAATTTTTAAGCCTGGGAGAAAAATCCAAAGTGATTTTTGTCCCAGGCTCTTTTTTTCATATAATACATAGAAAAAAGAAAGTTGATTGATAGGTCCATGTGACACAAAGCATTCAATGACAGGATTAACTTTTGTCTGTTCCATAAATATTTGTCTAAACAGTTGAATTAATAGTACAATAGTCTAGTAAGATAGATCATTGAACGGGGTGAATAGGCGTGAAAAAGGGAATGCTAGCGTTTTTTGTCGGGCTAGCGGTTTTATCATTAACTGCTTGTCGGGAACCAAAAGAAAAGAAAGTAACCGCTTCAACTGAGACATCCTCTAAAGTTGAAGAGACGAATGAAAAAACGAGTGAAACAATTGATAAGACAAACGAACAAGTGAGCAGCAGTGTCGAGTCTAACGAATCAGTGAAAAATGAAGAGCCGACAGCTGATGAAAACAATAGTCAGCTAACTGTAGCTGATTTAGATACTACAGCGATTAATGCTGGCGATTTTACTACTTTAGCTGGAACATGGAAAAATGGTAAAGGAGAGAGTTTGATCATTCATCCTGATGGTAGCACAAATACCGGAGGAATGATTACGAAGGATTCACCTACTGATGAGTCGCGACCAATTACAAGCTTAAGTATTAGGTGGGGGCCTACTGGTGCTGCGTTATTATTATATAAAATTGGTGTTGAAAATCCTAACGGCGACCAATCTGATAAGACGAAACCGCGATTGTTAATCACTCAAGATAGTGGAAATTATCCTGCGGAAGAGTATTACTATCGTTCTTCTGAAGAGGAAAATCAAGACCAAAATGAAGAGGCAAAAATCATCGATACACAAGAAAAAGCAGAGACATATATTAGAAAGACACTGACCGATGCAGAAAATAATGATACGAACCTTGGATTTTTGGGTATGAATGGAAATGACTTCTTTTTTAGAGCCCAATCGAAACAGATGGTTGCAAATGGAGGGACAGGGACTGTCGGTTTTTACAGAGTATCACCACAAGGAGCAGTCAGAATAACGGATGCACGAGGCAACTAAAGATAGTCTCGTGGCAATCTATTTAATTCCTATAAAAGTAGCAAAATAAGAATGAAATGATCACAAAATCTTCATATTTAGTTTGTAAGATATAAAGCATATCAACAAACAACCTTAACAACACAAAACACTTTTTCATTTTTAACTCCTTTCCCGTCCTTACCCAAAGGGCGGGTCTTTTTTTGTGTAAAACGATTCGCTCAAGATACCAAAAGAGCCTGGGACAAAAATCACTTTGGATTTTTGTCCCAGGCTTAAAAATTGATAAACGGCGGGAACAGAAGCAACTCCTTCGGAAATAAGCCGAAATTCTCCAAAAATTATAGAACAATTTTCGGAAATTCCTTCTTATTTCTCGGAGTTAAACGCTTCTGTCCCGACCTCTTTAACTCATTACATGTTGGCGCTTGTAGACCCGAGATAATAATTAAGGTGTTGGAACAGTTGGTGAATAGTTCGTTTTTCGACCATAAAGTTCTTGTGTCGCCGCCGAGATATATGCAGATGAATCTTTTCCTGGGAGGTTATACATTAGATAAATACCATATTGCTCCGCTTTTGTACGTTTAGCATATTGCGCAGCTAGATTTTGATTGACACCAACTTCAACGGCAGAAGCACCTAAACGAGAAGCAGGCATCCCCGCAATTTGTGGTGGATTCCAGGTACTATAATAAGGATTCCAAGCATAATCAATTAAAGAACTCATTTGAGGATTAGCTGAAGAGTTCGCAGCCGCTGGTCCAATATTATAAAAAGTAATTAATTTATCATTGCCTAAGCGATTTCTTAAGGCTTGAAGTAACCAAATGAACGAAGAATTATTTGGTTGAGGCGTCCCATTTTTTCCGTATTCAGCATACTCATCATCAAAATCAATACCATCTAAATGATACGTATTAACGACTTGTTCTAATTGAGCTGCAAAGGCATCCGCACTTTCGTAAGTTGGGAAATTAGCAAAGCCAGCGCCTTCATGGTTGCCTAAAATAGACAATAGGACTTTAGTGCCGCGTGCTTGAACTGGACGAATTTGTGTTTCAGCTTCGTTTAAAGTTTGTTGGACCCGTTCATTGAGATATAAGTAAGGTTTTTTATTGACCGTATCATAATTAATATTGGCTGCAAAAATAATCCCCATATCAAAAGCAGGTTGATTGGTTCCAGCTAAAGTATATTTTCCCACATTGTTAAAATCGTGGTTGTTTACTTCTACATACATGACTGTTTTAGGTGTAACAGTTGATGCTGCTTGTACTTCAAATGCAGGTAGTGCAAATAATAACCCACCGACTAAAAGGATCAAACTTAAAAAAGTTGAAATAATCCCTGTTTTCTTGTTAAAAAAATGAGTGCTCAATTGATGCCCCATAACTTTCTCCTCCTATAAAATAAATATTATTTGTAAGCGCTAACAAAGATATGTTATCATTTTTATAATTTAAACACAAGAAGAAGAGAACAAAAGTGAGCAAATCCACAGAATAAAAAAGCGTCCTTCGCAAAATGATCTTGCGAAGGACGCACTTTTACCAATCAAAGAGTAAGGCATAGCCTAAAGAAAGCAGCTCTCGACCAAAATTTTTGATATCTTTTGGAAAAGAAGAAGCCGCAGTGATGCCTGAAACATTTGAGATACCTGCTCGCTTGGCTAAAAGTTGCGAGCGATACATGTGAAAGTCACTAGTAACAATCACTAGCCGTTTAAAAGAAAGGAGTTTTTGTGAATTGACAATATTTTCTTTGGTGCGTGTGGCACGATTTTCTAAGAGAATCTGTTTTTCTGGAACACCTTTATTTAGCAAGTATTGTTTCATAACCGTGGCTTCCGTAGCCGGCTCATCTGCTCCTTGCCCTCCGCTAACAATAACGGGTGTCTCGGGGTGTTGTTTAATATAGGGGATAGCCACATCTAACCGAGCTTGCAAAACACGGCTGGGCAGTGCGGTTTCTTTAGACGTTCCTAAAACACGGGCCCCTAAAATTAAAATAGCATCTGGTTTATCGGTGGGTTGCGTATTTTTGCCAGTAAAAATAAGTAGACCTAAAATCAAAAGAATACAAAAGCCAAAACTGACAATGGATAAACTTGTTATTTTTAACCAATGCATGAAACATCCCTCCTTGTAATGTTAGTGTATACGAAGTACCATAGAAAAAGCGATAGAAAACAAAAGACTTATAAAAAAATCTATGTTTTAATAGAAACTTTTGAAGAGAGGGAGCGAGTGAATGCGTACAGAAGAAGAAATGTTTCAACTTATTATGGATGTAGCAAAACAAGAAGAACACATTCGAGCCGTGGGAATGGTGGGTTCTCGCACGAATGTGAAAGTGCCAAAAGATAGTTTTCAAGATTTCGACATTGTTTATATTATAGAACCATGTGCTGAGTTTTTTGAAACAGCAACGTGGACAGCAAAATTTGGTCAACCATTAATTATGCAACGTCCCAAGGAAATGACCTTATTTCCCACAGAACCGAAGACGCGGGAAACATTTTTAATGTTATTTGAAGATGGTCAACGTATCGATTTAACGTTGTGTCCTCTCGCAGAAAAAGACAATTGGCATGAAGGCGATTCTTTAGCAATTATCTTGTTAGACAAAGATGAAAATTTGCCACCTTTACCTGTAGCATCTGATAAAAATTATACAGTAACAGCTCCGGATCAGCAGCAATTTAACGATTGTTGCAATGAATTTTGGTGGGTTAGTACGTATGTAGTTAAGGGGCTTTGTCGGAATGAACTATTTTACGCTGTCACACATCTCTATGAATATTGTCAGCAGGAACTGTTGCGCTTGCTTTCTTGGCAAGCGGCTTGGCAGGAACCGGAGCCAATTTCTGTTGGGAAACAATTTAAGTATCTGAAAAATTATGTCACTCCTGACACGATGGATCAATTAGCATCGTTGCTGGATTTTTCTAGTAAAGAAGCTTGTTGGAACAGCTTAATAAAGACACAAGCCTTTTTTGACGTCGTCGCTCAGGATTTTGCTAAAATGGCCCAGTTTACGTATTATTTACAAGAAGCAAAAAAAGTCACAGAGTATACAAATTCTTTAAGATTAAAGGATTTACAAGGAAAATAAGCTGAAAACAACGTAAAAATAGTGTATAATTGAAAAAATTAATCTGCGAGAGAAAGGGAACTTTTTTTGATTGTAGATCACCGCAGTTGTTTGTTGCCTAGACTCTAAGAAATAAACCTAAAATTATTGATATAAAGGATGAACAAATGAAAAAAGAAGAAATGCAAGTGCGTAATACACGTCGTCAAAAATCAGGAAAAAATAATAAAAAGAAAGTAATTATTACTTCTTTGGTTGGACTAGCTCTGGTTGCTGGGGGCAGCTATGTTTATTTTCAAAGTCACTTTTTACCAACCACAAAAGTAAATGGAGTTTCTGTAGGCTGGTTAAATGTAAATGCCGCGGAAGAAAAATTAGCGCAAGTTAATCAAACCGAAGAAGTTGTGGTTCAAACGGGTGCAAAAGAAGAAAAAATTCAACTTCCTAAAAAATACCAATTGGATCAAAAATTTTTAAAAGACCATTTACACAGTAGCAAGGTGAAGCTACCGTTAAACGAGGCATTCAAAAAAGAACTAGAAGCCAAATTAGCGACTTTAAGTTTTCCAGAGGGGAAACCAAGCAAAAATGCGAGTATTCGTCGAGGCAATGGCACTTTTGAAATTGTTCCCGAAGAACAAGGCACAGTAGTGGACACACAGCGCTTAAATCAGCAGATTATTGCGGATGTTGAAGCGGGAAAAGGCAACTATCAATACAATGCCAAAGATTTTTATAAAGCCCCTGAAATTACAAAAGAGGATCAAACGTTAAAGGCAACATTGACAACGCTCAATAACAAGTTAAATAAAACAATTACAGTTGATATTAATGGTGAAAAAGTAGCCTTTGATAAAACACAAATTCAAAACGTGCTGAATGATGATGGCACAATCAACAAAGAAAAACTAACTACTTGGGTGACACAATTAGAAACAACATATGGTTCTGCTAATCAACCAGTTTTATTTACAGATGTTCACGGCACGACACGTCGTTTTAAAAACAACGGAAGTTATGGCTGGTCGATTGATGGGGCCAAAACGCAAGAACTACTAGTAAACGCGCTGAATAGCCAAGAACAAACGAATGCAATCACTGCTCCGTTGGTTGGCGATACCAAAGAAAATAGTAAAATAGCCAATAATTACATTGAAATTGATTTAAAAGATCAAAAAATGTATTGTTTCATTGATGGCAAAAAAATAGTCACCACAGATGTCATTACTGGCAGATATAACAAAGGAACCGCAACAGTACCAGGATTCCATACAATTTTATATCGGACAACCGATGTGAATTTAGAAGGTCAAATGCTCGATGGTTCTCGATACAGTGTGCCAGTAAAATATTGGATGCCGTTATTAAGTCAAGGGGGCGTTGTCACACAAATTGGGATTCATGACTCCGACCATAAATTGGATAAGTATGGCGATAAAGAAGCCTTTAAAACCGATGCTGGTAGTAATGGCTGTATCAATACGCCAGGAACAGAAGTTTCAAAAATCTTTGATGTATCCTATGACGGAATGCCGGTAATTATTTACGGACATATCTATGATGATGCACCAGGTGAATTTGATAAACCTGTGGATTACGGCGAAGAAGTATAAAAAGAGATATTAGGTAAGACCGTACTTTGGTCCAGCGATGTATCTGAAAAGTAAAAATTGGAGACGTCAGCGTAACGACTGACGTCCCCAATTTTTTATTGACAAGCGTCATAACCCGCTCTATGATACAAACAGAACAAGCAATTTAAATTGGGGGAACGAAGATGCCATTTGTACATGTAGAATTAATTGAAGGCCGCACAGAAGAACAGTTAACTAATATGGTCAAAGATATTACAGAAGCTGTGTCAAAAAACGCTGGTGCACCAAAAGAGAATATCCATGTGATTGTCAATGAATTGAAAAAAGACCGCTATGCACAAGGCGGCGAATGGAAAAAATAAGTTTTCAGAGAATTTCTGTTGAATCACTTGCTTTTTCTGAAAATAAGTGGTTAAATAAGTGCATAAATGATTGATGAGAAAGACAACTGAACTTGCCCGCGATCTATTAGAGAGGAAAATCTTGGCTGAAAATTTTCCAGATTGGCACAAGGGATGACCACTTTCGAAACCTTTGTTGAAACAAAGGCGGTCGCACCGTTAACACGCTAGAGGAACACAGATTATTTGTGTTCAAAATTAGGTGGAACCACGATATTTTCGTCCTAGTATTCGTTAGAATACTAGGACTTTTTGTTTTTTAACAAGGGGAACAGGTGGCTGTTTCGTTTCATTGTGAAAAACAGGAACACAATGAAACGCTTCAAATCAAAAAAATTAAAAGGAGAGAATTTTATTATGTCTATTCACATTACTTTTCCAGATGGCGCTGTTAAACCGTTTGATTCTGGGGTTACAACATTTGATGTTGCTAAAAGTATTAGCAACAGTTTAGCCAAAAAAGCTTTAGCTGGTAAATTCAATGGTGTTTTAATCGATTTAGATCGTCCTATCGTAGAAGATGGTTCGCTTGAAATCGTGACACCTGATCATGAAGATGCTTTAGGAATTTTACGTCATTCATCAGCTCATTTAATGGCTAATGCCTTACGTCGTCTTTTCCCTAACATTAAATTTGGCGTAGGTCCTGCGATTGATTCTGGGTTCTACTATGATACAGATAATGGGGAATCCCCTGTGACAGCGGAAGATTTACCTGCAATTGAAGCCGAAATGATGAAAATTGTGAAGGAAAATAACCCAATCGTTCGTAAAGAAATCTCACGTGCAGAAGCGTTAGAATTATTTGCTGATGATCCTTACAAAGTTGAATTAATTACAGATTTACCAGAAGATGAAATCATCACTGTCTATGATCAAGGCGATTTTGTTGATTTATGTCGTGGTGTTCACGTCCCTTCAACAGGACGGATTCAAGTCTTTAAATTACTTTCAGTAGCTGGTGCTTATTGGCGCGGAAACTCTGACAATCATATGATGCAACGGATTTATGGCACTGCCTTTTTCGATAAAAAAGATTTAAAAGAATTTATCAAAATGCGCGAGGAAGCCAAAGAACGTGACCACCGTAAATTAGGAAAAGAATTAGATTTATTTATGGTTTCACAAGAAGTTGGTTCAGGGTTACCTTTCTGGTTACCAAAAGGCGCAACCATTCGTCGTACAATTGAACGTTATATTGTGGACAAAGAAATTAGCTTAGGTTACCAACATGTGTATACACCAATTATGGCAGATGTGGAATTATACAAAACATCTGGTCACTGGGATCATTACCATGAAGATATGTTCCCACCAATGGATATGGGCGATGGCGAAATGCTGGTATTACGTCCAATGAACTGTCCACACCATATGATGGTTTATAAAAATGACATTCATAGTTACCGCGAATTGCCAATTCGAATCGCTGAATTAGGGATGATGCACCGCTATGAAAAATCTGGTGCATTATCAGGGTTACAACGTGTTCGTGAAATGACTTTAAACGATGGCCATACTTTTGTTCGTCCTGACCAAATTAAAGACGAATTTAAACGTACTTTGGAGTTAATGGTGGCAGTCTATGCTGACTTTAACATTACGGATTATCGTTTCCGCTTAAGCTATCGTGATCCAAATAATACAGACAAATATTTTGATGATGATGCGATGTGGGAAAAAGCGCAAGCGATGTTAAAAGCTGCCATGGATGAATTAGAATTAGATTACTTTGAAGCAGAAGGCGAAGCTGCCTTTTACGGTCCGAAGTTAGATGTTCAAGTAAAAACAGCTTTAGGAATGGAAGAAACATTATCAACCATCCAATTAGACTTCTTATTACCAGAACGGTTTGACTTAACTTATGTTGGCGAAGATGGTGAAAATACGCATCGTCCAGTTGTTATCCACCGTGGTATTGTCTCAACAATGGAACGATTTGTGGCTTACTTAACAGAAGTTTACAAAGGCGCTTTCCCTACTTGGTTAGCACCAATTCAAGCAACTATTATCCCAGTTTCTGTAGAAGCGCATTCTGAGTATGCTTATGAAATCAAAGAACGTTTACAAGCACAAGGCTTACGTGTTGAAGTCGATGATCGTAACGAAAAAATGGGCTACAAAATTCGGGCCTCTCAAACCCAAAAAGTACCTTATCAATTAGTGGTCGGGGACAAAGAAATGGAAGACGCAACGGTGAACGTCCGTCGTTATGGAAGCAAAGAAACGTCTGTCGAAGATTTATCAATTTTCATTGACAGCATGGCTGCTGAAGTTCACAATTACAGCCGTTAAAAAAAGAGAAAAAGTCAAAAGGACTTCTGAATTCAGAAGTCCTTTTGACTTTTTTTAACAAAAAAATAATTAAATATTTCCTTAGAGCTGGGAATAATCCTGATTTTTTGACTAATTTTTGTTACAATGAGAATGCGAAACTTTTTAGTGAAGGGACTAGAGGTATGAAGAAAAACTCATTTATAGATAAAATAAAAAAAACAGATGCCGCAGCAAAGAGTCAACGAGGTAGAAAGCCACATATTCCTTTTCGATTGAACTTATTATTTTTTGTGATATTTACTTTATTTGTTTCATTAATTGTCCGTTTAGGGTATTTACAGATTGTAGAAGGAGAAGAGTTTAACAAAAAAATCACTGCCAACTCTTCACTACAAATCACGACACCATCCCCTCGAGGACAAATTTATGATTCACAAGGAAAAGTCTTGGTTTCTAACAAAGCCAATTTAGCAATCACTTACACACGAGGAAAAAATATTGAAGGAAAAGATATTTTACCGATTGCGAATAAAGTTAACGAACTTATTAACGTTCCAGTTGATCCAAACTTAACGGATCGTGATAAAAAAGATTATTGGTTAGCGAATCCTGAAAATTTAAAAGCAGCCCAAGGCCGTTTAACCGATCAAGATAAAGAAGATGAAAAAGGCAACAAAATTACGGACGAAGGCACATTATATGCCAGAGCAGTTGAAAAAGTCACCCCTGAAGAAATTGCATTTGATGACCGAACCTTACAAGCAGTGACGATTTTTAAACGAATGAATGCAGCGTCACAAATGAACACGGTCTTCATCAAGAATGAAGGTGTGACAGAAGGTGAAATTGCGACAATTGGTGAACACACAGCGGAAATATCTGGTGTTTCAACAGGGACTGATTGGACGCGTGATTATTCTCAAAGTGGTGCATTACGTAGCCTGTTGGGTACCGTTTCAACTGAAAAACAAGGATTGCCAGCCGAAGAAGTCGATGAATATTTGAAAAAAGGCTATGCACGAAATGACCGTGTTGGAACTAGCTATTTAGAAAAACAATATGAAGACGTTCTACAAGGTAAAAAAGCAAAATCAGAAGTCGTTTTAGACAATAACGGAAAGATTGTTTCACAAACCCCAATTTCCAAAGGGGAAAAAGGCTCCAACTTAAAATTAACGATTGATTCAAATTTCCAAAACAAAGTTGATGAAATTTTACAACGAAACTATTCACAAATAGTCAAAACCATTGGACCATACTCAGAAAATGCGTATGTCGTTGCTATGAACCCTCAAACAGGAGCTATTCTAGCAATGTCCGGAGTTAGTCATGATTTACAGACAGGAGAAGTCACACCTAATCCTTTAGGGCCTATTTTAAACTTTGAGGTACCTGGATCTGTTGTGAAAGCAGGCACTTTAACAGCTGGTTATGAGGCGAAAGTATTACAAGGAAATGATACTCTATTAGATGAACCAATTATTTTAGCTGGTACAAATCCAAAAGCTTCTTGGTGGAATAGTGGTGGTCGTAATGCACAAATGCAATTAACTGCTGAGCAAGCATTAGAGTACTCTTCTAATGCCTACATGATGAAAGTTGTGTTTAAACTAATGGGTGTAAATTACTATCCTAATATGGTCTTTCCGTATGAAATTGGCGATGATAAAGTTTTCAAAGAGCTAAGAAATGCTTATGCTGAATATGGAATGGGGATTAAGACAGGCATCGACTTACCTGGTGAAAGTCCTGGATATGTAAATAAAGATTTCAAAGATCCTGCTGAAGCGCCTAAAGGCGGAAATCTATTAGATTTATCATTTGGACAATATGATAACTACACACCGTTACAATTAGCACAGTACGTTTCCACTGTCGCAAATAATGGTATCCGCGTGCAACCCCATGTGGTAGAAGGAATCTATGGCAATGATGAAAATGGAGCTTTAGGAAAAATTTTGAAAGAAATCGAACCAAAAGTTTTGAATAAGGTGAATATTTCTGAAGACCAGATAGGAATTCTTCAACAAGGTTTCTATAATGTGGTACATGGAACTAGTCAATTTACTACGGCACCGGGTTTAAAATCAGACAAGTTTTCGATTGCTGCTAAAACAGGGACCGCCGAAACGCAAGCAACGGATGCTAACGGAGTTGTTCACACAACGGTTAATAGTAACTTGGTGGCTTATGCGCCGTACGAAAACCCTGAAATTGCAATTAGCGTTGTTTTACCACACTTAAATGACGAAGAATCCAAACCAAACCAAACGATTGCCAAAGAAGTTTTAGAAGCGTATATGGAAATGTACAAAAAATAAAATTTGTAAAGTAGAACTACTTTACAAATTTGCCCAAAAGGGTAGTCAAATGACAAAAAAAATGGTATGATATTCAAGTCTAAGAAATCTCTTGGAAAGATCAATTATTAGTAGGAGGGGAAAACATGCGCGTAAACATCACTTTAGAGTGTACTTCTTGTAAAGAACGTAACTACTTAACAAATAAAAATAAACGTAACAATCCTGATCGTTTAGAAAAACAAAAATATTGCCCACGTGAAAGAAAAGTTACTTTACATCGTGAAACTAAATAATTTAGTTAGATAGAGCCTAGAATCCTTATCCAACAAGGATTCTAGGCTTTTTTTGTTATCAGTAATTGTTAATTTAGTTATTGATGTAGTTTTTTTGAAAATCATCATAGTAAAAAGAAGCATCAACAACCAAACAAGGTTAGACTATTGGTCCAACTTTGTTTGGTAAGTTTTAAATTATTGATTCGACCTATTCTATCTATAGATATTTTTAACCGTAAACTAAATGGTTGTAATTCCAAGCGGACAACCAATAGTATTTATTGCTGGTTTTGAAATAACGCCAATAATAGCCTCCAGTTCCATAACCTCCTATACCTGTATCCTGAACATTAACAAAATAAAGATACTTATGATTGGAAGTAATAGTTACTGCAGCTGCAGGTATACCATTTTCGTGCCAGTTAAATCCTACAGGGACAAGGTAATTGATACGAAACATTGCTGGATATTGACTATTGTCTTGTGAGGTGTATAACTTTTTAGTAGCTCGTAATAAAATATTAGATGATGAGACGGGCTGTTGAGTAGTCAAATTTTTAATAGGTACGGGAGAACTTTTTAAGTCACTAGTATTTTCAACAAACTCTAATGCTTTTTTGTTATCGCTTTCATTAACCTTGAAGTTTTCTGTTCCACCGATAGCAACTGCATTAACGTTAGAAGCAAAAGATGATAAGCTAGCATACAACAAACCAATAACAACAACTTTAAACTTGTTTTTCATAAAAAAACCTCCTTTTCTTTATATTATAATTAAATCATACTCTATACTTATTATCAATATTTTTTTTGATATAAAAAAATTTTTTAGCTATATTTGTATAAAAATGTACGCACATAAAAAAGCGCTAGCTTTTGTTCAACAGTTATTTAATTTTGAGTCTAGAATTAATCGTTTTGATTTTTTCTAGGCTTATTTTTTATGAAGTAAGCAAATCGTATCGGGAGAGGTATTGAATTAAGAAATAAAGCATGTATTGATTCAGAAAAAAAGTTGTAGTAAAATGTTCGTCACAACTACTTTTCTTATGATTTCATAGAAGGAAAAGTTGGAATAATGAATTGAGAAGAGTCGATTTTTAGGAGATGATTTTAGGTGACTTTTTATCAATTATTGCAGTTAGATCCATTTATTTTAAAACAAAAAATTCATCAAGCGGACACTAAAAAACAGCGGAGATATTTTTGGCGCGCCTTGTTAATAAGGGATATCTTATTAGTTTCGTTTGCGATTTTATGGGTGTCGACGATTACTTTTTTCTTTGGAAAAGCTGTAGCGCCTTTTTCAATTGTATTATTTTGTTTGCTGTTGAGTATCCGTTTCGTCTCATATGGCTACAGGGAAAAACAGGCCTTGCTTAGTTTAGGAATCGTGTTAACAATTCTAGGTGTTAGTCCATTAATTTCACTGATTTCTGTATCATTTTTACAATTGGGCCTTCATTTTATCTGCTTGCTGGCATTGTTTTTCTTAACTGGTAAAAACCCTAAAATGGGTAATCCTGGCTTGTATACGTTCTCCTACTTATATTTAGTTGGCACGGTTCACTATCAATCGTTTCAGCAATTAGAACAAACTTTCTTTGTATTAGTGTTTGCTTATCTACTTTTAGCTTTTGTTTATCATGTGAAACATAAAAAATTGGATCAAGAGATTACTTTTATACAGATGGTTACAGAAAATGGTTTTTTTAATCAAAGAAATATTTGGTTTGGTTATTACGCTTTAGGCATTAGCTTATTACTTTTTATAGGAACGCACCTTCAGATTGACCGCTTTATGTGGGCAACATTTGCTAGTTCGTCATTATTTTCTGGGTATGATACGTTTAAATTGTCTGAACGAGCAAAAGAACGAATAATAGGGGTCGTTATTGGTTCTCTAGTATCGGCTATCTTGTTATTTTATTTACCAACGAACCTACTTGGTATTTTAGGTGGACTTTGTTTAGGCTTATGCACATCTTATAAAAGTAAAACGATTTTCAATTGTGTTGGTGCTATCATGGCAGCTTCTATGATATTTGGGCTAGAAACAAGTCTTTACTTAAGAATTTTGTTAAATATGTTGGGGCTAGCTTACGGTTTGCTTTATCATTTTGTCTTTGTAAAAACTATGTCCTATTGCAATCGCAAGCAGTGGCTGAAATTTTCTGAATAAAAGGAGCCTAACATTCTTTCTTGAAAGAATGTTAGGCTCCTTAGACATTACTTTAATTATAGAGAATGGGGAAAGTTTCATTTTAGCGTATATTCCATATATGCTATTAATCAATGACCAACTGCTATATCCAATGTCGCAATTTTTGCTGAGTCAGTCGGTACAAGGTCTAGTTCCACTTCGTCAAACTGATTGCCATCAACTGGTATCCCAAAGTAAATGGTAGATGGTCCAGTTCTACTTTTATAGACTATTATCTATTAGTATACCTAAATTTCTATTTAATTCGTAATGACTGACCAGGATAAAAAACAGAAGTTTCAATGCCTGGATTTAATGCTAATAATTCTTCTAAGGTTAAACCATTTCTTTCGGCTAACTGTCGCCCACCTTCACCACTTCGTACCGTATCGTATATAGGTTGGTCTGATTTAGAATTTTGTATTTGTTCACTAGAATCAGAGTTTTGTGGTGGTTGCTGTTCAGATTGTTCAAAAACTTGCTGAGTTTGATTATTTCTTTCAATTAATTGTTCCAACGTAATATTACCTAGATAAGTGTATATTTGTCCATTAACAGTTAAAGTACCATCATTATTTTTCGTTACTGTTCGGGGCGTATTATTCAAAAGAAACGTCATTGTTTGATTACCATTCTCATCCACAGAAAAACTTACCTTTTGAAGAGGAACATTCGATTGAGTAATGCTAGTGAGTGTTCCGTCAGCATTTATAAAAAATAAGTTATCACTTTGAGGAATACCCCAACCGCCTATAAAATCAGCTAAGCTAACTTGTGGTAGCGGTTCTTTAGTAGTAGATGAAGAGGTAGATTGGTTTGTTTCAGATGAGACGTTTTGATAATTAGAGTTGGTTTCTTCCGTTTTATCTTTTTGAGTGGAAGAATCAATACTTTTCTTTGTGTAAGGTTTCAAAACTAGTTTTGCTTGGTTATCAGAATTGTTTGTCTTAGTAGGAGTGAAAAGTAGATTTTGCTTTTCTTTTTTTATCTTGTAAGCTACTTCTTTTCCTTCATTTTCCCAACGAATTTGATTGTTTTTTAGATGGTATTTGACTTTGTATTCTATTTTATTTGCAATTTGTTTACCTAATTCTTCGCCTGCTTTTTCCAAATCATTTTTTGCAGTTGATGTGTGTTCATCTGTATTGATTTTGAAAGTAGCGGTATCTTCGCTGAATGATACAATCATTACTACTTCATCAACGTTGGAGTTTACGGCCCACTCGTTTGCCATTAGCTCTTTTGTGGTCACTTTATTTCTGCAAGAAGTAAGGGTCAGTAAGGATAAAAAAACAATCAACCCCAGTAAACTTTTTTTCATTTTTAACTCAATCCTCTTTTCTATTTTACTATTTTTTTGTATCTTCGAATCTCTCTCAACCCCAGCCAACCACTCGCTGATAATAAGTACCAAAACGGCATAAACTGGATTAGATAGCGAGAGCGGCCGCCTTCAAAGAGCAATAAATACAGAATAGCTCCAATGAAAGCTAATTTTAAAATCGCGTAGTTATTTTTTGAATCTTTTAGAGGGATACTGAACAATAGACCTAGTAATGTGAGTAAATAGAAAAAATGCATATAAATTCGTAGATAGTTACTTTTGGGATTTTGCGGATAATACAGTGACCGCAAGTGTTCTTGCCAACGATTTTTAGAAGGTGTTTCTGGAATTAAATCACCGCCATCCCAACCCCAGTCAAAATCACCATTGGCAGTATTATGACGATTTTTTTGAGCCAGAAAACGGAGATAACCGAAGAATCCTTTATTTTTTAAACGGTCTTGAATCGTTTTTATGGTATAAGCTTTTTTGGCTTCTTGTGTAGGCAACTGATTTACTGCTTGTGTATCTGCATCATTGTAACCGCCAGTTCCCGTCAAACCCATCATTACAAAAAGTGTCCAAGGTTTGGCTTGTTCTTTATCGATTTCCGTAATCGTTTGTTTTTCCACAAAAAATTGAAAACTATAATATGCGCTGGCGAAACCAGTCAGTAAAAAGAGAGCAACCACGGTTAATTTTACGATAGACTGTTTTAAAAGAAGTTGCAGCACTTTTATACAACTAAATGCAATAAAAAAGATAATAGACGAAGGTTTCATTAAAAAACACCAAGCTAAGCCAATTCCAATAAACAGTAATAAACAATATTTTACGAAGGGAGGGGAAACCTGGTCAAAAAGGCTATATGCAAAAAAGACTAGGTTGATGAACAATAAGACGGCCGTATCTGTATAAGGCGTTAGTAACCATGGAGATAATCCGAAAGAAAGAAAAAATAAACTGTAAGCAACGAAGGCCGTTAGTGGATTAAAGACACGTTTAGAGGCATGATAAAAGAGAAATAAACTGCTATTAATAAACAAGCAATTAACCACTTGCCAACTAAACCAAGTATTGCTCCAGCTCTCTGTTACATCAATGAAACGCAAAAATTTATTAAGGTAATACATCATGAAAAAGAAAAATTCGTTATTGGGGTTTAAAGAAAGTACGATTTTTGAATAATTCCTATTTTCAGTGGTAATACTATGAAAGTTGTCAAAAACATCCCAACCAATCGGCACAGTAATCTGCGTCAGGAGTAAAAGTTGCAATAAAAATAAACTGATCAAACTACCAATAATAACCACACGATCATGGGCTCTTATTAAGTGCCAGAGCGCTTGAATCTTAGTGTAAAGAAATTTTTTGTTTTTATAAATAATCAACAATAGAATAATTAATAGGGGAAGTAAAACAAGCAAGTGCTTAGGCTTTTCCCAAAGAATTTTTACCAGCGAATAGGGAGAGTTAATTGCGCCGTAAAAGACAAATAAAATAAAAAAAGTAAAAATATAATTTTCTAGATTCAGAATCCGTTTAAAAGTAGCCATATTTTCTCCTTCCATTTTTTTAGCTAGACTAGTTCTTATTTTATCATAAAGATTTTAAAATAAGAAAAAAGCCCTTCTTTTAAAAGAAAGGCTTAAAACTTTTCCTTACTTCACTTCTTTGTAACGGAAGAAGAAGCGTAAGACGCTATTTTGGCTAGTTGTTGTTAATTTATCTGTCGGTAAGACTGTTAGTAAGAAGAAAAACAGACTAATCACAAGAGTGAAAAATAAGAAGACGGGACTGCCACCTGTTATCACAGTATCTGTTTGAACGTCATATTTAAAAGTTGACATAACAGAGAAAACTTGTGTATAGCTACAGGCAATAGAAAGTAGATATAAAACAAGCACGCCCCAACCTGTCATCCCAGCATCACGATAACGACGTACACACATTGCCCACGTTGGTAATAATAAAGCTAACCATAAAACAAGTGCAAAAAGCATCAACGGTAATAAGTTCCCAAAATCATAGGTTTCAAAATATTCAGCTGCTAAAATTGCTGACACGGCTTTGCCGACAATGGCAATATAAAAAATAAGTGCTAAAATGCTTAATACCAGTGTCATCCACCAATAACCAGCACGTGTGGTCCGACCTTTAAAATCAACATATCCACGAAAATAATCTTTAAAAGCTTGTCCAAATGTTACTTTACCTTTTTCCTCAATTTTAACCATAAAAACACCCCTTTGTATTTAATAAAATGATTATAACGGAAAGTAATAAAATAGGAAAATGCGAATTCGCATATTTTGTGGTTTTTTTGATAAATCATATAAAGAGCAGGTTTTATCAAAAAACGGTAAAATAAGAGAAGATATTTTATAATGGAGGAATCATGAATGAAAATCAGTATTAGACATCGCTACATAGCAAAAATTCCAGCATTAGAAGTGACAACAGAAGAGCAAAAAAACGAAGCATTACCTTTAATTGTTTACTATCATGGTTGGCAATCAGCTAAAGAATTATCTTTAACACAAGCAAGAAAATTAGCACACGAGGGGTTTCGGGTCATTTTACCAGATGCCATGAACCACGGAGAAAGAAAAACAGGACCTATTTCCACGATTCCATCGATTACATTTTGGAGTAGCATTCAATATAATTTGATTGAATTTCCAGTAATTATCCATCATTTTCATAAATTAGGGTTGATTAAAGAAAATTGGATTGGCGTGGGTGGTGTATCTATGGGCGGTATTACTACCAGCGCTCTTATGACCCAACATCCTGAGATTCAAGCTGCTGCTTGCTTAATGGGAACACCCTATCCGGCGCGCTATATTCAGCGAGTGATTCAACGGGCGAAAGAATTTGCTATTTTTGTGCCTAAAGACTTGCCACTATTGCTAAGTTGGGTGCATCAATACGATTTATCACAAACGCCAGAAAGACTGCAAGAACGACCGATGCTGTTTTGGCATGGAACGGAAGATGAAAAAATTCCCTATGAAGATATGGCTGATTTTGAACAATTAGTGTCTGGGAAAACGTATGCGAGAAATACGCAATTTATAACGGAAATCGGTGAGCGGCATTTAGTGAAAGGGGAAACAATGGATTTGGTTGTTGACTTTTTTAAAGAAGCGTCAAAAACGTTAGAAAAATAACGGGATTTTTCAAAGAGAAAAGGGGAATCAGCTTGTTTTTTAAGAACACTTTCTATAAACTTAACAGAAAAGGGGTTGAAGGTGTACATGGAGAAAAACAAGTTGAGAAAAGTGGGCTTAACTGCCCTGGAATGGCTAAAACAACATCCAGAAATTAAACAACATAAAGAATCAAGTCTCTATGAACAGTTGTTTGCTAGTCAGCAATGGCAACAAGCACAAACAGTCGGAATGATTCGGTCGTTACCGCTAGAATTATCAACACAGCCAATTTTCGAACGGGCCATGCAAGAGGGCAAGCAAGTGGCGGTGCCGCGAACATTTAAAGGAGGCAAAATGCACTTTTATCAAGTCTTTCCAGAGACGGTTTATGACACCAGTGCATTTGGCGTAGAAGAACCTCCGTTAACAGCGGCAGAAATAACAGCTACAGCGATTGATTTATTGATTGTGCCAGGGATTGTTTTCAATCGGGCTGGCTATCGAATAGGCTTCGGCGGTGGTTTTTATGATCGTTATTTGGAACATTTTTCGGGCCATTCATGTAGTTTAGTTTTTAGTGAACAACTCCATGAACAATGGCAACCAGAAGCGTTTGATCAGCCAATCGAACAATTATTTATACAATAGGAGGAATGGAATGAATTATCAAACAGAAATGAAATTGAAACGGCTAAAAAATCAGCCGTTCATTACGTATGCCCTTTTAGGTATTTCAATCATTGTTTTCCTTGGATTGGAATTAACTGGAGGATCAGAAAATATTTTAAACTTAGTTAATTGGGGAGCAATGGTTCGTCCACTGGTAGCTCAAAATCATGAATACTGGCGGTTTATCACGCCAATGTTTCTTCACATTGGGTTTATGCATATTATTTTGAATATGGTTACTCTTTATTATATCGGCGCACAGGTTGAGGCAATTTATGGGCATTGGCGCTATTTGGGAATTTATTTATTGAGTGGGATTGCTGGAAATATCGCCAGTTTTGCCTTTGGGACACCCAACAGTGTCTCAGCCGGTGCTAGTACAGCGCTTTTTGGTTTGTTTGGCGCATTTGTTATTTTAGGACGCCATTTTAGAGACAATCCAGCGATTATGTATATGGTGCAACGCTATTCAATGTTTATTGTGATTAATTTGTTATTTAACTTGTTTAGTAGCTCTGTAGATATGATGGGTCATGTTGGCGGTCTAATCGGTGGACTATTAGTCGCGACGGCTTTTGCTGTTCCAAATCGTGAAGAAGCATTTAATAAGCACGAGCGAATTATGGCCACGTTAATTTTTATTTTTCTTGTCGTAATTTGTCTGTTATTGGGTTTTAAAAAATACGGTTTACCTGTATAATAAGGAAGTGTTTTCGTATGGAAACGTTATATGATGTACAACAACTTTTTAAACAGTTTGGGATGTATATTTATGTCGGTGCACGGATTTATGATATTGAGTTAATGATGATTGAATTAAAAAAATTGTATGAAGGTCAATTGGTAGACCGAGATACGTATTTACAGGCCCGGCATATTTTGCAAAGAGAGCATCGAATAGAAGAATCTAGAGGGAAGCAGAAAGGAATCGACTAAATGGATAAGAAGATTATTGGGATTGATTTAGGTGGAACGACCATCAAATTTGCTATTTTAACAACCGATGGCGTTGTTCAACAAAAATGGAGTATTGAAACGAATATTTTAGAAGATGGCAAGCACATTGTGCCATCAATTATTGAAAGTATTCGTCACCGTATAGATCTTTATAATATGAAAAAAGAAGATTTTGTGGGAATTGGTATGGGAACACCAGGAAGTGTCGACATTGAAAAAGGAACTGTTGTAGGTGCCTATAATTTAAACTGGACGACTGTACAGCCTGTCAAAGAACAAATCGAATCTGCTTTAGGAATTCCGTTTGCCTTAGATAATGATGCCAATGTTGCCGCTTTAGGTGAGCGTTGGAAGGGCGCGGGGGAAAACAATCCCGACGTGATTTTTATTACTTTAGGAACAGGTGTCGGCGGAGGCATTGTTGCAGCAGGAGAATTACTCCACGGTGTTGCTGGCTGTGCTGGTGAAGTTGGGCATGTGACGGTTGATCCTAACGGTTTTGACTGTACCTGTGGGAAACGTGGCTGTTTAGAAACTGTTTCTAGTGCCACTGGTGTCGTTCGTGTTGCACGTCATTTATCAGAAGAGTTTGCAGGTGACTCTGAACTGAAACAAGCGATTGATGATGGACAGGATGTTTCAAGTAAAGACGTTTTTGAATTTGCCGAAAAAGGCGATCATTTTGCTTTAATGGTTGTGGATCGTGTTTGCTTCTATTTAGGTTTAGCCACAGGAAACTTAGGCAACACGTTAAATCCAGATAGCGTGGTTATCGGTGGAGGTGTTTCTGCAGCAGGAGAATTTTTACGTAGTCGTGTCGAAAAATATTTCCAAGAATTTACCTTCCCGCAAGTTCGAAATAGTACAAAAATCAAATTAGCAGAGCTAGGTAATGAGGCCGGCGTGATTGGTGCCGCTTCACTAGCATTACAATTTTCAAAAGAGAAATAGAGAGGGCTTTTTAGAATGAGTATTTTATGGGTAATCAATGGCATTTTGCTAGTTATTGTACTAGCGATGGTATTCAATGAATTATATTTGAAAATTATGGTGAAACGTTCAGCAAAAATGCTGACGGAAGAAGAATTTAAAGAAACAATGCGTAAAGCACAAGTGATTGACGTTCGTGAGAAAGATACATTTGATGCTGGGCATATTTTAGGGGCGCGCAGCATGCCATACAGCATGTTAAAAACAACAATTGGTTCTCTTCGTAAGGATCAACCTGTTTATCTTTATGATCAGAAGAAAGCTTTAAGTATCCGAGCAGCTAATTTATTACGCAAAAATGGCTATACTGATATTTATATTTTAAAAGGCGGCTATGATGGCTGGACTGGGAAAGTGAAAAAGAGAAATAGTTAATAACAAAAAGAGTTGGTCTTCATTGAGACCAACTCTTTTTGTATAGGAAAGCTTAATAGAGATGTTGCTTTTTGTCAGTCCTCACTTTTTGAGCTACAATAAAGAGAAGAGGTGAAGGCAGATGATTCAAATCAAGCGAGCATATGAAGCACCGACAGAGCAAGATGGCTACCGTGTTTTAGTTGACCGTGTTTGGCCACGAGGAAAATCCAAGGAATCTGAAAAGTTAGATGAATGGCTCAAAGAAGTGGCCCCAAGTACAGAGCTACGGAAATGGTTTAATCATGAAGCAAATAAATATCCTGAGTTTAAACAAAAATACCAAGAAGAATTGAAACATGAGCCAACTGCCACAGCGTTTAAGCAGTTACAGACAATTGTAAAAAATCAGCCAGTAGTCACGCTGGTCTATGGGGCGAAAGATACAGTGCATAATCAAGCGGTTGTCTTAAAAGAATTATTAGAAAAATAGAGTAGGTGATTGGATGAAAATTGCAATTGTAGGTGCTGGACCCAGAGGCTTATCAGCTGCAGAACGAGTCATTGAATGGGCTCGTAAAACGGAAATAAATGTTCAGCTCACGTTGTTTGATCCATACGGTCCAGGTGGGAAAATTTGGCGAGCAGAGCAACCTAATTATTTATTAATGAACACCGTGATTAGTCAAGTCACTTTATTTACAGATGAATCTTTTAGTGGCGAAGGACCAATTGTCAAGGGACCCACTCTCTATGAATGGACCCAAACAGAAGCTGCGCAGTACATTCAACAGCAACAACCCTATAATTATCTTGAGTTGTTGAAAGAATGTCATCGCCTTGGACCGAATGATCACTGCTCGAGGGCTTTTTATGGCATGTACCAAAAATGGTTTTATACGTATTTAGCCACGCGATGTAACGAACAAACATCGCTGACGTTTTTTAAAGAGCCAGTAACTGCTGTACGGGCAGGAGAGGATAACTATTATGTGTACACCCAATCCATTGAGTTTACGGCAGACAAAGTAATTTTAGCCATGGGTCACCAAGAAAATGAATTAACGACTGTTGAACAAGAGCTTGCGGACTACGCCAAGGAGCATCGTTTGTTTTATTCTTCCCCTAAAAATGCGGCGGATGCTTTATTGGCACTTGCCAATATACCCGCAAAACAACCTGTTGTGTTAAAAGGCTTAGGTTTGGCATTTTTTGACTATTTATCTGCCTTGACGATTGGCCGCGGGGGTGTTTTTTCTCGTCAAAATGGCCGCTTACGTTATGAACCTTCTGGAAGAGAGCCTATTATTATTGCTGGTTCTGGTCGCGGTTTTCCTTCTCATCCTCGAGGGAATAATCAAAAAGGCTACGGGGAAACCTATCAGCCTGTTTTTTTAACCGAAACGTATTTAGCTGAATGTCGTAAAAAAGGACAGGTTACAGGCGCAGAGTTTTTTGGGTATTTAAAAAAAGAAGTGGAATATGTGTATTACACTTGCTTAATCGAAGAAAAATATCCGCATCTTTCTAAAGAGGCCTTTCAACAGCTGTTTATTCAAACCAAGGGAGCGCCGAAAAGCTTAGCCCACTTTGAAAAACAAGATTGGTTTGATTGGCAAGTGTTAGAACATCCTGAAACAAAGAAAACCACTCATGAACGTTTTCGTTCGTTTTTACTAGAGTATTTAAAATGGGATATTCAAGAAGCAGAGAAAGGCAATCTTAGCGGTCCTTTGACCACTGCTTTAGACAGTTTAAAAGATTTAAGAGATCAGATTCGCTTTGTTTTGGATGAAGGGTTATTAACGAATGACGAGAGTCAAAAGTGGTTGTGGCATTGGTTTACCCCGTTGAATACCTTTTTGTCAGTGGGACCTTCTGTTGAAAGAACAGAAGAGCTACAGGCGTTAGTTGAACTGGGATTAGTCACGATTCTGGGGCCAGAAATGCGTGTCGAAATGAGAGCGGGTCAATTTATTACTTATGCTAATTTGTTTCCGGAAAATCGGTATAATAGTCACTTTTTAATTGAAGCACGCATTCCCAAAGTTAATAATGAAAAAAGTTTGAATCCTTTAACGAGGCAGTTGTTAGCCGATAAGCTAGCTACGCTCCATCAACTGGCATTAGCTGATGGTCAAATAGTCAAAACAGGTGCACTCTTGATTGTGCCTGCCACGAATCAAGTCATCACAAAAGATGGACAGGTGGCGACAGGCCTTTTTAGTTGTGGTATTCCAACAGAAGGGATTCATTGGTTAACAGCCGCTGCAGCTCGTCCTGGTGTGGATCCTTGGAATATGCGCGATATGGATCGGATTGCTGCCACTATTTTTAATAGTTAAGAAAAATAGTCAGCTCCTTTGGTAAAAAAGAAAGCATAACGTGTGGTCATCCATCGCTTTGATGGATGACCACTTGTTATGCTTAAGAGAATCAACCGAGCCAGAAGCGCTCCTGTTGATTTCTTGGCGTTAGATTTTTTATCTCAATGTCACAGCTATTTTTTAACGTGCAATACGTTTACGCATCGCTTTTTTACGGTTTTCTTCAATCATATCTTCTTTTTCTTCAATTGGATCAATGACTGTTTTTTTAATAGTTGTAGCCACACCGGCTAAAGCAGCAACTGTGATAGCAGTACCGACTAACATACCTGATACAAATTTTTTCATCGTTCATTCCTTCTTTCAAATTGTATTTGTTTCTATTATGACGGAAAAAAGCAAAAAAATCCAATAGTTACAATGATTTTTCATAAACTCTACGACTAATTTAGAGATTTGTTAAAATTTACCAAGTCTTTTCTGTATTTTGATAGGAAAAATGAATAAGGAGAAATGGCCAAATTAAATCCTGTTTACAAAATGAAATAATTCAGAAGTAGACCTTATTTAATGGTACAATAGAAAAAGAAATTAGAGAGTAAAAGGAGCGTATTTATGTCTATTTTAGTATTAGGTGGCGCAGGCTACATTGGCTCACATGCCGTCGATCAATTAATTTCAAAAGGATATGCCGTTGTGGTTGTTGATAATTTATTAACGGGACATCGTTCAGCAGTTCATGAACAAGCGACTTTCTATGAAGGCGATATTCGTGATAAAGCTTTTTTACGTAGTGTCTTTGAAAAGGAATCAATTGAAGGGGTGTTGCACTTTGCGGCCAATTCTTTAGTAGGAGAATCCGTGGAGAAACCGTTAATGTATTTCAATAACAATGTTCACGGCACGCAAATTGCCTTGGAAGTCATGCAAGAATTTGGAGTGAAACATATTGTTTTTTCTTCCACAGCGGCCACTTATGGCGAACCAAAAGCAATGCCTATTACAGAAGAAACCCCAACGAATCCTAAAAACCCGTATGGGGAAAGTAAATTAATGATGGAAAAAATCATGAAATGGTGCGACAACGCTTATGGAATGAAATATGTTGCTTTGCGTTATTTTAATGTTGCAGGAGCAAAAAAAGATGCCTCAATTGGTGAGGATCACACGCCAGAAACGCATATTGTGCCAATTATTTTACAAGTGGCATTGGGCCAACGAGCAGAGCTAAGTATTTTTGGGGATGACTATGACACACCAGATGGCACGTGCATTCGAGATTATGTTTATATTGAAGACTTGATTGCAGCACATATTTTGGCTTTAGAATATTTGAAAAATGGCGGCGAAAGTGACGTCTTTAACCTGGGTAGCAACAACGGCTATTCTGTTAAAGAAATGTTAGATGCTGCACGTGAAGTGACAGGTCAAGAAATCCCTGCGACAATCGCGCCACGCCGAGCAGGGGATCCTAGTACATTAATTGCTTCTAGTGAAAAAGCCAAACGAGTTTTAGGCTGGCAACCAGAAGTAACTGAGGTCAAGGACATTATCGCCACCGCTTGGCAATGGCACCAAGCTCATCCACATGGATATCAAGAAAAGTAATAGGAGGAATGAATCGATGACCACGAGTCAAATGATTGCCGATTTTACCACACTTGCTATTCAAGCAGGTGGTTGGATGGAATTGGATCGCTTATATCTTCAGAACCGTTTATTATCAATGATTGGTGAACAAGAATTAGGCGAAGTAGACATACGGCCTGTGGCAACACCCGCCGCTGATTTGGCGGAACAATTGTGTCAAATTGCGAGTGCCAATCAACTTGTAAAAACAGAGCAACAAAAAGAACAGTTCGTGGTGCAATTGATGGATTTGTTGACACCGCCACCTTCTGTGGTTAATGCTTTTTTTGCACAACATTATGCCAAAGAGCCACAAGAGGCTACCGAGTATTTTTACCAACTTTGTCAAAAAAACGGTACGGTCATTGAACAGGAAGAACCTGTTGTTTTTTCAACAGTCTATGGTGATTTTTTAGCAAATAAGGTCCACAGTGAGGCGCCAAAAGCAACGCTCTCTGCACAAAGATATCCCCGCTGTGAATGGTGCATGGCAACAGAAGGCTACCAGGGAAGTCAGCAATTTCCTGCGACTACGAACCATCGAGTGATTCGAATGAACTTAGATGGCGAAAGCTGGGGGTTTTCCTTTGTAAAACAGGCACAATATCAGCAACAAGGTGTGATTGCGTTTGAAAAACATCAGGCAGCGAAACGTTCAGTTAAGACTTTTCAGCAATTGTTGAAAATTGTTGAGGTCTTTCCTCATTATTTTGCTGGGATTGATGCTGTCTTTGAACAAAATGAGCATGTCTATTATCAAACGGGTTTGCAACAATTTCCATTAGCCGAAGCGAGCATTTCAGAATATGTTGAGTTAGCTAACTATCCTTTAATCAACGCAGGAATGGTGAATTGGCCAGTTGCGACATTTCGCTTAGAGGGACCGAATGCGTCAGAAGTTGCCCAAGCCGCAAATGATATTTTTGAGCAATGGCAAACGCTGAAACTGCCAACGGATGAGATACAAATCGTTGCACGACGAAAAGAACTTTTATATGTCATGGACTTAATTTTTAGTCGACCTCAAGCAAAGCTTTCGTTAACGTTAGCGGAAGTCCAAGGTTTAACGACTTGGAGCAACCAGAAAACGCAGGCGCTTGAAACGGTCGCTTCAGCGTATCAACAGCGACTAAAAGAAGCCAGTGCGTTTGCAGAAACAAGTGAAGGAAAAGCGGCTTTTTTAGCAATGGTTGCGCCAGTGACTCATTAAAAGAAAAAAGATGCCGAATGACTAAAAATCACGTATAATAGATAAGAATGAAAAATAAGGGAGGGTAAAAAATGGCTTATCAAGCACTTTATCGGGTCTGGCGTTCACAACGTTTCGATGACGTAGTAGGACAAAAAGCAATTACTCAGACACTGAAAAATGCGATAGTGCAAAAGAAAACATCTCATGCCTATTTATTTACTGGCCCTCGTGGTACAGGTAAAACCAGTGCCGCAAAAATTTTCGCTAAAGCGATTAACTGTAAACATAGTCAAGATGGTGAACCTTGTAATGTTTGTGAAACCTGTGTAGCCATTACGGAAGGTCGTTTAAATGATGTCATTGAAATTGATGCAGCGAGTAATAATGGCGTGGAAGAAATCCGTGATATTCGTGATAAAGCAAAGTATGCACCGACGCAAGCCGAGTACAAAGTTTATATTATTGATGAAGTTCATATGCTATCAACAGGCGCGTTCAATGCACTTTTAAAAACCTTGGAAGAACCGCCACAAAATGTTATTTTTATCTTAGCAACGACTGAACCACACAAGATTCCGTTAACGATTATCTCACGGACGCAACGCTTTGATTTTAAGCGAATTAGTACGCAAGATATCGTCGATCATATGGCCCATATCATGCAGGAAATGGCTCTCGATTATGAGGAACAAGCCCTTTATGTGATTGGGCGTGCTGCGGAAGGTGGGATGCGAGATGCCTTGAGTATCTTGGATCAAACGATTTCATTTAGTGATGAAAAAGTAACACTGGAAGATGCAATGCAAGTGACAGGCAGCCTAACCTATGAAATGATGGATCATTATATTCAGTGTTGTGTCGCCGGTGATGTTGAACGAGCATTAGAAAGCTTGGAAAGTATTTTAGGCGAAGGCAAAGAAGCGCGCCGTTTCTTAGAAGATTTGTTATTATATTGTCGAGATTTGCTGATGTATCAGCAAGCACCGAAGTTATTAGCAGAAAAAGCAGGAACTTTGACAGAAGCATTTAAGGAACTAGCTACACAAACACCTGCTGAAAAAATATATCAACTAATCCAAATTTTAAGTGACACACAAAATGAGATCCGCTTTACCAACAATGCGAATATCTATCTGGAAGTAGCCACTGTCAAATTAGCTAAAACGGTGCAATCTAATAAACACAACACGCCAGAAACAACTAATCAAGGTGGTAGTGCAGAGGGAAATCCAGAATTAGCAGATTTACAAAATCAAATCGGGCAACTGAAGAAAGAACTGGCTGAATTAAAGAAACACGGTGTAGCTGCTAAAGAAGCAGATGCTCCACGTCAACAAGCACGACCACAAGCGCCAAAAAGTTCGTTCCGTGTACCCACAGAACGGGTATATCAAGTCTTAAACGAAGCGACTAGAACACATTTAATGAATGTGAAAAATGTTTGGGAAGACTTACTGCAAACATTATCTGTGACTCAACGAGCGATGCTAAAGGCTAGTGAACCTGTCGCAGCGAGTCCTAAGGGGATCGTGGTGGCATTTGACTATGAGATTGTTTGTGCTCGTGCAACAGACGATGAAGAGATGCAGTTAGCTTTCAATAATAATTTAAGCCGTTTGATGGACTATACACCAGAGATGGTCTGCATTACTAGAGAAAGCTGGCCAAAACTAAGACAAAGTTTTATTAACCAAAATCAGGGCAGTTTGAATCATTCTGAACCTGAAAATGAAATGGCTCGTCTAGCGGACGAACCGCCTGTAACAAATGAACATTCACAAGAAAATCCAGTAGTAGATGAAGCAATCGCTATGTTTGGTGAAGAGCTTGTCGAAGTACTAGATGATTAATACGAAGGAGTAGAGGAATTATGATGCGAGGAATGGGCAACATGCAAGGCATGATGAAACAAGTACAAAAAATGCAAAAAGAAATGGCCAAAGCGCAAGAAGCGCTAAATGAAAAAGAATTTATCGGTGAAGCAACCAATCAACTTGTGACAGCGTCCTTTACTGGTGATCGCACAATGAAAGATTTGACCATTAAAGAAGACGTGGTTGATCCTGAAGACGTTGATATGTTACAAGATTTAGTCATTATGGCTGTCAACGATGCGTTAGTAAAAATTGAAAAAGAAACCGAAGCAACTTTAGGTAAATACACTAAAGGAATGCCAGGATTCTAAAAAATAAGACAAACGAGAGTATGAAAAACGTCATGCCCAAAAAATCGAACTTTTTGGGCATGATGTTTTTTCTGTTTTTGTGGGAAAACTCTTTGGCAATTTTAGTAGTCGCTTCCAAAAAACTATGCTATACTAAAGCCAATTAAAGAGAAACATTTGGGGTGCTATTAGCTGAGATTATACCCATGGAACCTGAAACAGTTAGGACTGGCGCAGGGAAATGTCTTGAAATTTTGACCGATTATTGCACCCAACTACGTTTATTTGTGGTTGGGTTTTTCTGTCTTTTTCAGTCGCGCCTCCTTTTGCTTCTCGCAGAAAGGAGTTTTTTTACGTGGAAAAAAATCGAATCCACAGAGTTACGTTACTGGCTTTAATGATTGCGATGGACGTTGTATTATCGCCGTTAATGCGAATTGAGGGAATGGCCCCTATGTCCAGTGTCATGAACATTATTGCCGGAGTTTTATTAGGTCCTCTTTACGGAACGCTCATGGCACTTGTCTGCGGCTTAATCCGTATGACATTCTTAGGTATTCCGCCATTAGCGTTAACAGGTGCCGTTTTTGGCGCGTTTTTTGCTGGTTTATTTTATCAATGGGGACAAAAATTAGGCTGGTCGATGCTAGGAGAAATTTTTGGTACAGGCATCATTGGCTCGTTATTGTCCTATCCTGTAATGGTTTGGTTTACTGGCAGTAAGCAGAATTTTTATTGGTTCATTTATACGCCACGATTTATTGGTGCCACACTGATTGGTTCAGTGATTGCTTGGCTTGTCTTAGTAAAACTGAAAGAAACTCGGGTATTTAAACAAACACAGGAATTATTTTTGGGAGGGTACTTTTATGAAAACAAGCGTTAAGTTTGAAACGATTTTTCCACTGACAACGGCACCATTAATTCAGTGCATTACGAATGAAATTACGTGTGAGTCTATGGCGAATGCATTACTTTATATTGATGCTAAACCCATTATGGCAGATGATCCCCGGGAATTTCCGCAGTTGTTTCAGCAAACCAGTGCCTTGGTTTTGAATTTAGGCCATTTATCACAAGAACGAGAGCAGAGCTTGTTAGCAGCTAGTGATTATGCTCGGCAAGTGAATAAACCGACCGTAGTCGATTTAGTCGGTTATGGCGCCAGTGATATTCGCAATGAAGTTGGGGAAAAGCTGGTGCACAATCAGCCAACCGTTGTGAAAGGGAATCTTTCAGAAATGCGGACTTTTTGCCAGTTGGTGAGTCATGGCCGAGGAGTGGATGGCAGCCCTTTGGATCAAAGTGAAGAAGCAATTGAGGAACTGATTCAGGCTTTACGTCAACAAACGCAAAAGTTTCCCCAGACGGTATTTTTAGCAACAGGGATTCAAGATGTCTTGGTTAGCCAAGAGCAAGTGATTGTCTTACAAAATGGTGTTCCTGAGTTGGATTGTTTCACTGGCACGGGCGATTTAGTCGGCGCATTAGTTGCCGCTTTATTAGGTGAAGGCAACGCGCCAATGACTGCGGCAGTAGCCGCAGTGAGCTATTTTAATCTTTGCGGAGAAAAAGCCAAGACTAAGAGCCAAGGGCTGGCCGATTTTCGCCAAAATACGTTAAATCAGTTATCTCTTTTAATGAAGGAGAAGGATTGGTTTGAGGCGGTGAAAGGACGAGTGCTATGAGAGAACAATTGAAAGTTTATTTGGTGACAGGTCGGTATGATTTTAGTGATACTGAATTTTTAAAACGAATTGAAACTGCTTGTCGCAGTGGAGTGACATTGGTCCAACTGCGCGAAAAGAAAGTGTCAACACGGCGTTTTTACGAATTAGCAGTGAAAGTTAAAGCGGTAACAGATGCGTATCAGATTCCGTTGATTATTAATGATCGTGTCGATATTTGCTTGGCAGTGGATGCGGCAGGTGTGCATATAGGGGATGATGAATTACCGGTTGCTCTTGTGCGAAAACTGGTTGGGTCCACAAAAATCGTAGGTGTTTCAGCCAAAACGGTGGCACGAGGAGTTGAAGCGGAAAACGAGGGCGCCGATTATTTAGGTGTGGGCGCAATTTTCCCCACAACGACTAAGGACAGTCCGTTAACTTCTTTGCAGACACTTTCTGAAATTGCTGCAGCAGTCACGATTCCTGTTGTGGCGATTGGTGGGATCAAAGAAGAAAATATAGAACAACTTATGGGAACGGGAGTGGCTGGTGTTTCACTGGTCAGTGAAATTATGCTGGCTGAACAGATAACCGAGAAAGTTCAAGGGTTGATGCGTGTAACGGAGCGAATGTTGGAGGCGAGAAAATGACCGAATATAATTTGACCCCACAAGTAGTCACGATTGCTGGTTCTGATTCTGGTGGGGGAGCTGGCATGCAAGCAGATTTAAAAACATTTCAAGCGCGGCAGGCATTTGGCTTAAATATTGTCATTGCATTGACGGCACAAAATACGTATGGCGTACAAGAAAGTTTGCCGATTCCTAGTTCATTTATTGATGCACAATTCCAATCACTGGCGGCTGATTTTAAAATTGGGGCAGCGAAAACGGGGATGTTAGCAGATAGTGAGCGTGTCGAAGCTGTTGTTCGCAATTTGCAGAAAGTTGATTTTGGTCCGTTGATTGTCGATCCTGTAATGGTGGCTAAAGGTGGACACCATTTGTTAGAAGCCGAGGCAGTTCAAACGATTAAAGAGCAACTGTTGCCATTAGCAACGGTCGTGACACCTAATTTACCAGAAGCGGAAGTTTTACTAGAGACGACCATCAAGACAGAACAAGAAATGCAGACCGCAGCAAAAAAATTACAGCAATTGGGCACAAAAAATATTATTATGAAAGGCGGACATAGCACAAATCAACAAGCGGCTGATTATGTGTTAATGGAAGACGGTTCGAGCTTTTGGCTAAGTGCACCGCGAGTTGTAACAAAAAATACTCATGGAACAGGAGATACTTTTTCAGCGTGTATCGCAGCCGAATTAGCAAAAGGTACGCCGTTAGAAGCGGCGATTGTGATTGGCAAACAGTTTATACAAGGGGCCATTAGCCAAGCAATTTCTGTTGGACATGGCCACGGACCCACTAATCATTGGGCCCAATTAACGCAAGATATTCAAGTTATTAAAGCATAAGAAGAGCCTGGGGAAAAATCTAAAATGATTTTTCCCCAGGCTTTAAATAGCTTAAAGTTCCCTCTTAATATAGTTTATAAACGTTTTGTTCACTAATCTTCACATTTTAAATAAATTTCTTGGCCTTGTTCTTGCAAATGAGCCACGTGGGATTCTCCCCAATTACATAAGTTATCTAAGACAGCAGAGAGGCTTTGACCATAATCGCTTAAATAATATTCGACTTTTGGTGGAACTTGGTTGTAAACTTTCCGCTCGATAATGTTGTCTTCTTCGAGTTCCCGTAATTGTTGTGTCAGCATTTTTTGACTAATGCCAGTAATGCCGCGTTTTAAATCGCTGGGGCGCATGGCGCCGTGCCGTAAATTACACAGAATAATTGGTTTCCATTTGCCGCCAATAACATCCATCGTTGCTTCGACACCAATCGCATATGTACGAGTTTCCAAAAAACATTCCTCCTTAATAGGTTGATAATAAACAAAAGTTACTAAAAGGTACCTATGATACAAAAAAGTAGGTACTTATCAAAATTTCAATCTTAGTATATAGTAATTTTTGTTGAAATTCAAATGTTTTTTAGGAGGAAGAGAATGGAAAAGAAAATTTCACCAAATTTAACGCTCTTTGCATTAGCTATCAATGCTTTCGCAATCGGTTCAACAGAATTTATTAGTGTGGGTTTATTACCAATGATTGTTAAAAGTTTTCATATTAGTCTTTCCCAAGCAGGTTTGACTGTTTCTTTATACGCTTTAGGTGTGACGATTGGGGCGCCGTTATTAACAATTTTGACAGGAAAATGGAATCGTCGCTCATTAATGCTGGGGATTATGCTTCTTTTCATTAGTGAGAATTTAATTGCTGCGTTTGCGCCAACGTTTATTATTTTATTGGTAGGGCGGATACTTTCTGCATTGGCGCATGGTATTTTCATGTCTGTTTCGACTGTCATCGCCGCAGATGTTGTGCCGCCGTCACGTCGAGCTAGCGCTATTGCTATTATGTTTACGGGCTTAACGGTTGCAACAGTGACTGGCGTACCTTTAGGGACGTTTATTGGGCAACAAACAGCTTGGCATATGTCCTTTCTTTTTATAGCCAGTATTGGCTTGGTGGGACTGATTGCTAGTTATTTTTTAGTTCCCAAAAATTTACCGATACCAGGGAAGGTTGACTTAAAAGGAATCACGCGGATTTTTACGAACAAACCCCTCGTTTTCTCTTTTCTAATTACTGCTTTTGGTTATGGTGGAACGTTTGCTGCATATACGTACTTGTCACCGTTATTGGAAAATTTAGGCTTTTCAGCCAATGCGGTAGTGATTATTTTAGTTGTTTATGGCGTAATGGTTGCAATTGGCAATACAGTAGGTGGTCACTGGGCAAATAAAAAACCTTTAGATTCGTTAGTAAAAATGTTTAGCTTATTAATTCTGTCCTTAGTCTTTTTATTCATTACTGTTTTAATGGATAACAGTCTTCTAGGCTTATTAGCAAGTTTGATGTTGGGTCTATTTGCCTTTATGAATGTACCTGGTTTACAACTATATGTTGTAGAATTAGCGGAAAAGTATGTTCCAGAAGATATCACTTTGGCCTCAGCTTTTAATATTGCAGCCTTTAATATTGGGATTACCGTCGGCTCAATGACAGGTGGGGTGGTCACAGATCATTTATCAGTAACATATACACCGATTTTTGGTGGCTTTATCGTGTTGATTGCCGTCTTGTTCGTACTATATATTCGGAAGCAAGAAGCATAAAAAAACAACTATCTTTAGAAAACTAGAAAAAAACAGCTGGTCACTACGGAACGGACCAGCTGCTTTTTTTAAGCTTTTTTGCGGAAATAATTCCAGCAAGCAATTAAAACAATTACTAATAAGGTTAACAAGAAAATCAGAGAAATGAGTGAGCCCATCGTTGTCCCCTGAGCAAAATTATCTGCGTGGTCTTGAGCGATATTAATAATCGTCGCTACAATGGCCGTCGCAATAGCGCCAGAAAATTGTTGAAGTGTATTAAATAACGTATTACCGTCGCCAAAATCTTTCTCCTCTAACAAGCTCATACCAGTCGTCATCATATTACTGTATGCAAAACCTAGACCAATCATATAGGTAACATGTCCAGCGACGAACCCTAATAAAACAGGCATCTCTAGTAAAATTGTTAAAGCTAGCCAACCGATTGTCGCCAAACTTAAGCCAAATAATATAGGTTTTTTAGCGCCGTATTGATCCAACACTCGTCCAGAAAGTGGTGCCAAAATGGCCCCGACTGTAGCACCTGGCAACATGACTAGCCCAGCTACAAACGCATTTTTTCCAAGGACGATTTGAACAAAGTTTGGTAAGACAAAGGAAATACCTAACAATAAGAATTGACAAACTAAAAAGCCACATAAAAATAAAACGAAGGCGGGATTTTTTAAAATTGTCAAACGAACTAGTGGCTGTTCAGCGGTCGTTGCTCGTTTATAAAAAATAACAAAGCCAATAACGGCTGCCAGAAGTGAAAGCCAGCCAAACAATTTGCCAATTTTACTTAAAAACATCAACAAACCACTAAATAACAGGGCAATACCAATTAAACTAACCAAATCAAGAGTGGTGGTTTTTTTAACAGGTATTTCTGGAATAGCCGATAATCCCATAAACAAAGAAAGTAGTAAAATAGGAATTAAGAATAAAAAGATGGCGTGCCAAGACAGGGAAGATGTTAAGATTCCACCATACGTTGGACCAATGGCTGGAGCAATTGAAGTGGTCAATGTGCCTACCCCCATCATCGTTCCCCGTTTTTCCAGCGGGGTAAAGTTCAAAATAATATGAAACATCAGTGGCAAAGCAATCCCAGTGCTAGCCCCTTGGAAGAGTCGGCCTAATAACAAGATACTGAAAGATGGCGAATAGACATCAATCGCTAAACCAATCAAAAAGAAAAGATTCGCAACGATAAATAAGCGTCTTAGTGAATAGGTTTTTAATAAATAATTGGATAAGGGCACCATGATAGAAATAACTAATAAATAAATCGTTGTCACCCACTGCACGGTACCGGTGGAAACACCAAATTCCTTTGTTAATGTCGGAAAGGTTACATTCATTGCTGTTTCAATTAATACGCCAGCAAAAGACATAATTCCTGTCGCTAAAACGGCAGGGAATAATCGTACGTTTTTTTGTTCCATTTAATCACCTCTATAGTTTTCATTTTTTCGTAAAAAAATAGAAGCAGTTTCTATAAGAATAGAAACCGCCTCTCTCTCGACACGCAACTTGCGTGTTATCTGTACGATTTGTTTACATGTTGCATTGTAAACAGTTTTTAGGCAATCGTCAAGCAGAAAATAATTAACGTTGCATGAAGAAACTAATAATTGCAAAAATAGCAATGTGAGCTGGATAGAAAATATAAAAGAAATTCCGCATGCCACGGCCTTTTTCACCATTATAAAGAACAATTGGAATCGCTGCTAAAATCATCATCCATTGGTGGTTCACCCCGAATAGTTCTTGGAAATTATAGCTGGCTGCTGAAATCAACGCAACAACGCCAATCGCTGAAACTTGTAACCACTTTTTGCCATGGAATAAATAAAAAGCCACGGCCAAGAGAACAAATAAAAATCCACCTTCTGACATCATTAGTGATGGCACAATCAGATTGAAAAGTTGGAAACCAATTAAGATAGCAGGATTGCTTAATATGTCTGGAGAACTAAAAACAACGAAAGGTAGAGCGCTGATTAATAAAGGCACAATAAACCAAAGAAGCCCTTTACCAATTTGTTTTTGTTTAAAATAGTCCATAGACTGCATGTAGACCGTACCTAAAAATAACGTCCCAAAAATATTATTGATAATTAAGCCACCTGTTGAAAAATACGCATTTAAAATGCCGTTCAGAATCCCCATAATCCAGAAGCCTAACAATAACCGGAACATGTATTTTCGCCGATTGCTTGTGTGAATGAAGCCTTCAGAACTTTCAAATAAGAAAATAGGTGCAGCAATTCGTCCAATCCATCCGAACCAACCAGGCACGCCTAAAAAACTAAAAAATTGCAATAGATGGTCAAAGACCATTGAAATAACCCCAATGACTTTCAAATGAAAGCCAGTTAATGTTTTACCCATAGTATAAACGCCTCTCTTTCATAAAGAACAATATAACAAAGTCCAGAACAACCAACCATTTATTTGCCTAACAGTTATCTTACAAAATTGTTTGATTTCTTCAGCTTTTGATGAAAGAAAAAAGTGCCAAGACTAGTTTTTATAATTATTCTATGCTATAGTAAAAGTACATTTTAATAAAAAACATTTGGGGTGCTGTTATGGCTGAGATGATACCCATTGAACCTGATGCAGTTAGTACTGTCGCAGGGAAATGCCGATTTACTTTGATTTTTCACGCACTCATTCTGTCCTAGGATGAGTGTGTTTTCTTTTATCAGGGTTTATTTAAGTCACTCCTTTTGCTTTTTGTTAAGAGAAAGGAGTTTTTTTATTGAAAAAATGGTCATTGCAACAAGTCGTCTTACTCGCTTTTTTAGCCTTTTTGTTTGGCGGTGTTTTTATGGGGGCAGGGTTCCTCTATGCGTTATTGAATGCTGCGCTGTTACCATTAGGACTGAGTCCATTTGCCAATGAGCTTTTATTTGGAATGTGGACCATGGTGGCACCAATTGCAGCGATGCTGATTCCACGAGCGGGAAGTGCTGTTTTGGCGGAAATTTTAGCCGCTTTGGCAGAAATGCTTTATGGTTCGTATTTCGGACCTAGTGTATTAATTTCTGGTGTGATTCAAGGCCTAGGTAGTGAAAGTGGCTTTTTTGTGACACGCTACAAACGGTACGATACACTCACGTTATTTTATAGTGCGATTGGGACGACTATTTTTAGTTATGTGTATGAATACTTTAAGTTTGGTTATGGCAATTACGGTCTGGGGATGAACATTGCTTTAATTAGCGTTCGGTTCGTTTCCATTTGTTTCTTTGGTATTTTCTTAACGAAAGTTATTTTACGAATGTATCAGTCTGCGCAAGGGTTAGCTGTGAAGGCAAAATGAATAGTATCCAATTAAAAGCTGTGTCCTTTTCACGAGAACAACCCTTGTTTGAAAAGACAAATTTAGCAATTCCTCAAGGAACGTTTTCCTTATTAATTGGCGATAGTGGTAGTGGAAAATCAACGCTCTTACGATTGATTGCCGGATTTGCTCCGCTTGATTACCAAGGAGAAATTTTGATTGAAGGAATGGAGCGCCGACAATTATCAACTCGTGAAAAGGCGCAAAAAATTGGCATGCTGTTTCAAAACCCCAGTCAACAATTTACAATGAAAACCTTGGAACGAGAACTGATTTTTGCTTTAGAAAATTTAGGAATCTCGCCTGAAGAAATGAACCGAAAAATCCAAACAGCGCTTCAACTTGTGCAGACTCAAACCTTATTCACACGAGAATTAGCGACGTTATCTGGTGGTGAAAAACAAAAAGCGGCGTTGACAGTTCTGCTAGCAATGAACCCAGATATTCTTTTATTAGATGAACCTTTTGCAAGCATTGATCCAACCTCTCGAAAACAATTTATTCAAATCTTAGCAAGACTCCATCAAGCAGGCAAAACGATTTTGGTGTGCGACCACGATTTCAGCGATTACGCTGATGTTGTGGACCAAGTCGTCACGTTGAAAAATGGCCAGTTTGAAAAGCAACCGTTGACGTTTATCAAAACAAAACCGCAGACATTTCAACTGACAAATTCTGTGGTAAAACAACCAATGCTCCAATTGAAAAATTTTCGTTTGTCTCAGGGGAAACGAGTGCTACTTGAAGAAAAAGAAGCGCTTTTTTTTAAAGGAATTACCACGTTGACGGGGCCAAATGGGGCGGGGAAATCCACCTTGTTAAAAGCCATCGTTCAGAGACAAAAATATCAAGGAAAAATGTTCTTATCGGGCCGCCGCTTGCGGGCTTCAAAAAAATTGTATCAACACATGACATTAGCGGTGCAACAAGCCAATCGTCAGTTTGTCACGTTGACTTTACGAGAAGAGCTTTTGTTTGGTCAGAACATGACAGCAGAAAAAAGAAGAAAACAAGAGGAAGCCTTAACTTTTTTAGGTTTAAAAGAAAAACTAGAGCACAGTGTTTTTCAACTAAGTGAAGGGCAAAAAAAGATGGTGCAATTAATTAGTTTGCTGAGCTTAGATTTGGACTGTTTACTTTTAGATGAACCTTTTGCTGGATTAGATGAGCGAGCATGCAATTATTTTGTTGAATGGATCAAAGAAAAAAGTGCGCAACAAGATTTTCTAATCGTCACGCATCGGCTAGAACCTCTCTCTGGCGTGAGCAATTACCGAATAGAATTGCTGCATCAACAACTGATTATCTGGCAGGAGGGAACCACATGCAAATAAAGCAAACAAATGCAGCAATTTATGCTTCTTTGATTCTTATTTTGACCTTTGAATTATCTTTTTCTCAGTCAATTTTGGCAAATTTGGCGGTTTTTATGGGTTGTATCATTTTTTTTATAGGCCAGCGAAAATCCCGCTTACTGCTTTGGTTATTTTTCTTGCCACTTTTACCAGCAATCGGGACGTTTTGGTCTATTTATTTGCATGGTACGAGTAGTCAACAAGCCTGGCTTTTGTTTAGTCGAACGTATGCCTTTGCCGGTTTAGGACTAGCTTTTGCTGTAGGCGTTGATTTTGAAGAATTATTGTTGTTATTGGAACAAAAGGGGCTAGCACCAAACTTTGTTTATGGAATTTTAGTGGTGGTTCACGCCTTACCGGAAGTGAAAAGAGAAATTAATGATTTAAAAGAAGCAAGCCTACTCCGTGGCAAAACGTTTCATTTTTGGTCGCCGATGCTTTATGTTAAAACACTGCTCGTTGCTGTTTCTTGGCGAGATAAATATACGGAAGCAATGTCCGCCCATGGCTATGAAGAAGGAGCCACCAGAAGTCGAAAAGAGCATTTTGTGTCAGCAAAAGTCAGTCTTGGGCTTGCTATTTTGATCATCATTTTTACAAATTTGTTTATTTTTCTAACGTAAAGGAGAAACCTATGACATTTACAGAACAAGCCAAAGAACAAGCGCAAGCTTCTTGGCAAGGAAGTTTTCAGCATCCTTTTATCACAGAGTTACATGAAGGAACCTTGAGTCCAACGATTTTTCGCTACTATTTAATTCAAGATCATTACTATTTAAAACACTTTAGTCAACTTTATCGCTTGATTGCGGCACAAACGCAACAACCTCGATTGAAAAAATTACTCTTAACAAATGCGGAAAATCTCGCGTTGGGCGAATTAGCTATTCGTGAAACTTTTTTTGAAGAACTAGCGATTACGGAAGAAGAGGTTGCAGCGACACCGATTGCACCAACCGCGTATCACTATGTTTCTCATATGTATCGCCAACTTATTGAAGGAACGCCTAAGACGGCCGCAGCAAGTATGTTGCCTTGTTCTTGGCTCTATCAAGAAATTGGTGCACAGTTAGTCAAACAACACTCACCAGAGCCACTGTACCAACGTTGGATTGAAACCTATGCTGGGGAGGAAGCGTACCAACACGTCCAAGAGGAACGCCAACTGTTAGACCAATTATATGAAGAAAGTTCACCACAAGAACAAGCAGCTATGATCACCGCTTTTGTTATCAGCAGTGAGATGGAATACGCTTTTTGGGAAATGGCCTATACACACGAAACCTGGATTGGTTAATACAAAAACAAGTCGTTTAGTGATCGTAACTAACGACTTGTTTTTGTATTAGAAAGCAGTAATTGTCAGTTGCTTTTTTGACAGGGCGTGATAAGATATTCAGTGACGCAAAATCTGTTGTAACTCGCTCAGTAATAACAGAAACGCCTTGCTAAGAAAGGACTGTAGAAGCCTCATGAATTATCCAGAACCGATTGCAAAATTGATTGAAAGTTATATGAAATTACCAGGAATTGGTCAAAAAACAGCGACACGGCTTGCTTTTTATACAATTGATATGAAAGAAGAAGATGCTAATGCTTTTGCAAAAGCGCTAATTAGTGTCAAGAGAGATCTCCATTTCTGTAGTATTTGCGGAAATATTACTGAAGAAGATCCTTGTGAAATTTGCCAAGATAAAAATCGTGACCGTAGTATTATTTTAGTAGTGGAAGAGCCAAAAGACGTTATGGCAATGGAAAAAATGCGTGAATATCAGGGCTTGTATCACGTGCTCCACGGGGTGCTTTCACCGATGGAAGGAACAGGACCAGAAGATATTAATATTGCCTCTTTGATCAAACGATTGCACGATGATGAAGTGAAAGAGGTCATTATAGCAACCAATGCTACCACTGAAGGAGAAGCGACGGCGATGTATTTATCACGGCTCATTAAACCAGCTGGAATCACCGTTACTCGTTTGGCACACGGCTTGTCTGTCGGCAGCGATATTGAATATGCAGACGAAATAACCTTGCTAAAAGCAGTCGAAGGGCGTCGAGAAATTTAAAAGAAACATCGTTGGAAAAAGAGGTTGAAATCGAAGTAGGTCGTTTCTGTGAGAAAATGTCGCAGTTCAAGCTTTTCCGTACTTCTTTTTCAGTTTCTTTTTTTCAGCGGATGTATCACTTTAAATAGGACATAAGGATTTCAATTAGACTGATAGAGCAAGATGAAGTATAATAGATACAAGTAAAAATTGATTGGAGTTTTCGCACGTGCAGGGTATTTTTATCACATTTGAAGGTCCAGATGGCGCTGGCAAAACCAGTGTTTTGAAGGAAGTTTCTGAAAGATTAGCTAAAGAGTCAAAACGAAAAATTGTCACCACAAGAGAACCAGGCGGCATACCGATTGCCGAAAAGATTCGAACAGTTATTTTAGATCCAAGAAATGACAGAATGGATGAGCGAACAGAAGCTTTACTTTACGCAGCTGCTCGTCGTCAACATTTAGTGGAAAAAATCTTGCCAGCTTTGGAAGCGGGTCATTTAGTCCTATGTGATCGTTTTGTTGACAGCTCATTAGCCTACCAAGGCGCTGGGCGTAGAATTGGGATTGCCCCCATTGCTTCAATTAATGCGTTTGCGACAGAAGGTGTCTCACCAGATTTTACAATTTATTTAGACGTTGACTCAGATACTGGCTTACGGCGGATTCAAGAAAATCGAACACAGCAAATTGATCGCTTAGATTCAGAAGGATTAGAATTTCATCAACGTGTTCGTCATGAATATTTGAAATTAGCAGAAGAAAATCCACAACGTATCAAAAAGATTGATGCACGGATGAGTTTAGAACTTGTCGTAGAAGCAACGTATCAGGCGATTATTGAACGTTATCCAGAAAACTTTTAATTATAGGAAGGTGTAGACCATGAAGATTATTTTAGCCATTGTACAAGACAAAGATAGTAACCGATTAGCCAACGAATTTATTGATGCCAATATTCGTGCTACAAAATTATCCTCAACAGGTGGATTCTTAAAAGCGGGAAACAGCACATTTATTATTGGGATTGATGATGAACGTGTCGACGAAACATTAGCTTTAATTAAAGAAACATGTCAATCAAGAAAACAATATGTTTCAACACCTGTGACTTTAGATATCACAATGGATGGCCAAATTCCTTATCCTGTGGAAGTTGAAGTAGGCGGCGCTACTTGCTTCGTCTTACCAGTTGAAGGATTCCATCAATATTAAGATGAATGAAGCACAACAGCTACAGCAAATGCAACCTTTGCTGTACAAGCAACTCCAAAAAAGTTTTGAGCATGGTCGTCTTGCCCATGCTTATCTTTTTGAAGGAGATACAGGAACTGGAAAACAAGAATTTGGCTTATGGATGGCGAAACATGTCTTTTGTACGAATTTAGTAAATCAACAGCCTTGTAACGAATGCCATAATTGTGTGCGGATTAATGAAAATGAACATCCAGATGTTTTAAGAATTGCGCCAGATGGGCAAACCATCAAAGTGAACCAAATCCGTGAATTAAAAGCGGAGTTTTCTAAAAGTGGGGTCGAGACTGCTAAAAAAGTTTTCTTAATTCAAGAAGCAGATAAAATGAGTACCGGCGCAGCCAATAGTCTCTTAAAATTTTTAGAAGAACCAGAAGGACAAATTTTAGCTATTTTAGAAACCACTTCGCTTTCTCGAATTTTACCAACGATTCAATCACGATGCCAAACCTTACATTTTCAACCATTAGTCAAAAAAACATTAATTGATCGCTTAATCAAACAGGGGGTTGGTGAAAAGACTGCAACCCTTTTAGCTGAGCTGACAAATAGTTTTGAGAAAGCAGTTGAAATCTCTCAAGATGAATGGTTTAATGAAGCTAGGGAAATCATTTTGCAATGGTTTAATTATCTAAAAAGTAATGATTTACAGGCATTTATCTACGTTCAGAAGAAAATGGTCAAAGTATTTAAGGAAAAAGAACAACAAGCGCTTAGCTTTGACTTGCTCATGGTTTATTACCGTCAATTATTGGAAGAAAGTGTTTCGACACAGCAAGCCAAAAAAGTAACGGAAGAGCAGGCGGAACGGTTGGCGCTAATTTTGAAAGCACGCCAAAAATGGACTGCCAATGTTAGTTGGCAAAATGTTTGTGAACAATTAGTTATCCAAATGATTCACCCTAAATCATAAAGGAAAAAAGTGCCAAGTGGCATTCAGTTTCATAATATAGTAGGAACTTAGCTGTTTCAGCAAGTTCCTTAACCGATTGAAGCGACGTTCACTTGAACTAGATTAGGAGGAATAAAATGGTAGAAGTAGTAGGAGTTCGCTTCCGTGAAGCCGGTCATATCTATTATTTTGCTCCTGGAAAATCTGAGTATATTTATAATGAGAAAGTACTCGTTGAATCTCAACAGTCAAAACAATTAGCTACTGTTGCTATTCCTAAAAAAACAGTCGATTCAGACGATTTACCAGAGGACCTAAAACCCATTTTAAATAAAGCAACAGCCAATGATTTAGAAAAAGAACAAAAAAATTTGGCTGATGCAGAAGCTGCCAAAAGCATTGCCAATGAAAAAATTCGAGCTCATGACTTAAAAATGAAATTAGTGCGAGTAGAATATACCTTCGATCGTAGCAAAATGATTTTTTACTTTACGGCAGATGGGCGAATTGATTTTCGTGAATTAGTCAAAGACTTAGCGGCTATTTTCCGGACGCGAATTGAGTTACGTCAAATTGGTGTCCGAGATGAAGCGAAAATATTAGGTGGCATTGGCCCTTGTGGCAGACAACTATGTTGCTCAACATTTCTAGGAGATTTTATGCCAGTTTCAATCAAAATGGCTAAAGATCAAGGGTTATCTTTAAATCCTGTCAAAATTTCGGGATTATGTGGCCGCTTAATGTGTTGTTTGAAATACGAAAACGACGAATATGAAGCCGCTAAAAAAGAATTACCAGATTATGGAAAAGAAGTAATAACACCAGATGGCAAAGGTAAAGTCGTCGGGTTGAATCTATTAAGTCGGATTGTCAAAGTTCGTCTGCATGGTCGTGAAATCGCAGCGGATTATGATTACGAAGAAATCAAAGAAGCTACTGCGAAAGTTGCTGCTGAAAAAGGTGATCAAAATGGATAAACGTTCGCTCTATGATGGATTAAATTCGTTGGAAACTGATTTAGACAGTTCCGTGACACAATTAAGAGAAATTAAAGCAGCACTCCATGAGTTGGTAGAAAAAAATACCACGTTGGAAATCGAAAACCAACGCTTACGGGAGCATCTCCAAGAACTGAATAAGTTAGCAGGAAATACAACTGAAACTGAAAAACAAGAGCTATCAAAATCACGTATGAATTTGGAAAAACTTTATGAAGAGGGCTTCCATGTCTGCAATATTTTATATGGTTCAAGACGTGAAAATGATGAAGAATGTGCCTTTTGTCTTGATGTTATTTATGGGGAACGTACGCGTTAAGTCTAGTGGACACTGCAAATAAAAAGGAAAGGTTTGGTTTGACAGTCAATCGATTGTCAAATCAAACCTTTATCTATTTATAGAACGAAAAAGGAAAATGAGGGATGCGCTATGCAAAAACAGAAAAGTTTTGATAAGCAAACAACAAAAGGAAAATTGTATCTTGTCCCAACACCGATCGGCAATTTAGAAGATATGAGTATTCGTTGTTTAAACATATTGAAAGAAGCAACGGTGATTGCTAGTGAGGACACAAGAAACACACAAAAATTGCTAAATCATTTTGAGATTACAACACCACAAATTAGTTTACACGAACATAATTACAAAGAGCGAATTCCTCAACTGATTACACGATTGCTGAATGGTGAAACGATTGCCCAAGTTAGCGATGCAGGTATGCCTTCAATTAGTGATCCTGGTCATGAATTGGTTACAGCATGTCTTGAAGAAGAACTGGCAGTGATTGCCTTGCCAGGACCTACGGCAGGAATGACCGCCTTGATTGCCTCGGGTCTTTTACCACAGCCATTTACGTTTTATGGTTTTTTACCAAGAAAGAAAAAGGAACAGAAAGACGTGTTATCAGCATTAAAAGAAGAACGGCCGACACAGATTTTTTATGAGTCCCCCTATCGGATTGCTAAAACGGTAGCAACGTTTGCTGAAGTCTATGGTCAAGAACGCCCTGCTGTGATTTGTCGAGAATTAACGAAACTTCACGAAGAGTATTTACGAGGTACCTTAGGAGAACTAACAGAATATTTAGCAGAAAATACGCTAAAAGGCGAGTGTTGTTTATTAGTTAGCGGATTTACTGGTGAGAAAGAGACAATAGCAGCAATGCCAGCTATTTCCCTCAAAGAACATGTACAAGTTTTAATGGAGGAAGAGGGACGGAGTTCAAAAGAGGCGATCAAAGAAGTGGCCAAATTGAGAAATGTAAAAAAACAAGAAGTATATAAAGAATATCATTCCATTTAAAAAAGGAGAGAAACATGAGTAATTTATTGCGTGCAGAAGGCGTGTCTTATCAAGTAAATGGTCGTAGCATTCTTTCTGATATTGATTTGTCATTTGAAACAGGTAGCAATACAACAATTGTTGGTCCTTCAGGTAGCGGGAAAAGTACATTTTTAAAAATTTTATCTTCATTATTAAGTCCCACAGAAGGCGAAATTTTTTATCAAGAAGCACCAATTACTACAATGCCAATCGAAACATACCGCCAAAAGGTTTCTTATTGTTTTCAGCAGCCAACTTTATTTGGTGAAACCGTGTATGATAATTTATTATTTCCATTTACCGTCAGACAAGAAGCGTTTAATCAGGAAAAAGTCGTGGCATTGCTCCAACAAGTGAAATTGCCCGCTGCTTATCTTGAAAAGAAAATAGCTGAACTCTCTGGTGGTGAGCGACAACGGGTTGCTTTGCTACGAAACATTATTTTTGTACCAGATGTTTTATTATTAGACGAAGTTACAACGGGATTAGATGAAGAAAGCAAACAAATTGTCAATCAATTGTTAAACCAATTAAACAAAGAGCAAGGAGTCACGCTGGTTCGTGTTACGCATGATACCGAAGAAATTCAGCAAGCACAGCAAGTGATTCGTATTGTAGCAGGAAAGGTGGCGCCGACAGATGGATTTAGCAGTTAATAATTTATCCTTATTTTTTTCAGCCATGCTAGTGGTGGTCGCATTAATTATTAGTACTAAAGAAAAATTAGGTTTTACCAAAGATATTATTATTAGTGTGATTCGAGCAGTCATTCAATTAGTCGCAGTCGGCTATTTATTAAAATATGTTTTTCAAGTCAATAACCTGATTTTAACGCTCATCATGGTTTTGGTGATTGTTTCCAACGCAGCCTTTAATGCAAAAAAACGCAGCCAGCAATTACAAAAGGGCTTTTTGATTTCTTTCATTGCGATTGGTTGTAGTACAGGAATTACCATTGGTATTTTGATTTTTTCTGGTTCTATTAAATTTATTCCTTCTCAAATCATTCCTATCAGTGGGATGATTGCCAGCAATTCGATGGTGGCAATTGGTTTATGCTATCGCAATTTAGATACTCTTTTTCAAAACCAACGGCAAGCGGTAATGGAGAAACTAGCATTAGGTGCAACTATCAAACTCGCCTCTTTACCAATCATCCAACAAAGTGTGAAAACCGGGATGGCGCCGACGATTGATTCTGCCAAAACTGTCGGAATTGTTAGTTTGCCTGGGATGATGTCAGGCTTGATTTTTGCGGGCGTTGATCCGGTCCATGCGATAAAATATCAGATTATGGTGACCTTTATGTTGCTATCAGCAACAAGTATTGGTTCAGTAATTGCAACTTATCTTGCCTATAAAGGCTACTATAATCAACAAAAACAATTGGTCGTTTAATTAAAAAGCTGGAAATCTGTGTTTATAACTTCACGGATTTTCAGTTTTTTCTGGTTGAAATAAAGAAGTTTCAATTTGAAAAAGAACGGACGTTCGTATATAATGGAGGCAGGAGGCGAATCAAAATGATGAGCGAATTACGTTTTCCCTTAAAAAAAGATACGTCGAGAAAAATTATACATATAGATATGGACGCGTTTTTTGCTTCAGTTGAAGAACGAGATCATCCAGAGTTAGTAGGACATCCGTTAGTTATTGCGCGCCATCCAAGTGATACTGGGGGCAAAGGAGTGGTGACCACAGCGAATTATATTGCTCGACAGTACGGTATTCACTCGGCTATGAGTGCTCAAAAGGCGTATGAACTATGTCCAAGTGCCATTTTTAAGCCAGGTAATTATCAGAAATATAGTGAAATTTCTCAAGAAATCCGTGAAATTTTTCGCCGCTATACAGATGTGATTGAACCAGTATCTATTGACGAAGCGTATTTAGATGTAACTGAAAATAAGGTCAACAGTAAGTCGGCTATTAAAATTGCGAAAATGATTCAATATGATATTTGGCATGAATTGCAGTTAACTTGCTCGGCAGGTGTTAGTTACAATAAGTTTTTAGCCAAGTTAGCATCAGATTTCCAGAAACCAAAGGGCCTGACGGTTGTCTTACCAGAAGAGGCCGAAGATTTTTTGAAAGCATTACCGATTGAAGATTTCCACGGAATCGGCAAAAAAACAGTGCCCAAAATGCATGAACTAGGGATTTTTACTGGAGCAGATTTATACAAGCAAGATGAGATGACGTTGATTCGGTTATTCGGTAAAATGGGTTATTCATTGTATCGTAAAGTCCGTGGTATCCATGATGCGCCAGTTCAAGTGACTAGAGATCGTAAGTCGGTAGGCAAGGAACATACTTACGGCACCCCTTTAACGACGGAAGAGCAGGTTACGGCTCAATTGAGACAATTAGCAGCAGGGGTTGAGCGTGCATTGCAACGAGTGCAAAAGCATGGCAAAACAGTAGTCCTGAAAGTTCGTTATACTGACTATACGACGATTACGAAACGTGTGACATTACCTGAATATATTTCAAAAAAAGAAGAACTTTTCTATCAAGCGAATTTAATTTGGGAAGATATTTTAGGTTTAGAACAAGGAATCCGTTTATTAGGCATTACTTTAACGAATTTAGATCCACTAGCGTATGAAAACATTGTTTTACCTTTATGGGAAAAAAGTTAGCCCTTTAGCCACATCCTCAAGAGATGGCTAAAGGGCTAACCTTTTTAAATTGATTTTTTGATTTGTTCATAAGACGTTTCGGCGTCATGACATTTTTCCCAAATAACAGCTTTGCCAGCAGCAAGTGATTTGGGTACATCAATAATCCGTTGATTACTACTGCCACGAAATTGTAAATTTAAATTACGTTTTGCCAGTTCAAAGCGCCCATCAACTAAAATGTCAATTGAATGGAGTAGTTCAAGCTTATCAGGCGTTTCTAAAAGTAGTTCTTCAAAGGTATACCCTGACCAAGACCAGATATCTTTGGCTGAGCCAAATGTTTCCCGCACACGTTTGACTACACTAAGACAAACATCTGTATTCAGAAAAGGTTCACCACCCAAAAGAGTCAAACCTTGGACATAGTCATGGGACAAATCTTCAATAATTTGATTCATTAAAGATTCTGTAAACGGCGTACCGTAATTGAAATTTTGGACAGCTTTGTTAAAACAACCTTCACAAGCAAAGAGACAGCCGCTCACATATAAACTATTGCGTACACCTTCGCCATCAACAAAGTTGAACGCTTTGTAATCGGCAATCTTTTTTTTGCTGTAGTCTTCGGTTTTCCATTCTTGTGGTTTCGGATTACGCATCAGCAAAACTTCTTTCTATAGAATAATCGAGTTTAATTTTTTAAATGTTTCACACGAGAGGAAATTTCTTTGTGACGACCGTGTACCATTGGGCGAGCTTGCGGGTTACCTAAATAACCACAAGTCCGTTTAACGACATCACAAGTCTTAGGATCATGATTGCCACATTCTGGACATTCAAAGCCACGTTCAGTTGGATGGAAGTCCCCTTCAAAACCACAGGCATAACAATGATCAATTGGCGTATTGGTTCCTAAATAGCCAACTTTGTCATAAGCGTAATCCCAGACAGCTTCAAGTGCTTTGGGATTTTGCTGTAACATGGGGTATTCACAGTAGTGGATAAAACCACCAGAACAGTATTTTGGATAATCCTTTTCAAAATCAAGTTTTTCAAAAGGCGTTGGATTTTTGCGTACATCATAATGGAAACTATTTGTGTAATATTCTTTATCTGTAATATTTTCGACGATGCCAAATTTTTCAGTATCTAAACGGCAAAAACGGTCAGTCAAGCTTTCGCTCGGTGTAGAGTAGACACTAAAATGATAGCCGTATTCGTTGCCCCAGTTGTCGGCATTTTTTTTCAGTTCTTTTAAAATATCCAGTGTAAAGTTTTTGGCCTCTTGATTGTCCTCCCAAGCACCGCCGTAAAAGGCAGAAGCCACTTCATACAAGCCAATATAGCCAAGTGAAACCGTGGCACGTTTGTTTTTAAACAGTTCATCTACGGCATCCTGTGTAGCTAAACGTTTTCCAAATGCACCATACATGTATAAAATCGGTGCATTCGCTGGTTTAGCTTCTTTAACACGTTCAACACGATAAACCAAAGCATCTTTAACGATCGCTAAACGTTCATTTAAAATTTGCCAGAACTTTTCTTGACTTCCTTGCGCTTCTAAAGCGATTCTTGGTAAGTTCAAGGTCACAACGCCTAAATTCATTCGGCCAACATTTACTTCTTCACCTTGTTCGTCTTTCCAGCCTTGTAAAAAGGAACGACAGCCCATTGGTACCTTAAAACTACCTGTTAGTTCAACGATTTTATCATAGTTTAAAACATCAGGATACATGCGTTTCGTTGCGCATTCCAGTGCCAGTTGTTTAATATCGTAGTTTGGATCAGTAGGTTGCGCATTGACGCCTCGTTTAATTGTGAAAATCAGTTTTGGGAAAATAGCTGTTCGTTTTTCAATCCCTAAACCATTAATTCGGATTTGTAAAATCGCCCGTTGAATTTCTCGCTCAAACCAGTTGGTACCTAAACCAAATCCCAGAGAAGTAAAAGGGGTTTGTCCATTGGAAGTAAATAAGGTATTAATTTCATACTCAAGACTTTGCATGGCATCAAAAATATCTTTTTTCGTTTTCTTCTGAGCGAATGCTTTTTGGCGTTCTTCTCCTTCAATCCATTCTTGCGCATCTGCTAAATGTTTTTCATAATTACGTTCCGCAAAAGGCGCTAATAATTCATCAATCCGATCGGCAGAGCAACCACCATACTGACTGGAAGCTACATTGGCAATAATTTGAGAAATTTGTGCAGTGGCCGTTTGAATTGATTTTGGTGATTCGACATCAGCGTTCCCAATTTTAAAGCCATTGTTTAGCATGCCTTTAAAATCAATTAAACAGCAGTTTGTCATGGGCGTATATGGATGATAATCTAAATCGTGGTAATGAATGTCGCCTTTTTGATGGGCATTAGCCACGTGTGAAGGCAACATCTTTAAACCAATTGATTTTCCAACAATCCCAGCGGTTAGATCACGTTGCGTATTAAAAACGTCACTGTCTTTGTTGGCATTTTCGTTCACGACAGTCTGATCTTTATTAATTAATTTGCCGATAGATACATTAATATCAGTTGCTTTACTACGCTCAAAATCACGTTGGGTTCTGTAATGAATGTATTCTTCGGCTAAGGCATACTCATTGTTGGATAGTAGAGTATGTTCCACAATATTTTGAATTTCATAAATTTTTACGTTATTGGTAAAACGTTCGGCAATTTCTCGATTGACATCGGCAACAATCGATTGGACTTTTTGATGTGTCAAAGGAGTGACTTGGTCATGTATTTTTTGTTCAGCTTTGATCAAAGCGTCGTATATTTTTTGATCATCGAAAGTCACTAAACGACCATCTCGTTTGACGACTTTAATTGTTGAGAGATTAACATCCTCGGCTTTTTCATCAGTAATCTTCATCATTTTATCCAGCTCCTTATATCTCGTTAGTAACTATCCTAATACAAAGGTCGGCTAAATTCAATCGATATATTGCGTATTTTTAGTAAAATACCACTAGACAAACACTATATATTGTGCTTGTGCTGTTTTGAAAAAATATGAAAACAAATGAAGAAAAGGATTGAGCAAATTTTTTGGCGTGAAAAAAATTCTTTGTCAAAATTAAAAAACAGCAAAGAGTTTTTTGCCAAATTGCTAAAAGCAACACTAAAAAATAACAATTATTAAATAATAATTGTTTGCAGATTTATTCACGAAATGCCAATTATTCTTTGACTACCGAACGATATTGTAAGATAAAACGATGTTCATTCAGATTTTTTCTTGGTAAAATAAGAGTAATAATAAAACGTTGGAGCGAGAAAAATGAAAAAAATTGTAGAAGTAAACCATGTCAGCAAGACATATGGTCGTTTAAATAATAAAACAGAAGTATTAGATAATATTTCGTTTACCGTTGATGAAGGTGAATTTGTGGGGATTATGGGTCCCAGTGGTGCCGGGAAATCGACACTGTTGAATGTCTTATCCTCGATTATTTTGCCAACCGCAGGAATCGTGCGCATCGCCGGACAAGATATTTTGAAAATGCGAGATAATCAATTAAGTGATTTTCGGAGAAACGAAATGGGGTTTATTTTTCAATCGTTTAACTTAATTGATACGTTAAATGTGAAGGACAATATTCTGTTGCCTTTAGCTGTAGAAAAAGTTTCATTAGAAGAAATGGATAAACGTTTGTTACATGTGACTTCGATTTTGGGGATTCAGGAGCTTTTATCTGATTATCCACCAGAGATATCTGTGGGACAAAAACAACGGGTAGCAGCTGCTCGTGCTTTGATTACGAACCCTAAAATTATTTTTGCAGATGAACCAACTGGCTCGCTGGATTCAAAATCAGCAACAGAATTGTTGAAATATTTAGCTGAAATTAATCTACATGATGATGCCACAATTTTGATGGTGACACATGACCCGTACACGGCCAGTTTTTGCAATCGCATCTTATTCATTAAAGACGGTGCGATTTTCTCAGAAGTTGTTCGTCAAGGATCACGTAAGGAATTTTTTAATCGTGTGATAGATATGCAAGCAACGATTGGTGGAGGCGGGCGCGCAAATGATTTTTAAACTATCATTAAAAAATTTAAAAGCTCATGTACCTAATTATCTAGTTTATTACATTAGTATGACTTTTGCAGCGGTCGTTTATTATTGTTTCCGTGCGATTGCTTACAACCAGCCTCTTGTCGCAGGTGCAGGCCGTGATATCGAAATTAAGCGATCTTTAGGACTCGGTAGTACCTTAGTCACCATTATTATTTTAGGCTTTATGTTGGCAGCAAATCGCTTTTTTATAGGCAAACGTAGCCAAGAAATTGGATTGTATCGATTAATTGGCTTGAGAAAGAGCCAAGTTTCACTAATTTTTTTAGTGGAAAATTTAGTTTTAGGCTTTGTTTCACTAATTAATGGGATTATTTTAGGAGTGATTTTCACCAAGTTGTTTTCAATGATTTTAGCCAAAGTTATGTTTTTAGAAGTGCCCAGTTTCTTCTATATTTCTTGGCGTTCCGTTATTGAAACCGGTGTAGCTTTTGCATTTATGATTCTGATTGTCTGCTTAAGAAGTATTTGGATGATTTATCGTTATCCATTGTCGCAGCTTATGCACCAAGAAAAAATTGGTCAAATTAATTATAGTCGTTTAACGAAACGGCGGCAGTTTCTAGGTATTTTAGGTCCTATTTGTTTACTGGCCGGTTATTTTATTGCGTTTGATTTTCGTAATTTAGCGACAGGTATTGTGTATAAACAATTAAATGATTCATTGGATATCTCGATTCCAATGATTATTACGTTGACCCCTTTTATCATTTTGGGTCTATGTGTGGTGGGAACTTATTTATTTTTCCGTTATACCATGTATTTTATCATTCGCTTATTTAATCATAGAAAAAAATGGTATTACCAAGATTTACGCATGATTACTTTAGGCAATGCCAAACGCTACTTATTTAAAAGTAGCAAAACACTCACTGGTTTGACCTTGTTAATTGCGACAGCCTTGAGTGGAATCGGCGTGATGGTTTTTGTGTATACGATTAGTATGCACACGGTCAACAGTGATGGCCCCGTGGACTTTTTAGTTTCACAGGAAAGCTATCCTAAATTGAAGAAAGTTCTCGATGAAGCGAAGGACACCAAAATAAAAAATGAAGTGACACTTTCTTATAAAATTACTGGAATTGAACGCACCTTGCGAATTGGTCAAGCGCCAGAGGAACAAGAAACGATTGAAGCAGTTAATGTTTTATCCTTCTCCAATTATCGTAACTATCAAAAAATTAATCCTTATTTGAAAGATCTGCATTTAAAAAATGACCAAAGTGTAATCTATATGGATAGCTTTACCAATATCTTAAGTGGTATGTCTCGTTATGGCGCGAAACTGCAATTTGTTGAAGGAGAGACGGCACAACTACAACAAGTGCTGCCAAACTATTTAGGCAATTTTTTACTGCAATATTCCTTACCAACGATTGTCGTTTCCGATGCCCTTTATCAGAAAGTGACAAAAAATTCCATTCAATATCAGATTAACGCCGTAAATGTTGACACGAAAAGCCGTGAAAAACTTTATGAAGCCGTAAATAAACAGATTGCCACAGAATGGCAAACGCCAATTTTGTATAAGTATGAAAAAAACAACCAGCAGTTGAGTGGTTTTGCCAAACAAATGCCTAACGAAGAGGCAAAGAATACGCAAGATGATGTCACAGAAACTTGGCGGCTAAATATGAATGATCGCTACGCCTCTTTACGCTATGAACGAAAAATTAACGGCTTGACTTTATATGTCTCCATGTTTGTGGCGATTTTAGCGTTGTTTATTACGGGCAGTATTTTGATGTTACGACAACTGTTTTCAGCTGTAAGTGAGCGTCAAGATTACGTGACTTTAAAACGGATGGGTGTTTCTAGTAAAGCGATAACTAAGCAAATTTATCGACAGAATAGTTTGATTTTCTTTCCGCCGATGGTCATTGGGATTTTGCATACCACCTTTGCTATTTATTTGTTAAGCCAATTTATTAAGAGTCCAGGATATTTGTTAGTATATCTTTCTTGTGGAATCTTAATAATTGTTTATCTAATTTTTTATATTTTAACGTCTGCCATTTATGCGCGGATGATTCGACACATCCATTTTTAAAAAACTGTAAAAGCCGTTGTGAAGCGGTTTTTACAGTTTCTTTATGCGAAAAAATTATGAGAGTTCCCTTTATGAAAATCATGAAAATTTAAGAAGTGACGAAATTGTTAGTTTTTTTATTAAATTGTAAGAAATTTCAATGGACTTTGCTGAAATATAGCATAAAATAATGGATAGCGATTAACCTTAGGAGGTGAATGATAATGAAAACAACTTTTCAGAAAATTCTCAATAACGAAAGTCTTAAATTCATCGGTAAAACGTTATTTTATTCTTTCATTGTCATTGCATTAATTTATCTTTATCATTACAAGAATATCAATGGAGGAACCTTCATTTATAACGAGTTTTAAGGAGGCGGCTATATATGGAAAAAGTAATTAATATGATTCAAACGATTGATGAATGGGCACGTAAAGAACCCCAACGTCCTGTTTATTTAACCGAAGAAAAAGTCTCTACGTATGGAGAGTTAAAAGAAAAGTCAGACAATCTAGCCGCTTATTTAGCTGAGCTGAAAACGGACAAGTCAGCGATTGTCGTATACGGAGAATTAGATTTTGAAATGATTGTGAGTTTTCTAGGCGCATCGAAAGCTGGTTTTAGCTATATCCCCATTGATGCACATACACCAAAAGAACGCATTGAACTAATTCTAAACGTAGCCAAACCAACCGCAGTGATTGCTGTGCATGAATGGCCTGAGTTAGCCACCGAAGTGCCAGTAATTACGGCGGAAGAATTAACAGAAATGATGATGCATGCACCTCGACATGCGCCTGCGTTGACGCCTGTCACAGGAGCAAGTAATTACTATATCATTTTCACTTCAGGGACAACTGGCGTACCAAAGGGTGTGCAAATCAGCCATGATAATTTAGTTAGCTTTACGAATTGGTTGTTGCAAGATTTTGGTTTAGAAGAAGGGGCCCGCTTTTTAGCACAGGCACCTTATTCGTTTGATTTATCGGTGATGTCTATTTATCCCGCATTGGCGTTAGGCGGCTCATTAACTCCGTTACCCAATGAAATCATTAACGATTTTAAACAATTATTTACGCGTTTGCCACAATTAACAATCGACGTCTGGGTTTCAACACCGTCATTTATTGAATTGTGTCTAATGGAACCAAGCTTCGATGGTGAACATCTACCAGCACTGCGCACGTTTTTATTCTGTGGAGAAGAATTACCAAAACCAACGGCTGAGAAATTAGCCGCTCGTTTTCCAACTGCGCATATTTATAATACGTATGGGCCGACAGAAGCGACTGTAGCGATTAGTGCCATTGAAATCACTCAAGAAGTTTTAAAAAGTGTCCAACGTTTACCAATCGGGTATGTGAAAGAGGATACGCAAATTTATATTATGGAAGGCATGTCAAAATTACCTGCAGGTGAAATTGGTGAAATCGTCATTGCTGGACCAAGTGTTTCCAAAGGCTATCTAAATAATCCTGTGAAAACAGCTGAAGCTTTTTTCCAATTAGATGGCATACCAGCTTATCACACAGGCGATGCTGGAAAGTTAGTCGATAACCTATTGCAGTATGAGGGACGCTTAGATTTTCAAATTAAGTTGCATGGCTACCGCATTGAGTTAGAAGAAGTGGATCATCACTTAACGAATGTTTCCTACGTGAAACAAGCAGTTGTTGTGCCGAAATATCAAGGAAATAAAGTCCAACAATTAATTGCCTATGTCGTTCCGCAAGCACATGAATTTTCAAGTGATTTTCAATTAACTAAGGCAATTAAACAAGAATTAGCCACGTTGACAATGGACTATATGATTCCACAAAAATTTGTATATGTTGAACAATTACCTTTGACAAGTAATGGCAAAATTGATCGGAAAGGGTTGATGAATGAGGTGAATGCCACATGATGAATTTTCCTCATATGATTCCCTATAATGCACCGTATTACTTTGTTCTGCTAATTACGGCCTTGTTGCCAATGATTTTAACCTTAGCCATTAAAGGGACACGTTGGCCTTGGTACCAAACGCTCGTGACACTGGTCTTTCTATATATCAGTTTTGGTGGCGAATTTTGGCAACAAGGAGTCGCTCTGATTGTATATGTTATTTATCAAACGTTACTAACGTGGGGCTATGCGGCTTATCGAAAAAATAAAAATGCAGGTTGGGTCTTTTATCTGGCTGTCTTTTTAGCTATATTACCACTTGTTTGGGTGAAAGTTTCTCCCTTCATGACAGGCAAAACAACCTTACTTGGCTTTTTAGGGATTTCTTATTTAACCTTTAAAGCGGTCCAAGTGGTCATGGATTTACGGGATGGCGTAATGAAAGAATATCATCCGTTTCGTTACATTCAGTTTCTCTTGTTTTTCCCGACTATTTCTTCAGGACCCATCGATCGTTATCGGCGCTTTGAAAAAGATTTGAAAAACCCGCCGAGTGCGGAGAAATATTTAGACTTTTTAGAAAAAGGAATTTTTTATTTATTTCTAGGATTTTTATATAAGTTTATTATCAGTCATTATCTTGGTGGTGTCTTTTTACCACATGTGGAAAAAATGGCCTTGGCACAAGGTGGTTTATCCTGGTGGACAGTCGGCTATATGTATAATTACAGTTTGTATCTATTCTTTGATTTCGCAGGCTATAGTTTACTGGCCGTTGGCACAAGTTATTTAATGGGCTATGATACACCAATGAACTTTAACAAACCGTTCCTAAGTTGGAATATTAAAGAATTCTGGAATCGTTGGCACATGACCTTATCTTTTTGGTTCCGTGATTACATTTACATGCGCTTAATGTTTTTCTTAATGAAAAAGAAAGTCTTTAAGAGTCGGATTGTGACTTCTAATATTGGTTACTTTGCGTTGTTCTTAATCATGGGCATTTGGCATGGATTAACGTGGTTCTACATCGCTTATGGGCTCTACCATGCAACACTAATTTGTGTGACAGATGCTTGGCTACGTTTTAAGAAAAAACATAAAGACAAGATACCATCAAACAAATTTACACATGCATTTGCAGTCTTTTTAACTTTCCAAGCGGTTTGTGTCAGCTTCCTGATTTTCTCAGGATTTTTAGACAAACTATGGTTTAAATAAACAAAAATAAAAATATAAAGGGGCAATTTACAATGAACATTCAAGAAACAGTATTAAACATTTTAGAAGATATTACAGGAACAGACGAAGTTGTGAACAATCAAGACATTCAATTATTTGAAGAAGGATTATTGGACTCTTTAGCAACGGTTCAATTATTAGTAGAAATTGAAGGACAATTAGGAATCCAAGTTCCTGTATCAGACTTTGACCGTGAAGTATGGGGAACACCAAAACAAATCATTCAACAAGTGGAAGCTTTACAATAATGTCTAGAAAAAAACGACTAATCAGAATCTTAGGTCCAGTGCTTTGTTCAGCGGTCTTGGTTGCAGTGTTCTTTTTTGCACCGTTCAGAATCAATTTAACTTCCGAAAAAACGTTGAAGGAAGCATCAACGTCAATGGCACCGAACGTTTTAAAAGGCAATGTGATTAAAAACAAAGCAGTGGCTTCTGGTAAATATGTTCCTTTTTTTGGCTCTTCTGAATTAAGTCGATTTAGTGCTTTCCACCCTAGTGTGCTCTCTGAAAAGTATCAACGGAACTACCGACCGTTTTTACTAGGAGAAGCGGGCACACAGTCATTAACCCAAGCGATGGTCATTCATTCGATGGGCGATGCGATTGCCAATAAAAAAGCGGTCTTTATTTTATCTCCGCAATGGTTTGTCAAAAAGGGTGTACCTAATGATAGTTTTGGTGCACACTATTCAAAATTACAAACCTACCAATGGTTAGCTAATTTAACCGAATTAACCAGCGGTGACCAATATCTAGCACAACGTTTGACCAAATTTCCAGTTGTTCAAAAAGACAAAGTCTTAATGGAAACTTTGGCAAATCTGCAGGCAGGGCAACTTCCCCAACGCTCTCAACGAGATTATTTTATAATGAATCTCCGTTTCTTGAATCGTGAGGATGAATTGTTTAGCCAAATTGGCATGGTTAGCAGAGAACCAATTGTTGAAAAAGATATGAAACAATTACCCGCTACGTATAATTTTAATGAATTAGATCAGCTAGCTGGAAAAATTGCGGCAAAAGCCATAAATAATAATAAATTTGAAATTAGTAATGGTTTTTATCGCCAACGGATTAAACCAGTTTTACCGAAATTAGCTCATTCACAAAAGAAATGGGATTATCGTTTTTCTCCAGAATATGGTGATTTCCAAGCTGCGTTAGAACAGTTAGCAGAAAAAAATGTCGATGTTTTATTTGTAATCCCACCTGTTAACAAACGTTGGTCGGACTATACGGGCTTGTCACAAGATATGTTGCAACAAGTAGCACGCAAGCTGAAATATCAACTTCAAGAGCAAGGCTTTACTAACATTGCTGACTTCTCAACATGTAGTAATGAACGTTACTTTATGGCGGACACGATTCATTTAGGTTGGCGTGGTTGGCTCGCTGTTGATCGTCAAGTAGATGAATTTATGAAACAACCTGCGTCTAAAAAGTTAGCGTATCAAATTGATGATCGTTTTTATCAGACAGATTGGCAACAACAAAATCCATTGGTCTTACCTCAATTTTAAGAAGGCAAGATGGATTAAGTACCAAGTATTTGAAGCGGACTAGAAGCGCTTCGTAACAATGAAAATAGCCTGTACCTGCCGTTGAATAACGAGCGTGCAGGCTGTTTTTTCGTTTATTTTTAGTGGAGAACGTTGCTCAATTTATTTTTTGTAAGTATTTTTTTAGTTCGTGGTATAATGGATAAAATTGGTTTTTGAGGGGAGTTATTTTTATGGATGCAAAAGAAGAAAAAATGTTAATTGATTTAACAAGTGCTAAAGGGATTGCTGGGAATGAAGACGAAGTACGTTCGTTATTTAAAAAGTATGCAGCACCGTATGCGGATAAATTTTTATATGATGGCCTTGGCAGTATTATTGCAAAAAATGTTGGTGATAAAGAAGGACCAAAAGTCTACATTTCTGGGCATATGGATGAAGTCGGTTTCATGGTTACCCAAATCACAGAAAAAGGCTTTTTAAAATTTCAAACCGTTGGCGGTTGGTGGGGGCAAGTGATGTTGGCCCAACAAGTTCAGATTAAAACTACGACTGGTAAGGTTTACCATGGTGTCATTGGGTCTAAACCACCGCATGTGTTAACAGCGGAAGTTCGTAACAAACCCTATGAGATTGCAGATATGTTTATTGATATTGGTGCAAGTAGCGATCAACAAGTTGCAGAATGGGGGATTCATCCAGGGGATATGGTGACACCATATATTGACTATCGTCGCATGAATGATACAAAATTTTTATTGGCAAAAGCGTGGGATAACCGAATTGGTACGGCCGTTTCATTAAAAGTTTTAGAAAATTTAGCGACAGAAGGGCACCCCAATATTTTATTTGCAGGCAGTGATGTGCAAGAAGAAGTCGGGCTACGCGGTGCGCAAACAAGTACGCATCTTGTGAATCCAGACATAGCGTTTGCTTTAGACACAGGAACAGCTGGTGACACACCAGGAATGACACCTAAAGAAGCCGACTCTGTTTTAGGTGAAGGGCCACAAATTTTGATTTATGATGCATCAATGATTCCGCATAAAAAATTACGTGATTTTGTTATTCAAGTGGCGGAAGAAAATAACATTCCCTTCCAATATACAGTGATTACAGGGGGAGGTACGGATGCTGGCCGCATGCATTTAACGCGCAACGGGATTCCATCATTAGCCATCACGGTGCCTGTTAGATATCTGCATTCACATACCTCAGTTATTCATGAAGATGATTATTTCAACACAGTCAAATTAGTCACAGAAGTGGTGAAACGTCTAGATAAAGAAACAGTCGCTAAATTGACTAGTTATTAGTTTCAGAAAGGATGGAATGAATGAAAAGTTTAGTAACAAATTCGCAACATCGTGCCAATGCTCGCAGAGCCCTTGATGGGCAATGGGGGATCATGGCTTGGTTAACTTTCTTAGGAGTGGTTTTACAGAGCTTTTTAACATCGATTGTGCAAAATTTATTTTCTGGTGAAAATCAAGTTTTTCAAAGTAGTTTTGCCGCAGTATTACTGCAAATTTTTGTTTTATTCGCGTTAAGTTATGCGCTATATTACGCAGCCTTGAAGGTGTTGCGTGGTGAAAAGGTGCGGGTCAATATTTTAATGAGTGTTTTTCAAGGAAAATATTATGGTCCGCTATTCGTGGTCAACCTACTTCAAAAAGTACTTGAACGTGTAATTGGTTTGTTATTTTTGTTACCAATTTTATTTGGTGCAGGGACAACCTTGTATTTCAAATTGATGTTTAGTACAGTTACACCAGAGGAAATCCAAACCTTTTTCTTAAATGATTTTTCCTTTTTCCTAGCGTTTGGCGTTGCCACTATCTTGATCTTTTTAATTGGTTTGTTTGTGAGTGGCGTTTTTCAATTTGCTGTGTGGCTACGTTTTGATAATCCAGAACTGCCAATTATGATGGCGTTGAAACAGGCGTTATATTTAATGAAAAATCGTTTTTGGCAATATTTATGTTTACAATTTTCTTTTATTGGTTGGTATATTGTGGGCTTTTTAGCTATTGGTATCGGTCTATTATGGGTGATTCCTTATAACCATGTAGCGTTAGCTAGTTTTTATCAAACTGCCTTAGAAGAAAAAGGTTTAGCCGAAGAATAAAAAAGAAGCTTGAATCCTTTGTTATCTCGACAAAGGATTCAGGTTTTTTCTTTGGTCTTTTTGTGAAAATTTAAGCGTTTTAACCTCGTTTTTCCGTTATTTTATGGTAACATGGAAGTATCGTATTGAAGGAGGTTGTCCACACATGAAATTGACTGTCTTAGGCTGTTTAGGTGCTTATCCATACAAAGGAGAAGGAACGAGTTCCTATTTGTTAGAATCTGAAGGCTTTCATTTGCTTATTGATGCAGGCAGTACGACATTAGTGCGTTTAGAAAACTATCTAGATCCATTGAAATTAGATGCTGTCATTCTGTCGCATTATCATCATGACCATATCGCAGATTTAGGTGTTTTACAATATTATCGTCAGCTTTATCCAACGCTGGAACCGACTCCTATTTTGCCAATATATGGCCATACACAAGATCAAATGCATTTCAAAGAACTAACGCTTCCTAACGTTTCCGAAGGGAAAGAGTATTTTGAAGCAGAAGAGTTGGCAGTAGGACCATTTTTAATTACTTTCATGGAAACGATTCATCCTGTCACTTGTTACGCGATGCGGATTGTTGAAAAAGCGACCGGCAAAGTCTTTGTCTTTACAGGAGACTCTGGTTACTTAGCAAGTTTTGAAGACTTTGCAAAAGACGCGGATTTATTCTTAGCGGATACGTACTTATTTGAAGGTAATGAACGACATCATGCACATTTTACGTCAAGAGAAGCAGGTGAAATTGCCAAAGCCGCACAAGTCAAACAATTGATGTTGACCCATTTACCACAACATGGGTCATTGGAACAACTACGTGAAGAAGCGCAAAACTATGCTGGAACGGAAATTCCAGTGACATTAGCCCAACCAGATTTAACAGTTGAGATTTAAAAAAGTAACTATACCAAGGGAGAGAACCGATTGTGATTTTTGTACCGAATGAAAATAATGACCCACGAGTGAATTTAGCAATTGAAACATATTTGTTAACAGAAATGCCTTTAGATGAGCCCATCCTTTTATTTTACATTAACGAGCCGTCAATCATTATTGGCCGTAACCAAAACACAATTGAAGAAATTAACAAAGAATATGTAGATGAGCACGGCATTCATGTTGTTCGTCGCTTAAGTGGCGGCGGCGCCGTTTATCATGATCATGGTAATTTGAATTTTAGTTTTATTATGCCAGATGACGGCAACTCTTTCCGTGATTTTGCGAAAGTTACCCAACCAATTATTCAAGCATTGCACGACTTAGGCGTTGAAGGTGCCGAATTAAAAGGGCGCAATGACCTAGTGATTAATGATATGAAGTTTTCAGGAAATGCGATGTACGCTACCAACGGCCGCATGTTTGCACATGGAACCTTAATGTTTGATAGTGATATTGATGAAGTTGTAAATACATTGAAAGTACGGAAAGATAAAATCGAATCTAAAGGTATCAAGTCTGTTCGTTCACGGGTAACAAACATTAAACCATTTTTATCTGAAGATAAACAAGAGATGACAACGGAAGAATTCCGCCAAGAAATTCTTTTGAAAATTTTCGGCGTAGATTCGATCGACCAAGTTAAAACGTATGAATTAACTGATCAAGACTGGGCGGCTATTAACAAAATTTCAGAGCAATACTATCGCAATTGGGATTGGAATTATGGTAAATCACCTGCATTTAACTTAGAACGTCGCCATCGTTTCCCAATTGGTTCAATTGAAATGAAAATGAATGTGGCAGATGGTGCCATTCAAGAAATTAAAATCTTTGGGGACTTCTTTGGGCTTGGTGAAATTAAAGATGTTGAAGATATTTTAACCGGCGTGAAATATGATAAAGCTTCTTTAGAAGAAGCCATTGATCAAATTGACGTTAAAAAATACTTTGGCAATATCGAAAAAGAAGATTTGCTTGGGTTAATTTATTAAAAAAAGACAGCCGTTTCAAACGGTTGTCTTTTTTCTAGCTAAAAAATAATTTTTAGCTTTTAGAAAGGTAGTACTATGTGCAAAATCGTCGAAACGATTTTTATCAGGGAACTATCAAATAGCTCGCCTGCATATGTACTTGAACCAAGTCAAGTCCGGGAATTTGGTTATGTGCTTCACTATAAATCACTATCTGTAAAGAGTATACAAGATTTCCTTTCTTTTGTGATACCAAATTTTTACAGACAAAGTAGTAAAATTTGACGTTTCTTATTTTAGCAAGGTTATAGGTTTGTTTTGGGGCTTGAAATAGCAAGAATTGAGAGTGATTTAAGGGAAAATATTAACATATGTAGAAGTATTTTTATAAGAAATAACGAGAAAAAATCAATAAGTATGTTCTTGAGGGCTACTTTTTGACGTTTTCTAATTAAAACTTAATAAAAAATAGCGGAAACAAAGAAAAAATGTGCTTACAAAAAGTAATCCGCACTTAGCTAGGAAGTTAAGAATGTGTAGGTTATTTTCAAACAAATACTAAGAATCCTATTTCAATCCTTTACAGAGGAACAAGGACTTCGTATAATAAAGGGACGAAAAGGAGCGAAAGTGATGAGAAACGAAATGATGCATCGACCAGTCGTTAAACCAGAATTGGTTGAGTATATGCGTACAAAACAAAAGAAACTTCCCGGAGAATTAGGTGCCGTGGAGGCAGAAGCCAATGAAGCAGGGGTGCCGATTATTCCGCACGAAACAGTAGTTTTTCTACAATTTTTGCTAGGACAACTAAAGCCTAAAAATATTTTAGAAATCGGGGCAGCAATTGGTTTTTCTTCAAGCTTGATGGCCCAATTTGTTGGTGAAGATGGTCACGTGACCACGATTGATCGTTTTGACGTAATGATAAAAAAAGCGAAGAAAACCTACCAACGCCTAGACTTAGAAGAAAAGGTCACTCTTTTAGAAGGACAAGCAGCTGAGATTCTACCAACGTTGGAAGGACCTTATGACTTTATTTTTATGGATAGTGCCAAATCAAAATACATTGAATTTTTACCTGAATGTTTACGGTTGCTGCCAGTTGGCGGCGTTTTAATGGTGGATGATGTATTTCAAGCTGGGACAATTTTAGACCCTGCTGAGGAAGTACCGAAAAAAAATCGAGCGATTCATCGTAAATTAAACCAATTTTTAGATGTAGTCATGGCGCATCCTGATTTAACTTCTACTTTAGTTCCTCTTGGTGATGGAGTTATTTTAATTACCAAAGAGAAAGAAACGATTATTTTAGATAGTTAAAGAATGTCTTCACAAAAAGAAAGCGAATCATTAAAAAGCAAGTTCTTTTAATGATTCGCTTTCTTTTTTATGTTATTTAAAAAGTTATCTCACTATTTCTAATTGAGAATGATAATCATAAAATTCTCAATAGGACAGTATTATGTGTTAATAAAACCTTGTTTGTTTATAATTATTCTATTGACGGAATAATTATAAACTGTTATCCTTAAAGAGTAAAAAAACAGAGGAGGAACGACAATGAATTTAATTAATCAAAAACTTTTTGACTTTGAATGTGATGCCTATCACGATGGTGAATTTACACGAGTATCAACAGAAGATATTTTAGGAAAATGGAGTATTTTCTTCTTTTATCCAGCTGATTTTTCTTTCGTGTGTCCTACGGAATTAGGGGATATGCAAGAGCATTATGCGCATTTACAGGAATTAAATTGTGAGGTTTACTCTGTTTCAGAAGATAGTCATTATGTGCATAAAGCATGGGCTGACGCTACAGAAACGATTGGAAAAATTAAATATCCAATGTTAGCCGATCCCAACGGTCAACTTGCTCGTTTCTTTGGCGTTTTAGATGAAGCTTCTGGAATGGCTTACCGTGCTTCATTTATTGTGAGTCCAGAAGGTGACATCAAATCTTATGAAATCAACGACATGGGTATTGGTCGTAATGCTGAAGAACTTGTTCGTAAATTAGAAGCTTCTCAATTTGTAGCAGAACATGGTGATAAAGTTTGTCCAGCCAATTGGCAACCAGGAGAAGAAACAATTGCGCCAAGCTTAGATTTAGTTGGTAAAATTTAAATTCGCTTTGTAAATAGAGGTCAAAGAGTTGGATAAAACAGAGAAAATGTTTTGTTCAGCTCTTTTTCTGAAACACAGAAGAAAGAGGAGAAGCAAGTGACAGAAGAAATCTACGATTTGATTATTATTGGTGGGGGCTCAGCTGCTTTATCTGCAGGTATCTATGCAGGTCGCGCAATGATGGATACCTTAATTATTGAAAAAGACAAAATTGGCGGACAAGTAACGACGACTTCTGAAATTGTGAACTATCCAGCGATTCGTCACACAACAGGTCCAGAACTAATGGAAGAAATGCGCATTCAAGCACAAGACTTCGGTGTAGCTTTTACAAAAGACGAGATTATTGATGTTGATTTTAGTCAAACGATAAAAACTGTTCAATCGGCGAGTCAAACCTACCAAGCATATGCAGTATTGATTGCGACAGGGGCCTCTGCTCGTAAAATTGGTTTCCCTGGTGAAAGTGAATTTACAGGACGCGGCGTGGCCTATTGTTCTACTTGTGATGGGGAGTTTTTCCAAGGCCTAGATATTTTTGTGATTGGTGGCGGTTATGCAGCAGCGGAAGAGGCCGTTTATTTGACACGTTACGGTAAATCAGTAACGATGATTATCCGAGAACCTGATTTTACATGTGCAAAATTAACTGCGGAGGCGGCCAAAAATCACCCGAAAATTAAGATTGTTTATAACACAGAAGTGAAAGAAATTACGGGAGATGATTTTGTCCGGAAAGCTGTGTTTGTCAATAACCAGACGGGAGAAGAAACGGTTTATGAAGCACCAAAAGACAGTACATTTGGTCTGTTTGTTTTTGCTGGAAATAAACCAAGTACAGAAATTTTTGAAGGGAAAATTGCTTTAGACCGTGGGTATGTGCCAACAACTGAGAATATGGAAACCAATATTCCTGGCGTTTATGCAGCAGGAGATTTACGAATAAAAGAATTACGTCAAATTGTGACGGCGGTTGCAGACGGTGCAATTGCCGCCACTCATGCGCAACGTTACGTGACAGAACAAAAAACACAGGCGGGCCAACCGATTGTAACGAAGCGAATGACTGAACGATTAGCTAATCAATCTGCCCCTGAAACAAACAGTCAGCAATCAAAAGAAAAACAGCCAGCGAAAGTTACTGGTAAGCATCAGTGGTTCCCAGAAAGTATGCGCCAACAATTAAGCGGTATTTTCGCTAAACTAACCAAAAAAGTGACATTGCTTCAGTTTTTGGATGCAAGTGATGAAAAATCATTGGAACTTCAGTCATTCTTAACAGAATTTGCAAGTCTGGATCAGAAGATTACTTTAGAAACGATTTTGAAAGATACTGAGCCAGCCAAAGAATTGCTGTATGGGATTGAAAAAATGCCTAGCGTTGTGCTCTTAGATGCGGCAGGAAACTATACAGGAATTAAATTTAGTGGTATTCCTAGTGGCCATGAAGTAAACTCGTTGGTTTTGGCAGTTTATAATGTCGGCAGCGAGGGACAGCCGTTAGAAGCAAGTCTGCAAAAGAACATACTTGCATTGCCAAAAAGAAAAATAGAAATCTTTGTTTCACTAACATGTCATTTCTGTCCCGATGTCGTGGCCGCTTGCCAACGGATTGCATCAATTAATCCTCATGTTGAAGCAGAAATGGTGGACATTAGTCTATTTCCAGAGTTGAAAAAAGAAAAGAAAATTATGAGCGTTCCAGCAATGCTGATTGATGGCGAACAAATGATTTTTGGTTCAAAAACAATGACCGAAATTATTGAAGCCTTGGCTTAAAAGAGGCGGAAAAAAGTAAATAGCCTAAAGACCTAAGTCATTCAAAAAAGTGAGAAATACGTCGAGATGATGTATTTCTCACTTTTTTCGCATAGTTAGTCAAGTACCTTTTTTGATTAAGCGATTGAGTTTCCTAAAAAGAATTAAAAAGACACAACAGCAAATGAACAATAGGCTTCCTGTTAGTGGTAAAAAGATACCTTGCATGTAGCTATCGATATGCATTAAACCAGGCACCTCGCTGAAAAAATCATGGATAAACTGTTGAATGAACTTATTAGCTAGAAAAGCGGCTAAAGGCAAAATAAAAATCAAATAATAGAGGGGTTGTAAGGCATAGCTAATTAAAATTTGTAATTTTGTCGTACCTAAAAGAGCTAAGATCAGTAAGTCGTTTTTTTGCTCTAAAAAAGTTAGGAAGAAAGCTCGGCAAATATAACTAATCAGGAAGAAAAAGAGTGTTCCAGTGCTGATTCCAGCCAAACCTCTGAAAATTTTCAAGGGAGGAATCACTGCATAATTATCAAGAAGAATCATTTGTGAAAGCCATCGAGAAAACAACAAAGTCAATAATAGAGCAGAAAAAGTCAGAAAACTAATAATAAAGATAAGAATCAACGTACTAAATTGGTTTTTTGAGCGCCACGCATTTTTGAGAGAGTCTGTGAATAAGTAAAGAATCGAATACATCATCGCGTCCTTTCTGAAAAATTTTTGTTTTAGCGGAAAAGTTATGTAAAAGAAAAGACGTTATCTCCAGCCAACTAGCCAATGAAAGAGATAACGCCTTCGCTGGAAACAAGAACTGGATTATTTCACCAATACTAATTTTTTTAAAGGTTCAACCCCAAATCGTTGTTCTTGCTGTAAAAGAATTTCGGCACAAGCACGGCTATCTTCTAAAGCATCATGATGATTATTTAAAGTGATATTGAGGTTTTCACAAACGGTATTTAATTTATGATTAGGAAATTCAGGAAACAGTTTGCGACTCGTTTTGACAGTACATAAAGAAAGGTAATTAGGTTGTTCTAAGCCATAGTAATCTAAACAGCCAGCCAAAACGCTACAATCAAAACTTGCGTTGTGAGCGACCACTAACCGATTTGGCTGAAAACAATGCTGAATTTGTTGCCATACTTCAGGGAATTTGGGCGCATTGGCAACATCTGATTCATGAATGCCGTGAATTTGCGTATTTCGCCAGAAAAAAGGTGTTTCTGGTTTGATTAACGTGTAAAATTCATCCACAATCCGACTATTTTCTACTTTAACAATTGCAATGGAACAGGCACTATGTTTATCATAACTAGCTGTTTCAAAGTCAAAAGCGTAAAAGTTCATTAAAAAAACTCCTTTCAACGCGTTGAGTAACACTTAAAAATCAAGTACAACTTCCACTGGACAATGATCACTACCAAGAATATCTGTATGGATTTTAGCACTGACTAAACGCTCATTCAAGGATTCTGACACAACGAAATAGTCAATCCGCCAACCTGCGTTATTTTTTCGTGCATTAAAGCGATAACTCCACCATGAGTAGATGCCCTCAGCTTCTGGATAAAAATAACGGAATGTATCAGTGAAACCACTGTCTAATAAATCAGTAAATTTTTGCCGTTCTTCAGGCGTGAACCCCGCATTTTTTTGATTGGTTTTCCAATTTTTTAAATCAATATTTTGATGAGCTACGTTTAAATCACCGCAAAGAATTACGGGTTTTTCTTGATTTAATTCGTTTAAATAGGCACTAAAAGCATCTTCCCATGTCATTCGATAAGCTAAACGCTTTAGTTCAGCTTGTGAGTTTGGTGTGTAGCAAGTGACTATGAAAAATTCTGGATATTCTAAAGTGATCACGCGGCCTTCTTGATCGTGAGCCTCGATACCTAAGCCATAGCGAACACTTAACGCTTCTTCTTTAGCGAAAATTGCTGTGCCAGAATAGCCTTTTTTTTCGGCGTAATTCCAATACTGATGATAGCCAGGAAGTTCTAAATCAATTTGCCCAGCTTGTAATTTTGTTTCTTGTAAACAGAAAAAATCTGCATCTAATTCATTAAAAACATCCATAAAATTCTTTTTAACAACCGCTCGTAAGCCGTTGACATTCCAAGAAATACATTTCATTGTTGAAACTCCTTTCAAATAAGAAACGCTTTTGCTCGTTTCAGTGCAAACCAGAACCAAAGAAAAGGTCGCTTGGTGCTTTCTTCTATTCTAATACTTTTTAAAGAAGTTTTAAATACTTGAAAAGAAAAAGAGAAAATGACTGATTTTTGGAAAGAAGTAGTCTATGATAAAATAGTAAAAAGAGCAGAAATGAGGACAAACGAATGAAAATTGGAGTCATTGGTTTAGGAAATATTGCACAAAAAGCGTATTTGCCAACTTATAGTGAATGCCGCCATTTGGCAGAGTTTGTGTTAGCAACTAGAAACCCAGAAACACGACAAAAAATCGCTGATCAGTATGGCTTTACAGAAACCGTTGGGACCATAGAAGAATTGATTGAAGCAAAGATTGATGCTTGTTTTGTCCATGTAGCCACAAAAGTGCATGGTGCAGTCGTTCGCCAATTATTACAGGCTGGTATTCACGTCTTTGTGGACAAACCTTTAAGTGAAGAGCTTGCTGAAGTCAAAGAATTACAAGCATTGGCAGCAGCAAAAAATCTGTGTCTGATGGTTGGTTTCAATCGTCGTTTTGCCCCTTATACGGAAGTATTGAAAAATATTCCTGAAAAACAAACTATTTTTATTAAAAAGAACCGCATCAATACAACGAGAGAAACAAGTTTTATGATGTATGATTTATTTTTACATGTCGTTGATACCGCAGTTTATTTAGCGGAAGGACCGCTCCACGTGGTGCAGTCAAAATTAGTGGAAGAAAACGGTTATTTAAAACGAGCAATTTTACAATTAGAAACCGAACAGACAACGATTGTTTGTTCCATGGATTTACACTCTGGGGCCAATACTGAAACTTTTGAAGTCACCAGCCCCACAGGTACTTATCGCTTGGAAAATTTAACGCATTTGACCATCCAAACAGAAGAAGAATACCAAGTAAAAGAGATGGGAGATTGGACGCCAACATTGGAAAAAAGAGGTTTTTACCAAATGGTTACTGCTTTCATCCAGGCCATTCAAAAACCGCAAGAGCAAGAGTTAAAACAAGAAAAAGTCTATGAAAGTCATGCGTTATGTGAAGAAATGCTACGCCAACAACAACGGCATGTTCTTTAAAGAGGACTAGCAACTTTCTTTCTATCATGCTAGAATAAGACAGATATTTTGAAAAGAAAGGACTAACTTTCGTGAACACTAAAGCTATGTTAGAAACATTAAACGAAATTACTTTATTAGTAGATGAACCATTAAAAAACGTAACCTTTACCAAAACAGGCGGCCCAGCTGATGTGTTGGCCTTACCCAAAACAAAAAAAGAAGTCGAAGAGATTGTGGCGTATTGCCGAGAACAAGGACTTTCATGGTTAGTATTAGGCAATGCTAGCAACTTGATTGTTCGTGATGGCGGTATTCGCGATGTCGTGATTATGCTAACAGAAATGAAAGAAATCAAAGTAGCCGGTACCACCATGATTGTGGATGCTGGTGCCAAGCTGATTGATACAACCTACGAAGCCTTAGCAGCTGATTTAACTGGTTTTGAATTTGCTTGTGGCATTCCAGGAAGTGTCGGCGGTGCTGTTTATATGAATGCTGGAGCATATGGCGGGGAAATTAAAGATGTTTTCCAGTCTGCAGAAGTGCTGTTGGCAGATGGAACTATCCAAACAATGACGAAAGAAGACCTGGATTTCCGTTATCGTCATAGTGAAATTCAAGAATTACATTGCATTGTCTTGCAAGCAACGTTTGCTTTAGAAAAAGGAAACCATGCAGAAATTAAAGCCCAAATGGATGAATTAACGGAACTTCGTGAACTGAAGCAACCGCTAGAGTATCCCTCTTGTGGCAGTGTCTTTAAACGCCCTGTTGGTCATTTTACAGGGAAATTAATCCAAGACGCTGGCTTACAAGGCTTAAAATGGGGCGGTGCTCAAATTTCCGAAAAGCATGCGGGATTTATTGTTAACATCGATCATGCAACCGCAACAGATTATGTGGAATTAATTGCACATATCCAAGAAGTGATTAAAGAAAAATTTGATGTTGAATTGCAAACGGAAGTTCGAATTATTGGTGAAGAAGTCTAAAAAATAAGCTAGGGAGGTAAGTCATTTTGACTTGCCTCCCTAGCTTTAAATCCTAAGATAAAGATCGTAAATTTTACTCGTCTTCTAAATTTTCCAATTCTACAACTTTAAAGTTTTTCCGCTCTAAATGTTCTACAATGGCTGTACACGTTTCGGCAGTTGTGCCGGCTGGTAAAGTAATAAGTGTGCGACGAACAAATTCTTCACTATCAACATCCAATGTAATACAGCTGGCGATGCTGCTATATTTGGCAATGATTTTTGAAATGGCTGCTAAGTCGCCTTGTTGACCAACTGAAGCAATTGTTAAAACGTAGCTCCCTTGTTTTACATTCCAAGATTGCGCTAAAATATTTAATAAGGTGCTGTGTGTTAAAATGCCGTAAAAATAATTATTTTCATCTAAAACAGCAATGTAAGGTAGTTCTTTAATAGTAAAAAATACCTTGAAAAATGAAGTGTTGACATAAATAAATTTTGTGGCATTTTTTAACAAATAGGTAACAGGTAAACTCATATCGCCACCGTTTGCTTTATGGCGGTAAATATGCATTTTATAAATATTTCCTCGGAAAATTTTTCCAGATTCGTCTAAAATTGGGACACAACGGTAACCTGAGTCTTCTAAAATAGAAAGAGCTTCTTCTAGAGTACAAGATTCATTGACGGTTGTTAAATTATCTTTTTTAATAACTACAGATTTTAATAACATAAACAGGCCTCCTAAGGGTTCATTTTTAATAAATTTATCATATCATAACTTAGCAGAAAACAATAGCTGAGACCTCAGAATAAAAGCAATTTTGTTAAAATAAATAGAAAATAAAGAAAAATCAGATATTTTGTAAAAGAAATCAAGCACGTATTCGCGATAATGGTGAAAAATTACGTAAGAATCGGCACGGCGCTTCTTTAAAAAGTAAATTAAACTTTGACAACTTTTTCGAATAATGGTACTGTTAAGAAGTAAATTTGTGAATAGAGGAGGTCGAAGAACATGGCAACAAAGAAAGCAGCTCTTGCTTGTTCCGTTTGTGGCTCTCGCAACTATTCTAAATCCGTTAGTGAAGGTAAACGTGGCGAACGCTTAGAAATCAATAAATTCTGTAAATATTGTAATCAATACACGTTACATAAAGAAACGAAATAGATTTAGAGGAGGGTATCAACATGAAATTTTTCCGCAGCGTTGCTGATGAGATGAAGCAAGTAACTTGGCCAACAAAAAAACAATTGCGTAAAGATACATTAGTTGTAATTGAAACATCTATTTTATTTGCAGCATTGTTCTTTATCATGGATACTGTTATCCAAACGGCATTTGGCTGGATTTTAAAATAATTAATTCTAGTATTTCCCGACGAGGGGTGCTATAATAGTATTCGAGAAAAAGCTTCGGGAAACTGAGCTTTTTTTATTTGCTCGAAAAAAATAAACTAAAACATTTAAAGGAGCCGAATCAGTAATGGAAACTTTTGAAAGAAATTGGTACGTATTGCACACCTATTCAGGCTATGAAAATAAAGTAAAAGCAAACATTGAATCACGTGCACAAAGCATGGGGATGGGCGATTATATTTTTCGTGTCGTTGTACCAGAAGAAACAGAAAAAGAAGTCAAAAATGGTAAAGAAAAAGAAATCGTTCATAAAACTTTCCCTGGTTATGTGTTAGTGGAAATGATTATGACCGATGATTCTTGGTATATTGTTCGTAATACGCCAGGCGTAACTGGTTTTGTAGGCTCACATGGTGCCGGTAGTAAACCCGCTCCTTTATTACAAGAAGAAATTAACCACATTTTACGTTCAATTGGCATGAGCACCCGTCAATCAGACTTAGAAGTAGCGCTAGGCGATACAGTGAAAATTATCGAAGGTGCCTTTTCTGGTCTTGAAGGTGTTGTGACAGAAATCGATGAAGAAAAACAAAAATTAAAAGTAAACATCGATATGTTTGGTCGTGAAACAAGTACAGAATTAGACTTTGAACAAGTCGATAACATTGATTAATAAACAAGCTGACAAACTATTGTTCAGCTGATTGATACAGATTGTAGGGTCTGGAAAAGCAGTCAACTGACTTCTTTCCCAAGCCCTTTTTTAGTTCATCGCAGAAAGGAATGAAAAAAATGAAACATGCCCAAAAATATCGTTATTTTTCTTTGCTAATGGGTCTTGTTCTATTATTAAGTGCTTGCCAAATTGGGGCAACCACGAAGAATGACAATCAAGCCGCCACAAAAGAAGCAACTGTTGAGTTAAACCGCACAACAACACCAACACTTTTTTTTCATGGTTACGCAGGAACTAAAAATTCGTTTGGCTCGTTACTGCATCGCTTGGAGAAACAAGGTGCCACAACTCAAGAATTAGTGCTACTCGTTAAACCTGATGGGACCGTGGTTAAAGAGCGAGGAGCTTTAAGTGGCAAAGCGACGAATCCCAGTGTTCAAGTTCTATTTGAAGATAATAAAAACAATGAATGGAATCAAACAGAATGGATAAAAAACACATTACTCTATTTACAAAAAAATTATCAAGTGAACAAAGCCAATATTGTCGGGCACTCTATGGGTGGTGTTAGTGGTTTACGTTATTTAGGAACCTATGGGCAAGACACATCGTTACCTAAAATTGAAAAATTTGTCAGCATTGGAGCACCTTTCAATGATTTTATTGATACGAGTCAACAGCAAACCATCGAAACGGAACTAGAAAATGGCCCCACAGAAAAAAGTAGCCGCTATTTGGATTATCAAGAGATGATTAATGTTGTTCCAGAAAAACTGCCCATTTTATTAATTGGTGGTCAATTAAGTGCAACAGATTTAAGTGATGGAACGGTACCGTTATCTAGTGCCTTAGCAGTCAACGCCTTGCTAAGACAGCGAGGAACTCAAGTCACTAGCCAGATTATTAAAGGAGAAAATGCACAACATAGCCAATTACATGAAAATCCTGAAGTAGATCAATTGCTAATTGAATTTCTATGGCCGAGTAAAAAATAGCAAAAAGGCACATGTTCCATAAAAAATGGAACATGTGCCTTTTTCTATACTTGGGCTAGCGAAATAGCTTTTTTCAGCTATAATAAATAAAATTATTTATTTTTAGGAGATATTGGAATGTAATCCTCATGATTTAAATAAGCACAAATCAAGGCTTCAAAGGTGATTAATGTTTGGCCAAAAAACATTTGTGGCTGAGCGACACTTGTTGAAAACGGGCTGTAAGAGTCAGTTGAAAAAACGAGATCTGCCAGTCGACCAAGAGTTGAATTTTTGGCACCAACAAAAGAAATGATAGGATGTTTTTTCTCTTTCGCAAGCAGAGCTGTTTCTTTTAGGTATTTTTCTTCACCAGAATGTGAAAGAATGATAAAAAGAAAATTCTGATTATTTTGACTATTTATCGAATGAGTATGGGCTGTTGTGATACTGGGGATGCCATGAAAATTGAAAACTTCACTAATGTAAGCCGCCAAATGTCGTGAAAAGTCATGACCTAAAATAACAAATAAATGACTCTTGTGTTTGGCAAGCAGTCGACAAAACTCGTTGGTTGTTTCAAATGAAGGCGCTGTTTCAAAAGGGATTGGCTGAGAAAAATGGGCTTCTTTTAATTTGTAAATAAGTTCATTATAACCTGATAAATTTAATTTTTTGGCTAAACGAATGATGGAACTAGGCGAAGAAAAGCAGTGTTTGGCAACTTCTCGAATACTTAAATCGGCCGCGTTCGTACTTTGTTGATCCAAATAATACAAAATCTGACTTTCTGTTTTCGTTAAATGATACGTTTCTTTTAAGTAATCTAAGTTCATGAGCAAACCTCCTTTATCAGATTATAAATAATTTTGTGGGAAAAAGGTATCAAAAAATAAAAAAATGAGGTGTTTTTATGAAAAGGGCAACAAAGCAAAGGCTGTCTTTGGCAGCAATCATAGTTCTACTTCTCTCGGGCTGTGGAAATGTTGGGAAAGAAACCAAAAAGCAAGAACAACAGGTATTACGGGTCGGGATTGATTCGGAATTATCAACGGCAGACGTGTCGTTGGCAATGGATAATACAGCAGCAGATGTAATGAGTCAAGTAGGAGAGGGACTTTTCTCCTTTGACGAAAAAGGAGAAGCTAAACCAGCATTGGCAACTGAAAAAGTACAGCCCTCTAATGATGGTTTAATCTATACTTTTACGATTCGAAAAGATGCAAAATGGAGTAACGGCGAGCCAATCACAGCCAATGATTTTGAATATTCTTGGAAGCGCACAGTAGACCCAAAAACAGCTTCCCCGCAAGCGTATTATTTTGAAGGGATAAAAAATTATCGTGCTATTGTTGACGGTGGCAAATCTAAAGAAGAGCTAGGGGTAACAGCCATTGATGACCATACCTTGGAAGTAGAGCTGAGCTATCCTATGAGTTATTTTCAACAATTATTGGCGGTGCCAGCTTTTTATCCTTTAAATGAAGCATTTGTCGAAAAAACGGGCAAAAACTATGGTACATCAGCTGAGTCAACACTTTACAATGGCGCTTTCACATTGGAAGGTTGGGATGGCACGAATAATACTTGGTCCTATGTGAAGAATAAAAATTATTGGGATCAAGCGAATGTTTCGCTGGATAAGGTGGATGTCCAAGTCGTTAAAGAAGTCAATACTGGGAAAAATCTTTTCGAAGGGAAAGAATTAGATGTTGTAAAAATTTCTGGAGAAATTGTTGCACAAGAACAAGGCAATGCAGCTTTAAAAATTCGTGAAATTCCTGGAACGTATTATATCCAATTAAATACGCAAAAAAATCTTTTGGCAAATAAGAATGCACGTCGAGCGATAGCATTATCATTGAATTCTGAACGTTTAGCTAAAAATGTTTTAAATGATGGCTCAAAAAAAGCACTTGGCTTCGTGCCAACAGGTTTCACTAATCAAGAAACGCAAAAAGATTTTGCAGAGGAATTAGGAGATTTAAATCCTAGTGAACCAGAAAAAGCGAAAGAGTTATGGCAAACGGCTAAAAAAGAATTAGAAATTGAAAAAGCGGAGCTAACGATTTTAAGTTCGGATACAGAAAATGCTAAAAAAATCAGTGAGTATGTTCAAGGAGCTTTAGCAGATAATTTAGAAAATTTAACAGTCAATGTTTCGCCAGTTCCTTTTAATAATCGTTTAGAAAAAAGTCGCAGCGGAGATTTCGACATTGTGGTTGGTGGCTGGACGCCAGTATATGCTGATCCAATCGATTTCTTAAACCTATTGCAATCAAAAAATTCCAATAATTTTGGTAAATGGTCTAATAAGACCTTCGATCAGTTGCTTCAAGAAGCAAACGTAACTTATGCAAATAAATATGAAGAACGTTGGAAAACATTACAAAAAGCGGATCAATTGGTTGCGGAAGAAGCACCCCTAGTTCCTCTTTATCAATTAACAGAAGCACGCTTAGTGGACGATTCTGTCCAAAATTTAGTCTATGGCCCATTAGGTTCAGGCTATTACAAATCAGTCTCTATCGGTGACAAGTAAAGGTTGGGAAAAAATGAAAAAAAGTCAAGCTGTTCAATTAATTCAGGAACTTTCAAATGCTAATGGTGTTTCAGGCTTTGAAACAGAAGTCGTTAGAATCCTTCAACACGCAACTGCGGATTTTACTATTCAACGGCTAGATGCCATTAAAAATTTATATCTTGAGAAGAAAAATAATCTAAGTGAAGGTCCAGTTGTGCTTTTTGATGCTCATAGTGACGAAGTGGGTTTTATGATTCAAGCAATTAAAGAAAACGGCTTGTTGCGTTTTCTTCCGTTAGGTGGCTGGGTCCCTAATACGATTTCTGCACAAAAAGTTCGGATTCGTAACCGGGAAGGCACCTATCTGCCAGGCGTAGTTACTAGTCGGCCCCCTCATTTTATGACACCAGAGGAACGTCAGCGGCCATTAACCATTGCTGATTTGACAATCGATATTGGCGCTACCTCAAAAGAAGAAGTAATTGAAACGTACAAAATCGATCTTGGTGCACCGGTCATTCCAGATGTGACGTGTTGTTACAACGAACAGACAGATCTTTTTTTAGGAAAAGCTTTTGATTGTCGCATTGGCTGTGCTTGCTTAGTGGACGTCATGGAGGAGTTGAAAGAAGAGACACTTCCATTCAAGTTAGTTGCGACAGTAACTGCACAAGAAGAAGTTGGCGAAAGAGGAGCACTTATTGCCGCAAAGCAAGTCAATCCTGATTTAGCTATTGTTTTCGAAGGCTGCCCTGCTGATGATACGGCAGAAACGCCAGAGATGATTCAATCAGCAATGGGAAAAGGACCGATGTTACGCTATTTTGATGTTTCTATGATTACGAATCCGGAATTTCAAGAGTATGCACTAGAGATTGCTAAAATACACAAAATTCCTGTTCAAGTTTCTGTTCGAAGTGGTGGTGGAACCAATGGCATGGCGATTACACAAGTTCAAGGAGCCCCGACGATTGTTGTAGGAATTCCTGTCCGTTACGCACACACACCCCATTGCTATGTGGACTTTCAAGATTACCAAGCGGCGAAAGAATTAGTCATTCAATTAATCAAAAATTTAGATGCTGACAAAATTCAAGCACTGGTTCAGCCATTGTCAAAGGAGTGGAACAAATGAAGATTTATGTATCATGCGATATTGAAGGATTAGCAGGTATTGCGACATTTGATATGGAAAAAGAGGATACCGTTTTATTCCGAGAATTATATCACCAACATGTGGCTTGGTTGATTGAAGGGATTCAAAAGAGTGCTAAAAATGAACAAATTACAGAAATTACTATTGCCGATTCGCATAGCCGTGGATTGAATTTAGCTTATGCGCGCTTAGCAGAAATGGATGAACGAATTTCCTTAGTGAGCGGCTTTCCTCGCATGGATTATATGATGAGTGGCTTGGATAGTAGCTATGATGTAGTCTTTTTCTTAGGTTATCATGCTGGTATTGGTAAACAAAAAGGGAATATGGATCATGGGTATAGTGCTAGTGTTGCTTATGATTTAAAAATAAACGAATTAGCGATGAATGAAACGACAATTAATGCAGCTTACGCTAGCGAATTAGGTGTCCCTGTTGGTTTAATTATCGGTGAATCAGGCTTAGAGGAACAACTTTTTCAAGAAAAAATGATGCCCGAAGTCCCCTTTGTTTCCACCAAAGAATCTCTGGGACGTTATGCAATCAAAAATAGACCCATGCAACAAGTTCGGGAAGCTATCGTAGCAACTACAAGTCAGGTGTTAACTTCCTTTGCGTTGTCTGAATTACCCCGATATGCCTTACAAACACCTGCAACTGTAAAATTGCAATGTGTGACGACAGCACAAGCAGATCGCATTGAAATGTTACCAATGATTAAACGCATTGATGGTAGAACCGTTTCATTTGTGGGTGAAACGATGAAAGATGTCATGAATGGAATTGTCGCTGTGGTTGGTTTAGGCGGAACAAGTTATTAAAGAAGAAGCTTACGGAAAAAACGAATGGACGTTTTTTCTGTAAGCTTCTTGCTATAGTTATTTCTATTTTTGTTTCTCTAGAATTTCTTTGCTTAAACGTTGTGCAGTTGGTGTCACCGCAAGACCGCCTTCAGCGGTTTCCTTGAAAATTTGTGGCATTTGGCGACCCACTTGGTACATTGCGTGGATGACTTCATCTGGTGGAATGACACTTCGAATCCCCGCTAAAGCCATGTCAGCTGAGATGAAGGCTTGAGAAGAACCTAATGCGTTTCGCTTCACGCAAGGGACTTCAACAAGTCCCGCAACAGGATCACAAATGAGGCCCATCATATTTTTTATCGTAATGGCCACAGCTTGAGCAGATTGATCAGGCGTACCGCCAGAAGCCGCAACTAAAGCGGCACTGGCCATTGCACTAGCAGAACCGACTTCAGCTTGACAACCACCTTCGGCACCACTGATTGAGGCATTGTTGGCAATCACTAAGCCAAAAGCCCCAGCTGTAAATAGAAACTCCAATTGTTGCTGATGCGTTAACTTTAAGCGATCAATAACTGCCAACAAGACGCCAGAAACTACTCCGGCACTGCCTGCGGTTGGTGTAGCACAAATCAAGCCCATTTTTGCATTAACTTCATTAACAGCAATCGCATTTCGCACGGCTTGTAAAATGGTCTCACCGCTTAAAAAGTTGCCTGAATGTATGTAATCATTTAAGCGGGTTGCATCGCCACCAGTTAGCCCTGTTACTGAGGTAACACCAGCGATTCCTTCAGCGACAGATTGTTTCATAACGGCTAGATTTTTTTCCATTGTTTCAATAATTCGTTCACGAGAATACCCGCCATGAGCCATTTCTGTTGCAATCATTAATTCGCTCACAGAAGGGTACTCTTTCGCTTGAGCTACCAAATCTTCAATTGAATAAAACATCGTATTACTCCTTTACGTTCATTTAGTCAAAATAGTTAACGCTATATATATGAGGGATTTCAGCTAATTGCATGACAATGTCACCGACTTCGGCTTGATCAACTTCAATAATCATAATCGCTTTTTCCCCTTTAGATTCTCGGGTAACGGTCATTGTACTAATATTGATATCGCTAGCTGAAAGGATGTTGGTCACCTTAGCAATCATGCCAGGAACATCTTGATGGACAACAATAAATGTTGGCGTGCCCATACTTAAAGACAATTTGAAGCCATTTAATTCAGAAATTTGAATGTTTCCACCACCAATTGAAATTCCTGTCACAGATAGTTTTCGGTCGCCAGAAGAAACCACAATTTTAACGGAATTAGGATGGTCTGCTTTTTCACTTTTAGGAATAAAACAAACTTCCATTCCTTGTTCATAGGCAATTTCCAAAGAATTGGCTAGTTGCTCATCATCTGGTTCCATGCCTAAAAGGCCGCCAACTAAGGCGATATCTGTTCCGTGACCACGATAAGTTTTGGCAAAAGACTCATATAAATAAATGTCAACGCTATCAGGTTGCTGTCCAAAAATACTGCGAACCACTTTTCCAATTCTTGCCGCTCCAGCTGTATGAGAACTGCTTGGACCAATCATAACGGGTCCGATAATATCAAAAACACTATTAAAGCGTAACTCTTCCATTTCAGCACCTTCTTCATTAGAATATGTTTTCATTGGAAGTCTAACACAAAAAATGGCGGGGAACTAGGCAATCGCTTGTGTTTTAGCGAATAATTTAAATTTTTATCAGAATGAAAGCAAGGGGCCTTCGTTGACAAATCAGTGAAGAGATGCTAAATTCTAGATAATAAAAGACGAAAAGAGGGATTCGTGCGTTGAAAATTTAAGTTAATTTTTTAGAGAAACTGTATAACTTTGCCTGAATATAACGGGTGGAGTGTGCGGATTTTCGGAAATTAGCTTAAAGAATTCAGCCACGGGTCTTTTTGTATACCTTGGATTGATGCCGCTGATTTCCGTAAAGCTGCATCAATTTTGCTTTATGGAGGTATATTTATGTCGAAAATTGAACTAAAACAACTATCTTTTGCCTATGATAATCAAGAAGTATTGCTTTTTGATCAGGCAAATATCACGATGGATACCAATTGGAAATTAGGATTGATTGGCCGCAATGGCCGTGGGAAAACAACCTTATTAAGATTGTTACAAAAGCAGTTGGATTACCAAGGAGAGATTCTTCATCAAGTCGATTTCGTCTATTTTCCACAAACAGTTGCAGAAGAACAACAGCTCACTTATTATGTCTTACAAGAGGTGACTTCTTTTGAACAGTGGAAATTAGAACGAGAATTAACGCTTTTAAACGTTGATCCTGAAGTTCTATGGCGGCCCTTTTCTTCTTTATCAGGCGGCGAAAAGACGAAAGTTTTATTAGGTCTTCTTTTTATTGAAGAAAATGCCTTTCCTTTAATTGACGAGCCAACAAATCATTTAGATCTAGCTGGCAGACAACAAGTGGCTGAATATTTGAAGAAAAAGAAACACGGATTTATTTTAGTCAGCCACGATCGGGCATTTGTTGATGAAGTAGTTGATCATATTTTGGCGATTGAAAAAAGTCAATTGACACTGTATCAAGGGAATTTTTCTATTTATGAAGAGCAAAAAAAATTAAGAGATGCTTTTGAACTGGCAGAAAATGAAAAAATCAAAAAAGAAGTCAATCGCTTGAAAGAAACCGCTCGTAAAAAAGCGGAATGGTCGATGAACCGTGAAGGTGATAAGTACGGCAATGCTAAGGAAAAAGGAAGCGGGGCGATTTTTGATACAGGAGCCATTGGTGCCCGGGCTGCGCGCGTAATGAAGCGTTCGAAACACATTCAACAACGCGCCGAAACACAATTAGCAGAAAAAGAAAAACTATTAAAAGATCTTGAGTATATTGATCCTTTGTCAATGGATTATCAGCCAACGCATCACAAAACATTATTGACGGTGGAAGAGCTTCGTCTGGGCTACGAGAAAAATTGGCTATTTACGCCAATTTCTTTTTCAATAAACGCGGGAGAAATTGTCGGAATAACAGGAAAAAATGGCTCAGGAAAATCGAGCTTGATTCAGTATTTGTTGGGGGATTTTTCTGGAGATTCAGAAGGCGAAGCCACTTTGGCTCACCAATTAACCATTTCTTATGTGCGCCAAGATTATGAAGACAATCAAGGAACTTTATCCGAATTTGCAGAGAAAAATCAGTTAGATTACACCCAATTTTTAAATAACTTACGAAAACTTGGGATGGAGCGCGCTGTTTTCACTAATCGAATTGAACAAATGAGTATGGGGCAACGGAAAAAAGTCGAAGTAGCCAAATCATTGTCTCAATCAGCTGAACTTTATATTTGGGATGAACCCCTTAATTACTTGGATGTGTTTAATCATCAACAATTAGAAGCGCTAATCTTATCTGTGAAGCCTGCAATGCTAGTGATTGAGCATGATGCACATTTCATGAAGAAAATAACAGATAAAAAAATTGCCTTGAAATCATAAAAACATCTTGAAAAAGTAAAGGGAATCCTGTATAGTAATAGGGTATGTTTTAAATGTACGTTGAGTGGGAGGGGAAATCTCAACCCCATTAACCACGCACGAGAACTTAAGGAGGTATTTTCGTGGCTAAAAAAGTAGAAAAAATCGTTAAATTACAAATTCCTGCGGGGAAAGCAACACCAGCTCCACCAGTAGGTCCAGCGTTAGGTCAAGCAGGTATCAACATCATGGGATTCACTAAAGAATTCAATGCTCGTACAGCTGACCAAGCAGGCTTGATTATTCCAGTAGTAATCTCTGTATATGAAGATCGTTCATTTACATTCATTACTAAAACACCACCTGCTGCAGTCTTATTGAAAAAAGCTGCAAAAATCGAAAAAGGTTCAGGTGAACCAAACAAAACTAAAGTTGCAACAGTTTCAAGCGATCAAGTGAAAGAAATCGCTGAACTTAAAATGGCAGACCTAAACGCCGCTGACGTTGAAGCAGCAATGCGCATGGTTGCAGGAACTGCACGAAGCATGGGTATCATCGTAGAATAATTTTTATTCCACACTTACTCAAAGAAGTAGCTTCTCAGTTCGTTTCATATTTAAAGATATGAAAGACGTGGGAGGTACAACCGTTATAACCACAATCAAGGAGGAAACAAAATGGCTAAAAAGAGCAAAAAAATGCAAGAAGCATTGAAAAAAGTTGATGCTACAAAAGCTTACTCAGTTGAAGAAGCAGTAGCTTTAGCAAAAGACACAAACATCGCGAAATTTGACGCAACAGTTGAAGTTGCTTACAAATTGAACGTTGACCCTAAAAAAGCAGACCAACAAATCCGTGGAGCAGTTGTGCTTCCAAACGGAACTGGTAAAACACAAACTGTTTTAGTATTCGCTAAAGGCGAAAAAGCTAAAGAAGCTGAAGCTGCTGGTGCAGATTTCGTAGGCGACGACGACATGGTTGCAAAAATCCAAGGTGGATGGTTCGACTTTGACGTAGTTGTTGCGACTCCTGACATGATGGCTACAGTTGGTAAATTAGGCCGTGTCTTAGGACCAAAAGGTTTAATGCCAAACCCTAAAACTGGTACTGTAACAATGGACGTTACAAAAGCTGTTGAAGAAGTTAAAGCTGGTAAAGTAACTTACCGCGTTGACAAAGCTGGTAACATCCACGTACCAATCGGTAAAGTTTCATTTGATAACGAAAAATTGGTTGAAAACTTCAACACAATTAACGACGTATTATTGAAAGCTAAACCATCAACTGCTAAAGGTCAATACATCAAAAACATTTCAGTAACAACAACATTTGGACCTGGAATCCACGTTGACCAAGCTTCTTTCTAATTTGAAAGAAAATAATTAAAAAATTCTTGACTCACTCACTTACCCTATGGTAAAGTGAGTGAGGTTAATAATTAACTGTACCGAAGACAGTAGGTGACGCAAGTCTTAATTTCCTACCGAGGACAATTGTTGAGTTATATACAATTCGGTCCCTCTATGTCTACGGTGGCATGGAGTTTTGTTGTTTTACACGACTTTTTGATAAAAAGCCGATGTAAAACAATACTTGGCGAACGAAGTGAGCGAAGTTTCATTTGATTCTTCTACTTTACATATCGTAAACCAGTACAACTCCACCATCAAAATCAGGAGGTGAAATAAATGAGTGAAGCAGCAATCGCTAAAAAAGAAAGCCTAGTTCAAGAAGCCGCTGAGAAATTTGAATCAGCAGCATCAGTTGTAATCGTGGACTACCGTGGATTAACAGTAGAAGAAGTCACTAACTTACGTAAACAATTACGTGAAGCAGGCGTAGAAATGAAAGTCATCAAAAACTCAATCCTTTCTCGTGCAGCTAAAAAAGTTGGTTTAGACGGCTTAGACGAAGTCTTTACAGGCCCAACTGCTGTCGCATTCAGCAACGACGATGTAGTAGCACCAGCTAAAATCATCGACGAATTTGCTAAAGATGCAAAAGCATTAGAAATCAAAGGTGGCGTCATCGAAGGAAAAGTTTCTTCAGTGGAACAAATTACTGCGTTGGCAAAACTACCAAACCGCGAAGGTTTACTATCTATGCTATTATCTGTATTACAAGCGCCAGTCCGCAACGTGGCTTACGCTGTCAAAGCAGTGGCAGAGAAAAACGAAGAAGTTGCTTAATTGCAGTCTAATTCAAACAAATAAAAAACAAACAATTTTAATTTAAATGGAGGAAATTCAAAATGGCATTAAACATTGAAAACATCGTTGCTGAGTTAGAAACAGCAACTATCTTAGAACTAAGCGAATTAGTTAAAGCTATCGAAGAAAAATTTGACGTATCAGCAGCAGCTCCTGTAGCAGTAGCTGGACCAGCAGCAGGTGGAGCAGCAGAAGAACAAACTGAATTCACTGTTGAATTAACAGCAGCTGGCGATCAAAAAGTTAAAGTTATCAAAGCAGTTCGTGAAGCAACTGGCTTAGGCTTGAAAGAAGCTAAAGCTGTAGTTGATGGCGCTCCTGCACCAGTTAAAGAAGGCGTTTCTAAAGAAGAAGCAGAAGCTTTAAAAGCTGCTTTAGAAGAAGTTGGCGCTTCAGTAACAGTAAAATAATTCATTCATTGAATAATTTTAAAACCTCTTGCTTAGCAAGAGGTTTTTTACGTTAAAAACTGTTGACGATATTGTCGAGGTGTCATCTCTTTTTTCTGGAAGAAAAATTTTGAAAAATAAGAAGGTGAAGAAAAACCTGCTTCAAAACTGATTTCCGTGATGGTTAAGGAACTTTTTCTTAACAGAGAACAGGCTTTTTGCAATTTTAAGTTTTGTACATAAATACTAGGATTTGTTTGTTCATAACGCTGAAATAGCTTAAATAAATAGCTACGATCAATGTTATACTCAGAAGCTAATTGACTAATTGAAAGATTGTTTGAAAAATTTTCGTGAATAGCCATTTTAATTTGGTTAAATAATTGTTGGCTTTGATTTTCGTGCTGTGTAACGGAATGATGCTCTAGATAATTCAACAATTGAAAGCTTTCACTTAAACTGCCAAAATGATTATGTTTCTTCGCTTCTTGGTAAATATTTTTAAATAAACTTTCTAATTTCTTATCAACAGTTCCTTTTAAAATACAATTTTCGGTAGTCAGGCCTATTTTTTCTAAATACTGAGACGAAAGATCTCCAACAAAACCGACCCAATGATAGGTCCAAGGATTTTGCCGATTAGGATAATAAATATTGCGACAATTGGCTGGAATCATAAACAAATCGCCAGCGGTAATGTGTTGTTTTTCCATAAAGGGTGTTGAAAAATAGCCTTCACCATCGCTACAATAATGCAAAACCCAATAATTAATGGGGGCAAACTCAGTTGGTTTTGTCGGGCGGCATTTTTCATAGCCAGCTTCATAAAGATGAAATTCTTGGCTAATAGGTTGATCATTAATCAGGATGCTGACATTATTTGTAAAAACATTTTGCATGCTATCACCTCTTTATAAGAGTATGTAAAGGCTTTCTAAAAGTCAACATCTTTACAAGAAATAGGCAACATTTTTTATTTTTAAAAAACTGTAAGCGTTTTACAATGTGTGAGTACTAATTAATTTGATAAAGAGAGGATGTAGTAAAATGGCAACACATTCACGGGAACGATTAGGTTCTGTCGCATTGATGCTCATGACTTTTTCAGCGGTTTTTGCCTTTCCCAGCATTGTTAACAACAGTATTCAGATTGGCCTAGCAACTATTCCAGGCTATTTATTCGGCTCTATTTTTTACTTTTTACCATTTATTCTAATGATTGCAGAATTTGCTTCTGCTAATTCTGAAAATGAATCAGGTGTTCACAGTTGGTTGGAATCTGTGTTAGGACCTAAATGGGCATTTTTAGGCGCTTGGTCATATTTCTTTGTCAACTTGTTTTTCTTCTGTTCATTACTACCGAATACATTGATTTATGGTTCATACGCTTTTTTAGGTCAAAACGTTTTTCAAGGAAACCATAGTACTAAAATAATTGCAGTGATTTCTATTCTGTTATTTTGGTTAATGACATGGGTTTGTATTAAAGGGGTTTCGTGGATTTCGAAAGTGACTAGCTTAGCGGGTGGTGCTCGTTTATTTATGGGCGTGGCTTTTGTGGTTTTAGCCTTTGTCGTCGTGTTTGGTTTTGGCAATGAGCCAGCACAAGAATTTACCACGACGTCAATTATGCCAACTTTTAATTGGACTTTTTTCATGACGATGGCGTGGATTTTACAAGCTGTTGGCGGTGGTGAAAGTATCGGCGTATACATTAAGGATGTTAAAGGCGGCAATAAAACGTTTGTCCGCACGATGATTGGTGCAACGATTGCGGTCGGTATCATGTATATTCTTGGTGCCGTTGCTGTAGGTTTGGTAGTGCCAACGGACGTCTTAAAAGGAAATTTTTCAAATGGTATTTTTGATATCTTTAAAATTTTAGGTACGTATTTCCATATTCCCGCAGCAATGATGGTGCGCTTAGTAGGAATTATCTTATTTGTCGGAAGTCTTGGTTCTTTGGCTCTGTGGACGGCAGCACCAGTTAAAGTATTTTTCTCAGAAATTCCTGATGGGGTCTTCGGTAAGTGGCTAGTGAAAACGAACGAAGAGGGAAATCCAACCAATGCTTTGTTAGTTCAAGGAATTATTGTGACGATTTTAGTTGCCATTCCAGCATTAGGAATTGGAAATATGGATAGCTTTTTAGAAACGTTAATTAATATGACAGCTTCTACGTCACTAGTGCCTGTCTTATTCTTGTTAATCGCCTATATTGGGCTTCGTTGGAAAAAAGAAACAATGCCGAGAAGTTTCCGCTTTGGTAATCGAACCTTTGGCTTAATTGCGGGGATTTTCTTATTAGCCATTTTTATCTTTGTATTCTTTATGTCAACTGTGCCGGATCCAAAATTAATCATGGAAGAAATCAATGGCACGTTACCGAAAGGAACCGCTAGTCCACTGGGCATGTTGGCGTATAACATTATTGGTTTAATTGTTTTTATGGGCTTTGCTTGGATTTGCTGGAAACGGTATGAAACAAAAGAAAAAAATGAAGTTGGTAAAGGAGAAATGGATTATGAAGACTTGGGAAAATTATAAAGTAGATAGTATCAATCGGTTGCCTGGACGAGCACATTTTTCGAGCTTTCCTTCGAAAGAAACAGCCTTACTAAATGAAAATAAATATACACAAGCATACAAAAATTTAAACGGACGCTGGCATTTTCTTTTTTTAGAAGCGCCAGAATACAGCCCAGAAAACTTTTTTGCGACGGACTTTGATACAAGCCAAATGGATCAAATCACTGTTCCTGGAAATTGGCAAGTCCAAGGATATGGCAAAATGCATTACTCTGATTTATGGTACAATTTTCCCATTAATCCGCCGTATGTACCAACGGAAAACCCAACAGGTATTTACAAACGGACATTTGCTATAGATGAAACATTTCACGATAAAAAAATCATTTTACGCTTTTGTGGCGTAGATTCAGCTTATCATGTTTGGGTGAACGGCCATGAAGTTGGCTACAGTAAAGGTGCACGAAATGAAGCAGAATTTGACATTACGCCTTACGCTAAAATTGGTGAAACAAATGATTTAACGGTGCGAGTCTATCAATGGTCAGATGGTACGTATTTAGAGGATCAAGATATGTGGTGGTTAAGTGGTATTTTTCGTGATGTTGAATTACTCGGTGTACCAGAAAATGGGCTGGAAGATTTCTTTGTTATTTCCGATTTAGATGATTCGTATCAAAATGGCCACTTGGCAATTACCGGTAAATTTTGGCAAGACAAAGGACAACAAGTTCAATTGGAGTTGATGGATCAGCAGGGAAAAACGGTTCTTAAAGAGACTGTCGCAGGAAATCAAGGTACGGTTGAATTTTCAGTAAGTTTACCGTCTGTCACTGCTTGGTCAGCGGAAAAACCATACTTGTATCAGCTATTTATCACTGTTTTTTCTGAAGGGGAAGTCGTCGAAGTTATTCCGCAAAAAGTTGGTTTCAGAAATATTCATGTATCTGGTGAGACTTTCTTAGTCAATGGTGTGGCCATTAAACTAAAAGGAATGAATCGTCATGATTATAATCCGAAAAATGGTCGAGTGGTTAGTCGTGAAGAAATTGAAAAAGATATTCGTTTAATGAAACAATTTAATATTAATGCCATTCGAACCAGTCATTATCCAGCATCTGCTTATTTCTATGATTTATGCGATGAATATGGAATGTATGTGATTGATGAAACTGATTTGGAATGTCACGGCTTTGAATTAACTGGAGAATATGATTGGATTAGCAACGATCCAGAATGGGAAACGGCTTATGTTTCTCGGATGGTACGGATGATTCAACGGGATAAAAATCATCCATCAATTCTCTTTTGGTCGTTAGGAAATGAATCTGCGTTTGGTCATAACTTTATTGAAATGGCCCGTATTGCCAAAGAAATGGATCCGACACGCTTGGTCCATTATGAAGGTGATTTTGAAGCAGAGGTCACGGATGTCTATTCTACAATGTATACGTGGTTGGAACACCCAACTAGAGAATTACTGATGAATACGATTATTGAAAATTCAAAAAAACCGCATATTTTATGTGAATATTGTCATGCGATGGGGAATGGCCCTGGGAATTTAAAAGAATACCAAGAGCTATTTTATGCTCATGATAAATTACAAGGTGGCTTTATTTGGGAATGGTTTGACCATGGCATTGAATCGGTAACAGATAACGGTGAAGTTTATTATCGTTATGGCGGCGATTTCGGCGATGATCCAAGTAACAAAGATTTTTGTATTGATGGGATGTTGATGCCTGACCGTACGCCATCTCCTAGCTTGTATGAATACAAAAAAGTCATTGAACCCATTACAACTAGCGCTATTGACGTTCTGTCAGGTGAATTCTCATTATTGAGTCGGTTTGACTTTGAAAACTTGGCTATCTTTAAGCTGGTTTATACAATTACTGAAGATCAAACAGTGATTCAATCAGGGACAGTAGCAGTGCCAGCAATTGCTGCTAGAGCAGAAGGAAGACTGCACTTACCTTATCATTTAGATTTTCCTAAAAAGGCAGGAGCCGCCTATTATTTAACTCTTTCATATCAATTGAAAGAAACGACCGCCTATGCATCTGCTGGTCATGAATTAGCTACCGCACAGTTTGAATTGCCAATTGCAACACCAGGGATTGAGATCACACCAGTTGGCTCGCTGATGGCAAAGGAAATTGGCCCTCATTTATACATTGAAGGACCAAACTTTTCAATTAATTTTGATAAAGTGAAGGGTGCCTTAACGAATGTGACACGAGATGGTAAAAAATTATTGCATAAAGGGCCGAAATTTACATTTTGGCGGGCACCAATCAGTAATGATATGGAAATTATTGATGAAATGAAGAAGAAATATTTCTTACATTTAGAGCATGAAATTGTCCGTTCTTTTGAATGGAAAAAAGTTGATGATTTTATCCAAGTCATCGTAAAAACAATTAACGGAACGACTAACAGTGCTTGGCATTATCAATGTACCTATCAGTATTTAATTGCACCAAATGGCGAAATTTTCTTCGACTTAAAAGGTAGTCCTGCTGGTAAAATTGAAAATGCGCCAGATATGTTACCACGTTTGGGTGTGACTCTCCATTTAGACAAGTCTCTATCAGAAGTAAAATATTTCGGTAAAGGGCCGAGAGAAAACTATGTAGATTCACAAGAAGCTGGTTTACTTGGCGTTTATGATGCTACAGTGGCGGAAATGTTCACTAATTATGTTGTTCCACAAGCCAATGGTAATCACATGGCGACTAAATGGTCCGCATTCACGGATGATCGCGGCCAAGGAGTAGTAGCAACAGCGGCTGATTCATATAATTTTAGTGTTTCTTATTTTGAAGAACAAGCGCTAGATGTTGCTAAGCATACCAATGAATTACAAGAAAGTGATTATGTTGTTTTAAATATCGATTACAAACAAAACGCCCTAGGTAGCTACTCTTGTGGCCAGTGGCAATTAGAAAAATACCGGACTACGTTTGAAGAATTCCAATTGGCATTCCGCTTAACACCTTTTAATAATAAAGAGATTCAAGCAACGGATGTCGCACATGAACGAGTAAAACGCCCAACGATTTCTTAAATAAAAGCTCAGAACAGTGCACTTCTGTCTCCTGTTCTGAGCTTTTTTAATGAAATTATCAGAAATTATTGCTTTTTTTTCATGGAAACGAGCAAACTATTTTGTTATCTAATAAAAGTAGTCCATAATAGTAACATAGCGAATTATTCGCTAGATAAAGCATTTAGGAGGAATTATTTTATGCATACTTTATGGGTTTTAATCGTTGGTGCTGTTATCGGTGCTATCGCTGGCGCGCTTACAAGCAAAGGTCAATCAATGGGTTGGATTGCGAATATCGTTGCCGGTTTAGTTGGTTCATTTATCGGAGAAAAAATCTTAGGTAGCTGGGGTCCTCACGTAGCAGGTATGGCAATTGTGCCATCAATTATTGGGGCAGTAATTTTAGTTGCTGTGGTTTCATTCTTCTTCGGACGAAAAAATAGCTAATTAAGTAAATAATTGTTTAATTAGTTAAAGGAGGTCGGGACAGAACCGTTTAGCTCCGAGAACCAAGTAGGTACTGTTTAACATCTATTTGCTTTGCAAATAGTGTTTCTCAGCAATAAGAAGAAATTTCCGAAAATTATCATAAAACACAACGAGGAACGAGTTGATGTTGCATGATACCTACCCGGTGCTTTTTAATTTTTGGAGACCAAGTAGGTATTGTTCATCATCGAATCACTACGTTCTTCGTGATTCTCAACAATTTCGGCTTATTTCCGAAGGACCTTCAACTCTTAGAGCTTTAGCTCTTAGAAGTTGTTGAGATCGGAGCAACGCGTAGTGTTGGTTCTGTTCCCGCCGTTTATCAGTTTTTGAGCGTGGAGCAAAAATCCAAAGTGATTTTTGTCCCACGCTCCTTTTTTTATTTTCTCGTTAATTTGACGACAACTTCACAACGAGCGGTTTGTGGAAACATATCAACAGATTGTAAATAGTTTACTTGATATACTTTGGCTAATTGAACTAAATCACGTGCTAACGTGGATACATTACAAGAAATATACACCATTTTCTTAGGTGGTTGTTTCAAAAGGGCCGTTAATAATTTACGATCCAAACCAGTCCGTGGGGGATCAACTACAATGGCATCAGGTTTAAAGCCTTCTTTGAACCATTTAGGTAATAAGTCTTCAGCTGTTCCAACAGCATAATGTGTGTTCGTAACACCAAGTCGTTTTGCATTGAATCTAGCATCGTCAATTGCGGCGGGAATGGTATCCATACCACGAACTTGATGCGCTTGTTTCGCTAAACTTAAGCCAATGGTCCCGACGCCACAATAAGCATCAACAACAGTTTCATTTGGTTGTAAATCTAAGGCCTTGATTCCTTCATTATATAAAATTTCCGTTTGTTCTGGATTCAATTGGAAAAATGCTCGCGGCGATAAATCAAAGACAACGTCGTTAATGTGTTCTTCAATGCTTTCTTTGCCCCATAAGTGAAGGGTATCATCACCCATTACTAGAGAGGTTTTTTTATTTTGAACATTTTGCATAATAGAAACAACTTCTGGTAATTGTTCATTAATTGCGCGAACCATTTTTTCTTTTTGTGGAAATTTCTGCGATTGTGTAATGAACACTACTTGGACTTCGCCAGTTTGGATGCCCACTCGAACCATTAATGTTCGAAAGATACCACTATTTTTACGTTCATCATAAATTGGTAATTGAAAGTCATTCAATAAATCAACTAATGTATTCATCACCTTGGTTGTCGCAGGCTGTTGGACCAAACAGTTATCAATCGGTACTAATTGATGTGAATCAGCTTGATAGAGACCAGCTTCTACTTGGCCATCGATTTGGCGTAATTGGAATTGGGCTTTATTTCGATAATTCCAAGGATTCTCCATCCCAATTGTTTTTCGTAGTTCATAGTTTTGATAATTGACTGGTTTAAATTTGTTAAGCGCCTGCTTTAATAAATCTTTTTTAAAGTCTAATTGTGCTTTGTAGGCTAAATGTTGTAGTTGGCAGCCGCCACATGTTTCATAGACAGGACAAGGAGGGACCACGCGATCTTTAGCAGCTTTTTTGACAGATTGAAGGGTTCCTTCAGCAAATTTGGGTGTAACATTTGTGATCGTGGCAGTCACTTCTTCTTTGGGTAGCGCCCCAGGAACGAAAATAATTAATTTTTTATAATAGCCGATACCTTCGCCATTAATTCCTAATCGTTTAATTTTTAAAGAAATTTGTTGGCCTTTTTTTACTAGTTGTTGGGTCATATTCTTTCATCCTTTAGTCATCTCACATTTTTCACTTCCTCCCATTTTAGCACATTTTTATTTATTTGGCTTCCAAGGATTCTATGGTATAGTAGAATATATGTTCTGATTTAGAGGGGCAGGAGAATAAGATGACAACAATCACACGAATTAGTAAAGATAAAGGTGAATTTTACCTACTTTGGCTATCTTCAGGCGAAAAACTGCGTGTCTCGGAAGATATTTTAGTACGGCAGCGTCTGCTAAAAGGCCAAGAGTTATCAGATACTTTAATAGAAGAAATAAAAAAAGCCAGTTCTTATGATGTCGGGTTACAAATGGCGATGAATTACTTAAGCTATCAATTACGTTCAAAGAAAGAGATTTTTACTTATTTAAAAGAGAAAGAAATTGTACCTGAAGATCGAGTAAAAATCGTTCAACGTTTAGAAGAGCTGCGGTTGTTGGATGATGCAATTTTTAGTGAAAGTTACGTGCGGACAGCTATGCGAACCAGTGATAAGGGACCACGAAATGTGGCACAACAATTAAAGCAAAAAGGCATTAGTGAAGAAGATATTCAGCATGGCTTGACCTTTTATACGTTAGATGAACAGCTTAATGTTGCCACAGCAACTGCAGAAAAGGCCATGAAACGCTATCGAACTAAAAGTTTTAAAGATGCACTACAGAAAACGCGTCTGCATCTGATGCAAAAGGGCTTTACAAATGAAATCATTGATCTAGCTTTGGAATCTTTAGCTTTTGAAAAGGACGAAGAACAAGAACAACAAGCGTTAAACAAGGAAGGCGAACGTTTATGGCGTGCTAATCAGCGATTTGATTTTTCTAAAAAAGTCCAAAAAGTCAAACAAAGCTTATTCCAAAAAGGGTTTGACTATGATTTGGTTCAGCAATTTATTAGCGAAAAGGAAGTAGAACATGACGAATAAAGAGCCTTGGGAGGCGTGGAGTCCCGAAAAAGTTAGTTCATTCCAGGAAGATTTTTTAGCTTGGTATGAACGAGAAAAACGCAATTTACCTTGGCGAGCGAATACAGATGCGTATCGTATTTGGATTTCTGAAATTATGCTACAACAAACTCGCGTAGATACAGTCATTGATTATTTTTATCGATTTATGGAATGGTTTCCGACGATTCAAGATTTAGCGGAAGCGCCAGATGATAAGTTGTTGAAAGCTTGGGAAGGGTTAGGCTACTATTCACGAGCACGTAATTTAAAAGTGGCAGCGCAACAGATTGTTTCAGAATTTGGTGGGAAAATGCCTGACACAATCGAAGATATTCGGAGTTTAAAAGGGATCGGCCCCTATACGGCTGGTGCAATTGGCAGCATTGCTTTTAATCTCCCCGAACCAGCAATTGATGGTAACGTCATGCGGGTAGTGAGCCGTTTATTTGAAATTGATGCAGATATTGCAAAAGCGAGTAATCGTAAAGTATTTGAAGCGGCGATGCTTAAAATCATCGATCGTGAGCGTCCAGGGGATTTTAATCAAGCCTTAATGGATCTAGGCTCAGCCGTCTGCACCCCAACTTCACCTAAGTGTGAAAGCTGTCCGCTTCAGCAATATTGTGCGGCCTATCAGGCAGATAAAATGACCGCTTATCCAGTTAAATCAAAAAAAGTTAAGCCGAAAGATGTGTATTATGTCGGCACTATTATTGAAAATAAAAAGCAAGAATTTTTATTAGAACAACGCCCTGAAACCGGTTTGTTAGCCAATATGTGGCTGTTTCCGATTGAAGAAATTAGCAAAAAACAATTTCAACAATTGCAAAAAATGGCGCAACCAGCAGAAACGGAAAAACAATTAACTTTAGAGTTAGAGCCTGTAACAGAGCCTTTGGTCGCTGAAGAACCTGTCAATGTTTTTGCTGACTATGAAACAGTTGTCTGGCAAAAACGTGCCTTAGGCGAAGTCGTTCATATTTTCAGTCATTTAAAATGGCATATCTTAGTCTTTTATGGCCGAAATACAGGCGAATTAGCCACACTAGAGTCGCAGCGATGGGCGGCAGCACAACAATTTTCAGAGTATGTTTTTCCAAAACCACAGCAAAAAATGGTGGAATTGTTCAAAAAAGAACACAAAAATAAATAACAAAAAAGAGAGGCTTTTAAACAAACAAGCCCCTCTTTTTTGTTTCCTCTAGGTTATACCCCTATATAAATTCTGCTATGTTTAGTTTTGAAGGGGACTGGTAAGATAGACTTGTCTCTTGTCTGCTTAGAGGAGTAGTAATGATGGTGGAGACTTTTCAAGAGAGAGGAAGTACAGCCAATGAGTAGGAAGCGAAAAATCAGCTTAATTAGTTTAGTCATCATTTTGTTTTTTGTCACAGTCGGCTCAGCATACTTTGCTGTAGCGGGTAGCTATTTAAAGAAAACGATTGATAAAGGCTACGTTCCCATAAAAAATGATTATACTGAAGCGCAAAATAAAGATAGTCAATCGTTTTTGGTCATGGGTCTAGACAATACAATTGAACGGAAATTAGGCACAACTAGGACTGATGCTATGATGGTGATTACCGTGAATAACAAGACGAAGAAAATAACCTATTTAAGTTTGCCACGGGATAGTTTTGTTCAAATTGATGCGAAAAATTACCAAGGGATGCAGCGAATTGAAGCCGCCTATACCTACGATGGACCAACAGCTTCTGTTAACACAGTTGAGAAATTATTGAATATTCCAATCAATCATTACGTTGTGTTTAACTTTTTATCTTTTATTAAGTTAATTGATGCAGTTGGCGGCATAGATGTCAATGTCAAGCAGGCGTTTGATGGTGTCACCAAAGACGGGCCAGGATCCATTCATTTTGATGCAGGGAAACAGCATTTAGATGGTACGAAAGCTTTATCTTATGCCCGTGAAAGACATAGCGATAACGATATTATGCGTGGATTCCGACAACAAGAAATTATTCAAGCAGTTGAAGACAAGTTGAAATCTGGTCAATCAATCATGAAAATAATGGACATTATTGATTCGTTAAATGGAAACATTCAAACTGATGTGGATTCCAATGAATTGACTCATTTAGTCAAAGAAGGTTTGACTTGGACCAATTATGATAAACAACAGCTTTCTTTTGACTGGCGCACTTTTAGTAATGAAGGGCGCAGTATGGTTGAACTATATCCAGATAGTATTGAAAATGTCCGTCATCAATTACGCGTGTCTTTAAATTTAGAAAAGCCAGATGAACGAGATCAAGACGGCTATGTCTTCCATACGAACGGTGAATTTTTATATCAAAGTGATTATACCGTTCAAGATGAGGCAGCTGAGGAAAACGAAATGACTTCCATCAACGGCAATACGTATATTGGTGTTCCTGGCAATACACAGACTGGCCCGTTGCCATCAGTTAAAACGGAAAATGGCTTTATAAAATAATTTATTTTCCAAGTCTAGAAAATCCGAACATAACAGATTAAGTAATCCGCTTACTTATTATTCTTCTAAGGAAAAAACGAAGGATTTTAGCAAGAAAACAGCGTATCATTTGATATAAACCCAACATTCCCTTTATAATGAAAGTAACAAGCAAATTTTTGTTACTTAGAAGGGGAAGGGAGCAAGGAGTTATGTTTAGTTATACAGATACCATTTTGTCAATTATGCAAAGAATTGAAGTATACAACGAAATTTTCAAAGCCATCTCTAAAGAAGTTCAAGAATACGGTTGTAATCAGGCTGCACATCGGAGAGGCCGTGATACTTATATGTTTTGCCGAAATAATGTGAATCGTTTTTTTACAGAAGAAATGATGTTTCGTAAAAATTTAGAGCCGTATTATGATAAAGAAGCAACGAAAATCTTGCTAGAAGGATTAGATACGTATAAAGAAGGAGTATTTTTCTGGTTAGAGGCATTAAGTGAATCTTGCCAAGTGACAGATGAATTGAAATATCAATTAGGAATCCGCCAAAAAGAATCCTCTTATTTATTAATTAATCAAGCTTGTAAAGAAGCCTGTGAGGGCATTCAAAGCGCTCATAGTGTTCATAAGATGTAAAAAGTTAGGGATAGCTGTCAATCTGGCAGTTATCCCTAACTTTTTTATTTCAATATCATCTGATAAGCATAACGTTCGCCATCGTTAACATCTAAAATCACGTCACCTTGATAAACAAAGCCAGCTTTTTTAATCAGGTGCTGCATAGCGAGATTTTGTGGATGTGTATCGATTCGAATATCAGTAGCACCTTGCAAACGAGCGGCTGTAATCAGTAAGCGCAAAAGCACCAAGGCCAGTCCTTGACCTTGAAAGGAACTTTTTAGAGCAACACGGTGAATTGCTGTATACGTAGCTTGGGAATGAGGTTGCCAAGAACCATTAAAAATCGCTTCATAAGCAGGATCAATCTCCGAACATAAAACACCAACGCCTGCCAAGGCATTATCAACCATTAAAATATAGCAAGTTTGCTGGTCGATATCTTTTGCTAAAATTTCTTGATTCGGGCCATCGCCGTTTTGCCATTGGAGAATGCCACTTTTTTGTAAGGTGCGGCGTCCATCTTCAATGACAGCAAGGATGTCAGGCAAATCAGAAGGTTCTGCTTTTCTTAAGTAAACAGTCAAAAAATATTCCCTCCTCTTAGAACCCTGTCGTTGTTTTCAATTGGTAAATTTTTGAAGGGCGGCCAATGCCAACGGGACGTTCACCTAACTCTTCAAAATATTGTGTCATGGCTTTTTTAAAATTTGAATGGTCAATGCTGCGATAATCAACGCCGAGGAACTTTGCAAAAACTTTACGGGCTTCCGTAATGGTGAAATCTTTTCCTAAGACTTGAAGCACTTGCGGTTCATGTTCCATCTTATCAACAACACGATTAAACGCCTTAATTATAATTTCACTATGGTCGAAGGCTAATGTATCTTTACCAAGAGAGGCCGCTGTTTTCAAGTCTAAAGTAATTTCCACATCTTCATGAGATAACGTGATGTGTTGACCATGCCGTTCAAGATTGAACCAGTGGACTTCTTTGGCATCGTCGCCAGCAATTAAAGGTTCTTCACCAATAAAGGCTAAATAGCTAACTGTCACGACCCAGCCACGAGGATCTCGATCTGGGCGACTAAAGCTGTGTAATTGTTCAATATTTTCTTGAGAAATCACCACACCAGTTTCCTCTTTTGTTTCTCTTAAAACACTATCTTCAGTAGATTCGTTACGATTAACAAAACCGCCAGGAAGCGCCCATGAGTTTCTAAAGGGGTGACCTTTACGTTGAATCAGTAAGACTTTTAATTGATCGGCTTCCTTGTTGTAACAAAGAAGAACCATATCAACGGTTAAAGAGGGTTTTTCATATTCAGGTAATTCTTGTTGATGATACCAAGTTAAAAACTCTGCTAAGCTAGCTTGGCGTTCATAATAATTTTTTTCTTCGGCTTTAGAAGCAAATTGTGGCACAATTGCTCCTCCTTTCAAAAAGAAACATGGTTTTCTTTTATTGTATCATTAAGTGGCTGAAATACAATATTCAAGCGTAAAAAGAAAAGCAAGCCTGGGACAAAAATCCAAAGTGATTTTTGTCCCAGGCTTGTACTATAAGAAGTTTGTTCTAAACGTTGTTTATTGTGTTAATTCTAATAATTTATTTTTCAAATCTTCTTCCATATGGCCAAGCTCGATTTCGGCAGCTTGGCGTTTTTCTTTTCCTTCTTGTTGAATACGTAATGTTTCTTGGATAGTTTCAATTAAATCATTTTGTGTTTTTTGTAATGTTTCAATATCGACTAGGCCACGTTCGTTTTCTTTTGCTGTTTCAATTGCAGAAATTTTTAGCATTTCTGAATTTTTCTTCAGTAAGTCATTGGTGGTTTCAGAGACTTGACGTTGAGCAGTCACAGCATCTTTTTGACGGAGTAAGGTCAAGGCGATGACTACTTGGTTTTTCCATAACGGAATCGCTGTATTCACCGATGATTGAATTTTCTCAGCCAAAGCTTGGTTAGTATTTTGGATTAAACGAATTTGTGGGGCTTGTTGAATCGTAATTTGACGAGCCAAGCGTAAATCATGGGTTCTTTTTTCTAAACGGTCTAGGAATTGGTTATAATCATTAACAATTTGGACATCCATTTGATCCCCAGATTCTTCCGCTTTTTTCATGGCTTCAGGAATAATTTGCGTCCGTAGTTCTTCTGCTTTTAATTCCCCAGCGGCAATATAGATGTTTAAGGCATCAAAATAATCTTTATTTTTTTGATACAATTGATCTAACATGGCATTATCTTTTAAAAGACCATCTTTTTCATGGGTTAATTTGACAGCAATTTTGTCAATTTGCGCACCAATTTTTTGATATTTGGCGGTAATTTCGTAAACGGATTGTTTGACTTTACCTAACATTTTTTGAATAAAGTTGCCTTCGCCAGCACGTAATTCATTGGGATTGGCTTCATTTAAACGAAACATTAAATCGGTCAGTGAATCACCAACAGGACCAATGTCTTGTGCTTGAACGTGGTTTAACATCGCTTGCGAAAATTCGCCAAGTTTGATTTGGGCATTTGAACCATAGGTAATTACTGCTTGTGAATCTTGAACGTCAATTTTTGAAGCTAACTCTTTTGCTTGGGCTTGACGTTCTTGTGGTAATTTATCAATTAAACGAGGAGCTGCTTGCTGTTCTTTTAACTCAGATAGTTCATTTTGTTGCGTTGGTGTTAGTTCATCCATTGATGAAAATGGATTACTTAATAAATCGTCCAATGTATTGGTTACAGATGTTGTTTCTTTGGGTTGTTGCTCAGTCATTTTTTTTCCTCCCTAATGATTATTGCTGGTCTTCGTTTACTTGAGGTGATTCCTCAGTTGCAGCTTTTTGCGACAAGCTGCTTTTAGCGATCGACATTTCGACATCTAAATCGTCTAAGTCATCGGAAACGATTTCCTCATAATCATTTTTAACTAATTTTGACAATTGGTCAATGATTTGTGCGCTTTCTTCTAATTTTTCATACGTTTGTTTGTTTTTTACTTCATGTTGTTCGATTTCTAAATGTTTACTTGTTAAGTCAACGATATTTGGTAAATGTGTGTAGAGAAAGTGATTGGCTAAGTGTAACTTTTTAGGTTCTTTCACTAACTCTTTAAACAGAGCTTTAGAAACCTTCGTTGTATCATTACGTAAGTCAATCGCCCGTAATTTAGTTGAACGATTCATGTTTTCTTGTAATTGTATGATTTGTTTTTTGGCTGTGCTCATTGTACTTCTGAAAAAATCAATTTCTTGTGGAGATAACCCCAACTCACGATAATGGGCTTCTTTATCTTTCGTTAAGTAAGGCATTTGATCGCTCTTGTCGGCGGCATTTTTCTTTTTTCGATAGAGAACGAATACTAAAAAGCCTACCAGAATCACAAAAGCGAAGAAGCCATATTCTCTAGCGACAGCAATGATTAAGGCTCCTAAAAGAATATAGCCAATCAGTAATTTTGTATTTAATTTGTTCATTTATATAGTTCCTCCTATCTATCTAATCCTCGAAAGAGTCAGCTCTCGTTACAATAGTTATTTTAGCATACTCTGTGAGAGAAAAGACATACAGCGGAAGATGTATTTTATGATTTAGTGAAATCCTAAGAAAAAAGTATAAAACGCAAAAAAAGACCCGTCCTAATTGGGGGTAGGACGGGAAAGGAGTTAAAAATGAAAAAGTGTTTTGTTAGGGTTGTTTGTTGGTATGCTTAAATAATACAAGGAAGTTGTGAATTTTTTATGTCTATTTTTTTTCGAAAATGTAATTTTTTTCTAAAGCAATAAATTTTTTTCTTTGAAAAGGGTTTAACTAGAGAAGAAGGGGTGCGATTTTTATCATTTTAGGGTATGATAAACAAGAAAGGTTGGTGAAAGATATGTTAAATTATGAGGACTTCGAAGAAAAAACACTTCAACGTCGAGAAATTTTTAAAGGAAAGATTATTGATGTTTTTTTGGATGACGTGGCTTTACCGACAGGCGGCACAGCTAAACGTGAATTGGTTTTTCATTCAGGCGCAGTAGCTATGATTCCGTTAACCGCAGAAGGAAAAATCGTCTTAGTTAAACAATTTAGAAAACCCTTGGAACAAGTGATTTTAGAGATTCCGGCGGGAAAAATTGATCCTGGAGAAGAAAATCAATTGGAAATGACGGCTATGCGGGAATTAGAAGAAGAAACTGGGTATCGTGCAGGTCAGCTCACCTACATAAATTCAATGTATCTGTCACCAGGATTTGCTAACGAAAAATTGGCTCTCTATTTGGCAACGGATTTGCAGAAAGTCGAAAATCCGCGTCCTCAAGATGAAGATGAAATCTTGGAACTTTACGAGCTAACAATAGCTGAAGCCAAAGCAGAAGTGGCAAAGGGCACGATTTGTGATGCCAAAACACTTTTTGCTATACAATACTGGGAATTGTATTTACTGCAGAGACAGTTTAAGGAGGACACGCAATGAGCAAAGGTCCGTTAGTCACTCGGACAGAACTTCGCAAACGCAGAGAAGCAGAAGAAAAAGAAGCAGAACGTCGTCAGCAGGAAGAACAGAAGCTGGCGGAAAAAGCGTATAAGCGAAAAGAAAAAGAAATTTCGACGTTTTATCGTAAAGAAAAGAAAAAACAAAAACCAATCAACAAGTCACGAGTAGGAGAATACTCGAAGCGTCGAGAACGGAGTACTTGGTTAAACAAGGCAATTATTATTGTAGCGATTTTATTAGCCGTTGTGGCGTATATCGTTTTGAATTTATAGAAAAGAGGAATCACTATGAAAATTGGAATTATTGGAGCAATGGATCAAGAGGTCAAAATTCTAAAAGAAAAATTGACAGACACGATGTCATGGGAACGAGCAGGCGCTTTATTTGTTTCTGGTTCGTTAGGAAGACATGAGGTGATTGTGGTTCGTTCAGGAATTGGTAAAGTGGCCTCAGCTGTGACGACGACTTTATTGATTCATCAATATGGCGTAAATATGGTGATTAATACAGGTTCTGCTGGTGGTATCGGTGAAGGACTAAAAGTCGGCGATTTAGTCATTGCAGACAAATTAGCTTACTTTGATGTTGATGTCACTGGTTTTGGTTATGCCTATGGACAATTGCCTGGTGGTGTGCCTTTGTATTTTGAAACAAGTGAATACTTGCGGATGGAAATTGCGAAAGCTGCTGAAAAAACTGGTTTAGCTATTCGTAAAGGATTGATTGTTACTGGAGATACTTTTGTGGATAGCGCTGAGAAAATCGCCAAAATTAAGAAAGAGTTTCCTGAAGCCTTAGCTTGTGAAATGGAAGGCGCAGCAATTGGCCAAGCGGCTTCACAGTTCAATATTCCATTCTTAGTTGTACGGGCAATGAGTGATACAGCAGATGGCGAAGCAACTCAAAGCTTTGACGAATTCATCGATGAAGCTGGGAAAAAATCAGCCGAAATGGTTATTCATTTTGTCGAAAACTTAGTTTAAAAAGAGAAAGAAACAGCCATCATTTCATCAATGAAATGATGGCTGTTTCTTTCTGAGTTATTGTCATTTAATGGAAGGTTTTTAAATACTGTTCTTTTTGTTTACGCGTTAATTTTTTAAAGGCGGCTTCGGCTTTGGTGGCCGCGCTACGTGTTTCAAATTTCTCTGTATGAATCATTTTGACTGGCCGTCGTTTGGCTAATCGAGTATATTTTGCACCAGTTCCGCTATTATGTTCGGTTAATCGACGTTCTGGCTCAGTTGTATAGCCACCGTAAAAGGAACCATCTTGGCAAAGTAAAACATAAAAATAATGGGATTTCTTATTCTCCATAAAGCATAGCCTTCATTTCTGCTTCGTATTCGTTCTTTTCATTGTATGTAAAAAGAGGTGGTAACACACGAAAACCGTCTTTTTTGCCTTGTTTAATGCCTTCAATTAGTAAAACATTAGCTTCTTTGCCTGGCTTCGGATAAACAAACCGAGCTTTTTTCGGCGCAATATTGGCGTTTTCCATGGCATGTAAAATATCCAGGAAACGATCAGGACGATGAACCATTGCGAGGCGACCATTTGTTTTTAATAAATCCGCCGACACAGTGACCACTTCTTGAAGAGACGTGTGAATTTCATGACGGGCAATCGCTAAGTGCGGGTTTGGATTTTTTTGGCTAGTTGGTCGTTCTTTAAAGTATGGGGGGTTACATAGTACTAAATCGACAGAATCTTTTTTGATGACCTCTGTCGCTTGTTTTAAATCACGTTCATACATCGTTACTTGTTTTTCCAATTTATTTAATAGAATACTTCGTTGACCCATATCTGCCAAACGAGGTTGTAATTCGATTTGGTCGATCTTTGCAGCTGTTTTCCGACTAACGAAGAGGCCGACCGCGCCATTGCCAGCACACAAATCGACAATCTTGCCTTTTTTTGGTAGTTGCGGAAAATTAGCCAATAAGACTGCATCAATGGAAAAAGAAAAGACTTCTTTGCTTTGAATAATTTGAATATCATCCGCATATAATTGATCAATCCGTTCGCCGGATAATAACATAGATTAAGAACCTCCAACTTTTCATCTGATTGTTCATGTATTATACTACTTTTAAACCCGTATGACAAAATCTGTTCCCTAGATTAGTGGGGGCATGTTATTTCTCTGATTGATAGAAGTAAAAAAAGCTTGTCAAAAGGTAGAGCTTTCGGCATACTAGAAAGCGGAGAGAAGAAAGGAAGAAAATTATGTTTTTTACATTTATGCGTGGCGTGGTTCGCGTCATTTTATTTGTGATTAATGGAAATGCACATTATGAAAATAAAGAAAAATTACCAAAAGACCAAAACTATGTCTTAGTTGCGCCGCATCGAACATGGTGGGAACCGCTGTATTTAGCTGTTGCTGGCAGTCCTAAGAAGTTTAGCTTTATGGCAAAAAAAGAGTTGTTTAAAAATCCTGTTTTACGTTTCATTTTAAAACATGCGAATGCGTTTCCGGTGGATCGTGAGAAGCCCGGTCCCAGCGCGATTAAAACACCTGTCAAAATTTTAAAAAATTCTGATTTAAGTTTGATTATGTTCCCTAGTGGCACGCGTCATTCCTCAGAATTAAAAGGTGGGGTAGCCTTGATTGCTAAAATGGGTCGAGTACCTATCGTGCCATCTGTTTATCAAGGTCCGTTAACTTTAAAAGAGTTGTTTAAACGTAAAAAAGTAACGGTTCGTTTTGGGGACCCAATCGATATTAGCGATATTAAAAAAATGGATAAAGACGGTTTAGCTGAAGTGGAACGTCGGATGCAAGAAGCATTTGATCAGTTAGATAAAGAAATTGATCCAACTTTTAAGTATGATTCAACAGAAAAAGAATAAAACAAACCGCTATAGAATAGGTATGTTACTGGCAGGTAGTCTCATCAAAAGATGATGCTTCCTGTCTTTTTTCTTGCGTTAAGAAAAAAGTTTGTTAAAAATCTAATTCTTCTGTCCGATTTTCTTAAAAAATACCAGAAATTTGTTATAATAATAAGAAGGACTTTTTTAGGCGGTGAAAAAATGAAATTTTTACATACAGCAGATTGGCATATTGGCAAAAAATTACATGGTTTTGATTTGTTGGCAGAACAAAGAGAAGCCTTTAAACAAATCTTAGCAATTGCGAAAGAAGAGCAAGTGGATGCTGTTGTGATCGCTGGAGATTTGTATGATCGCTCTGTTCCAGCGGTTGAAGCAGTCGAGGTTTTTAATGAAATGATGATTCAAATGAATCTCAAAGAGCATTTCCCCGTGTTAGCTATTTCGGGAAACCATGATAGCAGTACTCGTTTAGAAACAGGAGGCCCTTGGTTTAACCAAACGCAATTTCATTTGAATACGCGTTTAGAACAAGCCTTTCAACCAATTGAAATCGACAATACCCAATTTTATTTGTTGCCTTATTTTGAACCGATTGCGGCTCGCTTATATTTTGAAGATGAAACGATTCGAACGATTCAGGCGGCGATGGAAAAAGTTGTCGCGAAAATGCAGGAATCTTTTCTCCCCAACAAAAAACAAGTGTTAGTTAGTCATTTTTTTGTCGCTGGCAGTGAAAAAACTGATTCTGAAACAAAATTAACAGTGGGTGGTTTGGATGTTGTTCCAACGGCTTTGTTAGAGCCTTTTGATTATGTCGCGTTGGGCCACTTACATGGAAAAAATGCGTTGCAGGCACCTAATGCTCGATACAGTGGTTCGCCTGTAAAATTTTCTTTATCAGAAATGACACAAGAAAAGGGTGTTTGGCTTGTTGAAACAGAAACTGAAGTTCATTTTCAATTCCGTGCTTTGAAACCATTACGAGACATTCAACAATTGACGGGCTCGTTTCAGCAGTTAACGGATCCCGCTTTTTATCAAGAAGTGAATCGGGAAAATTATTTACATGTCCAATTAACCGACCGAGCGATCATTCCCAACATGATGAATCAATTGCGAAAAATTTACCCCAAAATTATTGGGTTGGAACGTTTGAATGGTCGAGAAACAAGCAACGGAAATCAGAAAAAAGTGGTACAAATAGAACAACGTTCACCAGAAGAACATCTGCATGACTTTTTTAACGATGTGACAGGAGAGGCCTTGACAGAACAACAAGCACAATGGGTCCAAGAAGAACTGAGTACACTTAATCAATTAGAAAGAGGGAAGTAACAGGATGAAACCATTATCTTTAACATTGAAAAACTTCGGACCGTATATTAATGAAACCATTGATTTTACGAAGTTTGAAGATTCTTCACTTTTTCTAATTAGTGGAAAAACAGGGTCTGGGAAAACAACGATTTTTGATGGAATGAGCTATGCTTTGTTTGGTGAAAGTTCTGGAAAATTACGTTTAGGCAAAGAAATGCGTTCCACATTTGCTGACCCCTCAGAAGCCACTGAAGTTACTTTGCTTTTTAAACATAACGAGTATCTCTATGAACTGAACCGCCTTCCCGAACAAGAACTTTTTAAAAAACGTGGCACAGGAGTCCGTAAACAAAGTGCCAAAATTTCTTTAATTGTCAAAGATGCTCAAGGGAAAGAACTACGAGCCTATTCTAAAAGACGTGAAGTGGACGAACTCATTCAAGAATTATTGCATTTAAACGCCAATCAATTTGCTCAAATTGTATTGTTACCACAAGGAGAGTTTCGGACTTTTTTAATTGCTAAAAGTGATGAAAAAGAAAAGGTTTTGCGTAATTTATTCGGAACAGAATTGTATCAGTTGTTCAGCGAAAATTTAAAAGAACGCTTAAAAATTGCCAATCAAGAGATTCAAGAAACCCAGCAAAAAATTGAACTGAAAACAGAACAGTTGCATTGGTCAGAAGAACCTGAACCGACAATGACACTTTTTGAAAAACTTCAATTATTAGAAAGCCAACAACAAGAGGCTCAGCAACAACTATTAGTTGAAAGAGAACAAATTGCAACCTTAAAACAAGCCAAACAAGCAAAAGAGCAAGTTCGTTATGCTATTGAAGAACGGCAAAACTTGCAACAGCAAAAAGAAGAATTACTGGAAAAGAAAGCAAAACAAGCTGAACAGGAAACCGTCATTGAGCGGCTAAAGAAACAGATTCAGCAATTAAAATGGAGCCAAAAACAGCAATCTTTAGCTGAAAAAGTCTTTGAAAAACGAAGCGAAAAACAACAAAAAGAGCAAGAAACAAAGTCCAAACAACAAGCTCTCATGGAAACGCAACAAGCATTGACGGATTGGCAAGCAATCCTGAGTGAGTTGGAAGAACAACAACCATTGATTGCTGAAAAACAAGAACGTCTTCAAACGATTCAACGTCAATTACCACAATACCAAGAATATGAACAGTTAGCCCAACGACAAATAGCAGAACAAGCCAATTATCAAGCCGTTCAAGAAGAGTATGAATCTTGCCAACAGGAAAAAATAACATTAGAGGATAAAGTGGCGACAACCAAACAATTTATTGAACAAGAAGGAACACTTGAAAAAGCAAAATTTGAATGTTCTAGTGTAGCAGATCATTGGCAAAATTTTGTAGAACGTTGGCAAAAAAATCAAAAAGCTTGGCAAAAAATTAGTCAAAACCAAGCGGAATTGCACGAGTTGACACAACGGTTTGCAGTTGAACAGCAACAAAAAAGCGCCGAAGAAACGAAGTTGCAGACAAAGAAAAGTCAATGGGCCTCTTTACAAATCCAACGATTAAGCTTGTTACTTGAAGAGGGGGCGCCTTGCCCAGTTTGTGGCTCTTTAGAACATCCAAAGCAACAAACTCATCAAGAAGTTTCCCTAGAAGAGATTGATCAAGCGGAACGGGAATTAACGGAAGTTGAAAAAACGGTTCAACGATTTACTGAAACGCTCTCTGCATTAGGGGCGGAAAAGCAACAGAAAGAAAGCCAATTACAAGAACAGGAAGCTGCGTATACTGAGGAACAAGAACAATTAGCAGCCCAGTTTGCTGACTTGCAGTTGCCGTTAACAGGACTAACTTTTTCACAAGTAACACCTGCAGAAATTGCGGAAGTTGAGTCGCAATTAGCTAAAGAAAAACAACAAATAGCACAAAAACTAACGGAAATTTCAGTCGAAAAGGACCATCTAGCGGAACTAGAAGAACAAGTAGCTGAAAATTCCCAACGCTTTGAAGTGCTCCGACAACAAGTAGAAACAATGCAACAAAGTCTGGAAAGAATCACTATCCAGCAGCAAATGATTGCTAGCCAATTATTGGATGCAACCGTCACATACGAAGAAATGACCAAACAACAAACTTTGCTTCAAGAAGAACTCTCTGCATTTGAACGTCAAAAAGAAACCGTGACGACACAAGGAGAAACCTTGAAGAAAGAAGAAATGATCCTTGAAAGTACCTTGACGCATTTGGAGAAAGAACAACAAACACTTCAACAAACAGTCGCGCAACTTGAGAGTCAGTTAAACGCAATTTTAACGGAACAAGGAGTGACAGAGGACCAATTGACGGAGTGGTTGAAAGAGGTACCGACACTAGAAAGTCAGCAAGAACAAATTTCTTTATTTGAACAAGAGCAAACCCAACTGACTATCCAACTCGCTGAAATTGAGAAAAAATTATCTAGTGATACGTTCCCAGAATTATCTTTAATCACCACAGAAATTGAACAAATAACACAACAAATTGAAGAACAAGAAAAAAAATACTATCAACTGCATGAAAAAATGCTGAACAACCAACAGTTGGTTCAAGAAATTAATGCGCAAAGAACAACAATTGAAGACAAGTTTGAGGAAGTTGCTGCACTACAACAGTTGGCAGATACGGTGAATGGCAATAATTCTAAAAAAATTAGTTTTGAACGGTATATGTTACAAACGTATTTAGAAAGAGTGCTGACAGTCGCTAATCAGCGTTTAGACCGCCTGACCAATAGTCGTTATCAATTTGAATTGAATCACGAAGCAGGCAGTTATCGGAATCAAACGGGGCTAGAAATCAATATTTATGATGACAATTCAGGGACGGTGCGCAGCGCTCACACGTTATCAGGCGGGGAAAGTTTTATAGCAGCGTTAGCTTTGGCACTTTCTTTAGCAGAAGTGATTCAAGAACAAGCAGGCGGAGTCTTAATTGATGCGTTGTTTATTGATGAAGGCTTTGGTTCCTTAGATGAAGAAGCATTGGAAATGGCAATGGAGGCGTTAGAAACGATTGAAAATGAAGGCCGCATGATTGGGATTATTAGTCATATTGGCGAATTAAAAGCACGAATTCCACAACAATTACAAATAAAAAGCAATGGGAATGGTCAAAGTACCGTTCACTATCAGCTAGCTTAGTAGAAGAGGAGGTGAGTCGATGAAATGGAGTATTCCAGAGCGAATCGTTGAACAAGGGCGCGAATATATGCAAGAAGGCCGGGTCTTATCTATCGTTCAAAATCCAGAAAAAAGGATCTGGTTGTCTGAGGTTTTAGGGGAAGAACTTTATCTTGTTGAATTGGATGGTACCGCCAAAGAACAAGATGTTTGTGAATGTCAATATTGGATGGAACATGGCTATTGCAAGCATACAGTGGCAGTTGAACTGGCACTGAAACAACGAGGCGTGTCAAGAATTATTCAAGCGAATCAAACAGTCAGTTTTGAGAAAACAAATCGATCAACAGCTGAAATGTTTACAAAAGGCTTTGCCAAATTAAGCAAAGCTTCTGCCGAAGTTCCCTTGCAGCCTTTACGTTTAGAATTTCATTTAGATGTGATTGAAACGAATAATTACTATCCAGAATTATCAACGATTGGTCTTTCTTTAAAAATTGGTTTGGAAGGCACCAAACCTAAAACATATATTGTGAAAAATATTGGTGATTTTTTACAAGCATATGAAAAAGAAATGACTTTTATGGTGAATAAACAACACCAATTTACTTTGCTACATGATTCTTTTTCAATGGAGATTCAAGAAATTTTAACAGAACTTGCGGCAATTTATCATACCAGCCAATTATTAGGTGCAAACGGTATTCAAGTTAAAGGGAAAATCGACAAACGTTATCTATTATTACCAATTGATCGCAGTCAATCGTTAGTTGAAAAAATGAATCGAACGGGTCAGTTTATATTGACCAATCAAACTCATAAGTATCGCTATCTAACGTTCAAAGAAACCAGTTTGCCACTTACGTTTACAGTGCAAAAAACCGAGGAACAAAGCTTCAAATTAACTATTCAGAATCCTATTACAACATTTCTAGCCCACTATCACTGGGCGATTGCGGATCAAACGGTTTATTTACTAACAGAAGAGCAGGAAGCCATCTACACCACGTTACTTCAATTGATGAAACGCTTGGAAGAGCCGTCCATTATTTATGAAAAAGAAACAGTTTCTGATTTATTTAGTGAAGTGTTACCATTATTGGAAAAAATTGGTCGAGTGTCTGTTGAAGAATCAGTTGAAGAATTAGTCCTCCATCATCCTTTAAAAGCAGTCTTTATTTTTAAGAAAATTAAAGGTCGGATTAACGCTCGGATTGATTATCACTATGGAGAAGTCATTTTCTCGACAAACCCGAAATATGCTCAATTACCTGAAGTTAATCAAGAAATCGTTCGAGATAAAGCAAAAGAAACAGCAATTAAGCAGCAATTTCAACAGTTTGCCTATCAGCAAACAACCACAGGCTTTGAAAAAGTCTTACCTGCTGGAGAGTCCTTGTATTATTTCTTTAAAGCCGAAGTTCCAGCTTTCCGTCAATTAGGAGAAGTTCGGATGGGACGGAAATTACGGGAATTGTATTTAGATGCCCAGCATCATCAACCAACGATTGAAGTTGCGGAAGGGGATTCTTGGTTAGATATTCGGTTTGATGTCACTGGCATTGATGAAACCGAAATCGATGCAGTATTGACTAGTCTGCTACGTAATGATGCTTTTTATACGTTAAAAAGTGGTGAAATTCTTGCTTTTGACTCAGAGGAATTTTTCCATACAAGTGCAATTTTAACGAAGCTGCGAAAAAATATGCATCAAGAAGACAATGTCATTCATGTGCCCAAAAATCAAGGTCTCATGATCGAAAGTTTATTAGAAGACAACGAGCGGGCACATTTTTCAGATTCCTTTAAAAAAATGGTCACGGATTTAACGCATCCAGAAAACTTTGAAGCGCAAGTCCCCAAAACCTTACAAGCAACGTTACGCCATTACCAAGAAACAGGTTATAAATGGCTGAAAATGCTTAGCCATTATCAATTTGGCGGTATTTTAGCTGATGAAATGGGTTTAGGGAAGACACTGCAAACCATTACCTATTTACTTTCGGAAAAAGAAGAAGAGCGCTTGAAAGGGACAGCTTTGATTGTCGCACCTGCAAGTTTAACCTATAACTGGTTAGCCGAAGTCAAACGTTTTGCGCCAACCTTAAATGTTCAAGTGGTTTCTGGCAACCGCCAAGAACGAGCAGCGCTTTTACAAAATAGCACTGAAGATATTCTGATTACTTCTTATGCAAGTATGCGACAAGATGTTCAGCTTTATCAGGAAATGCGTGTCGGCTATTTGATTCTAGATGAGGCTCAAATGGTTAAAAATAGTGGGACCAAAACGGCGCAAGCCTTAAAAAGTTTAAAAGTACCGCAACGTTTTGCATTAAGTGGCACACCAATTGAAAATAATTTAGATGAACTGTGGTCAATTTTCCAAATGATCTTACCGGGATTGTTCCCAGGCAAAAAAGCCTTTCGAGAAATTAAGCCGGAAGAAATTGCCAAAATGATTCAACCATTCATTTTACGACGAGACAAGAAAACGGTGCTCGCAGACTTACCAGAAAAAATTGAAAATAATATGTACAGTGTCTTAACAGAAGAACAAAAAACGGTTTATTTGGCCTATCTAAAACAAATGCAAGCAGATGTTAGTCAAATGGATCAGGCAACCTTCAAGAAAAATCGTATGAGTATTTTAGCAGGCTTGACCCGTTTACGACAAATCTGTTGCGATCCGCGTTTGTTTATTGAGGATTACACGGGAGGTTCTGGCAAAGTGGAACAAGTCAAAGACTTTTTAGTGGCTGCAAAAGAAAACAATCGTCGTGTTCTATTATTTTCTCAGTTCACAAGCATGCTTTCTATCTTAGAAAAAGAATTGAATGAATTAGGTTTAGAGACGTTCTATTTACGAGGAAGTACGAAGCCCCAAGATCGGTTAACGATGGCGAATGCCTTCAATGAAGGAGAAAAAGATGTCTTTTTAATTTCATTGAAAGCAGGGGGAACCGGACTAAATTTAACTGGTGCAGATACAGTTATTTTATACGATTTGTGGTGGAATCCCGCAGTCGAAGAACAAGCGGCTGGTCGGGCACACCGCATGGGACAAAAAAAGGTTGTTGAAGTGTGGCGGATGATTGCAGAAGGAACGGTTGAAGAAAAAATGAATTCCTTACAGCAAGAGAAACGCGAGCTGTTCCAAAAAGTGATTCAAGGAAATGAAGAGCAATTAGCGAAAATGACGGAAGAAGATATTCGCACAATTTTAAGCATTGGAGAATAGAAAAAAACCTAACTACATTTCAAATTTGAAGCGTAGTTAGGCTTTTTTATTTTTAAAGATTAAATAATTTCTCCACAGTCGGACAAAGTTCAGTGAAACAAGTGACTTCTGCAAGGTGTGATGCAGGTTGGCAACTTGGTAGTTCACGAGAGCGGTGGTTAAACCAAAGAGAATGCCAGCCACCATTACGTGCGCCTACAATATCATTGTCATAACTATCACCAACATATAAAGTATGTTCAGGTTCCATACAAAATTGATTACAGGCTAAATCAAAAATTTCCTTTTCAGGTTTTTGAAAACCCGTACTTTGAGAAATAATGATATTTTGGCTTGGAACCCATTTTTCAAGATTCAATTGTTTAACTTTTTTAAATTGATGGTCTGTTGGACCATTTGTAATAATCCCCATCGGAATTTCCTTTTCTTGTAAAGTATCAAGAAGCTTAGTAACTTCTGGATGCATCGTAATATTATCCAATTCTTCTTCATAAACTTGTTGGAAAATTTTTCCTTCTTCTTGTGAAATTCCTGGATAGTTTAGATCCTTTAATGTTTCATTCATCCGGAAAAACCGCATGAAATCTAGGGACCATTCATTGGCTAAAACTTTCGGAAACGTTTCATCGCTGTGGTGTCTAAAACGAAGATACAATTCATGCATATCCTCTGTCGCAACGTTCGGGAAAATTTTAGTCATCGCATTTCGAAAGGGTTGTTGCTGATCGTACAGCGTGTCATCAACATCAAAAACAATGGTTCTCATTTAACAAGTGCACCTCTTAACTTTTTTACAAAACTTTTCATATGTTATATTGTAGCTGATATTTTCACAAATAAATAGAGTATTTTTCACTGTATTTCAAGGTTTTTCGCAGAAATCAAAGCCTTGCGGGAAAAGACAATTATAGTTATTTTTACCGAAAAAATGGAAACGATAAATGAAAAAATATTCTGATAATGAAAAGTTTGTGAAAATGATTTTGAGTCAAAGTTACTTAAATAACATGCGTTCTGATAGAAGTTAGAATTTTGCAAGAGACCGTCTTTTTCCGTATAATGAGTGAGAATGAAGGGGGAGAGTTAAGGAGTTATGTTAAAGCGTTTTTTTGGGTATTATCGACCTTATCGTCGATTATTTATTTTGGATTTTGGGTGTGCCGTTTTTGCGGGGCTGTTAGAGTTGGCTTTTCCAGTAGCAGTCAACCAAGTAATTGATAAGATTATGCCAAAAGGAGATTTTCGCCTCATTGCATTAGCTAGTGCGGGCTTATTTGCATTTTATATAATCAATACGTTTTTACAATTTATTGTGGTTTATTTTGGTCATATGTTAGGCGTGAATATTGAAACAGATATGCGTGAAGAATTATATCAGCATCTTCAAACACAACCGTTTGAGTATTATGATAATCAAAAAACAGGGAAATTAATGAGCCGTTTGACCACTGATCTTTTTGAAATTTCGGAAGTGGCGCATCATGGTCCAGAAGACGTCTTTATTACGATTATGACGTTAGCAGGTTCTTTTTTATTAATGTTAACCATTCACGTGAAATTAGCCATCGCTACGTTTATTTTATTGCCATTTATCACGATTGCGTTAGGCTATTTTAATAAAAAAATGACAAAAGCGAATACGGATATTTACGATAATTTAGGTGAATTTAATGCTGGGATTGAAGCGTCAGTAAGTGGGATACGTGTCACGCAATCTTTTGCAAATGAACCATTTGAACGAAAACAGTTTAATTATTTAAATCAAATGTATCGAAAATCGAAATTATATTTTTATAAGGTGATGGGTGTCAGTTCCGCCTATAATTACTTATTAATTCGTCTGATAAATTTATTTTCATTAATTTTTGGTGCGTATTATACAATTAAAGGAGAAATTACAGAAGGTCAGTTTGTAGGATTTATTTTATTAGCCAATATTTTTATTCGGCCGATTGAAAAAGTCAACAATATGATTGAAAGTTATCCCAAAGGATTTGCTGGTTTTAAACGTTTTACGGAAGAAATGGACAAACAACCGGCCATCAAAGATTTGCCAGGAGCTGTTGCTGTTTCGCATTTAGAAGGAATGATTGCCTATAAAGATGTTTCATTTGCTTATGAAGATGGCACAAAAGTTTTAGACCATATCAATTTAAAAATTCAACCTGGCGAAACCGTTGCTTTCGTTGGACAAAGTGGTTCAGGAAAAACGACCTTGTGTAATCTGTTGCCTCGTTTTTATGAAGTCAGTAGTGGTGAAATTACGATCGATGGTAGAAATATCCAGCAAATGACCTTGGCTTCATTACGTAAGCAAATTGGAATTGTTCAACAAGATGTGTTTTTATTCCCTGGAACATTACGAGAAAATATTGCTTATGGGAATTTAAATGCTACAGAAATAGACATTCAACAAGCGGTGAAATTAGCACATTTAGAACATGTAATTCAGCTAATGCCAGATGGCTTGGACACAATTATTGGCGAACGTGGCGTGAAATTATCGGGCGGTCAAAAGCAACGAGTGGCAATTGCGCGAATGTTCTTGAAGAACCCGCCGATTTTAATTCTAGATGAAGCGACTTCTGCATTAGATACAGAAACAGAGCAAGTGATTCAAGAGTCATTAAACTCGTTAGCTGACGGGCGAACAACATTAATTATTGCCCACAGACTGGCAACGATTAAACATGCTGATCGAATAATCGTGGTTAGTGACCAAGGAATTTTAGAAGATGGAACACATGAAACTTTGTACGCGCAAAGAGGCCATTATCGTCGGCTGTACGATGCTCAATTTAGAACATAAAAAAAACCGCGAATAAAAATTCGCGGGTTTTTATTATGTTTAGTTAGCGCCGAACTTTTCTTCCCAAACCAACAGCATTTTTCATTCGTTGAAGTGTTTTGTTGGCTACCTGGCGAGCGTTTTCTGCGCCCTCATCTAAAATCATATCTAATTCTTCTGAAGCTAGAAGCTCTTGGTAGCGCACTTGAATAGGTTCTAATAAGGCAACCACTGCTTCTGCTAAATCTGCTTTGAAGTCTCCATAGCCTTTGCCTTCGTAAGCTTGAACAAGCTCCTCAACAGTTTGACCTGTCGCAGCAGAATAAATATTTAGTAAGTTAGTAATGCCAGGTTTTTCTTCTTTATTATATTCAATTACACCAGTTGAATCAGTTACAGCAGAGCGGATTTTTTTGCGAATCACTGCTGGCTCATCAAGCATTGAAATAAAGCCCTTCACATTTGTATCAGACTTACTCATCTTTTTCGTTGGTTCTTGTAAGCTCATAATTCGACTACCTTGCTCAGCGATTTTTACTTCAGGCATCGTTAAAATTTCTTGATTTTTTGGGGCGTAACGTTTGTTGAAGCGTTCCACAAAATCACGTGTTAATTCTAAATGTTGTTTTTGATCATCTCCGACTGGCACTAAGTCAGCGTTGTACAACACGATATCACCAACCATTAATGGAGGGTATGTTAAAAGACCAGCGCTTACGCCAGCACGACCATTTTTTTGCGATTTATCTTTAAATTGTGTCATTCGTTCTAACTCACCAATAGAAGTATTGCACTGAATGATCCAACCAGCTTCTGCATGCGCACTCACTTCAGACTGTATGAAAATTGTTGCTTTTTGTGGGTCTAAACCAACCGCTAGGTAAAGAGCTGCTAAGCTACGAATTTGCTGGCGTAGCTTTTGCGGTTCTTGGGGAACGGTAATGGCATGTTCATCTACAATACAAAAATAACAATTGTATTCATTTTGTAATTCGATAAATTGTTTCATTGCACCAATGTAATTTCCGATTGTCGGAGTACCACTGGGCTGAATACCAGAAAAAATTGTTTTCATTAAATAACCACCTGACTTTAGACTTAAGATAGTGAATAGTTCTATTATACATTTTATTAGAAAAAAATACATGGGAACTTCTTGAAAAATCACCAAGAGAAGTAAATTATAACAGCAACCATAAAAATAGAAAGCTGTATTACTTTTTTACAGAATCATAACGAATATCCATAAAATTTCATAAAAATTAACCCTAATTTTACACGGATGTAATGAAGGAAAAATAAACAAAGTTAATAAAAAATGTTTAAAAACCCCTAGTATTTTTATTAGAAATTAGGTATACTGGTTTTAAATAGAGGAACAGTACAGTTCCCTGTTTCAGAAACGCGATGATTCGCGAAAAGGAGTGATGCACAATGTTGACACTTTATACTTCCCCGAGTTGCACGTCATGTCGTAAGGCTAGAGCCTGGTTGCAAGAGCACGAAATTCCTTTTAAAGAAAGAAATATTTTTTCTGAACCTTTAAATATTGAGGAATTAAAAGCAATTTTAATCATGACAGAAGATGGAACAGAAGAGATTATCTCTACTCGCTCTAAAGTTTTCCAAAAATTAAATATGGATTTGGACGAGCTTCCACTTCAAGATTTATTAGAGTTGGTTCAAGAAAACCCTGGATTGTTGCGTCGGCCAATTATGATTGATGAGAAAAGATTACAAGTCGGTTTTAACGAAGATGAAATTCGTCGATTCTTACCAAGAGATGTTCGACAACTGGAATTGCGCCAAGCACAATTAATGGCAGGTTTATAAAAAATATAAAATTTTGTTCTTTATTTGTTAATTGTAATAAAGAACGATTCATATGAATTTAGGGCCAGGGATTTTTATCTCTGGCTTTTTAATACATATTTAGAACTTGTATTCATTTGATTTGGCAGAACGTGGTCAAGGAAAAATAGTATCTTTTTTGGAGAGACTGCGTTAAGATGAAGAGGTAGAAGGAGCGAAAAACCAATCGTTAAAAAAGTTCAAAGTTTATAAAACGTTCGCTAGTTTTCGAGGATTTACAGACTTTCCACTTTACTTTTGTGTAGTTTTCGCTACAATGAACGTAAGAAGTTTCCTGATTGAAGCAAAGAGAGGTGTAGCGCTATGGAAATGGAACATATTAATGAAAATACGATTCGTGTGTTAATTGGCAACGAAGACCTGGCGGATAGAGGGATTACTTTTCTTGACTTACTAGGAAACCACAAAGATGTTGAAAATTTCTTTTATAGTATTTTAGAAGAAGTTGATGTCGAAGATGAATTCCAAGGTAGTGAAGCAGTCACTTTCCAAGTCTTGCCTAAAAATGATGGCTTAGAACTGTTTATTAGTAAAAATGTCGCTATGGACGACTTGTCTTCCTTAGAAGGTCTGAGCGAAGTCAATGCAGATGTTAGCGAATTAATTCGCAAACAAATTGAAGCAGACAAAGCAGCCGCCGATGAACTTGATGAGATGGAAGCCACAGATGAAACAAACAGAAATGTAATCTTTGAATTAGATAATTTTGAAGCGATGATCCAATTATCCAAAGAAGTCTTCATGCAATCTGTTTTGACTAACTTATACACGTACAACGATCGTTATTACTTACAAGTTTTGTTCTTAACCGATGAATTAGAAAAAACAAATGTTGACAATGAAATTGCACAGATTTTAGAATTTGCTCATAAAACAACTGTCACTCAGGATACTTTAGTCGAATATGGCACTTGTATTATGGAACGCAGTGCGCTGGAATTAACACGTTATTACTTTAATGATTAAGCAAAAAAGCAAAAACTTTCGAGTTTTTGCTTTTTTTTTGATGAAAATTAAGAAACTTTGCGTAGTTTATTTATGAGAGGTGAAAATCATGTTAACAGCTTTAACGGCAGACAACCAAGAATTATTTTCTTTAATCGATTGCTCGATTGATGAATTAACACAGATACGAAGCGAACAAGCTTTTGTGTGTCCAATGTGTCATCAATCGGTCATTTTGAAGGCAGGCCCCATTAAAATACCCCATTTTGCTCATCGTAAAAAGAATAGTTGTTGGTACGAAGCAGAAGCTGAAACAGAAGAACACCTCCGCTTGAAGCAGCTTTTTGCGGAAAAGTGTTTACGCGAAAAGCTGTCCTTTCAAGTTGAGGCATACTTACCCACCTTGAAGCAACGCCCAGATTTACTCATTGGGAAGATAGCCATTGAAATTCAATGTAGTCCATTGCCAATTAAACGTTTGGTGGAACGGACGGAGACTTATCAAACTCATGGCTATCAAGTTGTTTGGATTTTAGGTGAACGATTAGTGCCTAAAGACAAGCTCACGCAATTAACGAAACAATTTCTTTACTTTTCGGAGTCCTTGGGGTTTTATTTATGGACGGCCAATAAGAAACAAGAACGAATAGAGTTACTTTGTCATATTGAAGAGAGTCAATGTCAACAATTTTATAGAAGAAAACAATCATGGGATTTTTACGAAAAAAAATTACTAGAAATCATCCAACTACCGACTGCTAATTTAAATTTACTGCCAGGTAGACAGCATACTGGTCAATTGATGCATGATTATTATCAAAAATTGACTCAACAACTTGGTTACAGAAATGCTCAGTTGCTTAGAACACAAAGCTTTTTATACACGAAAGGTTGTCACCTTCTCCAGTTACCTCCTTGGTTTTACTATCCTGGATTGAAGCTATTACCTTCTTCTGAAGAAGATATTCATTTAAAAATGCTTGTTTGGGAAGCACTAAAAACCAAAGAAGGGCGTTTAGTGACCAAACAGGAACTATGGCGTATCTTGGAAGCTAGTTTTTTGGAAGAAGGGAACTTTGTTTGGCAACCACTGCCGAATATTGGCTTAAAAAAGCTTTTTAAAATCGTGGGGAATAGCTTATTGAGCTGGTTACAAGAATGTTATGTGTTAATTAAAGTAAACAATAAGTACCTAATAACTAGTATTTTCCTAAGAGAAGATCCTGAAAAGCTCGTTCATTGGCTAAAAAAAGTGAAAAAACAACATTTTTTTAGTCACACGTGTTAAATTATGATAGTATAATGAGTAAAACGTTTCTTAAAGGAGAGTAAACTATGAGCGAAATTAAACAATTACCAACACGTGATGAAGTTCCAACTCCATTGACTTGGGATTTAACCAAAATTTTTAAAGATGATGCTGCTTTTGATGTTGCGTATAATCAGTTGACAGAGGAGCTAAAACAAGCAGAGTCATTTAAAGGTACCTTAGGGAATGGCGCAGAAGCTTTTCTAGCTGCGTTAGAATACGTTTTAGATGTCTATCGAAAAGTGGAAACATTATATGTCTATTCTCATTTAAAAAATGATCAAGACACTACAAATACAGCTTACCAAGCTTTATATGCCAGAGCTAGTTCTTTATATGCACAAGTTAGTGAAGCTGTTTCTTGGTTTGACCCAGAGGTTTTAACATTAAGTGATGAACAAATCTGGGGATATTTTGAAGAGCAGCCGAAATTAGCTGTTTATCGTCACTATATTCAAAATATTTTAGATGAACGTCCCCATGTTTTATCGATGGAACAAGAAGCTTTACTGGCGGGGGCTAGTGAAATTTTTGGTGCCTCAAGTAATACATTTTCAATTTTAAATAATGCAGACTTAGAATTTCCAACTGTGCAAAATGCTGAAGGCGAAACGATTCAACTTTCTCATGGCGTTTATGGTCAATTAATGGAAAGTGTCGATCCATCTGTTCGTGAAGCAGCATTTAAAGGGTTGTACAAAGTATACAAACAATTTAGAAATACATTAGCCTCAACTTTAGGTGCACATGTTAAAACGCATAATTATAAAGCAAAAATTAGAAATTATGATTCTGCTCGGGCAGCCTCTTTAGCAAGTAATCATATCCCTGAAAGTGTTCACGAAACATTAGTAGCTGTAGTAAATAAACATTTACCTTTGCTACATCGTTATGTAAAATTAAGAAAAAAATTATTAAACGTAGAAGAATTACACATGTACGACTTGTATGCACCTTTGCTAGGTGAAGCACCAATTCGTTACAGCTATGAAGAAGCAAAAGAAAAAGCAATTGAGGCTTTAAAACCACTAGGTGAAGACTATTTATCTATTGTTAAAGAAGCTTTTTCAAGTCGTTGGATTGATGTGATTGAAAATCAAGGAAAACGAAGCGGCGCATATTCTTCAGGAGCTTATGATACAGCCCCATATATTTTAATGAATTGGCATGATAGTTTGGATCAACTATTTACATTAGTCCATGAGATGGGCCATAGTGTTCATAGTTACTATACAAGAAATAATCAGCCGTATGTTTATGGCGACTATTCAATTTTCTTAGCTGAGATTGCTTCAACCACAAATGAAAATATTTTAACAGAATATTTATTACAAACAGAAACAGATCCTAAAGTACGTGCGTATGTCTTAAATCACTATTTAGACGGCTTTAAGGGAACCATTTTCCGTCAAACGCAATTTGCGGAATTTGAACATTTTATTCACACGGAAGATGCTAAAGGCACGCCATTAACGAGTGAATATTTGAGTGAGTATTATGGCGAGCTAAATGCTAAATATTATGGACCAGAAGTAGTTAGAGACGAAGAAATCAGTTACGAATGGGCGAGAATTCCCCATTTTTATTACAATTACTATGTTTATCAATATGCAACTGGCTTCTCAGCCGCTTCGGCATTGTCTAAACATATTTTAGCTGGAGAAGAGGGAGCTTTAGAGAACTATCTTAACTACTTGAAAGCAGGAAGTAGTGACTTCCCAATTGAAGTGATGAAAAAAGCGGGCGTGGATATGACACAAGCCGCGTATATCGAAGATGCAATGAAAGTTTTTGAAGAACGTTTAACGGAATTAGAAGCTTTGGTTGAAAAATTATAGACAAAAAAGTGGGCTATAAGTCGAAATGACTTATAGCCCACTTTTTAACTCTTAAGATAATCAGTTAACCGCTTTTCTCGCAGCATCTTTTTTATAATAAATGTAAATGTCCATTTGGAAAATGATAATTGGAGCGACGTTTAAATTCAAAGGTTGCGTCACCTTGGTCCAGCAACGGTTCGTTATGTGGATGGACACGACAAAGTTGTTTAATTTCATCCATGTTTTCAAAATTTTCGACTAAAATGCCGAAATCGTTCTCGCAAGTATAGTTGTAAACGACTGCGGTAGGATGTTGTTTAATCCCCATTTCTCGAGCAACTTTTTGGTCGGTTTGGAAAGATTCTTTGACAAAATCGGATTGTCGGTCTTTACGATACATATCAATATCCCCGCCGGCCGCTAGAAGTAGTTCTTCTGATAACTCAGGAGAGTATGCTAGACCGTCTTCAGCTACTGCTTTTTGTAGGCCAATCAACAATTGTCGGCCTTTTTTTCGGCCTTGTAACTGTGCTGCTTTATAGTCAAGAGCGGCTGAGTATAAATCTTCAAAAATTCGATTCCGTCGTTTAATGTCATTAATCGGAATATGTTGACGACTCAAAAATTCATTGATCGTTTTCATGTTTAATAAAGGGATAAAGCGCAATTGTATTTTCTTCTTGTCGTTAACAGACAATTGTATAATTTCTTTTTCAATTTCTAAACAGACGCCGCCTAAAGGATTGACGAACAAATAAATTTCAACCATTCATACTTCCTCCAATGCCATGCTTTTTCAAATACAGGTGCCAGAACGTCAGTGCTTCGAATACTAAGGGGCAGTGGTCCGCATCATGCGTTGAATCTTGTTAGGTGCAAGCGTAATGGGAATGTTCAAATCAGCCATTAATGTTTGAAACGCTTGCTTGCCGCTTTCAGCTTCAGTAACTTCTAACTCTAATTCAAAATCGTGCTGTTGGTTATACCAACTTTCGTCTAACGCAAGTAGTCCTTGAGGAATTTGTTTTTCTGCACGTGCTGTTTTTAATGAACCAATCAAATGGATCGAGGCGATTTCAATCCCTAATTCTTGTAATTTCTTCGCCACAGCCCCCTCAGTAGGGAGGTGATTCCTCTTGATAAAGTGGTTCGCCGTCTCAAGCGATAAAGGGTCATTGATTTCTAATAATCCTTCTGGCGCAGGAACTTTTAAGGTTAACTCACCACGATCTGCTAATACGCGAATTCTTAAGCCCATTCGTTGTGCTTTTAATTGAAAATCGTCCGTATCAAAATAATGATTTGTTTGCGTAAAAAAGTCCGTTTTTTGAATAGCAAAATGGTCGATTAATCGTTTGAAATCTTGCGGACTAACTAATGTTTTAAATTCAATTTCTAAGTGCTCACTCATGGGGTTCTCTCTCTTTCTTAAATCACTCCAATTTTCACATATTATATAGGTTTCCGTCAAGAAAAGTGGTCTTCTCTGTGAAAATTTTTTCTAATGAAAGGCGTTTGGAAATCAAATAGCGAATAACACCCTATTTTAGGGAGGACTGTGGTAAAATAATCAGTGAATGAAATTCAAGGAAATTGAGGGATCTACCATGGAACGAGAGTGGGAGCTGTTTTTAGCGCCATATGAACAGGCGGTCAGCGAATTAAAAGTAAAACTACGAGGTATTCGTAAACAATTTCGGGAGCAAGATAAACACATACCAATTGAATTCGTTACAGGACGTGTGAAACCAGTAGATAGTATTTTGACAAAGACGGCTATTCGGCATATTCCTTTAAATCGGATTGAAGAAGAAATGCAAGACATTGCTGGTTTGCGGATTATGTGCCAATTTGTGGAAGACATTTACCAGGTAGTCGCACTTTTAAGAAATCGTAAAGACTTAAAAATTGTGGAAGAACGGGACTACATTGAAAATAAAAAAGAAAGTGGCTATCGTTCGTACCATGTGGTGGTGGAATACCCTGTGCAATTAGTCACCGGGGAAAAGATTATTTTGGCCGAAATCCAAATTCGGACACTCTCCATGAATTTTTGGGCAACGATTGAACATTCTTTGAATTATAAATATCAAGGTGTCTTTCCTGAAGAAATGAAAGAACGCCTTCAGCGAGCGGCAGAGGCAGCCTATTTATTAGATGAAGAAATGTCATCTATTCGTGAAGAAATTCAAGAAGCACAACATTACTTCTCTCATGGCCGTGGATTGCTAGAAAACGAATACTATAAGCAAATTAAAAACGAAACACCAGAAAATCAGTAAAGGAGTCTGCTTATGAAAGTGGCGATTGTTCATAACTCGGAAGAAAAATCGAAACAAGTCACAAAACAACTGACAACACTATTAGAGCAAAACCAAATTCAAATAGACAATCGTCAACCTGAACTTGTGATTTCAGTCGGCGGAGATGGTACGCTTCTTTCCGCTTTTCATCGATTTAATCATCTGTTAAACGAAGTAAGTTTCTTAGGTGTACATACCGGACACTTGGGTTTCTATACAGATTGGCGTGATTATGAATTAAAAGAACTAGTTGAAAGTTTATGTATTCATCGTGAAAAAAGTACAAGTTATCCATTATTAGATGTGCGGATTCGGTTTAGAGATGGGAAACCAGATAAACATTTTTTAGCATTAAATGAATCGACAATTAAACGAGGAAACCGGACGATGGTGGGCGATGTGTTTATTAAAGACGAACTGTTTGAACGATTTCGTGGTGACGGGTTGTCGATTTCGACCCCAACCGGCTCTACTGCGTATAATAAAAGTATTGGTGGAGCTGTTTTGCATCCTAGCATTAATGCGTTTCAGTTAACCGAAATCGCCTCCTTAAACAATCGTGTCTTTCGAACATTGGGTTCACCGATTGTAATCGCACATACGGAGTGGCTGGAGATTAAATTACAGGAAAGCGATGATTATTTTGTCACGGTGGACCAATTAGATATTTATCAAGAAAATATCGCTTCTGTCTGCTATCGAATTGCAGACGAACGGATTCATTTTGCCTCTTATCGGCACATGCATTTCTGGCATCGAGTGAAAGATGCCTTTATTGGTGAGGATTAATTAAACGATGGAATTTCAATGGACATATGACAAAGAAACAACACAACAAGTGAAATATTTTTTAAAGGAACAAGGCGTTTCAAAAGGGTTATTAGCTAAGGTGAAATTTCAAGGTGGTAAAATCCAAGTGAATGGGACCGTTCAAAATGCCATCTATCCTTTACAAACTGGCGATGTCGTTAAAATGACGATTCCAGATGAAGCGGAACATGAGACATTATTAACAGATGATGAACCGATTGAAATTGTGTTTGAAGATGATCATTTTTTAGTAGTTAATAAGCCCGCTGGCATTGCCTCGATACCTGCTCAGTATCATCCTTCAGGAACGATGGCGAATCGTGTTAAGGGCTATTACAAGCGTCAAAATTACGTGAATCAAGTTATTCATGTCGTGACTCGTTTAGATCGAGATACTTCTGGGCTGATGTTATTTGCGAAACACGGCTTTGCTCATGCTTTAATTGATCAAGAATTACGAGAAAAAAAGGTGACAAAAATTTATTATGCTCTTGTTGGTGGAGCGATTGAGCAGTTAAACGAGCATCAATTGATTGAAAAGCCAATTGGGCGCGACTTGTCCTCTTTATTAAAACGTCAAGTTATCGAAACGGGTCAATTTGCTAGTACAGAATATTGGCTCGCAAAAAGAGGAGCCCAAGCAGCAGCTGTGCGCATTCAGCTTCATACAGGACGAACACACCAAATTCGGGTACATTTTGAAGCAATTGGCTGTTCATTGTTAGGGGATGAGATGTATCATGGAAAGATGGATCAAGGAATTGAGCGGCAAGCGTTGCATTGCATGGAACTGATTTTTACTCATCCTTTTACCAAAGAAACGGTTCATCTGATTTCCCCACTAGCGGAGGATATGAAAAGTGTAGATGATACGTTATAATAATAAAGAGGCAGGAGGGGAAAGTGTAAGATGAATGAAGGCCAAGAAATGGAAGAGCAATTTGCCCTTCTTTTAGAAACGCTAAAAAATCAACAAATGAACGAATTTCGTGAGCTATTTTTAGCGTTACACATTTATGAACAAGGACAATTTTACCAATCGTTAGATGAAAAAGACCGACAACATTTATACAATTACCTATCTCCGAAAGAACTAGCGGATATGTTTGATGTTATCGAAGAAGATAATGAGAATATGAAAGATTATTTAGCTGAAATGCGCCCAAGTTATGCAGCAGATATGTTAGCTGAGATGTATACCGATAATGCGGTGGATTTACTAAATATGTTAGATAAAAGTCAAAAGGCGAAATATCTTAGTTTGTTAAGTAGTGAAGAAGCAGGTGAAATTAAAGAGTTACTTCATTACGAAGATGAAACTGCTGGGGCGATTATGACCACCGAATTTGTTTCGATTGTGGCGAATCAAACAGTGCGTTCTGCGATGTACGTCTTAAAGAATCAAGCGGACATGGCAGAAACAATCTATTACGTTTACGTAGTCGACCAAGAAAATCATTTAGTCGGCGTTATTTCGTTGCGGGATTTAATTGTTAATGATGATGATACCTTGATTGCTGATATTTTGAATGAACGGGTTATTTCAGTTCATGTTGGCGATGACCAAGAAGATGTCGCGCAAACAATTCGTGACTATGACTTCTTGGCTGTGCCAGTTACAGATTATGATGATCATTTGTTGGGGATTGTAACAGTTGATGATATTATTGATGTTATTGATGATGAGGCCGCTAGCGACTACTCTGGTTTAGCCGGGGTCGACGTTGAGGAAGTTAGTGAGAACCCTTTAAAAGCCGCTTCTAAACGATTACCTTGGTTAATTACGCTGCTGTTTTTAGGGATGTCTACGGCCTCGTTAATCAGTAATTATGAGTCTTTAGTTAGCGAAGCGAGTATTTTAGCCGTTTTTATTTCTTTAATTACCGGAACAGCCGGCAATGCCGGGACACAATCATTGGCGGTCGCGGTACGCCGTTTGGCTATGAAAGATGAAAAGGATAGTAATTTTGGTCGCTTAATCTTAAGTGAAGTGCTCACGGGACTAGTGACGGGGGCTGTGACAGGTTTAACCATTATGATTGTGGTTGGTGTGTGGCAACATAATCTTCCGCTTGGATTTGTGATTGGGATGGCAATGCTCTGTGCAATTACTGTGGCGAATTTAGCAGGGAGTTTAATCCCAATGTTAATGGATAAATTAGGGTTTGATCCCGCAGTTGCCAGTGGCCCGTTTATTACGACCTTAAGTGATTTAACCAGTGTATTAATTTATTTCAATATTGCCAGCATGTTTATGCGTTATTTTGTTTAAAAAATTGCACTTATTTATCATGAGACTGAGGTAAAAGGATTCGTTGGTTTGCTTGAAATCAAAAAAGTGAGATAGCCGTTGCTACGACGGCTACCTCACTTTTTTAGATACAAGAAATTAAACAATTTTTGTGCCATGGACTTCTGTGACTTTTAAAGTGTCCATCACAGTTTGAACGTTTTCTGTGGAAATACCGCCACCTGGTAAAATAAGAATCCGTTGATCTGCGTAGGCAATTAATTCTTTTAAATGATCAAAGTTGTCTTCGATAGGGGTACCAGCTGGCCCACCATGAGTTAAAATACGCGTCACACCACGCTCAGCTAACCAGTCGATCGCCTTAAATTGGTTTTCTTTCGACAAGGCATCAAAAGCCATATGGAAAGTGATTTGCAAGCCTTCAGCTGTTTCAATGAATAAGTCCAAAGCTTCTTCATCTAACCAACCGTCCTCAGTTAAACAGCCAATAACAATGCCGTCGGTTCCTAATTTCTTTGCTTCGATTAAATCGGTATGCATAATTTTTAATTCAATATCATTATAGACAAAATTGCCGCCACGAGGACGAATGATTGTCATCACTGGTACAGAATGTTCGCCAGCGTATGCTAAGACTTCTTCAATAACACCAGTACTTGGCGTCGTTCCACCTACGGCTAAGTTATCGCATAATTCGATGCGATTCGCACCTTTTTGAATGGCTTGGGGAATCTTAGTGAAATTTTCGGCACAGAATTCTTTAATCATTTCTTATCGCTCCTTGCTTTTTCTTCACAGGCATTGTACCATAATTCTGCTTACTACCATAGCCCTGAAAAAAAGAGTGCAACTTTTTATAAGAGAAAATGTTCATTTGATGAACGTAAGGAGTTTTAAATGTTAAAGAAAATTGAACGAGCACAACAATTATTGAAAAAAGAAGCAGCCGTATTTCGCTGTCCAACTTGTCATGAACCAATGCATGTAGAAGGGGTTGGTCTGATTTGTCAACAGAGGCATCAATTTGATTTATCCAAGAAAGGCACGCTATACTTTCTAAATCATGGCGTTCAGACAGAATATAATAAAAAAATGTTTACTTCTCGAGGAAAAATGATTCAAAGTGGCATGTACGCGTCTGTTTTAAACAAAATTATGCACTATCTTCCTCAAAATAAAACAGTAGTCGATGTTGGTTGTGGTGAAGGGAGTTTTCTAGCTGAGTTAAGTCAAGCAGGCTTATCTGGACTGAAAATCGGGTTTGATTTATCAAAGGAAGGAATCTATTTAGCAAGTAATCAGCCAATTGATGCGTTTTGGTGTGTGGCGGATTTAACGAATTTGCCATTTGCGAATGAAGGGCTTGATACGATTTTAAATATTTTTTCTCCTTCACATTATCAAGAATTTCGGCGAGTACTAAAATCTGACGGGACTGTGATTAAAATTATTCCTGAAGAGAATTATTTAAAGGAATTACGAGCGGCTTTTTATCCCAATGACGAAAAGAAACAAAGTTATTCCAATCAAAAAGTAGTCCAACGTTTTGCAGAGGAATTAGCTGTGGAAGTAGATGAACGAATAACTTATTGCTTTGACATTCCCGAGGAAAGACGGTTGGATTTATTAGAAATGTCGCCATTAGAGTGGCAAGTTTCTCAAGAAGTTAAAGCCGAGCTACAACAGCGACCATTGGAAAAAATCACGATTGACGTCCGCTTGTTAGTAGGTCGTAAAAGATAGACTTTTTTGTGAAGAAAATCCTAAAAAAGTCTTGCAATAAAGTGACATTGGTGTTATATTACTTACAAGTTGTTTTTTCATTGGTTTTTATCAGGGTCCTGTTCTGATAAAAGTTAGTGAAGAGACCTTCACTAACGTAACGACTCGCCGTGCTAGACACCGAGACGGTACGTTTTTTTTATTGGTTAGAATAGCTGCCGCCTGACATCATCGCGTCATGCGGTTTTTTTTTGAAAATAAGTATTGTGGGCGCTATTTATTTTGAATTTATGCTAAAATGAACACGATTGATATTTGAGGAGCTGAAGATAGTTGACGAACCATATTGTTTTATTTGAACCACAAATTCCAGCAAATACTGGAAATATTGCACGGACATGTGCAGCGACGAATACACCGTTGCATTTAATTGAACCTTTAGGATTTTCAACAGATGATAAACACTTAAAACGTGCCGGATTAGATTATTGGAATGATGTAAATATTACGTATCATAAAGATTTGGCTGCCTTTTTAGCCCATGTGGCAGGCAAACACTTGCATTTAGTAACCAAATTTGCTCACCAAACATACAGTGAGGTCAATTATAATGATGGCGAGGACCATTATTTCCTTTTTGGAAAAGAAACAACGGGCTTACCAGAAACGTTTATGCGAGAAAACGAAGAAAAGTGTATCCGAATTCCTATGAATGATGAACATGTGCGCTCACTGAATCTTTCTAACACTGCCGCACTAATTGTTTATGAAGCCTTACGTCAGCAAAATTTTCCGAACTTAGAACTGACGCATCATTATGAAAATGATAAATTGGATTAAAAAAAGTTAAGACAGTAACGCTTTTTTTCAAAAATGTCAGAAGAAAGTGGCTTTATTTATACTGTTGCCCAATTTTCAAGCCTAGAACAAAAAACAATTTAGATTTTTGTTCTAGGCTTATTTTGCTTGGATTACTAGAAACTTCCATGGATATTTTCGCAGGGAAGTGATAAACTAGAAAGACATATGAAGAGATAAAGAAGTTTGGAGAAGTTACATGAAATTATATTTTACACGACATGGAAAAACTGAATGGAATCAACAGAAACGATTTCAAGGAATGACAGGAGATTCGCCGTTATTATCAACTAGTTATGACGAAATTAAACAATTAGGCCAATATTTACAAGATATTCCGTTTGAAAAAATTTATTCTAGTCCGCTATTACGTGCCAAAAATACTGCGCGGGGAATTCAACAAGAATTGACTCATCCAGTTGAAATTGTTTATACAGATACCTTAAAAGAATTAGGTTTAGGGCGTCTAGAAGGACAATATATTGAAGAAATGCGTAATTTTTATGGAGAAGAATTAGATCATTTACGGCATCGTTTAGATTTGTATGATCCAACAATTTTTGATGGTGAACCAATCGAGCAAGCGATTCAACGGATTTCAGAAACAGTTGCTGAAGCGGCGAAGCAGCACGAAGGTCCAGTTCTATTTGTCGGACACGGAGCAGCCTTGACAGCGGCAATCCAAGCGATGGCTGGTAAACCATTATCAGAATTACGGACAATGGGCGGGCTGTTAAACAATAGCCTTTCAATCCTTGAAACCAAAGAGGCATCAAGGAACATGCCGTACGACTTAACGTTATGGAATGATACGTCTTTTTTAGCTAAAGAAAAAGCACAATAAGCGCACAATAGAAAGGAGGGCTTGTAGTGGTAACACTTTTTGGTGAGGACGAAGAAAAAGCCTTTATTGTTGGGACTGTACAAGCAATCTTTTTTGAAAATCCCAGTAATTTTTATAAAGTCGTTCTTGTAAATGTGACCGATACAAATACAGATTATTTAGAAAAAGAAATTGTAGTAACTGGAAGTTTTGGCCAAGTTCAAGAAGAGGAACCCTATCGTTTCTTTGGTCATTTTGTGGACCATCCTCGTTATGGCAGACAGTTTCAGGTGGATAGTTATCAGCAAGAAAGACCGACTTCGGCTAGTGGGGTGGTTAACTATTTATCAAGTGACAAATTTCCTGGCATTGGTAAACGAACAGCTGAAAAAATTGTTGAAGTATTAGGGGAAAGTGCGATTGACCGAATTATTGATGACCCGAGTGTTTTGGAAGAAGTTACTGTTTTAAATGAAAAAAAACGTCAAGTAATCGTCGAAACAATTCGCTTGAATCACGGGATGGAGCAAGTGATTGTGGGACTAAATCGATACGGCTTCGGTAGTCAGTTAGCTTTTTCAATTTATCAAACGTATCAAGAAGAAACCCTTTCTGTGATTCAAGAAAATCCTTATCAGTTAGTTGAAGATATTGAGGGAGTCGGATTTAAACGAGCGGACAATATTGCTGAACAAATCGGCATTCAGGCGGATTCTGCTGTTCGAATTCGAGCGGCGATTTTACATGAAGTGTTTGAACACTCTATTCGTTCAGGCAATACGTATGTTCAAGCAGATGTTTTATTAGAAGAAGCGATTCGGACCTTGGAAGCAAGTCGCCCAGTGGAAATCTCACCTGATCAAGTGGCCAATGAAATCATTACGTTAGTCGAACATGGAAAAATCCAACAAGAAGAGACTAAACTTTTTGAGAACAGTCTCTATTTTTCTGAATGGGGCATTGGTACTTCGATTCAGCGTTTACTTTCTCGTAAAAAAGAAATTCATTACGAGGAAGAAGAAGTCCAAAAAAATATCCGAATGATTGAGAAACGTTTAAATATTCAGTATGGCGACTCGCAACAAGCAGCGATTGAAGAAGCGATTAAATCGCCGTTATTTATTTTAACTGGAGGGCCCGGAACAGGGAAAACAACTGTTATTAATGGGATTGTCTCGTTGTTTGCGGAGCTAAATGGTCTTTCATTAGATCTCAAAGACTACACGCAGGAGATGTTTCCAATCTTGCTAGCGGCGCCAACTGGGCGAGCAGCGAAACGTATGAACGAAACGACAGGTTTACCTGCAAGTACCATCCATCGTTTGTTAGGCTTGACAGGTCGTGAAAAAAATCCGAGTTTAACCGCCAAAGAATTAGAAGGCGGTTTGCTAATTGTAGATGAAATGTCAATGGTGGATACTTGGTTAGCCAATACGTTATTAAAAGCTATTCCGACAAACATGCAAGTGATTTTTGTTGGTGATAAGGACCAGCTACCGTCTGTCGGTCCAGGTCAAGTCTTACATGACTTATTGCAAATTAACGAAATTCCCAAATGTGAGCTAAACGAAATTTATCGTCAAGGAGACGGTTCAAGTATTATTCCTCTTGCCCATGAAATTAAAGAAGGAAAGTTGCCTGCTGATTTTCAAAAAAATCAAAAGGATCGCTCGTTCTTTGCAAGTGATATTGGTCATATCGAAGAATACATTCGACAAATCGTCACAAAGGCAAAAGCAAAAGGGTTTACGCCACAAGATATCCAAGTTTTAGCGCCAATGTATCGTGGCGTAGCCGGCATTGATGCCTTGAATAAGATGATGCAAGAAATCTTCAATCCAAATGATGGTAAGAAAAAAGAAGTCAAATGGAATGACACCGTCTATCGGATTGGGGACAAAGTTTTGCAACTAGTCAATACGCCAGAATTAAATGTGTTCAATGGAGATATGGGAGAAATCGTCGGAATTACTTTAGCCAAAGACTCAGAGGACAAAGTGGACGAGTTGGTTTTACAGTTTGATAATAATGAAGTAACGTATAAAAGAAATGAATGGAATAAAATTACGTTATCCTATTGTTGTTCGATTCATAAAGCGCAAGGTAGTGAATTCCGCATGGTGTTACTGCCAATGGTTCATCAGTATAGCCGAATGCTGCAACGAAATTTGTTGTATACAGCAGTGACACGTAGTAAAGAATTATTAATTCTATTAGGTGAGGTTTCTGCTTTTGAAACATGTGTCAAAAACGAATCGGCTAGTCGCATGACGATGCTAAAAGAACGAATCGTGAACGCAGAACAAATGACCTTAACGACTAGAACCCAGTTAGAAGCCTATGAAGAAGGTTTAACGGCAGACCATCCATTTACTGAAACGGAAACAAAAGCTGTCTCTTATGAAACTGAACAGCAATCAACGAAAGCCGATCAGATAAAAGAAACAGACGAGCAATTAGCTGAAACAACTGTACAAGAAGTTTCACTATTTGCTGATGAAGGGGAAGAATCAACCCCAGAAACAGTAAATAAAGCGACAAAAGTTGTCGAAGAATCATTACCAAAAGAACCACGACTAACAGTCGAAATTATTCAAACAAATGCTGTTGATCCAATGATTGGAATGAAGGATACGACGCCTTATCAATTTATGTGAGAAAAGGAAAGAGTGCCATAAGTCGTTTTGACTTATGGCACTCTTTTTCAACCTTAAGGGACTCAGTTAAAACCAAAACAAACGTTTTTGTGTGGTATAAACCATATCAATACTTCGTTTGCCTAAAATCTCGCCATCTGCGTGAATGGTTTGTGGAATCGTCGAAACAATTCGAATTTTACTTGATTGAAAATGATGAAAATGCTTAGATTTCCCTTGTTTTTGACGAAGCAATAGGAAAATAAGCCACAAAATTTTAAAAATATTGATTCGTTCCACGACAACTAAGTCCACGACTGCTTTGCGAGGATTGGCCGTCGGCATAATTGATACGCCCCCGCCAAAATAAGGATGATTTGTGACCGTACATAGGAAAGCACGATTAAATGTGTATTGTTTACCATTCATTTCAACTAAAATTGGAAAGCCTTTTTGTTTAAAAAAGACATGAATGATTGAAGAAATATAGGAAAGCGAGCCAAGCTTAAATTTATTTAAGGCTTTTTTTGATGACGATTCGTTGGTTTTTTCCACGATTGCCGCATCTAATCCTAAGCCAACATTATTGGTGGCTAAGCCGATTTCTTCTTGGTTGGCTTCTACATAATGAATCGTTTGAATTTCTTTTGGTCGTCTGGTGCGCAGGATTTGATGCAATGCTTTATCAATATTTCTTGATAATCCCACCCCTCGTGAAAAATCATTTCCAGAGCCGCATGGAATATAGCTTAAAGGAATAGCTGAATCATATGGAAGTAATGAATTAATGACATTATGTAGTGTGCCATCGCCGCCTAGCACGACTAGGATTGGAAAAGTTGAAACGTCTAAGTCTTCAGACCAAGGAAGTAAAGTTGTTTCTGCAAGTTCCTTCGTCAATTCTTTTTCATGTCCAGCGTAATCAGTGTAAAGAGCCGTATATTTAAGTTCTTGTTGCTTGAGTTGTTGAATCACTTTTCTAGCGACTTTTCGGCCATTGCCGCTACTTGCTTGCTCGTTGATAATAAGATAGTAGTGAATGTTCATTGAGCTCCTCCTTTGAATCGCTATTGTCCATTATACCAGAGGGAGGAACTTCTGCGAATAAAGATTGCTTAAAAAAGTAAAAAATGACTAGAAAAAGGCACGAAACAATGCATGAGAGGTGAAAACTGCAAATAAGTGCAAAGTAAAACAGGGCTTTCATTGACTATTTTGACTTTCCATATTAGAATGTGAACTGTTGCAATTGTAACCAAGGTTCATCAACCATCCCTTGTAAAAAAACTCGGAGAAAGAAGGAAAAAGTATGCAAAATTCGTTTCAAGCCAATCGAAAGCTAAGAACAGTCTTAGCCAATGGTATCATTATGGGCTTATATATTGTCCTCTCTTTATTGGTTCGGCCAGTTTCTTCTGGTATGATTCAATTTAGAATTTCAGAAAGTTTGAATCACCTAGTCGTTTTCAATCGCAAATTGATGTGGGGTGTTTTAGGCGGCGTTATCTTTTTTAACTTATTTTTTGGTTTCGGTGTAATGGATGCTCTGTTTGGTGGAGCACAAACATTATTTGCGTTGAGCTTAACAGCTTTTTTACAAAAAAAGGTACCAAGTATTCCTGTTAGAATGTGTCTAAATAGTCTATTTTTCACTGTAAGTATGTTTTTTATTGCCTTTATGCTAGTACCAAGTGGCGGTCAAGCATTTTGGACAACTTATGGTTGGTTAGCATTAAGTGAAGCGATTATTATGACGATTTCAGCACCAATCATGTACTTTATCAACAAGTCATTAAAATTTGAAACACGTATTTAATTGAAAAGATGTGGATAGAAATGATTCATCCTTTGAATGGCAGTGAAGAAAAGTGTCGTTGCTATTAGTGAACTAAGTGATAGAATGAACTGTTTCTACCTCGTCTTTTTTACATAAAGAATAAGATCTACATTTTTTCTAAAAATTTTCATGTAAAACTTTACTAGTCTGTTGGAATACACTATGATAGTGTAAGATAAACGGACTATTGGAAAGTCACAGCAGAGGAGTTTGAACATGTACACATTTAAAATCGGTATTCCGGCAGAAGTACACGATACATTTGTTAAAAATCACCCATTATGTAATTTACTACAGTCATCTTCATGGGCAAAAGTCAAGGATAACTGGGGTTCTGAAATTGTTGGGGTTTATGAAAAGGATACATTAGTTGCATCAAGTTTAGTTTTAATCAAACCATTACCAGCCGGTTTTACGATGTTATATACACCAAGAGGTCCAGTAATGGACTATACAAATGAACGTTTGGTCAACTACTTTATGGCTGAATTGAAAAAATTTGGCAAGAAAAAACGAGCTTTATTTATAAAAATGGATCCTGCGGTTCACTATCAAGATTTCCATTTGGGAGAAGAACATCAACCGCATGCTGAAGCGACATCTATTATTGAGACCTTGAAAAAAGCAGGGGCCAAATATCAAGGACTGACAATGGATATGGGGGCCACCATCCAGCCCCGCTTCCAAGCGAATATTTATCGTGAAGATTTTAGTGAGGAACAATTGTCAAAAAGTACCAAGAAAATGATTAAAACAGCTGAAAAAAAAGGGGTAGTTGTGCAGCAAGGGCATGTTGACTTTGTTGATGAATTTGAAAAAGTCATTCAATCAACCATGGAACGCCAACATATTTCTTTGCGGAATAGTGATTACTTTAAGAAGCTGTTGAACATTTACCCAGAAGACTCCTTTATTATGCTGGCGCAAGTCAATTTAAAGGAACGCTTAGATAGCACGCAACAACGCTATGACAAAAATCAAAAAGACTTGAGTAATTTGAAAGAAAATCAAGTGAAAAAGCGCCATAATTTAGAAGAATTAGATGCTTCCTTGACTCGGGAACTAAAAGAATTAGAAGAAAATATCGCAGAAGCTGGTGAAATCGTCACGGTTGCTGGCGCCTTGGCTGTAACATTTGGTCCAACAAGTGAAATCCTTTATGCTGGCTTAGATGATCGTTATAAACGCTACATGCCAACTTATGTGACTTGGCGAGATGCCATTCAAGAATGTTTTAACCGTGGCTGCGAAAGCTGTAATATGGGCGGCTTAGAAGGTAGTTTAAATGATGGCTTAATCAAGTTTAAAGCGAACTTCAACCCAACGATTAATGAATTTATTGGGGAATTCGATTTACCGGTTAATAAATTATTATTTAAAGCCAGTGAATATGCCTATAAATTACGAAAACAAAAAAAATAAATAAAAACCACAGGGGCTAAAAATCAAACTTGATTTTTAGCCCCTGTGGTTTTTTCTATAATTTTTGCGTTGCATTCCGTTTCATTAAGCGAAGCAAAACGCTAGCAATTGCTGAAGCAGCTACACCAGCAACAAGAGCTTCTGGCACACCAGAACTGAAAATCGTCGCAATAATAGCTAGGTAAACAGCAGTTCCAGCTTTACCAATAATTTCAGCATAAGCTGAATTAAAAAGAAAATAAATCATGTTCATGACTAAAATGGTATTCGTTGCTGAGCCTAAAACACCAGCCACAAATAAGGAGACAGGTTGCGCTTTTTCCTTCGTTAATTTATTTAGCCATTTGTAAGCGAAATAAGGAACGACCCCAATTAAAATCCGCGGAATGAGCACAATTAAAAGAGCCTTCCAACTACCATGATCGGTACCAATCACAGGAATAAATGGAGAAAAAACAAACGACAAAGGTGTTGGTGCTGTCGTATTTTTAATTAAGCTAATGATCCCAAACGTGCCGCCCAACATACTACCGATTTTTGGCCCTAAAACAATGGAACCAATAATTACAGGAATATGCATCGTGGTCGAATTTAAAGGACCTAATGTGATAAATCCTAGCGGGGTTAAAGCCAGTAAAAGTAAGATAGCTAAGAACATTGCTGTTAACGTAAATTTTTTCGTGTTATTCATAAATTACTCCTTGTTATCAGATGCTAAAATTTTCATCACTGTTTGAAGGATATCTTCAACAGTGGCAAGTGCGCCACGACCATAATCGCCACAAGCTAATAGAGCTTCACGTGGGATTATTTCTTGATAGCCGACTTCTTTTAAAATGCCAATATTTCGTTGGACAATGGGGTTTTGGTACATATACGTATTCATCGCGGGCGCAATAATTTTTGGTGTTTCAGGATAAAGTGCCAAAGCAACTGTTGATAATAAGTCGTCGGCAATCCCATGGGCTAATTTCCCAATTGTATTGGCCGAAGCAGGTGCTACTAAAAATAGATCCGCTTTTTTAGCTAACTCAATGTGATTAATTTTACTGGGATCAATTTCCATCATGACATCCGTATGCACTGGATTCTTAGAAAGTGATTGTAACGTCAGCGGAGTGATGAACGCTGTGCTGCTTTTAGTCATTAAAATTTCCACATTGTAGCCAAGCTTAGCTAGTTGACTTGTAATATCTGCTGCTTTATATGCAGAAATGCTGCCAGAGACGCCTAACAAAATAGTTTTCATTGTTGTTCTCTCCATTTCTTTTCAACATTTTTAACGATCATTGAACCAATCCCTTGTTTTGAACAAGCTTCTTGGACAATGCCCGTTTCGTTAATTAATAATCCTTCGTGTTCTGTTTCATGAACATTCATCAAGTCATTGGCTAAGACAAAGTCACACCGATTTTTAGCCAAAGCGGCTTGTGCAACTTGGACAAGTTCTGCTTGTGAAACGTCGACAAGTAATTTAAAGCCCACTAAAACAGTTTGGGGTTGCTTGTCACGAATCATTTGGATGACTTTAGGATTTTTCTTTAGAAAAATTAATAATCGATCCGTATCAGATGAAATTTTTGTTGCTGTTTGAGGAATATCAGCAATCTGATTCAATGTGTTTTGAACGATAGTTACCAAGGCTTCTTTGGTCTTTGGCAATGTTTGTTCGCTTAATTGTTGCGCAAAAGAATCAATAAATTGTTCTTCCGTTTGCGCGGTTTCCGTCGTAAAATCACTGACTGCCATTGCGTGAACAATCGCATCAAATTGCTTTTCAGCAAAGAGTTGTTCTAACGTAGTGGCTAATTCAACCGTTGTTTCTATTTCTTTAATTGATAAGTCCAATTGTTGGGTTGGACGTAATGCATGTTTGGTTGTTACGTAGGTTACGGTGTGTCCAGCAGCTAAAAAACTTTCAGCAATTGCTTTTCCTAGTCCGCCAGAAGAATGATTGGTAATCGAACGAACATTATCAATCGGTTCTGACGTTCCGCCAGCAGTAACTAAAACATCCATAATCAAAACGCCTCCTTAAGAAATTCGGACAATGGTCCGTCCAATATGTTGGCCTGCTTGTAATGCTTCAAAAACAGGGGGAAGTTCTTCTAAAGTAATCTCTTGATACACAGCTTTTTCAGTGATGTCTAAATCAGTGGCAAGACGTTGCCAAACTATTTTTCGTTTGTCCATACCAACATTAACCGAATCAATGCCCAATAAATGAACGCCCCGTAAAATAAAGGGTAAAACGGTTGTCTCTAATGTAATTCCAGCAGCGCGGCCACAAATGGCTGAACGGCCATCATAACGAAGTTGTGGTAAAACAGCAGAAGTAATTTCCCCACCAGTGGTATCAATTGCAAAAGCAAAACGCTGTTTCATCAATGCTTTAACAGGAGTTGCTAAGAAATCTTCTACTAATAAGCATTCACTAACACCTAACTCTTTTAAAAGCTCAAAAGAATCTGGCTTTCTAGTTAATGCAGTGATTGAAGTGTAGCCTAATTGATGCAACATCGCAATAGACAATGTCGCAACACCGCCTGTCGCACCAGTTACAATAATGGGGGCTTCTTTGTCGTCGCGTAAGCCATCGTCTTCTAAAGCTGTGACAGATAATCCTGCCGTAAAGCCAGCAGTTCCGAAAATCATTGCTTCTTTGAGACTCATTTTTTCAGGAAGTGGAACTACCCAATCGCCAGGAACACGCACATATTCAGAATAACCACCAGTATGACTAACCCCTAATTGATAGCCTGTTACGATCACTTTATCGCCTTCTTTGAAACGAGGATCTTCTGATGCGACAACAGTGCCACTGACATCAATTCCTGGAATCATTGGATAATTGCGAATCACACCGCCGTCTTTTTTTGAAGCTAAAGAATCTTTAAAGTTAACTGAGGAGTAGGCTGCTTTGATTATTACAGTGCCTTCTGATAAATCGTCTAAAGTAATGGTTTCTAGTTGACCAATAACAGATGTATCTTGTTCTCTTAACGTAAATGCTTGAAATGAATTCATATAAAAACGCTCCTTCCAATTATGTAAAAAAGCAACTCGTCTTATTTTATCATATTCTGATTTTTTCGTATCATTTTTCTTCTTATAAACAGTAAGTTATACAGAAAAGAAAGATTGTGTGACAATTAGACTAGAAAAATAAAGAAAAATGGTTGAAATTTTTCAAAAAGTTCGTATACTAAAAAAGGTAAAACTAAACTGTAAGTTTAGTATTACAAAACTTTTGTTGAAAAGATTAGCTGAAAATAGAAACGAGGTGTGCCATGGAAATTGGTGAGAAGTTGAGAAATTTACGCATTCAGAAAAATTTAACACAAGAAGAATTAGGCGAAAGAACGGATTTATCCAAAGGCTATATTTCCCAATTGGAGCGGGATTTAAGCTCACCATCAATGGAAACATTTTTCTCAATTTTAGAAGTACTAGGCGTGACGCCAGAGCAGTTTTTTAGTCAGCAACCGCTTGAACAGAAAATTGTCTACAATGAAGAAGAAAGTACCCTCTATTATGATGAAGAACATGGCTATGAACTAAAATGGTTAATTCCAGCCTCAAATGAAAAAGAAATGGAACCTGTCATTATTACTTTTGATAAAAATGGCGAATACAAAACGTTTGAACCTTCTCTATCGGAAACATTTATTTATGTGATTGATGGCTCCATTCGTTTGACATTAGGGGAAGCCACGTATATTGCTAAAAAAGGTCAAACCATGTATTACCAAGCAACAGAACCTCACCAAATTAGCAACAATGGTCGAGGAAAAAGTCGTGCGTTAATTGTGGCGACAGAATCGTATTTATAAAGGACGAAATGGAGGAGTTTATCCAGTGAGAAACCATGTGATTTCATTTGAAAATGTTGTCAAACAATTTGACGATGAACCAGTATTAAAAAATGTCAGCTTTGAAATTGAAGAAGGAAAATTTTATACCTTATTAGGACCTTCAGGATGTGGCAAAACCACGATTTTGCGTATTATTGCGGGATTCAATGACGTGACTTCTGGTGATGTTTATTTTGATGGTAAAAGAATAAATGATGTACCTGCCAATAAACGCCAAGTCAATACCGTGTTTCAGGATTATGCTTTGTTTCCTCACATGAATGTTTTTGATAATGTTGCATTTGGTTTAAAAATCAAAAAACTATCCAAAGCAGAAATTGAAAAAAAAGTGAAAGAGGCATTACGTTTGGTTCAATTACCGGGCTACGAAACACGTGAAATTAGTGAAATGTCTGGGGGCCAACGTCAGCGGGTCGCAATTGCACGAGCGATTGTCAATGAGCCAAAAGTATTGCTTTTAGATGAGCCGTTATCCGCTTTAGATTTGAAATTACGCACAGCGATGCAATATGAACTACGTGATTTACAACAACGTTTAGGAATTACTTTTATTTTTGTGACCCATGATCAAGAAGAAGCATTAGCGATGAGTGATGAAATTTTTGTCATGAATAAAGGTCATATCGTGCAAAGTGGCACACCAGTTGATATTTATGATGAACCGATTAATCACTTTGTTGCTGACTTTGTGGGGGAAAGTAATATTGTGGACGGCGTGATGCTGGAAGATAATTTAGTTTCATTTGTGGGCAAAAAGTTTGAATGTGTCGATGGCGGCATGCGGAAAAATGAACCTGTAGAAGTCGTTTTACGTCCAGAAGACTTAACGATTACCACGCTTGAAAAAGGCAAGCTAACTGTAACGGTGGACACGCAGTTATTCCGCGGCGTTCATTATGAAATTATTTGTTTTGATGAACAAGGAAACGAATGGATGGTGCATTCCACTCGAAAAGCCAAAGAAGGTGCTCAAGTAGGTCTCTCTTTTGAGCCAGAAGATATTCACGTGATGCGCTTCAATGAATCAGAAGAAGACTTTGATGCCCGTTTAGAAAGTTACGACGAGTAAACGAAAGGGGAAAATAAAATGAAAACAATGCGTCGAATTTATTCGATTCCCTATGTAATGTGGTTACTTTTATTCGTCATTGCGCCAGTGCTAATGATTATTTATCAATCATTTTTCGATATGAATGGCCAGTTTACCTTGGCGAATTACCAAACGTATTTTACATCAGGAACGTATTTAAGTATGACCATTAATTCAGTGTGGTATGCTTTTCTGATTACCATTTTTACGTTATTGGTAAGTTATCCTACGGCTTATTTTTTGACAAAGCTCAAGCATAAACAGTTGTGGTTAATGCTGGTTATTTTACCAACATGGGTGAATTTATTATTAAAAGCTTATGCCTTTATTGGGATTTTCAGTATTCATGGGAGTATCAATCAGTTTATGAGTTTTATGGGTTTGGGCACGCACCAGATTCTGTTTACAGATTTTAGTTTTTTATTTGTCGCAACGTATATAGAAATTCCGTTTATGATTATGCCGATTTTTAATGCCTTAGAAGAGATGAATCCTTCATTGATTAGTGCTAGTCGGGACTTAGGAGCTAGCAGTGCGGAAACATTCCGCCGTGTCATTTTTCCTCTCTCCCTAAACGGTGTGAAAAGTGGTGTTCAAGCTGTCTTTATTCCTTCACTCTCGCTCTTTATGTTAACACGTTTAATTGGTGGCAATCGGGTGATTACGTTGGGAACGGCGATTGAGGAACACTTCTTAGTAACGCAAAACTGGGGCATGGGTTCAACAATTGGTGTGATTTTAATTGTTGCCATGTTTATTGTGATGTTGCTGACGGGTGAGAAGAAGAAAGGGCGTGGCAAATAATGCAAAAGAAAAAGTTTAAATGGTCTTATGTGTATTTATTCGTTGTCTTTGCGCTACTGTACGCACCAATCTTTTATTTGATTTTTTATTCGTTTAACGACACGCAAACGATGAATCAGTTTACTGGTTTTACGTTAGATAATTATCGGAACGTTTTTGAAGACACACGTTTGTTAACCATTGTTCTGAATACGTTTTTGTTAGCTTTTTTATCGGCTTTAATAGCAACCATCATTGGAACATTTGGCGCGATGGGGATTTATTATACAAAACGTCGTAAAAACCGGAACACGTTGCTTAGCTTTAATAACATTTTACTCGTTTCACCAGATGTTATTATTGGAGCCAGTTTCTTAATTTTCTTCACAGCAGTAGGGTTTATCAGTTTAGGTTTTACAAGTGTATTATTGTCGCATATTGCCTTTAGTATTCCAATTGTTGTTTTAATGGTTTTACCAAAACTACAAGAGATGAACGATTCTATGGTAGATGCGGCACGGGATTTAGGGGCCAATAATGTTCAAGTGATTAAAAATATTATTTTGCCTTTTTTAGCGCCAGGAATTATTGCTGGCTACTTTATGGCCTTTACTTATTCGTTGGACGATTTTGCCGTAACATTCTTTGTGACAGGCAATGGTTTTTCAACATTATCTGTTGAAATTTATTCACGAGCACGTCAGGGAATTAGTTTAGAAATCAATGCCTTAAGTGCGTTAGTGTTCCTATTCTCAATGATTCTAGTTGTCGGTTATTACTTTATCAGTAAAGACAATACACCAAAACGTTTAAAGAAAATGCGTCGGGAACAAAGTGAGGTGGCCAAGTTAAAATGAAAAAATTACAGTCACTTTTTATTGGAATTATCGCTATTATTGTCATCTTGTTTTTTGGCGTGCGCCAATTGGAGAAAGCAAGTGGCATGGCAGGAGCAGATACCTTAACCATTTACAATTGGGGAGACTATATAGATCCGGCCTTGATTAAGAAATTTGAAAAAGAAACAGGCTATAAAGTCAATTACGAAACCTTTGATTCTAATGAAGCCATGTATACAAAAATTCAGCAAGGTGGTACAGCCTATGATATTGCCATTCCTTCTGAATATATGATTCAAAAAATGATGAAAGCGAAGATGCTTTTACCACTTGATCACAGCAAATTAAAAGGCTTAGAAAACATTGATGCACGCTTTTTAGATCAATCCTTTGATCCCAAAAATAAGTTTTCCGTTCCGTACTTCTGGGGCACGTTGGGGATTATTTATAATGATAAATTTATTGACGGCCGTCAGATCCAACATTGGGATGATTTATGGCGCCCGGAATTAAAAAATAATGTCATGCTGATTGATGGCGCTCGCGAAGTGTTAGGATTATCTTTGAATAGTTTAGGCTATTCGTTAAACAGTAAAAACGACCAACAATTACGTCAGGCTACCGATAAGTTAAACCGATTAACGAACAATGTCAAAGCAATTGTTGCCGATGAAATCAAAATGTACATGGCTAATGAAGAAAGTGCAGTTGCTGTAACTTTCTCTGGTGAAGCTGCTGAAATGCTAGAAAACAATGAACATCTACATTATGTGATTCCCAGTGAAGGCTCTAATCTCTGGTTTGATAACATTGTGATGCCTAAGACAGCCAAAAATAAAGACGGCGCCTATGCATTTATGAACTTTATGTTACGACCAGAAAATGCGGCACAAAATGCAGAATATATTGGTTATTCCACACCAAACAAAGAAGCTAAAAAACTATTACCAAAAGAAGTTGCCGAAGATAAACAATTTTATCCAGATGATGAAACCATCAAACATTTAGAAGTTTACCAAGACTTAGGTCAAGAATACTTAGGAATTTATAATGATCTGTTCTTGGAGTTTAAGATGTATCGGAAATAAAAAAGTACCTTTGTAACTTTCGAATAGACCCTAAAAGTTAGATTAAAAAATCTAACTTTTAGGGTCGGCTTTTATTCATACAAGCTTCTAATTGAGGCACAAAGAATCCTGTGCTACACTTTGTGTAAAGCATAAAAGGAGTAAATAAAATGAAGAGGAAAACAATCCGAATACTACTAATCAGTAGCGGTCTTATTTTAATCCTGCTGGTTGGTTACCGTTTGTATCTAGAATATCAAACAGATATTCAATTATTTTTGAATCCTAAAGCCAGTAAGACACAATTATTAGAGCGAATTCGTTCACATGGTTTTTCAGCAGCGCTGTGGTTAGTTTTTTTGACAGTAATTATGTGTGCAGTACCAGGGATTCCAACCTCGGTAATTGGTGTGATTGCAGGATTGAGTTTTGGTCCATTTAGTGGCACACTCATTAACGTTTTAGGGAATAGTTTGGGAAATTTAGTTGCAATCTTTTTGATGCATCATATAAAATTTTTAGATAAAAAAACGGAGACCAATCATTGGGTCCAGTCCATTCGACGGATGAAGCATCCAAAAATTGGGATTATGGTGGGCTACATGATTCCAATTATTCCTTCTTCTGTGATTAATTTTGCTGCGGATACTATGCAGTTGCCATTAAAAAATTTAATAGCCGCGATAGTCGTTGGTGTGATTCCTTCCTCAATACTTTACGCATGTGGAGGCGAAGCACTATTTCATGGATATAATAAAACGGCAGTATTGTTAATTGTGAGTGTTCTTTTGTTCGTTGGATTGGTGGTCATTATTAAGAAAGATAGAAAAAGATTTCAAAAAACTGTTCTTTAAGAACGGTTTTTTTGTGCATTTGAACAATAAATCCTGTTAAATTTACAATTTTAAAAAGAAAGGACTTTGATAAAATGAAAGCGTAAACAATTTAAGGAGCTGATTTTGAATGCCAGATATTACAATATCTTGGGTTGCTGCAATTTTAGGATTAGTTGTAGCGATAGTATTAATTTTGAAAAAATTTAATCCTGTGTATTCCTTGTTTTTTGGTGCAATTGTTGGTTGTCTTATTGGAGGCGCTTCCCTGTCAGATACAGTCGCTGTTCTATTAAACGGAACACAAAGTATTATGGGAACCGCAATCCGTGTCTTAGCAGCCGGCATGTTGGCGGGTGTGATGATGGAATCCGGTGCGGCAGAATCAATTGCCAACGCCATTGTACAAAAACTTGGCGAGAAAAAAGCTATTTTATCTTTGGCATTATCCACAATGGTAATTACAGCTGTGGGCGTATTCATTCCTGTTGCAGTGTTGATTGTTGCCCCGATTGCTCTATCCGTTGGGAAAAGTACGGGTATCAGTAAGTTATCATTATTGATTGCCTTATCAGGTGGCGGCAAAGCGGGTAATATTATTTCGCCTAATCCAAATACTATTGCAGCGGCGAACGGCTTTGATTTACCTTTAAGTGACGTTATGATTGCTGGATTTATTCCAGCCGTATTTGGTTTAATTACAGCTGTTGTTCTTGCAAATATCATGAGAAGCAAAGGATCAATGGTCAAAGAAACGGATCTTGTAGAGGAACAAACAAAAGAATTATTACCTTTGAAAAAGGCGTTGATCGCGCCAGTGTTAGCGATTGTCTTATTATTACTTAATCCGATTGGCGCCGTTTTAAATATTTCTTTCATCAAAAGTTTGAATATTGATGCTCTGTATATTTTGCCGTTCGCCTCAGTTGTTGGGACAATTGCGATTGGGCAAACAAAACAACTGGCCTTTTATGCATCTTCTGGCTTGAAGAGAGTAACCGATACCGTTTTAATTTTAATTGGTGCAGGTGCAATTGCTGGATTAATTTCTGTTTCTGATTTATCAACACAAATTGTCCACTTAATTTCTGTTATGGGAATTTCTGGAACCTTCTTGGCACCGATTTCTGGTATTTTAATGGGCTTAGCAGTTGGTTCAACATCCACAGCGGTTATTTTAGCGACAGGTTCTTTTGGACCAGCGATTTTAGATATGGGCACATCTTCACTTTCAGCAGCAGTCATGGTGCATACTGGGGCAACTGTGATTGATAGTGTTCCTCAAGGCAATTATTTCCATATTACGGCACAAAGTATGAATATGACGATTAAAGAAAGAATTCGAGTGATTCCTTATGAAATGTGTGTCGGTGGGGTAATGACGATTGTTGCAACCATTTTATATGGCTTTATTTTAAACTAGTTGGAAAGTAGGCGCGAAAAGATGACGAAAAAATTTGTTTTGGCTCCAGACTCATTTAAAGAAAGTATGAGTGCAAAAGAAGCCTGTCTGGCAATGGAAAAAGGGATTTTAGCTGTATTTAAAGATGCAGACATTCAACATGTCCCGATGGCAGATGGCGGGGAAGGAACGGTGGATTCCTTAGTGGATGCAACAGGAGGCACAAGAATACCAGTGCGTGTGGCAGGACCGCTTCCTGATCAAATCGTTGAAACCTATTACGGCTTATTAGGTGACCAAGAAACGGTGGTCATTGAAATGGCGAAAGCTAACGGAATTGAATTGGTCAAAGCAGCAGAACGTAATCCCTTGATCACTTCTACTTATGGTACAGGAGAAATGATTCAACATGCGCTCAATCATGGGGCAAAAAAAATCATTATCGGCATTGGTGGTAGCGTGACAAATGATGGGGGTGCAGGTATGATTCAGGCACTTGGTGCGCGTTTGTTAGACAAGGAAGGGCAAGAATTGACACGTGGCGGTGGTGCATTAGATAAACTGGCGCAGATCGATTTAACACAGTTTGATCAACGTATTTTTGCTACCGAATTTCTAGTAGCAAGTGATGTGAATAACCCACTAACAGGGCCAACAGGGGCGTCTCATGTCTTTGGTCCGCAAAAAGGTGCGACAGAAGAAATGGTGGCTCAATTAGATAAAAACTTAGCCCATTATGCAGCGATCATCAAAAAAGAAATCGGCATTGATGTTGAGATGATGCCAGGCGCAGGAGCTGCTGGTGGTTTGGGTGCAGGGTTACTAGCATTCACGAAAGCTCAGTTACGCCCAGGGATTGATATTGTCGTAGAAGTGAATCAATTAGAAGAAAAAATAAAAGCCGCTGATTATGTCTTTACTGGTGAAGGCGGTATGGATTTTCAAACAAAATTCGGCAAAGCCCCTTATGGCGTCTCACGTTTGGCCAAGAAGTATCAAAAACCGGTTTTCGCTTGTGCTGGCTATATCGGCAAAGATGTGGATGTCCTCTATGAAGAAGGGATGACGGCTATTTTTGGAATTTTGGCCAAAGCCGAACCGTTGGAAGCAGCATTGAAAAATGGACCAGTTAACTTAGAAAGAACCGTTGAAAATATTGCTCGTACATTACAGCTGGTGCCTTGTGACTAAGAACTAACCATGGTATCATCAGTAATGAAAGCTGAAATAAAAATGTTCAGTCGTTGATCTGAAGAATTAAGCGTTTGGGACATAAGTCATTGCGGCTTATGTCCCAAACGCTACTCGCTTTTTAGAAAGTTGGCGATAGCAATGTTAAAATTAGACAAAATCCAAGCAAATAAAATTGTTGAAAAGTTGATGGCAGATATTCCTTATAACATCAATATTATGGATGAACGAGGAAAAATTATTGCGAGTGGAGATTCTGCTCGAATTGGGGAGCGCCATCGTGGCGCAGAAAGAGCCATCAATGAACGAAAAAATATTGAAATTTATAAAGATACTTCTCTAGAGAAAAAAGGCACCAATGAACCGATTATTTTGAATGATCACATTCTAGGTGTCGTAGGCATTTCAGGAGAACCAGACGAGGTGCGCAAATTTACCAAGCTTGTGCGCTCGATTGTTCTTTTACTGACAGAAGAATTAAATACACAGCAAGAACGCGAAAAAAAGAAGAAACAAAAAAATCAGTTTATCCAGCACTTAGTGCATGTTGATTCTGCTTACTCAGAAGCCTTAAAACTTGAAGCGTTGGAACTATATAACCTTCAATTAGATGACCAGAATCATTGTGTACTGACCAAGGACAAGCGCTTATTATCCAGTTATTATCCTGGCCATGAAATATTTGAATGGGAAAATTGTTATCTGGTGATTACTTCTGAACCACCTCAGATAACAAAGCCAGTAACAGAATACCTTGTGATAAGTTCGGAAAAAGCCACGATTCAACAAATGGTCCAAGAGGCACAAAACACGTATTTACTTCTATCGTTTCTCCAATTAGAAAAGGCTAAGTTTTACCAAGCAGAAGATTTTTTCATTCAAGGAATTTTTAATTTTCCTTTTCATATTGAATTGGATTTTTTTGAAACCATCCAGACGATTTATGATGAATACTATGAAACCGTTATTTTTTTCGCCAATCATAACTTAAACATCAATGAAACCTCACAAGTATTACATATCCATCGAAATACATTGAATTACCGCTTGAAACGAATTCATGAATTGACGGGGATGGATCCAAAAGTTTGGCAAGATTTTTGGAAATTGTTCTATTATTTTGCCTATTGCTTTAAAGAACGTTTTGAAAAGTAGTGAGGAGCAGGAATGCTTGTTTGTTAAGCAAGTGTCAGCATATTTTTCGCCAGAATCAAAAATATCTTTTATAATAATTGTAAGGAATCAAACGATTTAGATATCAATGAGGAGTGGTGCCAGTGAAAAAAGCAGTTTTAATTGTTAACCCCAGTTCTGGTGGTGAAAAAGCCAAAGAATTTGAAACGTTAGCAGAAGAAAAATTAAAGCAGTTATTTGATGAAGTTGTAGTGAAACAAACAGAAAAAGGCGGCGATGCAGAACAATTTGCCCGTGAAGCTGCGGAAAGTCACTTCGACAGTGTTTTCGTAATGGGGGGAGATGGAACCGTTAATGAAGGAATTAGCGGGTTGGCAGAGCAAGCATACCGCCCTAAATTTGGCTTTTTTCCTTTAGGAACGGTGAACGATTTAGCGCGAGCCTTGAATTTACCGATGGATCCTGAAGAAGCGATTCAACAATTAGATTTAGAAAAAACCAGTGCTTTAGATGTGGGGAAAATCAATGACGACTACTTTATGAATGTCGTTGCGATTGGGACGATTCCAGAGTCAATTAACGACGTGGACGTTGAACAAAAAACGAAGTTAGGAAAACTCGCTTATTTTATTTCAGGTGCCAAACATTTAGCGAATGCTCAAACGTATCCTTTTCATTTAAGCTTGGATCAAAAAGAACAAACCATTGAAAGTAGTACCGTTTTAGTTGGTTTAACGAATTCAATCGGTGGGTTTGAAACATTATTACCAGAGGCCCAAGTGGATGATGGCAAACTTCATTTAGTTTATTTAAAAGATCAATCATTGTGGGATGCAGTAAAAGCCGTTCCAGATTTGTTAAAAGGAGTCGATCAGTCCACTGATAATTTAGCTTACCTAACCTTTAAAGAAGGAACAATCTCCTTAGAAAACCAAGAAGAATTAACCACTAATGTGGATGGTGATGAAGGAGCTGCTTTGCCAATTACGCTGAAAATTTTGCCTAAACACTTGACGGTGTATTGCGGTGAAGAACAAACAAAATAGCTGATTTTTTGAGAAAAGCTGGAACATTTCTATTTGTTTAAAAAACAGATAAGTTCTGGCTTTTCAAATCATCTAAAAGAGAATCAATCAGGGGATATGCTATACTTTGTTTCTACATATTGATAGATAAAGGAGTTAATGAGATGAGAAGAAAAAAACATAAAAACAAAAAGAAACAAGAACTTTTTGAAGAGATTGAAAAACAAGAATTAGCAGAACAAGAAACTAAGCAATTGAATGAAGAAATCGAAGACCCAGAATTTCGTTCTTTTTTTCAAGATGTCTTGAAAAAATTTCCACAAAAAACGTCTACGGCCATAATGAATGCTTTCGCAACTTCTAAAGGTAAAGCAGAACAATTAGTGACGAACAGTCAAACACAACTCGACAAAGTATTTGATGAATTTTTGGCTGGTGTTTCACCTGACGTGAAAAAGAAAAGTCATCAAACGATTCATTTTGCTGCATTGTCAGCAGCAATTATTGGGTTTTCGCCAATTCCATTTTCGGATGCTTTTTTACTGGTACCTGTTCAATTAACTATGATGTCACGGCTGCATAAAATTTTTGGTCAGTCTTGGTCTGAAAGCTTAGGGAAAAGTTTAACCAAAGAATTAGTAGTGGTTAGTTTAGGTAAGAGCGCAGTCGGGAATATTCTAAAAGTGATTCCTGTTGTCGGAACTGTGACTGGTGGCATGGTCAATGCTTCAGTTGCGGTAGCAATTACGGAAGCGCTTGGCTGGGTGACCGTCAAAATGTTAAACGATGGTATTGATATCTTTGATGATGTGATGTCTTTCAAAGGACAATTTTCAACATTATTTAAAGCCATCCAAAATACTAAAAAGAAATAATTACTGTATCGATTAACTAGGATGAGACACATTTAAACTTTTTTAAGTAATTCGTAGCAAATTTCCAAGGTTTTCGTCACAAATTATTCACAGGTTCTCGTTAATATATAAGCATACCAACAAAACACCCAACATAAACACTTTTCATTTTTACTCCTCAAGTAAAAATAACTCCTTTCCACTCAGTCTACCCAACTGAGTGGTTTTTTTGCGAAAAAAGAGGGCGTTGAACAATTTGTTCAACGCCCTCTTTTAACAGATGGGGAAGTCATTTGTTAAGAATTATTTTTTCCATTCTGCTACTTGGTCTTTATGTGAATCAACCCAATCACGTGCAGCTTCTTGTGGGTCTTTGCCTTCGTTAATTTCTAACATGACAGATTCCATATCCTTAGTTGTCCAATGGAAATTATCTAACACTTTGTAAGCTTCTGGTTGATCTTCTTTTAGGCCTTGGCGAGCCATTGTGTGAATCGCTTCTTCGCCGCCCATAGTGCCTTTTGGATCAGCTAAATATTTTAAATCATATTTTGCAAACATCCAGTGAGGAGACCAGCCAGTAATAACGATGTCTTCGTTGTTTTTAATTGCTTGTCCTAAGGCGACAGTCATGGCACCTGATGAAGAAGTTTCAACAGACCAATCTTTCAAATTAGGATAAGCTTCTTTAGTTTTCTCTGCTGCTGCAACAACACCAGCCCCAGGTTCAATTCCAGTAATCTTTTTCCCAGCTTGATCAGATAAATCTTCGATAGAATCAACATCCATATAAGAAGGGACGACAATTCCTAGCTTCGCGCCTTTAAGGTTTTCACCAAGGTCGTCTAATTTATCTTTATATTGTTTATATTGCTCTGCGTGAGTTCCTGGTAGCCACGCACCAACCATGGCATCTGTTTCACCTTTAGCTACAGATTCCCACATAATTGCGTTATCTAAAGGAGTCGTTTTAACATCATATCCCATATCTTTTAAGACTTCGGCAACCACATGTGTGGAGGCTACTTCGGTATCCCATTCCACATAAGAAAGGGAAATTTGCTTATCATTTGTTGTTGTAAAAATTGAAGCACCAACTAAGCCAGCGACAATTACAACAACCGTTGCAATAATCCCGTATTTTTTCTTTTTAGAGGTGGCACCAGCTGCTTTAGGGGCTGCTTTTTTATTATTTAAATGTTGAGTAAAACGGTCAATGATAATCGCTAAAATAACTAAAGCCACACCATTTACGAAACCGTTCCCGACTTGCGCACGTTGTAAAGCAGAAAGGACGCCACGTCCTAATCCAGGCGCACCAATCATTGAAGCAATAACTACCATTGATAGAGCTAGCATGGTTGTTTGGTTAACACCAGCCATAATCGTGTTTTTGGCTAAAGGTAATTCTAATTTGAATAATTTTTGCCAGCCAGTACTACCGTAAGAATCAGCTGCTTCAACAAGTTCATTTGGTACTTGTCGAATTCCTAAATTCGTAAAGCGCACGGTTGGTGGTAAAGCGAAGATAACAGAGGCGAAGACCCCAGGAACCATACCAATTCCGAAGAATGCAACGGCTGGAATCAAGTAAACGAAACCAGGCATTGTTTGCATGAAGTCCAAAATCGGTGTAATGATACTTTTGGCTTTTTCGCTTTTCGCCATTAAAATCCCCAGTGGCACACCAATGATAATGGAAATAACACTAGAAAGTAAAACTAACGTAACGGTACTCATTAAATCGTTCCATAAGTTTTGGTTATAGATAAACATTAAGCCGATAAACGTGAATAAACTTAAGCCGATTTTTTTATTAGAAATAAAGAAAGCAGCAATCGTTAATAGCACGATCAGCACAAGTGGTGGTACGGCTGTTAGTAAGGCAGTAATGTTGTCCATTACACTTTGACCAATTGTTTGTAAAAAGCTGAATAATCCAGCAAATGTTGAAGTTAACCAATCAGTAAAACTTTCAACCCAAGACGCGACAGGTAATTGATACTTATTCATGTTCGTTCACCTCTGTTTCTGCAAGTGCTTCAAGTACGCTACCACGTATGACCACGCCTAATAGTTTGCCGTTATCAGTCACGGCAAGAGGCGTTTGTGCATCATAAATCAGTGGGAAAATATCATTCACTAACATATCTTTGTCGATTGTTTGAATTTCTGGATCCACACATTCTACAAGAGAAGTCCCGTTTTTACGCGCTTCTAAAGCTTTTTCTGCGCGTACCACGCCTTTTAGTTGGCGTTTTTTATCCACGGCAAGTAACATACTCACTTCTTCTTGACGCATCCGTTTTAAAGCAACAGTTGGGCCATCAATTTCAATGTTAGTAGTTAAAGCAGGTACCATAATATTTTGGGCAGTTAAGACTTTTGAACGATCCACATCTTCCACGAAGGTTCGCACATATTCATTGGCTGGGTTGGTTAAAATTTCTTCTCCAGTCCCAATTTGCATAATTTGACCATCTTTCATCAAGGCGATCCGGTCGCCGATTCGTAAAGCTTCATTCAAATCATGTGTGATAAAGATAATGGTTTTTTTGACATTTTCTTGTAAATCTAATAGTTCGTCTTGCATTTCACGACGAATTAACGGATCAAGAGCAGAGAACGCTTCGTCCATTAATAAAATTTCTGGATCGTTAGCCAAGGCACGAGCAAGGCCGACACGTTGTTGCATCCCACCAGATAATTGACTTGGTAATTGGTCTTTGAAAGCAATTAAGCTAGAATTTTCTAAGGCTTTTTCAGCTTTTGCTTGGCGTTCTTCTTTAGGAACACCACGAATTTCTAAACCATATTCCGTATTTTCTAAGATAGTTCGATGGGGGAAAAGACCAAAGTTTTGGAAAACCATGCTCATTTTATTTCGACGTACTTCACGTAATCCTTCTTTATCTAAAGAAGAAATATCTTGTCCATCAATATAAATATTTCCTGAAGTTGGTTCAATCAAACGATTTAATAAACGAATTAATGTTGATTTCCCACTTCCTGATAACCCCATAATAACGAAAATTTCGCCTTCTTCAACTTCGAAATTTACATCATAAACACCGACTGTGGCACCCGTTTTTTCTAAAATTTCTGTTTTGCTTTTGTTGGCACGAATCATTTCAAGTGCCGGTTTGGTTTTCTTACCAAAGATTTTGGTAAGGTGATTTACTTTTACTTTTGGCAAATCATTGTTCCTCCTCATTAAAAAAGTGACTACATCAGACTACTATAAAGTTGTCACTTTGTCAAATTAGATGAAAATCTTTCTGAAAATGAAGAAAAACAGTATTTTAACTAGGTTTTATAGTGGTTTTTTATGAAAAATAGAAATAATAAATAAAAAAAGTGACTATTTACCGCAAGATAAGTAGTCACTTTTTTGTTTAAGGATAAAAGAAATTTTGGACTCGTTGTAACGTTGATTCGTCATGTCCAACAAAATAAAGTGTGTCGTTCAACGAAATCTTTGCATATGGACCAGGTGAGACCAGAAGTTCTTCTTTGTGTTTGATGGCGATAATCGTTGCCGAAGTGTTTTGCCAAAAATTCATTTCGCTAATCGTCGCCTCAAGATAAGCAGCTTCTTCTGTTAAAACTAATGAATAAGGATTCATTGGATTGAAAGAATCAAAACGCTTTGTTTGTTCAACAAGAGTATCTAGAATGCTAGAAAAATGAGTAAGTTCTTCTTTTTGTTTCGCTACGCTATCTAGCAATTCTTCTTTAATTTCAGCAATCGTTTGAACGTCTTGATATTGTGTCACAAAGTCCTGCGCTTTTTCTTTTGATGCCACATAGAAGCCGCTGCCGTGTTTGGCTTTAACGATTTCTAAATCAACTAAAACGATAATGGCTTTGCGGGCTGTTTCTGGCGACACTTGGTATTGGTTAGCTAGGGTGGAACGGGCATGGATTTTATCTCCAACATGTAATTTGCCTTCTGCAATTTTTTCCGCAACATCAACGGCGATTTGTTGATATTTGGGCTTCGTTAAACTGATTTTTTTGGAAGCCATAGTGAATCCCTCCGTTAATTGTTATTTTCCATTTCTTCTAATTCTAAACTGAAATTTTCCCATTGCTCAAGTAGTTCATCTTGTTGCTGACGAGCGTCATCTAATTGTTGGTTTAAAGCCAGCAATTCAACATGATTTTCTAGAATGTCTGGTTGACTCATTTGTGCTTCTAATTGTGCAATTGTCGTATCTAACTGAGCAAGATTTTCTTCGACTTGTGTTATTTTTCTCTGCAAAGTACGGAGTAATTTTTGTTGCTCCTTGTTTTGATAAAAGGTATTTTTGGCTGTAACTGGTTCGGTTTTTTTCGCCGCTTCTTCATTAGCTAAGAGGGCAGCGATTTCTTCTTCCTCTTGTTTCTTTTCTAAATAATAATCATAGTCGCCTAAATAAAGTTTGCTGCCTTTTTCAGAAAGCTCAACAACTTTTGTTGCAATTCGATTGATAAAGTAACGGTCATGGGAAACGAAGAGGATGGTTCCTTCATAATCAATCAGCGCATTTTCTAAAACTTCTTTATTATCAATATCCAAGTGGTTGGTTGGCTCATCGAGAATCAAGAAATTGTCACGATCCATCGCTAATTTTGCTAATGCCACACGTGCTTTTTCACCACCGCTTAATAAAGGAATCGTTTTTTCAACATCATCTCCACTGAAGAGAAAGCCGCCTAAAATACTTCGAATCTCTTTTTCAGGTGTGGTTGGGTGTTCATCCCATAATTCCGCTAAGACCGTTTTATTGCCATGTAAATTGGCTTGCTCTTGGTCATAGTAACCTACAGAAACATTGGTGCCAAAAGTTTTACTTCCTTTAATGAAAGGAATGCGGTCAATAATTGATTTCAAGAGAGTGGATTTACCAATTCCGTTCGGTCCGACTAAGGCAATGGCTTCTTTGCGACGAATATCCAAGTGAATAGGTTCGGATAAAACATGTTCTTGGTCGTAACCAATGGCGGCATCTTCGACTTGTAAAACAACATTTCCCGAGACTTTTTCACTATCGAAAAGAAAATGCGCCGATTTTTCATCTCCTTGAGGTCGGTCTAAACGATCCATTTTTTCTAATACTTTTCGGCGACTTTGCGCACGTTTCGTTGTAGATGCACGAACCAGATTTTTGGCAACGAAATCTTCTAACTTATTGATCTCTTCTTGTTGCTTTTCATACGCTTTCCATTCACTGGCTAATTGTTCTGCTTTTAACTCCAAGTATTTGGAATAGTTTCCTTTGTAGTGAGTCATTTTTTTGCGGCTCAGTTCATAAACTTCATTAACTACCTTATCTAAAAAATAACGATCGTGGGAAACAATCAATAGTGCGCCGGCATAACTTGGCAAATAAGATTCCAGCCAAGAAAGCGTCTCGATATCTAAGTGGTTTGTAGGCTCGTCCAGAATTAAAATGTCTGGTTTTTGTAAAAGCATTCTCGCTAATGCAAGTCGGGTTTTTTGACCACCAGATAAGGTTTGAATATCTTTCGTGTAAAAGGATTCATCAAAGCCAAAGCCGTGAAGGACTGAACGAATTTCATTTTCATAGCCGTAGCCATTTTTTTCAGAAAACGTATGTTGCAATTGATCGTACTCTTTTAAAATTCCTTCATAAACGGAAGTGGTTGGCTCCATTTCACTAATTTTGGTTTCTAATTCTCGCATACGCTGTTCCATTTCTAGGATGTCAGCAAAGGCTTTTGTCATTTCTTCCCAAACGGTTTTATCTGATTCTAAGCCGGTATTTTGAGCTAAATAACCTAACGTAGCAGTTTTATTTTTGGCAATGGTTCCGCTATCGGGAGCATCAATGCCTGCAATGATTTTTAAAAAAGTCGATTTTCCAGCACCATTACGACCAACTAAGGCAATCCGACTTTTTGTTGCAATTTCTAAATGTATGTTTTCAAACAATGTTTCCGAGCCAAAATGCCGGGCAACTTGATTTGCTTGTAATAAAATCATCAGTAGTCCTCATTTCTAAATTCATTGCCCTTAGTGTAGCATAAAATCTGCTAAAATAGCACGTATCAAAAAATGCTTTGTGAAGGTTTATACCTTTTATCACAAACTTTTGAAGAAAAATGCTATTTTTGAGCCATAGAATTGCTTTTTATTGTGAAAAACTGCTATTATGTTAATGGATAAGATTTAAGTGAAAGTATTGGAGGTCCAATTGTGAAAGATCAAGTTATTCCAAAAGCAACGGCGCGACGCCTTCCTTTATATTATCGCTACTTAAGAATGTTACATGATACAGGAAAAAATAAAGTCTCATCAACTGAATTAAGTGAAGCGGTACAAGTAGACAGTGCGACTATTCGTCGTGACTTTTCATATTTTGGTGAATTAGGTAAACGTGGGTACGGCTATGATGTTGAAAACTTAATGAACTTTTTTGCAAAAACATTGAATGAAGATGAGTTAACCAATGTCGCATTAATCGGGGTTGGTAATTTAGGAAGTGCTTTATTAAAGTACAAATTCCATCAAAGCAACAGTATTCGTGTAAGTTGCGCATTTGATGTGAATGAAGATATTGTGGGACGCATTGTTGACGGTATTCCGGTTTATCCAATGGAAGATATGATGGAACAAATTCGTGTTCAACAAATCGAAGTAGCTATTTTAACTATTCCAGCTCGCAAAGCGCAAGAAGTTGTAAACAAACTTGCCGAAGCAGGGGTTAAAGGAATTCTAAACTTTACAGCTGCGCGTTTAGTAGCGCCACCTGAAGTATTAATTCAAAATGTTGACTTAACCAACGAATTACAAACATTAATTTATTTCTTACATCATGACAACGAATTGATTGACGAAGAAGAATAAGCAAAAGAAAAGGGCCTAGTCGTTTAGACGAAGGCCCTTTTCTTATTGAATTGCACCATTATGCAAAAGTAATTGAACAATAATCACAATCGTATTCATGCCACAATGGGCAATAATTGAGGTCCAAATTTTTCCAGTTTGCTTGTACAAAAGAGCAAAGAAAAATCCCATAAAGAAATAAACAAAAAAGTGACCATCGGCATGTGCGAGTGAAAAAATCGCCGAACTAACAGTAGCCGCAATCCAGAAATTTGTAAAAGGCTGGATTAAATGGATAAATGCATAACGAAAGACGAATTCTTCCATAATCGGGCCACCGATAGTAGTTGCCAAAATAAATAAAGGATTTGCCAAAATCACCGCTACAATAGCTTGTGTATTTTGAGAAGTAGCTTGTTCTCCTGTGATGGCTACTTCAATGGCGAAAGTAACGCCTTGAATCAGCATGGCAATGAAAATCCCACTAACACCTAGTAAAAAAATAAAAATAGGTGATTTCAAGGTTGCTGTTTCCTCTAAAGGAGAAGGTTCTGTTGTTTTTAAAAAGATGCCAATCATTACAAGGGCACCAATAATGTAGAGAGCAGTTGTCACATTAATCGCTGCATTGGGAGAAATACCCGAAAAAAGTAACGGCCCGAAAAAAGCGATAATGTATGTGACTAAAATAAATAAACTTGATTTTCTTAAGGTCATGGTTAATCCTTTCTATAATTATTTTTTACGATTATTGCGATATCCTAATAAAAGAAAAACGAATAAGAAAAAGAAAAGAGATTCCCAAAGTGTCGAAACAATTCCTTCTGTGACACTGAAAACAAGATTTCCTAAATTCGCTATCACAAAATAAACGAATGTTGCTATTAGTGCTGTAAGTAAACGTTGTTTCATTTTATTCGCCTCCAATCGTAGTCAATTTATTTTACCATGAATTAAAGGATTGGAAAAACATTCCATGAAAAAAGAATACGCAATAAAAAATGCGTATCTTATAATTGACAAGAAAAAGAGAGAAAAGACTTGCATTTTTAGAGTGAAATGAGTATTATAAATAGTGTGAGTTAGCACTCTTGTGTATCGAGTGCTAAAATAAGCGAAAACTTTTTATTTGGAGGGATTTATTGTGTTAAAACCATTAGGCGATCGCGTCGTAATTAGAGTCGCGAAAGAAGAAGAAAAAACTGTTGGAGGAATTGTTCTTGCATCCGTTGCAAAAGAAAAACCACAAACAGGTGAAGTTATCGCAGTAGGTGAAGGTCGTGTGCTTGAAAATGGCACAAAAGTTCCGATGGAAGTAAAAATTGGTGACACAGTAATGTTTGAAAAATATTCAGGAACAGAAGTGAAATACGAAGGCGTAGAATACTTAATTGTATCAGCCAAAGACATTATTGCCACTGTTGAATAATAAACAACTTTTACAGAATAATATAATAGAAGAAAAAAATTATGAGGTGAAGAAATCATGGCAAAAGAGATTAAATTTGCAGAAGATGCACGTGCAGCAATGCTACGCGGAGTAGATGTATTAGCAGATACAGTGAAAGTGACATTAGGCCCTAAAGGTCGTAACGTTGTTTTAGAAAAATCATTTGGTTCACCATTAATTACTAACGATGGGGTAACAATTGCTAAGGAAATTGAATTAGAAGATCATTTTGAAAACATGGGCGCAAAATTAGTTTCAGAAGTTGCTTCTAAAACGAATGATATTGCTGGTGACGGAACAACAACAGCGACTGTTTTGACACAAGCCATTGTTCGTGAAGGCTTAAAAAACGTAACTGCTGGAGCTAACCCATTAGGTATTCGTCGTGGGATTGAATTAGCAACAAAAACAGCAGTAGAAGAATTACACAATATTTCATCTGTAGTTGATTCAAAAGAAGCGATTGCACAGGTCGCTGCTGTTTCATCAGGCTCTGAAAAAGTCGGCCAATTAATTGCTGATGCAATGGAAAAAGTTGGTAACGATGGCGTAATTACCATTGAAGAATCAAAAGGGATTGAAACAGAATTAGATGTGGTTGAAGGAATGCAATTCGACCGCGGTTATTTATCTCAATACATGGTTACTGACAACGATAAAATGGAAGCTGTTTTAGAAAATCCATATATCTTAATTACCGACAAAAAAATCTCAAATATTCAAGATATCTTACCTTTATTAGAACAAATTCTACAACAAAGCCGTCCACTATTGATTATTGCGGATGATGTTGATGGAGAAGCTCTACCAACATTAGTGTTGAACAAAATCCGTGGTACATTTAATGTTGTCGCAGTAAAAGCGCCAGGATTTGGTGACCGCCGCAAAGCGATGCTTGAAGATATTGCTATTTTAACAGGTGGTACAGTAATCACTGACGACTTAGGGTTAGAGTTAAAAGACACAACCATTGAAAACTTAGGAAATGCTAGCAAAGTAGTTGTCGACAAAGATAACACAACAATTGTTGAAGGTGCTGGCTCAAAAGAAGCCATTGATGCCCGCGTTCATTTAATTAAAAACCAAATCGGCGAAACAACGTCTGATTTTGATCGTGAAAAATTACAAGAACGTTTAGCTAAATTAGCTGGTGGGGTTGCTGTCGTTAAAGTCGGTGCTGCAACTGAAACAGAATTAAAAGAATTAAAATTACGAATTGAAGATGCGTTAAACGCAACACGTGCCGCTGTAGAAGAAGGTATGGTTTCAGGTGGTGGTACCGCACTTGTCAATGTAATTGGTAAAGTCGCTGCGTTGGAAGCTGAAGGCGATGTGGCAACAGGGATCAAGATTGTCGTTCGTGCATTAGAAGAACCAATCCGTCAAATCGCTGAAAATGCTGGTTATGAAGGATCAGTGATTGTTGACAAACTAAAAAATGTTGACTTAGGTATCGGATTCAATGCAGCTAACGGTGAATGGGTAAACATGGTTGAAGCCGGTATTGTTGACCCAACAAAAGTAACTCGTTCTGCATTACAAAATGCAGCTTCTGTGTCAGCTTTATTATTAACAACCGAAGCAGTTGTTGCAGACAAACCAGAACCAGCTGCACCAGCTCCTATGATGGATCCATCAATGGGCATGGGCGGTATGATGTAAAAATAAAAAAGTATTCTAAAAGCTTACGATTGAAAAATCGTAAGCTTTTTTTTACATAAAGAATAAATAATCTGAATAATATCTTTGCTTGTAGTGTTTTCTCAAATATTTACTCATTTAACAAAAAAGATGATAATTTAAAGGCTTCGTTTTAGCTAGACAGCCTTGTTTTTATTCGATAAAATTTAGTAATAACAATCATTTTTTGAAAAATTAGTAGTTGGTGATTTTTATTTATTAATAGAATATAAATAAAAATTATTATATTTTGAAGGAGAATATTAGGAAGATTGAGGTAAAAAAATGGAAAAATATACAATTGGTGTCGTCCCTTTGACAATTGAAACAAAAGAATACTGTCAAAATTGGTTTGTTAGTAATCAAGTAGAATGTCAGATCATCCAAGGAACAAATATACTTCTTCATTTGCACCATATTGATGGATTAGTGATTGAAGTTACTGATCACCAGCAAGTAAATACTTGTTGTGAGTTATTAATGACAATTCGCAAGCAGTCAGACTTGCCAATTTGGTTATTTTCTCGGACAGAAGCAATTAGTAAAGTCAATCGAATTATTTATTTACAATTAGGCGCAGATGGCGTTTTTGATCATTCTTATGATCGCCAAGAATGCGTGTTAAGCATGAGTAATTTATTGCAACGTGTAAAAAGACGTTTTTATCCTAAATTAGTTAGTGCAAACGAGGAACAAACCGTTACTAAGAATCTTTCTGAGAGATTGTATTTAATTGCGCCAAATTTGAGTGTTTGCTTGGGAAGTGGAGAAGAAATTCTTTTAACAAAATTGGAATTTTTCACAATAGAGTATTTATACAAACACGCAGGACAAACAATTACATATGAAGAACTCTATAAAAATGTCTGGAAAGATAGTGCGAATGAACGAAAATATCGTGTCGCTAATGTGATTTTCCATTTGCGTAAAAAAATTGAACAAGATGTGAACAAACCACAATATATCAAAACAATTCGCTCAAAAGGCTATATGTTAACGGTGTAAAAGGTACGAAGGAGGAGAAACAAATGTGGCAATTTTTGACTAAAAACAATGAAGATGAGGAGTATGAGAAGATGCCGGATTTTGAAAATGAACAATCGGGGAAAGCACAACCGAAGGTAACAGAGGAAGCAATCTTTGATGACGAGGTCGTTTATGCAAAAGAGCAAGCTGCAAAAGTTAAGCAGGTCAAGCAAGAAGTGCCGACTGAACTGTCGGAAGAATCGTTTTCTTTTGCTGAAAAACTAGAAGAAGAAAATCAAATATATCAGCAATCCATAAAAAAACTAACGGAGCAATTATTAATGCAAACCAATGAAGTGGAAGCATTACAAAAACAAGTAGTCGAAAAAGATGTTCAACTTAAAGATGTTAAAGAAACGTTAAGTGATAAAGAAGCAACTATCACTTCTTTACAGAAACAATTGTCTGAAGCAAAGATACAACAGAAACAGACTAGCGAAGAGAACTTAGACACAGCCGTTACGCTTTCTCAAAAAGAAATTGGCGAAGTCTTATTAGAAGCCAAACGTCAAGCAAAAGAAACAATTGCCCAAGCTAACCAACAAGTTGCAACAGTTCATGAAGAGATGGAACAACGTTTAGCAACTTTAACACGCATGAAGCAAGTGGCAAGAGAGTACCAAGCTTATTGTGAACAAATGCTAACCATCAAGAATGAATCAACAGGAATGTACCAACAGATAGAGCAATTATTAGCAGAAATAAAGAGGTAAATGAAGGAGAAATGCGATGAAAAAAAGAAAGGCAAGATATTTGAAGTTGGTATGTCTTGGAGTCTTAGGGACTTATGCGGGTGCCAGTTACTACAATTCGGAACCATTAATCGCTCAAGAGGAGACCGAAACGAGTCACGAAAGCCGACAGCTAGTACTGGAAGAAAAAAGAGCGGACCAAGTCAATCAAGACCAAGGAACTCTTACTTCTTCAACGCTGAACGAAACAGTAATAAGTTCGTCTGAACAACAAGAAAGTTCAATACAAAATGACAGCGGTGACCATCAGGAAAATAATATGGAACCTTCAGAATCTGAAAATAGTTTACCGCCACAAGAAAAGCCAATTGCTAGTACTAAACCAACCGAATCGTTACAAAGTGAGCAACCAGCGTCTGAAGAGCGTAAAGCACTCACTGAAAAGCCGCCTCATAATCAGGAACCACAAAATTCTACATTAACTGAAAAGACCAAAGAGCCGTTGGTACATTCAGAGATAGACAATAGTCAAGAAAAGGAAAAGCAAGCAGGAATTCAACAACAAGCCGAGGCAAATTTTGTTGTCCAAGAGAATACTTCTACTTCTGAGTTTATTAGAAAAATCGGTGAAGAAGCACGAGTTATTGGTCAGTGGCATGATCTATACGCTTCTGTCATGATAGCTCAAGCTATTTTAGAAAGTGGCTCGGGCAATAGTGCGTTAGCCGCGCCGCCTAATTATAATTTGTTTGGCATTAAAGGCGCTTATCAAGGTCAAAGTGTCAGCTTTCCCACACAAGAAGATGATGGTAAAGGGAAGATGACCACCATTCATGCCGATTTTCGTCAGTATCCTTCCTATAAAGAGTCATTAACAGACTATAGTAAATTAATCATCAATGGGCTGGCGGGTAATCCAACTTTTTATCACGGCGTTTTGAAAGCAAACACGACGAATTATCAGCAGGCAACAAAATTTTTAACAGGTCGTTATGCAACGGATACATATTACGATAAAAAATTAAACGCGTTGATTGAAACCTATCAATTAACTGAATACGATCAAGAAAAGAAGAAACCAGTAGTGACTAATTTGGCAGAAGAAAAGAAACCTTCGTTTGATAAGGAAGCAGTCAAAGAACAGCTAAAAAAAGAAGCAGTCATCTATGAAGTAAGCAAAGGAGATTCTCTCGCCACCATTAGCCAGACGTTTGGTGTGTCAGCAACAGCCATTTTAAAACAAAATTTAAAGATTCAAGAAATGTTTTATATTGGCCAAAAAATCACGATTCCTCAGCATACAGCGGCGACTTCTCTAGAACCGAAAGAACAAGCGTTACTTCAATCACTAATAATCAGTAAATCGGTGACTAATGCTTTGGAAACAGCAGAGCAATCAAATGGTACAGCGAATGACTCAAAAACAGAGTCTACTGAGTATTATGAAGTAAAAAGAGGAGAGACACTCGCAAAAATTGCTAAAAAAACGGGCTATTCCTTAAACGCACTCAAGCAGGAAAATGACTTAACGTATTCTGTATTAACCGAAGGACAAACGATAGCACTTCCTAAGCTAAAGGACTAATGCTGATTTAACTTATTGGTCGATGGAGTCATATATTATTAGACGAAGAGAAGAGGAGAAGTTCATCCATGGATGAACTTCTCCTCTTCTCTTACTATTGTTTTTCATAAATACCTTAATAAATAGTAAAATTAGCAAGAGAATTGTGTCTTTACACAAAATAGATAGGTTTTCTTGCCGAAGTTTGATAAAATGATTAGTTGAAAGGATGCGTGAAAATTGAAAGAATTATTTCGTAAATACCGAGAAGTACTGGCTTATTTATTTTTTGGTGGTGCAACGACGGTCGTCAACTTAGTTGTGTTTTTTGTTTGTCAAAACGTGTTAGGGCTGGATTACAAGATAAGTAACGCAATTAGTTGGTTTTTATCTGTTCTATTTGCCTTTTTCACGAATAAATATTGGGTATTCGCAAGTAAGCATGAAAGCATAGCTGGTTTTTTTAAAGAAATGGGCTTATTTTATTGGTACCGAATTTTATCTTTTGTGGCTGATATGGGTTTAATGATTCTCCTAATTGATGGCATTCATTTTTCATCGTTTTGGGCGAAAATGATTACACAAGTTGTAGTAGTGATTTTAAATTATTTCTTCAGTAAATTTTTCATTTTTAAAGAAAAAGAGGTCTAAGCAGATTTTAGGCTAAAAAAAATTTTTTTGTTATAATATAAACAAGTTTTTAATACAAAGAATAGAGGTAGAAAACGATGGACTATACATATGCAGATGATAGTTTGACATTGCATACAGATATGTATCAAATCAATATGATGCAAACATACTGGGAATTAGGGAGAGCAGATTTACATGCTGTTTTTGAATGTTACTTTAGAGAGATGCCTTTTAATCATGGCTACGCAATTTTTGCAGGTTTAGAACGTTTAGTCAATTATCTCGAAAATTTAACGTTCACAGAATCTGATATTGCATATCTCCGAGAAGTTGAAGAATATCCAGAAGATTTCTTGACGTATTTAGCAAATTTTGAATTTAAATGTACTGTACGCTCTGCTTTAGAAGGGGATTTGGTTTTTAATAACGAACCGTTAATTCAAATTGAAGGTCCTTTGGCACAATGTCAATTGGTAGAAACTGCCTTGCTAAATATGGTGAATTTCCAAACATTAATTGCGACAAAAGCGGCTCGAATTAAATCTGTGATTGGCGATGATCCTTTATTGGAATTTGGAACACGCCGGGCACAAGAATTAGATGCTGCCATTTGGGGCACAAGAGCCGCCTATATTGGTGGGGCGGACGCGACAAGTAATGTTCGTGCTGGTAAAATTTTTGGTATTCCGGTTAGTGGGACTCATGCCCATTCATTGGTTCAGTCGTATGGAAATGATTATGAAGCATTCATGGCGTATGCCAAAACACATCGGGATTGCGTTTTCCTTGTTGATACGTATGATACTTTGAAAGCGGGAGTGCCAAGCGCAATTCGAGTAGCTCGAGAAATGGGGGATAAAATTAATTTCCTAGGTGTGCGGATTGATAGTGGCGATATGGCTTATATTTCTAAACGAGTTCGTGAACAACTGGACGAAGCTGGCTTTACTGAAGCAAAAATTTATGCATCGAATGATTTAGATGAAAATACGATTTTGAATCTAAAAATGCAAAAATCAAAAATTGATGTATGGGGCGTGGGTACCAAGCTGATTACGGCCTATGATCAACCGGCTTTAGGAGCGGTGTTTAAATTAGTTTCAATTGAAGGTGAAGATGGTCAAATGAAAGATACCATTAAACTATCTAGCAATGCTGAAAAAGTGACAACACCAGGAAAAAAACAAGTTTGGCGTATTACACGTAAATCTGATAAAAAGTCAGAAGGGGACTATGTGACACTTTGGAACGAAGATCCTCGCCAAGAAGAAGAAATTTATATGTTCCATCCCGTTCATACCTTTATTAATAAGTATGTCCGTGATTTTGAAGCACGGCCAGTACTCCAAGATATTTTCGTTGAAGGAAAACGTGTGTACGAATTACCAACTTTAGATGAAATTAAACAATATGCAAAAGAAAATTTAGATTCACTTTGGGAAGAATACAAGCGGGACTTGAATCCGCAAAAATATCCAGTGGACCTTTCAACAGATTGTTGGAACCACAAAATGAATTTATTGGAAAAAGTGCGTAAAGACGTTAAACATTTAACGGAAACGGTGAATAAGGAGGCCTAGAAATGACAACACTTCAAGAAAAAATCATTCAAGAGTTAGGTGTTTTACCGACAATTGATCCAAAAGAAGAAGTTCGTAAAAGTATTGATTTTCTGAAAGCTTATTTAACTAAACATCCTTTTTTAAAAACCTTTGTCTTGGGAATTAGTGGCGGACAAGATTCAACATTAGCTGGACGCTTAGCACAATTAGCGATGACCGAAATGCGCGAAGAAACAGGAGATATGTCGTATCAATTTATTGCGATTCGCCTTCCTTACGGTGAGCAAGCAGATGAAGCTGATGCACAAGCCGCGCTTGCCTTTATCCAGCCAGATGTTTCTTTACGAGTGGATATTAAACCAGCAGTGGATGCAATGGTTGGTTCGCTAGAAAACGCTGGTGTTCAAATTAGCGATTTTAATAAAGGGAACATGAAAGCACGTCAACGTATGATTACACAATATGCAGTAGCTGGCGAAAATGCTGGCGCAGTAATTGGCACAGACCACGCAGCCGAAAATGTGACAGCTTTCTTCACCAAATATGGCGATGGCGGAGCGGATATTTTACCGTTATTTCGTTTAAATAAGCGCCAAGGAAAAGCTTTGCTGAAAGAACTTGGGGCACCAGAAGCTTTGTATCTAAAAATACCAACAGCTGATCTAGAAGATGACAAACCGTTAGTTGCAGATGAAGTTGCCTTAGGTGTCACGTATGATGCCATTGATGACTATTTGGAAGGCAAAAAAGTCTCGGAAGCAGATCAACAAACAATTGAAAACTGGTATAAAAAAGGACAACACAAACGGCATTTACCCATTACAATTTTTGATGATTTTTGGAAATAAAAACACAGACCATCGGCGAATGAACGATGGTCTGTGTTTTTTTACATAACTACTTTTTAGAAAGTAAACAAGCCTAGAACAAAAATCACTTTGGATTTTTGCTCCAGGATCAAAACCTGATAAACGGCGGAAACAGAACCAACTCCTTCGGAAATAAGCCGAAATTCTCTAAAAATTAAAGAGCAATTTTCGGAAATTTCTTCTTATTTCTCGGAGCTAAACGGTTCTGTCCCGACCTCTATTCTATGATAATGAAAGTCGTTTTCATTTAGGCGTTTTCACTTTCTTTTTCAAAACAGAAAAGGTACGCTCAATAATGTAAAGTGAATGATAGGAGAGAAAAAGAGATGAAGCATGTAACAAAATTGGGGATTACAATTATAACAGGAGTTTTGGCATTATTATTTGAATTTATTTTACATCAGCCGAATTGGGCGTATGGCATTATTTTAATAACAGGTTCTGTAATGGCGTTAATGATGTTCTGGGAAATGATTCAAACCTTACGTGAAGGAAAATATGGTGTCGATATTTTAGCGATTACCGCTATCGTCGCGACCTTAGCTGTGGGAGAATACTGGGCCAGTTTGATGATTTTAATTATGTTGACTGGTGGTGATTCATTAGAAGACTATGCCGCTGGAAAAGCTAACCAAGAGCTGAAGTCATTATTGGATAACTCGCCACAAAAAGCTCATCGCTTGAATGGCGAAAATTTAGAAGATGTTTCTGTTGAGGAAATCAATGTTGGCGATGAATTAGTAGTAAAACCAGGGGAACTAGTTCCAGTTGATGGCTTGGTAAAAACCGGGACATCAACAGTCGATGAATCTTCATTAACAGGAGAATCAAAACCAATTGAAAAAAATCCTGGTGATGAATTAATGTCGGGTTCCGTGAATGGTGATGGCTCTTTGAAAATGGTTGCTGAAAAAACTGTAGCCGACAGTCAATATCAAACGATTGTGAACTTAGTGAAAGAATCTGCGGCACGTCCAGCTCATTTTGTACGTTTAGCAGACCGCTATGCGGTACCTTTTACACTAGTTGCCTACCTAATTGCAGGTGTTGCTTGGTTTGTTTCAAAAAGTCCGACACGTTTTGCGGAAGTTTTAGTTGTTGCTTCGCCGTGTCCTTTAATTCTATCTGCCCCAATTGCTTTAGTGGCAGGGATGGGTCGTTCAAGTCGTCATGGGGTCGTTATTAAATCGGGAACGATGGTCGAAAAATTAGCTTCTGCAAAAACGATTGCGTTTGATAAAACAGGCACGATTACGCAAGGACAACTTTCTGTTGATCAAGTCCAACCAATCAATGCTGAAATAACTGCTGCTGAATTAGTGGGATTGGCAGCAAGCGTGGAACAAGAATCAAGTCATATTTTAGCTAGATCAATTGTTGCTTATGCCAGAAAGCAAGATGTTCCATTAAAAAATATTACAGATCTAGCGGAAGTTTCTGGTGCTGGCGTGAAGGCATTTGTGGATGGTGCTGAGATACGGGTAGGTAAAAAGAATTTTGTGACACAAGAGTCTCAAGCAACTGAAAAAATTGATAAAACGACTATTCATATTTCACGTAATGGCACATATTTAGGCCGAATTACTTTTACAGACACTGTACGCCCAGAAGCAAAAGAGACTATGGAAAAATTACACCAATTACATCTTCAACGAATTTTAATGCTGACGGGGGATCAAGAATCCGTCGCAGAAACGATTGCTGCAGAAGTAGGAATTACCGAAGTACATGGGGAATGTTTACCACAAGATAAATTAACTATTCTAAAAGAATTGCCCAAAGAAAACCATCCAGTCATCATGGTAGGAGATGGTGTAAATGATGCACCTTCGCTTGCCGCTGCAGACGTAGGTATTGCTATGGGCGCTCATGGAGCTACTGCGGCTAGTGAAACTGCTGACGTTGTTATTTTAAAAGATGACTTAAGTAAAGTCAGCCAAGCGGTCGAAATTGCCCAAGATACCATGAAAATTGCCAAACAATCTGTATTAATCGGAATTTTTATCTGCGTTTTACTAATGTTAATTGCTAGTACCGGGATCATTCCGGCGCTAATCGGGGCTATGCTACAAGAAGTTGTGGACACTGTGTCAATCTTATCTGCTTTGCGAGCTCGTCGAATTGGCAAGTAAGGTGGAACAATTAATTGCCTGAATGTCCAGCTTAGTGGTAAAATAAAGGTACGTTTTTAATATTAATAAGTTACAGGGGAGAGATTGTGCAATGGAAGGAAACCAAATAGATGGGCAACCAGTCACGGAAGAACAACTATTAAAAGAAGGCTACCGTAAATATACTGGGGAAGGAATTGATATCTTTTATAATAAAGATATTTGTGAACATATTGGTAATTGTGTTCGCGGAAATCCAGAAGTCTTTGAAGTTGGTCGGAAACCATGGATTATTCCAGATAACGGAAGTGTTGAAAATGACATGATTGTGGTAGATTCATGTCCAAGTGGTGCTCTAAAATATATTCGGAAAGCAGGGAACGAATATGCAAATTAAAGAAGAAAACAATCGTTTTGCTCTATATAACGATGAAAACCAAGAAATTGGTGAAATGACTTGGTCAGATGCTGGCGAAAGCATGATGATTATTGATCATACGTTTGTTGATCCAACTTATCGTGGACAAAAATTAGCTGAAAAACTTGTTTTAGCCGGTGTTGAAAAAGCGAGAAAAGAGCATAAAAAAATTATTCCGCTATGTCCATTTGCCAAAAAAGAATTTGATACTAAACCTGAATACGGAGACGTATTGAGAAAATAAAAAATAAGTTAGCAACAGCCGCAAGTAGAAATCTGATTCCTACTTGCGGCTGTTGCTATTAGAGACAAATAAGGAAAGACATTAAATTTCACTGGTGTTTACAGATAAAATATGCTACATTAAAGTAGATGAATTTCGCATATTTGTATAAAAAGGAGAATTAACGCATGTATAATCTAATCTTAACGTTGGTCATCATTTTATCTGTTTTAATCGTCATTACTGTTATGATGCAACCAAGCAAACAAAACAGTGCAGCAAGTGCCTTCACTGGCGGTGCAGATAAATTATTTGGGAAGCAAAAAGCGCGCGGCTTTGAAGCTGTTATGCAACGCTCAACAGCAGTTCTTGGCGCAATTTGGATGATTTTATTATTTGTTTTGGCGTTCTTATCTTCAAAATAAGTACGTAATCTTTTAAAATGACAAGTTTAGAACAGAGAGATGAGTGCGGACACTTATTTTTCTGTTCTTTTTCTTTCTGAAAAAGTCTTTGAAACTTATCATTTCGGAAGGTTTTCTTTTGAGAATATGATAGAATGAAGCTGAGGTGAGCGAAGTGGCAAAAAAAATCAATTTACCGAAGCCGTTATTTTCAGAAAAAGGAAAACGGGCGGTCCTTTTATTACACGCTTATTCTGGCAGCAGTAATGATGTACGGATGTTAAGCAGACGTTTAGAAAAAGAAAATTATACTGTCTATTCGCCTAATTTTTCAGGACATGGCACGCTAGTTCCTGAAGATATTTTAGATCAAACAACGGAACAATGGTGGCAAGATACACAAGAAGCAGTCGCTTTTTTGAGAGAAAGAGGCTACCAAGAAATTGCCATTTTTGGTTTATCAATGGGCGGGATTTTCAGTATGCATGCATTAACGGAACAATTAACAGGATTAATTGGTGGTGGATTTTTCTGTTCACCGATCTACCCTGTCGAAAATAAAGTCCCAGAAAATTTTGTATTATACGCAGAAAATGTGATGAAAATCGCAGAAGTTCCTGCAGAGGAACAACAAAGCCGGTTGCAATCGATTAAGCAACGAGTCAAACAACAATTAGGAGCGATTGAAACGATTGCTAGTCAGACGGCTGACAAACTAAACAAAATCCACGCACCTCTTTTCTTAGCGCAAGCTGGCAAAGATGAAATGATTGAGCCAATGGGCGTCTATCAAACGGCCCAAGCGCTAACACAAGCACGTGTGACCTTACAATGGTACCCAAACAGCGGACATGTCATTACGGTGAGTGGAGAACACAAACAATTAGAGCAAGATGTGGTGCAATTTTTAGCAACACTACCTTGGAATGAGGAGAAATAATGACAAAACAAACAATTAAAGAGCAAATTTTACATTTCATGGAAAGCCAAAAAAAGAAAAGCTTTTCAATGGAAGAAATTGCACAAGGCTTGAATTTAGAAAAAAGTTCAGATTTTAAAATTTTAGTGCAAACCATTGCACAAATGGAACGAGAAAAGTCAGTTAGTTTCAACAAAAAAGGCAAAGTCCTGTTACCAATGAAAGACTTATTAATAGAAGGAACGTTTCGTGCAAATGAACGAGGCTTTGGTTTTGTAACCATCGATCCTGAAGAACCAGATGTTTATATTCCTAAAGAGGCAACGAACTTTGCAATGGATGGGGACACGGTTTTAATCGACGTGATCCAACATGCGGATCCTTTTTCAGATCGCGGCGCAGAAGGTAAAGTCAAAGAAATTAAAGAGCGAGCAGTGAGCCAAGTTGTCGGAGAATTTGTGGCATATAGTGAAGAAGAAATGGCAGAAATGGGACTGTATGGCTACATGATTCCCAAAGATAAGAAATTGAATCAGTATACTGTATCAATTGCACCTGAAGGGATTAAGCCAGTAGATGGCAGCATTGTCATTGCTGAAATTACCTATTATCCAGATCAAGAATATCCAACGAGTATGGAAGGACTAGTCAAACAAGTGATTGGTCATAAAAATGATCCAGGAATGGATATTTTATCAATCGTGGTGGCTCATGGAATTCCCACAGCATTTCCTGATGAAGTTTTAGCTGAAGCGGACCAAGTACCAGAAACTATTGCAGAAAGCGATTTAGTCGGTCGTCGGGATTTACGTGATCAGTTGATTGTGACGATTGATGGAGAAGATGCGAAAGATTTAGATGATGCGGTAACGGTACAAAAGTTAGCAAATGGCAATTTCTTTTTAGGGGTGCATATTGCAGATGTTTCTTATTATGTAACTGAAGGAAGCCAATTGGATATGGAAGCGTATGAACGCGGCACAAGTGTCTATTTGACAGATCGAGTTGTGCCAATGATTCCGCAGCGATTATCAAATGGGATTTGTTCGCTAAACCCACATGTTCCACGTTTAACCATGAGCTGTGAGATGGAAATTACACCAGAAGGAGAAGTTATTTCGCATGAAATTTTCCAAAGTGTGATCCAAACAACGGAGCGAATGACCTATACAGCAGTCAATGAAATTTTAGAAGAGCAAAAACCTGAAACGTTAGAACGCTACAAAGAGCTAGTTCCCATGTTTAAAGAGATGGGCGAGCTGCACCATATATTAGAAGAGATGCGTATGCGCCGTGGTGCGATTTCTTTTGAAGATCGTGAAGCCAAAGTCCTAGTTGATGAAAATGGTCATCCCCAAGATATTCTTTTACGCACGCGTGGCGTGGGTGAACGATTAATTGAATCCTTTATGTTGGCAGCGAATGAAACTGTGGCACGTCATTATCATGACTTAAAACTGCCATTTATTTATCGGATTCATGAACAACCAAAAGAAGAAAAAATGCAACGTTTCTTTGATTTTGCTGCAGTACTTGGCATTCTTGTTAAAGGAACAAAAGAAAACATTTCACCGAAAGATTTACAAAAAGTTTTAGAGCAAGTTGAAAATAAGCCGGAAGAAGTGGTTATTAATACGATGTTGCTAAGAAGTATGCAACAAGCGAAATACTCAGAAGACAACTACGGACACTATGGGTTGGCCGCTGAATATTATACGCATTTTACTTCACCAATACGTCGTTATCCAGATTTAATTGTGCATCGTTTGATTCGCAGCTATAGCCAAGATCAATCTGAAAAAAATCAAGAAAAATGGAACGAAGCATTACCAGAAATTGCCAATCATAGTTCAAGTATGGAACGTCGCGCAGTTGATGCAGAGCGTGAAGTGGACGCTATGAAGAAAGCCGAATTTATGGTAGATAAAGTGGGAGAAACGTATGACGGGATCATCAGCTCTGTCACAAAATTTGGTATCTTTGTGGAACTGCCTAATACAATAGAAGGCTTAATTCACGTGAACAACTTAAAACAAGATTATTTCCACTTTATTGAAAATCATATGGCGTTAGTTGGTGAACGGACGGGAATGACTTTGAAAATTGGTCAGAAAGTTCAAATCCGTGTTGAAAAAGCTGATCCAGAAACAAGAGAAGTTGATTTTGAATTGATTTCAGCTGAAGAAGTTGCGCCAGTCGAAGGACCAAAAGGACGTAAAAAAGGTAAAGCCAATTCTTCAACTCGTTCAAATAATCAACGAAGAAATAAAAAAGATGAATCATTTGATGGTAAGAAAAAGAAAAATAAGAAAAAAGGCAAAGGCAAAAAACAACCTTTTTATAAAGAAGCAATGAAACAAAAAAATAAAAAAGGGAAAAAGAAGAAGTAGAGGAGGTCGCTTATGCCAAAAGGGGAAGGAAAATTAATCGCACAAAACCGCAAAGCTAGACATGATTATTCAATTATCGATACGGTTGAAGCTGGGCTTGTTTTACAAGGAACAGAAATCAAATCTATTCGAAATGGTCGTATCAATTTAAAAGATGGTTTTGCACGAATTCGAAACGGGGAAGCCTTTTTGTATAATGTTCATATTAGTCCATATGAACAGGGCAATATTTTTAATCATGACCCATTACGTACCAGAAAATTATTATTACACAAAAAACAAATTAATAAGTTAATCGGCGAAACCAAAAATACAGGTATCACATTAGTACCTTTGAAGGTCTATATTAAAGACGGCTATGCCAAAGTTTTGATTGGTTTAGCTAAAGGGAAAAAGCAGTACGACAAGCGTGAAGACTTGAAACGTAAGGAAGTTGACCGACAAATCAGCCGAACATTAAAAAATAACCGACGTTAAAAATGTAAATTTATTCTTTTTCGCATATTTGCTTGCCTTTCTTCGGATTAGGTGTAAAATCTGGTAAGTGTTGAGTAAATGAATGTAAATGATTCATTTTTTAATCGCTTCGGAAAGCAGTACCACCCTGCATTAGATTGGTTTATGGAAAAGGTTTTCCAACCAATTTTCAACACATGAAATTTTAAAAGTAAACTATTTGTAAATTATCAACAAGTGGTGGTACGATAGCTTTGCCAGGGATTATCACTCAGGAGTAGGATGAAACTTCTGAAAGATTGTTGGAAAAGAGGTGAATTGATTTGGAAGAGAAGAAATTACTCTTCAATATCGGACCAATTTGGTTTGATGGAACCATTGTTTTGATGGTGCTGTTGACGTGTATCATTGTTTTCGCCTTTGTCTATGCTTGTACGAGAAATATGAAGCTACGACCTAAAGGCAAACAAACGGTCATCGAATGGTTAGTGGATTTTATTCGTGGAATCATTACAGACAATTTACCTCGTAAAGAAGTGAGCAATTTTCATTTAATGGCGTTTACCCTGTTCATGTTTGTGCTTGTTTCAAACATCTTGGGTCTCGTTACAAAAATCGTTGTGGGCGACGATCTCAGCGTTTGGAAAAGTCCAACCGCCGATCCAATCGTAACCTTAACGTTAGCGATGATGATGATTGTCTTAACACACTTCTTTGGTATGAAACGCTTTGGTTTTAAAGGCTATCTAGTTAATAGTTATTTAAGACCCGTTGGTTTCTTACTACCGGTAAAATTAATGGAAGAATTCACGAATCTATTAACATTAGGCTTGCGTTTGTACGGAAACATTTTTGCCGGCGAAGTTCTATTGGGCTTAATTGCTGGAACCGTAGCAAGCGTCGGATTATGGGTTATCCCACTAGCAATTCCGCTAGAAATGATTTGGGTAGCATTCTCAATCTTTATTGGATGTATCCAAGCGTTTATCTTTGTGACACTTTCAATGGTTTATATGTCACACAAAATTGAAACAGAAGAATAATCAAGAAATACGAAGGACAAAAATTATCTTTTAGGAGGATTTTACACAATGGAAGGATTAAATTTTATCGCAGCAGCAATTGCAATTTTCGGTTCAGCTATCGGAGCCGCTATCGGTAACGGACAAGTTATTTCAAAAACAATCGAGTCAATGACTCGTCAACCAGAAATGTCTGGTCAATTAAGAACAACAATGTTTATCGGGGTCGCTTTAATCGAAGCTGTGCCAATTTTAGGTGTCGTTGTTTCTTTATTACTTTTATTCAGATAAGCAATAAAATGGAGGCAGGACGCTGATTATTATCGGGACCGTCACTGCTTTCTTCTATCTTTAGCCTTTTCAATAGCTAGTGATAAAGCAGTTGAAGAAGCTAAATCGATTTTTGCAAGAAAGGAAGTTGAGACTTCATGCTACTTACTATATTGGTAGTCGGTGAAACGGCTCCTAGTACCACACTAGGCACGATGATTGTTGTCAGTGGTGCATTTTTAATCTTGATGCTCTTATTAAAGAAATATGCATGGGGAGCAATCGTAGATATTTTGACACAACGTGAAGAAAAAATTGCCAACGATTTAGACTCTGCAGAACAATCTCGCGTAGCAGCAGCGAAAATGGAAAAAGAACGTCAACAACAATTACTTTCTTCCAGATCAGAAGCAGCTGAAATTATTAAAAACGCGAAAGAAAGTGGAGAACAGACTCGCCAAAAAACATTAAAAGAAACAACTGCGGAAGTTACTCGCTTACGCGAAAAAGCTCGGACAGATATTTCTCAAGAACGTGAAGAAGCATTGTCTTCAGTAAAAAATGAAGTGGCAGATCTTTCTCTTCAAATTGCAGCCAAAATTTTAAATAAAGAATTAACACCAGATGCACATGAAGCATTGATTGATTCTTATATTGAAAGTTTAGGTAAAGCAAATGAAACTAGATAAATATACAGTTGGTAAACGCTACGGCAAGGCTTTGTTTGAGTTGGCAGTTGAAAAGAACCAAGCTGAAGCAATTTATCAAGAATTATTGACGCTTCGCGAAGTCTATCACCAAGTACCTGGTATTGGCGATATTTTAAGTGATGATCGCTTAGAGCCTTATGAAAAAGACAGCATCATGGAAAAACTAGTAACAGGTTTTAGTGAAATGATGCAAAACTTTTTGCGAGTGGTTTACGAATATCGTCGCATGTATGATCTGCTCTTGATGATTGATGAATATGAACGACGTTATGATGAGCACCAAGGACTAATTTTGGGTTCAGTGACAACAGCCATTCCTTTATCGAAAGAACAACATCAAGCAATGGAAGAAAAAGCTGCCCAATTATTAGGGTATGAACAAGCGCATTTAGTCAATTTAATTGACCCGTCAATTGTCGGCGGAGTGGTTATTGAAGCAAACCATCAAGTAATCGATGGCAGCATCCGCAAACAATTAGAACATATGCAGCAGAAGTTATTAAAATAATCTTTAGGACTACAAAGAGGTGAATTGAATGGCTATCAAAGCAGAAGAAATCAGTGCCTTGATTAAAGAACAAATCGAAAACTATCAACAACAGCTTGCTGTTGAAGAAGTTGGAACAGTCACTTACGTCGGTGACGGAATTGCCCGCGCCCACGGTTTAGAAAATGCCATGAGTGGAGAACTTGTTGAGTTTTCAAACGGTTCATACGGAATGGCACAAAACTTAGAAACAAATGATGTAGGGATTATTATCCTTGGCGATTTTGAAACCATTCGTGAAGGAGATAAAGTACAACGCACAGGCAAAATCATGGAAGTACCCGTTGGGGAAGCTTTGATTGGCCGTGTCGTTAATCCATTAGGTCAACCATTAGATGGTTTAGGCGAAATTAAAACAGACAAAACACGTCCTGTGGAAGCAACAGCTCCCGGTGTTATGCAACGTCAATCTGTTGCTGAACCAATGCAAACTGGCTTAAAAGCCATTGATGCCCTAGTACCAATTGGTCGTGGACAACGGGAATTAGTTATTGGAGACCGTAAAACAGGGAAAACATCGATTGCAATTGATACAATTATTAACCAAAAAGGACAAGATGTAATTTGTATTTATGTAGCGATTGGTCAAAAAGAATCTACTGTTCGTAACCAAGTAGAAACACTTCGTAAATTTGGTGCCTTAGATTATACAATCGTTGTGACTGCAGGGGCTTCACAACCAGCACCATTACTTTACATTGCACCATATGCAGGAACTGCAATGGGTGAAGAATTCATGTATAACGGCAAACATGTCTTAATTATTTTTGATGACTTATCAAAACAAGCCGTGGCTTATCGTGAACTTTCTCTACTATTACGCCGTCCACCAGGTCGTGAAGCTTATCCAGGGGATGTCTTCTATTTACACTCACGTTTGTTAGAACGTGCAGCTAAATTAAGTGATGAATTAGGTGGCGGTTCAATGACAGCCTTACCATTCGTTGAAACACAAGCAGGCGATATTTCTGCTTATATTCCAACAAACGTTATTTCAATCACTGATGGACAAATTTTCTTAGAAAGCGACTTGTTCTATGCAGGCACTCGTCCAGCCGTTGATGCTGGGTTATCTGTTTCTCGGGTCGGAGGATCAGCGCAAATCAAAGCAATGAAAAAAGTTGCCGGAACGCTTCGTTTAGACTTAGCTAGTTACCGTGAGTTAGAAGCCTTTACACAATTTGGCTCTGATTTAGATGCGGCAACACAAGCTAAATTAAACCGTGGTCGTCGTACGGTAGAAATTTTAAAACAAAAACTACATGCGCCACTGCCTGTAGAAAAACAAGTCTTAATTTTATATGCGTTAACACACGGCTTTTTAGATAGCGTGAGCGTAGATAAAATTTTACACTTTGAACAAGATTTATTCGATTATTTTGATGGCAAACATGCAGACTTATTGGAAACCATTCGTACAACGAAAGACTTACCAGATACTGATGCATTAGATGCAGCGATTACAGAGTTTTCTGAAATGTTTGCAGCGGCAAACAACAGCGGAGATTCAGCCAAAGAAGCTTTAGAAAAAATCGATAACGCATAAGAGAGGTGAGCGACATTGGGTGCTTCATTAAACGAAATCAAACAACGCATTGCATCAACAAAAAAGACAAGCCAAATTACCAAAGCGATGCAAATGGTTTCTGCAGCCAAATTGACCAAGTCAGAAGGCGCCTCTAAAAGCTTTCAAGAATATTCTTCAAAAATTCGTAGCGTCGTTACGCATTTAGTAGCTGCTCAGTTAAGTGAATTACGTGAAACAGAACAATCTTCTCTTAGTGAAGGGAACTATCATGTGATGTTAGCACAACGACCTGTCAAAAAAACAGGCTATATCGTTATCACTTCTGACAAAGGGTTAGTTGGTGGCTACAATAGCTCAATCTTAAAACAAACCATGAGTATGATTCAAGAAGACCACGATTCTAATAAAGAATATGCCTTAATCGCCATTGGTGGTACAGGGGCGGATTTCTTTAAAGCACGCGGAATCGATGTTTCCTATGAGCTAAGAGGCTTAACGGATCAACCAACGTTTGAAGAAGTCCGTAAGATTGTGACAACGGCAACGACTATGTACCAAAACGAAGTGTTTGATGAATTGTATGTTTGTTATAATCACCACGTTAACTCACTAACGAGTCAGTTTCGTGTGGAAAAAATGTTGCCAATTACTGATTTAGATCCATCAGAGGCGACCTCTTACGAACAAGAATATCTTTTAGAGCCTTCACCTGAAGCAATCTTGGATCAATTATTACCACAATATGCAGAAAGCTTAATTTATGGGGCGATCATTGATGCGAAAACAGCAGAACATGCTGCTGGGATGACCGCCATGAAAACAGCCACTGACAATGCGCAAAATATTATTAGCGATTTAACAATTTCTTATAACCGTGCTCGTCAAGGGGCGATTACCCAAGAAATTACAGAAATTGTTGCTGGTGCAGCTGCACTAGAATAATCTAGTCTTACGTTTGAACGTTTGTAAAAAACGTTCAAAGCGTGTGACTTTATGAAGACTGGAGGAAAGAAATTATGAGTTCAGGAAAGATTGTTCAAGTAATCGGTCCCGTTGTTGACGTGGAATTTTCATTAGATCAATCCTTACCCGATATTAACAACGCTTTAGTCGTTTATAAAAATGGCGAAGCAAAACAAAAAGTAGTACTTGAAGTCGCTTTAGAACTAGGTGATGGAGTGATTCGTTCTATCGCCATGGAATCGACAGATGGTTTACAACGTGGAATGGAAGTTATCGATACAGGAAAATCAATTTCAGTTCCTGTTGGTAAAGATACATTGGGTCGTGTGTTTAACGTTTTAGGAGACACAATTGACTTAGAAGCGCCATTCCCTGCAGATGCTGAACGTAGTGGGATTCATAAAAAAGCGCCAGCATTTGATGAATTAAGTACCAGTAATGAAATTTTAGAAACAGGGATTAAAGTTATTGATTTATTAGCACCTTATCTAAAAGGTGGTAAAGTCGGACTTTTCGGTGGTGCCGGTGTTGGTAAAACCGTCTTAATTCAAGAATTAATTCATAATATTGCCCAAGAACATGGAGGGATTTCCGTCTTTACTGGTGTTGGTGAACGGACACGTGAAGGGAACGACCTGTACTATGAAATGAAAGATTCAGGCGTTATTGAAAAAACAGCCATGGTTTTTGGTCAAATGAACGAACCACCAGGTGCACGGATGCGTGTGGCCTTAACTGGGTTAACGATTGCTGAATATTTCCGTGATGTGGAAGGACAAGACGTGCTATTATTTATTGATAACATTTTCCGTTTCACCCAAGCCGGTTCAGAAGTTTCTGCCCTTTTAGGTCGGATGCCGTCAGCCGTAGGTTACCAACCAACCTTAGCGACTGAAATGGGACAATTACAAGAACGGATTACTTCAACGAAAAAAGGATCAATTACCTCTATTCAAGCAATCTATGTTCCAGCCGATGACTATACCGATCCAGCGCCAGCAACAGCGTTTGCCCATTTGGATGCAACAACTAACTTGGAACGTAAATTAACCGAACAAGGGATTTATCCAGCGGTAGATCCGTTAGCTTCATCTTCTAGTGCCTTGGCTCCTGAAATTGTTGGAGAAGAACACTACGAAGTGGCTACCGAAGTGCAACATATTTTACAACGTTACCGTGAATTACAAGATATCATCGCTATTTTAGGGATGGACGAATTATCAGATGATGAAAAAGTACTTGTTGGTCGCGCACGCCGTGTTCAATTCTTCTTATCTCAAAACTTTAACGTTGCTGAACAATTTACAGGTCAACCTGGTTCTTATGTACCAGTTGCGGAAACAGTTCGTGGCTTTAAAGAAATTCTTGAAGGTAAACATGATAATCTGCCAGAAGAAGCCTTCCGTAGTGTCGGTAAAATTGAAGATGCCATCGAAAAAGCGAAACAATTAAACTACTAGAAAGGCGGCAAACACAATGGATAGTCTTACTGTGAATGTAGTAACGCCGAATGGTCTAGTTTATGACCACCATGCAAAAATCGTTGTGGCGAAAACAACAGATGGTGAAATTGGTATTTTACCAAAACATGCGCCAATCATCGTTCCGCTAGCGATTGATGAAGTCCGCATCAAACGGACCGATTCAGATACACATGTTGACTGGGTAGCTGTAAATGGTGGTATCATGGAAGTCCGTGATAATGTCGTTTCTATTATTGCCGATAGTGCTGAACGTGAACGAGATATCGATGTACCTCGTGCTGAACGAGCAAAACAACGAGCAGAACGTTTAATTGAAGAAGCCAAAGCAAAAGATGACCGCGATCAACTACGTCGTGCGACTGTTGCTTTGCATCGTGCAATCAACCGGATCAACGTATCGAAACATGGGTAAAAAAAGGCTGAAGGATTCAGTCACTTTTGTAGAGTTTAAGGCGCTTGCTATTGAGTCAGGTGCCTTAAACTCTATTTCTTCGTATTTTTTAATAAATAGTGTCAAATTTTGGCATTTCAAGTGGATTAATTATCGGTTTTTATTATTTTGTGATAAAATGTTCCTACGTTAGAAAAAAGGAGGCTCCTTATGCAATACTATGGAGTAGATGCTATTGTTCGAATCGTTAGTCATCTTATGTTCATTTACATAAGTTTTTGGGCGTTGCAATCATTGCGTATTGAGCAATTTTTCAAAACCCAATTTACACCGCAAATTAGAATGCTGATGGTATTTTTAGCCATCGCTATCGGATACACAGTTAGCTCTTTTGCTTTAGAATTGATTGCGCTTTGTCGAAATCTTTTCATTGTGTATTTTCCTTAAAAATTGAAAAATAAAAAAAGGTACAATTTTTAGTTGAATAATGGTATAATAGTAAAGATTTTGAATAGGAATACCTATTCTCATTTTTTTGGGGGGAACAAAATGGAACAAATTATTGTTCATGGTGGTAATACAAAATTAGAAGGAACTGTAAAAATTGAAGGCGCCAAAAACGCTGTTTTACCAATTTTAGCAGCTACTCTTTTAGCTGAAGAAGGCGTTACTACTTTAAAAAATGTACCAATTTTATCTGATGTATTTACAATGAATCAAGTAATTAAGCATTTGAATGTAGCCATTGATTTTGATGAAGACGCGAATGAAGTAACAATAGACGCAACACAACCTTTAGGGATCGAAGCAAACTATGAGTACGTTAGTAAAATGCGTGCTTCTATCGTTGTAATGGGACCTTTATTGGCTCGTAATGGCCATGCCAAAGTGGCAATGCCAGGTGGCTGTGCCATTGGGAAACGACCAATTGATTTACACTTAAAAGGCTTCCAAGCATTAGGTGCAAAAATCATCCAAAAAAATGGTTATATTGAAGCAATTGCGGATGAACTAATCGGTAACACTATTTACTTAGACTTCCCAAGTGTCGGCGCTACGCAAAACATTATGATGGCTGCTGTTCGTGCGAAAGGAACAACCATCATTGAAAACGTCGCTCGTGAACCTGAAATCGTTGACTTAGCAAACATTTTAAACAAAATGGGTGCCAATGTTATCGGTGCTGGGACAGAAACGATGCGTATCGAAGGCGTCGATAAATTACATGCCGTAGAGCATTCAATCGTTCAAGATCGAATTGAAGCAGGTACGTTCATGGTAGCTGCAGCAATGACTGAGGGCAATGTTTTAATTGAAGAAGCAATTTCTGAACATAATCGTCCGCTAATTTCTAAATTAACTGAAATGGGTGCAATCATTGAAGAAGAAGAAAACGGCATCCGTGTAATTGGACCAAAACATCTAAAACCAACAGATGTTAAGACAATGCCGCATCCTGGTTTCCCAACAGACATGCAAGCGCAAATGACAGCGATCCAAATGTTTGCTGAAGGAACAAGCATCGTGACAGAAACAGTCTTTGAAAATCGTTACCAACACTTAGAGGAAATGCGTCGAATGAACGCTGACTTAAAAATTGACGGCAACATTGCCGTTATTAATGGTGGCAACGAGTTACAAGGAGCAGCAGTTGAAGCCACTGATTTACGGGCAGCTGCCGCATTGATTTTAGTAGGGTTACGTGCAAATGGCATTACACGTGTCTCTAATTTGAAATATTTAGATCGTGGCTATTATGAGTTCCATAAAAAACTTCAAAAATTAGGCGCGAACGTTGAACGTGTCAATGATGAAAAAATTGAAGAAAAACAAGCAACGACAGTAATCTAAAGGAGTCAAACGTATGAGTTCATTTCGTTATATTTTAGTAACATTATTGAAAATTCTAGTGGTCATTTCATTAGTCATTATCTTATTTGTTGTGGGAACAATGATTGGTTATGGTTTGATTGGAAATGGGAATCCAATGGATGTCTTTGATGAAAAAATTTGGACTCATATTATGAACTTCTTTAAATAAAAACTTATTTTAAGGCGGTGAACAAAAGTCAATTGACAATTGTTCATCGCCTTTTCTTTTTCCTGAATATCTATTTTATTCTATGCTATAATAATAGAAGTAAGATAATGAAGGAGTGGGATGGAAGATGCAAGCAACCGTAACAGAAATAGGCAAACATGCAATCGATGATTCAGAAAAAATGATTATTCTTTTTGGAGAAACTGCTACCGATACCTTGAAGCAACATGCAGTTATTCAATCATTCCCAGAAAAAGACCAAGTTACCTTGGCAGAAGGAGATCATCTGAAAATTGGCGATACAAATTATACAATCACAAAAGTGGGTTCTTTTGCCAATAGTAACTTGCAAAGTATCGCTCACAGCACTTTAATCTTTGCTGATGCACCAACCGATGAGGATGATGTTATCCGAAATGGTGTTTATTTAACGCCCCATCAGTTACCAAAGATAACGATTGGAACAACAATTGATTACTTAGTAAATGGAGCGTGAATCAATGGATAAAAAACAAACGACTGATAAACGCCTGTCTTGGTTTTGGCGTTGGTTTTTAAATAATCAAGTAGTAACAGCCTTACTGATTGTCTTATTGGTGCTGTTAATTATTCTAACTTTTACGAAAGTTTCTTATTTATTTAAGCCCGTCTGGCAGTTTTTCGGCGTTGTCGGCTTACCAGTAATTATGGCGGGGATTTTATATTATTTATTAAATCCGATTGTCGATTATTTAGAGAAAAAACAAATCTCACGTGTCTGGAGTATTATCGGCCTATTTATTTTAATTGTGGCACTACTCATTTGGGGTGGTATTGTAATCGTTCCTAAAATTCGTGAGCAATCTGTCAGCTTTGTGAATCATTTTCCTCAATATATTGATACAATTGATCAAAAATCGCAGGAAATATTAAGTGATCCACTTTTCGCGCAATTTAGAGAACAACTTGAAGCGGCAGGCGATAAAGTTGTCAGTTCGTTAGGTACCATCATTAAAAACGTCTCAACGTTCACAGTACAAGGAATTGGTAATTTCTTTGGGGCGGTGGCTACGATCTTTGTCGCCATCATTACGATGCCGTTTATTCTATTTTATTTACTGAAAGATGGCAAAAACTTAGCGCCATATTTAATGAAGTTTTTACCAGTGAAGATGCGTAAACCAACCTTAAAAGTTCTTGCAGAAGTCAATGATCAAGTCTCTTCTTATATTAGAGGACAATTAACTGTCGCTTTCGCAGTGGCAATTATGTTTATGATTGGTTTTTCTGTCATTGGCTTAGATTATGCAGTCACTTTAGGTATTGCAGCAGGCTTTTTAAATTTAATCCCTTATTTAGGGTCATTTTTAGCCATGATTCCAGCAGTCTTTTTAGGAATTGTCAGCGGGCCAGCTTTGTTAATTAAAGTCTTGATTGTTTTTGCCATTGAGCAAACGGTCGAAGGTCGGTTTATTTCACCACTTGTCCTAGGCAGTCAGTTATCCATTCATCCAGTCACCATTTTGGTTGTTTTATTAACGTCTGGTAAACTATTTGGGATTGTCGGGGTAATTTTAGGAATTCCTGTTTATGCCGCAGCTAAGGTGATAATTACACACATTTTTGAGTGGTACCAAATTGTTTCTGGTTTGTATGATGAAGATAAGCCAGATCAACAAGAATCTACGTAACAAAAGAGACAAGCAGTGAACGAACTGCTTGTCTCTTTTTGCTGTAAATCACTCGGAAAATTTAGAATGTTTTACCGTATTCAGTTGCTTTGGTCATAGCAGTATTTAAAAGTTCTTCCGCACGATCAGGGAAATGATCGATTCCTTCGATGAATAATCCGTCGACTTGATCAACACCAATAAAGTTTAGAATCGCTTTAATGTATTGAGAAGCAAAATCTTTTCCTTCGTAGAAGCCGCCATTTGATTGGATGTGTAAGGCTTTTTTACCACTTGTTAGAGGTTTTGGTCCTTCTGCAGTATATTGGAATGTTTTTCCAGCAACGTTGATTGTATCTACCCAAGCTTTTAAGCGTGTCGGTACGTTTAAGTTCCACATTGGATTAGCAATTACTACTTTGTCTGCAGATAAAAATTGATCAGTTAATTCATTAAAACGAGCCACTTTTTGTTGTTGGTTTTCGCTTAATGTTTCAAATGCTGCACCAGCGCGAAGTGCACCCCAAGCAGATAATAATTCTTCATCGATTTCCGGCATGTTTGTTTCTGGTGCATAAACATCTAAAATTTCGATTTCGTCTGATGGATTTGTTTCACGGTATGAAGCTAAAAATGTTTCTAACGCACGAACTGAGCGTGATTCTTCTTTTGTTAATGGATGTGCTTTAACAACTAATAATTTTGACATTGTGTAATCTCCTTAAAATAAATAGTTTAAAAATTCAACATCTCTATTTTACTAATAAAAAGTAAGAGAAAGCAAGTCTTTTTTTTACTTTTAGTAAACTTTTTTTTAAAATGGATCAAAAGAGTAAAAAATAAATAAAAATATTTTTTGGAAAGGCTTGCATATTAAAAAAAAGCGTGCTATTATTACTTTGTAAATAAGGATTGTTACTGCTTTGCAGGCAAAACCAGAGTCTTCCATTAACACAATCAGTGGAGGGATTCTGGGCTTTTTTTATAAAAAAGTGAGGTTGCATTCATCATGAGGATTGAAAAAGTTTTAAATAATAATGTCGTGCTTTCAAGAAATGAGCAAGGCGAAGAAATTGTTTATATGGGACGCGGCTTAGCCTTTCAAAAGAAGATTGGAGACACGATCAATCCAGATTATGTTGAAAAGGAATTCGTGTTAAAGGACTCCGCTATGGCAGGGCAATTCCAGCAGCTGTTTGAAGACGTCCCCACCAAAGAAGTAGAAGTCGTCAAACAAATCGTTGATTTAGCAGAAACAACGCTAGCGATTGAGCTTTCATCAAATATTTATTTAACTTTAACGGATCATATTCACTATGCGTTACTTCGAGCCAAAGAAGGAATTGATATTCCGAATCCTCTTGTATTCGAAACACGCAAATTTTATCCTAAAGAATTTGAAATCGCAAAGCAAGCATTAGCAATTATTGCTGAAAAGCTAGGGGTTCAATTTTCAGAAAATGAAGCGGGCTTCATTGCTTTTCATATTGTGAATGCTGAACAAGGAAATGGCAATATGGAAGTTACCATGGAAGCAACCAAGATGGTTCGTGATATTTTAACGATTATTAGTCGCTACTTTGGACAGGTGTTTGATGAAGATTCATTGAACTATCAACGAATTGTTACACATCTTCAATATTTTGCGCAACGTTATTTAAAACAAGAAGCGCATGATGAGGAGGACGAATTTCTTTTTGCATTGGTCCAAGGAAAGTATCCTAAGGCGTTTCAAGCGGTCCAACGTATTAATGAGTATTTATTAAAAAGCTATGATCGACCAATTGATCAAGCGGAAATGATTTATTTAACCATTCATATCCAAAGAGTGGTCAATGATAAAAAAGCATAACAACCAATAATCGCGGATTGTTACTGATAATGCAGGCAAAACCTAGATTGAAAAAACCGATAACGATTTTCGCAGACTGCGCAGCTGTGAAGAGAAGGATCTGGCTCTTTTTCAATGTAGGTTTTTTTGATATTAAAAATTAATGGAAATGAGGATCTAGAGATGAGTAAAAATCAAGAAATTGCAGCACGTGTGTTAAAAGCTGTTGGGGGCGAAGGCAACGTTAATAGTGTTGTTCACTGTGCTACGCGCTTACGTTTTAAATTAAAAGATGAGAATAAAGCAGATACAGCTGCATTGAATGCTGACCCAGATGTTATTCAGGTAGTTCAAAGTGCAGGACAATATCAAGTGGTTATTGGCAGTCACGTTAGTGATGTCTATAAGGATTTGATGGCCAACAGTGGACTAGGTAATGATTCTGATAATAGAGAAAAAGAAAGTGGCGGAAATATTTTTAACCGTTTAATTGATATTATTTCTTCTATTTTTACACCGTTTTTAGGTGCAATGGCCGGCGCTGGGGTTCTAAAAGGCTTCTTAACATTAGCTGTAACTATGGGCTGGTTAGCTGACACTTCAGGCGTATATCTTGTTCTCTTTTCGATTGCAGATGGCTTATTTACTTTCTTACCAATTATGTTAGCGTTTACGGCTGCTAAAAAATTCAATACTAATCCCTTTTTAGCGGTTGCTTTGGCGATGGCCTTGGTTCATCCCAGCATTACTGCTTTAGCAGGCAAAACAATTAGCTTTGCTGGTCTTCCAGTGATTATTGGGCCAAGTGGCTATACTTCTTCGGTTTTACCAATTATTTTGGCTGTTTTTGCACAAAGTTATGTAGAACGTTTCTTCAAAAAAGTAATTCCGAGTTTTCTACAAATTATCTGCGTTCCGTTAGCTGTTTTCCTTATTATGGCACCTGTTACCTTCTTAGCTATTGGTCCTATCGGGACGGTCATTGGCGATTGGTTGGGACAAGGATACAACGCAATTTACGCTTTTAGTCCAATTATCGCAGGGTTATTAATGGGTTCGTTGTGGCAAGTCTTGGTAATGTTTGGTATGCATTGGGGCTTTGTACCAATTATGATGTTAAACTTAACACAAGGTGGCGATACGATGGTACCAATGTTATTACCAGCCGTTATTGCACAAGGCGGGGCTGCTTTAGCTGTCTTTTTCCTAACAAAAAATGTGAAACTAAAAGGTTTGGCTTTGTCTTCAAGTATTACGACTATTTTTGGAATTACTGAACCAACTGTATATGGCGTGACTTTACCATTGAAAAAACCATTTATTGCAGCTTGTATTGGTGGCGGTATCGGTGGAGCATTTGTGGCTATGAATCACGTGAAAAACTTTACGTTTGGCTTGGTTAGTATGTTGAGCTTGCCTGGCTTTATTCCTGCAGAGACAAAAGATACTGCACCGATGATTACTGGTGCAATTGGTGCCGGAATTGCCTTTATCATTGCGTTTGTCTTAACGTTTGTCTTACGTTTTGAAGATCAACCTAATCCAGAAACAGCAACTGAAAAAACAGCAACTGATAAGATGGTGGCACCTGTAAAAACGAATCAAGAAGACAAAATTATTTTAGTAAGTCCACTTCAAGGTGAAATTTTACCGCTAGAAAAAGTACAAGACCCTGTTTTTGCGTCAGGTGCTTTAGGAAAAGGTGTTGCAATTGAGCCGACTGAAGGCAAACTATATGCACCCGCAGATGGTGAAATCACCACATTATTTCCGACAGGACATGCTGTTGGCTTGACGACAACAGAGGGCGTTGAATTATTAATGCATATTGGCATGGATACAGTCGAATTAGATGGTAAAGGCTTTGAATTATCAGTGAAACAAGGTGATTCTGTTAAAAAGGGAGATTTGCTGGTTACTTTTGATATTGCTGCCATTAAAGAAGCTGGTTATCCAGTAGTTACACCGATTGTGGTAACGAATACGAATGATTATTTAGATGTTTTGGATATGAACCAAACAGACGTGTTACATGGTGAAGACTTTTTAGCCATTATTAAATAAAAGACAATTGGAGGAGGAACAAGTATGACAACAACGACAAAATTTCCAAAAGGATTTTTATGGGGCGGTGCGACCGCAGCCAATCAATTAGAAGGGGCTTACTTAGCCGACGGTAAAGGTTTATCTGTGGCAGATGCGATGCCGGGAGGAAAACAACGTTTCGCTATTTTAGGAGATGAAGCGTTTGATTGGACGATTGACGAAACGAAATATCGCTACCCTAATCATACAGGAATTGATCACTATGATCGCTTTAAAGAGGACATTGCGTTGTTTGCTAAAATGGGCTTCAAATGTTATCGGTTTTCAATTGCGTGGTCGCGTATTTTTCCACAAGGAGATGAAACACAACCGAATGAAGCCGGCTTGAAATTTTATGATGCGGTTATCGATGAATGTTTAAGCTATAACATTGAACCAGTAATTACGATTTCTCATTATGAAATGCCACTGCATTTAGCGAAAGAATACGGCGGGTGGAAAAATCGTCAATTAGTTGACTTTTATGAACGTTTTGCGGAAACTGTTTTAACACGTTACCACCAAAAAGTTAACTATTGGATGACATTCAATGAAATTAATTCAGCTTTTCATTTCCCAGCACTTAGTCAAGGATTGGTAAAAAGCAATGGAGCCAATGATTATCAAAACATTTTCCAAGCATGGCATAATCAATTTGTTGCAAGTAGTAAAGCTGTAAAAATTGGCCATGAATTAAATCCAGAATTAAAAATTGGATGTATGATTATTTATGCAACAACGTATGGCATTGATTCGAATCCAGTCAATCAAGTTGCTACAATGATTGAAAACCAAGAGTTTAATTATTATTGTACAGATGTTCAAGTTCGTGGTGAATATCCAGCATACGCAGAACGCATATATCAAAAATATGCTGTGAAAGACTTAGTCATTGAAGAAGGCGATTTAGAATTATTAAAAGAATACCCAGTGGATTACATTGGCTTTAGTTATTATATGTCGACTGCTGTCGATGTTACTGGTACTACCAACGATACAGCAAATGGGAATCTTTTAGGCGGCGTTAAAAATCCCTTCTTAGAAGCAAGTGAATGGGGTTGGCAAATTGATCCCGAAGGCTTACGAATTGCCCTAAATGAATTATATAATCGTTATCAAAAACCTTTATTTATTGTGGAAAACGGCTTAGGTGCAATTGATAAAGTAGACGAAAATTTCTATGTGGCAGACGACTATCGGATTGATTATTTACGTCGTCATATTGAAGCAATGGCAGAAGCAGTTGCAGATGGCGTCGATTTAATGGGCTATACGCCGTGGGGCTGTATTGATTTAGTCAGTGCTTCCACAGGTGAAATGAGTAAACGGTATGGGTTTATTTACGTTGATTTAGACGATGAAGGAAATGGTACTAAAAACCGTTATGAAAAAAAATCGTTTAATTGGTACAAACAAGTTATCGAAACTAATGGACAAAACTTAGACTAGTTATTGTAATTAAACAAAACAAGATAAGCGTAGCAGGTTGTTGCTTCTGTTCCCGCCGTCTATTAATTTTTAAGCTTGGGCCAAAAATCTAAAGTGATTTTTGGCCCAAGCTCTTTTTTGTCAATTTTTCAAAATAGTGCACAATACGTTATAATAGAAACAACTGAGAGGAGCGTTTCTAATGATTAAGCAATTACAACATCCATTTTTTGTTATTATGGGTCCTAGTGGTTCTGGCAAGACCGCAATTACAAGTAAGGTTTTTCCGAAAAACTATAAAGTTATCTCGCATACTACGAGGAAAAAACGGTTGGATGAAGTGGATGGTGTGGATTACTATTTTGAAACAAAAGCAAGTTTTCAAACCTTGATTGAAATCAATCAGTTAGTGGAGTATGATTTTTACCATGGAAACTATTACGGTGTCGGTGTAGCTGCCATCGTTGAAACAACGAAAGAGCATCCAGCCTATAATGCGTTAACTTTTCCAGGCTTTCAAGCGGTCTTTGAGCGTTTTGGTGAGTCCGTCATTCCAGTTTTTTTTGACGTTTCAAAAGAAAATATTTATCAACGTTTAAAGCAACGAGAATCTGATCCTAAAATTATTGAAGAACGTTTAAACCTTTATGATCAAGAAATTCTTATCAAAAACCAATTGGAACAATATCCTAATTATCAACGAATAGATGCCAATGGACCTATAAAAGAGGTCGCTGGCTTGTTACAAGAATGCATCAAACACTATTATTAATCAAGCAACTGGTGAGACAGAATCTAACATCAATTTTGTCTTGCTAGGTGCTTGATTTTTTTTTGTAAAAAACTTGCATTCTGAATAGAGAGTGCTATAATGACATGGTGTCATATGACAATGTGTCATAAAAGGGAGGAACACAAATATGCCTACGAATACGTTTTTTCATTTGCCAGAAGAAAAGCAACAACGCTTATTAGATGCTGCGCAAATTGAATTTTCGCGCCATTCTTTACAAGAAGCGTCAATTGCAAATATTGTTAAATTAGCGGAAATTCCTCGCGGTAGCTTTTATCAATATTTTGAGAACAAAGAAGATTTGTATTTTTATTACTTTGCGACATTAAGAAAAAATAGTGAACGAGATTTAGAGAAACAAATTATTGCAGAAAATGGTGATTTAATCGAAGCCATGGATGTCTATTTCTCCAAAATGATTGTCGAAGTGCTAACTGGAGAGAATGCTTCTTTCTATCGGAATTTATTTGTCAACATGGATTATCGTGCTTCACGTCGGGTGACGGATAATTTAGCGACTGGAGAAGAGGAAAAAAATAGGAAACAGCACTGTCATAAGCATAGAGGAAGAAAAGGCCATGCTGCCTATGCAGAACATCTTTATCAAATAATTGATCGTTCGAAATTAACCATTGAAACGCCAAAAGAATTCACATGGTTCATGCAGACGGCGATGCATGCCGTTTTCTCAACAATTGTTGATGGGTATCGTCAACAAAGAGAAAATACTGCCTATGATTCAACTGAAGCAGTCAAACAATTAAAAATGAAATTAAATTGGTTGAAAAATGGCGCTTATAAGTAGCAAAAAGGAGGAGAAGTTAGTTGATTAAACTAGTCAAACGGATGTCGTTATGGTCGGTCTTTGCAGCGGTTGTATTTATGATCGTACAAATTATCGCAGATTTATATCTGCCCACATTAACATCTAATATCATTAATGACGGTGTCGCTAAAGGAGATATTAACTATATTTGGAGTACAGGAGTTGTCATGTTAGGCTTTTCTTTGATTAGCATTGTCGCTTCTATTGGAAATACCTTTTTTGCCACCAAAGAATCACAAAGTTTAGGTAAAAAATTACGGACTGATATTTATCGAAAAGTTGAAAATTTTTCTAATAATGAATTTGACAAATTCGGGACAGCTTCGCTAATTACACGAACAACCAATGATGTCAATCAGATTCAAATGGTTATGCAAATGTTTTTACGTTTAATGATTAACGCACCTTTAACGTTAATTGGTGCAAGTTTTATGGCGTATAACAAGGACCCACAATTAACGAAAATTTTTCTATATGTTTTACCAATTATGGCTGTTTTAGTGGGCGGTATCATGTTTTTAGCGGTTCCGTTATTTAAAAGCATGCAAAAGAAAACAGACCGTTTAAATTTAGTTTTTCGTGAAGGACTGACAGGGGTTCGTGTGATTCGGGCCTTTGGCAAAGCAAACTATGAAGAACAACGTTTTGATGAAGCTAATAAGGATTATACACAAACGGCGATTAAAGTGAATACGATTGTCGCTTTGATGATTCCTTTAATGACACTCATTATGAGTGGTACCAATATTGCAATCACCTGGTTTGGCGGTCATTATATTGCGGAAATGCAACTAGAAGTAGGGAACTTAATCGCCTTTATGACTTATGCCATGCAAATTCTGATGAGTTTCATGATGTTATCTATGATTTTTGTCATGGTACCGCGGGCGCAAGCTTCTGCTGATCGGATTAATGAGGTGCTAAATACTGATTCAGAAATCAAAGATGTACCCAATCCAGAACTACTCTCTCTAAAAGGCGACAAAGCAACATTGGCATTTGAACATGTTAATTATCGTTACCAGCATGCTGAAAACTTAGCACTGGAAGATATAGATTTTTCAGCAAAATCTGGGGAGACGGTCGCGATTATTGGTGGGACTGGTTCTGGGAAAACAACGCTGGTTAATCTTTTACCACGTTTTTATGATGTTGAATCTGGCAAAATTTTGCTAAATGGTAAAAACATTAAAGATACGTCACAGCATAATTTACGAGAAATGATTGGCTTTGTACCGCAAAAGGCTGTTTTATTTACAGGAACGATTCGTGAAAATATGCAATACGGCGCCCCAAATGCGACCGATGAAGAAATTTGGCAAGCTTTAGAAATCGCGCAGGCGAAGGCGTTTGTTTCAGAATTGGCAGAAGGTTTGGATAGTCATGTCGAACAAGGCGGCGGTAATTTTTCTGGCGGACAACGCCAGCGGTTGGCTATTGCTCGTGCTTTAGTAAAACCAGCAGATGTCTATGTTTTTGATGATTCCTTTTCTGCATTGGATTTCAAAACAGATGCTAATTTAAGAAAAGCCTTAAAAGAGCAGATGACGGATGCAATTGTCGTTTTAGTGGCTCAACGTGTAAGTACGGTTATGGAAGCATCGACAATTTTAGTATTAGACGAAGGGAAATTAGTTGGTAAAGGAACGCATGAAGAGTTATTAGCGAATAACCAAACGTATCAAGAAATTGTACATTCTCAATTGAGAGAGGAGGACCTTGCATGAGTAGTCGACCAAAAGGCGGACCAATGGGCGGTGGACCAGGACGCAACATTGGCGCAAAAGGGCCAAAACCAAAAAATTTCTGGAAAACAGTGAAACGTTTATTTCGATACATGTCTAAACGAATGCTGTCAATTATTGCTGTCTTAGTGTTAGCAATCGCAGCCGTCGTTTTCCAAATCCAAACACCAAAAGTATTAGGACAGGCAACAACTGAAATTTTTAAAGGCGTCATGAAAGGCGCTGCTGAAATGAAACAAGGCTTAAAAATAACTTCTTTCCCAATTGATTTTGACAAAATCGGTCAAATTTTATTAATTGTTATTGCCATGTACCTTATTTCTGCTGTCTTTAATTTCTTACAGCAAGTAATTATGACACGTGTTTCACAGCGAACAGTTTATGAATTACGTCAAGAATTAGAAGCGAAAATGAACAAAGTTCCAATTTCCTATTATGATACTCATAGTAATGGGGACATTATGTCGCGGGCAATTAACGACATGGATAATATTGCGAGTACTTTACAACAAAACTTAACCCAATTAATTACCAGTATCGTGACATTTGTGGGTGTACTTTGGATGATGCTGACCATTAGCTGGCAGTTAACACTAATTGCCTTAGCAACAGTGCCATTAAGTTTAATTGTTGTGATGGTTGTGGCGCCTCGCTCGCAAAAACATTTTGCGGCTCAACAAAAAAGCTTAGGATTATTGAATAACCAAGTCGAAGAAACCTACGGTGGTCACGTAGTAGTAAAAAGTTTCAACCACGAAGAAAGTGATCAAGAAGTATTTGAAAAAGAAAATGAAAAATTATATCATGCTGGTCGCAAAGCACAATTTATTTCAGCGATCATTATGCCTTTAATGAACTTTATCAAAAATCTAGGCTATGTGTTTGTTGCAGTCCTTGGTGGCGTAAAAGTAGCGAATGGTATGATGGATTTAGGGGATGTTCAAGCATTTCTTCAATATACCAATCAATTTTCACAACCGATTACTCAAATCGCTAATTTAATGAATACAATCCAAGCTACGGTGGCTTCGGCAGAACGTGTCTTTGAAGTATTAGATGAAGAAGAAATGGTGGATGAACCTTCTGGCGTACCAGTGGAAACAGATAGTCCTTATCGTGTTTCTTTTGAACATGTTGCTTTTGGCTATTCACCAGAGAAATTATTAATGAAAGATTTCAATTTAAATGTTAAACCTGGGGAAATGGTCGCAATCGTGGGCCCAACAGGTGCTGGGAAAACAACCCTAATTAACTTATTGGAACGCTTCTATGATATTAGTAGCGGCAGCATCAAATATGATGGCGTTGATACGCGCGATTTATCTCGCGAAGAGTTGCGAGCACACTTTTCAATGGTTCTTCAAGATACTTGGTTGTTCACTGGAAGTATCTATGACAATATTCATTATGGTAATGACCAAGCGAGCGAAGAAGAAGTGATCCGTGCGGCGAAAGCAGCCCATGTGGATGATTTTGTCAGAAAATTACCAGAAGGCTATCAAACGATTCTAAATGAAGAAGCCAGCAATATTTCTCAAGGTCAACGACAATTAATTACAATTGCTCGAGCATTCTTAGCAAATCCAGACGTTTTAATTTTGGATGAAGCCACCTCAAGTGTGGACACTCGAACAGAAATACTGATTCAAGCAGCAATGAATCGTTTATTGGAGAATCGGACCAGCTTTGTAGTCGCTCATCGCTTGTCGACTATCCGTGATGCCGATACGATTATCGTTATGGCAGAAGGTTCAATTGTAGAAACAGGAACCCACGATGAATTAATGGCGAAAAACGGTTTTTATGCTGATTTATATAACAGTCAGTTTTCAGAAGAAGTAGCCTAAAAGGCGAAGAAAAAAATAGTAATTCATGATGGGGCTGAAGGAGCCATAGTCGTAAAGACTGGTTCCTGAAGCCTTATTTTTTTAACAAAAAGTTAGCGAAATTGAAAAATTTCTATTTTCTTTTGAGAAAAACAGGATATTACTTGATGAAATAGCAAGAGATGTATAAAATGGGAGAGAAGAAAATGGAGGTAACAGAAAAAATGACTGAATTTCAATTAGAAAAAGCTGCGACATTAAAAACAATTGCCATTCGTGCGAAAAAAGTTGGCGAAATGGTCGACTTTTATAAAAAAGTAATGGGTTTTGTTTTAAAGTCAGAAGAAAATAACCTGTCTATCTGGGGTACACGTGAAGCAGGAACGCAATTATTAATTTTAGAAGAAACTAGAAAAGCCGAAGATTTTCATAATGAAGAAAAGCAAATGGCTTATTTTTCAATTAAAGTTCCTACGGAAAAAGAATTTTTACAAATTGCTCAACGAGTGCTTGAACAAGACTATCCAATTGATGAAAGTTTCCAAATTGGCACACGTCAAAGCATGTTCATTACTGATCTTGAAGGCAATCAATTTGAGATTTTTCACGATGAAGCAACAGCAAATTCGACTTCTGAAAAGCAACCGATTGTGCTTAAAGATCTTATCAGTGAGGACTTAGAGCCACATCAAGGGTTAGCCGCTGGGTCATATTTAGCGCATGTGCAATTAAAAACAAACAATCAAAAAGAAATAAAAGCATACTATGAGGAAGTTCTGGGTTTAAAACACAATGAAAAAGATCAATTTGTTTTAGAAGATGGCAAAGCAACTATTGGATTCCAAAAACCTGAAACAAGTGAAGTGGATCAATTACCTGATCCACACTTAGGTTTAGATTTCTTTACCATTAAGCTCTCTGATCAAGACCATATTTTAGCAATGGAGCAACAATTAACGGCAAAAAATCAAGAGTTCTTTATTGACCAGAAAAAAGCGATTGTCACTGTGTTTGATCCAATTGGCTTGGAATGGTGGTTTGTCTTAAAATAAACGCTTAGACAGACAAAATAAGCTTGTTTTAGCAAGTCTGGAATAAAGTCGGAATAAAAGTTTAACGCTGCTTTTGTTCGGGACTTATTCTAGACTTTTCCTTTAATATTAAAAATAGTAGGTGAAAAAATGTACGAAAAAACAAAGTGGAAAATTCAAAATATGATGAAAAAAGGTGTTTTTTCGGGGGCTAGTTTTTGTTTCATTGAAGGTGAAAAAGAGGAGAGCAATTGTTGGGGACTCGCACAAGTAAAACCCACCAAAGAACAATTAACCTCGGCCATGCTGTTTGATGTGGCTTCTTTAACCAAAGTAGTCGGCACCACCACCGTTATTTTGCAATTAGTGGAAGAAGGAAAAATTATTCTAGATCAATCATTACAAACTTATTATCCCTCTTTTCAAGATTCTAACATTACAATCCGGCATTTGTTGACACATACGGCAGATTTACAAGGCTATATTCCTAATCGTGATCAGCTGAATGCCCAAGAATTAAAAGACGCCTACAATCATTCATTTCACGCAGGCAAAGCAATAGGTAAAAAAGTCGTCTATACAGATGCAGGGACTATTTTATTAGGCTTTATGTTAGAAGAAATGTTCCAGCAATCAATGATAGAAATTTTATCTGAGCGAGTATTGCTTCCTTTAGGGATGAACGAAAGTACGTTTCTACCAAAGAATCCTTTAAACTGTGTGCCAACAGAATTACATGAACAAAGAGGGTTGATTCGAGGTGCAACCCATGATCCTAAGGCATTCGTTTTACGGGAACATGCAGGGAATGCTGGCTTGTTTAGCAATGTCTATGATTTAACAAAATTTGTTCGAATGTATTTAAATCGAGGCAGTTATCACAATCACCAATTCTTGAAAAAAGAGACGATTGATTTGTTACTAGTTAACCAAGTGCCAGCTGCAGATAAACCACGTTCTCTAGGCTGGGATTTTAAATATGATGTAGCTACGCAACGGCCATTATTATTCCATACAGGCTATACGGGAACTTTTTTGCTAATTGATGTGCAACAACAATCAGCGTTTATCTTTTTATCTAATCGAGTCCATCCAGAGGACCACCGGAACACTTATATCGAAGAAAGAGATCAGTTGTTGGCAACCTATTTAAAAGAGAAATCATCAGTTTCAGATGAAATGACTAGTTTTTAGTGATATAATGAGAGCGAATTCAATTTGGGAGGTCACAGTCAATGCAAGAACCATTATTTTTACAACCTGTTTTTCAAGAAAAAATTTGGGGCGGCAATCGTCTACACACGCTATTTGGTTTTGATTTACCGAGCGATAAAATTGGTGAAGATTGGGCCATCAGTGCACATCCACATGGCGTTAGTACTGTTTTAAATGGCGAATTTAAAGGAAAAAAATTAGATGAATTGTGGGCAGACCATCAAGAGCTATTCGGCCATGCAGGTGGTGCTGTCTTTCCATTATTAACGAAAATTTTAGATGCTGAAGATGATTTATCCGTGCAAGTTCATCCCGATGATGCATATGGCCAAAAACATGAAGGCGAGCTAGGCAAAACTGAATGTTGGTACATTATTGATGCAGAACCTGGCGCTGAAATCATTTATGGACATCACGCGAAAACAAAAGAAGAACTTGCAGAAATGATTGAAGAAGGTCGTTGGGACGATCTTTTAAGAAAAGTACCAGTGAAAAAAGGCGATTTTTATTATGTACCAAGCGGCACTATTCATGCCATCGGCTCGGGTATTTTAATTTTAGAAACGCAACAAAGCAGTGATACTACGTATCGGGTTTATGATTATGATCGAACAGATGATCAAGGAAAGACCCGGGAATTGCATATTCAACAATCCATTGATGTGACAACCGTTCCGGCGAAGGATCCTGACCTCTCTATTCAACAAGAAAATCAAGGACAATCAAGCATTGTTACTTATGTAAAAACAGATTTCTTTAATGTCTATGAGTGGCGTGTCAGTGGGATTCTAAAAGTTAAAAAACAAGCACCTTATACATTAGCAACAGTTATTGAAGGTGTTGGTCGATTGATTACAGAAGATGCTGCAAAAGCAGATGTGGCTACTTTTGATTTGAAAAAAGGCGATAGCTTTATCTTTCCAACAGATATTCCGAGCTGGCGTTTTGAAGGTGATCTAACGATTATAGCTTCAGAACCTGGTAGTCGCTAAAAAAAGAGGGGATCATCAACAGATGATTTCCTCTTTTTTTGGCATTAAAACAGTTTATTTTGTTATAAAGGAACGTTTAGGTAAGGCAGCGATAACAGCTGTGACGATGATGACTGATAGTAGACGATCCCCGTAATCTGTTATCAATTGAACCAACAGGACGCTTGCTAACTGATTGAAGCCTAAACCATATAAAAATTGGACAATTATGCTGGAGCCAGCAGAAGTAATTCCACCAAACAAACAAACTGTAATCAAGGAAGAAATCACTGTTCCTGGTATCGTTAACCACAACGTTTTAAATGGTAATTTGGTTACTTTTAACTGCTGATGAAGGAGCAAGCCTGCTAAAATTCCTGTGCAGAGTTGGACAGGTGAATAATACAGAGAAAAGATATCCGTTGTCAATCCAGTTAGTAGACTTGTTAAAATACCTGTCAGTGCGCCAAAGAGTGGGCCTAATAACGCACCTGTAAAAATAGTTCCCGCGCTATCAAGATAAATTGGTAAACGAAGGAGTAACGCAATGGTACTGCCAAGGTAATTTAAAGCAACACTAAAAGCGATAATTGTAATGATTCGTGGTGTTATTTTTTTCATGGTTATCCCATCCTTAAATTTTTGAAATCTCTTTCGATCTCATCTATTTGTACATTTAAAAGAATGGATAGAAACTTCACGAAAAACTGTTGACTATCAACCGTAGTCAAGACATGACAATTAGCTGGTTGCTGCTGGAAATGATACTGATCGATCATTGATTGCCCCATAGCAATGCCGTCAGGAACAATTTGTCCGTAACTGGAAAAGCCTTGGCAGAGCGTAGGATCAATAAAATAAGCAACCGCTAAGGGATCGTTGATAACACACCCTAAAATACGTTCATATTTCCAATGAAAATCAAAATAAAATTGAGTAATCTCGGCGAGGTAATTCCCCATTTTGGGGTTGAGTCGTTGACAATAATTGAGAATTGTTGGTGTAAAAACAATTTCTCGCGTGACATCTAAGCCGACCATCTCGATTTTTGCACCTAATTCCTCAAAAACCCAAGCTGCTGCATCAGGATCACACCAATAATTAAATTCTGCAACAGGAGAGCAATTGCCGTGGCTTTTAAAGGTACCACCCATTGAGACAAAACGTTGAAGATTTCGCCCCAGAAGAGGTTCTTTTTTTAAAGCCAACGCAATATTTGTTAAAGGACCAAGGGCAATGATTGAGCAATCGGTAGCTTGTTGAAAGGTTTGTGCTAAATAGTCAGCAGCGGAAAGCGCTTGTGCTTGGATTTTGCTAGTTCTGGGGAAATAAGTTTCACCTAAACCATCCATGCCATGTGTATCTTGTGCACTAACAAATGGCCGTTTTAAAGGGCTAGCAGCCCCTTGGTAGACAGGAATATCTAAGCGATTAACTTTTTCTAAACATTTAAAAACATTTCCCACGCCAATTTCCACAGGGACATTTCCACAAACAACTGTAATCGCTTGGACATCTAGCTCTGGTGAAGCAAGTGCATACAAGAGAGCAAGCGTGTCATCAATTCCAGGATCACAATCAATAATTACTTTTTGCATTTTTTCCAATCCTCCTTTTTCGTTAACTGCAAATGATAACTCTTGTTAAAAAAGCTATGACTTGAGTTAGTATTGAGAGATACTTAGTTTTTTATTCTGGGAAGTTTCCGAACCAGTCCGAGAAATTCTCGATTTTAAATGCACCTCTTTATCTTACTATATTTTGTAAAGATGTAAATAGTTGTCGGAGAAATGAAAAAGAATCTAGTCCTATATGTAGGAACTAGATTCTTCTTTTATTTATAAAGCGTTTCAGGAATAGCGATCGGTTCACCATATTTTTTCTCTAAAGCGGTCCGAATTAACCGAATCCCTAGATTTTTGTTGCGTGCTAAGATTGGACCGTGGAAGTAGGAGCCAAACACATTTTTATAGATAACGCCTTCGCCATTATCTTGACCGTTATTGCCTTTGCCTTGTTTGACTGTTCCTAAAGGTCGTTCACCTTCGCCTAAAAAAGTCATGCCATTATGATTTTCAAAACCATAATACGTTTCATCAAATTCTTCATTATAAATTTCGATATCACCAATGAAACGATTGTTGTCTTGGCTCAAAGTGTAATGATCTAATGCACCGATTCCTTTAATTTTTTCGCCTTGTGCGCCGACATAGTAATGTCCTAGAAGTTGATAACCACCACAGATAGCTAACAAGACGCCATCATTTTCAATATAAGAAGTCAAAGCTTCTTTTTTATTCTGAATGTCTTCTGAGATGATCAATTGCTCGAAGTCTTGACCGCCACCAACAAAGACTAAATCATATTTTTCGGGATCAAACGGTTCGTAGATACTGATAATTTCTGATCGGAAGGTAACGCCCATTTTTTCGGTTAAATATTTAAGCATCAATAAATTTCCGTTATCTCCGTAAGTATTTAATAAGTTGCCATATAAATGACAAACGACTAATTCTTTAGACACCATTCATTCCCCCTTGAATATACCCTTGGGCTGTTAATGATTTTCTTAATTGCAAAACAGCAGTATAGGTTGCCAAAATATAGACATGATCTGTCGGCAACGTTTTAATTTCTGAAATTACTTGCTCCAAATCAGGAATTTCTAGTAATTTTTCTTCAGGAATACCCGCAACTTTTAAACGCAAGGCCATATCTTCATGGCGATCACCGCCAGCAATTACTTTTGGAATGTCCATATCAGCAAAGGCTTCATGATTACCATCCCAAATCCAACTGACATCAATTCCATCTGCATAATTGGCATTTAATAATGAAACCAGCGAGAAAGAGTAAGGGGCTAAGCCCATCATATCAATGACCTGATTTAAACCAACGGGATTTTTTACTAAAACTAACGTACATTCTTTATCGCCAACTTTAATAGTTTCTTGACGCCCAAAAACTTTTTCATCATAAGCTAAGCCTGCTCGGATTTTATCTGGTGCCACCTGATAATATTCTGCTACCGCTGTGGCTGCTAGCGCATTATAAACATTATACATCCCGCCAACAGCAATGCCATATTCTTCGCCATCAATCACAAAATCAGCAGATGTGTTATCCATCCGGACCATTTCCGTTAACTGTACATCCAATTCAGGGCGTTTGAAGCCACAATTTGGGCAATAGTAATCACCTAAATTAGCATACGTAATCATTTTATAATGAAGAATATGATTACATTTTGGACATAAAACCCCATCTGTATTGTAATGAGCCAATTGCTCTTTCGGTGGCAAATGATTAAATCCATAGTATTTGCGAGGATTTACAGTTTCTTTTGAATTAAAAATTGGCGAATCACCATTGCACAAAATAGTTGCTTCAGGAGCAGCAGCGGCACCTTCCATAATTAAGCGATACGTCGTATAGATTTCGCCATAGCGATCCATTTGGTCGCGGAAAATATTCGTAAAAACAAATAATTTTGGTTGAATATATTTAGTGACACGGCTTAAACTTGCTTCATCAATTTCTAAAACCGCAAATTTCTTTTGTCCTTTTTTCGCCTTGGCATTTAAAAAAGTAGAGACAATTCCTTGCTCCATGTTAGCACCCGTTGGATTTGTTAATACCTCATCAAATTCTTGGCGTAAAATGTTAACAGTTAAAGCAGTTGTCAATGTTTTGCCGTTCGTTCCAGTGACTACGACAATTTCATAGTCTTTTGCCAATGTATCTAAAATTTTAGGATCGATTTTTAGGGCTAATTTCCCTGGGTAGCTACTGCCGCCTTTAAAAAATGTTTGTAAAACCCATTGCGAAGTTTTTCCTGCAGCAATTGCTAAATGACTTCGAATCCCCATTTGTTGTCCCCCAATTTCTATATCTTTAATTTTTCGTTATTTTAAATTAAACTCAATCTATCATACCATAACTAAAATAAAAAATTAATTCCTTTTACTTTTTCTTACTATTATTTAAAAAGTCTTTTAGAAAAAGTAGAATAGTGAAGGAAAAAAGAGAATAGACGACTTGTCTTAACAACAAATCGTCCATCGATTTCCATTTTTATTTCGCATCAATATAACTGTATAGCGTATATTTAGAAATATTGAAGAAGTTAGAAACTTTGTCCCCAGATTTAGTGACTAAGAAGGCGCCTTTATTGTTTAAAAATTGAATACACTTGATTTTATCGTCCTTCGTCATTAATGGGACCGGCTTACCAACTAATTTGACTGATTCATGAATTAAATCGTCTAACAACTCATTAACATCCTGAGGAATGTAATCAGGGTCTTTATCTTCTTCAGGTTCTGCAGTGGAAATCAAAGATTTTAAGTTCGACTCTGCAGCAATCAATGTAGTGATGTCGTAGTTAATAGCAAAAATACCATCGAGCTGACCATTCTCATCTTTAAAATACATTGTACTAGATTTTAAAATACGACCATCATGGGTGCGGGTCAGATAGTTAATATGATCATTCAACTCACTAGGGTCTTTTTTTAAGGCTTCTAAGACTACTTGAGAAGGTCCATCGCCTAGATGACGAGAAGAGACATGACCATTTTCAATGGAAACAATAGAATTGTTAATATTGTCTTCATTGATTTGGTGGATAACGACTTCGCAGTTTTCACCAAATTGACCAGCTAAACCTTTAGCAATTTGTGTTAAAAAAGTAAGTTTTTCGTCGGATAACATAAATAAGCTCCTTTCTAATGTGCCTGGCACAAACAGTTTTTATAAGATTGTGTCAAATTTAACATAATATTTTTAAATGGAATAGGCAGGGCTAAATCCTTTAATGTCGCGTACTACCTGTTCTGAAAAATAATGATAGCATGATAAAAATAATAATACAAGATAACGGCTGTCAAAATTCTAAAAAATATTTTTTAGGCAGCATTGTTTTTTTTAAGGTAAGGTGATATACTTTAATCAAGTTAATGAGTTCGTTAGTAAAAAATGCAAGCGCTTCAAATGCTTTTCGTAAGGAATGTAGATTAGCCAAGCTATATTCGTGAATGATTGAGCGATATATTTGTAAGCGTTTGCCGCTTGTGGGGAATAGGTTGAAAAATAGGAGGAGAATACATGTTATTAATTGGAAATGGGCGTTTAATCATTCGGGATGCGCAGAATCATTTTTTTGAAAATGGGTGTGTGGCGATTGATGGTCAAGTTGTGAAACAAGTCGGAACGACAGAAGATTTAAAACAAGCTTATCCAGAAGCGACATTTATTGATGCTAAAGGTGGAGTGATTATGCCAGGCTTTATTAACATGCACAATCATATTTATAGTACCTTTGCACGTGGGTTAAGTTTAACGAATTATCATCCTAAAAATTTCATGGATATTTTGGTAGATCAATGGTGGCGAATTGATCGTGCCTTGACATTAGAAGACACTTATCAAAGTGGTAAGGTTGCTTATTTAGATAGTATTCGCAACGGTGTTACAACTGTCTTTGATCATCATGCTAGTTACGGAGAAATTACAGGGAGTTTAACCCAATTATCTAATGCAGCGGACGAGTTAGGGATTCGGACCTGCCTTTGTTATGAAGTTTCTGATCGCGATGGTGAGCAGAAAATGCGGGAAGCAGTTCAAGAAAATGCCGCCTTTATTAAAGCCAGTTCCTTAAGAAAGGATGATATGCAAAAAGCGATGATGGGTATGCATGCAGCCTTTACTTTATCAGATGCTTCTTTAGAATTATGTGCAGCCAATACGCCAGATGGGATTGGTTATCATATTCATATTGCAGAGGATTTAGCCGATGTTCATGATTCTTTGAAAAAATATGGGAAGCCGATTGTGAACCGATTATTTGATTTAGGAATTTTAGGAAAACAGACAATGGCAGGCCATTGCATCCATATTGGCCCTCATGAGATGGAATTACTAAGAGATACAGATACAATGGTGGTCACGAATCCAGAGTCGAATATGGGGAATGCGGTCGGCTGCCCACCTGCGATGCGTATGTTTAATGAGTATGGTATTTTGATGGGTCTTGGCACAGATGGTTATACGAATGATGTGACGGAATCTTATAAGGTAGGAAATGTTATCCACAAACATCATTTAGCTGATCCAAATGCTGCTTGGGCAGAAATTCCCACAATGCTGTTTGATAATAATCCGCAAATGGCTAATCGCTATTTTAAAACAAAGCTAGGCGTTTTAGAACCTGATGCAGCAGCAGACGTCATTATTGTTGATTATCATGGACCGACACCAATGACAAAAGAGAATTATAACATGCACATTTTATTCGGCATGAATGGTGGGATGGTTACTGACACGGTGATTAATGGAGAAATTCGGATGCGTAATCGTGAAGTTCAAGGAATTGATGAAGAGAAAGTTTGGCATGATGCGCAAACGCAAGCACAATCTTTCTGGAAACGAGTAAATCAATAGCTTTCATTATAAATAAAAGGAGTGACGTTAATGAGTGATATTATGCATCCCATCTCAATTGAGGCTTTATTAAATTGGGTTTTTAGTGAGTATCAACAAGATGGCACAATTTTTGGCATTCGTAAATTTTATCATGCGGATCCTACAAAAACGATTTCGTTATTTGGAGAAAAAATGGAAACCCCTTGTGGTCCAGCAGCAGGTCCTCATACACAATTAGCACAAAATATTATTGCGGCCTATTTAACAGGTTCTCGTTTTTTTGAAGTTAAGACAGTCCAGATACTGGATGGAGAAGATTTACCGGTGAGTAAACCATGTATCGCAGCAGCGGATGAATGTTACAACGTTGAGTGGTCCACAGAATTGCGCGTTCCCCAAGCTTATGATGAATACGTCAAAGCATGGTTCGTTTTGAAGTTACTGAGTAAAGAGTTCGAGCTAGGTGACCCGAATGGTTTCATTTTTAACATGAGTGTTGGCTATGATTTGGCAGGGATTCAATCACCAAAAATTGATCGTTATATTAACGAAATGCAGAACGCAGAAGGAACGCCGATTTGGGCGGAATGCCAAGCAGCTGCCAAAAAATATCTATCTTATTTTAAAAAAGTAGATGACTTATATATCGAAGCAATTAGTCCTAAAGTCTGTCATTCTATTACGCTGTCGACTTTACACGGCTGTCCATCAGATGAAATTGAACGAATTGCGGCCTATTTATTAAGTGAAAAAGGGCTCCATTCCTTTATTAAATGTAATCCAACCATGTTAGGTTATGAATATGCGCGTCAAACGATGGATGAGCTAGGGTTTGATTATATGGTTTTTGACGATCACCATTTTAAAGAAGATTTACAATTTGAAGAAGCAGTACCGATGTTACAACGTCTGCAATTATTAGCCAATAGTAAAAATCTAAGCTTCGGAGTTAAAATTACGAACACTTTCCCAGTAACGATTGCAGCAAATGAATTACCTGGTGATGAAATGTACATGTCAGGACGTTCGCTATTTCCTCTTAGTATTTCATTGGCACAAAAATTATCAGAAGCATTTGATGGGAAACTACAAATTTCTTATTCTGGCGGTGCAGATATTTTCAATAGTAAAGAAATATTTGATGCTGGGATTTGGCCAATCACTATGGCAACGACGCTGTTGAAACCTGGTGGCTATCAACGAATGAATCAAGTTGCTAATGTATTAAGCGCAGCAGAATATCCTCAGATGGTTCATGTCAACTTGGATAAATTAGCTCAAGTTGTTGAGAAAGCTAAAACACAAGCACGTTACCAAAAATCAATTAAATTACCAGAAAGTACCAAACTAAGAAAAACAGTTCCACTAACAGATTGTTATATCGCTCCTTGTCGAAGTGACGGTGGTTGTCCAATCAATCAGGATATTCCTGCTTACCTTCGTTATGTAAGTGAAGGTAATTATTTAAAGGCCTTGCAAGTAATTGTCGATAAAAATCCATTGCCTTTTATTACTGGAACCATTTGTGCACATCCTTGTATGACTAAATGTACACGTCAATTTTATGAAGAATCTATTCATATTCGGGAAGTGAAGTTAGAAGCAGCTGAACATGCTTATGATGAATTATTGACGACACTAGAAAAGCCACAGCCAAAAGAAAATGCACCTAAAACAGCTGTTGTGGGTGGAGGCCCTGCAGGGATCTCTGCTGGGTATTTATTAGCACGTGAAGGCATGCCTGTTACTGTGTTTGAAAAATCCGAGACAATTGGGGGCGTTTGTAGCCAGATTGTACCAGAATTTCGAATTTCTATGGAATCTGTTCAAAAAGACGTTCAGTTAGCGGAATTTATGGGAGCTGAATTCCGTACAGGACAAGAGGCGCCATCATTGGCAGAATTGAAAAACCAAGGCTATACGAATGTTATTTATGCCATTGGTGCATGGAAACATGGGGTCCTTCGTTTAGAATCTGGGCGAGCATTGAACTCGTTAGAATTTTTAAAAGCAAACCGAGAAAATCCAACGCTTAATCCTTACGGGGAACAAATTGTCGTCGTTGGTGGCGGAAATACAGCCATGGACTGTGCTCGTGCAGCCACAACATTACCTGGTGTTAAAAAAGTCTCAGTGGTTTATCGTCGGAATAAACGCAATATGCCAGCAGATGAAGAAGAACTTTATTTAGCCTTAGAAGATGGTGTCGACTTTTTAGAATTACTTTCGCCAATTAAACATGAAAATCAACAATTAACTTGTGAAAAAATGGTCCTAGGTGAACGAGATGCTTCTGGACGCCGTCGTCCGATTGGTACAGGAGAAATGATTGATATTCCTGCTGATACAGTGATTGCCGCTGTTGGTGAAAAAGTAGATACAGAATTTTACCAAGCATTAGGCATTCACACAGACAACTATGGGAAAGTCGTTTCAAATCAAGAAACATTGGAAACAAATATACCAGGCGTCTATGTCATTGGTGACGCTAATTTAGGACCAGCCACAATTGTTGAAGCAATCGCTGATGCAACCAAAGCGGCCAATAATATTTGTCTTGTCCACAATCATCACTATGAAAAAGATAATTTAAATAGTGATGTCGCATTTGTTAGAAACAAACGGGGTATCCTTGTGACAGACGAGATGTCTTGTAGTCAAGCTAGTCGTTGCTTAGAATGCTCCACAATTTGTGAATCTTGTATGGATGTCTGTCCAAACCGAGCAAATATTGTTGTGTACGTCGAAGGAAAACCACAAATTGTTCATGTTGATCGGATGTGTAACGAATGTGGCAACTGTGAAACATTTTGCCCTTATGCAAGTGCCCCTTACAAAGACAAATTTACCTTATTTAACAGTGAATCTGATTTTTATGACAGTACTAATTCAGGTTTCTATGTTCAAAATCCTGTGGATAAAATTTGTTTACTGCGTTTATGGGGAACGGTGTCAACAATTCAATTAACGGATCAAGGATTAGATGTACCAGAAGATTTAATCGCATTAATGGTAACTATGATTGAAGAATATGCTTATTGTATGCAAGCATAAAAGGAAATTTACGACTGGGGGATAAATAGATGTCTATTCTGCTCAAAGGTGGAACCGTCGTATCTGCATATAATCGTCGTCAATTGGATATTCGAATTGACGGCGAGCAAATTGTAGAGATGGGGGCAAATTTACCAGTAGAAAATTCTCAGATTGAGGATGTTACGGGGTGTTATGTATTACCAGGCTTTATTGATGCGCACACGCATCTGGAATTAAATAATGGCAAAGGTTCGTTAAGTACGGCGGATAACTTTACTACTGGCAGCCAAGCGGCGGTGGCCAAAGGTACGACTACGGTTATTGATATGGCTACACCTAATAAAGGTGGCTCATTGAAAGACTGTTTAGCTACTTGGAATCAATTGGCTGAAGGCAAGAGTTCATGTGATTATACTTACCATATGTCCATGATCGAATGGAACCCAACGATAGCTGCTGAAATTCAGGAAATGATTGCTGCAGGTATTACTTCCTTCAAAATGTATATGGCTTATGATAACTTGCGGACCACAGATGCGGAAATTTTTGAAGCGATGAAAGAAATAAAAAAAGTTAATGGAATGTTAGGCGTTCATTGTGAAAATGGTGATTTAGTAGATGAATTAATCCAATCATATGTTTCTCAAGGAAAGCTAACCCCGCACTATCATCCGTTATCAAGACCGGCGGCTGTTGAAGCAGAAGCGGTAGCAAGATATTTGATGATAGCAGAAATGGCTAATTTGCCGGTTAATATTGTGCATTTAAGCACAAAACGATCATTAGAAGCGGTGGAACGGGCTCGTCAAAGAGGACAATCAGTCTATGTAGAAACTTGCCCTCAATATCTTTTACTAGATGATCACTTGTATGATGCGCCTAATTTTGAAGCAGCAAAATATGTCTGCTCACCGCCACTACGCAAACGAGAGGATCAACAGGCTTTGTGGCAAGGGATTAAAGAGGGGGCAATCAATACAATATCGACAGATCACTGTAGTTTTAATTTTCACGGACAAAAAACAGTTGGCAAAGATGATTTTAGTAAAATTCCCAATGGGATGCCAGGTGTTGAAACGAGACCAGAATTAATTTACACGGAAGGTGTGGCGAAGGGCCGAATCACCTTGGAAAAAATGGTTGCTCTGCTTTCTGAAAATATTGCTAAACAATTCTCGATGTATCCACAAAAAGGTGTGGTGCAAGAAGGCAGTGATGCCGATTTAGTTGTTTGGGATCCTAGAACAACCGGCGTGATTGCTGCGAGAACGCAGTTACAAAATGTCGATTATACGCCGTATGAAGGATTTGAAACACAAGGACAGGCTCGAATGGTTTATTTAAGAGGTCAAAAAGTTGCTGAAGCTGGGCAAGTCATCTTGGCAAATCAAGGAAAATTTGTTTTTCGTAAAGCAACTTAAAAATAGAAGGAGGAGAAGTATTTTTGGAAAAAATTAAATGGACAGCAAATGAAATGCCGAAGACGGAGGATAAGTACTTACCTCTGATGTCTAAAGAAAAAATTGAGAAAGCTTTGGCTTTTCACAAAAGTTTTCCACAGTATTCAGAAACACCATTAGCAGAATTGAATCATATGGCCGCGTATCTGGGGTTAAATGATTTCTTTGTTAAAGATGAATCTTATCGCTTTGGTTTAAATGCTTTTAAAGTCTTAGGTGGTTCGTTTGCCATGGCTAACTATATTGCCGAAAAATTAAAGAAAGATGTTTCGGAACTAACATATGATGAATTAACTTCTGATCAATTACGATCAGCTTTTGGACAAGCTACGTTTTTTACAGCAACTGATGGCAACCATGGACGAGGAGTCGCTTGGGCTGCGAATAAATTAGGCCAAAAATCAGTTGTACTCATGCCGAAGGGTTCAACACAGACGAGAAAAGAAAATATTGAAAAAGAAGGCGCAACCGTCACAATCGAAGAAGTTAATTACGATGAATGTGTGCGAATGGCTAATAAAATGGCCGAAGAAACTGAAAACGGTGTCATGGTTCAAGACACCGCTTGGGACGGATATGAAAAAATTCCGACTTGGATTATGCAAGGATACGGAACGATGGCGTTAGAAGCCTCTCAGCAATTAAGAAAATTTGGCTCTGAACGACCTAGTCATGTTTTTGTTCAAGCTGGTGTCGGCAGTTTAGCTGGTGCAGTGATTGGTTATTTTGCTAATGCTTTTCCAGAAAACCCACCGGTTATGGTCGTAGTTGAGGCACAGGCGGCTGACTGTTTATATCAATCAGCAATTAAAAAAGACGGAGAAATTCGCTTTGTCGATGGTGATTTACAGACAATTATGGCTGGCTTAGCATGCGGAGAACCTAATACGATTTCTTTTGATATTCTAAAAAATCATACATCCTTCTTTGTTTCAGCACCAGATTGGGTTTCTGAAAAAGGAATGCGTATGTTGGGCGCACCATTAAAAGGGGATCCGCAAGTTGTATCAGGCGAATCTGGGGCAGTAGCAATGGGCTTAGTAGCTACAGTGATGCAAGATCCCGACTATCAAGAATTACGTGAGGCATTGCAACTGGATGAGACGTCAAACGTTTTAATGTTTTCTACCGAAGGGGACACTGATCCAGACAATTATAAAAAAATTTTATGGAGGTAAAAGGAATGGATTTTAATGCAGTAAATGCAGCAGCAGAAGGTTACAGAGAAGATATGGTCAAATTTTTAAGAGACCTTGTCAAAATTCCAGGAGAAAGTGCAGAAGAAGGCAACAAAATTGCGCGAGCAAAAGCCGAAATGGAAAAATTAGGTTTCGATAAAATTGACATTGATCCTCAAGGGAATTTACTTGGTTATATGGGGTCTGGTGAAAAATTAATTGCTTTTGATGGGCACATGGATACTGTCGGAATTGGTGAAATGAGTAACTGGAAATTTGATCCTTACGATGGCTATGAAACAGAAACTGAGATCGGTGGTCGCGGTACGTCTGACCAAGAAGGCGGGATTGTTTCGGCTATTTATGGCGCTAAAATCATGAAAGATTTAGGTCTATTATCAGAAAAATATACTGCTTTAGTAACAGTCACTGTCCAAGAAGAAGACTGTGACGGCTTATGCTGGCAGTACATTATCAAAGAAGACGGTATCCGTCCAGAATTTGTTGTTTCAACAGAGCCAACAGATGGTGGGATTTATCGTGGTCAACGAGGCCGAATGGAAATTAAAGTTGACGTCAAAGGCGTTTCGTGTCATGGCTCAGCACCAGAACGTGGAGATAATGCCATTTACAAAATGGCGGATATCTTACAAGATGTTCGTGCCTTAAACAACAATGGAGATACAGAAAGCACAGCGATTCGTGGTTTAGTTCGTATGTTAGATCCTAAGTACAATCCAGAGTGGCAAGAAGCCCGTTTCTTAGGACGTGGTACGGTGACTGTTTCGCAAATTTTCCATTCTTCACCAAGTCGGTGTGCTGTTGCGGATGGCTGTACCGTTTCACTAGACCGTCGAATGACTGCTGGAGAAACTTGGGAAAGTTGTTTAGAAGAAATTCGCAATTTACCAGCTGTTAAAAAATATGGAGATGATGTGACGGTTTCAATGTACAACTATGATCGTCCTTCTTATACTGATTTAACTTATGAAATTGAATGTTATTTCCCAACGTGGGTCATTCCAGAAAATCATGATGTAACAAAAGCCTTGATGGAAACGCATAAAAATCTCTATGGAGAAACACGGAAAGGCTCTGTAGAAACAGTGGAAATGCGTGAAGAACGCCCATTGTTAGATAAGTGGACCTTCTCAACAAATGGCGTTTCAATTATGGGACGTAATGGCATTCCTTGTATTGGTTTCGGGCCAGGGGCGGAAGCACAAGCACATGCACCAAATGAAAAAACTTGGAAAGATGATTTGGTTCGTTGTGCAGCCGTTTATGCGGCATTACCAACGGTCTATTGTGGTTAAGTAAAGGATTATTAGATAAGCAAAAAGGAGCAGATGGAATGGAAACGTTTAAAGAATATATTGAGAAATTAGATAAATTAGAATTTGAAAAAATGTACGAAAATGACTTTTTCCTAACTTGGGAAAAAACAAGAGATGAATTAGAAGCTGTTTTTACAGTTGCCGATACATTACGCTATTTAAGAGAAAATAATATTTCAACTAAAATCTTTGATAGTGGCTTGGGGATTTCTTTATTCCGCGACAACTCTACAAGAACACGTTTTAGTTTCGCTTCAGCGTGTAATCTTTTGGGCTTAGAAGTTCAAGATTTAGACGAAGGAAAAAGCCAAATTTCTCACGGAGAAACTGTTCGTGAGACAGCAAACATGATTTCTTTTATGGCTGATATCATTGGTATTCGTGATGACATGTACATTGGTAAAGGCAATGCTTACATGCACGAAGTATCAGAATCTGTCCAAGAAGGATATAAAGATGGGGTATTAGAACAACGCCCAACGTTAGTGAATTTACAATGTGATATTGACCATCCGACGCAAGCAATGGCGGATGCGTTGCATTTAATTCATGAATTTGGTGGCATTGAAAACCTGAAAGGGAAAAAAGTTGCCATGACTTGGGCGTATTCACCATCTTATGGAAAACCATTATCTGTTCCTCAAGGAATTGTTGGTCTAATGACCCGTTTAGGAATGGATGTCGTCTTAGCACATCCAGAAGGTTATGAAATTATGCCAGAAGTAGAAGAAGTTGCGAAGAAAAATGCGGCAGAATTTGGTGGAAACTTTACTAAAACGAATAGTATGGCAGAAGCATTCAAAGATGCGGATGTTGTTTATCCGAAAAGCTGGGCACCTTTTGCGGCAATGGAAAAGCGAACTGAATTATATGGCAATGGTGACCAAGCAGGAATTGATCAATTAGAACAAGAATTACTTTCTCAAAATAAAAAGCACAAAGATTGGGAATGTACAGAAGAATTGATGAAAACAACGAAAGACGGCAAAGCTTTGTATATGCATTGTCTACCAGCTGATATTACTGGTGTAAGTTGTGAAGAAGGTGAAGTGGAAGCTTCTGTTTTCGATCGTTATCGGGTCGAACTTTACAAAGAAGCTAGCTACAAACCGTATGTTATTGCGGCTATGATTTTCTTAAGTAAAGTAAAAAATCCGCAAAAAACCTTAACAGACTTAGCGGATAAAGCGACACCAAGAGAAGTAAAATAATGAATTTGGCATGAAGACAGATGCTTTTTCTTTACACAATGAATCATTAGAAGTTGCCTCTTCAACATGAACAAATAAGACCTTCCCAAGTCTATTCATGAATGTGTGATTGTCTCGAGTCAAGAACGCTTAGTCATGTGCGTTGACTTCATGCAACGACAACAGACAGTTAATACGAAAACTCGTTGTGAAAAAGAAAAAGCATCGTCCTTTTTATAAAACAGAAAATGAGGTGAAGCAATGGGCAAACGCGTCGTAGTAGCTTTAGGTGGCAATGCTTTAGGAAATAATTTGACGGAGCAGATGACTGCTGTAAAACAGACTTCCAAAGCGATTGCAGATTTGATTGAAGCAGGATATGAAGTTATTTTATCTCATGGCAATGGTCCTCAAGTGGGGATGATTCAATTAGCTATGGAAGAATTTTCCTTTAATAATCCACAATATCCAGTTGTTCCGTTATCCATGTGCGTAGCCATGAGTCAAAGTTACATTGGCTATGATTTAGAGAATGCGCTACAAGAAGAGTTGCGTCAGCGAAATATAAGTAAAGCCGTCACCACCATAGTCACTCAAGTGGTCGTGGATGAAAATGATCCGGCGTTCAAAAAACCAACGAAACCAATTGGTCGCTTCATGACAAAAGAAGAAGCAGAACAATTAGTCAAAGAAAAAAATATACAAGTGATGGAAGATGCTGGCCGTGGTTATCGCCAAGTCGTCGCTTCTCCTAAACCAAAAAATATTGTCGAACTTCTCACGATTCAAACATTGGTTGATGCTGGCCAAACAGTCATTGCTGGCGGCGGTGGTGGCATCCCAGTCATTCAAGAAGGGAACCGACTAAAAGGTGTAAATGCAGTCATCGACAAAGATTTTTGTAGTGAACGACTGGCTGAACAAGTGGATGCTGATCTGCTCGTGATTTTAACAGCAGTTGAAAAAGTTTGTATTAATTTTGGTAAAGAAAATCAAGAAGCCTTAGGGAATGTTTCAACAGAAAAAATGAAACAATATGCGCAAGAAGGTCAGTTTGCTCCAGGTTCAATGTTACCAAAAGTTGAAGCAGCGATTAAGTTTGCTGAATCTAAGCCAGGTCGAAAAACATTGATTACGTTATTAGAAAAAGCCAAAGAAGGATTATCTGGAAAAACAGGGACTTTAATTGAAAATAAAGAATCATAGAATGGAGGAAAACGATGACAAACAAAATGATTAATTCTGCACAGGCACCAGCTGCTGTAGGACCTTATTCACATTCTGTCTTAGCTGAAAATACGTTGTACATTTCTGGACAACTAGGATTAGATCCGCAATCGGGCGAAATGAAGACTACAGTGGAAGAACAAGCAAAACAAGCGTTTATCAATTTAGGTTCGATTTTAAAAGAGGTCGAAATGACCTATGATAATGTTGTGAAAACAACGGTATTTTTACAACATATGTCTGATTTTAGCAAAATTAACGAAATCTATGGGAATTACTTTTCAGAAGTTTTGCCTGCACGTTCTTGTGTAGAAGTAGCCAAGTTGCCTAAAGATGGGTTATTTGAAATTGAAGCAGTTGCTGTCAAAGGATAATTTTTAAGATGTTTCTGAGGGAAAAAGGATTGCATTCTTTACTGATTAAGGGGAACAATCCTTTTAGAATAAAAAGAAGAAGGAAACGATCCTATGAATGAAAAAAAAGAGCAAGCATTATTTGAATATGATGCGAAACTATCAATTTCTGAAGCAATTCCGATGGGATTGCAACACGTTGTCGCAGCAGTAGTAGGGATTGTCACACCGGGAATCATGATTGCCAAAGTTTGCCAATTAAGTCCTAGTGATACGACTATTTTGATTCAAACATCATTGATTTTTTCAGCAGTTGCAACGTTAATTCAACTTTTCCCTATTTTTGGAAAAGTGGGTTCACGGTTACCAGTTATGATGGGGGCAAGTTTTGCCTATGTACCGATTTTGATGGCCATCGGAGCTGATTTTGGGATTGCAGCAATTTTTGGTTCCCAATTAGTTGGCAGTATTCTTGTTATTATTGTTGGTTTGTTCATTAAAAAAATCCGTGTGTTGTTTCCGCCTTTAGTAACAGGAACGGTTATTTTAAGCATTGGACTATCCTTGTTTCCAGTTGCGATTAAATATATGGCAGGAGGAGCTGGTAGTGCTGATTTTGGTTCAGCCCGGAATTGGTTAGTTGCATTATTAACCTTTGCGATTGTCTTTTACTTCAATTATTTTGCAAAAGGATTTTTGAAGTTATCCGCAATTTTAAACGGAATGGTTATTGGTTATTTGATTTCTTTAGCTTTAGGGATGGTTAGTTTTGAACCAGTTCAAAATGCTAAAATCGTTCAGGTAATTACCCCGTTTCATTTTGGACTGGATTTTCAACTGGTACCTATCTTTACGCTTGTAGTGATGTTTATTGTTGATGCTGTTCAAGCCATCGGTCAATTTACAGCAACAACGGTTGGGGCAATGGATCGGGATGCAACGGATGAAGAATTATCTGGCGGAATTATGGGGAGTGGTTTCACTAACTTTATTGGCAGTTTATTTGGATCAATCCCAGTGGCAACTTTTGGACAAAATGTTGGTCTGGTTACGGTAACAAAAGTGATTAATAAGTATGTTCTGGTTTTCGCTTCAGTTATATTATTAATTGCTGGTTTTGTTCCGAAAGTAGCTGCGTTATTAACTACGATTCCTTACGCAGTAATTGGTGGCGCAACGATTTCAGTTTTTGCTTCTATTTCTATGACAGGTATTCGGATGATTGCTTCGCAGGAAATGACTCCTCGAAATACTGGGGTTGTCGGAACAGCTCTAGCATTTGGAATTGGTGTCACATTGTCTACTGGAAGCTTAGCTGGTTTTCCAACTTGGGTAACAACGATTTTCGGTAATTCGGAAGTTATCTTAACCACTTTGGTAGCAGTCCTTTTAAATGTCATTTTAAAACCAAAAAAGCGCGTAGCACTTGAGTGAAGATTGCTTTTTTTGATACGAAAGTGAGTAAGCTTTCGTATCCTTTTTCCCTTACGTTATCTATAAAAAAATGAACGAATAAAGGAGGAGAAGATGTTTACGTATTCCCTAAACTTAAAATTAAAAACAGATCGGAACTTTTTTGGTCCTGGCGTTGTCGAAGTTTTACAAAAAATTCAGCAAACTGGTTCACTAAACTTAGCGGCAAAAGAGATGAAAATGTCTTATAATAAGGCATGGCGAATTGTGCGGGTAGCTGAAGAAGAGCTATCTTTTCCATTAATTATCAAAAGCGTTGGCGGTTGTAATGGTGGCGGGTCAATTGTTACGGATCAAGGAAAAGAGTTGATTGATCAATATCTTTTATTTGAGAAAAAAGTGTATCAACAGGTAGAGGCATGTTTTGAAGAAATCTTTAAAGAACAGGATGTAGTATCGGAGGAACTGAAATGAGAGAAGTATTTCAGCGTTTGAAACAGGCAATATTGGAAAAGCAAGACACGATGTTATTAACGATTGGTACAAGTTCAGGATCTACACCACGAAGTCAAGGGGCTAGAATGCTGGTTTCCGCCGAAGGTAGAATAGCCGGAACTGTTGGTGGTGGCGCGGTTGAATTTCAGGCTGAACAAGTGGCAAAAAAGCTACTTATTGAGAAAGAAAATGCACAACGTCAATTTATTTTAGCACCGAATAATATTGCTGATTTAGGTATGGTCTGTGGCGGAAATGTCACGATTTTTTTCCATTATCTTTCATGGGAAACGCCATTTTTAAAAGAGTTGTGTGAGTCCATAGAAACGCATTTTCAAAATAATCAACAAGGTTGGTTAATGACTGAACTAGATCAAAACAATTTAGGAAAAGTATCCTTTTATAGTGAAACAGGCGAATTGATTGGTTCCACTTCTTGGGAGGGGGAATTAAGTTTGCTACCTAAAGGTATCCATTGTGAGCAAAAAGAGGACATAATTTTTTTAACAGAAGCAATCCTCCAAGTAGGGAAAGTGTATATTTTTGGAAGTGGTCATGTCGCACGCGCATTGGTACCTATTTTAAACTATTTATCGTTTTATTGCGTTGTAGTGGACGATCGTCCAGAATTTTTGACGGCACAAGCTTTTCCACAAGCTGAGGAACTACGGGTTATTCCTTTAGAAAATTTAGCTGCGTTTATTGAAATAACGGCGGACGATTATGGTATAGTGATTACCAGAGGACACAATTTTGATTTCATCGTTGCCAAACAGTTATTGGAAACACCAGCCAAATATATTGGTGTGATGGGGAGCAAACACAAAATTGCTTCACAAGTTCGACGGTTAAAAGAGGTCGGTTATACAATGAATGAAATTGAAAGAATTTTCATGCCAATTGGCTTAGACATTGCAGCCGAAACACCAGAAGAGTTAGCGATTAGCATCGCGGGAGAATTAATTCAACAGCGCTATCAATAATGAGAATCTTTAAGTTGAATAAAAAAGTTTTTTGCTAAAAAATAATTTTTAGAAAGAAGATTTGTGGTATAATCTAGGTGATTGAACACTAAACTATATCAGAAATCGAGGTGCAAGAAATGTATTCAATTATTGTAAATGGTCAAAGTGAAACCTGTGAAACAAACAAAAAATTAATGGACTTTTTGCGGGAGAATCTGGGCCTAACTGGAACAAAAGATGGTTGTAACCAAGGCTCTTGCGGCGCATGTACGGTGCTAGTAAATGGAAAGGCTTCCAAAGCGTGTTTGTTTACTTTAGAAAAATTAGCTGGTAAAGAAGTCACGACAATCGAAGGTTTAAGCCAACGGCAAAAAGATGTCTACGCCTATGCGTTTGCAAAAACGGGTGCAGTTCAGTGCGGATATTGCATCCCTGGGATGGTTATTTCGGCACAAGGATTATTGAACAAGAAACCCGAACCCACAAAAGAAGACATTCAGAAAGCTTTACGCGGGAACATTTGTCGTTGTACAGGATATGTGAAAATAATAGAAGCCATTCAGTTAGCTGCTAAAATGTTTTGTGAAGAAACGAGCATTCCGGAAGAACATTCAAATGGTAAATTAGGGGAAGACTTCCAACGGGTCGATGCAGTAGAGAAAACCTTAGGAACAGGGATTTATGTAGATGACATTGACATAGAAGGAATGCTTCATGCATCTGCTTTGCGGAGTGCCTATCCTCGCGCAAAAGTTCTATCAATCGATAGTACCCAAGCATTGGCGCATCCTGACTGTGTGGCTGTGTTCACAGCTAAAGACGTTCCAGGAAATAATAAAATTGGTCATTTAGAATTTATTTCCGATTGGGATGTAATGATTCCAGAAGGAGAAATAACACGGTACGTTGGGGATGCAGTGGCACTCGTTGTTTCAAAAAGAAAAGAAACCTTACCAGAGATAAAAAATTTAGTGGAAGTTGATTACGAAGAAATGATACCGCTTACTTCTTGCGAAGCTGCTTTAGCAGAAGGTGCACCAGCTATTCATGAAAAGGGCAATATCTTGTCTCATGAACACTTGGTACGTGGCAACGCAGAGGAAGTATTAGCAAATTCTGCGTTTGTAGTGACAGAACATTATTCCGTACCAATTAACGAACATGCCTTTATGGAACCCGAGTGTGCGATTGCACAGCCTGAAGGTGAGGGCATTTTACTCTTTAGTGCGGGTCAAAGTATCTATGATGAACAACGGGAAGTGGCTCGGATGTTAGGACTGGATAAGGAAAAAATTCATGTTCAATCAAAACTTGTTGGTGGCGGTTTTGGTGGGAAAGAAGACATGAGTGTTCAGCATCATGCATCCTTAGCTGCTTGGTTATTGAAGAAACCAGTAAAAGTACTGCTAAGCCGTGAAGAAAGTTTGATGGTTCATCCCAAACGCCATGGCATGGAAATGGACTTTACGACCGGCTGTGATGAAGAAGGCAATTTAACTGCAATGAAAGCAGTGATTTATGCGGATACTGGGGCCTATGCTTCTTTAGGAGGACCAGTATTGCAACGGGCTTGTACACATGCGGCAGGTCCTTACAAGTATCAAACGATTGATGTGGAAGGGTTTGCTGTATATACTAATAATCCGCCAGCAGGTGCATTTCGTGGATTTGGTGTTTGCCAAACGGCTTTTGCAATTGAAAGTAATTTAAACTTGTTAGCAGAAAAAGTCGGACTATCACCATGGGAAATACGCTTTAAAAATGCCGTCGCCCCAGGAGATACTTTACCGAATGGACAATTGGTCTCAAAAAATGCGGCGTTAAAAGAAGCCTTGTTAGCGGTTAAAGACGTCTATGAACAAGCGGAAGTTGCTGGAATTTCTAGTTTCTTTAAAAATAGTGGTGTGGGTGTAGGGCTACCTGATACAGGGCGTTGTATTATTTCTGTTGAAGAAGGAAAAATACATGTCCGCACAAGTGCTGCTTGTATCGGTCAAGGGATGGCAACCGTTACGACGCAAATTGCCTGTGAAACATTAAATTTACCACCAGAAATGATTGTTGCGGAAGCCCCTGATACGAGAAGAACACCGAATTCAGGAACGACAACGGCTTCGAGGCAGTCACTCTTCACAGGAGAAGCAACTAGAAGAGCGGCAATGCAATTACGGTATGAACTTGATATGGGACGTGCTTTAAGTGATTTGGAAGGTGAAGAATTTTATGGGGAATATTCAGCGAAAACGGATCCATTAATTAATGATAAAAAAAGTCCAGTTAGTCATGCTGGTTATGGTTATGCTGCTGAAGTAGCTATTCTAGATGACAAAGGAAAAGTAGCTAAATTTGTGGCTGCGTATGATATGGGGCAAGTGGTGAATCCACGAGCTGCTGAAGGTCAAATTGAAGGTGGGATTGCAATGGGCATGGGGTATGCTTTAACTGAAAAATTTGCCTTAGAAGAAGGCTATGTTAAAGCAAAATATGCAACGCTAGGATTAGTGAACGCCACTCAAGTACCACCAATCGAAACAATTTTGGTTCATGCTGACAATCTTCACGAAGGTTTAGCCTATGGAATTAAAGGCGTAGGTGAGTTAGCAACAATCCCTACCGCACCAGCTTTAGCAGGCGCATATTTCGCCTTGGATGGTCAGCTCCGACCAAGTCTGCCTTTAGAAAATACCCCTTATCAAAAGAAAAAAAGATAAAAGGAGACAACTCATGTCACTCGTTAGTGTCATTATTCTAGCATCGGGCAATTCACAACGAATGGGCCAAAATAAATTGTTCTTAAAATATCAAGGAAAAACATTTTTAGAGCACACGTTAACCTTAGTGAACCAATTAGACGTATTGGAACGGATTTTAGTTGTTTCGCCTGAGAATCAGCCAGCGTTTCCTTTACCTAAGAACATTCAGTTGATTCTCAATCATCAATGGCAAGAAGGGCAAAGTAGCAGTATTCGTTTAGGAACTGAACAAGCTCGGGGAGCTGGCTATTTATACTTACCTAGTGATCAACCATTGTTAACACCTAAAATGCTACAACCCGTGTTAGATAAATGTCAGAGAAATAAAATTATAGTGCCATTACAAAAAGATGGTTGTCCTAGTAGTCCAGTATTATTCGGTAATCAATTTCGACAAGAACTATTAACATTGACTGGTGAAACAGGCGGACGCATGATTTGTGAACGCTTTCCAGAAGCAGTTCAGATGTTGAAAATAGCGACTCCTGGCCGTTTAAAAGATATCGATACGCCAGAAGAGTACAGAAAATTAATTCAAGAAACCAATAGTTAGAGAGGAAAAGCGTATGAAGGACTTGGTTTATTTAAATTATGCAGCGACTTCCTATAAAAAATTTCCAGCAACCATTGAGGCTTTGACTGCCTATTTAGCAGAAAATCAGTTCATGAATTACGGAAGAAATGCCCCTTTGCTTAGAGAGGGGCTTCCTCTTTTAGAGACACGTCAATTGTTAGCAGACTTTTTTCAGGCACCCAGTGCGGCTCAGATTACGTTTACGAATAACGCAACAACTTCCTTAAATCTTGCATTAGCGGGGATTTTACAACCTGGCGATCATGTGATTACGACCATGTTAGAACATCATGCAGTAGCTAGACCTCTTCACTTACTTGAGAAAGAACGAGGCATTTCAGTGACGTATGTTGCTTGTCAAAAAACGGGCCTGTTAGATGTAGAAGATATTCAGCGAGCCTGGCGAACGAATACAAAAGCATTGGTGATGACACACGCGTCGAATGTCTTAGGCACCATTTTACCCATTGAAGAATGTTTTCAATGGGCCCAACAGAAAGGATTATTAACCGTTTTGGATGCGGCTCAAACGGCGGGCTTTCTACCAATAAAAATGACCCAGATGGCCATTGATGTGTTAGCCTTTACTGGACATAAAAGCTTATATGGATTAGCAGGTATTGGTGGGTTAGCTTTTAGTGAGCGAGGGGCTGAAGCGGTCAAACCACTGATAACGGGCGGCACTGGTAGCCATTCTAATTCCTTTGATCAACCCCCTTTTTTACCAGATAAATTTGAAGCTGGTACGTTAAACAGTTTAGGTATTTTAAGCTTAAATAGTTCTATTAAAGAGTTGAATAAAATTGGTTTAGCAGCGATTCAAAAGCACGAACGAACCTTAATGCAGAATTTTTTAGATGGTTTATCAGGGTTACCTGTCACAATTTTGGGAACCAAGGACGTGGCACAAACTGTCCCTGTTGTTTCTATCACACTGTGGAATCAGGAAGAAACAGTGGTGGCACAGCAACTAGCAGAACAATATGGCATTATGACGCGCGCAGGTTTGCATTGTGCACCATTAGGCCATGAAACAGCTGGGACTTTAGCAACTGGCACCTTACGTTTTAGCTTTGGTTGGCAGACAACGCCTGAAGAAATTACTTGGACAATTCACGCTTTACAAGAACTACTAATTTGAGAAGGAGCGGACAGCATGGATTTTTTATCACAATGTACATCAGGTGGCTGCGGGGCAAAAATTGAATCCCGTGTACTGAATCAATTGTTGCAACACTTACCCGAAACACCGGCAAATGAGCGGCTACTCGTCGGATTTGAACATGCCGACGACGCCGCGGTTTACCAAATAACGCCTGAAAAAGCTTTGATTTCAACGGTAGATTTTTTTTCACCAATGGTCAATGATCCGTTATCATTTGGAAAAATTGCGGTCGCTAATGCTTTAAGTGATGTTTATGCCATGGGCGGAACAGTCCTTTATGCGCTAAATCTTGTTTGTTTTCCACAAAAGATGTCAAAAGAATGGTTGGAACAAATGCTCTTAGGTGGCAGTTTAAAATTAAAGGAAGCGGGTGCTTTACTGGCAGGAGGCCATTCGATTTATGACCATGAACCCAAGTATGGTCTAGCGGTAACTGGAGAAGTTCATCCAGAAAATTTGTGGCATAATAATACGCCACAGGTGGGGGATGTCTTGATTTTAACTAAAGCATTAGGTGTAGGAATTATTCAAGCGGCTGTTCGGGGGCAATTGGCGAAGCAGACGGAACAAAAAATCGCACAAGATTCGATGGAACGTTTAAATAAATATGCCGCTGCGAATGCTCGATCCTACGCAGTACATGCTTGTACTGACGTGACTGGGTTTGGTCTATTAATTCATGCAAAAGAAATGGCTGATAATCAGGTAACATTACTGATTGATACAGAAGCATTACCAACCATTACAGGAGCGTTGGCCTACGCCGCAGAATGTTTAGTCACTGCAGCTGGGCAAAGAAACCGACAAACAATCGGAACGACAATCGATTATTCAAAAATTTCTATGGAAATGCAAGAACTTTTGTTTGATCCACAAACATCTGGCGGACTGTTAATTAGTGTCGCTGCTGACGAAGCGGCAGCCTGTTTAGCAGCTATTCAAAAAGAGGACCCTGTTGCCAAAATTATTGGCGAGGTTCTGCCAAAAGAACAACAAGCAGTAGTACTTTTATAGAAAGAAGGGCCAAATATGAAATTAGTAGATGCATTGGGGAAACCTTGCCCAATACCTGTGATTGAAACAAAAAAAGCTTTGGCGGAGTTAGGTTTAGCTGGAGGCACTATCGAGGTTTTAGTCGATAACGAAGTAGCTGTTGAAAATTTGAAAAAATTAGCTGCTAAAAAACAGGCCACTTTGACTGCGAAGCAGATAGAAGCCACGGTTTTCTCTGTCAAAATTACGGTACCTGAAGAAGCGACACAACAAACAAGTCAGTCAGCAACAGATTTAGTAATTACGATTGGCTCCGATCAATTAGGTACTGGAGACGAGCAGCTAGGACGACTACTAATGAAAAGTTATCTTCAATCATTATCAGAAGCAGAAACTGTTCCTACACAGCTATTATTCTTTAATCGAGGGGCGTTTTTAACGAATCAAGCAGCGAACACCTTAGCTGATTTGCAACAATTAGCGGAGAAGGGAACCACGATTAAAACGTGTGGGGCCTGTTTAGATTTTTATCATTTAACAGACACCTTAGCCATCGGCTCTATTACTAATATGTACGAAATTGTTGAAACAATGAATCAAGCGGCTAAAGTAATTACGCTTTAACAAAAAAAGAAGGTGAAAAGATGGAGTATTTGCTAACCTTTCCGAATACACATTATGCTGTTCAGGCGGAACAAGTACTGTTGGCAAGAAAGGTGGCTGTTCGCGTCTTTACTTTGCCACCATCATTGACGGATGGCTGTGGGATCGGTTTACTCATTAATGAAGCGGAAATAACTCACAGTGTATGTTTTTTAGAAGAAGCAAAAGTACGCGTAGCCTCTATTTTTTCTGTGAAAAATGACCTTGGGGAAAGGAGGTACCAACTGTGGAGTCCTTAAAAAAGTGTTTTGATTTACAAGGAAAGGAGATTGTGTCAATTGTTGGTAGTGGTGGGAAAACAAGCTTAATGTGGGCGCTAGCAAAAACATATCGAAAGGAAGCTGTTCTGGTTAGTACAACCACAAAAATTGGGTTTCCCCAACGTCAATTGTATGATTATTTTTATACAAACCATTTTGAAAAAATAATGCCGAATATCTGCGGAATCACTTTAGCAGGAACCGCTATCAACAATCAAACAAAACTAACGATGCCTGCAATGACCTCGCTTCAAATATTGTTTCAGCACTTCACGAAAGTTTTTTTAGAAGCGGATGGATCCAAACAACGACCTTTGAAAGGCTGGTCCTCTTATGAACCCGTGATATTAAAGGAAACAACCACCACAATTGGTGTGCTTCCGATTTCTGTGATTGGTCAAAAGATAGATGAAACGACCATTCATCGGTTGCCGCTTTTTTTGGAATTAACCGATGCGCAACAACAAGAACCAATCACAGAAACATTGTTAGCTCAACTCATTGCTCATCCAAAAGGATTGTTTAAAGAGAGCCAAGGCAAACGAATTTTGTGTTTAAATCAAACCCATACGCGAAGAGAGTTCGTTCAAGCGATGAATGTCTGTCTTCAGTTACCCAAAAGCTGTTTTGAAAAATTAGACAAAATTATTGCTTGCAATATGGAATTAGAGAAAGGACTTATTTTATGGGAGAAATCAGTCAAAACATCCAAGAAAAATTAGTGATTGTTCGCGGAGGGGGCGATCTAGCGACAGGCGTTATCCAAAAATTATGGCACGTTGGCTTTAAAATACTAGTATTAGAAACAGAATGTCCTCTGGCCATTCGGCGGACTGTTTCAGTTTGTGATGCTATTTTCCAGAAAGAACAAAGAGTGGAAGATTTGGTTGCTGTTCGAATTACTTCATTAAAGGATTGCGCGAAATGTTGGCAGCAAAATAAGCTGCCTGTTTTTGTCGATCAAACAGCAAGTGCTATTCAACAATTGAAACCACTGATTGTTATCGATGCGATTTTGGCTAAGAAAAATTTAGGTACGCATCGAGGAATGGCACCGATTATGATTGCTTTAGGACCAGGCTTTTCAGCACCGCAAGATGTCGATGTTGTGATTGAGACAATGCGTGGACATAGGTTGGGACGTTTATACTTTGAAGGAACAGCTTTACCTAATACAGGTATTCCAGGTGAAATTGGCGGAAAAAGTGCGGAACGAGTTGTCCATGCCCCTGCTTCAGGACAAGTTACCCACCTTAAAAACATAGGGGATTTTGTGTTGAAAGGGGAAGCATTATTTTTTATCGATCAGGTTCCAGTTTATTCGCCTCTGACAGGGACTTTGAGAGGATTGATTTCAGAAAAGGTAACCTGTTATCAAGGGTTGAAGTGTGCAGATGTAGATCCTCGACCAGTTGAGAAAGTCGATTGCTTGACGATCTCCGACAAAGCTCGTGCATTAGGGGGAGCGGTTTTAGAAGCAATTTTTATGATTGGAAGAAGGAAAAACGTTTTATAAAAAAGAACCTAAATAATATTTTTTTTACCTTAAAAATATTGTTAAAAAGGTTTGGAGTGTGGTATAGTAAAGACGTAGTAAAAAATACTCTATCTCGAAAGGAGAAGAGTACATACTTAGTTAGATTAGTTTGTGAATAAAATCATTTGTTAAAAAATTTTTTTAGTAGTTAATGTAAGGGGTTACAATTGCATTTGAATGCATTGAAATATTTAGGACAACAGAAAGGAAATGAATGAAGATGGCACTAGTAAAAATTGTTTATGCAAGTATGACTGGAAACACAGAAGAAATTTCCGAGATTTTGGAAGAACAGTTTCAAGAAGCTGGAGTTGAAGTAGAACGTGAAGAATGTTCAGAAGTTGATGTAGACTTCTTTGATGATGCAGATGCTTGTATTATCGCAACGTATACTTATGGTGATGGGGAACTGCCTTTTGAATTTGAAGATTTCTTTGATGAATTAACTGAAAAGGATTTAGCAGGTAAGCCATTTGGCGTTGTTGGTTCCGGTGATCGTGAATATGGTGAATTTTTCTGTAAATCAGCGCATGATTTTGTAGGAGCTTTTGAAAAAGCTGGTGCTAAAAAAGTAGCTGAAACAGTTGAAATTGAAAACAATGCAGAAGAAGAAGACATCGAAATGCTAAAAACATTTGTTAAAAGTGTCGCCACAACTTTATCTGATAGCGTTGCCTAAGGATTTAAGAAAGTAGGAGTCAGAATGAAAAGGAATGATGAAGGTAGGTATTTCAATGTTTAATATTCTTCAGTCGACTCAATTATCTAGTAATACATTTGATTTTTGGCTGGAAGCGCCAAGAATAGCGACACATGCCCAGGCTGGACAGTTTGTTATTTTAAGAATTGACGAAAAAGGAGAGCGGATCCCTTTAACGATTGCGGAGACAAATCCACAAGCAGGCAGTATTCGAATTATTTTCCAAGTAATCGGTAAGACAACAGCTGCACTTTCCCAACTTAAAACTTCCGACTCTTTGTTAGATATCACTGGACCTTTAGGTATGCCCACAGAAGTGAAGCAATATGGAACGGTGATGGTTGTCGGTGGTGGAGTTGGCATCGCGGCTATTTATCCAATTATCAAGGCTTTAAAAGAAGCAGGCAACCGAGTGATTACGATTTTGGGGGCACGAACAGCTGAGTTAGTTCTGTTACAAGAAGAATGCCGTCGTTATTCGGATGAACTAATCATTACAACGGATGATGGTTCATTAGGTAAAAAGGGCTTAGTAACAGAAGCGATGGAAGAAGTTATTGCACGTGAATCTGTAGCGTGCAGTTGGGCGATTGGGCCCAGCATCATGATGAAATTTTGTACCTTGACAGCTGAAAAACATCAATTACCAATTTATGTTTCCTTGAATCCTATTATGATTGACGGAACAGGCATGTGTGGCGGTTGTCGGGTCACTGTTGATGGCACCATGAAATTTGCCTGTGTTGATGGACCTGAGTTTAAAGGCAATGAAGTAAATTGGGATGAATTCATTAATCGAATGAAGCAATATCAGGAAGAAGAAGCAGTTTGCTTTACAGATCGTTTGAAAGAGCAGGTGGAGAAAAATGGCTAGAAAAAGTCGTATAAAAACACCGATTGCGGAACAAGCACCTACTATCAGAAAGAGTAATTTTGAAGAGGTTTGCTTAGGCTATACATTAGCAGAAGGGCAAGAAGAAGCGGTTCGTTGTTTACAATGTAAAAATGCACCTTGTATTGCTAAATGCCCCGTGATGATTGATATTCCTGGATTTATTTTAGCTATTCGTGAAGGAAACATGGAACAAGCAGCCGATATTTTAAGTAAATATACGAATTTACCTGCTATTTGTGGACGCGTTTGTCCGCAAGAGAAACAATGTGAACAAGTTTGTAAATTAGGGAAAGCCAAAAACTTTGAACCAGTGGCAATTGGCAAATTAGAACGTTTAGTTGCCGATTGGGCATTAGAAAATCACATGTTTCCTAAGAAAACAGCGGAACCAACAAAAGGGAAAGTAGCAGTGGTCGGTTCTGGTCCTTCTGGGTTAACAGTTGCGGGGGATTTGGCAAAGCTCGGCTACGAAGTAATTATTTTTGAAGCGCTTCACGAAGCTGGCGGTGTATTAACCTATGGCATACCTGAATTTCGATTACCGAAAAAAATTGTTAAACAGGAAATTGCGAGTATTGAAGCCTTAGGTGTAACAATAGAAACCAATGTGGTAGTAGGTAAAACGATTACGATGGAAGAAATAATGTCAGAGTTTGATGCCTGTTATCTATCGGTTGGTGCAGGGGCACCAAACTTTATGGGAATCCCAGGAACTAGTTTAAATGGGGTTTATTCTTCTAGTGAATTTTTAACACGAATCAATTTAATGCATAGCTATGAGTTTCCAGAATATGATACACCGATTAAACGTGCTAAAAATGTCGTTGTGATTGGCGGCGGGAATGTTGCAATGGATGCCGCTCGTTCAGCCAAACGATTAGGCGCTGAAAATGTGAATATTGTGTATCGTCGTTCGTTAGAAGAATTACCAGCAAGAATTGAAGAATACCACCATTCCCTTGAAGAAGGAATTAACTATTATTGGTTGACGAATCCAATTGCTTATTTAGATGACCAACAAGGAAATCTAGCCGGTGTTGAATGTGTCAAAATGGTTTTAGGTGAACCAGATGCGTCTGGAAGACGACGTCCAGAACCAATTCCAAACAGCACGTTTACCATTCCTGCTGATGCAGTAATCGAGGCAATTGGCCAAGGAGCAAATCGAGTCTTGCTATCAACATATCCAGAAATAGAACTAAACCAATGGGGGTACATTCAGGCCGATCCTAAAACAGGAGCAACCTCAATACCTGGCGTTTTTGCTGGGGGCGATATAGTTACAGGTGCTGCCACCGTTATTTTAGCGATGGGCGCTGGGAAAATCGCAGCTAATGCAATTGATCAGTATGTCAAAACACAAAAAACAACAGTCACAAGCAATGTTTAGGAAAGATAAAAGGTGAAAAAATGAAAAAAACAATGGATGGAAACACCGCAGCGGCTTATATTTCATATGCGTTTACAGAAGTTGCCGCTATTTATCCTATCACACCAAGTTCAACAATGGCTGAGTTGGTAGATGAATGGGCGGAAAGTGGTTTAAAAAATATTTATGGTCAAAAAGTTCAAGTTATTGAAATGCAATCAGAAGCTGGGGCAGCGGGAGTAGTTCATGGTTCGTTAAAAACAGGTGCGTTAACCACTACTTATACTGCTTCACAAGGTTTACTGTTGATGATTCCCAATATGTATAAAATCGCAGGAGAATTGCTACCTTCTGTGTTCCACGTGGCGGCTCGGGCAGTAACGACAAGTGCGTTGAGTATTTTTGGTGACCATGGCGATGTGATGGCTACCCGCCAAACAGGTTTTTGTATGTTAGCAGAATCGAGTGTCCAAGAAGTAATGGATTTGTCGGCAGTTGCTCATTTAGCTAGCTTAGAAGGTAGTTTACCTTTTGTAAACTTTTTTGATGGTTTTAGAACGAGCCATGAACTACAAAAAATCGAAGTGATTGATTATGATGACCTGAAAGAAATGGTGAATCAGGAAGCTGTAACTCGTTTTAGAATGGGAGGCATGAATCCTAATCATCCCACTGTTTCAGGGACCGCTCAAAATCCTGACATTCATTTTCAACAAAGAGAAACAGTCAATAAAAATTACGAAGAAATGCCAAAAATTGTTCAAAAATACATGGAAAAAATTAACCATCTTCGTGGAACAACGTATGATTTAACCGATTATTACGGGGTTGAAGATGCAACAGAAGTCATTATTTCAATGGGGTCGGCTTCGCCAGTAATCAAACAAACAGTTGACTATCTCAATCAACAAGGACGCAAAGTTGGTTTTATCAATATTCATTTATATCGTCCATTTCCTACCGAAAACCTTCTTGAAAAATTACCAGCTACAGTAGAAAAGGTTGCGGTTTTAGATCGAACAAAAGAATCAGGAGCCGAAGGAGAACCGTTATTGTTAGATGTTCAAAGCGCTCTTTATCAACATGAAAATCGACCAATTGTGATTGGTGGACGTTATGGGTTAGGCTCTAAAGACGTAGCGCCTAATCAAATTAAAGCGATCTATGATCATTTGTTATTGCCATTTAAAGAATTAAAGCAACGCTTTACGGTGGGGATCGTTGATGATGTAACTTATCAATCATTGCCAGAAGAACCTACTTTAGATTTAACGCCAGATACTACCTTCCAAGCAAAATTTTGGGGCTTTGGTTCTGACGGAACTGTGGGAGCAAACAAGCAAGCGATTAAAATTATCGGAGATCATACCGACCTTTATGCACAAGCTTACTTTAGTTATGATTCTAAAAAATCAGGCGGTTTAACCGTTTCGCATCTGCGTTTTGGTAAAGAGCCAATTACTTCCACGTATTTAATTGAACAAGCAGATTTCATCGCTTGTCATAATGCGTCCTATTTGCATAAATACGACCTGTTAAAAGGTTTAAAAGATGGCGGAACGTTTTTACTGAATACTATTTGGGATCAAGAAAAGGTTCACCGTTTATTACCGGCTAAGTTAAAAAAATATATTGGGGAGCACCAAATCAAATTTTACATTATCAATGCGGTTGAGTTAGCTCGCAAAGTAGGCTTAGGTCGTCGGATCAATACAGTGATGTCTACTGCCTTTTTTGAAGTAACAGATATTTTAACGAAAGAGCAATATTTACCGTTACTTAAAGAAGAAGTGAAAAAGACTTATGGAAAAAAATCAATGGAAATTGTTGAAAAAAATTACCAAGCGATTGATGCTACCTTTGAATCGCTGCAAGAAATTGTAGTCCCAGAAGATTGGGCCACCATTGTTTTAGAACCAGAAAATCAAGAGTCGGAAGTTCCAGCTTTTGTGACAAATATTTTAGAACCAATCAATCGTCAAGAAGGGGATCAGCTGACCGTTTCAGATTTGATTGAAAACGGAATGAAGGGCGGTGCCATTCCTATGGGCACTGCGGCTTATGAAAAACGTGGCATTGCGTTAGAAGTGCCTGAGTGGCAAATAGATAAGTGTACGATGTGTAATGAATGTGCCTTTGTTTGTCCACACGCGGCTATTCGACCGTTTTTAGCGGATGAAGAAGAACTGAAAGAAGCACCTGCAGGTTTTGCCATGCGCGAAATGCGTGGCACAGATGGATTGATGTATCGTATCCAAGTTTCTTTAGAAGATTGTACAGGTTGTGGTCTTTGTGTTCAGGCTTGCCCTGTGAAAGACAAGGCGATTTTAATGAAACCTTATGAAACTCAAAAAGAGCAAGCGATGAATTGGGCCTTTGCGATGACTCTTAAACAAAAAGCCAACCCAGTCAAAAAACTTTCTGTTAAAGGTTCCCAATTTAATCAGCCATTGATGGAATTTTCAGGTGCTTGTGAAGGCTGTGGCGAAACACCTTATATTAAGTTGTTGACACAATTATTTGGTGATCGAATGATGATTGCTAACGCAACAGGCTGTTCATCAATTTGGGGTGGTTCGTCACCAGTGACACCTTATACAACGAACGAATGTGGCCAAGGACCAGCTTGGAGTAATTCGCTGTTTGAAGATAATGCGGAATATGGTTATGGTATGTATATTGCCAATCGAACGAAACGTCAACATTTAGCTAATCTGGTTGAAGAAAGTCTTGCTAAAAATGTCGGATCAGATTCACTACAAGCCTTGTTAAAAGATTGGTTAGAACACATGGCTGAAGGGGAAGGAACACAACAGCGAGCCACCAAACTAGCGGCAGCATTAAGTGAAGAAGCCGATGAAGATCCACTTTTAACAAAAATTTACGAACAAAAAGATTTACTAGTGAAAACGAGTCAATGGATTGTCGGCGGCGATGGTTGGGCCTATGATATCGGGTTTAGCGGCATTGATCATGTTCTTGCTAGTGGAGAAGATGTTAATATTTTTGTTATGGATAACGAAGTATATGCCAACACAGGCGGGCAAACATCCAAAGCTACTCCAGCTTCAGCCATTGCCAAATTCTCAGCGGGTGGGAAACATACCTCTAAAAAAGATTTAGGGATGATGGCAATCACTTATGGGAATGTCTACGTTGCACAAGTAGCTTTAGGCGCAAACTCAATGCAAACGATTAAAGCAATTGACGAAGCGGAGCGGTACCCAGGCCCGTCAATTATCATCGGTTATACCCCATGTATTAATCACGGGGTCAAAGGCGGAATGGTTCGGACGTTAGATCAAGCCAAAGAAGCCGTTGAATCTGGCTATTGGCCACTTTATCGCTATAATCCAGAGTTAGTTAAGAAAGGCAAAGATCCGATGGTCATTGACTACAAGAAAACAGATTTTGATAAAATGCGTGATTTTCTTGAAAAACAAACACGTTACTCTGCGTTGCATACAATTAAAGAAAATCAAGAAGTAGTCGAACATTTACTTGATAAAACTAAAGAAGATGCAATTGAACGCTCTGAAAGTTATAACAAACTAGCCACACATATGAAAAAATAAAAAACAAAGCCTCTTACTTGTGAGGCTTTGTTTTTTTATCCAATAATAATTTTTTCTGAAGGGTATTCGTAGCCTAAGTCACGTGTTTCTTTTGGTACAAAAATCATTAAGGTATAAAGCATACCAATACGTCCAATAAACATTAATAAGGCAATCATTAATTTACCTACTGTTGTTAAATCGTCTGTAATGCCCAAAGAAAGACCGGTTGTTCCAAAGGCAGAAGCGACTTCCACAATGATTGAAATCAAGGGCAGATTTTCAGTGGCTGACAAAAAGACGACAGCGAAAAAGCACATAATCAAAGATAACATGAAGACGACAATCGATTTTTTGACATCATCGTCATCTATTTTACGGCTAAAGATGCTAATATCATCTTCACTTTTTAAAAAGGCTAACAAATACAAGCCAATAATCGCAACAGTCGTTGTTCGAACACCACCACCAACAGAGCTAGGACTACAACCAATAAACATTAACACAGAAAAAATAATCAACGTTGTAATTTGGAAGTCCCCTAAATCATTAATTTGGAGGCCAGCGTTTCGTGTAGTCATCGAATAAAACATCGAACTTACCCAACGGCCACTTTCATTCATTGTCAAAAATAGGTGATCTTTTTCTAATAAGTAAATCAAAATAGTCCCACCAATAAACAGAACAATAAACGCTAGCAAAGCAATTTTACTAAACAATGAGAAGCGGAAAGGCAAGCCTCGTTTCTTCTTGCGAAAGTTCTTTTTCTTAAAATGTAACCACTCATGAATTTCCAGTAAAACGGGAAATCCAATCCCGCCAATAAAAATTAAGAACATAATTGCCAGTAAAAAGAGATAATCATGAGCAAAAGGGATAATTGAATCACCTGAAATATCAAAGCCTGAATTAGTCACTGCAGAAATAGCTTGATAAAATCCATAAAATATCGCATCTCGCCAGTTCGTATAATAACCACTTATATAAAAATAAAGCGAAAAGAGCGAGCCGAAGATTACTTGGAACCAAATTAAAATCAAAAAAGTGGTGCGGATCAGTCGAACAATTCCGCTCAGTCGCGGCTGATTCATGTCAGTCATAATTAACTGACGTTGCTTTAATGTGATTCGCCGTTTTGATAAAATAAAAAAGACCGTTGAAATCATCATAATCCCTAAGCCACCAACTTGGAAAAGAACCTCCAATAAGACAATCCCACGATCATTAAAAACCGAATTAATATCGACTGTGGTGAGTCCAGTAACACTGACTGTACTGATTGCTAAGAAAAATAAATCAATAAAAGGAACATGCGAGTCAGGTTCTCTGAAAATAGGGAGGCAAAACAATAAATAAGAAATAACCGTCATTAATATGTAATAAGCGACGATGATTTGAATAGATGAAAAATTTTTGCGAATAAATCGATCGCTTTTTCGCTGTGCTAGCCACAGCAAACGTGTATGGTTCACTAGATAACCTCCCAATTCTAATTAAACTAAGTATACCAAAACTTTTCGCCTCAAACGAATAATTCTGCCAGAAAATCCTTGAAATGACAAATAAAAATAAGAAATTCGTTAGAAATAATTGGAAAACATCCACAAACAAGCGAGAACATGATATTTTATGAAAGAATAGAAAAATAGGTTGTTCCCCAAACAACTTATTAATAATTGGTCAGTTTGTCTAACGATACAACTTTAAAAAGTAGTGGTAGCTTTTTTATTTCGGTTGATATGTGAATGTATTCACTTTATGTAACAAACTGTTATTTTTATTCAAATGAAAAATAAGAAATTGTGTTGGTAGAAATCAATAGTTAATAAGGTGGGAAAACAATGAAAAAAGTGTTAATGGGAGTTCTTTCCCTAGGGTTATTATTAGGTGCAGCAACAGGTTGTACAAGCGATCAAGAAAAAGCTGCTGGTAAAACAAAAGCATCTTCTGAAAAAACAGAAGCAACATCTGGTGCCTCTGCTAATGGTTATACAGATCCAAGTGAACTAAAAGACAGTTATGATGTTGTTATTGTTGGTTCAGGTGGTGCAGGGATGACCGCTGCATTACAAGCCAAAGAAGCTGGCATGAATCCAGTTATTTTAGAAAAAATGCCTGTTGCAGGTGGGAATACAATTAAATCGTCTTCAGGAATGAATGCTTCACAAACAAAATTCCAAGAAAAAGAAGGCATTAAAGATAGCAACGATAAATTCTTTGAAGAAACACTAAAAGGCGGTAAAGGAACCAACGATCAAGAATTACTACGTTATTTTGTTGATCATTCAGCTGAAGCAATTGATTGGTTAGATACAAAAGGAATTACATTGAGCAATTTAACGATTACAGGTGGAATGAGCGAAAAACGCACACACCGTCCTGCTGACGGATCAGCAATTGGGGGCTATCTAGTTGACGGTTTAGTACGTAACGTTCGCGAAGAAAAAATTCCATTGTTTGTTGATGCTGACGTGACAGACTTAGTTGAAGAAAACGGTCAAATCGATGGCGTAAAAGTGAAAATGAAAGATGATAAAGAAAAAACAGTTAAAGCAAAAGCAGTCGTTGTCACAACAGGTGGTTTCGGTGCCAACGAAAAATTAATTACACAATACAAACCAGAATTGAAAAACTATGTTACAACGAACCAAGAAGGAACAACAGGTGACGGTATCCAAATGATTCAAAAAGTTGGTGGTGCGTTAGTGGATATGAAAGAAATTCAAATTCACCCAACTGTTCAACAAAGCGATGCTTTCTTAATTGGTGAAGCAGTTCGTGGAGAAGGCGCAATCTTGGCTTCTCAAAAAGGAGAACGTTTTGTTAATGAGCTAGATACACGCGACAAAGTTTCCGCAGCAATCAATGCCTTACCAGAAAAATCAGCTTATTTAGTCTTTGACCAAGGCGTACGCGACCGTGCAAAAGCCATTGATTTCTATGATCAAAAAGGCTTCGTGGAAAAAGGTGAAACGATTGAAGAATTAGCTGAAAAAATTGGCATGCCTGCCGATACATTGAAAGCAACGATTGATACTTGGAACCAAGATGTTAATGCCAAAGATGACAAACAATTTGGCCGGACAACTGGAATGGAAGCTGACTTAAGCACAGCGCCTTACTACGCAATTAAAATTGCACCAGGGATTCACCACACAATGGGTGGCGTGAAAATCAACACGAAAACAGAAGTTTTACGTGAAGATGGCACACCAATTAAAGGTCTATATGCTGCTGGTGAATTAACAGGTGGCTTACATGGTCAAAACCGTATCGGAGGCAATGCCATCGCCGATATTATCATTTATGGTCGTCAAGCAGGTACGCAATCAGCAGAATTTGCCTCTGCTCAAAAATAACTAGCATTAAAAAGTCTGAAATTGTAGTCAAATAACTACAATTTCGGGCTTTTTTATTGCATACTAGCAGAATCATTAGTTGGAGTATAAACAGCCCTGCTAAAATGACTTTGGCGTAGATTCTGTTTTTTTCAGAAAAATGCACGACCATTTTAGCTAAAAATACTGCTTTTTTGCTGAAAATATAGTAAAATACGTAAGGAACTAACGGAAAGGTGTAGTGAACATGGCTCAATTATTTTTCAAGTATGGCGCAATGAACAGTGGTAAAACCATTGAAATCTTAAAAGTAGCACACAATTACGAAGAACAAGACAAACCAGTTGTTTTGATGACCAGTGGACTAGATACACGTGATGGTGTTGGGAAAGTATCCAGTCGCATCGGATTACGCAGAGATGCTATTCCAATTTTTGAAGAAACCAATGTCTTTGACTTGATTAATGATTTGTCTTACAAACCTTTTTGCGTATTAGTCGATGAATGTCAATTTTTAAACAAGCATCATGTCATTGAATTTGCACGAATTGTTGACGAATTAGATATTCCAGTAATGGCATTTGGGCTAAAGAATGATTTTAGAAATGAATTATTTGAAGGCTCAAAGTATTTACTTTTATATGCAGACAAATTAGAAGAATTAAAAACGATTTGCTGGTTCTGTCATAAAAAAGCAACTATGAACTTGCACTATATTGATGGCAAACCCGTTTATGAAGGGGATCAAGTCCAAATTGGTGGGAATGAAGCCTACTATCCTGTTTGTCGCAAACATTATTTTCATCCAAAAACAGTGAATGAAGAACAGTAAGGAGAGACACTATGTACGATCAATTACAATCTATTGAAGATCGCTATGAGGAATTGGGCGAATTATTAAGTGACCCAGCAGTCATTAGCGATACAAAACGTTTCATGGAATTATCGAAAGAAGAAGCTAATACACGTGAGACGGTTGAGGTTTATCGCCGATATAAACAAGTTGTTGAAGGGATTAGCGATGCCGAAGAACTTTTAAGTGAAAACTTAGATGCGGAAATGGCCGAAATGGCGAAAGAAGAACTTTCTGATTTGAAAAAAGAAAAAGAAGTGTTAGAAGACCGCATTAAAATTTTATTATTACCAAAAGATCCAAATGATGATAAAAATATCATCATGGAAATCCGTGGTGCAGCCGGTGGCGATGAAGCCGCACTTTTTGCTGGCGACTTATTTAATATGTACCAAAAATATGCAGAAGTACAAGGGTGGAAAGCGGAAGTTTTAGAAGCGAACGTCACTGGAATCGGTGGATATAAAGAAGTAATTATGATGATTTCAGGAGATAACGTCTTTTCAAAATTAAAATACGAAAGTGGCGCTCACCGCGTGCAACGAGTTCCTTCAACAGAATCACAAGGACGGATTCATACATCGACAGCAACCGTTGTAGTTATGCCAGAAGCCGAAGAAGTCGAAATCGAATTAGCTGATAAAGATATCCGTGTCGATATTTATCATGCAAGTGGCGCTGGTGGACAGCACGTCAATAAAACCGCTTCGGCTGTTCGATTAACCCATTTACCAACAGGAATCGTAGTCGCAATGCAAGATGAACGTTCACAGCTAAAAAACCGTGAAAAAGCAATGAAAGTTTTGCGTGCTCGTGTGTATGACCAAATTCAACAAGAAGCACAAAGTGAATATGATGCTAACCGTAAATCGGCGGTGGGGACCGGAGATCGTTCAGAACGAATCAGAACGTATAACTTCCCACAAAATCGAGTAACGGATCATCGTATTGGTTTAACCATCCAAAAACTAGACCAGATTCTTGCTGGCAAATTAGATGAAATCATTGATGCATTAGTCTTATATGATCAAACATCGAAATTAGAAGAGATGCAAAATGGCTAAACGTTACTTTGAAGTCCTTAACTGGGCTTCTTCTTTTTTAGAGGCGCAAGGCAAAGAAGGCTATGCTATTCACTATGTTTTTTTAGAACGTAAAGGTTGGGATAAAACGCAGTGGCTCCTGCATATGCAAGAAGAAATGCCCAAAGAAGAAGAGGAACAATTAAAAACGGATTTAGCCCAATTATTGACAGATTACCCAGCACAATATTTACTAGGACAAGCTGAATTTTATGGACATTCCTTTATTGTTAATGAACATACTTTGATTCCTAGACCAGAAACAGAAGAATTAGTCGAGCGTTGCTTAAAAGCCAATCCAGATACTCCTTTGACGGTCGTAGATGTCGGAACAGGGACAGGCGCCATTGCGATTAGCTTGAAACTGGCACGGCCCAACTGGCGAGTTATTGCCATTGATCTTTCAGAGGAAGCGTTGACTGTCGCTAAACAAAACGCGCAAGCATTAGGTGCTGGCATCGAATTTTATCATGGGAATGGCTTACAGCCAGTTACTTCTGAAAAAATTGATCTGCTTATTTCTAATCCGCCCTATATTAGTGAACAAGAATGGCATTTAATGGATGCAAGTGTCCGAACGTATGAACCTAAAACCGCTTTATTCGCTGAAAATAACGGTTTGGCCTTATACCAACAATTAATTCATGAAAGTCAAACGATGCTTAAAGCAGACGGTAAAATTTATTTTGAAATAGGGTTTCAACAAGGCGCGGCCCTCCAAGAATTATTGAGCGCCGCTTATCCACAAAAAACAATTAAAATTGAAAAAGATTTATCTGGCAACGATCGCCTCGCGATAGCCGAGTAACTAAGGTTCTTCGTCGCCACTTTTCTAGAAGGAGCGATTTGCAATGGAAACAAAAAAATTAACCAAACAAGAAATAGCCCAAGCAGCAGCAGCCATTCAAGCAGGCGAGCTAGTGGCTTTTCCAACAGAAACTGTTTATGGCTTAGGTGCCGATGCTTTAAATGAAGCGGCAGTAAAAAAAGTTTACCAAGTAAAAGGCCGCCCCAGTGATAATCCATTGATTGTTCATGTGAACAACGTTGAAATGGTCAAAAAATACGTGGCGACCTTACCAGAAGTCGCTACAAAATTGGTGTCTGCCTTTTGGCCGGGACCATTAACTTTAATTTTTAATGTGCCTAGGGATACATTTTCTAAAACAGTAACAGGTGGTTTAGAGACAGTCGCTTTTCGTATGCCAGATAACCAAGCAACCTTAGCTTTGATTGAACAAGCCAATGTTCCGTTGGTTGGACCAAGTGCGAACACTTCTGGCAAGCCTAGTCCAACATCTGCAGAGCATGTTTATCATGATTTGCAGGGGAAAATTGCTGCCATATTAGATGATGGCCCAACGCAGATTGGGGTGGAATCAACGGTCTTAGATTTAACGGCGGAAGATGGTGTGCCAGTTATTTTACGACCAGGAGCAATTACCAAAGAGCAGTTGGAAAGCATTATTCCCCAAGTGAAAATCGATACACATTTGATTAGTGAAACTGCAGCACCCAAAGCGCCAGGGATGAAATACAAACACTATTCTCCTGATGCGGAAGTTTGGATTATAAGCGGTCAAACAGCAGAATGGCAAACGGCGATTCAGCAAGCAAAAGAACAACAGGAAAAAATCGGCTTATTTTTAAGTGATGAACAGGCAGCACAACTAGATACAGAAAATGCGTTTGTTTATTCTTATGGTGCAGAAACGGTTGAAAATGCCACAAAAGAACTATTTGCAGGGTTAAGAGCGTTAGATGAGCAAGGAGCTACCACGATTTTTGCACAAGGATTTGCAGAAACTGGTTTAGGCACTGCTTACATGAATCGCTTGAAAAAATCAGCTAATCAAAAATTTTTTGAAAAATAAGAGGTATTTGTAACGAAGCTGACACAGAAGTATGATACAATCAGACAAAAGAAAACAAAATGGAGTGTTGTTTGAATGGATTACAAAACGTATGACCCAGATTTATGGAATGCAATTGCAAGAGAAGAAGAGCGCCAAGAAAATAACTTGGAACTAATCGCATCTGAGAATGTCGTGTCAAAAGCGGTGATGGCTGCCCAAGGAAGTATTTTAACGAATAAATATGCAGAAGGTTACCCTGGCAAACGGTACTATGGTGGTTGTGAATTTATCGATATCGTAGAAAATTTAGCTATTGATCGTGCCAAAGAATTATTTGGTGCAAAATTCGCGAATGTACAAGCCCATTCAGGTTCTCAAGCCAATACAGCGGCATACCTTTCATTGGTTGAACCAGGTGATACCATTTTGGGGATGGATTTATCAGCTGGTGGTCACTTAACCCATGGTTCGCCCGTTAACTTTAGTGGAAAAACCTATAATTTTGTCAGTTATGGAGTGGATCCTTCAACAGAAGTAATCGATTACGATGTCGTGCGAATTTTAGCAAGAGAACATCGTCCAAAATTAATTGTTGCTGGCGCAAGTGCGTATTCACGAACGATTGACTTCAAACGTTTCCGTGAAATCGCTGATGAAGTAGATGCCAAGTTAATGGTTGATATGGCGCATATTGCAGGCTTGGTGGCTTCAGGGTTGCACCCAAATCCAGTTCCGTATGCTGATATCGTAACAAGTACGACCCATAAAACATTGCGTGGTCCTCGTGGCGGTTTAATTTTGACAAATAGCGAAGAATTGGCGAAAAAAGTAAATAGTAGTATTTTCCCAGGCATTCAAGGTGGCCCGTTGGAACATGTGATTGCCGGAAAAGCCGCAGCTTTTAAAGAAGCTTTGGATCCAAGTTTTGCTGAATATAGTCAGCAAGTGATTGCAAATGCGCAAGCGATGACGAAAGTTTTCAATCAAGCGCCAGAAGCTCGTTTAATTAGTGGGGCAACAGACAACCACTTATTACTGATTGAAGTGACAGGTTTTGGTTTAAATGGAAAAGAAGCAGAAGCTATTTTAGATAGTGTAAATATTACTGTCAATAAAAATTCAATTCCGTTTGAACAATTAAGTCCATTTAAAACAAGTGGTATCCGTATTGGAACGCCTGCGATTACTTCACGTGGTTTTAAAGAAGAAGATGCGGTAGAAGTTGCTAAATTAATCGTTCAAGTCTTAAAAGATCCAGAAAATACAGCAGTTCATGATGAAGTCAAAGCAGCTGTAGCAGCGCTAACTAAAAAATATCCATTATATAACTAACATCAGGGATAGCTGAAGCGCGATTCTCTGTACAAATAAGAGTCGGAGCTTAGGATTTAAGGAATTCAACTTGTGTCCTAGGCTCTTTTGTTTTACAATAAGAAAGAATAAAATAATGAAGGAGAATAGATATGGGAAAATTTCAAGTAATTGATCATCCGCTAATTCAACACAAACTAACAATGATTCGCGAAAAGAACTGTGGGACAAAGGTTTTCCGCGAAGTTGTCAACGAAATTGCTATGTTAATGGCTTATGAAGTATCACGGGATATGCCTTTAGAGGATGTTGTCATCGAAACACCGATGGGTAAATCAACACAAAAAACACTTTCAGGGAAAAAAGTAGCAATCATTCCTATTTTACGTGCCGGCATTGGCATGGTTGATGGGATTTTAGAATTAATTCCAGCAGCGAAAGTTGGACACGTTGGACTTTACCGTGATGAAGAAACATTGCAACCACATGAATACTTCGTGAAATTACCTGAAGACATTGCAAGTCGTCAATTATTTGTTGTTGACCCAATGCTAGCAACAGGTGGTTCCGCAATTATGGCCATCGATTCATTAAAAGAACGTGGTGCTAGCAACATTAAATTTGTATGTCTAGTGGCCGTTCCAGAAGGTGTGAAAGCTTTACAAGAAGCGCATCCAGATGTAGATATTTATACAGCAGCTTTAGATGAGCGCTTAAACGAAGACGGCTATATCGTTCCTGGTTTAGGGGATGCTGGTGACCGTTTATTCGGAACAAAATAATAACAAAAAACCGTTAGGTAACAGATTATGGTTACTAACGGTTTTCTTTTGCTTAAAGAACTTTTCTAGGTGTATAATAAAAAATAAAAAAACAAAGGAGGAACTATGAAAAAGAATAAAAAAGTCTTACACGCTATCGCTGTGATTGCTAGTGTGATGTCAGTTTTGATGTATGTTTCATATATTCCACAAATTTATGGAAATTTACATGGGGAAAAAGGCAATCCGACGCAACCATTAGTGGCAATGATTAATTGTATTTTTTGGACGATTCATGGGTTATATGGAGACGATGGAGAAACACGAGATAAGTCCATTATTTTTGCTAATGTGCCCGGAATTATTTTTGGTTTTTTTGCGTTTATTACAGCATTATAGTTTCCGACGAATTGGAAAGTATTCCAATTCTGTACATAAAAAAGAGCGGGGGAAATTTCCCACGCTTGAAGAATTAAATCTTTTTCAATTGTTTGTAATTAATAACAATCACACCATTGCTGTGCACCATTAAGTGATTGTTTTTTTGCGTTTCGTCAATTTCGACGACAGCGGCATTTTTTAATTGTTTCGTAACAACGCCTGTTTGTGGCTGTCCGTGAACAAGAAAAGTAACATGGGTGTCAACGGCGAAATCCTTACCAGCATCCGATGGAACAACAGGAGTAACCATACCATTAAAATTTGACATACAAAAAACCATCCTTTCTTGATATCTCTATTATACCACATTTTCAGAAAAAAGTTTGTAAAGTCGCTATTTGGCTTATTTTAAAGAGATTTTGCATAAATAAATAACAAACAGACTTTACAAATAAAGTAGAAAGTCCTATAATAGATTTGTTTCAGGCCAGCTTAGCTCAGTTGGTAGAGCAACGCACTCGTAACGCGTAGGTCACAGGTTCGATCCCTGCAGCTGGCATCTAAAAAAACAGACAGGCACTACCATCTGGTAGTGCCTGTCTGTTTTTTTAGATAAAATTTTGGATTAGTGCAAATGAAGCAATGCCTACCAGTACAATAAGCAATAAGTTTTTAGTAAGTATTGCGGCTAAAATGGTAGGAAATGAAGCGAATAAATAAGGAAGATTGAGGCTTGGTAAATGCCCAATTCTTTGTTCAAATAAGCTACTAAACCATAAGGCGGACATAATCACAATGGGAACAAAACTTAGATATTCTAATAATTTCTGTGGCAGACTGATTTTTTTTAAAAGTAAAAATGGCAGTATTCTTGAAAGCCAGGTTGCAACGGTACAGCCTAAAATTGTTAAAAAGAGATACTCAGAAGAAGGCATGTTTTATCATCACTCCTATTCCACACCCGATTAACGTGACAACTAAGACAATTAAATTACTGGGAATAAAAATTAGACCAATAGACATCAACCCAAAAGTAATCAGGACCATGATGAGTTGTAAAGCGATTTTCATGGAACGATCACTAATTATCTGCAGATAAAGTAAACCAATGAACATAGCCACGACCGCAAACTCAAGACCTAATGCTTGAGGGTTTGCAATAAAGCGCCCTAGATAGGCACCGATGATCGTCGAAAAAACCCAAGTCGCATAGGAAATCAAATTGGCAGCATTAAACCACTCAAAACTTAAACGTCCTTTGGTATGGTTTAATTTATTCATTCCTAGTGCAAAACTTTCATCCGTCAGTAAGGTTCCCAACCAGAGATTTTTACCGAGAGATTCGGCTTTAAAGTAAGGCGCAATGGTCATTCCCATAAGAATCATACGCGCATTTACTAAGAAAGTCGCTAACACAATAGATAAGATAGGGCTGCCGCCAGTCAACATACTAACTGTTACAAACTGAGCAGATCCTGCAAAAATAAAAAACGACATCGCACTAACAATAAGAGGGGAAAAACCTGCTGCTTGTCCTACGATACCAAAAGCAATGCCAATACCAATATAGCCAAAAACCGTTGGCAAGGCTTCACGAATGCCAGTGCGTGCATCTAATTGGTGGTTCATTCTCTTTTTTTCCTTCTTTCTGTATAAAATTTAAACACGTGTGTCTGAAAATCTAGACCTTCGATAATGAGACACAACGAGCGAATGAGCGTTTTCATTATTAACCACTCCTTTTGAACAACTAAGATATATATTGTATAATACAATAAAGAATACTTTTGTTCAATATATTAAATTTTTGGATGATAAAAAGAAACAGAAGGAGCAACTATTTTGGAGATTAATACAATTATTGGCAATAATTTAAAAAAAATTAGACAAGAAAAAAAACTTACGTTAGATGAACTAGCTGGGATAACCGGAGTGAGTAAAGGGATGCTTTCGCAGATTGAAAAAGGAACCACCAATCCTACCATAAATACAATTTGGAAAATAAGTAATGGACTCAATGTTCCGTATACGTATTTATTAGAAGATGACTATGTTAAAGAAAATCCCGTGGTAAAAAAAACTGAGACGGTAACACAACATTCTGAAGATCACTCCTATCGAGTCTTTAATTACTACTCAGACAACCAGGAAAGAAACTTTGAACTCTTTCAGTTTGAATTAGATTCAGGGAAAAAGTATCAAGCTGTTGGGCATTCAAAACGTTCGATAGAATATGTCATGGTTATTCAAGGAACATTAGCTCTTGAAGTGGGCGATCAGAGATACCTTCTTCCAAAAGACGCCGCTATGTATTTTGATGCTAATCAAGTACACACGTATATAAATGAGGGAACAGAGCAAGTCCAAGCTGTCGTTATTAACTATTATACGTAACAGTAGAAAATAAACATTAGGAAATCGCTGCATCTGTTATTTTATGGACAAAAAAAGTAAACAATGCTACCCTAAAAATAATAGAAAATGAAAGATAAAAGAAGAGGTCAAAATGAATAAAAAAATTGAAAGTCTTGGTAATACAGCATTAAGTTTACTAAGTAATACGATTATTGTTGTGCCTTATTTACTTTACATTCAATTGAGTGATGGACACAACCTTCTAACAATTTTACCATTTGTCTTATTTTATACATTGCGTATGACAGGCATTTTTCTGGTTCGAGGAATTAATTTGTCTTTAACTAGTCTAGGTCTACTAAAGATTTCTCTATTGCTAGGCTTGGCAGGTTCCTTAATTGGGACCGCCGGCGCTTTTTCTTTCCCGCTTTATAGTATTTCAGGAATGTTGTTAGGACTTAGTGGGGCGTTGTTGCCACCAAGTAATCAATCAATTCGCTTTTTCTTGAAAGAAGAAGGTCAAAAAATCAGTCACAGCAATCTTTTAACGACAGTCTTATTGACCGCTGTTTTATTTGGCGCTTTATTTTTTAAAGCGACTGAGATTGGACTGGCGTTATTGGTGTACGCGCTCTATTTTCTGCTTGCTTTAGTAGCAATCAAGAGCTATCCTGTTTCATTAAACGAGCTAGAAGAAGAATCAGCAGAAGTTTCACGAAAAGAATTAATTCTGTTTATTATCTTTTTTGTGTTATTACTTTTATTAAGAAGTGGTCGCTTATTAACGAATGCGGTGGAATTTGATTATGCGATTGTTGGCGCCTGCTGTTTCTTTGTGGTGGCTGTCCTTTTCGTTAGTCATTATGGCAAACGCGGTGCGTATAAAGTATCATTAGAAATGAATCTTGCGACCTTGATTAACGGGATTGTCGGGAACTATTTATTTTTATTTGGTTCCATTTATGTTGCAGGGGTTTATGGCAGAGCTCATATGGGCATCTATCTCTATTTACCTTATGTTTTAGGGATGATTTTTGCAATGATTGTAGCTAGTAAAACGAAACAATGGTCAAACAACATACCAATGGTTGGACTGGCGGGAAGTTTGGGAATATTACTTCTTACTTCGTGGACTATTTTAGGCCTGTTTCTCTTGAGTTTTTTCAAAAGCACATTGAATAGCTTTTTAGCTAGGCGATATTATCAAGAGACAGATTTGCCAAAAGATAGCCGCATCCTTATCAAATATACAACACAAACAAAAGGGAGTTTATTCCATCAATTTATTTTGATGGCGCTTATGTTAGTCACTGTAGTAGGCAAAGGTGGCACGACACAATTTTTATTAGAATTGACTGGCGGCAAAGGTATTTCAACGCAAACAAGTCAATTTTTAACTTTCATTAAAAATAGTAACTCGCTCTTAGTGTTATTGTTTATTGCAGTTTATTTCGTGGTCGTTTTTCGTCAAAAGAAACGATAATTTACAAATATTAATAAAAAAATACTTGGAAAAACAGTGATTGTGGCTGATTTTCCAAGTATTTTTTTATGAAAAGCTGTTTTTTTTTTCGAAGATTCAAAAAAAATTAATCAATTGTTTCATTTTTAACAAGCTATTATTAGGTTATATGAATTTTATTGAAAGGGGATTAGTATGAAGAAAAAAACTTTTTCTTTTGTGATGTTAAGTATACTTCTCGCACAAAATTTCGGGTTTGCCGTAAATGCCTATGCTGTAACAACGACAGAAGCACAAACAGAGACCACTGATACAGCAAAAAAAGAGGCAGAGTTATCGAGCACAACACCAGCTTTACCTTTAGCAACAACGAATACTTCAGAAATGAATCAACCAACTGCAACAACTGAATCGCAAACCACAGAGGCGAGCACAACAGCTTCCAGTGGTGCTGCTACACCATCTGAACAACAAACAACGGAGGACAAGGACACCTCACTTAATGAAAAAGCCCTACCAGATGTTCAAGCGCCAATTACAGATGAACTACTTGACAGTATGAGTCTTGCGCCGATTGGTGGAACAGAATACAGCCAAACAGAGGTTCACCGCGAATTAAATACAACACCGGTAACCGCTACGTTCCAATTTGCTGTTGGAAACACAGGTTATGCACCTGGATCAGTTTATACAGTTCAATTACCAGAACATTTAGGTTATTCAACTGTCAGCGGAGAAGTGACAGGCATTGGCGCAACTTGGGCAGTCGATGCGGCGACCAAAACATTAAGTATTACGTTTAATCAACGAGTTTCAGATACTTCCTTTAAAGTAGAACTAAAAAGTTATCTAACAACAGAGGCGGAACCATTAGTCAAAATTGAAACTCCAGGAAAAAATAAAAAAACCTACTCGTTTGATTTATATGAACAAGTGGAACCAATTCAATATAACGAACGAACCAGAACGACGGGGTTAGATGGCGAAATTTTTTATAATTTAGACCGGACATTAACTGGCAATCAAACATTAGAATTATTAACAACAGAGACGCCAGGCGCTGTCTTTGGAAAACAAGATAACTTGGAACCTCAAGTTTTCAGTTACGATGTCGACATTAATGGTCAAATTTTACCAGAAACGCAAACCTTGTTAACACCTGGCAAAGATTATACATTAAGCGATAATTCACTCGGGCGGATTGCTGTAACTGTTCCAAACATGAATCAACAAAAAGCCTATTCCTTATCGATTAATCGGACAATTTATTTAGAGAGTGCTTCGGACTATAACTACTTATATTCGCAGCAGTATCCAACAACAAAAATTGGGTCAATTTCTTTGAAAAGTACGACAGGAACTAAACAAACAACCGATTTTACTGCTAAGACGAGTCAAACAAGTAAAGTAATTGCTGATCGTGAAATGCGTAGTATGTCCTATATCAGTTTTCAAAGCAAAGGGAAATATTATGTAACAATTTATGGCACGTTAACAGAAACAAAAGTGGGTCAACAAATCGTATTAGAGAGTACAAACGGTCAAGAAATTAAGAATCCTAAATTTACGGCGTATGGTCCTTTATATGAAAATGTAAAATTGGAAGACTATTTTGATATTAAAACTGAAGGTGGCAAGCTCACTTTAACGGCCACAAAAGATAGCTATTTAAGAATAAATATTTCTGATTTAACAATGGATTTTGACAAGAAGGACATTAATCTATCATTAAGTACACCTGTAATTGGTCCTAATAAAGCCATTCAATTAGTATCCGATCAATATATTGAACCAATTAGTGTTGTTAATCCTTTGAATGCTGAAACTGCTTGGGGTAATTATGATCAAAATGGTGCCTATTCATCAAGAACAACTGTCTCAGTTATGGGAAGCAAAGAGAAACCGATTCAAAATTTAGAAATTAAAGTAAAGCATCCTAACTATCTTTCATTACGAGCTACAAAAGAAATTTATTTTTATTACAAGTTAGGAACGGATTATACAGTAACGCCAACGTCAGATGGTTCAGTTATTAAGTTCACTACGCCAATAACCAACGAAATCCAAATTCCAATTGGTTTTAATTATGTGCCAGATAGTTTGCCAAAAGATAAAAGTATCCCAGTCGATATGATACCAATAACAATGAGTGCTGAAGGTTTAACTCCAGTTGATACGACAGTAACTACTAATAGTAAGCGTGGTTCAGAACGAACACTTCAAAGTAGTAAAAATCAATTCCTTGTCAATGCACGAAATGATTCTTTTGACTCACTAAGCGTCCGTACAAAAATTCCAGCTGGCGCCGATGTTCTTTTTGACATTTATGATGTTTCAAACGATCAGGTAGATTCAATTTATCCACAATACTGGGATCGTGGCTATTATTTTGATAAACCAATGTCACCAGACAGTCCTGGATACCCAACGATTACTTTTGACGAAAATACCAATAGTTACACGTTTGATTTTGGAAAAACCAACAAACGTTACATTATTGAGTATAAAAATGCCAATGGCTGGATCGACGTGCCAACTCTTTATATAACTGGGACAGCTAAAGAACCACAATCGAATAATAATGAAGGGTCTGCTACGGTTTCTGTTCAAAATGAAGCGTTAGACATTTTGAGTGCAACACAAGCGGCGAATCCAACATTAAAAAATGTAACAAAAACGACAGTAACAACAAAAAATATTGATAATAAAACACATCGTGTGAAAAATCCAACGATTGAATTAACACCAAAAGGCACAACCAATGCTCAAATCGATTTGAATTCTATTACCGTGAAAGGTGTGCCAGAAGATGCTTATTCATTAGAGAAGACTACAAACGGTGCGAAAATTATTTTTAAAGACTATACATTGACAGAAAACATTACGATTGAATACAATACTGTCTCTGCAAACGCTGGCCAAATCTATACAGAAACAACAATCGACTCTGAAACATTGAACCAGATGTCTGCTAGCAAGAAAAAAGTTGCCACTGCGCCAATCACATTGAAATTCTCAGAAGGCGATGCGGAAGGTATTGTTTATTTAGCAACTGCCACATTCTATACGCATAACATAGAGGATGAAAACCAAGCAATTGCGAAGGTTTCTTTTGAACTAATTGATAATGTCACGCATACAGCAACCGAATTTGCAACAGATGAAAAAGGTCAATACTCCTTTGATGCCATCATGACAGGTGATTATACTTTGCGAGTAACGAATGTACCGCAGGAATATTCCGTGGGTGAAGAGTATTTGACAGGTAAAGCCATTAAGCTGGTCAAAGGAGACAATCAACTAAAAATTCCATTAACTAAAACAATTGATCACAGTCGTTTACAAGTCAAAGATACAACAATTTATGTGGGCGATAAATGGAAACCAGAAGATAATTTCGTTTCGGCAACAGACAAAACAGGTCAAGACGTTCCCTTCGAAAAAATCACTGTTTCAGGTCAAGTTGACACTAGCAAAGCGGGCATTTACTCAATCATTTACAGTTACGAAGGTAAAAAAGAAACAGCTAATGTGACCGTCAAACCCGACCAATCTAAGTTAGAGGTTAAAGATACAACGATTTATGTGGGCGATAAATGGGAACCAGAAGATAATTTCGTTTCAGCAACAGACAAAACAGGCCAAGACGTTCCGTTTGAAAAAATTGACGTTCAGGGAACAGTGAATGTTGATAAAATAGGCGATTATGAAATTGTCTATAAAAATGGCACAAAAGAAGCGAAAGCAATCGTTCATGTCCGTGATGACAGTCAGTTAGAGGTTAAAGATACAACAATTTATGTTGGTGATTCTTGGAAATCAGAAGATAATTTCGTTTCAGCAACAGACAAAACAGGCCAAGACGTTCCCTTCGAAAAAATCACTGTTTCAGGTCAAGTTGATACTAGCAAAGCGGGCATTTACTCAATCATTTACAGTTACGAAGGTAAAGAAGAAATAGCTAATGTGACCGTCAAACCCGACCAATCTAAGTTAGAGGTTAAAGATACAACGATTTATGTTGGTGATTCGTGGAAACCAGAAGATAATTTCGTTTCAGCAACAGACAAAACAGGCCAAGACGTTCCGTTTGAAAAAATTGACGTTCAGGGAACAGTGAATGTTGATAAAATAGGCGATTATGAAATTGTCTATAAAAATGGCACAAAAGAAGCGAAAGCAATCGTTCATGTCCGTGATGACAGTCAGTTAGAGGTCAAAGATACAACAATTTATGTGGGCGATAAATGGAAACCAGAAGATAATTTCGTTTCAGCAACAGACAAAACAGGCCAAGACGTTCCGTTTGAAAAAATTGACGTTCAGGGAACAGTGAATGTTGATAAAATAGGCGATTATGAAATTGTCTATAAAAATGGCACAAAAGAAGCGAAAGCAATCGTTCATGTCCGTGATGACAGTCAGTTAGAGGTCAAAGATACAACAATTTATGTGGGCGATAAATGGAAACCAGAAGATAATTTCGTTTCAGCAACAGATAAAACAGGTCAAGACGTTCCTTTTGAAAAAATTGACGTTCAGGGAACAGTGAATGTTGATAAAATAGGCGATTATGAAATTGTCTATAAAAATGGCACAAAAGAAGCGAAAGCAATCGTTCATGTCCGTGATGATAGTCGTTTACAAGTCAAGGATACAACGATTTATGTGGGTGATAAATGGGAAGTAGAAGATAACTTCGTTTCCGCGACAGACAAAACAGGTCAAGACGTTCCCTTCGAAAAAATCACTGTTTCAGGTCAAGTTGATACTAGCAAAGCGGGCATTTACTCAATCATTTACAGTTACGAAGGTAAAAAAGAAACAGCTAATGTGACCGTCAAACCCGACCAATCTAAGTTAGAGGTTAAAGATACAACGATTTATGTTGGTGATTCATGGAAACCAGAAGATAATTTCGTTTCAGCAACAGATCGTGACGGTCATGCTATATCCTTTGATAAGGTTCAAGTAAAAGGGAAAGTTGATACAAAGAAAACAGGAGAGTACCAGATTTCCTATACCACTGAGCCAGTTAATGAAACCAAACCAGCTGTGCAGTCACGAATTTTCTCAATGTTTTCAAACGAAACACCTCGTCAATTAAAGACAGTAGCAACTGTTCATGTGATTGATCGTAATCCTACACCGCTACCAGATAAAAATGAGAACAACCAGACTAGTTCCTCAACGAATCAAACCACGATAAAAAGTAGTCAGTATGTCACACACATTGTGAAACCTGACAAGCAAGGACGTTATCCAAAAACGGGAGAACAAACTAATGGTTTATATCGTGTGCTAGGACTTGTTGTATTACTTATTGTGATTATTAGTGGTATAGTCATCAAGAAGAAACGAAAATAATTAAATGAGCGTGGGGCAAAAGTTTAAAGTGACTTTTGTTCCACGCTTAAAAGATGAATAAGTGCATGAATGAGGGTAGCTGTTTCCTTGGAAAATAGGAAGTTTTACAAGTTACTTAGTTTAAGAACACCTATTAGCAGGTTTTTCTGTTAAGATAGTTGTTTTTATGAAATAGTTTGGAGGAATAATAAACGAGATGAACCAGCGAACTATTTATTATGGTAGTATCGGCACAGCCTTATTTCTTTCTTCAGGAATGTTAATTGCTTCAGTGAATAGCTATGCCAACGAAGTGACAACACCAGGCAAATACACCGTGACTTATGAAGTAGATGGCAAAATTGAAACAGCAACCATTACGGTCAAAGAAAATCAAACGGAACTTAAATTAAAAGACACGTTTGTAGGAGTTAATCAAGCATGGTCACCATTAGACAATGTTGTTTTTCTAAAAGATAAAGAGGGACGCCCTCTAAATTTAGAAAATGTAATTATAGAAAATAATGTAAATACTCAAAAAGTAGGCCTTTATTTTGTAACCTTCCGTTACGAGGCATACCTTTCTATTGCGAAGGTGTATGTCAACCCTACTAATTTTGCTGCAGAGGAGAATGTGCTTGCAGAGCTTCCTTATATTCAAGCAATGATTGGCCCAGAAAGACCAATTATTGCCTCGAGACAGGACAAGGAGCAACAAACAAAACAGGAGAAAAAGAAAAATAAAATTGAACAGGAACGAGTAAATAAAAAGGTGCTGTTAAATGATGAGTTGTTGAAAAAAATAGATACGATAGCCCCAGTGGAAATTACTGGAGGAGCGGCAAGTGGGTCCTCTCAATTTGGCACCACTTTAAGCTTCCTGTCAGGCTCACTTTTGTATGGAACAAGGAGAGTTTAAATGGAATTCTTGTTATTAGATGATCGGGAAAATTTAAAATTAGCGATTATTAGAAAGTTAGAGCAACAATATTCATTTTCTGAACGAAAAGATCGTTTATGTAAGCAATTAGCTATTTCTCCTTATTTGCTAGAACGGAACATAACAGAAATCAATGCAGATTTGCAACGCTTTGGTCTGATTAATGAGATGGAAATCAGTGAAAAAAATAATGAAATTTTTTTATCTCAAAGCCTTCGTATTTCTTCAAGTATTATTGAAGAATATTATTTAAAAGACTCGTTAGAATTTAATCTATTAAAAACGATTTTCTTTCATCAGTTTACCTCAATCAAAAAATATGGCGAAAAGCACGGGATGAGTCGAACGGTTGTATACAAAATTGTTGACCATATCCGGAAAGAATTGGGGCAATACGGTATTAAGTTATCCAAAAATTTACAACTTAGCGGCAATGAAATGGCGATTAGACAATATTTTACTATGCTCTATTACCGAATTTACAAAGATTCTGAAGAAGTATATAATCAAACAGATCTTCGCGCAGTGAACCAATTATTGGCTCAATTGAAAGGCTCTTATGAAAATATCACTAATTTTCATTTATTTAAACATTATGTATTGGTGGCGTTAGAACGAACGCAAAGAAAAGCTAATTATTTTTTATCCCAAGAAGAAAATCCATTCGCTTTTGACGAAGAAAGTTCGATTTATCAAGAAATTCAATGTTGGATCAACGAAGTAATGAAGGCGACTCATGCAGAGAAAAATGCAGAAATTCAAGGAATTATCGGCAATTTATCGGTCTATCAAAGTGAACTTATTTCGGAACATTTGCTGAGTTCTCACAATGAGGCAATTACGGCTACGAAAACATTATTCTTTTCTTATATGCCGTTTACAATTTCGGAAGAAGAATTTTATCAAGAAATTGTTCCGATTATTTATCAACACCGTTTTATTACGCCGTTTATCGATATCACCTTACGAATTATGGATTTAGAATTTTTTCAGGAACGCTACCCAATTGTTTTTGATAGCTGTCGTCAGTTTTTATTTGCGTTGGACTGCTCGGCGTTTGAGTTTAGTAAGCTTTCTTTATTTTTTGATTTGCTATTAGTGTTATCCCGTCTTTATGACCAAAGGAATGAAAAAAGCACAATCAATCTTTATGTTAATTTTACGCAAGGAGAAAAATATACTCAGTTTATCAAAGAACAAATCAAAATATTCGAATCTTTCAGCATTCACTTTCATTCAGCGATTCGACCAGATACTGATTTAGTAGTTGCGGATTATTTACCAAAAACGTTATTTTCAGTAAAATGTTTAATTTGGCTAGCGCCCCCGCGAGCCAGTGACTGGCAAAATTTTGGCAACGAGATTGTCCGAATTAATAAAGAGCTACAACAAACAAAACAAAGAAAAAGCGAATAACAGACGAGGGCGGGACAGAATTGTTTAGCTTCGAGGACCAAGTTGTACGCTGATTTTATCTGTTCGTATTTTACAGAGAAATATCGAAGCGTGTAGTGTTGATGCTATTCCCGCCGTTTATCAGGTTTTGAGTGTGGAACAAAAATCCAAAGGGATTTTTGTTCCACACTCGTTTTTTACGAGTAAGAATTGAGAATCAAAAAAAATATCGATATAATTAAAAATAGATGAGTTTTTATTTCCGTTAATTCTCATTTAAAAAAGAAAAAGGAGTGTATTTTTATGAAAAAATTTTTAAAAATTAGTCTCGTCTCAGTCATAGTATTGTTGATTCTAACTAGTTGTGTCATTGTGAGGATGTGAGAAAATGAAAAAAAATATCTGGTTATCTGTACTGGCATTATTAATTTTGACTGGTTGTAAAATTAACATTAATAGTCCACAATCTGCCAGAGATGATAATTACGGTGAGACAACCCAGGCAAGTACTAGTATTAATGAAGTAGATGATAAGCTAGCTGGAACAATGTTTTCAAAAAAAGGAAGCGGTGATGATGTATTTACAAACTTAGCTTTTAAAAAGGGGCCAGTTATAGCAAACATTACTTTCAAAGGAACGGAAAAAATAGTTGTTCGGATCGTGGACAGTGATGGACAAGAAATTGCAAAGTTAATTGATACGCAAGGAAATTACATCGGAAAAACAATGGCTCAAATTCCTAAAGACGCAGATACGTATATTTTAGAAATTAAAGCAGAAGGAAGTTGGTCCATTCAATTTTCAGAAGCAAATACGAAAGCCAATCAATAGCTATTTTGGAAAGAAAGCAATCTATACCTATCTGAAGTGGAAGAAACGTAATTTTTGTAGAAAAATTAAGCATGAATAAATGGCGATTGAAAAGAAAAATTTTTATTGAATTCTCTAAAGTTTTTCTCAAATATAGTAGAATTCCTTTCTTTTCTTCTGTGAGAAAGATATAATAAAAAACGTATGAACAAAGGAAAAGGGATGACGAATGAATAGAAAAGAGAAAACAAATTTAGATAGTCGAATTGATTACGGCGTGATATTACCAGTTTTTCTTTTATCACTAATTGGTATGCTATCGCTTTACGTAGCGCTTTACAATGATCCAAGCAAACCTAAAATTGGTAGCTTGTTAATGAAACAAGGACTGTGGTATTTAGTCGGAGGATTAAGTATTGTCATTATTATGCATTTTAGCTCAAAATTACTCTGGCGGTTAACGCCCGTTTTTTATGCACTTGGATTAGTATTAATGGGATTACTACTGAAATTCTATGATCCCGTGCTAGCAGAGCAAACAGGTTCTAAAAACTGGATTCGCTTTGGTGGCACCACATTCCAACCATCGGAATTGATGAAGATTGCGTTTATTTTGATGTTGGCCTATATAGTGACCATGCATAATGTTAAATATGTGGACCGAACACTCAAAAGCGACTTTTGGCTAATCGCTAAAATGCTATTAGTGGCGATTCCGGTAATTGTTTTAGTACTTTTACAAAAAGACTTCGGGACGATGTTAGTTTTCTTAGCCATTTTTGGGGGAGTTTTCTTAATGTCTGGCATTACTTGGAAAATTATTGTGCCCGCCTTTATCATAGCTGCTCTAGTCGGAGCTGGAACCATCTACTTGGTAACAACAGAAACAGGAAGAGACTTATTGTCTAAAATTGGCATTAAAGCTTATCAATTTGATCGGATTGATTTATGGCTAAATCCTTTCCATACAGATCCAGATCGCTCATTCCAACCAGCGCTAGCATTAACAGCAATTGGTTCTGGGGGCCTTTTCGGAAAAGGCTTTAACGTGAGTGATGTGTATGTCCCTGTTCGTGAGTCAGATATGATTTTTACAGTTGTTGGTGAAAACTTTGGCTTTATTGGTGGCTGTTTCATTATTTTGTTGTATTTTATTTTAATCTACCGCATGATTCGCGTCTGTTTTGATACAAATAATGAATTCTATGCCTACATTGCCACAGGAATTATCATGATGATTTTGTTCCATGTTTTTGAAAACATTGGAGCGAATATTGGTTTACTACCATTAACTGGGATTCCATTACCGTTTATTAGTCAAGGTGGTTCTTCCATTTTAGGTAACATGATTGGGGTGGGCTTAATTATGTCCATGCGTTACCAACAAGAAACGGTTCGTACCAGAAGTGGTCGTTAAAGAAAGAAGAAAGAAGGGGTAGAAATGTACACACTTTATGAATATCCTAAATGCTCAACTTGTAAAAAAGCGAAAGCGTGGTTAGACCAACAAGGCGTTAAATACCAAGCAATTGATATTAAAGCAACACCGCCTAGTAGTGAACAACTAGCAAAATGGATGAAAGAAACCGGCTTGCCTGTTCGTCGTTTTTTTAACACAAGTGGGGTTTTATATAGAGAACAAGGCTTAAAAGATCTTGTTGACAGTTTTTCTATTGAAGAAGCAAGTCAGCGTTTAGCTGCGGATGGCATGTTGATTAAGCGTCCAATTCTCTTAAAAGACAATACATTTCTAACGAATGGTTTTAAAGAAGCAGATTACGAAGGAGTGCTTGGAAAATGAGTGAAATGAAACAAATCGATCAATTATGGATCTTACCAACAGAAGCAGGTTATAAAATTGGTTTAACTGCCGAAGCCCAAGAGGATTTAGGGAAGATTACTTTTGCAACATTTCCAAAAGTCGGACAAACATTAGCTAAGGGTGATTCTTTAATTGAATTAGAAGCAGAAAAAGCAGTCAGTGAATTCAGTAGTCCATTATCTGGTAAGGTAGTTGCGATTAATGAAGCGGCTGATCAAGAGCCAAGTGCATTAGATGAAGAAAATGCCTGGATTGCTGTTTTAGCAGATGTTGAACCAACAGAATTTGAAAATCTTTAGTCTTACGTTGACAAGGCCAATGTTTATTGCTATAATTTTCTCAATCTAATCAAAAGAAAGCTTTGAAAAGAAGAGTACATGTTAAGGACGTTTGAAGAGAGCCCTGTTTGCTGAGAATGGGTAACAGATTTAAGATGGAAGATGGTCTTTGAGCAGAGTAAGTGAGCGAAGCAGTGAACTTACTACGGGGCGCCCGTTACAGCCAACGGTATGCGAAGAATCAAGTACCGTATGAGGTTATTATTGAGAAATAATAGCGAATTAAGGTGGTATCACGAAATGACAAACTTTCGTCCTTTTTGCTGTAATAGCAAAAGGATGGAAGTTTTTTTGTTTTTATTAAGCAAATTCGTTTCATAAAAAGTGCGAAACCTTCAAAATAAGAAAGTAGAACAGAAAGAAGAGGAGAACAAAATGGCATTAATTGAATTACGTCATGTAAAAAAAGAGTTTTCCGGTAAAGCGGGTAAAGTCACGGCTTTAAAAGATATTGATTTAACGGTTGAATCTGGTGATATTTATGGCATTATTGGCTATTCAGGTGCAGGAAAAAGTACGTTGGTTCGCTTATTGAATGGACTTGAAACACCTACAGAAGGTGAAGTAGAAATTCAAGGACAAGATATTGCATTGTTGCCAAATAAAGAACTACGAAACTTCCGTAAAAAAATTGGGATGATCTTTCAACATTTTAATTTATTATGGTCACGGACAGTTCTAGAAAATATCATGCTCCCATTGGAAATTGCTGGTGTTCCAAAACAAAATCGGAAAAGCCGCGCAGAAGAGTTAATCAAATTGGTTGGTTTAGAAGGACGGGAAAATGCCTACCCAAGTCAACTCTCTGGTGGGCAAAAGCAACGAGTGGGGATTGCCCGTGCCTTAGCTAACAATCCTGACATTTTGCTTTGTGATGAAGCAACGAGTGCTTTGGATCCGCAGACAACTGATGAGGTGCTAGAATTACTACTAAAAATCAACCAAGAATTAAATTTAACGGTTGTATTAATTACCCATGAAATGCACGTGATTCGTAAAATTTGTAATCGCGTAGCCGTGATGGAATATGGTGAAATTGTTGAAGAAGGTAAAGTAATCGATATTTTCAAAAAGCCTCAAACAGAAATTGCGAAACGCTTTATCCAACAAGAAGCGGATAAAAACATTGAAGAGACGGAACTGGTTGTCGAAGAAATGTTGGAACAATATCCGAATGGAAAAATTGTTCGCCTACTTTTCCACGGCGAACAAGCGAAATTGCCAATTATCTCGCATATTGTCCAAGAATATCAAGTAGAAGTCAGTATTATTCAAGGGAACATTCAGCAAACGAAGCAGGGGGCAGTGGGTTCTCTTTATATTCAATTATTAGGCGAAGAGCAAAATATTCTAGCAGCCATTGAAGGATTACGTAAACTTCGTGTAGAAACAGAGGTGATTGGAAATGAATAATCGTGGCTTAGCAAGTTTCTTTGATTTTTCCCAAATTGATATAAGTAAACTACAAGAAAAAACGATTGAAACACTCTATATGACAGGGATTTCAATCATAGTGGTCGCCATTTTAGGGCTGATTTTAGGACTACTACTTTTTGAAACGTCAGGCAGAAAAGGGATTTTGAGCCGATTACTGTATTGGCTAGTGGCCATTTTTGTAAATATTTTCCGTTCGATTCCGTTTATTATCTTAATCGTTCTGTTAATTCCTTTTACAAAAATTATTTTAGGAAGTATGTCTGGTGTCAAAGGCTCCTTACCAGCTTTGATTATTTCCGCAGCACCTTTTTATGCTCGCATGGTCGAAATTGCTTTTCGTGAAGTTGATAAAGGCGTGATTGAAGCAGCCAAAGCAATGGGGGCCAATCGTTTCCAAATAATTTGGAAAGTTCTATTACCAGAAAGTCTGCCAGCGCTTGTTTCTGGCTTAACCGTTACAACCATTTCCTTAGTGGGCTATACTGCAATGGCAGCTGCTATTGGAGCGGGCGGTTTAGGAAGTTTGGCGTATCAAGATGGCTTCCAACGTGGTCAAAATACAGTTACCTTAGTAGCAACGATTTGTATCTTAATTATTGTCTTTGCGATTCAATGGCTTGGGGATACAGTCGCTAAAAAAATAGATAAACGATAAATGGAGGGAATAAGATGAAAAAACGTACATTATGGTCAGTAATTACTGTTGCAGTAGCTGTCTTAGTTTTAGGGGCTTGCGGCAATAAAAAGAGTGATGACTCGGTCTTGAAAGTTGGAGCTTCACCAGTTCCACATGCAGAGATTTTAGAACATGTAAAACCTTTATTAGAAAAAGAAGGCGTAAAACTAGAAGTGACGACTTATACAGATTACGTGCTACCTAACAAGGCGTTGGAAAGTGGCGATATCGATGCCAACTATTTCCAACATGTGCCGTTCTTTAATGAAGCGGTTAAAGAAAATGATTATGACTTTGTGAATGCAGGTGCGATTCATTTAGAACCAGTAGGGCTTTACTCGAAAAAATACAAATCGTTACAAGAAATTCCTGATGGTTCAACGATTTACGTTAGCTCTTCCGTTTCAGATTGGCCACGTGTTTTAACGATTTTAGAAGATGCTGGTTTAATCACGCTGAAAGAAGGGGTAGACCGGACAACTGCTACTTTCGATGATATTGATAAAAACACTAAAAAGTTGAAATTCAATCATGAAAGTGATCCAGCAATCATGACCACTCTTTATGACAATGAAGAAGGGGCTGCGGTTTTAATTAACTCAAACTTTGCCGTGGATCAAGGATTAAATCCGAAAAAAGATGCGATTGCCTTAGAAAAAGAAAGTTCACCTTATGCCAATATTATTGCGGTTCGTAAAGAAGACGAAAACAACGAAAATGTAAAAAAATTAGTCAAAGTGTTACGTAGCAAAGAAGTCCAAGATTGGATTACGAAAAAATGGAACGGTGCCATTGTTCCAGTCAATGAATAAAGAGAAAAAGACAATAGAATAAAAACTTGAGGTCGGGACAGGCGTGTTAAGCTTCAAGAAATAAGAAGAAAGTTCTGAAAGATGCTTTTTGTCTCTCAAGGACGTTCAGCTTATTTCCGAAGAAGCTACTCCTGTCCCGTTGTTTATTTAAAATTTTAGGGCTAGGCAGATATATCAGGTTGATTTACCTACCAAGCCTAAGTTTTTTTCTTTTAAAAAAGGACCATAAATGATAAAGTTACAAGGAATTTCTTAATTATCAGGAAAATTCAGGGACTATGCATAGGCATTTGCATTAGTTATTGTTATAATAATTAAGATAGATTTTTTGGAATGGAGGGAAAAAGATGTTACGTTTTTTTCCGCAAAAAAATAAATATGTAGAAGAAGCAAGCCAGTACGCCTTTGATAAAGAAGGCCAGATTCCACAGCACATTGCCATTATTATGGACGGAAATGGCCGGTGGGCACAGAATCGAAGACTGCCGAGAATTGCTGGACATAAAGAAGGCATGGATACGGTCAAAAAAATAACGAAGCATGCTAGTCATTTAGGCGTTAAAGTTTTAACACTTTATGCATTTTCAACGGAAAATTGGAAGAGACCAACAGATGAAGTCAATTTCTTAATGCAATTGCCTGTTGATTTTTTTGATACATTCGTGCCAGAATTAATTAAGGAAAATGTTAAAGTCAATGTAATGGGCTACCAAGAGTTTCTACCAAGCCATACGCAAGATGCTGTTAAGCGGGCCATTGAGCAAACCAAAGACAATACGGGCATGGTTTTGAACTTTGCTTTAAATTATGGGGCGCGTGCGGAGCTACTAACTGCCATGAAACAGATTGCTGCAGAGGTTTCAGAAAAAGCATATACGGCAGATGAGATTACAGAAGAAACGATCGCAGATCACTTAATGACTGGCTTTTTACCCACGGAACTTCGCGATCCAGAATTGTTGATTCGAACAAGTGGGGAAGAGAGAATTAGTAATTTCTTGCTATGGCAAATTGCTTATAGCGAGTTGTTTTTTACAAAAGCATTATGGCCTGATTTTTCAGGAGACACTTTAGAAACCGCGATTGCTTCTTTCCAAAATCGTAATCGTCGTTTTGGAGGTCTAAAAGAAACTACAGAAACAGAAGGGAGCGATCCGCAGTGAGACAACGTGTCATCACAGCTATCGTCGCATTAATCATCTTTATTCCAATTATCTGGTATGGTGGTTTTGCAATTGAGATTGCCGCTGTTGCTTTGGCAGTAGTCGGCGTGTACGAGTTATTCCGTATGAAAGGATTAACGTTATTAAGTTTTGAAGGTGTTTTATCAGCATTAGGGGCCGTTTTTTTAGTTATTCCAACAATTAAGTGGTTAAACTTTTTGCCGGAAATGCAAACAAATTTCATTTTATTTTATGTCACTGTGATGTTGTTGTTAGGTGCTTCGGTGATTTCTAAAAATACATATACGATTGAAGAAGCTGGCTTTCCAGTTATTGTCAGTTTATATGTAGGGATGGGGTTCCAGAACTTTATTAGTGCCCGTTCCGCAGGTTTTGAAGTCTTGTTATTTGCTTTATTCATTGTCTGGGCAACGGATATTGGTGCATATCTATTTGGACGCCGATTTGGTCGTCATAAATTGATGCCAGATGTTTCACCCAACAAGACAATAGAAGGTGCACTTGGTGGTATTTTATCAGCCGTGGTTGTAGCAGCGTTGTTTTTAGTTTTCACAGCTAATAAAGGGCTATTTCCTTATCCGATGCCGGTGATGCTCGTATTGACGGTTCTATTTTCTATAGTAGGGCAATTCGGTGATTTGGTTGAATCTTCTATCAAACGTCATTATGGCGTGAAAGACTCTGGTAACATCTTGCCAGGACATGGCGGTATTTTAGATCGTTTTGATAGTTTATTATTTGTATTCCCAATTATGCACTTATGTGGATTATTTTAAATTGATTAACAAAATTTAAAAAAGTATCGTCAAATAAGCAAAAATCCAGAAGAGAGACTCTTCTGGATTTTTGCTGTTTATTGGGTTAGTTTAGGTAACTTGTGAGTTATTTAATTTCTAAGAGTAATTGTATAAAGATGGCTAAAGTTTCTAAAAAATTAAATAGGTGATCGGATGTTAAATATCTGAAAATTCAGAGGGAAATTCGATTGTAAAAAATTAAATTATAACAATCGAATAACACTGGAATGTTTATTTCAATAAAGCCATTGACGTTTAGCATAGATAAATTTATACTTAAAAGAAGAAAAGCAAAATAATGTATTTTATAAGCTTGTTCAATCGTGGTGAGAGTTATTCATAAATTTAAACAAGTAAAGAGAAGATAATTTAGAGATTTGTGAACGCGTTCTTCATACAAGGTTATAGATTAGGATTATATTTTTGATAATCTAATGTAAAGGATTAATTCAATGAAAAAATTTTTAGAGAAGAGTATACATCAAGCCATAAAAGCTTGTTTTTTCATTTTGGGTAAACTACCTAAAAAGAAGTTATTTATTTTTGAAAGTTTTCATGGAAGACAATATAGTGATAATCCACGTGCAATTTTTGAGTACATAAGAGATAACTGTCCTGAATATCAATGTATTTGGGCAGTCAAAAAAGGATATGAGATGCCTTTTGTAGAAGAGAATGTTCCTTTCATTAAACGATTAAGTTGGAGATGGCTATGGATGATGCCAAGAGCTCAGTATTGGGTTTTTAACACACGGATGCCAGCTTGGATGTATAAGAATCAAACAACAATCTATATACAGACGTGGCATGGAACCCCTCTAAAGAAACTGGGCTTAGATATTGAAACAGTCAAAATGCCAGAGCATGAAACAGAGAGCTATAAACTAGAAGTTATTCAAGAAGCAAAGCGTTGGGATTATCTCATCTCACCTAATGCATACAGTACTAGAGTGTTTCGACAGGCCTTTCATTATGAAGGGAAAATATTAGAAGTAGGATATCCGAGAAATGATTTGTTAGTTTGTGAAAATAAGGACAAAATAGCTTTTTCTGTTTGCAATCAGTTAGGCCTTTCAGCCAATCAAAAAATTATTCTTTATGCCCCCACGTGGCGTGATGATGAGTCTATCCGAAAAGGAGCCTATCGTTTCACCAATCATTTGCCAGTTGAACAACTTTTAGAAATTGATCCTTCTATTGTTGTACTTACACGACTACATTATTTAATTGCAGAAAGTTTTGATATAAGTGCATTTGGTTCACGTGTAATCGATGTTTCTTCTTATCCAGATATCAATCAACTTTATTTAATCGCTGACTTATTAATTACAGATTATTCATCGGTTATGTTTGATTTTGCATTAACAAAAAAACCGATGCTATTTTTTATGTATGATAAGGAAAAGTATCAAAATAGTACAAGGGGATTCTATTTTGATCCAACAGCAATTTTGCCTGGAAAAATTGTGACAGACACAGATAGCCTAGTAACGTCTGTAAAAAACGTATTGTTTTCTAAAACGGAACAGGAACAACGTTTATATATGCAGTTTTTTCGTGAATTTTGCCTTGAAAATCAGGATGCCACTAGACAGCTGATTTCAGAAATTTTAAAGAGATAAAAAGCCGGAGGGTGTAGGTTGGAAAATCAAAAAGAAGTCCAAAAAGAATATGAAGAGTATCAATATATGTTAGATAATGAAACGTGGAAAAAGAAGTTAAGTCAATTTAAGCTGTTTTCTTCAGAAAAAATATCAAAAAATCCTAAGGTCTCAATCATTATTGCTAATTATAATAATGCACCATATCTTAAAAAGATGATGGATTCTCTTGTTCAACAAACCATTGGAATTGAGCAATTGCAAGTGATGTTTATTGATGATTGCTCCACAGACCATTCGTTAAAAGTAATAGAACCATATCTTGAAAGATATCCAAATATTGAAATTTATCAGCTACTTGAAAACACTGGAGGCGCTCACGGCCCAAGAAACGTAGGGATTGTAAATGCACGTGGTGAGTATAGTGTCTTCTTAGATGCAGATGATTGGTATGATTTAAATGCATTGAAATATTTATCAGACCTACTAGATGACTCTCACGATGATTTTGCTGTTTCTGGTCTAATACAGAGTACAGATGGCCACTTAATGTTAAAAAGTAAGCCATATTATATGGATGGTTCATTTAAAAATCGGTCTATCCAAGAATTGCCAGCTGAATTTTATGGGTGGTTAGGACCACAAGCTATCATGTTAAGAACTTCGCTGATACACAATAATAATTTACATTTTGTTAATCAACGGGTGGCTGATGATGTGCTGTTCTTTTATGAAGCTATGCGATTTTCAAAAACCATTACACAAGGGGAAAGGTTAACGACTTATTTAAATCGAGATGCAGATAATGAAAGTTTAAGTAAATCAATTAATCGGACATTTATGCTTTCCTGGTTGCGTGCGTTAAGCTATATCAATCAACAATTTCCAGATGATTTATCTAAAGAGCGGATGTTAGCACGCCGTTTAGAATGGCTAATTTATGACTTTTGTATTCGGAGGGATACTGGGTATCCATTCAGTAAAAAGCGATTACAGGACTTTAAAGTACAGATGGATCAGTATTTAGGTGAATTGAGTTTTGATCCTAGTCCGTATTTTAGAAGTGATGTGCGCCAAATCATTTGGACATTTTTACAAACTAACGATATTGATGGTTTGTATTGGTTTATTCAATGTCAGTCCATTCGTTGGGTGTTAGTCAATCGCTTTGGTTATGTTTCAAAAACAGAGAAAAGTTATTATTATCCAAGATTATTGAAACGATTCCCAGCAGTTCGCATGAATGCTTATGCAGAAGCAACGCAACGTGAAGGCAATACGCTTTCTTTAAATGTGTATACACACCAAAAAATTACAGGATTTGAAATAAAAGAGCTGAAAAATCCTTTTGAAACAAGACAAAGACTGGCGTTTAAAAAAATTAGTGAAACTAGTTATCAGGTAGAGTTGCCAGAAAAATTTTCAAATAAAGAAAGTAGATTTACGATAGTTTTTGATAATTATTTAGAAATTGGGGTTAAAGATTTTAGTAAGTTTTTTGCTTAATTTTATTCGTTCAAATCAGGATATTTTGAGTATACAACTATAAATGATAAGTGAGGGAAATTTGTTTTATGGAAAATGTGAAAGTGTCAGTTATTGTACCCGTCTATAACGTAGAAACCTATTTAGAAGAAGCATTAATGAGTTTGAAAAACCAAACATTGAAAGAAATTGAATTCTTAATTATTAATGATGGCTCTACTGATAATAGTCAAAAAATTATTGAAGAAATTGCACAAGATGATCCACGTTTTCGCGTTTTCAATGTTAAAAATGGGGGAATTGGAAAAGCCTTTAACTTGGGTGTTTCAGAAGCAAAAGGTGAGTATATTGCTGAATTTGAAAGTGACGATTATGTAGCGTTGCATGCCTATGAGCGTTTATACAATACGGCTAAAAGTCATCATGCAGATGTTGTCCGTTGTAACTGGGTTGAATTTTCTTCGGAAGAAGAGGTTGAGCGAGATATATTATGGCAACATCCCGATAAATACAATCAATTGATTGACTTAAAAACAACGGATTTAATTGTACAAGTTTATCCATGGAATGCCATTTATAAAAAAAGTATGATTGAGAAAGAAAACGTAACTTGGGATGAGGAAATTAAAAGTTATGGGGACACTGGTCTATTTTGGAAAATCAATTCAGCATCTCAGAATGTTATTTTTATTAAAGATTGTTTGTATTTTTATAGACAAGACAACCCAAATTCGACAGTAAATAATGTGGCAACAAAGGTTCCTTTCTTGTTTCAACAATTTAAACTAATTCGTTCAAACTTAATTGAACAAAATAAATTTGAACGCTACAAAGGTTATTTTTATAAACAAATGTTCGAAAAATACTTTTGGGCGATTGAAAAACTAACACATTTACGTGACGAGTCGGTTTATGAAGTGATTCAAAAGGTGGCTGTAGATTTTAAACAAGCTATAGAAATAGACCAGCTGAATGATATCGATTTTGAATACATCAAACAATTTTATCAAATTGCGAATGATCCAGTAGCTTATTATGAGGACTACTTGAAAAATCTGTATAAAGTTAGTGTAGTCATGCCGATTCACAATGCGTCCAAATATTTAAGACAAACATTAGAAAATGTTTGTGAGCAGTCTTTACGTGAGATTGAAATCATTTTAGTAGAGAATGGCTCTACGGATAATACAATGGATATTATTAACGAATTTGCAGTAAAAGATCCGAGAATTATGGGGATTTCTATTGGTAAAAGTAATCCTGGACACGCAAGAAATGTGGGCATTTCGATGGCACGAGGCCGGTATTTACAATTTTTAGATGCAGATGATCATTTTGAAGTGAATTTATTACAAGACGCTTATTATCGTGCATATGATAGTGCAACAGATATTCTTTTATTTGGTATGAAAGAAAAATTGCCAAATGGAGAAGTGCACGTGGTTCACAATCCATTACTAACTAATGGCGGACGTATGTCTGGTGAAGAAATTTCATTGGATGAAGTAACTCCTTATTTATATGACAAATTATTTTTATTAGAATACATCAAAGAAAATAACTTGGTAAACTTAGAACAATTTGTTGGCGAAGACGCTTATTTCACTTATACCGCATTATTAGGTACTGAAAAAATTGTTGCACTAAACAAATATTTGCTGACTCGAATTGTTAGACAAGATGGCTTGATGTCTACGTATGGAATGAATTATCGTGATGAGTTCAATTTACATGATAAAATGTTGGAGTACTTAAAACAACATGCTCCAAATCGGATTGAAGCATATCGTTTAAAAATTATTAATACATTAAACTGGTTTATTTTTGACATGAATCGTGTTGATCAAGCATTTAAAGAACGTTTCTATCAAGAATTAAAAGAGAAATACATCCAACAATTAGGGCTAGACTTAGTGAAAAAAGAAAAATATTCTAATGATCCAGAACAAGTAGAGCGTATCACACGAATCCAAAATATTTTACAATACAATCTAGAAATATATCAAAATATTTATAAAGATTTTGGGATGAAAAAAACCTTCATTATTCCGAATGTTCATATTCAAGAGCGTGGAGGTAAAGTAATTTTTGGACAAGAGAAAGCCCATGGAAATGGGACGGCAATTGAAATGTTTTCAATTATTATTGCAGATAACGATACAAGTAATGCCAGTGGAGTGATTGATTTCGTTTATATGGGTGACAATACAAAAATAATTCATGATAGTTTATTAGTATCTTTATTAATTAAAAAAGAAGGTACTACTTTAAAATCGATTGTTTTACAAGCCGAGTGGGAAAAAGGCTATACCTTACTACAAGAAAATATGTATTATACTTTCGTAGACAATGTTTTTACAATTTGGGCGGGCTATACTCAAAAATATGCAGCATTTGATTACAATGTTCGAATTTTGACTTCTCGAGAAGGGGAAACACATTTTAGTGTCGTTCGACAAAACCAAGGCTATATCCAAGATACAATGACAAGTATCGGTAACGAATTAACACCTATCAATAAAATTGAAGGAAATGAACCTACAACAATTAAAAAAGCTGTATCAAAAAGTCTTAAAAAAGCAAAAGGGTTGTTGAAATAACATGTAAAAAAGATTCTTAAACATGAACGAATAATAAGTAATTAACAGAGAAAGTAGGAGCGGAAGAATGAAAAAAGCAGCAATTATGGGCTGGTGGTATAACCAAAATTATGGATCAATCTTAACATACTATGCTCTAAACAAGTATGTACAGAATAAAGGGTACGAGACGGTTATGATTGATGGACCACTAGGTTATAAAAACAGAAGTAACTTTCGAGCATGGATGCCTTTAGCGTATAATTTTTTTAAGAAAAATAATATGCCCTATACTGAACAATTAACAAAAGAAACGTTACCGACATTGAATGATTTAGAAAATCTAGATACCTTTATTTTAGGCTCTGATCAAATGTGGAATCCGTGGAATGGTTGGGTAGACGACGATGATTTCTTAGATTTTGTTTATCCTCGTAATAAAACAATTGCTTATTCTGTTTCATTAGGAAAAGCAGATACAAGTAAATATGATCCCAAATGGGTTGCAAACCGCAAAAAAGATATTACACAGTTTAATCATGTTTCTATGAGAGAAGATTTTTCTGCACAAATTATGAAAGATATTTTTCAAGAAGAAGTTATTCAGGCTTTGGATCCAACCTATCTTGTTGAAAGAAGTGAATATGATTCTTTAGCTGATCAAGCTACGTTTAAACGACAAGAATCAGGAGATTATATGGCTGTCTTTTTCTTGGATATTAACAAGGAAAAAGTTCGTGTAGCACTAGCGATCGCAGAAAAATTGGGACTGAAATTAGTGGTCTTGCCTAATCCTTTAAAAGGACGTGAACTAGCTAAAAAAACGTTTCCTAATACAGTAGAATATGTTTCTGAAGATACACCAGAAAATTTCTTAGCTGTTTATCGAGAAGCAAAATATATTATTACTGATTCGTTTCATGGCACTGTTTTTGCGACTATTTTCCAAAAACCGTTTTCAATTTTTTATAATGAACAACGTGGAATTGACCGCTTTAATAGCTTGATGAACCTGTTTGAGCTTGGCGAAACTAGACGTGTCTATGAGCAAAACACAAAACAAGAAATTGAAGAAAATAAAAATATTAGTTTAGCACTTGACTATCAAAAGACCGCTGGAAAGATTGCTAGAGAAAAAGAGATTTCAGATAAGTGGTTAACTGATGCGTTGACAAGTAAATTTAGCCCAGATGAAGACGAAGTATATGATGAATTTAGACGATATATTATCAATAAACCTTTGGATTTTTATCGAGCTAAAACAACTGTTCCGATTTCCGCAGCAATTATTTTATCGCCAAATGGTACAATAAAAAATTCCAACCCTAATGAAAGCTTTTGGAAGCTAACAGATAAAGAATTAATTTTTATGAATAATCATCGTGAAGTCACCACAAGATTTAATCGTGAAAAATTTAAGGGAAAAGAAACGTTCAGTCCTTTTAGAATCGTCGGCAAATATGTGAAAGATGAAAAAATCGAACATGTTATGTATTTGCATCCGATACAAAAACCTAAGCCTAAACCGAAACAAGGCACAGAAAAAAAAGCATTAGCAATTCCAGAGAATCTTTTAACAAGAAAACAATTAATTATGAAAATTGTACAAAATAAGAGAATTCGTTCGTGGAAACAAGATCTTTTAGAAGAATTACCAGATTTGGAATTATTTGTAGGTCGTGAATTAAAAGAATATGCTTCGAATTTTGTTGGTGGTCCAGCAGACCTTTTAATTTTTCCAAAAACGATAGAAGAAGTTGCTTTAATTGTAAAATATGCTAAAAATAATCAAATTCCTTTAACTGTTATCGGTAAAGGTTCAAATATTTTAGTCCGTGATGGTGGTATCCGCGGGATTACTTTAAATATGACTGCCTTGAATTATCGTAAAATTACGGGGAATGTTTTAACAGTTTCGGCAGGTGCAAGTTTAATTGAAACATCTTATTATCTACTAGAACACTTGAAATGCGGTTTAGAATGGGCAGATAATATTCCAGGAACCATTGGTGGCGCAGTTTATATGAATGCTGGGACAGTTAAGGATATTAATAGTATGTTTCTTGAAGCTACGATCGTAGATGAAAATGGAGAAATTAAAGTTTTAAATAAAGAAGATGTTCAATTTAGTCATCGCTATAGTTCATTTATGGATCATCCTGAGTGGATTATTCTAGAAACTAAATTACAGATTTCAGAAGGTAATTTAGAAAACATGGTAAATGACATGGTAGGAACTGTCGAAATTAGAGAAAGGATGCACCCACTAACACATCCAAATCATGGGTCAACTTTTACTTGGGGACGGGCGCCTCGATTAATTCAACAAGCTGGCTTAGTTGGTACTAGAATTGGCGGAGTAAAAGTATCTGAAAAACATCCAGGTTTCTTTATCAATGTTGAACAAGCCTCTGCTCAAGACTATGAAGCATTAATTTATTTAATTATTGCAAAAGTTTATGAATTTTCTGGATTTTTATTAAAACCAGAAGTGAGAATTTTAGGTGCAAATATGTGGGAAGCAAGTTTAACTTTTAAATAAACGGAGGAGTGTGTGACATGAAAAAAATAATCACGATAATTGTGTCTTTAGCAATTGGTATCGGTTGTGGTTTTTGGTCAGGATATTACATCAGTAAAAAATATTCAGAAAACCAAGAGACAACTATTTCTAAAAGTACTAACTCAGAACAACCTTTGATTGCAAATGGAGAGTATCAAGTAACAGCTAATTGGGATTGGAAAACATTAGTTGTTAAAGATAATGTGTGGACACTGGATGGCAAACGTATTTATGATGTTTCCACTACAAATGATAATATTGTGATTTTAAAGGGAAAAAATTTGAAATCACTTGTAGTTTATAAAATAGAAAAAGATAACGAAAAAATCAACTTATATTCTTACACAAAAGAAGGCGTTGGTAAAAAGGTACTGGCTACTTTAGTGAAAAAATAAATAATGCATTTAGTGTTTGAAATAAATTGAAAGTAACTTTGTTAGGAGAAGTTAGTTAATGAAATACAATACGAAAAATTATGACTATTTAATTGTTGGTTCAGGACCTTTTGGGGCAACGTTTGCATGTGAAGCAGCTAAACGAGGAAAAAAAGTATTAGTTATTGAGAAACGTGCTCATATTGGTGGCAATATGTATACACATAAAGAAAATGGCATTAATGTCCATGACTATGGTGCTCATATTTTTCATACTGACAATAAAGAAGTATGGTCTTATGTCAATGAATTGACGGAATTCAATGGCTACATCAATCAAGTAGTTGCTAATTACAAAGGAGAGCTCTACAACCTACCATTCAATATGAACACGTTCTACCAAATGTGGGGGGTAAAAACGCCAGCTGAAGCACAAGCAAAAATTTCAGAGCAACGGGAGGCAGCTGGGATTAAAGGAGCTCCAAAAAATTTAGAAGAACAAGCGATTCGTTTGATAGGAACGGACATCTATGAAAAATTAATTAAAGGCTATACAGAAAAACAGTGGGGACGTAAGGCTACGGAATTACCAAGTTTTATTATTCGTCGTTTGCCAACTCGTTTTACTTTTGATAATAATTACTTTAACCATCGCTATCAAGGCGTACCTGTCGACGGTTATACAGCTATGTTTGATAAATTGTTAGAGAGTGAATTAATTGATATTCAATTGAATAAAGACTTTTTGGCAGAGAAAGAAACTTACTTATCAGAGTTTCCAAAAATTGTTTATACAGGGATGATTGATGCATTCTTTGATTATTCTTATGGCGAACTAGAATATCGTTCAGTACGTTTTGAAAATGAAACAGTAGATTCAAACAATGCACAAGGTAATGCCGTAATTAATTATACAGATGCGGAAACTCCCTATACACGGATAATGGAATGGCGACATTTTGATCAAAAGGCCGATGAAAACAAAACAATTTTGACGAAAGAATACCCACAAGATTGGGATCGTTCAAAAGAAGCGTATTATCCTGTTAATGATGAGAAAAATTCGCTTTTGTTTAGAAAATACAAAGAAAAAGCAAACGCTCAAGAAAAAGTTATTTTTGGTGGACGTTTAGCCAATTACCAATACTATGATATGGACCAAGTTTTCGGAGCAGCTTTGAAGGCAGTCGCTAAAGAATTTGGTGAAATGGCCAACTAGTGAACGGTTAGACTCGGAGGAACAAATGGAAAAAGAACTGAAAGTTAGAACAAAATTACTTACCAAAGAATACAGTTTAGCGCAAACACGTATTGACAAATTGAAGACACTTTTTAGTATTTTTCAAAACAAAGTTCCCACATTTTGGGCGTTAAAAGGTGTTAGCCTCGACGTATATTCTGGAGAAACAATTGGTATTATTGGTTTAAATGGTTCAGGCAAATCCACTTTATCAAATATTATTTCAGGCATCACCCCTCAAACATCAGGAGAACTTGAAATAAATGGTGAAGTGTCAATTATTTCGATTGGTGCAGGACTAAATAATAATTTGACAGGACGAGAAAACATTCGAATGAAATGTTTAATGTTGGGAGAAAAAAATAAAGAAATTGATGCCAAAATCGATGATATTATTGAATTCTCAGAATTGGGTGTTTTTATCGATCAGCCTGTTAAAACTTATTCTAGCGGTATGCGTGCTAAGCTTGGTTTTTCAATTGCGGTTCATCAAAATCCAGATATTTTAGTGATCGATGAAGCGTTATCTGTAGGAGATCAAACCTTCTATAATAAAGGCTTAAAAAAAATGCTTGCATTTAAAGAGCAAGGCAAAACTATCTTTTTTGTCTCTCATTCTATTCAACAAGTAGAGCAAATTTGTGATCGTGTCGCTTGGATGCATTATGGGGACTTACGTGCATTTGGTGAAACTAAGCATATTTTAAAAGAATATCGTGCTTTCTTGCACCGTTATAATCATTTCACTGAACCGCAAAAAGAATCGTATCAGAGAGATGGCAAGGCCAAACAGAGAAATTTTTCTTTGGAACAACTTCAAGAAACAATTCTTGAAAAAGCCAATCAACAAGTAGGCAGTCGCCGGACGACTAAAGAAGTCATAAAATTTACTACTAAAAATAAGATTGGGGATAAAATGACTCTTGGTACGAAGAGCTTGTTAATTTTGCTACTTTGTATGATTTTTTATGTAAGTCTTACCTTTGTAAAGGGTATTTCATTAACAACAGCTTTCATTCATCCAGCGGAAACAATTCAACGTATATTTGTTCCTGAGAAAGTAGCAGGGAAGGATACAAACGCTGTGAAAACTACTAAAACTAAACCAGCTTCAACAAAAGAATCTAGGCAGCAGGAGGAAGTTCAGCCTAGCTCAACGAACGTACCAGAAAATAATAATAGCGAACAAGCTGTGTCAACGTATACTGTGGAAGTTGGAGATTCAGTCAGTTTGATTGCTGAAAATCACGGACTCACTATAGAACAACTTCAAACTTTGAATCCAGAAATCATTGAGGTACCTATTTATCCTGGACAAGTGTTGAAATTGAAAGAGGTGACTGAATAATGCGCGAGGTAAAATTAATTTTAGCGGAACAGTTTTCATACTTAGGCGTTGCACAACGAATTGCTAAATACAGTAATAAAGCATTATACCAAAGCCACATCTTAGGAAATTTATGGCAAATTTTAAGTCCTTTAATTCAGTTAGGTGTCTATTATTTTGCTTTTGGGATTGCCCTTGGTGGTGCTCGAACCGTAAAAGGAGGAGTATCCTATATCGCTTGGTTGATGGTAGGATTAAGTACATGGATTTTTTTAAGTACAGTAACGAAACAAGCTTCTAGTTCTGTTTATATGCAAGTTGGCATGGTCTCTAGAATGAAGTTTCCAATAAGTATTTTGCCAATGGTTAAAATATTTTCTGAGTTACCAAGTTATTTTGCATTCACTACGTTAGCAGCAATTGTGTCAATCTCGACAGGCGAAAAGATTTCTATTTATTGGATTCAGCTACCTTACTATATTGTAGCGATGATTATCTTTTTATATAGTTTTAGTCTAATTAATTCAACGATTGCTGCATTAATTAGGGATTATCAAATTTTCTTGAATTCTATTATCCAAGTATTAATGTATATGTCAGGGGTCTTTTGGGATTTGAGTACAAAGAACTTACCGTCTTGGTTATCAAAAATTCTTATGTTGAATCCTTACGCATATATTATTAATGGATTTCGAGATACATTTTTCTATAAAAGATGGTTTTTTGAAGATAAGCCCCAGCTTGTTGTTTTTTGGCTAACAACATTAGTAATATTTATCGTAGGAGCTCATTTACATGTTAAGTTCAGAAGCAAATTTGTTGATTATATGTAATATATGAAGAAGTAAAACCACCGTATACTGACAAGAATACGGTGGTTTTACTCTTTAATTGACAATAGCCTTCTCTTTAAAGAGAAGGCTATCTAACGAATCAATATTATTATTTTAAAGTTGGATCAGACTATTTCTAGTATTCAAGTATTTTTCATTTAAGCGATGTATTCCCTACCTCTAATACATCCTTGTATCTCTCTAGACACGCCAGTTTTGAATAAAATCATCAAAACAATTGAATGGTTCGTTTAAAAATATTTTTCGTGTTCTAATTATTATAACATAAAACTCGTCAACTGACCACTAGCTGACGAGTTCATAATTTTTCCAGATAAATAGACAGCCGTTTTCCGCCGACTGTCTAAGATTAAGATAGATTTGTAAAGAAGTGAATAAATGCTTCCTACTATCTCTTTATAACATGAGGAAAAGAAAACTGCAAAAGATAGCTGTGTTTTTTGAAAAAAAGATCAGCTGGTTTCCGCCAGCTAATCATCCGTTGAAAAGAGATATAAAGAAGTGAATAAAGCTTGCTTTACCTCTATTTTATACCATGTTTTGATTCAAATAACTATTCAGTATTAGTTATACTTAAATAATAAATATGTATACGGATGTATTATTTTGAGGTATAGTCATAGAGAAAAGAGGGAACGTTTATGAAAAAATTTTGTTTAAGTTATAGCTCTGGTAAAGATTGTTTATTGGCGATGGATCGATTGATACAAGCAGGAAATCAGCCAGTAGCGTTAGTGACAACACTAAGTGATGAAATTAATCGTTCTTGGTTTCACGGGATACCAATCTCCGTCTTAGAAGCAGCGGCTGAAGCGTTAGATTTACCACTTGTTATCTCACATAACAATGAAACAAATTACACAGAAAAAGTGGTTGAGGCACTGCAGGAAACCCAAAAATTAGGTGCAGAAACGGTTTGTTTTGGCGATATAGATATTGAACAAAATGGTGCTTGGGATCGCCAAGTTGCATTAAGTGCTGGACTTGAACCACAATTACCTCTTTGGCAGGAAAATCGCGAAGCACTTGTGAAAGAATTCTTGGCAAAAGGGTACACAGCAATTATCAAAACGGTCAGCAAAGAGGCAGGCATTCCAATAAAATTTTTAGGAGAACCGTTAGATGAAACATTTATCACGTACCTTAAAGAACATCAATTAGATATTTGCGGAGAAAACGGGGAGTACCATACGTTGGTAATTGACGGCCCGCTATTTAAAAAGAGGCTCAATTATTATACTTCAGGAATTTATGAAAGTCCTTATGCTTATTCTTTGATTATTGATGCTTAAATGAAAGTAAAAGGACACAAGCTGCCACTTTTTCTAGCGATATGCTATAATTGACTTAAGAAAAGTAGAGAAAGTGAGTGGTTAATTATGGAAGAAACTGTCTTTTTTAATTTAGGAAATGCCCTTGCTTCAAAAAGAGATCAAAAAGAATTAATTAAAGAAGCCCAAATTGCGAAAGATACTCGAAAGATTCCAGGAAAACTGATTATCGTTGAAGATGAAGAAAATGGTACCCATATTTTATTTGAATTAGCTGATCAAACAGAACCGTCTGCTGAAACAAAAGAATTCAAAGTGAAAAAAGTGATTGATTAATAAAAAAGCAACTAATTTTTCTAAATTCGTAGTGCGCCCCCAAAGTTAGATTTTTTGGTCTAACTTTTGGGTCTCACTACAATTCGTTGCTTTTTTATATTTTTTTACACAAATGATACAAAAAGAATATCAAAATCAAATAAATGATTAGTATACTTGAAGAAACAAATAGGAAGCAAAGCAAACGTTTTGAGGTGTTCTTTCATGGAAAATCGAGGAATTTTATTTGATAAAGATGGTACGTGTATTCGTTTTGATACTCTTTGGCAAGCAGGTTTGAAAGCTTGTTTTGAAACACTAAGTATGTTAGCCCCTCATCATTCAGCAGAAATAAAAAAGATATTAGCTATTCAGGAGCAACGTTTTTTGCAAAAACATTTACTTGATGAAGTCCTTTATCAGGAACTTTATCAGGAATTGGCGCAATTTGAGGAATTAGTCGAACAGGGAATCAGCAGTCGATGGCTGGAGCAATTTTTTTATGATTATTTACGAAAAAATCTGAAAAAGATTGAACCAATTGGTGATTTAAAACAGTTATTTCTTGAGCTGAAACGGAAGAACTATAAAATTGGATTAGCAACTTCAGATACTTTGCCAGCGACTATGTTGATTATGGAATATCTTGGTTTAACAGAAATGTTTGATTTTATTGCGACAGGAGATCGTTACTTACCGAAACCAGATGCGGCCATGCTCCAAGCCTTTTGTCAGTCATGTCAATTGAAGCCGACAGAAGTAATTATGGTAGGTGATTCGCTCGTGGATGTTTTCATGGGAACTTGTCATGGTAAAGCGGGAATTGGTGTTTTAACAGGTAACTGCCAGTCAACTGATTTTGAAAAGTTTGAAGTAGCCTATTTTCGTGATATCCATGAAATACCTTATCAAGAATTATGGGAAAATACCAAGAATAAAAAAATCCTGAAAAGATGACGAGTCTTTTCAGGATTTTTTTATTAATCTAATTGAAGCAATTGCCGTTTCTTTTGTTGAAATTCTTCTTCTGTTAGAATTCCTTCATCAACTAACAGTTTTAAATTTCTTAACTCAGCCATTACGTCTTCAATAGCGCTAGGTGAGTTTTTTTGTGAATCAGATAGCTTTGGTTCAATCGGTTGGTTTTCATCACTCTTTATAGGAGTTGGTATTTCTTTTTCTTTTATTCGACGAACAATAGTGTCTAATGATGAAAGGGCTCGTTCGGCGTTGAAACGGGCTCTATCGATCGCTAATTGACGATCAAATTCAGTGGTTTGCTCACTAAGTGTCTTTAAAAAGGAAATAGTGATGGTTGGGCGTTGCAAATCATCTAGATTAATCAAAATATAGACACTACTGACGCGATCATAAGGTACGTTTTCTTCGGTGAAATGGGTATTTTTTTTCTCTAAAATTTTGTAATCAGCGATAATGCTTACTGGCAAAATTTTTGATGAACCAACCAGTCGAAATTTTTTTTCAGGTTCATCGAATTCAATCGAGCCAGCAATAGTTGTTGTAGGATTGAATAGCCGGTTGTCTTCTTGGACATTTCTTAAATCCGTCAATGTCCAAGTTTGGGTATATCCTTGTCCTTGGACACCGAGTTGACCTGCACATTTCTTACAGATTTGGTAATTATCTGAAGTTAAATATTTTCCTTTATTATCCTGACAAAGAGCACATAGATTTCCATAAACTTCAGCATTTTTTTCATTTGCTTTTGCGATTTCAGACTGCTTGTTTATTAACTCTTGCATTTGTTGTAAATCAGCTAAACTTTTTTTATCAACGGACCAAGTGGATACTTTAAGTTTTTTTAAACAGCTTTTTCCTACGCGATAAAAATCACTCGTAAAGTACTTGCCAGTTTCCTCTTCGCAAAGATAACATAAATTTCCCTTTGCTTGCATTGCTTGATCCTTTTTTATAATTTCTTCTTGACGTTTTATAATACTTTCCATTGTTCGATCTTTAATTTCTTTTGGTTTTAACTCTAAATGTTCTGCACAATGTTTACAGATACCGTGATTATCAAAGGTGATGATTTTACCAGGATTTAGATCACACAGTTCGCACATACTTTTCATGGGATGACTCCTTTTGGTTAAGATAAATTAATTTTACCATTCAACTCTATGAAGAACAAACCAAAAAAGCAAGTAGAACTAAGTGCCTACTTGCTTACAGACTATTTAATTGTAATTTCTTCAACAGCGATAGGATCTCCCATGCTGAACATACTGTCTCTGAAAGTAAAAGTTACAGGTTTTGTTTCATCAGCAAATTCATAAGGGTATGCTGCTTGGACAGTTGCGCCAGGATTAACTTTTTTATTTAACATGTCAATTCTATCTTTAATCGGAGAATCATTAACAATTCCATAAGTTAAATCTTCTGTTGTATCGCCGGTATTTTGTGATACGCTAACAAAGCTAGAGTATAACATTTGTACATCTTGTGCTTCCTTAGTGTTATTAGTCAAATCAAATAGTACATAAAAGATTGGTTTACCATCGAAACTTGTACCTTTTTGGAATTCGGTGATTTTTAATACACCATCAGGAACAGTCAATGTTCGATCTTTATAAGTCCCTTTATCTTCTTTAGCTTTTGTTTCAGTTGTTGCGGTAGCAGTACTTGAAGTTTTTTTAGTTTTATTAGTGTTGTTTGTTCCAGAACCACATGCACCTAAAATCAGAGTACTAATTAAAACTAATCCTAACATAGAAAATTTTTTCATTTTCACTTTACCTCCCATAGTTTAGTTAATGATTTGTAGCGCTTACTAAATAGTTGAAAACAATCCCCAATTAAATAACTTTGGACTACAAATCACTTAGTTTAAATGAAAATAAGTATACCGTCCTGTGTAAAAATAACACACCACAGTATACTTATTTTATCATTATTCCATAAAAATAACACCATTATTTTTATGAAATAATGAAAAAAGATAAAAAATCTAAAAACTTCGACCGCCGCCACCGAATGTGCCGCCGCCAGTTGAGTGGGTGGTGCTGCCACCACCGCCCATTCCGCCACTGCCGCCATTGTTTTTAGGAATACGACGAGTAGTGATGAAAGAGTTGGTTAACTGATCTGTGCGGGAGGTTAATTTTAACGTTGTTTTTTCCCTAAAAGGATATTGATAACTTGAAAATTTTAATTGATATTTAGAAATATTGATGCCTAAGAAGACCAAGCTGAGTATCAGCGCAGCAGCAAAAGCAATTACCATTTCCAGCGGGGTAATGACTTTATAACGAGTGATTTTACCTGTTTCGCTGTCCACACGATAGTGACCCCCAGGAACCCCTTTATCAACAAATGCTTGAGTTTCCTGAACAAAGGTTTGAGCAGCCGCAAAATAATTTCCTTGACTCATTCCATCCATTACTTTATCTAAGGTATCATCAATTCGTGCATCCGTCATATAATCAATCATGTTTCCAGAAGTAGAGATGTAGACTTTCCGTAAGTCCATATCAATGAGAAAAAGAATCGCATTTTGATCCTTACCAACTTTATTTAAAAGATAATGATCTGCATAGTCTTGTTCATCACCATAAGTATTATTATTTGTGGTCACAATAAAGACAGAGGCTTTGGTCTTTTCTTCTAAAGGTTGTATCTCTTGTTTTAGTTGGTTGATTTGATCAGGTGTCAGTAATTGTGCACCATCATCAATTGAATTTTCAGCCGCCGAAACGGGTAGGGCAAGGCCAAAGGAAAGAAGTATTAGGAAAAAAATAGGTAAAAGTCGTTTTTTCATAGGAAATAACCTCCTAATAAAAAGAGTGCTAAGAGTCCAGCGAAAATGCCTAACGTTGCTAGCCCTAAACGAGTGTAACTAATTGGAAGTACACCGCTTACTTTACCTGTTTGTCCATTCATGGCGTAATAATAAACCTTTTTTGATTGTTCCTGACTGCGATAGGTGACTAACCAAATTGGTAAAAGCATATAGTGATTATTTTCTTGGTTTAGAGAAATATCCGTGCGAACATTTGTCAACGTAGTATAACCAGAAGCAGAGTCCCGTAACAATGATTCCGAATAATCTTGTAATTCTTGTTGGACGTGTTTTTTGATTGCTTCATATTCAATATCGCGTTTTTCTGCTTGAAAACCTGCTAGGTATTGGCTTTTGAAAGGCACTGCTTGATCAATTAAAAATGGTTGAACGCCTTCCACCATTTTTTGTTGGACGTTTTTTGACAAGGCATTTTTAACTAATTCTTTAAACGATAATTTTCCTGAACGTCCCACATTGAAACATTTTGTTTCGGTGTATTCAATATCACCTACGCGCCAAATGCGAATACTTGTGCCAGTAGCTTGGAGTTGTCCATCGACTTCTGCATCAACGACCCAATAGGGGAAGTAAACCCCAGTTAATTTATCAATTTGATTTTTGCTGAAAAAATCTCGGGGAATGAACCATTTTTTCTTGGTCCAAGCGAGAAATTTTTCAATCGCTTCGTCTTTTTCAATTGTAAAGGGTAAGACATTTTCTGGTAAAAATTCGCCACTTAATCGACCAGCCAAGACAACTGGATTATGGCAATAATAACAGTATGTGGCTGCTGTTGTTGCATCGGTGACAATTTGAGCGCCACAGCTTGGACAATTAAAAATTTCCATTGTGCCTGCATCGGCAGTTGTTTCATTCTCAGTGGTCTCTGTTTGTTGCGTGGCGGAGGATTCTTCTTCCGCTGTGAAAGTCAAATTTTCCTCGGCGGTCGTTGTTGAGGGATTCTCTAAATGTGCCTCATGTTGCTGTTGCTCATAACGAGTCACTTCTTCTTCCGTGTAAATATTTAAACAATATTCACAATGAAATTTTTGATCTTTGGGATTAAATAAGAGCGGGCCGCCACAGTTGGGGCATTTATGGGTAAATGTTGTTTCCATTGCAACCGTCCTTTCTAATAGAGTGAGTAAATAACAGGAATCTGATTCAAAGAAAAAGGGTAGACTTGTGCCTGACCCTTTTCTTTAATTGTTCACTACTTGCTTATAAAGGAACCCCTTGGAATGGTTTACCACAATGTGGACAGAACTTAGGAATACCATTACTTAAGTCAACAATTTCGCTACATTCACTACATTTCATTTCTAATTTTGGCTTCTCGTTTGTTGGTTTTGGTGTACCACAGTTTGAACAAAACTTCCCAGTGTTTTCAGTCCCACATTGTGGGCAAGTCCAAGTGTCTGTAGACCCTTGTGCGTTTTGCTGGTTTTGTTTTTCTTGCATTTGTTGTTGGTTTGTTTGAGACGCTTGCGCAAAGTAGTTACCATTTACATTCATGCCCATACCAACGCCCATAAAGCCGCTCATAGCGCCACCTTCATTTTTACCAGCAGCCTCCATACCACGAGCCAAGGAACCTTGAACATAACCTTCGCGAACACCTGGATCGCTGAGCATAGCTCCTTCATTTCGCATGTTGATTAATTTTGTTGAATCATCTGTATAAGAAATGCTCGCAACTGCTACAGAAACAATTTCCATGCCGCGATTGGTGCGCCAATCCTCGTCAAGCGCAGTTTGCATATATTTACTTAATTCAACACTTTTTGAGGGAACATAAGAAATACGTTGCCCATCAGCAGACATTTGATTGATTGCTGCTTGCAATGCTGTAATGAACTCTGCCAAATATTGTTCATTAATATCATTAATATCTACTTGCGTTTGATTTTTAGGAATCGCATTGGTATAAAATAGCAAAGGATCTGTAATTTTAATTGAGTAATTTCCGTGTGCACGTAAGAAAAGTTCGGCATTATAAAAATTATCAAAATAGTTTAATGGCGCAGGTGTTCCAAATTTAATGCCTTTAATTTCTTGCAAGTTAATATAAAAAACTTGTTGTTTTTGTGGAGTTACGCCACCAAATTTGAAACGACTGAAGGTTTCTGCAATCGCATCTTTTAAAGAACCGTTAAACATTGAAGGCGCAGAATCATTTTTGACTGTATAATAGCCTTCTTCAGCAGTGTAATCGATGATTTTGCCCCCATCGACAAGAAGCATCATCATGTTGGGATAGACATGTACAACAGAACCATCTGTTAAAACATCGTCCGTTCCTTTACGATTAGAACCACGTTTATCATCTTTACGCACAAAAACACCTTTTGTCATGACGGTTGTGTCCCCCATATTATCAGGTTCAATAACCTCTAGCCATTGATCGGCCAAGCCACCGCCAACTGAACTTGTTGCTGCTTTAATAAGTCCCATGTTCATTCCTCCTAATAAAAAACTAATTGTTACAGCTAGTATACCACACAATGAATGCAGAGAAATCCAACGAAAGCCTGATGAAATGGAAAAAATTGATCAAACTTTATTAAGAAATTAAAAAAAGTATAGGTGAAACACAAGCATTTTAAAAAAAGTTACGTATAATAGAAGAAAAGACATATTATATAGTTAGGGGATTATTGAATGGAACGAAGCAATCGTAATAAAAAATCTTCAAAAAAACCACTTATTCTTGGTGTTTCTGCCTTGGTTCTAATCGCTGCTGCCGGTGGCGGGTATTATGCTTATAGTCAATGGCAAGCCAAACAAGAATTAGCCGAAGCGAAGAAAACAGCTAATACATTTTTAAATGTATTGTCAAAACAGGAATTTGATAAGTTACCGTCCGTTGTTCAAGAATCTAGCTTAAAGAAAAATGGCTATGATACTAAATCTGTTGTTGAAAAATACCAAGCAATTTATTCAGGGATTCAAGCAGAAGGAGTCAAAGCTAGTGATGTCCAAGTCAAAAAGGCGAAAGACAATCAATACACATTTACCTATAAATTATCGATGAGCACTCCTTTAGGCGAAATGAAAGATCTGTCTTATCAATCAAGTATCGCCAAAAAAGGCGATACCTACCAAATCTCTTGGAAGCCGTCTTTAATTTTTCCAGATATGTCAGGAAATGATAAAATTTCGATTCAAGTAGATAATGCCAAACGTGGAGAAATTGTCGATCGTAATGGTAGTGGGCTAGCAATTAACAAAGTGTTTGACGAAGTGGGCGTAGTGCCTGGCAAACTCGGTTCTGGCGCAGAAAAAACAGCCAATATCAAAGCTTTTAGTGATAAGTTCGGCGTTTCTGTTGATGAAATCAATCAAAAGTTAAGCCAAGGGTGGGTCCAAGCAGACTCCTTTGTACCAATCACAGTTGCTTCTGAACCAGTGACAGAATTACCAACAGGGGCTGCGACAAAAGATACAGAGTCACGTTATTATCCACTGGGGGAAGCAGCTGCGCAATTAATCGGGTATACGGGCACCATTACTGCAGAAGATATTGAAAAAAATCCAGAGTTAAGTAGTACGGGTGTAATTGGTAAAACTGGCTTAGAACGAGCGTTTGATAAAGAGTTAAGAGGGCAAGATGGTGGCTCACTAGTTATTTTAGATGACAAAGAGAATGTCAAAAAAGCTTTACAAACCAAAGAGAAAAAAGATGGTCAAACGATTAAATTAACGATTGACAGTGGCGTACAACAACAAGCCTTCGCTATATTTGACAAACGTCCTGGTAGTGCGGTCATTACCGATCCTCAAAAAGGCGATTTATTAGCAACGGTTAGTTCACCTTCGTATGATCCTAATAAAATGGCCAATGGTATTTCTCAAAAAGAATATGATGCTTACAATAACAACAAAGATTTACCATTCACAGCACGTTTTGCGACAGGCTATGCACCAGGCTCTACCTTTAAAACAATTACCGGTGCCATTGGTTTAGATGCAGGGACATTGAAGCCAGATGAAGAGCTAGAAATTAATGGCTTGAAATGGCAAAAAGATAAATCTTGGGGCGGCTATTTTGCAACACGTGTAAAAGAAGCAAGTCCAGTCAATCTGCGTACCGCTTTAGTTAATTCAGATAATATTTATTTTGCCCAACAAACATTACGGATGGGGGAAGACAAATTTAGAGCAGGTCTTAATAAATTCATTTTCGGTGAGGAACTAGATTTACCAATTGCCATGACGCCTGCTCAAATTTCAAATGAAGATAAATTTAATTCTGAAATTCTTTTAGCAGATACGGGCTACGGCCAAGGCCAATTGTTAATTTCGCCAATCCAGCAAGCTACCATGTATAGTGTTTTCCAAAATAATGGAACATTAGTCTATCCAAAATTAGTTTTAGACAAAGAAACGAAGAAAAAAGACAATGTAATCAGCGCCAACGCAGCGAATACAATTGCCACAGATCTTTTAGGTAGTGTGGAAGATCCTTCAGGTTATGTTTATAATATGTACAATCCGAACTTCTCATTGGCTGCTAAAACAGGAACAGCTGAAATAAAAGATAAACAAGATACAGATGGCAAAGAAAACAGTTTCCTCCTAACGTTAGATCGTAGTAACAATAAATTCTTAACAATGATTATGGTTGAAAATTCAGGAGAAAATGGTTCTGCAACAGATATCAGTAAACCATTAATTGATTACTTAGAAGCAACCATTAAATAAAAAGAGAAAATGAACGAAACGAGGTTTCTGTAAAAAGAAACTTCGTTTTCCCTTTTTAGAAAAAGGAAAGTGTGCTACAATGAAGCGACTAAATTGTAGAAGGAAAGGGATTCGTGTGCGAATTTTAGCAATAGATACATCTAACCAAACATTGAGTATTGCTGTGTGTGAAAATCAAAAAATTCTGGGAAGTTATACAGCAACGGTTAAAAGAAATCATAGCTTAACATTAATGCCGGCAATTGACTATTTGATGAGTCAATTGAACTTGGCGCCAACGGCAATTGATCGTTTTGTCGTAGCAGAAGGACCTGGATCATACACCGGCTTACGTTTAGGCGTGACGACTGCCAAAACATTGGCCTATACTTTGAAGAAAGAGCTAGTAGGCATTTCCAGTCTACAAACGTTAGCTGCCAATTGTGTTGGGCAAACCGGTTTAGTTGTGCCTCTTTTTGATGCGCGTCGTAAAAACGTCTATGCTGGTGCTTATCGGTTTGTCGATGGCGTGTGGCAAAATGAGTTACCGGACCAACATATTTCATTGCGGGAGTTATTAGAACAACTAAAAAATGAACCAAATCTTTTTTTTGTTGGTGAAGATGTTGAAAAATTCACTGAAGAAATAGCTCAAATCATTCCTCATGGGGAAATTTGTGATGTCCCGCAATGGCAAATTCCTAATGCTGCAGTTTTGGCTGCGTTAGGTAGTGTGGCTGAACCTGTTGAAAATGTTCATGGGTTCTTACCTGCATATTTGAAAAAAGTAGAAGCGGAAGAAAATTGGTTGAAGACACACACGCCTAATGGAGAAAGCTATGTGGAAAAACTTTAATTTTGTGACAAAATACTTTACAAAAAGACGGCAACGGTATATAACTAAAACCATTGCAATGAACCAGCAAGAATTTCAATTGCGTGAAATCACCTACCAAGATATTAAGGATTTACTAGCAATTGAACGTGAAGTTTATGCTGGGGAACTTCCTTGGACGATGTCTGCTTTCATGGCAGAACTTGGCTCAAAAGCGCCGCATCTCTATTTGTTAGCGGCAATTAACGGAAAAACAGTTGGCTTTATTGGTTGTCGGATTCAAGGAACGGATGCACACATTACGAATGTTGCTGTTCACACAGAATACCAAGGCTTAGGTTTAGGTCGTTCTTTAATAGAAGAAACGCGAATTTTTGCCAAGAAAAATCGTTGTGAAACCTTATCGCTAGAAGTACGAATGAGTAATGTTAAAGCCCAACGTTTATATCGAAAAATTGGCTTTGCCTCACAAACGGTGAAAAAAGGCTATTATGACGAAAATAATGAAGACGCACTAGAAATGATAATTGATTTAAAAGAAGAGTGAAGAAAAAATGTTAGTAACAAAAAAAGAAATATCTGTAGCAAATATTGGTGAAGAATTATGGCGTTTTAGTAATTCTTCTTATACAACTGGCTCCCCTTGGACAGAAACACAATTCGCGGAAGATTTTGCTCAGGAAAATAGCGAATATCTTTTTTTAGTTGAAAATGGCCAGTGGTTAGGCTATATTGCCTATCATTTTATTTTAGATGAAGCAGAAATTAGTCACGTTGTTGTGAATAGTCAGAAACAACACCAAGGAATTGGTTGTCAATTAATGAAAGCTTTTAAAGAATATGTTAAAAGTCGTGACATTACACAAATTTTCTTAGAGGTCAGAGAATCGAATACATTAGCTCAAAAACTTTATGAGAAAACAGGATTTCGGAAAGTAGCTGTTCGAAAAAATTATTATAAAGAACCGCAAGAAAATGCCTTTGTAATGTGTGCGAAATTAAGGAAGGAAGCCCAATGACAATTTTTACAAAAGAACGTAAATTATTATTAGCTGTGGAAAGTAGCTGTGATGAAACAAGTGTGGCTGTCATTGAAGATGGCGACAAAATTCTTTCCAATATCGTAGCTTCGCAAATTAAGAGCCATCAACGTTTTGGTGGAGTCGTTCCGGAAGTTGCGAGTCGTCATCATGTTGAACAAGTGACGATCTGTATTGAAGAAGCATTAACAAAAGCAAAAGTCACACCAGAAGAACTCAGTGGCGTTGCTGTGACCTATGGGCCTGGGTTAGTCGGTGCTTTATTAATAGGACTTTCTGCAGCAAAAGCATTTGCTTGGGCGCACCAATTACCACTTATTCCAGTCAATCATATGGCTGGGCACATTTATGCTGCCCGTTTTGTGGCACCGCTCGAATTTCCATTGATGGCCTTACTTGTTAGTGGGGGACATACGGAATTGGTCTACATGAAAGAAGATGGTTCTTTCGAAATTGTTGGTGAAACACGTGATGATGCAGCTGGTGAAGCGTATGATAAAGTCGGACGTGTGTTAGGGTTGCCTTATCCTAGTGGCAAAGAGATTGATGCTTTGGCCCATGAAGGCACAGATACCTATCAATTTCCACGGGCGATGCTAAAAGAGGATAACTATGACTTTAGTTTTAGTGGCTTAAAAAGTGCGTTTATTAACACGGTTCATAATGCAGAGCAACGTGGTGAAGCACTGTCTACAAAGGATTTAGCCGCAAGTTTTCAGGCGAGTGTGGTGGAAGTATTAGTGACTAAAACCATTCGTGCTTGTCAAGAATATCCTGTTAAGCAATTGCTAATCGCTGGGGGCGTTGCTGCGAATCAAGGATTACGAGAAGCAATGAGACATGCAATCAGTGAACAATTGCCAACAGTAACATTACTTATTCCGCCATTAAAACTTTGTGGGGATAACGCGGCGATGATTGGCGCTGCCGCTTTTATCGAAGCTGAAAAGAATCATTTTGCTTCGTATAACTTAAATGCAGAACCTGGCGTTAGTTTTATGACAATTAGTGAAGAAGGCTAGCCAGCTAGACAAAAATTTGCTATAATGAAGCCAGTTTAACAATGACATTCGATGATAAAGAGAGTACTTATTTCAACATCAGCCTAGCGATCTTGGGAAGGTGGGAGCCAAGAGTGATCGGAATGAGGAAGCGCACTTTTAGAATTCTGCTGAAAGCAGACGGCAATCACCGTTATCGATGAAGCAGGTCTATCCAAGTAGTATAGACAATTAGAGTGGTACCGCGGGTAAATTCTCGTCTCTGACAAAACAAAATATTTTGTTTTGTCAGAGACGTTTTTGTTTTTTTATACTTACAAATTAATCAGGAGGGTTCTTATGAACAACAAAGAAATCGTAGCAAAAGCGTTACATGATGTTTTAAATGAAGAATTAACGATGGATCAAATCGAACAATTATTGGAAAATCCTAAATCTGTTGATCATGGAGATGTGGCTTTTCCAGCCTTTTCATTAGCTAAAATTTATCGTAAAGCACCACAACAAATTGCAGCAGAATTAGCAGAAAAAATTGATGGCACAAATTTTGAAAAAATTGAAGTGGTAGGACCTTATTTAAACTTTTTCATGAATAAAGAAGCAGTCAGTCAAGCTGTCATTGGCGCAGTAGTCAAAGAAAAAAATAACTACGGAAACAGTACCTTTGGCAATAATGGCAATGTTCCTATTGATATGTCTTCACCAAACATTGCTAAACCAATTTCTATGGGGCACTTACGTTCTACGGTAATCGGGAATTCAATTGCCTTTATTTTAGAAAAAATTGGGTATCAGCCAATTCGGATTAACCACTTAGGTGACTGGGGTACACAGTTTGGTAAGTTAATTGTAGCTTATAAAAAATGGGGTTCTGAAGAAGCAGTTCGCCAACAACCAATTAATGAATTATTGCGCTTATATGTGCAATTTCATGAAGAAGCAGAAGAAAAACCAGAATTAGAAGACGAAGCACGTGCCTGGTTTAAAAAATTAGAAGAAGGAGATCAAGAAGCCAATGAATTATGGAAATGGTTCCGTAGCGAGTCTCTAAAAGAATTTGATAAAATCTATTCCATGTTAGAAGTTGAATTTGATTCTTATAATGGCGAAGCCTTTTATAATGATAAAATGGATGAAATTGTTACTTTATTAGAAGAAAAACATTTATTAACAGAAAATCAAGGCGCAGAAATTGTTGATTTGACAGAATATAATTTAAATCCAGCACTTATTCGTAAATCAGATGGTGCGACCTTATATATCACACGGGATTTAGCTGCTGCGCTTTACCGTAAACGGACGTATGATTTTGCCAAATCGCTTTATGTAGTCGGCAACGAACAAAGCAATCACTTCAAACAATTAAAAGCAGTCTTGAAAGAACTAGGGTTTGACTGGTCAGATGATATGGAACACATTCCGTTTGGTTTAATTACTCAAGGCGGTAAAAAATTATCCACACGTAAAGGGAAAATCGTTTTATTAGAAGAAGTATTGAATGAAGCCGTTACTTTAGCAGGAAATCAAATTAACGAGAAAAATCCAGACTTAGCAAATCGTGATGAAGTGGCGAAACAAGTAGGTGTAGGTGCAGTTATTTTCCATGACCTTAAAAATGATCGTCTAAATAATTTCGATTTTGTATTAGATGAAGTTGTTCGTTTTGAAGGCGAAACTGGGCCATATGTTCAATATACGCATGCTCGTGCGATGAGTATTTTACGGAAAGCAAACTTTACACCAGACGCTACACAACGTTATGCACTAAATGACAAGGATAGCTGGGAAGTCGTGAAGTTGTTACAAAAATTCCCTGAAACTGTGATGCAAGCTGCTGAAAAATATGAACCATCTGTTATTGCGAAACATAGCATTCATTTAGCACAAGCGTTCAATAAATATTATGCCCATGTTCGGATTTTGGATGAAGATGATCAAAAAGAGGCACGCTTAGCGTTAGTTTATGCAGTAGCTACTGTTTTAAAAGAAGATTTACGTTTACTAGGATTACATGCACCAGAAGAAATGTAGAAGTTTTTGTGAAAATTTTGCTACGCTGAACGCTAAACTTATTAAGCAAATATTAAAGTTAAGTTACAGATTGAGAAATTCATAGTAATTAAATAGCTGGGGTGCTATACTCGAGTCAAGTTATAAAAGGATTAGAAAAGGTGGCACCCAATTATATGACAGAAAAATGGCGTGAAGACGAAGAATATCTTTCTTATGTAGAAGATTTATTAGCAACCGAAGAAGTCCAAAAATTAGCAGAATACACACAACATATGCATTCAACTCGTTTAGAACATTCAATTAGTGTTTCCTATCATAGCTATAAATTAGCAAAGCGTTGGAACGGCAATGCTCGTGCAACAGCTCGTGCTGGATTATTACATGATTTGTTTTACTATGATTGGCGCACAACAAAGTTTGACGAAGGCTCTCATGCCTATGTTCATCCACGAATTGCAGCCAAAAATGCTGAAAAAATTACAGAGTTGTCTGACTTAGAGCGAGACATTATTATTAAACATATGTGGGGCGCAACTATTGCACCACCAAAATACAAAGAAAGTTACATTGTAACCTTTGTTGACAAATATTGTGCTGTGAAAGAAGCAGCGTTGCCGATGACGACAGCCATGAAAACTAAATGGCGTCAGTATTTTGGCCAACAGTCAATCTAATAAAAAGCTTATCCGGAAGGATAAGCTTTTTTGTTTAACGTTGACTAAAAAGTCTAACATTCATCTATTTAAAATAAATATTAAAAGTAATTTTGTTCTGTTAATTTCTTTTGAGCATATCGATAGACTGCTTCTTGATTTTCAGTTGTCAATTGTTTGTAAACATTCATAATATTGGTCGGGACAACAAATGGCGTTTCTTCTGTTTCAGGAATACCTAAGATTTCAAGAGGTGATACATCTAAAACTTTAGATAAGGCGACAATTTTATCCCTCCCCATATTTTCAATCATTCCAGTTTCCCATTTCCTGACGGTACTTTTTCCAACACCAACAAAATTTCCAACTTGTTCTAATGTAAGATTTTTCTCCATCCGTTTTTGCTTTAAAAAATTCTCTTTCAAAAAAATCACCTCCGTAAAAACATTCTAGCACAAAAAGTGTCGCAAAAGAAACATGTTTTTTTGAAAGTAGATATAACAAATATAACAAAAAAGTTATTTGATTTTAATGATATTGACGTTTTTTTCACAAAATGATATAATTTCTGTGTCTTATTAGACACTGAGAGTGAAAAAGGGGGAGAGTAAAATGGAATCAAATTTAATACACTCAAAATTGAGAATGAAAGGAAAAAATGTTGAGTGGTTGGCAAATGAAATGACTGCATACGGACAACCAATATCCGCTTCAACGATTTACAAAAAATTAAAAGGAGAAGTTGTTTTCAAAGCAGCGGATATTAAATTGATTTCACAGTTGTTGGATTTGAAGAATGAAGAAATTATGACTATTTTTTTTAGTGAATTAGTGTCTAAAAAGACACATATTGATATTGAAAGGATTGTGATGAATGAAAAAAATTATTAATAAGTTATTTTCACTTTGTTTAATTATCTTTATTATTTTAGGATCTAATACAAGTATTATTTCTTATGCGATGGATAATGAAAGTGGACCGCAAATTCGGTCTATATCTGTGGAGTATCCAGAAAATAAGACGGAAATAGTTGCAACAAAAGATTGGGCAACTGTTTCCTTGGCATTATCAATTTCCGAATTAACAAAGGGCGAGGTCCTTACGTTAAAAATGGCTAGTGAAAAATATTCCTATTCAATGACGCCTTTTGAAATTGGAGATGCACTCCAAGTGATTCCAAATGATGATGGTACTTGGACGATTAAAGCCTTACAAACAATCACAGATTACTCTGCTAACTTACAACTGAAATTGCGATATAATCAAAATTTATCAGAAGATTTTGAAGATCAAGTCGTTTTTACTTTTGGTGATTCACAAAAAGTTGCAATGATTAACATTGGGCAATATGTTGAGAAAGTTCCAGAAACTGAGCTCGTTCGGAAAGTTCCTTTAGGTTTTACGCCAGAAGGAAGAGTTGCTTGGGTCATCTATTTTAACTATAACCAAGCAGGACTTTCAGGTTCAGAAAAAACAACCTTTAAATTTTTAGATAATGTAGGTCCAAACCAAACATTAGCTGTTGACAGTATTGCCGCGTATCTCACCAAGCAGCCTATTTTAGAAGTAAATGGTGAAATGATTCGGAATCTAGAGCATGATGAATACAGTTACGATGCTAGTCAATTTTTCCAAAAACATGCTTCTAAAAGCGGACTTAATTATGAAGCGGAGAAATTTGAAGGAATACCAACGGCTACGGGCAGTTATCTTTCTAACAAAAACGCCTATTATATTTATTTAGAAACAATTCCAAATGAAAATATTCCAAGTGATGCCTTACTATCAAATTACACCTATATGCGTATTTCTAATGAGGGATTCGATGCTTGGGAAGATGAAGACATCGCTTATATCACTGCTGATGAAAATAGTGGAGGAACAGGTCAAGGTGGTGTTATTTTAGAAAAAATAGACGCAGAGACAGCTGAAGTGCTGCAAGGCGCTATTTTCAAACTTGTGAATAAAAAAACACAACAAGTTATTCAAGAGAATTTAAGGACCAATCAATCTGGACAAATCCGTTTAGCTGGTTTAGAACCTGATCAATATGAATTAATTGAGGTTAAAGCACCACCCGGCTATAAATTAGATGCAACGCCAGTATCATTTGAAATTAAATCAGGCCAAACTCAGACGATTCGTCTGAAAAAAGAAAATACACGTTTAGAAAATCAATTAAAAGTAGAAAAAGTAGATGAAAATAATGAGGCGAAGCGTTTAGCGGGTGCTGAGTTTTCGTTGTACGACCAAAAAGATAATTTAATAGAAAAAGGTGTCACGAATGAAAATGGCGAACTGTTATTTTCAAACTTATCACCTGATGGAGAATATTATTTAGTTGAAACGAAGGCGCCTAATGGCTATGAATTAGACGAAACTAAACATCCTATTTCATTTGCTGGAAAAGCCGACTACACTTTAACATATCGGGTGAAGAATACGCAGCAAGTACAAACTGGCTCTATTAAAATTGTCAAACAAGATAAAGACAGCAAAAAACGTTTAGCAGGCGCAGAATTTCAGTGGAAAGATACGGTGACAGGAAAGACAGGAACAGTGACAGTTGGAACCGACGGAACAGTCACAATTCCCAATTTATCCGCCAATCGTACGTATGAACTTACGGAAACAAAAGCACCCGCAGGCTATGTACTAGATAAAACCGTGCATAAAGTCACGTTAACAACTGCACAAGCTAATAAAGTAGTGACAGTCACCATTGATAATGTAGCGCAAAAAGGTTCCATCAAAATTGTCAAACAAGATAAAGACAGCAAAAAACGTTTAGCAGGCGCAGAATTTCAGTGGAAAGATACGGTGACAGGAAAGACAGGAACAGTGACAGTTGGAACCGATGGAACAGTCACAATTCCCAATTTATCCGTCAATCGTACGTATGAACTTACGGAAACAAAAGCACCCGCAGGCTATGTACTAGATAAAACCGTGCATAAAGTCACTTTAACAACTGCACAAGCTAATAAAGTAGTGACAGTCACCATTGATAATGTTGCGTTACGTGGCAATTTAAAATTAGTAAAACAAGATGGTTATTCAAAACAACGTTTAGCAGGTGCACAATTTAGATGGCGTGACACAGTGAATGGGAATACAGGCGTAGTAACTGCTAATACTAATGGTGAAGCAACTTTGTATAATTTTTCCGTCAACCGGATTTATGAAATTACAGAAATAAAAGCACCAAATGGTTATATACTTGACAAAACGGTGCATAGAGTTCTTTTACCTTCGAATTATGCTGGCAAAACCTACACGTTTACCAAAAATAATCAAGCACAAAAAGGCGCCATCAAAATTGTTAAGCAAGATGGATATACGAAACAACGTTTAGCAGGCGCACAATTTAAATTCCGAGACACAACCAATAATTATACTGCAACGTTTACAGCGGATAGAAACGGTGAAGTACTGATTCCTGGATTAGCCGGTGATCGTATCTATGAGATCACAGAAATCAAAGCGCCGAATGGCTATATCATAGATAGACGTGTTCATAAAGTTGATTTACGTGGACAAGGTGGTAAAACCTATACATTAGTTTTAAATAATCAAGCACAAAAAAGCGCCATCAAAATTATTAAGCAAGATGGATATACGAAACAACGTTTAGCAGGCGCACAATTTAAATTCCGAGACACAACCAATAATTATACTGCAACGTTTACAGCGGATAGAAACGGTGAAGTACTGATTCCTGGATTAGCCGGTGATCGTATCTATGAGATCACAGAAATCAAAGCGCCGAATGGCTATATCATAGATAGACGTGTTTATAAAGTTGATTTACGTGGACAAGGTGGTAAAACCTATACATTAGTCTTAAATAATCAAGCACAAAAAGGTGCCATCAAAATTATTAAGCAAGATACGGATACAAGAAAACGTTTAGCAGGAGCGAAATTCAGATTTCGCGATACCACCAATAATTATACTGCAACATTTACAGCAAATGGAAATGGTGAAGTACTGATTCCAGGATTATCATCGGATCGTATTTATGAAATCACCGAGATTCAAGCGCCAACTGGGTATGCGTTGGATAGGAAGGTCCATCGGATTGATTTACGAGGTCAAGGCACAAAAACGTATACGTTAGTGTTAAACAATAAAGCAAACTACGGTGCTATCAAAATTATTAAACAAGATGTTGAAACAAAAACACGTTTAGCGGGCGCTGTTTTTGAATGGAAAGATACAACTAATGGCTATACACAAAGAGTGACAACTGGGAGGGATGGTACAGTTACTATCAGTGGACTATCCGTAAACCGAGTGTATGAAATTAGAGAAGTTCAAGCGCCAGCTGGTTATTCACGAAATACTACGCCAACACGCGTCAGTCTGATGCAAAATCATGCGGGTCAAACAATAGCAATTGTTCGAGAAAATCGCAGAATACCAGTTTATAATCCACCGCCACCAACATATTGGCCCTATGTGCCGCCAATCACTAACTATAATCCACCTGTGTACTATAATCCGCCAAGATATTATTATGGGGGATGTGTCATGGTCATTGTGGTGGTGTGTTGGTAAAAAACAAATAGAGAGAAAGGAGTATTTAATGAGTCAATCCGCTTTACCTAAACTTGGGGTGATTTCAACGGGCGCCCTTTTTGTGACTGATTTAATTGGTGTTATTCTTCTTTCAATCGTCACTTCCTACATTCTATACCGTTATTTTTTTAAAAGAGGTCAAATTACATGAGTTATTTATATCAGTTATACAAAGTAATTATGTTCATCTTTTTAACCTATTTATTTACAAGTTTATTTCTCAGTTTTCGAACAAGAAAAAAAACAAGAAGAGAAGTCGAAGTAGCAGAAGAATTTTTCTGCTACTTTCTTGTACCGTGTGTAAACGAGGAGAAAGTCATCGGAGGAACATTAAAAAAACTGGTTGCTTTACCAATTCAGAAAAAAATAATTGCGATTGATGATGGATCAACGGACCAAACCAAAGCAATGATGGACAGTATTGCTGGTCCAATCCAAGTTCTGTCTCGTCAATTTCCCAATGCACAACAAGGCAAAGGCGCCGCATTGAACCACGCTTTCCAAATTGTATTAGCCGATGCAGAAAAAAAAGACTACTCAAGAAATCAAATATTGGTGGGAGTAGTGGATGCAGATGGTTTTTTTAGTGAGAATATTGTCAATGAACTAACTGATGTTTTTGCAGATACGACAATCTGTGCTGCACAAACAAGAATCAAAATGAAAGATGTCACAAATTTTATGTTTATTGCACAAGATGTTGAGTTTTTTACGATTAATAATTTTATTCAAAAGGCGCGTCGAGCAACAAAAACCATCGGACTTGGTGGCAATGGTCAGTTTTTTCGGTTATCCATGATTACCGAACACTTAGGCTATCAGCCTTGGGGAAATGCTTTGTTGGATGACTATGAGTTAACCATTAAATTAATGCTGAAAGAGTTATCGATTGCTTATATTGATGAGGCCTTTATGGCTCAAGAAGCGCTAAAGGATGTGAAGCGGTTTATTCGGCAACGAAGCCGTTGGGTCCAAGGGAATTTAGATTGTCTAGCGTATTTACCCAGGGTGATCAAATCAAAGTCATTAACGCTAAGACAGAAGTGCGGAATCTATTATTTTTTAGCGCAACCCTTTATTAATCTCGTCGCAGGAATTCTCGTTTTTGTTTTAACTGGGCTTCAACTGCAACACTTGTATAGGTTAGGTTTTTCGTTATCTCTAGGTATTAGTTTTGCTTTGGCTGTCAGTATTTCGCTCGTTTTCGGCATTTTTTTTACAATCAACTATTATCGCGAGTTGAAAAGTTTTCAATTAGCAGTACCGGCAAAATTGGGGCTAATTAGTTTACCTTTTACTATTTCCTACATGTACTTAATTTTATTTGTTAGTGTAGTAATGGCTTATTATCGATTTATTAAAGGTAATACTACGTGGATAAAAACGGAACGCAATTGATTTTTTATTGCACTTTCCAGAGTTGCGTGGTATTATTTTTAATAGTTTAATAGCAACATGGTGATGGTGTTCACCACGAACTATTTATTGGACGAATAAATTAATGACGCCTACCAAACGGGAGAAGTGTACCCTTTGGTAGGCTTTTTCTGTACGCTAGGATCGGCGATAAGAAAATTGTAAAGGAGCATGTAAAGTGAAAAAAGAAACAAAGCAACTACTATCAATTGGCGGGTATATGACAAAATGGTTGCTCATTACCGCAATTATTGGTTTATTTATGGGGGCGTTATCCGCCTTTTTCTTAAAGAGTCTCACTTATGTAACAGATGTTCGTTTAGCAAATCCTTGGTTACTCTTTATCCTCCCCATTAGCGGTGTCGTTTTTACGTATTTCTATACGCGTTTTGGGAAAAATGCTGGCCGAGGAAATAACTTAGTGATTGAACAAGGCAATGGCGGGGAAGAAGATATTCCCTTGCGCTTAATTCCTTTAACGTTGTTTGGCACGATTACTACGCACTTATTTGGTGGTTCTGTTGGTCGTGAAGGGACGGCGGTGCAAATGGGGGGCGCAATCGCAAATGCTGTAGGAAAAGTCTTTAAACTGTCCGCTTTGGAACGACAAGTAATTATTATTAGCGGAATTAGTGCAGGTTTTAGTTCTGTTTTTGGCACACCATTAGCGGGAACGGTTTTCGGATTAGAAGTTTTGGCGATTGGAAAAGTTCGTGCAGAGGCACTTTTCCCAAGTTTTTTTGCAGGCTTATTTGCTAATTTTGTAACTGAAAGTTTTGGTGTAACACATACGCATTATCCGATGGGTAAAATTCCGACTTGGTCGGTTGAGCTATTCGTAAAATTATTTTTGGCATCGATTTGTTTTGGCTTGGCAGGTTGGGTTTTTAGTCGTTCCATTGTCTTTTTAAAAAAGACCTACGCAAATTGGTTTGCTAATGTCTACCTTCGTGCGTTTCTTGGGGCGTCCATTGTCGTTCTGTTTGTGCTCGTCTTAAACAACCAACGTTATTTAGGCTTGAGTTTACCTTTATTAGAAGATGCATTTGCAGGCAATGCGCAGCCTTTTGATTTTGTTGGGAAATTATTCTTTACGGTGTTATCCTTGGGTGCCGGATTCCAAGGAGGAGAAGTGACGCCATTGTTTGAAATTGGGGCTACGTTAGGGAGTTCTTTGGCCCCTTTGTTACATCTGTCAATTCCTTTTTTAGCAGGTTTAGGATTTATTGGTGTTTTTTCTGGCGCCACGAATACGCCGATTGCTTGTTTCATTATGGGCATTGAACTATTTGGTAGTGAAGCGGCGGTCTATTTTTTCATGGTCTGCTTAATTAGTTTTATGTGTTCAGGAAATAGCGGTATTTATGCTTCACAACAAAGTTTGTATCGCAAAGGAACAGCAGAATATCCTCTCTTTAACGCATTAAAAAATCGACGTAAATAAGATGTTTTTTTATGAAAATATGCTAAACTAGAGAAGATGAGGTGAAGACATGAAAGACTATCAATATCCATTAGATTTAGATTGGACGACAGAGGAAATGGTGATTGTCACTAATATGTGGACAGCAGTTGAGCAAGCCAACGAAACAGGCTTACCTGTTGACAAATTTTTAACAACTTATCAACAATTTAAAACGGTCGTTAAAAGTATCGGCGAAGAAAAACGCTTAGGTCGTGAATTTGAAAATGCTTCAGGATATTCGTTATATCGTACGCTTCAACAAGCTAAAAAACAGGGAAGCGGTAAATTAAAGCTGGGGGATGATTAGATGACTGAAACGCAAAAATTTGTTCAAACAATTCAAAGTTGGCTTTTTGAAGCAGCCGATGTGATTCGAATGAACTTGGAATCAGAGTTAACCGTTCAACAGAAAAATGGCCGCACTGATTTAGTGACAAATATGGATGAACAAACCCAAGAATTTTTAATGAATAAAATTCAAACAAATTTTCCCGAAGATCAAATTTTAGGGGAAGAAAAAGGCTACAACACCTTAAAAAGTTTTGCTGGTCGCGTGTGGATCATCGATCCGATTGATGGCACAATGAATTTCGTGATGGAAAGAGAAAATTTTTGTATTATGTTAGCTGTTTATGAAGAGGGCATTGGTAAATTAGGTTTTATCTATGATGTGATGCGAGAAGAACTTTATTGGGGTGGCAAAGGGCTTGGCGTTTATCGGAATAATCAATTATTAAAAGCGCCTACTATGAAAGCCTTGGCAGATGGATTATGGGGCATGAATGCTTACATGCATGGAAAAAATATTCATCACGCAACGGAAATCGGACAAGCAAGCATGGGCGTGCGTATTAGCGGTTGTGCAGGTTTGGAAATTATTGCTATGTTAAAAGGCAACCATCATGGCTATTTATCTAATCTAAGTCCTTGGGATTATGCAGCAGGCTTAGTACTTTTGGAGGAATTCGGGTTTAAATACTCTGGTATTACAGGAAAACCATTAACTTTTGATGGCCGTGAATACTTTATTGCAGCAACTCCTGAAACCTATGATGAAGTATTTACCCGATATTTAAATGAATCGGAATAATCCAAGAAGAGCGTTGCTGAAAGGTAAGGCTCTTCCTCTTTTAAAAGAGAAAAATTTGTAAAAAAATGTCCTTGTTTTCAGAAAAAGCCGAATAATTTCTAAAACTTTCATTATTTTTGCAGGCGAAAGCCTTTTTTTAATGAAAAAAGTTTGCTATAATAAGCAGTCGGCTTTTATGGACTTAAGTAACATAAGCGTATATAGATAAGGAGCAATTAAATTGAAATACAGAGATGATATTCGTAACGTGGCAATTATCGCCCACGTTGACCATGGTAAAACAACCTTAGTAGATGAACTTTTAAAACAATCTGACACTTTAGATGGACACACACAATTACAAGAACGTGCAATGGATTCCAATGCACTTGAAAGTGAACGTGGAATTACTATCTTAGCAAAAAATACAGCCGTAGATTATAACGGTACACGTATCAACATTCTAGATACACCAGGACACGCGGACTTCGGTGGTGAAGTAGAACGTATCATGAAAATGGTAGACGGTGTTGTTTTAGTTGTCGATGCGTATGAAGGAACAATGCCTCAAACACGTTTCGTATTGAAAAAAGCATTAGAACAAAAAGTAACACCAATCGTGGTTGTTAATAAAATTGACAAACCTTCTGCTCGTCCTGAACACGTAGTAGATGAAGTTTTAGAGTTATTCATTGAATTAGGCGCAGACGACGATCAATTAGATTTCCCAGTTGTTTATGCTTCTGCTTTAAACGGAACTTCAAGTGAATCAGATGATCCAGCAGATCAAGAGCCAACAATGGCCCCAATTTTTGATAAAATTATTGAACATGTGCCAGCTCCAGTTGATAATTCAGACGAACCACTTCAATTCCAAGTCTCATTACTAGACTACAACGATTACGTTGGACGTATTGGGATTGGCCGTGTGTTCCGTGGCACAATGAAAGTCGGCGACCAAGTTGCGTTGATGAAATTAGATGGCAGCGTGAAAAATTTCCGTGTAACGAAAATTTTAGGTTTCTTTGGCCTACAACGTGTGGAAATTGATGAAGCAAAAGCGGGCGATTTAATTGCCGTTTCTGGAATGGAAGACATTTTCGTTGGGGAAACAGTTGTAGATGTTCACAATCAAGAAGCATTACCAATTCTACACATTGATGAGCCAACCTTACAAATGACTTTCTTAGTTAACAATTCTCCATTTGCGGGACGTGAAGGAAAATACATCACCGCTCGTAAAATCGAAGAACGTTTAATGGCTGAGTTACAAACAGACGTATCTTTACGTGTTGATCCAATTGGCCCAGATTCTTGGACTGTATCAGGTCGTGGCGAATTGCATTTATCAATTTTAATTGAAAACATGCGTCGTGAAGGCTATGAATTACAAGTTTCTCGTCCAGAAGTTATTGAACGTGAAATTGATGGAGTTAAATGTGAACCATTTGAACGTGTTCAAATTGACACACCTGAAGAATACATGGGTAGCGTGATTGAATCACTAAGTTTACGTAAAGGCGAAATGCAAGATATGATTAATGCCGGTAACGGACAAATGCGTTTAATCTTCTTAGCACCAGCTCGTGGCTTAATTGGTTATTCAACAGAATTCTTATCAATGACTCGTGGTTATGGTATTATGAACCACACCTTCGATCAATACTTACCAATGATTCAAGGAACGATTGGTGGCCGTCATCAAGGCGCGCTAGTTTCAATCGATACTGGTAAGGCAACGACTTACTCAATTATGAGTATTGAAGAACGTGGTACAGTTTTCGTTGAACCAACGACAGAAGTTTACGAAGGAATGATTGTTGGGGAAAACAACCGCGACAACGATTTAACTGTGAACATCACAAAAGCTAAACAAATGACTAACGTTCGTTCGGCAACGAAAGACCAAACATCAGTCATCAAAAAACCGAAAAAATTAACGTTAGAAGAATCATTAGAATTCTTGAATGAAGATGAATACTGTGAAGTAACACCAGAAAGCATCCGTTTAAGAAAACAAATTCTTAACAAAAACGAACGCGAAAAAGCAAACAAGAAAAAGAAAAAAGCTGAATAATTTTTTTGAAAAGTACAAAATGCCGATGGCTATTGTACTTTTTCTTTTAATAAGTAAGGGAGTTGTGTGGATAAGTGAATAAAATCGCCAAATCTCTGATAGTAGGGGTATTTCTATTAACTGGTTGTGCTAATAGTTCTGTTGAACGTTTATTACCTAAAAACCAGACACAAATTATAGCTCATCGTGGAGATCATAATAAAGCACCAGAAAACACTGTTGAAGCAATTAATGAAGCAGCTAACCAGAATTATAATGGTGTAGAAATTGATGTTCGTAGCAATAAAGATGGTCAATTATATTTAATGCATGACAATACATTGGATAGAACAACGAATGGACAGGGAAAATCAGAAAAATTTACCATGAAACAATTAAAAAAAGTAAGTATAAAAACGGCTAGTTATCCTAAATATGAAAACACATCAATAAAAATTCCGACGTTTGAAGAAGCAATTGAAGCAGCTGCAAATAATGGATTGATGGTTAATGTTGATGGATCCAAAGGAAACTGGTTAGATGAACATTTTGTTAAAAATGTCATGGACATCTTAAAAAAATATGAAATTTATGATCGTAGCTTTTTTGTGATTAGTGATGAACCAAGTCGAAATTTTGTGATTCAAAAGTATCCAGATGCTACTGTCTCATGGCTATGTGACAAAAAAGAAGATATTCCTAAAGAGATAAAAAAAATTAAATCATATAAAAACGCATTATTATCTGTTGCTAATGATATTGCGGATGAAGCGGTCATTGAGAAACTCAATGTTTCTGGAATTCGTTATCAAGTATACGGTGTTCAAACTTCAGAGCGATATCAAGAATTGAAAAAAATGAAAGTGCCTTTAATTGAAACAGATAAAGTTGTACCAGATAAAGCTGAATAATTTTTCGACAAATAAACATTTAAACCAACTATGCTCGTTTTACTGCGAAAATAGTTGGTTTTTTTGATGGCAAAAACGAATTAATGCGTATTTTAAGATAAGGTTATTTTTTTATGTGTGGATAACTACTCGTTATCCACAACAAGCAAATGTCGCTATTTTTGAAAGCTTTTGATAGCAAGCTTTCACAATTTTTCATTCTTTTTGATGTTTCACGTTAACTGGTGTTTCACGATTGTGTCTTGTTTTAACACACCTTGTTCCTGTTAGATTAGCGTGTTAAAATGACTTGTAGAACAAAGATTGGAGCGCAATAAATGAGTGCATTACAAGAATTATTAAAAGATACATTTGGCTATGATGATTTTCGGCCAGGACAAGAAACGATTATTTGTCATGTATTGCGACAAGAAAATGTCTTAGGCATTATGCCAACAGGTGGAGGCAAATCAATTTGTTATCAGTTGCCAGCCTTACTTCTGGATAATTTAACATTGGTGATTTCACCATTAATTTCTTTAATGAAAGATCAAGTAGACGCCCTGAATTTAATGGGAATTCCAGCTACATATATCAATAGTACCATTTCCTATCAAGAAATGAATCATCGTATTCAATTAGCGGTTAACAAAGAAGTCAAGCTATTGTATGTTGCGCCAGAGCGATTAGAATCTTATGATTTTCAACAGATGCTGACACATGTACCGATTGATTTATTGGCAGTAGATGAGGCACACTGTATTTCACAATGGGGGCATGATTTTCGTCCAAGCTATTTGCGTTTAGCAGAGATTATCGATCAATTTCAACAACAACCAACTGTGATTGCACTAACAGCTACAGCAACGCCACAAGTAGCGGAGGATATTGTCAAGCAATTAAGAATTCCATCAGAAAATGAAATCAAAACAGGATTCGCTCGAGAAAATTTATCTTTTCAAGTCGTGAAAGATCAAAATAGAGACGTTTTTCTTTTGGAATATTTAAAGATGAATACTGGGCAATCAGGTATTATTTATGCAAGCACGCGGAAGGAAGTTGAACGAATTTATCATTTATTAGAGAATAAAAAAATTGCGGCTGGGATGTATCATGGGGGTATGAGTGAACAGCTACGTAGTGAAAATCAAGAAGCGTTCTTGTATGATCAAGTGCAAGTGATGGTAGCAACAAATGCCTTTGGTATGGGGATTAATAAGAGTAATGTTCGTTTTGTCATTCATGCACAAGTACCAGGAAATATTGAATCTTATTATCAAGAAGCCGGCCGAGCTGGTCGTGACGGTCTGCCTAGTGATGCTGTGTTAATGTTTGCTCCACAAGACTTGCAAATTCAACAATACTTTATTGAACAATCTGAAATGACCATTGATTATAAGCAGAAAGAGTACTTGAAATTACGGGAAATGTCACAATATGCGAATGCACAAATGTGTTTACAAAAATATATTTTACGCTATTTTGGTGAAGAAGGGACGGACTGCGGTCGCTGCTCGAATTGTCTGGATAATCGAGAATTAGTCGATATTACGGTCGATGCCCAAAAAGTCTTGTCTTGTGTAAAACGTATGGGAGAACGTTTCGGTAAGGGCTTAGTTGGTAAAGTCTTGACTGGTTCAAAAGATCAAAAAATTGATCAATGGCATTTTGATCGTTTGCCAACATACGGACTAATGAAAGGTCGCACGCAAAAAGAAGTCACACAGCTGATTGATTATTTAACAGCAGAACGTTATTTAATTCCTTCTGATGGGCAATTTCCGTTGTTATCAGTCTCGACAGAAGGTGTTCAGGTGCTCTTAGGGGAACGGAAGGTCTTCCGAAAAGAAGACCAAAAAGTTCGAAAAGTAGCAGTGGATGATGCCTTGTTTGAACGATTGCGCGAATTACGTATGGACATGGCTCAAGAGGCAGGCGTGCCGCCATATGTAGTCTTTTCCGATAGTACACTTAAAGAAATGTGTGAAAAATTACCGCAAACAACGATTCAATTATTGCAAATAAAAGGGGTCGGCCAAAATAAATTAGATAAATATGGCACCGCCTTTTTAGAAGTAATTAAAGAATATCAAGAGACAAAAAAATGATATAGTTTGTTATTTTATTTAAAATTAAAAGCAGAAAATAAGAAAAAAGTCTTTTAATGTATTTGTTGTTGTATTGATAAAATAAGCTTGTTATATAAAGAGATTTCTTACTTAATATATCGCTTGGTTTTAGAAAATTTCTTAAAGGAAATTTTCTGAAATCATCATGTATCTAACTGAGAATTATGTTATAATTATTTAATTAAGATAGGGAGGTTCTGTACAAATGGACGAAGGAATTTCAAAGAAATTTGCCATTCAATTATTAGAAGACGATGCAGAACGCATTAAAATGCTTATTCGTAATCAAAAAAACAGTTTGTGCATTTCTCAATGTAAAGCATTTGAAGAAGTGGTGGATACACAAATGTATGGTTTTTCAAGACAAGTGACTTATGCGACCCGTTTGGGGATTTTAACTAATGATGAAGGACATCGCTTACTAAGTGATTTAGAACGCGAATTGAATCAATTATATACAGATGTTTATGAAGAAACACAAGAAAAAAACGAGATTGGCAAGGAGGGTTAAGCTTTGCCAAACAAAGTAAAGAAACGGCATTTGCTAGACTATAGTATTTTTATTCCATATTTAATTTTAAGTATCGTGGGATTGATTATGGTATATAGTTCCACATCCGCATTACAAGTAATGAAAGGTTTTTCACCTACGTCATTCGTTATTAACCAGGTTGCCTTTTGGGTGGTAGGGTTAGTTGCAATGTTTTTTATTTATAAGATGAAAACATCCGTTTTCCAGAATCGAAGTTTTATCATGTTTGCCATTGCAGTAATTACGGTTATGGTTTTAGCCGTTCGGATTCCTGGTATCGGGAAAGAAATTAATGGCGCACGTGGTTGGATTGAGATTGGTGGATTTTCGATGCAACCAGCTGAGTATTTAAAAATCATGGTTGTCTGGTACTTGTCTTATATTTTAGCACGGCGACAAAAGACAATTAATGGAGGCATAGATCAATTTAAACAAGCTGCCGGGCGCCCGTTGATGCTCGTTTTTGTATTAATTGCTCTAGTTGCAATCCAGCCTGACTTCGGGAATGCGGCCATTCTAACATTAATTACCATCGTGATGGTTTTAGCAAGTGGGATTAATTATATGTATACCTACTTGGTCGGTGGCTTGGGCATTTTAGGTAGTATCACGGCTATTCAGTTATTAATTATGTCTAAAGGAAAAATTTTCCCAGCGCGTTATCAATATATTTATAATCGTTTTGCTGTTTTTAAAAATCCATTTTTAGATGAACGGAACTTAGGCCATCAGTTAGCTAATTCTTATTATGCAATCAGTAATGGCGGCTGGTTTGGCAAAGGTCTAGGGAATAGTGTTCAGAAAAAAGGCTTTTTACCAGAAGCACATACGGACTTTATCTTTGCGATTACTTTAGAAGAGTTAGGCATTATCGGCGGTCTAGCGATTTTAGGATTGTTGATGTTTATGATTGCGCGAATTATTTTAGTTGGTGTACGCTCGAAGAAACCTTTTAATTCACTAATGTGTATTGGAATTGGTACAATGTTATTAATTCAAGTCTTTATTAATGTTGGTGGGATTACTGGGATTATTCCATTAACAGGAATTACTTTCCCGTTCTTGAGTCAAGGTGGGAATAGTTTGCTGATTATTTCGATTGCTGTGGCCTTTGTCCTGAATATCAGTGCAGATGAAACACGTCAGAAATTAGAAAATGAGTACTATTTATCTTTAGAACAGAACCAATAAATTTGAAGGAAATTGATGGTAGGAGTGACGTTATGAAAAAGGTATTAGTTGCCAATCGTGGCGAAATTGCGATTCGAATTTTTAGAGCTTGTACAGAATTAGATATCCAGACAGTAGCGATTTATGCTGCAGAAGATGAGTATTCTGTTCATCGTTTCAAAGCAGATGAAGCGTATTTAGTTGGTAAAGGGAAAAAACCAATTGAAGCCTATTTAGACATTGAAAATATTATCCAAATTGCCAAAAAATCGGGAGCAGATGCCATTCATCCTGGTTATGGCTTTTTATCTGAGAACTTACGCTTCGCCGAACGTTGTGAAGAAGAAGGAATCATTTTTGTCGGACCTAAAACACATCATTTAGATATTTTTGGCGATAAAATTAAAGCGAAAGAAGCAGCTGTAGCTGCGGGGATTGCTTCGATTCCAGGCTCAGACGGGCCAGTAGCAACGGTGGAAGAGGTCGTAGCCTTTGGTGAAACGCATGGCTTTCCTATCATGATTAAAGCTGCTTTAGGTGGCGGCGGTCGTGGGATGCGCGTTGCCCACGATGCCAAGGAAGCACGAGAAGGTTACGAAAGAGCAAAAAGCGAAGCGAAAGCAGCCTTTGGTTCTGACGAGGTTTATGTTGAAAAGTATATTTCTAATCCTAAACATATCGAAGTACAAATTTTAGGCGATCATCATGGGAATGTCTTGCATTTATTTGAACGTGATTGTTCTGTGCAACGGCGCCACCAAAAAGTGGTAGAAGTCGCACCATGTGTATCAATGAATGAAGAACAACGAGCAGCCATTTGTTCGGCTGCTGTGCAGTTAATGGCGCATGTCGGCTACGTGAATGCGGGAACGGTTGAGTTTTTAGTAGAAGGGGATCAGTTTTATTTTATTGAAGTGAATCCTCGTGTTCAGGTAGAACATACTATCACAGAAATGATTACAGATATTGATATTGTGATCTCTCAATTACAAATTGCGCAAGGGCTTGATTTGCATAAAGATATGCATTTGCCAAAACAAAACGAATTGACATTAAAAGGCGCGGCTATTCAATGTCGGATTACGACTGAAGATCCCCTGAACCAGTTTATGCCAGACACAGGGAAAATTGATACGTATCGTTCACCAGGTGGTTTTGGTGTGCGTTTAGATGTAGGGAATGCTTATTCTGGCTACGCTGTGACGCCATATTTTGATTCTTTATTGGTTAAAGTCTGTACGCATGGTTTCTCTTTTGAACAGGCAATCAGTAAAATGCAACGCTGCTTAAAAGAATTTCGGATTCGTGGCGTGAAAACAAATATTCCGTTTTTACAAAATGTTGTGAGCTATCCAGCGTTTCAATCTGGCGAAGCCAAAACAACCTTTATTGATAATACACCTGAATTATTTGAATTTCCTCGTATGCGCGATCGTGGCAATAAAACGATGAAATACATTGGAGAAGTAACGGTCAATGGGTTCCCTGGTATTGAACGAACGGAGAAAAAATATTTTGAAGCTCCGCGCGTGCCGACAGATATTGAAGTTCCAGAAAAAGTGATCACAGCTAAAAATATTCTAGACGCTCAAGGAGCAACCGCCGTCATCGATTGGGTTAAGAATCAAGAAAGTGTGTTAATGACAGATACCACGTTCCGTGATGCGCACCAAAGTTTATTAGCTACTCGTGTGAGAACACAAGATTTTAAAGCAATTGCTGGTCTAACTGATGCAGCCCTGCCTGAGCTGTTTTCTAGTGAAATGTGGGGTGGCGCTACGTTCGATGTTGCCTATCGCTTCTTAACCGAAGACCCATGGCAACGTTTAAGAAAAATTCGTCAGTTGATGCCAAACACACTTTTACAAATGCTGTTCAGAGGATCTAATGCGGTAGGCTATCAAAATTACCCTGATAATGTTATTGAAGAATTCATTAAAGAATCTGCTCGCCAAGGAGTTGATGTTTTCCGAATTTTTGATAGCTTAAATTGGATTCCTCAAATGGAAAAAAGTATTCAAGTCGTTCGGGATACCGGAAAAATTGCGGAAGCAGCAATTTGTTATACTGGGGACATCAATGATCCAGCCCGAGCAAAATATAATGTTCAATATTACCTTGATATGGCTAAAGAATTGGAAAATTTAGGCGCACAAATCATTGCGATTAAAGATATGGCTGGCTTATTGAAACCACAAGCTGCTTATCGTTTAATTAGTGAATTAAAGGCAGCCACGGATTTACCAATCCATCTCCATACCCACGATACTAGTGGCAATGGGATCATCACTTATTCAGCAGCCACTAAAGCAGGCGTTGATATTGTTGACGTCGCAATGAGTGCGATGAGTGGCGCAACTAGCCAGCCAAGTATGAACAGTCTATATTATGCTTTAGTCAATGGTGAACGGACGCCAACTATTAACATTGATAATGCACAGAAAATCAATCATTATTGGGAAGATGTGCGCATGTATTATCAACCATTTGAAAATGGCTTAAATGCCCCGCAAACAGAAGTCTATATGCATGAAATGCCTGGTGGTCAATACTCTAATCTACAGCAGCAAGCAAAAGCGGTAGGCTTAGGGCACCGTTGGGATGAAATCAAAAAAGTGTATCACACAGTGAATTTGATGTTTGGCGATATTGTAAAAGTGACGCCATCTTCAAAAGTCGTGGGAGACATGGCACTCTTCATGGTTCAAAATAATCTGACAGAACAAGATGTTTATGCGCGTGGTGAAGAACTAAGTTTTCCTGAATCCGTTGTGACTTTTTTCCAAGGTGATTTAGGTCAACCAGTTGGTGGGTTCCCGAAAGAGCTCCAACGAATTATTCTAAAAGGTCGACCGGCCTTCACAGAGCGACCAGGTGACTTAGCAGCACCTGTTGATTTTGCGAAAGTACAAGAAGAATTAGCCGAAAAAATTGGGTATCAACCTAAATTGGAAGAAGTTTTAAGTTATTTAATGTATCCACAAGTATTTTTAGAGTATCGACAAAAATACGAAACCTTTGGAGATATAACCTTATTAGATACGCCAACATTCTTTAATGGTATTCGTCAAGGAGAGACATTGGAAGTTCAAATTGAACGAGGAAAAACGTTAATTATTCGTTTAGATGAAATTGGCGAACCTGATATTGACGGAAACCGTGTCTTGTTCTTCAATTTGAATGGGCAACGTCGTGAGGTTTTAGTTAAAGATGCCTCCATTAAGTCTGCTGTTCAAGTAAAACAAAAGGCGGAACCAACTAATAAAGAACAAATCGGCGCAACGATGTCTGGTTCTGTTCTACAAGTATTGGTCAAACGTGGCGATAAAGTAGAAAAAGGTCAGCCGTTGCTGATTACAGAAGCCATGAAAATGGAAACGACTATCGAAGCACGTTTTGCGGGCACGGTAGATCACATTTATGTTGAAGAAGGCGAAGCAATCAGCTCAGGTGATTTGTTATTAGAAGTGAAAGAAAAATAAGATGAGAGGGGAAAAAATGAAGCGATTTTGGGCCTTTACTGCTGTTTTTTTAACAGTTCTACTCATCGGATATTTAGAGCCAGTTTTTTTCCCTGCTGAAAAACCAACCGAAACAGCTCAAAGTGGGCGCTTATCCAGCGCTCACACCGCTGTTCCTCATGAAGAATTGCCAGCTTCTGGCTACGCAGCATACATAGGGAAAGATGTGGAAACCTTTATCCGCCAGTTTGGCAATCCTAAAGAAAAAATTAAAACAGGTCGTACGTATGAATTATGGACGTTCGGTTTGACGATGAATGATTACTTAGAAGTCAACGTTCGAGAAAATAAAGTCATCGCAATTAAGGCCTTTAACAATGACAAAATGATAGAACCGTTTAAGATAGATATGAAGCTTGCTGACTTGTCTGATTTAATGACGATTTATTCGAATTTTGCATTTAATTTTCATCATGAAGCTTACGATGTCGAGCTGATGGAAGAAGATATGAACTATCGACCACTGGTTGCTTTTGATAATGGCAGTTTTGCAGTGTTATTTTTTAATCAGCGGACAGGTGGTTTAATGGCAGTCAATTATGTCAATAAAGAAACGTTGCTTACGGAAATGCCGTATCAATTAAATGAAGGTTCTCCTTTGCCAGTTGATATAACGCAGTCAATGACCTTCGATCCTGTTCAAAGTAACCAAGCGATTTATGTCATGAATCTGGTTAAACAGCAAGAAAATCAAGCTGCTTTTTCAGTTTCCACACAAAGTCAAAAAGATGCCCAAACATTGTATCAAACGCTGGCCAACCATACACCAACAGTTTTGTCAGCAAATCGACAAGCGGAATTGTTACAAACAAGAGAGGAACATACGGCTATTCATCCCTTTCAGTTGACTAAGGACGAATTTTCTTTATTAGTTAAAACGAGCAAACTTTCGTTGAGAGAACCAGCAGGTATTTTCCAAGAACCTGTTTATGATAGTACCTTTACTATTTTGTCGTGGTTTTCGGACCCGCAATATGATAGCTATTTTGCTGAGTCAGAAACGACAGAATTGGGCGTTGCCTTTTCCAATGAAGGTGTGTTAGTCTTATTAGAGAAACGACCAGAAAATAGGCAAATCACGGAGAGTAGTGAAAAGTTATGATTGTGACAGAACATTTATTTGCAATTGAAGATCAAACAGAATGCTTAATTTCAGCACTTTTAGAAAGTGATGCTGTTCAAAACTATAAAGAAACAAAAAAGGCTATGTATGCTTCGGCGGAAGTTGCTCAGTTACAAAAAGCATTTTTAGAAGCTAAGTCAGCTTTTGAACGAGTAGAAGCTTATGGAATTCATGCGCCCGATTTTCGGGAGAAACAACGAGCCCTACGTAAAGCAAAGCGGGCGCTTGATTTAAATGAAATCGTTGCAAATTATCGTTTTGCTGAGACAAACGTTCAAACGTTGCTAGATACAATTGGTTTAAAGATCGCGCAACTAATTTCTGAAGATATTAAAGTAGATGCTGGAAATCCTTTCTTTGAACGAGGAAAGAAACATTCAGGTTGTGGAGGAAGCTGCCATGCAAGCTAAAGAAGAAAAAGAATTTACGCTTCAAGAGCGTCGTTGCCTAATTGTTTGGGTATACACATTAAAACCGTTAAAACAGTTACGCCGATATGGACTGATTCACTATGTTTCACGAAAAATGAAATATGTGGTGATTTACATGAATGAAGAAAATATTGAAAGTAACATGGAAAAAATTAATCAGTTACATTTTGTTCGTAGTGTCGATAAATCGTATCGACCAGATGTCGAAATGAATTTTGCTGAAAAAATTGGTACCAAAGCGGCTTATCAAGAACAAGAAGACGATGGCTATGTAGTAGAGGAATTATCTACAGAGATTCGCTTAGCAGAGAATGTCTAATGTAAAAGAGTGAGAAATGTTATGAGAAATTTCAAACATTTTTCACTCTTTTTGTTATAATGAATTATAAAAGAATGATTGATAAAGGAGTCGAAACAATGCGTGTTATTTCTGGAGAATATGGTGGTCGACGCTTGAAAGCGTTAGATGGTGACAATACTAGGCCCACAACAGATAAAGTAAAAGAATCTATTTTTAATATGATTGGTCCATATTTCGACGGTGGAATGGCGCTGGATTTATATTCAGGAAGTGGCGGGTTAGCGATTGAAGCCGTTTCTCGTGGAATGGACAAAAGTATTTGTATTGAAAAGAATTTTGCTGCACTAAAAGTAATTAAAGAAAATATTGCGATTACAAAAGAACCAGAAAAATTTGAAGTTAGAAAAATGGATGCTAATCGTGCCTTAGAACAGTTTTATGAAGAGGAGCTACAATTTGATTTGGTCTTATTGGATCCGCCCTATGCCAAACAAGAAATTGTTTCACAATTAGAAAAGATGTTAGAACGGCAGTTATTAACAAACGAAGCCGTTATCGTTTGTGAAACAGATAAAACTGTCAAATTACCGGAAACGATTGGTACACTAGAAAAAACAAGAGAAACCGTTTACGGAATCACTCAAGTAACGATTTATCGTCAGGAGGCGTAGGATGCGTAAAATTGCTCTATTTCCCGGAAGTTTTGATCCGATGACAAATGGTCATTTAAATTTGATTGAACGCAGTGCGAAGTTATTTGATGAAGTCATTATTGGTGTTTTTATAAATACAAGTAAGCAAACATTATTTACGCCAGAAGAGAAAAAATATTTAATTGAAGAAGCAACTAAAGAAATGCCAAATGTGCGTGTTATTATGCAAGAAACCCAGTTAACTGTGGAAAGTGCAAAATCATTAGGGGCTAATTTTTTGATTCGTGGCATTAGAAACGTCAAAGACTACGAGTACGAGAAAGACATTGCTAAAATGAATCAACATCTGGCGCCAGAAATTGAAACGGTTTTTCTATTAGCAGAAGAACCATATGCACATGTAAGCTCCAGTTTACTAAAAGAAGTTTTACGTTTTGGGGGCGATGTGTCTGACTATCTTCCTCCAAATATTTATCACGCGTTAAAACAAAAGAAGAATGACTGGAGCTAAAATAATGAATAAAAAAACAGAGAAATTTTCGTTTAAATCACTCATTCCAATGGTATTGGCATTGCTGCTAATTGGTTTGTTTATCGTCCCTATTCCTTATTATATTGAAGGACCAGGAACGACTGAAAATTTAAAAGAGTTTGTAACTGTTGATGGGAAAAAAGATACGCAGTCAGGTGCTTTTTATTTAACAACGGTGGGCATTCGTTCGGCCACTATTTTTTCTGCCATAAAAGCAAACTTTTCGGATTTTCAAGAAGTTATGTCTAAAAAAGAATTAATGGGGGATAGTAGTAATAGCGAATATAATCGAATTCAACAATATTATATGGATTCCTCAAAAAACGCCGCAATTGAGCAAGCCTTAAAATTAGCGAAGGTTCCATATGAGATGAAATTTAAAGGCGTCTATGTGTTAGCGATGGAAGACAACTCAAGTTTTAAAGGAAAAATTGAAGTTGGCGATACCGTGACAGGCGTGGATGGCAAATCTTTTAAAAGCAGTGAAGAATTAATGAATTACATTAAAGCACAAAAAGTGAATCAAAAAGTCACTGTTCAATTTATTCAAGATGGCAAAGCAAAAGAAGCGACCGGCAAATTAATTGAATTGCCAACAGATAAAAAAGCGGGGATTGGTATTGGTTTGACTGATCATACTGAAATTGATTCTTCTATCCCAGTATCTATTGAAGCGGGTGATATTGGTGGGCCATCGGCTGGTTTAATGTTTACTTTGCAGACATATGAACAATTAAGTCATAAAGATTTACGTAAAGGTCATGAAATTGCTGGAACAGGTACGATGAACAGTCAAGGAATCGTTGGTAGAATCGGAGGCATTGACAAAAAAGTTGTAACAGCCAGTGAGAACGGTGCAGAAATTTTCTTTGCACCCGATGATGAAATAACTTCAGAAATGAAAAAAGTTGAACCGAAAATCAAATCGAATTATCAAGAAGCACAAGAAGCTGCGAAAAAAATTGGGACAAAAATGAAAATTGTCCCAGTAAAAACGGTTCAAGATGCCTTGAACTATCTAGAAAAATTAAAATAAAAGTGTGCCTGGGCCAAAAATTACTAGTGATTTTTGGTCCAGGCGCATTTTTTTGTTAAAAAATGCGTAATTATATTTTGAAGGGAGGACAAACGATGGATTGGTTGAAACAGTTACCTAAAAAGTGGCTATTGCTAGGTAGTGGCGCGTCTATGGTCATTTTGATAACTCTATTAGTGGGCATTTATTTGATGGTTAATAAGAAGGCACAAGTAGACACCACAATGTGGGAAGAGACAAGTCTGACCACTACGGCAGAGGCCGCCACAGATGCCACAAAAGAAAGGGCAGAAACAATGATCTATGTTGATATTAAAGGCGCAGTGAAAGTACCAGGAATCTATCAACTAAAAAATCAGCAGCGGATTTGGGATGCTTTAGCTTTAGCTGGAGGCGTGAGCGAGGAAGCTGATACTGCCCAGGTCAATTACGCTCAAAAAGTAAAAGATCAAATGATTATTTACGTGCCCAAAAAAGGAGAATCAGTGGCACAGTCATTAGAAACGCTGCAGGAATCAGCACCTGCTCAGCAAAATCAGGAGGAAAAGATCAACGTTAATACGGCAACAGAAGCAGAGCTACAAACGATTTCAGGAATCGGTGCGAAAAAAGCACAAGAGATTATTCGCTTTCGTGACGAACAAGGACCGTTTAAAACCGTCGAGGAACTGAAAAATGTTCCAGGTATTGGAGAGAAAACAGTAGAACGTTTAAAAGACATGTTGACAGTGACTGGCTAACTTTTAACAGAAAATTCCTGAGAATTCTTGACTATGGGATGCGGATAACATACTATTTGTAATAAGATTAAATGATTTGGCAAATCGAACACAGGAGTCATTAAAAATAAAGGAGGTTTATTATGGAACGAATTCCATGGGACCAATATTTTATGGGACAAAGCGTCTTATTATCATTAAGAAGTACTTGCACACGTTTAACTGTCGGAGCAACCATTGTTCGCGACAAACGAATTATTGCAGGAGGTTACAATGGTTCAGTCAGTGGCGGAACGCATTGTATTGATGAGGGATGTTATGTTGTTGATAATCATTGCGTTCGAACAATCCACGCAGAAATGAATGCAATTTTACAATGTGCGAAGTTTGGCGTCCCTACAGAAGGGGCTGAAATTTATGTGACACATTTCCCTTGCCTGCAATGTACAAAGATGATTTTACAAGCAGGGATTAAAAAGATTTATTATTTAAAGGATTACCGTAATGATGAGTATGCCCTAAATTTAATTGAACAAGTAGGTGCCACGGTTGAAAAAGTGACTTTAGTACCAAAATATTTTGCCGAATTACAATGGGGAGAAGAATTTGCCACACTTGAGGACAATCCTTCCTCAGCTGAGGAATAATTGGTTCTTCGTAGCTCTACTGACGAGTTGTGGGCTGTGGTGTCTTTTCGCACCTAGTCTATTAGGAGCTCTTCTTCTTTCTATCACTGTTATCCGTATTGTCTGTACAAAAAGTTTTCCTGTTATATTGGGAGGTTTTTTGTGCAGTTTTTTAATAGTAGGAGGCGTATTGATTTTCCAGTGGTTAAAGCCAGTCTCTTTGTTGCCTAAAGAAGTCCGCTTGTCAGGACAGCTAACGATATTGCCAGATGAAATACAAGTAGATGGCGATCAAGTAAAATTTCCTGCCAATTGGATCGTAAAAGGCAAAAGGCAGAAAGTGATGGCATTTTATCAATTAAAAAGTGTGAAAGAAAAACAGCAATGGCAACAACTAGCCACAACCATTCAGGCAACCGCTGTAGGTATTTTAGAATCCCCCCAAGGTCAAACCAACAAAAATGGCTTCAATTATCAACTATTTTTAAAGAATCAAGGAATCGAAGCTATTTTATTCATTGAGGAGATAGGACAACCGCGTTCCTTTTTTTCTTGGCGGTTTAAAGAAATCATTAGCGGCTGGCGGAAGTGGGCGATGGTACATATTCAGAAAAATTTTGCTGATACTAGTGCAATGTATATGAATGCGTTGCTCTTAGGTTTTCGTAATGAAGAATTTGCTGAAATAAGCGATAAATTTTCAGCATTAGGCATTTTGCATCTTTTTAGTTTGTCAGGGATGCATGTTTCTTTTTTCCTTCGTTTATTTCGCTTGCTGATGCTAAGAATCGCTCGCCGAACGCAAGAAAGTTATTTTTTGTGGCAATGCGGTTTTTCTCTGATATATGCTGGTTTAACAGGATTCTCAGTCAGTGTCATGCGGGCGCTTTTACAAACAAACCTCAATACGTTCAATCGACGATTTAATTGGCAGGTTCCGGCCCTCGATTGTTGGAGTTTAACTCTCTTAGTGCACTTGATTGTTCAGCCAACCCTCTTTTTTTCAGTCGGCGGTCAATTTAGTTACTTACTTTCCTTTGTTCTGCTGTTTTTAGAGCAAACATTAGTCGGTTATTCTTCGCCTTTCATTAAAAATTGTGTAGGCTCTTTCCTATTGGCTGTGGCTTCCTTACCTATTTTAGTCCAATCATTTTATGAATGGCCCTTGTTAGGGAGTTTCTTAACCTTTCTCTTGTTACCAATTTTTGAACGGTTCTTGTTACCGCTTTTGACGTTGAGCTTTTTTCTAGTGATTATTATGCCAGTACGCTATTTAGCAGCCTTGCTCGAACCACTATTTTTAACAATGAATGGTTTATTTGAGTGGGTGCTAGTTCACTTAAATCCGAAGCTGACCATCGGCTATTTAAATGCTTGGATACAAATTAGTTTGTTATTACTAATCGGACTTTCAATGATTTATTTAGCAGATAAGTCTAAAAAAATTTTTTTCTCAATCGGACTACTAATTATTTTGATAAATAGTAAATACCTTTCGCCAATTGGCATTGTTGCAATGATCGATGTAGGCCAAGGGGATAGTTTGTTTATCCAAGCGCCTTTTCACAGAAAAAATACACTGATCGATACAGGTGGTCGGTTGTCTTTTGACAAAGAAGCTTGGCGGCAACGGAAAAATAGTCGATCAGGAGCGGAATATTCAGTGATTCCTTTTCTCAAAAGTCAAGGAGTCAAACGTTTAGATGAAGTGATCATCACACACGCACATGAAGACCATTTTGGCGATTTATTAGCCATTGCGCAGAAGGTTCCAATTTCTGTTCTTTATTTCCCTAAAGGAGCAGCTGAAGCCAATTTTTCGTTTCACCAAGTCTTGAAACAACTCCAAAAAAGCGGGACAGACTGTCGGCCAATTTTAGCGCCCAAGCGAATTAATGGGCCCGTTTCTTTTCAAATTTTATCGCCAAATAAGAGCAGTATTGGGGGCAATAATGACTCGATAGTGTTTTCCACACAATTAGGTGGACGGCATTTTTTATTTACTGGTGACTTGGAAGCCGAAGGAGAAGAACAAGTGTTGGCTCGCTATCCCCAGTTGAAAATCGACATCTTGAAAGTCGGTCATCATGGTAGTAAAACGTCGTCAACTAAAAGATTTATCAAACAGCTTAATCCGCGAGAAGCATTGATTTCAGCTGGACTGAATAATCGTTTTAAACATCCTCATCAGGAGACATTAGCGACGCTGAAGGAGCAAAAAATAAATTATTATCGGACCGATCTTCAAGGAATGATTTATTATCAATGGTTACCTTGGCAAGGGCTTTCTAAAGCCAAATTTGTTAAAGAACAAGACTAGTATTTCCAGAAGTAACATGATAGGATAAACAAGAGAAACGAGAAAAGGAGCGAGCCAATGGAGTTACAAAAAGCTTTGAAAGAAGTGCGAGAGCAAAAAATCGCTCCAGTGTATTTATTAATAGGAACAGAACTTTATTTAACTGAATTATTTAAAACAACATTGATGAAAGAATTGTTGACGGAAGAGGATGATCAATTTAACTTTTTCTCATTTGATATGGAGGAAACACCTTTAAGTGCAGCGATTGCTGAAGCGGAAACAATTCCGTTTTTTGGTGATTATCGCCTTGTCTTTGTGGAAAATCCTTACTTTTTAACTGCCGAAAGAAAAACAAACGGTGTGGAACATGATGTCAATCTTTTATTGAATTATTTGGAAAGTCCATCACCAACAACTGTTCTTGTTTTTATGGCCTCATATGAAAAATTAGATGAACGCAAAAAAATTACCAAAGCATTGAAAAAAAATGCCACAGTAGTTGACGTCAATCCAATGGATGAAAAGGCTATTCGTCAGTACATTTCTCAAACGATTGAGAGCGAAGGGTACACTATTCGCTCCGATGCTTTTGATTTATTACTTCAATTGACAGACTTGAACTTATCAAAAATTATGGGAGAATTACAGAAGCTGTATTTATATGCCCTTGAAACGAAGACAATTACACGAGGTGCGGTTCAAGAATTAGTCCCTAAGTCTTTGGAACATAATGTTTTTGACTTAACCAATGAAGTACTTTCTGGAAACAGTGAAAAAGCTGTTCAATTGTATGAAGATTTACTTTTACAAGGAGAAGAAACCATTAAGTTAAATGCAATCTTATTGAATCAGATTCGCCTTTTTCTGCAAACCAAAATTTTGGCTAAGATGGGCTATCAACAAGCGAATATCGCTGATACATTAAAGGTTCATCCTTATCGAGTCAAGTTAGCGTTACAACAAGTCCGACGATTTGAATTGTCTAGATTAGAAAGACTTTATGATGAATTAGTTGAAAATGATTACCGCATGAAAACGGGCCAAATGGATAAAGAATTATTATTCCAATTATTTATTTTAAAATTGACTGCACAAGCAAAATAAGAAAGTGCCAGAGGCAAACGTCATACAACGATTGTCCCTGGCACTTTCTTTTTATTTAGCTCCTAATAGTTCTTCCTTTCCGTGAACAAGCTGTGTCAACATGGCACAGAAAGGTGTTGCTACGTTGTATTTTTGTCCTTTGCGCCAAACGGCACCATTGATGTAATCAATTTCTGTGAGACGATGATTTTTAATTAAATCTTGATACATAGACGGATAGTGCAAGCCAATACCGTTTGGATCATAAGTTTGAGCAATATGTGTATAGACTTCTGCTTGATCTAAATGAATGGCTTCTTTTTCTGCGACTGCTGCAAATTCACTGATTAATGTTTTAACAAGGGATTCACTAACAGGTAGTGCACCAAATTCGGCAATATTACAATCAAGGATTGTACACAAACCATTTAGCGTGCCATTGACACAGGCTTTCCGCCAAATAGAGTAGCGAACATTGCTACTATAGCTTGGATTTAAACCAGCTTGTTGGAAGACATCGACGACTTCTAAAGCAAATTCTTTACCAGAAGGATCAATATTTTCTAATTCAATTTCGCCATCACCTAAAAGTTTAACACGTCCCGGTCCTTCTAAACCAGCTGTCCACATGGTAATGCCAACCAAGATGTTTTCTTTTGGCACATATTTTTCTAGTACATCTTCATGACCTAAGCCATTTAATAAACATAGTACATACGTTTTTTCAGTAATCATTGGTTGAATCGCTTTAAACATTGCATCTAATTGTTGTGCTTTGGTTAAAGCAATAATTAAATCTACTTGTTCATTTTGATGGTCAATTTCTTCTGGTGAGAAGATTGGTAGTTTTGCGACAACTTCTTCTCCATTAAAATCAGCGATTAAACCATGTTCACGAATGGCTTCAATGTGCGCGGGCCATTGATCGATTAAAGTTACATCATTTCCGCCTTGATGCAACATAATTCCTAAACGGCTGCCCATAGCGCCGGCACCAGCAATTGCAATTTTCATGTGTATCCATCTCCTTAAAAGTTCTTTAACCGTTATTATTATACAGCAACTTTCCTAAAAATGAATAAATGGGACTTGCAAATTTGTTATTTTTTAAATGTTTCCTAAAAAGTAAGGATTGCATCAAATGGTAAAGTAAGCTAAAGTAAAGCGTGGAAAAGTTTATAAATGAAAGTAGAGGAATCGTTAATGACGAAAGAAAAATTTTGTCGAGAATCACGAGTGATTCAAACACATCGTGTATTTCCCTTTGATTTAAATCCCTTTGGTGCACTATTTGGTGGGAAATTAATGTCTTTAATTGATGACGCCGCATCCATTTCCGTTTCACGACATTGTCGGAGAGGGGCAGTTACAGCATCTTTAGATAACTTGAATTTTTTAAAACCTTTAAAAGAAAATCACTCAGTGTGTGTTGAAACGTTTGTTTCTGGCGTGCATCATAAATCGATGGAAGTATTTGTTAAAGTTGTAGGAGAAGATTTAACAACTGGCGAGCGTTATTTAGCGGCGACTTGTTTTACAACTTTTGTAGCCATTCCGTCTCATATGAATCCCGAAAGTGACTTCCAATTAGCGGCAGTCGTCCCAGAAACTGCAGAAGAAAAGTTGATTTGTTCCAATTATGAAACGAGACGACAACAACGTTTAGCTTTGCGAGAAGAGACTAAATTATTTAGTCAACATCTCACAACAGATTTACCGTGGATTGATTCACCTTTATAAAAAAATGTCCGAGTCTTTGTGAAAACAGACTTGGACATTTTTTGATGAAAAAAGAAGCTAACATGAATGCTAACTTCTATCTCACATTATTTAGCTAATTTGCTTAAACGAATTTTATCGCGGTTAGCTTTGTTTTTATGGATTAAACCTTTAGTTGCAGCCATATCAACAGCTTTAACAGCTTCGTTGTATAAAGCATCGACGTTATCAGCTCCAGCAGCTACAGCTTCTTCAAATTTCTTGATTGCTGTACGCATTGCGTTTGTTTGAGATGAATTTTTCGCATTCGCGTTAGCACTTGTACGTACGCGTTTGATTGCAGATTCGATATTTGGCATTTGTTTCACCTCCGATGATTTAGGTTTTACACTGGTCAGCCAATGTAATTCAACAGTAATCATTATACCTAATCCATTGTTCCATTGCAATAAAAGACGACAAGTTTTTTTCCTTAACAGACAATTTCAAGAAAAAAATAAGAAAATTTGCCAGAGCCTTAAGAAAAAAGCATACATTTTTTTTAAAACATGCTATGATAAAATAGATAAATGAAAAATGGTGGTGTCTTTGTGAGTATTGCATTATTGGTAACGATTACTTTGGTAATGGGTGTAATTTTTGTTAACGGTTGGACGGATGCGCCGAACGCAATTGCAACCGCTGTCTCGACTCGGGTGTTAAAACCGAATGTCGCAATTTGGATGGCTGTTGTGATGAACTTTTTAGGTGCATTAGTCATGACCTTTTTTAATGCCCAAGTAGCTGAAACGATTAGCAACATTGTTAGTTTTGACGCAAATGGAAACGCTTCACAGGTGGCTTTGGCTGCTTCGCTTTTTTCAATTGTGGTTTGGGCAGTTGCTGCGTGGTATTTTGGTATTCCCACAAGTGAAAGCCATGCGTTAATTGCCGGCTTGACTGGTTCGGCAATGGCATTAGGTGGTTTGGGTGCAGTCAATGGCTCGGAATGGATCAAAGTGCTTGTTGGTCTAGTTGTTTCTACCGTTATGGGCTTTGGCGGCGGATATTTGATTGCCAAACTTGTTGTGAAAGCTTTCTCGGCTGTGCCTAGAAGAAAAGCCAACAAATTTTTTACAGTTGGGCAAGCCTTTGGTGCAGGAGCTAATGCTTTTTTACATGGTGCGCAAGATGGGCAAAAATTTATGGGCGTGTTCATGTTAGTACTTTTTTATAATAATTTAGTCGAAAAAACAGGTGGCGGTTTTGTGATTCCGTTATGGGTTATGGTTCTGTGTTCCATTACAATGGGCATTGGAACTTCTGTGGGCGGCATGAGAATCATTAAATCAGTCGGGATGGATATGGTAAAACTCGAACGCTATCAAGGCTTCACTGCAGATTTAAGCACGGCTATTTGTTTATTTTTAGCATCGGCTTTTGGGATTCCAGTTTCAACTACTCATACAAAAACGACAGCGATTATGGGAGTAGGTGCTTCTAAGCGAATCTCAAGTGTTGACTGGCGTATCGTGAAAGAAATGCTGATAGCATGGATTTTAACTTTCCCAGGATGTGGGCTGATCGCTTATGTGATGTCAAAATTATTTATTGCAATTTTTTAAGGAGAGAAAAACATGGCACGTAAAAAACAATTTGATTATTTTGGAGAATTAAACCAGTTAGCAACAAATGCTTATGAAGCGGCAAAGGTTTTGCAAGAAATTGTAGACAATTATTCATTAGAAAACTTAGTAAAAAAATCAGAAGTGATTCATCAATTGGAAAAAGAGAATGATGAAATTGTTCGCAAAATTTTAAATGAACTCTATATTTCCTTTATTACGCCGATTGATCGAGAAGATATTGTCGATATTACGGATCACTTAGATAACATTATTGATAGCATTAATAGTTTGTCTTATTTACTTGATCATTTAGTTGTCGAAGAAATGATTACGCCCGCGCTAGAATTAACTGCTTATATTGTTAAAGCGACAGAAGGCGTTAAATCAGCAACGAAGGAATTTGCAAAATTTAAGAATTCTAAAACGTTAGTTTCATTGATTGATGAAGTGAATACGATTGAATCTCAAGGCGATAAATTATACAGTAGCGCCATGAAAGATTTGATGACCAACGAAAAAGATTTATTAAAAGTTATCAAGTGGAAAGATGTTTACGATCAGCTTGAGCGCACGATTAATGATTGTGAATCAGCTGTTAATATTATTGTCGGAATTGTCATCAAAAATACGTAAAGAAAAGAGGGGGAGCTGTTGGTTAAAGTAATTGTTGATGCTGATGATTTTGGGATGTCAGAAGCGATTAATCATGGCATTATCAAAAGTTATGTCGATGGTTTAACGACGTCGACACTTTTGATGCCCAATTTACCAACAGCAGAACACGCCGTTGCGTTAGCAAAAAATTATCCAGGCTTATTTGTAGGTCAGCATACGAATTTTTTATTAGGGAAACCTTGTGCGGACCCATGTATGATTCCTTCACTGGTAGATGAACAAGGCAATTTTCATCGCTCTTCTTATTATCGTCAACAAAAGCAAGTAACCTTCGTATATGAAGAAGTACGACTTGAAACGATTGCACAATTGACGCGCTTTAAGGAACTAACTGGACATTATCCTGAACATTTTGATTGCCACTCGATTGGGGATGAAGTGGTTGATCAAGTATTTTTAGAATTAGCAGAAGAGTACGGACTTCATACAACCCTGAAATATAGTGGGGAAAAAGAATATCCACCGCAACAAGGTTATTTCCAGGTGACACATTTGTTAGAGTCTGGCGCGTTATCTTATATTCACGAAGGCGTATCAGTGGAGAATTTTTTAGAAGATGACTTTGGTTTATTACGGATGCCGGAATCGGCAATTGCTGAGATGCATTTTGATGTTGGATATTTGGATCAATTTGTGTTAGACAATTCTTCTTATACCACTTTACGCTGTAAAGAATTAGCAACGATTTGTGATCCTCGTGTTCGTCAGTGGTTTGAAGAACAGGAGATTGAGCGAATAACGTTTGGCGATTTAAAAAAATAAAACCGTTGCTTTCACTGTTGAAAGCAACGGTTTTATTTTTTATGAGAATAACCAGTAGCCAATTAAAATCGCACCTAAAATTACACGATACCAACCGAAAACTGTAAAATCGTTTTTCTTCAAGTAATTCAATAAGAATTTAATCGCAATGATGGAAACAACGAAGGCAACAATAGAGCCAGTTAATAAAATAATGATTTCTTCTGATCCAAACGTATTTCCTTTGGCCAAGAATTTAAAGATTTTTAAAAAACTTGCTCCAAACATTACTGGAATTCCTAAGAAAAATGAAAACTCTGTTGCAACAAAACGTGAAGCCCCAATTAAGATTGCCCCTAAAATGGTCGCTCCTGAACGTGAAGTTCCTGGAATTAATGCCAGTACTTGGAAAGCACCAACGATTAAAGCGGCTTTATAAGTGAAGTCTTTTAGATTAGTACACTTCGGTGCAACATTTTTATTTCGTTTTTCAATGATAATAAAAGCAATCCCATAAACAATTAACATAATCGATACTGTTAAAAAGTTATAAAAATGTGCATCTAAATAATCATCAAATTTTAGACCAATAACTGCCGCTGGTAAACAAGCGACTAAGACTTTAGACCAAAGAATCCAAGTATCTTTTTTCTCTTCGCCATTTTTCTTTGGTGAGAAAGGATTCAATTTGTGGAAGTATAAAATAACAACCGCCATAATTGCTCCCAATTGGATAACGACGTTGAACATTTCCATAAAATCTTTACTTAGATCGAGTTTAATAAACTCATCCACTAAAATTAAATGTCCGGTACTACTAATTGGAAGCCACTCGGTAATTCCTTCGATAATACCAAGAATAATTGCTTTCCATAGGTTAGCAAAAAGCATGTCACCATTCCTTTCTGAAATAAATGCAAAATACATCAAGTATAAGTATACCCGCTGACAAAGTAAATGCCAATGCAAATTCTTATTTTAAAATAAATTTTAGAATTATACAAAGGTGCCACTTGTAATTCATGAAACTTTTTTCTATACTAGTGATACTTTAAAAAATGGGGGAAGAGAAATGTTTGGATTTTTGAAGAAAAAGAATGAAGTTGTCGAAAATAATACAATGTATGCCGTTGCCAATGGAACCGTTATCCCAATTAGTGAAGTGAATGATCCTGTTTTTTCACAAAAAATGATGGGAGATGGCTACGCAGTAGTTCCAGAAAATGGTGAAATTTATGCACCTATTGAAGGAGAAGTTTTAAGCGTTTTCCAAACAAAACATGCCATTGGTTTAAAAATGACAAACGGTCTTGAAATTTTATTACACATGGGTATCGATACGGTGGAGTTAAACGGGGCACCGTTCACTATTAAAGTGAAAGAAGGCGACCAAGTGACTGCAGATACGGTGGTCGCAATTGCTAATTTAGAAGCAATTAAAGCAGCTGGTAAAGGAACTGAAATGGTTGTCATCATTACCAACATGGATAAAGTAGCACAATTTTCGTTAGAGAAAACTGGCGTGGTTACAGCTGGTACACCAGTTGGCTCTGCCACAGCCAATTAATGCATTAGACGAGGTCGGGACAGAACTGTTTAGCTCCGAGAAATAAGAAGAAATTTCCGAAAATTGATCTTTGATTTTTGGAGAATTTCGGCTTATTTCCGAAGGAGTTGGTTCTGTTCCCGCCGTTTATCAGTTTTTGAGCGTGGAGCAAAAATCCAAAGTGATTTTTGTTCCACGCTCGTTTTTTTTTGAACAGAAATAAAATTTTATTTTGGAATTAAAAAATATTTAGAAAAATAGTTGAAATATTATTTCAAACAAGTTATAATGAAAGCGTATTAGAGAGGAGCTAAAAAGATGTATGGTATTTCAGTTTTTCTTGGTGAAGAGATTACAAACGATACAATTATTTATATCAAAAAGATGAAAGCGCTTGGATTTGATGGTATTTTCACTTCTTTACACATTCCAGAAGATGATACTTCCCTTTACCGCCAACGCTTGACTGATTTAGGGGCAATTGCTAAGGCAGAAAAAATGAAAATTATGGTAGATATTTCAGGTGAAGCGTTAAAAAGAGCGGGTTTTTCTTTCGATGAATTAGAGCCTTTAATTGAGTTGGGCGTAACTGGCCTCCGGATGGACTATGGCATTACGATAGAACAAATGGCTCATGCTTCACATAAGATTGATATAGGATTGAATGCTAGTACCATTACACTGGAAGAAGTGGCTGAGTTAAAGGCTCACCAAGCGGACTTTTCTCGCTTAGAAGCTTGGCATAATTATTATCCAAGACCTGAAACAGGCATTGGAACAACATTTTTTAATGAAAAGAACCGCTGGCTTAAAGAATTAGGCTTACAAGTTTTTACTTTTGTGCCAGGAGATGGGCAAACAAGAGGCCCAATTTTTGCTGGTTTACCAACATTAGAAAAACATCGTGGGCAAAATCCTTTCGCCGCTGCCGTTGGTTTGATGGCTGATCCTTATGTCGATGCTGTTTATATTGGTGATCCCAAAATTAGTGAGCGAACCATGGCTCAATTTGGTTATTATCACCAAACCAATCAATTTCTGTTAGAAGTAGCACCTAGCAAGAGCCGCTATTTGAAGCGAATACTTGGGACTCATACCAATCGTTTAGATGCTGCAAGAGATGTTTTGCGAAGTGAATTATCAAGAACGAGTGAAATGTTCAGAAAAGATGAAATTGCAACGATTGAGTCAGAGCAGACTGAAGCCCGTCCAGTGGGAACCGTAACGATTGATAATGAAAAATATGGTCGCTATATGGGAGAAATTCAAGTCACACTGGTGGACTTGCCGAAAGATGAAAAAGTCAATACGATTACACAAATTATTGAAAAAGATCAAACGATATTGCCGTTAATCAAGGCAGGCAATCAATTTACGCTAGTCACGGAAGGAACGATAGAGAATGAATTTAGAAAACTTAACAACTGAACGTAGAAATGAAAATACAATGGGCTTAGATGAGATGAGTGTCAAAGAAGCTTTACAAAAAATGAATCAAGAAGACCAAAAAGTTGCAATTGCAGTGGGTCAAGAATTAGCAGCCATTGAACCAGTGGTAGAAGCCATCATCAAAAGCTTCAATCAAGGCGGCCGCTTGATCTACATGGGCGCTGGTACGAGTGGTCGGTTAGGTGTCTTAGATGCAGCCGAATGCGTACCAACTTTTGGCGTCGAGCCAGAGATGGTTCAAGGCCTCATCGCTGGTGGTCAAAAAGCAATGACTGTCGCAGTAGAGGGTGCCGAAGATTCAAAAGAACTAGGTCGTCAAGATTTAGTTGATCTAAAATTATCAGCAAATGACATTGTTGTTGGGATTGCAGCCAGTGGTCGGACGCCTTACGTAATTGGCGGTTTAGAATATGCTACAACGGTGGGAGCAGCTACCGCAACTGTGGCATGTAATAAAAATGCCGAAATTAGTAAATATGCGCAAATGCCGATTGAAGTAGATGCAGGACCTGAATTTTTAACAGGTTCGACTCGCTTGAAATCTGGGACAGCTCAAAAATTAATTTTAAATATGTTATCAACTATTTCCATGATTGGTATTGGGAAAGTCTACAATAACTTAATGGTTGATGTAAAACCAACCAATGAAAAATTAGTGGAGCGTTCCAAACGGATTATTATGGAAGCAACGGGTTGTAGTTATGAAGTTGCCGAACTAAAATTTGTAGAAGCAGAAGAAAATGTGAAGTTAGCAATTGTAATGATTTTAACTGATAGTACTAAAGAAGAAGCAACACAAAAATTAATTGACGGGAATCAATTTATCAAGAATACATTAAATTAAGGAATTAGGAGGGTGTTTTAACATGGCAGAAGAAAGAATTAAACGCATTGCTGATGGGATTTATAAAGAAGTTGGTGGTCAAGAAAACGTGGACAAAGTCATTCATTGTATGACTCGTGTTCGTATGGATATCCGCGATTATGACAAAGTGGATATTGAAGGATTGAAAAAAATTGATGGCGTTATGGGCGTCGTAGAAGACGATACGTTGCAAGTAGTTGTTGGTCCAGGGACTGTTAACAAGGTTGCACAAGAAATGGTAGATCAAGCAGGTGTCAAATTGGGAGAACCATTTAATCATGGCACCGCAACTGATGATTCAGCAGGCAAATCTGGAAAAGATTTAGTAGAAGAAAAAGCCGCTCAAATGAAAGCACAACAAAAAGCGAAACAAAATAACACTTCACCATTTAAAAAAGTGTTAAAAGCCATTTCTAGTATCTTTGTTCCAATGATTCCTGCCTTTGTTGGGGCTGGTATTATTGGCGGGATTGCAGCTGTTATGTCTAACTTAGTTGTTGCTGGTGATATTTCAGCTTCATGGCAACAATATATTGATGTCTTAAATATCATTAAAAATGGGATTTTTGCTTATTTAGCTCTTTACACTGGGATTAACAGTGCCAGCGTTTTTGGTGCAACGCCAGCGTTGGGTGGTGTTATTGGGGCAGTCACAATGTTGACAGGAATGAATCCAGATGCTCCAATCAGTAATATTTTCACTGGGGGAACATTATCTGCAGGACAAGGCGGAATTATCGGTGTTATTTTTGCCGTATGGTTATTATCCTTGTTAGAAAAACAATTGCATAAAATTGTCCCAGAATCAATTGATATTATCGTAACGCCAACCATTTCACTTTTAGTGATTGGCTTAGCAACTATTTTCTTAATCATGCCTGTAGCCGGAGCTATTTCTAATGGCTTAGTTGGTATTATCAATGTTGTCTTAGAAAAAGGTGGCATGGTTGCTGGCTTTACTCTTGGTTTAACCTTCTTGCCAATGGTAATGTTTGGTTTACATCAAATTTTGACGCCAATCCACATTGAAATGATTAATCAAACAGGGATGACTTTGTTATTACCAATCTTGGCCATGGCTGGTGCGGGACAAGTCGGTGCAGCTTTAGCATTATGGATTCGTTGTAAATCAGATAAAAAATTAGTTGAAATGATTAAAGGTGCCTTGCCAGTTGGGATTTTAGGTATTGGTGAACCATTAATCTACGGAGTTACTTTACCATTAGGACGTCCATTCATTACTGCTTGTATCGGCGGTGGTATTGGTGGTGCGGTGATTGGGGCCTTCGGTAATGTTGGTGCGATTGCTATTGGACCAAGTGGGGTGGCTTTAATTCCATTAATTGCCAACAACCAATGGCTTGCTTATGTATTAGGTTTATTGGCTGCTTACGCAGGTGGTTTTGTAGCAACGTTATTCTTTGGGATTCCTAAAGATATGCAAACAACTAAATAATAAATAGAAAAAGGAGAACTTGGCTTCTCCCTTTTTCTTTGTTAAAATTTAATTGCGTAGGAAATGGTGTATCAGGAGGGGTGTTTATGCAACAAAATATTGTCTTATCTATCCAAGATCGTCTACAACAATTACCAAAATCAGAACGAAAAATCGCAGAATATATTTTAAAAAATACAGAAACAGTTATTTCAATGAATGCGCAAGAGCTAGCGAAACAAGCAGGATCAAGTCCAGCGGCAATTATTCGCTTTTGTCATTCTATGGATGTGAATGGCTTCACAGAGTTGAAACTTTTATTATCTGCAAATCTTGGCCAAATGAAGCAGCAAATGTACACTGAAGTTACTAAGGGGGAATCAACAGCTGACATTAAACAAAAGTTACAAGCGCGCTTTGTTCATGTGGTTGAGCGAAGCGGTCAGACATTGGAGGATGTCGCAGTGAATGAAGCCGTTGATTTGTTGGAAAAAACAGAAGTAATTTTTGTCTATGGATTAGGTGCCTCTTCGTTGGTTGCTCAAGATATTTATCAAAAATTTACGCGATTAGGCCGAACGGTATTTACAACATTGGACCATCATTTATTTGCTTCTATGTTAGGCTCAACAGAAAAGCCTAGTGTTTTTATTGTTATTTCTAATTCTGGAACGAATAAAGAAGCAAGTACTTTAGCTGATTTAGCGAAGCAGCAAGGGATTCCTATTATTAGTATCACACAAGATGAAAAATCAGTGATTGGTGAAAAAAGTGATATCGTCCTCCAAACCTCTAGTGGGGAAGACGTGCCATTGAGAAGTGCGGCTACTGTTTCCTTGGTGGCACAATTGTATGTAGTCGATGTTTTATTTTTTGCTTATGCAGCAAAAAACTATAAGGAAACCTTAGAAAAAATTCAAATCTCAAGAAAAAATGTAGAACGTTTAAAAGAATAAACAAAAAGAGAAGGTTATCTGTCATTTTGACAGATAACCTTCTCTTTTTTTACAATAAACGGCGCTTTTCAGCGATCTTTTTTCCCTTTTCAATATAAGAAATATCATTAATTCCTTGAATGGTAAATGTTCCTTTTTCGTAAGTTAAGGTCGTCACGCTACCATTCTCCAGTGCCATCTGCATAGGCAAACTTGCATCAATTAAGGAAAGTAAAAAGGAAATTGTTAGTCCATGGGAAACCACCATGACTTTGCCGCCACCATTTTTTTCTCGATGATGAGCGATATCTTCGAAACCAGACCAAACACGATCACGGATAACTTCATAAGGCTCCGCCCAGTCAGCCGTATCGGCTTCAATAATAGCATTTGCTAACTCGCGATAGGTAATCTTCGTGGTCATCATGTCCTCATAACTTTTAAAAGCTAAAATGCGTGGCACCACACCCCAAAGTTCACCATCATAGCCACCATCTAAAGAACCAAAACACCACTCACGAATCCGTTTATCGGTTAGGTAAGGAATCTTTTGGTGGTTTTGATGTTCTTGTAAAATAATCTGAGCGGTTTGCATGGCACGACCACTATCACTACTATAGGCTTCCTTAAAGTCTATGTCTCTAAGACCTAAGCCTAAATGATAAATGCCTTCTTCTCCTTGTTTGGTTAAGGGGGTATCTGACCAGCCTTGGGTACGGCCAATCGTATTAAACATCGTTTTTCCGTGACGAATAATATAAAGTGTCGTTGCTTCAGTCATTGCTACTCCTCCTAAGTTTCTTTAAATAGTGAATAAATCTCTAATTAAAAAATGGGTTTGTGGCTTTTTCATGTTGAATGGTTGTGGCATCACCATGGCCTGGATAAACAGGAAATTCTTCCGGTAAAGTGAATAGATAGGTCGTAATGCTGTGTAATAATTGTTGCATATCACCAGTGTGTAAATCGGTACGACCAATACTACCTTTAAACAATGCATCCCCAACAACAACAAAATCATCAAAGACAAAGCTGACGCTACCAATTGAATGACCAGGTGTTGGGACTACGGAAAATTTCATGCCGCCAATTTCATAATCGGTTAGTTTAAATTCATGTTCGGCGGGTTGAACAATAATATTTGCTATATCATCATGTCTGCCTAATCCTGAAAGATTCAAAATAGGATTGGAAAGCCACGCTTGTTCTAATGGACTAACATAAACAGGGATTTGATAATGATGGCGCAATTCTTCTACCGCACCAATATGATCATAGTGAGTATGTGTTAATAAAATAGCGGCTGGTTTCTTCCCTAAACGGGTAATTTCTTGAATTAGTTTTGCTCCTTCTGCACCTGGATCAATAATTAATAATGCTTCTTCATTATAAACAAGATAACAGTTTTCTTGAATAACACCTGTTCTAATTTGTTCGATCTGTATCATCTCAGGACCTCCTAAAGTTCTAACGATTCTCTTCAAGTATACCGAAGAATCTTAAGAATAGAAAGTTTTCTTGTTTATCCAAAGAAAAAATAAATCATTCTTAGAATGTTCGGTTTTTGCTTGTTTGAACATGGATTTTTAAAAAAAAAATCACATTTTTATAGTTATTAAGCGAAAGTTTATGTATAATCTTCATGTGATAGTAAGGAGGAGTATTAAATGTTTCATTTTGTAATAAAAGGAACAGGTTTTTCTAGTAAAAATTTGCAAGAGATTAAAGTTTATGAAGAGACACTTTTTTGTATAGATGAGGCCGGAGTAATTCAGGAAATAATTGAACCAGATGCTGAAGCGTATGAAACTGTGCTAGCAGAACAAAAAGAGGCACAACGTTTTCAAGAATTGCCCCAAGATTCTTATCTTTTACCCGGCTTTGTTGATTTACATGTCCATGCACCTCAGTGGGCACAATCTGGGACCGCCTTGGATATTCCATTGTATGAATGGCTGAATACGTACACGTTTCCTTTAGAGTCCAAATTTGCAGATTTAACATTTGCCCAACAAGTCTATGATGAACTGGTAACCCAATTGTTAGCTAATGGGACAACAACAGCCCTTTATTTTGCAACCATTCATTATGAAGCTAGCCGTCGTTTGGCAGAGATTTGTGCGGAAAAAGGGCAGCGTGGCTTAATTGGTAAAGTTGTAATGGATGATCTTAATGAGAATCCTGAATACTATCGTGATCAAACAACGCAACAAGCATTAGAAGAAACGGAACGGTTTATTCAAGAAATTCAAACATTAGCGCAGCAAACAAAACAAGGCGTATATCCCGTTGTAACTCCGCGTTTCATTCCTAGTTGTACAGAAGAAGCACTTAAAGGATTAGGAGAATTAGCAGCGAAATATCAAGTCCATGTTCAAAGTCATTGTAGTGAGAGTGATTGGGAACATCAATTTGTTCAAGAACGTTTTGGAAAAAATGATGCTCAAGCATTGAATGATTTTGGTTTATTGACAGAAAAAGCAGTGATGGCACATGCAGGCTTTTTAGAAGAAGCAGATATGAATTTATTCCATGAAACAGGGACGGCTGTAGCGCACTGCCCAATCTCCAATGCTTATTTTGGTAATGCAGTAACACCGATTGCAAAATTAGTACATCAACATCAAGTAGAAGTTGGTTTAGGTAGTGATCTTTCAGGTGGTTTTTCACCAAGTCTTTTTGACAATTTAAAGCAAGCGGTTATTTCTTCTAGAATGTTAGAAGATGGCGTCGATGCTACAAAAAAACCAGAAGTACGAGGTGTTAAAACAGCACGGATTACAGTAAATGAAGCGTTTTATTTAGCTACTGCTGGCGGTGGCCAAGCGCTAAGTTTGCCAATTGGGAAATTAGAAAAAGGGTATGCTTGGGATGTTCAAATTATTAATACAAGCTTGTCACAAGCACGAATCCCTAAAAATCCAGGGGAATCATTGCTTGATATTTTCCAAAAAATCTTATATTTAGCACGACCAGAGAATATTCGAGAAGTCTGGGTACAAGGTGAAAAAGTACATGATAAAAATTTAATGTCAGCAACTAAAGGAGCATAAAAAATGAGTGAAAAGAAACAAAATAATCTTCATTTAACAGTGGGGCCAGAAGATTCAGTATCTTTTGGGCAGGCCACTATGTTAGGGATTCAGCATGTCTTAGCAATGGACGTGTACGTCGTACCTGTGATCATTGCTTCAATTATTGGGATTAGCACAGCACAAACGTCTTCTTTAATCCAAGCAACATTCATAGCAGCAGGACTTGCCACGATTATTCAATCTCATTTTTGTATGAGATTACCAGTTGCGCAAGGCCCTTCATTTATTCCAATCGGGGCAATTGCAGGAATTTATTTTGCCAATAACCAACAAGGAAATGGCTGGGGCGCAGTTTTAGGTGCTAGTTTAGTGGGGGCAATTGTTGTTATTATATTAGGATTTACTGGTATCTTTAATCGTTTAATCACTAAATTTGTTCCACCAATTGTGGGAGGAACAATTATTTTTGTGGTGGGGCTTTCGTTAATGCCAGTCGCTTTATCGGATAATATTTACCACGCAAAAGGGGAATTAGGACAAAATATTTTATTAGCATTTATAGCAGCGGGGACGTTGATTTTCTTTGCGCTCTTAGGTTCTGCTTTGAAAAAAGGGCGGATTTTCCGCGTTTCTTCTGTCATTTTGGCATTATTATTTGGGAGCATCGCGGCACAATTATTAGGGGTACTTGATTTATCAGCCGTTAGTGAAGCGGCTTGGTTTAGTTTGCCTCAGTTACCATTAGTTAACTTTTCTTTCCAATTTGATTGGTCAGCTATTGCCACGATGTTAGTTATTTATCTGGTTTTAATGGCGGAAACAACAGGCACTTGGTTTGCTGTGAGTCATGTTGTCGCTGAACCTTTGACCGAAGAAAAAATTAATCGCGGCGTAATTGGTGAAGGCTTAGGTTGCTTAGTTTCTTCATTCATTGGCGGCACGCCAGTAACTAGTTACTCTACAAATGCTGGGATTATTTCAATCACTGGAGTTGCTAGTCGCAAGGTTTTTGTGGCTGCAGGTGCGTGGTTTGTCTTATTTGGTTTATCTGGAAAACTTTCCACCTTGATTTCGGCCATTCCGGCACCAGTTATCGGCGGCGTTTTTGTGGTTGTTTGTGGCATCATTTCTGTAAGTGGAATGAAAGTCATGAGTGATGTAACAATTCATGAAAAAGAGATGTATGTAATTGCCGTTCCGATTATTATGACATTAGCGTTGACATTGTTACCAAAAGAGTTTTTGGAAACTTTACCACAATTTTTACAATATTTATTTAGTTCACCCGTGGCAACTGCCTCAATTGTTGCTATTTTATTGCAGGCCATTTTACCAAACGTTCAAGAAGGGTAAAAAGATTAATTTTCGTTAAAACGCCTTTGACAAGTGGCGGTGAATAGTGTAAATTAACAATGGTGTTTGTAAACACGAACGTTAAATGACCGAATGTTCGGTTTTTACGTTATTTTTGTAAATAACTAGGAGGCAGTAAGTATGAAAGTTTTTGATTATGAAGATGTCCAATTAATTCCCAATAAATGTATCGTGAATAGTCGTTCTGAATGTGATACTACAGTAACTTTAGGAAAACATTCGTTTAAAATGCCTGTCGTTCCAGCGAACATGCAAACAATTATTGATGAAACGATTGCGGAAACCCTTGCTGAAAATGGTTATTTTTATATCATGCATCGGTTTGATGAAGAGGCGCGAGTGCCATTTATTAAAAAAATGCAACAAAAGGGCTTGATCACGTCAATTAGTGTGGGCGTGAAAGAAGGGGAATACGCTTTTGTTGAAACGTTAGCCCGAGAAGGTTTAGTTCCTGACTACGTGACAATTGATATCGCCCATGGTCATTCAAATGCGGTGATTAATATGATTCAACACTTAAAAAAATTTTTACCAGAAACGTTCGTTATTGCGGGCAATGTTGGAACACCAGAAGCCGTTCGCGAATTAGAAAACGCTGGAGCCGATGCCACCAAAGTGGGGATTGGACCAGGAAAAGTTTGTATTACTAAAATTAAGACTGGCTTTGGGACAGGTGGCTGGCAGTTAGCGGCTTTACGTTGGTGTGCCAAAGCTGCTCGGAAACCAATTATTGCAGATGGTGGGATTCGGACCCATGGAGACATTGCAAAATCTGTGCGTTTTGGGGCAACTATGGTCATGATTGGTTCACTATTTGCTGGACATGAAGAATCACCAGGTGAAACAAAAGTGGAAGATGGCGTTGTTTACAAAGAATACTTTGGTAGCGCCTCTGAATTCCAAAAAGGCGAAAAGAAAAACGTTGAAGGGAAAAAAATCTGGTTACGCCATAAAGGGAAGTTGGCAGATACTTTAGTCGAAATGCAACAAGATTTACAATCTTCCATTTCATACGCGGGAGGTCGCGATTTAGAAGCGATTCGTAAAGTTGATTATGTGATTGTAAAAAATTCTATTTTTAATGGTGATACCATTTAAGATTCAACTATAGACTGAAAAGAAGACAGCACGTAGTGCAGAAATTAAAATGATTTCTGCATTACGTGCTTTTTTTACTTTACCTATCGTAGTAATCGTGTTAAGATAATTACAACGACAGACGTAGTACGATAGTTGAAGTACTTGAGGGAGGAATTTATGTGATTGGTAGTGATGCAATTCGAGGATACAACGATACCTTTATTCTCTCAATCTTACAATCCGGCGCTTCATATGGTTATGCGATTTCTAAACGCATTCGTGAAATTTCTAAAGAACAATATTCGATTAAAGAAACGACACTTTATTCTGCTTTTACACGTTTAGAGAAAAATGGCTACATTGAATCATTTCCAGGAGAAGTAACGCATGGCAAAAAGCGGACCTATTATCAAATAACCCGTGCAGGAGAGCGTTATTTAGAGGAAAAGTTACTAGAATGGGAAGTAACAAAAGACGTCGTCGAAGCATTTGTAAAGGAGATGGGAAAATGAAAATTATAGAAGAATTTATTGATAGCTTATTTTCAGGCGTTGTTGAAACATCTGAAACAAAACAATTAAAGGCGGATTTATTAGCAAATGCTGAGGATCGTTATGAAGATTTGCTCAGCCAAGGAAAATCGGAAAATGAAGCAATTGGTACAATTATTTCTGAATTTGGTACTATTGATGAATTAATGGAAGAATTGAATTTAGAAAATAAACAAGTGGATGAAACAAACGATTCAATGAACGGTTTGCCAGAAATTTCAGTGGAGGAAGGACTTGACTATTTAGCTGTCCAACGTAAAGGTGCTATTCAAATTGGTCTTGGTGTTGTTGCAATCATGGTGGGTGTTGGCTTGCTGGTTGGTATGCGTGGTGTTCTTTCTAACGGTCTCGGTTTAGTTTGTCTTTTCATAGGTGTGGCAATTGGCGTTCCATTATTTATTGTTGCTGGTAATCGGTTTGTTGCAATGGATAAACAACTGGGGCAACGATTGATTCCGACTAAGTTAAAAAAAGAAGTTGCACAAAGAGAACAAAGTTTTCAACGATCATTTATTTTTTGTATGGCAGCGGGCGTCGTTTTTTGTATTTTGGGTTTAATCCCAGTTGTTGTCTTTAGTAGTGGCCTTCATCTGATGATGCGCCGTTCCATGCATCAAATGATGGGCGGACAATATTATAATGGAACGATGGGGATTAGTTGGCTCTTCTTTTTAGTATCGGTTGGTGTCTTCTTGTTTATATTTGGTGGAGTAATTAAAGGAAGTTTTAATAAATTGTTGAATGAAACTTATTTTTATTCAGAACATGTTGGTCATCCTGATTTTGCCCCTCAACAAACAAAAACAGAGGAAGGACCTGTGGGAAATCCTGTCGGTGCAATTATTGCATCCGTTTATTGGCCCTTAGTTGTTGCACTCTATTTATTTATTAGTTTTGTTTTAGGGGATTGGCGGTTTAGTTGGTTAATCTTTATGTTCGCAGGAATCTTTTATAACACCATCCAAGCATTTTTACACAAACATTGAGACAAACCTGTTAATAGTAAAACAGAAAAGTGGGACATTCGTCAAAACGGCTGTCCCACTTTTCTTGTATTTTCGATTGACAAAAGCATTAAACTGGATTACTTTTAACTCATCCAATTGTTGAGGTGATGGCTATGTGGCAACTTAAAAAAGAACAAAGTGTTCCCATTTATCGGAGTATTATGGAAATGATTGTTCAAAAGATTCAAACAGGCGAATTATTACCAGGTGAAAAAATCCCTTCGGAACGTAAACTGGCAGAATACTTGTCTGTCAATCGTTCAACCGTTGTTCATGCATTAGATGAACTGGTGGACTTAGGCTGGATTGTGCGAAAAAGAGGGAGTGGAACGATCGTCAACGAAGGAAAATGGGGGGTAATGATGACGCCACGAACGGATTGGCATCGTTATTTAGAACAAAATGTGTTCAAACAAGTTCATCCCTTGGTGGCAGAGATTGAGTTACGTGCTAAACAAAATTTGCCGACTGACTTAGATATGTATACAGGTGAGTTACCGTTAGACTTAATTCCCAGTTTCGATTTTCCAGCATTAAATTGGAAACAATTTTTAAAAGAGGAAGCACAAGATGAATTAGGTTATTTGCCGTTAAGAAAAGAAATCCAAGCCATTACAGCAACGGAATATCAGCTTCATTTACCAAGTGAAAGTTTATTGCTTACTTCAGGTGCGCAACAAGCACTTTTTTTAGTTTTGCAAGTTTTATTGAGACAAGGAGATAGTGTTGCCGTAGAAGATCCATCTTTCTTCTATGCCTTACCAATTTTCCAAGCTGCTGGTGTGCGCTTATTTGGTGTACCCATGACAGAGGAAGGGATTGATCTTGAAGCGCTAGAACAAACAATTCGACAACATCGCATCAAAATGGTTATGGTTAATCCTTCCTTTCAAAATCCCACTGGGACAGTAATGCCTTTAAGAAAAAGAGAACAGCTTGTGAAAGTCTGTCAAACGTATCAAGTTCCTATTTTAGAAGATGATGTTTTTGGGCAGTTAAGTTTTATCCCGAAAACAGAAATTCCTCCTTTAAAAAAATTAGATCCAGATAATGTCTTGTATATCGGTTCGTTGTCAAAAATTTTAGGTTCGACCACGAAAATTGGTTGGTTAAGTGCGCCCGCCTCCGTGACGAAACAAATTGCAGAAGCCAGAAAAATGATGGATGTTTCGTTGAGTATTTTTCCGCAGATGCTCGCTAAAATGGCGATTGAAGATTCTTCTTTTTCTGAAAAAATTACGTTATTAAATAAACAAGTGGAACAACGAGCAACAGCTGTATATCAAGTATTTAAATCGTTACCAGAATGGGAAGTTTCGCCAGTAAAGGGCGGCTTTTATTTATGGGCACATTGGCGTCAAGGGGCACTTAAGCCAGAAGATTGGCAAGTGTTTTTACGAGAAGGTGTTTTGGTAGCACCAAGTGTCGCTTTTAGTGAAAAACGTGGAAGTATTCGCTTGAATTGTTCCAGAATTTCACCAGAAGAAATGCCTCTTTTTTGTGAGCGAATGGTACGGATTACACGACAGCTTTCTGAAAATAGACAAACAAAAATAGAACAGTAAGTAAGATTTTTCTTATAAAAATCATTTGCTGAGAGAAAACGCTACAACTTCCCTTTTCTAAACGAATATCCAATGCTATACTTAAAAAGTAAAAACAAAAAAACAAATGAGGTGTTTTCCATGTCTTGGGAACAAGTTTACCAACAATGGTTAAATGAAGAAAATATTCCAGAAAATTTAAAAAATGAATTAAAGGACTTAAATACAGATCCTGAAAAATGTGAAGATGCATTTTACGCACCATTAGAATTTGGGACTGCCGGGATGCGTGGAATTTTAGGCGCCGGTATTAATCGGATGAATATCTTTACAGTTCGTCAAGCGACAGAAGGGCTTGCACGTTTTATGGATACGCAAAATCCTGAAACAAAACGTCGCGGTGTAGCCATTGCCTATGATTCACGTCATATGTCTCCAGAATTTGCAATGGAAGCAGCTAAAACATTAGCTAAACATGATATTCCTTCTTTTGTGTTTGAAAGCTTACGACCAACACCAGAATTATCTTTTGCAGTCCGCTACTTTAAAGCTTTTGCGGGAATCATGATTACGGCTTCTCACAATCCAGCTGCCTATAATGGCTACAAAGTCTATGGTGAAGACGGTGGTCAAATGCCGCCAGCTGATGCAGATGCATTAACTAAATATGTTCGTAGTATCGAAAATCCTTTGAAAATTGATGTCTTATCAGATGAAGAAGTTGCCCACAGCGGTTTAATTAACATTGTTGGTGAAGAAGTCGATAATGCGTATTTGAAAGAAATTAAAACAGTTACGATTAATCAAGAATTAATTAACGAAATGGGTAAAGAATTAAAATTAGTTTACACTCCCTTACATGGAACTGGGAAAATGTTAGGAGAAAAGGCATTAAAACAAGCCGGTTTTGAAAAATTTGTTTTAGTACCTGAGCAAGCTGTTGCTGATCCTGACTTTACTACAGTTAAGTCACCAAACCCTGAAGAACATTCGGCATTCGAATATGCGATTCGTTTAGGGGAAAAAGAAGGCGCTGATTTATTGATTGCAACAGATCCAGATGCTGATCGTTTAGGTGCTGCTGTGCGGATGCCAAACGGAGACTACCAAGTATTAACAGGAAATCAATTAGGTTCAATTATGATTCATTATATTTTAGAAGCCCATCAACAAGCAAGCACGTTGCCTCAAAATGCTGCGGTTCTAAAATCAATCGTTTCTAGTGAACTTGCTACAGCGATTGCTGAGAAATATAATACGAAGATGTTTAATGTTTTAACAGGTTTCAAATTTATTGCTGAAAAAATTCAACAATACGAAGAAGACCACAGTCAAACGTTTATGTTTGGTTTTGAAGAAAGTTATGGTTACTTAGTGAAACCTTTTGTTCGTGATAAAGATGCAATTCAAGCGTTAGTTTTATTAGCAGAAGTAGCGGCTTTCTATAAAAAACAAGGAAAAACATTATACGATGGTTTACAAGATATCTTTGAAGAATTTGGTTACTTTGAAGAAAAAACTATTTCCGTAACAATGAGCGGAATTGAAGGCAGCGGTAAAATCAAAGCTTTAATGGCAAAATGTCGTGAACAAGCCCCAACTGAGTTTGCCGGGATTCAAGTTGCTCAAACGGAAGATTTTAAAGAATTAACACGCACTTTTGCAGATGGTCAAACAGAACAATTACAAACGCCTCCTTCTGATGTGTTGAAATATCATTTAGAAGATGGTAGTTGGATTGCTATCCGACCATCAGGAACAGAACCAAAAATTAAATTCTATCTAGCGACAAAAGCAACAAGTAGTTCAGAAGCTTCTGAAAAAATTGCTGCGTTTGAAGCAGTCGTTAATGAATTAACAAAATAAAATAAACGAAACAAGCTGTACGGAAAAAAGTACGAATGTTAGTGTTTGTGTCAAAAGCTAATTGACTTTTGACACAAACACTTTATTTAACTAAGGAGGGAATGCTATGAAAATTGGCTTTATCGGTGCTGGCAGTATGGGCGGTGCCATGATTAAAGGGTTACTGAAAGCTGAGGCAGTCAAGAAGGAACATTTATATGTGAAAGGTGGCTCAAGTGGAACAGCAGAAGCACTTCAAAAAGAGTGGGGCTTTCAACTTGTCACAGATTATGCACTTTTCCAAGAATGTAAGGTTATTTTTATTGCGACAGGAGCAAAGGTCGTGTTACCTGTCCTTCAGGAATTAGCCCCTCATTTTTCCAACGAAAGTCTATTGGTTTCTGTTGCAACAGGTCATACCATACAAGAAGCACAAATGGCCCTTGGCAATAAAGAAGCCAAAGTTGTTCATGCCATTCCTAATACACCAGTCAGCGTGAATCAAGGCGTGATTGGCGTAGCCTTGGCACCAACAATTGAAGGCCAAACGAAGGACCTGGTAATGGAACTTCTTGCTACTTTAGGGTTAGTCAAAGAAATTCGTGAAGCGCAACTGGAAACTTTTGGTACTGTGGCTGGTTGCAGTCCAGCTTTTGTTGATATCTTTATGGAAGCATTGGGAGATGCAGCAGTCTTAGAAGGGTTACCAAGAGACTTATCTTATGAAATTGTCGCTCAAATGATAAAAGGAACGGCGACCTTAGCCTTAGACACGAAAAAACATCCAGGAGCATTGAAAGATGAAGTGACTTCTCCAGGAGGAAGTACGATTCGCGGTGTTGTAGCTCTAGAAAAAAATGGCTTCCGTTATGCCGTGATGGATGCAGTTCAGCAAGCCAACCACGAATAGATGAAGAAAGTTGGAAAATCGACAAGTTTGTCATTTTTCCAACTTTCTTTGTGCCATATTTTTCGTAGGAAAGAACAATCGCAGTTCTTATTTTAAAAAACTCTGTGTTATAATGAGTGCAAAGTGAGGCGACTATAATGAAACAAATGGAAGAAATCAAACAAGTAAGTCAATTATATAAAGTATTAAGTGATCCAACACGTTTAAGAATTTTGCTACTTTTAAAAGAAGGCGAGCATAACGTAACGGCGATTAGTGAACAATTGGAAATGGAACAGTCCGCCGTTTCTCATCAACTAAAATTATTAAGAGATAGCCGGGTTGTCAAGGCACGTCGCGAAGGAAAAACGATTTTTTATACATTAGATGATCATCATGTAATAGATATTTTAAATCAGACCTTTGAGCATATTGAACATCGATAAAAAGTAGGAAAAAATAGCGTAACTAGAATAGCGCTGTTGATGGAGGTAAAAATGAAGGATACCTTAAAGATCGGGTTACTAGGATTAGGGACTGTAGGCACTGGCGTTTTAACTCTCTTGAAAGAACATCAAGAGAAAATTTCACAAGTGACAGGAATGAATGTAGTCATTGAAAAAGCATTTGTCCGAAATCTTGAAACGAAACAAGCGCAAGCGGAAGAATACGGTCTGTCTTTAACAACTTCAATTGATGATATTTTAGAAGATAAAGAGATTCAAATCGTTGTGGAATTAATGGGAACCATTGAACCAGCCAAAACGTATATCATGAAAGCTTTAGAAAAGGGCAAACATATTGTGACTGCCAATAAAGATTTACTGGCGCAACATGGGAGTGAATTAGTAGCGTTAGCCCAAAAACATCATTGTGATTTATATTACGAAGCAAGTGTTGCTGGCGGGATTCCTATTTTAAGAACAATTGCTAATAGCTTAGCGGCAGACAATATTCAACAAGTTTTAGGAATTGTGAACGGTACGACGAATTATATGCTTACGCAAATGGTTTCTGCTGATAAAAGTTATGAAGAAGCTTTAGCAGAAGCGCAAGCGTTGGGATTTGCTGAAGCGGATCCGACAAATGATGTCGATGGAATCGATGCAGCCTATAAAATGGTTATTTTAAGTCAATTTGCTTTTGGGATGAATGTTTCATTACCACAAGTTGATATTCGTGGAATTCGCGGATTGTCTTTAGATGATGTCGCTATGGCTAAACAACTGGGGTATGAAATCAAATTGATTGGCTCTGCTGAACAAAATGAGAATAGTATCTCGGTGGAAGTGGCGCCTATGCTAGTCAATCAAAAGCATCCTATTGCATCTGTTCGTAATGAGTACAATGCAGTATTTATAAAAAGTGCAGGCGTGGGCGAATCAATGTATTACGGTCCAGGAGCTGGCGCTAAACCGACAGCAACCAGTGTTGTCAGTGATTTAATTACGATTGCTAAAAACATTCGCTTGACAACGACTGGCCATATGTTCAATTCGTATCAACATAAAACCCAATTGACGCGTTCCGAAAATGTATTTGGGCAGTACTATTTTTCGTTAGATGTTCCAGATACACCAGGACAATTTTTGCAGTTGACACAATTAATGACTAAAGCAGAAGTCAGCTTTGATCAATTAGTTCAACAGAGATCAGATGGACAGCGAGCAAGAATTGTTGCCATTACACACCAGATATCAAAAGCACAAATGCAACAAGTTGTGACAGCTATTCAAAATACGGAAGCCTTTCAGTTATTGAATGTAATGAAGGTTATAGGAGATGAGTAAACATGTATGAAGGTTTGTTAAAACAGTATCAAGCGTATTTGCCCGTAACAGAAAAAACACCAATGATTTCTTTAGCCGAAGGAAATACGCCACTGATTCCTTTACCTAATTTATCCAAAGAATTAGGTATTCAATTATATGGAAAATACGAAGGCTTAAATCCCACTGGCTCATTCAAAGATCGCGGGATGGTGATGGCTGTAGCAAAAGCGGTAGAAGAAGGTGCCAAAGCGATTGTTTGTGCTTCTACAGGAAATACTAGTGCCGCCGCTGCTGCGTATGCCACAAGAGCAGGTATTAAAGCGTATGTAGTGATTCCAGAAGGGAAAATCGCACTGGGAAAATTGGCGCAAGCTATTATGTATGGGGCGGACATTATTTCGATTCCAGGTAACTTTGATGAAGCATTAAAAGCGGTGCGAGAGATTGCGAAAACTGAGGCAGTTGCGCTAGTTAATTCAGTGAATCCTTATCGCTTAGAAGGGCAAAAGACAGCAGCTTTTGAAGTTTGTGAACAATTAGGTCAAGCGCCCGATGTCTTAGCGATTCCAGTTGGAAATGCCGGCAATATTTCCGCTTACTGGAAAGGCTTTAAGGAATGGCATGAAAAACAAGGAACAACTTTACCAAGAATGCATGGTTTTGAAGCAGAAGGTGCCGCAGCGATCGTGAAAGGCCAAGTGATTGAGCAACCTGAAACCGTGGCAACAGCGATCCGGATTGGAAATCCTGCTAGTTGGCAATTAGCAGAACAGGCACGTGATGAATCGGGTGGTTTCATTGATGCCGTGACAGATCAAGAAATTTTAACGGCTTACCGAAAAATTGCTGCTCAAGATGGGGTTTTCATTGAACCTGGTTCGGCTGCTTCATTAGCTGGAGTCATTCAACATGTTAAAAGCGGTAAAATCAAAGCAGGTGAAACCGTCGTGGCAGTTTTTACTGGTAACGGGCTGAAAGATCCTGATACAGCAATGGAGACAGAAGTAGCTATTTCAAAAATGAGTGACGTGGAAGAAATGCGTCTGCACTTACGAAAAGGAGTCGCAACACTATGAAAATAAGAGTACCTGCCACTAGTGCCAACTTAGGACCTGGCTTTGATTCATGTGGCATTGCATTATCCGCTTATTTAACAATCAACGTTTTAGGTGAAAGTGAATTTTGGGAAATTCAACATACTTTGGGAGAAGAGATCCCTACTAATGAAGAGAATTTATTAATTCAAACGGCATTGAAAATTGCACCAGAATTAACACCAAAAGTTATTCGGATGGTTTCTGACATTCCTCTTGCAAGAGGACTAGGCAGTAGCTCAAGTGTAATTGTAGCAGGAATTGAATTAGCTAACCGACTAGCACATTTAAATTTGTCCCCTAAAGAAAAGGTCCGTTTGGCCACAGAGATGGAAGGACATCCTGATAATGTGGCCCCAGCTATTTTAGGAGATTTCGTGGTGGCTAGCCATGTAGAAAACCAAGTCTACCATGTCAAACATCACTTTCCAATGTGTGATGTCATTGCATTTATTCCAGAGGAACCGTTATTTACCGAAAAAAGTCGTGCTGTTTTGCCCGAAAAATTGGCTTATAAAGAAGCGGTTACGGCCAGCTCAATTGCCAATGTTATGATTGCCGCAATTTTAAACGGAGATTTACCTTTAGCAGGCAAAATGATGGAACAAGATAAATGGCATGAAACGTATCGTCGTTCATTGGTTCCTCATTTAAAAGAAATTCGTCGTTTAACTCAGCAAAAAGGTGCTTATGGCTCTTTCTTAAGCGGTGCTGGTCCAACTGTGCTAATCTTGTCGCCAGAAGAACGAACCAACGAAATTGTTCAAAGCTTGGAGAAATTATCTACCAAAGCGAGCATCCAAATTTTCAATATTGATCAAGAAGGCGTTCAAGTCTTTTAAAAAAAACGAGAAAAAATCACTAGTGATTTTTTCTCGTTTTTTTTTTAATCCTCGGATGTTTCCGTGGAATAATAGCTATGGTCTTCTAAGTTCAAAGCATTAAGAATCATTGAGGCAGTTTCTTCAATTGAAAGAGAAGCGACATCAATAACGATACAACCTAATTTTTGATAAAGATCATTAGCAAAAGCCAGTTCTCGCCGAATTTTTTCAATATCTGAATAAGAAGTATTTTCAGGCAATCCATATGCGCGCATTCGTTCTTTACGAATCCCGTTTAAAACATTGGGATCATTGGTTAAGCCAACAATTTTTTTAGGGTCCATTTCGAATAATTGTTTCGGTAAATGTGCTTCAGGAATTAGTGGCAAATTAGCAACTTTTAAGTTCTTGTTGGCTAAAAAGAGACTTAGCGGTGTTTTAGAAGTTCGGGAAACGCCAAGAAGTAACACATCCGCTTCTAAAAAGCCTCGTGGGTCCTTGCCATCGTCATATTTGACAGCAAATTCCATTGCTTCAATTCGTTTAAAATAATTTTCATTCAGATGATGTAAGGCACCTGGTTCCCGCATAGGTGCGACACCTGTTAATCGTTCGATTTCCGCAACAGGTGGTGTCAAAATGTCAAAATGGAACAATTGATGCTCATTGAAAAATTGATTAGCAATCGCCACGAGATGATCATTAATGATAGTATGCAGTACCATGGCCTCTGCTTTTTTGGCATCTTCTAACGCTTGCACCAGTTTATCTTCGTCTTTAACGAATGTTCGTCTAATCAAAGTAAAATCAACAGTGGGGTACTGGGCCATTGAAGCAGCCGCCAATTTTGAAGCGGTCTCGCCAGCAGAATCTGAGATGACAAAAATCGTCACACATTTTTTTTCTTCAGAAATAGTCATAGAAGGTAAGTCCTTTCTTGCATTTTTAATAATTTTATTATACCATAAGTCCAGAATCTATTTCGTAATGATTCTGATTTAGGTTGTTGAGGGAGGAAATGGCGATGGCACCAGTAAAAACCAATATTGAACAAGCCTTAGAAACCATGAAAGCCAGTGGATTAAAATATACTAAAAAACGAGAATTACTGATGAGCTATTTGATTAAGCGAAATCGGTATGTTTCTGCACGTGAAGTGTATGAATTTATGAATGAAACCTTTAAAGGAGTCAGTTATGATACGGTTTATCGTAACTTGCATGACTTTGAGCGCTTGGAATTGCTGGAAAAAACAGAATTAAATGGCGAGCAAAAGTTTCGCTTCCGTTGTTGCCAAGAGGTGGAACATCATCATCACTTTATTTGTACGGTTTGTGGCAAAACGGAAGAAATTCACATGTGTCCGATGAATTTTTTTGAAGAACAGTTAAAAGGTTGTTCAATTGAAGGACATCGCTTTGAAATCCTTGGTCGTTGTGCCGATTGTTGCGAAAAATAGCGAATAAGACGAAAAATCAAACAAAAATTTCGTATTTTATCAGTAGAGTGGTTGACGGTTATTTATGCTTTAGCTATAATATAACAAGGACAGTATTTTAATTTGTGGGTTTTTCCCACAAATAAGAAAAACGGTTACTTTTTAAGCTCGGAGGGAGGGAATAACATGTCAAAAACAGTCGTTCGTAAAAACGAATCTCTTGATGATGCTCTTCGTCGCTTCAAACGTTCCGTTTCAAAAGCGGGTACTTTACAAGAATCACGTAAACGTGAATTCTACGAAAAACCAAGTGTAAAGCGTAAGAAAAAATCTGAAGCAGCTAGAAAACGTAAAAAATTCTAGTTTTGAATGAATTGGAGTTGGTGGTATGTCATTGCTAACCACATTGAATGACGACATTAAAACAGCGATGAAAGCTAAAGACAAAGAAACTTTAGCCGTACTTCGTATGTTAAAGACTGCCATTCAAAATGATCAGATTAAAGCGGGCCGTGAATTGAACGGAGAAGAAGAACTCACTGTATTGTCTCGTGAGATGAAACAGAGAAAAGATTCTTTATCAGAGTTTGAAAAGGCGGGACGCGACGATCTTGTTGAAAAAGTAAAAGTTGAAATAGCAATTGTTGAAAAATATATGCCTCAACAACTAACAGAGGAAGAAATTCGTCAACTAGTTCAAGAGGTAATGACGCAAACTGGCGCCACTTCACCAAAAGATTTTGGTAAAGTGATGGGCGCTATGATGCCGAAAGTCAAAGGCAAAGCCGATGGCAACCAAGTTAACGCAATTGTGAAAGAATTATTACAAGAAAACTAAGAGCGTTATCGAAACTAGGACAGGATACTGTCCTAGTTTTTTTATGTAAAGAGAAAACCGGTAGCTTTTTACGGTTTTCTCTTTTTTGACTTTCAAAGTCAAATCAGGTACGACTTCTTTTTAAACAGATAAGAATGTGGTATCATTGTAAAGGACTATATAATAAAGGAGATGGACGTTTTTTGACAGATAATCAGTCAAAATCTTTGGAATTAATACTTACTGATTCTGATGATGCACACATGCTTTTAGGAACACATGATAAACATATCAAATTTTTAGAAGAGAATACCCACGTAACGATTAATAGTCGTGGCGAAGTTATTCAGTTAATTGGCGAATCATCAGAGGTAGAGTTAGTCGCTTCCGTGTTAAGAGCGCTACAAACATTAATTCAACGAGGCATCAAAGTGCATACGCCAGATGTCGTTTCTGCTTTAAAAATGGCCAAAGCTGGAAATTTAGAGGCGTTTATTGCCATGTATGAAGAAGAAATTATGAAGGACCATCATGGTCGGGCAATCAGAATTAAGAATGTTGGTCAAAAAAAATATATCGATGCAGTTAAAACTCATGACGTCATTTTCGGGGTGGGACCTGCGGGGACAGGAAAAACCTTTTTAGCCGTGGTGATGGCGGTAGCAGCTTTGAAAAAAGGCGAAGTACAAAAAATTATTTTAACTCGTCCAGCGGTGGAAGCTGGCGAAAGCTTGGGCTTTTTACCAGGTGACTTAAAAGAAAAAGTCGATCCTTATTTACGTCCAGTTTACGATGCCTTATATCAAATTTTTGGTATGGATCATACAAATCGTTTAATGGAACGCGGCGTTATTGAAATTGCCCCGCTTGCTTATATGCGTGGTCGTACATTAGATGATGCTTTTGTCATTCTAGATGAAGCACAAAATACCACGGTTGCCCAAATGAAAATGTTTTTAACTCGTTTAGGGTTTAGTTCAAAAATGATTGTTAATGGAGATACTAGTCAAATTGACTTGCCACGTGGTGTAACAAGTGGTTTAGTTAACGCCGAGCGTACGTTAAAAGACATTGAAAAAATTGCCTTTGTAAATTTTGAAGCCAGTGACGTTGTGCGTCATCCGGTTGTAGCACAAATTATTCAAGCCTATGAAAAGGAACAACAAAAGCATTCCTAAGCAGTTAGGGAAGGAGTGAAAGTACCTTTTGAAAAAAGTACTTACAAAGTTAGGGGATCGTTTAGGTAAGGCCTATTTACCTATTTTATTAGCCGTTTTTTCTCTTCTTTTATTTATGATTATGTTTGGCAGTGTCCATCAGAAAAGAGTAGAAATTAAAGAAGGTCAACTGGCCGAGAAAACCATTCGTGCAAATAAAAATATCGAGAATACCTACGAAACAGAACAAAGAAAAAAATTGGCAGCAGAAGCTGTCACCCCCGAATATATTTATCAAGAAGATACGGCATCTGTCCAACATAATCGTATTGATAAGTTATTTAAATTGATTGATTCTGCGAATGAAAAAGTAGACAAAGAGTACAGCAATAAGCAAGCGAAGGCCAAAAAGGAAGAAACGATTCCTGCGCCGACCGTGGAAGAACGAGTAGCTAGCTTAAAGTCATTGTTTGAATCTTTACCGCAAGATGAAGTTACGTTTTATCAAAGTTTTCCTAATGTTTTTTATCAAACAATCTTTACATTAACCTCTGAGCAATTGGATAAGGTTCGTTCAGAAAGTTTGATGTTGGTGGATGACGCAATGCAAAATCACGTTCGAGAATCTGATTTGGATAAAATTCGCCAAGAAGCTAACGGTAAAATTCAATACTTAGATATTACGAGTACCATGCAACAAGTCATTCGTTACATTGTTAACCAAGGGATTGTGGTAAACGATATTGCCAATGAAAAACGAACAGAAGAGCTGCGTCAAAAAGCGATGAATGCTGTTCAACCCGCAATGATTTATCAAGGCGAAATTATTGTTCGTGAAGGTACTCAAATTGATGCAAAAGCGGTCGAAAAACTTGAGTTACTAGGAATGACTAGTCAAAATACCTCTATTTTTCCGATGGTGGCATTAGCATTAGCTATTTTACTTCAAGTTGAAGTGTTAATTTTCTTTACAAAACAAGTGACTGAGCCTTCGCGACAACGCTCGTTTATTATCTTTTACACGGGTGCTATGCTAATCAGTGTTATTTTAATGAAATTCTTCCAGATTTTCCAAACAGAGCAGTTGATGTATATTCCCTTGTTCTATCCGGCAGCCTTTGCGCCGCTGATTCTAAATCATTTTGTAAATCGTCGTTCAGGGATAATCGCTGCCATTTTCCAAGTCGTTTTTGCGTTATTTATCTTTTATAATTCTATTGGCACAAACTCGTTGACGGTTATTCTGATTATGTACTTATTCTCAGGATTTCTAGCAACAGTTGTTAAACGGAAACGGATGAGTGAGCAAGTTTTCCCAGCTTTAATGTGGGTAGTGGTCTTTCCTGTTTTCATGGCGGTTGTCTTAATGATTTATCAAGGAATGAGTTTAACAGATGGTAAAACGTGGACAGCTTTAATTTGTGCAGGTGCAGGAACGGTACTTTCATTTTTAGCAACAATGGGCTTGCATCCATATATCGAATTATTAGTGACTGATGATAGTATGATTGTCTTGAATGAATTAAGTAATCCGAACCATCCGTTGTTAAAACAACTGTTAGAAGAAGCGCCAGGTACCTATCATCATAGCATGATGGTGGCTAGTTTGAGCGCTAACGCTGTTGCTGAGATTGGTGGACGGTCGCTATTAACACGAGTTGCTTGTTATTACCATGACATTGGCAAAATTAAACACGCCAATTTCTTTGTGGAAAACTTACCTGCTGGCGCAGAAAATCCACATAACTTTTTATTGCCAGAAGATAGTAAACAAATTATTTTTGGCCACGTAATTGATGGCGCCAAAATTTTAGAAGAGTACAATATGCCGCAAATGGTGATTGACATTTGTCGTCAACATCATGGCACAACATTGATGAAATTTTTCTATGTGAAAGCAAAAGAACGCAATCCTGAAATTAAAGAATCAGACTTCCGTTATCCTGGGCCACGTCCACAAACACGAGAAGCAGGGATTGTGAGTATTGCTGATACTTGTGAGGCTGCTGTGCGGGCGATGGATCATCCGACCAACGAAAAAATTCAAGCCTTTGTGCATAATGTGATTCAAGATAGAATTTCAGATGGCCAATTAGATGAATGCGGGTTAACGATGAAAGAGATTCGCATCATTGAAAAATCATTAATTAATGGATTATGCAGTACCTTCCATTCACGGATTAAGTATCCAAAAATGAAAGCTGAAGCAGAAGAAATGAAAGATGAACAAGAAAAGAGAGATGACTAATGGATATTACTTTCATTGATGAAACCGAGAAAGTACCAACAGAAGAAATCAAAGAAATCGAAAATTTGCTGCAATTTGCAGCGGGTTTTCTAGAAATTGCCGAAGATACGGAGATGTCGGTGACTTTTACAGATAACGCAGGTATCCAAGTGATTAATCGTGACTATCGGGGCAAAGATATGCCTACAGATGTCATCAGTTTTGCTTTAGAGGATGAAGGGGAAGACGAATTGCCAATTATTTTTGATGATGAAGAGTTGGCAGAGCTACCACGTAATCTAGGTGATTTAATTATTTCAACAGAGCGAGCAGCAGAACAAGCAGTTGAATATGGGCACACATTGGAGCGAGAAATGGGCTTTTTGGCAGTACATGGCTTTTTACATTTGAATGGGTACGATCATATGGAACCTGAAGATGAAAAAGAAATGTTTGGTTTACAGAAAGAGATTTTAGATGCGTATGGCCTTAAAAGATGAGCAAACAGGAAAAAATAAACATTTTATTAATTCATTAGAATTTGCCTGGCAAGGAATCAAAACAGTTTTTCGAGAAGAACGTAATATGCGCAAACATGTGGCGTTTGGCGTCACGGCCATTGTGTTTGGTTTCTTGTTTTCCTTAACACTTGCTGAATGGCTGTGGTTGTTATTGGCCGTTTTTCTTGTCTGGTTGGCAGAAATTATCAACACAATTTTTGAAAATGTCGTAGATATGTTTACGGATTTTCACTTTCATCCAATCGGAAAAAAAGTCAAAGACATGGCCGCAGGAGCTGTTTTATTAACAGCCGGTTTCGCAGTGCTAGTAGGACTAATTCTATTTGTACCAAAAATTTTACAAATCATTCAAATGTGGAAATAAGAGGAGAAATACAATGACAACTGAACATAAATCTGGTTTCGTAGCCATTGTCGGCAGACCAAATGTTGGAAAATCAACATTGTTAAATCGAATTGTCGGCCAAAAAATTGCAATTATGAGTGACAAAGCACAAACAACTCGTAATAAGATTCAAGGAATTTATACAATTCCTGAAGCACAAATTGTTTTTATCGATACTCCAGGGATTCACAAACCTAAACACCGCTTAGGCGATTTCATGGTGGAAAGTGCCTACAATGCGATGCGTGAAGTAGATGCTACTTTATTTATGGTAAGTGCTGATCAAAAACGCGGGAAAGGTGACGACTTTATTATTGAACGATTGAAAAATAATAATAGTCCAGTCTACTTGATTATTAATAAAATTGACAAAGTCCATCCAGATGATTTATTGAGTATTATTGAAGACTATTCGAAACAAATGGACTTTAAAGAAATTATTCCCATTTCTGCCACTGAAGGAAATAATTTTGAGCATTTGATGGATGTTCTCGTTGAGCAAATGCCAGAAGGACCACAATATTTCCCTGATGACCAAATTACGGATCATCCAGAATATTTTATCGTTTCCGAATTAATTCGTGAAAAAGTGTTACTTTTAACAAGAGATGAGATTCCTCATTCTGTCGCTGTCGTTGTGGACTCAATGAAACGGGATGAAAACGATAAAGTCCATGTCCAAGCAACCATTATTGTGGAACGGGACAGTCAAAAAGGTATCATTATTGGCAAAGGCGGAAAAATGCTGAAACAAATTGGTACCAAGGCGCGTCAAGATATTGAATATTTATTAGATGACAAAGTGTATTTGGAGCTTTGGGTAAAAGTCCAAAAAGACTGGCGTGACAAAAAAATCTATTTACAAGATTTTGGTTATCGCAAAGAAGAATATTAAGAAAGTAGTGTTTGGGAAGCGAGTGTATAAACGAACTTTCCAAACACTACACTAATTTACATAAGAAATGGAAGTGAATTGAATGGCATTAGGGGAGACCAAAGGCATTATTTTATTTACGAAGGATTTTAAAGAGAAGGATAAACTCGTCAAAATTTTTACAGAATCCTATGGGAAATTGATGTTTTTTGTGAAAGGCGCGCATCGAAAAAATAATCCTCTTTTGCCAGCGATTCTGCCATTTACAGAAGCCGTCTACATCGGAAATTTTAGAGAAGAAGGCTTATCTTTTCTCAATAGCAGCAAAGAAGTTCAACCTTTTCGAAACATTCAACAAGACATATTTATTAACGCATATGGAACATATATTTTAAACTTAGTCGATGCAGCAATTGAAGATCAGCACTATGATCCAAACTTATTTCAATTTACCCACATGGCATTATCCGCTTTAAATGAGCAAAAAGATCCGGAAATCATTACAAATATTTTTGAAATTCAATTGTTAGAACGGTTTGGTGTACGACCAGAATGGCATCATTGTGTGGCTTGTGGCGAAACACAAGGGAAATTTGATTATTCCTCAAAATATAGCGGTGTGCTTTGTGAAAAACATTGGCATTTAGATGAACAGCGCTACCATGCAGATCCTAGAGCAATTCATTTTATTCGCTTATTTTCGCAAGTCTCCTATGAAAAAGTCCAAAACATTCAAGTAAAAGAAGAAACTAAGAAAAGTATTCGAGAAACGATTGATATGTTATACGATGAATATGTCGGGTTGCATTTAAAAAGCAAAAAATTTATTGATCAAATGAAAACGTGGGAAAATACGTTAAAAATTCCACCACGAAAGAAGGAAGAAAAAGAAACATAAACAAGCAGTCGTTTTTCTAAAAAAAATTTGACAACTTCCCTCAGACACCGTATTATGATAGAGAAGTTAAATACGTACGAAGAAAAAGAGAAGTAAAAAGGACCCTCTGTTAAGCGAATCTGGGAGAGTGGGAGCCAGAAACACGGAACTTTTGAAAGGCACTTTGGAGTACGACAAACGAAGCTGCCGATGAACACATCGGAAGTAGGGTGGAACCGCGATAATTATTCGTCCCTATGTCTATTAATAGGCATGGGGACTTTTTGCTGTGAATCACTACGATTGGCGCAAATGCGACAGAGTAGATGATGAACAGTACAAGGTGACCAAAGGGAACGTTGTAACCGAATAAAAAAAGCAAACAGTTAACACCAAAAGAAAAATAGTAACGTTTATTCAAAAAAGCTCAATTGGCGCAAAAGTGTCAGAGCAGATGTGGAACAGTACAAGGTGACCAAAGGGAACGTTGTCTCCTCTATGTTAAAACAAACTGCTTAGCCAAAAACATGGAGTAGATGATGAACAGCACAAGGTGACCAAAGGGAACGTTGTCTCCTCTGTGTTAAAACAAACTGTTTAGCCAAAAACATGGAGCAGATGTGGAACGTTGTAACCGAATAAAAATTATCCCATTCTACAAAATTGTTTCTCTGTAGCCCTTTTTAAATTTACATTCCCGAAGCAAAGCCAATCCCTATGTCTATAAAAAATATTCCAAGGAGGAAAATAATGAAAAACAAGTTAACCGTACAAGAAATGATTTTAACCTTGCAAAAATTTTGGTCATCTAATGGCTGTATGTTAATGCAAGCCTATGATACAGAAAAGGGAGCCGGTACCATGAGTCCTTACACGTTTTTACGTGCCATTGGACCTGAACCATGGAATGCTGCCTACGTAGAACCTTCTCGTCGTCCAGCTGATGGACGCTATGGTGAAAATCCGAACCGTCTATACCAACATCATCAATTCCAAGTTGTAATGAAGCCTTCTCCTGAAAATATCCAAGAACTTTATCTAGAAAGTTTGAAATTATTAGGAATTGATCCATTAGAACATGACATTCGTTTTGTAGAAGATAACTGGGAAAATCCTTCAATGGGCTGTGCTGGTTTAGGTTGGGAAGTTTGGTTAGATGGCATGGAAATTACCCAATTTACGTATTTCCAACAAGTCGGGGGCTTACAATGTCATCCTGTCACTTCTGAAATTACTTATGGGTTAGAACGCTTGGCATCATATATCCAAGAAGTCGAAAGTGTCTATGATCTAGAATGGACACAAGGCGTTAAATATGGTGAAATTTTTGTCCAACCTGAATATGAACATTCAAAATATTCCTTTGAAATTAGTAACCAAGAAATGCTTTTAGAAAACTTTGACAAATTTGAAAAAGAAGCTAAACGCTGTATTGAAGAAAGCTTAGTTCACCCAGCCTATGATTATATTTTAAAATGTAGCCATACATTCAATTTATTAGATGCTCGCGGCGCTGTCTCTGTAACGGAACGTGCAGGATATTTAGCCCGCATTCGGAATATGGCTCGTTCCGTAGCGAAAATTTTTGTGGCTGAACGTGAAAAATTAGGGTTCCCATTATTAAATAAAGATCAACACGTATCCAAGGAGGCAGAATAACATGGCAAAAGATTTATTATTAGAAATTGGCTTAGAAGAAATGCCCGCACATGTTGTCACACCAAGCCGTATCCAACTTGAAGAAAAAGTAATCAAATTTTTAGATGAACATCATTTAGACTATGAAACAGTGCAATCCTTTGCCACACCTCGTCGTTTAGCCGTGAAAGTAACTGCGATTCCTGAAAAACAAGCAGATGTTGAAGAAGAAGTAAAAGGTCCAGCGAAAAAAATTGCTTTAGATGCTGAAGGAAATTGGTCAAAAGCTGCACAAGGTTTTGTACGCGGCCAAGGAGTCACAACTGAGGACATTGTTTTCAAAGAATTAAATGGTGTCGAATATGTCTATGTGACGAAGTTTACCAAAGGCCAAAGTGCCAAAGAAGTATTAACAAAATTAAATGACGTGATTACAAGTCTAACTTTCCCGGTAACAATGCACTGGGCAAACTATGATTTCGAATATATTCGTCCAATTCACTGGATTGTGGCACTACTTGATGATGAAGTAATTCCTTTCAAAGTGTTAGACGTGACGACAGGGCAAACTTCTCGTGGCCACCGTTTCTTGGGAGACGATGTGACGTTCCAACATGCTAATGAATATGAAGCAAAATTAAAAGAACAATTTGTAGTGGTTCAACCGAATGAACGGAAACAAACGATTGTTGATCAAGCGAACGCACTCGCTGCAGAAAAAAATTGGCAGTTAGCTTTAGATGAAGAGTTATTGGAAGAAGTTACGAATTTAGTGGAATATCCAACTGCATTTGTAGGCAGTTTTGATGAAAAATATTTATCTGTTCCAGATGAAGTATTAGTGACTTCTATGAAAGAACACCAACGTTACTTTGAAGTTCGTAACGACCAAGGCTTATTAATGCCGCATTTTATCGCTGTTCGCAATGGGGATAATGTTCACCTTGAAAACGTGATTAAAGGAAATGAAAAAGTGTTAATTGCTCGTTTAGAAGATGCAGAATTTTTTTACAATGAAGATAAAAAATTAACGATTGAAGCATGTGTTGAAAAACTAAAAAATGTGACTTTCCATGAAAAGATTGGCTCAATTTATGAAAAAATGCAACGGGTTGCTTTGATTGCACAAATCATTGGTCGAAAAGTTGGCTTATCTGAGGAGGAATTGGAAGATTTAAAACGTGCCTCTGAAATTTATAAATTTGACTTAGTAACAAATATGGTTGGTGAATTCCCAGAATTACAAGGAATTATGGGAGAAAAATATGCCTTATTACAAGGCGAAAAACCAGCTGTAGCAACGGCTATTCGAGAACATTATCTACCAACTTCCAGTGAAGGTGAATTGCCAGAAACAGCAATCGGGGCTGTTTTAGCCTTAGCCGATAAGCTTGACAGCGTCTTTTCATTCTTCTCAGTTGGTATGATTCCAACAGGTTCTAACGATCCTTATGCACTTCGTCGTCAAACCTATGGCGTTATCCGAATTATTGAAGATAAAGGCTGGACCTTCCCATTAGTCCAATTACAAACAGAAGTTGATGAAGCAGTGAATCAAGATGTTGAGAAATATGGCGTTTTACTAAACGAAGGACAAGCAGAAGTCGTTGAATTTGTGAAAGCTCGCTTACGTCAATTATTAATGACGAAAAATGTTCGCCATGACATTATCGATGCAGTGGTGTCTGCTGAGCAAGCCGATTTATCGAAATTATTTGCTTCAGCGAATATTTTAAAAAGCCGTTTTGAAGATCAAGATTTTAAACCATCAATGGAAGCCTTAACGCGTGTTATTAATTTAGCGAAAAAAGGTCAAGAACTTTTAGGTGATACTGAAGAAGGGATTGATCCAAGTCTGTTTGAAAATAAGGCAGAAAAAGAACTGTATCAAGCAGTTAACGATTTATCTGAAGCTTTTGCGACACGCACGATTGCAGAAAACTATGAAGCACTAGTAAATCTACGTCCGTTAATTGATGCGTACTTCAATGAAACGATGGTTATGGTTGAGGATGAAAAAGTCAAACAAAACCGATTAAAACAATTAATGCAAATTGCTAAAATGGCGTTATCAATTGCTAGCTTAGATTTATTAATTGTAAAATAAAAAGCGCTGCTTTTCGATCGCTAAGGAGGAACCGACAGCATGTTTGAAACAACGTTTGAACAAATTTTAACACAATTATCAAAGCCAGCTGTTCGTGCACTAACGAATGAAAAAATCGACAGTGTGGATGAACTCTACGCACGAGGCCGAAAAGCGTTACTTTCGTTGCATGGCTTTGGTCCAAAGTCTATTCGAACTATTGAAGAGATGACTGGGAAAGAATTGAAGTAAAAAAAGGATCGCCGTTTAGAGGCGATCCTTTTTTTATTTACGTTTTTGTTTTCCAGCATTGCGACCTTTATTGCCGTTTGCTTTTGGTTGGTTCGTTTTTTGTGTTACTTTGTTTGTTTCTTTTGGTGTCACATCCTTAATAGGAGTAACCACTTGTTTTGGTGGGTTATTTTTCAATTCTTCTTGTACTTGTTTTTTAATTCTTGGACGTAAGAGGATATTTGTGATGGCAGATTGAATACATGTGAAAATACCACCAACTACCCAGTAAAGCGCTACGCCTGCAGGTGAGCTAAAGGACATGAAAACAATCATTAATGGTGAAACAATCAGCATTGATTTCATTGTTTTCTTTTGTTCTTCAGGAATACCAATCATTGAAATATAACCTTGAGCTAAATAGGCTAAACCAGCTAATGCCACTAAAATCATATTTGGTTGCCCTAAATTCATTCCTAAGAAGCTTGCCGTGGCAATACCTTTTGTATAACGAGCAGCAAAGAACAGAGAAGAGAAAATAGGCATTTGAATTAATAAAGGCAAACAACCAATTCCGCCAACCATACTCACATTGTTTTCTTTATAAATCCTTTGTAGTTCTGCTTGTGCGGCCATTTGTTCTTCACGCGTACTTGCTTGTTTCATTTTTGCTTGTGCAACATCCACTTGAGGTTTGATTGCTTGCATTTTTTCCGTTTGGATAAAGCTTTTTTTCGATTGATGTAAGCCTAACGGTAAAATAATGATTCGTACAATAATGGTGATAAAAATAATCGCCCAACCATAGTTCCAATTAAAGTTATCGACAAGATAAGTAATTGCATTACTCATCGGTAAAACAAGGAAGTTATAGACAAAACCTTCACCAGTTGGTTGTCCATCTGCTCCTGTTTTCACACAGCCTGATAAAAACATTACTAAAAATAGTAAGCCAGAGCCGTAAAGCCATCGGTTTAATTTACGCATGTAATTCGGTCCTTTTCTAAAAAATTTTTACATGGTTAACTATACTTGAAACAGCGCTCTTTTTCAATCAAAATCGAAAAGAAGCTCTTACAAAAATCAATAAAAAGCAGGAACTACTTGCTGTTCAAGGCTTCTTCCCAAAGAAATCAATCGTTAGAAAGTAAGTTTATTGAATCACTTTAAATTGTTCCGTTTCTTCTAACAAAGGGTCTTCTTGAATATCAACATACGTTACACGTCCCGCTGGACTGGGGGAATCTTTGATTTTTTTGATGAATGTTTCCATTATGTCTTCAGGTGCCATTGCTGTGATTGAAACGGACCCGTCGTCTTCGTTTTTCACCGAACCAGTGACACCTAATTGATCTGCCACCATTTTGGTCATGTAGCGGAAGCCAACACCTTGGACACGCCCTTGTACATTCATTCTTAGTTTTTCCATGAGAGACACTTCCTTTGCTTTTTTCTTTATGATAGCGATTTTTCTTGGTTCTAGCAAGTATCCAAGCAAGCTAGAAGCATGCTATAATACAAAGGCGAGGTGACTTATGAAAGAAATTACATCAACGAAAAATAACCAATTAAAAGAATGGAAAAAATTACACAAAAAGAAGTACCGAGAAGAACTGAACCAATATATAATAGAAGGATTTCATTTAGTTGAAGAAGCCGTGAAGGCCAACGCCGATGTTCAGTGGATTTTGTTTAACCAAAGAGGTCAACAAGAATGGGGAACTTGGTTAGCTGAACAAGAAACAGAAAAATTAATTTTTGTTAGTGATGAGGTTTTAAATAGCTTGTCGGAGCTGCCAACTTCACAAGGAATTTTGGCAATTGTCACCTTGGAAACGCAACAAGAGCAGTCGCTTTCTTTTAAAGGTGGTTGGTTACTTTTAGATAATATCCAAGACCCTGGTAATGTTGGTACGATGATTCGCACAGCTGATGCAGCAGGTTTAGCAGGTGTGATTTTAGGTAAGGGCACAGCAGATATTTACAATACAAAAGTGTTGCGCTCAATGCAGGGAAGTCACTATCATTTGCCGGTTCTCCAACGAGAATTGACCGAAGTGGTTCAGGCATTCAAGAAGCAAGGTCTACCAGTTTTCGGTACAGAACTAAATGAAGCTGCGATTGCTTATTATGAACAAGAGGCAGTGGAAAATTATGCGTTGATTTTAGGCAATGAAGGTAGCGGGGTTTCGCCAGAATTGTTAGCAGAAACCACGAAAAATCTTTATATTCCAATGAAAGGTCAAGCAGAATCATTGAATGTCGCTATCGCAGCGGGCGTGTTAATGTTTTATTTTGAAAATAATCAATAACAGAAATGAGTGTCAAAAAATGCTGACTATCAAAAAGACAACCCAGTTAACAGAAAAAGAATTAGAAACCATTATGGCTATTTGGCTGCAAACGAATCTAGAAGCTCATCCATTTGTCGCGCCAACTTATTGGCAAGAAAATAAAGCATTTGTCCGCGCTGCGTTACCAAAAGCAACACTGATCTTAGCAGAAGAAGAGGATCAGATAATTGGGTTTTTAGGATTAATGGATAACTATATCGCAGGAATTTTTATAAAAAAAGCGTTTCAAGGGAAGGGCATCGGTCAGAAATTACTGCAAGTAGCAAAAGAAGAACAGGATGTCTTATCTTTGGCTGTTTACAGGGAAAATCAAGCAGCTTATGCCTTTTATCAAAAACAAGGCTTTGTCCAACAAAAGCGAACCATCGATGAAACGGGAAACGAAGAATGTCATCTTGTTTGGCAAGCGCAGTAGGAGCGACATTTCTAGTTTTAAGGCTTGCTATTTTTCTGAAAATATCTTATACTGTTAAAGGTGTGATTTTCACACACGAAATCCACATTCTTTTCCATCTGCGAAGTGGTGCTACTACGGTAGTTCTTCAAGGAGTTGACGAAAAGAAGAGGAAAATAAAAACCAAACTGGAGGAAACACAACATGGCAGTAATTTCTATGAAACAATTACTAGAAGCCGGCGTACACTTTGGTCACCAAACTCGTCGCTGGAACCCAAAAATGAAGAAATATATCTTCACAGAAAGAAACGGTATCTACATCATTGACTTACAAAAAACAGTGAAATTAGTAGATGCAGCTTACGATTACATGAAAAACGTTGCAGAAGAAGGCGGCGTTGCTTTATTCGTAGGAACTAAAAAACAAGCACAAGAAGCAATCAAAGATGAAGCAATCCGCGCTGGTCAATACTATGTAAACCATCGTTGGTTAGGTGGTACGTTAACTAACTGGGATACAATCCAAAAACGTATTGCTCGCTTGAAAAAAATCAATGCAATGGAAGAAGACGGCACTTTCGAAGTTTTACCTAAGAAAGAAGTTGCTGGCTTAAACAAAGAACGTGAACGTTTAGAAAAATTCTTAGGTGGTATCGCTGATATGCCAAGAATTCCAGATGTAATGTACATCGTTGACCCACGTAAAGAACGCATTGCTGTTCAAGAAGCACACAAATTAAACATTCCAATCGTTGCAATGGTTGATACAAACTGTGATCCTGATGAGATCGATGTTGTAATCCCTTCAAATGATGATGCAATCCGCGCCGTGAAATTAATCACTGCTAAAATGGCTGATGCTTTCATCGAAGGTAACCAAGGGGAAGACCAAGCAACTGAAGAGTTATTCGTTGAAGAAACACCAGAAGCAACTTCAATCGAAGAAATCGTTGATGTTGTTGAAGGAAACAACGAATCAGCTGAATAATAATGATTACGGAGCTGTCTCAAAGGCTAGGCGACAAAAAGCCTGATTCTCCTTTGAGATAGCTTTTTTAAAAAGAATTGATAATATCCGAGGAGGACACAAATAATGGCAGACGTTACAGCTAAAATGGTAAAAGAATTACGCGATATGACTGGCGTTGGAATGATGGACGCTAAAAAAGCATTAGTAAAAGTAGAAGGCGACATGGAAAAAGCCGTAGACTTTTTACGTGAAAATGGTATGGCTAAAGCAGCGAAGAAAAATGACCGCATTGCGGCTGAAGGTTTAGCAAACGTAGCAACTGTAGGTAACGTTGCAGCAATCGTTGAAGTAAACTCAGAAACTGACTTCGTTTCTAAAAACGAAATGTTCCAAGATTTAGTTAAAGATATTGCGACTAAAGTTGCTGAAAACAAACCAGCTACGATGGAAGAAGCAATGGCTATTAAAACTGAAAAAGGCACAATCGAATCTGATTTAATCGAAGCAACAACTGTTATCGGTGAAAAAATCAGCTTCCGTCGTTTTGAAGTTGTCGAAAAAGCTGACAATGCTGCATTTGGCGCTTACTTACACATGGGTGGCCGTATTGCTGTATTAACAGTTATCGATGGCACAACTGACGAAGAAGTAGCGAAAGATGTTGCTATGCACATCGCGGCAATCAACCCTCGCTATGTCAATGAATCTCAAATTCCTCAAGAAGAATTAGAACACGAAAAAGCTGTGTTAACTGAACAAGCATTAAACGAAGGTAAACCAGCAAATATCGTTGAAAAAATGGTTGTTGGTCGTCTACAAAAATTCAAAGCAGAAATCGCTTTGGTTGACCAACCATTTGTTAAAGATCCAGATATGACTGTCGAAAAATTTGTTGCTTCTAAAGGCGGCGAAGTGAAATCATTCGTACGTTTTGAAGTTGGCGAAGGTATCGAAAAACGTGAAGATAACTTTGCGGATGAAGTAATGAGCCAAATGAAAAACTAAGAGCATCAAACGCTCGGTTGAAAAGCCGTGAATCATAAGTATCTAAACAGACAGCGATCCCCAAAGGAAGCTGCATAAATTGATTACTGCTTGATTCAAGGCAGTCTTTCAGCCATTTGGGAACGCATAACTTTGATATGCGCTCCCTTTTTTTAGGCAAAACCAGTGGATCGCACTGCTTGGTCTAAAAAATCATTTTGGTGAAAAGTCATCTAAATGAGGAATTGAATGATTTTTAGAGAATCTTGGAGGGAATTATGATGGTTAAACCTAAGTATCAACGTGTCGTATTAAAGTTAAGTGGAGAAGCGCTAGCCGGAGAAGACGGTTTTGGCATTAAACCACCAGTCATTAAAGAAATCGTCCAAGAAATTAAAGAGGTCCATGAATTAGGTATCGAAATGGCCATCGTGGTTGGCGGCGGAAACATCTGGCGTGGACAAATTGGTGCTCAAATGGGCATGGAACGTGCACAAGCAGATTATATGGGCATGTTAGCTACTGTGATGAATGCCTTAGCATTGCAAGATACATTAGAAAATCTTGGTGTGCCTACACGTGTTCAAACATCAATTGAAATGCGTCAAATTGCAGAACCATACATTCGTCGTCGTGCAGAACGTCATTTAGAAAAAGGCCGCGTTGTTATTTTTGCCGGAGGAACAGGAAATCCTTACTTCTCGACAGATACAACGGCTGCGTTACGAGCTGCAGAAGTAGATGCGGACGTCATCTTAATGGCGAAGAACAATGTTGATGGTGTTTATTCTGCGGATCCACGTGTGGATGAAACAGCGACAAAATTTGAAGAACTAACACATTTAGATGTTATTTCTAAAGGGCTGCAAGTAATGGATTCAACAGCAAGCTCATTAAGTATGGATAACGATATTCCTTTAGTTGTCTTTAACCTAAATGAAGCAGGAAATATCCGTCGTGCCATCCTTGGTGAAAATATCGGAACAACTGTAAGGGGGAAATAAAGAATGTCTAAAGAAGTTTTAGCAACAGCCAAAGAAAAAATGACAAAAGCGGAAGAAAGCTTACGCCGTGAATTAGGTCAAATTCGTGCTGGTCGTGCGAACGCAAGTCTATTAGACCGTATTCAAGTAGAATATTATGGTGCACCAACACCAGTTAACCAATTAGCAAGTATCAATATCCCAGAAGCACGTGTATTAATGATTACACCGTTTGACAAAAATTCTATCGCTGACATTGAAAAAGCTATTCAAATGAGTGATATCGGCATTAGTCCAACCAATGATGGAAATGTCGTCCGTTTAGTGATTCCACAATTAACGGAAGAACGTCGGAAAGAATTAGCCAAAGACGTGAAAAAAGAAGCGGAAAACTCAAAAGTTGCTGTCCGTAACGTTCGTCGTGATGCAATGGATGAGTTGAAAAAAGCTCAAAAAAATGGCGACATCACTGAAGATGAATTACGTTCATTTGAAAAAGATGTTCAAAAATTAACAGACGATAGCATCAAAAATATCGATGCGATTACTGCTGAAAAAGAACAAGAACTTTTAGAAGTATAAAACCAATCACTAATAAAAATTATTGAATCCAGAGAAGCAATTGCTCTGGATTTTTTTGTATAGATGAGGAAGGCGTATCTCAACGCTCTCTTTGCGAAAGTCATTCTAAAGTAATTATTTAAGAAAACGCTTTCTTTAATAAATTTTTTTATTCTACCAGAATTTTTTTCTTTGTGTAGGGAGGATCACTTAAAAATATAGAGAAACTTTGAAATATCAGCCTTTTAAAATTTTCCTTCACAAATTGACTCCTAAAATTTGATGATAAGAGTTGTTATTTTTAGCAATTGTAATTTGCGATTCATTCTCAATTAGGCTAAAATGAGTGAGAACGGAAAAACGATTAAAACAAGTTGGAGGGAATTGTACATGTCTGTGTTAGAAATCAAAAATTTACACGTATCAATTGAAGATAAAAAGATTCTAAAAGGAGTCGACTTAACAATTAATACTGGAGAAATCCATGCAATTATGGGGCCTAATGGAACTGGTAAATCTACTTTATCAGCAGCAATTATGGGAAATCCTAACTATGAAGTCACAGAAGGAGAAATTCTATTTGACGGCGTCAACGTTTTAGATTTAGAAGTAGACGAACGCGCTCGCCTAGGCTTATTCTTAGCAATGCAATACCCAAGTGAAATTCCAGGGATTACCAATGCTGAATTCATGCGTGCAGCAATCAATGCAAAACGTGACGAAGACAACAAAATGTCAGTCATGCAGTTCTTAAAAAAATTAGATAGCAAAATGGAATTATTAAATATGCCTGAAGAAATGGCTGAGCGTTACTTAAACGAAGGGTTTTCTGGCGGCGAGAAAAAACGAAATGAAATTTTACAATTATTGATGTTAGAGCCTACGTTTGCTATTTTAGATGAAATTGATTCAGGCTTAGATATCGATGCGTTAAAAGTAGTTTCTAAAGGGGTTAATGAAATGCGCGGCGAGAACTTTGGTGCGTTAATTATTACCCATTATCAACGCTTATTGAACTATATCACGCCAGATGTTGTTCATATCATGATGGAAGGCCGCGTTGTGAAAACTGGTGGGGCTGATTTGGCAAAACGTTTAGAAACAGAAGGCTATGCTGGTATCAGCCAAGAATTAGGTATTGATTACAAAGAAGAAGCGTAAGGAGGACAAGATAAATGAAAAAAGTAAATCTAATGGATTATCTTGACGAAGTCACCGCTTTTTCACTAGAACATGAAGAACCAGCTTGGATGACTGAATTGCGAACAACGGCTTTAAAAAACGCTGACGAAAGTGAGTTACCACATATTGATCGTGTGAAATTTCATCGTTGGCCTTTATTAAATGTTCACATGGAAAGTTATGTGCCTTCTGAAGGAAATGTCGCAAGTTTTGATCAAATGAAAGACAATCCTTTAATTGTTCAACAAGGATCTTTTCATGCTTTTGAGCAATTGCCAGCCTCATTAGCGGAACAAGGGGTAATTTTTACAGACATTTTTACTGCTTTACAAGAACACCCAGAATTAGTTAAAGAATACTATATGACTAAAGCCGTATTACCAGAAGAGGATAAGCTGACAGCAGCTCATGCAGCTTTCATGAATAGTGGCGTTTTCTTATACGTTCCTAAAAACGTAGTGATTGAAGAGCCCATTGAATCTTTGTTTATTCAGGATTCAGATAGCAACCAACCTTTCTTTAAACATGTTTTAATCGTTGCAGATAATCATAGTGAATTCAGTTATTTAGAACGTTTTCAATCAACTGGTCATCACGCAGAGAAAGCTTCTGGAAATATCGTTGTGGAAGTGATTGCGAAAGATGGCGCAAAAGTTAAATACTCAGCTGTGGATCAATTAGGGCAAACTGTAACGACTTATATGAATCGTCGTGGCTATATTATGCGGGATGCCTCTGTTGATTGGGCTCTAGGCGTCATGAATGATGGCGATGTTGTTGCTGATTTTGATTCTGATTTAGTTGGCGAAGGCGCTCATTCAGAAGTTAAAGTCGTTGCAATTAGTGCAGGTAAACAAACACAAGGCATCGACACACGAGTGACAAATAAAGCGCCACATTCAATAGGTCATATTTTACAACATGGAGTTATTCGTGAACGTGGTACTTTAACGTTTAACGGAATTGGCCACATTTTAAAAGGAGCAAAAGGAGCCGACGCACAGCAAGAAAGTCGTGTTTTAATGTTGTCTGATAAAGCTCGTGGTGATGCCAATCCAATTCTTTTAATTGATGAAAATGAAGTGACTGCCGGACACGCAGCCAGCGTTGGTCGAGTAGATCCAGAAGAAATGTATTATTTAATGAGCCGCGGCTTGCGTAAAGAAGAAGCGGAACGTTTGGTGATTCGTGGCTTCCTAGGTTCTGTCATTACAGCAATTCCAGTTAAAGAAGTACAAAATGAATTTGTAGAAGTAATCGAAGGGAAGTTAAACGCATGATGGATGCAGCAACCATTCGTCAATCGTTTCCTATTTTATTTCAAGAAGTTAATGATGAACCGCTAGTTTATTTAGACAATGCTGCAACAACCCAAAAACCATCGGCAGTGTTAGATGTTTTACGACATTATTATGAAACCGATAATGCCAATGTTCATCGTGGGGTGCACACGTTAGCCGAACGAGCAACGAAGGACTATGAAGCCTCCCGCGAAAAGGTTCGCCAATTTATACATGCTAAAGAAACAGCGGAAGTTTTATTTACACGAGGAACAACAACCAGTTTGAATTGGATTGCCAAAAGTTATGGTGACTTGGCAGTTACAGCCGGGGATGAAATCGTCATATCTTACATGGAACATCATTCAAACATTATTCCCTGGCAACAATTAGCCCAACGGACAGGGGCCAGTTTGAAGTATATAGACGTCACTGAAGACGGCTTTTTAGACATGGCAAGTGCACGTCAACAAATTACAGAAAAAACGAAAATTGTTTCGATTGCTCATGTTTCAAATGTGTTAGGGGTCATTAATCCAATCGAAGAATTAACACAATTAGCTCATCAAAATGGCGCTGTGATGGTGGTAGATGGCGCGCAAGCAGTTCCTCATATGCCTGTGGACGTTCAAGCCATCGATGCTGATTTTTATGCATTTAGTGGTCACAAAATGTGTGGACCAACTGGAATTGGTGTCCTTTATGGCAAACGTCATTTATTGGAACAAATGGAACCTGTGGAATTTGGTGGCGAAATGATTGACTTTGTTCATCTTCAAGAAAGTACTTGGAAAGAGCTTCCTTGGAAATTTGAAGCTGGCACACCTAATATTGCTGGTGCAATTGCTTTAGGTGCCGCTATTGATTATTTAACAGAAATTGGTTTAGAGGCCATTCATCAACATGAAGCAGCCCTTGTTCACTATGTTTTGCCGAAGTTGCAAGCTATCGAGGGCTTGACGATTTATGGTCCACAGAATCCAAAAGACCACACAGGTGTGATTGCTTTTAATATTGAAGGTTTACATCCACATGATGTGGCTACGGCGTTAGATATGGAAGGGGTCGCTGTCAGAGCGGGTCACCATTGTGCGCAACCGCTATTAAACTATCTGAGCGTGCCAGCAACTGCACGGGCAAGTTTTTATTTATACAATACCAAAGAAGACGCAGATCGCTTAGTTGAAGCGATTAAAGCGACAAAGGAGTTTTTCCAGCATGGCACTTTCTAAATTAGATAACTTATATCGCCAAGTCATTTTGGACCATTCTAGCCACCCACATCACCACGGAACGCTAGATGCGTCTAGCCAAACAATTGAACTGAATAATCCTACTTGTGGAGATGTGATTGAACTGGATGTGGCCATTGAAGACGGTGTGATTAAAGATATCGCCTTTCAAGGAAGTGGCTGTTCCATCAGTACCGCAAGTGCTAGTATGATGACTGATGCGGTCTTAGGAAAAACAATCGCCGAAGCAACGGCCTTAGCAGAGGATTTCTCTCAACTTGTTCAAGGAAATGAAGTGGCCGAAGATGAAAAATTAGGCGATGCAGCAATGTTAAGCGGCGTAGCTAAATTTCCAGCTCGGATTAAATGTGCAACCCTGGCTTGGAAAGCCTTAGAGCAGGCTGTTGCTAATAACGGCCAAGGCGAAGCCGGTCATTTACATTGTGAAAAATAAAGAAAGGGTGACGACGAATTGAGTACAGTACCTGAATTAGAAGAATATAAATTTGGCTTTCACGACGATGTGGAACCAGTCTTTAGTACCGGAGACGGCCTAACCGAAGACGTCGTTCGCGAAATTTCTCGCGTGAAAGGCGAACCAGAATGGATGCTTGACTTCCGTTTAAAATCGTTAGAACAATTCAATAAAATGCCCATGCAAGAATGGGGTCCAGACCTGTCAGATATTGACTTTAGTAAAATTAAATATTACCAAAAACCGAGTGACAAACCCGCACGCGATTGGGATGATGTACCTGATAAAATCAAAGAAACCTTTGAAAAAATTGGGATTCCCGAAGCTGAGCGTGCTTATCTAGCTGGGGCTTCGGCTCAATATGAATCAGAAGTTGTTTACCACAACATGAAAGAAGAATTTGAAAAATTAGGCATCATTTTTACAGATACTGACTCTGCTTTAAAAGAATATCCTGACTTATTCAAAGAGTATTTTTCAAAACTTGTGCCACCAACAGATAATAAACTGGCCGCTTTAAACTCAGCTGTTTGGTCAGGTGGAACCTTTATTTATGTACCAAAAGGCGTTCGAGTTGATGTACCATTACAAACATATTTCCGAATCAACGCTGAAAATACCGGCCAATTTGAACGGACCTTGATTATTGTCGATGAAGGGGCTAGCGTTCACTATGTTGAAGGTTGTACGGCACCCACGTATTCAAGTAACAGCTTGCATGCGGCCATCGTAGAAATTTTTACAAGAAAAGATGCTTATTGTCGTTATACCACTATTCAAAACTGGTCAGATAACGTCTACAACTTAGTAACCAAACGTGCTAAAGCTTACGAAGGTGCCACTGTCGAATGGATTGATGGTAACCTAGGAGCTAAAACAACCATGAAATATCCAAGCGTTTACTTAGATGGCAAAGGCGCCCGTGGCACGATGTTATCGATTGCCTTTGCTGGTGCTAACCAAATCCAAGATACTGGGGCCAAAATGATTCACAATGCGCCGAATACCTCTAGCTCAATTGTTTCAAAATCAATTGCTAAAGACGGCGGCGAAGTTAACTACCGTGGCCAAGTGACTTTTGGAAAAGACAGCGCGGGCTCGATTTCCCACATCGAATGCGACACGATTATCATGGACGAAAAATCAAAATCAGATACGATTCCGTTTAACGAAATCCATAACAGCCAAGTGTCCTTAGAACACGAAGCCAAAGTTTCAAAAATTTCTGAAGAACAATTATATTATTTAATGAGTCGCGGCTTATCTGAAGCCGAAGCGACAGAAATGATTGTTATGGGCTTTGTTGAACCATTTACGAAAGAATTACCGATGGAATATGCGGTTGAGTTGAATCGGTTGATTAGTTATGAGATGGAAGGTAGTGTAGGTTAAAACCTCAAACCAACAACATACTTCAAGAAACCAGCGTCTAACGCTGGTTTCTTTCTTTAACAACTACCGTTCTGCCTTGCAAAAAACAAATAAGAAATTCCCTTATCTATTCAAAGGTATTTCTATTAGAACCAATCAACTATAGCTTATATTTTTTCTATAACGAGCTAAACAAACCACATTCTTATTGAATTTTTAAAGCAACGTTCTCAAATTAACGGATTTTCTAAAAAAACACAAAATATCTAGGCGAAGTGGTCAAGTCCAATGGTTATTTATGAGTGAATATGCTAAAATAAAACTTGTCTTACATAAGGAAAGATTTGTTCACTAACAGTGGCGACTGTTCTCAGTAAACAGTTGCACTGGTTTATCGGGAAGGGAACAGAGCAAGTTTTACGAGACTTTCCCATGTAATAATAAAAAGCACTGAACGTCAGTGAATGAAGGAAGAAGGGCATCTATGAAAACAATTATCACATTCATTATTGTCTTCGGTATTCTTGTCCTCGTACATGAATTTGGCCACTTTTATTTTGCAAAACGAGCGGGTATTTTAGTTCGTGAGTTTGCAATCGGAATGGGACCAAAGATTTTTGCGCATCGTGGAAAAGATGGCACCACTTATACGATTCGCTTATTGCCGATTGGTGGCTATGTGCGAATGGCTGGGATGGGCGAAGACATGACAGAAATTACACCAGGTATGCCTCTATCTGTTGAGTTAAATGCCGTGGGTAATGTGGTTAAAATTAATACAAGTAAAAAAGTACAATTACCTCATAGTATTCCGATGGAAGTCGTTGATTTTGATCTTGAAAAAGAATTATTCATCAAGGGCTATGTCAATGGAAACGAGGAAGAAGAAACCGTTTATAAAGTTGACCATGATGCAACGATTATTGAAAGTGATGGTACCGAGGTGCGGATTGCGCCACTTGACGTTCAATTTCAATCAGCGAAATTATCGCAACGCATTTTAACGAACTTTGCGGGACCCATGAATAACTTTATCTTAGGGTTTATTCTATTTACGTTAGCGGTCTTTCTACAAGGAGGCGTCACTGATTTAAACACGAATCAAATTGGACAAGTGATTCCTAATGGCCCAGCCGCAGAAGCTGGGTTGAAAGAAAACGATAAAGTCTTATCGATTAATAATCAAAAAATCAAAAAATACGAAGATTTTACAACCATTGTGCAGAAGAACCCCGAAAAGCCGTTAACGTTCGTAGTTGAGCGTAACGGCAAAGAAGAGCAACTAACAGTGACACCAGAAAAACAAAAAGTGGAAAAACAAACGATTGGTAAAGTCGGCGTTTATCCTTATATGAAAACCGATTTACCGTCAAAATTGATGGGCGGTATTCAGGATACTTTAAATAGTACGACACAGATTTTTAAAGCACTCGGCTCGCTATTCACCGGTTTTAGCTTAAACAAACTAGGTGGGCCAGTCATGATGTTTAAATTATCGGAAGAAGCATCCAATGCTGGAGTAAGTACAGTTGTATTCTTAATGGCCATGTTGTCAATGAACTTAGGGATTATTAATTTGTTGCCGATCCCAGCTTTAGATGGCGGGAAAATTGTCTTAAACATTATTGAAGGTGTACGTGGAAAACCAATTAGTCCTGAAAAAGAAGGCATCATTACGTTAATTGGCTTTGGGTTTGTCATGGTGTTAATGGTGTTAGTTACTTGGAACGATATTCAACGCTTTTTCTTTTAAGGAGAAAGCTTAAGTAAAAAAGTGTGTAAAGAAATCAAAAATAGTTGATTTTAAAATAGAGGAGAGTTTTAATGAAACAGTCAAAAATGTTAATTCCAACGTTAAGAGAAGTACCAAATGATGCAGAAGTCTTAAGTCATCAAATTCTGTTGCGCGCAGGCTATATTCGTCAAGTCGCTGCAGGGATCTATTCTTATTTACCTTTAGCCAATCGTGTTTTAGAAAAATTAAAAACGATTATGCGAGAAGAATTTGAGAAAATTGATGCAGTTGAAATGTTAATGCCTGCGTTATTACCAGCAGAACTTTGGAAAGAATCAGGCCGTTATGAAACTTATGGACCTAACTTGTATCGCTTAAAAGATCGCAATGACCGTGACTATATCTTAGGCCCAACGCATGAAGAAACCTTCACAGAATTAATTCGTGATGAAATCAATTCTTACAAACGATTACCTTTGAATTTATACCAAATTCAAACAAAATATCGTGATGAAAAACGCCCACGTTCTGGCTTATTAAGAGGCCGTGAATTTATCATGAAAGATGGCTATTCTTTCCATGCCGATGAAGCTAGTTTAGATCAATCATACCGTGATTACGAAAAAGCTTACTCACGCATTTTTGAACGCTGTGGACTAGAATTCCGTGCCATTATTGGGGACGGTGGTGCCATGGGTGGTAAAGATTCTAAAGAATTTATGGCGATTTCTGAAATTGGGGAAGATACTATTTGCTATTCAACAGAAAGTGATTATGCTGCCAATTTAGAAATGGCAACAAGTCTTTATACGCCGAAAAAATCACATGAAACACAATTAGATTTAGAAAAAATTGCAACACCAGAAGTGGGTACAATTGCCGAAGTGGCAAACTTCTTTGAAGTTGAGCCACAACGTATTATTAAATCAGTACTATTTATTGCCGATGAAGAGCCAGTAATGGTCTTGGTTCGTGGCGATCATGATGTCAATGACGTCAAATTGAAAAACTTCTTAGGCGCTGATTTCCTAGATGAAGCAACAGAAGAAGATGCTCGCCGTGTCTTAGGAGCTGGCTTTGGTTCAATTGGTCCAGTCAATGTTGCCGAAGATGTTAAAATTTATGCAGATTTAGCTGTTCAAGATTTAGCCAACGCCATTGTTGGGGCTAACGAAGATGGCTATCATTTGACAAATGTAAATCCAGATCGTGACTTCCAACCAATTAGTTACGAAGATTTACGCTTTGTTCAAGAAGGCGATCCTTCTCCTGATGGCAATGGCGTCTTAGCATTTACTAAAGGAATCGAAATTGGTCATATCTTTAAATTAGGAACGCGTTATAGTGATGCTATGGGCGCAACAGTTTTAGATGAAAACGGTCGTGAAAAATCAGTGATCATGGGTTGCTATGGCATCGGCGTTAGTCGTTTACTTTCAGCAATCGTTGAACAAAATGCAGACGAGCGTGGTATTAATTGGCCAACAGGGATTGCGCCATTTGATTTACACGTGGTTCAAATGAATGTGAAAGATGAGTACCAAACAAAACTATCACAAGAAGTTGAAGCAATGATGACTGAAGCGGGCTACGAAGTATTAGTTGATGACCGCAACGAGCGCGCAGGCGTAAAATTTGCTGATGCTGATTTAATTGGTTGTCCAATCCGTATCACAGTCGGGAAAAAAGCAGTCGATGGTGTGGTAGAAGTCAAAATCAAACGTACTGGTGAAATGTTAGAAGTACGCAAAGAAGAATTAGAAAGCACACTTTCTATTTTGATGAACACAACATCAGAAGCGGAATAATAATGAAAAGGGCGGACAGAATGATTAGGATAAACTGTTTCCGCCACTTATCAGCGTTTAAGCTTGAAACAAAAATCTAAAGTGATTTTTGTTTCAAGCTCTTCTTAGCTCTTTTTAGAAAAGAAACAAGATTGTTTTTTTACAAAAAACGAGTATACTTAATAGAGAAGCGAATGCAGAGAAACCGAAAAAGGCACTTGACAGATTTGTCTGAGGGCCTTTTTTCAATGATAGAAGGAGGTTCATTTTGTGACAGAAAAAGCACGCGATTTATTTGATAAACTGATGACGCAAATTCAGTTAGATGACACAGCGAAAGAACATCCCTTAATTCAAAATGGCCGGATTGACAAGGTCATTGTTCACCAACAAAGTCGCTTATGGGAATTTCATTTAAGTTTTGATGAATTGATGCCAGTGATGCTATATCAAACATTTATGCAACAATTGGAACTAGCTTTTCAACAAATTGCGCAGGTTTCCGTTCAAATAACCACAAATCAGACAACATTTACTGAGGAACAATTAACGGATTATTGGCAGTTGGCCTTGTTAAATAGTCAATGCAATACGCCGTTAGTTCAGAAAGTCTTAAAAACACAGACACCACAATTTGAAGATCGGAAAATTATCTTACCTGTTGATAATGAAGCAGTTATTCCTTATTTGAAGCAACAATATTTACCAATTATTGAGGAACTTTATTTCTCTTACGGGTTTCCTAAATTTCATATTGAACCAAAAATGGATCAACAGCAAGCTGCAGAAGTGCTGAAAAAGTTTGAAGAGCAAAAATTAGAACAAGCCGCAGCCTTTCAACAACAAGCTGCTGAATCGCTTGTTAAACATGAACAAATGAAAAAAGAAAAACAACAACAAGCGCCTGCGTTTGATGGTCCAATTCGTTTAGGTCGGAATATTCCCAATGATGAACCCATTATGCCAATGGGAAACATACTGGAAGAAGAACGTCGGATAACGATTGAAGGCTTTATTTTTGATAAAGAAGTGCGTGAATTGCGTTCTAAACGAAAAATTTTAATTTTGAAAATTACTGATTATACTTCCTCTTTCGTGGTGAAGAAATTTTCGAATGGGGAAAAAGATGAACAAGTTTTTGATGCGATTCAACCGCAAAGTTGGATTCGTGTTCGTGGTAGTGTACAAGAAGATACCTTCATGCGTGATTTAGTCATGAATGCCCAAGATTTGATGGAAGTCGCCCATGCGCCAAGAAAAGACTACGCGCCAGAAGGTGAAAAACGTGTAGAATTACACATGCATAGTAACATGAGTACAATGGATGCGACCAATAAAGTCGGTGACTTGGTGGCGCAAGCGGGGAAATGGGGTCACAAGGCCATCGCAATTACGGATCATGGCGGCGCCCAAGCGTTTCCTGATGCCCATGCTGCAGGTAAAAAAGCAGGCGTTAAAATTTTATACGGCGTGGAAGCTAATATTGTTGATGATGGTGTACCCATTGCTTACAACGAAGAACATATTGAATTAACAGATGCTACCTATGTGGTCTTTGACGTGGAAACAACGGGGCTTTCCGCTGTTTATGATACCATTATTGAATTGGCCGCTGTCAAAATGCATAAAGGAAATGTCATTGAGACATTTGAGCAATTTATTGATCCTGGCCATCCATTATCTCAAACAACGATCAATTTAACTGGGATTACAGATGAAATGGTGCGCGGTTCAAAATCCGAAGAAGAAGTTTTACGCATGTTTAAAGAGTTTTCAGAAGGAACTATTTTAGTGGCCCACAACGCTTCTTTTGATATGGGGTTCTTAAACACAAGTTATGGCAAACATGGAATACCGGAAGCGGCTAATCCCGTCATCGATACATTAGAATTATCCAGATTCTTGTATCCACATTTCAAAAGCCATCGTCTAAATACCTTATCGAAAAAATTTGGCGTCAACTTAGAACAACATCACCGCGCCATCTATGACTCGGAATCAACGGGTCATTTGTGCTGGATTTTCTTAAAAGAAGCGAAAGAGAATCATGATATGCATTTCCATGATGATTTGAATCGTCATATTGGCGAAGGAGACTCATACAAACGAGCTCGACCTTTCCATGCAACGATTTTAGCAACAACTCAAGCAGGATTAAAAAATCTTTTTAAATTGATTTCGATGTCCAATGTAGATTATTTTTTCCGAGTACCACGGATTCCTCGTTCGCAATTATCGAAGTTAAGAGAAGGGCTTTTAATCGGTTCCGCATGTTCAAACGGCGAAATTTTTGAAGCAATGATGCAAAAAGGTGTCGAAGAAGCAAAAAATCGTGCCAAATTCTACGATTATATTGAAGTTATGCCCAAACCAGTTTACGCGCCATTAATTGAACAAGAATTGGTGAAAAATGAAGCAGATTTGGAAGAAATTATTAGTAATCTAGTGAAAATCGGTGACGAACTTGGCAAGCTGGTTGTCGCCACTGGAAATGTTCATTATTTAAATGAAGAAGATGCCATCTATCGGAAAATTTTAGTCGGGTCTATGGGTGGCGCTAATCCGTTAAATCGCCATAGTTTACCAAAGGTTCATTTCAGAACCACCGATGAAATGTTAACGGAATTTCAATTTTTAGGACAAGACGTCGCTAAGCGAATTGTAGTAGAAAATCCCAACAAAGTCGCTGATTTATGTGAAGAAGTTATTCCAGTAAAAGACGATTTGTATACGCCGAAAATTCCTGGGTCTGAACAAGAAATCACTGATTTAAGCTACAATCGTGCGCGCGAATTGTATGGCGATCCTTTACCAGAAATTGTCGAAAAACGGTTAGAAAAGGAACTGAATTCGATTAACGGAAATGGTTTCTCGGTCATTTATTTAATTTCTCAAAAACTGGTGCATAAAAGTAATGAAGATGGCTATTTAGTTGGTTCACGGGGCTCTGTAGGTTCGAGTTTTGTTGCGACAATGACAGGGATTACTGAAGTAAATCCTTTAGCGCCACATTATTATTGTCCTGAGTGTCAATATTCTGAGTTCTATGAAGATGGTTCCTATGGTTCAGGGTTTGATATGCCTGAAAAAGCCTGTCCAAAATGTGGCGCTCGATTGTTTAAAGATGGTCACGATATTCCTTTTGAAACGTTCTTAGGGTTCCATGGCGACAAAGTTCCCGATATCGATTTGAACTTTTCTGGCGATTATCAAGCCGAAGCCCATAACTACACGAAAGTTCTTTTTGGTGAAGAATATGTTTACCGGGCAGGAACCATTGGTACAGTAGCCGACAAAACAGCGTATGGCTTTGTTAAAGGATATGAAAGAGATCATAATTTACATTTGCGCGGCGCTGAAATTGATCGCTTAGCCAAAGGTTCAACAGGGGTTAAACGGACGACTGGGCAGCATCCCGGCGGTATTATTGTAATTCCTGATTACATGGATGTTTATGACTTTACGCCAATTCAATACCCTGCTGATGATCAAGAGGCAGAATGGAAAACGACGCACTTTGATTTCCATTCCATTCACGATAATATTTTAAAACTTGATATTCTGGGACATGATGATCCAACCGTGATTCGGATGTTACAAGATTTATCTGGGATTGAGCCAAAAACCATCCCAACAGACGATCCAGAAGTGATGCGTATTTTTGAAGGACCTGAGGTTCTAGGTGTGGATGCAGAGCAAATTTATTCTAAAACAGGAACGTTAGGAATTCCTGAATTTGGAACACGTTTCGTTCGAGGCATGTTAGAGCAGACCCATCCATCAACTTTTGCAGAATTACTTCAAATTTCTGGACTGTCTCACGGAACCGATGTGTGGCTAGGGAATGCAGAAGAGTTGATTCGCCGTGGCGAAGCCAATCTTGCTGAAGTAATTGGTTGTCGTGATGATATCATGGTTTATTTAATTCATGCTGGTTTGGACAGTGGGATGGCCTTTAAGATTATGGAAACGGTACGTAAAGGACAATGGAATAAGATTCCTGATGAACTACGGGATACGTATTTAAATGCGATGAAGGAAAACAACGTCCCTGACTGGTATATTGATTCTTGTTCTAAAATTAAATATATGTTCCCGAAAGCCCATGCGGCAGCATACGTATTAATGGCATTGCGGGTCGCTTACTTTAAAGTTTATTTCCCAATCTTATATTACTGTGCATTTTTCTCCGTTCGGGCGGATGACTTTGACTTAGTGGCAATGTCACAAGGGAAAGAAGCTGTGAAAGCACGAATGAAAGAAATTACGGACAAGGGGATGGACGCCTCCACTAAAGAGAAAAACTTATTAACGGTTTTAGAATTATGTAATGAAATGTTGGAACGGGGATATAAATTTGGCATGATTGATTTGTACAAATCAGATGCTGAAAATTTTGTGATTGAAGGGGATACCTTGATTGCACCTTTCCGAGCAGTGCCAAGTTTAGGACTCAACGTAGCGAAAGCCATTGTCGCTGCACGAGAAGAGCAACCGTTCTTGTCGAAAGAAGATTTGGCAACACGCGGTAAAGTTTCTAAAACGTTAATTGAATACATGAATGAAAATGGTGTCTTAAAAGACTTGCCAGATGAAAACCAATTATCACTATTTGATATGTTATAAAAGAAAAATCTCTTAGAAAAGGGGCGGTGAAGCGACTTATTCATCGCCCCTTTTTTAGCAATCAAATAAATTAGAAAACCATTGCTAGAAGCGTTTTAATTACTTATTAAAAAGCCATCTTTATTTAATTATGTTAAGCTTGTGCATAAAAAGTAAAATGCTTATGATAAATGAAGAGCTTTATTTTTTTAATAAGAAAGGAATTGGTTATATGGACAAAAAGCAATTACGATGGTTCACCGTCGGGTTAATTGCCTTTAACATGGTCTGGGGTCTTGGAAATGTTGTGAATAATTATGCACAACAAGGGATTTCAGTGGTCACTTCATGGCTTTTGATTTTAGTTTTATATTTTATTCCCTATGCGTTAATCGTAGGACAGTTAGGTTCAACATTTAAAGACAGTAATGGTGGGGTTAGTTCGTGGGTGCAAAATACCAGTACTAAACGTCTAGCCTATTATGCAGCATGGACTTATTGGGTAGTGCACATTCCTTACTTGGCACAAAAACCACAAGCAATTTTAATTGCCTTAGGCTGGGCAGTTCAAGGGAATGGAAACCTAGTCAATACGATGCCAATCGTAACGGTATCATTTATTTCATTAATAATTTTCTTGGTTTTCTTGTTATTATCAACAAAAGGGTTAACCACCTTAAAAGTTATTGGTGGTTTAGCTGGAACCGCCATGTTTGTGATGTCTATTTTATTCATTTTATTAGCGGTAGGCGCACCATTTATTAATTCAACGGTTGAATTTGCGACGCCAAACATGTCACAAGTCAGCACTTACATTCCTAAATTTGACTTTAGTTATTTTACAACCGTATCAATGTTAGTTTTTGCGGTAGGTGGCGCTGAAAAAATTTCTCCTTACGTAAATGCAACTAAAAATCCAGCCAAAGAGTTCCCTAAAGGAATGATTTTCCTAGCAGCAATGGTTGGTTTATCGGCTGTTTTAGGTTCATTTGCAATGGGAATGTTATTCTCAAGTGACAATATTCCTAAAGATTTAATGGCAAATGGTGCCTACAGTGCCTTCCAAAAATTAGGCGCATATTATGGTGTCGGTAATCTCTTAATGATTGTTTATGCTTTGACGAATACAGTGGGTCAAGTGGCTGCGTTAGCCTTTTCAATTGATGCTCCACTGAAAATTCTTTTAGCTGAAGCAGATCCAGAATTTGTTCCAAGTTGGTTACGTAAACGTACGAAAAAAGGTACGTTAATTAATGGTTACCTATTAACAGGTATTTTAGTAAGTATTATTATCGCTTTACCGATGTTTGGGTTGAAGGACATGAACGAAGTGGTTAAATGGCTAACTAACTTAAATTCTGTAGTTATGCCAATGCGTTACTTGTGGGTCTTCTTTGCCTATATGCTTCTAAACAAAGCATACAAACAATTTAATGCAGAATATAAATTTGTTAAAAATCCTAAAATTGGTTTTGTGTTTGGTCTCTGGTGTTTCCTATTTACAGCCTTTGCTTGTATCCTAGGAATGGTGCCTAAATTTGAGTATGCCTCAGACCCTCAAGGCTGGTTGTTCCAATTAGCTTCTAACATTGTAACACCAATCGTCTTAATTCTATTAGGAATGATTTTACCAGCAATTGCACGTCGCGAGAAAAAAGACACAATTTTGCCAATTGATTCAGCAGAATAATTGGTTGCATGTTTCAAGGATAAAATAGTCAGTTTAAGTATTTTGCGTGAGATAAATGGTCAATAGGACTGTTTGTCTCACGTTTTTTTCTATCGATTTTTCTCTAAAATTTCTGTTGTCTCTTAAAAACATGAGAAAATCAGAAGAATTTCTCCTGTATACTAAAGGTATCTATCATTAAAAATGGTTATTAACGGAGAAAAAGGAAGTGAACCTCATGACTAAAACACTTGAAACACAACCAGAAGAGAAAACGGTCTTTCTTTGTAAAGAAACGAATCCAGATTTTTTAGGACGAGAAATTTATGCGGATAATGTTGAAACACCGTATAATTTTTACTTAATTCGCAAGCTTTATTTAGCGAAAGAGTATCAAAATTTAGCAGAAGGGGAACAATTTTTTGAGGCTTTATGTGAAAGTTGGGATGAATCAGAACAGTTTGAAGAGTTAATTGTTAAAAAGATTTATGTCTATGTTGAAACGGAGTTAATGTACTACACTGTTTATTTTGGAAGCTTTGAGCCGACCACTCGTGACTTACGATTCGCACTAAAACAATGGATGTATGAAATACCGACAACTAAAAATAAAAAAACAGTCCGTACGAATGAAACCAATGTGCAAGTAGTGCCGCAAGAAAATCAAATAACGGAATTAGCTGGTGAAATTGCTGTCTTACGTGAAATGTTGACACTTTTAAAAGAAAATTTAGTTTCCTTAAATGAAGCCGTTAATCAAACGAGAAATCCCGTCATTTCTAGACAAATAAAAACGATCCATTTGAAAAGAGCTTCTCCTGTGATAGCCGCAGAACAGGCATCTCTGAAAATATCAGAGGATACTAATCCGGAACAACCAGACGTCAATCTCTCGCCTGATAATCTGGAAAAGCAAGAAGTTGAAACTACTGTAGCACCAAGTGAAGCAGTGCTTCCTGTTAACAAACCAGCGCTTGAAGAACGAGCGAAAGAACCAGTGTTATCTGAACCAGCGCCATTTGAAGAAGCGCAGCCAGAAAAAAAACAAGAAAACCAGCAGAGCACCGCGGCAAAACCTTTATTTACTTTTCCACAAGAAACAGAAAAAAGCTCGCTAAATTCAGTGAATGATTCTGCCGAAAAAGAAGAGGAGCAGAAGCCAGAAAAAGAAGCTGTCTCTATGGAAAGTGAAGAAGAAAGTTCATCAAGTCGGACAATTCCTGCAGACTTTCAACGACAATTGGACGAATTAGAAGAGGAAATTTATCGTCGCTTTATGAGTCGCCAGTTAGAGGATACTGATGGAAATCAAGCAGTTCCGAAAATAACGATTGAAAAAAGACAGTTAGAAGCACAAATGCTTGAAGCAAAAGCATTCTCACAATCATTTAAACAAGTTCAAAAGAAAAAGGCAGGAGACGTGCGAATTTGCAATCAGTTAAGTTGTATGAAATTAGAAAAAGGATTAGATAAATTTTTAGACGAAGTTACAGAATATGTTGAAAAGCGGACCCTATTTAATAAAAAGGTTCGTTGTCCGCTCCCAGTAATCAGAGAATTGGAAGGCTATGGGCAATTAAACCAGTATATGCAGAAAATCCTTGACTGTTATTAATCGTTTATTTAGGAGGAGGTAAGACAAAACCGTTCAGTTTATCAGCTTTTAAGCCTGAAACAAAAATCACTTTGGATTTTTGTTTCAGGCTCTTTCTTATTATCTCTGGAAAAGATTTCAAGAGAATTTTTGAAATACTAGTGAAAATCCTATAAATTGTAGTATAATTTTCAAAGATGAATGAAAGGCGTGAAGTCATTGAAAGACAAACAAGTGTATGCAGTAGTTGACCTTGAAACGACTGGAACAGATCCTACAAGTGATCGGATTATTCAGTTTGGATGCGTTCTCGTTCAAGATGGAAAGATTATTGCGAACTTTGCGACAGATGTGAATCCCAATCAAGTAGTACCAAAACAAATTCAAAGTTTAACGGGGATTAGTAATACGCAAGTTCAAAAAGCGCCTTATTTTGAAGATGTAGCACATACAATTTATCATTATCTGGAAGATACTATTTTTGTGGCGCATAACGTCCACTTTGATTATAATTTTTTAGCTCGTGAACTGGTACGGTGTGGCACGCCGCCACTTACCATTCCAGCCATTGATACAGTGGAATTGGCACAGATTTTTTTACCGACAGAAAAAAGTTTCCGTTTAAGTGATTTGTCGGAAAGTTTAGGTTTGTCTCATGAGAATCCCCATCAAGCAGATAGTGATGCGCAGGTTACAGCCGAACTTTTGTTATTAATTCAAGAAAAAATGAAATCTTTACCATTAGTCACTATGGAAAAAATTGCGGAATTAAGTCAACAGACAGCGCGGGAAACCAGTGCCTTTATTCAACAAACGTATGAACAAATGAAAAAACAAGTCACACCATTAAATCCAGCTTATCAAGTGGTCAGTGGCATTGCTTTACGCAAAAAAGAAGTTCCTCTTTTTGAAGAAACGTTCTATCAGACTAGCACGTATCCCAAAACTAAAAAAGCCAAAGAAAAACTGTTTGGCGAACGTTTCGCTTATCGTGCGGAACAGAGTCGGATGATGAATTTAGTCTATGATCATTTTACAGAAGGAACGACAAAAGATTTATTTATTGAAGCAGCGACTGGAACGGGAAAAACATTAGGCTATCTGTTGCCGATGAGCTATTTAGCAACGCCAGAAAAACCAGTCATCATTTCAACAGTTTCGATTGTTTTACAAAATCAATTAGTGGAAAAAGATTTACCATTAGCCAATCAAATCTGCCAAGGGAAATTACGAGGCATTGTTATTAAAAGCCATCGACACTATCTTGATTTACAACGCTTTAAGGCAACGTTGAATCAGCCAACTCCGCAAAAACAATACGCTCTTTATCAAATGGGCGTTCTCGTCTGGTTGCTAGAAACAGAAACGGGCGATTTAGATGAACTACAATTGACGAATTTAAATCATTTATTCTGGAAAGAAGTTACACATCGCGGATTGGATTTTCTTTCAAAAAAAGATGAACTTTATGAAGTTGACTTTTTAAGACATCTGTATAAAAAAGTCGCTCAAAGTAACGTGTTGATTGTTAATCATGCATTTTTGGCGCAAGAGTCGCTAAGGAAACAACCGTTATTACCTGAAAGTCCGTGGCTAATTATTGATGAAGCACATCATTTACCAGACATCGCTAGTCGGATGGCGAGCGAACGAGTGAACAGTGTGATACTAAAAAAACAAGTCACACATTTTATTGAAAAAGAGCAACTTTTTGTTGCTTTACAGCAAATTTTTCAACAGTTTTCTGAAGAGCAGCGGCTTGTAAAAGTTTATCAGCAAGGTTTACTGGATTTTGTGGATGAATGGCAAGATTTTCTTTTTGAATTGCATCGTTTATTTAGTAAAACGCAGAAGCGGATAGACCATCAGGAGTTGCTTTTAACCAAAGAACGTATTGATTATTTATCTGCTGCGGGAGAAAAACATAGTCAAACGCTCCAGCTTTTACTGCAGGAGTTGTTAACTATTCAAAGTAAGTTACAGCAAACAATTATGAGTCAGTTGGAAACCTTTAGTTTGGCTGATCGCATCGTTTTTGTTCGCTTGTTTCAATTTTTTGATGAAATTGAACGTATTCATCACTGTTTTACCATTTATCTTGATGATTGGCGTCCACGTTGGGTAAAAGAATATTTACCACAAAATGAAGACCATGGCTTGATTGAAATTCATGACTTAGAAGCTAGTTTGCTTCCTGAAACAAAGTGGTATCCGCGGTATGAACGAATTATTTATACAAGCGGCACATTGAAGTTTGGCAACAATAAAAAGTATTTACCGCAACGGTTAGGTTTAACAGAGGTGACGTTCAAAACCCTGCCAACGCCATATAACTATGCAGAAAATGCGCGAGTCTATGTACCGGAAGAAGCAGTAGCCATTCAAAATGCCTCTTCCTATGAAATGGGTCAATACATTTCAGATACCATTGAAAAATTGATGGCGCAAGAGGAACGTTCGCTGTTGGTTCTTTTTACTTCGCATGAATTATTGTCCACCGTGTATCATCAAGTCCAGCCGAGATTATTGGAAAAAGGACAAGAGGTCCTCGCCCAAGGGATTAGCGGCAGTCGTGAAAAAATTCTTAAACGGTTCTCTAATGGAAAACCGAATGTCTTGCTAGGAGCCGATAGCTTTTGGGAAGGTGTGGACTTACCAGGAACAGCTTTACAGTTATTGATAGTCACGCGTTTGCCTTTTGAAAACCCGAAACGACCACTTGTGCAAGCAAAATATGCGTATTTAGAAGCAGAAGGGATACAACCATTTGCTCAAGAAGCGGTACCGAAAGCAGCCTTACGTTTGCGACAAGCACTGGGCCGTCTAATCCGTTCTGAAGAAGACAGAGGGGCATTGCTGATTCTGGATCGTCGTTTAGTCACTGCAAAATATGGCAAACGATTAATCAAAGCGTTTCCCAAGGGACTCTCAGTAAAAGAAGCGCCCATGCCTGAAATTTTAGAAGAATTAAAGGAATTTTTAAACAAATAATCGATTATTTTTAGGTCATATTTGTGAAAGGCCGCTATTTTTCTGCTATAATAAGACCCAGTAAGTTTAGAGAGGATGGAAGGATTTTTGGAGGAATTAGAAGAAAAGAAAGAGAAGAAACGGATTACTGTCCTTTTAACCCTATTGGCAATCCTTTTAGCAATTCTTGTAACAATAATTATCTTTTTTGTACGAACCAATCAACCAATGGCTCAAGCCAAAAAAGAAGCAACCGCAATTGCCAAAACTTCTGCTAATTTAGAAACAGTTGATAAATTTTACTGGTTTACACGCAAAAATACGTATTTTACTTTAACCGGCAAAAATGATAAAGGCACAGAGATTGTCGTGATTGTCCCTAAATCGGGAGAAAAAGTCACGGTCTTAAATCAAAAAGATGGTCAAACTGAACAACAAATAACAGACATTGTTGCTAAAGCCCATCCCGATGAATCGGTGATGAAAGCTACGTTAGGGCTTTATGATAAGCGCCCTGCATGGGAAGTGGTCACCGAAAATGATCAAGGAGTACTAACATATTATCTTATGAGCTTTGATAAAGGCGAAGAGATCAACGTTGTCAAAGATATTTAATTTAGATAGGTTTTGATGAAAGTGGGAGTGAAAGGTGTATGAACGTATCAAATCGAGCACAGCAATTGACTCCTTCTGTTACATTAGCAGCTGCCGCCAAAGCGAAAGCATTAAAAGCAAAAGATGTAGATGTTTTAAGCTTAACGGTTGGGGAACCAGATTTTGTAACCCCAAAAAATATTCAAAAAGCAGCAATTGCTTCAATTGAGGATGGAAGAGCAAGTTATTACACACCTTCTGGCGGCATTCCTGAATTAAAGCAAGCAATTGTCTCTTATGTGGAACGAGAATATCAACTTCGTTATCAACCCAAGCAAGTTATTGTGACAGATGGTGCCAAATATGCGCTGTATCTATTATTTCAAGCCATTTTGAACGTTGGGGACGAAGTGATTATCCCTGTCCCTTATTGGGTAAGTTATGGTGAACAAGTCAAGTTAGCAGAAGGCAAGCCAGTGTTTGTATCAAGCACGCAAGAGCAATCATTTAAAGTGTCAGTCGCACAATTAGAAACTGTACGAACGGACAAAACAAAAGCAATCATTTTAAATTCACCATCTAACCCAACTGGTGTTATTTATACAGAAGAAGAATTACGCCAAATTGGTGAATGGGCAGTTGCTCATGATATCCTCATTATTGCAGATGATATTTATGGTCGTTTGGTGTACAATGGACATCGGTTCACACCAATTGCAACCATCTCAGAAGCAATTCGCCAACAGACAATCATTATTAATGGCGTTTCCAAAACATATGCAATGACAGGCTGGCGCATTGGTTTTGCAGTCGGGGATGAAAAAATTATTCAAGCAATGACACAACTCGCTTCACAATCCACCAGTAATCCAGTCGCAGTTAGCCAATATGCGGCAATTGAGGCTTTAACAGGTGAACAGTCGACAGTTGAAGACATGCGTCAGGCCTTTGAAAAACGCCTAAATCATATCTATCCAAAAGTAGCAGCTTTGCCAGGCGTTTCGCTAATAAAACCTGAAGGCGCCTTTTATCTATTCCCGAATGTCAAAAAAACGTTAGAAATTTGTGGGTATGATAACGTGACTAACTGGGTGGAAGATTTATTACAAGAAGCGCATGTTGCTCTGGTAACGGGAGAGGGCTTTGGTGCACCAGAACATGTGCGGATGAGCTATGCGACAGATTTAATGACGTTAGAAAAAGCGATTGAGCGAATGAATGACTTTATAGAAAAGAAACGAATTCAGCACAACGCCTAAAAGAATAAACTAAGAAATGAACGGAGAGACAAACGTGGAACAAATTCAAATTATTGATTCAAACAAACATGTTGGAGAAACAGTAAAAATTGGCGCTTGGATTGCTAACAAACGCTCAAGCGGAAAAATTGCCTTTTTACAATTACGTGACGGGACAGCCTTTTTTCAAGGTGTCGTGTTCAAACCAAACTTCATTGAAGCCTTTGGTGAAGAAGCTGGTACAGAAAAATTCCAAGAAATTAAACACTTATCACAAGAAACAGCAGTCATGGTTACTGGTGTTATCAAAGAAGATAGCCGTTCTAAATTCGGCTATGAAATGGATATCACTGATTTAGAAGTCGTTGGCGCTTCAGAAGATTACCCAATTACGCCGAAAGAACACGGCACAGATTTCTTAATGGATCATCGTCATTTATGGTTACGTTCAAGCAAACAACATGCGATCATGTTAGTTCGTAACGAAATTATTCGTGCTACTTACGAGTTCTTTAATGAACAAGGATTCATTAAAATTGATAGCCCAATTTTAACTGGCTCAGCACCAGAAGGCACAACAGAATTATTTGAAACAGATTACTTCGGACAACCAGCATTCTTATCACAAACAGGTCAATTATATGCAGAAGCTGGTGCGATGGCATTTGGAAAAGTCTTTACTTTTGGACCAACCTTCCGCGCGGAAAAATCCAAAACTCGTCGTCACTTAACGGAATTCTGGATGATTGAACCAGAAATGGCATACACAACTCATGAAGAATCACTAGATATTCAAGAAGCCTACGTAAAACATTTAATTAAATCAGTATTGAAAAATCAACAATATCCATTGGATGTTTTAGAACGTGATACAGCTTTACTGGAAAAATATGTTTCGGAACCATTCAAACGTATTACTTACGATGATGCGATTGAGTTATTACAAAAAGAAGAAGCAAACAATGATTATGATCACATTGAATGGGGCGAAGACTTTGGTAGCCCACATGAAACTTTTATTTCAAATTACTATGGCGTTCCAACATTCATTTTAAATTATCCAAAAGCAATTAAAGCCTTCTATATGAAACCACATCCAACACGTGAAGATGTTGTAATTTGTGCCGATTTAATTGCGCCAGAAGGTTATGGTGAAATTATCGGTGGTTCAGAGCGTGCAACTGATTATGATTATTTGAAAGAAAAAGTAGCTGAGTTTGGCTTATCTGAAGAAGAATACAGCTGGTATTTAGATTTACGTAAATACGGTTCTGTGCCACATTCTGGCTTCGGATTAGGTTTAGAACGTGCTGTTACGTTCATTACTGGTAATGAACACATTCGTGAAGCGATTCCGTTCCCACGTATGTTAAACCGTATTTATCCATAGAGAACAATAAAAAAAAGAACTTCAGCAAAAGCCGAAGTTCTTTTTTTAATTCTGCCATAATTTTTGCATCTGGTCCAAAATATCAATGACTTCTGTCGTGAAAAATAAGGAGCGGTTGGGTTGAGTACCTTTGATTGCTTCAACCATATTGTAGATTTCATAATTCATGGCTTCAGCTGAGTACCCAGAAACGATGGTCTCAACCGTACCGTCATTGTAGTGAACAATCGCTTCATCTGCACGTGGATAATCTGTAATGGTAATATAGGCATCTTCAAAAGCAACAATTCCTTGCTTTGGCATTTTTGCTTGGAATGTTAATGAAATAGTCGCCAACTCATTTTCTTTATTCCGAAGCAATGTCACCGATTGTTCATCAACACCAGTAGAGAAGGGAACCATGCTAGAAGCTAAAACGTCTGGCTGTGAGCTGAGAAACCAACGAGCAAACGAAACCGCATAAGTACCAATATCTAACAATGCGCCGCCTGCTAAGTCAGGATTAAAAAAGCGATTTTTAGGATCGGGTTCTTTGTAACTTCCAAATGGTGCTTGAATCATTTTTAACTGACCAAATTTGCCAGCATCCATCAAGCGACGTAATTCGTCGTATAGTGGCATGTTAAAAATAGTCATGGCTTCTGCTAAAATAAGGTCATTTTTTTCTGCAACTGCCAAGACTTGTTTTAATTCTGCCGCGTTCATCGTAATAGCTTTTTCACACAACACATGTTTTCCGGCCTGGAGCGCTTTTAAAATGTGTTCAGCATGTTGTTTATTTGGTACTGCTATATAGACAACATCGATTGTTTCATCTGCTAGCAATTCTTCATAAGAACCATAGGCTTTAGGGATTGAATAATCAGCGGCAAATTGTTCTGCTTTAGTCAATGTCCGCGAAGCAACAGCTGCAAGTTGGCTAGTTTCTTGTTTAAACGTTGAAGCAAATTCGTGGGCAATCCCACCTAATCCGACGATGCCCCATTGATATAATTTTTTTGTCAAAAGAAGTCCTCCTAATCTATGCAATTTCTTCAAATCTTCTTCATTATTTATTATACTGTAAACAAGAGAAATTAGAAAACAAGGACAATTTTGTAAATATGATAAAATCCAGAGATAAAAAGATGCTTTTTTTAGAGAATTTCAGTAAAATAGAAAATGGAGGCGAATGATTATGCATCAAGTTTATGTAGATATTATTGTTGACGCAATTATTGAACAGTACCAAACAGAAGAAAATTTTTACTCCGCTTATCAAATTCAAGCAGCCGATTGGCAAGCTTGGAAAGAAGGCCAATTTGGTTTGGACAATGAAGTCATGCAAAAAATTAAGAATTTGTTTACGGATTATGAGTGGATGCTGACTCAAAAAATACTCCGCCAAACCATCTTATTTCCGGAAAAACGTAACCTAGCTGTTTCGGAATATAAACGGTTAAAAACAACAATTGCCAAAAAATGGCTACAATCTGATTTGGGCGTTGTAGAATTGATTCCTAACAATAAACAGGAACAAGAAATTGCTGCTGGTTATATCGATTTGAAAGTGACGCTGGCCTATGGTGAATGGGGTTTTGATGACATTATTACATTCCGGTTACCAGCTACGATTCAACGACAATTGGAAGGTTCAAAAGTTGAATTATTAGATTGGGTCAATGAAAATCTGATGGATACTTACGTAGGTGAATAACGAATAGGAAGGATGGTCTTTTGAAATACACAATTGCTGGGATTTTATCTGTGATTATTATGTTTGGTGCGGTAATTTTTGTCTTTTTTGGCAAAAAGCCAGTTGAAGAATCTGTTCACACATCAACTGAAACAACAGTGAAATCGTCCACTAAAATTTCTGAAAGTAGTACAGTTTCTTCAACTGCTACCACTGAATCAAGTACTGAAATCACGAGCGTAAGCAGTGATGAAAGTTGATAATTTTCTGTGAAAATGATACAATTATTCGGTTATAGTAACAAATGAAATCAATCACGAAAGTGAAAGATAGTGAAACATTTTATCGGAAAATAAAAGATGAAGTGGGGAATTAATGAAGTGAGCAACTATCAGAAAAAAAGAAAAAAGCAGCTGAATTTGCCAAAGTTATTCTTAGGCGTAGTTGTCGTCGGTTTGGCCTTTGTCTTTTCGTTATCTGTCCTTTCTGATTCAGATAAGGGACAAAGCGAGTCAGTCAATCGCCAAAATGAAAACATCTCAAAAGAAGAATTTGTTGCTGAAATCACACCGTATGCACGTGAATTACAAGAATCTTACGGGGTGTTACCAAGTATTATTATGGGGCAAGCAGTTTTAGAATCAAATTTTGGACAAAGTCAATTAGCATCGAAATATAACAATCTTTTTGGGATTAAAGCATATGGCAATCAACCAAAAGTCAATTTAGAAACAAAAGAGTATGTCAATGAGGTCTGGATTACGATTCAGGGTGATTTTCGAGTTTATGACAATTGGGAAGAATCCATGCGAGATCATACCAAGTTATTTGTTGATGGGGTCGATTGGGATCCAAATTTATATGAAAAAGTCTTGTTAGCCAAAAATTATAAAGAGGCCGCACAAGCGCTTCAAGATGCTGGATACGCAACGGATCCTACATACGCTGATAAGATCATTCATGTAATTGAAGAATACAATTTAAATAAATACGACCGTTAAGCATGGAGGAACGATGATAATGAGCGAAAAGTGGATTCCAGAAATTATGACGCCGCTGAAACAAGATATTGTAAAAATGCCAGAGATTATTCGGCAAGCCAGTGGCATTAAAATTTTTGGCCGTAAAATAAAATCAATTATTTTTACGACAGATATTGCGATTATCCGCAATACGGATGCACAGGCAGTGATTGCTGTATATCCTTTTACACCGCATCCAGCGATTACAAAAGGCATTATTGAAGCAGCGGATATTCCTGTCTTTTCAGGAGTCGGCGGCGGTTTAACGCAAGGCATGCGTTCTGCTTATATGAGTTTATTTGCAGAAGCACAAGGCTCAATGGGTGTTGTTTTGAATGGTCCTACACCAATTGAAACAATTAAAATGGTGGATGAAGCAATCGATATTCCTATTATCAGCACAGTAACTTCTATTCATACGCCAATTGAGGAAAAACTTGCGGCTGGCGTGGATATGATTAATATCAGTGCAGGAAAAGACACTGCAGCCACCGTACGCTATTTCCGTGGCAAGTATCCAGAATTACCGATTATTGCAACAGGAGGACCAACTGAATCGAGTATTCATGAAACCATTATCGCTGGAGCGAATGCTATTACATATACGCCCCCTAGTAACGGTGAATTATTCAGCAAAAAAATGAAAAAATATCGTGAACAAGAAAAAGCAACCGATGAAGAATAAAAAACGCTTTGGCAGCCGATCCTGCCAAAGCGTTTTTGGCTATTTAATGTTCGCTTTTACGGAACAATGGAAGAATGAACCAATTATTTGAAAATTCTAATGAAAAAAAGTTGTTAAACCATTGAAAGTTAGAGATTTTTGTACTATCCTAGAGAAACATAGAAGCTTGTATAAGGTCAAAATACGGTTGACCGTCTCTACCCAGCACCGTAAATGCTGGTCTATAAGTGAAGAAGAGCGGATAGCCCTTTTTTGCTTTGGCAAAATGGGCTTTTTTCTTTTGTTAGAACACGAATATAAATAGCACTTTGTTTTATTTCGTTCGTTTTTAACGAACCGTCCTTTCCTCAGGATGAGAACAAAGCATCTATCGAAAAATAAGTAAAGGAGTTCATATTGTGAAGGAATTAGTCGAACGTATTAAAAATGATGGCCGTGTATTAGGTGAAGGTGTTTTAAAAGTAGATAGTTTTATTACGCACCAAGTGGATCCAGAATTGATGGAGGCTATGGGTAATCGTTTTGCTGAGGTTTTCGCAGAAGCAGGCATTACCAAAGTAATTACAATTGAAGCATCAGGAATCGCTCCTGCCTTATACGCAGCGCAAAAATTAGGCGTGCCAATGATCTTCGCGCGTAAGGCAAAAAGTTTAACCATGGATGAAGAGCTTTTAACAGCTTCAGTTTATTCATTTACAAAACAAGTGACAAGTCAAATTTCCATTTCAAGAAAATTTTTATCTGATGCTGATAAAGTGTTGATTATTGATGACTTTTTAGCTAACGGACAAGCTGCTAAAGGATTGGTAGAATTATGCCAACAGGCTGGTGCAAAGGTTGAAGGAATTGGTATCGTAATTGAAAAATCATTCCAAGATGGTCGTCAGTTATTAGAAGACATGGGCTTAAATGTAGTCTCTTTAGCACGTATCGCTTCATTAAGTGAAGGAACGGTGACGTTTTTAGAGGAGGATGCATAATCTTGGATACAAAACAATTGAATACACAACAACAGACGGAAACACCAAATGGGAAAGCCGCCGTTTTAGGATTGCAACATTTATTAGCGATGTATGCTGGAGCAGTTGCCGTACCTTTATTAATCGGAACCGGCTTGAATTTTGATTCGCAACAAATGACGTATTTGATTTCAATCGATATTTTTATGTGCGGCGTTGCGACACTTTTACAATTGACGGTGAATAAGTTTTTTGGGATTGGCTTGCCAGTCGTTTTAGGTTGTGCCATTCAAGCAGTTGCGCCTTTAATCATGATTGGTACGAACAAAGGGGTTGGGGCAATTTACGGTTCAATTATTGCTTCGGGCATTTTTGTCGTTCTTATTGCAGGATTTTTCTCAAAAATTAAACGTCTATTTCCGCCTTTAGTCACCGGCACAGTCATTACAGTTATTGGTTTGACCTTAATTCCTGTTGCTGTTGAAAAAATGGGTGGCGGCTTAGCAACGGACAAAAGTTTTGGTGATCCTAAAAACTTGCTTCTCGCATTTGTAACAATTGCCTTAATCATTGTTGTGCAAGTTTGGGGACGTGGCTTTATCAAGTCAATTGCCGTGTTAATCGGCCTAGTCGGCGGCACAATTTTAGCTGCATTTCTGGGATTAGTTGATTTGTCTCCTGTTGGTCAAGCTACGTGGTTTCACTTTCCACAGCCATTTTATTTTGGCAAACCAACGTTTGATCTTTCTTCTATTGTGTTGATGATTATTATTTCAATTGTTAGTATGGTTGAATCAACAGGTGTTTATTTTGCCTTAGGAGACATTACAGGGAAAAAAATTGGCGAAGATGATTTACGTCGTGGGTATCATGCAGAAGGCTTAGCCGTCATTTTAGGAGGGATTTTTAATACGTTTCCTTATACAGGTTTCTCGCAAAATGTCGGGTTAGTTCAATTATCTGGGATCAAAACACGTCGGCCAATCTATTTTTCTGCTTTTTTCTTAATTATTTTAGGCTTATTACCAAAAATTGGTGCGATGGCCCAAATTATCCCAGAGCCAGTTTTAGGCGGCGGAATGCTGGTTATGTTTGGAATGGTGGCTGTCCAAGGAATGCGCATGTTGTCAAAAGTTGACTACTCAAATGACAAAAATTTATTAATTATTGCCATTTCGATTGGCTTTGGTTTAGGCTTTAATATTATGCCAACGCTCTTTAATAAAGTACCAGAAACTGTTAGCATGTTTACTGGTAATGGAATTGTCATGAGCAGCATTACCGCAATTATTTTAAATCTTTTATTCAATGGTTTAAAAGAAACCTCAGAAAGTAACGAATAGTTTCAAAAAAGTATGATAGATAAGGTCAGGTGGCTTTTCTTTCATACTTTTTTGACCTAATCATCGTTTAGAAAAATTTAATGTTTTCATCAATTTGAAGAGAATAAGAGAAAAATGCTTGGTTACAAAGAGACGAATAGTAAGTTACCGCTGTTTTATCCTAAAATATGTTAATAAATTCTGATGAGAAAACCTAAGGGAAACACTGCTGGCACTTGAAGTTGAGCCTTTTTCCTTGTATCATGTAAAAAGAGCACTCTTAAAGGCTAGACTGCGACGAGAAACCGCAGAAGGATTTTAAGGATAAAACTGTGATGGAAAGTTGTGATGAACTTGGATAAACCACTATTACCTGGTCAAGTGATTGGTATCATTGGTGGCGGACATTTAGCAAAAATGATGGCCCTTAGTGCAAGAGAAATGGGGTTTCGAGTGGGTGTGCTAGATCCACAAATTGATTGTCCTGCTGCACAAGTTGCCGATTGGCAATTATTAGGAGCATATAATGATCCTGAAGCGTTAGAGAAATTGGCAAAACGTGCCCAAGTGATTACGTATGAATTTGAACATGCAGATGTTGATGCGTTAACAGCGATTCAACATTTGGCGAATATACCGCAAGGAACAGACATTTTAGCAATTACGCAAGATCGTTTAATGGAAAAAAGTTTCTTGGAAGATAATAATATTGTGATTGCACCTTATGCAACGATTGTTAGTCCGACTGATATTCAAGAAGCAATTGATGGCATTGGTTATCCGTGTATCTTGAAGAATACGCGAGGGGAAGGTCGTTATGTACTACATAGTACTTCAGACTTAGCGCCATCCATGAATCTTCTGAGAGAAGGAACCTGTGTCTTGGAAGCTTGGATTCCTTACGAAAAAGAATTATCTGTTCTGATTTCTGGTAATGGTCGTGGCGAATTTGCGACATTTCCAGTTGTGGAAACAATTAAAAAAGAGCGTAAGCTACATGAAACGATTGCGCCAGCCCGAATTGATGACGAAGTCAGTGGCGAGTTGCAACGAATTGCTAAGGTGATTGCTAAAGCTGTTGGTTTAGTCGGCACCCTTTCAATTGAAATGTTTTATACAGAAACAGGCGGGATTTATGTAAATAAAATTTTACCTCGTCCAGAAGATGCTGGGAATTTTTCTATAGATGCTTGTTCTTTTAGCCAATATGATACGCATATTCGTGGTTTATGTAATTGGCCAATGCCAACGATTCAACTGTTGTCAGAAGCGGTTACGGTCAATGTGCTTGGGAATGAAGCCTATGAAACGATGGACATTATTAATGAACATCCAGATTGGCATTTCCACTATTATGGGCACAGTGAAGCAAAAGAGCAACGAGCGATGGGGCATATTACTATATTAACCAAAGAAATCGATGAAACACTGGAAGAAATTAAAGAAACAAAGATTTGGTCGTAATTATTTTTCAAAAATTGAGGAGTAAAGAGGGGATAAGGCACAATGATTGATCGTTATACAAGACCCGAAATGGGCGCAATTTGGACAGATGAGAACCGCTACAAGGCATGGCTAGAAGTTGAAATTTTGGCGGATGAAGCTTGGGCAGAACTTGGCGAAATTCCTAAAGAAGATGTACAAAAAATCCGAGAAAATGCATCATTTGATGTTGCACGTATTTTAGAAATTGAAGCAGAAACTCGTCATGATGTTGTCGCTTTTACTCGTGCCGTTTCAGAAACGCTTGGTGAAGAGCGAAAATGGGTGCACTATGGCTTAACCAGCACAGATGTTGTGGATACTGCCTATGGTTATCTATTGAAACAGGCGAATGATATTTTACGGAAAGATTTACAAACATTTACGGAGATTGTCGGAGCCAAAGCCAAAGAGTATAAACATACGGTCATGATGGGCAGAACGCATGGCGTTCATGCAGAACCGACTACATTTGGTTTGAAATTAGCGTTGTGGTATTCTGAAATGAAACGCAATATTGAACGTTTTGAACATGCAGCCAAAGGTGTCGAAGCAGGTAAAATCAGTGGAGCCGTGGGTACCTTTGCCAATATTTCACCATTTGTTGAAGAATATGTTTGCGAACATTTGGGAATCCGTGCTCAAGAGATTTCGACACAAGTTTTACCACGTGATTTACATGCAGAATATGTTTCTACCATGGCATTAATTGCGACAAGTATTGAAAAATTTGCGACAGAAATTCGTGGTTTACAAAAATCAGAAACACGTGAAGTAGAAGAATTTTTTGCAAAAGGACAAAAAGGATCTTCGGCAATGCCGCATAAACGGAATCCAATTGGTTCTGAAAATATGACTGGTTTGGCACGTGTGATTCGTGGTCATGTCATTACTGCCTTTGAAAATGTGAGTTTATGGCATGAACGAGATATTTCTCACTCGTCTGCTGAACGGATTATTATTCCCGATACGACGATTTTGCTAAATTACATGTTGAATCGTTTTGGTAATATTGTCAAAAACTTAACGGTCTTCCCAGAAAATATGAAACGTAACATGGATGCGACCTATGGACTAATTTACAGCCAACGTGTCTTGTTAAAATTGATTGACCATGGCATGACACGTGAAGAAGCGTATGATTTGGTCCAACCAAAAACAGCTTACGCATGGGATCATCAAATGGCGTTCCGTCCGTTGTTAGATGCGGATGAAAAAATTACTTCTGTCTTATCAAAAGAAGAGCTAGATGATGCTTTTGATTACCATTATCATTTAAAAAATGTTGACACGATTTTTGAACGTGTTGGTTTAGGATAAAAAAGAGCGTTCAGGAAAAAACACCAGTTTCTTCTTGAGTGCTTTCTTCTTTTTCAGAAAAAACATTGGAAATTGTTTAGTAACAATTGGAAGAAAAGATATTAAATTTTAGCGAGCAAACGTCAAAAGGTAAATGAGTGACTCATACCTTTTGACGTTTGCTCGCTATTTGTTTGGTTGTTCCTTAGATTCTAAAGGAGATATTTTCAAAAAAAGATGAAATTTAGGCATTTTCATAGGTGGAAAGCGTCATCAAACCCTTATGGGATAAGAAGATGCCATTTTTTAATTATGGGTTTAAAAATTCAAAATTTTTTTTTGTGTGTCTTCAGCTATAATTAGTCTATTAACGATAAGTATTAAAAGAATGGGGGAAAGTTGATTGTAATGAAATTGTCACAAGTCCCAAATAAAACGACAGGGAATGGAATAAAAATATTCGGTTATCTCTGTTTTGTAGTTAGCTGTTATCTAATCTTTTTACGCTTCGAAGTTGCTTTAGCCCAACAACCAGAGCCACAGCCACTTGCGGGTTTCACAGTTGAAAGTGTGATACCAGATAATCAGCTAGATAAGAACCAAACTTATTTTTATTTAGGCGTTCAGCCAAGTAGTCAGCAGATTATTCAAGTGAAAATCAGAAGTTTACAAAAAGAGCCCGTAACTGTCGCTTTAAGTATTCATGATGCAGTGAACGGAACGGATGGACAGATTGATTATACGCAGACGAGCCCCAAACTAGATTCTAGTTTGACGAATTCCATCACACAAATTGTTCATTTGCAAAATAAGGAAACTACGGTCACTGTAAAAAACTTTGAAGAAAAAATAGTGAATTATGAAATCAAAACACCCAAAGAGCCATTCTCTGGAGTTAAATTAGGCGCATTACGGTTTGTTAAACAATTAGAGGATGAATCATTAACAAGTAATCAGTTTACATCAACTTATGCTTATACTATTTCCGTCATGCTGACAGAAGATAAACAACCATTTGATGAAGGAGCAGAATTACAACTAAAAAAAGTTGGTACAACGATCAGTGCTGGTCAACTTGTGGTTCAAGTAACATACCGAAACCAGCAACCAAAAGTTATGAAAGGAGCAACCATTACCAACTGGTTAACCAAAAAAGGTCAGACAAAAGAATTACTAAAAAAAGTACAAGCAGATGTAACAGTGGCACCTAATTCGCTATTGGCTATGGATCTGCCATTGAATGAAGTTGTCCTGCCAGCGGGAACTTATACTATTCACAGCCAAGTAAGCGCTGGTAATCGCGAATGGCAGTGGCGAAAAGATTTTACAATTACACAAACGCAAATAAAACAATGGTCGACGAGTACACCTTCAGCAAAAAGGCAACCGTTTTTGTTAGTGGGGAGTAGTGCAATGGTCCTCGTTGTAATTAGCATTTATTTTTATCTTAAAAAGAGTAGAACTAAATAGTAAAGAAATAAAAAGGAAAAGCAGGTGTTGGTTATGAACAAGAAAATGACTCATCTAATCTGTGTCATATTATTAGGCACGATGATTTTACCAATTAATGGCTTAGCTGAGGGGACTGAGTCAACAACAGTAACGAGTGAAATGCAACAAATTATTGAAGATTCATTACCTAAGCTATCAGAACCGTCCAAGCAAACGATAGAGACAACTGAAACAACCGATTCTTCAACTGAAAAAACTCAAGCAACTGAAGCAACGAAAGAAGTAGAAACTGTTTCTTTTAGTTGGTCACAACAAGAACCAGAACGGCAAGTAACTGCCGGATCGGATTTTTATCTAAAAATAATTAGCAATGCAACTTGGGCGGAAATCCAATTGCCTCAGGAAATTCAATACAATCCGCAAAAAAACCAACAATTGCAGGAGCACGGTTCTTATAATCAAGAACAACATAGCTTGATTTTAAGAGACTTTGCCCAGTTGGGGGAAAGTTACTTGCTGTTAACGACAACAAAAGCAGGAACCTTTACCTTGTCAGTCAAAGATAAAAACCAAGAAACGTTGGCTAATAATTTAGACGTGACGATTGCGAAAGAGCAAGTAGTAGTGCCACAAGAGACCCAGAAGAGTAGTGAGCAGAAGCAAACGAAGGAAAATGAAAAAAACCACCCCGTCGTTAAGTCTAAAAACATTGCCGCCAAAGCGAATGGGATTACGGTCGGTTTGACTGCGCCAGCCACTTATCGCACGTATACTGACCCTGCGTCAGGAACAGCACCAGATTACTTAACTGTTTCTTTACCAGTTTCCATCAGCCAAGCGGGCCTCACTGGTACTTCGATTGAGCTTCCTTATGGCTTTTATCCAAGTAAAAGCGACCCAGTTTTTAAAGACTTTGATAATACGACACCGATTTTTTCGTTGGTGACACCTAGTGCACCTAGTGCCAACTCGATTGTGGCTTCGTATGTAAATGATACAACCAATAAAAAATTAATTATTCGCTTGAAAGAAACCAAGACAACTTTAGAGACGATTAATTTACGTTTTAAATTTAATAATGTCTATGATGCTAAAATCCCACCTGAACAAATCGTATGGAATAATCTCCAAGCAAAGGTATTTGATAATACAGGGACACAAATAGCAAGTTCAGCGGCAAATAAAACCGTAAAAACTGATGTGGCTGGTTCTAGTGCTGCATATGTACTTTCTGGTTACGCAGTTCCTATTGACAACAGTTATTTTGACGGTGATATTATTGTGACAAACGTTTATCGGTTTAGTTCTTTAGCTAGAGCGAATTTAGACCCTAGTTATGATCATCAAGTGTATGTTGAGATTCCCACGGGAGCTACATTAACGGGAACTTTAGCCAATAAATTATTAAAAACAGGGATCACAAATGCACAAGATCCTAGTGTGCCAGCAGGTTTTACTCGGTATTATCAGAAATTAGTAACTCTCTCACCAAATATTTTAGAAAACCCAGCAGCTCGAGTTGATTTATCCTATACTAACACAAGGGTTACTTTGAATAAAACGTATGCAGAAGGGAGTACTTTTTCTGTTAATTTTGGAATGACGGTAAAATTCCTAAATGGAAAAATAAATACGCGCACCACTACGAAAAGTTATACAAAACGTTCTCGACCAGATTTTCAATTGTCAGGAACAGGCTATCATTCGATTGTTAACACTTCTACTAACACAGTTAATAACTTAGACAATTTAGCGACGGCTGGTAATTTTTACGCTTTTGGTTATGGTTCATTTAGCGACTCTGCTGCTATTAAGAATACTGGCGCTAAACCAATTCAAGGAGTGACATACAAATTACAAGAATTAACTGCAGGCTCAGCTAAAGGAAACTTCACTGATTTATATATCTATGGTGTTACTGATGGAGTGAGTGCCCCCGCCTATTATCGGCCTTTGTATCATATTAAAAATGCCATAACCGGAACGAGTCGTTCTGTTTGGAGTAGTACACCGGCTAAGACTGGCAACTTTAGTCCAGCTTTACCGACTTTAGCAACCAATGAGTATATTTCAACCATTGATATCATTCCTATGGGAATCGATGGCACAACTGCCAATTCGTTGCCTCCAGGGAATGGGATGTCATTCCGATATCGGATCAAAAGTTGGCCTACTGGGAAGTGGCCAGATGGGACAGCGCTTTCTAAGAAAACTAATCCAATCACCTTTGGAGCCACGATGCAGTATCAAGATGCAACGGGAACTCCTACAGAGCTTAAATTAAACAATATTGTAGTATATTATAATAACGGCGTATCTTTAAGTACTGGTGTTAGCTTTAACAGTGTTAATAGGGAAAATAAACTGCCTGGGGACACGATTAACTATGAAATAGTCGGGAGTAATTATGGCTACTATACAGATACTTCTTTGGGGGATTGGGAGAATCCTATTATTACAATTAAAGTTCCCAAACAGTTACGTTTAAAAGCGAATACGAAAAAAGATTTTATTGATGAGAGTAATCAAGTTACCTATCCAGCTTCGGTGACCGCTGAAACCTTAGCTATAAATGACACAACTTACAATTATTATCGGTTTAAGACGTCCAGCACAGCTTATAAATCTAAAGTAAGGGGAGCGTCTAGTGTTTTTCGAATTCCTTTAGAATTTGTAGTGGATAGTTCAGCTGCTTCTGGAAGCTATCAAATTCCTTATATCGCCTATAGTAGCCCTAAGCCAACTGATTTCTTTCGTGTTGTACTTGGTCAATTATCTGCTGCAGAGGCTAAAAAAATTGGTTTAGACAACACGAACGAAAATTGCTACGTAATCAACTCATCTCCTTTAAATAGCGACTTTTCTGTAGTGGATTCTTCTAAGTTAGATAGCGCTACTAATGCTCGTGGTTCCGCGACGCAAGCTTGGTCAAATACGAATATCTTTGCGGTAGACCGCAAAGGCACCCCGCAAATGCAAACGGTCATTAAAAATTCTGGTAATACAAACTTCACTAGCGTTCGCTTGTATAATATTTTGCCTTCTTCTAGTGATGGTCGTGGTTCAACAGGCAGCATCGGGTTTACAAACTTGACCAGTAATAATGGGACAGCCAAAATTTACTATACAACTAAGCCTATCTCACAATTGCCTAGTTATACTAACAACGATTTACAAGCGTGGAATGCCACTAAACTAACCAGTTTAGGTTTCACTACAACTAAACCCGCTAATTCAGCATTAATCACAGCAATCTATGTCGATTTTGGCGCAACGACAATCAAACCAGGTGGGACCTTAGATGCGATTATGAATTTTTTAGTGCCAGATGCAGATAATCAAAAAGCCATTAACCAATTTCAATATTCTGCTAAAGAAGCTAAAGCAGGAGCAACTTTAGCGGCAGTCAGTGATAAAATTACCTTTAGTACAGAGTTTGCTCAAGTAGCGTATGAACAAAATTTACCGAGTATTATAGTTCCTGGAAGTGGAGTGAAAGACTTACCTTCTCCGCAAACGATCCAGTTAGATGTAAATGATGCCGGCAAAATTGTCATTCCAACAGCCAAACCAACGCTTAGTGGTTATACTTTTGTGGAATGGCAAGATGTTGCAACACCAACCAAAAAATATCAACCGGGTGCAACGATTAGCTTTACGTCTACGTCAACTACCACAAAAATAACTCTGCAAGCTATTTGGAAACCAATCTCAGTGAATGTGACTTTTAATGCCAATGGGGGCTCGGGTGGTACGGCTGCTAAAGCCTATACTTTTGGAACAGTAGTTAATTTAACCACGGTTGTGAAGCCAACCAGAACCGGTTACACTTTCCAAGGTTGGGCGACAACAGCCAGTGCCACAACACCAGATATTACAACAAACCCTCTCGTTAATTATGCTTCAGCTAAGACCTATTATGCTGTTTGGAAGGGGAACGCTTATACCGTAAAGTTTGATGCGAACGGGGGAACTGGTACCATGCCTAACGCTAGTTTTATTTATGGAACAGGCAAGCCATTACCAGCCAACACCTTTACAAAAGAGAGTAATACGTTCCTTGGTTGGTCGAAGACACGGACAAGTGCAGTTGTCTATACGGATAAACAAATAATTTCGACATTAACTGCTACTAACAATGGGACTGTAACTTTGTATGCGAAATGGAGTGGCCAACGACCTGTATTGATGGGAACGCCAAGTACGTTTGATTTTGGCAAACAAACGATTTCGCCAATGGCAAAAAGTTATGGACTAAATTCAGCAAGCTATGTCGGAAGTCCCGAATTACAACAAGCTGGTTTTATGTTACGTCTAGAAGATAATCGACCAACTAGTACAGGTTGGAAATTAAACGTTAGTTTATCTGAATTTAAAGATAAAACTGGTAAATCTTTACCACAAGGAGAAGGAATTGCCTTGAACTTTGCGAACACTCAACTTCAAAAAGTTCAATATGCTAATACAGCTGAGGAATCAGTAACGACTGGTTTTACCAATGGACCGACGTTAGGGTCTCAAGCTTTTCGATCTGGTGCTACAGCTCAATCAATAATCACAGCAACTGGAGCACAAGGAAGTGGAACTTGGCAACTATATTTTCCTTTTGAAGAGATAAAATTAACTGTGCCTGCAAATGTAGGAGAAATATCAAAAGTATATCAATCGACAGTAACTTGGTCATTGGACGATGTAGTCTAATCTTAGTATGATTTACTTAGAAGGAAAGTTAATTGTATTAAGAAAAAACGCTTCTAAGTTTTACAGGAATATTAAAAAACAAACGTATTGTTAAATACGTTTGTTTTTTTCTATACTTTTTTCGATTTATCCTTTATAATGTAACCACTATAGTTACATTAACTATTAAATGCAAACAAAGGAGGAGAAGTATGGATAAACAACAACGAGGCATTCAAGTGATTAGAATTTGGCTAGGGGTGACGATGCTAATTCATGGAGTGATGAAAGTAACGTCATTGGAAGATACTTTAGCGTTTTTTGCTAGTATTGGTTTGCCAAGTCTTTTTGTTTATGGTGTAGCAGCAATTGAATTAATTGGCGGATTATTTATGATTATTGGCTTTTTAATTCCATTGGTATCAGTAGGATTCATAGCAGTTTTAGTCGGAGCTATTTTTTCTTTTGGTTTGGCAAGTGGTTTTAATGGTTATGAGTACGAATTATTTTTAGCAATAACCAGTTTGGCTATTTTGATTAGCCATGCCGATAAAAAGTATCTTACGTTAAAACTTTATTTTTAATAAATCAAAGCAATATAGAGTTGGTCAAACTAGTTGTGATTGCGAAAAAAGCCCTAAAACATTGATAGTTAGCTGTTTTAGGTTTTTTTATCCAAAAGGTCAAAAAAGGTCAATTTTGTTATTGACCTTTACTGACCAATAGGGTATAATAAATTTATAAGGTTTACAAATACCTTAACTTTTGAAGAAATCCATCAAAAGTCGGATAATAATAATTGTAAAGAATGTTAAAATAAAAAAAGACAAAACAATAAACGGGAGGGATCGTTTATGAATATTGAAAAAATGACAACAACGCTACAAGAGGCGATTGCTGAAGCTCAAAAAGTTGCGGTGACACGGCAACATCAAGAAATTGATATCGCACATTTATGGAAAATTTTTCTTCAACCAAACCATTTTGGGCGTAATTTTTACACAGATGCGGGTTTAGATGTTGACGCATTTGAACGAGAAGTAGATAACGCGTTAGATGAATATCCAAGTGTGGCAGGCGGTAATGTGCAATATGGTCAAAATTTAAGTCAAAATTTGTTCCATTTATTGCAAGAAGCTGATTCACTTCGAGAAGAATTCCAAGATGAATTTTTATCAACCGAAATTGTACTTTTAGCTTTAATGAAATTGAAAAATTATCGTTTAACAAAATATTTAATGCAACAAGGCATTACAGAAAAAGAGTTAAGAAAAAATATTGAAGAGATGAGAGGAGGAGATCGTGTGACTTCTCAAAACCAGGAAGAACAATATAAAGCACTAGAAAAATACGGTGTTGACTTAGTACAACAAGTAAAAGCAGGAAAACAAGATCCAATCATTGGTCGTGACGAAGAAATTCGTGACGTTATTCGGATTTTATCAAGAAAAACTAAAAATAATCCAGTCTTAATTGGTGAACCAGGTGTTGGTAAAACAGCGATTGTTGAAGGATTAGCACAACGAATCGTTCGTAAAGATGTTCCCGAAAACTTAAAAGATAAAACTATTTTTTCTTTAGACATGGGCGCCTTAATTGCGGGAGCAAAATTCCGTGGCGAATTTGAAGAACGGTTAAAAGCTGTTTTAAAAGAAGTGAAAAAAAGTGATGGCAAAATCATTTTATTCATTGATGAAATTCATAATATCGTCGGAGCTGGTAAAACAGAAGGCAGTATGGACGCCGGGAATTTATTAAAACCGATGCTAGCACGTGGTGAATTGCATTTAATCGGTGCCACAACGCTTGATGAATATCGCCAATATATGGAAAAAGATAAAGCCTTAGAACGTCGTTTCCAAAAAGTATTAGTCAAAGAACCAACAGTAGAAGATACAATTTCTATTTTGCGTGGCTTAAAAGAACGATTTGAAATTCACCACGGCGTGAATATTCATGACAATGCTTTAGTTGCTGCCGCTACTTTATCCGATCGCTATATTACTGATCGTTTCTTACCAGATAAAGCGATTGACTTAGTCGATGAAGCAAGTGCAACGATTCGAGTAGAAATGAATTCGATGCCAACAGAGCTCGATCAAGTAACACGTCGGTTAATGCAACTAGAAATTGAAGAAGCGGCCTTGAAAAAAGAATCAGATGATGCAAGTAAAAAACGGTTAGCCAACTTGCAAGAAGAATTAGCAGATTTGCGTGAAGAAGCCAACTCAATGAAAATGCAATGGGAAACGGAAAAAGAAGAAGTTAATGCGGTTTCCAACAAACGTGCAGAGATTGATAAAGCAAAACACGAATTAGAAGATGCTGAAAATAATTATGATTTAGAACGAGCGGCTGTTTTGCGTCATGGAACAATTCCACAATTAGAACATGAATTGAAAGAATTGGAAGAAAAGAACGCTAAAGATAACGTCAAAATGGTACAAGAATCGGTTACTGAAAACGAAATTGCGCAAGTGGTCGGTCGTTTAACCGGCATTCCTGTGACAAAATTAGTTGAAGGCGAACGAGAAAAATTAATGAAACTGAATGAAACATTACACAAACGTGTGATTGGTCAAGATGAAGCCGTGGATGCTGTTAGTGATGCGGTGATTCGTTCAAGAGCAGGCTTACAAGATCCAAATCGCCCACTTGGTTCGTTCCTTTTCTTAGGACCAACTGGTGTTGGTAAAACAGAACTTGCTAAAGCTTTAGCTGAAGATTTGTTTGATTCTGAAGATCATATGGTACGGATTGACATGAGTGAATACATGGAAAAACATGCCGTGTCTCGTTTAGTTGGTGCCCCTCCAGGCTATATTGGTTATGAAGAAGGTGGCCAGTTAACAGAAGCTGTTCGTCGAAACCCTTATACAATTGTCTTATTAGACGAAATTGAAAAAGCGCACCCAGATGTCTTTAATATCTTATTACAAGTTTTAGATGATGGTCGTTTGACAGATTCTAAAGGTCGGGTCGTTGATTTTAAAAATACAGTTTTAATTATGACAAGCAACATCGGTTCTCAGCTTTTACTGGAAGGTGTGACACCTGAAGGAACAATTCCAGAAGAAGTTGAAAATCAAGTCATGAATATTCTAAAAGGACACTTTAAACCAGAGTTCTTAAACAGAATTGATGATACCATTTTATTCACACCATTAAGCTTGGATAATGTGAAAGGAATCATTGGTAAAATGACCGCACAACTTGCTCATCGTTTAGAGCAACAAGAAATTGTGTTGGAAATCACTGATGAAGCTAAAACATGGATTGCTGAAAATGGGTATGAGCCAGCTTATGGAGCTCGTCCGTTAAAACGTTTCATTACTCGTGAAGTCGAAACACCATTAGCAAAAGAAATTGTTTCTGGACGAGTAATGCCAAAAACAAAAGTCACGATTAGTCTATTAGACAATCAATTAGTTTTTGAAAATGAACCAATAGAAGAAGTATAAAAAAAGAACGAGCGAATTCGCTCGTTCTTTTTTTCTAGTGAAGTTTATACGTGTTATTTTCTACTTTAGTTAAATTATTACGTTTAATGTATTCCAAGATTTTAGGATCATCTTTCACTACAACTAAGTAATCCTTACCCTTAATCTTTTCATTAAAAGTAGAAGAATCGTTTAAATCGTAAATCACAGAAGATTTTTTATTAAATAATTTATATCGTAAGAAGAAACCTGAGTAACCAGCATCATTTTTGCTAGCTGGTGAATAGACAGCATATGAATGTGAAGTGTCTCTGTCTTTTAAAGTATTTTTTGAATTAGGTAAGGCTTGCTCTATGTGTTCGCGTAAGCTATTTGGATAACGATTACTTAAAAAGATTGATGAGTAATCAGATATTCGAACAAATATAACACAGGAGAACAATAGCGTTAATGACAACAAGGAAGTCATGATGATTTTATAATTGTCTGTTTTAGCAATATAACACAGCAGTTGCACAATAATAAAAGCAATCAGGAAGTTAAAAATACTTCCAGCATAACGATCAAAACTCCCTAAGTTTAAAGCTTCTGGAGTCGGCATAGAAAGAAGATACATCGCCCATAAAATACACATATAACCTAAAAATAAAACCAAACTACTGATAATTTGTAGCTTTAATGTTTTAATCGGAATAGCAGTTTTTTTATTAAGATAGAAGGCAATCCCTAGTGCGATTATAATAAAAAGTAACAATTCGTATAGAAAATTTGAACTTGTAAAGGAGAACATTCTAAGTAAAAATCGTTTACTTATTTCAACAATATCTGAGAAACTTTTTTCTGAAAATATTTTTTTATAGTAAGCAATACTCATATCATGCTTCCCAGACATTCCATCTGGATATACATATTTTGTATGGCGTAGCCAAAGAAAAAAAGAAATCCATGGCGTTAGTAAGACTAATAAAAATTGGAACAGTTCTTTTTTTGTACAACGTTCTTTCCCTAAGACATAGCAATTCCAAAAACTTATAAATAAAAATATAGTATTTAATCCAATGAAAATAACTCCGCTATTTTTCACTAGTAAAAGGCTAATCATTAACGGACTTGACAGGATTAAGCCGCGTTTGAAATCATGATAATAATAAAAAATAATATTCATGGTTGCCGTTCCCAAAAGCAGCAATAGATTGTCTACCAAAAGATCCATTAGAGAAGTTGGGCCTTTAAACAAGTAAAATGAAAAAACAGCCAAAAAGAATACGAGTAGTTTTTTTACATTTTTATTTTGTTTTTGCGAAAAGTTGGTAGAAAAAATATTTTTCCAATTAAAGATGGTCGTTATGGAAGCTAAAATTAATAATATTTGTGCAAAAATAGCATTGCTTTCTGTGACGCCTACTAATTTAATAAAATAATAAATAAAAACAGCCGATCCTGGTGGATAAGAAGTAAACATTATGACATCCGTTTTAAAACTAGGAAAGCTATTTGTCAGAGACATTGATTTAACAATTAAAGCCCAATGTGAAAAATTATCGTAATGCATGAATAGTCTGTTTCGACTAACAAGAAAGAAAATAAAACTAAATAACAGGAAAAAAAGTATACCTGGCGATAATAGATCTTTTAAAGATTGCCGAATACTTTTATTTTTCCAAAAATCAAACAACAATAAGAATATACCACTGAAAATAATAATAAGTATCATGACTTTTAGAATATTAAGAAGGCCGCCTAAAAACATAGCTACAATTATTGAAGAGAAAATAATAATAGGAATAAAGTCACGTGGCACTTCTTTTTTTCTTAGATATATGCCGTAACCGACAAAGCTTAAAATAAAAGCAGTTATGCCAATAATAAAACGAAACATGTATAAACCCCCAAATGTAAAATGTAAAATCATAACTATTATAGCTTAAAATATCCTTTATACATAGACAATTAATTTAAAATAATATATTTGTCTCTTAATTTAATTTTTGAAAGTAAGCAATAAAAAAGTAAGGATTAGAAAGAAAAAACGCAAAAGTTAGACTATTATGCTAACTTCTGTGTTTTTTCTTTCTCCCTATATCTACTTTTACAATCGTTGCTTAATTTCTTCCAACAAATCCTCTTCTGAAGAAACTACCCGACCATTCAATTTAATCAAACCAACTGTGTAAAGGTTTAAATAATGGAATTGATTTTCAGCGATTTCGTTCAAAGCATCAAGCTTTTGGTGATTATCAGCACCTTGTTGGCGGCTGTCTGTGTAAAGGGCAACCACTGGGATTCCTTTGGCATAAGCAACACCAATTTCGGAAGCTACGCCCGCATCAATGGTTGGACCGTCTAATAAAGCAACCAATAAATCGCTAGCAAGGACCTTTTCTGTATCTGCTAAGGCAATCATTTTACTATCGGCATAAGCAGATTTGTCGTTAATCGCCGCATTTTCTTGTGGTAAATAAAGATCGATTGTTTTATCCAATTGTCGAATTTGTTCGACTAAATAGGCATTATAACGTAAGTCAGCTTGCGAAAATAAAGGTCCTGCAAAATAAATTTTTGTCATTTGTCTGTCTCCAATCCAAGGTTTTAGAAATAATCACTGAAATAAGCTTCTTGGTCAGGAAAAATCCGTTCCAAAGAATTTAAAGTTTCTTTATCTGTATCAATGCGCTCAATTCGATGTAAGTACGAAGGGCGTCGGTAATTCATGACTAAACAAGTTAGTGTTTGAATATCTAAGTGAACGGCGGTGCCTAAAGGTTCATCCGTAATGGTTACTTGATCATTTTCATCCCAAATTAAGCCAAAAATACCATTGTTCCACTCAGCGACAGGATCTTTAACGACAAAATGGAAGGGCTTAGCCGTACTTTCAAAAGGAAAGTTTTCTAAAAAGGCTTTGACATCGACAATTCGAGCCATATAATAGGGCTCAATGCTTTCTTTAATTTGGCTATCTTCTAAAAGAAAAGCTAATGGTTCGTTTTTATAGATATCGCCCTTGACCCAATAAACCATCGAAAAATGCGCAGTAATAAAATTCCACAAGCCATTTCGGGCTTCTTGGTTCAAGTAAAACATTTCCTTAATATGAAATACCTCATCGGCCACCCAATAGAAAAGTACTCCTAAAGGTTCTTGATTGGCACCATAATAGACAGCAGCAGTCCGTTCTTCCTCGTTTTCGAAACGCCAATATTCTTCCCAGTTGAAGGCACTACGAATGAGCGCGCCGTGATTTTGACGAGCGAATCGCGCATAGACATCAAAGACATCTGGGTGATCGACAGCTAACCGTTCAATCATTCCTGGAACGGGAACAGTTTTTGGTAATTGCGTATCCCGAATTTTAAAAGATAACTTGTCGGACATGATTTCCCAACCTTTACGTCGATAATAAGGAATGTTGTAAGGGAAAAGATAAGAAATCCACTGTTTATCTTGGCGCATTTCTTCTAATGCTGTTTGAATCAAGTCTTTCATTAAACCGTGGTTGGCATATTCAGGATAGGTACCGACACCAGTAACGCCGCCCATTTTATACAAAGCACCATGGATATTGACTTCGCATGGATAGATAGCAATTTGTGAAATTAATTGATTTTCGTGAAACCAGCCAAATACTTTTGAAAGTTCTAAAATCGGTTGTTTTGATTTGATAAATGCGCGTTTGTTTTCAAAACCACTTTCTTCAATATCTGCTTCAGTCACTTGAAAAACATAGGAAAGAAGTTCATTAAATTGATCAATGTGTTCTTCCTCAACAGGCTTTAAGGTCAGTTGCTTTCGAAATTCTTGTTCATCCATTTTTCCATCTCCAATAAATTTACTGTTTTTAGTATACCAAATTTTTCGAAACTCTGTTAGCCTTTCGAAACCAAAAGAATAAAAGGGAAGTGCTTTAAATCTTCTTCAAAAATTGGTATAATGAAAAGTGCTGATTATCCTAGACCTTTAAACATGATAATTTGATAAAAAAGGCAACTAAAATATAACAATTGATTGATGAAGCTAGCAGGGAGCTAGCTTTTCTTAAAAGAAATGAGGCAAAAAATGAACAATAAAGAAATGAAAGCAAGACAAGAGAAAATTCGTAATTTCTCGATCATTGCCCACATTGACCATGGGAAGTCAACTTTAGCCGACCGGATTTTGGAAAAAACAAATACAGTTAGCAGTCGAGAAATGCAAGATCAATTACTTGATTCAATGGATTTAGAGAGAGAACGCGGCATTACCATCAAATTAAACGCAATTGAATTAAACTATACAGCCAAAGATGGTGAAACCTATACTTTCCATTTGATTGACACACCAGGGCACGTCGATTTCACCTACGAAGTTTCTCGTAGCTTGGCAGCTTGTGAAGGGGCTGTTCTAGTTGTTGATGCGGCGCAAGGAATTGAAGCGCAAACGCTAGCAAATGTCTATTTGGCATTGGATAATGACTTAGAAATTTTACCTGTTATTAATAAAATTGATTTACCCGCCGCTGATCCAGAGCGTGTTCGGACAGAGATTGAAGACGTAATTGGAATTGATGCATCGGAAGCTGTTTTAGCAAGTGCAAAAGCAGGGATTGGGATTGAAGATATTTTAGAACAAGTGGTGGAGTATGTACCAGCTCCATCAGGCGATATTGAGGCTCCTTTAAAGGCTTTGATTTTTGACTCTATTTACGATAGCTATCGAGGGGTCGTTTTAAACATCCGTGTAATTGACGGTGTCGTTCGTCCTGGGGATAAAATCCAAATGATGAGTAACGGTAAAACGTTTGATGTAACAGAAGTCGGCGTTTTTTCACCGAAACCAATCGCTCGTGATTATTTAATGGTTGGCGATGTGGGCTATATCACCGCTAGCATTAAAACGGTTCGAGATACACGGGTCGGGGATACAGTGACTTTGGCCGACAATCCAGCAGCAGAAGCACTACCAGGCTATCGCAAAATGAATCCAATGGTGTATTGTGGCTTATATCCAATTGATACGTCGCGCTACAATGATTTACGGGAAGCATTAGAAAAATTACAATTAAATGATGCGGCGTTACAATTTGAACCGGAAACATCACAAGCTTTAGGGTTTGGTTTCCGTTGTGGTTTCTTAGGTTTGCTGCACATGGATGTTGTTCAGGAACGTTTGGAACGAGAATTTAATTTAGAGTTAATTACAACAGCACCGTCTGTAATCTATCACGTTAATAAAACTGACGGAACAACCGTTGTTGTTGACAACCCAGCTGAATTTCCAGAACCAGTAACGATTGAATCTGTGGAAGAACCTTATGTTAAAGCGCAAATCATGGTGCCAAACGATTATGTAGGAGCAGTAATGGAATTATCACAACGTAAACGTGGCGAATTCATTACAATGGATTACTTAGATGATTATCGTGTAAACGTAGTTTATGAAATTCCGTTATCTGAAATCGTGTTTGATTTTTTCGATAAATTGAAATCAAGTACAAAAGGCTATGCATCCTTAGATTACGAAATGGCTGGCTATCGTACCAGCCGCCTAGTGAAAATGGATATTCTATTAAATGCTGAAAAAGTGGATGCGTTAAGCTTTATTGTTCACCGAGATTTCGCATTTGAGCGTGGTAAAGCGATTGTTGAGAAACTGAAAAAACTAATTCCACGTCAACAGTTTGAAGTCCCAGTTCAAGCGGCGATTGGTCAAAAAATTGTGGCTCGTTCAGATATTAAAGCCTTACGCAAAAACGTACTGGCTAAATGCTATGGTGGCGATGTTTCTCGTAAACGTAAATTGTTAGAGAAACAAAAAGAAGGGAAGAAACGGATGAAACAAATTGGATCCGTGGAAGTTCCTCAAGAAGCCTTTATGGCGGTTCTGAAAATGGATGAAGATGATCAGAAAAAATAAACAGAAAAGAGCCTGGGACAAAAATCACTTTGGATTTTTGCTCCGGGCTAAAAACCTGATAAACGGCAGGAACAGAACCAACACTACGCGTTGCTCCGATCTCAACAACTTCTAAGGTGTTTTCTCGACATGCGTCTCGTCACAGTACAGCCTTCAAAAGAGCTACAGCTCTAAGAGTTGCGATGTTTCACTGTGAAGCATGAACAGATGAAATCATCGTACCTATTTGGTGAAGGTCCTTCGGAAATAAGCCGAAATTTTCCAAAAATTAAAGAGCAATTTTCGGAAATTTCTTCTTATTTCTCGGAGCTAAACGGTTCTGTCCCGACCTCTTTTCTAAACTACTTAAAAACGATAAAGGTGTGTAGACAATGAATACTATCTTAACAGGTGATCGTCCAACTGGTAAATTGCACCTAGGACATTACGTAGGTTCTTTAAAAAAACGAGTAGAAATGCAAGCAGACCCTACAAATCAATTATTTGTCATGATTGCAGATTTACAAGCATTGACAGATAATGCAAAAAATCCCAAAAAAGTTTCAGCCAATGTTTTAGAAGTTGCTTTGGACTATTTAGCAGTTGGTTTAGACCCTACGAAAACAACAATTTTTATCCAATCGCAAATTCCACAGTTAGCTGAATTAACAATGTACTATCTAAATTTAGTGACCACGTCACGTGTTCGGCGGAATCCAACGGTCAAAGCAGAAATTGAGCAAAAAAAATTTGGGGAAGGTGTTCCGACAGGATTCTTTATTTATCCCGTTTCACAAGCAGCTGATATTACTGCCTTTCAAGCGAATTTAGTCCCTGTTGGGGAGGATCAAAAACCAATGTTGGAACAAGCGCAAGAAATTGTGCATAGTTTTAATCAGACGTACGGTGAAGTTTTAGTTAGACCGGAAGCTGTGTTACCACCAAAAGGCATGGGACGCTTGCCAGGAATTGATGGCAACGGAAAAATGAGTAAGTCTTTAGGTAATGGTATTTATCTTTCAGATCCAGCTGAAGTGGTTCAGAAAAAAGTAATGAGTATGTATACCGATCCAAATCATATTCGTATAGAGGACCCAGGACAAGTTGAAGGAAATATGGTCTTTACTTACTTGGATGTCTTTGGGAAAGAGAAAGAATATATTGAAGAATTAAAAGAGCACTATCGTCATGGCGGTTTAGGAGATGTGAAAATTAAACGTTACTTAATTGATGTCCTAGAAGAAGAACTCGCACCGATTCGTCGACGTCGTGAAGAGCTGGCTAAAAATCCAGAAGCGATTATGGAAATGTTGCATAAAGGAAGTCTTGCTGCTGAAAAAGTGGCAGCACAAACCTTAACAGAAGTCAAAAAAGCAATGGGAATTCAATACTTCTAAGCAATAAAAGAACTGGAACAAGTCAAAAGAAGAATGACTTGTTCCAGTTCTTTTTAAGTGGTTTGAAATTGACTATTATATAAGCTGGCGTAAAGAGTCGGAGCTTGTAATAGTTCCTGATGCGTTCCTTTTTCAATAATATCGCCATTTTTCATCACTAAAATTAAATCAGCATTTTCAATCGTGGATAATCGATGAGCGATAACGAAGCTTGTTCGATTTTCTGTGACAGTTTCCATCGCTTTTTGAATATGGGCTTCTGTTCGTGTGTCCACACTCGAAGTTGCTTCATCGAGAATAACAACGGGCGGATTTGCTAAAATGATTCGGGCGATGGTTAATAACTGTTGTTGCCCTTGTGATAATGCACCATTTTCGCTAGAAATAATTGTGTCATATCCTTGAGGAAGGGTCCGAATAAAATGATCACATTGAGCAATTTTAGCCGCTTCAATTATTTCTTCACGAGAAGCGTCTTTTTTTCCATAGGCAATATTATCTGCTACGGTTCCTTCAAATAGCCAAGTGTTTTGTAATACCATGCCAAATAAATTTCTTAGATTTTGTCGAGAAAGTTTCGTAATATCAATCCCATCAAAAGTAATGGCGCCTTGATTTATTTCATAGAAACGCATCAATAAGTTGACTAATGTTGTTTTACCAGCGCCGGTGGGTCCCACAATGGCCACTGTTTTTTTCGGTTGAACAGAAAAATCAACATTTTTCATTAAAATTTTTTCTGGTGTGTAGCCAAATTGAACATTTTTAAATTCAATGGCTCCTTTAGGAGAAGAAATAGTTTCTAAATGAGTTGCTTCTGGCTGTTCATCAGCTTCATCTAAGATAACAAAAATCCGATCAATGGAAGCCATCGCTGCTTGAATTGAGTTAATGACATAAGAAGCGGTAGAAATCGGCTCAGAAATTTGGTTGATATATTGCAAATACGCTTGCAAGAAACCAATCGTAATACCACCAGATAAAACGAGCATTGCGCCTAAGATAGCACTGATAATAAAAGCCAACTGATTGATAAAACGAATAGCTGGATAAATCGCAAAATTTAGAAACTGTGCTTTTTTAAAGGCACGATAATGTTGTTGATTAACAGCAGCAATTGTTTTTTCAGCATTTTGCTGTTGATTAAAGGTTTTTGTGACCAAATTTCCTGCTAAATATTCTTCCATTTTATTATTTAATTGACCTAATTCAGCTTGACTTTGATCAGCAAACACCTTGTTTTTATTCGCAATTTTTGTCGTCATGAAAGTACTACCGCCAATTAGTAGCAACACTAAAATAGTTAATTTTGCATCAATATAGAACAACATAATTCCTGCAAAAAGGATAGTCACGACGGAAGTGAAAAATTGGTTGATGCCTGTTAAAAGAACTTGTGACAATTGGTTTAAGCCAGTTGTTGAACGACTAATGATATCGCCCACTTGGTGATTGTCAAAGAAGGCCATTGGTAAAGTTTTAAACTTTTTTGTCACTTCTTTTCTAATTCTTAAAGTAACCCGTTCGCTTAAAGAAGCCATTGCTCGTTCCTGGATAAAAGAAGTGATACTACTAATGATTGAAAAGAGAATTAAAAGTAAGACGGGACCTAAGAGTGCTTCTTCAACTAAAGGAAGTGTCATGCCTTTGAGCCCGACACGCTTGATCGCTTCTAAGAGGTTATCAATCCCGATTGCCATAATATAGGTCATGGCAACAATTAATAAGTTTCCAATTAAACTGCAGATCATTAGACCATAAAAGATTGGATGCTCAGGTTTAATCATTTTCCAGAAACGTTTAAAGCTTTGAAGATTCATTGTTTTTTTCATTGTATGGCTTGAAAAGAAAACTTTCTTTCAAGCAGTCACATCCTTTCTTTAATTACTTGGGTAAGATACCTTGCGATTTAGCAAAGTCTTGGTAATAGCTATTAGTGGTAAGTAAATCAGCGTGGGTGCCTTGACCAACAATCCTTCCTTCATCTAGGACGATAATATTGTCAGCGTTCATGATTGTACTTAACCGTTGAGCAACAATGAGTAAAGTTTTGTCCGCCATTTGTGCATGTAAAGCGGCACGTAGAGCGGCATCAGTTTTGTAATCTAATGCGGAAAAGCTATCATCGAAAATATAAACATCTGCCGGTTTGATTAAGGCTCGTGCAATACACATTCTTTGTTTTTGACCACCAGAATAGTTGGCCCCGCCTTGTGCTACGAAACTTTCAATCCCTTGTGGTAAGGAATCGATAAATTCAGAAGATTGTGAAATTTCTAGTGCCGTTCTTATTTCTTCTGTAGTTGCTTTGGCATTTCCCATTAATAAGTTTGATAAGATTGTCCCACTGAAAAGAAAGGCTTTTTGTGGCACATAACTGATGACTTGGCGAATCGTTTGCTGAGATAATGAGCGGATATCTGTGCCAGAATAGCTAATCGTGCCGGCTGTGACCTCATTTATTCGTAAAAGTAACTTAACTAAAGTACTTTTACCAGCGCCAGTTGCCCCAACAATCGCCGTTGTTTTTCCTTTAGGGATGACAAAACTAACATTTTCTAAAACAGGATCAGCTGTTTCTGTGTATTGAAACGTGACGTGATCGAAGCAAATCAAGGCTTTCTCAGGATGATAAGCAATGATTGCTTCAGTATGAGGATCGCTAATTTCAATTTCTTCTGACAAAACTTCTTGCAAGCGATTCAAGGAAGCAACGGACCGTGGAATGACAACTAATACCATAGCCGCGATCATTAAGTAGGCCAAAGTTAGAAGCGTATATTCAATCACAGCTGTAACGGTGCCAATTTGTAGGGTGCCTACCGCCACTAAATTACCGCCAAACCACAAAATAGAGGCATACACAACGCCCATTAATAAAAAGGCAACAGGAGTAATCCAAGCAAAGATTCGATTCACTTTACTCATGCGTTCAGCATAATTTTTAAATGTTTGATTGGTTCGCTGCTCTTCAAAGTCTTGATTATTGAACGCACGAATCATATTAATTCCAGTAAAGAACTCTCGTAAAGTCGTAGTAATTCGATCCATTTTTGGTTGAATTTTTAAAGATAAAGGGGTGCCTTTTTTCATTAAAAAATAAACAACGACTAAGTAAAATACGATGGAAGCCAATGTTACCCAAGCGAGTGAAACTGAATAAGAAAATGTCATCACTAAGGCAAATAAACTAATAATAGGCGCTGGAAAGATTAATTGGCAAAACAGCACAATCATTGTTTGAACATTATCTACATCGTTGGTCATTCTAGTTAGCAAAGAATTTGAACCAAATTTATCAACATTTTTCATCGAGAATTGTTGAAATTTTTTAAAGAACAATCCTCTAACTTGGAAACCAAATTTAGCAGCTACTAAAGCAGACAAATAGCTAGAAATAATTGCGGCAATTGTTCCAATGAATGCCACAAGAAACATTTGTATGCCAATCGTTTTAATTACTTGTTGGTCACCGCTAACGATGCCCACATCAATCAACTTGCCAACTAATTTAGGGACGCCAAGGGTTCCTGCGATTTGCAAACAGATGGTTAAAGTTGTCGCAAGAACAATCCATTTATTTTCTTTAATAAACTCTTTCATTAATTTCATGAAATTTCCTCCTTAAACAATACCGTTTTAGCTGTTACAAAGAGTCATTGTACACGTTCAAGTAACTTGAATGTCAACAGTAGAAATGCTAAACTTTTTGATGGAGGGAACAGTATGGAAAAAAATTACACAATAAAAGATGTTTCTGAGTTGTTAAATATCCCTAAGTCCACGATTCGTTATTGGGACGAGCAAGGGTTGATTAGTACAACACGCAATGAAGAAAACGGATATCGAACCTTTGATTTAGAAGATTTGTTCAAAATATATGATATTGATTTTTATCGAAAAATGGGGATTCCTATCAAAGATATGTTGAATTTGTATAAAAAGACTCCTACCGATCTCTATGCCACCATGGAAGCAACAGAAGAACAACTGGGGCAAGAAATAAAAAGGCTTCAGCATAAATACAAAGAAATCAAGAAAAGAAAATTACATTTACATGCGTTAATTGATTTAGAAACATTGGTTTTTTCAGATGAACCAATTCCTTTTGATAAAATTGTTGTTGTTGATATTGAGGATCCAGAAGAGATGAAAGTATACATGGAACACATTTCAACTTTAGGTATTTACGGGGATTTAAGTGAATCCAATGAACTGACGTATGGGATTTGTTTGGCAAATCATGTGAATAAAAAAAGTTTAGACAAAGTGATTTGGCTCAAAGAACCAAGTAGCCAATACAAAGGCTTTATTTTAAAAGTCAATACACAAGATACCCGTTTGAATAATATCGAAGAAGTAAAAAAGCGTTTAGCAAAACAAGGATTTGAAACAGGCATCGTTGTCGGAGAGCATATCTTGACACAACTAGAAGAGGAAAATCAATATATTGAATATTATTATGGTTGGATTGAAATTTTAGGGGAAAAGTAAAACAATTTAAAAAAAAGAAACTAGTAATAGCAAATGTAGCTAAGCTAGTTTCTTTTTTTGGTAAATGTAATGAAAATTACATGAAAAAAATTTTAGTTTTTAAAACAATTTAGAACGAATGTTATTAAAGGGAAAACAATAAAAAAATTACTCTAAAAGCTAGAACTTGCCTATATTTGTATTTTTTTAGGGAAAGTCAATATATTTGCTTCATATAAAACGCGTTATTTAATTCGTAATTTTTTGTTGAAATATCGGGTTTTTTTCTTTTTTTAGCCAATATAATGTGTTACTTTTTGATTATAAGGAGAAACGGAAAATCGTACGTTAAAAAAAGTTGTTGTAGCTAAATAAAGAAAGAATTGAAGGTTGAAAAGTATTTTATGGAGGTGGATATTGAGAAACAATGAGTAATTGTAAAAGTTGTTTGAAGATGATTTGTTTAAGTAAATGAAAAGAACGAAGGAGAATGTAAATGAATAAAGCAGTTAAAAATTTTGTGAGTTACCTTATGATTACCATGCTGTTTATTTTAAATTTGTTACCAATGATGAACGCATTTGCTCAAGAAGTAACGAGTGATGCTGAGAATACTGTTGAAAAAGACGGGCTCAAAGTAATAGGGAAAATAGAAGATACATCGTCTCAAGAAGATATTAAAACGGTCACTTACGAAATAACAAATACACGAGATGTACCAATCAAAAATCTCATTTTAAAACAAAAAAATAACAATGATAGTCCAATCAAATTTGTATTAGATACTTTAAGCGAAGAGCGAGGACCTACGTCTTTAGAAGAACAAGCAAAGGTTGAAACAAATGAGAAAGATCAAACAACCGATATTAAACTGCTTAACCTTCAACCAAATTCAACAAGAAAGATTACCATAAATGGGCAAATAACTACAAAAGCGTCGAGCAAGTTATTGGTCAGCGTACTAATAGAAGATAATGAAAAAGGGACACTAGTAATTGATTTACCTAGTAAAGATATGCTAGCAGATAAAGAGTTTGTTTCGAAGGAAAAACAGGAAACTTCAGAAACAAAAGTAGAAAATCAGGCAAGCGAAACAGCCTCTTCTACAAATGAAATGACCGCAACTACTAGTAACGAAACAAAGCCTGAAGCAGGAAAGGCGACAGAAAGTATTCAAGAGACAGCACTAACGCAGGCTACCGAAAGTCCTGAGCAACCTCCATTAAAGGCGCAACCTACTGGTCCGTTAGTGCCACCAACACCTGGTCGGGGGTTTAATACACCGATTTATCAAAGCGTTCATAGAGGAGAACTTTTTTCAACGGGAAATACCAACTTAAAAATTGCGAATGAAAATACGGGGGCTGCGCAAACATTTTTAAACACACGAGGAGCAAGTAGTGGTTATGCAATTAACAATTTTCCTTTAGAATTTGCAGATGTTGACAATGATCCAAATACGTATAACTCTAGTCGGGCTTATATTGATTTAAATGGTGCAAAAGAGATTGCTTGGGCGGGCTTATTTTGGAGTGCCTCTAGATATAAAGGCCCTGCTTACGGAACAAATCTTTCTGATGAAGAAATTAGTGCACCAGTTCAATTTACAACACCAAATGGAACCGTACAGCGTGTTTCGCCCCAAAGGTACCATCGTATCGATCAAGATGCAACAAACCCAGGACAACGTTTCGGATACAATAATACTGGATTTTCTAATTATGCAGATGTAACTTCAATTTTACAAGGGGATAAAAGTGCGACAGGAAGTTATACGTTAGCAGATATTCCTATGACAAGTAGTTTAAATGGTCAATATCAATATTATAACTTTAGTGGTTGGAGTTTGTTTGTTGTTACAAAGGATCAGGCAAGTAAGTCAAGAGCTTTTAGTATTTACTATGGAGCACGTGGCAATGCTGCTGGAACTAATAATGAATTTACTATGAGCAACTTTTTAACAGCAAAACAAGGAAAGCTTGATCCAATTGTGACCTGGTTTACTGTTCAAGGAGATAAATACTGGACTGGAGACAACGCACAAATTAAAAATAGCGCAGGAACTTGGGTAAATATTTCGAACACGCTCAATCCAGTTAACAATGCTATGAACGCAACTGTGACAGATAACGATGAACATATGGTAGACAAGTATCCAGGGAAATTTGCGCCGGATCATCCTAATTTTTTAGATATTGATATCGATCGTATGGCAATTCCCGAAGGTGTTTTAAATGCTGGACAAAACCAAATTAATTTTAGAACAACAAGTAGTGGTGACGATTATTCTACGAATGCGATTGGTTTTGCTGTAAACGCAGAAACACCTGAATTTGAAATTAAGAAAGAAATTGTGGAACCAAAAGAAACTTACAAAGTTGGTGAAACAATCACGTATCGTGTCTCACTAAAAAATACAAAAGCTGATTCAGAAGCGATAAATTCAGTTTCGAAGGATGCACTAGATGGTCGCTTAAATTATTTGCCAGGCTCTTTAAAAATTATTAGTGGACCAAATTCTGGTGAAAAAACGGATGCTTCAGGCGATGATCAAGCTGAATATGATGCAACCAATAAACAAATTATAGTCCGTGTCGGCAATGGTGCAACTGCTACACAAGGAGGTAGCTACAAAGCTGATACAGCTGAAACGATTTACGAATTTAAAGCGCAGATAAATGAACGAGCAAAAGCAAATGAATTAGTGCCTAATAGTGCAACCGTTGAGGCAGTAGATATTTTAACATCTGCAAAAGTCAACGAAACTTCTAATATAGTAGAAGCAAAAATTGCGGACGAACAAGTAACTGGCAAATTAACCGCAACAAAAACCGTTAATAACGCCAAACCAAAACTAGGGGAAGAAATCGAATACACCATCAGCTTCCGCAACACCATCGAAAATGGCATCCTAAACAAAGTAGTTATCACAGACCAACTACCAAAAGGATTGACGTATGTCAAAGATAGCCTAACAAGTGTCGGTGATGAACCCAAGCCAACCAGCTTGAAAGAAGCCAACGGCATAATCACGGCGGAATACCCAAGTATCACTGATACAAAAGAGCGGAGCATTCGCTTCAAAGTGATTGTTAATGAAGAAGCCAAAGCGGGCGAAACAATTCTTAACAAAGCCAAAGTAGATGACACAGTTAATCCGCCCGAAGAACCAGAGGTGCCTGTGGTACCAGAAGCGAAAGCAGGCAAACTAGCCGCTACAAAAACCGTTAACAACGCCAAACCAAAACTAGGGGAAGCAATCGAATACACCATCAGCTTCCGCAACACCATCGAAAATGGCGTCTTAAACAAAGTGGTTGTCACAGACCAACTACCAAAAGGACTAACGTATGTCAAAGATAGCCTAACAAGTGTCGGTGATGAACCCAAGCCAACCAGCTTGAAAGAAGCCAACGGCACAATCACAGCGGAATACCCAAGTATCACCGATACGAAAGAGCGGAGTATTCGTTTCAAAGTGATTGTTAACGAAGAAGCGAAGGCAGGCGAAACAATTCTTAATAAAGCCAAAGTAGATGACACAGTTAATCCACCCGAAGAACCAGAGGTGCCTGTGGTACCAGAAGCGAAAGCAGGCAAACTAGCCGCTACAAAAACCGTTAATAACGCCAAACCAAAACTAGGGGAAGAAATCGAGTACACCATTAGCTTCCGCAACACCATCGAAAATGGCATCCTAAACAAAGTAGTTATCACAGACCAACTACCAAAAGGATTGACGTATGTCAAAGATAGCCTAACAAGTGTCGGTGATGAACCCAAGCCAACCAGCTTGAAAGAAGCCAACGGCACAATCACAGCGGAATACCCAAGTATCACCGATACAAAAGAGCGGAGTATTCGCTTCAAAGTGATTGTTAATGAAGAAGCCAAAGCGGGCGAAACAATTCTTAACAAAGCCAAAGTAGATGACACAGTTAATCCGCCCGAAGAACCAGAGGTGCCTGTGGTACCAGAAGCGAAAGAAGGCAAACTAGCCGCTACAAAAACCGTTAATAACGCCAAACCAAAACTAGGGGAAGCAATCGAATACACCATTAGCTTCCGCAACACTGTCGAAAATGGCGTCCTAAACAAAGTGGTTATCACAGACCAACTACCAAAAGGACTGACATATGTCAAAGATAGCCTAACAAGTGTCGGCGATGAACCAAAACCAACCAGCTTGAAAGAAGCCAACGGCACAATCACAGCGGAATACCCAAGTATCACCGATACGAAAGAACGGAGTATTCGTTTCAAAGTGATCGTTAATGAAGAAGCCAAAGCGGGCGAAACAATTCTCAACAAAGCCAAAGTAGATGACACAGTTAATCCACCCGAAGAACCAGAGGTACCCATTACACCCGAAGAACCAATCACACCTCGAATAAAAGAAGGCAAACTAACCGCAACAAAAACCGTTAATAACGCTAAACCAAAACTAGGAGAAGCAATCGAATACACCATCAGTTTCCGCAATACCATCGAAAACGGCGTCCTAAACAAAGTAGTTATCACAGACCAACTGCCAAAAGGACTGACATATGTCAAAGATAGCCTAACAAGTGTCGGTGATGAACCAAAACCGATCAACTTGAAAGAAGCCAACGGCACAATCATAGCGGAATACCCAAGTATCACTGATATGAAAGAACGGAGTATTCGTTTCAAAGTGATCGTTAACGAAGAAGCCAAAGCGGGCGAAACAATTCTCAACAAAGCCAAAGTAGATGACACAGTTAATCCGCCCGAAGAACCAGAGGTGCCGGTGGTACCAGAAGCGAAAGAAGGCAAACTAACCGCAACAAAAACCGTTAATAACGCTAAACCAAAACTAGGCGAAACTATCGAGTACACAATCAGCTTCCGCAACACCATCGAAAACGGCGTTTTAAACAAAGTAGTTATCACAGACCAACTACCAAAAGGACTGACGTATGTCAAAGATAGCCTAACAAGTGTCGGTGATGAACCCAAGCCAACCAGCTTGAAAGAAACCAACGGCATAATCACGGCGGAATACCCAAGTATCACTGATACAAAAGAGCGGAGTATTCGCTTCAAAGTGATTGTTAATGAAGAAGCCAAAGCGGGCGAAACAATTCTCAACAAAGCCAAAGTAGATGACACAGTTAATCCACCAGAAGAACCAGAGGTGCCTGTGGTACCAGAAACGAAAGCAGGCAAACTAGCCGCTACAAAAACCGTTAATAACGCCAAACCAAAACTAGGGGAAGAAATCGAATACACCATTAGCTTCCGCAACACTGTCGAAAATGGCATCCTAAACAAAGTAGTTATCACAGACCAACTACCAAAAGGATTGACGTATGTCAAAGATAGCCTAACAAGTGTCGGTTATGAACCCAAGCCAACCAGCTTGAAAGAAGCCAACGGCACAATCACAGCGGAATACCCAAGTATCACTGATATGAAAGAACGGAGTATTCGTTTCAAAGTGATCGTTAACGAAGAAGCCAAAGCAGGCGAAACAATTCTCAACAAAGCCAAAGTAGATGACACAGTTAATCCGCCCGAAGAACCAGAGGTGCCGGTGGTACCAGAAGCGAAAGCAGGCAAGCTAACCGCTACAAAAACCGTTAATAACGCTAAACCAAAATTAGGGGAAGCAATCGAATACACCATTAGCTTCCGCAACACTGTCGAAAATGGCGTCTTAAACAAAGTGGTTATCACAGACCAACTACCAAAAGGACTAACGTATGTCAAAGATAGCCTAACAAGTGTCGGTGATGAACCCAAGCCAACCAGCTTGAAAGAAGCCAACGGCATAATCACGGCGGAATACCCAAGTATCACTGATACAAAAGAGCGGAGTATTCGCTTCAAAGTGATTGTTAATGAAGAAGCCAAAGCGGGCGAAACAATTCTTAACAAAGCCAAAGTAGATGACACAGTTAATCCGCCCGAAGAACCAGAGGTGCCTGTGGTACCAGAAGCGAAAGCAGGCAAACTAACCGCAACAAAAACCGTTAATAACGCCAAACCAAAACTAGGGGAAGAAATCGAATACACCATTAGTTTCCGCAACACCATCGAAAATGGCGTCCTAAACAAAGTAGTTATCACAGACCAACTACCAAAAGGATTGACGTATGTCAAAGATAGCCTAACAAGTGTCGGTGATGAACCAAAACCGATCAGCTTGAAAGAAGCCAACGGCACAATCACAGCGGAATACCCAAGTATCACTGATATGAAAGAACGGAGTATTCGTTTCAAAGTGATCGTTAATGAAGAAGCCAAAGCGGGCGAAACAATTCTCAACAAAGCCAAAGTAGATGACACAGTTAATCCGCCCGAAGAACCAGAGGTGCCTATTACACCCGAAGAACCAGCGAAAAATAAAAAGGAAACAAAAAAAGTTGTTACAGACCAGAACAAACCTACAAAAAATAGTAAAAATGAAATTGCCATAAACAAGAAAGAAACGTCTAAATCATCCTATTTACCAAAAACAGGAGAAAAAGTCCAAAAAATATTTGCATATCTGGGTGTAGGACTGATCTTAATTGTATTAATTCTCTATGTTATAAAGAGAAACAAAGAAAAAGAGGAGTAAACAAAATCGATTGTTTTAGAACGACTAATTAGCTGAAAATTTAAGAGTTGGCAACATAAGTCAAAATGACCTATGTCGCCAACTCTTTTTGATTTATAACAAGAAACCCAACATATTATTAACAATATGAATAGCCATAACAAATACAAGCGAACGATTTGATTTTAAGTAAGCTGCAGATAATAAAATAGCTCCTGGCAGATAAATGAGAAAATCAAGGGGCTGTTGTGTGTGCATAAAGGTGAATAAAAAAATTGAAATTATAGTCGCACTGGCTATACCAATTGTTTCCGATAAACAATTCATTAATACTTGCCGAAAAACTAGTTCTTCAGCAATTGGCCCCACGATTGCTAAGAAAAATAGAGTAACAAGCAATGGGACTTGTGCACCAAATGAGAGAACATCTTGTTGATTAGCAATTGGATTATTACTCATGATTTTTTGAATAATAACATCGACTAAAAAAATCAGCCCCACCCATAAGAAAATGCTAAAAATACGCCAAAGAGTCTCTTCTTTAAAATAGTCGAACCCAGCAACGATTTCTTTCCAAAATAAAACTATTCCCACAATAGCAGTAATAGTTAAACCTGTTACGAGATTTGCAAAAGATGATTCTACTAAATTATTATCAAATAACAGTGAAATAGCTAATAATAATAAAGAACCAGCTTGCATTAAAACTGTGAAAAAATATACCACAATTAAACTAATTGCTCTAGTGTTTTTACGGATAAAATTCAAAAATAGTCCTCCTCAAAAATAATTAGATAATATCCTTTGTGAAAATAACAAGTTCTCAGCTTTTATACAACAAATACGCACTAGCGAAACCGCTTTATGAGTGAGATTTATCCAATTATTTTTTAAGTTCTTAAATAGTTATTAAAAAAATATCAGATAAACGTTTTCACAAAGAACGGTCAATTCGGTAAATTTTTACCTTAAAATGATACAAAATCTATAATTTGTTTCTCAAATCCTATAATTTGTTCCTTAAAAAGATATTATGAAAACGCTATTATATTTATGAAAGGAGCGAAATGAATGAAGAAGAAAAACGGGTTTTTTCAAAATGTATGGCGTTATAAGGCCTTAATTCTTATGGCGTTACCAGGATTTATCTGGTTTATATTTTTCTTCTATATACCAGTCTTAGCCAATGTGGTCGCATTTAAAGATTTTCATATTTCACCAGATGGTTTCTTAGCTAGTCTAAGAGAAAGTCCTTGGGTTGGTTTTGAAAACTTTAAATTTTTATTTGCGTCAAAAGATGCTTGGTTAATTACTAGAAATACCATTTTGTACAATGTCGTCTTTTTAGCCTTTAACTTATTCTTCGCGATTGCTTTTGCTATTATTATGAGTGAATTAAGAAATCGTCGCTTGGTTAAAGTTTATCACACGATGTCATTGCTACCATATTTCTTATCTTGGATGGTTATTAACTATTTTGTTTATGCCTTTTTAAGTCCAGATAAAGGGATTTTGAATCAATGGATTACTGGTAATGGCGGTACAATGATTAACTGGTATGCAGATCCACGTTGGTGGCCAGTAATTTTTGTCTTCCTAAATGTTTGGAAGAGTCTAGGCTACAACAGTATTATCTACTATGCTTCTGTGATGGGGATTGATCCGACATACTATGAAGCAGCGATGGTAGATGGTGCCAACAAATGGCAACAAATAAAAAATGTTACGATTCCACAAATTTTACCAATGATGTCTGTTTTATTAATTTTAAACATCGGCGGTATCTTCAGAGCAGACTTTGGTTTGTTCTACATCGTACCAAGAAATTCAGGTGCGCTTTACAACGTGACAAGTGTGTTAGATACCTATATTTACAATGGCTTAACGGCTACTGGTGATGTAGGCATGACGGCAGCTGCAGCGTTATATCAATCTGTCGTTGGGGCATGTTTATTATTAATTGCGAATTTAGTTGTTCGTCGAATTGAACCAGATTCAGCACTATTTTAGGAGGAAGGATTATGAAAAAGAAAAAAGTCACTAGCGTTAACGTTCGATCCTTCAACCCGACAGCGAATTTGATTTTCAATATTGTCATTGCTATTTTTGCTATTTCCTGTGTGGTTCCGTTTTTCTTTGTTATTATGATTTCATTGACAAGTGAAGGATCATTAGCAGCAAACGGCTACCGGTTTTGGCCAAAAGAATTTTCATTGGAGGCCTATCGTTACATTTTCCAAGGGGCAATGAGTCAACGCATTATTCATGCCTTAGGGGTAACGGTCTTCATTACGGTGACAGGGACGATTGTCAATGCAACAATGACGTCATTATATGCCTATGTCATTTCTCGTTCCAACTTTCCATTTAAAAAATTCTTTACATTGTTTGCTTTAATTACAATGTTATTTTCACCAGGGATGGTTGCGAACTATTTAGTAATGACAAACTTATTGCAATTGAAAGATACAATTTGGGCGTTAATTTTGCCTTTAGCTTTAGGACCATTTAATATTTTAGTGATGCGAACGTTTTTCAAGAAAACCGTGCCTGACAGTATTATTGAATCGGCACGTATTGATGGCGCAAGTGAAATGCGCATTTTTGTCAGCATTGTGTTACCACTAGCCGTTCCAGGGATTGCCACAATTAGTTTGTTTGCGGCTTTGGGTTATTGGAACGATTGGTTCAATGCATTACTTTACATTCAAAAAGATACCTTGGTACCATTACAGTATTTATTGATGAAAATTCAAAACAACTTAGAGTTCTTATCAAGAAGTACGGATATGGGTGCAGCAGCACAAGAAGGGTTAGGCGTTCTACCAAGTGAATCGGCTCGAATGGCGATTGTTGTCTTATCTACGTTACCAATTGCGTTAACTTACCCATTCTTCCAAAAATATTTCGTGGGTGGTTTAACAATCGGTGGCGTGAAAGAATAAAATTGTACAGGAGGAAATAAGGAATGAAAAAATGGCAAAAAGGATTAGCCGTAGCTGGCGCAGCAGCTTTAGCTGTAGGACTAAGCGCGTGCGGTAAATCTTCAAAAGATGCAGCGTCAAAAGGTGATGATAGTACACCAACGTTATTAATGTATCGTGTTGGGGACAAACCAGATAATTATGACCAATTAATCGATAATGCGAATAAAATTATCGAGAAAAAAATTGGGGCAAAATTAAAAATGGAATTTGTTGGTTGGGGCGATTGGGACCAAAAAATGTCAACAATCGTTGCTTCTGGTGAAAGCTATGATATTTCATTAGCACAAAATTATGCAACGAATGCACAAAAAGGCGCCTATGCTGATTTAACTGATTTAGCACCTAAATATGCAAAAGAAGCCTATGATCAATTGCCAGATAACTATATTAAAGGAAATACGATCAATGGAAAACTGTATGCGTTCCCAATTTTAGGTAACTCTTACGGTCAACAAGTTTTAACTTTTAATAAAGAATATGTCGATAAATACAATTTAGATATTAGTAAAGTCGATGGTAGTTATGAAAGTGCAACGGAAGTTCTAAAAGAATTCCATAAAAAAGAACCAAATATTGCTGCTTTTGCTATCGGCCAAACATTTTTTGCAACAGGTAATTATGACTTCCCTATTGGTAACCAATATCCATTTGCAGTAAAAACAACTGATACTGGTTCACCAAAAATTATTAACCAATATGCCGACAAAGACATGATTAATAACTTAAAAGTCTTACATCAATGGTATAAAGATGGCTTGATTCCAACAGATGCTGCTACAAGCACAACACCATATGACTTAAATACCAATACTTGGTTCATGCGTCAAGAAACACAAGGTCCTATGGATTATGGTGATACAATCTTAACACAAGCTGCTGGCAAACCACTTGTTTCTCGTCCACTAACAGAACCATTAAAAACAACAGCACAAGCGCAAATGGCTAACTATGTTGTTGCAAATACGTCTAAAAACAAAGAAAAAGCTGTTGAATTGCTAGGTTTATTAAACAGCAATCCAGAATTGCTAAACGGACTTGTTTATGGTGAAGAAGGCAAACAATATGAAAAAGTTGGCGATGATCGTGTGAAATTATTGAAAGATTACACACCAACAACTCATTTGAGTGCTTGGAACACAGGAAACAACTTAATCATTTGGCCAGAAGAATCTGTCACTGAAGACATGGTTAAAGAACGTGATAAGAGCATCGAAGAAGCAAAAGATTCACCAATTCTTGGTTTTACTTTTGTAAATGATAAAGTGAAAACTGAAATCACTAACGTTGCTACAGTTATGAACCGTTACGCAGCAAGCTTAAATACAGGAACTGTTGATCCAGAAGAAACACTTCCAAAATTAATGGATGACCTAAAAACAGCTGGCTGGGATAAAGTTCAAAAAGAAATGCAAACACAATTAGACGAATATATCCAATCTCAAAAATAATCACAGGAGGCTGAGGCATTAGTTGAGCGCTTTTGGCTCAGCCTTTTACATAATAGAAAGGAAGAGGAAGATGGAAAGTACAGGGATTCAGCGGTTGTTTTACCTTTCCTGGACAGTAATCAAACTAAATTTACTGTTTGTTTTATTTAGTTTAGCTGGAGGGATTATTTTTGGTGTTGGTCCAGCACTCCAAATGATGACTGATTTCATTTTGGAAGAGGGCATGAATTATCAAGCAATCACCGTTAAACGAGCATTTGAATCATGGAAAGCACATTTTAAAAGAAGTAACTGTTATTTTTTACTTTTTCTCTTCACTTTAGGATTTGTTTTTTATAATATTTATTTAGCCGTTCAATTTACCGGAATAATGTGGTTAATTATTACATTTATTTTATTTTTTGTTTCCCTAATACTCGTTATTTTTTACATTTATATGCTACTATATGAAGGAAGCTATTTTATCTCAACTATTGATTTAATGAAGCTTTCATTTATCAGTATCTTTTTAAACCTCGGTGTATTTTTTAAAGTCTTATTCGGTGTAATTAGTATCGTTGCTTTAACTTGGAAAATGAAAGGACTGCTACTATTTGCTTCGTTTGCCTTAATTATGATGTGGTGTGCCTATGTCACGCGTAAAAATCGCCAGTTTATTGATGGAAAGTTGGAACAAAATGAAGCGAATCTTCAAAAAACTGTTTAAAAAAAAATATTTATTAAATCGATTAGTACAAAAATACAGTCTACTGTTAACAAGTATTATTTTGTTAACGGTGGCTGCTTTGTGCGTTTATGTTACTTATACAATTAACTTATCAATTGATTCACAAAAAAATAACGCCGTTTCCCAAATTGACAGCTATGTAACGAATAAAAATAATGCGGCGACCAATATGATTAATGAATTAGCTGGCTCTGCAAGTAAAATTGAAAACATGCGAAAATATATGGAACTTTCTCCTCCTGAGTATTTTGACTATACGTACAGCCAATGGTCGGAAGATCGGGTCAGTACCCACTTTGGAAATAATTTAAGTACATTATTTAGCACCTTTCCTGACTTAGAAGAAGTGATTATTCGCTTAGATGAATTTGATCAGGTTTTGTTCGCCAATCGCACAGCTACAAATGGGAAAAAAATGGATATGTCATCAATTAAAAAACATGGCTTTCAACTAATGCGAATTATCTCCGATCCTTATACAGGACAACCGCTGGGAGAATTATACACTGTGTTTTCAAGTCAAGAGTTGCTAGGCAACCAAGCAGACTTATTGAAAAAATCAGGTATTAATGCGTTTATCTATGATAGTGCTGGGAATCAAATTTTTTCTGAAAAAGCGCAGTTTACCAAAGAAGAAGAGCGGCAACTAGATAAAAGAATGCACACCGATAGTGACATTCAACAGGTTTTTCATAATCGCTACGATATTACGGAAATAGAAAGCAGTGGCCGGAGTACCATTCTCTTATTAACAAGCCGCCGAGTCTTATTTCAGCAATTGTTTATGAATTATGCGGCCATTTTAGGGATTGGGTTACTTTTGATTGTTATTTTATTAGTGGGCTTAAACCGCCTGTTTAAACGCTATTCTCAACAAGTTCAATTAATTTTAGAAGCGACACGAGCCATTGGCGATGGCAATTTAAAAGAACGAATTGACACGAATCAAGTTCAGGAAGAGTTGAATGATATTGCTTCCGCGATTAATTTTATGGTAGACAGTTTAGATCAATACATTCACGATATTTATACTTTAGAAATTAAGCAACGCGATGCTCACATGAGAGCGTTACAGTCGCAAATTAATCCTCATTTTCTTTATAATACGTTGGAATATATTCGTATGTATGCCTTGAGTCGGCAACAAGAAGAACTAGCTGATGTTGTCTATGCTTTTTCAACGTTACTTAGGAATAATATTAACCAAGAAAAAACCACGACCTTGGCAGAGGAAATCTCATTTTGCGAAAAATATGTGTATTTGTATCAAATGCGTTATCCCGACCAATTTGCCTATAAGTTCGAAATAGAAGAAACAATTGCTGATGTTGAAATTCCTAAGTTCATCATTCAGCCGCTTGTCGAAAATTATTTTGTGCATGGAATTGACTATCAACGACAAGACAATGCTATCAAGGTCCACGCCTACCGAGAAGGCGAAAAAATTATTGTGGCTGTTGTGGATAATGGAAAAGGAATTACCGCCAATCGGTTAGAGGAAATTCGCGAACGTTTAAATCAAACAGAAATAGACACGGAACAGTCCATTGGATTAAGAAATGTTCATGAACGTTTACAACGCTTTTTTGGGGAGAGTTATGGTTTAACCATTGAAGGGAAAGAAGGCGAAGGGACGACAATTCGTCTTTCGTTTGTAGCATAAGGGGTGAAAAGATGTATCGAGTGATGTTTGTTGATGATGAATATATGATTTTAGAAGGCTTAAAATGGATTATTCCTTGGCAAGAGTTAGGCTTTGAAATTGTTAAAACAGCGCGTAGTGCGCAAGAAGCATTGGCTTTTTTAGAAACAGAATCCATTGATGTTTTATTAACAGATATTACGATGCCGGAAATGAGTGGGATCGAATTAATTGAGCAAGCAAAGAAAAAAGGACATCAATTTATTAGTTTAATTTTATCAGGTTATCAAGAGTTTGATTACGTCAAAAAAGGCATGGCTTTGCAGGTCCAAGATTATCTTTTGAAACCAGTCAATAAGCAAGAACTATTAGCCAATATCCAAAGAATCAAAACAGAATTGGACCAACAAAAAAAATCCCATGCCCGCGTGCGTCTATATCTAGAAAATGGCTTGATGCGTTGGCTTAATGATGAAATCAGCGAAGGGGAATACGAAGAGTTAATGCAGCAATTTACGACTATAAAACCAGGTGATTTTACCGTTTTATTGGTTGAAGCTGAGATGCCATTTTTAGAAACAATCAAGGAACTATTTATGAAAAAAGGTCAACTGTTATTCATTGAAAGTTGGATGAGTACGTACCACCAATTGTTACTTATCTATAAAGGGGCTAGACAAGAAGCGTTCTTATTTATTCGTGAAATTGAAGCGATTCTAGCTGGTCAAGGTCAGATTTTTGTAGGGGAATCTGTCAATGAATGGGAAACGGTTTATGAAAGTTATGAGAAAGTAAAACAGTTGCAAGCAATTGAAACGTTCTATCAAGAATTTCTGCCAAATAATCAAAAAGAACAAATGAATCGTTCGGCAGAAGATTTTACTTTTCTAGCGTTTAACCAAGCCTTGATGATTGGGGATATGCAGACCATTCAACGGGAATTAGATGCCATTTTCAATCAGTTAAGTCAACAACACGCTACGCCAGAATATGTACGCTATGTAGTCTTTTTACTTTTTTCAGATATTTCCCGTCAGTATCCAACTGTGTTAGAAGAAAACTATGAAAAAATCGTGGAAGAAATTCGAGCCAGCAACAATCTTAATACACTGTATGCGTTAATGCAGCAAGTCTTGGCAGAAGTGAAAAATAAACCTAAAATAAAAAAATATTCAGAAAGTGTTAGCCAAGCTGTAGAAAGAATTGAACAAGGCTATTTAGAAGAATTAAACTTAAAAACGGTGGCGGATGAGCTTCATTTGAATCCTAGTTATTTAGGCCAAATTTTCAAAAAAGAAACCAAGCGGAGTTTTTCTCAATATTTGAATCAAGTGCGTACCAAGCATGCCCAGAAATTATTATTGTACACGGATGATACAATCAACGAAATTTCAGAAAAAGTAGGATTTAACAATACCAACTACTTTTCAAAAATGTTTAAAAAATTAAATGGAATTACGCCAAAAGAATTTCGAGAGCAATACCAATCAAATTACGCAGGTGTCGAAGAATAAAAAGAAAGATGTTCAATTTTTATGAACATCTTTCTTTTTATTATTTTTCTGTACTTAATGAAAACGGTCGTTCTGCTGTGTTTTGTGGATTCGGGACAATCCCTAATTGATAATCTAAAGTCCCGCCGTTTAATAGTTCTTGATGAGTAAAATAAGGCGCAGTATGTTTTTCTTGGTTTAACTGAATTTCATGAATAAATTGTTGTTGGACTTTGTTTGGTGATGTCTGAATGGTTAATTGTTTACCATTTGATAGTTTTACTTCCGCCGTCTGGACTAAAGGCATCCCGATTACATATTCACCAGTTCCTGGTGTGACGGGATAAAAGCCTAAGCTATTAAAAATATACCAAGCAGACATGCTACCATTGTCTTCATCACCTGGATAGCCAGTTGGTGAAGCATCAAATGTTTGCATTAGTTGTTTTAAAAGTGGTTGAGCCATCTCTGGTTTGCCGATGTAGCTGAATAGAAACGGATAATGGAAACTTGGTTGATTTGAGATGGCTAATTGACCAAAATCAATTGCCGCCATTTCACTCATTTCATGAATTTCAAAACCATAGCCTTCAACGTTAAAGTTAGGCGCTTGATTGCAGAGCTGAATTAATTTTTTTTCGAAAGCTAACTCGCTACCATATAGCTTAATCAAACCTGCAAAATCTTGATAAACCGCAAAACTTGATTGCCAAGCACTTCCTTCGGCGTAATCTTTGCCCCAACGAATATCTAAAAAGTCAGGACGGAAATTACCTTCAGTATCCTTGGCTTGCATAAAGCCAGTTTCAGGATTAAAAAGTTGTTGATAATTCAAGGCTTGTTGACGATAAAACGTTGCGGTCTCTGAATCATTCAGTGTTTTTGCAACTTGCGAAATACAGAAATCGCTGTACGCATAGTCTAAGGTATGATTGACAGATTCATGATAGGTTGAAGGAACATAGCCATATTTTAGATAATCCAGAGTTCCTTGACGTCCATAATTTTCTCGTTCGCTTTGTTGTGTGGCGCCTTTTTTCATCGCTTCTAGGAACTGAGACATCAAGTCAGGACGAATCTTTTTCACGGCGGCATCAGCAATGACAGCGTCAATCAAGGTGCCGGGCATTAAACCACGCTCATCTGGAGATAACCATTTTGGCAAGAAACCTGTTTCGTTGTAACTATTTAAAAAGCCTTCTAGCATCTCTTCGTATTTTTCTTGAGCAATTAGTGAGAACAATGGGTAGACCGTTTTATAAGTATCCCAAAAGCCATTATTGGTATATAGTACACCAGGACGAACCGTTTGCGAGAACGTATCATAATGAATCGGCTGCTGATTTTCGTCCAATTCATAAAAGGTTTGCGGAAATAGGAATGTTCGATACAGTGTATGATAAAACGTTTTAGTATGTTCAGGATTTTCATGCGTTACTTTAAGGCGATCGAAATAATTATGCCAATCTGCGATTCCTTGTTGCAGCATCTCAGTAGAACGCAAAGAGATTTCTCGCGCTAAATTTAACTGCGCTTGTTTTTCAGAAATAAATGAACTACTAAAATGAACAACTTGTTGAGCAATATTTCCAAAAGAAAGAAGGATTTTGCCATCTTCACCTGAAGAAGGGGCAAACCATTTGGTTAAAGGCTGTTCAAAATGAAGCACAAAATAAAAACTAAAATCTGGATCTTCACAACCAGAATAGTTGATGACTTTTACAGCCACTTGATGGTCATCTAATTGTTTTACTTGATAACGTCCAGGCAGAGTTAGCAGTAAGTGATTATCTTTTTGTTGATAATCAATGGTTAAGATACCACCATACATGCTTGGGATTAATTGAGAAGTTATTTGATAGCGTAATTGAGTTAAGTTAATTTCGACAGGAGAAAAAAGGCTTTCTTCTGGACGATAAGAACTTTGGGCATGGAATAAAGAAAGTTCCGACAATGAACCACTGACAGGGGTCATTAATAAATGGCTAAAATCACCCATCCAAGGACTTGGTTGATGCGTTACTCGATAGCCTTGAAATGTTCGATCTTCTGGATGAAACCACCAGCTGCCTTTTTGGTCAGTTGTTTGCGGGGCGTAAAAATTCATCCCAAATGGCACGCCAGTATAGGGTAGACAATTCCCATTTGAAAAACTATGTTGGTTGGCAGTTCCGTGTCGCGTATCAATCGCTTGAATATTCATGAAAGTAGCTCCTTTGTTTTAAATGATATATCATATAGGCTGATTATAGCACAAAAAACGAGAAATGAAAGCGTATTTATTTGCTTTTTTATTTATTTTTAACGAATTGGTATATTCAATTTGGAAAGGGAATTGACAAGCATGTTACAATGGATAAGGAATCGATATTGGAGTGATTGTTATTTATTTTCTTAGTACAAAAAGTCAGCAATTTTTTGCGTATGTTTGGGCCATTTTCCCAGTCATCGCCTTTTTTTTGGTTAGTTTTTATACATTGGATTTTTTATTTTCCCCAAGCTATTTAATTATGGTGCCTGTATTTACTATTATGTTTAAAATTAACTATAAAAAAGATTATTCATTTGTAGCGCTGCTCAAAATGAGTATCAGGCAATTTGTGATCAGTTTTTTAGCATTTATAGCCAGTAGTTCCTTTAGCTGGTCTATTATTTTAAATAGTAGTGTGACATTTTTAATTGTTTATTTATTTTATTCATCTGCGACACCGATGCGGTATCATAGTTATTTGATGATGTTTACGTTTTGTCAGTTAATCCAGGTTAAAGGAAATACATTTTTGATGCAATCTCAAGTTGTGGCCTTTTTAATTGGTCTTTTTTTATTGGCTTTAACATTAAACGCTTGGTGGCAAACAGGATTAAGTCAGCTAACCAGCTTAAAGAGTAGAGGCCATGTTCGCTTTTTTAAAAGCATTCAATTAAATATGAAACAACAAAAATTGGCGGTTATTAATTTCTGGCACGACTTACAACAGACTTTTTTTGGGATCACAAGTTTCAAACAATTTTTAGAAAGTCCTGACGAAAGGGTGCAACGATTTCGTTTAGCTATTCGTATGAGTTTCACCATTACGCTGAGTTTTATTTTAATGTGGAGTGTAGGAGGCATTAAAATAATTTGGATTCCGATGAATGTTTTTCTACTCTTGCATCCAGTGAAAGCAGAAATGAACACGCGTATTAAGACACGTTTTTGGGGGACTCTTTTAGGATGTTTCCTTAGTCTGTTTGTTGTCAATTGGCTTCAATTGCCACTGACACACCTCGTTGTTTCTAGTTTGATTGGCATTTTTGTTTATGCCCTAAAACCAGGAACCGTGTTACAAGTGACAATGGCAACGATTTTTGGGTTATGTTTGGCAACAATTAGTTTACGAGGGATGTATGCCGCAGAGTTGCGGGTCTCTTTTGTATTATTGGCAATTTTTGTTGTTTGCTTAATTGATTTAGGTTTATTTGTTTATCAGCGTATCTTGCGTTTTTAAAAAGTGTGGCACAGAGGGTTATTTACCCGTTGTGCCACACTTTTTAATTTTCTAAATTCGTTAATTTTTCCAAGTAATGATTTTCTATTTGCGGAAAATCTATTTTTTCTGGTGCTGCATCAGGGGTTTCAACTACTTGCTTCAAGCGGTTGAGAACAATTGACCAACCAGCGATATCTTTATGGCGAGGTGTTGTAAAATTTTCTGGGAGAGATTCTGAAAAGACTAACAGGGTCTGATGAGGTGCTTGTTCTTTTAAGTCAAAATAGATGATACCAGTATCCCAAGTCACGCCCAGATATTTTTCCTCTGCATAATCAGTGAAAGGCATTGTTTCTTCAAAATCGGGCAGAATAAACCGCCAAAACCCGTTAACACCTAATTCACCAATCTCTAATTCTGGAAACCATTGTTTTAGCTTGTCTGTCTCAGTGAGGTAGCGCCAAATCGTTTGAGGGCTGGCTGAAATTGCCCGTTCTGTACCAAAATAAATCGTCTGGTTTTCTAAGCGAAAGGTATCTTTCATTTTGTTTCTCTCCTTTATTTATTATTCATGAAGTTCTAAAGGTAGTCCATCTGGATCAAAAAAGAAGGTCATTTTTTCACCCGTAAAATCATCTACTCGTAGCGGTTCTGTTTCAATTCCTTGCTCATTTAAAAAAGCAATCACTTCTTCAATATGTTCAACTTTAAAAGCTAAATGACGTAATCCTAAAGCTTCAGGATAAGAGGGGCGAGCGGGAAATTGATCAGAAATGAAAATTTCCAATTCTTGGCTGCCTAATTTTAAATCTAATTTAATATCGTTTTTTTCGGGACGATGATTTTCGCGAAGAACTTCAAAGCCCAACTTTTCGACATAAAAATTTTTAGTTGCTTGATAATTTGAGGCATTGATTGCCACATGATGAATTTCTTTAAAAAACATTTTTCATACTCCTTTTCGTTTTTTCCCTCTGTAGTATAGCAATAAAGAAGCAGCTAAAAAAGCGTTCTGTTTGACTCTTTAAGAAAAGACAAGGGATTTGTAAAAAAATAAAATTATTTTTTCGAAAGAAAGCGCTTGCCAAAAAAAGAATAATCGAGTATGATGTATATACAACTTAATTGTATATACAAGTTTGAGAGGAGAATGTAAAATGGGTAAGTTTCAAAGCGATGCACAGCAGTTGTTGAAAGCAGTAGGAGGCAAAGAAAATATTTCAGCTGTTTCTCATTGTGTAACTCGAATGCGTTTTGTATTAAAAGATCCAAAAAAAGCGGATGTACCTGTGATTGAAGATATTCCTTCTGTAAAAGGAACCTTTACAAATGCTGGACAGTTTCAAGTAATTATTGGGAATGAAGTCCCACAATTTTATAATGATTTTTCTGCAATTTCCGGTTTAGAAGGGGTTTCAAAAGAAGAAGGGAAAGCAGCTGCCAAAAGTAATTTGAGTCCTGTTCAACGAGTTGTTTCTGTTTTAGCTGAGATTTTTACACCATTGATTCCTGCACTTGTTATCGGGGGATTGATTTTAGGATTCCGCAACATTTTGGAAGGGGTTCCATTTGGCTTTCTTGATGGTCAAACAATCGTGGAAGTTTCTCAATTTTGGAATGGAGTCAATTCATTCTTATGGTTAATCGGCGAAGCAATTTTCCACTTCTTGCCAGTTGGGATTACGTGGAGTATTACGAAGAAAATGGGAACCACACAAATTTTGGGGATTGTCCTAGGGATTACATTAGTCTCACCACAACTTCTGAATGCTTATTCAGTTGCGACGACTAAAGCAGCAGAAATTCCTTTCTGGGATTTTGGGTTTGCTCAAGTTAACATGATTGGTTATCAAGCGCAAGTTATCCCAGCCATGTTAGCCGGCTTCTTACTTGCCTATCTTGAAATTTTCTTTAGAAAAGTGATTCCTCAAGCAATTTCAATGATTTTTGTCCCATTGTTTGCTTTAGTACCAACAGTATTGGCTGCACATGTCATTTTAGGACCAATCGGTTGGACGATTGGTAGTTGGGTTTCTGATATCGTAAATGCAGGATTAACGTCAACATTTAATTGGTTATTTGGCGCCGTCTTTGGCTTTATGTACGCACCATTAGTCATCACTGGGTTGCATCATATGAGTAATGCGATTGATTTACAGTTGATTGCTGACTTTCAGTCAACCAACTTATGGCCAATGATTGCTCTATCAAATATTGCACAAGGTTCAGCGGTTTTAGCAGTTATCTTTATGCATCGTGGAAACAAAAAAGAAGAACAAGTTTCGATTCCAGCAATGATTTCTTGTTACCTAGGTGTGACTGAACCAGCGATGTTTGGGATCAACTTAAAATATGTTTATCCATTTGTTGCGGGCATGATTGGTTCGGCAATGGCCGGAATGTTTGCCACTTTAATGGGCGTTCGTGCGACAAGTATCGGCGTCGGTGGCTTGCCAGGAATTTTATCTATTGTGCCACAATATTACTTGCCGTTTTTAGTCGCAATGGTGATTGCGATTATCGTACCAATGGGCTTAACTTATATTTTCAGAAAGAAAGGCATCTTTAATAAAGTCGATCCAGTTGATGAAGCAACAGGGATGTTATACAGCGAAGAAGGGTAATCGCTTTTTGAAGTTAAGAAGAATTCGTAGACATTTGTCTACGAATTCTTCTTCTTTTTATAGAAACTATTGGCTTTTTTCTCTCTTTCAGTTAGACTAAAAAGGTTGAGAAAAGGAGAGCGTAAAAATGGATATTTATTTAAAAAAAGCAATTTTACACATTATTGATCGAGAAACTGGGACGCCGGTTTTCTCTGAAAAGGAACTAGATTTAACCACTGAGTATATTCGAACGTATTTAACTGCAAAAATTTCAAAACTTTCGACTGCACAAACAAAGACTGGAACATTGGCGGAAAATAGTTCCTTTGTTGACACGTTACGTGGGATTCCTAGTGATTTTGTGAAGAAAAGCCAAGAAGTTACCCAACATTGGTATGATGTTTATTCAGGAAGCGAAGATGCGCCTAGTGCTGATATTTTGTTCATTTTATATGAATTAGATACGGTATTACATGTCGCAATGATTAAATTAAACTATAAAGAAAGTTACACGCATTACGTCGACTATGAAGAAGAATCCGTTTATAACAAACTGATTATCAACCGAGCAATTTTGTCTTCAAAATCACAAAAACCAGATGAAGGGATTACGGTTGACTTAGATACATTAGCGTTTGAATTACTAGAGAAAAGATATGAATTTTCAGGAGAAAAAATCTGGTATTTCTCTGAAAAAGTGATTGAGACGCAAGCGGCACCTTCCATGGAAGAAAATATCAAAGAAATTAAAAAAGCAGTCAAACGCATTGGAAAGAAATTTAACGAAGATGAGTTTGAACTAATGGCTTCTGTAAAAGAAGCGGTATATGATAGCATTGAGGAAACGGGAACGATTGACAATGAGCAGATTGCTGAGCAAGTGTTTAAAGAAAATGTATCAGCTAAATTAGCTTACCAAGAAGAAGTGAATGAGTCGAAGTTTGTCGACAAAACACCGCCAGTCAGAGAATCTCGCGAAATTTCTGAAAAGAAATTTGGCAAACAAAAGTTAAAAATGGATAATGGTATTGAATTAATTGTCCCATTAGATGTTTATCGCAATGGCGATTTAATTGAATTCGTCAATAATCCAGATGGCACAGTGTCCATCATGCTAAAAAATATCGAAAAAATTAGTAATCAATTATAAAGAAAAAACCGTTGGCAATCGACCAACGGTTTTTTCTTTATTTTAATTTTTCTAAAGCTTTTTCAGGGACTTCTTTTTCTGTCACTTCATTCCAGCTGATCACGCCTTTACGAGGATTGACTTTCAATTTTAGATAGGCTTTCATACGTAAAGGTTGATCGCGGTATTCGTTTAATTCCACGGTCTTTTCTTCGCCGTTTTTATTAAACGCAGGTTGTTGATAGTAATACATGGTCGTCGGTTCACCAGAATCTGATTTTTCATCTTTCTTTTCACCAGATGTGGTGATTTGTGTATAATAGGCTTCTCCGCCGTAATAGTAATTATAAACGCCCCAGCTACCCCCGGCTAAAATGACTAAGGGGATTAATATTTTTAGTAATGTTTTCATTTTCCTCACCTCAAGGAATAGTATGCCTTTTTTTTAGAAAATTTGCCATATTTTTTTCCGTTAATTGAGTGACACTTTTGTTAGTTTTGGTACTTTCTTGAAAAATTCATCATTTTTTTAAACAAAAGACAACGTTTGTCGCTCCCTTTTTTTCACTATCATGCTACAATAAAGAAAAAAAGATGGAGGTAGAGGACAATGATGCCCTTTTATTTTGGAATCGATCCAACCTATATATTGGTAATTATCGGAATTGCGATTTCTGGTGCGGCCTCCGCATATGTTAACAGTACCTTTCGTAAATATGATCAAGTACGAAGTAGTAAACATGTTACAGGCACGCAGGCAGCACAATATATTTTACAAAAAGAACAAATTAATGATGTTGGAGTTCAGCAAATTGCGGGTGATTTAACCGACAATTATAATTCTGGAAACAAAATGTTGAGCTTATCCGAAGCCACTGCTCAATCGACATCGGTCGCGGCTATTGGCGTGGCGGCTCATGAATGCGGACATGCGGTACAAGATCATACGAACTATGTGCCTTTACGTCTTCGTGCAGCCATTGTTCCAGTTGCCAACATTGGCTCAACCATCTCCTTTCCACTAATTTTGATTGGTGTATTATTTAGTTGGAATCAAACGTTAATCAACATTGGAATTTTGGCTTTTTCATTAGCCTTGATTTTTCAATTGGTGACCTTACCGGTGGAGTTTAATGCGTCTAGACGTGCATTAAGTATTCTTTCTGAAGGTGGGTTATTAACAGAAGAAGAAGTCCCTATGGCCAGAAAAGTTCTTTTTGCAGCTGCACTTACCTACGTAGCAGCGGCGCTTTCGACCTTTTTACAACTTTTACGTTTGGTTATTTTATTTGGTGGCAATAACCGACGAGACTAAGTGCTAGTAAAGGTCTTTCTATTACGCATAAAAGTAATAATATGTTATGATTAAAGTAGAAAATAACAGAGGAGCTGAAGGAAATGAAAGCATCAACAAAAATTGGTATCGGTTTAAGCATTGCTGCAGTTGCAAGTGTCTCTGTTGCAGTCATCGCTTCTGAAAAAATTATTAAGAAGGTATCTCATGTTTCCAATCGTTATAAAGTTAAAAAGTTTGTAGACGATAAATTTGATGGAAACCAAAAATTATTATCGATTGTCGATGATTTATCCGATGATGAATTAGATTCTGTTTTAAATGTTGTTGATCGTGTGAAAGATGGCGGTTCAAAATTAGCTGAATATGGCGAAAAAGTTAAAGACAATACAGATTCTTTAAAAGAACGCTTTTTCACATTTATTGAAGATGCAATGAAGTAAAAAAGATGGCCTAGGCCATCTTTTTTTTATAAAAATAATTCTTTTGTTTCAACATAATAGCCTCTGCCACCAACTAGAACTTGATCAATTTTCTTTTGGGATGTAGTGTTCAAACGCACTAAGACTTCTGAAGGAGCGTTTAAGGTATAACCTTGGGCAAAGGTGTAATTGGTTTTTTGTAAAATTTGGTGATGGTACAGATAACAAGCTAACGCACCGTTTGATGTACCAGTAGCGGCTTCTTCATCGATGTCATAAAGGGGCGCAAAATTCCTACAAATGATATTTTCTTCAGACAAAGCAAAAAGATGCATCCCGATAACTCCGTACTTTTGACTAAGTAACTTAATTTTTTCAAAGTTTGGTTGTAAATCCTGTAATAATTGCGCATTTTTAATGGGAACCAAAATATCTTTTAGACCCGTTGACACAATCTGGATAGGAAAAGCAGTTGCCACTGCGTTTAAATCAAAGCAGCCGCTCAATTCTTCTAAAGTGAGCGTATCATAAAAAGTTGGGACAGTTTGTTCCATAAATAGTTGTTCATCGTTCGCCGTGATTGCGAGCAAACCGCTGTTCGTTTCGATTGTATATGCTGTTTGCAATAATTTATTTAAGTGCTTCATGATGGTGAAAGCGCCAATTGTCGCGTGGCCACATAAGTCGACTTCTTCTTTTGGTGTAAAATATTCAAGTCGGAAATCAGCAACCTTTGAGTCTGAAATAAAAGCAGTTTCTGCAAATCCTAGTTCTTTAGCGATGGCCATTTTTTGGGTTCTCGTTAAGGGCTGTGTCATAAAAACAACGCCTGCTTTGTTGCCACCTTCGTGGTTTTTACTAAACGCACTAGCGACATATGCGGTAATTTTCATTGGAACGCCTACTTTCTAATTGGGAATAAAAAACATACGAGTAAAAAACGGATGTACTACTTTCTTAATAACAAATAACAAAAGATTAAATCATCCATTTTTTTTAAAGATAAGCCAGTTTGTTCAAAAAACTTTTCCAAACGATAGTGTAAAGTATTTCGATGCATAAATAAATCTTTTGCAGTGGAGCTAATATTGCCTTGATTTTTCCACAAAGCGCTGATGATTGGCTGAATATCGGTGTCTTTATTTAATAAACGACGATAATACTCAACAAGTACATTTTGGCTCATGGCTTCTTTGGTAAAATAGTGGAGGGCGACATCGGTTAAACTAAAAACAGTCGTCCGACTAGAGGAATTAAGTTCTTCTGAAAAAATACGTTGTTCTTCATGGAAACAACGCCGGAGAATGTCTTCAGAGGAATAAAAATTGCCAACAAATACAGCGCTAGTGCAATCAAAGTCTGTATCTAATGTTAAAAAGATCCCTTGAATTTCTTCTTGTTGAAAGGTATTTTTTGACTGTTCTTCAACTAAAATATACATATTATTACTTGGACTGAAACAATCAACTGTATCTGGAAACATCTTTGTTAAATTAAATTGCCATTCAGCTTGTAATTCTTTTGTGACATTCGTCTGAATTTGCAACATACGAAAGGTCCCTTCGGCAGGTAATTTTGCCTGTTGAAATAAGTAACTGAACCAAGGATGGTTACCAGTAATGGTTGGGTTTTCAGAAATCGGGAAAAGCGCTTCCAACAAATGCTGTTCTTTAATACTTAAGAAAGCTTTATTCACAATGAAAAATTGGTCGTCAACAGGAATTGAATAGGTGGCTTCGGAACCAATTGTTTTTGATAAATAGCCTTTGGGATAAAGCTGAGATAAATTTTCAATAATCATAGACACACCTCACTGATTTATTGTACCATGAAGCAAGACAGAAGTTTAGTGGGAAAAAGCCGAAAGGTGGAAATTAATTGGGAAAAAAAGAAACAACGTTAACACAAGAAGAAAAAGAATTTTTTATGCGAGAAGCCATTGCAGAAGCGAAAAAAGCAGAAGGTTTGGCTGAGGTGCCTATTGGAGCTGTAATTGTTCGGCAAGGGGAAATTATTGGCCGCGGGCATAATCTGAGAGAAGCACGGCAAGAAGCAACGGCGCATGCAGAAATGTATGCAATCCAAGAAGCGTGTCGCGGGATAGAAAATTGGCGTCTAGAAGAAACCCAATTATTTGTAACTTTAGAGCCTTGTCCAATGTGTAGTGGGGCGATGCTTTTAGCACGAATTCCAGAAGTTTATTATGGCGCAACTGATCCTAAAGCAGGCACTGCTGGGACTTTGATGAATTTATTAGAAGATGAACGCTTCAATCATGTGGCCTATGTCGAAGCAGGCGTTTTAGAAGAAGAGTGTCGCTTATTGCTAGTTCAGTTCTTTAAAAAGTTACGGGCAAAGAAAAAAGAAGAGAAACTTTTAAAAAATCAAAAGAAAGACTAGTCAAAAGAATAAAAATACGTTATACTAGGTTTTGCCGAAAGGCTAGGACAATGGCGGGCTAGTGAATTGTGTCAGATCCGGAAGGAAGCAGCACTAAGCAAGTGCCGCCATGTGTCTGAATTATAGTTGATACCAAAGGCTTTAAGCCTTTTTTTATTTGTTTTGAATTAAAAAGGGGCAATATTACTTGCCATATTTATTTAGAACTTCTATCAGATTTGTTTTAACTTTTTTTGTTACATGAGTATAAATTTTTAAAGTTGTGTCCGTGTCAACGTGGCCTACACGTTCCATTATTGTTTTAGCGGGTACATTTAATTCTGCAAGTAATGAAATATGTGAATATCTAAAAATATGGCTTGATATAGTTTTGTTTATTTTTACCTAGCCTTTCATTAGCTTTCTTTAGAGAGGCATTAAATGAATTCACTTGAATTGGTTTGCCCGTTTTGCCAACAAATAGATAATTTGTTGGCTCTTTGAATTTTATTTCTTTTTCTAAAATTAACTCTTCGATTATTTCGACTGCTCCGTAAATACCACTAGCATTATGGTATTTGTGGAGCAGTATACATAAAAAAACATAAGTAATATGTTCTACTCTCTAAGGGAAGCATGCGCTCAGCTACATTTGGTAAGATACATTCGGGAGTATGGATATTGTTAAAATGACAATGGATTATTTTTTGCTGCGCATTCAAATATCTAAAAATTATGTTGTTGCATTAGACTTTGAATATGGAGTTTTAGCAAATGTTTCAGATGGTTATAAGTTCAGGTTTCGAAAATGGAACAAATATAGAAACAATTTTGAACGCTATGCGCCTAGCTAAACCAGTATGATGTAACATTAGAATTATTGGATGATTGTAGGTGGTATCTCAATTTGTCAATCCACATCCACTAGATGGCAAAGTAGACTTAACAGTTTTATTTGTAATAGTTATACAGATACTGATAAACTAGAATCTAATAAAGTATTGACAGATACAGAAACCGAAAAAACATCGAATTCCTATATAAAAGTTGGTGATATAATCAAAATGAAATTTAATATTGATGTATAGGTTACTGGTAAATTTATTCCAGAGTAGATAAAAGAGAATAGTTACGAGGTACAAGAAGTAACAAAAAGTAACAAGAGGCACGGAGTATTGCTTGAAGGTACCTTATCATAGATTGGTAAAAGTGACGTTGAATTGTTGTCAGACGTAATAACCACCTAGACAAACAATTAGAAGCAATGTTTTTGGTTGAATACGGCGTAAAATTATCCGATATTGCATATTAATGTAGTGCAGATTATAAATACTTAATTTAATTAAATGGATTAGCAAATCCTAATTCCAAGCATTGCAGCATTAAAAGTATTCCCTTAATTTTGGAATGCATATAAGCATGAAAAAATCCCAAACTTGTCTTAAGTAAATCTTAAAATTATGATATACTTTGTTGGGTAATACGGGAAGGAGTTAAAAAATTGAATAAACGTGCGAGGAAAACAACAAATAATAAAGAATTGATTTTGCTTCTTATAGGGGTTTGGAGTGCCTTTTTCTTTTTTAATATGTATATGCCGACTGTGAGAGCTGATGACTTAGTTTATGTAAATAGATTAGATAAATTAGGTTATTTTGGGGCTTCTATAGAGCATTACAAAACATGGAGTTCAAGAGTTATTATTGAACTATTTTTGATGTTCTTCTCTAAACATTTTATGTTATGGAAGTTACTAAATTCGACAATAATGACGGGAAATATAGTATTGCTATGCAAATATGTTTTCAAGAATTTATATTTCAAAAATTTGTTATTAGTTTTTTCTATATATTGTCTAATTCCGTTAACAATAATGGGGGAAACTGGTTGGATAGCTACTACTTTAAATTATCACTGGCCAGTAGCATTCGGTTTACTAGCTTTTTATCCTTTTTTTCAGCTATTAAGTGGCAAAGAAATAGATAAAAGAATATATTGGGTAAGCATTCCTTTATTAATATTCTCAGCTAATCAAGAACAAGTTAATGTATGCTTTTTTGTTTTAACAAGCCTTGTAAGTCTATATTTATTATTTAGAAGAAAGTATGATTATAAGTTATCAGCGCTTTCGGTAATAAGTTTAGTGGAATTAATTTTTTCTTTGACAGCCCCAGGAAACACATTAAGGGCTGCAAATGAAATCAATAAATGGTTTCCTGAATATAAAAATTTTAACTTTTTGAACAAGTTGGATCTTGGTATTTCATCATTTGGAAAGCCATTTTTTCTAGACACGAATATTTTATTTTTAGTACTTTTTTTTATAATATTCCTTCTATCTTATAAGAAATGTCAGAACTATTATGTACGTATACTAACTTCATTGCCTTTTTTTCTAAATCTGGTTATTTTTTTCGGTAATACAATGAAACAAAACTTTACTTATGTCAATGGAAATAAACGATCGATGATTTGGGCTAGCAGTAATCTGGACAACCATTTTACAAAACTAGGAACGAAACTATCAATTTTTTACCCTGGAACTTGGATAGTTACTTTTATAATTTTAGGATTATTATTATGTTTAATTATTGGAATTTATTTAAGTTTTGATGATAAAAAAACCGCTATCTTTTTAGCGATATTGATGATAATGGGTTTTTGCTCAAGGGTAATCATGGGTTTTTCTCCTACGGTTTGGGCTTCAGGCATGCGAACATATTATATACTTTTCATTGTTGTCGCTATAATAGTCCTAACAGCCATTAAAGAAATAATGAAAAATATAAGTCCACAAAAGAAAGATTTATTGTCATTTAATTTGACCATGTTAGGTATTAGTACCTTCATATTAACGGTGATAAACAGATAAAATAATAAAGAGATCGAAACAGAAGTGTTTAACTCCGAGAACCAAGTAGGTACTGTTTAACATCTATTTGCTTTGCAAATAGTGTTTCTCAGCAATAAGAAGTAATTTCCGAAAATTGCCATAAAACACAACGAGGAACGAGTTGATGTTGCATGATACCTACCTGGTGTTCTTTAATTTTTGGAGACCAAGTAGGTATTGTTCATCATCGAAACACTACGTTCTTCGTGATTCTCAACAATTTCGGCTTATTGTTTTCTCGCCAAAGGCTCGTCACAGTTTTATCCTTGTAAGTTCCGAAGGACCTTCACCAAGTAGGTACGATGATTTCATCTGTTCATGCTTCACAGTGAAACATCGCAACTCTTAGAGCTGTAGCTCTTTTGAAGGCTGTACTGTGACGAGACGCATGTCGAGAAAACACCTTAGAAGTTGTTGAGATCGGAGTAACGCGTAGTGTTGCTTCTGTTCCCGTCGTTTATCAATTTTTAAGCCTGGGACAAAAATCCAAAGTGATTTTTGTCCCAGGCTCTTTATTTGGCTACTTGTCAATAAGGAATGATGAGCTGTGCAGAATCAATTCTGATTTGTCAGTTTCATAAATTATAGAGCCAATAATAACGGCTTGCTTCTTTTTAAATTTATGCCCAATCACCATTTCTAAAAACAGGAACAATCGTCCCGTCTTCTTTAATGCCGTCAATATTCATTTTGTCAGATCCTACCATAAAGTCCACATGTGTTTGGCTACGATTTAAACCAGCTGCAGCTAATTCTTCTTCGCTCATCTCCGTGCCGCCTTGTAAGTTGAAGGCATAGGCCGAACCAAAGGCTAAATGATTAGAGGCGTTTTCATCGAACAATGTATTATAAAAAATCAAACCGGATTGTGAAATTGGTGAAGGGTCGGGTACTAAAGCAACTTCTCCTAAGTGTTTGGCACCTTCATCAATAGCTAAGAGATTTTTCAATGCTTCTTCACCTTGTTCAGCTGAGAAGTCAACAACTTTTCCATCTTTAAATGTAAATTTCATGCCCGAAATGATTGTGCCAGCATAACTTAGTGGTTTTGTACTAGAGACATAACCATCAACGCGGCGACTATCTGGAGCGGTGAAAACTTCTTCTGTTGGCATATTAGCCATGAATTCTTCTCCACGCGCGTTATAACTACCAGCGCCTTCCCATAAATGGTTTTTAGGCAAACCAATCGTTAAATCTGTCCCAGGAGCTGTGTAGTGTAAAGCAGTAAATTGTTGTTCGTTTAATTCAGCCGCTTTTTCTTGTAATTTTTTATCATGGATATCCCAAGCAATGACTGGGTTTTCTTCATAAATTCGTGTTGTTTTAAAAATTTCATTCCAAAGTGCATCAACTTGTTCTTCACTTGTTGCTAATTCTGGAAAGACTTTAGCTGCCCAGCCTTCACTAGCAGCAGCTACAACAGTCCAACTTACTTTGTTGGCTTGCGTTGCTTTTCGTAGGTTGACCAATGCTTTCCCATTAGCCGCTTGGAAAGCTGCTACACGTTGTGCATCCACGCCAGCTAATGCATCAGGATTAGAAGAAACCACGCTAATTCGGCTTGCGCCTTTGGCAATCCAATCATCGGTTTGATCAATTTTATATTGAGGAACATTTTCAATACGATCAGTTGCAGCATGAGCTAAAAATTCACGTTGAATGGTTTCGTCGCTCCATTGAACAATTACTTCGGCCGCGCCTAAGCGATAAGCTTCTTCCGTAATTAAGCGGGCAAGGGGCGCTTGATCGACACTGATTTGTAAAACAACCGTATGATTGTCCTGAACATTGACACCCGTTTCAGCAATTAAACGTGCATATTTCTTTAGATTTTCATTAAAATTCTCTAAGGTCATTCGTGATTCCTCCTTCATTTTGATGGGTAATGACTGCTCATATCATAACACGGAAGAGCAGGGAACTCAACGAAATAAAGCCTTTATCAACTGTTATTTTAAGTCGGGGTAAAAGTTGTCGTGCTCCCGCTCAGTGAACTTTTGTACAAAGAGTTGTTCTAATTTTGCATAATAGAAAAATCGTGTTACAATAACCATAAGCATTTATTTGGAAGCGTTGTATATGAATGAATAAAGGGGATAGGGAATTATGGCAAGAAAAAAAACCATTACGAAAGAGCAGATTTTAACAGCTGCCTATGAAGTAGTCGCCACTGAAGGATTTTCGAAGTTCACTGCACGTAATATTGCTAATAAAATGAAATGTTCCACCCAACCGATTTATTTGGAATTTAAAAACATGGATGATTTACGCGATGCTTTATTCCAAAAAATTCATAAATACTTAGCGAAAGAAGTATTTCCAGTAAAACATACCGGGAATACAATTGTTGATTTGGCTTTAAACTATATTCATTTTGCGACAAGTGAAAGTAAGTTATACCGTGCGCTTTATTTAGAAGAATATGGTGGCGGCAAAAAAATGCAAGAATTCTCTTATCACTATTTTACTGAAGCGGTAAAAGCTGATCCTGAGTATACTAATTTAAACGATGTTCAAATTGACTCTTTACACATGGGAACATGGGTGGTCGCTACTGGTGTGGCTGCATTGATGACTTCTGGAATTATCCATCCTTCAGAAGAACAAATCATTCATTTAATGAAAGATAGTATTGAAGCAATTCTTGAACGAGATGAACCAATTGATATTGACCTATAAAAATTAAAAAAAGTGTAACCTCATGCTGATAACTTCTGTGAGGTTACAGCAAAAGACTGTTTCTTAAAAGAACGGTCTTTTTTTGTTAAGTGTATTAATGGTAGATTATTCGCAACCATGCTACAGTAAAGAAGAGAAATAGAAAGGGGCAAAAAACATGAACCGAGTGAAAGATAAGCGTTTATGGCTAAGTATTGTAGGAATTACCGGACTAGGGCTCTTGTCGGGCTTATTTTCAGTAAATGCGAGAGAATATTATCAAGCGTTGAGATTACCAAGTTTTGCTCCGCCAGGCTGGTTATTTGGACCGGTATGGTTGGTGTTGTATATTTTTATGGGCATTACTTTTTATTTCATCTTAGTTCATCCAAATAAACAACAGAAAAAACGGATGATTACGCTATTTATTTTACAATTTATTGCGAACTTTTTCTGGACATTTTTCTTTTTTTCTTTACAAAATAATTTAGTATCTGTGATTGATATCTCTTTGTTATGGCTATTATTAATAGTTCAACAGTGGGACTACTTGCGTTATAAATTAATAACGCGTGGCTGGTTGATGATTCCTTATATTCTTTGGGTTACTTTTGCGGCAGCTTTAAATTACAGTATTTTATTTTTAAATTAGGAATATCAAAACACCAGAGAAAAATGGAAAATCGCCATTTTCTCTGGTGTTTTTTTTGTTTATTTTAACGTAGTTATTCTGCGGCAGTTGCTAATTTTTTCGCAAATTCTTCTAAACGTTGGATGTCGTCTTCTTCAGCGGCTAAATCAACTTTAACGCTGTCGGCGCCTTTTTTTGCCCCAATTTGAGTAAAGACTGCTTCGAAGTCGTCCACCGATTTACAAAAATCATCATAAAACGTGTCTCCTGAACCACAAACGCCGAAGATTTTTCCTGATAAATCAATCTCTTGTAAGTCTTCATAAAAGTCGACAATTTCATCAGGTAAATCGCCATCGCCATACGTATATGTAGCTACTACACAGATATCGGCCTCTTCAAAATCAGCGGCATCGACTTGCGTACACTCATCAATTTCGACCTCTAATTCTAAATCTTCAAATGCTTCTGCAACAATGTCGGCAATTTCTTCTGTATTCCCAGTCATGCTTGCATACACAATTTTAGCTAACGTCATAAACTTTCTTCCCCCTCATACAATTCTGTCACTTATTATAGCAGATGCGCATTTCTTATAAAAGACTAGCGAGTGCTTTTATTAAGGGACTTTTTGAAAATTGGTGTTTGAACAATCTTTTTTGCAAAAAATGTGATAAAATAATTTGAATGAAACAAGTTTAGGAGAGATAGTATGATTACATTAAAATCACCACGAGAAATTGAAATGATGGATGAATCAGGGGAATTATTAGCGGATGTTCACCGTCATTTACGGACGTTTATTAAACCTGGCATTACAAGCTGGGATATTGAAGTATTTGTGAGAGACTTTATTGAAAGTCATGGTGGCGTGGCGGCTCAAATTGGCTATGAAGGCTACAAATATGCTACCTGTTGTAGTATCAACGACGAAATCTGCCACGGATTTCCTCGTAAAAAAGTATTAAAAGATGGCGACCTAATCAAAGTAGATATGTGTGTCGACTTAAAGGGCGCAATCTCTGATTCATGCTGGTCTTATGTCGTGGGTGAATCAACACCTGAAATTGATCGCTTGATGGAAGTAACCAAAAAAGCGCTATATCTTGGGATTGAACAAGCACAAGTAGGAAATAGAATTGGCGACATTGGTCATGCAATTCAAACGTATGTAGAAGGAGAAGGCTACGGGGTAGTTCGCGACTTTGTAGGTCACGGTATTGGCCCAACTATCCATGAAAGTCCAATGATTCCTCACTATGGTGAAGCAGGTAAAGGACTACGTTTAAAAGAGGGAATGGTTATTACCATTGAGCCAATGGTTAACACAGGAACTTGGCGCATGAAAATGGACCCAAATGGTTGGACTGCTTATACTGAAGATGGCGGTCTAAGTTGTCAATATGAACATTCATTAGCGATTACGAAAGAAGGTCCAAGAATCTTAACGTCACAAGGCGAAGAATTGACTTATTAATAAGGAGAGTGTGTGATGAAGTTTCTCGACAACATCAAAAAGAATCAATCTTTGATGCGTTTTATTGAGACAACGCAAAGTCACATGGTCACAGCCGAAATAGGCAACAGCTCAGTGGTTGTTGCCTATTATTTATTACTCTCGCTGTTTCCATTACTGATTGCGGTAGGTAATGTCTTACCTTATTTAAGAATCGACCCTAATTCTGTGTTGCCTTATATTGCAGAGGCCATTCCGAAAGATGTTTATATGAACTTAGAACCAGCGATTCGTTCACTATTGACTCAACGTTCAGGCGGGTTGCTTTCTGTTTCCGCTTTAGCAGCATTTTGGAGTGCCAGTCAAAGCATTAATGCACTACAAAATGCGATGAATAAAGCTTTTGGTGTCGAACAAAGGAAAAATTTTATTCTCGTAAGAGTGGTCTCATTTTTAGTTATTTTGTTATTTATGGTAGCGATTGTTGGTGTAGTAGTAATTTTAGGTTTGGGTCAGTACATTATTGAATTACTGCAACCAATTTTCCACTACTCAACATCTGTGATCGATACTTTCCAAGCGTTAAAATGGCCGTTAACGACCGTTGTTTTATTAGTGATTATGTGTTTGATTTATGCGGTCGTTCCTAATCGGAAATTATCGTTACGTTCTATTTTGCCAGGGGCTATTTTTTCGACAGTCGGTTGGATGCTATTATCACAAATTTTTGGTTTGTACGTAAAATATTTTAGTTCTAGAATCGCAAGTTATCAAATCATCGGGAGTTTTATCATCTTGATGTTATGGCTGAATTTTGCTGCCACGATTATTATTTTAGGAGCAATTGTCAACGCTGTCGTTGATGAATACTTATCTGGAGATAAAGAAAAAAAACAACCAAGTTTTGAACAACGCTTGTTTAGATGGTTTAAAAAGAAAAAATAAATGGATTTCTTTAAAAAAGTCTAAACCGTTGCCAGAACACATGTTTCAGCTTGTAAATGCTTCAGTTTACGGTATAATATACCCTGAACGAGAAGAAAGTGGGTTCGACTATGTCACTATTTATTTATGAAGTTTTGATACGTTTATTTATGACATTTATCTTATCTTTGCTATTAACACCACTTGTTAAGCTTCTAGCGTTTCGGATTGGCGCCTATGATGCACCAGGAGAGCGACGAATCAATACCAAAAATATGCCTACAGCAGGAGGACTTGCAATCTATATTGCTTTTGCTAGTTCATGTTTATTGATTTTTCGTTCGATTATCCCACAAGATTATATTTGGCCGATTATTTTGGCTGGTGGAATGGTTGTTTTGACAGGCCTCATTGATGATATTAAAGAGATTACTCCAATGAAAAAAACAATCGGTATTTTGTTAGCAGCATTAGTTATTTATTTTGTTGCTGGAATTCGGATAGATTTTGTGACGTTGCCAGTCGTTGGAATGATTGATTTGCGCTGGTTTAGTTTACCACTAACTTTATTGTGGATTTTAGCGATTACGAATGCAGTAAATTTAATTGATGGTTTGGATGGTTTAGCATCAGGCGTATCCATTATTGGATTAACCACGATTGGTATTACAGGGTATTTTTTCCTACATGCTAAAACGGTCTATATTCCAATTGTTATTTTTATTTTAGTTGCGAGCATTGCGGGATTTTTCCCATACAATTTTTATCCGGCTAAAATATTTCTAGGAGATACCGGGGCGTTATTCCTCGGGTTTATGATTGCAGTAATGTCGTTACAGGGCTTAAAAAATGCCACGTTTATCACGGTAATTACGCCAATGGTGATTTTAGGTGTGCCTATTACGGATACGGTTTATGCAATTATTCGACGGCTATTGAACAAGAAGCCCATTTCCTCAGCAGATAAAATGCATTTGCATCACCGCTTGTTATCTTTAGGTTTTACCCATAAGGGGGCGGTCATGACTATTTATGCGTTAGCGTTAGTTTTTTCCTTTGTTTCTTTATTGTTCAGCTATTCAAGTACAGTAGCATCAATTTTATTAATTGTCTTTTGTTTAATTGGCTTAGAATTATTTATTGAATTAATCGGTCTAGTTGGCGAAGGACATCAACCGTTGATGTATTTGTTACGGATTTTAGGGAATCGTGAATATCGTCAGGAGCAAATGAAAAAGCGACTTGGCAAGCATTCTAAGAGAAAGTAAAGAAATCTTTAGGTTGCTTTGCGAGAGCGTAAACCTATGATATAATTCCATTAAACTTAAAAAAGTATATGTGTGAAACATATGCTTTTTTTTTAAGACGATGTTTCAGTAGTAAGGAGAAATGAGCATGCAAGAAATGGTAACAATCTCGATTGTCACTTATAATAGTCGTTACATTTTTAATGTATTAGACCAATTAAAAGCCGAACTAGGTACTAATAGTATCTATGATATTCATATCTATGACAATCATTCTGAAACAGCGTATCTTGAAAAATTAACAACATATGAACCATTTATTACTATCCATCGCGCTGAAGAAAATCAAGGGTTTGGTCATGGTCATAATCAAGTGTTATTCAATGCTTCGACAAAGTATGCAATTATTTTTAATCCCGATGTTTTGGTTACTAAAGACGTGCTTGATCGTCTATTAGACCGTATCAAAATAGATAAGAACATTGCAGTCGTTAGCCCTAAAGTGTTAAATGAAGATGGCACGACGCAATATTTAGTTCGTCAAAAATTAGATGTCTTCGATTATATGTTACGTTTTATTCCCTTTCAATTTGTAAAGAAAATTTTTGATAAACGTTTGAGTATTTATGAATGTCGCGATTTGTCGGATACAGAAACAACGGATATTAAAATGGGCTCAGGCTGTTTTATGTTGATTGATCGTGAAAAATTCGTTGAAATTGGTGGGTTCGATGAACGTTTCTTCATGTACTTTGAAGACAACGATTTATGTTTACGCTTTGGCAAAGCAGGCTATCGGATTCTCTATACGCCTTTTGAAACGGTTGTTCACATGTATGAAAAGGGCGCCCATAAAAGTCGAAAATTGTTTAAAATCTTTATGCAATCAATGGGGAAATTTTTTAACAAATGGGGCTGGAGGTTCTTTTAATGAGTCAAAGATTAGCGGTAGTCATCGTCTTATATCAAATGAAAATGGCTGATACGCCGAATTATTTGTTATTAAAAGAAGTGGTAGACCACCCCCAATTGCACTTATTTATTTATGACAACAGTCCACTTCCTCAAGAAGATGCATTATTTTTACAACCAAATGTTACTTATCGACATAATCCTGATAATCCAGGACTAGCGACCGCTTATAATGAAGCGATTGCTTTTAGTCAAGCGAATCAATGTGAATTATTGTTGCTCCTTGACCAAGACACAGAAGTGCCAGCCTCTTATTTTGATACGTTGATCATCATGCCATTAGATCCGACTGTGGCAGTCTATGTTCCAATTGTAGAAGCAAATGGACAACAAATTTCGCCAGTATATAGTGATCAATACGTTGGGCTTAAAGGAGCAAAGCCAACAGCAGGGATAGCCAACCAACCGTTGATGGCTATCAATTCTGGTACAGTTATTACGGCAGAAACGCTACGCTGGTTGGAAGGATTTTCGGAAGAATTTCCTTTGGACTATTTAGACCATTGGTTCTTTTATCAATTAAATCAAGCCAATAAAAAGATTGAAGTCTTACCAATCCACCTAAAACAAGAATTGTCTGTTTTAGATTATCGTACAATGAGTCCTCAACGTTATCGCTCTATTATTGAAGCAGAAACGTTATTTTATCGTCGATATGATCAAGAAAAGTTTTCCCATCATCGACGCCATTTATTTTTACGTAGTAGTAAGCAATTTTTAACTGTCAAAAATCGCCAAATTTGGCGGCAAACATTGGCAGAATTTCTCAAGTTAATGAAAGGATAATCTATGATCTCAGTTTGTATTGCGACATATAATGGAGAAAAATATCTCGCGGAACAATTAGATAGTATTCTTTTACAAGTCAGTGAAGAAGATGAACTAATTATTTCAGATGATGGTTCTACTGATCATACGTTGGAAATTTTGAGGACGTATGCAGCGAATTATCCCCAAATTCAATTGTTACAAGGTCCAGGGCAAGGAGTGATTGCTAATTTTGCATTTGCGCTTACGCATACGAATGGCGAAGTAATATTTTTAGCAGATCAAGATGATGTTTGGTTGCCAAATAAAGTAACGACGGTGACAGAATATTTTGAAGCGCACCCTGACATCCAAGTGGTTATTAGTGACTTGAAAATTGTTGATGCGGATTTACAAGTTACCAATCCCTCTTATTTTAAGTTTCGAAAAGTCAAACCAGGGTTTTGGCGAAATGCGATAAAAAGTGGCTATATTGGGGCAGGTATGGCCTTTCGTCAAGAAATGAAAAACGTCATTTTACCCATTCCGCCAGAAGTTCCTATGCATGATATGTGGATTGGCTTATTAGCTGCACGGAAGAAGCAAACGGGTCTCATTAAAGAACCATTAGTGCTTTACCGAAGACATGGAGCGAATGTCAGCCCCATTATTACCAAAACAAGTTTCCAACAAAAATTAAATTGGCGTGTGAATTTATTAAAAGCTTTACATCAGCGTTTAAAGGAACAGCGCTAAACTTTTACAGATTTGTAAAATTTACGTAAAAAACATGACAAACCCTATGCTTAATGCGATAATAGGGAAGGATATTTGGTTTTATAGAAACTAAAAATAGAAGTTATTTAAGGAGACTGTTCATGAAAGGAATTATTTTAGCAGGCGGAAGCGGGACACGCTTATATCCGTTAACAAAAGCAACATCAAAACAATTAATGCCAATTTACGACAAACCAATGATTTATTACCCAATGTCAACGTTAATGTTGGCGGGAATTAATGAAATTTTGATTATCTCTACACCAGAAGATACACCACGTTTTGAAAGCTTATTCGGCGATGGCCATGATTTAGGCATTCATATCGAATACGCGGTGCAAGAAAGCCCAGATGGTTTGGCGCAAGCATTTATTATTGGTGAAGAATTTATTGGTGATGATAGTGTCTGCTTAGTTTTAGGGGACAATATTTATTATGGTGGTGGCTTATCAAAAATGTTGCAACGAGCGGCTTCTAAAGAATCAGGGGCAACAGTCTTTGGTTACCATGTAAATGATCCAGAGCGTTTCGGCGTGGTAGAATTTGATGAAGAGATGCGGGCGCTTTCTATTGAAGAAAAACCAGCACAACCGAAGTCAAATTACGCAGTGACAGGTTTGTATTTTTACGACAATGAAGTGGTTGAAATTGCGAAAGGGATCAAACCTTCAGAACGTGGGGAATTAGAAATAACAGACGTTAATAAAGTCTACCTTGAAAAAAATAAACTTTCTGTTGAGGTAATGGGCCGTGGCTTTGCTTGGTTAGATACAGGCACACACGAATCCTTATTAGAAGCGTCAACATTTATTGAAACAATTGAAAAACGTCAAAATTTAAAAGTCGCTTGTTTGGAAGAAATTGCTTATCGAATGGGCTATATTACAAAAGAACAATTGGTAGAATTGGCACAACCATTGAAGAAAAATGGCTACGGCCAATACTTGCTACGTTTAGCAGCAGAATAGGAGCGAAGAAACGTGAAAGTTATTGATACAAAATTACAAGATGTCAAAATTATCGAAATGGATGTTTTCGGTGATCATCGTGGCTTTTTTACAGAAAGTTATTCCAAAGCTAAATTTGCAGAACATGGATTAGACTTTGATTTTGTCCAAGATAATCATTCATTATCAACAGAAGCAGGTGTCTTGCGTGGATTGCATTTTCAAAAAGGCGAAGCTGCGCAAACAAAACTAATTCGTGTTGTAACAGGTGCGGTATTAGATGTGATTGTTGATATTCGTAAAGGGAGTCCAACCTATGGTCAATGGGAAGGCTACATTTTATCAGAACATAATCACCGTCAGCTTTTAGTACCAAAAGGTTTTGCCCATGGTTTTGTCACTTTGACACCAAACGTGAACTTTATGTACAAGTGTGACAATTACTACAATGCGGCAGCAGACGGCGGTATTGCTTTTAACGATCCAGCGTTAGCTATTGATTGGCCAATTGCGCCAGAAAAAGCGATTACGTCAGAAAAGGATCAAAAACATCCAACCTTAAAAGAATTTGAAGCGGAAAATCCGTTTATCTATGGCGAAATTTAAGAAAAAAGTAGGAGAGTTTCAATTATGAAAAAAATCATCGTAACAGGTGGAGCTGGTTTTATCGGCTCAAATTTTGTTCATTATGTTGTAAAGAATCATCCAGAAGTTCATGTAACTGTATTAGATAAATTAACGTATGCAGGAAATGAAAAAAATCTTGAAGGTCTACCAAGTGATCGCGTGGAATTAGTCGTAGGAGATATCGCTGATGCTGAATTAGTTAATCGTTTAGTCGCTGAAACAGATGCGGTCGTTCACTATGCTGCTGAATCGCATAACGACAACTCATTAAACGACCCATTCCCATTTGTACAAACCAATCTGATTGGGACGTACACATTGATCGAAGCTTGCCGTAAAAATAATGTTCGTTACCACCATGTATCGACTGATGAAGTTTATGGCGATTTACCTTTAAGAGAAGATTTACCAGGACATGGAGAAGGCGAAGGGGAAAAATTCACTGCCGAAACGCCTTACAATCCTTCAAGTCCTTATTCTTCAACAAAAGCAGGATCTGACTTGTTAGTCAAAGCGTGGGTTCGTTCTTTTAACTTACAAGCAACAATTTCAAACTGTTCAAATAACTATGGTCCATATCAACATATTGAAAAATTTATTCCTCGTCAAATTACCAATGTCTTAAGCGGCATTACACCAAAACTTTATGGTGCTGGTAAAAATGTTCGTGACTGGATTCATACAAACGACCATTCTTCGGCTGTTTGGGCAATTTTAACAAAAGGGCAAATTGGCGAAACATATTTAATCGGAGCCGATGGTGAAGAAGACAATAAAACAGTGATGGAATTAATTTTAGAATTAATGGGACAACCTGTTGATGCCTATGAGCATGTCAACGATCGTGCAGGACATGACTTACGTTATGCGATTGATTCAACCAGATTACGCGAAGAATTAGGTTGGGAACCAGAATTCACGAATTTCCGTGAAGGCTTGGCAGAAACAATCAAGTGGTATACAGAAAATGAAGACTGGTGGCGTGCAGATAAAGAAGCTGTTGAAGCAAAATATGCACAAAATGGTCAGTAATTTTTTCTGACATGTGAGATAACAGTCGAAAGGCGATGGCAAAGTACAAAAGCTACTTTGCCCTGCCTTTTTTTCAAGAAGGAGTGAAAAAAATGATTTTAATTACTGGTGGAAATGGCCAATTGGGCACAGAATTACGTCACCTATTAGATGAACAAGGAATTGAGTATGTTTCAACGGATTCAACAGAATTAGATATTACTGATGCGGATAGTACGTTGGCAAAAGTGAAAGAAATTCAACCAAGCGTCATTTATCATTGTGCTGCTTATACAGCTGTTGATAAAGCAGAAGACGAAGGCAAGGAATTAGATGAAAAAGTGAATGTAGATGGCACACGTCATATTGCAGAAGCTGCTAAAGCAGTGGGGGCGACACTTGTTTACGTAAGTACAGATTATATTTTTGATGGAACTAAAAAAGAAGGTGTCTATGCAATTGATGATCAACCGAATCCTTTAAATGAGTATGGTCGGACGAAGTTATTAGGTGAACAAGCGGTACAAGAAATCCTGGACGACTATTATATTATTCGAACATCATGGGTATTTGGTCAATACGGTCATAACTTTGTCTTTACCATGCAAAAATTAGCGGAAACAAGAGACCAACTAACGGTAGTGGACGATCAATTTGGCCGCCCAACTTGGACAAGAACGTTAGCGGAATTTATGGCATTTGTTATTGCAGAAAAAGCGCCATTTGGTGTTTATCATTTGTCTAATGAAAACAGCTGTAGCTGGTATCAATTTGCTAAAGAAATTTTAAAAGATACTGAAGTGGAAGTACTGCCAGTGGATTCAACTCAATTTCCACAAAAGGCGCAAAGACCACAATATTCTGTAATGGATTTAAGTAAAACAGAAGCGTTAGGCTTTAAAATTCCTACTTGGCAAGAAGCCTTAGCGCAAATGTTAGAAAATGTTCAACAATAAAAACTTAACTAAAGAGTTTTTTGGTGGAGAGAAAGTGGAAAGGTGTTCTTCTATGAAAGTTCTTTTAATCATTCCTGCTTACAATGAGGAAGAAAACATTTTGCGGACGATTGCTTCCATTGAAACATTTAAACAGGAAGTTACGCATTTTCAACATGAATTGGATTATGTGGTAATCAATGATGGCTCGACAGATAGAACCAAACAAATTTTAGAAGCCAACCAAATTAATGCCATTCATTTAGTGTTGAATTTAGGTATTGGCGGGGCAGTACAGACAGGCTATAAATATGCCTTAGAAAATGAGTATGATGTGGCGGTTCAGTTTGATGGTGATGGTCAACATGATATCAATAGTTTACCTGTCTTACTGGCACCATTAGCAGAGGGTAAATGCGATTTTTCGATTGGCTCTCGTTTCCTTCCTGGAAACGAAGCGGCTTTTCAAAGTACGAAAATGCGCCGTTTTGGTATTCGTTTGTTATCTTTTTGCATTCGAATGGCTTCTGGTAAAACAATTTATGATGTGACTTCGGGGTATCGAGCGGGAAATCGGAAAGTGATTGCTTTTTTTGCAAAGCGCTATCCGACAAACTATCCCGAACCAGAATCGATTGTTCACTTAATCAAAAAACGCTTTGTGATTGTTGAAAGACCTGTCAATATGATGGAACGGCTTGGTGGTGTTTCTTCGATTCGTGCATTGGCTTCTGTGAAGTATATGCTGGAAGTCGGCTCAGCAATTCTGATTGCGGCCTTTATGAAGGAGGGAGATTGATGTTACCAACCGTGTTGTGGTTTGTTTTATCTTTATTTGCAATTGGCTTTTTCTTATACATTATTCGAGGGATTAATAAAAATATTTTTCTCCTAAAAAATGCCTTGATTTGGTTATTAATCTCAATTGTTTTAATTATTTTTGCTATTTTCCCGCATGTGGCAGAATGGTTAGCAATGGCCTTTGGGTTTGAAACAACGTCAAACTTCTTATTATCAGCTGCAGTGATTGTCCTTTTAATTATGGAAATTAAAAATTCTGTGTTGATTTCAAAACACGAAAATCGCATTAAAACATTATTGCAGGAATTATCTATCATGAAATCTGAAGAAAATAAAAAAGATCGCTAATGTGTAGTGACCCTTAAAAGTTGGACCTGAAAGTCTAATTTTTAAGGGTCAGCTCAATGAATAGCGATCTTTTTTATTTAAGATTCATAATCACAATGCCGACAATAATAACCACAGCACCAATAAGGGCATTCGTTGTAATCGTCTCTTTTAGAATAAGATTTGAAGCGATTAAAATAGCGATGTTTGTACAGGCAACGCCTAAAGGAACAATGTAAGAAACATCGGAACGACTAATAATTAACATCCATAAAATAAAACTAATTAAATAACAAAATAAACCTAATAAAGATATAAGTGAGATATTCATTGAAAAGATTGTTTGTTGGAGTTGGATGTTCAAACTGCTAGAACCTAGTTTAAATAAGACCAGACCAGCAGAAGACAGAAATACGTAAATAATAAAAAGAACCATAATTTCCCTTCTCTCAAAAATAGTTTCCGTGCAAAAAATGCAAGACCTCCATTATTGTAGCATAATCTCCTAAAAATTGGACAAGTTTTTTTAATATAGCGAAATCAGTTAAATTTTTCTTTATAAAAAGGGGTCTACTATTGAAAAGCTAGGCGTTTATCGATAAAATAGAAATGTTGTTTAAAATGGCATTTTTGTATCCAAAAATTTTAGATAAAAATAGTTTATTACGGAAGGAATAAGTATATGTTTAAAGAAACATTTTCAATTTTCAAGAATATTTTTCAGAACAAAAAATTGTTATTACAATTTTCATTTAATGATTTTAAGGCCAAGTATGCTGGTTCAGCACTAGGAATTGTTTGGGCGTTTTTAACGCCATTAGTAACTGTTTTGACGTATTGGTTTGTCTTTTCTGTAGGCCTTCGTTCTAGAGCTGGCGACAATATGCCGTTCATTGTCTATTTAGTAACAGGGATGGTACCTTGGTTCTTCTTTTCAGATTCGTTATTATCAGCCACGAATGTGTTTCGTGAATATAGTTATTTAGTTAAAAAAGTCGTGTTTAATGTACAAATTTTACCAACGTCTAAAATTTTATCGAACTTGTACACCCACTTGTTTTTCATTCTAATTGGTTTTGTAATTACTACAGCTAACGGTTATTATCCAAGTTTGTACAGTTTGCAATTAATTTACTACTTAGCTTGTTTATTAGTCTTTTTAACAGCAATTACGTGGATTACTGCTTCAACACAACCATTTTTACCTGATATTATGCAATTTATCAATATCATTATGCAAACAGTTATGTGGACATTGCCAATTTTATGGCAACCAACTGGAATGATTGCGACAATCTTAAAAATCAATCCATTATATTATATTGTTCAAGGATACCGCGAATCTTATTTAGGCGGTGCATGGTTCTGGGAACATTGGCAATATAGCTTATATTTCTGGGGAGTTACTATTGTTTTACTATTAATTGGCTCAACCGTGTTTAGACGCTTAAAACCACATTTTTCAGATGTACTATAAGGAGAGAACGACATGTCAGAATATGCAATCGATATCCAACATATTACCAAAACATACAACATGTATAAAAAGCCGTCCGATCGGTTTAAAGAAGCGCTTAGTCCAACAAAAAAATCTTACCACGATTTGTTTTATGCGTTAGACGATGTCACGATGCAAATTAAAAAAGGCGAGATGATTGGTTTTGTCGGCGAAAATGGCTCTGGGAAATCAACCATGTTAAAAATTATTACAGGAGTACTAACACCAACCTCCGGGTCCATGGTGATTAATGGGAAAATTTCAGCGTTGCTTGAATTAGGTTCAGGTTTTAACCCAGAATATTCAGGATATGAAAATATTTTCTTAAATGGAATGGTCCTAGGTTTTTCCCGAGAAGAGATGGAAGAGCGTGTCCAAGATGTCATTGATTTTGCTGACATCGGTGATCATTTGTATCAACCAGTTAAAACGTACTCTAGTGGTATGTTTGTCCGCTTGGCTTTTGCGGTAGCTATTAACGTGGATCCCGATATTTTAATTGTCGATGAAGCGTTGGCTGTCGGGGATTTAGAGTTTCAATTAAAATGTATGGAAAAATTTACGGAAATTAAAAATTCTGGTAAAACAATTTTATTTGTTTCTCACGATGTAAACTCCATCCGTCGTTTTTGTGACAGAACTTTTTGGTTGCAACACGGGAAAGTCGTTGAATATGGAGATACGATGGACGTGACTACCAACTACGAAAACTTTTTGAAAAAGAAATCAATTAAAACAGTTGACCGCGAAGCGACCATGAAAGATGAAACCCCAGCGCCAGATATTATTGAAGTGGATCATGCGGAACTTTTAAACGCGGATTATGAACCATTAGAAATGGTAACGCAAGATGAAAAAGTGATTGTAAAAATTGAATATACTGTCAAAAATGACCAAATTAAGAAGCCTGTTTGTGGGGTCGCTATTCGAACAGTGGACAACCATTATGTCTGTGGCTTAAATACGTTATTAGATGGCGTGCAAATTCCTTGGAAAAAAGGACGGAATGTTTTTTATTTAGAATATGAAAAAATGTCATTATTAACAGGTGAATATTATTTTGATATTGCTTTCTTTGAGGAACATGCAACAGTCCCATTAGTCTACAAAACAAAATACGTGACGATGTTTATTACCGGTCGTTATGCCGGAGAAGGAATTGTCATCTTAGATCATAAATGGAAGGATACGACAAAAGATGAAGTATGATTTTGAAATGGAAACAGACGAGAGTACCAGTGTTGGGAAAATCGTAGCACAAATCAAAGAAAATAGTGATGTCTTGGAATTTGGTCCAGGTAATGGGCGGATGACTAGCTATTTGATGGAAGAAAAAAAGTGCCGGGTCTCAATTGTTGAATTAGACAAAGAACTTTATGATCATGTCAGTCAATTTTCAACAGATGCCTTTTATGGCAATATTGATGAAAATGATTGGGTCGAATACTTTGCTGGTAAGACGTTTGATTATATCGTTTTTGCGGATGTGTTGGAACATTTAATGAATCCTCAAAGCGCCTTAGCAAAAGTCAAACCGTTTTTAAAACCAGGCGGTCAAATCTTAATCACTTTCCCTAATTTGGCGCATAATTCGGTCTTAATTGATTTATTTAATAATCGTTTAACGTGGAATGAAACTGGGCTGTTGGATGCTACGCATAAATCATTCTATTTACAAGAAGGATTTGAAAAAGTTTTTGCAGAAGTTGGTTTATACATTGCCAAAGAAGATTTTACATTTAATCAAGTTGGCTACAACGAAATTCCTACGACGTATGAAGCGTTACCTGTAGAAGTACAAGCAGCTTTTAAAGCGCGTCCCTTTGGCGAAGTGTATCAGTACTTTTTTGCCTTGACTGCTGAACCTGTAGAACAGCCAGAGCGAGTGACACCTGTAAATTCATACAATGAAAAAAACGTTCATATTTTAATTAATTGCGGCGAAGAAAAAGAGACTGAGTTGGATCAACCAGTTGATTTACAAAAACCTGAAACAAAACAGTTCCAACTGAAGATACCAGAAGACGTCCAACTGATAAAATTATTCCCAAGTTTAACGGGGGCAATTGTCAAATTATCCATGACGATAGACGGCCAGACAGTCCCAGTCGCAGCCACGAATGCTTTTCTGGTACAAGAGAATGTCTATTATTTCTTAGATACGCAAGTACCTGTAATCGAAGTAACCGATGCACAAATGGCAGGCAAAGACCTGACAGTAGACATTGATTATTTCTTTGAAGGCAACTATTCAGAACGTGAAAATACCTTTATTCATGCATTGTTAGATGAAAGAAATCAATTTTTAGAAGAAATGAATAAACAGACGGAGACAGCCCCTATGCCTACTGGAAAATATAAACGAATCACATTAACTAAATTTGATAAAATGATTAACTTAACCATCGATGATATTGCTCGCGATGTAGAAAATAACGTTTCTGTTATCAGAGGGTGGGCGTATGACAAACAAACAAATTATCCGCTAAGATTCAGTATTGCAGAAGCTAGTGAATCAGTCACTTATACGGTGGAAACAGAATATCGTCGGGATGTTATTGATATGTTTGAATTAGAAGGCGATCAAGATTATGGTTTTGTCATTACGATTAAAGATCCAGAAGATTTACCAGCCTACACGTTAAACATTGACACCAAATCAGGCCAGAAGGTTCAATACGTGGTGGAGCGTCCAAACATGGTTCAACCGGGCACGAAATTTGATCGAGCATGGCGTTCGATTCAGACACGTGGTTTGATGGGCTCAGTGAAGTGGTACTTTAAACGACAAGAAAAAGCAGAATCCCCTGTTGACGTGGAGGCAGTTTTAGCGGAAATTAAAACGTTCCAATTTCAGCCTAAAATTTCTGTCGCTGTGCCTGTTTATAATGTCGAAGAAAAATGGCTTGCAGCGTGCGTTTCTTCTTTACAAAATCAGTACTATGAAAATTGGGAGTTATGTTTAGCAGATGATGCATCGCCAAGCGAACATATTAAGCCCATGCTAGAAAAATATAAAGAACTAGATCAACGAATCAAAGTTATTTATCGCGAAGAAAACGGACATATTTCAGAAGCAACTAACTCAGCTTTGTCGATTGCTACTGGCGATTTTGTTGGTTTCATGGATAACGATGATGAATTAGCGCCACAAGCATTATATGAAGTGGTCAAAGCTTTAAATACAGACCCAACGATTGATTTTCTTTATACTGATGAAGATAAAATTACAGAAAATGGTCGTCGCTTCAACGCGTTTTACAAATCGGACTGGAATCCAGAACTGATTTTAAACCATAATTACATTACACACTTTGTTGTTGTGAAACGTGATTTATTAGAAAAAGTAGGCGGATTGAACTCAGCATATAACGGCGCTCAAGACTATGATTTCGTATTACGAGCAACGGAACAAGCAACGAAAATCAAGCATATTCCTGGTATGATGTATCATTGGCGTGCCATTGAATCATCGACTGCTCTAAACCCTGAAAGCAAAGGTTACGCCTATGTAGCTGGTCAAAAAGCGGTCCAAGCGGCAACGGAACGCCGTGGCTTAAAAGCACAAGTAGAGATTGCCGAATTTTATGGTTCCTATAAAATTAACTATCTTTATGATCATGTGCCGATGGTATCATTGATTATTACGAATGATACAGAGAATATGAGTAGCTACTTACGTCAATTATTAGAAAAAACTGCCTATACAAATTATGAAATTCTATTGCCTGCACGCTTCGAGAATCAAATAAATATCCAAAATGACCGTCTTCGTTATGTTTCAACAGAAACTCGTCATGGCATGATTCAAGCTGCTAAGGGAGAATATGTAGCTTTATTAAATGCTGGATTGGTACCAACGAAAAATGATTGGTTAAAAGAGTTAATGAACATTGGTCAACAAGAGACCTCTGGTTTAGTGACTGGCCGCGTAGTTGACGCACGCTATCGCGTGGAAACAGTAGGAGTATCAGTTGATACAGACAAAGGGCGATTACTTTATCCCGAAAAAGGCACCCCTGGTAAAAGCTTAGGTTACTATTACAGAATTGCTTTACCAAGAAATATTCAAGCAGCAACTGAAGACTGCTTACTATTCAACAAACAACTTTACCTAAATTTAGAAGGAATTAACGAAAACTTAGGAAAAGAATGGATGGGTGTCGATTTATCGTTACAATTTGCTAGCGCTGGTAAACGAAATGTATATGTGTCCTATGCAATTTTGAAAGCAGACGAAAAAATGCAAAACCATGATAAAAAAGGATCTTATAAAGAACTTGCGGAAAAATGGACCGCGGAAGCTTTAGTTGATCCCTACCGAAATCCGAAACATCTATAAGGAGAATGCACATGAATGAAGACATTAAGGTGATCTTTGATAGTATCTATCGCGACAAAACAACAAATAATTTAACCATTACAGGTTGGGCGTTGGATACAATCACTAAAGAAAGCCCAACTTTCACAATTAATAATGAAAACCAAGTGTCCGCTTATAACATTCAGCGCGTTTTACGTGAAGATGTTAATCAAATTTATCAAACAGAGCCTGCGATTGAAGCTGGCTTTGTTGTTACACTTGAAGGAATTAAACAAAAAAAAGTACTCCCTTTTCATTTTCAATCATCAGCACATGTTGTAACGGTGGATTTTCCCTTGAATAAAAAATATCCAGTGATTCCAGGGACAGAAGATAAAGTGACTCGTCTCTGGATAAAAGCCAAAAAAGGATTTAAGTATATGGCTAAAAATGGTATTTCTCATACCATTCAACGAGCGAAAATTGAGAAACTAAGAAATCAAGCTTCGTATCCTAACTGGTTAGCTAGAAATGAAGTACTAGACATAGAAGCGATGACGCAAGAAATCGCAACATTTCATTATCAACCTAAAATTTCCATTGCGATGCCAGTGTATAATGTTGAAGAAAAATGGCTTCGGTTGTGCATTGATTCTATTTTGAATCAAGTCTATACTAATTGGGAATTATGTATGGCCGATGACGCCTCAACAGATCCCAATGTCAAAAAGATTTTAACAGAGTACCAGCAATTGGATGAGCGAATTCGGGTCGTCTTTCGTGAACAAAATGGTCATATTTCCGAAGCAACCAACTCTGCTTTAGCGATTGCTACCGGAGAATTTGTCGCCTTACTAGACAACGATGATGAATTAGCGATCAATGCTTTTTATGAAGTGGTTAAAGTGCTTAATGAAAACCCAGAACTGGATTTAATTTATAGTGATGAAGATAAGATTGACATGGATGGAAATCGTTCTGATCCAGCCTTTAAACCAGATTGGTCACCTGATTTACTTTTAGGAACCAATTACATTTCGCATTTAGGCGTGTATCGTCGGAGTATTCTAGAAGAAATTGGTGGCTTTCGAAAAGGTTACGAAGGTTCTCAAGACTACGATTTAGTCTTAAGATTTACTGAAAAAACGACAAAAGAACGCATCAAACATATTCCAAAAGTTCTTTACTATTGGCGGATGCTACCGACCTCAACAGCAGTGGACCAGGGTTCCAAAGGTTATGCTTTTGAAGCGGGACTAAGAGCCGTGCAAGATGCGCTTGTTCGTCGAGAAATTAATGGCCATGCAACGCATGGGGCGGCGAATGGCTTATACGATGTTTATTATGACATTGAATCTGAAAAGTTAGTCTCAATTATTATTCCAACTAAAAATGGCTATAAAGACGTACAACGTTGTGTTTCATCGATTATTGAAAAAACAACCTACCAAAATTACGAGATTATTATGGCTGACAATGGAAGTACAGATCCAAAAATGCACGAATTATATGCAGAATTTGAAAAACAATTGCCTGGCCGCTTTTTCGTTGAATCAATCGATATTCCATTCAATTTCTCAACTATTAACAATCGTGCAGCGAAAAAAGCGCACGGAGAGTATTTGTTATTTTTAAATAATGATACCGAAGTGATTACAGAGAATTGGTTAACTTTGATGGTTTCATTTGCTCAGCAAGAACGGATTGGCTGTGTAGGTGCGAAATTATTGTATCCAAATAATACGGTTCAACATGCAGGTGTTATTTTAGGATTAGGTGGTGTCGCTGGGCATGGCCATTATGGGTATCCCCATGGTGACTTAGGCTATTTTGGCCGGTTAGCTATTAATGTCAATTATTCAGCAGTAACTGCCGCATGCTTACTTATGAAAAAAGCAGATTTTGATGCAGTTGGTGGTTTTGAAGAAGCGTTTACCGTAGCTTTCAATGATGTTGATTTATGCCTGAAAGTCCAAGCTTTAGGACGTGACAATGTTTGGCTTCATGAAGCAGAGCTTTATCATTTTGAATCTCAAACTCGTGGATATGATGATAAAGGCAAAAAGAAAAAACGTTTTGAACAAGAAAAAGTGATGATGGAAGAAAAATGGGGACCTTTAATTGAAAATGATCCATTTTATAATCCTAATCTGACAAGGGATATTCCCAACTTTTCATTACGAATTGACTAGATGCAATTGCGGATGACGAAATGGAGCGAAAAGATGGAACAACAACTAACTACAAGAAAAGAAAAACAACCATTAAGCAACCAAGCTGAGCACAGCGCTCGCTTGGTTGATCATTTGTTACGCTGGCGCTATCTGCTAGCGGCAGTCATTTTTATTTTACTGGTCGCCTTTAAAGTCCATGGGAGTTCATTAAACATGTGGGATGCGTATGTTTCTGAATATGCGGATGGACAAAAAAGTTCATTAATTGCTGGTGAACCAAGAGGTGTTCGTTCGGATGAATGGCTCGTTCAAACCCCATTTAGTCTCTCTCAAACACAAACGGGTTTGAAAACACATAATGATGTGATTACGTTAAATGGGCAAGACATGGTGGTAGGCTATAATTCGCCAGCGTGGAATTTGGCCACGTTAGCGAAACCTTTTACGTGGGGCTACGTGCTGCTGGGTAAAGAATATGGATTATCTTGGTATTGGAATCTTAAATTAATTGGTTTGATTTTATTCTCTTTTGAAATTGGTTTGATCGTCACGCGGCGGAATAAATATTTAGCTTTGTTAGCAAGTGTTTGGATTCCGTTTTCTTCGGCCCTTCAATGGTGGTTTGTCTCGCCAGTTGGAGATTTAGTATTTTTTGGCTTAGGTTTTTTAGTGGGAATTTATAATTATTTCTATTATCATAGTAGTGTTCGACGTCGTGTCATTTGTGCGATAACGGCTGTTATTATGGCCTCAGGATTTGTTTTAGTTATTTATCCTGCGTTACAAGTACCACTTGGTTATTTGATTTTATTATTTTTAATTTTATTCTTTTTAGAGTTTCGTAAAAAAATTAAGTTGGATAAGTGGGATGGGGTCCTGATAGGTGGGGCACTCTTGATGACGGCGATTATTGTTGGCGGATCGCTATATGGCTCATTGGATTCCTTAAAAGCAGTAATGGATACCGCTTATCCAGGAAAACGGGTAAGTTTAGGTGGCGATATACCCAAACGAGATATTTTGTTATTTTTAACAAACTGGAAATTACCGTTTCAAGACGTTCCATATTCCAATAATTCGGAAATCAGTAGTTTTTATCATTTATTTTTTGTTATTTTGCCGCTCTCACCATTTATTTTTTATAAAAAAATAAAAGAAAACATTTACGGTTTTGTCTTATTCGTGTATTGTTTATTTAACTTAGTTTGGATGAGCGTTCAATTTCCAACAATTTTTGCTAAGTTGACATTGTGGTCTTATGTGCCAGAACAACGGGCGATGTTATCCTTTGGGTTTGCCGCTGTGTTGTTGAGTTTATGGTTCATCGATTATTTATGGAATCGTCAAGCAAAAATTCCAATGATGGCCTGGTTAGGGGCGCTAGGATTAAATGTTGTTCTGTATTTCTTTGTTTTATATACGGGCAATTTACGGTTATATGTTACACGAATGGACATCATTGGTGTCTTGGTTGTCGCTACCGTTTTAATTGTTGCTTTATTTAAACGTTGGCGCACGTTATTTGTCCTTGTCTTATTAGGAATCATTATGGTTTCTGGAGCCTTTGTAAATCCAATTTCTCGTGGCGTTTCTGCTGTCTATGGAAAAAAATTAGCGGTAGAAGTGGAAGAAATTAACAAAAAAGACCCCAACCAATTGTGGGTGGGCGAACGCTTGATGTATGGCTATTTGCCAATGTTAGGTGTGCATACCTTTAACGGTGTCGCTTTTACACCTGACTTAGAGGCTTGGAAAACATTAGATCCAAAAGGAAAAGACACATTTATTTATAATCGCTATGCGCACATCAATGTTGAAGTAGGAAATCAGACTCCTGTTTTAGAGTTGATGCAAAAAGACGCGATTATTGCTCGTTTATCTCCAGAAAAATTAAAAGAATATGGGATTAAATATGCGGTCGTTTATAAACCATTAGAACCGTTAGACACACCAACGATTCATTTTGAAAAATTATATGGACCTGATCAGAACGGGGCATATATTTATCGAATAAACGACTAGTGATTCATTCATGGAATGAGGTTTGAATATGGGAAAAGTATTGAATAGAATCGGTAGACTTATTTTATTAGTTACAATGATCGGCTCGTATACGATGTGGGTCGTAGGAATTGATGCGCCAGTCACAAAATATATGTATGCCAATAGTTCAATTTTATTATTAATAGCAGTAATACTTGTACTGCTATTAAATTGTACGAAATTAAAATTTATTGACTGGCTGACCGTAGCGTTGGCGCTAGCCACCTGGCTCTTGTTTCACTTTACGGAATCAATCCGTCATAGCACGATGCAAACAGATACAATGATTCCTTTAATTATTTTGTTGGTCCTTTGTTTTAAAGTTTGTGTCTTTGATCGTTTGGATCAAACGCTTTTATTAATTGTCTCTTTAGTTGCTTTGAGTGCGACTTTGTATCGGATGTCCGTGGAGTTGCCTCAGTTGATTCCAGCAGACGAAATTTTTAAAGAATCAAATAAACTAGAAAGTATTTGGATTAATACCAATACGATTGGTGCCACGTTGATGTTTTCAACAATGATGGCCAGTAGTTTGATCAAAGCATATAGAAATAAGGTTTTTAACCTGCTGCTTTTACCTGTATACATTGGTGGTGTTTTAGGTACATGGGTCAGTCAATCAAAAACCTCTTTTGCCATTTTAGTTGGTTTTATTCTGGTGGATAATCTTTTACCAAAACGTTTCTTGCAACGTTCGAAAGTTTGGCTGTTTGGTTTTGTCGGAGTAGCTGCATTGGGACCATTGTTATTTTACTTATGTGCGGAATCGGATACTGTGGATTTATTTACAGGAAGAGAACGAATTTGGCATGAGTTTTTTGCTAAATGGTTATCTGATCCTCAACATATTAAAGTCGGTATGGAGCCTTTTGTGGCCTCATGGAAACCGCTAGGGACACATAATGCTTTTCTATTTACGTTAAGTAATTTTGGTGTCATCGGCTATCTGATTTTATTTGGTTTTTTAGTCAGTATGATTTTATTGATTGGTTTCCGCAAAAAAACATTGGATCGTTTGCAAGTTAGTTTACTTTTAGGCTTCCTTTTAATCTGGATTCATTCATTTATGGAAGATATTTTATTAGCGCCTCATTGGATGCCGATTGTTTATAGTTTCCTTGGGCTAGCCTTCTACTTCCGGCCAGAGAAAAAACGAGGAAGACATGAAAGACCAACGACGCCTAAAAGAAGAAAACGAATGAAACAAACAAGTCCTGTTAGCAATGAAGAGCGCCCAATAACACCTGTTGACGAAGAGGGCTGGGATCAACCTGAAGAATTAAGTCGTGTCCAAAGACATCGCAGATAATTTTCATCCTATAGAACTTTCTTGTCTGCTGACATTATGGTAATATAGGGATTGCATGTTATTACAAATAATGTAATTACTGGAAGTGAAGAGAGGAAGTTTTTAATGACATCAAAAAGTGAATGGAGTAATGCAAGACGAATTGTAATTATTTTAGCAGACGTTTTGCTCTATAATTTATCAATCATCTTAGGGTTTATGGTGAAATTTGGCCGAGAAATTCCTTCATTTAACTTTGTGGCTTATGAAAAATCTGCAATTTACATTTCAATCTTTTTTATCTTTTTGAATTTGTTGTTAGGTGCGTATATTTTTTATAATCGCAAAATTAGTGACATCATTTTTGTCACGGTGATTGGTCAAATTTTAATGACTTTAACGATTATGATTGTGACATTTGCCGGACGTTGGTTTACGTTCCCGCGTTCTGTTTTAGGATATTCCTTTATAATCGGAATTATTGTTCTAAGTCTTTGGCGAATTCTTGTTTATTATCTTTACTTAAAGGTCAGCAATGAGCGAAAAGTTGTTTTACTAGGTAAAGAAAATCAAGTTATGCGGTCAATTCAAAACTTTATGTCTGATAAAAATAACAAGCATAAAGTAACGAGCGTTGTTGTCAGCAATTACTATGAAAACTTAAAAAAAATTATCGATGAAATCGATATTGTTTATATTTCAAGTAATGTTGATGAGAACGAAAAAGTAAAATTGTATCAATTAATTGTCAAACACAAGAAAAAAATCTTTTTAGATACAAGTTTTGAAAATCTAATTATGCTAAAACCAAACATGATGAACTTTGAAGATGAAAGTATTATCGAAGTCTCAAATTTTGAAATCCAACCAGAAGAGAATTTTATTAAACGTTTATTCGATATTTTAGTCTCTGTTTGCCTATTTGTGATTACCTCCCCCTTAATGCTTATTGCAGCAATTTTAGTCAAAGCAACCTCACCGGGACCAGTGATTTACAAACAAACTCGGATTACATTAGATCAACGTGAGTTCTCGATTTTAAAATTTAGAACGATGTCGGCAACAGCGGAAGCAAAATCAGGTCCAGTCTTATCTACAAGTAACGACAGTCGCGTCACTACAGTTGGTAAATACTTGCGCGCTTTACGTATTGATGAGTTGCCACAACTAATCAACGTTATTCGCGGAGATATGTCTATTGTCGGACCACGTCCTGAACGACCATTCTTTGTTGATCAATTTAATCAGGAAAACCCGAATTACTATTTACGTCACAATGTACGTGCGGGGATTACCGGCTATGCCCAAGTTTATGGGAAGTATGCTTCTGACTACAATAGTAAATTGAACTTTGATTTACTGTACATCAAGAATTATTCATTACTATTGGATATGAAAATTCTGCTTCAAACCATCAAAATTCTCTTTGATAAAGTATCATCAAGAGGATTGGATGAGTCTGAAGAACGTGAAGAATTGACGATGGATTATTGTAAAGAGAATGCTATTAGAATTTACCGTTAAAAGTTTGAGACATAAGTTATTTAAGCTTATGTCTCAAACTTTTTTTTGGAAACAAGGAACGTTGAAATAATAAAAGAGCTATGCGATAATATAAACTGTTACATTCTTACATAAAATGCAACGAGGAGTGAACAAATGGAAACAGCACTTGTTTCAATTATTATGCCTATGTACAATGCAGGCAAATTTTTATCAAAATCTATTGAAAGCGTTCTGGAACAAACCTATCAGAATTGGGAATTATTACTCATTGATGATGGAAGTAAAGATGATTCTATTGATATTGCACTTGCCTTTATGGAAAAAGATTCAAGAATCTTTTTACTGAAAAATGAACAGAACATGGGCATTGCAAAGACCAGAAATAAAGGAATTGAAGCTTCAAAGGGACAATATATTGCCTTTTTAGATAGTGATGATCTATGGCTTCCTAATAAATTAGAAGTTCAAATCAAGTGGATGGAAGAAAAAAAACTTTTATTTACATGTAGTTCTTATTTTGTATGTAATGAAGGGGGCAAAATTACTCATGAGCGTAATTTTAGTGAGGGACCACAAAGCTATCAAGATCTTTTAAAAACAAATACTATCGGCTGTTTAACGGTCGTGGTTGAGTCTAAGCTGCTTAAACGCCATTTAATGCCGGATTTAAAACATGAAGACTATGCTACTTGGTTAAACATTTTGAAAGAAATAAATACGGTTTATTTTATTAACGAAAAATTAGCCATTTATCGTAAGCTAACCACCTCTACATCTTCTAACAAATGGAATACAATCAGTTGGGTTTGGAAAATTTTGCGTCAAAATGAACAGTTTTCAGTTATTAAGAGTTCATTCTACTTAATGCGTTTTTTATTCTATACAACATTTAAATATGCAAAGAATGAATAGGGAGGAAAAGGAGAAGTGGAACAAACAACACAGACGCAATTAGTAGAAATTCAACAAGTTGTTTTACGCATGTCAAAATATTTTGTAGCTTTTTGTGAAGAACATAATCTAACCTGTTATTTTTGTGGAGGCGGTTGTATTGGAGCAATCCGCAGTCAAGGCTTTATTCCATGGGATGATGACTTAGATTTCTTTATGCCAAGACCAGATTATGAAAAATTAAAAGTGCTTTGGCCTAAATATGCAGATGCAGAGCGGTATCCATTGTTAGTTGCTTCAAAAACGTATAATGATCATAATTCATTTATGACAATTAGGGATGCACAGACAACGTTTATTAAAACCTATCAAGATGGATTGACAATTCCTCATGGTATTCCTATCGATATTTTTCCTTTAGATGGTGCGCCAAAAGGAAATTTTCAAAGGAAGAAACAAAAAATTTGGGCATTAATTTATGCTTTATTCTGTTCACAAGTGGTACCAGAAAAACATGGTGGCATTTTAGCAACGGGGAGTCGAGTATTATTGAATATTTTTCCATCGAAAAAGGTTCGCTATCATATTTGGCGCTTTGCTGAAAAAAGAATGACCAAATATTCCTTTGGCTCAACTCCTTATGTCACAGAATTATGTGTCGGACCACGCTACATGGGTAATATTTATCATTTGGAAGATTTTAAATCTGCTATTTTTGTTCCGTTTGAAGATACAAAAATGCCAATACCAGTGGGCTACAAGCGCTACTTAACAGAGGTTTTTGGGGATTATATGCAATTGCCACCAGAGGAAGATCGCCAACCCCATCATGAAGCGCTAATTGTTGATACTAAAAAATCATACACAGAATATCTTAAAAAATAAATAAAAGATGAAAACAATCGATTAAAGATCTGTTTTCATCTTTTTACCATTTAAAAGTAAAAAATTGATATAGGAATGTTAAAAAAGCGTAATTGAATTTGAAATAAAGGTATGAGATAATAATTGGTGTTAGTTTTAAAATGTGAAAACAATTAGTTGAAGGTTATAGGATGCACATTTTTTTAAGGATTAATGGCGAGTATTTAAGAAAGATACATATTATTAAATATATAAGGAGAGTTTCATGAAAAAAATCATTTCAGGTATGTTAATTTGTACCGTATTATTAAATAGTTTTAGTGTGATTGCATCAGGAGAAGAGCTTGTAAAAACAGAAACAACGGGGGAGACTGGCTTGGTCACTCAAGCTACGTCAGAAAAAACGACTAATTCAACAGAGGATACATCTTCTGTTACAGAAGAAAATACCTCTGAAAGCGATAGTTCTGCTTCAAGCACAAAAGAAGAGCCTCTTGATTCTTCAACAAATAGTACAACCGAAGAACATTCTTCTGTTTCAGAAACAAGCACAACAGATGGTAAAACAGAAGCATCACAAAGCTCTGAAGTAGAAAAAAAGAACATTGACCAAGATGAAGCGGATTATCAAGAAGCAGCACGTGAAGGAACGAACCATAAAAAAGGAACATATGCTATGAAAAACGGCATTTCTTCTAGGGTAGCGCGAGCAACAGTTGCGAACGTCTATGCGAATGATCCTAATTTGCCTGGCAAGAATTTTATTGACGTTTCTAGTTGGAATGGCGACATTTCAGTAGCTGAATATCAAAAAATTAAAAGTTATGGTGTAACAGGCGTCTCGGTTAAATTGACAGAAGGAACTTGGTATGTTAACCCATATGCTGCTGGCCAAATTAGAAATGCCAAAGCTGCTGGCTTAAAAGTTTCAGCATATCACTATAGTATGTATGTCTCTGCTGCGACAGCACAAGATGAAGCAAGATATTTTGCTCAGGCGGCGGCTAACTCTGGCTTAGATAAAAATACCATAATGTTTAATGATGCGGAAGATCCAACGCTTACAAACAATGGACGAAACGCCCATGCTAATTCTATTGCATTTAACCAGCAATTAAAGGCACTGGGGTATAAAAATGATGCGTTGTATGTCGGCAAATGGTGGTTAACAGCTGGTTATATCGATACCTCCGCCTTCGGAAGAGACAGAGTATGGGTAGCGCAATATCCATATACTCCTGATAGTTCCATGCAGTGGAATAATGACCATGGTGCTTGGCAATGGTCTTCGCAAATGTATTTCCCTGGCTTAGCTAACTATGAAGGGCGTCCATTTGATATTTCCATGACCTATAGTAATTTTTTAAATATGGGTAATAGTAGTGGCCCTGACTTAAGTAAGTATTACACAACTAATCCAGGTCGAGTAATCATGAAAAATGACGATACTTTTTACCAAGATGTGGCGTTTAGAATTCCTGGTTGGCAAGTTAAAAAAAATACACTAGTTACCATTAAGGGAATTGAATATAGTTCAGCAGGAATTCCTCGATTGGTCACAGACCAAGGTTATTTAACAGCAAATAAAGATTATGTATTGGCAGCACAAAGCAATATTGATTTGTATTTTACGACAAATCCTAAAAAAGTTCGTTTGAAAAGCGATGATTATTTCTATGCTGACCCAGAATTTAAGCAAAGATTGTCTAAGGTTTCGAAGGGAACAATAGTAGAAGTTGAAGATTTAGCTTATACTCAAAGTGGTATATTTCGATTGAAAACAGCGAAAGGATATTTGACTGCAAATAAAAATATAGTTGAACAATATAAAGGATTAGAAGATATTTACTACACATCTAATCCTGGACAAGTAATTACTAGAAATGAAGATACCTATTACAAAGATGTAGAATTTAAGACAAAAGCAAATAAAGTAACTGCAGGCAGTGTTTTAACCGTAACTGCTATTGAGAAAACAAAATCAGGAATTCCTAGATTGAAGACGGCGAATGGGTATTATTTCACGGCTAACAAGAACTATGTAGTAGCTACTGGATCTTGGATTGCCAACTATCATACGGTTAATCCGGGGCAAATTATTATGAAAAATAATGATAATTTTTATGGGGATCCAGACTTCTTATATAAAGGAGCAGCTGTTTCCAAGGGAAGTTTAGTTCCTGTCGTGGGAATCGAGTACCGTGAAAATCAAGTTCCTCGTTTGATTACCCCAAATGGTTATTTAACGGCTAATAAAAGTTATGCCCAAAAAGTTGTGCCAAACATCAAAGATTATCTATATGATTATCCAGAGTATGTAGTTATGAAAACAAATGATTATTATTATCAAGATGTAAATTTCAGTAAAAAAGGTGAGTTTGTTTCCAAAGATACATTAATCAAAGTTTTAAGTGTTGATTATACCGAAAACGGATTGCCTAGATTAAAGACTGCCAAAGGTTATATAACTGCTAACAAATCATACGTTACAAAATTGGTATCAAATTCAGATAATTACTTCACTGAAAATCCGCACCAAATTATTATGCGAGTGTCAGATAAACTATATACTGATGTAGAGTTTCGTAATGCTAGCAGAACCTTATCATCTGGGACTGTCGTTCCAGTTAAGGGCATTGAGTATTCCTCTAAAGGTGTTCCTCGCTTGAAGACAGAAGAAGGATATCTTACTGCAAATAAAAACTATGTGACAGCTGCTGGAAATACCAATAACAATTACTTTGTCACTAATCCAAAAAAAGTTAAGCTCTTAATTGATGATTGCTTCTACAATAATGTTGAATTTACTAAAAAAGGACAGGCCGTTAAGAAGAATACGATTGTTGAAGTTGAAGCAATCGAATATACAAATAATGGCATACCAAGGTTAAAGACGAAACATGGGTATTTAACTGCTAATAAGTGGTATGTAGCAAAAGTTGATTAAGCTATCCGCCAATAAACAGCCTTATTGATTAAAGTAAAGAGAATATTTGAAAGGTTAAATATATATTGACATCTTTGTTGAACTTATTTTTGTACGAGTTCGACAAAGGTGTTTTTTTAAAGAGAAAAAGATTTTATTGGTCAAAAAATTTCGCTATTTATAAAGGGGCTAAAAGTGTTGTTGAAATTGATGAAAAGCATAACAATCATTTTTTATTCAATCAATATCGAAATAAAAAAAGTAATAAGATAAAACCTAAGACTATTAAAATATATAAAATAAAATACCGCCAATATTTACAGTTCGATTAAGGTCTAAGATAAATTATTGAAACTTACTGATAGTTATGAGAAAATGTAAAAGATTGAATGCAGTTTTGGCTGTATTGATGAATATATAAGTTAAACAAAATTGAAATAAAACTAGTTGTTGACTAGTTAGGGAAAGGATTTTGTATCAAATGATTACAGCTTTAATTATTGCCGGTGGAGTCGGTAAACGAATGGGGCAGGATATTCCTAAACAGTTTATTATGATTGAGGAAAAGCCAATCATTATTTACACATTGGAATCTTTTCAAAAGCATCCACTCATTGATCGAATCTTAGTTGTGTGTAAAAAAGGTTGGGAACAAACACTAGATGCCTATGCAAAAGAGTACCATATTGACAAATTACAATGGATTATCCCAGGGGGAAATTCTGGTCAAGAATCAATTAACAATGGGGTTAATTTCTTAAAAGAACATTCAAACCCAGAAGATACTATTGTTATCCATGACGGAATTCGTCCATTAGTTGATGAATTAGTTTTATCTGATGTAATTGTTAAGTGTCAAGAATACGGCAATGCAGTGACTTCGTTGCCATATAATGAACAAATTTTTGTAAAAGAAACTGAGGAAACAACTCGACAATATATTAATCGTGAAACATTACGTCGCGTGTCAACGCCACAAGCCTATAAATTTGAAAAATTAACTTGGGCTTACGAAAAAGCATTCCGTGAGAATATTGGTATTTCTGAATCGTCATATACGAATACTATGATGGTGGATTTAGGCGAAACATTGTATTTTGCTTTAGGCTCAGATAAAAACATTAAGTTAACCACACAAGATGACTTACAGTTATTTAAAGGCTTCTTGAAAATGAAAGAAGAGTAGTGGAGGGGATACCATGTTATTTACAGATGATAATTATTTATCAGACGTTGAACGAGTTTTAGAGAAGACACCAGATTGGACGAAAGTAACAAATAAATCTGTTTTTATAACTGGTGCTTCAGGCATGATTGGGACCTTTTTAATTGATGTACTTATGTACCAAAACAAAACGAGAAATGCGAATATTTCAATCTGGGCGATGGGACGAACATTGTCGCGTTTGGAAGAGCGATTTACTAGTTATTTAGAAGATCCGTTATTCCATATAGTTATTGGAGATGTGACAGAAGAAATTCAGGTAGCAGAAGCTTGTGACTATGTGTTGCATTGTGCTAGTAATACACATCCTAAATCATATGCCAGTGATCCAATTGGAACGATTATGACCAATATTGCTGGTACGCAGCATATTTTAGATTATGCGGTCAAAGCGAATAGTGAAAAAGTGTTATTTTTATCAACTGTTGAAATCTATGGAGAAAATCGTGGAGATGTTGATAAATTTACAGAAGACTATTGCGGTTATATTGACTGTAACACGCTACGGGCCGGTTATCCTGAAGGAAAACGAGCAAGTGAATCATTATGTCAAGCCTATATTCAAAAATATGGTATTGATGTTGTTATTCCAAGAATTAGTCGTACGTTTGGACCTACGATGTTACTTTCGGATAGTAAAGCTTCTTCTCAATTTATTATGAATGCAGTCCATAAAGAAAACATTGTGTTAAAAAGTGCAGGGACCCAACTATACTCTTATGCATACGTTGCAGATATTGCATCTGCTCTTCTGTTTTTATTAGTTAAAGGGCAAACAGGGGAAGCTTACAATGTTTCAAACGAACATTGCGATATTACGTTACGCACTTTTGCGGAAACATTAGCCAATGTGGCTGGAACAAAAGTGATTCATGGGGAAGCCACCGCCCAAGAAAAACAAGGATTTTCTAAAGCAACAAAAGCACTACTAGACAATCAAAAAATCTACGCATTAGGTTGGCGGCCACTGTTTGACAGTATGGAAGAACCATTAAAACATACAATTAAAATTTTAGAAGGTAGCGGAAATTGATATGCCCAAAATTAGTATTATTGTTCCTGTATACAATGTAGAAAAATATTTAGAAAAATGCGTACGCTCTATTTTAGCTCAAACGTTTACTGACTTTGAATTGATTCTTGTAGACGATGGCTCTCCAGATAGTTCCGGAGCAATGTGTGATCAGTTTGCTGAACAAGATCAACGAGTAAAAGTTATCCATAAAGAAAATGGAGGGCTCAGCGATGCTCGTAATGCTGGAATTGAAATAGCAACAGGTGAGTATTTAGGTTTCGTAGATAGTGATGATTACATTGCAGATGATATGTATGAACTATTATATACAAATATCGTAAAAGAAGATGCCGATTTATCAATCTGTGGTATTTATGATGTCTATGAGGGGAAAGAGCCAATTGTAAAAAGTTTAATACAGGGAACTTTTTCCAGAGAAGAAGCATTATTGTTAATTTTACAAGGAAATATTATCTCCGTACATGCTGTAAATAAGTTATATAAACGAAAACTCTTTGCGGATCTAAGATATCCTAAAGGAAAGTATCATGAAGATTCATTTATTATAGTAGATTTGTTGTCTGAATGTCAGAAAGTTTCTATTGATTCAACACAAAAATATTACTATTATCATCGAATGGGCAGCATTAATACAGAAACATTTTCAGATAAACAATTTGAGTTTATAGAAGCTTGGGAGAAGAATGAACTTAAATTGAAAGGTAAGGGAGCAGTTATAGAAGAAGCTGCCCATCAAAGAGTTTGTTTTGCGAATTTTTTAGTATTAGATAAAATTTTGATTAGTAATGCTTCGAAGGAAAAAGAAACGAAACAAATTGTTCGCTATCTTCGGAAAAACTTTATTTTTATTATGAAAAATAAAGTTTTTACAAAAAGTCGTAAACTATCAATGATTTTACTTATGTTTGGTCTTCCTTTTTATAAAATACCAATTAAATTGAAAAGAAAATATATAGAAAAAACAATAGATTAACAAGTTGTAATCTAAAAGTTGTTTTAAATAATTGGAGGATATGATGATTATTAATTTATCACAGCAGATGCAAAAAATAGAAAAAAGGATAGCTATAACATATATTGTTTTTTTTGAGTTAGTTCTAATTTGTCGAATGGTTAGCATTTATTCGACTTTACCAACAAAAATAGATTCATTATTTACCTTGATAATTATGCTATTGTCAGGTGTTTACTTCATATGTCACTTCTTGCCAATTTTTATAGAAAAAAAACAAAGAAGAATAGAATACTGGCTAATTGCTTTTATAGGAATTTTATTTTTAACAACATTTATTAATCATACGTATGCTTTTTCAGAGAACATTAAGTTGATCATTTGGCAATGTATCTTTTTCTTTTCCGTTTACGAAGTAGGGCGTTCGAATGATAAATCTGTTTTTAAAGCTTTTGAGTATGTACTTTTAATTGTTTGGACTGCATTAGTCATCGTTGGGTTATACTTATTTTTTGCGCGAATCAGCTTTTCAAAACCAGTAGAGTCTTTGTATTACGGAATGAGAATCGGTTTTTTTGAAAATCGATTATATGGTGTTTTTGTGGAGCCTAACTATGCATGTACCATCTCATTAGTTTGTATTTTGGTTGGCGTGCGGAATTTTATTAATACCAATAGCAAATGGTTAAAAGTGGTTTGTGCAATGGTGATTTTTCTACAATTTAGTTATGTAGCATTGTCTGGATCAAGATCAGGAGTTATTCAGTTGATTTCAATGGTAATTTTCGGGATGTTCTTTACAATTTGGTTCTTTCAAAAAAATACATCCAAAGCAGTTATAAAAAAAGTTGTGCAAGCAGTATTAGTTTCTTTTTTCTGTGGTGCTATTGTTTTCGGGGGCTTACAGTTAATAGAAAAAGGGTATATTGCTGCTGCAAATTCAGTGAATATTGAAGTACCAAAAGTTTTAGATAATAAAGAAAATGAAATTCTAGGAAATAAGAAAATTACTACTAAGAGACCAGATGTTGAGGGGAAAGACGATATTTCAAATAGTCGATTTGCTCTTTGGCAAAGTGCGATAGATTTAATGAAATTAAATCCTATATTTGGCACTTCTCCAAAAGGTTTTGCAGATATAGCTAAAGATAAATTGCCTCAATCTCATATTGCTAAGACAGCTCAAACACCGCATAGTTTTTTCTTCTATTTATTAGCAGCTACAGGGATTTCAGGTACAATTGTATTTCTAATTTTCTTGCTATCTAAAATGTTTAACTCTGCTAAATTGCTGTTTAGCGTTCGAATTAAAAATTATATGGATTTTGTGTTAGATAACCAAATTGTGTTAGTCATTTTAATTTCTGGATTACTGATAACTGAAGTCATTTTAACAAGACGTTTTGCAACAGTTATCTTTTGGTTATACTTAGGTAAAATTCAGTATCGTACTGACATGGAAAATGATTTGATTAGAGGAAATGAGCAATGATGCTCATTTTTTCTACTATACAATTGATTATTATATAAGTGGGAGAGTAATATCATGCAAAAACTTACGTTAAACGAAGTTCAGGCGAAGGCTGTTGAAATATTAGTGTATATCGATAATATTTGTCGATCTAACAACTTGCATTATACATTATTTTATGGAACCTTGATTGGTGTAGAACGTCATAAAGGTTTTATTCCTTGGGATGATGATATTGATATAGTTATGCCGAGACCAGATTATGAAGTGTTAATTAAAATCCTTGAAAACGACTCTAACTATCAATTACTTTCTTTTGAAACAAGGAAACATTTTCGTTATCCTTTTGCAAAGTTAGTTGATCCTAATACTGTAGCTCATTCAAAACAATATTTTGGTGGAGAAGATAAGGACTTAGGAGTTTTTGTAGATATTTTTCCAATTGATGGCATCCCTGATAGTCAAAAGGAGAGAAATGAACTGAGAAATAAAACGGAACAGTATCGGTTAAACTTAATGGATACTTTAGGCTTAAGCTATGCGCGAAGTTTTTATCTTAGTAAGGCTTTAATAAAATTAATAACACGTTATCCTCATCATTTTAAAACAAAAAAAACAGGAAACGATCAATATTGGCGTGATTTATATCAAACGGAGGCAAAAAAAATCCCATTTGGAACAACAAATCATTGTGGTTATCTCGAATGGATTCATATAGATTGGGGTGTGTTTCCTAATGAGTGGTTTTTGGAATATGAAGATGTAGAGTTTGAAGGACATCAATTTATGGCCATTAAAAAGCGAAAACAATTTTTGACTTTACGCTATGGAGATTATATGGAAATGCCTCCGGTAGAAGAAAGAATCACTCATCATCCCTATGATTTTTACCAAAAATAAAGATTATTTATAGGCTTTTTAGAAAGAGGGCGTACTTAAATGGACCAACAATATACAGCAACTGTTGTTATGGCTACCTATAATGGAGAAAAAAACATCTTAGAACAGTTGGATTCTTTAAAAAATCAATCGAAAAAAGTTGATGAAGTATTGATTTGGGATGATTGTTCTACAGATTCTACAGTTAAAATAATTGAAAAATTTATCTCTGAAAATAAATTAGGTGAAACGTGGCATTTGAAAATCAATAAGGAAAATTTAGGTTGGCGCAAAAATTTCTTTAATCTATTGAATGCTGCTACAAAAGAAATTGTTTTTACTTGTGATCAAGACGATATTTGGGATGTATCTAAAATTGAAGTGATGTGTAACGCTTTTGTAAACACTGATGTCAAAGTTTTAGTAAGCGATTATACTGAATTAGTAGAACCGGGAGGATTAGCAGAGGAATTAAAAAAAATTGATTCAGTTAAACTGCCTAATCAAAAAGAAGAACAGGTTGTATTTAATGAAAACAATTTATTTTTACGTCGACCAGGTTGTGTATATGCAATTAGAAAGAGTTTTATTGCAAACGTTAATCTATACGCATCTGAAATGGAAAATCCTGTACATGATATGGCGATGTGGGGAAGTTCTTTACTAAGTGATGGGCTCTATATCGTTAGGGAAGAATTAATTAGATGGCGTAAACATGGACAAAGTTCCTTTAAAAAAGAAATTGATTTAGCTAAGAGACAAAACCACTTTGAAGAAAGATTGAATACTTTACGCCGGAGATTACAGCGTACAAAGGCTGCAAAGAATTATTTAAATAATCAACCACATGTTGAAGAATTTGAATATAAAGACAAAGTTCTTTCAAACTTGATTAAAGAGTTGAATATGCGAGTATCTTTATTAGAACGAAAAAAAATTATTCCGATTCTATGTGCCTTTTTTAAGTATCATCATAAGTTTTATTTTAGCACAGATATGTACCATATCATGAAATATAAAATTAGAAAGTGAGCATAATGCTATGAATTCAAAAGCAAAAATGGTGGCTAAAAACCTTTATTATACTGTGGCTGCAAATTTTGCAACGTTGGGTATTTCGGTTCTCTTAAATTTATTTGTTCCTAAGTTGCTAGGCGTTACAGAATACAGTTATTGGCAACTTTATGTTTTTTATTCTTCATATGTTGGATTTCTCCACTTAGGCTGGATTGATGGTATCTATTTAAAAATCGGGGGAGAAGAATACGAAAATTTAGATAAAAGAAATCTCGGTTCTCAATTCTGGTATTTAGCGATTTTTGAATGTTGTATTTCTGCTTTTGTCATTCTTTGGGCTTACTTTTTCATGCCGAAAGAATATCAAGGGATTATTTTGATATTGACGGCCATTGTTTCAGTAATTACAATTGCAAAAACGTTTATTCTGTATGTTTTTCAGTCAACAAATCGTATTAAGGAATATGCTCAATTATCCAGAAATGATCGCTATTTATATGTCCTGTTCATTGCAATTTACTTTGCATTAGGAGGACGAGATTTTTATTGGCTAATCATTATGGATATACTTTCTAAACTGATTATTACGGTTTGGGGAATGTTTAGAGTTAAAGACATGTTGCGTGTGAACATGATGAGTTTGAAGGAAGTTACTCCTGAAATAGTTGATAATATTAACATAGGTAGTAAACTAATGCTCAGTAGTATAGCAAGTATGCTAATAATGGGAACCATTCGCTTTTTTGTTCAACAGCGTTGGACTATCGAAACCTTTGGTAAATTGTCCTTTACTTTAAGTTTATCAAATATGTTTTTAACTTTTATTAATGCTGTTGGAATTGTAATGTTTCCGTTGTTAAGACGGACAAATAAAGAGCGATTGCCGTCTTTATTTGTCACATTAAGAGGTGTTTTTGTTCCGTTGACGTATGCAATTCTGCTGTTATATGTACCCGTCAAATTTGTTTTAGGTATGTGGTTACCCGAATATAGCGAGAGTTTGAAATTTATGGGAATTCTATTTCCTATAGTTATTTATGAAGGTCGGATGTCTTTACTAATTAATACGTATTTAAAAACGTTGAGAAAAGAAAAAACAATTTTATTTGTTAACGTATTGACACTTGCCTTGTCGTTAATCCTGTCGCTGTTTGTGATTTTCGTTGTTGGGAACTTGAATTTAACTGTTGGGTTGATATTAGTAAGTTTAGCATTTCGTTGTAATTTAGCGGAAATTTTTCTATGCAAAGATATGAACGTTAAAATAGGTAATAGTACTGTATTGGAAACGTTGGTTACATTATTGTTTATCTTTAGTAATCTTTGGTTTGGCGGTAGTATTTATAGTTTCATTTCTTATGGAATTGTGTACATTATCTATTTCTTATTCATTCATAAGAGTTTTGTGAATAACGCAAAGAATTTAAAATATTTAGTAAAAGGTTGAGAAAGTTATTTTCTCTCCTTTTTTATTGAAAAAAACAAACTGTAGTCTTTGACACCTAAAAATGGTAAAATTAATGTATTATTTTAATTGGAGTGGGAAACTTGAGGAACTTTTTAATCACAGGCGGCGCCGGCTTTATCGGCTCAACCTTAGCAAATTATTATAGTAAAGACAATCAAGTTGTGGTCGTTGATGATTTATCAATGGGCCAAACTGAAAATTTAAACGCATCTGAAAACATCACGTTCATTGAAGGTAGCGTGACTGATCAACAATTAATGGAAAAAGTACTACAAGAGTATCAGTTCGATTACATTTTTCACTTAGCAGCGATTGCTAGTGTAGCAGACTCAGTAGCACGTCCAGTGGAAACACACCAAGTGAATTTTGAGAGTGTGTTACAATTACTGGAATTAATTCGGAAATACCAGAAAGATTTAAAACGTTTGGTGTTTGCTTCTTCTGCAGCAGTTTACGGCGATGAGCCAACTTTACCAAAACAGGAAGAATCAGTAATTCGTCCATTAACGCCTTATGCGGTGGATAAATTTGCTTCTGAAAAATATGTGTTAAACTATTGTCATTTATATGATGTTCCGACAAGCGCTGTTCGGTTCTTTAACGTTTATGGGCCAAACCAAAATCCTAATTCCCCTTATTCTGGCGTTATTTCGATTGTGATGGACTCTTACAAACGCTTATTAGCCAATCAAGAAGTGACATTCAATATCTTTGGTGATGGAAAACAATCTCGTGATTTTGTCTTTGTTGAGGACGTGGTTCAAGCGTTGAATCTTGTCGCTCATTCTGACCAATCACTTGGGGAAGTATATAATGTCGGAACAGGGAAAGCAACCGATTTAAATGAGTTAATTTCTTCTCTAAATGATATTATGAAAGTCACTTTGCCAGTTGAATACAAAGAAGCGCGAGCTGGGGACATCAAAGATTCTTTAGCGGATATATCTAAATTACGTGCCATTGGATATGAACCAAAATATAGTATCCAATCTGGTTTAGATAAATACGTTAATTATGAATTAAAAGATTAAGAGAATAAAAAGACGGATTTGAGACTAAATTGTTTATAAGACTTAAAGAGTAGGACATCAGTCGCTTTGATTGATGTCCTACTCTTTCTTTTAGTTTTTCCCATATTTGAACCCACCTCACTCCAATGGTACAATAAACAAGATTGGAGTGAGAGCATGACAGATATTATTGCACATCGAGGAAGTAAAGGCACCCATCCTGAAAATACGTGTATTGCTTTCAGAGAGGCTGTTCGTATTGGTGCTGAAGGAATTGAATTAGACGTTCACCTATCTAAAGATGGTTATTTAATCGTTATGCATGATGAAACGGTGGATCGTACGACAGATGGTCATGGTGAAATCCAACAGTTAACATTAAACGAATTAAAACAACTAGACGCTGGAAGCTGGTTTCAGAAAAATCCTTCTGTTCAATGTGTTCCAACATTGGAAGATGTTTTAAATTGTCTTGTAGAAGAACAATTCAATGGTTTTTTGAATATTGAACTTAAAACGGATATTATCCATTATGAAGGAATTGAGAAAAAAGTCGTCCAACAAATGAATCAAAAAAACTGGCCGTTTCGTTATTTATATTCCAGTTTTTATTTTCCAAGTTTAGTTAAATTAAAAAAAGCTGATCCTAAGACAGAAATTGCCTTTATTTATGAATCTGCAGAGGATTTAAGTCAAGCGGGACCGGCATTTGCTCTTGTCGATAGTTTACATCCAAAATTGTCATGGGTGTTGGCTCATAAAAAAGAACTTATCACAATTGGCAAACCGCTGCGGCCATGGACTGTTAATCGGATGGAAGAAATGGAAAATTGTTTTCAGCTAAAATTGGCGGGTGTTCATACGGATTTTCCTGAAGAAGCAAAATTTGCTCGTCAAAATTGGCAAGAAGAAGGAGAAACATAATTGGAGAAAGTATTAGTTATTGTAGGACCCACCGCGGTGGGGAAAACAGCATTAAGTATTGCTTTAGCAAAAAATTTTAATGGTGAAATTATTAGCGGTGACTCCATGCAAGTTTATCGCTCGTTAGACATTGGCACCGCTAAAGTCACAGAAACAGAAAAAGAAGGGATTCCTCACTATTTAATTGATTGCCGTGAAGTCAGCGAGACTTATTCTGCTGCTGATTTTCAGAGAGAGGGTCGTCAAAAAATCAAAGAAATTACTGAAAAAGGGAAACTGCCAATTATCGTTGGAGGAACAGGTTTGTATATTCAATCACTTCTTTATGATTTTCAACTAGGAAGTCGTGAGATAGATGACTCGCCTGAAATTAGAGAAACGTACAATTTATTTGCGGAAGAAAAAGGGAATCAAGCCTTATGGCAGTTATTAAAACAAAAGGATCCTCTAGCGGCTAACAGCATCCATTTTAATAATCGCAAAAAAGTGATTCGTGCGTTAGAGGTCTTTGATAAAACCGGTTATAGTATTTTGACCCCGAAGGAAAAACCAGCTCGTCTCTATGATTATTATTTATTAGGTTTGGAAACAGATCGCGCTTTATTGTATGAGCGCATTAATCAGCGGGTGGATCAAATGATGACAAAAGGACTGTTGGAAGAAGCAAAACAGATGTTTCAGCAACCACATGCACAAGCAGCTCAAGGCATTGGCTATAAAGAATTTTTTCCGTATTTTTCCGGTGAACAAACATTAGAGATGGCGGTTGAAACAGTCAAACAGCAATCACGGCGATATGCCAAACGTCAATTGACTTGGTTTAGAAATCGAATGGCTGCGCATTGGTGGGATTTGGTTCAACAGCCAACAGATTTGCCCAAGTTGGAAAAAGAAGTAGCGGAATGGCTACAACAGAAGGAGAGTGAGTAGGCGATGACCACTCATGAAAAAGTTATTTTAGTAGGAGTTGAGACGGAAAAAAATTATCAGACATTTTCTGCATCAATGGAAGAACTGGCGAATTTAACGGAAACTGCTAATGGAGAAGTGGTGTTTGTTTTAACGCAAAAACGACCACAAGTTGATCGACAAACCGTAATCGGTAAAGGGAAATTGGAAGAATTAATTCAATTAACAGATGCCTATGAAGCGGATCTTGTGATTTTTAATCATGAGCTCACACCGCGTCAAAATCAACTGTTATCTGAAGCGTTAGCTGTACGAGTAATTGATCGTGTACAATTAATTTTGGATATCTTTGCTTTGCGTGCGCGCTCCAAAGAAGGAAAGTTACAAGTTGAATTAGCACAATTGGATTATTTATTGCCTCGCTTGGCTGGTCAAGGAAAACAGTTGTCCCGACTTGGAGGAGGTATTGGGACACGCGGGCCTGGTGAAACAAAATTAGAGTCGGACCGCCGACACATTCGGAATAAAATCTTAGGCATCCGTCGTGAGTTAAAAGAAGTCACTGCTCATCGTGAACGAAGCCGCCAAAAAAGACAAAATTCAGAACTATTTCAAATTGGCTTGATTGGTTATACCAATGCTGGCAAATCAACCATTCTCAACATGTTGACAACAGCAGGAACTTATTCAGAGGATCAATTGTTTGCAACGTTAGATCCTTTAACCAAAAAATGGCAATTGCCTCAAGGCATGGAAGTTACTCTGACAGATACGGTCGGCTTCATTCAAGATTTACCAACACAACTGATTGAAGCCTTTCAGTCGACATTGGAAGAAAGTCGGACGATGGATTTACTGCTCCATGTAGTGGATGCAAGTGCGCCAGATCGGTTACAACATGAACGCACAGTTCAAACATTGATGAAAGAATTAGCGTTGGAAAATATTCCGTGCTTGACGGTTTATAATAAAAGAGATCAAGTGGACAGTAAAGAATTTGTCCCAACCTTATTTCCCAATGTATTGATCTCAACTAAAATTTCTGAAGATAAAGAACGACTGGTTCAAGCTATCCGTGCCCAAATGATGGAATTACTCGAGCCTTATCAATTAGAAATTAGCCCAACTGATGGACAACTATTAAGTGAACTTCGCCGGATGACACTAATGTTTTCAGAAGAATATGCTGAAAATGAAAATCGGTATATCGTGAAAGGATTTGCGAAAAAAGAGTCTAAATGGTTGGCTGAATCCGAAAAAGAATAAAAAATGGTAAGTTGATTAGAAATGATTTGTAAAAACAAATCATTTCTATTTTTTTGATTAGTAGTAGAAAATCAGCCGTGAAAAGATGGAAAAGTCCATATTTATCAGGTTTTTTGTTTTATGTTAGAAAATCTAACATAAGTTCTTGACAATTTGTCATTCTATTGTTATTCTAAGAAATAACTAAGAGAGGAGGATGGAGATGAGAGAAAAAGAGTTACGCCGTTCCATGTCAGTTTTTCCAATTGGTACAGTTATGAAACTAACGGATTTGACCGCTCGACAAATTCGCTACTATGAAGAACAGGGATTGATTCATCCAGAACGTAGTGAGGGCAACCGACGCATGTATTCTTTAAATGATATTGATGTTTTGTTAGAAATTAAAGATTATTTATCTGATGGATTGAACATGGCAGGGATTAAGCGTGTGTATGAAATGAAATTAGAGGAACAAAAAAACACCGCCGAGGCAACTCGTCCGTTAACTGATGCAGATGTTCGTCAGATTTTATACGACGAAATTCTTTCGCAAGGAGGACTTACTCAGCAAAATCCGTTCCAATCGAATGTACCAAGGCTTTAACGTTTCAGCAGCCAATAAAAATGAAGGATGGGGATCAGACCGATGACAAGAAAAGCCAAAACGGCAGAAGAGATTAAACATATTGCAGAAGAAGAAAACGTACGTTTTTTACGACTAATGTTTACCGACATTATGGGAACAATTAAAAATGTTGAAGTTCCTGTGAGTCAGCTAGATAAAGTATTAGATAATAAAATGATGTTTGATGGGTCATCCATTGAAGGATTCGTTCGTATCGAAGAAAGTGACATGTATTTATACCCTGATCTATCTACATGGATGATTTTTCCGTGGGAAAGCGACCATGGAAAAGTTGCGCGCTTAATTTGCGATATTTACAATCCTGATGGTACCCCTTTTGCTGGAGATCCCCGCGGTAATTTAAAACGCGCCTTAGCAGATATGAAAGAATTAGGCTTTACTTCTTTTAACTTAGGACCAGAACCAGAATTTTTTCTATTTAAATTAGATGAGAATGGTGAAATTACCACTGATTTGAATGATAAAGGTGGCTATTTTGATTTTGCGCCAACCGATTTAGGTGAAAATTGTCGCCGTGATATTGTTTTAGAGTTAGAAAGTTTAGGCTTTGAAGTGGAAGCTTCGCATCATGAAGTAGCACCTGGTCAACATGAAATTGACTTTAAATATGCTGATGTAGTTGATGCTTGCGACAATATTCAAACGTTCAAATTAGTTGTGAAAACTATTGCGCGCAAACATGGCTTGCATGCAACATTTATGCCAAAACCTTTGTTTGGAATTAATGGTTCTGGTATGCACTGCAATATGTCATTATTTAATGAAGAAGGTAATGTTTTTTATGACGAGTCAGGAGAGATGGGCTTAAGCCAAACTGCGTATCATTTCTTAGGTGGTTTATTAAAACATGCCCGTGCCTATACTGCGGTATGTAACCCAACAGTGAACTCTTATAAACGCTTGGTACCAGGTTATGAAGCACCTGTTTATGTAGCTTGGAGCGGCAGAAATCGTTCACCACTCATTCGAGTTCCTGAGTCTCGTGGTTTATCGACTCGTTTAGAGTTACGTTCTGTCGATCCTTCAGCGAATCCGTATTTAACAATGGCTGTCTTATTACAAGCAGGTTTGGATGGTATTCGTAATGAACTTACGCCACCGCCAGCAGTTGATCGTAACATTTATGTGATGAATGAGGAAGAACGTCAACATGCACAAATTGAAGATTTGCCATCAACCTTACACAATGCCATCAAAGAATTACGTAAAGATCAAGTAATGATTGATGCATTAGGTCGTCACATTTTTGCCAATTTTGTAGAAGCAAAACGAATGGAATGGGCAGCCTTCCGTCAAACCGTTTCTGAATGGGAAAGAGAACAATATTTGGAGTTGTACTAAAAGCCGTTACTTTTAATAATCTTAATGTTTAGAAAGAGGGAGATAAGTCGAAACGCTTATCTCCCTCTTTCATTCTTTAGTTTGTGAACGAATAGATAATTTCTATTTCACAAAATAAAGTAATTTTAATTCAGTGAAATAGTTTGTTTATAGGGGATAAAGTGGTTTTTTCTCAATTTCTCTTTTATTTTTAAGCAAAAAAATTGACAAAATCTTTCATAATTTGTGAAATTCCGCTATAATAAACAAGAATATGCGTGCAACTATTCTATTTTTTAGATATAAAGGATGAGAAAAACATGCGGAAAATGAAAACAATGGATGGGAATGCTGCAGCAGCTTATATTTCCTACGCCTTTACAGAATTAGCAGCCATTTATCCAATAACACCAAGTTCAACAATGGCTGAGCTTGTTGATCAGTGGTCGGCCGAAGGTAAGAAAAATATCTTTGGTCAACCTGTGAAAGTAGTCGAAATGCAATCGGAAGCTGGTGCTGCCGGGGTGGTCCATGGCTCTTTAAAAACAGGCGCGCTTACCACGACCTATACGGCTTCACAAGGGTTACTTTTAATGATTCCTAATATGTACAAAATAGCTGGAGAACTATTACCATCTGTTTTTCATGTGGCGAGCCGAGCTTTAACTACGAATGCTTTAAATATTTTTGGTGATCAAGGAGATGTAATGGCCGCACGCCAAACAGGCTTTGCTATGTTGTCAGAAAGCAGTGTACAAGAAGTGATGGATTTGGCACCAGTGGCTCACTTGGCTTCGATTGAAGCGAGTGTTCCATTTATGAACTTTTTTGATGGCTTTAGAACAAGTCATGAAATTCAAAAAGTGGCAGTTCTTGACTATGAAGAATTAGCACCCTTAGTAAATCAAGAGAAATTAGCCGAATTTCGTCGTCGAAGCATGAACCCGAATCACCCTTCCGTTAGTGGAATGAACCAAAATCCAGATATTCACTTTCAACAACGAGAAACAATAAATCCTTATTATGAAAAATTACCTGGTATTGTTCAAAAATATATGACAGAAATAAACCGGTTACGGGGAACCAATTATGATTTGGTGACGTATTATGGCGCAGAAGATGCAGAAGAAGTGATCGTTACAATGGGTTCAGTTGCGCAAACAATTGAACAGACTGTTGATTATTTACAAGAAAAGGGAAGAAAAGTTGGCTTCCTTAATGTCCATCTTTATCGACCATTTCCAGTTGAAACATTTCTCGAAAAAATACCACAATCAGTTAAAGCAATTGCTGTTTTGGATCGGACGAAAGAGCCCGGTTCTGGTGGCGAACCGTTATTATTGGATGTCCAAAGTGCGATGTATGAAGCGGACATTCGCCCAACAATTATTGGTGGGCGCTATGGTTTAGGTTCTAAAGATGTACTGCCAAATCAAATTGTTGCGGTTTTTGATGAATTAATGAAAGAACGTTCTGCCATGAAGAAGCGTTTTACAATTGGGATTGATGATGATTTAACTTATACTTCATTAGAAGTTGGCAAACCACTTGATTTGACGAATCCGAAAACCTATCAAGCTAAATTTTGGGGCTTTGGTTCTGATGGCACAGTAGGGGCGAACAAGTCAGCAATTAAGATTATCGGTGATCATACAGACAAGTTTGCGCAAGGCTTTTTCTATTATGATTCAAAAAAATCAGGCGGGTTGACCGTTTCTCATTTACGTTTTGGCGAGACGCCTATTCGTTCAACGTACCTCATTGAACATTCTGATTTTGTAGCCTGTCATACAGCCGCTTATTTGCATACCTATGATTTAGTAAAAGGGTTAAAAAAAGGCGGTACTTTCCTCTTAAATACCATTTGGAATGATGAACAACTAGCACGATTTTTACCAAATCAATTAAAACGGTATCTAGCTGAAAATGAGATTCAGTTTTATACAATCAATGCAGTAAAATTAGCTAGTGAAGTCGGACTAGGCGGGCGAATTAATACCGCAATGGAAACAGCTTTCTTCAAATTAGCGGAAATCATGCCTTTTGAGCAAGTGTTACCAATTTTAAAAGAAGAAGCACTGAAAAGTTATGGTCATAAGTCCATGAAAGTTGTCGAAAAAAATATTCAAGCAATCGATAAGACCGTTGAATTGTTGCATCAGGTACCTGTTCCAGAAGAGTGGAGAACGCTTGAAGTTCAACCGCGAAAACGTTCAGAAAATGTTAGTGATTTTGTTCATGAAATTGTTGAACCGATTAATCGTCAAGAAGGCAATGCGTTATCTGTTGCGACACTAGCGAAAAATGGGATGACAGATGGGCGGATGCCTTTGGGAACTGCGGCAGTTGAAAAACGTGGGGTGGCATTAGAAGTACCTGAATGGATTAGCGATCGGTGTACCATGTGTAATGAGTGTGCCTTTGTATGTCCCCATGCGGCGATACGACCATTCTTAGCCGATGAAGAAGAAATGACTGAAGCTCCAGAAGGATTCATTGTGCGTGATCTACGTGGTGCCGACGGCTTGAAGTATCGTATCCAAGTCTCAGTCAAAGATTGTACTGGCTGTGGTCTTTGTGTTGAAGCCTGTCCAGCTAAAGGCAAAGCTTTAGTAATGAAACCTTATGAAGAAGAAAAAGAGCAGGCTATGAACTGGGCGTTTGCTATGACGTTACGTCAAAAGGAAAACCCAGCAAAACCGAATACTGTTTTAGGTTCGCAATTTAATAAACCTTTATTAGAGTTTTCTGGTGCTTGTTCTGGTTGCGGCGAAACGCCTTATGTTAAATTATTGACGCAAATGTTTGGTGACCGAATGCTGATTGCTAATGCAACAGGTTGCTCATCGATTTGGGGTGCTGCAGCGGGTGTGACACCTTACACTACGAATGAACAAGGACAAGGTCCAGCCTGGTCAAATTCTCTTTTAGAGGATAATGCCGAGTTTGGTTACGGCATGTTGTTAGCAACGCAAGCGCGTCGCGAACGTTTAGCTAGTAAAATGACCAAAGCTTTTTCTGTAGCCAGTGACTCATTGCGTCTATTGATGGAAGATTGGATAGCACATCTGTCCGAAAGTGAAGGTACGCAACAACGTGCAGCTAAATTACGTGCAGCTTTGCTTGAAGAAAAAACGAATCAACCTTTATTGGAAGCAATTTATGACGATCAAGATCTTTTTGTCAAACCAAGTCAGTGGATGATTGGTGGGGACGGCTGGGCCTACGATATTGGCTACGGCGGGATTGACCACGTGTTAGCCAGTGGCGCGGATGTAAATATGTTAGTTCTAGATAATGAAGTCTATTCCAACACAGGTGGCCAAACTTCCAAAGCAACTCCTGCATCAGCGATTGCGAAATTTGCTGCCAGTGGGAAGTATGCCTCTAAAAAAGATTTAGGGATGATGGCAATGACTTATGAAAATGTCTATGTCGCTCAAATTGCCTCAGGTGCAAACCAAATGCAGACGATTAAAGCTTTTGAAGAAGCAGAAAAATTCCCTGGACCATCGATTATTATTGCTTATACACCATGTATTACACATGGTTTAGCAGGTGGGATGAGTCAAACCTTGAAAGAAGCGAAAGACGCAGTTCATTCAGGTTACTGGTCTTTATATCGCTATAATCCATTATTGCGAGAAAAGGGCAAAGAACCAATGACATTGGATTTCAAAAAACCAGATTTTTCATTAATGAAAGAGTTTATGCGCCAACAAGTTCGCTTTGCATCCTTAGAATCTAGTCAACCAGATACAGCGGAATTGTTATTTAATAAAACAATTAATGATGCTAAGAGACGGTTCTATAATTATGCTCGTTTAGCTGGTCAAGAAGAAAAAATTCGAGCAAAACTTGAAAAACAAAGTGAACCAGAAATAACTGCGCCAGAGAACGAGAAGCCACGAGTGAAAAAAGAACGCGTAGTTGATCCGGAAGCGGAAGCAAGAAGGGCTGCCCGCCGCGCAGAACGAGCAGCCAAGAGAAAACAACGTGAGCAAGATTAAATAGAAGTCAAAAAAACGTGTCTGAGCTTTTTGCTTGGACACGTTTTTTAGTTAGAAATGCGATTTTTTGATGAAAAATTTCAAGTTATTTGAAAAAGTTCCTAAATTTTTTTGATGTTTCCGCTTGCGTTCTGTGATGAAAGAAAATAATGTGGTATACTTGTTAGGAAATCTTGAGAGAGAAGTGAGGGGTATGATGTCGTTTCAATTGAATCAATTATTAGATTTGAATTATTGGCAGCAAGTCATCTCAACGGATTTCTTATCTAAGGATTTTGTTATCAATATCATAGATATCCTAGTCGTATGGTACCTCGTTTACAAATTAATCATGCTTGTTCGTGGAACAAAAGCAGTTCAACTATTAAAAGGTGTCGCTGTTTTTATCATTATCCGCATTCTAAGTGAGATAATTGGTCTACATACATTATCTTGGTTAATGAATCAAGTCATCATGTATGGTGTAATCGCCGCGGTTGTTATTTTTCAACCAGAAGTGCGAAGAGGGCTGGAACATCTAGGGAGAAGTTCGTTTTTCCGCCCGAATAAAGGTGCGCAACAAGAAGATGAGCGTATTATTCAGGCCTTTGACAAAGCCATTCAGTACATGTCAAAACGGAAAATTGGTGCTTTGATAACCATTGAGCGCAATACTGGTTTAGATGAATACATTGAGACAGGTATTGATTTGGATGCCGATATTACTGGTGAATTACTGATTAATATTTTCATTCCAAATACACCACTACATGATGGTGCAGTGATTATCAAAAATGAAAAAATTGCTGTTGCTAGTGCGTATTTACCGCTATCAGAAAGCAATTTAATTCCAAAAGAATTTGGAACGCGCCATAGAGCCGCAGTCGGTATCAGTGAAGTCAGTGACGCCATTACGATTGTTGTTTCTGAAGAAACTGGTGACGTTAGTTTGACGTTGAACAATGAATTAATTCCTGGCCTAACGCAAGAAGAGTATTTAACAATTTTGCGTAAGGAGTTAATTTCGGAATCATCAGAAGATAAAAAAAGTGCTTTACAGCATTTTATCGATGATGTAACAAAGGGGGTTAAACGCAAATGAGAAAAGCCTCCCAAAAAAGCTGGTTTAATGGTTTGCTTTCATTGCTGTTTGCATTGTTGTTATTTTTTAATGCCAATGCAACAGGCAATAATCCCTCCAATTCAGGTTCAAGCCAAACGTATAGTGAAACACTGAATAATATTCCGGTCCAAGTCCAATACGATAAAGACAAATATTATGTCTCTGGATTTGAAGAGAGTGTAAATGTTCATTTACGTAGTGCGAACCGCATTCAATTAAACATGGAATCAAATGCTGACACACGAAATTTCCAAGTGGTCGCAGACTTAACCAAATTGCCATTAGGAACTTCGGAAGTGCCTTTGACAGTTCGGGGACTAAGTTCAGCTGTTACAGCTGAAATTGAACCGAAAACAGTGACTGTAACGATTGAAAAGAGAGTAACAAAAAAATTCGATGTAGAAGCACAACTTTCTGATAACATTGAAAAAGAAGGGTACAAAGTAAAAAATATTTCTGTAGATCCAAAAACTGTAGAAGTAACAACTGGAGAAGAAACAGCAAAAGCAATTGACAAAGTGATTGCGCCAGTCTCAAGTGCCAAACAAACAATTGATACGATTAAACAAACGGTAAATGTCCAAGCGCTAGATGCTAAAGGTCAAGTCCTAAGTATCGAAAATCCAGCACCACAAGTCAAAGTAACAGTAGGCTTAACTGCGCCAACGAAAGATGTACCACTGAATGTTAGTATGACAGGTACGCCACCTGCTGGGATCGCTCATTACAATTATAGTTTATCAACGTACCAAGTTAGAGTCAGTGGCCCGCAATCAATTTTAGATACGCTAGAATCAATTGAAGTACCGGTAGATATTTCTGATATTCGCAAAGAAACAAAACAATCAGTGACTATTCCCGTTAATGGAGAATACGTAGTTACACCAGATGAGGTTGACGTTTCTTTAAGCCCCGTGTACAATCAACAACAGTCATCAAATACAAATGAAACTTCAGGGGAACCTGCAAGTTCAACAACGGTTGGCTCAGGTAGCCAAGCAGTACAACCAAGTACATCCAGTCAAGTAGAATCAAATACTTCTGAAACAACAAGTGAGGGATCAACAGTAGAAAGTACAACTGCTGGTTCAACTGAAAATACAGAGAATCAAGTGACTAAGGAGAATCAAAATGGGTAAATATTTTGGAACAGATGGTGTAAGAGGAATTGCAAATAAGGAGTTAACACCTGAATTAGCTTTTAAATTAGGGCGTTACGGTGGTTATGTGTTGAGTCAACATGAAGATAGTTCAAGAAAACCTCGTGTTCTCGTAGGCCGCGATACACGTATTTCAGGTGAGATGTTGGAACAAGCATTGATTGCTGGGTTATTATCAGTCGGGATTGAAGTTTTCCAATTAGGGGTGATTTCAACACCTGGTGTAGCATATCTTACTCGTTTACAAAAAGCATCCGCTGGCGTAATGATTTCAGCTTCACATAATCCTGCGGAAGACAATGGGATTAAGTTTTTTGGGGCAGACGGCTTCAAATTAGTAGACGATCAAGAAGCAGAAATTGAAGCATTGTTAGACGCAGAAGAAGACACCTTACCAAGACCTTCTGCAGAAGGCTTAGGCTCGTTAGATGAATTTCCAGAAGGCTTACTAAAATATTCGCAATTTTTAGTTCAAAGTATTCCTGGCGATTTAGCAGATATGACTGTTTGTTTAGATGCTGCCAACGGAGCAACCGCAACAGCAGTCAATCGTGTCTTCGCGGATTTAGAGACAGATTTCTATACAATGGGAACAAGTCCTAATGGATTGAATATCAATGATGGTGTGGGTTCCACTCATCCTGAAGCTTTGGCAGAAATGGTTGTTGAAAAAGGCGCAGATGCTGGTTTGGCTTTCGATGGCGACGGCGATAGAATTATTGCGGTCGATGAATTAGGACGAATTATCGATGGTGATAAAATCATGTATATTTGTGCCAAGTATTTAGCTGAGAAAAAACGTTTGAAAAAAGATACAATCGTTACAACGGTGATGAGTAATCTAGGTTTCCATAAAGCTGTAGAAGAAATTGGCTTAAAAGATGTGGTAACGCAAGTGGGTGATCGCTATGTTGTAGAAGAAATGCGTAAAAATGATTACAATTTTGGTGGCGAACAATCTGGTCACATGATCTTTTTAGATTACAACACAACAGGTGATGGCATGCTTTCAGGGATTCAATTGTTGAATGTTATGAAGCAAACGGGCAAAAAATTATCTGAATTAGCGGATGAAGTGACGATTTATCCACAAAAATTAGTCAATATTCGTGTCACAGATAAAAATGGTGCAATGGAAGTTCCAGCAATCAAAGCAGTTGTCGAACAAGCAGAAGCAGAAATGAATGGCGAAGGTCGTATTTTAGTTCGTCCTTCTGGAACAGAACCATTGTTACGTGTGATGGCCGAAGCGCCAACACAAGAAAAAGTTGATTATTACGTTGATAAAATTGCTGAAGTAGTACGTGCAGAAATCGGCGTTGAATAAGAACCAATTAGAAACCAGACACTTAATGCTAGCTTGCGTTAAGTGTCTGGTTTCTTTGTTGGAAATCAAAAAAAGAAAATAGCTAATAAGCTCCGTCTATCATTGACATAGAGCGGTTAAAAGGGTACTATTTTAGAAGTAAGATGCACCGTGTATCTTCTTTTTTTATTCGATAAAATCAAGAAGGGAGCGGCTGTAAATCAATGGAGTTATAGAATGGAGGAGCGAAATGAAAGAAAAAATGTCCGTCAAGACAATTGTAGCAATTGGAATTGGCTCTGCAGTTTTTGTTATTTTAGGTCGATTCGTTGTGATTCCAACTGGGATTCCTAATACGAACTTAGAAACGTCGTATCCATTTCTTGCTTTAATGTCAGTTGTTTTTGGACCAGTAGCTGGAGGGCTAATTGGTTTGATTGGTCACACATTAAAAGATTTTACCACGTATGGTAGCGCTTGGTGGAGCTGGATTATTTGTTCAGGAATTATTGGTATTATTTTTGGCTTCGCTGGTCGTAAAATGGATCTTCAACATGGTGAATTTACAACAAATGACATGGTGCGTTTCAATATTTTCCAAGCCTTTGGCAATATCGTCGTTTGGGGCTTAATCGCGCCTAGCTTGGATATTTTGATTTATAGTGAACCCGCAAGTAAAGTGTTTACACAAGGAGTATTCGCGACTGTTTCAAATATTGTCGCTGTGGGGATTATTGGAACATTGTTGATGAAAGCTTATGCATCAACAAGAACAAAGAAAGGCAGTTTATCAAAAGATTAAGAAACTGTCGAAATAATTTAAATGGTTAAGGGTCTGCCCTAGTAATTACTTTGCTAATGCTCAGACCCTTTCTTTTATGGAGAAACTGAGGTGAGGCCGAATGAAAAAACCAATCATTACTTTTAATAATTTTTCCTTTCAATATCATAGCCAATCTGAACCGACATTAAAGGGGATTCAATTAACCATCTATGAAGGAGAAAAGGTTTTAATCGTTGGGCCTAGTGGTAGTGGTAAATCAACATTGGCGCAATGTATCAACGGGTTAATTCCCAATATTTATGAAGGTGAGATTCAAGGAACAGCTACGGTTGCTGGTAAAAATATCCAAGAAACAAGTCTATTTGATTTGTCTTTTGATGTAGGAACTGTTTTGCAAGATACCGATGGGCAGTTTATCGGTTTAACGGTTGCTGAGGATATTGCTTTTGCTTTAGAAAACGATGCAGTTGTACAAGCAGAAATGAAAAAGGCGGTCCACAAATGGTCCGAGATTGTTGAGCTGAATCAGTTATTGCAACACCGTCCACAAGATTTGTCAGGTGGTCAAAAACAACGTGTATCTATGGCGGGCGTTCTAATTAACCAATCAAAAATTTTACTTTTTGATGAACCTTTGGCTAATCTTGACCCACGAGCGGGACAAGAAACAATGACTTTGATTGACACCATTCAACAAGAAACAAAAGCGACTGTTTTAATAATAGAACATCGCTTAGAGGACGTTCTTTGCGAATCAGTTGATCGAATTATTGTCATGAATGAGGGCGCAATTATTTCTGATACAACGCCAGATGAATTGTTACGTCAAGATACGTTGACCCAACAAGGGATTCGTGAACCTTTGTACGTTACAGCCATGAAATATGCTGGGATTGATTTAACACAAGTTAGTCATTTAGACAAATTAGCCGAAGTATCAGGCGAAACAGTTTTGTCCAAAATGACACAGTGGTCTGTCCAACCTAGTTCAGTTAGTGCAGTCAAAGGAGCTGAACTATTACGTTTGGAACAAGTGTCCTATCAATATGATCGTCACGGTGAAAAAGTGTTAGATGACTTCTCAGTAACTATTCATCATGGAGAAATGATCAGCATTGTAGGAAAAAATGGTGCCGGGAAGTCTACACTTTCTAAAATAATTTGCGGGTTCATCACGCCTCAATCGGGCAAAATTTTATGGGAAGGCCAGGATTTTTCCAATTATTCAATCAAAGAACGTGCAGATAAAATTGGTTATGTGATGCAAAATCCCAATCAAATGATTTCTAAAAAAATGATTTTTGAAGAAGTAGCTTTAGGATTAGTTTTACGAGATGTGCCACAAGCAGAAATTGAGGAACGTGTGACGAATATTTTACATATTTGTGGGCTGTATCCCTTCCGGAACTGGCCGATTTCTGCATTGAGTTTTGGGCAGAAAAAACGGGTAACTATTGCATCAATCTTAGTTTTAGAACCTGAATTATTAATTTTAGATGAACCAACAGCTGGGCAAGATTTTAAACATTATACAGAAATGATGACATTTTTAGAAGAATTGAACCGCTTAGGTGTGACTATTTTAATGATCACTCACGATATGCATTTAATGTTGGAATATACAACACGTGCGTTAGTAGTTTGTGATGGACGTTTACTAGCAGATGCGACTCCAGTTGCTGTTTTAACAGATGAAAAATTAATTCAAGCGGCTTCTTTAAAAGAAACGAGCTTGTTTACCTTTGCTAAAGCGTTAGGCTTGGAAAATCCCTTGCTATTTACGGAAAAATTTGTTGCTTACGATCGTGAGGTGCGTTTTGGATGAGTGAACGACAAATGTTAGGCTATCATCCTGATTCAACCTGGATTCATCGCTTAAACGGCACAAGCAAATTAGTCTTTTTAATCGTTGTCTCTGTGGCTTGTATGACCACGTATGATACTCGTTATCTGTTAGGAATGTCTGTGATTTCGCTTGTTTTGTTAAAATTATCAAATATTAAATGGCATCAAATATCTTTTGTTATTAAATTTATTGCTATTTTTTCTTTGTTAAATATCTTAACGGTTTACCTTTTTGCACCTGAATATGGGGTTGATTTATATCAATCACGTACCGTGATTTGGGAAGGAATCGGACGGTTTACTTTGACACAAGAAGAATTATTTTATGAATTTAATTTAGTTTTAAAATATTTCTGTACGATTCCGTTGGCATTAATCTTTTTATTAACAACAAATCCTAGTGAATTTGCCTCCAGCTTGAATCGAATTGGTGTGAGTTATCGGATTAGTTATGCAGTAGCGCTGGCTATTCGTTATATTCCCGATATCCAAGAAGATTTTTTTAATATTTCTTTAGCACAACAAGCGCGAGGTTATGAGATGTCTAAAAAGGGACGGTTAGGCCAACGAATCAAAGGCGTAGCACAAATCGTTTTACCCTTAATCCTATCTAGTTTAGATCGAATTGAAACTGTGAGTACCGCTATGGAATTAAGGCGTTTTGGTCAAAAGAAAAATCGAACGTGGTATGCGCAACAACCTTTTCATCTGCGTGATTTTTCGGTAATGATACTTGCCTTGTGCTTATTAGGAATCAGTTTCTGGTTGTTCCATGTGAATGGTGGACGGTTTTATAATCCATTCCAATAAATAACAAATTGATAAGGTTCTATAAATAGAACGGATATTTTTTTATTATTAAGAATCTAGTACTTTCTCTTACTATGAGTGTACTAGATTCTTTTTTTACAACTTTAAAGAACTAGACCAATTTTCGTTTTTTAGATTTTTGTTGACAAGCACCTACTTTTAATTGTATTATTGTTTATGTTTCTACGGAATATATTTGCAAAGGAGGTATATAGACCAATATTGGATAGCGCCAGACCTGAACGTTCAGGTGACGAGGAGAGAGCTTATCGAAGATTCGGCGGGTGGCTCTAGGGACTGCACTCTACAGATAACAAAGAAAAACTAATTGTGAAGTTAGAACAAAGCGGTTATCACGCAGGTAGAAACATATAATGGGATTTGCTAGTTAAACAGGACCTAGTAAATACAGAATTTCAATTGGAAAGTAGGAATTAGCATTATGTGTGGAATTGTCGGAATGATTGGGAAAGAAAATGTCACGGAAAGTTTGATTCAAGGATTAACAAAATTGGAATATAGAGGTTATGATTCTGCTGGGATTTGTGTGAATGATCAAAGCCAACAGCCCCATGTAGTTAAGGCAGTTGGGGGCATTGCCGATTTAGCAGCAAAATTAACGCCAGAAATCGATGGAACAGTTGGTATTGGTCATACTCGTTGGGCCACTCATGGCGAACCAACTGTCGCCAATGCACATCCCCATGTTTCAAGCGATCAACGCTTTGCATTAGTGCATAATGGTGTCATTGAAAACTTTGAAGAATTAAAAGAACAATTTTTAAGTGGTGCTCACTTAATTGGTGATACAGATACTGAAATCGTCGTTCAATTAATTGCTCATTTTGCTGAAAATGGTTTTTCAACAAAAGATGCTTTTAAAGCGGCTTTAGCCGAAATTAAAGGTTCATACGCTTTTGCTTTAATGGATAAAATGGACCCCAATACTATCTACGTAGCGAAAAATAAAAGCCCGTTACTTATCGGTCTAGGTGAAGGCTTTAATGTTATTTGTAGTGACGCGATGGCGATGATTAAAGAAACCAATCAATTTGTTGAGATTGTTGATGGTGAAATTGTAACTGTTACAGCGGACAAAGTAGTAATCGAAACGCCAGAAGGACAAGTAATCAACCGAGAACCTTTTGAAGCGCAATTAGATTTAAATGACATTGAAAAAGGAACATATCCGTTTTATATGCTCAAAGAAATTGATGAACAACCTGCAGTGATGCGCAAAATTGTTCAAGCGTATACTCAAGGTGAAAAAGTGACTTTAGATGAGGCGTTACTTGGAAAAATTAATCAATGTGACCGAATTTACATTATTGCTTGTGGGACAAGTTATAATGCAGGTTGGGTCGGAAAATCTTTAATTGAAACGATTGCCAGTATTCCTGTGGAAGTTCATTTATCAAGCGAATTTGGCTACAACATGCCTATTTTATCTGAAAAACCGTTCTTCATTTTCTTAAGTCAAAGTGGTGAAACGGCAGATAGTCGCCAAGTACTGGTACAGGTTAATGAATTAGGGCATCCATCACTTACATTAACAAATGTTGCTGGCTCAACATTATCACGTGAAGCGGACGATACCTTGTTATTACACGCAGGACCAGAAATTGCTGTCGCTTCCACCAAAGCTTATACTGCTCAAATCGCTGTCTTAGCTATTTTAGCAAAAGCAATTGGCGAAGAACGCCAAACATTAGCAGCCGTCTCATTTGATGTGGCTCACGAATTGAGCGTGGTAGCAGCTGTCATGGAAACCTTGATTGATGAAAAACAACAAATGAAAGCCTTGGTGGAAGATTATCTGACGTATACTCGAAATGCCTTCTATATCGGGCGAGGAGTCGACTATTATGTGTCGATGGAAGCGGCCTTGAAGTTGAAAGAAATTTCCTACATTCAAGCAGAAGGCTTTGCGGCAGGTGAATTGAAGCATGGAACGATTGCCTTAATTGAAGAAGGAACACCTGTGATTGGGATTGTGACAGATGCCAAAGTCGCAGCGCATACAAGAGGCAATTTAAAGGAAGTTGAAAGTCGTGGAGCAAGAAATATTGTGATTGCCTTGGAATCCTTGGCAAAACCACAGGACCAACTGATTATTCCAGATGTTCATCCGTTACTTTCTGCCTTAGTTAGCATTGTTCCAGGCCAATTATTAGCGTATTATGCAACCTTACAAAGAGGCTACGATGTTGATAAACCAAGGAACTTAGCCAAAAGTGTAACTGTTGAGTAAATCAAGAACCTGAGAGAGAGATGTTTAACGGGTTCTCATAAGTTTTTGAGCGTGGAGCAAAAATCCAAAGTGATTTTTGTCCCACGCTCAAATATTTTTTATAAAAGAAAGATATTCAGTCAAAAATGAAAGATTCCAAAGAAATTCTTTTTTTCCGTTGAAAACTGTTTGCATTTTAGCAAAATTAGATATAATTAATAAGAACCGAAAAATAAGAATTAGCCAGTGAGGTAACTTTGTTTGAAAGAAAGCAAAAAGTAGGTTAAGCTGAAAAGTGCTAATTTATTTAACAAAAAAAGATTGTGAGTTGTTTGATATGGATCAGTTTAGTACATTAACTGAACAAGAATTTACTACCTTTGCAATGACACATCCTGCAGGTAACTTTTTAGAAACACCCGAAATGAAACATTTATTGGAACGACGTGGCTGGCATTGTGAATACGTTGGCGTCAAACGAGAAGGTCAACTAATTGCTGCGTGTATCCTAAGCAAGAAAAAAGTCAAAATTGGTTATGCTTTCGACATTGACGGCGGGATTTTGATGGATTATACAGATAAAAAATGTGTAGAAGCCTTTTTCACAGGCTTAAAAAAATATGTGAAAAAAAATGATGGCCTTTATTTAACCTTTACTCCAAATAAACAAATTTGTTTACGTGATTTTAATGGCGGTGAAGTTGAAAAGGTCAATCAAGAAACATTTGACTATTTCACATCAATTGGTTTTGAACACCAAGGGTTTGATGTGCACAATTTTGATGGCGCGCCACGTTGGCTGTTTGTCAAAGATATGACTGGATTAACAGAAGAAGAGCTTTGGAAATCTTATGGAAAAGATGCTAAATATGACATCAAGAAAACATGGGAATATGGAGTAACAACCCGAGAACTTCGTTACGAAGAGCTACCTCTCTTTAAGAAATTAACGGAAGAAACAAGTGCACGGCGTAATTTTGAAGATAAGGATTTAGCTTATTACCAAGCTGTTTATGAAGAGTTTGGCGAACGAGCGAAATTTATGGTGGCGGAACTAAACTTTGCTACTTATTTAGAAAATCTTCATGAGAAATTACGCAAATTACAAGAGACGCTCAACGAAGTCAATGAAGCGTTAATTGCCAATCCTAAAAGCCGTAAAAAAAATAACCAGAAACGTGAATTTGAAGATGAAGTTCGTACCGTGCGCAAACGGATTGACGAAGCTAAAGAAATGAAAACATCAGATGAACCTGAAATTTTAGCAGGCGCCTTATTCATTGTTCATCCACAAGAAGTGGTTTACTTGTTTAGTGGTACGTATGAAAAATATAAACAATACTATGCACCGTATTTAATTCAACATAAAATGTTAACTTACACAGTAGAAAATAACATTCCCAAATATAATTTTTATGGCGTTGACGGTGTCTTTGATGGAAGTGATGGGGTTCTTAAATTCAAACAATCCTTTGGCGGTCATGTCGAAGAATTAATGGGCAATTTCCAATGGAAAGCCAAACCAATGAAATATGCCTTATATCACGCATTAAAAACAATTAAAGAAAAAGTCTAAAATTAAAACCTAATCCTTAAAAAGGAATGGCAAAGTGAGGCGTTTAAATGGAAAATCAAGTCGAGGTTATGACGTATGCAAAGTTAAAAGAAATTATGCAGGCGTTAGAAGCAAACGAAGCGATTACAGAAGATACAAAGGTCTTTATTGATACAGGCTGGGATAGCGTGCAAGAAGTAGCCCCAGATGCGGTCAGTATTGAAAAAGTTGCTAAATTTACAGTAGCAGATGTTTTAACAAACGAAAGTTTTGCTGGGTATAGTTTAGAAGAAAAGGCGGAGAAGATGAACGCTGAGGGCGACCTAGAAACGGCAATTATTATTCGTAATCTTTACTAAAAAAGTCCGTTTGAATAGTTAAAATCGAGGTCGGGACAGAAGTGTATAGCTCCGAGCAACGCGTAGTGTTGGTTCTGTTCCCGCTGTTTATCAGGTTTTGAGCCTGGAGCAAAAATCCAAAGGGATTTTTGTCCCAGGCTCATCTGCTTTAAATAAGAAATAAAGGAGGTTAGATATGAGTACCATTCATGAATTTCCCAAAAACTATGAACGTTTTATTGCGCAAGGAGAAGAAGCACTTGTAGAACATAATCAGATCGCCGCTTTAGAAAATTTTCAACAAGCCTATCAGCTACAACAAACGCCGCCAGTAAATCAAAAAATTGTCCAATTATTGTTGGAAATGGGCGAAGCTGACGAAGCACTAGCATTGGCAGAAGCGTTCCAAGAGTCTTATTTTGAGAACCTTGAAACAGCGGCAATTTATATGCAAATTTATAGTCAGAGCCGTCGCTTTATTGAAGGATATATTTTATTGAAGCAACTACTTCAAACTAAAAAAATAACGCTAGCACAACAAAAAACGTTAGAACAGCAATTAATGCAAGTGGAAGAGGCGTATCAACAATTAGAAACGCAGCAAATTCAAGCAATTAAAAGGAACTTGTTAGTAAGCGATCAATTGCCCGTTTATCAACAATTAGCAAACATTAAAACCAGTTTATATTTGCCTAAACCAGTATTTGTGGAAGTCGCAAAAGATTTAGTTATGAACCAAGCACTTAGTTATTTTGCTCGGGAATGGTTCATTGAAGAATTAGCACTGTTGCAATTTTCAGAACCACTGACCTTTCTTTGGTATGACAATCAGCCTCAGACAGTCTTACTAGAAGGAAAAACTGGACCGTTAAATACGCCGATCTATTCCGAAATTTGTACTGAACTTAGGAATCGTTTAGAAAATGATGATCCAATTATGCTACAGCATTTGGAAGAAGAAATTCGATTGCATCTTGCCTATTTGTATCCATTAGCAGAGACTGTTATTTCAAATCCAACTATCTGGGTCTTGGGTTATTTGGCAACCTACTATCCTGAATATATTGAAAAAGAATTGACTGAAGCAAAAGGCCATCAAATCGCTGCTGTTCAAAATGTTCAACAGGCGATACGAACGGCATTTACACAAATAATGCTTTAAAAAATGGCACGTCCTAAAAGCGAGGACGTGCCATTTTTTCGGTTTCAGAAATTTGCTGAATCTGCTCTAATTGCTTTTCTTGACTGATTATTGCGGATAATAGAAAAAAGCAAGACAGAAATAAGTAAAAAGAATTCCTTGAATCAAGCAAATCACAACGAACAATGGCGTTGCTCCTGGAAAAGAATCAGAAATCCGTGTAATTAAAAATTCAACTAACCACAAAATCATTGAAAATAAAAATAATTTTTTCTGACGAGTTCTCATAGTCCGCAACAACCTTTCTGGTGATTTTCACTTCTCTATCATAACATAGAAAACGAGCTGTTTTTTCTCAAAAATTTTGTTACTTCATAAGAAAAATGGGAAATAAACAAGTTTCAGGAAGTACTAGCTTTACCCGAAAAGAATACTTAATCCATCTTAATCAAACCATACAGTCACGTTTATTGCAAAAGAAGTGTTTTTGGATGGAACAAATTATTTCATAAACACAAATATTTCTTTGTTGTTTGTATAAATGTCATAAAAGTGATTACTTACTACTTTTTGATTTTTAGACATATCCGTATCGATCAGTGGTGCCATCTCTACTCCTAAATTCGATGAAGTATTGAACCAAACGTAATTAGGGAAGTATAGACCGTCATTTGGTGGCACAATTTTTGAAAGAATTGGGTAGTTTCGACTTGTATTAGCATAAACAGTTGAATTTTTGAAAAACGTATTTAAATAAACTTTTTTTCGTTCGTTTGTTACAACATTTTTTAAATCATCTGTTAAAACAGCTGCTTGGCGATTGAATGCTTCTTTTTGATAGTTTAATGTGGAAGAATACACCAAAACAAACGATAAAATATAATAAGAAAACAAGCTGGCCACAAGTAACGAAGTTAGATAAATTGCTTTCACTTGTCGATTGTTAAATAAACTTAACATGCTGATTGTAACGAAAACAGCAAATCCGTAAATATAGCGAGGCGCATCACCTGCGATATTTCTTGAATAGACAATAAAAATACCAAAACTTAAGAGAGAAGCAAGTCCTAAATACAAGATACAATAAAGGAAACTTAAGCCCAAGTTGATTTTGCTATTTGATAGATGACTAATAAAAAATAAAACAAGCAGTAGGAGCAGTAATAAAAGCCATAAACGATTACTTTGGTTCAATAGCTCTGAAAAATAATGGTAACTATTTTGATAAGCCACACTGGGAATATCGTGCAAACTTGGTAAGGCCTGACTGCCCCCAATGTTGTTTGTTGCGGAAGGTACAAATTTTAACTCGATAAGGTAGCTGACTATAGAAAGTAGATAAGCGATAGCAGCAAGTGCGACTTTTTTACAAAGAGCAATGAAATTTTCTCCAGCAAGTAACTGCTTGAAAGTAAGGAATAAGACCATAACTATATAAATTCCTGACGAGGCTTGGTAAGTATTAAACATAACAAACAGTGAAAAGAAAGAAACCAAGAAAAACGTAAAAGAATTACACTGCCACCAATAAAAAGGAAGAAACGAACAAAAAATACTCAATGCCATATAGGGACTATCAAACCTGAAACTAAGACATTGGAGGAACCAAGGATTGAGGCCAATTAAAGTAGCTACTAAAGAGGAACCCCAACTAATTTTTTGGTCATTGATGATATAAATAGCTAGTATGCTTGTGAGAGATAAGATAAGACCTGTCAGAATCGGTGTGGTCAAGCCCAGATCTGTCAAATGACGACTTCCTTGAACAAACCATGAGAGAAATTCACTGCCCCAACGTGCGTAAGTCGTACCAAAATCTGTCATTCCAGCGACTTGGCGAGCATTATCATCTAAATAAGGGAAATTGATAATGCCGATGGATAAAACTGCCACTTGATAAATTAAAATGATCAATAGAAGATAGGTTTTATTTTCAATACACCAGTTCTTTAAATCAATTTTTTTTGATTCTGTAGGTAATTGTTTCATCATTGTACTCCACTCCAATAATTATTTAACAATTAAAATATACCATAACGAGTGGAATGAAGAAATTGCTTTTGTTATTTTCTCATCCTGACAGAACACTAAGGATAGGCAAAACAAAAAAATCCCAACTCTTTATTAAAGAGTTGGGATTTTACCAAAAAGCCACCTGCCGGGCTTGAACCGGCGACCCCCACCTTACCATGGTGGTGCTCTACCAACTGAGCTAAGGCGGCACTTTCAAAGGCTAAACTGCGACGAGTAATCGCCAAAGTTCCTTTTGAAAAATCGTACAAATCTCGTGCACAAGAAATAGAATAACGTATAGATGAAAGTTTGTCAATTGCTCTTTCGTAAAAAAAGAAAAATGATTTTTTTCTAAGAAAAACTGTTGACAATCTCTTTTTTCTCTAGTAAAGTGTAAATCAACATCACAGATAACTATTCATTCGTTGAAGAGAAGAGTAAATTTTGATGACCTTCAAAAGAGAGTCCTGATTGGTGAAAAGGGACAAGGTTCAGAAAAGTTGAAGATGGCCTCTGAGAATAAATTGCTGATAAGTAAGCAATTTCGGCTAAGCACCCGTTACCATGTGCACCAAGTTAATAAAGACTTGGATAAGAGATGAGATATAAAGAATCAGTTATATTTCGAAAAAAGGTGGTACCGCGAATCATTCGCCCTTTACTAGCAAAATGCTAGTGAAGGGCTTTTTGCTGTGAATCACTACGACTGGCGCGAAGCGACAGAGTAGATGATGTCTGCGGTTACTCGACGCAGTATGGCCTTTGTAAGTGATGAACAGTACAAGATGTTCGAAGAGAACATTAACACTAGTCTGTTTGATTTTGAAAATAAACGAAAATCAGTTTAGAATGAATAGAAATAAAAAAGCAGTGATATAGTAAGTACAAGACTTTATTTGTCTAACAGAGAGCCTAGGTAGCTGAGAATAGGTGACAAAGACGTTTTGGAAAATGGCTATTGAGCAAGCGCTCCGAGTGTTAAACACAAGGCGGCGACGGGGGCTCCCGTTATCGAGCTAGGGTATCGAACATATTGTTCCGTACTTGAAAAGGGAATTTGTGTGAGCAAATTCTGAACATGAGGTGGTAACACGCAAAAAAGCGTCCTCAACGATACAACTTGAGTTGTGTCGTTGAGGATGCTTTTTTCTTTTTTGTGAAAAAATGCAGGTTGGTAAGAATGAAGGGGGATAAAGAATGATTGAACTAAAAAATATCAGTGTGACATTTCAACAAAAAAAACAAGAAATTCAGGCTGTCCAAGATGTTTCTTTGACAATTGATAAAGGGGATATCTACGGAATCGTTGGGTATTCCGGTGCTGGAAAAAGTACGTTAGTACGGGTAATTAATTTATTGCAACGACCAACAGCGGGCACCGTTATTATTAACAAAGAAAATATTTTAACTTTTTCTAAAAAGGAATTACGACAACAACGAAAAAAGATTGGAATGATTTTTCAACATTTTAATTTGATGAAAGAGCGGACCATATTTAGTAATATCGATTTTTCATTAAAATATTCTGGGCTAAGTAAAACTGAGCGGCGTCAAAAAATCAGCCACTTATTAGAGCTAGTTGGACTAAGTGAAAAACGGGACGCTTACCCCAGTCAACTATCAGGAGGGCAAAAACAGCGGGTTGCGATTGCCCGCGCTTTAGCAAATGATCCTGAAATTTTACTTTGTGATGAAGCGACGAGTGCGTTAGATCCAAAAACAACAGGACAGATTTTAGCTTTGTTAAAAAAGTTAAATCAAGAACTGAACTTGACGATTGTCTTAATCACCCATGAAATGCAAGTGGTTAAAGAAATTTGTAATAAAGTTGCGGTGATGGAAAATGGCTGCGTTGTCGAATCAAACGATATTGTTTCGATTTTTAGTCAACCCCAACAACCTTTAACCAAAGATTTTATTCGGACAGCAACTCATATTGATCAAGCATTAACCACGATTCTTGAACATCCTAAATTAGCTAATTTAGATAAAAATCAAGAATTAATTGAATTTTCTTATGTGGGAGATCAAACGAACGAGCCATTAATTGCACAATTGTATAGCCAATATCAGGTGTATACGAATATCCTATATGGCAATGTCGAAATTGTTCAAAACGTTCCTATTGGCCATTTAATTGTGGTGCTTTCTGGTGATGAGGCCCAGCGTCAACAAGCCCTTACTTATTTAGCGAAACAAGGCGTGCGAACCAATGTTTTGAAAACCTATCAGCAAACGAAGCAAAATCAGAATTTACAGGTGATTTAAAAAAGGAGTGAACTGAGAATGTATCAATTATTTGAGAAATATTTTCCGAATGTTGTCCAATTAAAACAAGAGTTTCTTCAAAGTACATGGGAAACAGTATACATGGTTTTTTGGACAGCCTTGATTGCTGGCGTGTTAGGAGTCTTATTGGGTGTCGTGCTTGTCAGTACTGGCCCCAGTGGTGTTTTGAAAAATCCACCCCTGTATAGTATCTTAGAAAAAATTATTAATGTTTGCCGTTCTATTCCTTTCATCATTATGCTCGCACTGATTCAACCATTAACACGAATTTTGGCAGGAACAACAATTGGTACAACTGCAGCGTTAGTCCCATTAGTTATTGGCGTAATCCCGTTCTTCGCGCGCCAAATTGAAAATGCGTTATTAGAAGTGGATCCTGGCGTTATCGAAGCGGCAGAAGCTATGGGGACGAGTCCCTTAGGGATTATTTTTCGGGTTTATCTAATTGAAGGGTTACCAAGTATTATTCGTGTTTCAGCAGTGACAATTATTAATTTAATTGGATTAACAGCCATGGCAGGAGCTATTGGGGCCGGTGGTCTGGGCAACTTAGCGATTACTCGAGGCTACAATCGGTTTCAAACCGATGTGACATTTATGGCCACGTTAATTATTTTAATTATGGTATTTATCAGTCAAGCCATTAGTAATCAATTAATCAAAAAAACATCACATTAGAAAAAGGAGAAATGACAAATGAAAAAATTTAGTAAATTAATTGGACTTATTGGGGTATTAGCTTTTACGATTGCAGGTTGTGCATCGGGGTCTGCGAAGGATACTAAGACAGAAACCGTTAAACTAGGGGTTGTAGGAACAAAAAATGATGAATGGGAATCGGTCAAAGACCGTTTGAAAAAGAAAAATATTGATCTACAATTGGTAGAATTTACAGACTATACGCAACCAAATGCAGCATTAGCAGAAAAAGAAATTGATTTAAATGCCTTTCAGCATCAAATCTTTTTAGACAATTACAATAAAGAGCATGGGACGAAATTAGTATCAATTGGCAATACAGTCAATGCACCATTGGGAATTTACGCTAATAAATTGAAAGATATCACGAAAATTAAAGACGGCGGAGAAATTGCTATTCCTAATGACCCAACGAATGGCGGGCGGGCGTTAATTTTATTACAAACTGCGGGACTGATAAAAGTTGATCCTGCGAAACAGCAACTACCGACTGTCAGTGATATTACTGAAAATAAACGCCAATTGAAAATAACTGAATTAGATGCTACGCAAACAGCGCGTGCTTTACAAGATGTCGATGCTTCAGTGATTAATAGCGGCATGGCTGTCGATGCTGGGTATACACCAGATAAAGATGCTATTTTCTTAGAACCTGTAAACGAAAAAGCGAAACCTTATGTGAACATTGTCGTGGCTCGAGAAGAAGATCAAGAGAATAAACTTTATCAAAAAGTTGTAGAAGAATATCAACAAGAAGAAACGAAAAAGGTCATTGCAGAAACATCAAAGGGCGCCAATGTTCCAGCCTGGGAAACATTTGGTAAAAAATAAAGGAGGCATTTATAATGAGTACAACAACGATTCAAACAATCCAAGAAGCTATTGCTACGGAAAAGGAATGGATAATCCATTTAAGACGTCATTTTCATCAATACCCTGAAGCAAGTTTAAAAGAATATGAAACGATTAAGCGCATTAAAGAAGAACTACTAGCCTTAGCTATTCCTTTTGTAGAAGTAGGGGAAACGGGTGTTTTAGCAACCATTGAAGGAGGTCTTGGCGCTGGCAAAACGATTTTGTTACGTGCAGATATTGATGCGTTGGAATTGCCAGATGCAACAGGCGCTGCCTATGCTTCTAAAAATCCAGGACTCAATCATGCTTGTGGACACGATGGTCATGCGGCAGCATTGCTAGGTGCAGCTAAAGTGCTCAAAAAACATCAGGATACCTTTTCAGGAACGGTTAAACTGGCCTTCCAGCCAGCGGAAGAAATTGGTGCAGGCGCTCGACAATTTGTGGAAGGAAATTATTTAGAAGCAATCGACCAAGTGTTTGGGATTCATTTAGATTCCAGTGTGCCAGTCGGAAAATTAGTTGCTACCAAAGGTGCTACCAACGCCTCTTGTGATATTTTTAAAATTGAAGTCAGTGGTCAAAGTAGTCACGTCGCCCAACCACAGAATGGCCGGGATGCTGTTTTAGCAGCGGCCAGTATCGTTGTGGAATTACAAAAAATTGTAGCGCGCGAGATTGATCCTTTAGATTCTGTCGTAGTAGGAATTGGCGTTTTACAAGCAGGAACACGCTATAATATTGTAGCAAACCATGCAACCATTGAAGGCACTGTTCGAACATTTAGTCAGGAAACGCGCCAATTTGTTTTACAACGAGTCGAAGAAATTGCCCATGAAATTGCCCAGTCTCATCGCACAGAAATTGCTGATTTTTCTGTTTATGCGGCAGCGAATCCATTAATTAATGAAGAACAAGCAACCAACCGTGCACAGCAGGTAGCCAGTGAAATTGTTGGTTTTGAAAATGTTGTGACCAATCATCCTAAAAGTTTAGGGGCGGATGATTTTGCTGATTACTTAGCGGTAATTCCTGGTATCTATGGACGGGTCGGTTCACGAAACCCTGAAAATCCTGCTACTCATTTTGGACACCATCATGAACAATTTGATATTGATGAACGTGCCTTACTTTTAGCAGCAGAGTACCACGTACGCTATGCATTAAACTATTTATCAGAATAATAGGGATAGGGAGCCGACAAAATGATGGTTTGTGGGCTCCTTTCGTTATAAACTAACGTGGCTTGCTTTCTTGTCATTCTATGGTAGAATACAAGCATAAGAAAGGTGATTCACATGTTTTTTGTTTTAACTGATAAATTAACAAGAAAAGTAGCTCCCGATAGTTTAAGAACAGATGAAGCACTGTTGTGGAGCCGAGCAATTAATTTCTTCATCGCTTGATAGCACATTTTGTGACTAGAAAAGCTAGTCTTATTTGAGTGTACGTACAAGCGGTTGTCGGGATTTCTGTCAGGATGGACGACGTGCAGACGTGGTTCTTTTTTTGTTGTCCCAAAATAATCAGTTAACAAGAAAGAAGTGACGAAAATGAGTATTTTAACTATTGAACATTTAACGCATCGATTTGGCGAAAAGGTCTTGTATGAAGAGGCTTCATTGCAAGTGAATAAAGGGGATCATTTAGGCTTAACTGGCCAAAATGGGGTCGGCAAATCCACCTTAATTAAAATTTTAACAGGGGAAGTATTGCCAGACGAAGGAACGATTCAGTGGCAAAAAAATTGCAAGATTGGGTACTTGGATCAGCACGTTTCTGTAGAACAATCACTAACGATGGTTGATTTTTTGAAACAAGCCTTTCAAGAACTTTTTGATAAAGAAGCGAAACTGACAAAACTTTATGAAGAATACAGTCAAACGGCTTCGGAAAAACTTTTAGAACAAGCAGGCAAATTACAAACAGATTTAGATGAAAGTAATTTTTACCAAATCGACACGATTATTCAGGATTTAGCCAACGGGTTAGGACTACAAGCAATTGGTTTGGATAAAAAGTTAGGGGAGCTAAGCGGTGGTCAACGTTCAAAAGTGATTTTAGCAAAATTATTGTTAGAGGCCCCTGATGTGTTACTTTTAGATGAACCCACCAACTATTTAGATGATACACATATTCAATGGCTTATTCGCTATCTGAATAATTTTGAAGGAAGCTTTCTATTAGTCTCCCATGATTATCAATTTTTAAATGAAGTGACGAATTGCATCGCAGACATTGAGTTTGGCAAATTAACCAAATATACTGGAAATGTAGAAAAATCTTTTGCACAAAAAGAGCAGAATAAACAAACCTATTTGAAACAGTATCAGGCCCAACAAGAAAAAATTGAAAAAATGGAAGCCTATATTCGTAAATACAAAGCTGGAAATCGAGCAACGATGGCTAAAAGTCGACAAAAACAATTGGACCGGTTGGAACGATTGACTCCGCCAGGTTCCTTGACTAAGCCAGCGATTGAATTTCCTTATCAAGGGTTAGTTGCAACGCAAGCACTAACGACCCAGAAGTTAGTTGTCGGCTATCGGGAACCTTTGTTAGAACCGTTAGATTTAATGGTTCATGTCGGTGAAAAAGTCGCATTGAAAGGCTTTAATGGGATTGGCAAATCAACATTAATTAAAACGTTGACGAAAGTGATTCCTTCATTAGATGGAGAATTTCATTATCCGCTGAATACAAAAATTGCTTATTTTACCCAAGACTTGGCGTGGCCTAATGAGCAGTTAACGCCGCTAGACTATTTATCAGATCGTTTTCCAGATACAACGATTAAAGAGCGAAGAAGTCATTTGGCTAGAGCAGGTTTACCAGATAAGTTAGCAATGCAGTCGTTAGCCCTGTTAAGTGGTGGTGAGCAAACAAAAGTAAAACTAGCGGAACTAATGATGCAAACAAGTAATTTGTTATTTTTAGATGAGCCAACCAATCATATTGATGAAGCGGCCAAAAAAAGTTTACAAGAAGCAATTCACGTTTACCCAGGAACGGTTTTTCTGGTTTCCCATGAAGCAGATTTTTATGAGAAAATTGTGGATCGAGTAATTGATATTGAGGAATTAGTTAAATAAAGAAGAAAGAACCAAGTTGAGGGGGAGTCAACTTGGTTCTTTCTTCTTTATTATTTATTTACTCATTAAGCCATCATGGATTTTTGTTAAATTCCAGTTCATCATGCTGTAGTACGTATCGCCTTCTGTTCCTTCTTTGGCAAGAGAGTCTGTGAAAAGTGTATCGTAAATTGGTCGTTTCACTTCTTTTGAGACCCGTTCCATACTACGTTTATCGACACTGGTTTCAACAAATAACACAGGTGCTTTTGATTTCTTAATGGTATCAATAATCGTGGTCATTTGTTCAGGTGTTCCTTGACTTTCTGTGTTAATTTCCCAAATATAAGCGGCATTTAAATCATAAGCTTTGGAGAAATATTTAAAGGCACCTTCACTTGTAACTAATAATTTTTTATCATCAGGAATATCAGCAAATTTAGCTTTGGCTTCCTCATGTAATTTGCTAAGTTTTTCGGTATAATTTTTCGCGTTTTCTGTATAGAAATCTTTATTTTTTGGATCTTTTTCTACTAACACGTCACGAATGTTTTCTACATATTTAATGCCATTTTCAATGTCTAACCAAGCATGTGGATCTTCTGTTTGTTCTTGACCGGCACTTGTTAAATATTGTGGCGTAACATTTTTGCTTGTAGAAAAGTAATCTTTATTCTCAACTTTTTTGGCCGTTTTCATTAATTTGTTAAACCAGCCATTTCCGCCTGTTTCTAAGTTCAAGCCGTTAAAGAATAAAATGTCCGCTTCAGAAGCTTTCGCAATGTCTTCTGGTAACGGTTCATATTCGTGAGGGTCTGTCCCGATTGGCACAATACTATGCAGCTCAATTTTGTCTTGCCCAACATTTTTCACTAAATCGGATAAGATCGAGTTCGTTGTCACAATTGCTAATTTTTCTTTCTTTTCAGCGGCTTGATTCCCGCAAGCAGCTAACGTTAACCCTGCTAAAAGTGTTAAAAAAATAAACTAAATTTTTTCATTCGTTGATTCCTCCATTTCTTTCTGACGGTTTACAAATACTAGGCCTTTCTTTGGTGAGAAAAAGAAAGCCAATAAAAAGAATAAGGCGGCGGTTAAAACAATCGTCGCACCAGAAGCTAAGTTATAAGAATAACTAAAGAATAGGCCAATCACTGAACTTAAAATCCCAAAAGTAGAGGCTAAGCCAATCATTGTCGGTAAGTGATTTGTTAATAGATAAGCTGTTGCCGCTGGCGTAATCAGCATGGCAATGACTAAAATAGTTCCGACGGTTTGCAAAGAAGAAACAGCGACTAATGTTAGTAAAAACATCAATGCATAGTGGAAAAATTGAATATTTAAACCATAGGCCTGAGCCATTGTGGGATCAAAAGAAGTGAGTTGCAACTCTTTATAAAACAATGCCACAAAAATCAAAACAATCACGCCGACGACACAAGTAATTAAAATATCGGTATCTGCGACCGCTAATACATTTCCAAACAGAATATGATATAAATCGGTGGAACTTTTTGCAAAAGAGATAAAAATAATCCCTAAAGCAAAAAAAGAACTAAAGACAACACCAATGGCAGTATCATTTTTTAGTGGACTTTTTTGGGTAATAAAGCCGATCGATAATGCAGCTAGTAAGCCAAAAATAGAAGCGCCAAAAATATAATTGAAACCAAACATATAAGAAACAGCGACCCCTGGTAAAACAGCATGGGAAATCGCATCACCCATCAAAGACATCCCACGTAAAATAATGAATGAACCAATTACCCCTGAAATGAGTCCGACAATTACAGACGTCAAAAGGGCATTTTGTAAAAATTGATAACGGAATAAACCATCAATAAATGCAGCAATCATTTTGCAACCCCCTGTATTAATAAATCACCTAACAAATCACCGTATGCTTCTTGGAGCGTTTCTGCAGTAAACGTTTGTTCAACAGGACCCGCAACAATTAGCCGGTTTTTCAAAACGATTAATTCATCAAAATAGTGGGATACTTTGTGCAAATCATGGTGAACAATGATAATCATTTTACCTTGACTTTTTAATGATTTGAGAATATCCATAATCACTTTTTCACTAGACATATCAATGCCGACGAAAGGTTCATCTAAAAAAATCACCTCAGCACCTTGGGCCAAAACACGGGCGATAAACACACGTTGTAATTGGCCACCAGAAAGTTCGCCAATCTGGCGTTGCGCATAGTCTTCTAATTGCACCATTTTTAATGCAGCCATGGCTGCTTGCTTTTCTTTCTTTCCTGGGCGTTTTAATAGTCCCAAGTTTGGATAGGTTCCTAGCAAGACCGTTTCAAAAACGCTAATTGGGAAACTAAGATCCAAGGCGCTACGTTGTTCTACATAGGCAATGGTTGTTTTTTGTTGGTCAATCGCTTGATTATTTAACAAAACATCACGTTCCTTTGTTTTAATCAAGCCTAATAACCCTTTAATAAATGTTGACTTTCCAGCACCATTTGGTCCGATAATTCCAGTAATTTTACCGGAGGGAATAGTAACGTGGATATTATTTAAAGCGGTCCGTCCTTGATATTGAACGGTTAACGCTTGAACAGCTAAGTTAAAGCTTTTTCTCATGAAATTCCTCCTTTTTAGGTTTGCCTTAAAATCAGTATAAGGGATAGTTTAAGAAAATGCAAATAATTTTTAGGCGCACCTAAATACAAGCGCTTTTTTCACAAAGAAAACCGTTTCTTTCAATAAATTAAGGAGGATCCCATGATTTTTATGACAAAAAATGGTAGAATATGAATGAAAACGACTATTATTTTATATTGACGGAGGATATCATGACCGAAAACTATCAAGATGACACCTTACGCATCTTCAGTTTAAATGCAAATCGACCACTTGCTGAAAAAATCGCAGCATCAGTAGGAACAGAATTAGGAAAAAGCACCGTGCGCCAATTTAGTGATGGCGAAATTCAAATTAATATTGAAGAAAGTATTCGTGGCGATCATGTCTACATCATCCAAGCAACGAATGCCCCTGTAAATGATCATTTGATGGAATTGCTTATTTTAATTGATGCATTAAAACGTGCTAGCGCAAAAACAATTAATGTTATTTTGCCTTACTATGGTTATGCTCGCCAAGACCGCACAGCGAAACCAAGAGAACCCATTACTGCGAAATTAGTTGCTAATATGTTGGTAGAGGCAGGCGCAACACGTTTGTTGACATTAGACTTGCATACTGTTCAAGTCCAAGGATTTTTTGATATCCCAGTAGATAATTTATTTACAATGCCTTTGTTTGCTCATTATTATCGTCAACAAGCATTAGTAGGGGAAGAAATTGTGATTGTTTCGCCTAAAAACAGTGGTGTTCAACGCGCACGTAGTTTATCGGAGTACTTAGATGCGACCTTAGCAATTGTCGACCATGAAGAGATTGATGGGGTGCGTCAAGAAGGTTACGTTATTGGGAATGTCGCTGGGAAAAAATGTATTCTTGTTGATGACATTTTGAATACTGGTCAAACGTTAGCCACAGCGGCGGAAGTTTTAATGAAAAATGGTGCGCAAGAAGTGTATGCTTGCGCCTCGCATGGTTTGTTATCAGAAGGCGCAAAAGCAACCTTAGAAAATGCGCCAATTAAGGAAATTAGTATTACTGACTCTGTTTATACGACAGCAGACCGCCAACCAGCAACCTTGAATATTATTTCTTGCGCTGAGTTAATGGGGGAAGCGTTACTTCGTATTCATGAAAATAAACCAATGAGTCCATTATTCCGTTTAGAACCAAAAGGAGAATAAGTGATTCCTTAAACTAGAAATAGGTCTAACAACTTTAACAGTGTTGGACCTATTTTTCTTATCTCTTTTATAAATAGAAGAGAAAGTATTCTGATTTTGTGTTTTAAGCTTTTTATGCTAGAATAACGCCAGAACATAAGGAAAGGGACGAGTCATTTGGAACCCATTTATTTAGATCATGCGGCAACAACACCGCTTCATCCAACGGTCATTCAAGCGATGACTGAAAATATGCAAACGACTTTTGGCAATCCATCAAGTATTCATCAGTTTGGACGAAAGGCACACGGTCTTCTGGAAGAAGTGCGTCAAACGATTGCCGAGAGCTTACAAGCCAAACCCCACGAAATTATTTTTAATAGTGGTGGCACAGAAGGGGATAACACAGCCATCTTGGCAGTTGCTTTTTCTCGTCAAAAGGAAGGAAAACATATTATTACTACGGCAATTGAACATCCCGCTGTATTACGAACGATGGAATACTTAGAAACGTTAGGCTTTGAAGTGACTTACTTGCCTGTGAATGAAAATGGTCAGATTTCAATGGATCAATTCAAAAAGTCTTTACGCGAAGAAACGATCTTGGTTTCAATGATGTATGGCAATAATGAAATTGGAAATCGATTACCAATTGCTGAAGTTGGTGCAATTCTTAAAAATCATTCGGCGATTTTTCATACAGATGCCGTCCAAGCTTATGGAAGTGAAGTCATTTTACCTCATGAATTAGGGATCGACTTATTAAGTATTTCCGCTCATAAAATCAATGGTCCAAAAGGCGTAGGTTTTTTATTTAAAAGCGATGCAATCCAATTACCACCTCTTTTACATGGTGGGGAACAAGAAGAAAAACGACGTGCGGGCACGGAAAACTTAGCTGGAATTATTGGCATGGGTACTGCCGTTTCATTACTAACTTCTACAGAAAAGCAAGCAAGAAAAACAGCTTATCAAAGTTTTCAAACGATTATTTTAAAAGCGTTAGAAGAAGCCAATATTGATTTTTCAATTAATGGTGAACCAACCAATCGTTTAGCGCATGTCTTAAATCTTCATTTAAAAGGAATTCCCAGTGATTTGCTCTTAATGCATTTGGACTTAAGAGGTATTGCGATTTCAACAGGCTCGGCTTGTACAGCGGGAACTGTGGATCCTTCGCACGTGTTGACAGCGATGTATGGAGAAAATTCCTCAGCTATTAAAGAATCAATCCGGATTAGTTTTGGCTACGGGAACACACCAGAAGAAATTGCGACTTTTTCTGAAGTACTAGTTGCAGTGATTCAACAATTGAAAAAATAATCTGATTGCGGCAGCTACAGGTTTTCGCTATAATGAAGATAACAATGAAAATAACGAGGTGGAACCCATGGCATTTACAACAACGGCTGCTGTTGAAGGCTCAACAGTTTTTTACAAAGTACATCCTAGTGCAAAACGCTATACATTAAAAGATAACGGCTTTACTGAAACAAAATCAGGGAACTTTCAATTGATTCGTTCCTTAGATCCAACGCCTCAGAGAAATGAAGGCTTCAAATTGAAAATTACGATCACTGCTGATCTAAAAGAGTTGAAAATGTCCATTACAACGGCAAATGGTTTAAAACCAATGAATATTTTCAAGAATGAACAACATGAAATGAGTAAAGAAAAATACTTTTTCTTAATGGATGGCTTAATTAGTCGTGGTGTATTAGAGAAAGTAGAATAATTTAGAGAAACCTGAAGAAACAAGTGAAAGTAGCTTGTTCCTTCAGGTTTTCTGTTTATTTGAAAGCAATAGCTTGTTCGCTGTGCCTTTGTTCCAAGTATTTTCTCATTATACGCCCGGCTTGCTTTACTTATTTCAAAAAAATAGTATAATGAAAAGCACTGAAAAGTTACGACCTTCAAATCGTGGATGATTTCAGAATCTAATTGAAATGATGGTGATAAAATGGCAGATAACAGCAAAACGCGTGTCGTGGTAGGCATGAGTGGCGGTGTCGATTCATCTGTCACAGCGTTGCTTTTAAAAGAGCAAGGCTATGATGTAATTGGGATCTTTATGAAAAATTGGGATGATACAGACGAAAATGGTGTCTGTACCGCAACTGAGGATTATAAAGATGTCGCAAAAGTAGCGGATCAAATTGGGATTCCGTATTATTCGGTCAATTTTGAAAAAGAATATTGGGACCGTGTGTTTGAATATTTTTTAGCAGAATATCGGTTAGGACGGACACCAAATCCAGATGTCATGTGTAATAAAGAAATTAAATTTAAAGCATTCCTAGATTATGCTATGCAACTAGGCGCTGACTATGTTGCAACTGGCCACTATGCGCAAGTAGAAACGGATGAAAATGGCGTAGTGCATATGTTACGTGGAATTGATAATAATAAAGACCAAACCTATTTTTTAAGCCAATTATCACAAGCCCAATTGGCAAAAACAATGTTTCCATTGGGTGGCATGGAAAAATCAGAAGTTCGTGCAATTGCTGAACGTGCTGGATTAGCCACAGCCAAGAAAAAAGACTCAACGGGCGTTTGTTTTATTGGTGAAAAGAATTTCAAAGAATTTTTGAGTAATTATTTACCAGCTAAAAAAGGCAACATGGTGACAGAAGATGGCGAAATCAAAGGACAACATGATGGTCTGATGTATTATACTATCGGTCAACGCCAAGGCTTAGGAATTGGTGGCGGCGGTAAAACACAAGAACCATGGTTTGTAATTGGGAAAGATTTAACTACCAATACATTATACGTGGGACAAGGATTTCACCATGAAAAACTATATGCAACACATTTAGAAGCTAGTGAGGTTCATTTTACTGTTGATACACCAATGCCAAAAGAGTTTGACTGTACGGCTAAATTCCGTTATCGTCAAGCAGATATTCCAGTGCATGTTTCCTTATCTGAAGATGGCACAAAAGCAACCGTTACGTTTAAGGAACCAGCGCGCGCAGTCACTCCAGGTCAAGCTGTTGTTTTTTATGATGGGATGGAATGCTTAGGGGGCGGCTTAATTGATCGCGCCTACCAAGATGAAAAAGAACTACAATACGTCTAAAAAGTTTCACGAGTTGTGAAACAAAAAGGATGAAGTCAACCAAAAAAAAAGCGGATATGCTGGTCATAAAACCAGTAAATATCCGCTTTTCTTTTTTATTTTATATACCTATTTTTTTAAAATAAGAAAAAAGAGAAAAATTAAAAATTAAAATTGTGGATAACTTTTCTGTGTATAACTCAGGCATCATTTTTCTCTTTTTTTAATTCGGCGGTGCTTCGACGAACCCATAGAAGGTTAATGAGAACCAGACAAGAAGTGGAAATAAAGACCCCACGATAACCGAAAGCGGCAGATACGCTTGAACCAATCATAGGACCAATCACATTTCCTGTCGCTTGGAAAGATTGATTGTAACTGAAAATACGACCTGCAGCGTCACTTGGGGAATAACGAGTAATCAACGTTTGAACAGCTGGTAGTAAACAGGCATCGGAAATCCCAACTAAGAAACGAAGCATGGCAAGCTGCCAGACATTTTGAACAAAGGCCATTGGTAGGTAAACGAAAATGGCTAAAATTAAACCAATTGTCAAGATGCGTTCACTGCCAATACGATCGCCTAACCGGCCGAAACGTGGGGCGGCTATTAACGTTGCAATCCCTGGAATAGAAGCAATGACTCCGCTAATTAAGGTGACATTTCCGTGACCACCCAACAATTGTTGAATATATAAACTGATGATGGGACTAATTGAATTATTGGAAGCTTGAATGATTAATGTCGTAATAAACATTCCAAGAATCACGTGGGGATGTTCTAGTTTTTTTAAAATTTGTTTCCCAGATGCGGCTTGATTTTTTTCAATTGGCACAAACTCTTCATGGACAAAGACGAGACTCAAAACAAAAACGAGTAATAAAATCGTACCAGTAATAAAAAAGGTTGGCCGATAACCGAAAATAGACGCAGTGACACCGCCCAAAAGAGGACCAAGCAACGTGCCGGTAACAGAACCAGTGGCTAAAGTACCAAGCACTTGGCCGCTTTTTTCCTTAGGTGTGCCTGTAGCAACTAACGCAGTCGCATTACTGATATAACCAGAAAAAACACCTTGTAATAAGCGTAAGCCAATCAATTGATAAACACTTGTGACTGCGCCCATTAAACTAATGACGATAGCCATCCCTAATGAAGCGCGTAATAACATTAACTTGCGTCCTTTTCGGTCGGCTAAACGGCCCCACCAAGGAGAAACAATGGTCGTGACTAAAAAAGTGGAGGAGAACGTGATTCCGCTCCAAAAATTCAATTGTTGGTGGGTAAAAGTACCTAATGTGTTGATATAAAGAGGCATGAATGGCATCACTAAGCTAAAGCCAATACCAGCCATAAATGTGCCAAACCATAAAACAAGCAGATTTTTTTCCCAAGGTTGTCTTGGACGGAAAATTTTACTTTTAATTAATTCATACATTCTATTTCCTCACTTTCTAGTAAAGAAATTCAAATTTGGCTTTGGCGAGTCGTTGATCATTCAATGCTTTATGCAATTCATTCGCAAAAAAGCCTTCTTTTAAATTTAGTGGATTTTTTGTAGCGTATACATATAACGTATAGGTGTGCACACCAGAGCGAGGACTTAACCCCAGATAACGTTCGGTTAACTCAGGTAACGTTTCAGTGGCAAGCGCAGGAATCATCTGTTTCCCCAAAGGAGAAGCAAGACTATTTTTTCCTTGAATGGTAGGCTTGAGTGCTGTTCGACTAAAGTCTTCAGGAATCTCATTGGTTACAGGAACATTGGCAGCTAACCAATGAATAAAAGGGAAACCGATTAGAGGAATCGTGTCATAATCAATTAATTCCCAGGATAAATAGCGGGCTTCTTTAGGAATGGCCGCTAAAGAAATAGGAAAAGATAAAATAGGACGTTCGTGTAATAAAAATTCTGCACTGGTTCGTTTGCCATAACGATCGGCCAAATGAGAACGGTTGGTAATATGCATGCCAAACAGCCTTCTTTCAAAAATGATGTTTACAAATTATTATTATAAACTATAATTTATAGTTTAAAAAGAGTCAATAGATATGATAAACTAATAATTGTCCAAAATTTAAGAATTGGAGGCGTCAGAAAGATGGCAAAAAAACGGAATTTAACGAAAGCCAAAATCCTTGAAAGTGCCCGCAACCTAGCGGAAGAATTGGGCGTTCAACAATTAACCTTTCAAAATTTAGCCGTTGATTTAGGCATCAAGTATCCTTCACTCTATAATCACTTTAAAAATATTGCTGAAGTAAAAAATGCTCTAGTGGACTTGTTAATTCAAGAATTAAATGATGCATTGCGACGAGCCTTAGTGGGTAAGAGTGGCGCAGAAGCAATTCGGATATATGCTGAAACGTACCAACAATTTGCTTTTGAAAATTCTGCAGTCTATGAATTACTTATCAGTGTGCCGAAAACGCAAAACCAACAATTAATTGAAGGCATCCATGAAACCAATCAAATTATCTTACAACTTTTAGCTTTTTATCCATTTAATAATGAAGAACGACTGCATAAAAGTCGAGAATTACGTAGCTTAATCCATGGTTATATTACCTTACGTTTTTTAGGTTATTTTCAACGCGAAGAAGCCACGCCAGAAGAAAGTTATCGTCGCATGATTGAAGATTTTATTGCTTCTTTAGAAGTGGCAGGATAAAATAAATTTCAAAAATTTCTCAGTCCGAAACCAAATCCTTGCAACTTTTTCAGAAAGTGACTATGATACCTACAGTAGCAAAAAAAGGAGCGGTTCAATGTATCAAGTAATTACAATGTATGGCGACAATGAACCTTGGTGGTTTTTTGATGATTGGCAAGAGGACATTGTTCAAGAAAAAACCTTCGATAACTTGACCGATGCAGAGACATATTATGTGGAAGTTTGGCAAAAACTTTCTCAGAATTATACATACGTCAACACAAAGCCTAATTATTTAACGGCTTTCTGGAATGATGGGGAAGAACGCTGGTGTGAAGAATGCGATGAAGATTTACAACAATACTTCGGTTTAGCATTACTAGAAAATCATCATGCAGTTACTTTTGAAAATAAAGCTGAGTTTACCACAATATCCAATCATTTTGGCAAAACAAAATTCTGCAAACGGAAAGTTATTTGAAACGCATGAGTTTAAAGAAAAACCTCAGGGAATTTTCTTTAAACTCTTTTTCTATTCTCGGAATTTAGAGAAAATCGAGCTAATATTTGGTATAATACGAAAAGATAGCACTCAAAAAGGAGCGAAACTAGTGGTTGCAAAACAATTAATTATTGCCGAAAAACCTAGCGTAGCAAAAGATTTAAGCCGCGTTTTAGGAGCAAATCAAAAAAATAAGAATTATTATGAAGGACCCAACGTGATTGTCACCTGGGCTTTAGGCCATCTCTTAGGACTAAAAATGCCAGAAGATTTAAACAAAGAATGGCAAACGTGGCAAATGGAAACTTTACCGATGATTCCTAAGAATTTAGGGATTAAACCGTTACCGAAAACGGGACATCAATTAAAAGCGATTAAACAATTAGCCAATCGTAAAGATGTTTCTGAAGCCGTGATTGCCACCGATGCTGGTCGTGAAGGTGAATTAGTGGCCCGCTGGATTTTAGAATATGTCCGTTTTAACAAACCAGTCAAACGCTTATGGATTTCATCTCAAACAGACAAAGCCATTAAAGACGGGTTTAAGAAAATTCGCCCAGCGAAAGACTACGATAATTTGTATTACTCTGCCTTGGCGCGCGCAAAAGCTGACTGGTTAGTTGGGCTAAACGTCACACGGGCGTTGACAGTGAAATATCAAGATAACTTATCCGCAGGTCGTGTTCAAACACCAACTTTAGCAATGGTACGCCAACAAGAAAAAACGATTGAACAATTTAAGCCTCAAACTTATTTTACTATCTCGTTAACTGTTGAATCAGAAAAAGCAAAGATGACTCAAAAAAATCCATACGCTTTAAAAGAACGGCAGGAAGCAGAGCAATTAGTCAAAGAACTCTCAAAACAAAAGGGCTTAGTTACCGATATCCAAGAAAAAGTTAAAACAGAAAATGCGCCGTTACCATATGATTTAACCGAAATTCAGCGTGAAGCCAACCAGCGATTCCAATTTTCTGCAAAGAAAACGTTGTCTCTTGTACAAAGTTTATACGAAACCCATAAAATTGTTTCCTATCCTCGAACTGACAGCAAATATCTAACGACGGATATGAAAGGAACGATGAAAGAACGACTTCAAGCCATTGCTGATTTTTCACCAGAAGTGAAAGGCTACCTTAAAAATGGGGCCGTTGTTAAACAACAAAAAGTTTTCCAAAATGCAAAAGTCACAGATCACCATGGGTTGATTCCAACTGAACAACGTCCTCGTTATGAAAAGCTAAGTAATGATGAACAAAAAATCTATCAAATGATTGTTCAACGATTCTTAGGTTTGTTTGCTGAGCCAAATCAAACCAAACAAACAAAAGTTACAGTCGCTTTTGGAAAAGAAACATTTGTCTTTCATCAAAATAAAGTAGTTGTTGCTGGCTGGAAAACAACAGCCGAACAGCCGCTGTCCATTGTCCAATGGCAAAAAGGCATGACCGTTGCGCCAAACTTTACCATTAACAAAGAATTAACGTCGCCGCCAAAACCATTAACCGAAGGAACGTTGTTAGGAAAAATGGAGAAACACAGTTTAGGCACACCGGCAACGCGAGCTGAAATCATTGAAAAACTGATTAAATCAGAATTGATGGAACGAACCAATAGCGGTTTAAGTGTCTCTGCCAAAGGAAAGCAACTATTAGACTTGGTGAATCCATCACTTGTGACACCTGAACTAACGGAAAAATGGGAAAAATCGCTCGAAGCAATCGCTTCGGGTCAACAAAAGAGTCAACTTTTCTTAAAGGATATTGAAGAGGATACGAAAAAATTAGTCCGTGAAATTAAACAAAGCGGGAAAAAATATCAAGATTTTTCCATTACGCAAAAAAAATGTCCAGATTGTGGCTCAAACTTACGGGAAAAAAATACAAAAGATGGGAAGATTTACGTTTGTACAAACCAAGAATGTTCTTATCGTCGGCGAAAAGATCCTAAAGTATCCAATCACCGTTGCCCACAATGCCATAAAAAAATGGTCATCATAGAAGGAAAAAATGGTCGTTCTTTCAAATGTAAATTCTGTTCGATTACTGAAAAAATTCCCGATAAAAAAGAACGAAAACAAAAAATGACTAAACATGAAGAACGTCGTTTGATGAAAAAATATTCACAACCAGACGAACCAGAAGAAAGTGCTTTAGCACAGGCCTTAAAAGCCGCTATGAACCAAGAGTAGCGATTTGACGAATGTTGGCTCTAAATAATCAAGTCATCCTTGTTGGTCTTTAGTAAACTTTCAAATAGAAAGAGAGGGACACGGATGCTCGCAAATTTAAATCAAGCAATGGATTATATTGAAGAACATTTAACGGAAGAAGTATCCTTCGATGAATTGGCGAAAAAGACAGGGATTTCTGTTTACCATTTTAAACGAACTTTTTCGTTTATTGCGGGGATGAGTCTGGCTGAGTATATTAAAAAGAGACGTTTGGCGGAAGCAAATCTAGCATTACTTGCTGGTGAAAAAGTGACAGATGTAGCTTTTAAATATGGTTATCAAAGTATTGAAGGATTCTCAAGAGCTTTTCGCGATTGGTCAGGACAAGCACCTTCTGAAGTAATGAAAACACAAATCCAAAAAACGTTCCCTAAATTCTCTTTCTATATTGATATTAAAGGAGGACAATCAATGGATGTTAAATTGATTGAAAAACCAGCGTTTCAAATAGTCGGAGTTAGTCAGAAGGTTCCCTTACAGTATCAAGGGGAAAATCAAGCAATCATGGAATTAGCACAGCGCATTACACCACAACAACGAGCGGAAATGCATACATTTGATGATGTATATCCTCATCAAGTAGTAAATGCTTCTTTTGACTTTCAAGAGGGACGAACAACAGAAGGTGGAGAAATGACACACATGATTGGCTTTGCCACTTTGCAAGAAAATATCTATGAAGATTTGGAGCAACTAAGCGTACCTGCTCATACATGGGCGGTTTTTCCTAATGAAGGTCCTTTCCCACAAACATTACAAGAAACCTGGGCAAGGATATTCTCTGAATGGTTGCCTTCATCTGGTTACCAAGTCGTTGCAGCACCAGAAATTTCGTTTACGCAATATCAAGGACCAGCAGAAGCTAAGTACAGTGAAATCTGGCTCGCTGTTACAGCTACTAAATAAAGAAAACCCACCATTGAAAAATGGTGGGTTTTTCCGCCAAGAAGGAGAAAGTTTGGTATAATAAACGTGAAGAAAAAAATCAGACCTTCTAAACTGAAATCTAGCTATGGATAAGTGATGCGACTACGGAATCATGGAGAAAAAATAATTCTCCGAGGTTTTAGAGTCATGTTGTTTAGAATGGTACCAAAACCTGCCAGATTTCAGAGCGGATGAGCTGCCTGTTTTAGAGTCATGTTGTTAAAAAACAAACTATCACCTCAAGCAATCCGTAATTTTCATCACAAGATTAGAATTTTTATCATCAAAGACGAGCTGCTTCAATTTTCGAAAACTAATCAAGTGATAAGTCAAAATGTTGATAGATTGAGATTAGTTCTTCCTTTTTTTAGGAAGGGCTTTTTTTATTGATAGAAGAAAGGGAAGAAATCTTGGTAGCACCTAAAAAAATTGTGAGAAATGCTTCTGTATTGTTTGGTTTCTGCATCAGAAAGTTGTATACTTAGATTGGAATTATTCTATATTACATGCATTTTCACACTTTTTGGAAAAGTTCACTTGAATTTTCTTTTAGTTTCGTAGATAAAAGGAGTCATCGCTAATGGAAATGAACAATTCAGGTAAGCTTGTTTCTTTGTGTGGAGGCAAATCAGGGAGGAAATAATATGTTTGATATTGTAACATTGGCGAGAATCCAATTTGCGATGACAACAGTTTTCCACTTTTTCTTCGTACCGTTTTCAATAGGATTAGCACTTGTTGTAGCAATTATGGAAACAATGTACGTTGTGAAAAAAGAGGAACGTTATCGTAAAATGGCCAAGTTTTGGGGAAATATATTCCTATTAAGCTTCGCTGTTGGGGTTGTAACCGGGATTATTCAAGAATTTCAGTTTGGGATGAACTGGTCTGATTATTCTCGATTCGTCGGAGATATTTTTGGTGCACCGTTGGCGGTAGAAGCGCTCTTAGCTTTCTTCTTAGAGTCAACATTCTTAGGTTTGTGGATCTTTACTTGGGATAAAATGAATCCGAAAGTTCACGTAACCTTTATCTGGTTAGTCGTATTCGGTTCAATGATGTCTGCTTTCTGGATTTTAGTTGCCAATAGTTTTATGCAACATCCAGTAGGTTATGTCATCAATAATGGCCGTGCTGAAATGGTGGACTTTGTAGCTGTCATCAGCAATCCAAAAGTTTGGTATGAATTTTCACACGTTATCATGGGCGCCTTTACATTGGGCGGCATGGCAGTAGCTGGTATGGCTGCTTTCCAATTGTTGAAAAAACGGGATATTTCATTCCACAAAGCATCTATGCGCATTGGCTTATGGGTTACTTTGTTCGGTTCAATCGGCGTTTTATTAGCTGGCGACTTGCAAATGAAAGCTCTAATTGAAGGACAACCAATGAAATTTGCGGCGATGGAGGGGGCCTATGAAGACTCTGATGATCCTGCTGCTTGGACATTGATTGCTTGGGCAGATGAACGAGAACATAAACAAGTTTTTGGTATCGATATTCCATATATGCTAAGTATTTTATCGTATAACAAATTATCAGGTTCGGTTGATGGAATGGATACAGTCAACAAGCGTTTGGTAGAAAAATATGGGGATGATAAAAATTATTATCCACCAGTTAACACTTTATTCTGGAGCTTCCGTATCATGGCTGGTTTTGGTGCCTTAATGTTATTGGTTGCTGCCTTAGGACTATTCTTTACAAGGAAGAAAAAACCATCTCTGTACGAGAAGAAATGGATGCTGTGGATTGTTGCTTTATGTACGTTCGCGCCATTCCTTGCGAATACAACAGGTTGGTTAGTCACTGAATTAGGTCGTTATCCGTGGACTGTCTATGGACTATTTACGATTGAACAAAGTGTTTCACCAAATGTATCGGTTGCTTCATTAATTACGTCAAATGTCATTTATTTCTTATTATTTGCTGGTTTAGGTAGTGTCATGGTTTACTTGGTTATTTTAGAATTACGTAAAGGACCAGACTATGAAGCGAAAAAATTAGCGAAAGAAAATGAACCAGCGTTGGATCCATTTGATAAGGGGGTATTTGGCGAATGAGTACACTACAATTATTATGGTTTGTCCTTATCGGCGTCTTGTTCTCAGGTTTCTTCTTCTTAGAAGGATTTGACTTTGGTGTTGGAATGGCCGTTCAAACGTTGGCACACAATGACGACGAAAAAGATCAAGTCGTTGCAACAATTGGACCTGTTTGGGATGGAAATGAAGTTTGGCTATTAACAGCGGGCGGCGCAATGTTTGCCTCTTTCCCATATTGGTATGCTTCATTATTTAGTGGCTACTATTTAATTCTATTTACGATTTTATTTGGCTTAATTATTCGCGGAGTTTCCTTTGAATTCCGCCACAAAATGCCGGAAGGTAAACGTCGTCGGATGTGGAACTGGACGCTATCAATTGGTAGTTTCCTTGTACCGTTCTTCTTTGGTATTTTGTTTATCAGCTTAGTCCAAGGAATGCCTTTAGATGCAAACGGCAATATGCATGCGCAATTTACGGATTATTTTAATCTGTTTTCAATTGTTGGTGGAGTAGCCTTAACATTACTTTGCTACTTACACGGTATGAACTATATTGCTTTAAAAACAGAAGGCCCAATTCGCGAACGTGCTCGAAATTATGCAGAAATCTTATACGGCGTTTTATATGTCGGTTTAGTTGTTTTTGCAGTGTTGATGTACTTCAAAACGGACTTTTATGAAAAGAACTTTGCGGTCACTTTAATTTTAACGTTAGCAATTGTGGTCTTAACGGTCATTGCCAATGTTGGGGTGTTTAAACGCAAAGAGATGTTAGCTTTTCTAGCGAGTGGTTTAACATTAGTTGTACTAGTTGCTCTCTTGTTCAGTGGCTTGTTCCCACGTGTTATGATTGGTAGTGAAGGTTTTGATTTGTTGATTAAAGATGCAACAAGTACACCATATACACTAAAAATTATGACGTGGATTTCTTTAAGCATTTTACCATTCGTCTTAGCTTATACTGCTTGGTCCTATTATATTTTCAGAAAACGTATTTCACAGACAGCCGTACCAGAGGGGTATTAAAACTATGATTGATAAAGACATCTTACAGATGCCTAAAATCAAAAAAATTCTTGTCTTGCTTGCAGGTTTTTCTTTCCTGCAAGCAGTCTTTATAATTGGGCAAGCTTTTTTTCTTTCAAAAGCCATTGTCGGCCTTTGGAGTGGCGGGCATCTTAACCAACAACTACAGAGTATTTTACTCTTTTTTATTTTTTATCTTGGTCGACATGTTATTACGTATTTTCGTGAGAGAATGCTCGATACATTTAGTTATGAACGCTCAAAAGAATTACGCGAACAATTGTTAACCAAAATTTTCCGTTTGGGGCCAAATGTTGTTCAAAAAAATGGGACTGGAAATATGGTTACCATGGCTTTAGAAGGCATCAGTCAAACCGAAAATTATTTACAATTGATTTTGACAAAAATGATGAATATGATGATTATTCCTTGGATTATTTTGGCCTTTGTTTTTACACAAAATATTCGTTCAGGCGTAACATTGCTGATTGTTTTTCCGATTATTATTATTTTTATGATTGTGTTAGGTTATGCAGCACAAAGTAAAGCGGACAAGCAATATGCGGCGTTTCAAATGCTCTCCAATCATTTTATTGATTCCTTGCGAGGAATTGACACGCTGAAACTGTTTGGGTTGAGTAAAAAATATGCTGGGAGTATTTACCATACAAGTGAACGATTCAGAAAAGCGACCATGAGTACGTTGAAAATTGCTATTTTATCAACTTTTGCGTTAGACTTTTTTACGACATTATCGGTAGCTGTTGTGGCAGTTTTCCTTGGATTAAGTTTATTAAACGGCACGATTTTATTATTTCCTGCCTTGGTTACTTTAATTTTAGCACCCGAGTTCTTTTTACCGATTCGTGATTTTTCAAGTGATTATCACGCAACCTTAGATGGAAAAAACTCTTTTCAAGCGATCCAAGCGGTATTAGCATTGCCAGAAGCAGAACAGACCGATGTGCTCACGTTAGATGATTGGCATCAAGAAAGTCAGTTGTCAGTCACAGCGTTAAATTTTTCCTATGAAGATGCAACGCAAGAAGCAATTCAATCGTTGCAATTCTCTGTTGATGGTCGTAAAAAGATTGGAATTATCGGGGCGAGTGGTTCTGGTAAGTCAACGTTAATTAATTTATTAAGTGGCTTTTTATTACCAACAGAAGAAACGAGTCAATTGGCAATAAATGGCCAAACGATTCCACATTTTTTACAAAAAGACTGGCAAAAGCAAATCCTTTATATTCCGCAAGCGCCATATATTTTCCAGGATACTTTGGCAAACAATATTCGCTTTTATACACCTGAAGCAACAGATGAGGCGATTCAGCAAGCGATTCAGTTAGTTGGCTTAGACGAGCTGGTTAAAGATCTTCCCGAAGGAATTCATACCTTGATTGGGGAAAGCGGTCGAATGTTAAGTGGGGGACAAGCGCAACGAGTAGCGTTGGCCCGCGCCTTTGTTGATCAAAAACGCCACGTCTTGCTGTTTGATGAGCCGACAGCGCATTTGGATATTGAAACAGAAGTTGAAATGAAAGAGCGCATGTTGCCATTAATGAACAATCATCTTGTCTTCTTTGCGACACATCGTCTGCATTGGATGGAAGAAATGGATTACATTTTAGTGATGGAAAAAGGTCAATTAGTGGAACAAGGAACGCTAGCAGAGTTGATTGAAAAAGATGGCTACTATGTTCAATTAATGAAGCAAATGAGAGGAGGACGCCAATGATGGAAAAACAGCCGACAACGAAAGACGTTTGGAAAAACGATCAATGGGTTCGTCCTTTCTTAAAACGCTATAAAAAAACCTTGTATTTTGCCTTACTTTTAGGCTTCTTGACGTTCTTTAGCGCAGGGGCATTAATGTTTACGTCTGGTTACTTAATCAGTCGTGCGGCTTCCTTACCAGAGAATATTTTATTAATTTATATTCCCATTGTTTTAACAAGAGCATTTGGGATTGGCCGTCCTGTTTTTCGTTATGTGGAGCGTCTAACGAGTCATAACTGGGTGTTAAAAATGACCTCTGATCTGCGCTTAAAACTTTATAATGTGCTAGAAAAAGATGCGATTTTCTTTAAGACAAAATATCGCACTGGGGATATCTTAGGTTTGCTTTCAGAGGATATTAATCATATCCAAAACTTGTATTTACGAACGATTTTCCCAACCGTTATTGCTTGGATTTTGTATATCTTTTTAGTGATTGCATTAGGTTTCTTTTCTTGGTGGTTTGCTTTATGTATGTTACTGATGTTAGGAGTGGTTGTTTTTCTATTGCCACTCGTTTCAGTTCTAGTGAATGGTGCGCGTCAAGAAAAACATAAATATGCCAAAAATGAGTTATATCAAACACTAACCGACAATATTCTAGGTGTGTCTGATTGGGTATTTAGTCAACGAGGCTCTGAATTCGTTGCTCGTTATGAAACAGATGAAGCAAACGTTCGTGCATTAGATGAAAAAATGAAGCAATTTAACCGTGGCCGAGACTTTGTTTTACAACTTCTGTTTGGTGTGATTGCGATTGCTGTCTTAGCTTGGACTAGTGTGCGGTTTCCAGGTAATCATGGGGGCGCAGCCAATTGGATTGGTGCCTTTGTTTTAACCGTTTTTCCGTTAATTGATGCCTTTGCTCCGCTACCTGCTGCAGCACAGGAAACAACGATTTATAAGGATTCCATTCGTCGTTTTAATGAGCTTCCTGAAGGGGAAGATGACTCAACAGAAGCGCCTGTTCAGCCAAATGGTACCAGTTTATCGATAGAACATTTGTCTTTTGCATATGAAAATCAAGAGAAAAAGGTATTAAATGACTTATCGTTAACAATTCCTGAAAAACAAAAATTAGCGATTTTAGGGCGCAGTGGTTCCGGAAAGAGTACGTTGGCTTCGCTCATTCGTGGTGATTTACGGCCTACTTCGGGAGAAATCCTTTTAGGAAACATCCCAACTGAGGCATTTGGAGAGACGATGACTGAATATATTGGGGTTATGCACCAAGCACCGTACCTATTTCGAACAACCATTTTAAATAATATTCGGATTGGTAGAGAAGAAGCGAGCGAAGCAGAAGTTTGGGCGGTTTTAGAAAAAGTTGGCTTAAAAGAAATGGTTGCCCAATTACCAGAAGGTTTACAAACAATGGTGGATGAAGCAGGTTTGCGTTTTTCTGGTGGCGAACGACATCGCTTGGCACTAGCGCGGATTCTTTTGCAAGATACACCGATTGTGTTATTAGACGAACCAACTACTGGTTTAGATCCAATTACAGAACAGCAATTGCTGGAAACCTTTTTTGAGGCATTAAAAGATAAAACCGTCATCTGGATTACCCACCATTTGCAAGGCGTAACTTTGATGGATCAAGTGATCTTTATTGAAGATGGCCAATTAGAGATGAGTGGTACACCAGAAGAATTACTTGCAACCAATGCGCATTATCAAAAACTTTACCGAATTGATCGTGGCATTAGTTCTTTCGAGGAATAAAAAAACGACTGGTTGTTGATTAAAGCAAACAATCAGTCGTTTTTCTATTTCAATTAATGGCAATTCTTCCATAAAACGTTTAAAATGAACGATGTAATAAGAGCTCAGTTAAGGAAAGTAAGGTTTCTTTTGCTGTGCCATCAGGCAATTGTTGAATATCAGTGATTGCTTTGTTGGTTACTTTTTTAGCAAAAGCTTGTGCTTCTGTAACGCCATGATAGTCATTTACTAGCGCCGCAACTTCAGCTGCCTCTTCTAAGGTAATGGCGCGTCCTTTATCCAAATAAGGGCTGAATACGTCAGGTGCTGCTTGATAAGCGAAGAGAAGGGGTAACGTATAAACACCTTGTGACAAGTCTTCTAAAGCGGGCTTTTTCAAAGTTTCCGTGTCGGCAGTATAATCTAAAATATCGTCATAGACTTGAAAAGCAATGCCAATATGACGGCCAATTCGTTTAGCTAAACGTTGGACTTCTTTTGAACTATGACCGAAATAGGCCCCTTCAAGACAGCTTAGTGAAAAAAGTTCGGCTGTTTTTCCGTTGACACTTCTTAAATAAGCAGGAATCGACATGCGGCGGTCAAATCGATGACTCATTTGATCGAGTTCACCAAGTAATAACCGTTTCATTCCTTGTGCATTGATTTTCATAAATTCAGAGCCATTCATGGCATCTGCAATCAAAGTAAAGAATTCAGTGAATAGTAAATCACCTGTGTAAACAGCCACGTCTTTACCATATTGTGATTGAATAGTCACAGCGCCTCGGCGCAATGGAGAATCGTCAATAATGTCATCGTGAATCAACGTAGCCATATGTAGGATTTCCAAAGATGCAGCTATTTTTAATAGTTGTTGTTTCTCTTGTTTTTCTTCATCACCCAGTTGAGCAAAAAGAAAGAAAAAAGCGGGGCGTAATAATTTGCCGCCAGAACGAGCCAAAGTTACTAAGGCTTCTTCAATGTCTTCGTTGCGTGTATGCAACGTTTGTTCAATTAATTCACATGTTTCCGTTAAAGAACGTTCAACGTCAGGAAACGACTTCCAAAATGTGTTCATAAATATACTACGATCCTTTCAGTGGTTCAATACTATTTGATTGTATACGAATTGGCGACAGAAATACAGTAATTAAGTTTTAAAAGTAACAAAGTTTGTAAAAAAGTAGCGGAGGGATAGTTTGAATCGAGAAGTATTTTTTGAATTAGTAGAATTAAAAGCAAAAACGGCTAGTGTTTTGCCATTTTTGTTAGGAATTTGTTTTAGTTGGTACCAATATGGGCGGCTCCATGTCGGCTATGTTTTAATTTTTTTCATTGCGATGTTTATTTTTAATATGGCGGTCGATGTTTTAGATAATTATAATGATTACCATCATGCCACAGAAGTTCATGATTATAAGGAAAAAACGAACATTATCGGTCGAGAAAATTTATCTTTGCCATTAATACGCAAAATGATTTTTTGGATGATTCTCGTTTCTGCTTTGATGGGGATTGGGTTGTCATTTATTGTCGGCTGGCCGTTATTAATTATGGGTCTTTATTGTTACTTAATTGGTATTTTTTATTCATCAGGACCGAAACCTTTGTCCAGTTTACCATTAGGGGAAGTTTTCTCAGGATTTACAATGGGGTTCATGATTACCCTTATTTGTGTCTACATTAATACGTTTGAAGTTTTCAATTGGTCAGCAGCTAATTTATGGGGGATTTTCTTAGTCGCCTTACCTAACACTTGTTACATTGCTAACTTAATGTTAGCAAATAATATCTGTGACTTAGAGGAAGATGAAAATAACAAGAGATATACATTAGTTCATTACCTTGGCAAAGCAAGTTCTTTGAAATTATTCGTCGGATTAAATACAATAGCAATGTTAGCCATTTTGTTAGCTGTCGGTTTAGGATTAACCCCGCCAACAATGTTACTCATGCTTTTAACTTTACCTTTTGTACGGAAACAAACCCAAGCCTTACTGAAGGAACAAGTGAAGAGTAAAACATTTGTTTGTGCTGTGAAAATCTTAGCTGTGGGAGCAACTGCACAAGTGCTATTTTTTGCCATAGGTTTGTGGTGGCTGTAAATTTTTTATAGAGTGGAAGGGAATCAAAATGAATAAGAAACATGTTGTTATTTTAGGTGCTGGTTACGCAGGCTTAAAAACATTACGCGAATTACAAAAAGGCGCCAAAGACGTCGAAATTACTTTAGTGGATCGTAATAACTATCACTACGAAGCAACGGACTTGCATGAAGTTGCTGCTGGAACACAACCAGCTGAAAAAATCACATACAATATTATGGATGTTGTCAATGAAAAAATGACCACCTTTATCCAAGGAACAGTTAAAACAATTGATGCTGCAACACAAACAGTTGCTTTAGAAGGTGGCCAAACAATCAATTATGATTACTTAGTTGTTTCTCTTGGGTTTGAATCAGAATCATTTGGTATCCCTGGTGTGCAAGAACATGCTCTACAAATGGTAGATGTGAAAACGGCTTTAAACGTGTATGAACATATCCAAGAACAAATGCGTCAATACAAAGCAACTCAAAACGAAGAATTCTTAAAAATTGTTGTCTGCGGAGCAGGCTTTACAGGGATTGAATTATTAGGTTCTCTTGTTGAAAACAAACCAAAATTTGCTGAAATCGCAGGTGTCTCAGCAGATCAAATCCAAATTTATTGTGTCGAAGCAGTTACTCGCCTATTGCCGATGTTTAACGAAAAACTTGCGAACTATGGTGTGCAATTATTAAAAGATTCAGCTATTCATTTATTATTAGGTAAACCGATTAAAGAAATCAAACCAGGCGCAGTTGTTTATCAAGATAACGAAGCAGGCGACTTGGCAGAACTTTCTGCTAAAACAATTATTTGGACAACGGGTGTTAGTGGAAGCCACGTTGTAGGCGATTCTGGCTTTGAAGCTCGTCGTGGTCGTGTCATGGTTCAACCAGATTTAACAGATGCGAACCATAGCAACGTCTATATTATTGGTGACTGCTCAGCAGTTATGGATTCAGAAACTAATCGACCTTACCCAACAACAGCACAAATCGCCTTGAAGATGGGCGCTCATGCTGCTAAAAATATTCAAGCACAATTGAAAGGGGAAGCAACTAAACCTTTCAGCTTTAAATCACAAGGTTCTGTTTGTTCTGTCGGAAATACACGTGCTTTAGGAATTGTTGGTAAAACAGACATTAAAGGATACCCAGCTTCATTCATGAAAAAAATTATCATGAACAAAGCGCTCTTTGAAACAGGTGGTACCAAAGAAATGATGGCTAAAGGTCGTTTCGACTTATACCATTAAGAATCAGCAAAATAAGAAATAATGGAACAGTGGTTGAGAGACCATTGTTCCATTTTTCTTAAATGAAAGTTTTTAAAAAATTTCCATGATTTTTCAAGTAAAATGAGGTGGGCACTTTTGTTCGATTCCATTTTTATGTATAATGAGAAGTGATGGAAAGAGGGAAGTTAAATGGCACAAAAAAGAGCAACAAATAAGAAAAAAAGTACGACAAAGAAAAAGACCAAAAAACAACAGCAACAACAAGAACGTTTAAATTATATGTTTCTTGGCCTGATTTTTATTTTATTCGGTGTCTTTGGACTCTTTCGCTTAGGGTTTTTAGGCACGTTATTAGCAAATTGTTTACGCTTAGTTGTAGGTAATACCTTTCCATTTGCAGCGATTTTACTAATCCTGTATGGCTTATTAGTCATGATTTATGGGAAAGATTTTCCGTTAAAAAGAGGGCGCCCTATTTTTGGAGCTGCTCTGATTTATATTAGTGTTTTGTTATTTTTCCATGCCTTTATGTTTCGAAATGTTAGTGGTAGTCAACCAGATATTTTAGGTAACACTTGGGAATTTTTGCAAAGCGATTTAAAAGCCAACCAAGTGACGCAAAACGTAGGGGGCGGTATGATTGGCGCGCTGCTTTATCAAGGAACGTACTTTTTGGTGGCACAATTTGGCAGCTATTTAATTGCCACATTGCTACTGTTAGCGGGTATTTTCTTGATGAGTATGTGGGATTTTCAGCAAATTGTTGATCATTTCCAAAGTATTCAAGATCGCCTAAGTCATGTTTCGGCAAAATCACAGGCGCGACAAGAAGAAAAAGAGGCGAAGCGAGCAGCGAAGAAAGAAGCCAAAGCTGCAGAACGCCAAGCAAAAATTGAAGCCGCTGCCCAACAAAAATTACAAGAGCGGGAACGCATGGAACAAGCGGCAGCCGAGCGCTTAACAAAAACACCAGTTGAAACCCACCAACCAATGGTGGAAGAACCGGCTGCACCAACGCCTGTTCAAATTGATTCGTTTCAACAGCAAAATCAGGCGATGCCTGTACCACCAATCGCAGCAACAAAACCGCAACGAGAGCAGGAAGAAGAGGCGTCAGATGAAGCTGGTGTTCTCGAATTTGAAATTTCTGAAGAAGCGGAAGATCGTGATTATCAACTACCACCAACTGATTTGTTAGATACAATTCAAGCAACGGATCAAAGTAGTGAATATGAAAAAATCGAAAAAAATATTGGCGTCTTAGAACAAACCTTCAAGAGCTTTGGTGTTGATGCTAAAGTAGTCAAAGCTAGTTTAGGACCATCTGTCACAAAATTTGAAGTTCAACCCGCTGTTGGGGTAAAAGTTAGCAAAATTGTTAACTTGACGGATGACATTGCTTTAGCGCTTGCGGCCAAAGACGTTCGTATGGAGGCCCCAATCCCTGGCAAATCACTAATCGGGATTGAAGTTCCTAATAGTGCAATTAGTACAGTATCCTTTAGAGATATTGTTGAGGCACAACCAAGTCATCCAGATAAACTACTAGAAGTACCTTTAGGTCGAGATATTTCAGGGATGGTTCAAACTGCGGATCTATCAAAAATGCCGCATTTATTAATTGCAGGATCGACAGGGAGTGGGAAATCGGTTGCTATTAATGGCATCATCACAGGTATTTTGATGCAAGCGAAACCCCATGAAGTAAAATTAATGATGATTGACCCGAAAATGGTGGAATTGAATGTGTATAACGGGATTCCTCATTTATTAACGCCAGTGGTTACTAATCCGAGAAAAGCGGCCCAAGCCCTACAAAAAGTAGTTCAAGAAATGGAATTTCGTTATGAAAAATTTGCAGCAACAGGCGTCCGAAATATTACTGGTTACAATCAACTAATTCAACAGAAAAATGCGGAAGATGGCGAAAATCGTCCGATTCTACCATTTATTGTTGTCATTGTTGATGAGTTAGCTGATTTAATGATGGTGGCAAGTAACGAAGTAGAAGATGCGATTATCCGCTTAGCCCAAATGGCACGGGCAGCGGGTATTCATATGATTTTAGCGACACAACGGCCAAGTGTGGATGTCATTACAGGAATCATCAAAGCAAATGTCCCTTCTCGAATGGCTTTTGCGGTCTCAAGTGGGACAGACTCGCGTACCATTATTGATACCAACGGGGCGGAGAAACTATTAGGTCGAGGCGATATGCTCTTCTTACCAATGGGAGAAAATAAACCAATTCGTATCCAAGGGGCCTTTATCTCTGATCAAGAAGTCGAACGAGTGGTTGCGTTTGTAACGGACCAACAAGAAGCTGAATATCAAGAAAGCATGATGCCAACAGATGAACCGACCACTTCAGGCGGTGGCGAAGCTCCTCAAGATGAGTTGTTTGAAGAAGCGAAAAACTTGGTGGTTGAAATGCAAACAGCTAGTATTTCATTGCTACAAAGACGTTTTAGAATTGGCTATAATCGTGCGGCTCGCTTAGTGGATGAATTGGAAGCACACGGAGTTATTGGACCATCAGAAGGTAGCAAACCAAGAAAAGTCTTTCTACAAGCGGAATCAGAAGAGGCAGCAACTGAAACGCCAGAACAATAAACAAAAAGAACAAAAATAGATAAATTTATCTATTTTTGTTCTTTTTTTATAATTTCAGCAAAGCATCATGTTATAATCATCATTTTCTGGTAAAATAGAAAGGAATAGTGCGGTTGGGAGGGAGCGTATCATGAGAAGAAAGAGCGTGCTTTATTTAGAAGTAGCAGATCAGATTAAAGAAGATATTTTGAGTGGCAAGTATCCAGTAGGAACGTTTTTACCAACAGAAACAGAATTGGAAGAGATGTTTAACGTTAGTAAAATTACGATTCGGCGGGCAATCGAAATGTTAGCAACGGAAGAATTTGTTGAGAAAAAAAGTGGCCGGGGCACAACTGTTTTAAGCAATCGTCCCTATAATAAACTATCAAAAGCAGGGACGTTCACTGAATTTTTGAATGAATCAGGTCAGAAAGTAACTAAAAAAGTTTTACAAGTTGAAAACTTGACGTTGTCAAAAGAGATGACGGCTTATCAATTTTTAGGAGAAGAAGTGGTTCACCTTTCACGGTTATATCTAATCGATGAACAACCCTATATTTATTTTAATTACTATTTGCCAGCTGCCATGAAAGACGTATCATTGACTGAATACAAGGAAGAATCCTTGTATCGTTTGATGGATCGCCATGCCATTGAAATTTATAAATTTGAAGACCGTTTTGAAGTTGCAACTTTGACAGAAGCAGAGCAAAAGATGTTGCAAACAACTGAAACAACGGGCTTAAAAAGAATTCGGCGTTCGTTAAGCCCAACAGGTCGTTGCGTAGAATATTCAGAAGCTATTTATAATACGAAGATTCATCCTTATGTGATTGAATATGAAGCATAACTTTTAAAAGAATAACAGTGCACTTACAGTAATGTAAGTTCATTGTTATTCTTTTCTATTGTCGTTTTTTTTCGTTTTCGATACACTAAATGAGTGAGAAGAATAGGAGTGGAAAATATGTTAGAAGTACAAAATTTAAAAAAAGTTTACGGAAACGAAATTAAATATGAAGCCTTAAAAGGGATTAATTTAACTGTCCAAGATGGTGAATTTATTGGTATTATGGGACCTTCTGGAAGTGGGAAAAGTACACTTTTAAATTTATTGGCAACAATCGATAGTCCAACAGACGGTGAAATACTTTTAAATGGAAAAAATCCAAACAATTTGAATCAAGAACAAATTGCTAAATTCCGTCGTACAGAATTAGGATTTGTTTTTCAAAGCTTTAATTTAATGCCAACATTAACCGTTGAAGAAAATATTGTTTTGCCATTGACGCTTGATGGAGAAAAAGTCTCTGTAATGAAACGACAATTAGCAGAATTAAGTGAGCGTTTAGGTATCAATCATCTGTTGAAAAAACGAATTGCAGAAATTTCTGGTGGACAAGCACAACGGGTCGCCGTTGCGCGGGCAATGATTCATCATCCACAATTATTATTGGCTGATGAACCAACAGGAAACTTAGATACGAAATCATCTAAGGATGTGATGGGTTTGTTACAACAATTAAACGAAGAAGAAGCGGCGACTATTTTAATGGTGACCCATGATCCGCTAGCCGCAAGTTATTGCAAGCGCATCGTCTTTATTAAAGATGGTGAATTAATTGATGAAATTGTCCAAAATGGCAATCAAAAAGAGTTCTACGATTTAATCATGATGAAACTGGCTGAGATTGAAGGTGTCGATAATGAATTTTAATCAGTTTGTTATAAGAAACACGATTCGAAATAAGCATTTATACTTGGCTTATTTCCTAAGTACAATGTTTTCTGTGATGATCTTTTTTACGTTCACTGGTTTTGTCTTTCACCCAGCCTTAGCTAATGGTTTAAATCCTAAAGCACAAATGGGAATGACGGCTGCGGCTATTATAATCTATGGTTTCTCTTTCTTATTTGTTTTATACTCGATGGATGTCTTTATACAATCTCGAAAAAAAGAGTTTGGAACCTTGATGATTCAAGGGATGAGTCCAAAACAGTTAAAGAAAATGATTTTTATTGAAAACTTAGTGATTGGTTTCTTTGCTACAATTTTTGGTAGCATTTTAGGTGTTGGATTTTCACAGTTTATTTTATGGATTAGCAATTTATTGATGCATCTAGGTTTAGGTTTTTATTTGCCAGTGATGCCGTTTATCATTACTGTCATTTCATTTGCGGTCTTGTTTTTAGTAATTTCTTTCTTTATTCAATTCCGCTTGCCAAAAGCGACACTTCAAGAGCTATTAAAAGCAGGAGAAATGGGTAAAGGTGAAATCAAAAGCTCTAAAGTTAAATCTTTCTTAGCCGTGTTACTTTTAATTGTCGGTTACGGAATTGCTTTAGTTGCTAAGGGACAGTTAGTTTTAATGGTGATGTTCCCAGTAATTTTCTTAGTTATTTTAGGGACAAAATTCTTATTTGACCAATTGAGTGTTTCTGTCATTGAACGTTTAAAACGGAAACCAAAAATCTTTTGGAAAAAAACCAATATGGTCGTTTTATCAGATTTGGCTTTCCGTATGAAAGATAATGCACGTTCGTTCTTCTTGGTTTCGGTGATTTCAACGGTCGCTTTTGCTGCCATTGGAACGTTATACGGCGTGAACGAGATGATTTTTAAAGGAATAAGTTCTGTACCGTACGAACTGACATTGTCTGATTCGACCAACCCAGAAAATCAAGAAATGAAACAATTTGCGACAAAAACATTCCAAGAAAAAAATATTCAGTTTGATCAGATTGATTACACAATGTACAAAACAAGTGCCGGTATCCAATTGATTAAAACATCTGAATATAATAAACTTGCAAAATTTATAGATGAACCAACTTTAACAGGTGAGAAAGTAGTTAATTTATCACAAAAAGATGCTCCTTCTGCTGCATCAGTAGATGTCAAATCTGTTCAATTGGGAAATGATCAAGTTTTAAACATTGATAAAACAGAAGAAACCAATGTATTACCGACTTTTGGCGGTGTGGTTGTTATCCCAGATAGTACCTCAACTGATGGAATCAAAGCGGAAACAGAAACAATTTGGCAGCCCAAAGCAGGAACCAATCGTGAAGAATTGATAAAAGCAGAAAATATCATTGGTGACAAGTATCCCATGTTAGTAGGAACAGCTGCAATGTCGGCAGCCATTACGCAACATTATACGCCAGTTCTATTTGTCGGACTATTTATCGGTATCGTGTTCTTTGTCTCTGCGGGTAGTTTCTTATACTTCCGTTTATACAGTGATATGAATACAGACGTTGAAAAATTCAAGATGATTTACAAACTTGGTTTGACGAAAAAAGAATTGAAGAAAATGATTTACCAACAAGTAGGTATTTTATTCTTTACCCCAATTGTTGTTTCATTTATTCATGGAGCTGTTGCTTTGAAAGCAATGTATGCTGTCTTAGATCAGCCAATGCAATTAGCTGGCTGGGAAGTTTTAGGTGTTTTCTTATTGATTCAGGTCGTTTACTATTTAATTGCCAGAACGTTCTACTTCAAAAAAGTTTATCACTTAGTGAAAGATTAATTATAAAAAATCGTTAAGTATACACGCTTAACGATTTTTTTTGATGCTCTTCGTGATATTGCATTCAAAGTGAGAATACGTTATAGTTATTAAGCGAATGTAATAGCAGAAATGAGGAAAAGAAATGCAGAAAGAATCCATTTATGGACTGACGAGAGAACAGCTTGTGGACTGGTTTTTAGCCCATGGCGAGAAGAAATTTCGCGCAACACAAGTGTGGGAATGGTTGTATACAAAACGTGTTGCTTCATTTAGTGAAATGTCGAACATTTCTAAATCGCTGATGACTTTATTAGAAGAGAATTTTTCATTAAATCCATTAAAACAAGTCATTGTGCAAGAAGCGCAAGATGGTACCGTGAAATATTTATTTGAATTACCAGATAAAAATATGATTGAAACAGTCTTGATGCGTCAAGAATATGGATTATCTGTTTGTGTGACCACTCAAGTTGGCTGCAATATTGGGTGTACATTTTGTGCTAGTGGGCTATTAAAAAAACAAAGAGATTTAACTGCTGGCGAGATTGTTGCCCAAATTATGTGGGTACAACATTATTTCGATGAACGTGGGTTGGATGAACGTGTTAGCCATGTCGTTGTGATGGGAATTGGTGAACCATTTGATAATTATGCCAATGTCATGAACTTTTTACGAACGATTAATGATGATAAAGGGTTGGCTATTGGTGCCCGCCATATTACAGTTTCAACAAGTGGTTTAGTGCCAAAAATTCGTGAATTTGCAGACAGTGGACTACAAGTAAACTTAGCAATCTCATTACATGCTCCTAACAATGAAGTCCGTACATCAATTATGCGGATTAATCGTAGTTTTCCAATTGAAAAATTAATGGCAGCAATTGATGAATACATTGAAAAAACCAACCGGCGTGTTACATTTGAATATATTATGTTGAGTCAAGTGAACGACCGACCAGAACATGCTCAACAATTAGCAGATTTACTACGGAATAAGAAAAAACTTTCTTATGTTAATCTGATTCCGTATAACCCAGTGAGTGAACACGATCAATATAGCCGAAGCTCTAAAGAAGCGGTATTAAAATTTTATGATGTACTCAAAAAGAATGGCATCAATTGTGTTATTCGTAAAGAGCACGGAACAGATATTGATGCGGCTTGCGGACAATTACGCAGCAAACAAATGAAAAAAGAAAAAGTCAAAAACCAATAACGTAGTTAAAATCGGATCAGAAAGGTTTCTTTTTGATTCGATTTTTCATTTATTTAATGAAAAATCGTCGGTTTCTCAGTTCTTGTTTATAAACAAAAGATGAATGCTCTAAAACTTTTATGACAAATTTTCTTTTTGTGGTTTTCAAACTTGAAATTCTAAAAGAAATAGCTATACTGAAAAGAGATCGTTACAGAATTTTTCATGAAAACAGCTATTATTTTCGTTATCTTTTCAAGAAAGTGAAAATTTTGTTACGCTTGTTTAGTTTAAATGAAATGAGGGAGTCTATGGAGAAAAAGCAATTAAAAAGAGAGATCACAACGTTTGGCGCGTTATCCACGGTAATGGGTACGGTGATTGGCGCTGGTGTTTTCTTTAAAGCTGCGAGTGTCGTTGGACACGCACAGTCAGCTAGTTTAGCTATCTTTGCTTGGGTGTTAGGTGGTGCCTTAACCATTTGTGCAGGATTAACCAGCGCCGAACTTGCTACAGCAATCCCTGAAACAGGTGGCGCCGTGAAGTATATTGAATATACATATGGTAAATTAGCTGGTTTTCTTTTAGGTTGGGCACAAAGTATCATTTATTATCCTGCCAATATTTCGGCGTTATCCATTATTTTTAGTACACAACTAATCAATTTGTTTCATTTATCGGCAAATTTATTGATTCCAATTGCCATTCTTGCGGGAACCAGTATCACGATAATTAATTTATTAGGAACAAAAATTGCTTCTTTGGTCCAATCAACGACATTGGTAGTAAAACTGATTCCAATTGCCTTGATTTCTTTAGTGGGGTTATTTACTCCAGGACAAGTAGCTGTTTCGCTTTTTCCCATTGAAACAACAGCGAATACTGGCTTTTTAGTTGCTTTTAGTGGCGCCTTAGTTGCCACCATGTTTGCTTATGATGGCTGGTTAGGTGTGGGTAACGTGGCTGGTGAAATGAAGCGACCAGAAAGAGACTTGCCTAAAGCCATTATTTTTGGTTTGTTATTGATTACTTTAATTTATGCCTTAATTAATTTTGTGTTTCTAAAAACATTACCAATTGAGCAAATCGCTGGGAATTTGAATGCAGCTTCGGATGCTTCTGTGGCTATTTTTGGACCAATTGGCGGCAAAATCGTAACTATTGGGATTTTAATCTCTGTATATGGTGCGTTAAACGGCTACACAATGACAGGGATTCGGATTCCTTATGCCTTAGCCTTAGATAATCTGATGCCTTTTAGTCGTCAGTTTCAAAAGTTGTCTAAACGTTTTGTTGTTCCTTACGTTGCTGGAATTTTTCAGTTAGCCGTGGCCATTATTATGATGTTTTTCGGGACCTTCGATTTATTGACGGATATGTTAGTTTTTGTTATGTGGCTGTTTAATCTATTAATTTTCTTAGCCGTTTTTATTTTAAGAAAACGAGAACCTGAATTAAAACGACCGTATAAAGTTCCTGGCTATCCAATTATTCCAATTATCGCAAGTCTAGGTGGTATCTTCATCTTGGTTACAACAAGTATTACACAGCCTATTCTTGCATTGATTGGTATAGGGATTACGCTTCTAGGAATTCCAGTTTATTTAGTTAATAAACAAAAAACGAAGCCAAAAACGTAAACGATCCAATCGGATTATCATAGTTTTTCTCAAAAATTTTGTGATTCAGAGAAATTTTTGAAAACTAAACGCAAGATTTTTTTAGTATAATACTAAGTGTCTAGGAGTTCCACTATTTTGGGGAAGATAGATGGACAGCGCAAACTTCAAAAAAAGAACCTTCATCTTATTGGTGAAGGTTCTTTTTTTTTGCTGAAATCATAAAATAAATGCGTAGTTTATTAGTGAGAGGAGGAAATGAATGACTGAAAATGTAAAAAAATTAGCCCATCAATTAATTGAATGGGGCGTTCTTCATGGAGCGCAAGACGTTTATTTTTTACCTAATGATACTGAAATAGCCATCTCTTTTCGGACAGGGATGCAACGGACACCTTACACACAAGTTTCCGCAGAAATAGGCGAAAAGTTAATTTTCCACTTTAAATTTATCGGCGGCATGGATGTCGGAGAAAGACGAAAAGCACAATTAGGCGCGACAACTTATCTAATTGGCGAGACGAAGCAACGCTTGCGTTTATCATCTGTGGGAGATTTTCAGAATCGAGAGAGCTTAGTGATTCGTTTTTTGCACCGATTTGGTGAACAAGCTGAACATTTTTTCTTTCCCCACCAGCTGAATGAAATTGAAGCATCTTGTCAGAAACGAGGACTTTATTTATTCAGTGGGCCAGTTGGTTCTGGGAAAACAACAACCATGTATCGTGTGGCTAAACAAAGAAGTGGCGAACAACAAGTGATAACAATTGAGGATCCTGTTGAAATTGAGGAAAAGCAGTTTTTACAGTTGCAAACAAATGAAAAAATTCAGTTAACGTACGAAGCCTTGATCAAAGTTTGCTTGCGCCATCATCCTGATATTTTGATTATTGGTGAAATTCGTGATGGCGAGACGGCTCAAGCAGTTATTCGAGCCGCCTTAACGGGTCATACTATTTTTGCGACAATTCACGCCCGTAACTTATTGGGGGTGCAACGGCGTTTGATAGAATTAGGTGGCCTAGAGCATGAATTGGCTGAATGCTTGCAAGGTATCATTTACCAACAGATTTTGACAACCACGATTAATAAGGAACAAGTGGCGGGAATTCTTTATGATTATTTCTTCTTTAAGGAAGCTGTTATAAAGAGTAGTTGGCAAAAGAATCTAAGAAAGGCGTGGGCGTATGGGTTTATTACAGAAAAAACGTATTTTCAAGCCATCGAATAAACTAACAAAAAAACAACAGCAGCTTTTTTTGAAACTATTAGCGGATTTACTTGCCAATGGTTTTAATATACAAGAAAGTTTTTCCTTCATGAAAAAATCAAACGCATTACCTCAGCACAGTATAACTTTTTTAGTTGAAGGTTTTTCCTCAGGCATTGCCTTACAAGCTTTAGTCGAAGAATTAGGGTTTTCAACAATGGTCTCGGCACAATTGTCGTTTGCTACCGCACACGGGGATTTGGTAGGGACACTACAAGCGATTTCCGAACATTTTTTTCAAACGGAAAAATATCGGCAACAGTTCTATAAAATAATTAGTTATCCGCTGCTCCTGATTGTTTTTTTGATTCTCGTCATTGTTGGTATTCGGCAATTTTTATTGCCCCAATTAATGGAAAATGATGCCAATAGTTATTCTAAAAATATTGGGATTCTTATGATTGTGTACAGTCCGTACATTCTGGTTACCTTAGTTTTTGTCCTCTCATTTAGTTTCTTTATTTTAAGCCGTTATTTGAAGCATCAGTCTGCTATTCAGCGAGCGTTCATTTATCTGAAATTGCCCATTATCCGTGGCCTTTATCGGGAATACGTCAGTGCTTTTTTTGCACTAGAATGGGGGAAGTTGCTCGCACAAGGATTAGAAATGAAAGAAGTCATCGATTTGATGCGCCATACAACCAATTACCCCTTAATGAAAGAATTAGCTGGAGCAATTAGTGAAGGTCTGCTAGTTGGTGAAACCTTACATAGACAATTAGCTGCTTATCCTTTTTTTACAAAAGCATTGGGTTTAATGATTCAACAAGGAGAAGTAAAAGGAAAATTAGGCAAGGAGTTGATGGTTTATAGTAATGTCTGTTTCCAAGGTTTTTTCAAAAAAATTGAACGAGTCATTACTCTTGTTCAACCATTTATTTTTATCATAATTGCTTGTTTAATTATCGGTGTTTATGGGGCAATGTTGCTGCCTATTTATGGCAATATGGAAGGAGTTTTATAATGAAAAAGAAACAAAAATACGCAGGTTTTACATTATTAGAAATGTTGATTGTCTTATTGATTATTTCCGTATTGATTTTACTTTTTGTCCCTAACTTAGCGAAACATAAAGAAACAGTTGATAAAAAAGGCAATGAAGCAATCGTAAAAATTGTGGAATCACAAATCGAGCTCTATACACTAGAAAAAAATAGGACGCCTTCCTTAAATGAATTAGTCAACGAAGGCTACATTACTAAAGAACAGTTAGATAAATATACAGCAGAAAAGCAATGAACAAGTCAGCAGGATTCACATTAATGGAAACACTTGCTAGTTTGACGATTGTTTGCTTTATGACTATGCTCCCAACACTCGCTATTCACCGCTGGCAAGAAACGTTAAAAATTGAACAGTTTCTTGCTACGGTAGAAAAACAACTTCGTTTTGCGCAACAGCAAGCAATTGTTTTAGAGGAAACACAAGAAGTTTGGTTTTTTGAAGAACAACAAAGCTTTTCATTTCCTGATAAATTGAACCAATCAGCTGGAAGGACTTCGCTAGCTGTACCTGAAAAAATGACAGTGAGTGGTCCAAACAAGCTCAGTTTTCTTCATTCGTCAGGGAACAATGGCCGTTTAGTGAAATATATTTTTACTTGGACTGAAAAGAAACAGCAACTTATTTTACAATTTCAGATGGGGAGTGGTAAAGTGCTTATATATCAATGGTTTTTAATGTTTTTACCACAGGTTTACCACAAATCACAAGTTCTCAATAAGTTTATCCATCATATCAGCTGTTTCTTTTTCTTCTTCTTTTAGCACATCGCTATAAACATCCAAAGTTATATTAATATTCTTGTGTCCTAACCGAGTTGAAACGTACTTAATGTTTGCTCCTGCTTCAATTAAAAACGTTGCATGGGTATGTCTTAGGCCGTGTACGGTTATGTTTTGAACTTCTGCTTTTTCACATAACAGGCGAAACATATACGTAATTCTTGATTGTTTGATAGGTAAATTTCGAGAACTTAAAATAAAATAGTCCTTATCGCTTAAAATTATCCCTTCTCTGAAAAGCCGTTCTTTCTCATGATTTTTGTATTTTTTTATTAAAGTGAGTAACGAGTTGTCAAAATAAACTTTACGTATGCTGGTTTTTGTTTTAGGTTTATTTTCACCGTAATCACCACGTGTAGAATTGATATCGAAATATTTTTCGGTTAAATCAATATCACTCCAACGCAGCCCCATCAGTTCGCCTTTCCTCATTCCAGATTTTAGCAGAGTTAAAAATATAACTTGCGTTTGAATATCTTCGTTTTCTAAAACCGCCACAAATCGCTGTAATTCCTTTTTAGAGAACGAACGAACATTATTACTTAAATCAAATTTAAAGCCTGTTAGCGTGTTGCTAGGGATGATTTGATTGTGTACCGCAGCGTTAATCATCCTCATTACAATTTTATGCCACGTTTGAATAGTTGATTCTGTATATTTGTTTTCTTGTCTTAATTTGTCAATAAATTCTCGTTTATAAGTAATCTTATTTAAAGAAGATAGCTTTTGATTTCCAATCAATGGTGATATGTGAAATTTAACAGCGGATTCAATGTTTTGTTTTGTTGAAACACTCCAATTGTCTTGGGCGTAAGGTATCCAGACTTTGATCCATTCATCTATGGTGAGTTGTTTATTTTCGACGAAGGAAGTATTTTGTGTTTCTAAATCATATTGGATTTTTAGCAATGCTTTATTCGCCGCTCTTTCACTTTCAAATCCACGTTTGCTAGCTTCTTTTCGGTGTTTTAGAGAGTTGTAATAAGGATAGCGATATCCCCAAAAAGTTCCTTTTTTATTTGAGTAAGAAAAAACATATTTGTATTTTTTGGACCAATTTAGTTTCGCCATATTTTCACGTCCTTTTCTTTGTGGTAAAATAGGCGTAACAAAATAAGCCTATTTTGGTTCTATTTTTAACGCACTAACTTCTTAGCCGGAGAGGGTGCGTTATTTTTATTGTAACAATTCACGTTTTTTTATTTCAAATTCTTGTTTTGTAATAATGCCATCATCTAACAAGGCTTTAAATTTTCTTATCTCGTCTGCAGAAGATAATACAGTGTTATCTTTATTACTTGAATTAGTTTTTAGTATTTGGTCCAGTTTTGCAATTAATTCGTTGTATTTATCCATTAAACCTTTACCAATCATAGAATCAGTTTTTGTTTCAGTTGTGATTAACATATATTTTACTGTCTGATTATTAGGAAGATGTAACATAACTCCTAATTGCTTAATGGAAGTAAATTCTTTTCCACCTGTTCCAGCACCAACTAAAGCCCCAACAGGACCAGCTAAAACGCCACCAACAACTGCACGAGTTATTCCGTGATGTTTTTTTATATTGCCACCAACAAAAATATCTGTGTAACTAATCAAATCATCATAGTTGATAACTTGTTGTTTTCTTGATTCAGAAATACTTTTTGGGATAAATATTTTTTTGTCTGAATCATTAAAATAAATACCGCCTATTACAATATCATGATTATTTTTAAAATATTCTTTTATTTGCTTTTCTTCTGCTTTCTTTACCTTTTTTTCTTCTTTATTTCCAAATAAAAACATACTATATTCCTCCATTTTTGTTGTTAGTTTTATCAACAAACTTCAAGATAAGTTTTAAGTCTGTGTCCTTACACGAGATTTTTTACGCAAAAATAATTCTTTGTAGTTCATCAGCACAAGCACATTTTTATATAACTGATTAATTTTGTTGAATTATAGTTATATCTATATTGATTAATAGCTGATCTTGCTAAGCATGGATTTAATAAGAATATTTTTGTTAAAAAATCATATAACCTTACGTGTAGTGCTGCAGCACTCATTTCAAATTCTTCGCAAATTTGACGGAAAGACATTTGCTTTTTTAAACATTCTTTCAATGCTTCATTGTTTATTAAAGCAAGGGATGCAAATATATTAGCTCTTATTTCTTTTGGTTCATCTTCGCTAGTGTATCCTTTTCCAGTAATTAAATCTGAAAAACTTTGAGACTTGCATTCCTTATTCATATCAAAAAAATAATGTGCAGATTCATGAAGTATTGAGAAATTTTGCCTTCCTTTAACCATTGTTGGATTATAGGAAATTCCGCATTTATCGTGAAATTTTATTATGTTTCCTGAAAATATTTTTCTTGAAACATCACCGAAACTATAGGGAATTATGTCAACATTTTCTACGTCAATCATATAATCTTTGTAGTGTTTCCATCTTAACTCTTTTAGTTCAATTCCATAGTAATTAGCAACTTTTTCAATAATAATATATGTCTGGTCATGATATTCAAAATAAGTATCGTAGTCTAAATACATAGGGGTCATCCAATCATTTATTTTTAAGTCTTGATTTCATGAATTCTAAGTACTCTTTTAATTCTTCTCTGAGCTGATCTTTTTCGGATTCGGTTAAATCTTCTGTATTTACACGGAAGAAAGTTGTAATTTCATCTTCTTCTAAGTTATTAGAATTTGGATTATCAGTTCGTCCAAGTAAATAATCTACAGATATATTGAAGTAGTCCGCAACTTTTTTTAATTTATCAGAACCAGGAGTATTCTTACGCCATCTATTAATTACCCCGTTTCCAAATCCCAATGTTTCTTCTAATTGTCTTATTGACATTTTCTTTTCGCTAGCAAGTAATTTTATTTTTTCGTATAAATCCACTTATATCAACCTTTCTAGAAATACAAAGAAAATATGTATACAAAAAATCTACAAAATGGTTGACAATGTAGAAAAAATGTATATAATAATTCTTGTAAGTTAATTGGATAGAAAAAAAGCAAACTAAAAACATACCTTACAGCATTAAGTTTGGCGACCGAGTGCATAATAAAGGTTTTGTTATAGGCTTATTTAACTATGTTCTGATTGTAGAATATTTGTATACATAAGTCAATAGTTTTATAAATTCTATCTAATTAATTTACAAAAAATACTAAAGAAAGGAGAAACTAATATGCCAGACACAACAGCGGGCAGAGCGAAAATTCGTGAGTACTTTGATGATAAGAAAATATCATTAACATCTGTAGCCACGTATTTCAATATTCATAAGCAAGATCTAAACGACTATCTTTCTGGTAAAAATCAAAGTAAAAAGGCTCACGAAACACTAACGGCTATTATTGAATACTACAAAATTAGATAGGAGTGTTTAGAATGGAAAATTTTCTAGATACATCTTCAAAAAACTTTCTATACAACATTATTGAAAAAATCCTGAGAAAAATGTTTGAGCAAGTCATAAATGAAGCTAGTCAAGGATTAAATGAACGTGCTGAGTATTTAGACATCAAACAATTATCGTCTATGTATTCAATGTCTGTTCCTGAAGTTGAACAAAATTTTGTAAAAGACAAACGTATGCAAATGATCGAAAAAAGAAAGCCTGGTACTAGCAAGGGAAAAAGATACTGGCCTGCTAAAGAAGCTATAAAAATTTGTAATGACATCATGAATCATTGGGATTAAAGGAAAGGACGATACAGAAACAATGGACAACTTAGTAATTATGAAAAACCAACAAGCAGTAACAACTAGTTTGCAAGTCGCAGAAACGTTTAATAAAAATCATCGTGATGTTTTAGCAGCGATTGATGATTTAAAAGAGGGGGTTGCGGAAAATTACGCAGGGCTATTTTACGAAGATAGCTATATTCATCCACAAAACAAACAAAAATATAGACAAATCATTATGAACCGTGACGGATTCACGCTACTAGCAATGGGATTCACTGGTCAAAAAGCTCTTAAGTTTAAACTGAAATACATTGAAGCTTTTAACCAAATGGAGGAACTGCTTAAAACTCAATCAAACTTACCGATTAATAACACAGAATTGTTATTAGAAGCTGCGTTAAAACATGAACGTGGATTGACTCTTGTAAATCAACGTTTAGATAAGCTAGAAACAGAAACTACAATTAATAGAAGCCAACAACGAAAGATACAAGGGCTAGTTTCATCAACTGTTATCAAAGTATTAGGTGGCAAAAAAACATTGGCTTATCAGGATTCAAGTATTAAGCAATCAGCCTTTAGTAATTGTTATAAACAATTGAAAGCATTATTCGATGTAGCATCTTATGTAGACATTCCAAAAGTTCGATATGAAGAGGCTGTAGCTCTAATTCCTAGATGGAAGCCTAACTTAGAATTACAAGCAAGAATTGATATGGCTAATGATAATGGAGATATGTTTAAAGAAATAGGATAGTAATGATAAAAGGATAAGCCTTAACTTATCCCCAGTTAAAAGTAGTGTCAACAATAATAGCTTTTTGATCCATATCACTTTTGATGGATTCAATAATTTCTAAAACAGAAGATTTATAGTAATAAGTCTTGCTTGATGCGATTACTTCATTTTCTTCGGTTTTAATTACAAAATAGTATTTTTTATTAGAAGCTTTCTTTATTACAAAAAACATTTTGACACCCCGCTTTCAACTGAATTATATCAAAAAAATTATAGGAGGGTAAATATGAAAGCAATACGTGAAGCACGATTGATAGGCGCATTATTATTGATGATTGCGCTAGGTGTGTTATTGAAAAGCCACTTTTCAGTTCCAGTGTTGGCAACAATAAGTGTACCTCTTTTTATCCGTTGGTTTTTCAACTGGGATGAAGCGGAGTATCAGCATTTTCAAAAAAGACAAAATAAAAAGCCCCAATCGTCTGCCAACGATTAGGACACATACAAAATGAACTAAGGAGAGTATACCAAAATGAACGATAAAATTCAAAAATTGATTAAAAAACTAGCAAAAGAATGCCAGAAAGAAGATGTAGCTTTATCTTTGGCAGCTATCGATTTAGAAGGAGAGATGGCAATATCTCAAGTTGGAAAAGGCACGATAGTAGCCATTGCTGCACATAGCCAATATACACTAACAAAAGAAAAACTGGAACAATCAGATTGTGATTGTCCAAAACATCGTTTATTAAAAGAGATGTACGGTACTGAAACAGAAACTACGACTAAAAATACACATACTTTTGTCACAGATGATCCAAACGATTTGATGGATATATTATCGAAGATTTTTCGAGGTGAGTTTAAATGACTAGAAAAGAAAAGTTAAACCAAGCAAAAAGATTAGCTGATTTATGGTACAAACAACAAAAAAGTCAACTATACATTGCGCAACAAAAAGAGCACAGAGGGATTGCATGATGAAAAAAGCGACTACGCCGCCAAGCAAATAGTCGCATACAAAATTATACTAGAAAAATTGTAACACAGAAAAGAGGTTTTGTGAATGAATCGTAGAGAAGCAAATGCACTAGACAGATATTTAACAGAGCCGACTGAAAAACCACATAAGGAAACCTATGAAGATGATCCAGTGGATACTACTGATTATTTTGGAAATGAAATTGCTGATGAAGACGGTGTGTTTGAGATAACTTTTGCAATGAAATGTCTTTATACAGGACAACCAGTACTCACTTGTAAAAAAATTGCTACACAAGATACAATCGTTGATTTGATAGAAGAATTAGGCGAAGAAAACGTGTATTTAATTGAATATGTGAGTTCAGGAAAAAGATATAAGGAGGGCTTATTGAATGACTGAAGCAACCAAAACAGATTTTTCTAAGTTGAATGTTTATCAAAAATTAGCGTATGTGAGACAAAAAGCACCATATATTCAAAAAAGTAAACGTGGCCAGCAGTACAGCTATGTGGGGTCAAGCGATGTACTATCCGCATTAAATACAGTCATAAATCAAGTTGGATTAATTTTGAAGCCAGAAATTGTTGCTCATCAAGTTCGGGAATCACAAGATGAGGTATGGAAAGCGGATAAAGTAAAGAAAGAGCCTGTAGCCAAAAAACGTACAACGTATTTTACAGAGCTAGAGTTAATGATGACATGGATTAATATTCATAATCCTTCTGAGATTGTTGCTTGTTCATGGTATAGCCAAGGAGTAGATATTGAAGGAGAAAAGGGGGTAGGAAAAGCACTAACGTATGCGGAAAAATATTTTTTATTGAAATTTTTTAATATTGCAACAGATGATGACGATCCTGATAAATACCAAAAAGAACAGCTAAAAAATACTACAATTACTGAACGGCAAATTGATATGTTGAACGCATCAATTAGTAGAGTAGCCGAGCTGGCAGGGCAAGAATTTGAAGCTGTGAAATCGTTAGCTATAAATGATTCTGATTTGAATCCTAAAAAAGCATTTGAAGAATATAGTGCTTATGATTATGGTGTTATTTCTAAATTGCTTGCGAAGTGGATAAATTTTTATGAATCTAGGCAGAAGGTTCAAGAAGATAAGAAGTGATTGAATGATTGGAAAAATCATAAAACACAAAGGAAATAAATTGGCGATTGAGTTTGAGGATGAGATCAACTCGAATTTCCTCAAACTCCTAGCTAACAACGATGACAATTTAGTAAAAGTTGAACTATTAGATAATCGACAAATGTCTCAAAAACAGAATGCACTTTCTCACGTTTTAATAGCTGATATAGCTCGTTGGAGTTATGACGAACCCAAATGGATAGAGGAAGTTTTAAAGTATTACTACGAAGCTAAAAGTGGCGTGTATTTTGAACATAGTAAGGCTACACGACATGAAGCAACAGAATGGATTAGTTTTTTAATCGAATTCATTTTGAAAAATGATGTACCACTAGAAAAGAGATACCAATACTTGCTAGAAAATAACAAATGGTTTTATTACTGCCTTAAATACCGTAAGTGTTGTATTTGTGGGAAACATGCCGATGTTTGTCATATCGAGGTAGTCGGTATGGGGCGAAATCGTCAAAAGATTAATCATGAAACATTTACTTTTTACGCTGGTTGTCGTCAACATCATCAAGAAGAACATCAGATAGGTACTAAGAACTTTTTAAACAAGTATCAAATTAAACCAGTAAAACTAAACGTTGAAGAACGTAAGAAGTTGAATATCGGAGGTTAACAGTTTGGTAGAGGAATTACTTGAAAAATACAGGCAATTAACATCGAGTCAAAAACTATTTTTTGAACTATTAGCATTTGTCTATATCGGTTCAAGAAATGGTAAAGGAATAGCTATTGAAGCACAAACAATAAAAAAAGTCGTTAACGGAGAAATTAAGCATAAATATGTTTATACGGTCGTTGTTGATGAGGAGGATAACTAGTGAATGAACATAGAGGATATTACGCCATTATCCCAGCGATTGTTCGCTATGATAACCACTTAAATGGGAATGCAAAATTATTGTATGGAGAGCTAACGGCATTAGCAAATGAAAAAGGCTATTGTTGGGCAACGAATCAATATTTTGCAAATCTGTATAACGTTAGCAAGCGAACAATTATTTCATGGCTGAAACAGTTAGAAGAAAGAAACTATATAAAAATACAAATTTTTTATAAGCCAAACAGCAAAATGGTAGATCGGAGACATATCTATATCTTACCGTATCCAACTGATACAGAATTTTACACCCCTAGTGAAGAAAATTTCATCACCTATGGAAAAAATCATCAGGAGGGGGATGAAGAAAATTTCACTACCCCTAGTGAAGAAAACTTCACAGAGAATAATACATTAATTAATAATACAAAGAATAATACAAAGAATATATATAGTGTTGAACAAAGTTCAACCATGTCTGAATTATTTGAAAAGGTTTGGAAAACATATCCGAAGAAAACCAATAAGAAAAAAGCCAAAGAGCAATTCTTAAAGAAAATTAAGTCAGATGAAGACTTCGAACGGTTTAAAACAGGATACAAAGCTTATCTTAAGTATATCAAATTAAACGACTGGTATCATCCACAAGAATTGTTCCGCTGGATACGTGATGAACGTTTTAACGATGAATACGACTTGTCTGAAACGGCAACGCAAGTAAGATATTCAAATAATCCAGTTAGACAAGAGAAGTTGCCAGATTGGGTAAATGAACCAAAAAAAGAAGAGGAGAAACTATCACCAGAAAAGCAAGCTGAACTTGATAGGCAAATAAAAGAATACTTGGAGGGGAAATGATGCGAATTATCCTGCCAATTGAACGAAAACTGCAAAGTCGCCCGAGGTTTGCAAGACGTGGGAATTATGTCCAAACCTATGAAGATAGCGCTATGGGTGCCTATAAACAAAAGGCAAAACCAGAATTGATTGAAAAAGGGGCTATTTTTGCGCATATTACGTTTTACATCGCTACCCCTAAAATATCTATTAAGTTCTAAAAAGAAACGCTTAGAAGTGAAATTAGAGCGGAAATATTGCGATAAGAAACCTGACTTGGATAATTATTTCAAAGCAGTCACTGATGCTGCCGAAGGTATTTTATATAAAAACGATGGTCAAATTGCTGTAATGGTTTGTCAAAAGTTGTACAGTATGCGACCACGAACAGAACTAGAAATTACAAGTTTGGAGGAACAAGTGTAGTGGGTAAAACGGGTAAACAGATCAAAGAGAATTATTCGGTTAGAAAGCGAGTAAAGAAGATGCTTAAATTTAAAGAATTTAATATTCAATTATTCGACGTTCACATTTATATAAAAAGGCTAAGTAGTTTTAAAACCAACAAAAAATAGTATAAAAAAACTAACTAGTTTCCGCTAGCTAGTTATAGATACATTTTCATCTCAGATAGAGACAATTAATAATACATTACTATGAAATTTAAGGCAACAAAAAAAGCCAGCTGACCACTAGCTGACTTATGTGGTAGAAACAACTGTTTTCCGCCAGTTGTTCTTTAGGTGTGAGTTAGCACTTTCCCCAAATAAAGTGCTATTAAAAAGCCGATTAAAAATCGACAATAGATCTCTTGCAGAGACGTGTACTACTATTAACTGTTTACCAGAAGTTAATGTAGAAAAGGAGGAAATTTATTTAATAAATAAAATCCCCAAGAAAGTTAAAGTGATTATACCATTGAAAAATAGATTTGAAAATACTTTCTATGCCAAAAATATTTATTAGATGGAAAATATCAAATGAATAAAGATGATGTGAAAGATGACGAATGGAAGATTGTAAAATATTGTAGAATTATTATTGTTTTCTTTATAGTCAACCAATAATTTGTTGACTACAAACATGTATGAGTGATGAATATTTTGATAAATAAATAGCCAGTCGGTTTCCGCCGACTGGCTGAGAAGTGAATAGCTATTGGAATAGTATTCTTAGTATAATTTATATCATATGGAGTCGCTGATGAGCAAAGAATAAGCATTTCTTATATATGTTTGGATAAATAAAAAAAGCTACTTAGTTTCCGCTAAGCAACTCTTAAATGATGATATGTTTATTATAAATTATTATACCATAAAAGGAGCGATTTCACTTGATTCTATTGTTAAAAGAAGTAGATTTTCGACAAACAAAAGCGAATGCTAGAAATGTGTTGAAGAGTTTTAGACGTTTAGAGCGAATAGCTGGTCGCTCTTTGATAGATTTAAAATCACCAATTATTACAGATATGCCTAAAAGCCAAAGTCACGGGAATAAAGCAGAAGATGCGCTAGTACAATTAGTAGATGCAGAAGCAGAAAGAGACGCAATTGTATCTGCGCTTATGGCATTGAGCCTAACTAGCAGACAAATTTTGCATTATAGTTTCTGTGTGCAGGATCATTACTCTAATTACAAGATAGCTAGGGAAGTTGGATATTCCGAAAGAAGTATTCAACGAATGAAATCAGAGGCTTTAATTGAATTTGCCGAAGCGTATCGAAATGGAAAAATAATTGCATATAAATAAAATTTTTGGCGGTTTTTTGGCGGAAAGTTGGCGGTTTTTATCAATATTTAGATGTTATTATGGTAGTGTCGAAAGATAAGGAGACGAGGGTAAGGCATGCATTACCTATCTTAGCTCCGTTTCGCTTATCTTTGGAGGCTACCTACAAAAAAATAAAGAATAAGGATGTGGAAAGTCCAGTTCTTTCTGTCTCGTTTAGTCTAGGTAGCAAATATTGCAATAAACTTGGCATGAAGCTTACACGTAGACGTACGCTGAAAGCAATTGTCAAGATAGCGCTATGTAGTTTGCAATGATCACTCACAAATCAGACGTTCTCAAACTAAAAGAAATGAGGTGTAATTCCTCTCTCTTTTTTCTACAGGTTTGTGAGTGTTAATGGGATATAGCTTAACTGGTAGAGCAGTGGTCTCCAAAACCGTCGGTATAGGTTCGACTCCTATTGTTCCAGTAAGTAGCTTTTGCTGCTTAAATAAAATTAGGATCGTCAATAGATGTTTCTACTACATTCATTATGAGACACTAGCAAGCTGGTGTCTCTTTTTTATTTGTAAGTATTAGTTACACTTGACCGAACGTTCGTTCTCGTTTATAATATAAATTGTAATCCTTATGATTATATCTACTAGAAAGAAGTCAAGAAAAATGCTTGTTTTTCTGTCTTCTTTTTGATTTAATTATTTTAGTAGGTATAATTAAATAAGGAGTGTTTATTAAATGGTAAACAAGAAGAGACAAGTAAGATTTGAATTTTTCCAGGTCAATGGAAAAGCTCAAGAAGGAGAAAAAATTGTAAAAGGACTTTTCGATCTATATCCATTAGCTGATAGGATAAATAGTATAAGTAACTATACTGATAGAGATGTTATTCTTTTTGGGGAAAAAGTTAGAATGGACAGATTTTTTGAGGTTTCTAGTAGTCCAGAATTATATGCAATGCATTTTACTAGATTAAGAAATGATAAACCTGCGTATGTAGAATTAAATAATGAAGTTTTGAAAGAAATTCCGTTAAATCCTGGAGAATATATTGCTGAGGATATTAGTTGCTTGTATGATAGAGAGCTATCTGTTTTAATGGTACAAAGAAATATTCATAGTTTGTCACCTTCAGGTATTGAAGATTATTTTACTGAAATGAGTGATGATTTAGTAGAGATTGAATTATTGCCAGTTGTAAATAAAGAGATTATTAGTAAAGCCTTAGCTAATGAAAAATTTCGTAAACTAGAGTTAAGAGCAGGTTCTATGAATACAACTAGTGATAGAAGTGGATTGAGAAAAGTATTAGGTCCTTTTATGGAACTATTTGAGAAATTTGAAGGTACAAATTTTGTTATAGAAATTAGTTCAGGGAGATCAAAAAAAGATTTATCAGAAGATCAAATGAAAGAAGTAATAACAGCAATTGAACAAGATAAGAGTTTATTTAGTTCAGCAATTGTTTCAGCAAAAAAATCAAAAGAGGTACCTGTTGAAAAGTATGATTTAATAAATGGAAAGCTCTATGTGTATCGTTCTTTTGATTTGCCAGATGGTGCATTTTTAAAATCAGATAGTGTTATAGACAATATTAAAAATTATTATTTTCATCCTAATGAAGGTGGGTATAGAAAACAAATTATCGATGCTGTAAAATAGTTTAAAGAAGAGGGGTGAGATATCATGAACAAGGAACATCATATATTTTTTTGGATTTTTCCATTTTTAACTGGTGCTGTATTTGTCTTGATATGTTCGTTAACCCAATTTTCTTATAATGACAAAGGGTTTGATAACTTATTAGATTCTATGATTAATTTTACTTCAATCATTATAGGTTTCTATTCGGCTTTTTATGGAATTCTTATAACTATAAAAGATACTAGTTTTATGAAGAATATACGAGGATCTGCTATAGAAAAAAAATTAAAATATCAACTCTTTATATCTTTATTAAGTGCATTTACTACTTTGATACTATCAATGATGCTCCAAATATTTCAGTATAAAGAGACCTTTGCTTCAATCCTAATATTTTATATATGGACATTTTTCTCAGGGCTGTTTATGGCGTTGTCTTTACAGACTATTATTTTGAGTTTAGAAATAGTTTTTGAATCTGAACCAAAAAAGAAAAGGTTCATTAATAAATAAGAACAGTTATTTTTTAATCAATGGCATGCAGATTCAACTCCTGCCACGTCGATATAAAGATCACTCAGTAAGTGGTCTTTTTTTCGTACATAAAAAAACCACTAGACTATGGGATCTAGTGGCTAGGTAGCATTCGTGCAAAATTTTTGTTGGTTGCTATTTACAAAAAGGAGTTGCTACCTAAAAAATTATATCAAATAAGAATAAAGAATAAAAGAGCGTTTATTCACATCAAAACTTATTTTTTGTGCAAAAAAAGCCACTAGAAATGGGATCTAGTGGCTAGGTAGCGTTAGTGAAAATCTCGTGTCACTTGTAGTTTATGAACTTTAGCTATTATGAAAGAGTGCTACCTAAAACAAGTGTAACATAGCTGTCAAGTTTTGTCGGATATTTGGATTGTTTTCGCATGAAAAACCACCAGATAAAATATCTAGTGGCCAGACAGCAGATTATGTTTTGAAATAACTGGAAGTGTTACATGAAGCAAAAAGGAGTTGCTGTCTTTCAATGAGTATAACAGGGATTAAAGTGTTTGTCTTACAATAAACAAATATACATAAAAACAATTAGGAGAGAGAACATGAAAAGCTATTGGTAGGTATCGTTAACACATGAATATCCACATCCGAAGCACTCAACTGTTTCAATGCGTGTTGTAATGTCTGTGCAGATAAAAAAGAATGCATCTATTTTTGAAATGACGAGAGAAGCCACGCCAAAGGAAATTGATGATTGTAAGCTTGTTTATTGTGGGCATGGTTTCTTTGATGAAGCAGACATTCAAAATAATATTAACAAGAATTTGATGGATTAGAATGCAAATTGAATTAATTTTCTGATTTAAAAATATTGATTGAGGATAATCTTAAGTTGAAAGATATCGATAGTTAGTAGATAATTAAAATAAAACTATCGAGGTGCAAAAATGTTAGAAGCTTTATTTTGGGATCACAACGGGGATTTTCAGTCGGCAACTGCAGCTGCTGCAGTTGCTCTTATAGGAGCTATAATTTCAGCTGTATTTTCTTGGTTAAGCTATAAAAATTCTGTGAAGATTGCCGAAAGACAATATATAATGGAACAAAAGAAAATTGATGCCAATTTAAAAGCAAAGGCAAGGATAGAATGGATAAGTGGCGTAAGAGATAAAACATCAGAACTTGTTTCTTTGCTGCTTTCGTTACAAAAGGAAAAAACTGTTTTCTATGAGCAATGGTTGGAAATTGAAAAGGTATCTGAGCTATTAAAATTATATTTTAATTCAAAAATGAATAAAAAAGTTAATTCAGAAATATACATTGAACAAAATAAAATAATTATTTCTGAGACTGCTACATCTATAGTTTTAAAAGAAAATAACAATATTAATAAACACGCATATATAAAAAAATACATTGAGTGTTTAGTTGAATTGTATAAAGATGACAACTATAAAAATATTTCAAATAAAATAAGATTTTATCATGATTCAATAAATAAATTGTATGAAGATAATTTTGAATATTGGATGTCACATGAGCAATCAGAATTAGAGAAAATTAAGAACACACCACCAGAAAAATTAGAAGGTGAAGATTATGATTATGTGGCTGCAGAGAAGAATATTGAGCATTATCAAAGAAAAATAAAAGATATAGAAGTTAGTTTAACAAACTATCATAAAGCTATTGATTTCTTTACAACAGTTATATCCTTATATTTAAAAATAGAATGGGATAAAGCCAAAGAAGGCCAGTAACAGTATTGTAAATTACTCAATTTAATTAGGCATTTATAGGATAGTTGAAAGCAGTTAAGCTAATATATGGTACTGTAAGTTAAATTAAAGTTTGCTGAGATACTTTTTTTTCGATTTGTCATACGCTATACTTAAATTCATAACGTTGATTTTAATAACAAATTTATGAACGGAGATGTCGATATGTCAAGAGCTTTTGAAGATGAACAAGATAAACAAGCTAGAATGGAAGCAGCAAGAAAGTATTATAATGGTGAACAAAAATGTGATAACTGTGGACATTTATTTTACCCAAATGAAAATGATCCTGAACAATTTGTATGCGATAAGTGTATTGAACATGCAATGAACCGAGATTGAGTATTATACTTGGAAAGACTGCTTATTTGAATAGTAGTCTTTTTTTATACATAAAATTATACTGGAGGTGAGGTCATGGCAAAGTACACAGAGTGGATTTCTGAAGAAGGATTAATAAAAATAGGTGGATGGGCTAAAGACGGCCTCACCGATGAACAGATAGCACAAAATATTGGAATAAGTCGTTCTACGTTAAATGAATGGAAAAAACGATTTCCGGACATTAAGGACACCATAAAAAGAGGTAAAGAAGTTGTAGACCGCCAAGTGGAAAATGCACTGTTTAAAAGTGCGGTGGGTTACGAATACACTGAAATTACTAAAGAGTTAACTGACTCAGGCATGAAAGTAACTAAACGAGTAACAAAACAAGTGGCCCCTAACCCAACATCTGCTATTTTCTGGTTGAAAAATAGAAAACCAGATGAGTGGAGAGATAAGAAAGAAACTCAAGTTTCTGGTGAAATGTCTGTTAACAATCCTTTTGCTGGTTTGTCTGAAAAAGAATTAAGAAAGTTAGCTGAAAGTGATGAATAAGATTGTTTTGGGTGCGAAGTTAGAATTATCCCGTCGTTATTTTTGGGAATATTGCAAATTAACGGCATCTGACTTTTATAAGCAAGACAGAGAGTACTTAAAAGAGTTATGTGATGACTTGCAAGAATTCATTTATGATAGCGATAATGACGTTCTAGTTATCAACGAACCGCCGAGACACGGGAAATCGAGAACTGCTGGTAAATTCGTAGAATGGTTGTTAGGGAATGACACTCGAAAAAAAATAATGACGGGATCATATAACGAAACGTTATCTACAACATTTTCTAAAAGCGTAAGGAATACTATTCAAGAAATAAAAGCTGATAAAAACAGAGTTGTATTTTCAGATGTATTCCCTGGTGTAGAGATAAAGTCTGGTGATGGAGCCATGAACTTATGGAGTTTGACTGGCGGATATAACAATTATCTAGCAACGTCACCAACTGGCACAGCTACAGGTTTTGGTGCAGACATTATTATCATTGATGATTTAATTAAAAATGCTGAAGAAGCAAATAACGCTATGGTATTAGAGAAACACTGGGAGTGGTTTGTTAATACGATGCTATCTCGTTTAGAAACAGGCGGCAAAATCATCATCATTATGACCAGATGGAATTCTAATGATTTAGCAGGTAAAGCATTAAAAGAATTGCCGCAATCAGGCTATAAAGTAAAACATATTAGCATGAAAGCATATAACGAAGAAACAGACACCATGCTTTGTGAGTCTGTCCTTTCTAAAGAAGAATATTTCCGTAAAAAGAAAACGATGGGTGCAGATATTGCTTCTGCTAACTATCAACAAGAACCGATTGATTTAAAAGGTCGTTTGTACCAAAAATTTTCAACATATGAAACACGCTCTAATTACATTAAAATATGGAATTATACCGATACAGCAGACACTGGTGCTGATAATCTTTGTTCAATTGTTTTTGGTGAGACAGAAGATCATAAAGCAGAAGTATTGGATGTTCTATTTACAAAAGAACCAATGGAAAAAACGGAAACAGCACACGCTGAACAAATTAAAAATAACCAAGTAAACCATGTCCGCATTGAGTCTAACTCTGGTGGGCGTGGTTTTTCTCGTAATTCAGAAAGAATTGTTAAAGAACGAGGATATCGTGGTGCTTATTACGAGCCGTTTCATCAATCGGCAAATAAACAATCACGTATTCTTTCTAATTCGGCACTTGTAGAAAATAATGTGTATTTCCCATCAGATTGGAAAATAAGATGGCCAGAATTTTATGAAGCTATGACGACCTACCAAAGGGAAGGTAAAAACAGACACGATGATGCACCAGATGCTGTAACAGGCATTGTAGAAACATTAGCAAATGATAACCAAGTCAGATTTATCCAATATTAGGAGGTGTGAAAATGTTTCAAAACAATTTAAGTTTGAAGCGGTATAAAAGATTACGAACAAAATATTCTACACAAATTAATGAAGAAGTTTTCGATCCTAATGATTTTATTACTGAAATGAAGCCATTTTTTGATGATAGAGAGCGCAAATACAAAGCTTATACAAGCGAACAAAATGAGATCGATAGAAGACCTAAACCAAACACAAAGATTATAAAAGTGAATAATAAACTTCATGCTGGTTTATACAATACTATTGTCGATCAAGCAGCGGACCATTTCACAGGTATTCCAATTAAGTGGGATTACGATATTACAGAGCAGAGACGATCAATTATGCAACGTGCTAAAGATTTATTTTTGAATAATACATTAAAAAATACCAAAACACCAAAAGAGTTCGAACGGCTGACAGAGTTAGTGAATGATATGCGGTTTGCCATGCTTGATTCTGACACAGCTCGGTTTCAAGGAGCTTGTGGTGTTGCTTTTCGTTTGTTAGAACCTGTTAAAACCAAGGAAGGTTGGCAATTATGGGCGAGCAATATCGAACCATGGAAAGCTGAAAAATACGAAAATGCAGATATCTTTATTCGTGAAAAATACGACACACATCAAAAAAAATTTTTTGAAGAAATGAAAGTCATTACTAAAGAAAGAATACGCATATATAGCAGATACATTGAATTTAATTTAGTCAGTGTATCTGGAACATTTAAATTAATTGAGGAAGTAGAAAACCCGCTAGAAACGTTCTACCTATCAGAATTTAAAAACAATACGAATCGTTATTGCGATTTTGAAGTGGCGGAAGAACTTTCTGATGCATTTGATAGAAGCTTATCAGACCAACAAAACGAAGTTGAACAGTTTAAACTTGCTTACATGGCCATTAGCGGCTCAATATTAGATGAAGAAAAAGCACAAAGAATGATGGAACAATTAGGTATCCTTAACTTACCAGATCCACAAGCTAAGGTTGGGTATGTAACGAAAGATATTAATAAAGATTTCAACGAGTATCATCTAAACCAGCTAAAAAAAATGTTCTATACAATCACAAAATCAATTGATTTTAATGATGAGGTATTTAAATCAAACGCTTCTGGTGAAGCTCGTAAATGGCAAATTATTGCCTTAGAAGCAAAAACAAATACAAAAGAGCAGTATTTCAGGGAAGGTTTAAAAGAAGTCGCTGAAACGATGGCAGCTTTCATTAAATTTAACGATAAGCTTGATTTAGATGTGTCTAAAATTGTGTTTACATTCAGTCGCAGTTTGCCAACAGATATTGGCTATCTTGCTGATGCATTGCCAAAACTTTCGCCGTTTCTATCTAAACGAACAATTATTAATCAGATTCCATTTGCTAAAGACCCAGATTATGAAATGGACTTGATGAATTTAGAACAAGGTCAAGATTATCCTAGTGGTGACTACAAACTAGGTGGTGCGGATAATGACGAAGAAGAAAGCAACAGTTAGTGAACGCTACTGGGAAAAACGTCGTGAATTAGAAGACAAAGCACGCTTGAAACTGGAAAAGAAAACTCTTAGTGAACTAGAATCTGTTTTCGAACGTGCTTTAGTTAAAATTCAAAGACAGTTATTGGCACAAGCTGATTTACACGGTATTACTCAAAGTGAGATGCTAGAAGATTTTAGCAAACGAGACCAAGAGAAGTACCGTAAGTATATTGAGAAGAACTATGAAAAGTTGATGGAATCAGATGAAGTTTATAAACAATTCATTGATGAATATTTTCCATCCTTTGACTATGCGAAAGTTAATCGCTTGTTACAATTACGAGCAGACATTTTTTCTACCATTGCAGGTGAAGCAATAGCTAGTGATGTTAACGGTAAATTTAATAACGACTTAGAGAATATCACAAAACGAATCTACAATTCTAATTCTAATGCGTTGATACAATTATTAGGCGGTTCAGCACCTGGTTTAACTAAGAATGAACTAGAAAACATCATGAACTATCCGTGGAGCGGAAAAACATTTTCATCTCGTTTATGGGGCAATATATCAACCCTAGAGCAACGTTTGAGCAATTCCATTATTAATTCATTGGCAAGTGGTGAAGGAGTTGTGGAAGCTCTTAGAACGATGAAAAACGATGGTGTTATTAGCGGTATGTTTAAGTTGGAACAAGGAAAGTTTAATCGTTCGATTGAAAATCTTGTTAGAACGGAATATTCACATTTTGCGGTAGAAGGTGTAAGAAAATCGCTAAAGGATATAGGTGTTAAGCAAACACAAAGCTGGTCGGCAGAAGATGAGCGTGTTTGTTCTATTTGTGGTGGACGTCATGGAAAAGAGATTAAAGATGATTGGCATCCACCGTATCATGGACGTTGCCGTTGTACTGAAATACCAATTATTCCTGAAATTAGCGATGACATAGATAAATTGTATGAAGAGATGTTTGGTGATTTATTGGATGAATTCGCAAGTAAGCAGTGGGGTATTAAATTAAATCATCCAAAAGTTAGTGCAACTAAACTCGATTTAAAATCCGTATTAGACAAAACAAACATGCAAGAAGCTTTAGGAAAAGAAAATTATTCTAATTTTTTAGATCATTTAGATGGGATAACTGACCAAAGGGTGCTAAACTTAATAAATGTGATAGGGCATAAGTTGGAGTTTAAAGACATCAAAGAAGTAAGAGCCTTTGCACAAGGCAAATCAATTCAACTTAGTCAAAAATCATTTGATGGGGATAGGGGTGTTAATCCTTATCAAACAGTTTATCATGAGATAGGACATGCTTTGGATCATCTTGGGCTTGAAGTATTAACAGGAAAAAATACGATGCCGACAGGAAAACTGATAAAAAGAAAGCTAGGAAGACGAACCACTTTTATAGAAGAGCATATAACACACGCATCGTCACTTTCTGAGTATAACATTAAAGAAGCGCTAGAACGCGATTTTTGGAAATATGTAAACGGAGATTTGCCATCCTATAATGATTTAGGTAATAGACCTAGAAATGCGGATAAGAAAAAGGCCTATGATGACTTAAGGGCGGAAATTTATAAAAAAAATACAGAGAACTTACAAAAAACTAGAGAACGATTATCAAAAATAGTTAGGGAAAATCCTAACTCAGTATCCGCTATTTCAGATATGATTGAATCTATAGGTTCTTTAGGAGACTATCCGTTAGGTTTTGGTCACGGCAAGCGCTATTGGCAAACAACAGGTAGCACAGAAACGGAATTTTTTGCACATATGACAGAAGTGGTTGCTAACGATAAGTCAAGAGAATTAATGAAAGAGATTTTTCCGACAGCAGTAAGCCAATGGGAAAAATTAGTAGATGATATTTTAAAGGCGGTGAAATAAGTGTTTAGTTGCGAAGATGGCGCATGGTCTATTATTGATGATGCAGTTAAAAAGTATGAACAACATTTCCATGATGAGTTTCCAATATATGAATATATCGATGTAACAAAGAGTGATGACTTCGATTTTTCTATTCTAGGTGCAAAAAAATTAGCGAAATTCATTGATGAGCATATTAAAGAAAATAAATCGGTCCACGTCCCGTCAGATTACCATAGCAGACTTTACTAAGCACTTAAAGGATAACTTTGAGTGCTATTTTTATACCCTAAATTGGAGGTGAGATCATGAAAGGATTATTCGAAGCAGTATTAAATCTAGAAGTTACCAATGGTACAGAAAAAGCCTATAAAAAAGCTTTTGAACAAGAAAACGAACGATACTTAACCAAACACACTTTGAGAGATGGCAACGGTAATATCGTCAAAGATGAGCTTAAATCAGTTTGGGGTGGTAATTATTGTCACGTTGATATTTTGTATTCGTTACCAGGTAAAAAAAGTAAATTAACTATTTCGATTGTGTCTAGGACTCTGCAAAACGTAAAAGATGCTGTCACTGATTATCAAATGTTAGGTGCTGAACTGGTCCATAAGAATTGGAAGTGATTAGATGGATCCCTATGATTACTTAGATGCAGATTATGAAGAGCATTTACTAAGAGAAGAAAAGCAATTAAAGTCTGACGAAAGTTAGGCTTTTTATTTTGTCCGAAATGACGTTAAACTAGCGCAATGCTGGGCTTAATTGAATGGTGGGGCGCAATAAATAAATCTAAAGCAATGCGGGGCGATTAGTCGAATCGTGGGGCGAAAGGAGAAACAAAATGAAACCAAACCTATTACCAATGAATTTACAAATGTTTGCTGAAGAAGACGGTGGTACAAACTTCACTTTCGATGATTTTAAGGCATTTGTAGAATCAAATGAGGAAGCACAAAAATTTGTACAATCACAGTCACAATCAGCTGCAGATAAACAATTAGAAGCTTGGAAACAAAATAATCTTGAAAAAATCAAGGAAACAACAATCAAGGAGTATGAAGAATCTAAGAAAAATAAAACTCCTGAACAAATTAAATTAGAAGAATTACAGGCTGAATTTGAAGCTGAAAAGGCATTACGTGTGACTAGTGATAATAAGGCTTTTGTTGCAGAAAAAATTGCTGGCTTAGATTGGGACGGAGATTTGAAAGATTCTATTTCTCAATTTATGTTAAATAATCTTGTTAGTTCAGATACTGAATTTACTAAGAAGGCTGTAGAAGGCTTTACAGAGCTTTTAGAAGCAATAAATGATAAGCATGCAGAAGCTATTAAAAATGTAGAAATGACTAAAGCTTTTGGTAATAAATCGCAACAAACCAACATGGGAACTGGTAATCAAACAAAATCGTTTGAAAATCCAGAGGTAGCATTAGGACAAAAATTACAAGCTTTTATCGATTAGGAGGAAACTACAAATGAAAAAAAGTTCATTAAATAATCTTGAGTATTTAGATATTTCACAGGAAGTTAACGCATTACAAGTTCCAAACACACCATTTTTAAGCTATTTGTTAGGCGCAGGCAAAGTTGAAGCTGCCAAGTCAACTGAGATTAAATGGCGAGAATATGGCATGAATAATGATGATTCATCTGCTCAATTAGAAGGCGGAGAATACGCAGATGCGGAATCTGATCGTACATGGTTTAACAACTATACTGAAATTTTCAGAAAATCAACTTCTGTATCTGGCACATTAGATGCTATTAATGTAGATGGTGTAGGAAATGAATTGAATAGCCAAGTAGCTCTTCGTGCTACAGAAATGAAAATTGACTTAAATCGTAAATTGATTGTTGGTGTAAAGGCTGATGAATCTGGTTCTAAAGGTCGTCAGATGAACGGAATTTTAAATTTGATTAGCTCAACGAATAAAGTCGAAACAGCAGCTGCGGGGGCAGTAACAAGAAAAGATATTGATGCCTTATTTAAAACAATGTTCCAAAAAGGATACATGGGCGAAAAATTATGTTTAGTAGCACCTGATATGCAAGAATTAATGATTGATCAGTTGGATGAAAAATCAACAAAAATTGTGCAATTTGGCGATAAACTTACTTTTGGATTGCAACTTGGAAATATTGTCTCAAATTACGGTTCAGGAATTGCGTTAATTGAACCTAATTTACCTAATGGAACAATCGCAGCTATTGATACTAATTATGTAAAATTACGTCCATTACGTGAATGGCGTGCGGAAGAATTAGCAAAAACAACAGATTCAAGACGGATTGGATTAGTTGGTGAGTATTCAATTGAATACAAAGCTTCTAATTCTGGAGCAATCTTGAATTTGAAAGCCTAAAATATAATAACAAAGGAGGAAATTAAAAATGGCAACAGCAAAAAAAGAAGTAACTTATCGTGTACTTGACAAGAAAAACTTTGTGGGCTTTATGCATCCTAAAACAAAAAAATTTATCACAGCAAACGAAAATAATGAATTTATAGTTTCAGAAGACGATAAAGAAGCTATTGAAATATTAGAACGTGCTGCAGATACTTTTAAAGTTTAGGTAATGATGCTTTATGGTTGATGAAAAAAAAGAAGAAATCGTTGAGAAAATTCAATTGATGCTACCTAACGCTTCTGAAGATAGGATTTTGTCTGTTTTAAACCTTGTTATCTTTGAAATCAATTCTTACAATACTTGTAAAATTGATATTGCTTGGGACGAGTTTGAACCACTTATAATTGAGGTTATCTATAAAGCTTTAAAAAACGAAATAGATAAGTCTGTAGCTAGTGTAAAACGTGGTGATACATCAATTAGTTATGTAGTTGAATCAAAAGACATACAATCACTCATGAAGAACTATAGCAGTGCCATTAAACGTATTTTAGGCTGTGATAGCGGGGTGTTTTTCTATTGAATGAAGCAGAAGTTTTAGCAGCTACTTATTTTGATACCTGTGTTATTGAGCGAATAAGTGATATTGAAAATGTGGAAAGCGGAATTACTGAACAAGTTTATTTTCCAATTCATGATGGCAAGTTACCCTGTGCTTTCTCTCAAGGAAGTATGGGAAACTTACCTGTAATAGAAAACAAAGAAGCGTTTAAGTTTAATATCTCTTATGAAGAACAAAAACTTTTTTTAGAACCTAATATAAAAGTTAAAAAAGGAGATAGAATAACTATTACTCAAGGTACAGGTCAAAAACATGTGTTATTTTCAAAAAAACCTTTTTATTATCCAAGCCATATAGAAGTAGTGCTATCAGGAAGTTCAATTGATGAGTAAAAGCGATCTTAGAATGAAATCAAATGCTGATAAAGTTATTGCAAATTTAAAGAAAATGACACCCATTGCTGAAAAAGAAGGTGCTGCAATGGTGAATGATTCGTTAGCTAAAATTTATCAGTTAATTGTACCTATGACACCAATTAAATCGGGTGATTTAAGACGAGGTTATCGAATCATTAAAGCTAGAAAGCTGTCTAATGGTCGTATCGTGGGAGCATTGATTAATAATGAAAAATATTTTAGATATGTAAACGATGGCCACCGAACAAAAAATGGCGGATTTGTTAAAGGCAGATTTATGTTGCAAAAATCTAATAAATTAGCTAATGCAACATATATTCCGAAACGATTTAAACAAATGGCGATTATCATTGTTAAGAAAGGATAGATATGTACGATAAAATTTTAAAAATGCTTACTGACACAATAAAACAGTTCTCGGATGCACCTATCTATCTTGATAATGTGATGCAATCGTCAGAACCGTTTTATTTCGTTTTGAGCGTAGAAGAAAGCATGACTGATAATGTAGGTCAAAACGTTCAAAATAAAGCATACAATGTTGATATTGCACTGGTTGATAGTAAGAAAGATAAACAATTAGTAAAAAGCCTAACAGAAAGCTGTGGGGCTTTTTTTAATGTGTTGAATTTGGACGGAAACGAATTGTTTCCAGAAGATTATCAAACGTTTAAAACAGACGGAATTCAACATATCAATTTTAATGTTGCGTTCCCTCAATTAATTGAATGGAGTGAAAAATAGATGGCAAAAAAGAAAAATGTAAGTGTCATTTCTGTAGAGAAGCCAACGTGGTTCCCACTAACAGACGAAACGGGCGCTTTTCCAGTTTACGGAGCGCCAATTACAATCGGTACTGCTGTAAGTATCAAACCAGATGTTACAACAGAAACAACGCCTGACTATGGCGATAGTGTAGTTCAAGATCAGTATGTTGCATTTGGTGGTGCAGAAGTTACTTTAGAAACAAACGGCTACCAAAATGAAGTTTTAGCTGAAATTACAGGGGGAAAAAAATTAAAGGGTGGCGTATTGCGGTCTGCGGATGATATTGCATCAGATGGCGCATTTGCTTATCGTCGCCGAAAATCGAACGGTAAATATCGCTATACGATTTTCTATAAAGGAAAATTTGCTTTAACATCTGATGAAACATCTACATTAGAAGGAAGTTCAGTATCTTATACCCATCCAGAATGGACGGGGTCTTTCGTTGATGTTCCAGGGTTGGGTTATATGTATTCCGTGGATGAAGACGATGAAGGTGTTGACTTAGAGATGATTAAAAACTGGTTTACTGAGGTAATGGATCCACGTAAAGAAAATACTACTGCTGTTACTGGTGTAACTTTAGACCAAACAGAGTTAAATTTAAAAGTTGGCCAAACAGCAACCTTAACACCGACAATTACACCAGATAACGCCTCAAATAAAAAATATCAGTTCCGTTCAGAAAGTGAGGCTATTGGAACTGTAACACCAATTCAAGGGAAGGTTACTGCTGTAGGAGAAGGGACAACGGAAATCGTAGTCACAACAGAAGATGGTAACTTTACCGCAAAATGTACATTAAATGTAACAACAGCAGATTAAAAATAACAGTTTAGGACGACCTTGTCGTCCTATTTTATATGGAGGAATTAAAATGGCAAGTAAATTTCAACAAAAAATTAAATTAATGATTAAAGATGGAAGCAAATATACTACAAAACAATTCACGTCGGCAGAATTTTTACCAGGTTCAGTCATGGATACAGGTACGGATTTACAAATCAGGTTAGAAGAAGCAACAAAAACAAATGATATGGAAGCAATTCGTCCTATTTTAAGAGAATGCTATGACTTTATTGCTGACGTTATTTTTGAAAAACAGTTTACTGGACAAGAATATATTGACGGTATGGATGCTCGTGAATTATTGAAAATTACAGCTCAATTGTTAGGTTCTGTTACTTCTGGTTATGATGCAATTTATTCTGAACAGAAAAAAAAGTAACGGAACTTTTATATCATCCTCATTTTAAGTACACGCCACAATATCGAGAAGCAGAACTAAAAAGTTCGCTTCTTGAGAATGGGTGGACTTTAAATGAGATCGAAAACACAGATTTAAACGAGCTTTTGAAAATTTATGCATTTAAAGATGCTGTAGACGAATTTGAAAATATCAAATATCTTGATGAAAATACTATGTTCTAAGAGGGAGGGGGTACTTTTTGAACAATGAAGACTTAGTCTTAAAAATGATACTGGATGAATCTGGCTTTTCACAAGGATTAAATTCAGCAGTAAAAAAGTTACAAGGCTTTGATGTTGAAGTTGATAGAACAGGACAAAAAGGCGGCCGATCTCTTGGGAGCATATGGACGTCTTTTGTTGGTAACTTTTTAGCTAGCGGAGCAACTAAAATTATCTCTAAAGGTATTGGATTGATTACCAGCAACATCGACGGGGCCATTAATCGTGTAGATACGTTAAATAACGCAAATCGTGTGTTTGAAAATATGGGCTTTTCAGCTGGTGAAACATCTAAAACAATGGATAGCTTAAAGAAAAGTATCCAAGGGCTGCCTACGCCGTTAGATAGCGCTATTAAAGGTGTTCAATTAATCGCTTCATCAACAAATGATTTAGGTAAATCAGAACAGATTTTCGCAGCTTTAAATAACGGTATCCTCGGTTTTGGTGGTTCTGCTGAAATGGTAGAAAATGCTATTATCCAGCTGTCCCAATCGTTCTCAAATGGTAAAGTAGATGCTGAAACTTGGAATTCAATGATTAATAGTGGTTTAGGACCAGCATTAAACGCTTTAGCAAAACAGATGGGATTAACAGCTGGACAGATGAAAGCAGGGCTTTCTGATGGCTCAATTTCAGTTGAAGAATTTCAAGATGCTTTAATCAAATTAAATAAAGAAGGCGGTGGCGGTCTTAAATCATTAGAACAGATTGCTAAAGATTCTACCGCTGGTATTAAAACAGGTTTAGCTAACATGAAGACTGCAATCGTTCGTGGTGTGGCTAACGTTGTAACTAAAATTGACGAAGGCTTAAAAAGTGCAGGTTTTGGAAGTATTAGTGAAATCATTGCTGACAAAGGGGCAAAAATGGAAGCAGCTTTATCTAAATTTGCCGAGATGATTCCGCCAATGATTAAAACAGCCAAAACATTGTATGATACGTTAAAACCTTATGCTCCATTGCTTGCAGGTTTAGCTGGCAGTATTGGAACGTTGATGCTTGCTAAAAAAGTAAGTGCAGCATTCACGGCTTGGCAAAAAGCAACAGAAGGATTATCAATTGCGCAAGCGATACTTAATTCAACTATGTTGGCGAATCCGTTTGTCGCTATTTTAGCTGCAGTTGTAGGTTTAGTTACAGGATTTATTTATCTTTGGAAGACTAACGAAGGGTTTAGGGATGCTGTTAAAAATATTTGGAAAAATATACAAGAATTTATTTCTAGTGCTGCAGAAACAGTTGTGAAAGCTTGGGATTCCACAATGAAATTTTTCAGTAACATGTGGGATGGCACAAAAGAGGCTTTTTCGAATGCTGGCACATGGATGAAAGAAGTACCTGGAAATGCAGCCGACTGGGTTAAAAATAAGTGGAACGGTACCAAGGAATTTTTCAGTGGACTTTGGAATTCAACAAAAGAAGGCTCAAAAAATACATGGGAAAATATTAAACAAAGTGCTGCTGACAGTGCTAAAAGTGTTGGAGAAAGTTTGAAAACTTGGTTCTTTGAAACAGTAGAAAACATTAAAAATGGTGTAATTGATGGTTGGAATAACTTAAAACAAGGCACAGTTGATACATTTAACGCAACTGTTCAATGGTCAAAAGATACCTGGAATAATTTTAAACAGTGGATTGTTGATCTTGTGACAGGTATAAAAGACGGCATCATTAACGGTTGGGAAAACTTAAAACAGGGAACAGTTAATATTTTCAACAATTTGGTACAAGGTGCTAAAAATGCGTGGAATAATCTTAAAAGAAGCGTTAGTGATACAGTTGAAAATGTGAAGCAAACCTTTAATGATATGCGCCATATCGATTTATTTGAAATTGGTAAAAATATTATCCAAGGATTAGTTAACGGTATTGGTTCAATGATTGGTGCTGTGAATAAAAAAATTAAAGAAGTTGCTGGTAATATTAAAGAAAAAATCAAAGGTGCTTTAGGCATTCATTCACCTTCAAGATGGATGCGGGATATGATTGGTAAAAATATTGTATTAGGTGTTGTAGCTGGTATTGACCAAGAAAAAGGAACGCTTGACAAATCAGTGAAAAAAATGACCGATTTACCAACAGAGTTACCAAATTTTTCTACTACTGGCAGATATATCAACCAACAAGGAGCTCAAACAGAAAGCTTAGCTAAAAATAAAGGTAATGCTACGACTAATATTGGCGGTGATACTTTCAATATCAATATACAAGCTATGGGAAAATTAAATGAAAAACAATTAATGGATATGGCTAAAGACCTCGTTAAGTATATTCAAATTGTTAAAAATAGAGATAGTGATGCAACTGGGGGTGCTTTTGGTGGAATTTAAAAGAGGACAGTTTTTTCTTAATGGAAAACATAGTTCTGAATTCAATGTATTTATGAGAGAAAGACCTGAACGACTTTCTGCAGGACGTGTGGTAGAGCTTAGGGAGCGAATGGGTAATGATTCAATAGCCGTTGATTTTGCATATTATAAAAATGTAGAACGTACCATTACATGCTATGCGAAAGCAAATACTTTACAAGAAGTTTCTTTTTTAGAAGATGAAATTTCCTTTTGGCTCGATATGGGAAACTATTCTGATTTTATTGTCTATTTTGATGAGCATTATATTTATCAGGCGATTGTAACGAGTCCACCAAAATTTACAGGAACAAGAAAAAGCGGGGTTTTAATTCCTTTTGAATTTACTGTAAGTATCCGACCTTTTAAGAAAAATCGTATTGGCCAATATTGGATAAGTAATCCTAATCAGTTAATCAATACAGAAAAATATCCTTCAGAACCCATTATTCAGATTTTGGGGTCTGGGGATATTTCTTTTTTTATCAATAATCAATCATATTCATTAAAAGCAATTAACGGTGACATCATTATAGATTCAGAAAAACAAGAAGCTTATAGAAAATCAGGTGGAGCATTTGAAATCTTGGATCATAAAACACTTTTTAAAGATTATCCGATTTTAAAATGTGGAGAGAATAATTTTCGCTGGACTGGTAAAGTAACAGAGTTTAAGGTTCAGCCGAATTGGAGGCGAAAGGTTTGATTCCAGTTATTTTTAAACCTGGAGAAAAAGATTTTTCAACAAATGGATTAGGACGTCTTGTTGATGCGACACGTTGCGAAATCACTGAAGAAGCAAACGGAAAATATGAACTAGAAATGGACTATCCAGCGATTAGCAGATTTAGTGATTATTTCGAAAATGGCTATCAAATTAAAGCAAAGCCAAATGACTTAGAAGAATACCACATTTTTGAGATCAAACAAACGTTTAAAGATACTTTTACTAATAGCATTGTTATTTATGCCCAATCTCGTACTTATAAGCTAGGAAACAGACAAGTGAGGCTAGTAACAGTTGATAATCGTAATGGTGCAGAAGCAATGAAATTAATCGAACAGAACATGGACGAACCTTGTGATATCAAACTATATTCTGATATAAATACAGCTTCTAGCACTACATTTGAAGCTAGAAATGTATTGAATTGTATTGCAGGGGAACAAGGTTCTCTACTTCAATACTGGGGCGGAGAAATAAAACGAGAGCCTTTTAAATTATCTTTGCTAAGGCGTAGAGGACGAGATAACGTTGGAACTGTTCGTTATGGTAAAGATTTAAAAGGATTAACCATTAAATTTGATTGGCAATCAATTGTTACTAAAGTTTTGCCATTTGCAGAGCTTCAAAGTGGAGCAGACGGAACTTCTCAACGGATTTATGGAAATGCAGTTAAAAGCGAATATATCAGTAAGTATCCTGATGTTTACGCTCAATACATTCAGTTTACTGAAGATCAAGGAGTAAAAGATATAGCTAGCTTAAATAAAGTGGCAAGTAAATACTTCACTACATTATATCCAGGAAGTGATAAGCCTAAAGTTTCTATTGAATTAGAAATTGAGAAACTTACAGATTCAGAAGAAGCAAAAGAATTTGCTAAGATGCGTAACTATAATTTATTCGATACATTCACTGTGTACCACAAGCTTTATGATATTGACATTCAAACGAAAGTTACAGGAATTGTCTATGATGCTTTAGCAGAAAAAACAATAAAAATCACTGCGGGAGATATCCAAGTTGCTTTTTATAAACAGCAAAGTCAAGACTTTCAAGAAGCTATAAAAACATTGACAAAAAAAGAGTATATGAGTGATTTTGTAGATTATATTACTGATTTGATTAACGGTGTTGAAGGCGGAAGTATACGTCAGTATCCTAAAAATCGACCTAACACCCATTATTACTTAGATACGGAATCCACGGATACTGCAAAAGATGTGATTGCAATTAATCACAAAGGAATTGGATTCTCAAGAACTGGTTGGAAAGGTCCATTTAAAAATGCATGGGGAATTAATGGAGTATTGAATGCGGACTTTATAGGAGCTGGCAAAATAAAATCTAATATTTTTGAAACATCATTTAATAGCTGTGGAGATATTTTACGTATGGTAAACGGTACTTTACAAGCTTGGAATAATAAGAAAAAAATCATGGAATTAACTAAAAAAGGGATGGAGTTTTGGAATGGTAATAGTCACGTTGGCACGATGGGAACAAAGGGAAATCCTTTTCCAGGGTTAGCAGATAAAAATGGAAATCCAATAGTTTCTGATGGGAATTCATTACTATTAGTCGCAGATAATCCCCAAAAAATTATTGGTTTGTCTAACCAATCAGGCACAGGACATTTAATTACTGGTCCTACACAGTTTTTTGTTGGAAATAATTTTAACTTTTTTGGTCCAAATGGAAGTAAAGCAATTCTGACAGTTGATCGATTGATTGTGGGCGGCAAAGAAGTTATCCCTGGTCAAAATGGTGGTGGTGGTTCTGGAGCTGGTACAGGTGGTTATCCATCAGAAGTTACAAGCGATGCAGATAAATTTGCTTGGGACTTATGGAGTTACCTATTAGCTAACGGATACAGCAAAGCAGCTGCTGCAGGTATCCTCGGAAATGTACAAGGAGAAGTTGGTCCAAGTATGAACCCAGATACCGAACAAATAGGCGGTCCAGCTTACGGATGGGTTCAATGGGACGGTTCAGCATATCCATTGGTAGGCGCACCAACTTGGAATGGCCGAGAATATGTACAACGCTTAATCGCAGCTGCAGGTATCAAACAAGACTATAGGACGTCATTAGCCCAAGCTCAATTAATTAATTGGTGTATGTTCAATGGGCAATGGTTAGGACAAGTAAGTCCATTAACAGTTGATGAATTTAAAGTTGTCAGCTCGCCTAAAACAGCTGCTTATGCGTTTGAATTAAACTTTGAACGTCCAGCTGCAGCACATCCAGAAAGACAAACCTATGCACAAGTATGGTATGACAAATTCAAAGATTTGAAAGCTTCTACTGCAACAGGAAAAGCTGGCATAGAACATTTGGAGACCTTAATGGGCAAATGGCTTGGTAATGGGCAATGTTATGCCGTTCCAGCCGAATATTCTGGTTTTATGGGCGGCTGTGGTTTAGGTGCAGGAACAATTTATGGCTTTTCACATGTAATTGGTGATACATCATCTGCTGCAGATATTGGTGAAGCATATGATTGGAATGCGGTAGGTTGGCGAGTAATCCAAAATCCAACGTATCAAGATTTAGTGGTAGGAGCAATCGTCAATATTAGACGAGGTGGCCAATGGGGAACAGGTTGGACAGTAGACCCAACATATGGTCACACGGGCGTGATTTACGGCTTAAATAACGGACGTATCCAAACCATAGAACAGAACGCCGAGCAAGGGCAAATTGTCGCAAAATATGACCGATTATATTTTGCTAATTCTATTCAATCGATTGTTATTCCACCAAAATAACGAAAGGAGGATTTTTCAATGGTTAAATGGCAAGCAACGCTAAGTACAACTGAACCTTACAATTACATTGGGATTCAGAATGTACGACAAGGAAATCGAAACACAGAAGTCTTAGAAGCCATACTAGTTGAAAATGCTTTGCCACTTGATTTAACAGGTTGCGAAGTTTTTTTTGAATCGGTTATTGATAATAAATATCCGATTCAACGTTCAGCAAAAATTGTGAATGCCAAAAAAGGGATTATTCAGTATACCTTTGATGAATATTCTATGCAGTCGTTACACAGACAAGAAGCATATTTCAGTATTCATAAAGGTGATAACCTGATTGGTGCAACGCAAAACTTTTCTTATTTTGTAGTGAATGCTGCTTCGAAAACAGAAGGTGAAATGGGTTCTTATTGGCAGTCCATTGAAGATTTAATCGCGGACATGAACGCTTTTATCAACGAAAATAAGGGTGATTTTACTGATTGGATGAATGCTAGAAAAGAAGAGTTCGAAGCGTGGCGAGATGCGCAAAAAACAGATTTCACTTCATGGTTCGAATCAATCAAAGATATTTTAAAAACGATTGATCCTGGCGGTACGATGTTAGCCGAGCTAATGGATGCACGTGTAGACATTCAAGGAGTGCGCCATAATTCAATTTCTGAACGTTTATTGGCAGATATGGAATATTTGTATCAGAAATTAGAGAAACGCTTATATACGTTAGAATATGGCGAAATAAGTGACTTGATTATTTTACAAGATGATGCTTTTTCACTGAATCATGAAACAGAAATTGTTGGAACAGTTGATTATCCTGCGATCGATGGGGCATTGGTTATCGCAACAGTTGATGATACAAAACAGAACGCTTATGTGTTTGAAAAAGTGGGTGAAATAAGTGGTTAAAGCAAAACGAATGATGGAAACCGATGAAAATGGCGTGGAACGTCAGTTTTATCCTATTACACATGCATCCGCTGTTCGAGGATTAGAAAAAATTATTGCGGGTCAATCAAAAGTATTATCTGTTAATGGATATACTGGGGCAGTAATTATCACTAAAGCAGATCTAGGCTTAGAAAATGCACTGACAGAACTTCCTTATGCGACAGAAGAAACAGACGGTATTATCACTGCTGAAATGTTTCAACGGTTGTCAAATGGCGAGGGAGGCGTGTACATTCTTCCAATCGCTACCGCAGATGAACTGGGCGGAATAAAGGTTGGCCAACTGTTAGAAATTACAGAAGACGGAACGTTGTCTGCGGTAAAGCAAACAGATCAAAATTTCACCACTGAACTAAAATCGAAACTGGAAGAGTTGAAAGGTTATACTGCTGGAGCGAATATTTCTATTTCAGAAGATGGTGTTATTTCAGCAACTGGTGGTGGCGATGGCGGCGGAGTGAATCAACAATATGTTGACCAAAAAGTTCAAGAAGCCATTGACAGAATACCTGATATTACGTTTGAGAGAGTAGGGGAAGTTGAATGACAGATATTGTTAAAGTAAAACAAGGAGGAACACAGGTATTTCCTCAAACACATTGGAATGCTGTGGAAGGGAAACCAGAAGTATTGAAAGGTGAAAAGGGAGACCCAGGTCCACAAGGTCCAAAAGGAGATAAAGGAGACGTTGGTCCGCAAGGTCCAGCAGGGCAAAATGCAACAACGACAGACGTTGCAACCTCAATAAAAAATGGCTTGATGTCTAAAGAAGATAAAACAAAGCTAGATGGATTGCCAGCAATTACGTTTGAAAAGGTAGGGGAAGTGTAATGACAACAGATATTGTTCAATTAAAAGAAAAAGGAAAACCAGTCTATCTTAAAACACATACTGCCGCAATTGATGGGCTTGAATCTTATATAAAAAAAATAGATGCGGACAAAGCATATCAAAAAATTACCAAAAAAGAACCGTTGTGGACAGGTGCATGGTATGGCGGAGCTGCAGGAAATGGGCAAGTACCTTCTAAGTCTCTTTCACAGTGTGAGAATGGTTGGATTTTACAATGGCAAGAATATACCAAAGAAGGAGCTTTGAACGGTGCGTGTTATCACTTTTTCTTAGTGCCTAAACAGCATGCGCAGAATCCAGGTTCTGGGGGAGTTATTTTCCTTTTACATGGATACTATACTAATTTAGTACGGAAATATTTATATATTAAGGATACTAAAATTACTGGAAACGACTTAAATGCCTCTTCTAGTGATACGGCTGGTTCAGGCAGTAAAATGTTTGCGTTAAGTGCGATTTATGAATACTAGGAGGAAAGAGAACATGAAAATTTGGATTGATGATATTCAAGGTTATTTAGACGGATATTCCACAATGGAACAACCGAATAAAATTGAACTTGAAGTAGAAAAAGAGCCAACAGATTTTTTTAATTATCGCTGGGACGGAACAAGCTTAATATACGATCCTGATAATGTGCCAGAACCAGAGCCAACGCCACCTACGGAATTGGAACTTTTACAAAAGCAAAATGCGGAATTAATGAAGCAAGTTTCTCAGCAGAATCAAGTTATTCAACAAACACAAAGAATGACTGGCGAATTGATGAAACAAGTCGCTGAACTTACGAAAGGAGCGGAATAAGATGAAAACGAATGCTTTTCCAGGTTTCGATAATATTAAACAGTTGTATGATTGGAATTGTTATACAAAACAAGATTTAGTAGATTACGTGAATATGAATTGCTTAACAAAAGAAGAATATACAAAAATTTGTGGAGAACCGTTTAGCGAAAGCTAAGCGGTTTTTCTTGTAAGTAGAAAGTAGGTGCAGGATGAACTTAACAGTAGAACAATGGTTAGCAGTGATTACATTCTTAGGGGGAATTATTTTCGCATTAATGAAATTTTATCATGTCTTTTCTCAATTAGAAGATAGCATGAAAGAACTAAAGGAAGCTGTTGAACGTTTAAATAACCATGAAATACGCATTAGCCGATTGGAAGAGCAAAATAAAACCCTCTTTAGAGGGATTGGAGGAAATAAAAATGATTAATTGGAAATCAAGAATAAAGAACAAACAATTTTGGCTTTCGATTATTCCAGCAGTTCTATTATTAATTCAAGTAGTAGCAGTTCCTTTTGGATATAAATTTCAAATTGAAATGATTAATAAGCAACTGTTAGATGTTGTTAATGCATTATTTGTTGTGCTAACTATTCTAGGTATTGTGACAGATCCCACAACACCTGGATTATCAGATAGGAAAGGAGATAAATAAATGAAAAAGAAACTATTGGCAACGTTACTGGTAGTCTTATTTTTTGTATCACCAATTAGCACATTTGCTGCAAAAGGAGACCAAGGCGTTGATTTGTCTATTTGGAATGGGTATCAAGCAACATTTGGTTATGCACATGATAAATTCTCAATTTCACAAATTGGTGGGCAAAACAACTATGGGATTTATGATCAAGTTACTTATTCTAGTCAAGTAGCTAGTACGATTGCTCAAGGTAAACGAGCGCATACGTATGTATGGTGGCAAAACGTCCTTACCTACGAAAATGCAAAGCAAGTATTAGATTACTTTTTACCTAAAGTTCAAACACCAAAGGGATCAATTGTCGCCTTAGATGCGGAAGACGGCGTTCAATCGACGGATGTAACGCTATGGGCGTTAGACTATATCAAAGAGGCTGGATATACACCGATGCTTTACGGATACAAAGGGTATCTTACTTCATCTTATGATTTATCACGAATTGCAAAGAAGTATCAATTATGGATGGCAGAATATCCAGATTATGAAGTGACACCTTATCCAAATTACAATTATTTTCCTTCATTTGAAAATATCGGTATTTTTCAGTTCACGTCAACCTACGTTGCAGGAGGGCTAGATGGTAACGTTGATTTAACAGGTATTACTGATAATGGTTATACAAAGAATAACCAACCAGCAACAAACACACCAGCTATTGAGGAAGGTAAAGAAGTAGAAAATACGCCAAGTTCCGATGTTAAAGTGGGCGACACTGTTAAAGTGAAATTTAGTGTTGATGCTTGGGCAACTGGCGAAGCTATTCCGCAATGGGTAAAAGGAAACAGCTATAAAGTACAAGAAGTAACTGAGAGCAGAGTATTGCTTGAAGGTATCTTGTCATGGATCAGCAAAGGCAATATTGAATTATTGCCAGATGCGGCAACTGTTCCTGATAAACAACCAGAAGCGACTCATGTGGTACAATACGGCGAAACATTATCAAGCATTGCTTATCAATACGGAACAAACTATCAAAGATTGGCTGCATTAAATGGATTGACAAATCCAAATCTTATTTACCCTGGCCAAATTTTGAAAGTAAATGGATCAGTAGTAAGCAACATTTACACAGTTCAATACGGTGATAATTTATCAAGTATTGCAGCTAAGCTTGGTACGACTTATCAAACCTTAGCTGCATTAAACGGATTAGCAAATCCTAACTTGATTTATTCTGGTCAAACATTGAGCTATTGATTTTTTGCAAAATCGGTTGAAATTTAGAGGTACCTCATTTACAATAGAGTTACCTTTTCATATTATGACTCTTTTCGATTTAGAAAAGAGGTGCTCCTATCTTATGCCAAGTCCTTAGGTAGGAGCATTTTAATTTTACTCATACGTAGCTTAGTTTAAAGCTATTGTATTACATAAGAAAACACCTACCACAGATGCACGTACTTCCCCAAGCAGTTGTCTGTGCGGTAGGTGTTTTTTTAGATTTTACTTGTTAATCATAACCGATTTTCTTTTTTTATAACAAGGTTAAGCTTGAATTTATGAAAAGGATAATGTGTACGGAATTTATCCTAATAAAAAATAGAATTAGCCTATTTCTAAGCTACTATTACTTGAGAACAGTTTCCTTTTAAATAAGTGGAAAATTGTAGTACAGCTACTTTAGCGATATTCCTTAATATCCCAGTTCTAATTTAAAGTCAAACACAATTTTGTTAATAAGTTGTGAATAATTTTATTGGTTGAATTAACAAAACTAATTTGCTAGAATAATAAAGCAATTACTTGTAGTAAAAGACTACAGGCCCCTTGTATCATAATTGTGCAAGGGGGTTTTTGTATCGTATATTTATATTTCATGTCTAGAGTAGATGGATTATAACCTTTTTATAGTATTGGTCCATCATGTTTTAATACACTCATTTGCTTTATAGGAAATAGTATGGTATTATAAATAAGTAATCAATTTTGACATGTAACGAGAGCGCTATACATAAGACTATAATTCTCCTTTTGCTTATCAAACATTTTTTGCAACAAATCGCATACAGGGTATGCACAAGGAGGAAACATATATGAACAACGGTACAGTAAAGTGGTTTAACTCAGACAAAGGTTTTGGATTTATTACAGGTGAAGATGGCAATGACGTATTTGCTCATTTTTCAGCAATTCAAGCGGATGGTTTTAAGTCATTAGAAGAAGGACAAGCAGTAACTTTTGATATTGAAGAAGGACAGCGCGGTATGCAAGCTGTTAATATTTTTAAAGCATAATAAAGGTTTTGGTAAAACGTTCCAATTTAATTGGAACGTTTTTTTTATAAGATTAAATTGATAGGCTCTGAATGTTGAAAGCGAAAGGAGATCATCATATGGGATTTGGAAAATGGAAAGAAATTATACCATCAGATAAAAGTAAACAGTTTGAAGAAGGACAGAAAGTATCATTTATTTACAGAAAAGAAATTAGAAGTGGTATAATAGCTGTTTTATTAATTAATTCAGCAGTAATTAATATTATAGACAGTTCTAAGCCAAAAAACAAAAAAGAAAAAACAGTAATTAGTTATGAGAAACTATTATCGATGTATTAATAAAAAGACCCTAGTTTAGATTAGGGTCTTTGTGTTAAACTTAAGACAAGGATTTATGGCATACTCTTTTTTCTAAACATATTCTTTACTTGTTAAAGGATCTGTTATTTTTATTTAAAAATTGTTAGCTAGTTAGAGCAAATGGTTCGTAATCATTCGGTTGATTGTTCGAATTTATCATAGTAGTTAAAACGAAATTATCTTGTGTATATAGAAAACACCTACTGAAGACGCACAATACTTCCCCAAGTTGTGTATGTTTAGTAGGTGTTTATTTATAATTGTATATTTGAATTATAAATAAAATACAATTGTTTTGTAAAATGAAAACTTGAAATTTAAAAAAGAAAGCGGTAAAATATCTTTACCAAACAATTTTATTTTTCATTTTATTACTACCTCTTGTCGCCTTACCCCAATGAGGCGGCTTTTTTTACATAAAAATATTGAACTCAAAAAATAGATATTGTAAAATATCTATACATATTTAAACTCTTATTTTTTCACGCAGACCGCCTTTTCTCAATAAGGTGGTCGTTTTTTTGTTGAAAATTGAAAATCAGTAAAGTAAAATTGTTATATATTAAGCTATAACTAGTAAGAACTATTTTATCCCCAATAAGCTAGTTATTACTTGGACCATTAGCTCAGCTGGTTAGAGCAAACGGCTCATGACTATTCGGTCGATGGTTCGAATTCATCATGGTCGATAATAGAATTAGACAGGTAGTGAATTATTTTGAAAAGAACAGGAATTCTCTTAGTGAATTTAGGAACACCAAAAGATTCTTCCAAGACGGAAGTAAGGAAGTATTTAAAAACTTTTTTATCAGATAGAAGAGTAATAAAAATACATCCTATAATTTGGAAACCGATTTTGAACGGTATTATCTTGAATATACGTCCAAAAAAATCAGCAAAACTCTATCAAAAAATTTGTACTGAAAATGGATTTCCTCTTTTGGAATATACTGAGAAACAAATGGAAAATTTGAAAAATATATGTCCAGAAGTGGAAGTTACAATCGGAATGTCATATAGTGAACCGAGTATAGAAACTGCTCTAGATACATTATTATCAAAAGAGATTGAAGAACTCAATGTCATACCAATGTATCCGCAATACTCTGGGACAACGGTAGGATCGGTGTTTGATTCCGTTATGAATTATTTTATAAAAAGTGATAGGATAGTGGATATTAAATTTATTCGATCATTTTACAATAATCCACAGTATATAGATTACTTTTCAAAAAAAATAAATGAAGCTTTGAATGAAAGTCCAATAGATGCTATCGTTTTTTCATACCACGGAATTCCTATGTCTTATGTAAAAGATGGGGATAACTACCCGAAGGAATGTACTAAAACAACAAAATTAATAATGGATAAATTAGGAGATATTCGTTATTATCAAACCTATCAATCGAAATTTGGGCCATCTGAATGGTTAAAACCAGCAACTGATGATACCTTGAAAAAATTACCATCAAAAGGTATTAAAAATATATTAATTGTTGCACCAGGTTTTGTTGTAGACTGTCTAGAAACAATAGAAGAATTGGAACACGAAAACAGAAACTATTTTTTAGAAAATGGCGGGGAAGTCTACAAATAGTTCATCCATTTAATGGAGATATTGAATTTGCAAAATTAGTAAAGGACATTATTTCTTTGTAGTAATTTGTTTTAGTTTTTTATTTTAGTTTGAATTTGTTAAACAATTTATTCAGGGTTTGCACGAATATATTTACTGGTATAGCATATAGTAGAATTAAGCAAAAATTAAACGGCTTATCTCCAGTTCAGTTTAGGAAATAAGCCGCTTAAAAAAGCTTGATTTTTTTGCACTGCAGTTCGAGTCCTGTATGGTCCATAAAAATACGTTGTATGAAAAGTCAATTCTTTTTAGATATTTTTGACTTCCCAATTTGATATACTGCGGAAAGTATCTGAGAATTTATTTAACACATTTTTTATTTACTAAAGAAAGTAAAGATCAGAGCTGTGCAAATAGAAATGATTAAAAACATCCCAATATCATCATCTAATGTTTCAAAAACTTCAACAGGTTTCATAAAATGTTTAATTATTTTTTTCATTGTATTCACCTCAAAAAGAGAATAGAATGAAATATTCTACTTATCCATTGATATATCTAACGATTGACTTACAAAATTGAAATAAAAGTCTAAAAGTCAGTTGGTGTGATTATTATTATAATACAAAAAAGACCTCCATTCTTTTAAGAATAAGGTCTTTTTTTTCGTAGTCGCCTTCTAGGCAAACTAATTCAGTTAGCCGTATTCTAAACTCAATAAAATGTCAAATACTCATAGGTGTATTTTTACCACAAAATTTACCACAGATTTGCGGTATTATTTACATATCTTAGATTATTAAAAATGACAAAACAGCTATTTAATGCGTATTGTATGATTTTTTTGTTCCTTAAATTGTTATGGAATTTCAGATGGGGAGTGGCAAATATACGAAGAAAATTAACTATTTATAGTGGTTTTATTTTATTAGAGAGTCTCGTTAGTTTTAGTGTTGTATGTGTGGTAGCAGGGATATTCTCCCTGACTATTACACAATTAATTCAGCAAAATTATCAACGGGAGCAACAATTAACGCGTACTCGTCTAGGATACGAAGCAATTTTATTTTTAGAGCAGACGGGTGATTTACGTTTCAAAGAGCGGATATATCAAGGAGAAACTTACCGATTTTCTTTGATGGAGAACGAGGGAAGAAGGATACTAAAAGTCACAGATTCAAGAGGAGCGATTTTGATTGGTGAATAAAAAATATGCGGGTTTTACGATGTTAGAGTGTTTAGTGGCACTAGTCGTTTTAAGTTGTATGTGTCAATTGTTTCAGTTGATGATTCAACAAAGTTTTATCGGAAATCAATATTTGAAAAACAATGATTCGAAATCCTGGCATATATTTTTAATTCAATTAGAAAAAGAATGTCAAAAGCTTGTTTTCCAAACAGGCTCTGCTCAAGAGATTTCTTTCCTCGACTCAGAAACAAACAAGACTATTTCAATTCAAATCAAAGAAGATAAAATTATTAAGCGAGTCAATGGTAAAGGCTATCAACCGCTGTTAATTGGTATCAAAAATGGCCAGTTTAAAAATGAAGGACAATCGTTTACTTTGGAAGTTACTTTTACTTCTGGAAAAACATTTGATAGTTTTTTTCCGATAAAGGGAGAATTTTAATGAAGCAAAAATATTCAGGAAACTTATTGTTCACGGCCATGGCCTTTGTTTATTTGATGAGTTTTCTCGCCCTTCAGTTACTAGAAGAACGTCAGTTAACACAAAAATTTACGCAAGCTACCCAGGAATACTATGCAGGGAAAAGTATCCTTCATTTATTTCTTGCAGATGTTAAACAAAATAGACGAAAGTTAAAAACAGAAGAAAAGCTCATGTACGAGCAAGTAACCCTCGATTATACATACAAAAATGAACAATTAAGAATAACTGTTTTATTAAACAAATCTGGTCGAAAATACCAATATCAAGAGAAAGTTTCTCATCAAAAAAAAGCGGAAACAATGCTGGAATAGCGTTGTTTTTCTACAAATTATTAGATTTTAGAAGAAAGACAGTAAAGGCATTGATTATTCTTTCTTTTTTCGTTAAAATAAAACAGGTATGGAAGTTGTTACATTTTGAATAGAATAGAGGTGCTAATTTGTTCCCAGAAAAAATTGAAGAGGCTTTCGAGCCAATGGAACAAGCAATCCAGTTATTGCAACAGTCATTGGATACTTCTTTTTTAGATGCGTATATTGAAAATGGTGAAAATATTTTAGATGATTTTCAAGTACGAGTACTTGACGGAGTACCTAATCCAGAGACAGTGAAACAATTAGAAACGCTGTATCATACGATTAAAAATATTGATTTAGCTCCTGAAGATGTGCGACGCTTGTCCCAATTACTTTTGTTAAAAGGAACGAGAAAAGAGCAGCTTCAAGCAAATCATCAATTGACGCCAGACGGTATTGGATTTTTGTTTGTTTATTTAGTAGAACAATTAACAAATAAATCAGAGACATTAAAAATTTTAGATCCTGCTTCAGGAATGGGAAATTTACTGTTAACGGTTCTGCTGAACCTTGAAACAGCTGGTTACAAAGTTTCTGGTTATGGTGTGGATATCGATGAAACACTTTTGGCAGTATCTTCTGTGAACAATGCTTGGTCACAAGCTAATATTCAGTTGTTCCATCAAGACGGATTGCAAGATTTGTTATTGGATCCAGTTGATTTAGCATTAAGTGACTTACCGATTGGCTATTATCCAAATGATGAGCGAGCAAAGGGATTTGCTGCTGCTGCTGAGGAAGGCCATAGTTATGCGCATCATTTATTAATGGAGCAAGCTATGAAATACGTGAAGCCAGCAGGGTTTGGCTTATTCTTAATCCCGACCAATATTTTAGAGACTGAGCAAAGTGAATTCTTTAAAAATTGGTTGACAAAAAATGTCTATTTACAAGGAATGATACAGTTACCTGATGAATTGTTTAAGTCAGAACAATCACGTAAAAGTATCTTGCTTGTTCAAAACAAGGGTGCAGATGCTGAGCAAGTGAAGGAAGTTTTGTTAGCAAAACTTGCCTCTTTGAAAGATATCAATAAAGTAACGAAGTTCTTTAAACAATTTGAAGCTTGGAAAGCTTCAAATTTAAAATAAAATAGTAACGAAGAGGAGAAAATTATGTCTAAAACAATTGCAATTAATGCAGGTAGTTCAAGTTTAAAATGGCAATTATACCAAATGCCAAATGAAGAAGTGATCGCTAAAGGAATCGTTGAACGTATTGGCTTAAAAGATTCTATCTTCACAATTAAATATGGTGAAGGACAAAAATATGAAGTAATTGTTGATATTGATAACCATGAAGTGGCAGTAAAAATGTTACTAGACCAATTAATCGACTTAAACATTTTAGGTTCTTATGATGAAATTACTGGTGTTGGTCACCGTGTAGTTGCTGGTGGAGAAGAATTTAAAGATTCTGTTGTTATTACAGACGAAGTATTAGAAAAAATTGAAGCTTTATCTGAATTAGCACCTTTACACAACCCAGCGAATGCAATGGGAATTAAAGCATTTAAACATATCTTACCAGAAATCATTAGCGTGGCAGTCTTTGATACGTCGTTCCACACAACAATGCCAGAACACAACTATTTATATAGTGTACCGCGTGAATATTATGAAAAATTTGCTGCACGTAAATATGGGGCACATGGAACAAGTCATCGTTATGTCTCTCAACGTGCTGCAGAAATGCTAGGTCGTCCAATTGAAGACTTGAAAATTATCACTTGTCACTTAGGAAATGGTGCTTCAATCACTGCAGTTGATGGTGGAAAATCAGTCGATACATCGATGGGCTTCACTCCTCTTGCTGGTGTTACAATGGGGACTCGTTCAGGGGATGTTGATGCGTCACTATTGCCTTATTTAATGACAAAACTTGGCTTGACTGATGTACAAGACATGGTTGATATTTTAAACAAAAAATCTGGTTTATTAGGTTTAACAAATGGTTTATCAAGCGACATGCGCGATATTCAATCAAATCTAGATAAACCTGAAGTTCAAACAGCATACAACATTTTTATCGATCGTATTCGTAAATACATTGGTAGCTATGTCACTGTTATGAATGGCGTTGATGCGATTGTCTTTACTGCTGGAATCGGTGAAAATGCAGTTGGCGTTCGTAAAGATATTATTGATGGCATGACTTGGTTTGGTTGTGAAATCGATGATGACAAAAATAATGTACACGGTGAAGAAGCAGTTATCTCAACTGATGATTCAAAAATCAAGCTTATGTTAGTACCAACTGATGAAGAGTTAATGATTGCCCGTGACGTAGAACGTCTAAAATAATTAAACGAACACATCTTGTGAGATGCTCTCACAAGGTGTGCTTAATAGGTAAATAAGAAAAAACTGAGCCAACTATCAAAAGTGATAGTTGGCTCAGTTTCTTTTTATTTTTCTTCATTTTTTGGTAATTTGTTGTCTAAATCCGTCCGTACAACGAGAACATCGCAGCTAGCGTTACGGATAACTGATTCAGAGACAGAGCCAATAAATAAACGCTCAACGGCATTTAATCCAGTTGCTCCTAACATAATTAAATCAATGTTGTATTCTTTTGGTAATTCTTTGGCAATAATGTTCTTAGGAGAACCATAGGCTAGAACGCTAGAGACTTTTGTTTGTCCCATATCCACCGCTTGTTGTTGGTAGGTGTCTAAGGTTTCTTTTGCCATTGACATTGCTTCTTCTGCTAGCGCACCATCAAAAGAGGACACTGATTGGAAAGAGCGCGTATCAACAACATGTGCTAATAGTAATTCAGCATCGTTTCGTTTAGCGACGTTGACCGCTTTTTTAAAGGCTAAGTCTGCTTCGTCAGAACCATCGATTGCTATCATAATTTTTTGATATTGTTGTAACATAATAACCGCTCCTTTCAGCGTAAAAAAAATCATTAATTGTTTCTATAATAATTGTAAAACAAATAAAGAAAAAAAGAAACTGAAACCGCTTCTTTTTTTCTGAATATTGGCATTTTTTTGTAAAAAAAGAGGTCGGGATAGAAGCGTTTAACTCCGAGAAATAAGAAGGGATTTCCGAAAATTGTTCTTTAATTTTTGGAGAATTCCGGCTTATTTCCGAAGGAGTTGCTTCTGTTCCCGCCGTTTATCAGTTTTTGAGCGTGGAGCAAAAATCCAAAGTGATTTTTGTCCCACGCTCTTTAAATTCATCGTCTTTTATGACATTTTTTTTGCAAAAGTTAAACTAAACAACGTTGAAAGTAATAAAACAAAAAAGATAAAACCAATTGACAATAACGGGCGATTAAAAATAGCCGCTAGAACACCTAGAATGGCGATAATCAAGTAATAACGCCCAAAACGTTCGATAAACTGTTGACTTTCTGTTGCAGTTTCTTTTTTTAAGAGTGGTAAAAAAGCTGCACTTTTCTTCATCAAATAATAACTGGCTACGCCTGTGACAACGGCGAGTAATAGTACGAGTATACGAATCATCTTGTCCTCCAAAAAAAAACAACTTGCCAGAGCAAATTGTTTAGAAATCTTCATAAAAATGGTAAAATCCGTCGATGCCGGTAATCGTCCTAGAGTATTGAACCCGCAAGATAAGCAGGTGGGTTCCTCGATCGCAGTATTGAACTACCAAAAGAAAAGGCATGTTACCAACTTTGATACAAGCAGGATCCCTAGATATCAATAAAAATGTTCGGTCAACACAGTGAAAGGACAACGCGTACATCACAGATTTACCATCTTTATAATAGCATACTCTCTCAAAATCGGCAACGAGATTGTTTCTTTTTTTGAAAGCGTATTATTTTGTTATTTTTTCTGTTTCCATTCTTGGATACGCTTGAGTTGCTGATGTAAGGCTTGTTCATATTTACCAATATCAATCGGCTCGTAATAACGTGCCTCTTTTAATTTGTCAGGTAAGTATTGCTGATTGACCCAACCGTTTTCAAAATTATGTGGGTATTGATAACCAATACCACGGTTTAATTCTTTGGCTCCAGCATAGTGGGCATCACGCAAATGATCAGGAACGTCTCCCACAGAGCCTTGTCGAATATCTGCCAAAGCAGCATCAATCGCTGTGACTGCAGAATTTGATTTTGGCGATAAACATAAATCAATGACGACACTAGCTAGAGGAATCCTAGCTTCTGGAAACCCTAGCTTTTCGGCGGCTTGAACAGCGGTGACTGTCCGAGCGGCGGCCGCAGGATTCCCAAGACCGATATCCTCGTAAGCAATGACCATTAAACGACGACAAATAATCGGTAAATCACCTGCTTCAACTAAGCGACCCAAATAATGAAGTGCAGCATCTACATCGCTTCCTCGGATCGACTTTTGGAAAGCGGAAATCACGTCATAATGGGCATCGCCATCTTTATCATGGGTTATGGCTTTTCGTTGCACGCACTCTTCAATAATCGGTAAGGTGATCTTAATTTCGCCTTGTTCATTTTTGGGTGTTGATTTAACAGCTAATTCTAGTCCATTTAGCGCACTACGTAAGTCACCGTTCGTTGCGCGTGTCAAATGTTGTAATGCTTTTTCTTCTAAGTGGACGGGATAATCGCCTAAGCCACGTGTGCTATCGGTTAAGGCTTCTTGAATCGCTTGCTGAATGTCTGTTTCTGTTAAAGGCTTTACTTCAAAAATTTGCGTGCGACTACGAATCGCAGGATTAATTGTGATATATGGATTTTCGGTAGTGGCTCCAATCATAATAATTCGTCCGTTTTCTAAATGAGGGAGCAAAAAATCTTGTTTTGTTTTATCTAATCGGTGAATTTCATCAAGCAGTAAAATCACTGTGCCACTCATTTTGGCTTCTTCAGCAACGATTTGTAAATCTTTTTTAGTGTCTGTGGCCGCGTTCAACATGCGAAAGGCATAATTTGTTGAACCAGCGATTGCGCTGGCAATACTGGTTTTTCCAGTGCCAGGCGGCCCATAAAGAATCATCGATGAAAGCATTTTGGCTTCGACCATCCGACGAATAATTTTACCAGGGCCGACTAAATGTTGTTGACCAACCACTTCGTCTAAGTGACGAGGTCGCATTCGATAGGCTAAAGGTTGTTGCATAAAAGGACCTCCTTTTTCATAATCATCTTATTATAACATAAAGAACGTACATTCGCTTTTTGGTGGTTTTTTGGGTTTTAGATGGATATAGCGGAAGGTTTCGTGTATGATAGGGAGTGGTGAAAGAAATGAAAGAAACGATAAATATCTTTAACACAAAAACAACTGAAGAAGTGGCACAATATTTGTTAGGGATGTATTTAGAGAACGAAACAGCAACAGGCGTTTTAGGTGGGTACATTGTGGATGCAGAAGCTTATTTAGGTCCTGATGATGAGGCGGCCCATAGCTTTGGCTTGAGAAAAACGCCACGCTTACAAGCCATGTATGACAAACCAGGCACGATTTATTTATATACTATGCACACGCATTTAATTTTAAATATGGTGACACAAGAACAAGGCAAACCACAAGGGGTGATGATCCGTGCGATTGAACCTGTTGAAGGTGTTGACAAAATGATTGAAAATCGCCAAGGACGTCAAGGCGTGGAATTGACCAATGGACCAGGTAAATTAGTTGCAGCCTTAGGAATTGATAAGCAATTATATGGGCAGTCGATTTTTTCTAGTTCGTTACGGCTCGTGCCAGAAAAACGAAAATTTCCGAAAAAAATTGAGGCACTACCACGAATTGGGATTCCCAATAAAGGTCGTTGGACAGAGTTGCCTTTAAGATACGTCGTGGCTGGCAATCCATATATTTCTAAACAAAAAAGAACAGCAGTAGACCAAATAGATTTTGGCTGGAAGGATGAAGAAAATGAAAAAAGCAACAATGCTCACATACTTAGAGGAACAACTTGAAAAACACTTAGCAGATTACGAAGTAGGCCTTGATTGGGATCGCAAAAACCATACCATCGAAGTCATTGTTCGTTTATATGCAGAAAACAATGAACAAGTGGCGATTGATGATGTTGACGGTACGCTTTCAGAAGAAGAATTCATTGAATTTGAAGATGGCTTGTTATTTTATAATCCGCAAAAGTCAGTCGTTGATGATGAAGAGTATTTAGTCACAATTCCTTATGAAGGAAAAAAAGGGCTACGCAAAGCAGTTTTAGACGGATTCATTCACTATTTAAAAGTGGTTTTAGATGAAGGGCAAAGTGATTTGTTAGACTTTTTATCAGATGAAACAGCGGAAGTTTTTGAATTGCATTGGGAGCCAGCAGATTTTGAAGCGATGATTAAAAAAGTGGCAGAAACAGAAAAAGAACAATGGATTGCGTATCCAAGTTATTAATTTAGAGGTGAGAACATGAAGTGGACAGAAGTAAAAGTAGAAACGGCTAGCGAAGCAGTTGAAGCAATTTCAAACATTATGATGGAAGCTGGCGCAAGTGGTGTGGCCATTGAAGATGCGTTGGACATTGAAAATTTTGAAAGTGATCTGTATGGGGAAATTTTAGATAAAGAGCAATTCACCCACATTAAAGAAGGGGCGATTGTGATGGCTTATTTTCCTGAAACAACCTTCTTACCAGAAATTTTACCATTTATGAAAGAAAATATTTTACGCTTGCCTGAGTACGGCTTATCCATTGGTAAAAACGAAATGACAATTAGTGAAGTAGCAGAAAGCGACTGGGCAACTGCTTGGAAAAAATATTATCATCCTGTCCGTGTCACACGATTCTTAACGATTGTGCCAAGTTGGGAAGCCTATCACGCACAAGATGAAGCAGAAAAAATTATCACATTGGATCCGGGCATGGCTTTCGGTACAGGCACGCATCCAACAACTCGTTTAACCTTGCAAGCTTTAGAAACTGTTTTACGTGGTGGCGAAACAGTTCTAGATGTAGGAACGGGTTCTGGTGTTTTGAGTATTGCAAGTCGCTATTTAGGGGCTAAAGACGTCTACGCATATGATTTAGATGAAGTAGCAGTTGCAGCGGCAAAAGAAAATATGGATTTAAATCCCATTGCGGCCGATGTTCGTGTGTCAGCCAATGATTTACTAAAAGGGATTGACCATTCTGCTGATGTAATCGTCGCAAATATTTTGGCAGATATTATTGTGTTAATGATTGAAGATGCTTGGCGTTTGCTAAAACAAGACGGTACCTTCATTATTTCTGGAATTATTGAAGATAAAAAAGCAATGGTTTTAGAAGCACTAACGAAAGTCGGGTTTGTGGTGGACCAACTCTTTAATCAAGGCGATTGGTATGCGATTATCTTGAAGAAACCAGAGGAAGAGTAAAATGCAACGGTATTTCATGAAAGAAGATTATCAAGAAAAAGATTTGTATAAAGTCGCAGATGAAAACTATCATCATATTGTGCGAGTTATGCGAATGACGCCGAATGATCGTTGTTATTTAGTATTTCAAAATAAAACTGCCATTTTAGCTGAGATTGTGGAAATTGATCCAACGTCTGTTTACTTTAAAGAAATTAGTAAAGAAGAAATGGACAAAGAATTGCCAATTGAAGTGACGATTGCGTGTGGGTTACCAAAAGGGGACAAGTTAGAATGGATTGTTCAAAAAGGCACGGAGCTAGGTGGCAATCAGTTTATCGGCTTTCCTGCGAAAACTTCCGTTGTCAAATGGGACCACAAAAAAAGAGCAGCCAAAGAAAAAAGATTACAAAAAATTGCCACAGAAGCGGCGGAGCAATCGCATCGGCAGCAGACACCAAATGTTTCTTTGGTGGAAAAAACACAAGAAATCATTGCGCAATTTGACTCATATGACACAGTCTTGGTTGCGTATGAAGAATCAGCAAAACAAGGAGAAAAAAGTCAGTTAGCACAAGTATTATCCACTTGCCAGCCAGGCGCACGTTTGTGTGTGCTCTTTGGACCTGAAGGTGGCTTTGCGCCGCAAGAAATTGAACAATTTCTGCAGGCTGGGGCGAAACTTTGCGGGTTGGGTCCGAGAATTTTACGAGCAGAAACAGCACCGTTGTATCTTTTAAGTGCGGTTAGCTACCAAATGGAACTTTTAAATTAAACGAAAGCCCGCCTGTAAAATTCTTGTAGGCATTCTCTTTGAATAAACAGAGAGTAAAAAAGCGACAGTGATTGAAATTTAAGGGAAATTTAGTATAATAGAGTTGTTGAAAGTGCTACTGTTTCAAGTGGTACTTTTCTTTTTTATTAAAATAGATAAAACGTGAACGAAGTGTTCTTTATCCAAAGGTCACCTTCATAGAGGAGTGAATACCATGCCAAAAGAAGAAATACTGACAGGCCCAGCGGTCATCAAAATTGTAAGTACCTATATGGGACCAGAACATGTTGAGTTGGTTCAAAAAGCATTAACTTATGCTGAAAAAGCACACGAAGGTCAAGTCCGACAATCAGGTGAACCTTACATCATCCATCCGATTCAAGTGGCAGGCATTCTGGCTGAATTACATATGGATCCCCATACTGTAGCAACAGGATTTTTACATGATGTTGTCGAAGATACGGACGTAACACTGGACGATTTAAAAGAAGAATTTGGCGAAGACATCGCAATGTTAGTCGATGGCGTAACGAAACTAGGAAAAATTAAATATAAATCTCATGAAGAACAATTAGCTGAAAATCATCGAAAAATGTTATTGGCAATGGCGCAAGATTTACGGGTTATTATGGTGAAACTAGCCGATCGTTTGCACAATATGCGCACATTAAAACATTTACGTGAAGATAAGCAACGACGGATTGCACAAGAAACTTTAGAAATTTATGCGCCTTTAGCACATCGCTTAGGGATTAGTCGAATTAAATGGGAATTAGAAGATACGGCCTTACGTTATATTAACCCCAACCAATACTATCGAATTGTTAATTTGATGCAAAGCAAACGCGATGAACGTGAAGCTTATGTGGCAGAAGCAGTCGAAGATATTCGTTTAGCTACGGAAGATTTAGAAATTTACGCAGAAATATATGGTCGACCAAAACATATTTATTCAATCTATCGTAAAATGAAGGACCAAAAGAAACAGTTTAATGAAATCTATGACTTATTAGCGATTCGTGTTATTGTCGATTCCATTAAAGATTGCTATGCCGTGTTAGGGGCGATTCATACACGTTGGACACCAATGCCAGGTCGCTTTAAAGATTATATTGCTATGCCAAAAGCGAATATGTATCAATCTATCCATACGACAGTTATTGGACCAAAAGGGAATCCAGTAGAGGTCCAAATTCGGACCCATGAGATGCACCAAATCGCCGAATTTGGGGTGGCGGCTCACTGGGCCTATAAAGAAGGCAAAGCGGAAAAAATTGAAACAGATGAACTGACGAAGCAAGTCGATTGGTTCCATGAAATTATTGAATTACAAGATGAAAGCTATGATGCTTCTGAATTTATGCAAGGTGTTAAAGAAGACATTTTTAGTGACAAAGTCTATGTCTTTACGCCAAGTGGAGATGTAACCGAACTGCCAAAAGGCTCCGGACCACTAGATTTTGCCTACAGCATTCATACTGAAATTGGAAATAAAACAACCGGTGCGAAGGTCAACGGCAAAATGGTACAGTTAGACTATGTCCTAAAAAATGGGGATATTATTGAAGTCTTAACATCACCGAATTCTTTCGGACCTAGTCGCGACTGGCTGAAAATGGTTAAAACAAGTAAAGCCAAAAATAAAATCAAACGTTTCTTTAAAGAACAAGACCGTGAAGATAACATTATTAAAGGGCATGATGCTGTCATTAAATACATGACAGAAATCGGCTTTACACCGAAAGAATTTTTAACGAAGAATAAAATGGCGGAAGTGCTAGATAAATTTAAATTTCAAACGGAAGATGATTTATTTGCGGCAGTAGGTTATGGCGAAGTAAGTGCGCAAGTAGTGTGCAATCGTTTAACAGAAAAAGAACGCCGCGAACAAGAGTTGGAACGCCAACGTCAAGAAGCAGAAGAGTTGTTAAATCAGCCAGCTAAAAAAGAATCAGAAAAAATGAAAGTTCGTCATGAAGGCGGCATCGTGATTCAAGGGGTGGACAACCTATTGATTCGTTTAAGCCGCTGTTGTAATCCAGTGCCTGGTGATGAAATCGTTGGTTACATTACCAAAGGACGGGGCGTTTCAATTCATCGTGCGGACTGTCCTAACGTACAACATCAAGAAGAACTAGCACAACGTCTAATTGAAGTTGAGTGGGAAGATACCGAGCACAGTCGCAAAGAATACGCTGCCGATTTGGAGATTTACGGCTATGATCGTAGTGGCTTACTAAGTGATGTTTTACAAGTCATTAGTTCGATGACAAAAAATTTAGTCGGCGTTGAAGCTCGTCCATCCAAAGATAAGATGGCCCAGATTCATGTCACTGTGAAAATTCAAAACCTTTCTCATTTAAAAACCATCGTTGACAAAATTAAAAGTGTACCAGATGTTTATAGTGTTCGTCGAACCAATGGGTAAGTGTTAAAAGTGAGGCAAAAAAGATGAAAGTAGTTATTCAAAGAGTCAGTCAAGCACAAGTTGCGATAGAAGAGCAGATAGTGGGACAAATCAAACAAGGCTTCATGGTGCTGGTGGGCATTCATCAAGAAGACACGCCAGAAGATGTGGCTTATGTTGTTGGCAAAATCAGTAAATTACGTGTTTTTGAAGATGACGAAGGAAAAATGAATCGCAGCATTCAAGAGATTGAAGGATCAATTCTGAGTATCTCTCAATTTACCCTCTATGCAAAAACTAAAAAAGGCAATCGTCCCAGTTTTATTGAAGCGGCTCGTCCAGATGTGGCGATTCCTTTGTATGAATTATTTAATCAACAATTAGAAGCAGAAGGAATAGCGGTAGCCACAGGAGAATTTGGCGCGGATATGCAAGTGTCGTTGACCAATGATGGTCCAGTGACCATTGTGATTGATACACGAGAAAAATAATTGATTTTCCTGTCGGAACCCCTTGACTTTCTAAGAGAACTTTAGTAGTTTATAGATAATATTAAAAATCTACGAAGGAACGAGTAAGTTTCATCTGTCTGCGAAGAGAGAGTTGCCGTGGCTGAGAGCAACTTCAACAGTGAAAGTGAAAGACATTCTGGAGATGGACGGAAGAAAAGCCGTCCCGTTACGAGCGTTAATCGTTGAGGAAAGAGTAAAATCTTTCAAAACTAGGTGGTACCGTGTAAAAGAGACTTTTACGCCCTTGTATGTTCAACATACAAGGGCTTTTTTCATTTTTAGAAAAAAGAAAATGGCGCACACATTTTTGTGGAATGATAGAAGGAGAGAAAGACAATGAGTTATCAAAAACCAAAAGGAACAAACGATATTTTGCCAGGAACTTCTGAAAAATGGCAATTTGTGGAAGAAACAGCTCGTTTGATTTTTAAAGATTATCAATACCAAGAAATCAGAACCCCGATTTTTGAACATTATGAAGTGATATCTCGCAGTGTTGGCGATACTACAGATATTGTTTCAAAAGAAATGTATGATTTTTATGATAAAGGAGACCGTCACGTGACGCTACGTCCTGAGGGGACAGCGCCAATTGTTCGGGCCTTCGTTGAAAATAAATTATATGGTCCGGAATATACGAAACCATATAAAACCTATTACATGGGGCCAATGTTCCGCTATGAACGCCCACAAGCTGGTCGTTTGCGTCAATTCCATCAAATTGGTGTGGAAGCATTTGGTAGTGAAAACCCAGCATTGGATGTTGAAATTATGGCTATGGCTTTGGACTTCTTCAAACAATTAGGCATCCAACAAATCAAATTAGTTATTAATTCCTTGGGGGATAAAGAAACACGTGCTACGTACCGTCAAGCATTAATCGATTATTTAGAGCCCCATATGGCAGAATTAAGCGAGGATTCACAACGTCGCTTACACGAAAATCCATTGCGGGTGTTAGACAGCAAAGATAAAAAAGACAAGGTGATTGTCGCAGAAGCACCCTCCATTTTAGATTATTTAAATGAACCATCTAAAGCACATTTTGAAGCAGTAACTGATATGTTAGATTTACTAGAAATTCCTTATGAAATTGATAGTAATATGGTTCGCGGACTGGATTATTACACACACACAATTTTTGAGATTATGAGTGAAGCGCCTAAAATGGGTGCGCAATCAACTATTTGTGCAGGAGGCCGATACAATGGTTTAGTTGAAGAATTAGGCGGCCCAGACACACCAGGTTTTGGTTTTGGTATGGGCATTGAGCGAGTGTTGTTAACAATGGAAGCTGAAGAAGTTGTGATTCCAGCGTTATCTGAATTAGACGCATATGTGGTTGGCATTGGTTCAGAAACCAACGTCGCAGCTTTGCAACTTGTTCAAAGCATTCGTAACTTTGGTTTCTCAGCTGATCGTGATTACATGAATCGCAAACCAAAAGCGCAATTTAAAACGGCCGATAAATTACAAGCAAAATTAGTTTTAACAATCGGTGAAAATGAATTGAATGAAGGCATTGTCAACGTAAAATCAATGGCAACACGCGAAGAAAAATCTTTCCCGTTAAGTGCTATTCATGATTCATTTGATGAAGTGTATGACGAAATGATGACAAAAATGATTGAAGAATAAAAAGGAGAGATTGAGAAATGGCAAAACGCACAACCTATTGCGGCAATGTATCTGCCGAATTTATTGAAAAAGAAGTTGTATTAAAAGGATGGGTTCAAAAACGTCGTGACTTAGGAGGCGTTATCTTTATTGATTTACGTGACCGTGAAGGAATCGTCCAAGTGGTCTTTAACCCAGAAAAGTCAAAAGAAGCATGGGAAATTGCTGATAAATGTCGTAGTGAATACGTCATCGAAGTTAAAGGTCAAGTCGTTTATCGTGATAAAGAAGCGATTAATCCAAAAATGAAAACTGGCGAGTTTGAAGTGATGGCGACTGACATTACGATTTTAAATACTGCGAAAACAACGCCATTTACCATTGAAGATGACAATAACGTTAATGACGAATTGCGCATGAAATATCGTTATTTAGATTTGCGTCGTCCATCAATGACAAACAACATTAAATTACGTCACCAAGTAACGAAAACAATCCGTCACTATTTAGATAATCATGACTTTTTAGACATTGAAACTCCTTATTTAGGCAAATCAACACCAGAAGGCGCTCGCGATTATTTGGTTCCTTCTCGTGTCCATGCCGGTCATTTTTATGCTTTACCACAATCACCACAACTCTTTAAACAATTATTAATGGGGGCAGGCTTCGATCGCTATTACCAAATCGTTCGTTGTTTCCGTGATGAAGATTTACGAGGCGACCGTCAGCCAGAATTTACACAAATCGATATCGAAACGACCTTTTTAACACCAGAAGAAATTCAAACATATACAGAAAATATGTTGGCTGAAGTGATGAAAGAGACAAAAGGAATTGAGATTTCTGTTCCGTTTCCACGAATGAGCTATGACGAAGCAATGGCACGCTATGGTAGCGATAAACCCGACACTCGTTTTGCTATGGAATTAATTGATGTTGCAGATGTAGTGAAAGACGTAGACTTCAAAGTTTTCCAAGCAGCGTTGGAAAATGGTGGACATGTGAAAGCTTTGAATGCAAAAGGCGCCGCAGATAAGTATTCTCGTAAAGATATGGATAACTTAGGGAAGTATGTGAGTCAATTTGGCGCAAAAGGCTTAGCTTGGTTAAAAGTTGAAGAAGATGGCTTAAAAGGACCGATTGCTAAATTCTTAACAGAAGTTAGTGATGAATTAATTGCTGCTACCAATGCAGAAGTCGGTGATATTTTAATGTTTGGTGCCGATAAACCTGAAATCGTAGCCGCTGCTTTAGGTGCGGTACGTACACGTTTAGGTAAAGAATTAGGTTTAATTGATGAATCGAAATTCAATTTCTTGTGGATTGTGGATTGGCCGTTGTTTGAATATGATGAAGAAGCTGGTCGCTATGTTTCTGCTCATCATCCATTTACACAACCAAAAGCAGAGGATGTGGACCGCTTAGCAACAGACCCAGCCTCTGTGTATGCTGAAGCTTACGATGTTGTCTTAAACGGCTACGAATTAGGCGGTGGCTCATTACGGATCCATACACGAGAATTACAAGAAAAAATGTTTGAAACGTTAGGTTTTACAAAAGAAGAAGCACAAGACCAATTTGGTTTCTTGCTAGACGCATTAGATTACGGCTTCCCGCCACATGGAGGGATTGCTTTAGGGCTAGACCGCTTAGCAATGCTATTGGCTGGGGAAGAAAATATTCGTGAAGTGATTGCCTTCCCTAAAAACGGGAAAGCAATTGACCCAATGAACAACGCACCAAGTTTAGTTTCTCCATTACAATTGTTTGAATTAAACATTGATGTAACAGCCATTGACGAATAAGTGTTAAATCCAAAGAAAGAGTGACTTCATTGACGGATGAGGTCACTCTTTTTTTGGAAAGGAAAAAGATAACGAAAGACTTAAAAAGTGGCTGAGCTAAAAATCTGCCAATTGGCTGTTTTTTCTTTTTAGAAAACTTTGTATGATAACTGAGTGTATAAAGGAGCGAAACAAATGACAAAAATAATTTTAACAATTGGCGGTTCCGATCCTTTTTCAGGTGGCGGGATTCAAACAGATTTAAAAACGTTTGAAAATCATCAAGTCTTTGGCTTATCAACTTTAACTTGCCTTGCTACAGCCCCCAAGAATCATTTTCAGATTCATGACCTTGAGACTTCTTTGGTGAAAGAGCAACTCGCTTCCATACCTGCCGGGAGTTTAGACGGCATCAAGATTGGCTTGATTCACAGTGAAGAAAGTATGTTACAAATTGCAACCTTTTTGAAAAAGCACGCAGGTCTGCCGGTGGTGTTGGATCCTGTCTTGGCTTTTAAAGAAACGACTTCAGTTTATGAAAAAAGATACATGCAGTTATTGATTGAAAAACTTTTTCCATTCGCAACGATTGTAACGCCTAATTTAAAAGAAGCAGAATTACTCATTGGCAGAAAATTAACAACCGTCGAAGAAGTCCAACAAGCAGCGGAAGAGTTAAACTCTTTAGGAGCGGCAACGGTGGTGATTAAAGGCGGTAATCGTTGGCTTGGCCAAGAAGCATGTGACTTTTTTTATGATGGACAACAACATATTCAATTGATCAAAGAAAAAGTAATGGCCCACACCATTGATGGCGCTGGTTGTTCCTTTGCCTCTGCAATTGGTGCGAATTTAGTTAAAGGATATCCGTTAATTGAAGCAGTTGATTTAGCAAAAACATACGTTCATGAAGCCATTGTTTCTGGGGTCCAGCTAAATGCAGCTTTTGGAAGTGTGTGGCATGAAGGATTACTAGCAGGAGGTGTGGCGGATAATGACAAGAAAAATTAGTCTATATGCAGTAATTACCGCTTTAACAGTGGCTGTGTCAATGGTCTTTATTATCCCCGTCCCAGCAACAAATGGCTTTGTTACATTGGCGGATGCAGGGATTTACATTGCTAGTTTACTTTTTGGTCCGATTGGTGGCTTGACAGTCGGAGCTTTAAGCGGTGGTTTAATTGATTTATTGTCAGGCTATCCACAATGGTTCGTTTTTTCGTTATTGATTCATGGCGGACAAGGGTGGTTAGCAGGTCACTTCTTTAATAAAAGTAAAAAGATGCAAACGCTAGGATTACTTTTAGCCAGTCTCCTCATGATTAGCGGGTATGCTTTAGCGACTAGCTGGCTTTACGGCGTGGGTGCGGGGATTGCCTCTTTACCAGGGAATATCATTCAATCCTTATTTGGGGTGATTGTAGCATTGCCCCTTAGTCAAACATTAAAACGTGTGTTACCAAAAAATGGTCGTTTAGAAGAAAGAAGGATGAACAAATGACTATCGATGAAAAAATGTTAAAAGAACAGTTAGTGACAATTACAGAAGAAGTCATTACAGCAGGTAATTTAAAAAAAGGGGACCTATTCGTTTTGGGTTGTACCACCAGTGAGGTAGTAGGTGGCGTCATTGGTAAAAATTCCAGTGCCGAAGTAGGACAATGGATTGTCTCAACCTTAATTGAACAATTAGACAAAAAAGGCATCTCTTTGGCTGTCCAAGGATGCGAACATATTAATCGTGCTTTAGCGATTGAACGTCGTGTGGCTGAAGAAAAAGGCTTTGAAATTGTCTCTGTAGTACCGCAATTACATGCTGGCGGTTCTTGTTCAGTGGCTGCCTTTGAAAAATTTGATGAACCTGTGGAAGTGGAGCATATTGTTGCTCAAGCAGGGATTGACATTGGTGATACATCTATCGGTATGCATGTAAAACATGTGCAAGTTCCTCTTCGCTTGAGCATTCGAACGTTAGGTGCGGCCCATGTTACAGCATTATATTCTCGTCCTAAATATATTGGTGGACCAAGAGCCCATTATGAAACAACCCAAGAACGAAATCGTTAAGATTTCGTTCTTTTTTCATTTCTATAAACATTTGATGAATCTTCCGTAATTATTATAGGAATCTCTTTTTTTCTCTCGGTAAACCACGTATAATATGAAAAGAAATGTAATTTATTGAAAACCTGAAACGAGGCTATTATTTATGAAAAAAATTTATGACGGACTGCCAGTTCATGACTATACAACAAAATTTTCCGTGTCGATTGTCTATGCTATTCTTGCATCAATTGCCATGAACTTTTTCTATCAACCAGGAAATATTTATTCCAGTGGCTTAACAGGCTTGGCACAAATTTTAACAACCCTCTCAACAAAAATTGTCGGTTTTAATGTGCCTGTCTCCATTACATTGTATCTGTTAAATGTGCCGTTATTCTTTATTGCGTGGAAGAAAATAGGTAAGAAGTTTACAATTTTTACTTTCATTACCGTGACTTTAACTTCATTATTTATGCATATTGTTCCGCAAACGGTGATGACTCAAGATCCAATTATCTGTGCTATTTTTGGTGGGGCGATTTCTGGATCAGGAATTGGTTTTGTTTTAAAAAACGGGGTTTCTTCTGGGGGCTTAGATATTCTAAGCATTACCATTCGGAAAAAAACGGGGCGTTCCGTTGGCTCGATTTCCATTTATTTTAACGCACTAATTGTCTTCGTTGCAGGTTATTTATTTGGCTGGCAGTACATGTTCTACAGTGCGTTATCAATTTTTGTAAGTGGAAAGGTCACAGATGCTGTTTATACTAAGCAAAAGAAAATGCAAGTTATGATTGTCACTAAAAACCCAGATCGAGTCGTGGATGAGATTCAAAAGAAAATGCGCCGCGGTATTACAATTATTCATGAAGCGGAAGGGGCATATCGCCACGACCGCCAAACTGTTTTGCTAACTATTGTGACACGCTTTGAGTTGCCAAGTTTAGAAGCAGCCATGAAAGAAAGCGATCCGAATGCCTTTGTCAGCATCTCAGATAATGTCAAAATTTTAGGACGTTTTTACGAAGAAGATTACAAATAAAAGGATATGAAGCAACGAGAGAATGGCTGTGTCTATTCTTTCGTTGCTTTTTTTGAAAAATAAGTAAAAAAATGCTTTGTGTGAGGACCTGAAATTCCCATTTAAACAAGAAGTTAATTGAAAGACGTTCGTGAATTCCTTTGCTTTTGGTTTAATTAAATCTAATTATTCGGAAATAAGTAGCTATTGTTTCTCGCAAACGAATGCTTTGTTTGGATTTGAAAGAAAACGATGAAAAAAGAATCATTTTTATTGAAAAGACCCAAAAAAACTGGTACACTAAGTGTGTAATTGATAAGTACTTTTAATACTGTTATGAATAAATAGTAGGAAAAACGAACATCAATTCTATTTTTTTAAAGTTCATAGGTCGTTTTCAGTCTTACTTGGACATATTTCGACCCACAAAAGGAGCGCATCATGTTAAAAGAATTTAAAATGATTGAAGCAGTTGCTCCAGATATGCTCGATGTATTACAAGAAAGATTCCAAATTCTTCGCAATATTTATTGGATGCAACCTATTGGACGTAGAAGTTTATCAGAAACGATGGGAATTACAGAGCGAGTCTTGCGTACAGAAACAGATGTTTTAAAGCAGCTCAACCTGATTGAACCTTCAAAAAGCGGGATGACATTAACAGAACGCGGTTTGGAAGTCTACCAAGGCTTAGAATTAGTCATGAATCAATTGCTTGGTATGCACCAAATCGAAAAAGAAATGACACAGTACTTTGGCATTCAACGTTGTATCGTTGTTGCAGGAGATAGTGATATCCAAAAGAAAGTTCTTTCGGACTTTGGAGATGTCTTAACCAATACGCTGAATTTACTCTTACCAAATGGTGAGAATACAATTGCGGTTATGGGTGGGACAACAATGGCCATGGTGGCCGAAAATATGGGATCACTAGAAACTGAAAAACGTCATAATTTGTTTGTTCCAGCCAGAGGAGGGATTGGTGAAGCAGTTTCTGTCCAAGCCAATTCAATTAGTGCTGTAATGGCCAACAAAACGGGTGGTAACTACCGGGCGTTATATGTCCCAGAACAATTGAGTCGTGAAACGTATAATAGCTTATTACAAGAACCCTCGATTCAAGAAGTTCTTACGTTAATTAGTCATGCCAACTGTGTGGTGCACAGTATTGGTCGAGCGTTGCACATGGCGGCACGCCGAAAAATGTCTGATGACGAAATGGTTATGCTCAAACAAAAAAATGCCGTGGCAGAATCGTTTGGTTATTTCTTTGATGAAGAAGGAAAAGTGGTCTATAAAATTCCACGAATTGGCCTTCAATTAAAAAACTTACAAGAAATTCCTTATGTCGTCGCAATTGCGGGCGGCAAAACGAAAGCCAAAGCCATTCGCGCATATATGAAAAATGCACCAAAACAAACGTGGCTCATCACAGATGAAGCTGCCGCAAACGAGATTTTAAAAGGGGTAACCCTTTAAAATAAAAAATTTTTGATTTTCATAAGGAGGAAATCTTTAATGACAGTTAAAGTAGGTATTAATGGATTTGGACGTATCGGACGCTTAGCTTTCCGTCGTATCCAAGATGTAGAAGGAATCGAAGTAGTTGCAATCAACGACTTAACAGATGCTAAAATGTTAGCACACTTGTTAAAATATGACACAACTCAAGGCCGTTTCAACGGTACAGTTGAAGTTCACGAAGGTTCATTCAACGTTAACGGCAAAGAAATCAAAGTTTTAGCTAACCGTAACCCTGAAGAATTACCATGGGGCGAATTAGGCGTAGACATCGTTTTAGAATGTACTGGTTTCTTTACTTCTAAAGAAGCTGCTGAAAAACATTTAACTGCTGGTGCAAAACGTGTAGTTATTTCAGCTCCTGGTGGTAACGATGTACCAACAATCGTTTACAACACAAACCATGAAACATTAACTGGAGAAGAAACTGTAATTTCAGGCGCTTCTTGTACTACAAACTGCTTAGCTCCAATGGCTAAAGCTTTACATGACAACTTTGGTGTTGTTGAAGGTTTAATGACAACTATCCACGCTTACACAGGTGACCAAATGACATTAGACGGACCACATCCTAAAGGCGACTTCCGTCGTGCGCGCGCTGCTGCTGCAAACATCGTACCTAACTCAACTGGTGCTGCTAAAGCAATCGGATTAGTAATCCCAGAATTGAACGGTAAATTAGATGGCGCTGCTCAACGTGTTCCTGTAGCTACTGGTTCATTAACTGAATTAGTTACTGTATTAGACAAAGAAGTTACTGTTGATGAAGTGAATGCAGTAATGGAAAAAGCTGCTAACGAATCTTATGGTTATAACACAGACGAAATCGTTTCTTCTGATATCGTAGGTATGACTTACGGTTCATTATTCGATGCAACTCAAACAAAAGTTATGACAGTTGGCGACAAACAATTAGTTAAAACTGTTGCTTGGTATGACAACGAAATGTCATACACTGCTCAATTAGTTCGTACTTTAGAATACTTCGCTAACTTATAAGATTTATTCTTATCATTAGTGAAATTTGAACAATTGTGAAATAATAAGCGGGGAAGCAACGCGCTTCTCCGCTTTCTTTTTTTAAAAAAGAAAAATCCTAAAATTGACAATACAGGAGGTCTACTCATGGCTAAAAAGACAATTAAAGATGTAGATTTAAAAGACAAAAAAGTCCTTGTCCGTGTTGACTTTAACGTTCCGTTAAAAGATGGCGTGATCACAAACGATAATCGTATCGTAGCGGCTTTACCAACAATCAAATACGTGATTGAAAATGGCGGAAAAGCAATTCTTTTCTCTCATTTAGGTCGTGTAAAAACAGAAGAAGACAAAGCTGGCAAATCATTAAAACCAGTGGCTGAACGTTTAAGCGAATTACTAGGTCAACCAGTTACTTTTGTTCCAGAAACACGTGGTAAAGAATTAGAAGACGCTGTTAACAATATGAAAGACGGCGACGTTTTAGTATTTGAAAACACTCGTTTTGAAGATGTTGACGGCAAAAAAGAAAGCGGCAATGACGCTGAATTGGGTAAATACTGGGCTTCTTTAGGCGATGTATTTGTCAATGATGCTTTTGGTACTGCACACCGTGCACATGCCTCAAACGTTGGAATTGCTTCAACTGGTATCCCAACAGTTGCTGGTTTCTTAATGGAAAAAGAAATTAAATTCATCGGCGAAGCTGTTGAAAATCCAAAACGTCCATTCGTAGCAATCTTGGGTGGCGCAAAAGTTTCTGACAAAATCGCTGTCATTGAAAACCTAATTGAAAAAGCCGACAAAATTTTAATCGGTGGCGGTATGGCTTACACATTCATGAAAGCACAAGGCTATAGTGTTGGTTTATCTTTACTTGAAGAAGATAAAGTGGACTTAGCAAAAAGCTTAATGGAAAAAGCTGGCGACAAATTAGTTTTACCGGTTGATACAGTTGTCTCTAAAGAGTTCAGCAATGACGCTCCTTTCCACACGGTTCCTTCAACTGAAATCCCAGATGATGAAGAAGGCTTGGATATCGGTGAAAAAACAATTGAATTATTCGCTAACGAATTACAAGGTGCGAAAACAGTGGTTTGGAATGGTCCAATGGGCGTATTTGAAATGAGTAACTTTGCCAAAGGAACAATTGGTGTTTGTGAAGCGATTGCTAATTTAGAAGACGCAACAACAATCATCGGTGGCGGGGACTCTGCTGCTGCAGCAATTCAATTAGGCTACGAAAACAAATTCTCTCACATCTCAACAGGTGGCGGAGCAAGTTTAGAATTATTAGAAGGCAAAACTTTACCAGGTTTAGCTTCTATTAACGATAAATAATCAGTTTAAAAGACAATATTTTTAAAAAAAGAAAAGGATGTGCTTTTCATGCGCAAACCAATTATCGCTGGTAACTGGAAAATGAACAAAACTTTAAGCGAAGCACAAAGCTTTGCAGAAGCAGTCAAAAATGCTGTTCCATCAAACGACGTTGTTGACGCTGTGATTGGATCTCCAGCATTATTCTTAGCTCCTTTAGCTTGGAACCTAAAAGATTCTGAAGTGAAATTAGCTGCACAAAACTGCTACTGGGAAAACGCTGGTGCCTTCACTGGTGAAAACTCACCAGCTGCAATTGCAGATTTAGGTGTGAACTATGTGATTATCGGACACTCTGAACGTCGCGAATATTTCCACGAAACAGATGAAGATATCAATAAAAAAGCCAAAGCAATCTTTGCAAATGGTATGACACCAATCTTCTGTTGTGGTGAAACTTTAGAAACGTATGAAGCTGGTAAAACAGCGGAATGGATCGAAGGTCAAATCACTAACGGCTTAGTTGGTTTATCAAACGAACAAGTTGCTTCAATGGTTATCGCTTACGAACCAATCTGGGCAATCGGAACTGGTAAATCTGCAGATGCTAATATTGCAGATGAAATCTGTGGTGTTGTTCGTTCAACAGTTGAAAAATTATACGGCAAAGAAGTTTCTGAAGCTGTTCGTATTCAATACGGTGGTTCTGTTAAACCAGAAAACATCGCTGAATATATGGCAAAAGAAAACGTTGACGGTGCTTTAGTCGGCGGCGCAAGCTTAGAAGCAGATTCATTCTTAGCTTTATTAGATGCTGTAAAATAAGAAATCACTAACGGTAACGTTTTCTCAATGACTTTTGCAAAAAAATGTTTGCATAGTTTGCGAGAATTAACTACAATCATACATGAGGGAATCCCCTTAGTATAAATACAAACTCAAAGGAGAGACAAAACATGTCAATTATTACTGATATTTACGCACGCGAAGTCTTAGACTCACGCGGTAACCCAACAATCGAAGTAGAAGTTTACACTGAAAGCGGAGCTTTCGGCCGTGGAATGGTTCCTTCAGGAGCTTCAACTGGTGAATACGAAGCAGTTGAATTACGTGATGGCGACAAAGCTCGTTACTTAGGTAAAGGTGTTACTAAAGCTGTAGATAACGTAAACAACATCATTGCTGAAGCAATCATCGGTTACGATGTACGCGATCAAATGGCTATCGATAAAGCAATGATCGATTTAGATGGAACTCCTAACAAAGGTAAATTAGGTGCTAACGCTATTCTTGGTGTGTCTATCGCCGTAGCTCGTGCTGCTGCTGATTACCTAGAAGTGCCTTTATATCATTACTTAGGCGGATTCAATACAAAAGTATTACCAACTCCAATGATGAACATCATCAACGGTGGATCACATGCTGACAACAGTATTGACTTCCAAGAATTCATGATCATGCCTGTAGGTGCGCCTACATTCAAAGAAGCTTTACGTATGGGTGCAGAAGTATTCCACGCATTAGCTTCAATCTTAAAAGGTCGCGGCTTAGCTACTTCAGTAGGTGACGAAGGTGGTTTCGCTCCTAACTTAGGTTCAAACGAAGAAGGTTTCGAAGTAATCATCGAAGCTATCGAAAAAGCTGGCTATGTTCCTGGTAAAGACGTTGTTCTTGCTATGGATGCTGCTTCTTCAGAATTCTACGATAAAGAAAAAGGCGTTTACGTTTTAGCTGACTCAGGCGAAGGCGAAAAAACAACTGAAGAAATGATCGCGTTCTACGAAGAATTAGTTTCTAAATACCCAATCATTTCAATCGAAGACGGCTTAGACGAAAACGACTGGGACGGATTCAAAAAATTAACTGAAGTATTAGGCGACAAAGTTCAATTAGTTGGTGACGATTTATTCGTAACAAACACAACTAAATTAGCTGAAGGTATCGAAAAAGGTATCGCTAACTCAATCCTAATCAAAGTTAACCAAATCGGTACTTTAACTGAAACATTTGAAGCAATCGAAATGGCTAAAGAAGCTGGCTACACTGCAGTTGTATCTCACCGTTCTGGTGAAACAGAAGATTCAACAATCTCTGATATCGCTGTTGCAACAAACGCTGGCCAAATCAAAACTGGTTCATTAAGCCGTACTGACCGTATTGCTAAATACAACCAATTATTACGTATTGAAGATCAATTAGGCGATGTAGCTGAATACAAAGGCTTAAAATCTTTCTACAACTTAAAAAACAAATAATTCATTTAATGAATAACGCTTAAAGGGACAATTGGTTAATGAATCAATTCTCCTTATACTCGGACGTAAAAACACGCCTTTCTGCAAAGAAAGGCGTGTTTTTTTATATTTATAAAAATATTGAAAAAAATAGATTGGAAATAATTTCAACCGTACATTGCTCTATAATCACTTTTTTAAAAATAACAAAACATTAACAAAATAACATTATATAAAAAATTAATAAAACAAAATAATTGTTATTTTATAATTTTAGTATTGACTGGTTTCAGATAACGCTGTACGCTTAAAGAAATAGTATAGAATTTCACAAAAAATGAAAACACAAATTTAACTTGGAGGATGTTGAGTAGTGAGCAACGGGAAAAAGATTTTTATTAGTCATAGTTCAAAGGATCAAGAATATGTGGATGCGTTTATCCAATTGTTGAAAAAGTTTGGGTTTCGAACACAGGATATTTTTTATAGTTCCACTATTGAAACAGGTGTACAGCCAGGAGAATTAATTTTTGACACGATTAAAAGGGAGCTAACCAATCAACCTGTCATGCTGTATTTTTTATCTGATCATTATTATCAGAGTATTCCATGTTTAAACGAAATGGGTGCTTCTTGGATGATATCAGATAAACACTATCCAATTGCGTTAAATAATTTTTCTATGAAAGATATGAAAGGTGTTATTAGCAGTGAGCGTTTGGCGATTGCGTTTAATGATAAGACAAGTACTAATGAAATCAACTGCTTATTAAAAAAGTTATCTCATGACACGGATGTACAAGCTGAGCCAGATTTTGAACTAAACGTTGAGAAAAATATTCAGCCATTCCAAAATAAACTGACACAACTGATTCGGCAAGCAAGTTATTTAAAGCCTGATGAAAAGGGATATTTTGAAACGACTCTTAGCACTCATCGTCCTGTGTATGGCACAGCAAAAGGGGTGTATGACTGTTTTAAATTACCTAGCTTAATTGAGCCTAAAAGTTTAGGTTTAGACACGCTATCAGAGGATGAAAGCCATTGGCTATTCTTTTTTCTTACGTGGGGAACTTTTCAAGAAGGCGAAAAAGTGCGGTTTAAATTGAAAAAGGATAAGGCGTATAACAATCGGGAATTTAGTGATATTGGGAAATGTAAAAATATTTACGTCTCTTATTTAGAGAAGGTAGAGTAATTGGAGGAGGTAATAAATGAAAATGAATTGGCGTCAGTTGGTTGGTACATATCGTATTTCTGATAATGGCAAACAATATCAAAATGACTGGTTAAATAAGCAAGTAGATTTAGCCCCAGAACTTCGTAAATCTTTTGATAGTGACTATCGTAGAGTAATTAAAAGTGATGCATTTAGACGTTTACAAGACAAAACACAAGTTTTTCCTTTAGAACGTAATGATTTTGTAAGAACGCGTTTAACGCATAGCTTAGAAGTGGCAATGCATAGCAGGGATATACTTAGATTAGTTATTTCACAGTTGAACGAACGAAACATTGAGGTTATGGAATTATCAGAATGCTATCGGTTGTTAGAAACAGCTGCATTAATCCATGATATTGGCAATCCCCCTTTTGGACATTTTGGGGAAGAAGCCATTCGTATTTGGTTTGAAAAAAATGGTCCTTTGTATGCTTGTTGGTCTGATTTTTCGGAGCAACAACAAAATGATTTTCTTAACTTTGAAGGAAACGCTCAAACCATCCGACTTTTAACAAAACTACATCATGATAATGGGACTTCTAAAGCAGGAATGAAACTAACAGCCACGACATTAGATACAGTTATCAAATATACGGCATCTTCAGATCAATTAAATAAGCAACAGCTTTTGTCTAAAAAAGTTGGCTATTTTTACTCGGAAAAACAAGTCTTTAACGCCATTAAATTTGCGACAGGAACACAAAATAAGCGACACCCATTAGTCTTTTTGTTAGAAGCTTCAGATGATATCGCCTATACTTTTTCAGATATCGAAGATGCCTATAATTATGGTTTATACAGCTATCAAGATTTAAAGCAGTTTGTTGATGCGCAAACAGGAACAAAAAAATTTTTAATGTTAGAAAAAGATAAAACAGAAGAAGCTACCTTACAAGAATTTTTGAGAAAGACACAAAGGGCTGTTTGTCAAAGCGTAGCGAAAAATTTTGCTAATCATTATGACTTAATTATGAGAGGTATCTATCATAATGAAATTATCATTGAAGATTGTGATGAAGTGAAATGCTTTCAGGCATTAAAAAACTTTTCTAGAGCCTATGTTTTTCAAACAAAAACAATTTTGGATCAAGAGGTATTGGGCTTCAATATCATCAATCGTTTACTAGATGAATTTGTTCCAGTCGTACTAAAATACGAAAAAGTTTCCATGAATAAGTATGAGGAGCGAATCTTTAATAATATTTCGGAAAGCGCGAAAGCGTTGTATAGAAGAGAAGCAAAGAACGCTACAGAAGCAGAAAAAGACTATTATCGTTTGAAAATGGCGGTGGACTTTGTATGTAATATGACGGATGGATATGCCAAAAAAGTTTATGATACATTATTCACTTAAAATTTGAGAAAAAGCTTCTCAGCGGTTGCCGCCGCTGAAGAAAACTAGTTCAGTGCACAGGCTGATCGTTTCAGTAAAAATTTTAAAGATGCTAGTAATTTCACTGAAAATCGGGTACACTAAAATTAGCTAGTGTAACTAGCAAAAAAGGCAACTGGAATAGATAGGTTGTGCTGTCTATGAAGGGCTTTGTTTGTCAGGTGGTGCTGACATGCAAAGTGCCTTTTTTCTTTTTCTCAACATTTTAAGGACAAAAAACGATTGCAACATGTCACAATCGCTAACCTCGGAGAAAAAGGAATTTTTCTCCAATGGCCATTTCGATAACCTGTTGTGTGTTTCGAAACATTCAGAACGGTGGTGCGTTCTTTCAGTGCCTAATTATCCAATTCGTTTCTTGTTCCTCTATTTACAGTATACTGAATGAAAGCCTATTCTGCAATGATAGAATCAGGTTCCTGTGATTAAATAACATAAAAAATGGGCTCCTTATATAAAGAAAAATAACAAAAGAAATTTTGAATATTGACGTTTTTTTTAGGTACGTTATGATAAATGAGAGGTGATTTTATGTTAAAAACGCAAATTGTTGATTATTTACGCAATCAAACAGCTTTTTTTGAACCATCTTTAGTCAGTGAAATTTTCACAGCAAGCAATATTGCAACGACATTTTCTATCAAACGAAATACAGCTAGTCACTATTTAAATCAGTTAAACGAAGAAGGAATTCTAGTTAAGATCAATACACGACCAGTTTACTTTTTTCATAAAGAAGCGTTTCAGCAACAAAACTATCTTTTAAAAAGAACTGTTTATCAAAGTTTCCAAGAAATGATCGATGAACAGCCTGTTTTTGATCGCAAAAGTGATTTTTTTCAGTCGGTCATTGGTTATCGCGGTAGTTTAGCCCAGACCATCGAACAATTAAAAATGGCAGCGCTTTATCCAGGCGGTGGATTGCCTGTCTTAATTACAGGTGAAAGTGGTACGGGTAAAAGTTTTTTAGCATCCTTATATTATCAGTTTTGTCTTTCAAAAGAACTACTTGACGATTCAGCACCTTTTGTAACAGTTAATTGTGCGCAATATGCCAACAATCCAGAGCTTTTAACTAGTCAATTATTTGGACATCTTAAAGGCGCTTTTACGGGAGCAGATTCCGATAAAATTGGGGCCTTTCAAAGTGCAGAAGGGGGCGTTTTATTTTTAGATGAAGTTCATCGTTTGAGTCCTGAAGGGCAGGAAAAATTGTTTACATTTTTAGATCAGGGTATTATTTATCGAATGGGTGAAACCAATCGGCCCATTCCTGTTACGTGTCGGTTGTGCTTTGCCACAACTGAAGAAATTTCTAGCACCTTTTTAACGACATTTTTAAGACGAATTCCTATTCAAATTAAAATCCCAAGTCTTGCTGAACGCACTCAAGCGGAAAGAAAACAATTAATTATGCGAGCATTTTATGAGGAACAGCAAGCTATTCAAAAAGCAGTTACTATCACGCCACAAGTTATCCAACTTTTAGAAAACCACCATTATGTAGGCAATGTAGGTGAATTAAGAAATAATATAAAAATTATTACTGCACGCAGCTTTGCCGCCAATCTTGATAAACGTGTTATTCCAATCACTTTGCACGATCTACCGAAAGAATTTCTGGATCAATCAATCAAACTAGCTCCTGATGAAAATGAATTGCCTATTCGTTTAGATGAGCAAACAAATCTGGTTAGTTTGTTAGAGGAAACAGAGCTTGCGCAAAGAAGAATTATCCAGAGTTATGAACGAATCCTTCGTCTTTATGTCTCTCACCATCATCATCTTTCCACTGCTAATAACGACATCTCGAAAGAAATTGAACGCTTATTCGATGATTTATTATTTGAAAAGAAGCGAGAGAAAAATCACGAAATGCTATTGTTTATTACGCAAAATATCCGTCAATTATTGGAAACGATTGAATCGTCTTATCAAATTCGGTTTAATGGCAGTTTAGTCTATGCATTAAGCACCTATCTGTTTCAACGAAGATGTATTGATTGGTTTCCAGAAAAAGAACCTACAACAGTCATTGACGAACTTTTAACAGAAGTTCAAACCAAATTAGCAACTAGTTATGGCTACGCTGAACAACTGTTAACTTTAGTGAAACGTTCATTAGATATTGAACTATCCCAGATGGATCGAATTATTGTCACCATTTATCTTCACTATTCGGGTTCAGTAAAGGAAAGTCACTATCCGAAAGCGGTGATTGTTGCCCACGGATATGCCACAGCAAGTAGTATTGCGAATGTTGCAAATCGGCTGTTAGATGTGCCAATTTTTCAATCGTTTGACATGCCGTTAGATGTTACTCCCAAAAAAATTTCCGAACACTTAATTCACTATATGGAACGTCAAGAAACGAGGAATGGTTTAGTAATTCTTTTTGATATGGGTTCATTGAAAGAAATTTATCAGTATTTTCCGGCAGAAGAAGAAGGTCCTTTTTTATTAATGAATAATGTGACAACAAGCTTGGCTCTGTCTATAGGAGAAGCCATTAAAGACGAAGTTTCTTTTGAAGAATTGCCCCAAAAAGCGTTAACGGTTCATCCAAATGAATGGGAAATCATATTACCTGAAAATAAAACGGAACGTGTCATTTTAACAACGTGTAGTACCGGAATTGGCACAGCCGTTAAAATTAGAGATTTACTTGGAAAAAGTTTACCTGCGGAAGCACAATTAAAGATTATTCCTTGTGAATATAATCAATTACGTAATGCAGAGTCGATCAAAGAAAGTTTTCCAGAATATGAGATTGTCGGCATCATCGGTACAAACAACCCGTCTTCAAATGACCTCCCGTATATCTCTTTAGAAGAGTTGATTGCAGGAAAAGGAATTACGACCCTTTTAGAATGGACAAAGAGAGAATTAACTAAAGATATGCTGTCCTATGTAAATCATGAGTTGATTCGTAACTTTTCATTAGATCGGGTCATTCAATCAGTGACGATTTTAGATACAGAAAAAATTATTCGACAAGTAGAAGTCTTTTTAATTCAATTAGAAGAGCGGTGGCAACAAACAATTCAAAATGATCGTAAATTAGCGGTATATGTCCATGTCAGTTGTTTAATTGAACGATTAATCCGGAATGAACCTATTGAAAATTATAATGGCGCTGAACAACTAAAGCAGTGTCAAAGAACGGTCTTGCAAGAGTTAAAAGAGGCGTTTAGTGTCATTGAAAAAGTTTATAGTGTCAATATACCTGAATCGGAGCTTTTTTATGTCTATGATGTGTTGTTTGGAAAAACGGAGTTTAACAACGCAGAAAGCGATTTTTAAAATAAAAAGGAGGGAGTGCCACTTTTTTGGCACTCTTTTTGCTATATAAAGAAGTAAGTGAGGTGAAGAAAATGGAACGTAAAATTATTCTGGCAACACATGGTAATTTCGCTGCAGGGATTCAGACATCATTAGCTTTAATTTGTGGTGAAACAAAGAATGTGGAATGTCTTTGCGCTTATATGGAACAACCTTATGATTTAGCTAAGACAGTCAAAGACATTTTAAAGAACAATCAACAAAATGAATTAATTGTGATTACAGACCTATTTGGCGGAAGCGTGAATAACGAATTCTTTAATTATGTGGGGAAACAAGCAATGCATTTAATTTCAGGATTAAATTTAGCAACGTTAATTGAAATATATACCCAAATAAATACTGTTGATTCATTAGTTGATTTAGTAAAACGTGCCGTTGAAAACGGACAAGAAAGTCTTTGTTATTGTAACGAGTTATCTAGTAAAGAAATTTTAGAAGAAGAATTTTAGGAGGAAATGAAATGATTAAATTGTTAAGAGTCGATCATCGCTTGTTACATGGTCAAGTGGCTTTTTCATGGACCCAAGGCTTAGGCGCCGATTGTATTTTAATCGCAAATGATGACGTACCTAAAAATGATATTCGAAAAACAACCATTAAGCTAGCTAAGCCAGCAGGAGTAAAACTGGTCATTAAAACGATTGAAGATGCGATTGCCGCACTAAAAAGTGGTGTTACAGAAAAATACAAACTTTTTATTGTAGTTGAGAGTGTGGAAGATGCTTATCGATTGGCTACTGCTTATCCAGAAATAAAAGAAATTAACTTAGGAGGGATGAAAGTAAGGGAAAATACTCGAAACATTTCTAAAGCAATTAATATTACGCCGGATGAAGAAAAAATGGTTAAAGAATTGGTCGCAAATGGTTGTGAAGTTGAAATTCGACAAGTCCCAAATGACAAAAAAGTAGCAGTATTAAATGTCTTGTAGAAAGGAGAAATACAAATGATAGGACAAGCGATTCTTTTAGGTTGCATCGCTTTTATTGCGCAGTCGGAATATGCTTTAGGAACCTCGTTGCTTTCAAGACCAATTGTAACCGGTTTATTTGTCGGAATTGTATTAGGTGATGTCAAAACGGGCGTAATCATGGGCGCGACCTTAGAGTTAGCTTTCATCGGTTCTTTTTCAGTGGGCGCATCAATCCCACCTGATGTAGTGACTGGTGGGATTCTTGGTACAGCGTTTGCTATTACTGCTGGCGCAGGAACAGAAACAGCCTTAGTCTTAGGCTTGCCAATCGCAACGTTAACGTTGATTCTTAAAAATATTTATTTGGGTTTGCTCATCCCAATCATGAGTCAAAAAGCTGATCAGTATGCTGAAGAAGGAGCATATAAAGGGGTGGAGCGCATGCATTTACTCGCAGGCTTTGGCTTATCGTTCATGCTAGCGCTCATTGTAACTATTTCATTTGCCGTGGGCAGCAACACCATTAAAGGCTTACTTGATCTGATCCCTGAATTTATTCAACATGGGTTGTCTGTTGCAACGGGGATTATTCCAGCGCTAGGATTTGCGATGCTTGCACGCTTACTGATTAACAAACAAGTGGCGCCATATTTCTTTTTAGGTTTTGTCTTAATGGCCTACTTTAAGTTACCTGTAACAGGAGTAGCAATTTTGGGTGCCATTACAGCAGTAATTGTTGTGAATATCATGAATTATGCCAAAGGAAAGAATGAAACAATACAAACAACAAGTGGGGAGGCAATTGATGATGACGAAGACTTCTAAAACTAAGACAGAAAACTTAATTACAAAAAAAGAACTTAATCAAGTCTTTTGGCGTTCATTTCAAATGGAATTTTCATGGAATTATGAACGTCAGATGAATATGGCTTATGTCTATGCCATGATCCCTATTTTAAAGAAATTATATCCTCAAAAAGAAGAGATGGCGGCAGCTTTAAAACGGCATCTTGCTTTCTTTAATACTACGCCGCATATCGTGACGTTTATTTTAGGAATTAATGCTGCAATGGAAGAAGAAAATGTTCTGGATGAAAATTTTGAAGTTGGAACAATCGATAGTATTAAAACCTCGTTAATGGGACCTTTAGCTGGTTTAGGTGATTCCTTTTTCTGGGGAACCTTACGCTTGATTGCAACAGGTGTTGGAACTTCGTTAGCTTTACAAGGGAATGTGTTAGGGCCAATTCTATTTTTACTCATTTTTAACGTCCCCCATGTGATTGTTCGTTATTTACTGAATCGTTGGGGCTATAAATTAGGAACTGGTTTTCTCAAAAAGATTCAAGCAAATGGCATGATGGAAAGTCTCACATTAGGCGCTTCAATAATTGGCTTGATGGTAGTAGGTGCTATGACCGCCTCCATGATTGATTTAACTATCCCGATTACAATCAGCGGAAGTGGGAAAAATGCAGTCACGGTTCAAAATATCTTTGACGATATCATGCCTAAATTATTACCGCTTGCATCTTTTGGTTTTGTTTTTTATTTATTGAAAAAAGAAGTAAAACCTTTAGCGATTTTAGGTGGCATGGCAATTGTCGGAATTCTTGGCTCATTAATTGGTCTATTTTAGGAGGCAAAATATGAAAACGATGCTGGATTATATAAATGAGGAGCAAGCAGCTCTAACTCAGATTCTTAACCAATTTCAATTAAATGATACAGACGTTTCAAAGGTCACGCACTGTCTAATTTTAGCAACTGGCTCGTCACATAACGCTTGTCAGGCGGCTAAAGTTTACCTTGAAGAAGTGGCGCCTATTTATGTGGAAATCCAAGAGCCGTTCAATTTTGCTCATTATGGCAAAGTGGATGATCGGTTTGATCTGGTCGTAGCGGTTTCGCAAAGTGGTAAAAGTGCTTCAACAATTGATGCCATTGCAAAAATTAAAAACCAAACGTCTGTAAAAACGGTGGCCTTGACAAGTGATGTCACCAGCCCGATTACGGAGGTTGTGGATGAAGTCCTGGATTTAAAAATGGGGCTTGAAACAGTTGGTTTTGTCACAAAAGGCTATACGGCAACACTTTTAAATTTATTTCTATTTGGTTTGAAACTGGGCTATCAAAAGCATCAATTAACAAAAGTAGAGGTTGAAGAAGAATTAGCAAAACTTGCCAAAGCAATTCAGGAAATCGATTCGGTGATTTATAAAACCGAACAATTTTGGCAAAAAACGAAAAAAGAATTAACAGAGGGGACACGATTTATCGCAATTGGTTATGGGCCTAATATCGGTACGGCAAAAGAGTTTGAGACGAAGTTTACAGAAACAGTTCGCTTACCTTCCCAAGGATTTGAAGTCGAAGCCTATATGCATGGGCCTTATCTTGAAGCGGATACTACACATCTTTTGTTTTTTATTGAAAATCAAAGTCCTATTCAAGCACGTAGCCAAGCCTTGAAAAACTATCTAGCCAGTTATGTTGGCCAATGTTACACAATTACAACGCGTTCAACGAGAGCATCAAATACGTTAGAGTTAGCAAGTGATGTCGAAGAAAAAATTAGTCCTTTATTATTAGTTATTCCATTTCAATATTTGGCGTATCAAGTAGCTACAAGTAAAGGAATTGATTTATCTCAACGGATTTTTGATGATTTTGATTGTGTCCTAAAAAGTAAAATAGCAAAGAAAGAGGGAAATCAGCCATGTTAAAATTTAATGAAGAACAACAAATCAAAGACATACGAGGTGCCTTAGCCTTGCGTTCAGATGTTGAAAAAGTTGTTGATCAAGTTTGGACGAAAGGATTTGATGCGGTCTATTATTTAGGAATCGGCGGTACTTATGCTTCAGCCATGCAAGCAGTTACTTATGCGAATGGAAAAAGTAATTTACCAATCTATGTTCAACATGCTGCTGAGTATTACACAACAGGCAATAAACGTTTAACAGAAAAATCATTCGTCATCTTGTCTTCCGTTACTGGGACAACACAAGAAGTGGTGCAAGCCGTTCAAGAAATCAAAAAGGTCGGCGCAACGCTATTTGGTTTTATTGATGCAAAAGATAGTCTTTTAGCAGATTTATGTGATTATGTGGTGACTTATCCAGCCCCAGGAACTGAGCAAATCAAGTTCTTTATGGTAGCTGATCGTTTAATGCAAAAAAATAACGAATTTACAGATTACGAAAATTATTACCAAGAATTGGAAGAATATTTGCCTACAGGTTTAGCTGAAGCCGAAAAAAGTGCCGATGCGTTTGGCTTAGCTTTTGCGGAAAAACATCGTCATGATAGCATTCACTATTTTATTGGCGCAGGAAACCAATGGGGAGCGGTCTATTCTTATGCAATGTGCTATTGGGAAGAGCAAAGTTGGCTTCGTTCAAAATCAATTCATGCAGCAGAGTTCTTACATGGAACGCTAGAAATTGTAGATGAAACTACGCCAGTAACGTTGTTTATTGGAGAAGACGAGCAGCGACCATTGGCAGAACGAGTAGCAAAATTATTGCCGAAAATCTGTGCCAATTATACAATTATTGATTCGAAAGCGTATGAACTTCCAGGAATTAGTGAAAAATATCGTGGTCGAGTTGTTTCATTTCTCCTAATGCATGCGGTAACGCAACGAATTGATGCGCATGTAGAAAAATTAAATTGTCACCCATTAGAGATTCGTCGTTATTATCGTCAATTTGATTACTAAGACAAAATAGCCTCTTTTTCCAGTAAGCCTGTGGTAGACTGAAGAGAGAATACTTCAGAAAGTAGGAAAACCAATGACAAAACCGAAAATCTATACAATGACCTTTGCCAGTGTTTACCCGCTATACATCCAAAAAGTAGAACGTAAAAATCGAACGCAAGCGGAGGTTGACGAAATTATTTACTGGTTAACTGGTTATGATGAAAAAGGCTTGCAGCAACAATTGGCTCAAAAAGTAACGATGGAAACATTTTTTGAAGAAGCACCCAATTTTAATGAAAACGCCCAATTGATCAAAGGCGTAATTTGTGGCTATCGCGTGGAAGAAATTGAAGATCCTTTAATGCAAAAAATCCGTTACCTAGATAAATTAATCGACGAATTGGCCAAGGGAAAAGCGATGGAAAAAATTTTAAGAACATGAAGAGATCGGGACAGAAGTGTTTAACTCCGAGAACCAAGTAGGTACTGTTTAACATCTATTTGCTTTGCAAATAGTGTTTCTCAGCAATAAGAAGGAATTTCCGAAAGATGCTTTTCGTCTTTCGAGGAATTTCGGCTTATTTCCGAAGGAGTTGCTTCTGTTCCCGCCGTTTATCAGTTTTTGAGCGTGGGACAAAAATTCAAAGTGATTTTTGTCCCACGCTCTTCATGTTTTCTTGTACACGGAATTTAACTATTTCCTGTATTAACGAAAGAGGTAACTCTTGCGTGTAGGGAAATTGAATGGCACCTTTCGAGGTTTTAAAAGGGCGTAATTCTTTGCTGAAACGTTGGATGGCTGATGGCGTAGGATAGAAACCTAAATGTTGCTTGGCCGCCGCAAAATGCACTAAATCGCCATTTAAGTAAAAGGTCGGCATTCCATAAGCGATTTTTTCAGTAGTCTCCTGAGGAACAACCGCTAAAATTGCTTGGTAGATTTCTGTTAACTGTGTTTGATGTTGGGATTGCTGGCGTATATAGTTTGCAATGATGGTCATCTAAAAACACCTCCGTTTGTTTCAGTATACTATGTAAAAAATAAAAGGCGAAGAGGATACAAAAAAACCGTCTAGTATTTTTTCTTTACTAAACGGCTTTTAGCTTAAATAACTACCTAAAGGGTCTTGCATGGAAATGTTTGTCACTCCTTAGTTTAATTGTTTTAAGTGTGCAATTGCTTCTTCAATTGTGTGACCAGTTGCTGTTTTACTTTCATTTTTTGCATCAAAAACAATGAAAATATTTTTGTCTGTGTCTAATTGAATACGGTATTGAATGTTTTTTACTTTGTAAGTCATAGTTATTCTCCTTTCATAAAGTACTCTAAAAAGGCGACGATAACTGATAACGAAATTCCATTGTTACTATACCACTGGAAAATTATTTTTGCAACAAATAACATTTTTTCTTTACTATTCCTTAGACTTCTTTGTTAGCTACTTCTTTACATTCTTTTTCAAGAAGCATAAAATAAATACATTACTAGTTTTTGAATAGGAGATCGATGTGAAAAAGAGAGTTGAGAAAATTAAACGATGGCCCTACCGCTATCTTCTGTATGGAATCGGGTTCATCATATTAATTATTTTTAGTAATTTATATCTGCAATGGTGTCAGAATAACTTGTCTGTTGATTTAGCCTTCAAGTTTGCTTTTTCGTGGCATACGGAAAAGTTTTTCTTAGGTTGTTTTGTGCTAAGTGTTTTTTTACTTTTTTTATGTAGTTTGGCAGGTTCATTAGGAGTTGGCGCTCTTTTATATAGTGTCATAATAGGTGTTTTAGGATTTGCGGACTATCAAAAGATGTTTTATCGTGTCGAACCTATTTACCCAGACGACTTAAAAATGATTACAGAAGTTAGTTTATTAAAAGAAATGGTTGGTTTATGGCCGTTTATTTTTGTGGTAGCGTTATGTTGTGTAGCACTTTTTTTCTTAGGAAAAGCCTTTTATAAAAGTTTCTTTTTATCGAAGAAAACACAAACGATTCGTGTGTTAAGTCTTGTTCTTTCGATTGGTCTATTTTCATATATTGGTGATTTTAACAATCCGCAAAATTTGTTACGTAAAGCCTATAATAAAACCGCGTTATGGATCCCTTACAGCCAAAAAATGAATTACTACAATACAGGATTTATTGGTGGTTTTCTATATAATTTAAAAGTAGAGGCTATGGACCAACCAAAGGGTTATTCAAAAGAAGCTATTTCAGAAATTACTCAGAAATATCAAAAGTTGGCCGAGGCGAAAACAGTGCCGAGTAATGAGCAACCCAATATTGTGTTTGTCATGAGTGAAAGTTTTTCAAATCCAGATCATCTGAAAGGCTTGTCCATTATTGGTAATCCTTTAGCTGATTATCAGCAAATCGCTGATAAAACTTACAGTGGCCAGATGCTTTCACAAAACTACGGGGGCGGGACTGCGAATATTGAATTTGAAGCCCTAACAAGTTTTTCGATGGAATTAATGAATGCCCAAATGACTACACCTTATACGATGATGATTCCTAAGATGACGGAATTGCCTTCCATTGTTTCATTACTTAAGGAACAAAAGTACCAAACAACGGCTATTCATCCGTACAATACATCTATGTATAAACGAAAAGATGTGTATAAAATTTTAGGTTTTGATCAATTTATCAATGAAAAAACAATGAACTATACAGATAAACTAGAAAATAATCCTTACATTTCAGATCAAGCAGCATATCAGGAAGTGACGACACTGCTTAAAGAAAAAGAGCAACCGCAATTCATTCATTTAGTTACTATGCAAACACATATGCCCTATGAAAATAAATACACAACCTCCAATTATTTTTCTCAAGGAAACGGCAATCAAGTCGCGCTCAATAATTATTTGCAAGATATTGCCTACAGTAGCGAAGCTTTGAAAAATTTCCTACAAGAAATCGAAAAAATGCCCAAACGCACATTAGTCGTTTTTTGGGGAGATCACTTACCAAGTATTTATGATGAAAACATTCAAGCGTTGAATGAAGGGGCAGCCCTTCACCAGACAGAATTTCTAATGTATGATACGGCGGACCAGTTAACAGAAAAAAATCAGCATCAAGCAACCATTAGTCCATTTTATTTTGCTCCCTCACTTTTCCAACAAAGTGGCTTACCGCAATCGGGATTTTACGCTATGCTAAATGAGGTACAAGAACAATTGCCTGCTTTTGAAAAGGGGAATTACTATCTCGGTGGGGAATGGAAAAAAACAGTAGAAATGAATAAAAAGCAAGAACAACTATATGAGGAATACCGACTGATTCAATATGACATTGTTTCAGGGAAGCAATATAGTTTAGAAAATCAATTTTTTAGCTAAAAAAAAACACACGAAACATTCGTGTGTTTTTTGATTTTTATTTTAAAGTTTTACGATAAACAATGACATAATAGCTGAAAGCTAACAGACAAGCAAAACTTAAAAAGTAAAGCGGCAAGACCCAAATGGTACCATTGTGAAAGTAACTAATCAAATAGGTAAAGAAACTAACAAACAAGTAATAGACAAAACTAAAAATCCCACTGGCAGTACCAATTACAGATTCATAGCCTTTTAAGGCCATACTTAAGGCATTGGGCAAAGTAATATTAATCCCTAAGAAAAAGAGAAAAATAAACAAAATAAGCCCAATGATTGTTTCAAATTGTGTCATTATTAATAAACAGCAAGCCGCAAAGATACTTAGCAGCAAACCAGCAAAGGCAATTTTTTCCGCTGACCAATATCCCAGCAACCAATTGATAAGAACCGCAGCAAGAATACTAGACACAGCTAAAACTAAACCAAGAAAGCCATATTGGACACTGCTAAAGCCAAAGTGATTGATGAAAATAAACGGAGCTTCTGCATAGTAGCTAAACAATAAACCATTAATGCCACCAATCAATAAGCCGTAGCACCAAACTTTCGAGTCGAAGGAAAGGCGTTTCGCCACGGACCAAAAAGGCGCTTTCGTTAAGGTATTTCCTAAGTGAAAGGTTTCTGGTAAACGATAAAAACTATAGAAAAGTAATAGAACAGCCATGACAATTAAGGTACTAAAGACATGCTGATAGCCAAAATAGGTTTGAACAAGTCCGCCGACTAAGGGTCCGATGGCAGGAGATAGCGATAGGGCAGCGCTTGTTTGAGCAAAAATTTTCCCTCTTTGAAGATCGTTAAAGCTTTCCCGCATCATCGATTGGGTAATAACAGAACCAACGCTTGCACCAAATGCTTGAATTAAACGGAAGAATAACAGCCAAGGAAATGTCGGACTCAAAAAAAGGCCAATATTTCCAATTAAATAGCATAAAATTCCTAATAACATAGCTGGGCGACGTCCAATCGTATCGGATAGAATTCCCCAGAATAAAACGCCAACGGCAAAGGCAACAAAATAAATACTCATGGTTAATTGTGCCACGCTATCGTGAATGTTAAAAGCAGAACTAAGCGCTGGCAAAATAGGTGTGAAAATCGACTCGCTGATTTGTGGAAATCCCACAAGCAAAATAATAATTAGTAATGATGGGACGGTGTTTCGGGTGTTTTTCATGATTTTTCTCCTTAAAAGTTTAATCTAATCAAAAACACCCATTGTCTTTTACAACCGCCAAATTTAAAATAAGTAAAATAATGTCACCAACTTTCCTTAAAATTTTTTATTATACAAAGTCTAAATGAAGAAGCGCTTCTTCTTGACTAAATTCATAAGTGTAGCGACCGGATAAACCGGCAAGCTCACCTGATGCTTGAAATAGTTCACCTGGGCAGTCTAAAAGACCCTGTGTAAACGTCCCTTTTTCGCAAGCAGTAAAGGTGCCTTTTTTTCCTAAATAAGTTCCTTCGAAATGTAGGAAACCGACCACTTGAGCCATAGCTTCAAGCCCATCTGCCATTGAAGAGCCTTGATAAGTCATTAAGTATTCCACAGAAGCTGTCCCAGATAAGGCGCCTGACAATTGATAAGTAGCGCTCGCTTGATTCACTGGGAAATTTTCATTAAGATTGTCAATCGGTTGTTCTTGCCAACTAGATACAGTAAATGCTGCTTGCTCCATTGCTGTCCCTTCTTTCTTATTAATAAGAATAGGGTAGCGGGAAGCGCATTATTTGTCAACAATCCACCACTTTAACTCTTCATTTTTTTTACAAAAGAATGTAACGCTAAGCGGTTGATGTGATAAGCAGTTCCTTGTTTTTGAATAAAGCCGCGCTCTCGAAATTGTTTGAAGGTATAAATAAGATGGCGATAACTAACCCCTAAGTATTCGGCAATCTCAGTATGTTTTTCTTTATAAACATCTTCGTGATTAGCGGCAACCAATAGCAATTCCGCTAGCCGATAACTTAGTTCATAGGTCTGATTCGTTGTAAAGTGGTCCACCCGTTGGAGCATTTTTTTCCCTAGATAATGGCTGAGTTGCTGCATAAAAAGTACCTTGTTTTTTAAAACAGTTTCTGCGTAAGCTAAAGGTACAGCCAAACAACAGGTTTCACCTAAGGCGATAACGTCCTTGGTTATCGTTTCCGCTTGAACTAATGTTAAATCGCCAATTAAATCACCTGTCGTTAAAAACTGAACAATGGATTGGCGGCCATTGCGTTCTGTTTTTAAAATTTTCGCTTTTCCTTTGATTAAATAAAAAAGATAATTTAATGGCTCTGCTTGGTGATGAATGAATTCTTGATTTTCAAAATCGATAATAAAACTGTGTTTTAAATCAGTTTCATTAAAAAAAGGCGTATTTTTAGCTAATTCTTGTTTCGGTGATCGTTGGTAGGCTGTTTTAAGCATTTTTTTCTCCTTATAATAGGAGATATCTCCTATTTGTTTCTTCTATTGTAGCACATAATAGACGTATCAAGAGTAGAGGAGTTTTTATAATGTGGAAGAAAAAAATTGTGCTATCGTTTCTTTTTTATTTAATTAGTGCATTGGGCATCAGTTTGACAATTCAAGCAGGCATTGGAGTTAGTAGTTTTAATGCATTTAATGTGACCTTCGCAACACTTACTCATTTAAAAGTCGGAACTGTTACCACAGCTATCAATTTCGCTTTTTTAGGCACGTGTTGGTTGTTAGATCAGCAGCGTAAAATTCAGGACTATTTGATTATTTTGGTGGCGTTAATTGGCTTTGGTTTTGTCATTAATTTTTTCTTATATCAATTATTTGGTTCGCTTGTTTTTCAAAATTATTTGGTTAAAATTGTTCTATTTATTTTAGGGACAATCATAGCAGGAATCGGGACAGGACAGGTAGTTGCGCTAGGTGTTTTGCAATTTCCCATTGAAAAATTTTGTACACTTATTTCTGAAAGAACGCGCTATAGTTTTCAGTTTTATCGTTATTTAGTTGATATTTTTTGTGTCAGTTTAGCACTAGGATTGTCCATTAGTTATCATTTGCCGATTTTTGTTCGTGAAGGAACCGTGATTAGTCTTTTCTTACTTTCTTGGGTTATTAGTTGGTCGAGAAAGCGGGGACAACAGCGTATTTTACGAATACAAATCAAGAAACTGGAATCCGAATGAAAGGATTTCAGTTTTTTTCAAATGAGCAGAACTTTTATTTGAAAAAAAGAGTGGAAAACGGTATACTAATTAAGTAATTATTCATAACATTGGTTCTCCAATCAATGTTAAATAGTTTTTTCATGAGGGAGTAACTGACAGTATTTATGCTGTGACAACATCACCAACTCCGAAAGCAATTTCTGGTGTTGTCTTAAACGGTGAGACTTATGTATGTTCGACGAAGTAGCATACACAAGTCTATTTTTTTTCATTTATTTTTGATGAAATGTAAAATAGTACTTGGAGGATGCTGCAAAAAATAGAGGAGGAAGAACATGTCAGAAGAAAAGAAAACACAATTGTCTGAAGCGTTTTACGCACAAGACGACACAGTTGTTTTGGAGAAAATGAACACAACAACTGATGGATTAAGTGCACAGGAGGCTCAAAAGCGTTTAGAAACGTACGGGGAAAATGTGCTAGATGAAGGGAAGAAAAAATCACTTGCCGTGAAATTCTTTGAGCAATTCAAAGATTTTATGATTATTGTTTTATTAGCGGCAGCGGTCATTTCAGCCGTCTTTTCCCATGATGTGGTAGACTCGATTATCATCTTAGTGGTTGTTATCTTGAACGCCATCTTTGGGGTCATTCAAGAAGCCAAAGCGGAACAAGCCATTGAAGCATTAAAAGAAATGTCTTCACCAAATGCGAATGTTCGCCGTGATGGACACGTCATTACTGTTAAAAGTGATGAATTAGTACCAGGCGACATTGTTTTATTAGAAGCAGGGGATGTCGTTCCAGCTGATTTACGTTTATTGGAAGCGAATAGCTTAAAAATTGAAGAAGCAGCGTTAACCGGTGAATCTGTTCCAGTTGAAAAAGAAGTAACCATCTTAGAGGGAACCGATATTGGTATCGGTGACCGAATCAATATGGCTTATTCCAATAGTAATGTGACGTATGGACGTGGTCTTGGCGTTGTGGTTGGCACAGGAATGAATACAGAAGTCGGTAAAATTGCTGGCATGCTAGCAAGCGAACAAGAAACGGAAACGCCTTTAAAACAAAACTTAAACCAATTGGGTAAAATGTTAACAATTGCCATTTTAGTCATTGCAGCGGTGATGTTTGTGGTAGGAATGATGAATGGTCGTTCATGGATTGACATGTTATTAACGTCAATTTCGTTAGCTGTAGCGGCAATTCCAGAAGGATTACCAGCGATTGTCACGATTATTTTGGCTTTAGGGACTCAAAAAATGGCCAAGAAAAATGCGATTGTCCGTAAGTTACCAGCCGTTGAAACATTAGGAAGTACAGATATTATCTGTTCAGATAAAACAGGTACGTTAACCTTAAATCAAATGACCGTTGAAGCGTTGTATACAGATGGTCAAGTTTTATCTGCTTCCACAGAAATTCCTGCTGATAATATGGCTTTAAAAATCATGAACTTTACGAATGATACAAAAATCGCTCAAGATGGTTCATTAATTGGTGACCCAACAGAAACTGCCTTAGTACAATTTGGTTTAGATCATGCGTTTAACGTAACCGAAAAAGTAGCAGCTGAACCTCGTGTGGCAGAGATTCCTTTTGACTCTGATCGTAAATTAATGACTACTGTTCATGAATTAAAAACAGGTGGCTTCCTAGTTTCTGTCAAAGGTGCACCAGATGAATTATTGAAACGTTGTACGGAAATCTTATCAAATGGAGAAACAAGTCCATTAGATGAAACAAAACGTCAAGAAATTTTAAAAACCAACACTTCATTAGCGAAACAAGCCTTACGTGTTTTAGGAATGGCTTATAAATATGTTGAGACGATTCCAGCCGAAATGAGTTCTGAACTTGTGGAAAAAGATTTAACATTTGCTGGTTTAGTCGGTATGATTGACCCAGAAAGAAAAGAAGCTGCAGATGCTGTAAAAGTCGCGAAAGAAGCGGGTATTCGTCCAATTATGATTACGGGTGACCACCGTGATACAGCAGAAGCAATTGCGGCACGTTTAGGCATCATCAAAGAAGGCGACGACGATGCAGTCATTACAGGCGCTGAATTAAATGAATTGTCAGATGAAAAATTCGCACAAGTCGTGGGACGCTACTCTGTCTATGCTCGTGTTTCACCAGAACACAAGGTTCGGATTGTTAAAGCGTGGCAACAAGAAGGAAAAGTGGTTGCGATGACTGGTGATGGCGTAAATGATGCCCCAGCCTTAAAAGCTGCTGACATCGGGATTGGTATGGGAATTACCGGAACAGAAGTATCAAAAGGTGCTTCAGATATGGTCCTTGCCGATGATAACTTTTCAACAATTATTGTAGCGGTAGAAGAAGGACGTAAAGTCTTCTCAAATATCCAAAAAACGATTCAATATTTACTTTCAGCTAACCTAGGGGAAGTATTAACCTTGTTTATTGCAACAATGCTCAATTGGGATACCTTGTTACCTGTTCACTTATTGTGGATTAACTTAGTAACGGATACTTTCCCAGCGATTGCGTTAGGTGTGGAACCAGCAGAACGTGATGTGATGAGCCATGAACCTCGTGGTAAAAAATCGAACTTCTTCTCTGGCGGCGTTTTAAGCAGTGTTGTTTACCAAGGGATTACGCAAGGGGCATTGACTTTGATTGTGTATAAAATGTCAATTATGTTCCCAGCACATACCGCGGCTAACACAAACTTATCGGCGCAAGCGTTGTATGATTTACAACACGGCGATGCTTTAACCATGGCCTTCGCTACTTTGGGATTAATTCAATTGTTCCATGCCTTTAATGTGAAGTCGATTTATCAATCAATTTTCAAAGTTGGTTTATTCCGCAACAAATCATTTAACTATGGGATTCTTGTTTCGTTCTTGCTATTAGCTGCAACGATTGTTATTCCAGGATTTAATGATTTATTCAGCGTCACACATTTAGATGCATATCAATGGGCAATTGTAGCAGGTACTTCTTTTGCTATCATCCCAATTGTGGAAATTGTGAAGTTCTTCCAACGTAAAGCAGGTAAAGGTGCTTAATAAATAAGTAAAGAAAATTGGCTGGTACTTAAACCAGTCAATTTTTCTTTATGTAAGGAGTGAAAGGGCTTGAAACGGAAAATTATTTTCGAAACACAACGACTTATTGTCAGAGAATGGCAGATGGAAGATGAAGTGGAATTGAAAAAATTTTTGCAAGATGAAAATGTGATGTATGCCTATGAACACGCTTTTTCTGATGAAGAGGTTGCAAACTGGCTAAAGTGGAACTTACAGTCCTATCAAGAATACGGCTATGGCTTATGGGCGTTAGAGAAGAAGCGAACAGGCGAAGTCATCGGCGAGTGTGGACTCACCAATCAATTAGTAAAAGGCAAGAGCTATCCAGAAATTGGTTATCATTTATGTGGGAAAGAATGGCACAAAGGGTATGCGATTGAAGCTGCCGCAGCGACAAAGCAATACGCATTCGATGTATTAAATTTTCCAGAAGTTATTTCAACGATTCGTGATACGAACTTAGCCTCTATGAATGTCGCTATTCGAAACCAGATGCTTGTTAGGGATCGATACATTAAAACATACCGTGGCAAAACGATGCCTCACTATGTTTTCTCTGTTAAAAATCAAAAGAATAAAGACTGAAAAAGTGCCACTTGTCAGATGGAATAGAAAAAGTGTAAAATGGAGTGAAAGAGAAAAGGGAAAAGAGGGATGGTTATGAGACCAAATTTAGGATTTTACGTTCAAACAATCAATGATATCGTTAAAACAACAGAAGATATTGGCGAAGTCATGAATCCATATTACGAAGAAGTTCGTCAAGCGATTGATAAGAATAAAGTGAATGATTTAACAGCCGAACGAATTGCAGAAATTCAAGCAAAATTTAAAGAAGGTACTGAAAAATATGAATTAATGCTCAAAAAAGTCGGAACATTAAAACCGACGCCACAAGTACTTGGCATTCATAAAAAATTTCAACATGCTTATACAGAATATGTAGCAGGATGCAATGAAATGATTTTAGCAACAGATCCAGAAACAGGTATTGATGCAGATTTATTTAATGCTTCAGAGGAAAAGCAGGATCAAGCAACGGATGAATTAACCTTTGCCATTACACGGATGAGCAACATTCTTTTGAAAAAATAAAAAACTAATAAAAATAACTAACGAATTTAATATTTTTTTCATGTCTTTTTTATGGACAAAAGAGAAAGTGTATTGTATTATTAATTCATACCAACAACAACCTTTTTATTTTTCATTTTACTCTTATTGAGTAAATACTCCTTTTCCATCGGCAAAACTGCCGGTGGTTTTTTTGTTATTTTTTTATTTAATAATAAAACAACCTTTGATTTTATAAAAATCAAAGGTTGCTTTAGCTTGTTAATTTTCAACATTTCGCACATAATCATCAAAGTATTGAATTAACTCTTTCTTGATTTGTTGATAATCTGCTTCAGAATAGTTCTTTTCTTCTAGTGTGCCATTAAAAAATGGCAAATTTAGTTCTTCTTTTAAACGTTCAATCACTTCTTCTTGCTTCATAAGGACCCCTTCTCAACGAATTGTTCTCTTCTATTATAGAACATTGTAGTCATCCGTCAATTGCTCAAAGGCAATTTTCATTTCCTCTAGACGTTCATTCAATTGATGGGTTTCATCTTCTTCATTGAAAAAATGTTGTTTTAATTCAAAATAAAAATTTTCGAAGGCTTGGAAAAAAGGCTCAGACTTGTTATTTTCAAGAGCAGGAACACTTGTGTAGAGAACACGAGCGCTATGGTAGTAAGTGCAAACCTCGTTAATATTTAATAAAATACGCGCTTCTTCTGGGCGTGGTCGACTTGTAACTAAGTCATGTAAAGATAAACTTTTTGTATGGGTTTCAGATAAATAAAATAAAAATAGTTCCAATTGCTCTTTTGTTGCAGACATGAAAACTCCTCCTCAAACAGTAGTAGCATTTATTATAAATGAAAATGAAAGTGCTTGAAAAGCAATGCGCTCAGCAAAAATAATTATTTTAAGTGAAAACTATAGTTGTTGCTTTAGCATTCTTTTTAATCATGATAAACTGAGAGAAGTATAGTAGGTCCTGACAGAGGAGGAAACAAATGAAAATTGTGATTATTGGTGCATCATTCGCAGGTATTTCCGCAGCAATTGCTTCAAGGAAAAAATATCCCCAAGCAGAAATTTCTTTAATTGACAAACAAGCATCAGTGGGGTATTTATCTGGTGGCTTAAGTGCGTATTTTAATCATACCATCAATGAATTACACGAAGCACGTTACATAACGGAAGAGGAATTACGTCGTCAAAAGATTCAGTTGCTTTTAAATAGAGAAGTCGTGGCAATGGATGTTGAGAACCAATTGATTGCTTGGGCACGAAAGGAAGAGCAACAGTGGTATTCTTATGATAAATTGATTTTAGCGACAGGCGCGAGCCAGTTTTCCACGCAAATTCGTGGTAGTCAAACAGAAAAACTACTCAAATATAAATTTTTATCAGGTGCTTTAGCGGCTGTTCCATTACTGGAAGAAAGCCAGACAGTAGCCGTCATTGGTGCAGGACCCATTGGAATGGAAGCTATTGATTTTCTTGTGAAAATGAAGAAAACGGTCCATGTCTTTGAAAGTTTAGAAAATCTATTGCCTAAATATTTTGATAAAGAAATGGTTGCAGAAGTTCAAAAATCTTTGGAAAAACAAGCAGTAATTTTCCATTTTGAAGAAACGGTCCTAGGAATTGAAGAAACAGCAAATGGTATTGTTCTTGAAACAAGCGAGCAGGAAATTTCTTGTGACAGTGGGATTTTTGCTTTAAACTTACATCCTCAATTAGCCTATTTAGATAAAAAAATTCAACGAAATCTGGATCAGACAATCGCGGTGGATGCTTATTTACAAACTTCAGTGCCGAATGTTTTTGCCATCGGAGATTGCATTTCAGTTATGAATGAACCAGTCGCGGAAACTTTTTATGCTCCGTTAGTGAACAATGCGGTACGAACTGGCTTGGTAGTCGCCAACAATTTAGAAGAAAAAACACACCGATTCATTGGCTCTTTGCGAACAATGGGAACAAAAGTGGGGGACTATTACCTTGCTAGTACAGGTCTAACCGAAACGGAAGGTTTATTTTTTCCGCAAACACTTGCTTCCATAATTGTTAGACAGCCAGCGCCGCCTCTACAACATGGGACAGAAATTTTAGGCAAATTAATCTATGATAAAGTGACGCAACGGGTCCTTGGGGCACAGCTTTGTTCAAAAAACAATTGTTTAGAAAAAATAAATACTTTAGCATTAAGTATCCAAACAGGTCAGACACTGACAGACCTATTACAAAAAGATTATTTTTATCAACCTTCCTTAACCAATATTTATGATATTACAAATTTGATGGGTGCTTCGGCTTATTGGAGAGAGAACGATGAAAGTTGAGACATTATTAGAAAAGAAAGCGATGCGACAATTATTAACGGTGCAACAAACCATCTTAGCAGGCGGTACCTGCTCAGTCTCTGATTTAACAGCATTTTTAGCGGTCACAAAAGCCTCCTTTGAAAAAGACTTAGAGGATTTACATTATTTTTTGAAACCTTTTGGACAGGATTGTCAGCTTACTTATGATGGCCAACAGCTATCAATCACCTTATCGGATTTTTTTTCGTTGAATCATTTAATTGAAGCATTTGTAAAAGAGTCTCTTAAATTTCAACTTTTAGATTATTTATATCGTAATAAAGAATTTTCTATTGTTCAATTAACGACTAAATTTATGATTAGTGAGTCTTCTTTATTTCGAAAGATTAAAGAACTCAATCAATTGTTAGCCGCCTTTGATTTGCAAATAAAAAATGGACAACTACAGGGAGAAGAATTGCAGATTCGTTACTTTTACTTTCAGTTGTATTGGTATATTACTCCCTATGAAACACACCAGAAAAAAACGATGTCCCCGTTAAATAAACGGATAATTGAAGGGATTGAGACTGGCTTAGGTTTTACTTTTAATGAACATAATGCGTTAAAAGTTAGCCTTTGGTTGAGTATTACGAAAAAGCGCCTAGCGGTCACTTCAAAAAAATATCAACAATTGAGAAAGAAAATGATTGATTTTAAAGAAGATCCGTTATTTAAGCAAGTTCGACAATTGTTTTTCCGTTTTTCTAGTCGCTATTCATTAGAATTAGACGAAGGAGAAAGCATGATTCATTTTGTTTTTCTAATCACAATGTCGGTCTTACCAGAATCAGCTTTTGATGAATATTCCTTAATTCGGGGACGTCGTTCCGCTGTTTCTTTAGCTGATACGTTTATCTTGGAAAATGTGGTCTTGTATTATCGGCCCCATAAATTTGAACCTACTCTTGAGAAAACCATGGCTTACTATTTTTCACAAATTCATGGAAAACTGTATTTTTTTAAAGGAGAATTGGAAGTCTTTGATAGGGCCCATATCTGGGAAAAAGAACAGCAATTATCTAGTCGGGAATTAGCTTCTTTTTCAACAACGTTATTAGAAAAAGCTTTAGCTTGTTTTGATGAAACGTATCAACCAGGAGATAGTTTGCATGAACTTTCTCTGGTCAAATATTTAAGCGTGTTGGCATTAATTGAATTTAAAATGATTGGTGAAATAAAAATTGGGATTCACTTAGCAATGGATGCTCTTTATCAAGCGGCGTTAACACAAGTATTAATGCTCAGTCTTAAAAATATGAATGGCACGCTGGTGGAGAGGTATCAGCCTGAGCAAACATATGATTTAATTGTAACTAATTATCAGCAAACGAGCTATCAAGGAACACCGGAAGTCTATGTTTTGTCAGAATTAAGTTCGACCTATGATGTGCAACAATTAAAAAAGAAAATACGTACCTTGCGGGAGAAATAAATAAAAGGTTGGTGTGACGGAAATTGTCTGATCCTCGCACCAGCCTTTTTACAACTAAAAGTCGAAAATTAGGCTTTTTTAAACAAAAATGTTTCTTTTTATTGAAAAATTAGAGATAATAAAAATATTATTGAAAGCGTTGTCTTTGTTGGTTTTAGTAGAAATCCTTTCAATTTTTTTAAAATAAAAAAAGTTTTTGACATGTTTAGTTATTCTTTTGTTTGTAAGATAGGGACATAAAGAAAACGATTTCAAAAACGTTTAGGAGGAATTATCATGGCAGAAGAAAAATACATTATGGCGATTGATCAAGGAACGACTAGTTCTCGTGCAATTATTTTTGATAAAAAAGGAAACAAAATTGGTAGTTCACAAAAGGAATTTACTCAATATTTCCCTAATGCAGGTTGGGTGGAACATAATGCCAATGAAATTTGGAATTCTGTTCAATCCGTTATTGCAGGTTCTTTAATTGAGTCAGGAGTGAAACCTACAGATATTGCTGGAATTGGGATTACAAACCAACGGGAAACAACCGTTGTTTGGGACAAAGCAACTGGGTTACCCATTTATAACGCAATTGTTTGGCAATCACGCCAAACGACACCTATTGCCGATCAACTAAAAGAAGATGGCTACAGCGAAATGATTCATGAAAAAACTGGGTTAATCATTGATGCTTATTTCTCAGCAACGAAGGTTCGTTGGATCTTAGATCATGTAGAAGGTGCACAAGAACGTGCAGAAAACGGCGAATTGATGTTTGGAACAATTGATACTTGGCTCGTTTGGAAATTAACGGGAGATACTCATGTCACTGATTATTCAAATGCAAGTCGGACGATGTTGTTTAATATCCATGATTTAGATTGGGATCAAGAAATTTTGGATCTTTTAAATATCCCACGAGTGATGTTACCGAAAGTCGTTTCGAACTCTGAAGTGTATGGACTAACAAAAAATTACCATTTTTACGGAAGTGAAGTTCCTATCGCTGGGATGGCTGGTGACCAACAAGCCGCCTTATTTGGTCAAATGGCCTTTGAACCTGGGATGGTTAAAAATACCTATGGAACAGGCTCATTTATTGTCATGAACACTGGCGAAGAACCTCAACTTTCTAAAAATAATCTGCTTACCACTATTGGCTATGGCATTAACGGCAAAGTATATTATGCCTTGGAAGGAAGTATCTTCGTGGCTGGTTCAGCGATTCAATGGTTACGAGATGGCTTAAAAATGTTGCAAACGGCTGCGGAATCTGAAGCAGTAGCCAAAGCGTCAACAGGGCACAATGAAGTTTATGTGGTTCCTGCATTCACTGGTTTGGGTGCACCATATTGGGATTCACAAGCGCGTGGGGCTGTCTTTGGATTGACACGCGGTACCACGAGAGAAGATTTTGTCAAAGCGACACTTCAAGCAGTTGCGTATCAAGTTCGTGACATTATTGACACGATGAAAGAAGATACAGGCATAGATATTCCCGTCTTAAAAGTAGACGGTGGAGCAGCAAACAATGATTTCTTGATGCAATTCCAAGCAGATATTTTAAACACTGCTGTTCAAAGAGCCCATAACTTAGAAACAACGGCCTTAGGCGCAGCTTTCTTGGCGGGCTTAGCGGTTGGCTTCTGGAAAGACTTAGAAGAAATCAAAGCATTCCAAGAAGAAGGACAACAATTTGAACCCATTATGGCGGAAGAAGAACGAGAAGATTTATATGAAGGTTGGCAACAAGCAGTAGCAGCTACCCAACAATTCAAACGTAAAAATAAGTAAATGGAAAAGGGGAATTTTCTATGACTTTCTCAATAGAAACACGCCGACAATCAATCGACGCTTTAAAAACACAACACTTAGATGTCTTAATTATTGGTGGTGGCATTACTGGCGCAGGCGTTGCCCTGCAAGCCAGTGCCGCTAAAATGAAGACAGGGTTAATTGAAATGCAGGATTTCGCAGAGGGCACCTCTTCACGATCAACCAAATTAGTTCATGGTGGTATCCGCTATTTGAAAACGTTTGACGTGGAGGTGGTGGCAGATACAGTGAAAGAACGAGCCGTCGTTCAATCCATTGCGCCACACATCCCTAAAGCGGACCCCATGTTATTGCCGATTTATGATGAGCCAAATGCAACATTTAATCTATTTTCTGTCAAAATAGCAATGGATTTATATGATCAGTTAGCTGATGTAACAGGTACCAAGTACGCCAACTATCTGTTAACAAAAGACGAGGTTTTGGCACGTGAGCCACAACTAAAAAGTGAAGGTCTACAAGGTGGCGGTGTTTATTTAGATTACCGAAATAATGATGCTCGTTTAGTTATTGAAAATATTAAACAAGCAGTAGCTGACGGGGCGCATGCTGTGAGTCGGGTTCAAGCGGGGGGCTTTTTATACAATGATGAAGGGAAAATTACTGGCATTCAAGCAAAGGACCTACTAACTGACGAACAGTTTGAGATTCACGCAGATGTTGTGATTAATACTACTGGTCCTTGGTCAGATAAATTAAGAGGCTTAGACAAAAACGATTCATTTACACCACAAATGCGTCCAACCAAAGGGGTCCACTTAGTTGTCGACAAAAGCCGTTTAAATGTTCCTCAACCAACGTATTTTGATACAGGTAAACAAGATGGCCGCATGGTCTTCGTTGTTCCAAGAGAAGAAAAAACATATTTTGGGACGACGGATACAGATTACCATGGAGATTTTCAACATCCAACAGTAGAACAAAGTGATGTGGATTACCTATTGGAAGTAGTAAATAATCGTTATCCAGAGGTGCAATTAACAATTGATGATATTGAAGCCAGCTGGGCTGGCTTACGACCTTTAATTTCTGCTAACGGTGGCTCAGATTATAACGGGGGAAACAATGGCAAACTTTCAGATAAAAGTATTGATGAAGTCATTGATGTCGTTGACAGATACCAAAAAAACCAAACAGATAAACGAGAAATTGAAGAAGTCCTAAACCATCTAGAAGACAGTTTGGTGGAAAATAAAGTCAATCCTTCAGCTGTCTCTCGAGGCAGCTCATTGGAAAGATCAGCGGATGGCTTGCTCACTTTGGCTGGTGGGAAATTAACAGATTATCGTAAAATGGCAGAAGGTGCGATGAAAATGATTCAAACCATCTTAGCAGAAGAATACCAAAAAGAATTCACCTTAATTGATTCTAAAAACTATCCAGTTTCAGGCGGGAAATTGAACCCTGCAACGGTAGACGAAGAATTAGAAGCGTTGGCAAAACATGGCGTATCTAAAGGGTTAAGTGAAAAGGATGCACTATACTTAGCTCATTTATATGGCTCCAACGTACCAACTGTTTTTGAAATGATTGATGATGCCAAAGTAATTCCTGGTTTAACCTTAACAGAAACTATCTCTTTAAACTATGCGATGGAAGAAGAAATGGCTTTAACACCCGTCGACTTTTTATTGCGACGGACCAACCACTTATTGTTTATGCGTGATCGTTTGGACCAAGTGAAAGCGGGAGTCATTGAAGAAATGGCACAGCATTATCAGTGGACAGCGGAAGAAAGAGCACGACACATTGAAACATTAGAAAAAGTAATTGAAGAATCAGATTTAAAAAATTTGAAAGTAGGGTGAAGAAAAAATGGGAACTTCGATGATGACACAATTATTCGGTGAATTTTTCGGAACGATGATTTTAGTTTTACTAGGGGATGGCGTCTGTGCCGCAGTTAACTTGAAGAAAAGCAAAGCCTTTGCTTCTGGTTGGGTCGTTATTGCTTTAGGTTGGGGCGCTGCTGTTACATTAGCTGTTTACATGTCTGGGTATATGAGTCCAGCGCATTTAAATCCTGCTGTAACAGTTGCGATGGCAATTACTGGAAACTTTGAATGGGGCATGGTTTTACCTTATATCGTAGCTCAAGTCCTAGGCGGTTTTATTGGTGGTTTAGTTGTCTGGTTAGCTTATTTACCCCATTGGAACATTACAGAAGACAAAGGTGCTATTTTAGGAACCTTCGCCACTGGTCCAGCTGTCCGTAACTATCCAGCCAATGTTTTAACAGAAATTATCGGCACATTTGTTTTGGTTTTTGGCTTACTAGCCTTTTCTCAAAACGACTTAGCGGCTGGCATTAACCCAATGCTTGTTGGGATTTTGGTCTTAGGACTAGGTCTATCATTAGGCGGACCTACAGGTTATGCAATTAACCCTGCACGTGATTTAGGACCTCGTTTAGCGCACCAAATTATTCCTGTGAAAACAAAAGGTGATTCTGATTGGGCTTATTCTTGGGTGCCAATTGTAGGACCTATCTTAGGTGCTTCATTAGCTGCAGTAATTTATTTATTCACTATTTAATAGAAAAAACGGATAACTAACTGAATAGAAAAAAAGAACGAACCCAGAAATCTACACTAATTTTTGGGTTCGTTCTTTTTTATTGTAAATCGAAAATAGCGATACTTATTTTACTGAAAATTAATTCCCAATCTTCCCGGGTTAACTCTTCTTCTAAAATATAAATTCGTTCAATTTTTTTAGGCAAATTAAACATAGGATAATCAGTAATTACAATGTCGCAAGTAGAAAAATTCGTTCGTTCAAAAATAATGTCCTCACTAAACGCTTGTTTAATTTTCATCATGATAAAACTCGCAATGTAAAAATCGCGAGAATACGACACGCCAATTTTTATTTTAGTACGTGGGCTATAATGTTTATAGATTCTTAGTAGTAATTCGCATATCCAATTAGGATTTTCTTGGTCTTTAAATTCTAATTGATAAGGGAAGTTACCTGAAAAACTTTGATAAAAATCATAAATTTCCTTCTGTAAAGTCTTTTGGCTAGCACTGTTTTTATTGACTAAGAAATCTAGAATTGCTGTATTTGGTTGTTTAGAAATAAACAGTTGATTGTAAACAACATTTTTAAACAAAATAAGTAAAAAGTAATGACGATCAACTTCGCGCATTTCTGAAATCTGAAAAACTTGGCAAAAATCGGTTAGTAAGGCATCTACGTAGTAATATTCGGGACAAGAAATTTCAATTAAAGAAGCCAGTAAATATTCAGCTTGTTTTGCTGAATCAAAATTATCAATTGCGATTGGTGCAATGATATTGATGACTTCTTTTTGTGTTTTTGAAAAATCTGATTGACAACAAAAGATAGTTTGAGTAGGTTCCGAATAAAGTGATAAATAAGGGTGCTTTTCAAATTCTTTTTGGAGTTCTACTTCACAAGTATAGGGGAAGCGGTATTTCGCAATGTGTAAGAGTAAATTTAATTTTAATCGGGAAGCAAACTCTAACCGTTCAAGTATTTCTGGTTTAATGTGTTGAGTCAGTATATCTTCAAAATAAGTAGACGTATACTTTGGTAAGGCTAAAGTATTTAAGAATATAGTCCAATAAACATCTAGGAATGCATAGATAACTTGAAACTCAGTACCTTTTATCACTTTGCTAGCTGAAGGTGAAAAATGTACCGAAATACCGTAAAGAGCTAGTAACTTATTAATATTATTGAGTCTTTTATAAATATAAGAAGAACTAAAATTTGTTTCTTGACTGACTTTCCAGACAGAATTGTTTTCTTTTTTGATAATTGCTTGGAAAAGAATAAAGTCAGTAGAATTTAAACAATAATAGTTAAACAATAAGAAATAATGAGAAAGAAAATCATTTTCAGACGTATGTAACGAAATTTTTCCATGATTTATTTGGATTTTTAAGGTACTTTCATTAATTTCGGCTAAGTCTTCTTGGATTTCATGAAGATAGATTGATAAATTTTTATTGGACAAATCGAATGTTTTTGCAACGCTAGACAAATTAAGATTGGTTTGTTTAGCCAAATATAAAAAAACAGCCAACTTTTTTTGTGTTTTTTTTGACAGTAGATATTTTTTTATAGCATCCTGGGTTTTTATAGGACTCACTCCTTAAAAATAATTTCTCTTTTATTATAAAAGTTATTAAATAAAAAAGTAATAAAAATGCTTAATACTTGTAGTACTAAGACAAAGGTCTGTCATTTAATAACCAGGCGCTCACTAAATTTTTTTAATAGATGAGTAACCTAATGTATAGAAATTGATAACACTGGAGATTAATACCGTAAAAGTGGTTCTGTATATTTGTAAAATAAAAACGAGCCTGGGAAAAAATCCAAAGTGATTTTTTTCCCAGGCTTAAAAACTGATAAGCGGTGGGGACAGAAGTACTTACGACGAAGATTGCTCTATGATTACTCGTCGCAATTAGGACTTTGAGAGGCAAGGATCGAATCACATCAATCTCTACATGAAAATTACTAAGAATTGAGTTATTTCACTGCAAAAAAAGGAACAGTTGAAAGCAATGTATTTACATGGGGAAAGAATGGGCCTGCCCAAATTAAAGAACACTAGGCTTTTTCAATTCTAGTATGTTTCATGCGAATTTTTGGAAATTCCTTCTTATTTGTTTTTTTCATGGAATCAGTTGTCTCTGTTGAGCCTTTTAGAAATCTGTCCTGACCTCGTTACGATGAGCAAAGAGAGCGGGTTCTTTTTTTATCAAATAATTTTCCAAAGTAACGTGATCAACTAAAGAATCAATCACCCCTTCTTTAGAAACTGAAAATCCTGCAGCCTGAATTGCTATTTGAATGGATGCTTCAGTCGGATAACCTTTCGAAAGATAGGAGGCGAGCGCACTGATAAAGCTGTCACTGGCACCAGTGCTATCCACAGCTATATTTTCTGTTGCAGGGAAATAGTGGCACACTTGGGGTGTTTTTAATAACACGCCTTTTTTTCCTAAAGTAACAATGACATTTTTTACGCCCATTTCTAAGAAGTACGCCGCTTTCTCTTCTAATGTACCAGTATCTGGTTGAAGTTCCAATAATTCATCTTCATTGGGAATGAAAAAATCAACCTTTTCTAGTATATTCACTGGAATATGATGAATAGCAGCTGGTTTTAAAATAATCGGTACCCCTGAATGTTGGGCGATTTCACAAGCTTTCTCAACAGCAGACAAAGGAATTTCTGTTTGAATGAGACAAAAACTGGCATCCATAAATAGGTGTTTTTGCTGTGCGATTTTTTTAGGCGTAAGCGCTGTGTTTGCGCCAGGTAAGATTGAAATCATGGAGTCGCCGCTTGTCTCAACATAAATATAAGCTTGACCAGTCTCAGTATCTTGAATACGTGTGATACCATCTGTCGTAACGTGGTATTTTTCTAATTCTTTATATAAGTAATTCGCATCTGTGTCTGAGCCTAAACAACCAATTAGGGTGGCCTGATGGCCCAGTTTGGTTAAGCCAACAGCTTGATTTAATCCTTTTCCGCCGGGGAATTTAGCATAGCTAGACAGAAAATTTGTTTTGCCGTTATGTGGTAAATTTGTTGAATACAGATAATTATCAACGTTTAAACTACCCACTACAATCATTTTGCTATGTGGATTAACACTAGACACGCCTAATGTATTTTTGTGATCTAGCACCAATTTTTCAGCCTCATTAATCAAGGCTGTTTTTTCTTTGCGTTTGTTAAGCAATAACAAGGCTAACTGGCTGCCAAACGTCTCTGTATCTAACAAGACGGAAGAAATATGATCAGGTAAAAATGAACGATCAATTTTTCGCTTAATTGCGAGTAAAGAGTAATTATCGGGGGTTCGTAAACCGCTCTGCTTTAAAAGCTGTTCCAAAAAAACAGCCTGGGTATAGTCATCGGTAAGGATACCCGTAATCCCATCTGTGATAAGCTGATTACTGAAATCAGCAGGGATAGTAGTTAAAATATTTTCTTTACTAAAGGGTAAATTGACATCAAACAAGGCTTTTTTATAGCCTGCAATAATTGCTTCTTTATATTTTGGGTTAGTGACGAAATAACTAATTTTTTTATGGTTATTCTGTAATAATTCTTGGGTTAAAACATAACTAGCTTCTTCATAAAGCCCCGCTAGAGAAGGCAATTCGTTAGTTGAGTGATTGACGAAATAGTAAGGGATCGTTAATTCTTCTATAAATTTCGCGTATTGTTTACTGTTTTCATTGATTGGGTCCCAAATAATGCCACTGGCTTGTTTTAAAGTTGGCGAGGTAATATTTTTCAGTTCTTGTTCTAAACTACCGTGACTATTTAAAATCAAGCAGCTATAGCCATTTTCTTGAGCTTTATCAATAAAGCTCGTAACCCAAGCCTCAAAAGTTTCATGGCTATTTAATAATAACACGAAGGTTTTTGTAGTACTATTTGTGACGAGATTTGCTGAGTAAGGTGTGTAGTTGTAATCTCGAACGATTTTTAAGACACGCTCACGGGTTTCTTTACTAATAGTTTGATCTTTATTATTTATAATTTTGGATACAGTTGAAGCGGAAACGCCAGCTAATTTTGCAATATCTTTAATATTCATCATTTTCGTCCTTTCACTGAACTCTTTTTTATAGTAAGCATTCTAAAAGCAGAAAGTCAAGAAAAAGCCTAATTATTTATTATTTAGAAATTCTGCTTGACTTTTAATGAAAGCGCTGTTAATCTCAAATTAAGAAAACGTTTCCGGAAATGTTTTTCCTAAATGTGAATGGAGGAAGAAAAATGGATACAAAGAAAAGACCGATCATTATTGATACGGACCCAGGAATTGATGATGCTGTAGCTTTAGCGATTGCACTGAATCATCCTAACCTAGAAGTTCGCTTAATAACGACGGTTGCAGGGAATGTAGATGTAGAAAAAACAACAAATAATGCTTTGAAACTTGTCGATTTTTTTGGGAAAAAGGTTCCTGTAGCCAAGGGGTGTAATTGTCCGTTACTTATTCAATTGGAAGATTCTGCTGAGATTCATGGGGAGACTGGCATGGATGGCTTTGAGTTTCCGCAACCTATCTCTACGTGTTTAGATATTCATGCAGTGGAAGCTATGCGAAAAGAAATTTTGTCTAGTGATGTTCCTTTGACCATTGTTCCAATTGCTGCATTAACGAATATTGCTTTGTTACTGACCCTCTATCCAGAAGTCAAAGAAAATATTGCAGAAATCGTCATGATGGGTGGCTCATTAGCAAGGGGAAATACAAATACAAGTGCCGAATTTAATACGTATGTCGATCCACACGCTGCACAAATTGTTTTCCAATCAGGTGTCCCGCTAACAATGGTAGGATTAGATGTTACAAGTCAAGCTGTGTTAACGAATCATGAAGTAACAGCCATCAGAGCGCTTGGCAGAGTGGGGGAAATGTTTTATGGTCTTTTCCGTCATTATAGAGGCGGCAGTTTAACTACAGGTTTGAAAATGCATGATGTCTGCGCGATTGCCTATTTAACTTCACCAGAATTATTTGAGACAACTGAAACGTTCATTGAAGTTGCTTTGGAAGGTCCAGCTGCGGGAGCTACTGTTGCAGATTTAAAAATGAAGTATCATAAAAACACGAATGCCGTTGCCTGTATAGATGTAAATGTTGAAGCTTTTCAAAAATGGGTTGTCGAAAAAATGAAAGCGGTTAATTAACTGAAAGAGGATAAGTATGATTGAAAGTTTATTGGTATTGGTCGTTTTAGTTGCTGTAGCCTATTTGATTGTAAAAAATTATCATCCCGCACTCAGTTTAATTATTGGTGCGCTTGTTCTACTTGCCTGTGCATGGATGTTAGGACATCCTATTTATCCTGCAGGAGAAGGAACCGGTTTTGGATTATTTGATATTTTCTTGAAGTTTAAAGATACAATTATTGCACAAGTGAGTTCAGCAGGAATTGTAATTATGATTCTTTTTGGTTATTCAGGCTATATGAATGCAATCGGGGCCAATCAGATGGCTGTCAACTTTTTGGTGAAACCATTAATGAAGATTAAACGTAAATCGTTATTTGTCCCTGTGGTCTTTTTAATTGGAAATTTAATGTCACTAGTAGTTCCTAGTGCATCAAGCTTAGCGATTATTTTAATGTCTATATTATATCCGATGCTAGCCAGCATGGGGATTTCATCATTAACTGCTGCAGGTGTGATTGCAATGACAGCAACTATCATGCCAACACCTTTAGGCGCGGATAACGTAATCGCCGCAAATACCCTTGGTTATGATGTGTTAAATTATGTTGTATGGAATGCCAAAATTTCGCTGCCATCGTTATTAATCATTGCGGTTGCACAGTACTTCTGGCAAAAATACTGCGATAAAAAAGAAGGTGAGGCTGCCTATGTCTCATTAAATGAAGAAGGCTTAAGCAAACAAAAAGAATTTGATGTTCCTAAATTTTATGCAATATTGCCAATATTACCGCTATTATTAATTGTTGGAGTGGGAATCGCAGGAATGTTTGTCAAAGGAATAACGATGGATATTTTTGTTCTTACATTTATTTCTTTCTTCATTGCGGTATTGGTTGAGACGCTTCGCTTGAAATCTTTTAAAAAGGTTCAAGATACGGCTGTCGAGATGTTTAAAGGAATGGGGCAAGGGTTTAGTCAAGTCGTGATGCTTGTCGTAGGCGGTTCATTATTCACGTCTGCGATTCAAACGTTAGGAATTATTGATAGTATTATGGCATCTGTCGAAGCGTCAAGTTCAGCAGGAATCGTTACGACCTTAATTTTCAGCGGTGCAACGACCCTTTTTGGAATTTTAAGCGGTGGTGGACTGGCAATGTTTTATGCGGTTATCGAACTAATCCCTGGGATTGCCGAAAAAGCTGGGATTGATGGTATTTTAATTTCCTTGCCAATGCAGATGATCGCGAATTTAACTAGAACGATTTCTCCTGTAGCAGCAGTTGTCATGATTGTCGCATCAACAGTAGGAGTTAGTCCCATCAGAATTTTAAAACGGACGAGTGTACCGACCATCATTGGCATTATTAGTGTGATTGTCTTGTCGATTCTATTGTTACCTTATTAAGAGAATAAACAATGAAAATTAGAGTGGCTGATGAGAAAGAGTTACCAATGATTCTTCAATTTTTAACAGAAGTAAAGGAATATATGGATGTTGTGGGCATTACACAGTGGACAAAGGACTACCCTTCTCAAGAAGATATCCAAGAAGACATTACAAAAAAACGGTTGTATTTGCTAGTGCACGAAGAAATGATTTTTTCAATGGCAACGTTCTGTATGGAGCAGGAACAAGACTTTGTTTGGCTAAAGCGCTTTGCAACTTCGCCTAATTATATTGCCAAGGGTTATGGCAGTTTATTGTTCCATGAATTGGAGAAACGGGCAGTCTGGGAAGGAAGACGTAAAATGTATGCTCAAACTAATCATACAAACCATAGAATGATTCGATTTTTCGAAAGTAAAGGGTTCACAAAAATTCATGAATCTTTACAAATGAATCGCTTAGACTTTGGCTCTTTTTATTTATACGTTAAAGAATTGGAGAACCAATCCATCGTTTAAAATAAGAAAACAGGAGTCAGATACAAAAATTAATTAGCATCTGACTCCTGTTATTTTCCAAGGAAATAGTCAACTTAATTATACAAATAAAACACAAACACATTCGGGAACAGCAACATCTTTTTGAATCATTTCTAATAAGCCAGTTTCTTGGTTCCGACGATAAAGTGTTAAATTATCAGAGTCTTGATTAGCGACAACAACGAAATCTTCAGAAGGATCTAAATCAAAATCTCTCGGAATATCGCCTTCTGTTGAAATTAATTGAATTCGTTCAATCGCTTCGCCATTTTCTGAAACAGCATAGACAGCAATTGAGTTATGGCCACGGTTTGAAGCATAAAGGAAACGGCCATCAGAAGAAATACGAATCGCAGCACCACCATTAAACGCATCATAATCAGCGGGTAAAGTAGAAACTTTTTGTAATTCAGTGAAAGAACCATCTGTTTCATTATATGAAAGAACTGAAACAGTGCTATCTAATTCACCAAATAGATAAGCCAATGATTTTGTTGGGTGGAATACTAAATGACGTGGACCAGTCCCTGGCTTAGTCACGAATTGAGCGATTTCAGAAAGCTTTCCATCTAAGCTAACATTATACGTATACACACGATCGGTTCCTAGATCACAGACGACTAAGCGTTGATCAGGTGTTAAATCTGTGTAATGAACATGGGCATTGTTTTGATTTTCATGAGAACCAGTTGGCTCTGTATGAATCACTTTGTCAGCATCTTCCAAAGAACCATTTTCTAAGATACGATACACGTGAACGATACCTTGGTGATAATTTGCTGCATAGACAAGTTGTCGGTTTTCGTCAACAGCTACATAACATGGCGGCGCACCTTCCTCAGTTACTTTATTCAATAAGTTAAAATGGTCCATTTCTGGTTGATAAGCGGCAGTGCCACCTTCACCGTCAACACTAGTGACGCTAAAAAGTTCGCCCTTTTGACTCAGAGCAAGATAGGTAGGACTCGTTTCTTCTAACAAAAGTGTCGCTTCTGTTAAACGACCTTGTGTCGTATCTAATGCAATTTTATAAATGCCTTGGCTGGCTCTTCGAGTATAGGTACCTAGTAAAATTTGTTCTAACATCACAATTCCTCCAATTTGTTTCAACACAATCACTTTTTATGAAAGTGCTTTTATATAATGTAGTATACCATAAGAAGTCTAAGAACAATAAAACTTTCTATCTGAGATGTTCGCATTTTAAAGTGGTTTGTGCTATTATGATGAGAGACTGTGATGACAGTCATTTTTTGATTTTTAGAGGGGTGACGAACATGTACGACAATACGGATAATAACGGGACCGTTCGTTGTTCATTTTGTGGGAAAACACAAGAAGAAGTAAAAAAAATTGTTGCTGGTCCGGGTGTCTATATTTGTAATGAATGTATTGATCTATGTAAAGAGATTATTGATGAAGAATTTTATGATGAAGCAGTCCGAGAATTAACGGATGTGCCAAAACCCCAAGAAATTTTAAATGTTTTAAATGAATATGTTATTGGACAAGAACGTGCAAAACGCACACTTTCTGTTGCTGTTTACAATCACTATAAACGTGTGAATCAATCAGAAACAGCTGCAACTCAAGATGACGTTGAATTGCAAAAAAGTAACATTTGTTTAATTGGACCAACAGGTTCAGGTAAAACTTTCTTGGCTCAAACGTTAGCAAAAACATTAAATGTACCTTTTGCGATCGCTGATGCGACCAGTTTAACAGAAGCAGGTTATGTAGGGGAAGATGTTGAAAATATCCTTTTAAAATTACTACAATCTGCTGACTATAATGTTGAACGTGCGGAAAAGGGCATTATCTATATTGATGAGATTGATAAAATTGCCCGTAAGAGTGAAAATGTTTCGATTACTCGAGATGTTTCAGGTGAGGGTGTTCAACAAGCCTTACTAAAAATTCTTGAAGGAACAGTTGCAAGTGTACCACCACAAGGGGGTCGCAAACATCCACATCAAGAATTTATCCAAATTGACACAACGAATGTTCTCTTCATCGTTGGTGGAGCATTTGATGGAATTGAAACTATTGTTAAAAACCGCTTAGGCGAAAAAACTATTGGTTTTGGTAAAACTAATTCTGCTTTAAATGAAGAAGAAAGCATCATGCAACATATTATTCCAGAAGATTTATTGAAATTTGGTTTAATTCCAGAATTTATTGGACGCTTACCTGTAATGGCTGCGCTTGATAAATTAACGAATGATGATTTGGTTCGAATTTTAACAGAACCGAAGAATGCCTTGGTGAAACAATATCAAAAATTATTGTCTCTTGATGACACTAAATTAGAATTTGAACCAGAAGCATTAAAAGCCATCGCAGCCAAAGCTATTGAACGTAATACTGGCGCACGCGGACTTCGTTCAATCATTGAAGAAATTATGATGGACGTAATGTTTGATGTTCCTTCAGATGAAAGTATTGAAAAAGTTATCATTACTAAAATGGCAGCTGAAGGTACCGGTAAACCAACAATTATTTATAACAAAAAAGATAAAGAAGCTGTATAAGATTGAAGCTGAAAACAGCTCTTTCGGCGGATCTCCGAAAGAGCTGTTTTTGTTAAGCTTTTGAATGAAAGACTGAATAGAAGAACGGAGGAAAACAATGAACGTACATAATGCAGAAATCGTGATTAGTGCGGTATCCCCTAAACAATATCCTGAATCTCAGTTACCGGAGATTGCTTTAGCTGGACGTTCGAACGTTGGGAAATCATCTTTTATTAATACCTTGATTAATCGTAAAAATTTAGCAAGAACTTCAGGCAAACCTGGTAAAACGCAAACGCTAAACTTTTATTTAATTGAGGATGCCTTACATTTTGTGGATGTTCCTGGCTATGGTTATGCCAAAGTTTCTAAAACAGAACGTGCGAAGTGGGGAAAAATGATTGAAACGTATATCACGCAACGTGAGCAATTACGTGCAGTCGTTTCTTTAATTGATTTACGTCATCCGCCGACCCAAGATGATATCCAAATGTATGAATTTTTGAAATACTATGATTTGCCAGTTATTATTGTGGCAACTAAGGCAGACAAAATTCCGCGGGGCAAATGGAACAAACACGAGAGTGTCATCAAAAAAGCCTTGAATTTTGATAAACAAGATGACTTTATTATTTTCTCTTCTGAAACAAAAGAAGGAAAAGAAGCAGCTTGGACAGCAATTGAAAAGTTTCTATAGAAAAAAACAAGCAAAATTACTCTTTTGCTTGTTTTTTTGCTTCTTCTTTTTTTGCTTCTTGTCGTTGTTTTGCCAGTTCTTCAAGAGGGACTTCTTTCTTTAATGGATCAACGGCGAAAGAATCGAAGAGTTTATCTAAGTCATTGGAACGTTCAAATTTTAATCCCATTTACTAAGCCTCCATTCCTTTTTTTATAGTGTAGCACGTTTTTTTTCATTTGGATAGCAACAGAAATGTAAGAATTCGTAATAGGTGCACCTGGTGTGATTTCTCGTAACTAGGACTTGCCAAACATGAAAAAACAAGCTATTCTTTAGTAAGAATTAGTTAGAAAGAAGGCACTTTATGAAAAATCCGTTAATCGGCGGTGTTCGTTTTTATCAACGATTTATTTCTCCAGGATTGCCTGCACGTTGTCGCTATTACCCAACGTGTTCACAATATATGATTGATGCAATTCATACACATGGAAGTGTCAAAGGAACAACGATGGGAGTAGCACGGATTTTACGATGTCATCCTTTTGTTAAAGGCGGCATTGACTATGTTCCATTGAAATTTCGCTTGACGAAAAATCCTGATGAGACCTATCATGGACCGTATACGTATCGAAGAAATAAGAAAACAGAAGTAGAAAAGGATGGATAAATATGGCAATTTTAGCATTTGATCTTGGCGGTTCTTCCGTGAAATACGGCGTTTGGACAGGCAAAGAATTAACAAATCAAGGGAGCTTTCCAACACCTGGCTCTTGGGAAGAAATGAAAGCGCATTTATATTCGGTTTATGCAGACAAAAGAAATGAGTCGATTAGTGGTGTTGCTTTTAGTTCACCTGGAGTAGTTGACGAAAAAAGTCAACAGATTTTAGGGATTTCCGCCATTCCATATATTCATCATTTTAACATTTATGAAGAATTAGAAGCGTTGTTTGGGTTACCAGTGACTATCGAAAATGATGCGAATTGTGCTGGTTTAGCTGAGATATATGAAGGCGCGGCGAAAGGGAAAAAAGAAGTGCTTTTTGTCGTTATTGGGACAGGAATTGGCGGAGCGATTTTTCGAAATGGCGAATTGTACAAAGGTGCTCATTTATATGGAGGCGAGTTTGGACTGAACTTTTTAAGTAATGGCCAAACATTCAGTGAAATTGGCACAGCTGTCAAAATGGCTCAGCGTTATTGTGAACGAATTGGAGTCGAAAAACAGGCGGTGACAGGAGAAGAAGTTTTTGAACTGGCACAACGAGGGGATGAGGTTGCTCGCGAAGAAGTCAATAATTTTTATGATTATTTAACACAAGGATTATTCGGATTACAGTTTTCTTATGATCCTGAAATGATTGTACTTGGAGGCGGTGTTTCTGCTAAAGAAGGCTTATTAGCAGAGATTAATCGCCGGATGCTAACGCATTTACAGACCTTTGAATTAAAAGATTTTGTTCCAGAAATCGTGACCTGCCATTATCAAAATGATGCCAACTTGATTGGCGCAGCCGCCAACTTTCAAGCAAAAACGAATTGGGAACTATAAAGAAACAGCCGATTGTTCTTCTCTTCAATCGGCTGTTTCTTTATTTATTTGCCTTGTCGTCAGTGTTTTCTTCTGCAGCAATCCGCGCTTGAACTTGTTGGCGTAAAGCTTCTAGTTCTTTTTCCTTCTTTTCTAATTCAGCTAAATCTTCAGAAATTTCATGGGCTTCTTCTGCTGGCTTAGGTTGTAAAAAGACGTTTAAACCAATCGCTATAAAGGTCCCAATGAATGTATCCAACACACGTTCCATTGCATATTGAAAGGAATCGCTTTGCGGAATACTTAAAGAAATCATTAAAAGTGTCGCAGTTGCAGAAATGATTCCAGCATTGTTATTAATCCCATCAGAAACAACGATGACGATAATGACTAAAAGTGGTAGTAGCATTAATTCTACTAAGTTTTGATTAGGAAAATAATCTTGTGCTAATACATAAAGTAAAGCTAAAAAGCCACCCAATGTGTTTCCAATAATGCGCGATTTTCCAAAAGACAAACTGGTATTTAAATCTTGTCTTAGCGAAAAAACAGCTGCTAAACAGGCAATCATAGGTGAGCCACGATGGAAAAATTGAAATAAAAGAATACACAGCATGACAGCAATTGCTGTTTTTAACGTTCGCATGCCTAAACGAAATCGACCCACTATCATAAATATTCGCTCCTAAATAACTTTTCTCTTTAATGATAACCGAAATAGAGGTAAAATTACTAGAGAAAAGTGAAGAATTATTATTTTTTAAGGGGAGTATGCATGAAAATTGGTTTACGAACAGTCAAGACAGCTATTAGCGCTGCATTAGCAATGATTATTGCGGAAAAACTGGGATTACTTTATGCCCCTTCGGCAGGGATTATTTCGGTTTTAAGTGTTACTAGCACGAAAAAAACATCTGTCATGACAGGGATTTATCGTTTGTTATCCTTAGCTTTAGCAACTATTTTAGCGTATATTTGTTTTACTTTTTTAGGTTTTACAGCGATTGCTTTTGGTATTTTTTTGTTATTATTTATTCCAGCAGCTGTGTATTTTCAATTATCTGATGGGATTGTTGTGAGTTCCGTTTTGGTAACTCATTATTTAGTCGAAAAAAATCTTTCTTGGGCGATTATTGGAAATGAGTTTTTATTAATGAGTATTGGTGTGGGACTAGCGTTATTAGCTAATTCTTATATGCCTGATACAGAAAAACGTTTAAGAGAAGACCAAGAAGTCATTGAAACAATGTTTCGTAAAATTTTAAGGGAAATGGCGCTACATTTAAACAACGCTGCAGGAGAGCGAAATTTGGTCATGTATTGTGCAGATTTAAAAACCTTTATTCGCACAGGCGAGACGTGGGCCAAAAATCATGCCGAGAATCAATTGCTGTCTACCAATACGTACTATTTAGAGTACTTTGCGATGAGAAAAATGCAAAGTAATATTCTAAAAAACATGTTGGAATTATTAGAAGATATTACTGTTGATGCGCAACAAGTTCGCTATATTCAACAATTGTTGGAATATACGGCAGAAACATTTGCAGAGAATAATGATGGACAAGAAATTATGAATCGAATTAAGAACGTTTATGAAACCTATCGCACAAAACCATTGCCGCAAACAAGAAATGAATTTGAAAATCGGGCGCGGCTCTTTCAGTTTTTACAATTATTTCAGTCGTTCATCCAAATCAAAGCGGACTTTGCCAAATTACAACTAGATAAATAAACAGAAAAAGAAACCTTTTTAAACAGAGGTTTCTTTTTTGTTCTCTTAAAAATTCAGGCAAGTTCTTTAGTATTCATTGAGAATGTGTTAAACTAATGAGAAAGAAAAATAAAAGGAATGACCGCAATGGATAATGCTCAAGTGAAGAGAAAACATTTCCGTTTTCCAGCTTATGATGATGAACAGGGCGTAAAATTACCAACAGATAATGAACGTAACTTATTTCAAGATGATCTGATTGGTAAAGCAATGTCTGGTAGCAGAAGAACTGCAACATCTGCCGAAGATACTAGACAAAGCACACCATCCGTCCAACAACCAACAACGAATCAATCAACTACAAATAAACAAACACAACAATTAACGGCAGCACAACAAGAGCAATTAGCACGTCATCGTTCTAATTTGCCAGACTATACAAAACATGCTAGTAAAGCAAAGAAAAATAAACAAGCAACGAAAAAAAATAATAGCCTTTTTGGGACACCAAAAGGAAATGGCTGGACACAAACGTATAAAAAAAAAGAAGTCGTAGCGAAACCAAGTAGACCTGCCGCATCACCATTAGTGCAAAAAACGACACCTTCTTATTTTGTTCCTAAATATATCCCGGCTTCTGTGATTCCTGAGGAACAGGAACCTAGTTTTACTGAAGAAGAGTTGCTAAAAGCAATGAAAAAAGATCGTCGTTCATATGTCATTCTTGATGATGAACCAACGGCTTTTCAAGTGAAAGATACGGAAGAAGATCCAACGGTGCGGAAATTTAATATTCCAACCTCAGAACCTGAGATTCCTTTAACTAGACGGCAATATCAACAAATCAAACCAGACTTAGAACGTTTTGGCGAAGATGCGTTAGATTTACGTTCGCGTTCCCGTTTGAATGCCGCAAAGAAAAATGCTAAAAGTCAAACTGCTTATGGGAAAAAATTAGCTAAAGCGAATGCTCAAGTGGAGCCTGAAGCACCTGTGACAGAAGAGAAGAAAAAGGGCATCTTGGATAAACCATTAAGTGGGATGCTAGAAGATTCAAGTTCTGTATTAGAAAACAGTAAATATTTTAGTTAAGAGATGAAACTTGCATGTGGAATTGAAACATGTAAGTTTTTTATTCTGTTTTAATAGTTGATTATTTTTTTGTTTTATACGATAATGAATCTCGTATGATTGAAATTTTTTTAAAAAAGGTATGTTTTATATAGTGACAGAGAAGAGGATTATAATGGGAAATCAAGAGAACAAATTATACCATTTTGTCGGAATTAAAGGTTCTGGCATGAGCTCATTAGCGTTGGTCTTACACCAAAAAGGCTACAACGTTCAAGGATCAGACGTAGAAGAGTATTTCTTTACACAACGGGATCTTGAAAAATCAGGTGTCCCTATTTTACCATTTAATGCAGATAATATTGATAAAGACATGATTGTTATTGCTGGAAATGCTTTTCCAGATACCCATGAGGAAATCGCCCGCGCCATCGAATTAGGCGCAGAAGTAATTCGTTACCACGATTTCATTGCTCGTTTTATCGAACCCTATACAAGCATTGCTGTAACAGGATCACATGGGAAAACAAGTACGACTGGTTTGCTAGCACATGTATTAAGTGGTATCAATCCAACTAGTTATTTAATAGGTGATGGCACTGGCCACGGCGAACCAGATGCTGATTTCTTTGCATTTGAAGCGTGTGAGTATCGCCGTCATTTCTTGGCTTATTCACCAGATTATGCGATTATGACGAATATCGATTTTGATCATCCAGATTACTACAAGAGCATTGAGGACGTTTTTTCAGCGTTCCAAACAATGGCTCATCAAGTCAAAAAAGGAATTTTTGCTTATGGTGATGATAAGTATCTTCGTCAGTTAGAATCAGAAGTGCCAGTTTATTATTATGGCGTCAGTGAAGAGGATGATATCCAAGCACGAAATATTCAACGAACAACGGAAGGCTCATCTTTTGATGTTTATCACAAGGATGATTTTGTAGGTCATTTTGTCTTACCAGCATTTGGCCATCACAATATCATGAATGCGCTAGGTGTGATTGCTGTGGCTTATTTTGAAAAACTTGATATGCAAAAAGTCGCAGAAGAAATGCTAAGTTTTAAAGGTGTGAAACGTCGTTTTAGTGAGAAAAAAGTCAGTGACATGATTATTGTTGATGATTATGCACACCATCCAGCTGAAATTAAAGCAACGATTGATGGCGCTCGTCAAAAATATCCTGATAAAGAAATTATTGCTGTCTTCCAGCCACATACATTTACACGAACAATTGCCTTAATGGATGAATTTGCTGAAGCACTGGATTTAGCAGATGAAGTATTCTTATGTAATATTTTTGGCTCTGCGCGTGAAACACAAGGCGAGGTACGCATTGAAGATTTAGGTGAAAAAATTCAAAAAGGTGGACAAGTAATTACCGAAGATAATGTGTCACCTTTACTAGATTTTGAAAATGCAGTGGTTGTCTTTATGGGCGCTGGCGACGTTCAGAAATTTGAACAAGCCTACGAAACATTACTAAGTAACACAACTAGAAACGTTTTATAAGAGAACATAAATAAAATCGGGACAGGGGTATCTGGCTTCAAAAAATAAGAAGCTGCTCCTGTTCCGTTGTTTGTTTTTAAAATCTAGCATGGCAGATAAGTTGGTTTTGTTTAAACATCCTTTAAAGACTACTTTTTAACTTGCCTTTTAAGTACATTTTGGTACAATTATCTTATCAATAACGGAGGTGTACTAATTTGAATATCGGAAAACCGAGAAAATTAGGCAAAACCATCGAAGATATCGAAGAGGGAGATTCGTTGTCCTTGACAGAGTCAATTGAAGACAAGGACTTATTACTTTACTTGGGCTTGACCAATGATGCGAATCCTTTATATATCCAACATGATTATGCCCAAAAAACAGAATATGAAAAACCAATCGTACCATCAATTATGCTGATGGGAATTATCACTAGTGCGATTTCAAAACATTTGCCAGGACCAGGTTCCCATGTTGTGAATTTCTCTGTGAACTTTGTGGAACCCGTTTTTCATTACGAAACATTGACTTTCCAATTAGAAGTAATCAAAGTCGACAAAATGAAAGATGTGATTACCATTTCAGTTGAGGCTGTTAATGAGCAAGAAAATCGCGTGTTAGATGCAGTGGTGATGGTTCAACCACCCCAAGTGACGATTGATGAATTAACAGAGAAAGAAGGGACTTTAACTTATGAATAATCAAGAGTATATCCAAACTGGCACAGGTTTGAATAAATTTTATGCCAAAATTTACGGATTTTTAGCGTTAGGAATTGGTATTAGCGCAATCATGGCTTATGCAATGACAACTGTCTTTTTACCTGTTCTAGCTACTTTATTCCAATCAAGCTTAGCTTTTTGGATGATTTGGCTTGTTGAAATTGGCTTAGTTTTATATCTAGGCGCAAAAGCACAGAAGAATCCAACCATTGCGATTGCAGGATTTGTTGCGTATGCATTATTAAATGGTGTCACTTTATCCGTGACGTTATTAATGTATACTGGTGGAACAGTGGCCGGCGCATTTTTAAGTGCAGCAGCTACCTTTGGCGCGATGTCATTAGTAGGTGTCTTTACGAAGAAAGACCTATCAGCAGTTGGTCATGCCGCTTATAGTGCCTTAATCGGAATTATCATTGCGATGTTGCTAAATATGTTCCTTTTACACAGTAGTGCTGTAGAATTCTTTATTTCCATTTTAATGGTCCTAATTTTCTCAGGGATTACTGCTTATGATAACCAACGTATACGCCAAGTCTATGCGCAAACAGGTGATCAAGCAGGTACTGGGATGGCCGTTTTCTTCGCATTACAATTATACCTTGACTTCATCAACTTATTCTTAGCTTTCTTAAGAATTTTTGGTAAAAACAACTAACATGAACGTAAAAGAGGTCGGGACAGAAGCGTTTAACTCCGAGAAATAAGAAGGAATTTCCGAAAATTGTTCTTTAATTTTTGGATAATTCCGGCTTATTTCCGAAGGAGTTGCTTCTGTTCCCGCCGTTTATCAGTTTTTGAGCGTGGAGCAAAAATCCAAAGTGATTTTTGTCCCACGCTCTTTTTTTAACCCATTCCAATAGCGAAATTCAACAGTTTATCGGAGTATGTTGGATTTTCTAAATCGGTTTTCATTGTTTCGTTCAGTAGACTGAGCTGATCGGTAATGATGCCATCAACGCCATAAAAAATCATTCGCGTTATAACATCTTCATCATTTGCTGTCCAAGCATAAACCTTTTTCCCATCATGATGAGCGGCATTTACAAAGTTACGATTCATTGTACTGTATTCCATAGTAAAAAAGTCAACTGGCATTTTAGGTGGTCCCACAATGTTAAAAGGAATAACGTAGCCTACATAAAAGCGTGGTTCTTCTTTCTTTAAGGCCATCGCCGTATCATAGGTTAATGTATGAAGGATATGGCCGTTTTCTAAAATATTTTCGCGGTATTGTTTGACAAAGCGCTGCACTAAATCAGGGCTATCCTGAGGCGTGGTTTTGATTTCAATTAATAAACGTTGTTTTAATTGATTGGCTTTGGCTAAATAATCATCGAAAGAAACCATTTTAGCAGTTTGACCATTTTCTGTGACATTCATATTCGTTAATTCTTTAAGTGTTAATTGATTCGGTCGTTTATTAACGCCCGTTAACGCCCGTAAATTAAAATCGTGCATGACAATAAATTGATGGTCTTTGGTTTCTTGAATATCCATTTCAACATAATCAGGTTTTGCCTTATTGGTCTCGATTAAAGAGTCTAAGGTGTTTTGAACGCCATTGTTACCATTGACACCACGATGGGAGATGGTAACCGGTTTTCGGTCAGGTGTATGACTTAGGTAATTCGTATTATAGGTGCCTACACCAATTCCGAAGATGATTGCAATCAAACAAAAAAGAACGACTCTGAAGGTGGTCCATTCTACCCGAACCTCTGATTTCGGGGTGAACCATTCTGGCGTGTCAGGCAAAATCCCTTCATCCTCCATATCATCAACAATAATGTAAAAAATAGCAACACTAGACAACACCAAGTTTAAGAGCATCATAACCTGAAGGAGTGTCATAGCGATGACAGCGCTAGGTAAAGACCACTCAGGTTTAAACGTTTCAACGGCGGTTTGACCTAAAAATATCAAGAAATAGCCAGCCGTAAAAATCCCTAAAACAGTTCCACCAATGATAATAAATTGTCCTAAAATCTGGAAAAAGCGTCGCTTTGTAATTTGCCAACTACGTTTCAAAGACTCACGAAAACCAACATCACGTAAAATCAACTCTGGAAGGGCAAAAGCAAGTCGAATCGCTAAATATAAGATAATCAGCTCTAACAGTACGAACCCAATAATAATAATGACGCGATTTGCAAAAATAAAATCTAAGATAAAGGCTGGAATCTTAACTCTTGTTAATAAATAAGAGCGGAAGGTTAACCCACTTAATGGTAAAATCAAAAAGAAATATGCCAGGAAAAACAGAAAGGTAATTCCTCGAACTTTTTTGATCTGAAGTAAGGTGCCGTGCAATAATTGCGTTAGAGTAATTGGTTGCTTTTTCTTAATAAAATAAACACTAAGCAATAAAAAGGTAAATTCAAAAAAGAGCGCCAGTAAAATTAATAGCCCAATTAGTAGAAAAGTCAAAAGGACATAGGGATGTTGCGTAGCAATTGCCCCTAAGTTATTGTAGGAAATATAATCAATCCCACCTTCTTTGAGTACCAATTTGGACAAACTTGTCAATAAAGGCAATAGAACGAATAACATAAATCCGTGCATCAAGAGCACGTCGCGAAAATACGCCGTTGTTCCTTTAAGAAAATCTAGCGTATTCACAATACTATTTTTAAAATAACTAAACATCAAAAGTCCCCCAGTTTCTACCAAAATTCCATAATAAAAGGACTAAATCAAACTGACACAGGCAGAGTTTTGATTTAGTCCGTTCGCTTTTTTATTTATTTTACATTCCCAGTAAGCTAGTTAAAAATGTACCGCCATAAATTAACGCAAGACTATATAAATAGATAGAAGCAGGTTTTGCTAATAAAATAATCAGAGTAAATTTTTTCACAGACATTTTTGTTAAACCGGCCATTAAACAAAGCGCATCATCCGGTGCAATCGGGAAGAAAATTGCTAAAGCAAACAATCGTTCAAAACGTTTTTCATTGTCTAACCAACCGATATACTTGTTATATGTTTTATCACTGACAAGGCTCATAATGAATGGTTTCCCATAATTACGACCTAATAAGAAAATGATAATAGAGCCAAGTGCAATACCAACGTAATTATAGACGAAGCCCATTGTTGGCCCGAAAATCAAGACCCCTGCAGCACAGCTAACACCACCAGGAATAATCGGAATAACCACTTGAATAATCTGAATTAACATGAAAATAATCGGACCGAGAATGACAGATTGCCCTACTAGTCCTCTTAGTGCATTGATGTCCTTGAAGACACCTAATCGGATAAAATAGATGGTTGCAATTATGGTTGCAACAATGCCCAAAATGGAAATAATATTAACAATTTTTCTAGATAGGGTAACACTCACATTTCTCATCTCCTTTAGTTATACTCATCGTACTTTTAGTATATAACTTTTTATCAATAAAAAACATCGTTTGTTCTTTCTGCAAACGAACAAAGTTGTAAGATACGCATCATTTGATAAGTTTATTATACAAAAAAAGAGACAGAAAAGACATCCTACTTAAGACCCATTCTGCACTGATCTTTCGAAAGAGAGTTGAAGAAACGAAAGTGGCACATCTTTTAGTAATATTATAGAGGGGCAAAGAGTGAAATTAAATTTGCATCTACGTCTTTAATGATTGCGTATCGTTGGCCCCAAGGTGCATTCCAAGGTTCTTTAAAAACAATGTAACCAGCTTGGCTCATTTTTTTCACGGTGCTATCAACTTCTGCGGCCGTTTCACAAAGAAAAGCAAGTTCGATTTTATCGCCTTGCTGACTAGGCGCAAACCCATAGACGCCAGTAATCATTTGTAGTGAATTTAAAGAAATCCTGACGCCATTGTTTTGTAATTCTGTGTAATCGGGCGAAGCTTCTCCCAGCACGTTAAAACCTAGTGTTTGGTAAAAAGAGAGTGCTTGTGTCATATCGTTGACGATAATACCGACCATATCTAACTTCATCCTCATAACCTCCGATCTATGATAAAATAAGTGTAAGGGATTTTTTGGTAAAAACCAAACGATTTATAGCGAAAGTGCTTAAAAAAATTAGAATGTAACAGTTTACAACGAAGAATAAGAAGACTATAATTATGTTAACTAGTTTTAGGTATACCTAAAAGTGAAATGTGTGAACAAGATAGATTGAGGGATGTTGGATGAAAGAAAAGAAAACGGAAAAAATGCTTAATTATGCAAATGGACCTAGTTTAGAAGAGATAAATAATACCGTCGAGGTACCTAAAAATGCTAGCTTTTGGCGAACTTTGTTAGCCTATAGCGGACCTGGCGCTTTAGTAGCTGTTGGTTATATGGATCCAGGAAATTGGATTACGTCAATTGCTGGCGGAGCGGAATATAAGTACACGTTACTTAGTGTGATTTTGCTTTCTAGTTTAGTTGCCATGTTACTACAAAGTATGGCTGCGCGCTTAGGAATTGTGACAGGAATGGATTTAGCCCAAGCGACTAGAGAGCATACAAGTAAACGAACGGGCGTTGCCTTGTGGGTGGTGACGGAGTTAGCCATAATGGCTACAGATATCGCTGAGGTAATTGGTGGTGCCGTTGCTTTGCAATTATTATTTGGTTTTCCATTATTAATTGGTGTGTTGATAACAACGTTTGATGTTTTATTACTTTTGCTACTGACAAAGTTAGGCTTTCGCAAAATCGAAGCAATTGTTTCTTGTTTAATTGCAGTCATCTTTTTTGTTTTTGCTTATGAAGTGGCATTAGCAGATCCAAATGTTGGTGAAGTATTACGAGGTTTTATTCCAGACACAAAAATAGCGACAGATAAATCCATGTTATTTTTAGCCTTGGGAATCGTTGGAGCGACAGTCATGCCTCATAACTTATATTTGCATTCTTCCATTGCGCAAGCTCGGAAATTTGATCGTAACGATGATGCTGAGAAAGCCAAAGCAATTCGTTTCACTACTTGGGATTCAAATATTCAATTAACTGTTGCTTTCGTCGTAAATTGTTTGTTGCTAATCCTAGGGGGAGCATTATTTTATGGAACCAACAGTGAATTAGGTAAATTCGTTGATTTATTTGATGCTCTGAAAAATCCAGATATTGTTGGTAATATTGCTAGCCCAGTGTTAAGTATTCTTTTTGCAATTGCTTTACTGGCTTCGGGTCAAAATTCAACGATTACAGGTACGCTGTCAGGACAAATTGTAATGGAAGGCTTTATCCATTTAAAAATGCCGTTGTGGGCAAGACGAGTGTTAACTCGTTTGTTAGCAATTGTGCCAGTCATTATCTGTGTCATTATTTATGGCGGTAGCGAAACGGCTGTTGAAGACTTGTTACTTTATACGCAAGTTTTCCTAAGTATTGCTTTGCCAGTGTCGATTATTCCTTTAACGATGTATACAAGTGATAAAAAATTAATGGGCCAATTTGCGAATCCAGCGTGGGTGAAATTTTTAGCTTGGATTATTGCAATTGCCTTGACGTTATTGAATTTATTTTTAATTTATGGCACATTAACTGGTTTAACGAATTAATAAAAACAAAGGCTGACTGGAAAAGTTGGCCTTTGTTTTTTCATAGAATTTGCGCGTAAGAAATGGTAGAATAGGAAAGATGAAATACAAGGAAGAGAGGCTTTCACGTGACAGATTATTTAAATGTAGGAAAAATTGTGAACACACAAGGAATCAAAGGAGAAGTTCGGGTCATTTCGAAAACGGATTTTCCAGAAGAACGTTATCAAAAAGGGGCAACGTTACTGCTATTTCAAGAGAAAAAAGCACCAATTGAATTGGTCGTGAAGTCCCACCGCAAGCATAAGAATTTTGATATTTTAAGCTTTGAAGGACATCCAAATATCAATGATGTTGAAAAATATCGTGACGGTATTTTAAAAGTTGCAAAAGACAATCTCGCTGAGTTGGCAGAGGACGAATTTTATTATCACCAAATCATTGGTGCCACTGTTTATGATGAAACTGGTAGTGAACTGGGAAAAATTAAAGAAATTTTATCTCCTGGTGCGAATGATGTGTGGGTCGTCCAACGACCAAAGAAAAAAGATTTACTTTTACCGTATATTGAAGGCGTTGTTACAAAAGTCGATGTCGAAAATCAACGGATTGATGTGGACATTCCAGAAGGATTGATTGACGATGAGAATTGATGTATTAACTCTTTTTCCTAGAATGTTTGAAGGACCAATGGGGGAATCAATTATTGGGAAAGCTCGGGAAAAGCAGTTATTAGAATTGAATGTCTCTAATTTTCGCGATTTTTCAGATAACAAACACCAAACGGTCGATGATTATCCGTATGGCGGTGGCGCGGGGATGCTTTTAAAAGTACAACCGATTTATGATAACCTAAAAGCAATTGAAGAAGAGACAAACCAGCAACCAAAACGGGTCATCTTATTAGATCCAGCAGGAAAACCGTTTAATCAAAAAATGGCCGAGGAATTTTCACAAGAAGAACATTTAGTTTTTATTTGTGGACATTATGAAGGCTATGATGAGCGAATTCGCACGATGGTCACAGATGAAGTTTCATTGGGGGATTACGTTTTAACAGGGGGCGAATTAGGCGCAATGGTCATGATTGATGCGACAGTCCGTTTATTACCTGATGTCTTAGGTAACAATCTTTCTGCACAAACGGATTCACATTCCACTGGCCTATTAGAGCATCCACAATATACCAGACCTGCTATTTTCAACGATATGGAAGTCCCTGCCGTGCTAACGAATGGTAACCATAAATTAATTGCAGAATGGCAACTAAAAGAATCATTACGACGGACCTTTTTGCGTCGACCTGACATGTTGGAATCAGTAGAAATGACTCCTGAAATGTTGAAGTTATTAGAGGAAATTAAACAAGAAGAGCAAAAATAAGGGAACTTTCAAGAAAATTCTCTTTACAGCTTATTTTGTCTGTGGTAAACTAATTTGGTGAGTGCAATGCGCTCTAACTATTACAATATTCCGCTGTGGCAGAAGTGACCATAAGAATATTTGGGAATAAGGAGAAGGATAAAATGAATCCATTAATTCAAGAATTAACACAAGAACAATTACGTACGGATATTCCTGCGTTCCGCCCTGGTGACACTGTTCGCGTTCATGCGAAAGTAGTCGAAGGTACTCGTGAACGTATCCAGTTATTCGAAGGTGTTGTAATTAAACGCCGTGGTGCTGGAATCAGCGAAACTTACACAGTACGTAAAGTTTCAAATGGTGTTGGTGTGGAACGTACATTCCCATTACACACACCACGTGTTGCTCAAATTGAAGTGGTTCGCTACGGTAAAGTACGTCGTGCAAAACTTTACTACTTACGCGCATTACACGGAAAAGCAGCTCGTATCAAAGAAATCCGTCGTTAATCTTTACTATTCGACAAACGAACACCCTCTTGCTGAGCAAGAGGGTGTTTTTGTGTGTAATTAAGCAGAAAATCAACATTGACTAAGACCAGAAATACTTCCTTTAGTGCTCCGAGTTGCTCTAATATAAGACACCAAATTGATAACCATTTGCTTGATAAAACTCTATTAATTGTGGCAATGCTTGTTTTGTTAATTCCTTATCTACTGAATCATGCATTAAGACTACTCTAATATTATAATCCGGATAAACCTCAAGTGAATGTTGATGGAAAGCGAGCATTTCTGCGACTGTAGTAGGCTGTCTGTCTAACGGCTCCGCATCCCCAACCATCGCATTCCAGTCAATCCAATGGATGCCAAGTTGTTTGAATAATTCATCAGATTTTTCTGTACCTCCCCATGACATATGACCTCCTGGGTATCGCCAGAGAGTTGTTTGAAATGTTTCGCCCAATATTTTTTTAAGAGAGTTCTCCATGGTTGCTATTTCTGCTTGTATTTCTTCAGTGTTGACAATCCCGTTTGGATATAACGTTGCATAATCATGAGTTGAACTATGAAAGCCTATTGAATGCCCTTCTGCGACTTCGCGTTTCACTATGTTTTGATTTTCGGAAGTTAGGGTATTTCCTACAAGAAAAAAAGTTGCGTGGACGTTATACTTTTTTAATGTATCTAGGACTTGTGGGGTTATTTGATTATTAACGCCATCATCAAAGGTTAAGAATACTAATTTTTCACCTTTGTAAGGTTCTTCTCCAGTTATATATTTTCTGATTTTGTCTGCTGAATAAGCATATTTTTTTGATGAAATAGTCATGTATGTTGATTCCTTTTCTAACTTGGTCGGGGAATCTTTTTTTGCAGTTGAATTTTTAGTCGATGTCTGCGTAGTATCATCATTTTTACTTGTTATCTTGGGTTGAGTTAATAGGAACGTTTGAATGAAAACAAGAACAATGAGGATTAACGCACTAAATAATACATACCCGTTTATTTTGAATTTTCTTTTCTTATGTCGCATACTTTCACTCCTCTTTGGTTAATGAAAAAGTTAAAAAATACACCTCCACGTTATACAAAATTGAACGTCCTATTAGTTATAGACGAATTTGAGGACCAAAAAGTTTCAATTTTTTCAATTTAGTTAGTTGTTTATTTAATAAAAAATAAAAGGTTGCTAGAGGATGAAAGGAGTATAATTTATTTATCTAGAAGAGTAATCGGAATGAGAAAGGGCTGTGGAAATGGATTATCAACAGGTGTTGAAAAATGAAATTAAACAATATTTAGTGAGTAAAAACTGTGAGAAGACGTATTATCATTGTATGGAAGTTGGAGAGTATGCCTATCAACTCGGTGAAAAATATTTAACTAGTCCAGAAAAAGTAAGTATTGCAGGATATTTACACGATATCTCTGCGATTTATCCAAATAATCAGAGAATTAATGTCGCACAAAAATATGGGATTGAATTAAACGAAGCAGAAATGGCCTTTCCAATGATAATTCATCAAAAAATTTCTAAGTCTATTGCGAAAATGGATTTTGGTATTGAAGACAATGAAATTTTATCAGCGATTGAATGCCATACAACATTGAAGAAAAACTATTCGGACATAGATTTAGTTTTGTTTGTCGCTGATAAAATAAAGTGGGATCAAGAAGGGAAGCCACCATACTTAGATGGTTTATTACAAGCTTTAAATTGTTCTTTAGAAAATGCCGCATATTTCTATATTGATTATATTTTGAAACACGATATTAAAGTTGTGCATCCTTGGTTATGGGATGCTTACAATCAACTTAAATTAACAATTAAATAACAAATAAACATAGCCGTTTTTAGTCGAGTTTTACTGGTGAGAAAAGGGGAAAAGTAGTACAGTATTCTTGTCAGAAAGAAGGGATTACCAATGAAAAAAATAATCTTGATAGGTCTTTTATTGAGTATTTTATCAGGATGTTCTTCCAATAAAAGTGGTGATAGCACTGCAAGCAAATCAAGCAAGCCGACAGCAACATCAGAAATGAAAGCACCTGCTACCGTTAACAACAGCCAAGCAAGTCAAATGAGCACGGAGTCAAAATCTAGTACGACTCAAAGTAATTCTTCTGCTTCTACTAAAACTGAAAATCAGTTGTGGTCTGCGCAAAAAAAGGCACAGCTACAACAATTTATGGCTGATTGGGGGCAACGGATGAACCAAACGTATAAAGAATATACACTAGGAAATTCAATCAATTTTAATGGTGTTCAAGCGCCTGATGGTCTAGTAGGAAATGTTACTATGCAGCCAGCGATTGGTCAGCATCCCATTTATTTAGAATGGTCTGAAAATGGACAAGTGAAGGATGGATATGCGTTAGTTGCTGTTTACTCTGATGCAGAAACGCAACCAGAAATGCAAAAGCACTTGTATTTATTCACCATCGTTAACAATCAGCCCTTAGTTTTAGTGACGATGCAAAATCAAGGAAATCCTTATGACTATCTATATTTTGGAGCAACAGATAATGCAGAGTTGAGGGCTGGCTTTGAAAAAATTGTAGGTGCACCGTCAATTACTAAAGAACAAATCCCAAATATTTCAGTCAATCCGTGGTCTTCAAAAGAGGAAGCGATTGATTTTTACGAAGGAATGTATAAAAACACGACAAACGAAATTTCAACTCAAATTGACTGGCATAACTATCAGCGGGCAAATTGGCGCGAGGTAGAAACAAAAGGCGATACTATGACATTACATTTTGCCAACGTGGGCGGTGCTGGGGGCTCATACACACAATTCACGAAAGTTGGTACGAATACTGTTGTTGTATCATTTGATGGCAATGCTGCTTATCCAGATAACCCAAGTAGCGTTTTACTCGTGCAAAACAGTGATTATAAAGTTTTAAGGACTTTGAATCAGTAATAGGGGAAATACATCGTTTACTTAAACATAGGCAAAGGCGGGTTGCTTACCTTTTTATAAGTAACCTGCCTTGGCCTATGTGCTATTTTTTTTGATAGAGGTGCTCAGGGTAGGGGATGTTTTTCTGGAAAATTTTTATGCTAGATCTCTGTTTGACTAGGCTCAAATAGATCTAAATCAATCGTTGAAGTGATATCTGTTTATATAAAGATAGGCTAAATCGTCAATTTTTTACAAATCGTCGTTCATGTTAAAATAAATGGAGAAATGTTTTAGTATTCATAATAAGTATTTTATCGTAGAATAAAAGATATACTAACAATGGAGCGATGAAAATGCTAAAAGAAGAAAGATTAAATGCGATAGTCTCTCTAGTAGATCAAAAAGGGGCAATCAAAGTTACTGAAATTATGGAACGATTAAATGTTTCAGATATGACTGTTCGTAGAGATTTGACAGAATTAGAAGCAGCGGGGCGTTTAAAACGAGTACATGGAGGAGCTAGCAGTTTAAATACATATCGTCCACATGAACTGTCTCATGCTGATAAACAAATTATTAATAGTGTTGAAAAAAAAGAAATTGTCCAAAAAGCATTAAGTTTAATTCACGAAGAAGAAACTATCTTCCTAGGACCAGGAACAACTATTGAACTTTTAGCCGAGGCAATGGAATTTAAACATTTAAGAGTAGTAACAAACTGTTTGCCTGTGTTTGAAACGTTAAGTAAAAAAAAGAATGCGTTAACCATTTATTTAATTGGTGGAGAAATGCGACTTTTAACTAAATCTTTTTTTGGTGAAATCGCTAATAAAGCATTAGAAGAAATGCATTTCCATAAAGCATTTTTTAGTTGTAATGCGTTAAAAGATAATAAAATTATGACAGCCACTATTGAAGAAGGACAAACACAAGCAATTGCATTAGATAACTCAATAGAAAAATATTTGTTAATGGATACTTCTAAAGTAGAGAAACAGGATTTTTATTCTTTTTATCAATTAGAAGAAGTGACAGCGGTAGTTACAAATAAAGATAAATTTGACACATCTAAAGTATTGGAAAAAGTTGTCAGGGTGATCTACTAAAAAGAAGAGGTGCAGATGCACCTCTTCTTTTTAGTTTCCCTTATTGAGCTTTTTGAGCATAAATAATATTTCGCTTCTTCATTTGTTTTGCATACCAAATGAAAATCAGTAGATAGGCGACTAGCGCCAGACATGCGTATAAAATAAATTCTAGTTGACCTTGTGATGCATTGCCGACTAAGTATCCTAAGAATTTTTCCATTGGCCCTTCCATGGTAGTATGTGAAATTAAAGTATTATTATTTAGACCCGCTGGGAAAGCACCAACTTTTTTTGCGGTTTCGGTAACGAACGGTGCAATTAGGGTACCAGACCATAAGAACAAAGGTAATTCGATTGCTCCAATGATAATCATTCGGATGAGTTTACCTCTTGTTACTACTAGTAGAGCAGGGGTTACACCCATTGCAATAATTCCGCCAAGTGGTAAAAGTTTGTTGCCAGGTAGGACAATGGCTTCTAATAGCATAATTGGAGCCAATACGTTAGCTGCTGCCCAGATTTCAGCACGACCAGCTAAGAAAGGCCAATCTAAACCAATATTAAGTGTACGTCCTTTTAATTTATTCGAAGCAAAATCAGTGATACCTTGTGATAAAGGCTCAACTGCAGCGATAAACCAAGTTCCAATTAAAGAGAATAGTTCCAAACAGACTGCAGCCGTAAAGGATAGAGAAAAAATTTGCGTGGGTGTTTGGCCAGCTAAAAGACCCACAAAAATCCCTAAGTAAATCCCAATGGCAAATTTTGATCCCCAAAAGCCAATTTTACTATTCAATTTGGCAGCGTCAAAATCGTATTTATCTAACCAAGGGAAAAGCTTATCAAAAATTTTATCAAAAACCATAATGATTGGGTTCATCATATAGTTCATATGCGTGGTAGTCATAGGATTGGTATCTGGGGCGTTAAGTAAATCGTTAAACGTTGGTTTCATTAAGTCAGAATTGATAATTTTTAAAACACCTATGAAAATAACTAAGATTGTTGCAATTATTAAGTTTGCGCCACAAAAAATAGCAAATAAACCAACAATCGATAGATGCCAAATGTCGAAAATATCCACATCTAATGTGTTTGTTTTATTTAGAATTAACATAATGACATTGACAATCACCATAATTAAAAGAAAGTAAAGCGTGTAAGGAGATCCCCAAGTGATGGTGGCTAAAGGTGCCCAACCAACATCAGTAATATTTAAAGAAATTCCTGTACGTTCTACGAAAGAGGCCATTGCATCTGAGAAAGCAGTAGTTAAAATTCCTATAATAGCACTGATACCAGTTAAAGCAATTCCTAGTTTAAGACCACCTTCTAATGCGCGAGTGGGTTTTACCTTAAAACAAAGGGCAATCAGTGTTAAAACAATAGTCATTAAAGGAGCAGCACCTAAATCAATTAAAGGTTTAAAAATTGTATTTGCTAGGTCAATAATCGTATTCATTTATTTTCTCCTTCATAAGCTAAGATAACAAAATTTTTATCTTAGTTTTGTTATTGTTGACAGTGAAGCGTAAGTAATTAGTCTGAAAAGGAAATCATTTGTTTAAAGATTGAATAATACTTTCCATTTGTTGGTAAACAGGTTCAGCCATTGCTGGAATTCGATAAAGAATTGCGCCTGCATCAACTACAGGAATCGTGATTGGGAAACCCAAATCTGTTTTGGCGATTTGGGCGAAAATATCATAATGGGATAGCATCTCTTGATTGATATCTTTAATCATTACGGCATCGCAAGAAACTTGGTAGCCTCTTTTAGATAATTCTGTTTCTAATGCAGATTTGATTTGATGGCTAGAGTTTACCCCAGCCCCACATGCAGCTAAAATTTTGATCATGTTAAATCTCTCCTTTAAAATTTTTTTGTAAAAAACGATAAACTTCTTCTTTATCTTCACATTGAAAAAAAGCCAATAGTGATGAACGGTCTGTCGTGTTAATAAAATCCATGATAGTCGCTAAAAGACCCGTTTGTTCAATACCGTTTTCATTTAAAATCATGAAAAGAAAGGAAACAGAGAGCGTTTCATCTGGGATAATCATGTTATGAAATGATAAGGATTGTTTCAATTTAATCGGGATAATTCTTGTCGTCCGTACAAAGGTACTTTCGGTATGCGGAATGGCGATATTCGGTAGTGCAGGATCAATCGGTGTTAAACTTAAACCAGTCGGATAGTTATGTTCTCGTTCCAATAAATTAGTTAGAAAATCAGGTGTAACTAATTTCTTTTTTAACAAGTCTAAATAAACTTCTTCAAAAACTTCTTCTTGTGTTTTTTTGTTTGAAATATAGGTAGTATCTAATGAAAAAATCGATGTTTTAATAACCATAGAACCCCTCGTTTCTTTAATATATTATTATTTATTTACAAGTATAATATAAAACGCTTTCAAAAAGATGTCAACACAATATTAAACAATAATAAACAAAAAAGAAAATAAATGTTGAATAAAGTTCGATATTGTTTTATTATGTTTTCGGGAAGGGGATTTGAGTTTAAAGAAAGGGACAGAATTTTAATAGTAGATACACGAGGTAAGGAGGAAAACAAAATGCGTGTCATACTTGGTTCAGATTTAGATGGAATAAAATTAAAAGCAGAAATGAAACAATACTTATTGCAAGAAAAAGTTGAGGTAATCGATAAAAGTGAAAGTGCTTCGGAAGACTTTATAGAAGCAACGCTTGCTGTTGCTCATGAAGTTTTAAAGGATACTGAAAGTTTAGGAATCGTTTTTGATGGTTATGGGGCAGGTAGTTTTATGACTGCTGCTAAAATTAAAGGAATGATTGTCGCCGAGTTGTCAGATGAGCGTTCTGCATATATGGCGCGAGAACACAACAATGCTCGGATGATCACGGTGGGCGCAAAAATTGTTGGAACGGAACTAGCCAAAAACATAATAAAAGAATTCTTAACAGGTCATTATGCAGGCGGGCGTCATCAAATACGTGTAGATATGTTAAATAAAATGGCTTAACAAATAATAGAAAGGAAGCGTTTTCATGAAAATTGCCATTGGTTGTGATCATATTGTGACGGATACCAAAATAGCAGTTTCTGATTTTTTGAAAGCAAAGGGATATGAAATTTTAGATGTAGGCACGTATGATTTTACTCGAACTCACTATCCTATTTTCGGAAAAAAAGTGGGAGAAGCCGTAATGAGCAATCAGGCTGATTTGGGTATATGTATTTGCGGAACAGGTGTTGGAATTAACAATGCGGTTAACAAAGTGCCGGGTATCCGTTCTGCTTTAGTTCGCGATATGACCACAGCGTTGTATGCGAAAGAGGAATTAAACGCAAATGTTATTGGTTTCGGTGGGAAAATAACAGGAGAATTCTTGATCTGTGATATCGCTGCTGCTTTTATTGAAGCACACTATCATCCAACAGAAGACAACGAACAACTAATTGAAAAAATTAATCAAGTTGAAAAACAACATCCAGAACAACAAGATGCGCACTTTTTCGATGAATTTTTAGATAAATGGCAACGAGGAGTCTATCACGATTAGTACGTAATCAATGAGGGTTATTTGAGAAAAGCGGTCTTAAATAATAATCATTGGTATTTGAGTTGAATTCCCCTTCATTAATTTTTATTGCTGTTTTAACGTAGCACTGTAAAGAGCATTATCAAGAAAAAGAAGTAACAAAGGAACAAATTGAAGGCTATACAGGTAACCATAAAAAGTACACGAGAAAAGAACTCGTGTACTTTTTATGGTTTCGCTGCTTGTTTTATTTTAGTAATTATTTTTCTATAAAAATAGTCCCAGAATTATTAAAATAATCCCGATAACTAAACTGCCGATGCCAGAAGCCATGCCATATTTTTTACTTAGATGTATATCAGTAGTATTTTTAGGAATCAAGTTTGAGAAAAAATAAAATTTTTTTACCAAGATTAGATATGCAACAAGTAAAAGTAATAGTCCTAAGAGAAGATAACTAAGATTTTCAGCTAATAAATCTAGATGAGCTAATAACAATATCCCTAAAAAGAGGCCTACCAATCCATATTTCATCGTTTTTTCTTTTGCTGACATATAAATATCCCTACTTTACTTTTTAATTTATTAAGAGCATAAAACCATAGATTCGATATAAGTTCATTTTGTTATATCTAAAAGAGGATGACCTGGAATGACCTATATAATTAGAAAATTGGAGTGATATATAGTTATTTTACCATAGGTTAAATGAGTTGATTAACTCCGAATAATGTACAACTATGTACACCTATTGTGGGTGGAATGTGTGTTGGGACTTTGCTAACCTAATAGTTGAAAAAATGAATCAATTCAAAAGAAACTTTTTTGGGAAATTGCTATATTATTTATTTTTTTAAGCGTAATCAACTAAATGTTTTTATGGATAAAGAAAGTCATTGTTCCTTGTCATCAAGCTACAACAGCCAAATTCATTAGAACTTTTTTAGTGAATGACTTTAATTTTAGAAAGGTACTGTTGTTAAACATTCATGCTATCAAAGGAGTGTGAGTCGAACGAAGCAAGTATTTTCATTTTATAAAAGTTGTATTATGGACTCTTAAAAAGAGGTGATTTAAAAAATTTTGAAGTGGAAATGTTAAGAAAGGAGAGAGGAAATGACTTATTTAGTTCTGGTCAGTCATGGCGATTTTGCTAGAGGTTTAAAAAATTCATTAGGGATGTTTGCTAGCGATGAGATAGAGACAGTCAGAGTGTTTGGCTTACAACCTGGTGAATCTACCGATAATTTTAGTAAACGGTTTCTTTATGAGGTTGAAAAATTACCGCAGGAAACGAGGCTAATCGTTTTGGCTGATATTGTAGGCGGGAGTCCACTTGCTACTATTTGTAAAGTATTAGATAAGCAAAAAATGCTAGAAAATTCTCTGATTGTTGGAGGAGTGAATTTTCCAATGGCTTTAAATGCGCTTCTATTGAAAGAAACTAGTGAATTATCTGACTTAAAAAAAATGATAGTAGCAGATGCTTGTCATGGCATTAGAGAGTTAACTATAACTGAAGACGATGTAACTGAAGAGGATATCTAAAGGAGAAGATGAACATGTCAATTTCTTTTGTTCGAATCGATGATCGAATGATTCATGGCTTAATTACTTTACGTTGGACTAAAGAAATGCCTTGTGATGGCATTATAGCTGTGAATGACAAAGCAGCAAGTAACCCTATTTTAAAGGAAGCATATAAAGCAGCTGCACAAGATAAAAAAACCTTTATTTGGACAATGGCGCATTTTTTTGATGTAAAGGATAAAGTATTAGCGTCTAAGTCAAAATACTTTTTGATTACAAAGAGCCCTTTGGATATGAAAAAAATTTTGGTAGATTGGCATTTTGTTCCAAGTGAAGTAAAAATGATTAATGTTGGACCAGGGAATGATCGCGAAGGGACAATTAAATTGGGGGATAACCAATCCTTTACAGCAGAAGAAGCAGCGGCTTTTGAAGAAATTGAAAAGGCTGGTTACAAAGTGGATTTTGCCTTGTTACCTGATCAACGAATTGGTTCTTGGGCGCATTTTAAAGCTAAGTTTGGTTACTGATTCTAGAAGTTTTGAAAAGAGGAGAGTAGTATTATGACAATCAACTGGATACAAGCGGCTATTTTAGGCCTATTTGCTTGTCTGTGTTCAAATTCTTGTATGGCTGGACAAGCGGTGGGAAATTATACGATTGGGCGTCCTTTAGTCGGCGGATTAGTTTGTGGCATTATTTTAGGAGATTTAAAATTAGGAATCGCTTGTGGCGTAGCGATGCAATTAGTTTACATTGCTTTAGTCACACCTGGAGGAACAGTGTCTGCTGACGTGCGGGCAATTTCATATATCGGGATTCCTTTGGCGATGGTGGCGATTTCGACCAAAGGGTTAGATCCACTTGGCGGCTCTGCAGCCGACCTGGCTAAATCGGTCGGCACATTAGTTGGAACGATCGGAACGGTATTATTTTATTCTGTTGCCGCGTTAAATTTAGTTTGGCAATCGTTTGGTTGGAAAGATATAAAAAAAGGCAAGCTTGATCATTTATATGCCATTAATTTTGGTTGGCCGTGGATTTCTCATCTACTTTTTTCCTTTTTGCCAACCGTGATTTTAACCTATTTTGGGGCTACGGCTGTTACAGCAATGAGAGATGCATTACCTATGGATGGTCTTGCAATGAAAACGCTTTTTACTGTAGGTGGCATGCTTCCGTGTGTGGGAATTGCAATTTTGTTACGTCAAATTGTTAATAAGAACATTGATTTTGTCCCTTTTTTTGTAGGGTTCACATTAGCTGCTTCATTAAAACTCAATTTAGTCTCAATAACGATTATTGCGCTTCTTTTTGCTGTAATTTTTTATAAAATTGCTTTAATTAAAAACAATACTAAGCTGGTTGATTCAACAGGAAGTCTGACGAATGATGACGAAGAGGAGGACATATGAGATGGAAGAGTTGAAAGCCAATAAATTAGACCAAAAAACGTTAAAGCATTCTTTTCATTTATGGTTTTGGGGAGCGTTAACTTGTTTTTCACAACAGCATATGCAAACGTTCGGCTATCTTTCTTCAATGCTTCCTATTATCAAAAAACTTTATCCGAAACATGAAGACCAAGTGAAAGCCATTCAAGCATATACAGCTTTTTTTAACACAAATCCAATGCTTGGAACGGTCATTGTTGGTGTGACTGCTAGTATGGAAGAGGCTAGAGCAAGTAAGAATGAAATTGATGGAGAAACCATTAATGATATGAGGGCAGGATTAATGGGGCCAATTGCAGGGATTGGTGATTCATTAGTTGATGGTACCTTAATTCCTATCTTGTTAGGAATTTCCTTAGGAATGTCCACGGGCGGTTCGCCAATTGGTGCCATATTTTATATTATTGTTTGGACGTTAATTTCCTATTTTGGCCAACGCTTTTTGTATTTTAGAGGCTATCATTTTGGCGATAAAGCAGTAAGTTTCTTAGTTGGGAAAGAAGGAGCCGCCGTTAGAGTTGCTATCGGAGTTATTGGTAGTATGGTTGTCGGTGGGGTCCTTGCATCTTGGGTAAATGTGACTACTTCTTTTAAATTAATAGGTGCTGACGGAAAAGTTTTCCTTAAACTGCAAGATAAAATTGACAGTATTTATCCAGGATTATTAACGATACTTGTTACCTTGTTTTGTTGGTGGTTGATGTCGAAAAAACATGTTTCCGCTATTTGGACCATGCTTATTTTAGTTGTTATTTCTCTCGTTGGCGTTTTATTAGGTGTTTTCAATCCAGGATTAACTTACTGAATAATCACCAAAAAGGGCTCTAAGTGTTAGAGCAAACTGGCTTATATGTATATAAAAAGTTCTATGGAGGCATGTATGTTAAAATTATTATTAAGTGAAAAAATAAGTGAAAAAGCAATTAAGCTTTTAAAGGATGCAGGATTTTTAGTTAAAATTTCTCCTTCAACTGATGAAGAGGTCATGGAAAAAGAAATTAGAGACGTAGATGCGGTATTAGTCCGAACTACTCCTATAACTAAAAAGATAATGGATAGCGGAAAAAAGTTACAAATTATTGCACGACATGGCACAGGTATAGATAATATTGATGTTGTAGAAGCAACAAAAAAAGGTATTTTAGTAACAAATGTTGACGGGGCAAATGCGTATTCTGTGGCTGAATATGTTGTGGCTTCAATGCTGACCTTAAGTAGAAAGTTATATAAATCTAATCATTTATTTACGGAAGGGCGTCTATCAGTGAAAGGGTCATCCCTACCAGCATTGGCCAGTCGATATGATTTGAATGGGAGTGAAATTCGAGGAAAGAAGCTAGCTATACTTGGTCTTGGCAAAGTCGGAATTATTTTAGCTAGCTTAGCAGAAAAGATGGGTGTCCAAGTTGTTGCATATGATCCATATCTTACAAAATCGCCAGTACCGTTAATTCCTAATTTAACAGAAATTTATAAAACAGCAGACTTTATTTCAATCAATATGCCTCTTACTAGCCAAACTAAGAATATGATAACAAAAAAAGAACTTCAAAACATGAAAAAAAGTACATTTATTATTAATGCAGGTCGTGGTGGCATTATTAATGAACAAGATTTAGCTGATGCACTTAACGAAGAGCTTATTGCAGGAGCAGCAGTAGATGTTTTTTTGCCAGAACCTCCTGAAAAAAACAATCCACTACTTACAGCAAAAAATAGTTTATTGACTTGTCATATTGCTGGAACTACTATAGAGGCAATTGAATCATTAGGTATAGAGGCTGCAAACAGCATTATTGATTATTTTAATGGTCAAATGCCGAAATTTCCTGTAAACCCTGAAATCGCTAAGGAGTTACGTGCATAAAAACTAAGAAGCTCATTATTGCTATTTAGATTTTCTGATTAGTTTCCAATGCTTTTACTATTCCAATTCTATTTTACTAGTTAGGCAAGATCTGCTAGATTTAGAAACGATACTTTAAAAAAATACTTTTTGAATTTTTAAAGTAATACAAAAGTTTGCTACAAGACTAATTATGATTTTAACTTCCGCTTACACGATAAGCTATGGCTGGATGTATTAGTATGATCAATAATAAAATAGTCCAAGATGTCTTTCCTATCTAAAAATTAATTAGACTATTGGAAAAGCTGATAAATTGAATTATTGTTCTCTAAGACACAGAAAAAATCTTGTGATTAAAATAAAAATATATAAAATAGAAGAAATTTAGAGACTAGCTTCTATTTTATATATTTTTTTGTTTTAGAAATTTAGTGGTTTATTAGAATTTTAGGAAAAATTTTACGAAAAGTGTTGCAAAAATGGCTCCTAAAAACGGTGCAGTTCCGGGAACAATCAACCCATATTGCCAATCATTATTGGTTTTATTTTTGATTGGTAAAAGTTGATAGGCGATACGAGGGCCTAAATCACGTGCTTGATTCATTGCAAATCCTGTAGTACCACCTAGCCCCATGCCGATTGCCCAAACAAGCAAGCCAACAGCAATGGGTAGTTGTGTTTCGTAGGAATGTGCAATCGCTAAAATAGATGTTAAAAAAATGAATGTTGCAAAAGTTTCAACAAAATAGTTTCTTGGTAAATTTCGTTGGTTCGGATTTGTAGAAAAAATATTACGAATAGCGATTGGATCGACACTATCGGCGGATAGCTTGAAATGATCAGCATACATAATATAAACAATAACGGCGCCACAAATGCCGCCTAACATTTCAGCGATGACATAGGGAATGAAGTAAGACCATGGAATCATTCCTAAAATAGCTTGAGCGAGGGCCATTGCTGGATTAATACAGACTCCGCCAAAGACGAACAGAACAACAGAGATTCCAAAAGCCCAAGTAGTGATTGCAAACATGTGACCAGAACCAGCGTATTTTGTTCGTTTTAGGACATCGTCGCAGTGAACACCTACCCCAAATACGATCATTAATGCAGTTCCCATAAATTCTGATAAGATATGATGAAACATAAGATAAAGCTCCTTTAATCAATAGTTTTATTATTTAATGTTTGGACGAGGCGATAGACTTCCTCAATTGTAAAATTATATTGTTTAGCAATTCGTTCACAATCTTGGTATTCAATAGACTCTTTCAATAGGCCATGATAATGATTTTTTTTAATATGGACCTTACCAAAAGGTGTTTCCAAGATTTTGAAAGAACGGTCCATCACACTACGTTCCATTGTTTGAAAACGCACACCAATTGTAGAAGTATGTTTAAAGAGTAGTTCTGTAAAATATTCTTTTTCCTCTGTTGTTGTTAAAACCGTTAATAGAATGGCACTTCGGTTTTTTTTCATATGAATGGGCGTGAAAAAAACATCTAGAGCACCATGTTCCAATAATAGAGCCATTACGTAACCTAACTGTTCAGGTGTTTGATTGTCTATATTTGTTTCAATTTTTAAGACTTGGTCATGGTGTTCTGTCCTCTTTTTTTTACTATGTGTTTCAGTAAAGATTGATCCTCTGAGGGCATTGAACTTGCCTGTTTCCCGTTTGCCAAATCCGTAACCTATTTTTTCAACTAATCGTTGTTCTGGTGCGACAAATAGAGGACTAAGTTCTTTAAAAATAGCTAAGCCAGTCGGTGTGACAAGTTCAGTTTTTATCTCAAAGTCTTGTTGAATGATTAAATTCGTTTCTTTACGTAATTCCATCACCGCAGGAACTGGTATTGGCATGACTCCATGGGCAATTGTGATAGTACCACTTCCATCTGTAATTGGCGTTGAATAGACTTGTTCAATTTCTAACTGTTCCCATAGGATAAAAAAGCCAACGATGTCAACAATTGAATCAATTGCTCCGACTTCATGAAAATGAATAGTGTCAATTGTTTGTTGATGAACAGCAGCTTCAGCTTTTGCAATGTCATAGAAAACATTTTTACTATGTTTTTTTACAAAATTGGACAAGTCGCTTTTTTCAATTAATGTATAAATATCTTTTAAATTTCTAGAATGGCTATGATGATGTGCATGTTCTTTCGTTTCATGATGTTCATTTTCGTGGTGAGGAGAGAGACTGTGTTTTATACCGTAATCCTTTTTTCCATGTTGTAGGAGAACATCGAAATCTGTTCCGTAAATACAACTTTTAGCAATTCGTTGGGCTTGAATGGTGAACCCATCGATGGGAAGTTTTTTTAATTCGATTAACAGTTTGCTTAAATCCCCGCCTAAGTCAAGCAACAATCCATTTAACATATCACCACTAAGACCAGAAAATGGTTCTAAAAATAAGCTTTTCATAGTGAAGACTCCTTTATTTGATTAATCATACTTGCATTATAAGCGGCACCAAACCCGTTATCTATGTTGACTACACTAACGCCAGAGGAACAACTATTTAGCATTCCTAAAAGAGCAGTCAGCCCTTGAAAATTGCTGCCGTAGCCTATGCTAGTAGGGACGGCAATCACTGGCACGCTAACTAGTCCGCCGAGTACGGATACCAGTGCGCCTTCCATGCCTGCAATCACAATAACCACCGAAGCCTGTTGAATCTCATCTAGGTGAGCGAACAAACGATGAATGCCAGAAACGCCTACATCATAGATACGTTTTATTTGATTCCCGAAAGTTTCTGCAGTGATTGCTGCTTCTTCAGCAACGGACATGTCTGACGTTCCAGCAGTAACTATCGCAATATAGTTTTTTGTTGTAGTCTCCATTTGGTTGATAACGAAACAACGTGCAAGTTCATAGTAGGTTCCATGAGGAAAGTTCGACTCTAAAGGTTGGGCTTTTTGTTGTGAAACGCGAGTAACTAGGATTGTATTGTTTTCTTTTCTTAAGCTATTGATAATTTTGATGAGTTGCTCAATTGTTTTTCCTTCCCCATAAACGACTTCTGGATACCCAGTTCTTTCTTTACGCTGCGTATCAATTTTTGCAAAGTCTAATTCGCAAAAGCCATTTAATTTGTTTGTTGCTTCTTCTAAAGATAATTTTCCCTCTTTAAAAGCTCCTAAAATTTCTTTCGGTTGCATAATACAACGCTCCTTATTTCTGATTTCTCAAGGATCATTATTCTACAATGACAGACAAGCCATCTCGAATCACAGTCACTTTTGCATTTAGACCTTCTCTTTCAAATGCTCGCTCTAACGCTTCATCAAACGTTTTTGCTATTTCCATATGCATCGAAGTGATAAGCTCAGGATCAACAAGATCTGAAACAAAAATTATATGATGATGAACTAAAATTCGCGCTAAAATTTGCGAAGTCCATTGATCTGGCACGGTTTCTAATCGTGGTGTATGGATGGCTGCTTCTAAAAATTCGTTTGGATTTTTAACATTGGCAATATTTTCATAAAAACCTTCACCACCGTGACCATCACGACACCCAGCGACCATAATAATGACACCGCCGTCTTTATTGGTTGCTTCTGCAGCGGTCATCCCTTTAACTGCTTGATAAATGTTTTGATCAAGTGGAAATCCGCCGTTCGTTGAAACCGCAATGTCGCAAGGTATTTTTTTGACACGGGCAATTTCTTTTACAAAGTTACAACCAACTTTATGCGCTTCAACCATATCGCCTGCAAAGGAACCAATAATTTTTTTGTCACCATCTAAAACGACATTAACAATAAAAGCTAGATTCGCTTTAGCGGCAGCGTAGACCATGTCATTATGAATCGGATTATCCGTTAAATTTCCTGTCCGTGAGTTGGAGGAATCAATAAATTCTCCAGAATGGTTAGCCATGATGGTTTTATAAGAAGCAATTCCAGGTAAAACAGATTTACGTCCACCAGAAAATCCTGCAAAAAAGTGTGATTCAATAAATCCTTCGGCCAGCAGTAAATCTGCTTCTGCTGCAATGCGATTAATGATACAATCGCCCCCTGAAGGTAGTTGACCGATTTTGACCATTGAGGAATCATCAGTAGAGATATGCATAACGATTTCTTCATTCTCTACGATCTCTTTACCATATTTACTAATCAGTTCTTCTCGTGTAGAGGGGCGATGAAAACCTGTAGCAACTAAAATCCGGATTCTAGCTGTTTTGTTCACTGAACGAATTCTACGCAAAATAATTGGGGTGATAATATGTGAAGGAACGGGACGTGTGTGATCGGAACTAATGAGGACAATGTCTTTTTTACCCTTAGCTAATTCTTCTAATGGAAGGCTTCCAATAGGATTGTCCAGCGATTTTTCGACTGTTTCTTTCTCAGTATATGGATTTGAAAAATGTTCAGCTTTTGATTCGAGAAGCCCAATAAAATTTTTATCGGGAATTCTTGCAGTAATCATTTTCTTGTCATAAGGTAGGTTAATTTCTACCATAGCAATCATCTCCTAAGTAATATTTTACGAGACTAAGTATAATGAAATTTAGAAATCACACAGTCCTTATTGTGGGTAACATTTGCTAACAAAAGGTTGGTGAGAGTGTTTATAATAGTTAACGAATCAAACAGAAACTTAGTCAAAGGAGTGACAATTATGGAGTCAGATTATCTTACAGCTTTCTTAGATAGAAAGAAGACGCCGATTATCAAAAAAAAAACGCCATACTTATCTCGCTTATCATGGATTGGAGGAAGCGTACACCTATGTATTAAAGAAAGGGGTCGTTAAGACGAGTATTATTTTAAAGGATGGACGAGAATTTAATCTGTCGTATATTGTGTCTCCTGACATTATTTCATTGTTACGTGATGAAGTATCAAATTATACATCTGCTCCTTTTAATATCCGCATTGAGTCGGAAGAGGCTAGCTTTTATCGGATACCAAGGACTGTATTTTGGGAATATGTTAGAGAAGATGCTGTTCTTCAAGATTATGTACGGGATTACTACCGAGCAAAATTATCGGAGAGTATTAGTTCCTTACAGAATATGACAATGAATGGTAAGAAAGGGGCTGTTTGTACTTTTATTTACCAATTAATTGATTTGTTTGGTGTACAGACAGAGGAAGGCATATTAATTGATTTTCAAGTAACTAATGAGGATATTGCGGGGTTTTGCGGGATTTCAACGAGAAATAGCGTAAACCGAATTATCCATGATTTAAAAGAGGAAAAAGTCATCGATATCAAAAAACAAAAAATTGTGATTTACGATCAAAGTTATTTAGCTGATTATATTGATCGATAAGATAGGAGTCTGACGAACATGCATATTCCAGAAAATTATTTAAGCCCACAAACTTGCGCAGTGATGGGCGCGATTATGGTACCTGTCTGGTACCGCGCTGTAAAAAAAGTTGACGTTCAAATTAAATTAAAAAAAGATACAGGGACCATGTTAGGGATTTCCTCCTCCTTGTCATTTTTAATAATGATGTTTAATTTGCCAGTACCTGGTGGAACAACTGCGCACGCTGTTGGGGCTGTTCTCATCGCATTATTGATGGGACCTTGGGCCGCGACGCTGTCTGTTTCGGTGGCTTTACTATTACAGGCTTGTTTATTTGGTGATGGTGGTATATTGGCTTTTGGTGCAAACGCCTTTTCTATGGCGTTTGTGATGCCATTCGTGGGATATGGAGTTTATAAGCTAGTTACGCGTGTAAAAAAATTTGAAACAATGGGTCTTTTCTTAGCTGGGTATCTTGGTGTAAATGTTGCGGCACTTTCTACTTCTGTATTATTAGGTATCCAACCCTTACTATTCCATGAAGCGAATGGTACCCCACTTTATAACCCATATGGTCTTTCTATAACTATACCAGCAATGATGAGTGTCCATCTGTTAGTAATAGGAATTGTTGAAGGTCTCTTCACCGTGTGTGTCTATAATTTTGTAAAAAGTGTGTCAAAAGATGCAATTTTTATCGAAGAAAAGAAGAAAAGGACTCCGTTGTTGCGATTAAAGAGACTGTTATTGGTCATGGTAATTTTATGTCCATTAGGTTTGATTGATCATGCCACCGCTTGGGGTGAATGGGATTTATCTGAATTAGTCAAGAATTTAAAACAGAATCATTTGCCTGCGGTACAACCAAAAGGTATGGTGAATGGTTTTTCATTTCATGCACTTTTCAGTGATTACTTTATTCCAGGACTGCCATTAGCACTTGGGTATATTTTAAGTGGCGTAACAGCCATAATCGTTTTTTTACTCATTTTTCGTTTATTTAATGGAAGAAGGCAAAGTTGATGCCTGAATGGATGAAAGAATCTTCCGCGTCCTTTGAACCTAATAAAAAAGAAACCTTTATGCTTAAAAATCGAAAAGGAATCCTTTTTTTATTAAATAAATTTCAGGTGAGTGGGAAACGCAATAAGACTATTCTCAGCGATATACACCCAGCAATTCAACTGATCAGTACTTTTTTACTAATTGTTTTAATCAGTACTACACAAAAAGTTCTTGTTTTGTGGCTCTTAGGCATCTACCTAGGCATGTTACTTTTAGTTGAAAAACCAACTATTCTACGAAACATTGTCAAAAAAGCTAGTATCCTCATTTTGATGCCGCTGATTATCTATTTACCGATCTTTTTTTTAGGTCAATTTAGTTTATTATTTATTGTTCATTTGTTTTTTTTAGCCATAGCGATTAGTCAATATATGGAAACAACCAACATGAATCAATTTATAGCAGCATTAAAAATCTTTCATTTTCCGAATATAATACTTTTACAATTAGATATTACGATTAAATATATCTTTTTCTTTGGAAATTTCTTAAACCAACTGCTTGCCGCTGTAGAAGCTAGAGCAGTTGGTGGGAATATCCAGTTGAGTACGGGTAGTAATTTAATCAGTCTTATTTCTATAAAATCTTTTACGTATGGGGAAAAGTTGGACATGGTGATGGAAGCAAGAGGATATACTGGTCAATATTATCGAGTAAAGCAACCATTAAAAACGAAAGATTTTTTGGTTAGTATTGCCTATCTTTTATTTTTCGGGGGGTTGCTTTATTTAGGGAGGAACTAATATGTATCGAGTAAATCATTTGGTTTATCGCTATCAAACGAAGCCTGTTTTTTCGCCTTGTAATTTGGAAATAGCCAGAGGAGAATATCTGGTTTTGATGGGAGATAACGGCAGTGGAAAATCCACTTTTTTAAATTTGCTCGCAGGTTTTTTAAAACCTTCCGAGGGAACGATTTATTTTATGGAACAATCATTAACGGCCTGGAAAAAAGACCCTATTCATAAAAAGAAGTATTATGCTCATTTGGGTATATTATTTCAAGAGACGGACACACAATTATTTAATGCGACAGTTTATGACGAATTGGCATTTGGCCCTAGACAGCTCCAACTATCCGAGCATGAAACAGCAAAAAGAATTAATGATTGTTTGAATTTATTAAAAATTACCCATTTAAGCAATCAAGTACCTTATCAATTATCGGGAGGAGAAAAGAAAAAAGTGGCTTTTGCTAGTCTGTTAGTAATGAATCCAGACGTGTATTTATTAGATGAGCCGTTTGCTGGGTTGACAAAAGAATCGGAAAAATTATTTAAAAAAATAATAAAAAATCTGCATCAACTTGGTAAAACAATTATCCTTTCCACCCATGACTATTTGAGTATTTGCGAGGAAGCTGATTCCATTTTATTGTTTGATTCGGCTGTGACAAGGTACTCAAAGGAAGAGATAGAAGCCAATGCTAACTTGTTACAACATTTAAAACGGTATTAAGTGTACAAATATTGACAATAATTGATACTATGAATCGTGATTTTTTCTAATGTGGAGATGTCTATAATTAATTATGTAAAAGAAAATCAATAGGAGATGGTTTAAATGTCTGTCATGAAAACGAAAGAACAAAATTTAGTTCGCGAATTACAAAAAATGGATAAGTTGGCTGTTGCATATTCAGGTGGAATTGATAGCTCTTACTTGCTAAAAAAAGCTTTGGACACTTTAGGTGCTGAAAATGTACTTGCGATTGTTGTAAATTCAGAATTATTTTCTGATGATGAGTTTGATAAAGCGGTCGATTTAGCTAATGAGTTGGGAGCAAATGTGTTAGGCCTTGAAATGAGCGAATTAGCGGATGATAGAATTGTTGCAAATAACCCTAATAGCTGGTTCTACAGTAAAAAATTATTATATAAAACTATTCGTTCGGCTATTCAGAAAGAGGGATTTGATGTTCTGGCCGATGGGATGATTATGGATGATAATACTGACTTTCGTCCTGGATTAAGAGCAAGAGATCAAGAAGGGGTCATCAGTCCGCTACAACAAGCTAAATTATATAAAATTGAAATACGTCAACTTGCTAAAGACGCAGGTATTTCCAATTGGAGTAAAGTTGCCTCATGTAGTATTGCTTCAAGAATTCCTTATGGCATTAAGTTAACACGCTCAGCTATTGATCAAATATTTGCTAGTGAAAAATATTTACAGGAAATAGGTTTTCCAATTGTCCGTGTCAGAGCACATCATGATTTAGCACGGATTGAAATTCCAGAAGACAAACTTTCTCTGTTATTAGAAAACAGAGAAAAAATTGCAGATTATCTTAAAAAACAAGGATTTAATTATGTAACTTTTGACTTAGAAGGATTTAAATCTGGCCGAATGAATGATATCCTCACAGAAACTGAAAAAAAAGTTTTTTGTGAATGTTAGACAGATAAGTTTATAAAATTGAGTCGGTGTAACGGAGTCAGGACAGGGGTATTCTGTTATAAAAACCAAGTTTTCTGCTCGATTAGATCGGTTGTTTTCATTGATTACTCTGCCAGTAGATTATCAACTTTTAAGCCTAGGAAAAATTCCCTTTGGATTTTTCCTAGGCTTTTTGTCTATTTAATCATTTGATATTTGCTAAAAAGAAATTAGCTGTAGAATTTTTTAAGATTACCAGTGATTGTTCAATTTGAGGAAAATAAATGGATTGTTTGGACTGGTTGATTAGTCGATTATTTTGGGGATTCGTGAGTGAAAGTATTTGCTGTGAATAGTTAAGTAACTCAGTGTTTAGTGTGTCCGGCTTAACTGGTGCTAATTTTTTTAAGTAGTGTTGTGTTTTCATAAGTTCTAAAAGAAGCTCTTCCATAGCAGTTTGCATTTCCAACAGTTGATCATTTAGTTGTTTTTGTTGCATTAAGCTTTCAGCAGAGGCATCGTTACTATAAATAGGAGATTCAAGAACAATTTCTTGAATAGAATAGTTTACTCTACGTTGTACCCGATAAGCTAGTACCCAAGCATCACTAGGCAACGTGGTCTCTTCATTGATTAACGCTAGCAAAATAGAGCTGATCGTTTTTGACCAACTATTGATATTTTTACGTAATACTTGACTATGCCATGTTGGGAAAATAAAAAACATAACAAAAGCAATAAGCGCACCAATAATTACATCAAAAACTCTTGTATAGCCTGCAGAACTACCACCTAATGTGAAAGTTAACCAAGTGGTCACACTTAGCATTAGAAATGCTTGACTTAATTTACGGACGGTTTCATACAATATAACTAGCAAACAAGACAATAACATTGGCCATAAAGGATTTAGGTTTGTTAAGTTAGCAATTAATTGAGACAAAAAGATGCCTAAACAACCACCTAAAATAGAACCAATAGTTCTTGAAGTGATTTTGCCGAGTGTACCATGATACCCTGGCATAACCATCAAACAACCAGAAATAACTACCCAGAATTCGTGATTAGCTAAAGGCAAAGGGTACATGTAATTAAGAATAAGCGAACAAAAATGACAAACTAAACCTGTTAAAGCTAAACGAATTGCGAATCTAGCAGAGCTGCCTTTGTAAGAATGAAGAATCTCTTTGGCTTCTGCAAGTCCTTCTTTTGTGGGTAAGAAAGATTTAAATGAGATTTTTTTAAAGGATTGTTTGTTTTGTATCAAAAGGATTGCTGATTTTATTTCGGTGTTTGCTAAAGCAAATTCTTGAAGAGGAAAGGTTAATTGTTCTCCTTTTAAAAAGAGTAGAATTGCTTTTAAAGCAGGAAGATTTTCAGCTGCATTGGTTGAATCTAACGAGCCTGCAATTGCATCTGCTTGTGAAACCAAGGGATAAATCCATGGTGTTTTTTGATGATTGACCCATGGCATTGTTTCAACAGATTCGCGTACTTTTATTCTGAAATGGACATAGCGTGCGGGTTTTCCTTGTGCTAATAAATATAATTGTTCATATAAATCGGCTACTAATTTTCGTGCTTCATTATTTTGCGGCTTAGAATAAAGACAATAGATTAAACAAAGGATGGACATACCTAAAATTATTGCACCCAGACCTTCAAAAGATTGACCAATAGACAAATTGCCTTTTAATTGCGCACCAGCTAGTAAAGAAATGGTCCCAAAGAGACATCGAATATACAGACCAATACTAAAGTTTCTCACAATCCCTGAAAAATACAAACCAAGGACGAATAATAAAATAATGAATATACTTGACGACTGTAAAAGTATCCCCAGACTGGCACCAATAAAAATCATTAAAATACCATTTATGGCACTTCTTTGTGGAGAGCCATGTCGTGGTAAGACACAAATTACAGTGCCCAAAAAGCTACCAACATTTACTAAAACAAAAGCGAAAGGAAAGACTATTGTTAGAACAGCACCAACAGCATTTGCAATAATGATACTAAGAACAAGGGCAAACCAGTTCTGTCTTGTATCAAAAGTTAGTATAGGGCGACTATACGCCCAAGACGATTCTAAGAAGACCTCAAAAAATTTTTTGATAGATAATTTCACAAAACATTCCTTCTTTAAAAATTTATTAAAAGCTAAAAAATTATTCCTCTGCTAGTATACACCTCTAATTTTTTTTTTCAAATTTGCTCTTTTTAAGAAAACTCACAATTATAAGCCAACATTAAGTTTAGCCATATATTTTTGTTGAATAAATTCTGTAAGCTCATGCCAACTTTCTTCATTTTCAATGGAATCTAAGTAGAAAATATCTTGATTAGAAGTAGCTTTTTCGAAGGAATCTATGATGATGATATCCGCATTTGTGAAGTCTTCGGTAATAGAGATTGCGTTTGTATTATATAAGGAGGATAACCGTGTTTTAATAAAATAATTTGCATAAAAATCTTTGATAATTTGTAAATAGATTCTCACTTGTACTTTTTTTTCGGACACAGACAATGTGTAAAGCAGTTGACTGAGTAACTCTAAATGCGTTTCTTGGTGAACTAATTTTTCCACCGTTCCTTTTATTCGATTAAAGTATGCCACATCTGACGGAGTACAAATTTCTGGCTGCGGTAAATAAAGTGTTAAAAAAGTATAATAATTGCCCTCCGTTAAAAAGTACCAAGCATTAAAAATAGAAAGATAGTAAACGTATTGATAATCATGCTGATTTGTCAGTAAGTAGGCTACTTGCTTAAATAATTTTTTTGATAAGACACAATAAGGATGGTTAGATTCTATAAATAATTTTTCTATTTGTTTCGTTTGCTTTTCCGAAAAGATATAAGGGATAAAAATGCGAGATAAAAAATTAAAGTATAAAATTTCAGTTTTTCTTGTTTCGCATTGAATGTCAGCGAAGGAGTGTTCAAGAAAAAATAAAGTCACATGACTGTATTGATTGATCAGAATAAAAAAAGAATGCAGGTTTTTAGAGTGCGGCATCTTTAAGAAGTTTTGTGCACTTGTTCTAGTTTTAAATATCGCATATAAAATATAAAACGCTCTTTTCTTCATTCGGACATTTTTATAGGATCGTTCAAGAAGTGCATCAGGTAGACTTTTTTTTATTTCTTCAAGACTTATTTTAGAAAAAGGCCAAGCCAATTCTTGAAAGGAATCTTGTAGGAAAATGAAAGAAAACACTCGAATCGATAATTCATTGCCAGTTAATTGATAAATACCCTTAATACTAACGATTACTATATCAAAAATTTTAAAAAAGTTATTCAGTTGTTTCGTGATTTTTACCAGATAATGTTCAGAAATATATAAAACTTTAATTAATTCGTTTTTATCAATGGAAGAATGTGTGACTAATTGTACGCAATAATTAAATTGTACATTGTTTTTTAAAAGATTGAGTTTTAACGTGTAGGCGTATTCGACCGCGCTTTTTCGGTACGCTGGATTTACACAAACAATGCCATTATTGTTAGAGACAATAAAATGTTGGATTTGATAAGTATCCTCGAATTCTTGATTTATTTTTATCAGATTTTCCTTGACCGTTCTTTTTGAAATTTTTAAATTGGAAGAAATTTCATTTAACGACGTATGAGCTCGCTTGACTATATAAAATAAAATTTCTAGCTCATTCGTTAGGTAGGATGGAAACATGTTATGGACCTCCAAAAGTAAAATTTAGGTTCATTGTAGTCTACTTTCTTTAAATTTTTGTATTGATATGTTAACACAAGCGCAATAAGAAGCGGCCATCACAATTAATGTACAGCCTTATACATTAATTGTGTGTGGCAAAGCAATTTCAATGTTGATAAGCTAGCAGTAGTTAGAATAATTATTATTTAGTTTCTAATTCCAAAAAAGGTCAAGGTGAGTAAGCAATGAAAAAAATCAACGAACAATTAAAAATTAAAATGCCAACCTACAAAAGAAAAAAAAGCATTGCTTATTTCTTTTACTCTTGTCTACTATTGGTATCGATTTCTTGTTTTTTGAGCTTGCACTTTCAAGAATGCGAGGCAGCTTCGCTCTATCAAGCGGGAGGGATAGCCATTGATTTGAGAACTGATTTACCTTATGGAATGGAGATAAGCCATGACGGGGGTGGTGGTCCTGATGGATCATTTGGAGGAAAATTACACGTAAAATTATACGGAACAGTGGACACTTCTCAAACAGAAGCATTGAAGTTTCTTTCTTTTGGTACTGTTGGAATGCAATATGGACTGATGTTTCATTTGCCAGAAAATATAAGTGCAGATAATTTTAAAGCGGCTTATGACAAGGCTTATGCGGATAATCCAGAAAATTTTTATTCAATTAGTGGAGAAAAAAACACACAGATACCAATTGTTAACACAAAAGGAATGCGGACGTTTAACGGTTCTTCAGAAGATGGTTCACCAGGATGGGGTGATCCTGATCAAGATTATAGCGGAATTGATACTGAGCATCAGGTGATGTTTTGTGAACGTGGGGACACTATTAATTTTTCTTTTACTAAACTTTATGAAATTTGGAAAAATGAACCTGACAAATCGGCCATAAAATTTGAACTTCATTTTGATTTAGATGTAGCTACTTTAATGAAGGATGGCGATTCAAAGGATTATTCCCTCAATAAAAATTTAACGAAACATCGCTTACCAGTATCAAATGTTTTGTCGGATGGCACTGAAAGTGATCAATTTTCGTTGTCGGCAGATTTTTTTGGTCGAACTTACGAATCAGATACAACGAATACGGTTAATCATAATTGGATATTGCTTAGTCCGGATATGTGGTTACGTGCGACAAGTTTAGCGGCAGCAGCAAATCATGATCCAAATAATTTGAATCATCAAATTATCACTGGAATCACCGGAAAAGTGGCTACTTGGTCTTCTTATATCTCGCCATGGGACAGCGGCGATAAAGACAATCCATTATCCAATTACAATACCCAAGATGCCTCTAAATATCCTGAAATACCTGAAAGCAAAACGATGTTACCAGGGGATTTTTTATCACCAAAGTTTACGATGAACCAAAGACAAGACAATCCGCTTAATTGGACAGATGGGTATGTTGCTCAACGGTTTGCGCGCGTAGTTAATTTTCATACTCACACAGTTGATCCTAAGGCCAATGTGAATGTCACTTCACAACAACAAAACGGGTTAACAACTTATTTGTTTAGTGGCAAAGATGGTTGTGGGCTGCCGTTAGTCAACCCGCCAGGAACGGATTCTTCAGAGCCCACAGATAAAACATATATGCGCGTCACAACAGATCCATACCAAGTGCCAAGTTTAGAAAGGGCAGCTTTTGTTAAAGGTCAAACAACATTTCACCCGCAACAAAAGATACCAGTAGAACTAACCGTTAAGGCTCCGACAACTAGAAAAGTTCAGATTGAAGAAAAAGTTTCAGGTGCTGCCCAAACTGATTTTCATAAAATTGGGGAGCAAGATTTAAAAAATTTACCAGTCACAGATGATTGCGTTAGTTTTAACTGTTTAGCAGATGCTTTACCAACTTCAGGAGATTACACATTAACATTTAGAATTCTTGATGTTGATGATACATCTAAAAGCTACTCAAACGAGAAAAGTTTAGCTGTACACATTGATCAAGCGCAAATTAAAGTTAAATCTCAAGATACGATTTATCAATATACTCAATGGCAACCAGAAAGTGAAGTGACTAGCCTACAAACACCAGACGGTAAAAAAGGTGATTTTCGAGACGTAAGTGTCACCATATATAAAATGGACGGAGAGCAAAAGGTTCCAGTAGATACGGTGGATACAAAAGTGGTTGGTAAATATGAAATTGATTATAAATACCTAGGATTAGAGGCGCAGACTACACTAGAAGTCATTCCCTCTTCAGCTCATATTGGTGCACATAACGGCAGCTTTTCTGTGGGAACGCCCTTCGATCCAAAGCGTCTTTTTGATAGTGCAACAGATAATGATGGGCAGTCTATTCCTTATAGCAAGATAACGATTCGCTATACGCCTGATCAGGTAAACGATGAAGTAGCGGGCGTCTATAGAATTACTTATGATATCTCTAAAATAGTAGGTTTTAGTAAAAGTATTACCGTTGATTGGACCTACTATTACTCTAATCGTTTAGACTTTTATCACTTATCTGAACAACTAATGCCTTTTGAGAACGTAAAATTTAATGGCCAAGATCAAACACAGACATTAAAAAGTTGTGAGATGAACATTGAAGATACGGGGGACCCTAATCGGACAACTGGCTGGCAGCTTGAAGTAGCCTATAATTTAAATGATCAGAAAACACAAGCGTGGAAAGACGCAGGGCTTGATCTCACGCTAAATCCAAAGTCAGTCGATTATGTAACAACTGAGCAAAATATCATGGTTAACGATGAGCAACAATTAGTAGTTGGCGTAAGTAACCAATCTATCAAAAATAAAAAAGTTTTGACGAAATTACAATTATTGCCCACATTAACTATTTCAAAAGTCACACCTGCTGATAAATATGAAGCTCAGTTAATTTGGAACTTAGAAGCAACAACCGTAAGGGAAGAGGGAATAGCTGTGAAATGGTTTATCTATGATTTATTGTTTGTTGCCTTTATTCTCGGTTTGCCAATTCAAGCACAAGCTGAAGACAAGACAACTGACGCACAAGCTGACACAAAAGTCATGGTAATAGTGAAAGAGAGTGAGGATATTGTTCCGCATCCCAATGAGCTTATACCGCAGACTAACGATATGCCAACTTCACGAGGACAACCCAAATTTTTACCAAAAACAAACGAGATTACGTCTCAAGAGACGCTTTTAGGAATCGTGGTACTCGGAAGTACATTAATCGTTGGACTTTATAAAGAAAAGAGGAAAAATAATGAATAAAAAAATAATTGGTTTAACTGTCACTTTAGGAACGGGGATTTTTTTAATTGGACAACAAACTGTGAATGCAGCTGATAATGCCACTACTACAGCGAATGTGTCGGTTTTGGGTGGCGGATTAACCATTACACCATTAGCACAAATTAACTTTGGGACGGTGACAAAAGACGGCCAAGATCATACGCAACCAGATCAAAGCAAGTCGCAACTTATCATTAATGATAATCGTGGGACAACGAATACAGGTTGGTATCTGACAGCGAATTTAGAAGATAAAGGAAAAGGTGTCACTGGATTAGACGGAATGACACTTCATTTAGACACTAAAAAACCTGACGGATCTTCTGAAAAAGGTACCTTTACGGGCGTTGATTTAACCACAGATGCTTCAACCATTATTTCGCTAGATAAAAGTGATATCCGTTTATCAGACACTGTCACGACAGCCGATTTAAATGCAACGTTAAATATACCTAAAAGTATTGCTGCAAATACCTACTCTGGGACCATCGTCTGGAATGCCATCGATGGAGCACCCGCCTAAGAATTTAACATAAAACGATGTAAGAAAACGAGGCAGATAAATTGAAAAGAATTTTAAAGATACTTTTTATATTGACTATTCTCTGTTTAGGTGGAGCGATGCGTGCCTGGGCAGAGCCGTCTAATACCAATAGTTCAGCAACAATTGACAATGCGAATGCGTATACAGTCACACCCGTTTTCGGAGCAACTCAAAATAACAAAACCAGTAATTTTTTTGATATGACATTAACTCCGAAACAAAAAGATACATTCAAATTAACGATAACCAATACTACGCCGAACCCTCAAAAATTTAAAGTTCAGGTAAATACAGCAACAACAAATAGTAATGGGATAGTTGACTATACAAAAAGTAGCTTTGAAAAAGATCCATCGATGAGTTTGGTACTTAGTGATTTGATTAGTCCCAATAGGAAGGACATTAGTGTTCCTGGTAAACAATCACAAACGATTGATTTTCAAATAACGATGCCAGAAAAGTTATTCTCAGGAATTTTATTAGGTGGAGTGACGATTCGACCTGTAGAGATAGCTGGGGACCAAAGCAAGGGTGGGATTCAAAATGTTTATATGCATACGATTGCTATTCGGGTGAATGAAACAGCAGAGACCATACCTGCAAAATTGGAAAGTGGTTCTGTTAAAATTGGGCAAATTAACCGCCACAATACTGTTTCGATGGAAATTAAAAATCCACAGCGGAAGTTATTGTCAAAAGTCGAAGGAGATTTTTTTGTTAAAGAAAAAGGAACAAACAAAACGATCATTCACGAAAAGAAAAATAATCTTAGTTTTGCACCAAACACAAGGTTTGATCTGCCTATTTTACTGAAAGATTCGTTTAAACCTGGAGACTATACCTATACCATTAAGTTGAAAAACCATGAGGGGAGCTGGACGTTCTCAAAAGATTTCACGATAAACAAGAAGCAAGCTGATCAGTATAATAAGCGTTCTGTTGATCATAAAGCCAAAAACCTTCACTGGCTTAAGTACCTCATGGCCTTTTTAATTCTAGTTATTTTAGGTACCGTCTGCTATATATTGGGAAAAAAGAAGGGAAAAATGAGGTTGTAAAACCTGCCTTTAAAATAGTTGACAATTATGCAGAAAAAATCATGCCAGTATGAATTATCTATGACATAAGGGAAGAATAGCTGTCTAGCAAGGATAAATTGTCAAATTAGCGTTAATTTACGCAAGTCATTGGTGTTCCTTATTTTGGAAAGTAGTATTATACTATTATTGTTCAATGATTCACAATAGAAACAAGGAGGAAAGAACCATGTATAAAGCAATTGTCGCAGCAAAAGGAAAAACAACAAAAATTGTTGAAAAAGAATCGCGTCCATTGAAAGATAATGAAGCGCGGTTGAAAATGGAAGTCTGTGGTGTCTGTCATACGGATTTACACGTTAAGAATGCAGATTTTGGCGATGTTAGTGGTTGTACCTTAGGTCACGAAGGAATTGGGATTGTGACGGAGGTTGGAAAAGACGTTACTAGTTTAAAAATTGGTGATCGTGCATCTGTTGCATGGTTTTATGAAGGCTGCGGACATTGCGAATATTGTACTTCTGGTCGAGAAACGCTTTGTCGTTCAGTAAAAAATGCTGGATATACAGTTGATGGTGCCATGGCCGAAGAATGCATCGTCACAGACGGTTATGCAGTGAAAGTGCCAGAAAATTTAGCATCAGAGCCAGCTTCCTCTATTACTTGTGCAGGGGTAACAACCTACAAAGCGATAAAAGAATCTGGGATTCGTCCAGGTCAATGGCTAATGATTTCAGGATTAGGTGGGCTAGGTAATCTAGCTTTACAATATGCCAAGCATGTCTTTAATGCCAAAGTGGTAGCTGTTGATGTGAATGATGATCAGTTAGCTTTTGCGAAAGAAATGGGTGCGGATCTTTTAATTAGTCCAGTTAAAGATCCTGATTTTGCTGCACAACTTCAAAAAGAAATTGGTGGTGTCCATGCAGCAGTAGTCACTGCGGTAGCTAAATCAGCATTTAATGGCGCAGTCGATGCAGTCCGTGCGGGAGGAACGGTTGTCGCCGTTGGATTGCCTGTTGAGACAATGGATTTATCTATTCCACGTCTTGTTCTTGATGGCATTCACGTAGTCGGATCGTTAGTTGGAACCCGTCAAGATTTAAGCGAAGCTTTCCAATTCGGTGCAGAAGGAAAAGTTGTTCCTGTTTGTCAAACACGACAACCAGAAGAAATTAATGCTATTTTTGAAGAAATGGAACAAGGAAAAATTCGCGGGCGAATGGTCATTGATTTTCGCAGTTAATTTAGTTTTTTAGTGATTCGTTGATTTAATCTGAAAACCATGAAAGGATGGATGGAATGTTTGCGAATCTTACTCTCCGTGAGAGACGACTGCTTAAACAAGCACAAGTGGGAGCCACAATTAGCTTTATTCTTTTGTTTGTACCAATTCTGACAATCAGTCTTTTGCATACTAGTGACTCATTAGCAAAATGGCTAGGTATAGTTGGGGTAATTATGGTTTTACCATTGTTGTATTTTGCGTGGCAGATTTTAAAGATAGCATATAAAGATCAAAAAGATAATCCAACGCCTCCTTTGTGGGTTCCAAAAGTTTATGGAATTGGGCTTTCGATCAATCCCTATCACCGGTTTGGAAAGTTAATTTTTATATTGCTAGCGGTACTGATAGTTGGCATCATCATTAGTTTGCTTTTCACACCAGCAAGTCAAATCAATCACTAAAAAACGAGTAATCAACACCCTCTTGCTGAGCAGGAGGGTGTTTAATATTTTTAAATAGACTAAATTTGAGCAACAGGTATTAGATTTTTGAAAAAAGTCTTTCTTTTTCTGATGTGGATATTTTCGCAATAAAATCATCATTATAAGTGAATTAACAGGTTTATCAAGGGTTAATACTTGTTAATGGTGGCTGCTATAATTAACCGTTGACAAACACAAAAAAACCATCATACGATAATTATGTTATTAAAAAAGTGAAAAATTGGTAGTCGACAAATGAAAACGTATTCATTGGGAAATTGTGATTCTGTACTAAAATTTTTATATAAGATGAAAATAGATTGTTTTCATTTAATAATTTATTGAAAGGATGTGTTTATGAAGGGGTTACTGAAACTGACTTTCTAACAGTCTCAGTAAACTAAGAAAATCGTTATGACTTTTCATCTGGATAAAACTTTGTTGGGTTTTGGATTTTGTGAGTAATTGTGTCGGAACTATTCTATGGGAAGCAATTTTAAGGAGGAAAAAATGAACAAAGAGTATCAGGGTAAAAAAATTTACGGTAAAAAGCACTGGTTGACATTTTTATTAGTGAGTTCGTCTGTATTGGCGTTCCATTCGCTTGTTATGATGGATTCTCAAGTGGTTGATGCGCAAGAGCAAACAGCAAAAGAAGACGTAGCTGATTCAGCAACGTCAGTCGGAGCAATTGTGTCGATTGAAAAAGTGGAGAAAAACTTTGTCATTACGTATGCTTCTGGAAAAAAAGCACAAATTAGTATTTTAAACGACCATCTTTTTCGCTATCATCTAGATCCAACTGGTAAATTTGAAGAATATCCAACGCCAAATGATCCAAAGCATGTTGCGAAAATTACGGCTAAAACAATGGCCGACTATGGCACACAAGCCTTTGAGCAAACGAACGTCACAGATTCAGGAAACCAATTTACTCTAGAAAATAATGGTTTAAAAATTATATTCGAAAAAGAAAGCGCTTTGATGAAGGTTCTAGACAAGAAAAAGGATCAAGTCATTTTAGAAGAAACCGCTCCGCTATCCTTTAAAAATGATAAAGCTACACAAACGTTAAAACAAAGTAGTCAAGAAAATTATTTTGGCGGAGGAACTCAAAATGGTCGATTTACGCACAAAGGAACAGCTATCCAGATTGTCAATACGAACAATTGGGTAGATGGCGGAGTAGCATCGCCTAACCCATTTTATTGGTCAACTGCAGGGTATGGCGTTGTTCGAAATACATGGAAACCTGGCAACTATGATTTTGGAAGTCATGATCCACAAACAACCACAACAACGCACGAAGGAACAGATTTTGATGCCTTTTATTTCTTTAATGATTCCTCAGCAGGTATTTTAAAAGATTACTATGAATTAACCGGGAAACCAGCTTTGATGCCAGAATACGGGTTCTATGAAGCGCATTTAAACGCGTATAATCGGGACTATTGGGTGAAAGTAGCAGAAGGAACCGCGGGAGCAGTTAAGTTTGAAGATGGTAATTTTTACAAAGAATACCAATCAGGCGATCTAGGAAACTTAAATGGCACGCTAGAATCTTTAAATGGAGAAAAAGAGAATTATCAATTTTCTGCACGCGCAGTTATTGATCGGTATAAGAAAAACGATATGCCATTAGGGTGGTTCTTGCCAAATGACGGCTACGGTGCTGGCTATGGTCAAACAGATTCATTGGATGGCGATGTACAAAACTTAAAAGAATTTACTGATTATGCTCAAGCAAATGGTGTTGAAGTGGGGCTATGGACTCAATCTAATCTCCATCCAGCGGATCCTAAAAATCCTAAAAAAGGAGAACGGGATATTGCGAAAGAAGTTAGTGTCGCTGGTGTTAAAGCCCTCAAAACTGACGTGGCGTGGGTCGGGTATGGGTATTCCTTTGGCTTAAATGGTGTAGAAGATGCTGCAAATGTTTTTGTAAAAGAAACAGACGGCGCAGTTCGTCCGATGATTGTCTCATTAGATGGGTGGGCCGGAACCCAACGGCACGCTGGTATCTGGACAGGCGATCAAACGGGTGGTCAATGGGAATATATTCGCTTCCATATTCCAACATATATCGGGACTTCGTTGTCTGGCCAACCAAATGTTGGTTCAGATATGGATGGAATTTTTGGTGGAAAAAATAAAGAGGTCAACATACGTGATTTCCAATGGAAAACTTTTACACCAGTGCAGCTAAATATGGACGGCTGGGGCTCCAATCCGAAAACGCCATTTGCTTTTGATCAAGAAGCCACAGATTTGAACCGAGCGTATCTAAAATTAAAATCAATGATGATGCCTTATAACTACAGTATTGCCAAGGAATCAGTTGATGGACTACCAATGGTACGGGCCATGGCTTTAGAATTTCCTAATGAAGGAACAGCATATACAAAAGATTCTCAATACCAATATATGTGGGGACCCAATTTACTCGTTGCCCCAATTTATAATGGCAATCAAGATGAGGCAGGAAATTCAATCCGTGATGGAATCTATTTACCAGATGAAAAACAAGTCTGGGTTGACTTATTTACAGGCGAAAAATATCAAGGTGGCCGTGTCTTAAATGGAGTAAAAACACCGCTTTGGAAGGTGCCTGTTTTCGTCAAAGATGGCAGTATTATCCCGATGACGAATCCAAACAACAATCCAAAGGAAATCCAACGGGATCAACGATCTTTCTTGATTTATCCAAATGGCGCCACTTCTTTTAATATGTATGAAGATGACGGAATTTCAACTAGTTATGAAGCTGGGCAATCAGCTACGACTAAAATAAATAGTCAAGGCCCTAAATCAAACGAAAAAGGGGATCTGACCGTTACTATCGAACCGACAAAAGGAAGTTACAAAGGCTTTGTTGATGAACGAAGCACCACGCTTGATTTGCTAGCTTCAGAAGCACCCGAAAGCGTAACAGCAATGGTGGGGGGAACAGAAGTAACCTTGAAAGAAGCAGCTAATAAAGAAGAATTTTTAGCTGGCACAAATCTATATTATTTTGATAAAGAATTCCAAGTGAATCAGTATCTTTCTGAAGCTTCAGGAGAAAAACTGAACCAATCAGCGTTATCAGTAAAACTAGCGAAACAATCTGTGACCGCCAAAGATGTTCAAATAACTGTCAAAGGTTTCATTAATAAAGGAACGGTTGATGGAGGAAATACAACGGTCGATGACCAGTTAACTATTCCGGCAAATGTCGCAATCAATGAAGAAAAAACAACGCCATCTTCTTTGACTCTTCAATGGGATCAAGTAACTGAGGCAACAAGCTATGAAGTAGAGCGTGACGGGACTGTTTTCGGAAATATTCAAACGAATACAGCAACATTTGATGGATTTTCCTTCCTAAGCGAACATACTTTTCGAGTTCGAGCTGTTGGAAAAAATGGGGTCTCTGAATGGAGTGAACCGATTAAAGGAAAAACACAAGATGATCCCTATAAAGAAACAATTAATCAAGTCAAAGCAACAAGTAATTTACCAGAACAACCAGGCGCAGAATTGAAGAAATTAACAGATAAAGATTTAAGTACAGGTTGGCATACGAACTGGTCAACCGGCATCGCTAATCCAAGTGATGGGAATTTCTTGACTTTAAAATTTGATCTTGGTGCGGAGTATCAAATGGATAAAATTGAATACTTGCCAAGAGACAATGCCGGCAACGGAAATATTTTGCAGCTCCAGTATCGGACGTCGAAAGATGGAGCTAATTGGACAGAGTTTTCAGAACCTATTAACTGGAAGCAAGATGCTTTGACAAAAACCATTGAAACGAAGGACCAAGCGTATCGTTTTGTTGAAATGAAGGTATTAAAATCGGTGGGTAATTTTGGCTCTGGTCGTGAGATGCTCTTTTACAAACAACCAGGAACAGAAGGAATCTTAAATGGAGACATTACTAACGATGGAACGATTGATGAAAATGATGCAATGAGTTATCGAAACTATACAGGCTTAGAATCGTTGGACAGTGATTTTAATGGCTATGTTGAAAAAGGCGATTTAAATAAAAATGGGGTAATTGATGCTTATGATATCAGTTATGTTTTACGACAATTAGATGGTGGGATTGAAATACCTGATGTCGAAGAAATTGCGGGCGGTTTATCCCTTGCTGTGGTTAATGAAAATGGCAAGGATACCTATCTTCCTGGCGATACATTAACCTTTACACTTAAAGGTCAAGACTTAAAAAACATTAATGCGTTAAGCACAAAAATGTCCTTTGATTCTAGCAAATTTGAACTTGTCGGTCAGCCTGCAACCACGAATAATACACAACACATGGAAAATTATTCTAAATATCGGAAACATTCAAATGATGTGGAGAATCTATATTTAGTTCTTAGTAATCAAGGAAATAAACAATTGTTAAACGGTTCAATGGACTTAGTTACCTTTAAAGTTAAAGTAAAAGAAACAACTCGCGTAAAACGTGCGACAACTGTTGAGCAGTCATTACAATTTGATATGAGTCAAGGCTTATTAGTGGGCCAAGGATTCCAACAAGCCACACTTTCAGATTTTTCTGTAACAGTGAAGCCAACAGAGCTAGTAGATAAAGAGTTATTACAAGCGCTAATTACGCTAAATCAAGCACGTGTCGAAAAAGAATATACACCTGAAACTTGGGCAATCTTTAAACCAATCTTAGATGAGGCAGTAGCTGTTCTAGCCAATGAGCAAGCCACACAGACAGACGTTTCTGCTGCTGTGGAAAATCTAGAAAAGGCTGTAGAACAGTTGGAAAAAATGCCTGATGTAGCGAATAAAGCTGATTTAGAAAAAGCAATTCAAGAGGGGCTAACAAAGAAACCAAGTGATGGGCAAGAATTCACCGAAGAAACTAAAAAAGTTCTCGAAGAGTCATTAGCAGCAGCTCAAAAAGTATTTGCTCAAGAAAAAGTTACCCAAGAAGAAATAGACCAAGCGACTAAAACATTGCGTGAAGCAATTGCACAATTAAAAGAACAACCCGTCGCCGTTGATAAGGAAACCTTAAAAGAGCAAATCGCTCAAGCCCGAGGAAGAAAGCCGGAAGAAGGATACCAATTTACAAAAGAAACAGAAAAACAATTGCAAGAAGCAATTCAAGCAGCTGAAGCAATCGTAGCGAAAGAAACGGCGACAAAAGAAGAAGTCTCAGAGGCTCTAAACGCATTGGAAACTGCAATGGCTCAATTAAAAGAAGTACCCCTTGTAAATAAAGACCAATTACAAGAAGTAGTCAAACGAGCGCAGCAAGTCACTCCAAGTGAAGGGCACCAATTTACTGCCTCCTCGTTACAAGATTTACAAAAAGCGCTTTTAGCAGCTAAAAACACATTGGAAAACCCAGCAGCTAATCAAAAAATGATTGATGAAGCGGTTGCTGAATTAACTAGCGCCATCGAAGGGTTACAAGAAGAAGCGTTAGTTACAGATAAAAAAGCCTTAGAGGCAATGATAGCCAAAGCAAAAGCAATCAAACCATCTGCCGGAAAAGAATTTACCAGCGAGTCTAAAGCGCGCTTAACTGAAGCAATTGACCAAGCGGAAGGGATTTTAGCTGATAAAAATGCTCGGCAAGAACAAATTGATACTGCTGAAAAAAAAGTAAAAACTGCTTTGGATAGTTTAGAGGAACAAGTCCTTCAAACGGATAAAACAAAGTTGAAAGAACTGCTTCAAAAAGCAGAAACCTTGAAACCTAAAGCAGGAAAACAATTTACAAAAGCATCGCAAGAAGCTTTAGCTGAAGCAATTAAACAAGCAAAAGCACTTGTTGAGGACCCAAATGCGACGCAAGAAGCTGTGGACAAATGTTTAAGTATTTTAGCACAAGCCATTGAAGCAATGGCAGAAGAGCCAATCAGTAGCAACTCTACAGGCAACAATAGAAATCATGGCACGGTTAGCGGGACTGGTAGCGTAACCAGTCCAGGAAAGGGCACAGCAGCAGGTGGAACGACAACAAAAACCACCACTTCTGGTACTTTGCCAAAAGCAAATGAAGTTGTTTCGCCAATCTGGTCAATCAGTGGTTTTCTATTGATAGTAAGTATTGGTTTAGGAAAATTATTCTTCAAAAATAAAAAAGACCAAAATTAGCGTATCATTAACTTACAAGGCGCATTTGTACAAAAACAGTGTGCAAATGCGCAAGTAAGTAATAGGAGAGGATTTTTACGAATGAAAAGAAAGAAAATCAAGAATCAACTACTTGTTTTAACAAGTATTCTCATTCTTCTGAGTTTGGAAGTCGCTCCAGTTGTTACGTTGGCTGCAGAATTACCAAGTAGCTCGCTACAAACAGCTCTGTCCTCGGAAACGACAATTACTTCGGAAGAAAAAGTAACCGAAACAACCGAAACAACTGTTGCTACATCGACAACGTCCACTAGTAGTTCGTCATCTGAATCAAGTAGTTCTAGCGATACGACTACCGAATCAACGAGTCATTCAACGACAGAAACGACAACCACAAATACTAGTTCTGAAACAAAAAAAGAACCTACAGAGCCGACGGTATCATCAGAAATCACTCAGCCTGTTGAACAATCGCAACCACCACAAGTTCCTGTGACCAAGCAAGAACCTGAAGAACCTATTCAAGTTCCTGAAGCCACCAATAACGTTGTTGAAGAAAATCAGGCTGTATCGTTAAATCCGTCCCTCAAAGTAGATGAAATAGCTTCTTCTAATTTAAAAGGCTACGAACTTCCACTGTTGTCGTCTTTTGGCGAAAAGAAACGGGCAGTTGTGGTGGCTGAAGCATTAAGACACGTTGGGAAAACAAAAAAAGAATTTAATTTGACGGAGCAAGCATTGACCAGTAGTTTCCTTGCCCAAAAAATTTACCAACAATTATTTAAAATAGACATTGGCAGTACGCCGCAAGAACAAATGACATTTGGTAAAGCTCGTTCTATAGAGGAGGCAGAACCTGGTGATCTGATTTTTTGGCAAACAGCTGAAGGAAAAACGCTTCAAAATGGTGTTTATCTTGGCCAAGGAAAATATTTAATTGCCGCAGCGGAAGCGGATTCTAAAGAAAAATCAGAAGTAATTGGTCAGTTAGAGAATATCTATACTACCAAACAACAACCAGACTCAAAAGAGGAAATACGCTTGGTAGTGACTAATCCTTTTAAGGAGTTCACATTAACGGAGTATGGCAAAGAAGTTTTAGCAACATATGGTGCGTCATTTGAAATGCAGAAGTCAGAACAAACCACAGCGTTTATTAAAAAAATTGGTGAGACAGCCAGAGAACTTGGTGAAAAATACGATGTTTTTGCATCAGTGATGATAGCTCAGGCTATTTTAGAAAGTGGCTCTGGCGAAAGTCAACTAGCCAAAGAACCTTATTATAATCTCTTTGGCGTGAAAGGTTCGTTCCAAGGAAATAGTGTTAGCTTTTCAACAAAAGAGGCTGATCAGAGGGGCCAACTTTATACAATTTCCGCTGGGTTTCGCGATTACGGTGGCTATAATGACTCACTGCAAGATTATGTTCAATTATTCCGACAAGGGATTGACGGAAATCAAGATTTTTATAAACCAGCGTGGCGTTCGGAAGCCAAAAACTACCTTCAAGCAACACGTTTTTTAACAGGTAAATATGCAACAGACAAGCAATACGATAATAAATTAAATTCGTTAATTGCGGTTTATAACTTAACGCAATTTGATTTACCAAAAACAGTGGACGGTTTGATTATCCAATCTAAAAATGAGCTGTCGGAAGCGGAACAGCAACAAATGCATTTTCCAGTCTATGATGGGATCAATTATAATCGGAGTGGTAGCTATCCCGTGGGCCAATGTACGTGGTATGTCTATAATCGTTTCAAACAGTTGGGCACTTCTATGGATGAATTTATGGGAAATGGCAGTGACTGGGGAAGAAAAGGACGTGCATTAGGCTATCAAGTTAGTTCATTGCCTAAAGCTGGTCGTGCGATTAGTTTCCAACCAGGAGTTGCTGGCGCAGATAATCAATATGGACATGTTGCTTTTGTTGAAGCGGTCACTTCTGATGGAATCATTATTTCTGAAAGCAATGTCATCAATGATCAAACGATTTCGTATCGTGTCTTACCTAATGTAATTGCTTATAGTAGTGGCGTGACCTACATTGGCGCTTAATCGACTCATTCAACAGGAAGAAGTGTGGATGTTTAAGTAAAAAATTAGCACAATGATTCATGTGTGAACTAACAAATTAAAATAACCAGAATCGACCAATGAATTGATTTTATCATGTATAAAATGACAAGAACAGTTTGGCGGTTGATTCTTTGTTTTTCATCAACGAAGAGACAATAGTCCTCATGATTCGTTAGTAAAAGATGAATAGTCCAAAGTACTCTTTCTTGATGCTTTGTTATTTTATGTTTTTGTTTGCAGGAAACTACTGAAATCGCTATACTAAATTTATGTGAATATACTAACAGACAATCAATTTTTTATCTTTTTTATTGGTGTATAAATTGATTGAACATTATAATCATTTGTCTTTTGTTGTGTAATTTTATATCTTCTTGAGAAAGGGATGAGTGAACAAATGGCTATTTATATATTAGAAGACCAAATTATTCAAGCAAAAGCGTTAGAAGCATTGGTAACAAATATCCTACATTCAAGAAATATTTATAATGAAACAATCCATTTATTTTCACGTTCAGATGAATTATTACAAGTGGCACACCAGGACGCCCAACTAAATATCTTTTTCCTAGATATTCAAATGAACAATCATATCCAGGCAGGATTTGAGGTTGCCAAAGAAATCAGAAAAACAGACAGTGAAAGTCTGATTGTATTTATTTCTACTCACACAGAATTAGTTTTAACTTCCTACAAATATATGGTTTCAGCTCTTCAATTTATTCAAAAGAACGTGGATTTTCTAGATTTCCAAAAAGAGGTCGAAACATGTGTCGATGCATATATTCAACAAAAAGAAAATATAAAGACAAAAAGTGAATATATTATCATTAACTTAAAAGCGTCTTCTATAAAAATGGATATTAATGATATTTATTTCTTTCAAACGGAATACGATCATCGTGTGTCAATGGTTGGAAAAAATTTTAAAAGAGAATTTTATGGAACGTTATCAAAAATTGAACAACTGCATCCAGATTTGATTAGAGTCCATCAATCAATCATCATCAATAAAAAATATGCGTCAAAATTAAATTATAAAACGCATCTTTTAACTATGAGAGACGGAACGGAAGTACCAGTCTCAAGAAGATATTATACTCAGGTCAAGGCGCTATTTCTTACTTAGGGAGGGATAATGACTAATTAAGGAATTATCTATCTATTAGTCGCTATATTCGTTATAATTTAGTGCAATACTTGAAGAGGAGGGCGATATGCTAATCGATTGGATTCTAAAAAATATTATGGATATGGATCAGGAAGATCAATCAGGAAAAACACAATGGACAAAGTATTATCTAACCGTTTATTTTTCTGGCTTATTTAATTTTCTGATGATTCTGATTTTATCAGTTTTATTTGGGACGTTAAGCGAAACCTTTATTGTATACGTCATACTGATTTTTTTACGGCCTGTCGCAGGTGGCTGGCATGCAAAAACCAAATGGCTCTGTCGTCTAGAAAGCATTGTTATCTATGTTGCCATACCATTTGTATTGAAAAATTCTTCTGTGAGCTTACCGTTTATTTATAAAATTCTATTGATGTGCCTCTTAGTCGTATTATTTTATTGGTATGCGCCACAAGGAACAGCAATTGAACCTGTTCAGCCATCTGATTTAAACGTGCTCAAAAAGCAAAGCCTTATAAGGGTGTGTTTACTTATTTTATGTAGTCTGTTTGTCAAAGAAAAGATTGCTTCAGTAATACTCTACGGTCTCGTCATCCAAGGTCTGATGATACTCCCTGTAACAAAAAATTTAATTGAAGGAAGTGTTTTTATGAAATTTGGTAAAAAAATAATTAAAAATGTTATTGAAAAAAGAGTTACAAAAGTCAGTGATGGTGTGGGAACTAAGCCTAGATTAAATCAAAATTCGCCCAATATATTTGGACAATGGATGGGACAAACTGAAAAACCTAAAAAGAATATTGAAAAATGATTTTGTCGTTATTAGCTACTAACGTTTTGCTGGCATCTAGCTTTATCGTTTTTGTCTTTTTACGAGTAACATTGATCAAGATTGAATGTAAAATACCGTTACTTTCATTGCTTATTGTCATTAATCTTTGTTCGTTTGCGGCATTAATGTTGGGCTACTCTTGGTTGATTTATGCGCTGACAGTCGTTGTTTTTACAGGATTTTTACTCATTCACAAAAAGAGGTTCTCAATTTTTAAAGCGATATTTTTATCCGTTTTTACATTGCTTATGGTTTCGTTTATCAATTACACGGAGCAAACGATTTTAAGTGTTTTTTTTCAACAGATTTATCAAAATAAATTATTATGGATTGCCTCAAATGTTCTTCTGTTGCTTATAAATATCTGGATTGCTTTAAAAATTCCCAATAGTGTTTTTTTAAGATTAAATCGTGTGTTAGAAAATAGCCGAATTTTTTTTGGTTGTTTACTTTTATTGTTGATTCTGTTGTTACTTTTTGTGTTTTTGATTTCGCCAGAGATTTCACCTGACTTTATGCGAGGATTTGTCACGGTAAATAGTTCTAAATTGGAGTTATTAATAAGTGTAGGTTTATTTTTAATTCTGATTGGCTTAGTCATTGAAGCTTATTTGGAAGAACAACGTATCAACACTCAATTATTGAATAATTTAACGATTTATACTGAAAAAATAGAATCCATTAACGAAGAGCTAGCGATGTTTCGTCATGATTATAAAAATTTATTGTATAGTTTACAAATTGCTATTTCATACGAAGATATTCTGGAAATCAAAAGAATTTATGAAGAAACGATTGCACCAACCAAAAAAATTATTGATAATGAAGAATTTGAACTTATGAAGTTAAATCGTTTGAAAAATATGGAACTTAAGGCACTCATAAGTATGAAAATTAATACCGCAAAGCAAGCAAAACTAAAAGTGATTGTTGATGTGCCAGAAGTATTTATTCTTGATACATCAATCGACTTAGTGGTTGTGATTCGTTTGTTGGCTATTCTATTAGATAACGCGATTGAAAACAGTGCAAAATCAGAATTGAAAATGTTCGCAATCTCAATTTTCAATAAAAATGAAACACAAGAGTTTGTGATAACAAATAGTGTCCAAGCCGAATTTGATTTTAGGGTTATGAAGAAAACCAAATTTAGCTCTAAAAGTAACCCTGAAGAGCACGGTTGGGGATTGTTATATGTAAAAGAAATTGTTGATTTTTCAGATCAATTTGATTTGCAAACGTCCTTCAATGAAGGAGCGGTCACTCAACATTTAATTATTGAAAAAAATCATAATAGTAAAAAAGTTGTTAACGAATGAATTTGTTAACAACTTTTTTGCTATGGTATTGAGATATGAGGGGCAATACAGGGAAAAATGTCGGCTAATTAAGGAATTTAGATAGTGCCGGTTAGGTAGTTATCTATAATGAAAATAGCAACAAAATATTCACGCAGGGAAAGGGGCGGTCGTTTAACGGGAAAGATTAGGGAGGATAAAGTAATACTTTTGTTGGGAAAAGAAATAAAAGGAAACTGGGGAAGGAGTTAATCGTTTGATGAAGGGAAATAAAATTTTATACATTTTAGGTACAGGCATCTTTGTTGGAAGTTCATGTCTATTTTCTTCACTTTTTGTAGCAGCAGAAGAACAAGTTTATTCAGAAAGTGAAGTTTCAACAGTTTTATCGAAGTTGGAAAAGGAGGCAATTTCTGAGGCAGCTGCTGAACAATATACGGTTGTAGATCGAAAAGAAGATGCGTGGGGGATGAAGCATCTTAAGTTAGAAAAGCAAACGGAAGGCGTTACTGTTGATTCAGATAATGTGATTATTCATTTAGATAAAAACGGTGCAGTAACAAGTGTTACAGGAAATCCAGTTGATCAAGTAGTGAAAATTCAATCGGTTGATGCAATCGGTGAAGAAGGAGTTAAAAAAATTATTGCTTCTGATAATCCGGAAAATAAAGATCTTGTCTTTTTAGCTATTGACAAACGTGTAAATAATGAAGGGCAATTATTTTATAAAGTCAGAGTAACTTCTTCGCCAACTGGTGACCCCATATCATTGGTTTATAAAGTGAACGCTACAGATGGAACAATTATGGAAAAACAAGATTTAACGGAACATGTCGGTAGTGAAGTAACGTTAAAAAACTCTTTTCAAGTAACGTTTAATGTGCCAGTTGAAAAAAACAATACGGGAATTGCTTTACACGGAACGGATAACACAGGGGTTTACCATGCAGTAGTTGATGGCAAAAATAATTATTCTATTATTCAAGCACCATCACTAGCGACATTAAATCAGAATGCTGTTGACGCCTATACGCATGGAAAATTTGTGAAAACATATTATGAAGATCATTTCCAACGACACAGTATTGATGATCGAGGGATGCCCATCTTGTCAGTTGTTGATGAACAACATCCAGATGCTTATGACAATGCTTTTTGGGATGGAAAAGCAATGCGTTATGGTGAAACAAGTACACCAACAGGAAAAACGTATGCTTCCTCTTTAGATGTAGTTGGTCATGAAATGACACATGGTGTGACGGAACATACTGCCGGTTTAGAATATTTAGGACAATCAGGTGCGTTGAATGAATCTTATTCTGATTTGATGGGTTATATTATTTCGGGTGCATCTAATCCAGAAATTGGTGCGGATACTCAGAGTGTTGACCGAAAAACAGGTATTCGAAATTTACAAACACCAAGTAAACACGGACAACCAGAAACCATGGCTCAATACGACGATCGAGCACGGTATAAAGGAACGCCTTATTATGATCAAGGCGGTGTTCATTATAATAGTGGAATTATTAATCGGATTGGTTACACCATTATCCAGAACTTAGGCATTGAAAAAGCACAGACTATTTTCTACAGCTCATTAGTAAATTACTTAACACCTAAAGCACAATTCAGTGATGCTCGTGATGCGATGCTTGCTGCTGCAAAAGTTCAATATGGCGATGAAGCAGCTTCAGTGGTGTCAGCAGCCTTTAACTCTGCTGGAATCGGAGCTAAAGAGGATATTCAAGTAAACCAACCAAGTGAATCTGTTCTGGTCAATGAATGAAAAAAATTCCCCAATTAAATAAAAATGGATAAGGAGTGGCATAATCTTATGAAAAAGTTCTCCATACGAAAAATTAGTGCTGGTTTTTTGTTTCTGATTTTAGTAAGTTTGATAGCTGGTTTTAGCCTCTCTGCAAATGCAGAAGAGTATATCGTTCCTGCCGAAAGTCATTCACGACAAAAAAGATCGTTACTGGACCCTGAAGACAGAAGACAAGAAGTGGCAGATACAACCGAAGCGCCTTTTGCGTCAATCGGAAGAATCATTTCCCCTGCCAGTAAACCAGGCTATATTTCTTTAGGAACAGGCTTTGTTGTTGGAACTAATACAATTGTCACCAATAATCATGTGGCTGAAAGTTTTAAGAATGCCAAAGTATTAAATCCGAATGCCAAAGATGATGCTTGGTTTTATCCAGGTCGAGATGGCAGTGCGACACCATTTGGCAAATTCAAAGTGATTGATGTAGCTTTTTCCCCGAATGCGGATATTGCGGTAGTGACTGTCGGCAAACAAAACGATCGTCCAGATGGCCCAGAGTTGGGAGAAATTTTAACGCCATTTGTTTTGAAAAAGTTTGAATCTTCAGATACCCATGTCACAATATCAGGCTATCCAGGTGAGAAAAACCACACACAATGGTCTCATGAAAATGATTTGTTTACATCTAACTTTACAGACTTAGAAAATCCATTACTATTTTATGATATCGATACAACAGGTGGTCAATCTGGTTCACCAATCTATAATGATCAGTTTGAAGTAGTTGGTGTTCATTCCAATGGTGGCATTAAGCAAACAGGAAACCATGGTCAAAGACTAAATGAAGTGAATTATAACTTTATTGTCAATCGAGTGAATGAAGAAGAAAATAAACGTTTATCCGCTGTGCCAGCAGCGTAAAGAACCATAAAAATACTCGGAATTTCCAGAATCACGGGAAATCTCGAGTATTTTTGTTTTTTAAGATAGTGTAAGTTACGATAAAAGCACCTTGTAATTATCGGTTAAAAGCATATAATAGTGCTGAAAAGAAGGCAAATAATCCGATTAAGTTAGTATTTCTAAACCATCATAACTCGTAATGATTTCATGCTTTTGAGATAAAGCCGCCATCTCCGCATAAGACAAGCCGCCATTGTGAGAAAAATGGTTGGCAACGTAAATCGTTTTATCTGTGACGAGTTTTCTTTCTTTTAATTCTGCAATTAATTTTAAATTTTCTTCCCAATTCATATGACTATTGCCAGTTTCGTTTGTTTGACTAGTACAATCTAAAGAAACAATACTAAGAAGTAAGTGGCTCTTTTCAAGATATTCAAACATTTCTGACGTAAAGTAACCTGTATCATGGGTGGATAAAAAAGCATCTTTACCATCGTCTATAACGAAAATAAAACAATCTTCACTGAAATTTCCATGTTGTGCAGGAAGGGGATAAATCGTATAGTTCGCAATAGTAAAACACTTGTAGGGCTGAATAACCTGATAATGTAATCGGGTATTGTCTTGACGACCTTCTAAATCAAAGGCGCGCTGATAAAACGTCTTAACTGCTTCATTTCCATAAACAGTTAAACGATTGGGAACATCTAATGCATAACCAGACATTCGATAAGCCAAATCCTCGCCGTAAAAATGATCGGAATGCCAATGAGAGATTAGTAAAGAGTCAAATTCTGCAAAACACAAGTCATACTGCAACAAGTGTAAATAAGAATCCCCTGGAAAATCAATCAGCAGGACATCATCAATAATTAATTGAGTTTGTGTACGAATTTCTCGTCCTTTTTTCTCTCGAGCGTACTTACATAATTTACAATTACAAAAAATTCCTGGAATCCGTTCTGCTGCACCCGTGCCTAAATAATTGATTTTCATTGGGAGTACCTAACCTTTCTTTGACATTCTTCATACTTAGTAGATAACGCTGAACCTTAAAGTAAATGGGCATGGAAACTGAAACATTTGTTGTGTCCATCTTACCTTTTTTAGAAAAGAATTGAAATGGAATTTCTTAAGTAAATTTGCGTAAAATAGAAAAAGCTAGACGCCTTTTTTAATAAGCTGAATTTGTTGCGAATGTTCATGCTATTTCCGAGATAAAGTTTTACCAAAGGCACTTTCATATCCATCTGCTATTAGTTATAGAAAAATAACAAGATGGACATAGCTTATTAGAGCAAAAATAACTACGCTATTGATAAAGAGTGAGGCGTGTTTTGAACAGGTTACGTGGGCAAATGAATTTGAATAAAAGGGATGACAAAAGATGACTATTGAAAAATTAGAATATTTTTATACCATTGCAAAATATAATAGTATTTCCAAAGCAGCCTCTGAACTCCATGTTAGTAAATCAACCTTAAGTGCGTCATTAAAAGATTTGGAAAGTGAATTGGGCCATTTACTTTTTGACCGTAACGGGAATTCTTTGACGTTAAATTCCTATGGTGATAAAATCGTCCAATCTGTATATATCATTTTAAACGAGGCCAAGAAAATGAAACTTAATCTGCATGAAATGATTGAGAATCCAGTGATGCGTTTAGGTTTTGGAAATACGTCCTTGATGTATAAAGTGACAGAAAATGAGGATCAACTGAATCGTTTTTGGGAATGTTACCATGGTTCATCGTTTGAGTTATTGAATAAATTGGAGAATCATGAGTTGGATTTTGTGATTACTTCTGCAGATGTGAATAGTCCAGTTTTAAAGAAAGAACAATTAATTGAACTAAAAATGTATCTTTGTGTTTCAAGAGAAATTAAACAAGAAATTGAGGAAGAAGGCTTCATCTGTTTGACCAACTATCCATTTCTATTTTTGCCTCATCACTTAGATCATTTAGAAGCTACCAAGAGTGTGCTAGAAATGTTGCAATTAACAAGTCCGCTTGTTTGTTGCTACGATACGTTGATGCTTACTCGTCTCATTGAAAAAAGTAAAGGAGTTTATGCGGTGATCTCTCTTCGGAAAGAACAACTGCAGGAAATTGATTCTAAACTCTTCTTTTTACCGATTGAACGAAAACAAAAATTTTATTTATACCGAAATGTTTCCAGTTCGGTTTTTGTCCAACCTAGTCAAATCAAGGCAACTTTACAAAAGTTGCTAGAGACTTAGCCATTAAAATTACTTTGGAATAGTTACCAAAAATAGCATTATTCGCTTAGATTTACTTCTGCTGCGGATAAGGCTATTTTTGATGTTCATTGTTTAAAAGAGATGCTCAATTATGGGACTGTTCGATATTTCTGAACGGAATGTTCAATTATTTAATAACTTAAGAATCGATAAATCGTATCTATCACGGTTCAATTTAAAAGGGTTCTGGTGTATAGTTTGGCTATCTAAAGATTTACTTTTTTAAGTATAAAATAACTAAATGGCAAGCAATATAAAGAACTGTTGATACGTGAGTACTTGCGATAATCGTGTCGTTAGAAGTTTAAGTGTCATTGTTGCTTTTCCTGTTTTATGTAGTTGCTAGAAAGGACTGTTTTTATGATCGATAGAAAAAAAGTTATTTTGTATACTTGTTGCATGAGTTTGTTTGTAGTGACCATGGATGTTACGGTTGTCAATGTGGCGTTACCATCCATTCAAAGTGATTTTCACACGAATCTGTCTACATTACAGTGGGTAACAGATGGTTACACTTTAATGGTAGCATCCTTATTATTGTTATCTGGGTCTACAGCAGACCGAATTGGCCGTAAACGAGTCCTTCAATTGGGCTTAGCCTGTTTTGGTTTAGCGTCTTTCCTATGTGGGATTTCGCAAACCCCAGGGCAATTGATTGCGTTTCGCATGTTGCAAGGGATTGGTGGTTCTATGTTAAATCCGGTAGCAATGTCTATTATTACACAGGTATTTACCGAAAAGTTAGAACGAGCGAAAGCAATTGGCTTGTGGGGCTCTGTTACAGGGATTTCCTTAGGAATGGGCCCGATTATTGGCGGACTGATTGTTTCTTATTTTAGCTGGAGGTATGTCTTTTTTGTCAATGTACCGATCATTGCTGCGGCAATCATCCTTACACAAAAGTTTGTACCTGATTCAAAAGTAGAGAAGACGGTGAAAAATGATTTTGTTGGTCAAGCATTGATGATTCTTTTTCTATTTAGTTCTATCTATTCCATTATCGGACTACCTAGAAAAGGGCTTTTCGCGCCAGATATTTTAAGTACTGGGATAATCGGCTGCTTAGCCATTGTTATTTTCTTTATTTATGAATATAACATTGACAATCCGTTAATCAATCCGCGCTTCTTTTTATCTATTCCCTTTACATCGGCTTCTTTTTTAGCTATTTTTGGCTTTATCATATATAACGGTTATTTATTTTTAAACACGCTATATTTGCAAGAAATGAGAGGCTTCAGCCCGTTGGAAGCTGGCTTATCAACTATTCCTTTGGCTTTTGTTAGTTTTCTTGTTGCCCCGAGAGCCGGCGAAATGGTAGGGAGAATAGGGACGAAACGTCCTATTATGCTTTGTGGTATTTCAATGTTGGCTGTTAGCTTTTTACAATTATTTGTAACTAAAACAACGCCTATGATTATTTTATTTGTTATTTATATCTTTTTAGGCATTGGGTTTGGGATGTTAAATTCACCGATTACCATTACAGCGATTGAAGGAATGCCATTTTCTCAGTCAGGAACGGCAGCAGCCATTGCGGTGACATGTAAGCAAATTGGCAATTCTTTAGGGGTGGCGCTACCAAGTCTTTTAATTACAAAGCCTATTACTAGTTCCCTTACACGAACACCTTTTACAAACGTATGGCTTTTATTTGGATGTTGCGCCATTGCGATTATCTTTTTAAGTTATTTATCCAATTCTCCGCTAGCGAAAAAGTCATTGCGCAGAGTTAGGTTTTATTTTTAACAAATCAAGATTTTTTTGAAGGGAAAGGAAGACAAACTTAGATGAAAAAAATAAATAACCGATTAGGACTCTTTTTATTTTTTGTTTTACTCTTTTGGGCAAAAACGATTCTGGCGTATTACCTAGATTTCTCATTGGGCGTTAAGGGCAGTCTCCAACGAGAAATTTTGTGGTTCAATCCAGTTGCTACTACGCTGTTATTATTTGGCTTTAGTTTGTATTTTAAAAAGCATAAAACATTTATGCTTAGCTTAACTCTTTTAAATGTTTTAAATACATTAATTTTATATTTGAATATTATTTTTTATCGTGAATTCACTGACTTTATTACCATCCAATCTGTTTTTGGCTTTTCAAAAGTTTCAGAAGGGATTTCTGGTGATTTACTTGCCTTAATGAGGGTCCACGATGTCTTTTATTGGCTAGATACTTTAGTGCTGCTCGTTTTGGTATTTTACTCTTTTAAACAGCGACGGAATCATCAAGTCTTTATGACTAAACCTATCAACAGAAGATTGGCGATCTCAATTAGTTGTTTAAGTGTCTTGCTCTTTTCGGTTAACTTATTTTTAAGCGAAACCGATCGTCCTCAATTGCTTCAAAGAATTTTTGACCGTAATTATATTGTAAAATATCTTGGCTTGGATGCATTCACAGCCATCGATGGTGTCAAAACAGCCATGTCAAATGAGGTAAGAGCAGAAGCTAGTTCAAACGAATTACCTGAAATCATGAAATTTACCAAGCAAAATAATTTACCGCTTAATCCGCAGTATGCCGGGATTGCCAAAGGAAAAAATGTATTTGTGATTCATTTAGAAAGTTTTCAACAATTTTTGATTAATATGAAAGTCCAAGGCCAAGAGGTTACACCGTTTTTAAATCAGCTCTATCAAAACAAAGCGACAATCAGTTTTGATAATTTCTTTCATGAAGTAGGGCAAGGAAAAACGAGTGATGCGGAGAACATGTTAGAAACAGGAACATTCGGGCTCCCGCAAGGCTCTCTTTTTACACAATTAGGATCAGACAATACTTTCGAAGCGGCTCCCGCAGTTTTAGGACAAAAAGGCTATACAACCGCTGTTTTCCATGGAAATGTGGGGAGTTTTTGGAATCGAGACCATGTGTATAAAAACTTAGGATATCAATACTTTTTTGATCGGTCATATTTTTCAAAAGATGACAAAATGCTAGGTTACGGTATTTTAGATAAACAATTGTTGCGTGAATCAGCTAGTGAGCTTGAGCATTTACAGCAGCCATTCTATGCGAAGTTTTTAACTGTGACCAATCATACCCCTTATTATACGGATGACCAAAACTTCCCGTTTCCTAAATTGAACACAGGCAATTCGATTGTGGATGATTATGTTCGAACAGCGCACTATTTGGATCAATCGCTAGAACAATTTTTCCATTACTTGCAAACAACAAGTTTATACAATCATTCTATTTTTGTTATTTATGGTGACCACTTCGGTATTTCAGATGCGAACAACAAGGACTTATGTAAAGCCTTCAACCGCGATCCAAAAACGTGGACAAACTATGACAATGCGCAATTGCAAAGAGTACCTTTGATGTTTTACATGCCAGGCTATACGCAAGGGAAAATCATGCACGAATATGGTGGGGAAATTGACGTTTTACCGACACTGTACCATCTTTTAGGTGTCGATGATAAAAATTATATCCATTTTGGCACGGACCTTTTATCTCCTCAATATAAACAAGTGGTTCCTTTTAGAAATGGCGATTTTGTAACGCCTCAATTTTCTTATCTAGGTGGGGAAATCTACAATAATCAAGGGAAAAAATTAGACCAAGTTCCAGCAGATTTAAAAGCAGAAGTCACGAAAGATAACGATTGGGTGAAAAAATCGTTAAGTTTATCTGACAAATTAAATCAGGAAAACCTTTTACGTTTTTATAAACTACAAGGATTCCAAGAAGTTCAACCAAAGGACTACAACTATGATGTGGCTTTTGAAAAAAACAAAGTCTTAGAAGTAGAAAAACAAAAAAATGCACAATCAACCAGCTTGTTTAGTCAAAATGGCAATCAAACGACAGTCCAAAATTATCCGACTACGCCATAGATCATTTAAGAAGGATAACTTTTGTAAGGGAAAAAGGATCTTGTATGAAGTGAAGGACAAAAATCATTTTAGATTTTTGTCCTTTATTTTTTCTAAGAAAGAGAAAAAATATTAAATTGTATGATATTTTGACACAACTTTATAAGAAAGCGATTTCAAAATCAGGAAATGTTGTTTTGATTTAAGTATACTATGGATGTTCTGAATTGTAATAATTCTAAATTGATCAAAACTTCAGTTTGGGGGTGCTATTCGATTAATGGTAAGGGGGACAACAAATGAAAAAATTTAGTAGACAATTGCTTATAATGCTAATGATGATTGGATGTATTCAAATATCTACTAGTTTTGGACAGGATGCTTTTGCAATTAGCGAAAAAAGTAACGTTGGCATTACCTTTAAAAGCAATATGCCACAACAAAAAACGAATAATTCAGATGTACAAACACAAAACAGTAAAAAGTATCACGAAATGAAATCCCAGAAATTATTTCCAATGACTAATGAACTAAAAAATCATTTTTTTATGCTTAGTGTTTGGTTACTTATTGGCGGATTACTATTATGGATATTTTTCAAAAGAAGAAAGAAGGAAACAGAACAATGAAAAAAATGATTTTAATTACGGCATTATTTAGTTGTGCAACATTAGGTAGTACAGTCGTTCATGCTGAAGATAAAGATGCTACAAGTACAGCAAAAATCGGCATCTCACAAGCAGATCCAGATAATCCTGTTGGACCAATTGATCCTATTGATCCAGATGATAATCCTAATTCCAATGATCCAACAGGAAACACTGGGGTCTTGCGTATCGATTACATTTCTAATATTGATTTTGGTACGCAAACAATTTCTGGTTCTACAGAAACGTATGCCGCACAAAAACCTTCTTTACGTACAGAAGCTCAAGTATCCGATTTACGGGGAACTGGTGCAGGTTGGAATTTACAAGTCAATTATGATAGCGAAAGTGCTGGATTCAAAACACAAAGTGGGCAAGAATTGAAGGGGGCACAATTAACTTTACCTAACGGCACGCCTAAAACGGTGAATGATAATCAATCTGCAACGCCATCTACAGCAGTTGTAACAGTTAACACAGAAGCCCAAAATATCATGACCTCAGCAGTGAATACAGGGTTAGGAACATGGGCAGATCAAATGACTACAACAGATGTTTCTTTGAAAGTTCCTTCTGGAAATTTGGCTGGGGATTACACAGCGACTCTTGAATGGACGTTAACGGATGCACCCGCTTAAAAAAAGTTACAAACACATAAAGGAGAATGAATATGAAAAAAAGTATCTTATATTCTTTAGCAGCGACAACATTATTGTCTGCAACACTTTTGACTGGAATTTTAGCAAATGCAGCCGAGTCAAGTGATGCAACAACGACTACAGCAAAAGTCACTTTTACTGGAGGAAACGATGATCCAGTTAATCCGGTTGATCCAGACGATCCAGATAATCCTGTCAATCCGGTTGACCCAGATGATCCAGATAATCATGGAACAGATGATAATGGTCCTTTATCTATTGATTATGTCTCTAATATTAGTTTTGGGACCCAAGAAATCTCTAGTGATAGTCAAGTATATAGCGCTTTAAATGCTGAACCACATGTCCAAATTACTGATAAACGTGGTGTTGAAGGAGGGTGGACTTTAACCGCAAGTGCTTCTAAATTTAAAGCAGAGGATCAATCTGAATTAAAAGGGGCCGTCTTATCGTTTGAAAATGGAGTTGCTCGAAAAAAATCAGATAATACCAGTGCACAACCTACTGTAAACGAAGATGTAACTTTCAATAATACTGAAGCACAAAATGTCATGTCAGCAGCTAGTCTGGCAGGAGAAGGAACCTGGCTAGATATGTTTCCTGGTGAAGAAGGACATAATACAGATGTTCAACTAGCCGTTCCCTCAGGAAGTGCTCAGGCAAAAGAATATACAGCGACGATTACTTGGACTTTAACTGCTGGTCCAATTGATGCGCATGAATAAGAGCAGACCTCGTTTCTCCCTCATTAAAAGTTGTTTGTTTATCGGAATAAGTTTTATTATTTTAGGAATGAACAATGTAAAAGTGTATGCTGATTCTTCAGAATCAGCATACAGTGTTAGCGCAAATCTTCCATCTTTTCAAAATAATAAAAAGCTTTCTTATTTTGACTTATTATTAAAACCGAGTCAAAAAGAACAAGTTTCTATTCATGTAAAGAATAATAGTCAAGAGAAGGCGACTTACCTTGTCGATGTTAATAATGCTGTAACGAATAGTAATGGTGTCATTGATTATGGACAAAAAAACGTAAAAAAAGATGTATCAGCTGATTATGTGTTAAATCAATTGGTTTCACCAGAGACACAAGAGGTGACATTACAACCTGGAGAAGCAAAAGATATTCCCTTTCAAATAAAGATGCCAAAACAAGCTTTTACAGGGATAATTCTTGGTGGCATTCATATCACTAAAAAAGATACGCTAAGTAAAAAGGTTAGTGGGACAGCAATAAGAAATAAATATGCCTATGTAATCGGAATGAAATTAGAAACGAATACAAATAAAGTGACGCCAGATTTAAAATTACTAGCTGCGCGGCCCGGTTTAGAAAATTCGTATACGACTATTTTTGCAAATGTCCAAAATCCAACACCAACAATTATCAGTAAAGTAAGTTTTGACGCAACAATTACAAAAAAAGGTTCTAAAAAGGTTCTTTATAAATCGAAAAAAGAAAATATGTCCATTGCGCCTAATACAAATTTTAACTTTCCAATTGGCTTAAATAAAGAAAAGATTACACCAGGTAACTATACCGTCACAATTGATGCTAAAGAAGGGACTACCAATAAAACTTGGCATTTGACGACTGATTTCGAAATACAAGCTAAAAAAGCAGAAAAAATAAATAAAAAAGCTGTTCTAGAAAACAAAGGAGTTCCGTATTTACCGATCATTATCGTGGTAGGTTTATTATTAATAGGGATTATTCTAGTTTTAAGTTATAAATTACTTAAACAAAAGAAGTAGGTGAGCATATTCAATGAACATAATTAATAAAAATTTTTTTGCCACCAATTGTTTAGTTCTAATGTGTGCCATTTTTATTTCTCTGATTTTTTTTTCAGGGAATGTTTTAGCCGCAGACTACCCAGATAATCAAGAAGCAACCATTTTGGGTGGTCATGTGAAAGCTACAATTGCTTATGAAAAAGACCATTCACCGTACTATACCGCTGTTGGGGACACGGTCACAGTCAATACAACTTTGGAAAAACTAGATGATGGCGTCTTACCTGAATCTTTTAATCAATCTTCCATGTTAGTTCTTTTTCCAGATGAAACACAAGGATTGAAATTAGAAGGAGAACCAACGTTTATTTATAAAAGAGGAAGTTTATCTGATACTGGCTCATTCGTTAATACTTCTAAAGAACTTCATCGAGATATATTTTGGGCCTTTAATGCAGAAGCACAAGTGATGTATCATGATACTGTTTCCTATGATGGTCGGATGACAGAACTTCAAGTAACGAATCAATATGATGATGGTCCTTATGATGACACTTATCGAATTTCCAATTTGTTAATAAACAAAGGAGATAAAATTATTCTTTCGTATAAAGCCAAGGTTACAGAGGAAGCGTTAAAAAATAAAGAGTTTTCTCTGCATTCAGGTATTTATGACAGCTCTAAAGGTGATTTTGATTGGGAGGATTTTTTAACTACGAAAATGCCAGCTATTCAAAGTATCAATGTATCTTTTGATGAGGAAAGTAAAAATAAAGTAGTCGACATCACTGATGCAAATTCCTACCATATAACTTTAACCGGTACATGGACTGGAAATATAGCGGATCTAAAACCCACGTTAACTGTTAATGGTCAAACTGTTGCGATACCAACTGGGAGTTTTCAAAAAGAGGGAACATTTTCAATACCCGTTGATTTAACTAATATAGGAATGATTGGCCAAAATAAAACACAGATTGAAATAAAAGATAGTATGGGGCAAACCGCATCCGATAACGGGATACTAACGTTGGTACAAAAAAATACACCTCCTGAACTTCAGTTGGTGGACGTATTATCAAATAAAACTATTCCAATAACGCCGAATCTTTCATCCTTTAAAGTGGAAGGACAATGGAAAGACGCTGAGAGTCAAACGGGGACTCTTTATTACAAATTAAATGGGGTAGAACATCTACTAGAAAATTCTGTAGCGAATGCAAATAAAGGGACTTGGAATGTTTTTTCACAAGAAATGTCATTAGCCGATTTAAAACTTGGAGCGAATGCTGTTGAAATTTATGTGGTAGATACAGAAGGACTCAAGTCAAATGTTGCAACTTTTACCTTACAATTAATGGAAGGCACTGTACATTTTAAATCTGTTGATTCAGTCCTATCTTTTCAAGATGCTGTTATTAATGGACAAACAGTTCACTCTCTTCCTCAAAAACCAGTCGATATAAAAATTGAAGATACCACGCGTTCACCAGGAAACTGGCAATTAGTAGTCAGCCAAATAAGCACATTTAAAAATGCGCAAAGAGAACTTCCAGCTGTTCTCAGTTATCAAAATAATAGAGATAATTTAGTCATTACGAATAATCAACAAGTTACCTTACCTGTTGTCAAAGAAACTGACACGGAATATGGTCTGATACAAGATGGAAATCATCAATTTGATTTAGCGATTTCATCGAATGCATATATTGGCGATTATCAATCTGAGTTAGAATGGACAATTATTGAAGCGCCCTAGTTAAAAAGAAAGGAAAACATAGATTCTTTGTTTTTCTTTCTTTTTTGGTATGATAATATAGGTTAGCAAGTCAGGAGTGGAAGTAAAATAATGGAATTAATTGTATTTGTGGGTATGGTGTATGTAAATATTTTAATAGGCATCAATCTATTATTTCAGGAGCGAAGTACGTACTTTTTTACTATCTTTTATTTATTATTGGCGGTTTGTAATTTACTTATGATAAAATATACATTCTTTTTTTTATTTCTGCTCTATTTTTCTCAATGTTACTATATCTATATTAAAGTAGAGAACATTTATCTTTCTATCTTACTAAATAATTTTTTAATGAGTTGTGGGGGATTAATTATCTTCTTGTGTATTGATCTTCCACGATATCTAGGATTCAATCATTTATATATTACTGTTTTTCTAGAAATCGCTATGACAGTATTTTTATGTCTGTACTTGAAGCATCTTGATAAAAAATATCATATTTTTGACTATTTTACAGATTATACGAAAAAAATGAAAAGCATTACCTTATTGTCTACTTTAATGATGGCAGGACTTTATTTTCTACATGCACAAGTGAACCTATATTCACTAGATTACGTGTTAACTTCAATTATTATGTTAGGATTCAACCTTTTTAGTAGTGTAGCTTTTATAGTGTTCATTATTAACAGAAAACGTAAGGAATTTGTTACTTCTTACTTAAAAGATGTAAAAGAAACACAAGAATATTACAATAAATTAGATGAATTTCGTCATGATTATTTAAATTTTATTGCAGCCTTAGAATATGGAATTAGTCATCAGACACCAGAAGAGGCGCGAGAACTGGTAACTCATTTTAAAGAGTATTCTTTAGAGAGGATAGAAGATGCTAGACATAATCCAATGAAAAAGATTACAGACCCAGTGATTAAAGGTTTACTTTATGATTTTATCGATAAAGCAGAAAAGAATAATAGATCATACTCTATTCAAGTTTTAAATGTGATTTCAACGGTTGCTGTGGACTATATCGACTTGATCCGTCTACTTTCTATTGCTTTAAATAATGCCATTGAGCATTATTCGGCAACAGATAATGCTCAACCGATTGTTATCTGTTTAAACGAGAAAGATCAGGCTTTTCATTTTTTAGTTAGAAATCCTGCGATAATTGACCATGGTGGCAATTTAACGGTACTTTTAAAACGTGGTCATTCCGAGAAAAAAGCAGGAGGACTAGGGCTTTATAATTTTTCAAGAATTGTTAACCTGTATAACAATATTAATTATGATTTGCGTTATGATAAACAAGAGAAACTGTTTGAATTATCTTTAACTATTTCTTTTAAGTAAATAAAAAGCAGGCATATTTTGCCTGCTTTTTGTTTATCTTAGAGCATCAATGTACGTAAGTAATTTCTTTATGCTGGTAGCACTCAATGACAAACACTCTTCGTTTTTAAAAATAACTTCTAATGTATTTTTATTTATTTCTTTAATATTATACGGATTAATGGAAAAGCTTTTTAAATCGTTAAAGTAATGATAAGGAGCAAGTAATTGTTTTAAATTTTTCATTTTATCTTGAATGATAAAATTTTCTGTTGTACCGAAAAATTCTATAGACGAACGAAATCCTTTAATAGTGGAGAGGTAATTAATTTCATCTGGATGAATCAGATAGACTTTTGAAGAACCTTTAAGTTCAATAAGAGCAGTTGTGTTATTAACTTTTTTTAATCTAGATACCAAGATATTTTCCAAAGCTAAAAATACGTTGCTCATTTCATTTTTAGAGAGATATAAATCAGGTCGAATATGTTGATTGATAATTTCTAAACCTTTAGTTGTATCATTTGATAAAAAGATGATGTAGCAATCAGGATTAATTAGTCGAATCTTTTTTGCAAAATCAATACCAGAATGAAGGGATTGCAAATCAATATCAATTAAGAAGATATCGGAGACTGAAAAATCAAAAGTATCTAGTTTTTTATAAATACTTTCTAATTTATTATTGGGAAATATCTCTACAGGAACAGAACGTAAACTTTCATAGTTGTGGCGTTCTTTTTTAAATTGCTCTTGATGAAAAGGATTGTCTTCAATGTAATAAATTTTCATAAATTTACGCTCTCCTACCTACATATTTCTTACTTAAGTATAACAGAAATAAGTTAGGAAGAGAAAGTGCTACGTATACTTTCTTCCATAAGCTAACACTGTAAAAGTCACAAAAATGAACCTATTAATAGATAGTTTTAATATACTCAAAGTATTGCTGGTATTTGCGAGAAAAATTATCCATCTCTAATAAATGAAAAATTTGAAAGGCCTCATTAACTTTTTTTGTACCCGCAAGTTGTGCTCCTTTGGCATAGCAAAGCAATCCTTCTAAGAATAAAGCCATTGTTTTTCCGTATAAATCTCGAATTTCTAACATTTCTCGAAACTGTTTCAAATAACTTTGCCCTTCGTTGAGATACTTGTTGTTTACACAGAGAAGGATGGTATTGATGAGTATTTTGCTATATGGAGAATTGTAGCCATCAGAAGCAGAATAAAGATTTCTTTTTTTGAGCAATCGATTGACAATAATTAACAAGGTTTCGATAGGAATTTCGTCCATAATCGTAATGAACATCGTGACTTCCCTACTAGTCCAATTTTCTAAGTTCATCAAGTTTTGAACAATATGAGCTATATTTTCGGCGACGACATTGCCACCCAAACGATAAATAAACAGGTTAATTAATTGAATCGTAATTTCTTCTTCGTGTGGCAGTTTTCCAGTTAAAATCGCTGTTTTATAGTCCTCGAGACTTTTCATATTTCCTGCATGATAAAGTTCGGTAATCTCAAACCAAGTCTGATCTTTTAAAGCTTTCTGATAGTCATTGTGAATATACATAAATTCTTCTAATCGAACATTCAAATTTTTTATGATCTCCATAAATATATCGATGGTAGGGGTACTAATGTTTCGTTCAATTCGGCTGTAATAGCTCAGTGTCACAACTCCTTGGCAAACATCTTTTTGAGTTAACCCTTTGTCTTTTCGAATTTTTCTGATTGTTTGACCATACACGCCAGTTTTCCTCCTTGGTCTCTGAAAGTTTCTTTCTGTTTCCCTATTATACCATCATAGAAAGGTCTTTCTCTAATGAAAATGACTTATAGTACATCTTTTTTTAAAAGGAAAAACATCTTGTGTTATGCTCCAATTCAGGCTAATTATCTTTTAGATGGTTAAGGTCATTTTTTGAAAATTTTAAAAAGGATGGGATAGGATGAAAAAAAGTATTTTATCAACAATAGCAGTACTGGGAGTGACTTTGGGAGGTGGAGCAATCAATTCGTATGCAGCTGAAGCGAACCCAACAGCTGAATTGACAAGTGAAGCATCTTTGACAATTCAACCAGGAATCTTAAATTTAGATGCAGTTTCTAACTTTAATTTTGGAGAGCTAACGATTCAAGATGTTGCGGAATCTGATCAAACATTGACTGGAACACCAGAGATAACGAAAGTATCTGATTATCGAGGGCCAAACGAATCCGGCTGGATGTTGTCGTTAAAACTATCAGATATTAAAAATGAAAATAACGTAAAATTACAATCTGCGAAATTGAATTTAGCAACCACACGGGCAAAAGGTGATGCGACAGTTACTGCTACGACAACAATTGACGCTGGCACGACTGAGCCGACACTTGTCGCTAGTGCAAACGGAACAACTGGATTGGCAGCGAATGAATTTGATTTATCAAACACGACGTTAACTTTTCCAAAACAAAATATTAATAGTGGTCGCTACAGTGGAACGGTTACTTGGGTGTTAACAAACGCTTATACTCCTGAATGAAGCAACCTAGACAAAAAAATTAATAATTTGTCTGTAAGTTAAATGGCTCAACAATAGAGTTGAAATTTTGGCTGTTAGGAGGAGAGAGCATGACGGTTAAAAGTAACACTACTTTTTTGTTATTTTTTTTCACATTATGTAGCATATTTTTTAGCATAAATAGTAAAGTAATGTCTGTAGAGGCGGAAACGACCGCTTTTACTGTGACACCCGAGTATCCTGAAAATCAAGTATCAGAAGCTACATATTTTGATTTATATCTTCAGGAAAATAAACAAACGTTGACTCTTCTAGTTACAAATACATCTGAACAAACATTGCAAGTAAAAGCGAGTGCTTTAAACAGTTATACAACATCTACGGGTATAATTGCTTATCAAAGCCGTGAAACTGCAGAAATGTATCAGGGGCAGTCATTTATTCAATTTGTTGAACCAAAACAACAAATAATAAGTCTGAAGCCTTCTGAAAGTAAAAAAGTTTCGTTTCAGTTAGACAGTCAACGACAAAAAATTACTGGTGAAGTGCTAGGTGCTTTTGCTTTTGAAACAATTACTTCCCCAAACCAAGAAAAAGCAATGCATTCAATGATTCAGGCAAAATATCTAACCCAAATCGGTGTCAGGTTACGCACCGATTTGGGTTCACTGCCTGAGCCTAATTTACTTTTTGACAAAACTGAGCCAGTCATAAAAAATGATACTGTAGTTATCAAAAGTACCTTGATAAACAACCAGCCTACCGCATTTGGTAAGGTAAACGTTGAGACAACTGTCTATGATAAAACAAATAAAAAAATAATTGGTACGAAAAAAGCAGACAACTATCAAATTGCTCCTAACTCCTTGATTCCAATTTTAACAGAGTTAAAGGAAGAAACCTTAAAATCTGGAACATATAATGTTCATATCGCAATTCATTCCTCAAAAGGCAACTGGGTGTTCGATGACTCGTTTACTGTTTCTGCTGCTCAAGCGAAAGTAATTAATCAAAAAACAGTCTTTTTCACCAAACAGAAAGATGAATCTATTATATTTTCAATTTTAGTTGGAATGCTGATTGTGTTTTTACTAGCAATTCTGGGCTTACTTTGGAAATATTACCAATTAAAAAATAAAAAGAGGGTGAATCAAGAATGAAGCCCAGCAAATTAGGCGGCTTGTTTTTTTTACTTTCCTATTTACTACTTTTCTTTGGTGGCCTATTTTTCTTTCCCGGTGAAGGGTTAGCAGCAATCATTGAACCAGCGTTTGAGACATTGCCAATTGATCAAACGATGATTTCGACGGTAGGAAAAGCGGGAAGTCCAAGTGGATCTGAAAATCACCGCTATGTTCAGATTAATGATACAACACCGAGTTCTAGTGGGGCAGTTTGGTTTAATAACCCAGTGAGTTTTACAAATGATTTTAAAATTGAGATGGCTTTTTATATTGAAAATGTAACAAATGATAGTGATGGATTAACATTTGTTATGCAAAGTAATGGTCCGACAGCAATAGCCGAAGAAGCTGGTCCAACGATTGGAGTATGGGCAAACACAGGAGATTCTACACCATTAAGTAAGGGGGCAATTCCTAACAGTTTGGCGATTGAATTTGATACCTTCTATAACAATAATAGTAATCTTATTGCAAACGATGGCATGATGGATCGTGATACAAGTTCCAAAGGTCATCATATTGCCTGGGCTTATCCGGGGGCAGAAACTTCCTATACAAAAGATGGTATTTTTAAGATTGACAAAGTCCTTCATCACCGAAATGAAAAAGGAGTGACAGATTTATCTGATAGTAAGTGGCATAAATTTATCGTGGAATTTAAACGAGAAGCGGGAACATTTACCTATTCTGTTCCTGATTATGCCTTAAATATTACGATTCCTGTGGATACGGAGTTTAAAAATAACTTAGGCTTAAATGAAAATAAACGTGTTTATTTTGGATTTACTGGAGCAAACGGGGGCTATGCACAAGCAAAAGCTATTTCATTTACAAATGTGGAAGGGCTGGTAGATTTGCAATTACGTACGGGTGTTGCACAATCAGCGGATAACCAATTGCTAGCAGACACTGGGATTCCTCAAAACGAAGTTCATTCTGTTGACAGAAGTCAAGAAATCACGTATATGACAGCGATTGATTATTTACAAACAAGTGATTTACTTCGTTTACAAGCCGGGACGAGGATCCAAATGACACTCCCTGATAACTTTGAAGTGCTAGAGAATAAGGTTTACTTCGGGAGTGCTCAAGAAATTGGGACAGGCGCTCAACCAACGGGAGGACAAGCACTCCCTTTTACAAGAGAAAAAGACAAAATAGTCATTACATTACCGGCACTTGAAAGAGGCACGTTGTATGGTCTTTATTTCAAAGTGAAAAACAAGCTCGTTCAAATAAATAGCCTACTGGATTTAACTATTCCTGTTTCTAGTACTTTTTCCGGGAATGCTTTTTCTAAACCAGTGACTACCGGTGATCCCGCTACCCATTATTACAAGCTAACAGGGAAATGGAGGCCGACAATTACAACTGGTCATTCTTCTGCAACGGAGGCAGCTCAGTCTCCTCAAATTGTAAGACAAAAACGTAAGGCCTACCTTCCTGTTCAAATTGAAGATGAAAATTCTACGTCCACTAAACTGTTTATGAGTCCTATTGTTTCAGAAGAAGAATTAGCTACGACTACTTTTATTGAAAAAGCACATCTTTCGAGAGAAAATTTAACGGAGAATTTTGAAACAACTATTGAATACGAAACTTCACAGCTTCAACCTGAAAAAATGTATTACGTAGGTATGTATACAGTAGATGCTGAAGGCAATCAATCAGAAACCAAAATTCAAGCCATTGATTTCAAAGGAATTATAGAATTAACAACAGTTCCTACTGCTTTTGTTGGAAATACTTTGACAATCAACGAATTAGTTCAAACGAAGCGTGAAGATGGTTATTTCTATATGAAAATAGAAAATTTACCAGAGAATGATTCGTTGACAATTACAAATACAAGTAGTTACTCTTGGGAATTAAGCGGACAACTAGCAACTATCGTTGAACAACTAGAAAGCTGGGGACAAGAGGTCTCTCTTTGTTTTTTTGAAAAGAATACTCAAACATTACTTTTTCAATTAACCAAAGATGAACAGTTAATTCTAAAGCAAGAAGTAGAAGGTAAGGATGTAACTAAAAGTTTAAATGATTATGATCTCTATTTTCGTTTTAAAGCTGATCCTTTAAAGGTTGTACCAGGACGGTATTCAGGAAATGTTAGATGGCGGTTATCAGAAGTTAAGCCTTGAAAATGAGAATATTTTTAAAGATTATTAAACAAAAAACTGACTACTTAACTGAGTAGTCAGTTTTTTATTGATAATATTTTTTTTAATATTAAAACAAATAAGAAAATCTAGAAGCAATACTTTTATCCGAAGTAAAAAAATAGTAGTGGCAGTATTAAGTAGGTTTTGTTTTGCTTAATATATCCCTAAATTAGAGGTCTATTATTTATTTTTGTTTCCTCATAAATATTTTTTAATAGCAATAAAATATATTTTTTTTATAATTTAATTATGTTTATTAAAGCGTATGATTTGCATAAATATTTTTTCGGTCCTATTCTGGTTATGAACTTAGCTATAAAAAGATGAAAGAGGAGAGTGGTTTTGATGAGAAAAACTCAGAAGATTGTGCCAATTGTGACAGCTTCAGACGAAAATTATGCTCCTTATTTGAATGTAATGATGACAACTGTTTTAGAAAATTGTCATGCGGAGAGACCTGTTCATTTTTATGTGATTGATGATGGGCTGTCGCTATCTAGCAAAAAAGCACTCCGACAAACGGTTAGTAGTAACTCACAAAGTGCGACTGTTGAATTTCTAACAGCAGACAAAGAAGTTTATCAAAATTTTTTAGTGAGTGATCATATTACAACGACCGCTTACTTACGCATTTCTTTACCGTCACTTTTACAAAAATATAGCTATAAAAAGGTTCTTTATTTAGATGCAGATACGCTTGTTTTAGATGATATTGTCCAGTTGTATGATACGCCATTAGTGAACCAAACGATTGGCGCGGTTATTGATCCTGGTCAAGCATATGCCTTGAAACGTTTGGGCATCCATTCCTCCGATTATTATTTTAATTCAGGAGTCATGATTATTGATATTGACCGATGGAACGAGCAAGCAATCACTCAAAAAACAATTCAGTATCTAGAAGAAAATGGGGACCGCATAGTTTATCATGACCAAGATGCTTTAAACGCCGTTCTTTATGAAGATTGGCTAGCTTTAGAACCAAGATGGAATATGCAGACGTCTTTAGTTTTTAATCGTCATGAAGCGCCTAATGAGGCTTACCAAAAATTATATGCAGCGGGAAATCAAGAGCCAGCGATTATTCATTTTACTGGTCACGATAAACCCTGGAATACGTTAGAAAATCATCCTTATACAGCTCTTTATCTAAACAAGTTAAAGAAAGTAGGTGCAAGAAATGGAAAATAGAAAAGAATTAGCGATTGTCTCATGTTGCAATACCAACTTTGTACCGCATCTTGCTGCTATGTTTGTTTCAATTTTAGAAAATAGTCCTTCAGCGGCAGCTGTTCATTTTTATGTGATTGATGACAATATCAATTTTGAAAGCAAGCAATTACTGTATTTTACGATTAAACATACCCAAATCAATGCAGAGTTAACATTTTTAAAAATCAACCCCCATTTTTTCAAAAATGTTGTAACCAGTGAGCGAATCCCCAAAACAGCTTACTACAGGATTGCTATTCCAGAGTTGTTTAGAGGAAGCCAGATCGAACGGCTGTTGTATATGGATTGTGACATGATTGCCTTAGATGATGTCGCAAAATTATGGACAGTTGATTTAGGTGAAAATATCATCGCCGCTGTAGAAGATGCAGGGTTCCATCAACGTTTGGAAAAAATGGCGATTCCTGCAGAATCTATGTGTTATTTTAACTCAGGCTTGTTGCTAATCGATGTTAAAAAATGGTTGAATTTAGATGTAACCACTAAAGTCTTAAGATTTATTGAAGAAAATCCAGATAAATTACGTTTCCATGATCAAGATGCATTGAATGCGGTTTTACACGACCGTTGGACCCAGTTACATCCTAAGTGGAATGCCCAAGGTTATATTCTGTCAAAAGCGAAAAAACATCCGACTATTTATGGAGAAAGACAATATGAAGAAACGAGAAGAGCACCATCCATTATCCACTTTACTGGCCATGTCAAACCTTGGACGAAAGAATTTCAGTGGTATACCAAGCGTTATTATGATCAATATGCGAACAGGACTGCCTTTCGTTGTGCAAAAACATTTAGTAAATATCTTTCTTATGCCAAAAATAGTAAAGCTGTTGAACATGTTTGATAACCCTTGTTATTTAGAATAATAGAGGTACACCTCAATTAATTACTACAGAAAAGTGGAGACGTAAAGAAGACTAATTTGCGCTAGGCATTGTGCGTTTACTCGAAATATTTTTTAGAAGGAGAGATTTATAATGCCCAAGTACTACTTTATTGGTGGGGAACGAGTGAGGGAGACAGAAGAAAAAGATTTTAATTGGTTAGTGATTGACACTAGTGAAACTCAGGTAATTGAAAGAATAATTAAAGAGTATAATTTTCCTAAAGATATTTTTGTGGGTACGTCGTATCCAGAAGAAGTTTCTCGGTTTGAAACTCTTTCGGGAACGACGTTGAAACAACCGATTTCGCTAGTGCTTATGAACCTTTTGAAGGAGGGCGAGAACATTGAGGAACGTTTAGCACCTATTTCCTTTATTTCTTCAGAAAACCTTTTAATTACATGTACTAACGAAAACAATCATTTTTTTGATCGTTTATTAGAAAAATATGGTTGCAAAATAGATACGTTTGAAAAACTAATAACGTATGCGATTTTAGATATCTATTCACATTACGTAGAAGAGTTAAAGGAAAAAAAACAACGGATCGATCGTCTAGATAAAAAAGCACGTATGACTACAGAAAACAAGGAGTTGTACAGACAAGCTGATTTAGAAAGAGAAATCGTTTACATTGATCATACGTTAAAGGATCAAAAAAGCACATTAGAATTACTTTGGCAATCTTCCCAGTTTGTCCATCGATTATCAGATAAAAAACTACTTTATGACGTTCAACTGAGACAACGACAAACCGAAAAAATGATTTCGATTTATAGAGACCTTTTAGAAAGTATTGGCAATCTTTTTAGCGGCATGATGGATAACCAATTAAATCATTTAATGAAATATCTTGATTCAGCGGCCTTAATTATTTCAATTCCAGCGATGATTGCTGGTGTTTGGGGTATGAATACTGGCGGCCTACCAGGTAAAAGTTCTGGTTTAGGGTTTTTATTAGTCGTCCTAGGTGCGCTCATTATCTCAGTAGCCTTTGGTTATCATCTTTACAAAAAAGATTATTCAAAATAAACAGGCATTAAAAATTATTATATAGGAGGATGAATCATGTTTAGACACCAAAAAGAATTACAGTTTGAGGCGAAACCAGACAAACCAAATCCGTTAATTGCAAAGTATCTTCAAGAGTTAATTGGTGGACAATATGGTGAAATGAGTGTAGCAATGCAATATTTATTCCAAGGATGGAGCTGTCGTGGAGAAGAAAAGTATAAAGATATGTTAATGGATATCGCTACTGAAGAGTTGGGCCACGTTGAAATGCTTGCAACAATGGTCGCTCGTCTACTTGAAGGAGCACCAGTGGAAGATCAAGAAGAAGCAATGAAAAAAGATCCAACAATTGGGGCAATTATTTCTGGGATGAATCCCCAACATGCAATTGTCGCTGGTTTAGGGCCACGTCCCGCAGATAGTGTTGGAAATCCCTGGAGTGGTGGGTACATTATTGCTAGTGGAAATATGTTAGCTGATTTTCGTGCTAATTTAAATGCAGAATCACAAGGACGCTTACAAGTTGCTCGAATTTATGAAATGATTGATGACCGTGGAGTGAAAGATTTACTTTCTGTTCTTTTAGCTAGAGATAGCTATCATCAAAATTTATGGGCAAGCGCTGTGAAGGAACTGGAAACAAAAGAGGGCTCTATCTTAGTTCCAAGCACTTTTCCTAGAGAAGAAGAACGTTTGGATATTGCCTATGATTTCTATAACTTTTCTGAAGGAGATGCAAGCAGTCAAGGCTCATGGGCTAGTGGTAAAGCATTAGATGGAGAAGGAGAATATCAATGGTTAAAAGAACCAAAAATTGAAGGAAAAGCTCCTAACTTAAAGCCTGTTACACCTAAAATGTACGGCACACCGAAATTAAAAAAATAAAAGATATTTATCTGTATATGAAAAATGAGCAAAAAAAGATTCTCTTTTAGAGGATCTTTTTTTATTAACTGGTATCATATTTAAGGGTGGTTTTTTATAAAAAAATGATTTCTTTAGGAAAAAAATATTACAATAAAGAAAAATAAAAAAATGTAAACGTTATCATTTCAAGGTTATAGCGGTATGAAGATATTTATTAATACTTTTTATTGACAAAATAAAAAAAACCACCGTACTATTGGTTTGTGGTTATAACCAGTTAGGGTAAAGGAGAAAGTTATGGAAAATGCCTTTAAAAACAAAGCTTTGTATCATCAACTTGTTGATTTGCTGCAGGAACGAATCGAAACATGCATGATTCCTCATGACAAGTTGCCCTCTGAACGTGAATTGACTGCACAATATGGAGTGAGTCGGACGACGGTCCGGTTAGCGCTACAAGAACTAGAAAATAGAGGTTCCATCTATCGTCGTCATGGCAAAGGAACATTTGTTTCAGATATAAAAAAAGAGGCCGCTGATTTAGCTGGCGCATATAGTTTTACAGAACAAATGAAAGGACTGGGTCGAAAACCACATACCCGTATATTATCCTTCGAAAAATTGGAAGCGGATAAATTTATTTGTCAGCATTTGAATCTGTCGTTAGGAGAGGCAGTTTTTAAATTAAGTCGGTTGCGGATTGCTGATAACGAGCCATTAATGGTTGAAGACACATACTTGCCTGTGAAATTTTTCTTATCACTTACGGATCAATTACTACGTAGCAAGCCATTATATGATCTATTTTCGGAAGATTTTAAGCAAACCGTTCGTTTAGCTGATGAAGAATTATACGCTAGCATTGCGTCAAAAGAAGATGCCAAATTATTGATGATTCCAGAAGGAGCGCCAGTCCTTCATTTAGCACGCCAGACATATAACATGAAAAATGAAATTATTGAATTTACGTTGAGTGTGGCACGAGCAGACCAATTTCATTATCAGATACGCCATATTCGGAATAGTTAGGAGAGTTAAGTATGTTTACAGCAGAAAAAGAAGAACTAGAACAACTAGGAGCGGAAATCACGACACGTGAAATTCGTCAGCAACCTGAGCTTTGGCAAGAAACCGTGACACTTTATCATGAAAATCAAACAGCTTTGGAAAACTTTTTAAAAGAAGTCCAAGCCAAAGCGCAAGGAAAACGAACAAGAGTAATTTTTACAGGAGCAGGGACTTCGCAATATGTCGGTGATACGGTTGTACCTTATCTCCGAGCACACGGCGACACACAAGCCTTTTCATTCGAAAGTATTGGAACAACGGATATTGTGGCCAAACCAGAAGATTATCTGATTAAAGACGAACCAACACTGTTAGTTTCGTTTGCAAGAAGTGGAAATAGTCCTGAAAGTTTAGCGGCAGTTGAAGTAGCTAATCAAGTGGTTGAAACAATTCATCATTTAGCGATTACTTGTGCCGAAGAAGGACAACTGGCACAAATAAGCCAAAAAGAAGAAAACAGCTTTTTATTCTTAATGCCAACACGTTCCAATGATGGTGGTTTTGCGATGACTGGTAGCTTTTCTTGCATGACCTTGGGTACATTACTACTCTTTGATCAAACAACCTTTGAGCAAAAACAAGATTATGTAACCGCTCTAATTAAATTAGGTGAAGAAGTGCTATCCCGTGAAGAAGAATTAAATGAAATTGTTAACCTTGATTTTGAACGAATTGTTTATGTTGGTTCTGGAAGTTTAGCTGGTTTGACAAGAGAAGCGCAATTAAAAATCTTAGAACTAACAGCCGGCAAAGTTGCCACAATTTTTGACTCTTCTATGGGCTTCCGTCATGGACCAAAATCATTTATTAATGAAAAAACAATAATGTTTGGTTTTGTTAATAATACACCATACACAAGAGATTATGACTTGGATATCTTAGAAGAAGTTCACGGTGACGAAATTGCGGCGGGTGTTTTTGCGATTGCTCAACCCGGCAAACGTAATTTCTCAGGTTCAACTATTGAATATTCCGCAGAAACTGCTCTATTACCTGATGGCTATTTAGCATTAGCAGATATTATGGTAGCCCAAACAGTCGCACTTTTAACATCTATTAAAGTTGGAAATAAACCGGATACCCCTTCACCGACAGGTACAGTGAATCGTGTGGTTAAAGGCGTAACGATTTATGACTATAAATAATACAACATTTGGAGGAGGAACTATGCTTACGTTAACAGCTGGAAAAAAAGCGGCAATGGATCGTTTGTCAACCCAAGAAGGAATCATTAGCGCATTAGCCATTGATCAACGAGGTGCCTTGAAAAAAATGATCAAAGCGCTAGATGTAGAGCCAACTGATGCACAAATTGAAACGTTTAAAGAATTAGTCTCGAAAGAATTGACACCTTATGCGTCCGCCATTTTATTGGATCCAGAATATGGATTGCCTGCTGCAAAAGCACGCGATACCGAGGCTGGATTGTTACTCGCTTATGAAAAAACGGGCTATGATGCAACAACTCCGGGACGATTGCCTGATTTACTAGCAGATTGGTCTGTTTTACGCTTGAAAGAAGAAGGCGCAGATGCGATTAAATTTTTACTCTACTATGATGTGGATGAGGATCCAGAAATCAATCATCAAAAACATGTATTTATTGAACGCTTAGGGAGTGAATGTGCAGAAGAAGACCTACCATTTTACTTAGAATTAGTTTCTTACGATGCACAAATAGCAGATGCAACTTCGTTAGAATATGCAAAAGTTAAACCGCATAAAGTGAATGAAATGATGAAAGAATTTTCTAAACCCCAATATAAAGTAGATGTATTGAAAGTGGAAGTTCCAGTTAATATGAATTTTGTAGAAGGTTTTGCGCCAGCTGAAACAGCGTATACAAAAGAGGAAGCGGCGAATTATTTCTTAGAACAAAGTCAAGCCACTGATTTACCATTTATCTTTTTAAGTGCCGGTGTCTCAACAGAACTATTCCAAGAAACACTACGTTTCGCTAAAGAAGCTGGTTCAACATTTAATGGTGTTTTATGTGGCCGTGCTACGTGGAAAAATGGCGTGAAACCTTTCGTTGAAGCAGGAGAAACTGCGGCTTGTGATTGGTTAAAAACAGAAGGCCGAGAAAACATTGAAAGTTTAAATGAAGTCATCGCGGCAACCGCCAGCTCTTGGCATGCAAAAGTTCAAGTAAACGAAGGGTAATTGGGAGGCATAGCTGTGATAGTAACAGTAACAATGAATCCGTCAATTGATATCTCCTACCTATTAAATCATCTAAAGCTTGATACCGTTAATCGGACCAGTCAGGTGACCAAAACCCCTGGTGGCAAAGGACTAAATGTCACTCGCGTCATTCATGATTTAGGTGGAGATGTTATAGCTACCGGCGTTCTTGGTGGTTTTCATGGGGCGTTTATTGCAAACGAGTTAAAGAAAGCAAACATCCCCCAAGCATTTACATCAATCAAAGAAGAAACGCGTGATTCGATTGCGATTTTGCACGAAGGGAATCAAACTGAAATTTTAGAAGCTGGACCGACTGTTTCACCAGAAGAAATCAGTAACTTCCTTGAAAATTTCGATCAATTAATTAAGCAAGCAGAAATTGTCACAATTTCTGGCAGTTTAGCGAAAGGATTACCATCAAATTTTTATCAAGAATTAGTTCAAAAAGCTCACGCACAAGAGGTTAAAGTGCTACTAGATACTTCTGATGATAGTTTAAGGCAAGTTCTTCAAGGACCATGGAAACCGTATTTAATTAAACCTAATTTAGAGGAACTAGAAGGATTGCTAGAGCAAGATTTTTCAGAAAATCCATTAGCAGCTGTACAAACAGCTTTAACAAAACCAATGTTTGCTGGAATTGAATGGATTGTCGTATCTTTAGGAAAAGATGGTGCAATTGCCAAACATCACGATCAGTTCTATCGTGTGAAAATTCCAACGATTCAAGCTAAAAATCCTGTTGGTTCAGGAGATGCAACCATTGCTGGTCTTGCATATGGACTAGCCAAGGATGCCCCAGCTGCCGAACTGCTAAAATGGGGCATGGCGGCTGGAATGGCTAATGCCCAAGAAAGAATGACTGGGCATGTAGACGTAGAGAACGTGAACAAACATCTTATGAACATCCAAGTAGTCGAAATTGCTAAATAAAGAGCTTTCTTTATTTAGCAATTATCCAGGAATTGAAAGCGTTTACTAGAAAGGGTGGCAATGTGGACAGATTTGAAATTAAAGAGGAGTTTCTTTTAAATGATCAACCATTTAAAATTTTATCAGGCGCCATTCATTATTTTCGTGTAGATCCCTCAGATTGGCATCATTCACTTTATAACTTGAAAGCTTTAGGCTTCAATACAGTTGAGACATATGTGCCATGGAATTTACATGAACCGCAAAAAGGAACATTTCATTTTGAGGGAATATTAGATTTGGAGCGCTTTTTAAAATTAGCACAAGAACTTGGACTATATGCGATTGTGCGGCCGTCTCCTTATATTTGTGCAGAATGGGAGTTTGGCGGTTTTCCAGCCTGGCTATTAAATGAACCAGGACGAATGCGTTCGAATAATCCAACCTATCTGAAGCATGTCGCGGAATATTATGATGTTTTAATGGAAAAAATTGTTCCGCATCAACTTGCTAACGGTGGCAATATTTTAATGATTCAAATCGAAAACGAATATGGTTCATTTGGCGAAGAAAAAGCGTATTTACGGGCGATTCGCGATTTGATGATTGCACGTGGCGTGACAGCACCATTTTTTACTTCTGACGGGCCATGGCGCGCAACATTGCGGGCAGGTAGCATGATTGAAGATGATATTTTAGTAACCGGAAATTTTGGCTCAAAAGCCAAAGAAAATTTCGGTATGATGCAAGCCTTTTTTGAAGAACATGGTAAAAAATGGCCGCTAATGTGTATGGAATTTTGGGATGGCTGGTTTAATCGTTGGAAAGAGCCAATTATTAAACGAGATCCGCAAGAATTGGCTGAATCAGTTAGAGAAGCATTAGCATTAGGCAGTATCAACTTATATATGTTTCATGGCGGCACCAATTTTGGGTTTATGAATGGCTGCTCCGCACGAGGAACCATTGATTTACCACAAATCACTTCCTATGATTATGATGCGCCACTTGATGAACAAGGGAACCCAACCGAAAAGTATTTTGCGTTACAAAAAATGCTTCACGAAGAGTACCCTGCGTTACCACAAGCTGAACCATTAGTAAAAGATTCTTTTGCGCAAACAGCAATTCCTTTAACAAACAAAGTGAGTTTGTTTGCGACTTTAGAAACGATTAGTCAGCCAGTGGTCAGCGTTTATCCGCAAACCATGGAACAATTAGGACAAAATACAGGCTACCTTCTTTACCGAACAAGCATTGAAAAAGATGCTGCAGAAGAAAAGCTAAGAGTGATTGACGGTCGTGATCGTCTGCAATTATTTGTCAATCAGATACATCAAGCAACGCAATATCAAACGGAAATCGGCGAAGATATTTACGTTATACTGTCGCAAGAGAATAATCAAATCGATGTTTTAATGGAAAATATGGGTCGTGTCAATTACGGGCACAAATTATTTGCAGATACTCAGAAAAAAGGGATTCGAACGGGTGTCATGGCAGATTTACATTTTATGACGCAATGGCAACAATATTGTTTACCTATGACAAGCTGTGAACAGGTAGACTATTCAAGAGAATGGCAACCTGATCAACCAAGCTTTTACCAGTATCATGTGGAGTTAGCAGAAGTGAAAGATACATTTATTGATGTTTCTAAATTTGGCAAAGGAATTGTTTTTGTTAACCAAACCAATCTTGGTCGTTTCTGGAATGTTGGTCCGACGCTTTCCTTATATATTCCCAAAGGATTATTAAAAGAAGGGCAAAATGAGATCGTCATTTTTGAAACGGAAGGAACGTACCAACCAGAAATTCAGTTAGTAAAAGAACCACTATATAAAGAAATGAAAGAGGGATTACAATGAGTATTATTGGCGTAAGAATTGATGGACGTTTGATTCATGGACAAGTAGCAAATTTATGGGCGACAAAATTGAATATTTCCAGAATTATGGTCGTTGATGATGAGGTTGCAGGGAATGCCATTGAAAAAAGTGGTTTGAAATTAGCAACACCAGCTGGCGTGAAACTAAGCGTGTTACCAATTGAAAAAGCTGCTCAAAATATTTTAGCAGGAAAATACGACTCACAACGTTTACTAATTGTGGTACGGAAACCAGATCGTTTATTAAAACTAGTAGAACTTGGGGTGCCGATTAAAGAAATCAATGTTGGGAACATGTCTCAAACAAACGAAACACGGTCGATTACTAAGTCAATCAATGTGGTCGATCAAGATATTGAGGTTTTTAAAGAGTTAAATGCTAAAGGTGTCCATCTGATTGCTCAAATGGTGCCAAGTGACAAAGCGGAAGACTTTATGAGTTTGATAACAAAATAGGAGGGAACAAAAAATGAATATCTTATGGTGGCAGATCTTATTATTAACATTATACGCAGGATACCAAATTTTAGATGAATTACAAATTTATTCTTCATTAAGTGCGCCAGTGTTTGCAGGTCTTTTTGCAGGATTAGTGATGGGGGATATTAAAGCAGGACTTATTATTGGTGGAAGCATGCAATTAACTGTATTAGGAGTTGGGACTTTCGGGGGTGCCTCCAAAATTGATGCTAACTCAGGTACGATTCTTGCCACAGCATTTTCTGTGTCTTTAGGAATGAACCCTGAACAAGCAATCGCTGCTATTGCAGTACCAGTTGCTAGTTTAATGATTCAATTAGACATTTTGGCTCGTTTTGCGAATACCTACTTTGCACATCGGATTGATAAAATGGTCGAAGATATGAACTACAAAGGAATTGAACGTAACTTCTTAATGGGTGCCTTACCTTGGTCTCTTTCTCGAATGATTCCAGTCTTCTTAGCACTTGCTTTTGGTGGTGGTTTAGTACAAAAAGTTGTATCTGTCCTAAATGGCGATTTGAAATGGTTAGGTGATGGCTTGTCTGTTGCTGGGGCGGTCTTACCAGCGGTCGGTTTTGCAATTTTACTACGTTACTTACCAGTGAAAAAACATTTCCCTTATTTAATTCTTGGTTTCACTGTAACTGCTTTACTAGGAACAATCTTTACAAACATGCAACTTTTAGGAACATCTGTTGCGAGCGTTGTGAAAGACTTCAGTGGTGTATTTAACGCACTACCAATGTTAGCAGTCGCTTTAATTGGTTTCGCTTTAGCCGCAATTAGCTACAAAAATGGTCAAATGATTCCGAGTGGGCCAGCAGCAAAAAAAGAACATGCAGCGAATGATTCAGACGAAGGAGAGATTGAAGATGACGAAATCTAATTATAAATTGACGAAAGAAGATTTTAAACAAATTAATCGCAGAAGCTTGTTTACTTTCCAATTAGGTTGGAACTACGAAAGAATGCAAGGATCAGGTTACTTGTATACGATTTTGCCACAATTGCGTAAAATTTATGGGGATGATACGCCTGAATTAAAAGAAGTGATGAAAACACACACGCAATTTTTCAATACTTCAAACTTCTTTAATACGATTATTACAGGGATCGATTTGGCCATTGAAGAAAAAGAAGGCATTGCTGGAAAACAAACAGTTTCAGGTTTGAAAACTGGTTTAATGGGACCGTTTGCAGCAATTGGGGATTCAATTTTCGCAGCTTTAATTCCAACTATTTTTGGGGCGCTAGCTGCCAACATGGCGATTAATGGTAACCCAACTGGTATCTTTATCTGGATTGTTGCTCAAATTGCCGTGATGGTCTTCCGTTGGAAACAATTGGAATTTGCGTATCGCGAAGGAATTTCTTTGGTAACAACTATGCAACACCGCTTAACTGCCTTAACAGATGCTGCAACTTTACTAGGGGTCTTCATGGTTGGCGCTTTAGTGGCAACAATGGTTAATGTCAAACTATCATGGGCACCAAGTATTGGGGATGTAACACTTAACATGCAAAATAACTTGGATATGATTTTACCACGTCTACTTCCTGCAGGAATTGTCGGTGGCGTTTATTGGATGCTAGGTAAAAAGAATATGACGTCTACTAAAGCCATTTTTATCGTATTAATTGTCTGTGTCGCATTGTCTGCGTTAGGTGTTATTTCAAAATAAGTAAGACAGGAGAAAATCGATGAGTGAACATTTAGTTTTAGTAAGTCATGGCCGTTTTTGCGAGGAATTGAAAAAAAGTGCGGAGATGATTATGGGACCGCAAGAAACAATTTCCACTGTTGCTTTATTACCAGAAGAAGGTGAAGCTGACTTTTTAGAAAAATTTGAAGCGATTACGGAATCGTTAGAAGATTTTGTTGTCTTTGCTGATCTATTAGGGGGGACACCTTGTAATATTTTATCTAAAAAAATTATGCAAGGTGCTTCGTTTGACTTATATACTGGGATGAATTTACCGATGGTTATCAGCTATGTAAATGCAAGTTTATTAGCGATTGAAGGTGACTATGTTAATGAATCAGCAGAAAGTATTGTGAAAGTCAACGAATTGCTGCTAAATGTTGCAGTAGATGACGAGGATGAATAATTCTGACTTGTTGTCGTAAGTAATCAAAGTTTTTAAGAAAATGATTTAGAGATGGACGTTCCAAAAATAAAAGAATTTATTTTTGGAACGCCCCTTTAATTGCTAATAATGAAAGCGTGTTCAAAAAATGTTAGGGGGCTGATTTATCAGATGAAACATGGGAAAATAAAACGATTTAGTACATTGACACTATTGGCAAGCGCAACGATTTTAGTACCATTAAGTACGTCTGCAGAAGAAACAACAAACAGCAGCACTGAAACAAGCTCATCAATGGTGGAACCTACCGCAACAGAGGAAAAATTGTGGCAATCTGATTTTCCAGGAGGGAAAATTGGTGAGTGGCAAGATGTGATTGGTAAAACAAATCGAGAATTAGCAGGAGAGTCATTGGCGATTTCACGAGATGCAGCAGCAGGTAATAATGCCGTATCTTTAAATTTAGATTCCCCTAAATTAGCTGATGGTGAAGTAGAAACAAAGTTTAAATACACTGCTGGAAGCGGTCGAACGGGTGTGATTATACGTGGTAATACCAAAGATAGCTGGGTTTTTGTAGGCTATAACGCGAATGGCAAATGGTTAGTTGAAAGCCCTAATTCGTGGAATGATTCGATTTCTGGGCCAACGTTAAATGAAGATACGAATTATTTGTTGAAAGTACGTTATGTTGGTGAAAAAATTACTATCTGGCTTAACACCACGTTGATTTACGAAGGAGAACCTGTTTTGGCCAACGGAGACAAAATTCCAACAGAAGCCGGACATGTGGGTGTCCGTTTGTGGTACGACAAAAAAATTGTCAATTATGACTATTTTAAAAATGGCCCCGTAGATAGCATTCCAGAAATTGTGCCAGAAGTGACACAAATTGCGCCAGTCAAAGTTTTTACAAAAATTGGTGTCGCACCAAAATTACCGAAACAAGTAAAAGTGACCTATAATACTGGTAAAGAAGCCAATGAAGCAGTCCGTTGGGATGAAATCGATCCTGATGCATACAAAGAACCAGGGACTTTTGAAGTCGACGGTACTTTGGAAAATACAAACATCAAAGCAAAAGCCAGCGTTGTTGTTGCTAAAGACAATGAAGCTGAAAAAGGCGACAAAATCTCTTCTGCAGATTTAACAGCCGTGGTTGATCCACAATTTCCACGAATTATTCGCTACGAAGACCCTCAGAGTAATCAAGTGATTTTTAATGGCCAACACGAGAAAATTGACCAAGTAATGATTGATGGCAAAGCATATAAAGCAACTGCTGAAAAACAGAAGAGTGAAGCAAATCAAGCCGTTTATAACGTAGCTGTCCCAGAAATTGGTCTGCGTTTCACAACGACATTGACTGTTTCAGAAGGCCAAGAATTAGCTATGAAACTCTCAGATATTCGTGAAGAAGGAACCAAAATACACACAATTTCAATTCCAAATCAAGGCTTGATTTCTGTCAATAGTACAGATGAAGGGGCGACTTTTGCTGGCGTTGTGATGAATACTGGGACAAATGCAAATAACGGAAATAAAAATGGTGATACTATCCAAGATTTAACTACAACAAGCCAAGAAGAAACGAAAAAATATATGTACGGTTTCTTAAATACAGCGAATTATGCTGCAAGTTTTTGGACGAACGCCTATGGAGACGGCTCTGTCGATGGTAGTGATAACAATCGAATCCATAAACAAACAAAAGAAGCGGCGACTGGTTTTGTAACAACCTTGTCAAGTGGGGCATGGACCTATCGACCATTTGATGCACCGGAAGATTACACAACTGGAGAAACGCCAGAAGTGAAAGTTAAATTCTCAAAAGATAGCAACGACGACAAGCGGGTGGATTGGCAAGATGCGGCAATTGGGTTCCGTTCAATTATGAATAACCCAATGGGCGCGGAAAAAGTCCCTGAATTAGTCAACCAACGGATTCCTTTTAACTTTGCTAGTCAGGCGACAAACCCATTCTTAGTGACGTTAGACGAATCAAAACGCATTTACAATTTAACAGATGGATTAGGACAAATGAATTTACTAAAAGGGTATCAAAATGAAGGACATGATTCTGCGCATCCAGATTACGGTGCTATTGGTCAGCGACCTGGTGGGGAACAAGCGTTGAATCAATTAATTGATGAAGGCCATAAATTAAATGCCGTTTTCGGTGTGCATATTAATGACACCGAGTCTTACCCAGAAGCAAAAGGATTTAATGAGGAATTAGTTGATCCAACGAAGCGTGGCTGGGATTGGTTAGATCCGTCTTATTTTATTAAACAAAGACCCGATGCATTGAGTGGTCGTCGCTATGAGCGCTTTAAAGAATTAAAACAAAAAGCACCGAATCTAGATTATATTTATGTTGATGTTTGGGGCAACCAAGGCGAATCAGGTTGGGCAAGTCGTCAACTAAGTAAAGAAATTAATTCACTCGGTTGGTTTACAACCAATGAATTTCCGAATGCTTTAGAGTATGACTCGGTTTGGAACCATTGGTCTGCAGAAAAAGATTACGGCGGTACAACAACAAAAGGCTTTAACAGTACAATCGTTCGTTTTATTCGGAATCACCAAAAAGACACTTGGATTATTTCCGACAACCCTTTGTTAGGTGGAGCTGAATTTGAAGCCTATGAAGGTTGGGTGGGTAAAACCAATTTTAATACCTATCGCCAAAAAACTTTTGCCATTAATGTCCCAACTAAGTTCTTACAGCATTACCAAATTACAAACTGGGAAACTACAACAGCAGAAGATGGTCAAATCTATGGCACGATTAAATTAGCGAACGGTGCTGAAAAAGTGACCGTTACTCAAGCAGATGCTAATTCGCCAAGAAGCATTACGTTAAATGAGACAGAAGTTCTAAAAGGTGATGCGTATCTACTGCCTTGGAATGTCAATGGTCAAGACAAACTATATCACTGGAATCCAAAAGGCGGTACCAGCACTTGGTCATTGGATAAGAAAATGCAAGGAAAAACGAATTTACATTTATATGAATTAACAGATCAAGGGCGTATTGACAAAGGCGCAATTGCCACTAGAAATAACCAAGTGACCATCCAAGCCGAGGCTAATACACCGTATGTCATTGCTGAACCTGACAGTATTGAACCGATGACATTTGGAACAGGAACACCATTTAAAGATCCTGGATTTAATGAAGCCAATACCTTAAAAAATAACTGGAAAGTTTTCCGAGGTGATGGAGAGGTTAAAAAAGATGCCAACGGTGATTATGTCTTTAGTTCAGAAAAAGAAAGAACCGAAATTAAACAAGATATCAATCTTCCTAAACCAGGAAAATATAGTTTGTATCTAAACACAGAAACACATGATCGCAAAGCCACAGTAACTGTTAAAATTGGTGGTAAAAAATATACGCGGACAGTGAATAATTCGGTTGCCCAAAACTACATTCAGGCAGATATTAACCATACAAGCAGGAAAAATCCGCAGTATATGCAAAATATGCGAATTGATTTTGAAATCCCAGATAATGCCAAAAAAGGCTCGGTGACATTAGCGGTTGATAAAGGCAATTCCGTTACAAAATTTGATGATTTACGAATTGTTGAGCGTCAAACGGATATCATGAACCCAGACAAACAAACAGTTATTAAGCAAGATTTTGAAGACACACAAGCAGTTGGGTTATATCCGTTTGTTAAAGGCTCAGCTGGTGGTGTAGAAGATCCACGGATTCATTTATCAGAAAGAAATGAACCTTACACACAATATGGTTGGAATGGAAACCTTGTTTCAGATGTATTAGAAGGCAACTGGTCCTTGAAAGCCCATAAACAAGGAGCAGGATTGATGCTTCAAACAATTCCGCAAAATATTAAATTTGAACCGAACAAGAAATATACGGTCCAATTTGATTATCAAACTGATGGTGAAAATGTCTTTACTGCTGGGACCATTAATGGGGAGTTGAAAAATAACAATGACTTTAAGCCAGTCGGTGAGTTGACTTCGACAGCAGCAGATGGTCAAACCAAGCATTATGAAGCAGAAATAATTGGGGATGCTTCAGGAAACACCACGTTTGGTATTTTTACAACAGGTGCCGATAAAGATTTCATTATGGATAACTTTACGGTCACAGTGGAATCGAAAAAATAAATTTAGTCTATCTAGAAGAGGTCGGGACAGAAGTGTTTAACTCCGAGAACCAAGTAGGTACTGTTTAACATCTATTTGCTTTGCAAATAGTGTTTCTCAGCAATAAGAAGGAATTTCCGGAAATTGTTCTATAATTTTTGGAGACCAAGTCCTTCAATTCTTAGTGATTTATCACTTAGAGATTGATGAGATCGGAGCTCTGCGAAGTAGGTATTGTTCATCATCGAATCACTACGTTCTTCGTGATTCTCAACACTTGGAAGGATTAAGATACGCCGAACACTTGTGTGAGAAAGTCAATTTCAGTTTATTGTTTTCTCGCCAAAGGCTCGTCACAGTTTTATCCTTGTAAGTTCCGAAGGACCTTCACCAAGTAGGTACGATGATTTCATCTGTTCATGCTTCACAGTGAAACATCGCAACTCTTAGAGCTGTAGCTCTTTTGAAGGCTGTACTGTGACGAGACGCATGTCGAGAAAACACCTTAGAAGTTGTTGAGATCGGAGCAACGCGTAGTGTTGCTTCTGTTCCCGCCGTTTATCAGTTTTTGAGCGTGAAGCAAAAATCCAAAGTGATTTTTGTCCCACGCTCTACTTCTTTTATGAAAAGAAGCAAGGTCTAGTGCCTCATTTTTATACTGCAGAATAAACCGACACATTTTTTAAAGTGTCAGGCTTCTTTGTGTATTTCATCAAGAACGAATGGACAAACTTGCCTTTTGCCACAAATCGTTTACAATTACAATGATAGGCATAATTTATTTAGAGGTGAAGTGATTGAAGAAATACAATGTTGATTGGAATTACTGGGTTGTCCGCTTTTTATTTGTAATGGCGCTGATTGTTGGCTATTTATTAATCACGAATTATCAGCACTTTGTCCATAGTGTTTCGGGTTTGTTAGGCATCTTATCCCCATTCATTACTGGGTTCGTGATTGCTTATTTATTGAGTGGAAGTCAGAAAAAAATCGAGGGATTACTAGAAAGAGTTCCTTTACCAGTCGTTAAAAAAGCGAAACACGGCTTGAGTGTACTCCTTTTGTACCTGATTATTTTGTTTATTTTTGTCTTGACATTAAACTATATCGTTCCGCTACTCATTAGTAATTTAGTAGATTTAGCAAACTCTTTACCCACTTTTTATGATCACATGGTTCAGTTTGTGATGAGTTTAGAAGATAAAGGGATTTTAAAAACAGCCGCGATTGAAAAATATTTAAATAGTGTCCTTAAAGATTTGTCGCCGGAACGTTTTTTAAATCAATGGACACAAGCGTTGTTTTCATTAGGAACGTTGACTAAAAATGTTTCTTCATTCTTTTTAAATGCATTTTTGACGTTGATTATCTCAATCTATGCGCTGGTATTTAAGCAATCTATTTTGACATTTGTTGAAAAGGCCGCCCACAAATTGCTGTCTGAAAAAGTGTACAAGCAAACACAAACTTGGTTAAATACAACGAATAAAATTTTCTATAAATTTATCAGTTGCCAATTTCTTGATGCTTGTATTATTGGCGTTTCATCAACGATTTTGTTAAGTATTTTGAATGTGAAATTTGCTGTGACTTTGGGGATTTTATTAGGTATTTGTAATATGATTCCTTATTTTGGTTCGATTTTTGCGTCAATTGTTGCTGGTGTGATTACGCTTTTCACAGGTGGTGTTACTCAAGCCATTACGGTGTTACTAGTTTTATTAATTTTACAACAAATTGACGGCAATATTATTGGTCCTCGAATTATGGGAGATGCCCTAAATGTCAATCCGATTTTAATTATTGTTTCAATTACGATTGGGGGAGCGTACTTCGGCGTCTTAGGGATGTTTTTAGCAGTTCCTGTTGCTGCAATCATTAAAATTATTGTCTCGGAGTGGCTAAATGAATCAAAAGAAAATGATAAGATTGTAGATTCTATTGAATCCTAAAGTAAAACTTTTCGTCTCGCGTTGACGAAAAGTTTTTTAGTGGGAAAGAAAGTTTCATTATTTGGAATTTTTGATATGCTATACTTGAAGTAAATAGAAAATCAAAATTGAGGTGAATAGATGCAGTTTTTAAAAAAATATGGCGGCTATTTTTTAGTTTTAGGGGTCTTACTTGATTTTTTTACACCTTATTATGTCGGATTCAAAGATCAAGGTTACAATCAATTGACAGAAGTAATTAGCTTATTAGGTGATGTGAATAGTCCAGTTAGGGAAACCTTTAATCGGTTAACTATCATTGCGGGAATGTTGATGTTAGCAAGTTTACCTAGGATATATGCTATTTTTTCCAGAAAAACGAAAAAAGGTGCTTGGTTAGTAGTGGCAATGATTGGCGCTTATGGTTTATTTGATTGTATTTTCAGTGGGCTCTTCAGTGTAGACACTTCAAGCGCTGGCACAGTTGCTGCCGCGCTTCATAACGGAGGATCAGCAGTCGGTTATACAGGCTTTTTGTTGTTATCAGGCGTCTTAACCATTATCTATAGTAAATACGGTTCGCAAAAAAATAAAAACCTTTTTGGCTTTTTGTTTATTTTATGTATGCTTGCAGCCGGCTTATATGGCTTAGCAAGGATTCCACAGCTACAACAGGTAAAACCATTTAATTATTTAGGCTTATGGCAAAGAGTGAGTTCATTTTGTAATTATCTACCAATGCTGGCACTGTGTTTACAAACTAAAACCAATGACAAATTTGATTGAACATTTGTCATTGGTTTTTTACTAGTTAAAATTGTCTGGTAATAACTTAATTATTGGCTACGGTGACTTCACCAGTAACAGTGGCACCATCTTTTTCTAAGTCAGCAGAATCTTTGTATTCTTGTTTATCAAAAGTAATATTGCCATTAACTTTGGTACCATTTAAAGTAAAGCCATTTGCTTTCACCTCAATATCACCTTTGACAGTCCCGTGAACGATGTTGAAATTTTCAGAAGAAACGATTAGCTTAGGAACCGTGATTTCATATTCAGCAGTTACTTTTTTATTATCATCTTGAGAATAAAGCGCTAATTTACGATAGACATCGTTGGAATCTTTCCCCTTATCATGGAAAGTACCAGCAACTGTTACCTCTTTATCAAAAGTGACATTGTCAGTAGCTGCGACAATCCAATTTCCTTTATCACTTAACGCCATTTCGAGTTCTTCAGGCTTGGCACTAATTGAAGCACCAGAGACTACTTCTGTACTTGAATTAGCTGTTTCTTTGCTACTAGAACTACTATCTGTTTTTTTATCAGATGAACAAGCACTAAGCAGCACAAGAGCAGCAGTTGCCGTCAAAACAGTGGTGAGTACTTTAGACATTTTCATGAAAATCCCTCCAAAAAAATTTATTTATTTCTTCCTTTATCATAACTGATTCAAAGGGAAATGAGTAATCATACACTCAAAGATTGAGAAGTTTGGCCAACGGGAAATTAGGCTTATTCTCTCAAGAAGGTTCAGGAAATATTCAAAGTAATCATTTCTTTTTCAAATGTTCCTTTTCTGTAGTAAGCTAGTAATAGACAGAATTTAAGGAGGAGATTTTGATGCCTTGGAATATGAATGATTATCCTACATCAATGAAAAATTTAGCACCTTTGATTCGGAAAAAAGCGATAGATATTGGCAATGCGTTGCTTGCGGATGGCTACCCTGATGATCGTGCCATTCCAATTGCGATTAGTCAAGCGGAGAAATGGTATCAAGAGGCAAGTGCAGCAGACAAAAAGGCCTTCGAACAAGAAGCAAATCCTACGAAACAAGATTCGCATAAACAGGATAAACATGCTGGAAAATTATTAACGGCGGCTGTCAACGTTAAATATAAAGACAACCAATGGTTGGTGATTTCAGACAGCGCTGAAAAAGCAAGTAATACATTTACCCACAAACAAGAGGCGGTTGAACGAGCTCAAGAAATTGCTCGGAATAAACAAACAAAGCTGAAAATCTATAAACAAGATGGGACGTTACAAGAAACTAAAGAGTATACTGAATAATTTTTCGAAACTTTGATATTCCGTTGCAATTGAAGAAACGGCTATCAAGGTTTTTTGGCGAGGGAGAAATGGACAAGTAAGAAAAAATAACAAAAGTTAAGAATGAGAATAAGGCTTGCTTTTCTAGTTTTTGGTGGGTACAATTACACTAATTAAGATAAAAAATTAAAATAATTGAGGTGCTACGACAATGGAAAAAGCCAATCTTGATTGGAATAATTTAGGATTTTCTTACATTAAAACGCCCTTTCGTTATATTAGTTATTGGCGAGATGGCAAGTGGGAAGAAGGCACGCTAACAGATAACAATCAGTTAACGATTAGTGAAGGTTCGCCTGCTCTACATTATGGCCAACAATGTTTTGAAGGATTAAAAGCGTATCAATGTGCAGATGGTTCTGTCAATTTGTTTCGTCCAGATGAAAATGCCAAACGGCTACAAAAAAGTTGTGCGCGTCTACTGATGCCACAAGTGCCAGTAGAAACCTTTGTTTCTGCATGCCAAGAAGTGGTGAAAGCCAACCTTGCTTATTTACCGCCATATGGAACGGGTGGCACGTTGTATCTTCGCCCTTATATGATTGGTGTTGGCGATAATATTGGCGTAGCACCTGCCAAAGAATACATTTTTTCTATTTTTTGTGTGCCAGTTGGTTCGTATTTTAAAAATGGTTTAGCACCAACCAACTTTATCGTTTCTGAATATGATCGAGCGGCGGGCCGAGGAACTGGGGCCGCTAAAGTGGGGGGCAATTATGCAGCTAGTCTTTTACCAGGTGCAGAAGCACATGAGAAAGAATTTAGTGATTGCATTTATTTAGATCCGTATACGCATACGAAAATTGAAGAAGTTGGTGCAGCTAATTTCTTTGGCATAACCAAAGATGGTACTTTTATTACGCCGAAATCAGCGTCTATTTTACCAAGTATTACTAAATATTCATTATTGATGCTAGCAAAAGAACGTTTAGGGATGACGGCGCTTGAAGGAGACGTTTACATTGATCGATTAGCGGACTTCTCCGAAGCGGGTGCTTGTGGCACGGCGGCGATTATTTCTCCTATCGGTGGGATTCAAAATGGCACAGATTTCCATGTATTTTATAGTGAAACAGAAGTTGGACCAGTGACCAAACAACTATATGATGAATTGGTTGGCATACAGTTTGGTGACAAAGAAGCGCCAGAAGGCTGGATAGTAAAAGTTTAAAGAGATAAAAAAGAGAGAATTCACGTTCTCTTTTTTTGTGTAGAATATTCAGAATTTTCTATAAAAAGATTGACTTTAATACTATTTAAAGGAATAATGGAAGATACAAGATTTAAAAAAGGAGGGAAAGCTATTGCTTATTAAATCAGCAGAATCAGAAGAAATGACGATTTTTTTTGATAAAGAAAACCAACCAAATGCACAAGTTCAAATGGGCATTATTACATTACAGCCTGGTGAAAAACGGCCTTTAGCTGGATATGCTCGCCATGAACAAGATGAATATTCTTATGTGATTTCTGGCGAAGCACATACGATTTTAGAAGATGGTCAAGACTTAGTTGGAAGAGCTGGACAAGCCCAATTAATTGAAGCTGGTGAAGGGCACATTAATTATAATGATGGGTTGGAGCCAGCAGTCGTTGTCTGGATGCTTGTGGAAAGAACAGAATAAAACGGGAAGCTGTCTTTCTGTAAGTAAGAGCATAAAAAAATGAAGAGTTATAGGAGAAAGAAGATGAAAAAGTATTTAAAAATCACAATAGTTTGTGTTTTATTGGTAGGATTTTTAGCTGGGTGTACCAATAAAAATGAAAATAAAAAGAAACAGAAAAATACCAAAGAAGCCGTTCAACTGATGTCACCCTCGGAATTAACAACACTCAACACCTCTGTATTATTGGATTTTCCAGATGCTATTGTCCAAACTGCAGCGTTTGAAGGGTTATATAGTTTAGATGAACAAGACCAATTGGTACCAGCCGTAGCAAAAGCATTGCCGACGATTTCAGAAGATGGAAAAACCTACACGATTTCTTTGAGAAAAGAAGCGGTTTGGAGTAACGATGATCCTGTCACAGCACATGATTTTGAATATGCTTGGAAAAAAATGATTGATCCTAAAAACGGCTTTGTTTATAGCTTCCTCATCGTTGAAACAATTCAAAATGGTGCAGAAATCTCAGCTGGGAAATTAGCTCCCAATGAACTTGGTGTCACAGCTGTGGATGATTATACATTAAAGGTGACGCTCAAAGAGCCAAAACCGTACTTTACGTCCTTATTAGCTTTTCCTACATTTTTCCCGCAAAATCAAAAAGTAGTCGAACAATTTGGTGCGGACTATGGAACTGCTAGTGATAAAGTCGTCTATAATGGCCCGTTCGTGGTAAAAGATTGGCAGCAAACAAAGATGGACTGGCAACTAGCAAAAAATAATCGCTATTGGGATCGCCAGAACGTGCGCTCAGACATTATCAATTATACGGTTATCAAAGAAACATCTACTGCATTGAATCTTTTTGAAGATGGACAATTAGATGTGGCTACACTAAGTGGTGAACTGGCGCAACAGAATAAAAATAATACGTTGTATCATTCGTACCCAACAGCAACAATGAACTATTTGCGCTTAAATCAAAAACGGAAAGGGCAAGCAACGCCGCTTGCAAACGAAAACTTGCGTAAAGCGTTGGCTTTAGGCATAGATAAAGAAAATCTAGTCAATAATATTATTGCAGATGGTTCTAAAGCTTTACATGGTGCGATTACGGAAGGTTTTGTGGCGAATCCCACAACGGGCCTCGATTTTCGTCAAGAAGCAGGTAATTTAATGGTTTATAACAAAGAAAAAGCGCAAAGTTATTGGAAAAAAGCACAAGCAGAATTAGGAGAAAAGGTTAACGTTGAATTGATGGTAACAGATGATGGTTCTTACAAAAAAATTGGTGAAAGTTTGCAAGGCTCGCTACAAGAACTGTTTCCTGGTTTGACAATAGAGCTAACCGTATTGCCAACGGAAGCTGCATTGAACTTTGGGCGAGAAAGCGACTATGATTTATTCTTAATTTACTGGACACCAGACTATCAAGATCCTATTTCTACCCTGATGACTTTATACAAGGGCAATGATCGCAATTATCAGAACCCTGTCTATGACAAATTATTAGATGAAGCAACCACAACCTATGCCTTAGAGCCAGAAAAAAGATGGGGGAAACTGATTGCAGCTGAAAAAGAAGTGATTGAAACGACTGCTGGTATGATTCCACTTAGCCAAAATGAACAAACAGTCCTGCAAAATGATAAAGTCAAAGGCTTGAATTTTCATACCTTTGGCGCTCCATTAACGTTAAAAAATGTTTATAAGGAAAAATAAAAAGAGAGCCTGGGCTGAAAATCGCTTTTGATTTTCGGCCCAGGCTTAAATCCTGCTTTTTAACCCAAAATTTGTCACCATTTATCCTTTTTGGGTTTTATCTCGAACGCTTCTGTTCTAATAGTTCAGAATCAGGTGCAGTGTGTGGCTGGGCATTTTTTTTCATATATGTCGGCAAGGCTTGACTAATCTTCGTTGGTAAAACAACATAGTCGGTTTTGGCCAAATCATCTCCAATGAGACTGTGTAAGTAAACGGCGCCAGCAATGGTTTCAATTGTCGGCTTAAACTGAGCCAAAAACCCAGCAATGATGCCAGCCAAGGTATCCCCAGTTCCGCCAGTAGCCATCCCAGGGTTGCCACCTGTATTTTGAAAAGGTTCTCCTGCGTGGAAAATTGTGGTGCGATGACTTTTTAAAACAATCGTACTGCCTAATTTTGCTTGTTGGCGCTGGTTATTTGCCAGTGTTTGTTGCTCGATAGGTAAGTGACTCAAACGTTGCCATTCCATTTGATGAGGTGTGAAAACAACTTTTTCAGGATAGGTAAGGGAAAAATTGCCTTGGCTAAATAGGGTAATCGCTGAGCCATCGATAATTAACCATTGTTGTTTTTGATGTTGGGCGAGTACCATCTTTAATATTTGTTGTGCAGTAGCATCTAAGCCTAAACCTGGACCAATTAAAATAACCTCCGCTTGCTCTACGACGTCCGTCAGAAGGACTGTTTCTTCAAAGCCCACGACCATCGCTTCTGGGCATCTTGCATGTAAAGGGCCGTGATTTTTAACATCAGTAATCACAGTGGTGAGACCAGCGCCACTATTGATACACGCTTCGGTACTCATGATGATGGCTCCGCCATATTGACGGTTTCCTCCGATTAATACGACACGCCCAAAATTGCTTTTATAAGAGTCGGAAGGGCGTTGAGTGATGACTTCCTCTAAAATGTCCTTGCTTAAATAGCGCATTCTATCACTCCTTTTCTTGGGATTTCTTTGTTCTCAGTATACTACAAGAGCACTGAAAAAATCAGTTTATTTAATGTTAAAAGTTACTCTATTGAAGGCAATGAGGTGTATAATAAGGACCAGATAAATGAGTTAGGAGAGTGAAACAGATGGAAGAGCAAAAAACATTTTATATGAGTGGCTACGTAGGAATTGCGAGCTTATTAGTTATTTTAATTGCGGGAATTGGTCTATTTATTTATGGAGCGAGTCATACCAATGGTGTTCTTGTTGTTTTAGGTATTATTTTGTTAATTGGCGCTATTTTATTTTTAAGTTCCTTAACTATTGTTAGTCCTAACCAGGCGAAAGCGATTTTATTTTTTGGTCGCTACTTAGGTACGATTAAAGAAAATGGGTTGTTTATTACCATTCCATTTACGCAAAAAATGAACATTTCTTTGAAAGTACGAAATTTCAATAGTTCTCTATTAAAAGTCAATGACTCTGACGGGAATCCAATCGAAATCTCTGCGGTCATCGTTTTTCGGGTAGTCGATACAGCTAAGGCGTTATTTAATGTCGATTATTATCAAGACTTTGTGGAAATTCAAAGCGAAACGGCAATCCGGCATGTAGCAACACAATATCCTTATGACACTTTTTCAGATAATGATGTAACTCTGCGAGGAAATACCGAACAAATTTCCGAGGAGTTAACCAAAGAATTGCAAGAACGCTTAGCAGTGGCTGGTGTAGAGGTTATCGAAACACGGTTGAATCATTTAGCTTATGCAACTGAAATTGCTAGCTCCATGTTGCAAAGACAGCAAGCAAAAGCAATCTTAGCGGCTCGACAAACAATTGTTGAAGGTGCGGTAAGCATGACACAAATGGCCTTAGAACAGATCGAAGAAGGGCAAGAAATTAATTTTACCGATGAACGAAAAGTACAACTTATTAATAATTTACTAGTCTCAATCATTACTGATAAAGGCACACAACCAGTTATTAATACAGGCGATGTTTCTTCTTAAAGAGGAAGCAACGCTAAAAATAGCAAAAAAGAGTCATCTTTCCGATGACTCTTTTTTTTGATAAACACGAACATTATATAATTTTAATCTATAATATTTCGGTTTTTCTTTGACATCTCTTTTTCTCATTGTTAGAATAACAGTGAAAAAAGGCGGAAGGAGTTATTACATTCATGAAACCATTAGTCGCTGTGATTATGGGAAGTACCTCAGACTGGGCAACGATGAAAGCTGCTTGTCTTGTGTTGGAAGAGTTGAAAATTCCTTATGAAAAACGAGTGATATCAGCACATAGGACCCCTGACTTGATGTTTCGTTTTGCAGAGGAATCACGAACGAAAGGATTGAAGGTTATTATCGCTGGCGCTGGTGGAGCGGCCCATTTACCAGGGATGGTAGCTGCAAAGACAACCTTACCTGTCATTGGTGTTCCAGTTAAAACACGAACATTAAACGGTATTGATTCACTGTTGTCTATTGTGCAGATGCCAGGGGGAGTTCCTGTAGCAACAACTGCGATTGGCTCAGCAGGTGCTACCAATGCTGGGTTATTAGCTGCAGAAATACTAAGTATTGATGATTTACAGTTAGCAGAAAGAATCCAAGCAAGACGACAATCATTGGAAAAAGCGGTTATGGAAAGTGGGGAACAACTTGAATAAACCTTTAAAAGTCGGAGCAACTATTGGCATTATAGGTGGGGGACAGTTAGGGCGAATGCTAGTCATGAGTGGTAAAAAAATGGGTTTCCAAATGATTGTGTTGGACCCAACGCTCAATAGTCCAGCTGGTCAAGTAGCTGACCGTCAAATTGTGGCAGCCTTTGATCAGATATCTGCTTTAACTGAACTAGCAGAGTTATGCGATGTGATCACCTATGAATTTGAAAATATTGAAGTGGCCTCCCTAGAAAAGGCCATTCCTCTAGAAAAGCTGCCACAAGGAACAGAATTGTTAAAAATTACTCAAAATCGATTGCTTGAAAAAACGTTTCTTCAATCGATTGGCTGTAAGATTGCCTCTTTTGCGGAAGTGAAAAGTCAGAAAGAGCTGCCACAAACAACAGAAAAGATTGGTTTTCCATGTGTCTTAAAAACTATTCAAGGTGGATACGATGGAAAAGGACAGGTCGTCTTAAAATGCGAAGAGGATTTCTCCCAAGCGACTGAATTATTAGCTAACGCTACTTGTGAATTAGAAAAGTGGGTGCCTTTCACTAAAGAACTTTCAATCATCGTTGCAGGGAATAAGCATGGTTACCAAAGCTTTCCTGTATCTGAAAACATTCATCGAAAGAATATCTTGCATGAATCAATTGTGCCCGCTCGAATTTCTGAGAATGTGCAACAAAAAGCAGCGGAATTGGCGCAACACATTGCTGAGGAATTAAATTTATCTGGGGTTTTAGCTATCGAACTGTTTTTAACGGATTCAGAAGAGTTGTACGTCAATGAATTAGCGCCACGGCCTCATAACTCAGGTCATTACTCTATTGAAGCTTGCTCATTTAGTCAATTTGATGCGCATATTCGAGGGATTAGCAATTGGGGCATTGGGTTACCCCAGTTACTTCAACCAGTGGTTATGGTGAATCTCTTAGGTGAACACTTAGAAAAAAGCTACCAGTTATGCACGTCAAAACCCACTTGGCAAGTCCATTACTATGGAAAAGCTGAATCAAAAGTGGGCAGAAAAATGGGCCACGTCACCATTACAACACCTTGCTTATCAGAAACGTTAAAGGAAATTGAGGCTGTTGGTATTTGGAACGTAACTTAATAAATGCTTGCTCCAAGCAAGTTTTTTATTTTTACATTCGACAAACACGAACGATTATTGTTTTTTTGTAACTAATGTAAGTTTTTGTCTGATGTAAATCAGCTGGCTTAGAAAGAATAGGGTTCATGAAGCTAACGAGAAGAGGGAAAGAATGGAAAAGAAAGCACTTGTGTATACAGGAAAAGCGAAGAAGTTGTATCAAACAGAAAATGCAGCGGTTCTTTTTGTGGAATATCTTGATCAAGCAACAGCTTTAAATGGTCAAAAAAAAGACAAAGTTCTTGGGAAAGGCGCTTTAAATAATCAAATCACTAGTCTAATTTTTGAACATTTACAGCAACAGAAGATTCCCAATCATTTTATCAAAAAAGTATCTGAACACGAACAATTAATTCAGGCCGTAGAAATGATTCCTTTGGAAGTTGTCGTACGTAATTATGCGGCAGGAAGTTTTTCAAAGCGTTTAGCGATTGAAGAGGGCACTAAATTAGTGACGCCCATTATTGAATTTTATTACAAAGAAGATCGTCTGGATGATCCTTTTATTAACGAAGATCATATTCAATTTCTAAAAGTAGCCACTCCTGCTGAAATTGTGGAGATTAAAGCATTGGCTTTACAAATTAATCAGGCGCTTAGTCAACTCTTTCAACGCCTCAATATTTGTTTGATCGATTTTAAAATCGAGATTGGTCGGACGAAGGCCAATCAATTGTTACTGGCAGATGAAATTTCTCCAGACACCTGTCGTCTATGGGATTTAAACACAAACGAACATCTGGATAAAGATGTTTATCGCCGTGAATTAGGAGAAATAGTTCCTGTATATGAAGAAGTTTTACAACGTTTACTAACAGCTAATTGAGGAGGAAGCGCGTATGTATTTTGTCAAAGTCTATGTTACGTATAAAGAATCAATTTTGGATCCCCAAGGTGAAGCGGTTAAGGAAGCAGTCCATCGGCTTGGTTTTACAGAAGTAGCCGAAATCCGTGTCGGTAAGTATTTTGAAATGCACGTCCAGCAGACAGAAGCAATTGAAGAGAAAATTGAACAAATTTGTGATCAACTATTAGCCAATGTAAATATGGAATCCTATCGTTTTGAAATTTTATCTTTGGAGGAAATTTAAATGAAATTGGCAGTGATTGTTTTTCCAGGATCTAATTGTGATGCAGACTTATTGTGGGCTGTCAAAGAGGTGATGGGCGTCGATGCAGAATTTGTCCGACACGATGCCACTTCTTTAGCAAAATTTGATGGCGTGTTATTGCCTGGTGGTTTTTCTTATGGCGATTACTTGCGTTGTGGTGCAATTGCTCGGTTTTCGCCAATTATCAATGAGGTGATTCGCTTTGCTACAGAAGGCAAAATGGTTTTTGGTACTTGTAATGGCTTTCAAATTTTAACAGAAATTGGCTTGCTTCCTGGTACGTTGTTAAGAAATGATTCGCTTCGTTTTATTTGTAAAAGTGTCCCCTTGAAAGTGAATACACACACAAAGTTTACAAGCGAGTATCCTGAAAATGTTTCGATACATTTACCAGTAGCACATGGCGAAGGGAATTACTATTGTGATGAAAAAACGTTGAAAGAGCTGAAAGAAAAGAACCAAATTGTTTTTACGTATCAAGAAAGGGTGAACGGTAGTCTTGCGAATATTGCTGGTATTTGTAATGAACAGGGCAATGTTTTAGGAATGATGCCTCATCCGGAACGAGCGATGGAAGAATTGTTAGGTTCAACAGATGGACGCAGTTTTTTTGCTTCAATCATTAAAAACTTTGGAAAGGAATTAAGCCAATGATGAATGAACCAACACCAAAAGAAATCAAGGAGACACGGTTGTATGCAGAATGGGGACTAACAGATGAAGAATATCATCAGATTGAGACCATTTTGCAAAGAGAACCTAATTATACAGAAACTGGCTTATTCTCCGTGATGTGGAGTGAACATTGCTCTTACAAAAATTCCAAGCCCGTTTTAAAAAAGTTTCCGACGGAAGGGCCACAAGTGCTTCAAGGTCCTGGTGAAGGAGCTGGGATTGTCGATATTGGTGACGGATTAGCTGTTGTTTTTAAAGCAGAGAGCCATAATCATCCTTCTGCAGTAGAACCTTACGAAGGAGCAGCTACAGGCGTTGGTGGAATTATTCGCGATATTTTCAGTATGGGGGCGCGGCCGATTGCTTTACTGGATTCGTTAAGATTTGGCGAACTGACGGATGCACGAACACGTTATTTGTTTCAAGAAGTTGTGGCGGGGATTAGCGGTTATGGAAATTGTATTGGTATTCCAACCGTTGGCGGCGAAATTGCTTTTGAGCCATGTTATCAAGGAAACCCACTTGTTAATGCTATGTGTGTGGGATTGATTCGTCATGACGAGATTCAAAAAGGCCAAGCAAAAGGCGTCGGAAATAGCATTCTTTATGTAGGTGCGAAAACAGGACGAGATGGAATTCATGGTGCGACCTTTGCTTCAGAAGAATTTAGTGAAGGTGAAGAACAGCAACGATCTGCGGTACAAGTTGGTGATCCGTTTATGGAAAAATTATTATTGGAAGCTTGTCTTGATTTAATCAAAAATCATCAAGATATTTTAATCGGCATCCAAGATATGGGGGCGGCTGGCTTGGTTTCTTCAAGTGCTGAAATGGCATCAAAAGCAGGTTCAGGCTTGATTCTAGAGCTAGATAAAGTTCCACAGAGAGAGACGCAGATGAGCCCCTATGAAATGCTCTTGTCTGAGTCCCAAGAACGGATGTTAATCTGTGTGGAAAAAGGAGCAGAACAGCAAGTTTGTGAATTGTTTCAAACGTATGACTTAGAAGCGGTAGCGATTGGCTCCGTAACAGATGATGGACAGTATCGTGTCTTTCACGGTGGCAAAATAGTCGCAGATGTACCAGTAGATGCTTTGGCAGAAGAAGCACCTGTTTACCAGAAAGCCTATCAAGAACCAGAACGGATGCGTGCTTTTAAAAAATTAGCGCCCTTCATTCCAGAAATTACGAATAGTACGGAATTATTAAAACGCCTATTGCAACAGCCAACGATTGCATCGAAAAAATCAGTTTACGAAACCTATGATAGTCAAGTACAAACGAATACAGTGGTGCAACCAGGAAGTGATGCAGCTGTTTTAAGAGTGCGGGGCACCAATAAAGCCTTAGCGATGACAACAGATTGTAATAGCCGTTATTTGTATTTAAATCCTGAAATTGGTGGGCAAATTGCGGTTGCAGAAGCAGCCCGTAATATTGTAGCAAGTGGAGCACAACCTTTGGCTATCACTGATTGCTTGAATTATGGTTCCCCAGATAAACCAGAAAGTTTTTGGGAATTATGGACGTCGGCGGATGGAATCGCCGCAGCCTGCCGTCAGCTAGGAACACCCGTGATTTCAGGGAACGTCTCTCTTTACAATGAAACAGATGGTCAAGCCATTTACCCTACGCCGATGATTGGCATGGTGGGCGTGATTGAAGATGTTTCACAAATTACCACACAAGCGTTTAAACAAGTGGATGACTTAATTTATCTCATCGGTGAAACCCACGCAGATTTTAACGGCTCGGAAATTCAAAAAATGCAACTGGGTCGAATTGAAGGGCAATTACGCTCATTTGATTTAAAAGAGGAAAAAGCAAACCAAGAATTAGTTTTAAAAGCAATTCAAGCAGGCCTAGTTGCTAGCGCGCATGATTGCGCTGAAGGCGGCGTTGCCGTTGCTTTAGCCGAGTCGGCTTTTGCCAACGAACTGGGGTTACAGGTGACACTGCCATTAAAAAAAGAATATCTATTTGCGGAGACGCAATCCCGTTTTATTCTTTCAGTTAGTCCCCGGCATCAAGAAGAATTTGAAACACTAATTGGAAAAAAAGCCCAACACATTGGGAAAGTGACTGAAACTGGTTTGGTCATCCATGCGTTAGATGATGTGATCAATTGTTCAACAAAAGAAGCCAAAGCCTTATGGGAGGATGCGATTCCATGTCTTATGAAGCAAAAAGCTTAAATGAAGAGTGTGGTATTTTTGGTATTTGGGGTCATCCTGATGCGGCACACGTGACCTATTTTGGCTTACACAGCTTGCAGCATCGAGGCCAAGAAGGCGCGGGAATTGTGGCGAACAATTCTGGGAAATTAGATGGCCACCGTGATTTAGGTTTATTAGCAGAAGTATTCCAAAAGCAAGAACAACTGAATGCGTTAGAAGGAACGGCGGCTATTGGTCATGTACGCTATGCAACCGCTGGTACGGGTAGCGTGGATAATATTCAGCCATTTTTATTTAAATTTTATGATAGTCAAATTGGGTTAGCACACAATGGCAATTTGACAAATGCCAAGCGTTTACGAAAACAACTAGAAAGAGAAGGCGCTATTTTTCATTCTAATTCAGACACTGAAATTTTAATGCACTTGATTCGAAAAAGCACTGCTGCCTCGTTTCTCGATAAACTAAAAGAGAGCTTGAATTTGGTTAAGGGGGGCTTTGCTTATCTTTTATTAACAGAAACGATGATGATTGCTGCACTCGATCCCAATGGCTTTCGCCCTCTCTCCATCGGACAAATGAACAATGGGGCGTACGTTGTGGCATCCGAAACGTGTGCATTAGAAACAGTTGGGGCTCGCTTTATTCAAGATGTGGCGCCTGGTGAAGTAGTCATCATTTCTGATGAAGGCTTGAAAATAGAGGTTTTCACTACGGAAGTCCAACCAGCGATTTGCGCAATGGAATATATTTATTTTGCACGACCAGATTCAACTATTGCTGGAGTTAATGTGCATACAGCTCGTAAAAGAATGGGGAAGAACTTGGCAATCGAAAGTCCAGTCGCAGCTGATATGGTAATTGGGGTACCAAACTCGTCATTGTCTGCAGCTAGCGGCTATGCAGAAGAAGCACGGATTCCTTACGAACTAGGTTTAGTAAAAAATCAATATGTCGCTCGAACATTCATTCAGCCGACACAAGAATTAAGAGAACAAGGTGTCCGTATGAAACTATCGGCAGTTCGTGGCGTGGTCAAAGGAAAAAAAGTCATTTTAGTAGATGATTCGATTGTTCGCGGGACCACTATTCGACGCATTATCCATTTATTAAAAGAAGCAGAAGCGCAAGAAGTTCATGTCAGAATTGCTTCACCACCATTAAAATATCCGTGTTTTTATGGCATTGATATACAGACGCGGGACGAACTAATTGCGGCAAACTATTCAATTGAAGAGATCAAAGAGCAGATTGGCGCAGATTCGCTGGCTTTTTTGAGTGAAGCAGGGCTGATTGATGGGATTCAATTAAATTATGATGCTCCTTATTCTGGGCTGTGTATGGCTTACTTTAATGGAGACTATCCAACGCCTTTGTATGATTATGAAGAACAATATCAAGCATCCTTGAAAAAAGAAACTAGGAGGAATTGACATGGAAAATGCCTATTCAAAAGCTGGCGTAAATGTTGAGGCGGGATACGAAGTAGTGGAACGAATTCAAAAGCATAGCCAAAAGACACAACGGACGGGAACGTTGGGCATGCTTGGTGGTTTTGGTGGTTGTTTTGATTTAAGTAGTTACAAGCTTAAAGAACCAGTTTTGGTATCAGGAACGGATGGCGTAGGCACAAAGTTACTCTTGGCAATTGAAGAACAGAAACACGAGACAATCGGAATTGATTGTGTAGCAATGTGTGTCAATGATGTCGTCGCACAAGGCGCCGAACCGTTATATTTTTTAGATTATTTAGCGTTAGGGACCGTTAATCCAGCTAAAGTTGAAGCAATTGTTGCGGGTGTTGCGGCTGGCTGTTGTGAGGCGAATGCAGCCTTAATTGGGGGCGAAACAGCTGAAATGCCTGATATGTATGAAGTAGATGCTTATGACGTAGCTGGTTTTGCCGTGGGTATTGCTGAGAAAAGTCAACTCTTGACTCCAAGTAACGTAAAAGAAGGCGATTTCTTGATTGGTCTTCCTTCAAGTGGTCTTCATTCTAATGGTTACTCTTTAGTAAGAAATGTTTTTTTTAAGAAACATTCGTTTAAAACAACGGACAAGCTTCCAGAATTGGCACCCAAAACGTTAGGGGAAGAATTATTAACACCAACAAAAATTTACGTGAAGGAATTATTGCCATTGTTAAAAGCAGGACTCGTGCATGGTGCTGCGCATATTACTGGCGGCGGGTTTTTAGAAAATCTACCAAGAATGTTTTCTTCTTCATTAGCTGCAGAGATTCAATTAAATAGTTGGCCAGTGCTACCAATTTTTAAATTGATTCAAAAATACGGTGAAATTCCATCTGAAGAAATGTATGAAATTTTCAATATGGGCTTAGGGATGATTTTAGCGGTGAGTCCAGAGCATGTTGAAAAAGTTCAGGAGCTTTTACCAGAAGCTTTTGAAATTGGTCGTTTGGTACCTAGGAAAACGAAAGCCGTTATTTTTAAGGAAGCCTTATGAAGATAGCTGTTTTTGCATCTGGCAATGGTAGCAATTTTGAGGCGATTGCTGCAGCTTTTTCCCAAAAAAAAATCGCAGGGCAGTTGAGCTTAGTCTTTTGTGACCAGCCTGAAGCCTATGTATTGACCCGTGCCCAAAAACGCAAGATTCCCGTTGTTTGCTTTTCGCCATCTGATTTTCCATCTCGTGGGCAGTATGAAGAACAAGTATTGAAACATTTAAAAGAGCATCGGATCGATTTAATCGTGTTAGCTGGTTATTTGAGAATTATCGGCAAGACTTTACTGGAGGCTTATCCAAAGAGAATCGTCAATATTCATCCTTCGCTGTTACCTAGTTTTCCAGGTCTTCACGGAATTGAAGAGGCATTTCATTATGGAGTGAAAATAACAGGAATCACTATCCATTATGTTGACTCTGGGGTTGATACAGGACCGATTATTTTCCAAACAACCACCAAGATTGATACTGAAGATACATTGGACACATTAACAGAGAAAATTCATGCTCTTGAGCACGAATGGTACCCAAAAATAATTTCACAAATTGTAAAGGAGACAATGAAATGACCAAAAGAGCATTGATTAGCGTTTCAGACAAAACAGGAGTGACAACATTTGCAGCAGGCTTAGTTGCAAATGGCTTTGAAATTATCTCTACTGGGGGAACAAGGACTGTCTTAGAAGAAGCGGGGGTACCGACACTTGCTATTGACGACATCACTGGTTTTCCAGAAATGTTAGATGGCCGTGTCAAAACGTTACATCCGAATATCCATGGCGGACTTTTGGCAAAAAGGGGAAACCAAGCGCATCAAAAAGCACTGACTGAACAAGGCATTCACTTTATTGACCTTGTAGTAGTGAATCTTTATCCATTTAAAGAAACAATTTTAAAACCAGCGATTTCTGAAGCAGAAGCGATTGAAATGATTGATATTGGCGGTCCTAGCATGTTACGTTCAGCGGCAAAAAATTATCAAGACGTAACAGCAGTGGTTGATCCTAGTGATTATGAACAGGTATTAAGTGAAATTAGCAGCACTGGAACTAGCCAGTTAACCACTAGAAAAAGATTGGCAGCAAAAGTCTTTCGTCATACCGCTGCTTATGACGCGCTTATCGCTGACTATTTAACGACGCAAGTGGGTGAAACTGAACCAGAGAAACAGACGCTTACTTATGAACGTAAGCAAACATTGCGTTATGGCGAAAATAGCCATCAACAAGCCACCTTTTATCAATCCGTTGTACCTGTATCATTATCCATTGCTTCCGCTCGACAACTTCATGGCAAAGAACTGTCATATAACAATATTCGAGATGCTGATGCAGCGCTCCGGATTGCTAGCGAGTTTACAGAACCTACGGTCGTCGCTGTCAAACATATGAACCCATGTGGAATTGGAACAGGAAAAACGATTTTGGCAGCCTATCGTCAGGCATTTGAAGCAGATCCAGTTTCAATTTTTGGTGGCATTGTTGTTTTGAATCGTCCAGTGGACCAAGCGACTGCGGCTGAAATGCATCAAATCTTTTTAGAGATAATTATTGCGCCTAGTTTTGAAGAAGAAGCTCTGGCACTGTTATCTCAGAAAAAGAATCTTCGTTTGTTAACGTTAGATTTTCATGCTCAAGAAAAAAAAGCGGCGGAATTAGTTTCTGTTATGGGCGGGTTATTAATTCAAGAACAAGATACAGTTGTTGAAAATGAACAAGCATGGCAAGTAGTTACAGAGCGCCAACCCACACCAGCTGAAAGAGACGCATTGAACTTTGCTTGGAAAGCAGTCAAGCATGTAAAATCAAATGCTATTGTTTTAGCCAATGAAAGTCAAACAGTGGGAATTGGCGCTGGTCAAATGAATCGAATTGGGTCAGTAAAAATTGCAGTTGATCAAGCCCAAGCAGCTGGAAAATTACAAGGGGCCGTCTTAGCAAGTGATGCCTTTTTCCCCATGGCAGATAGCGTGGAATATGCTGCACAACATGGCATTCAAGCAATTATTCAGCCAGGTGGGAGCATTAAAGACCAAGCATCAATCGATCTAGCGAATCATTATGGCATTGCGATGATTTTTACTGGGACTCGTCATTTCAAACATTAATTTTTAAAGGAGAAACCGATGAATATATTAGTGATTGGGCGTGGTGGTCGTGAACATGCAATCGCCAAAAAATTACAGCAAGAAAACAAAGTCAAGATTGTTTATTGTGCACCAGGTAATCCTGGTATGAGTGGTGATAATATTCGGACTGTACCTATCAGTGAAGAGCAGCAAACGGAACTAATTCAATTTGCGAAGGATAATCAGATTGATTGGACATTCGTCGGACCGGAAACGCCATTAATTGAAGGGATTGTAGATGCCTTTCAAGCAGCGGGATTACTGATTTTTGGCCCGACAAAAGCAGCTGCAATAATTGAAGGTTCAAAAAGTTTTGCGAAAGATTTTATGCAAAAATACCAGATTCCAACGGCGGAATATCGGGTCTTTCGACGTTTGGCACCTGCCTTAGAATATATTGAACAGCAAGGAGTACCAATTGTTATTAAGGCGGATGGTTTGGCAGCTGGAAAAGGAGTAGTAGTTGCCGAAACAAAAGCAGACGCAAAACGGGCGCTAGTTGCGATGATGGAGGACCAACAATTTGGAGCAAGCGGTCAAACGGTCGTAATCGAAGAATTTTTGCAAGGAGAAGAATTTTCCTTAATGGCCTTTGTTTCTAATGAGAAGGTATATCCGATGGTGATTGCTCAAGATCATAAGCGGATTTTCGATGGGGATGCTGGGCCGAATACAGGGGGGATGGGTGCTTACACACCAGTGCCTCAGATCCCAGAAGAAGCGGTTCAGCAAGCCATTAGCCAAGTCCTGAAACCGACTGCTAAAGGAATGGTGGCTGAAAAACGTCCGTTTCAAGGGATTTTATATGCTGGTTTAATCCAAACAGCAACTGGCCCCAAGGTTATTGAATTTAATGCTCGATTTGGGGATCCAGAAACACAAGTTGTGTTGGCACGTTTAGAGAGTCCCCTTTCAGAAATAATTTCTTCATTGCTGGCGAAAGAGCAACCAACGATTGTATGGAATGAGTTAGCGAGTGTTGGTGTTGTTGTAGCAGCAGAAGGCTATCCTAATCAATACAAGACAAATCTACCATTGCCCGAAATGTCTGGTGAAACCATCTATTATGCAGGGGTAACTCGTTCAGAACAGGCTCTGGTTTCGGCTGGCGGACGAATCTTTTTAGCAGAAGCAACTGCTTCGACTCTTGAAGAAGCCCGCAAAAAAGTTTATCAAACATTGGATAATTACTCATTTCCTGGAATGTACTATCGAAAAGATATAGGCGTGAAAGGCTTGATTTAGGATTTTTAAAACAGAGGCAAGGACATTTAATTGGATGTTTCCTTGTCTTTTTTTTATTGCAAATTCAGATAGGGAGGCATAAACTGATAGTATATCCATCATTAAACTAGAGGAGAAAGCTAAATTAATGAGAGAAAAGCAGATTGAAAAAGTTAGTCAGGGATTGTTTATTGTTACAAGTATTTTAGCAGTCAGTTTACTATTATTAAGTGCGGTGGTCTATCCTGATTTACCAGCTCATGTGCCCATTCATGTGAATTTTTGGGGCGAGGGTAATTCATTTGGCCCAAGATCTAGTATATTTATGTGGCCAGCGGTCCTGTTTGGCTTGAGTATTTATCAACGAAGTTATCAATCAGTACAACCATATGGCAGATGGCTGAAGGTATTATTAATTATTGTTAATCTTGGCGCTTTGTTTAGTATTCTGCGTCTATTTATTAATTTGTTGGTTTGAAAGGATCGAAAGGTGAGAAAATGAGAAAGTTAATTTTGGTTTTTGTGGGATGTGTCATGGTCTTTTGTTTATGGCCTAATCAAGCGGCGGCTGTAGCTGGAGGCTATGGCGGTGGACGTGTAGAAAGTCCTAGCGGGGGCAATCCCTCGAATGGTTTTTCGCCAAGCGGTGATGGATCAAGAAGTTATGTTCATCATAACGAGACCGGGACCAGCAACACAACGCCACTGGAAAGCTTAATTTCAACAGTGTTTTTTGTTCTTTTTGGGGTCGCGATGATTTGGCAAAGACGCCGTAGAAATCAGCCAGTCGATGAAGGTGCTTTTCAAGAAATGTGGGCAGCATTACCTGGAACATCAAAAGAAAAAAAGGCACTCTTAAAAGAAATACAACAAACGTTTTTAGAAATACAACAAGCGTGGGATCAAGAAAATTTGTCTGTAGTCAAAGATAACTATACAGAAAAACTTTATCAAAAACATCTTGCAGTATTACAAGAAAATCAACAAGCGGGCATCAGAAATCATGTAAAAAAAGTGAAAGTAGCGCCAGCTTCGAATTATCATCATATTAGTGAAACCAGTTTTTCACTGATGCTTCATTTTTCTTGTATTGACTACGAGGAAGATACTCAAAGCGGTCGTGTTTTATCGGGATACAAGCATCAAAAACAATATTTTTCACAACTTTGGTATTTTGATTACAATCCATCTCTTGGAAAATGGCAAGCAGACTTCATTCAACCTAAAGGATAGTGCTAAAAAGCGCTTGGGGTTTAAATCCCAAGCGCTTTTTTATTCTTCAATGCGTTTTACAAGCTGTATTTTTTTATTTAATACGTAAATCAGGATACCGCCGACTGTCATTGAAAGAAGTTCACCAAGTCCAACGGTCAACCATGTGTACCAAAAAGGTAACTGATAAAAGAACGTTAAGGGTCCGGCGACAGTGAACATGGACAAAGCAAAAAGAATGGCCGTTAGCATCAGTTTAATCAATAAATTTTGCTGATTTTTTGTCGCCAAATAGGCAATCCATAAGACTGCGCACGTGCCAGCGCTACCGATGACTATATCGATGATACCAAGAGGCGAAGCGGTGTTGGCAATCGCAACCCCTAACGTAATGGACCAGATATATCGCTTGTTAAAAACGCCTAAATAATTAAATAATTCGGCAAGACGAAGCTGTATCGGACCAAAACTAAGCGGAGCGAGAAGTACAGTGACAACGACATACAAAGCGGTAACCAGCGCCATTTTAGCCAAAACCGTAGCTGACCACGTACTGGTTTGTGGATTTGATGAATGATTCATTTGAGATTCTCCTTTATAAAACAACGACGTGTTTTAGTGATAACCATAACCAAAGGAAGGGCAGTAAAGCCAACTGAAGTGTTATGGTGTGAGCTGCCTCACTGTGTTACATGTTACTGAAGAACAGACACTCTGTAAAGTCTTTTTATTTCATGGTCCAACCACCATCGATGGTCATAACTGTGCCATGGATATAATCAGCGTCATCACTAGCTAGAAATAATGAAAGTTTTGCTACTTCTTGTGGCTGTGCCCAACGGCCCGCTGGTGTTTCACGTGCTACCCAAGTAGCCATTTCGCCTTCTCCTGCAAAATCAGCTGCGTTCATGGGTGTTTGGATGGCACCTGGCGCAATCGCATTTGCTCGAATGCCTAATTTGGCATAATCGTAGGAAAGTTGTTTTGTATACCCGATGATTGCGTGTTTGGAGGCAGTGTACGCTGCGCCGCCGCCCCCAGCTACTAAGCCAGCGATAGATGCCATATTAACGATTACTCCTTTTTTTTGTTGGAGGAAATAAGGTAATAGAGCATTGGTCACTAAAAAGACACTTTTTAAATTGGTTGCTAAAATTTGATCCCATAAAGCTTCCGAAGTTTCTAGAGAAGGACGATAATCATCTAAAATACCTGCCGTATTTAATAAAATATCAATTTGGCCGTTGTTTTTCACAATTTGTTTCATCGTGGCTTGCACAAATGAGGGAGAAGACACATCACCGACAAAATAAGTAAATGGCTTAGTAGAATCTGGATTAACCAGTGCGGCTGTCTGTTTTAACCCCGTTTCGTCTAGGTCGATGCCAATAACTTCAGCGCCCTGTTCAGCAAAGGCAATTGCTTGTGCTTGGCCAATCCCTGAAGCTGCACCGGTTACAAGCACCCGTTTTGTTTCAAATTCTTTTGGCATAAGAAAAACTCCTTTAAACATTTAAAAATTAAGGTCTGGAAGAACGAGCAATCGCCGTAATCTGCCAGACCTTATGTGTGTAGTTATGCTTCAACAATCACCCAATCTTCTGCTAAGACATCACAAGGTGTTGGTGAAAACATGCTGTAGCCTTCATCAGAAGTTTTGATTAAAAAATACGGGGTAACTTGTAAAAATTCACCTTCGGAGGTGCCAATTTCATCACGTAATTCAATAAAAAGTTCAAAACCGCTCCAGCCTTTACGTACGGCTTTTTTTCCTGCTTTAATCTGTGGCAATACTTCTTCAAATGTCATTTGCTTGTGCTCCTTTTTCGTTAAATGGTAGTTCGTGATAGCTCGTTGCGCCTTTTTCAATTGTCAACTGACCGTTAAGTAGATCCGTCATTTCAGCTATAAATGTTTCTGTTGCTTGTTCATCTACTAAACAAATTAACTGAATAGACTCTGTGTAAATAGTTTCTTTAAGCGTGTAGGGACTATGTTCTAAAAAGGCTTGGGTTTTTCCTAATAAAGGATAGGCGATCGTAATCAATAGTTCTTGTTGCAATTTGCCAATGACTAAACCAATTTCATCTAAAGTGTGGGAAAGAGCATGACTATATGCTCGGATTAAACCACCAGCGCCTAATTTTATTCCGCCAAAATAACGAGTGACAACAGCCACTACGTTGATTAACTCTTTTTTCTTTAAGACTTCTAGCATTGGAACACCAGCAGTGCCACTAGGTTCGCCGTCATCGCTGCTCCGCTGAATGTCATTTTTTTCGCCGATCACAAAAGCACTACAATTATGATTGGCTTTCCAATGTTCTTTTTTTATTGCGGCGATAAAGGCTTTTGCTTCTTCTTCTGATGTTACGCGCTTTACAGAACAGATAAACCGCGATTTCTTGATTTCAATCTCGCTGAAACCATCTTGTTTGACTGTAATATAGCTTTCTAACATATGGGCATCCTTTTCTCTCGTAATAAAGTCAGTATAAAAAAGAATCAACTGAATAGCAACTTTTTCTCTCATCTTTTTTGTGAGATTTTTTGGAAAAAAACGTTATAATAAGGTATGATAGAGAAAAGGGAGGCGCTGGAAATGGTACATACACGACAGAAAAAATATGATACAATTACTCATTATTTGAAAACGAATGGCGGTTCCCAAGTTACCTTGACCTTTACCCAGTTTGATGAATTGTTATTCCCTCATTCTGGTTTACCAAAAACTGCTAAGACAGATGTCGATTGGTGGGCGAACGATTATAAGCATCCAGAAAAAGGCGCTTATGGTTGGTTGAATGCGAGTTATCAAGTAGTTCAAGTGAATTTGGAAAAAGAATATGTGGTATTTAATAAATTGCTGAAGTCAGCATGGTACGTTTAAACCAGGATTGTATCCGCTTTAAAAAACAAGAATGATTGACAAAAATTAACTTTACACTATAATATTTTTAATAGATAATGTTGAAAATTGAAAAAGGCAATGGTAAAAGGGGCTGTTAAAATGTCAAAAAAAACAATTATGTTAGTTTGCTCCGCTGGAATGAGTACTAGTTTACTTGTTACAAAAATGCAAAAAGCAGCATTTAATCAAGGCTTAGATGCCCATATATTTGCGGCTTCTGCATCGGAAGCAGAAACAAATTTAGAAAATAATCCAGTCGATGTGTTATTGTTAGGTCCACAAGTTCGTTATATGAAGAGTGATTTTGAAAAGCGTCTATCACCAAAAGGTATCCCAACAGATGTCATTAGCATGTCTGATTACGGCTTAATGAACGGCGAAAAAGTCTTGGAACAAGCCTTGGGTTTGTTAGCACAAGCAGATAAAAAAGAGTAAAAACAAGTTGTTTTTTCGAGAATCTTCGAAAAAGCAACTTGTCTTTTTTTTCGCAAAAAAGCTAGAGAAATGCGTATTTTATAATTGAGGTGGTTAACATGGAAGACTTGCATGGACGTAAAATAATTCTTGAAGAAACAGAACGTTCAATACAGACAAAACTGGTTTATTTATCAACAATGTTAGAGCGTTCACCCCTAACAATTCAATGTCAGCGGTGCGGGGAAGTCGTATCCAAAAAAGAAAACAGACTGGCGACAAATGTATACTACTGTCATGCGTGCATTCAATTAGGCCGTGTGACTTCTTGTCAAAAATTTTGTCATTTACCAGAAAGGCCCAATAGCCCAAGAACTGTCTTTTTTGAGTGGTCTGGACAATTAACAAAGGGACAGCAAGCGATCTCGGTTGAACTTTGTGAGACAGCAAAAGCAAGAGAGAATCGCTTAGTGTGGGCAGTTACAGGTGCAGGCAAAACAGAAATGTTATTTGCTGTTTTGCACCAAACCTTACAAGAAGGGGGGCGGATTGCGCTGGCTTCGCCGCGTGTCGATGTTTGCTTAGAACTGTTTCCCAGAATCCAAGCGGTTTTTCCTCACGAAGCAATTGCTTTACTTCATGGAAACAGTCAAGAGCCGTATCGTTATACGAAACTAGTGATTTGCACCACGCATCAATTATTGAAATTCCATCAAGCATTTGATTTACTTATCGTTGATGAAGTCGACTCTTTTCCTTTTGTTAATAACGAGCATCTTTATTATGGAGTGCGTAACGCACGAAAAAAAAGAAGTAGTTTGGTGTACTTAACAGCAACCCCTACGAAAGAATTGCGGAAGCTTTTACAGCAAAAGAAGTTAGCGGCCAGTATTTTGCCAGCAAGATATCATCGTAGGCCATTACCTGTGCCACGCCGATTTTGGGTTCAGTCGTGGCAACGTCTTTCTAGCAAAAATATTAAAATCATTGCATATCATTTGAAACGTTTATTGGTGCGTAATTCAGTTTTACTATTTTGCCCAAGTATTTCATTAATTCACCAATTGCATGCATTAATAGCTGAGCGATTTTCCGACAAAAAAGTTGTCGCCGTTTATGGTAGTGATGAGCTTCGTCTAGAAAAAGTTCAAGCAATGCGTCAGCAGAAAACGGATATTTTGATCACTACAACCATTTTAGAACGTGGTGTGACTTTTGATGCAGTCTCAGTTATTGTTTATGGTGCCAATCATCGAGTCTTCACTTCTTCAACACTTGTCCAAATTGCGGGTCGAGTCGATCGAAGACAAGAATTCAATTACGGCGAAGTTTTATTTTTACATGATGGGGAAACAAGAGACATGAAAGAGGCAATTCGGCAAATAAAGCAAATGAATCGCTTGGCTAGCAAACGAGGGATGTTAGATGGATTGTAAAAATTGCGCAAGCCCCATTCGTTTGGAAATAACATTAAAAATGCTCTTATGTTTTAAAAAATGGGCGAGGCCTTCACTTTGCCAGCACTGCCAAGCAAAGTTCCAGAAACTGCCAATGATAGGCACTTGTTTTGGCTGTAATCGCGTCAGCCAAGAGCGCTATTGTTTTGATTGTCAAAGGTGGCAGCTGCTTTATCCAGAGTATTCTTTTCATAATGCAGCGTTGTTTCATTATGATGAAGGAATGCAAGAGTGGATGGAACGCTATAAATTTCAAGGAGACTATCGCTTAAGAATGTGTTTTAACGAGGAAATCAACTTTTACTTTCAGCAACAATCTGCGGACTATATTATTCCGGTGCCCTTATCCGAAAAGCGAATGCAAGAACGAGGCTTCAACCAAGTAATTGGCTTACTAGAAGCGGCTGATGTTCCGTACAGCCCTTTTTTAATTAGAAAAGAGGAAAATGTTCCGCAATCTAAGAAAACTAGAAAGGAAAGGATGCAGTTGCAACAACCATTTGCCATCCAAAAAGAAAATCAAGAAAAATTAAAAAATTGTTCTGTTATTTTGGTGGATGACATCTATACCACTGGACGAACTCTTTTCCACGCAGCTGCTGTTATCAATGACTGTTATCCTAAAAGTTTGAATACGTTTACTCTCGCGCGGTAAAAAGAAAAGAATTCATAAATTTGATGACTATTTTGTTGGCAAAACCCAGATTATTCGATATAATGAAATTAAGAAGAAGGGAATTAAAGAGTGGTCCTTTAATCTTTTCTTTACTGGTAGATGAAAGGGGTAATTGTTATGTTTAGATATAATGTACGTGGAGAAAATATCGAGGTAACCGAAGCGATTCGAGACTATGTTGAGAAAAAAGTCGGTAAATTAGAAAGATATTTCAGCGATTCACCTGAAGCAACGGTTCACGTGAATTTGAAAGTGTACACTGAAAAAACAGCCAAAGTCGAGGTTACTATTCCTCTTCCTTATCTAGTTTTACGAGCTGAAGAAACGTCACCTGATTTATACGCAAGTATTGATTTGGTTGTCGATAAATTAGAACGACAAATTCGTAAATTTAAAACAAAAATCAACAGAAAATCTCGTGAAACAGGACGTAACAATACAAAAGCCGCTGTCTTCTTAGTTGGTGAAGAAACAGAAGAAACACCTTCAGAATTAGACATCGTTCGTACAAAACGTCTATCATTAAAACCGATGGACAGTGAAGAAGCTGTTTTACAAATGAACATGTTAGGACACAACTTCTTTATTTTTGAAGATGCTGAAACAAATGGAACAAGCATTGTTTACCGTCGTAAAGATGGCAAATATGGCTTGATTGAAACAGACTAAAGCTTAAAATAAGAGCTGAAATGCCTTCGTGCATTTCAGCTCTTTAAACATCTTTAAAGCACGGAGTAAAGAAAAAATAAAGAAATACATAAAATAACTTTAAAAGTTTCTCTTTTAAAGGAAAATGTCTGTAAAATAGAGAGAAATGGTTTTCTTTCTCGTCAAGTAATGATAAAATAAAACGGATAGATTGTGCTTCTTGTACAAAAAGGATACAAAAATAAAAAGAGGTAATTGAAAGGAACACAGATACCAATGGCAAATTTTTTGAAAAAAATGATTGAAAACGATAAAAAAGAATTAAGACGATTAGAAAAAATCGCCGATAAAATTGATGCACATGCAAGTGCAATGGAACAACTAAGCGATGAACAATTACGTGAAAAAACAGATGAATTTAAAGCCCGTTATCAAAAAGGGGAAACCTTAGACGAACTATTACCAGAAGCGTTTGCGGTTGTCCGCGAAGCTGCTAAACGAGTACTAGGTTTATTCCCGTACCGTGTCCAATTAATGGGTGGGATTGTGCTTCATGACGGGAACATTCCTGAAATGAGAACAGGTGAAGGGAAAACCTTGACTGCCACAATGCCTGTATACTTGAATGCACTATCTGGCGAAGGAGTACACGTTGTTACAGTTAATGAATACTTAGCAACCCGTGACTCTAACGAAATGGGAGAATTATATAATTTCTTAGGCTTAAGCGTTGGCTTAAACATTAACTCTAAATCTTCTGATGAAAAACGTGAAGCGTATAACTGTGATATCACTTATAGTACAAATAACGAATTAGGATTTGACTATTTGCGTGATAACATGGTTGTTTATCGCAGCCAAATGGTTCAACGTCCATTAAACTATGCAATTGTCGATGAAGTGGATTCAATCTTAATTGATGAAGCAAGAACCCCATTAATTATTTCTGGACAAGCTGAAAAATCGACAGCACTCTATACGCGTGCCGATAATTTTGTCAAACGCTTAAAAGAAGATGAAGATTACAAAATTGATATTCAGTCTAAAACAATTGGTTTAACAGAAGCAGGGATTGAAAAAGCTGAAGAAACTTTTGGATTGGATAACCTTTACGATATTGAAAATACAGCATTAACGCACCATTTAGATCAAGCGTTACGGGCAAACTATATCATGTTACTAGACATTGATTACGTGGTGCAAGACAATAAAGTCTTAATTGTTGACCAATTTACTGGTCGTATCATGGATGGTCGTCGTTATTCTGATGGCTTGCATCAAGCGATTGAAGCAAAAGAAGGCGTCGAAATTGAAGATGAAACAAAAACAATGGCGACGATTACGTTCCAAAACTACTTCCGGATGTACAAAAAACTAGCCGGGATGACTGGTACTGCTAAAACAGAAGAAGAAGAATTCCGTGAAATTTACAATATTCAAGTCATTCAAATCCCAACCAATCGTCCAATTATCCGTGACGATCGTCCAGATTTACTTTATCCAACCTTAGAAAGTAAATTTAATGCAGTGGTGGAAGATATTAAAGAACGTTACCACAAAGGACAACCAGTGTTGGTGGGGACTGTTGCGGTAGAAACGTCAGAATTACTTTCTGATAAATTAAACGCAGCTAAAATTCCTCATGAAGTATTAAATGCGAAAAATCACTTTAAAGAAGCCGAAATCATTATGAATGCCGGTCAAAAAGGCGCAGTTACAATTGCAACAAATATGGCTGGTCGTGGAACGGATATTAAACTTGGTTTAGGTGTACTTGAACTAGGTGGTCTAGCAGTTATCGGGACAGAACGTCATGAGTCACGTCGTATTGATAATCAGTTGCGTGGACGTGCAGGACGCCAAGGGGATCCAGGGGTTTCACAATTTTATTTATCTTTAGAAGATGACTTAATGAAACGCTTTGGTTCAGAACGAATTAAAACATTCTTAGAACGAATGAATGTGCAAGAAGAAGATGCAGTTATTCAAAGTAAAATGTTTACTCGCCAAGTAGAATCTGCTCAAAAACGTGTGGAAGGAAATAACTATGACACACGTAAAAATGTTTTACAATACGATGACGTGATGCGCGAGCAACGTGAAGTTATTTATGCACAACGACAAGAAGTAATTATGGAAGAAAATGACTTGTCTGATGTATTGATGGGCATGGTAAAACGGACGATTGGCCGAGTGGTGGATAGCCATACACAATTAGAAAAAGAAGAATGGAATTTAGATGGGATTGTCGATTTTGCAGCCTCAACACTTGTCCATGAAGATACGATTTCTAAAAAAGATTTAGAAAATAAATCAGCTGAAGAAATCAAAGACTACTTAGTGGCACGTGCGCAAGAAGTATTTGAAGAAAAATCTCAACAATTGAATGGTCAAGAACAACTGCTAGAATTTGAAAAAGTTGTCATCTTGCGTGTCGTCGATACTAAATGGACAGATCACATTGATGCAATGGATCAATTACGCCAATCTGTCGGCTTACGTGCGTACGGTCAAAACAACCCATTAGTAGAATATCAAACAGAAGGTTATTCTATGTATAACAATATGGTGGGTTCAATCGAATATGAAGTAACACGTTTATTCATGAAATCGGAAATTCGCCAAAATGTCCAACGTGAGCAAGTAGCTCAAGGACAAGCGGAACATCCAGAAACAGAACAAGATGCAGCTGCACAAAGCAACACAAGTGCGAAGCGTCAACCTGTGCGTGTAGATAAAAAAGTGGGCCGTAATGATTTATGCCCATGCGGAAGTGGCAAAAAATTCAAAAATTGTCATGGAAGAAACGCTTAATTAAAGAAAAAACGCAGGGTGGGGCAATTTGTCCCGCCTTTGCTCTTTTTACAATAAAAAGAAAGAAGGAATCATTTTGGAAAACCCAGAAATTCGTACATTATTAGACGAAATGACACAAAAAATTACTAGCTTCAGGAGGTCTCTTTGACTTAGACCAGTTAGAAGAAGACATTGCCGAGGCGGAAAATCGGATGGGAGAACCTGGTTTTTGGGACAACACAGAAACGGCTCAAAAGCTAATTAACGAAACCAATAGTTTGAAAGAAAAATATCAACAATTTCATCAGCTCTCTGAGGAACTGGACGAATTAACGGTGATGTTTGAATTACAACAAGAAGAATATGATGCAGAGATTCAAGAAGAATTGGAAGAAAGAATTCATCTCTTGCAAGAACGTTTAACAACGTATGAGCTATCCTTACTACTAAATGAGCCATATGATCATAATAACGCCCTAATTGAATTACACCCTGGTGCCGGTGGTACTGAATCACAAGATTGGGGAAGTATGCTTTTACGAATGTATACACGTTGGGCAGAAAGTCACGGTTTCCAAGTTGAAACGTTGGATTACCAAGCTGGAGATGAAGCAGGGATTAAAAGTGTCACCTTATTAATCAAAGGTTACAATGCTTATGGCTACCTAAAATCTGAAAAAGGTGTCCATCGTCTTGTGCGGATTTCGCCCTTTGATTCCGCTAAACGCCGTCATACTTCGTTTTGTTCAGTTGATGTAATGCCTGAATTAGACGATACAATAGAGATTGCGATCAATCTAGATGACTTAAAAATTGATACCTATCGAGCAAGTGGTGCCGGTGGTCAGCATATTAATAAAACAGAATCGGCTGTTCGAATCACACATATTCCAACAGGTACCGTTGTCGCAAGCCAAGCACAACGTTCTCAATTAAAAAACCGTGAGCAAGCAATGAGTATGTTAAAAGCCAAATTATATCAATTGGAAATGGAAAAGAAAGCCCAAGAAGCAGCAAGTTTACGTGGTGAACAAATGGAAATTGGCTGGGGCTCACAAATCCGTTCTTACGTGTTCCATCCGTATTCAATGGTCAAAGACCATCGGACAAATTACGAAACTGGCAATGTGCAAGCTGTGATGGATGGAGACCTTGATGGTTTCATTGATGCCTACTTAAAACAGCGCTTAAGTTAAGCTCTTCATTAAATTGAAATAAAAATGTAACTTAATGCAAGAAGTTTGCAATATTGACATGTTATAATGAGTAGGATTGAAGAAAAAAGAGATGGAGAGAACGCCATGATTGAAATGAAAGATGTAATGAAGAAATATTCGAATGGTACAACAGCGATTCGAAATATTTCAGTAGAGATTGACCAAGGCGAGTTCGTCTATGTGGTTGGTCCCTCAGGTGCAGGGAAATCAACCTTTATTAGATTAATGTATCGTGAAGAAAAAGCAACAAAAGGTAATTTGACAGTTGCAGGTCATGATTTAATGAAAATAAAAAATAAAGAAGTTCCTTATTTACGTCGTGAAATCGGCATCGTTTTCCAAGACTATAAACTATTACCAAAGAAAACTGTGTATGAGAACGTGGCCTATGCGATGCAAGTTATCGGACGACGTCCTCGCGAAATCAAAAAACGCGTGATGGAAGTTTTAGATTTAGTCGGTCTAAAACATAAGGTACGTGTTTTTCCAAGCGAACTTTCTGGTGGGGAACAGCAACGGGTATCCATTGCACGAGCAATCGTAAATACACCGAAAGTTTTAATTGCCGATGAACCAACTGGAAACTTAGATCCAGAGAATTCATGGGAAATCATGAAATTGTTGGACCGGATTAACGCACAAGGAACAACAGTCGTGATGGCAACGCATAATAGTACAATTGTAAATACGATTCGTCACCGTGTTATTGCCATTGAAAATGGTCGCATTATCCGTGACCAAGTGGAAGGAGAATACGGCTACGATGATTAGAACATTCTTTTCTCATTTATTTGAAAGTATCAAAAGTTTAAAACGGAACGGTTGGATGACTGTTGCCTCAGCAAGTGCGGTTACAATTACATTAGTTTTAGTTGGTATTTTTATGGGCGTTATTTTTAATGCAACGAAACTTGCTGATGATATCGAAAAAAACGTGACAGTGTCTGTCTTTGTCGATATTGGTACAAAACAAAATGAAATGAAAACATTAGAAAAACAACTTAAAGGATTAGACAATGTTGAAGATATTTCTTATTCAAACAAAGATCAACAATTGAAAAAAATCCAAGAACAAATGGGGGATGCCTGGAATCTTTTCGAAGGCGACAGTAACCCATTATACGACGTGTATTATGTCCGTGCAAAAACACCAGAAGACACGAAAGATATTGCGAAACAAGCAGCTAAATTCCCGAGTGTTTTTAAAGCCGATTACGGTGGTGTAAACTCAGACAAAATCTTTAAAATCGCTCAAACCGTTCGAACTTGGGGCTTAGCAGCTGCTGCATTACTTTTATTCGTTGCAGTGTTCTTAATTTCCAATACCATTCGGATTACGATTTTATCTCGTCAAAAAGAAATCCAAATTATGCGTCTTGTAGGAGCGAAAAACAGTTTCATTCGTTGGCCGTTTTTCTTAGAAGGTGCTTGGATTGGGTTGATTGGCGCAATCGTGCCAGTCATTATTATGACGTTAGGCTACCATCAAGTTTATAACATGTTTAACCCGCAGTTATTGCGTTCGAATTATTCATTAATTCGTCCAGAAGATTTTATCTGGAAAGTTAATCTATTAATGATTGCAACAGGAATGATTATTGGATCACTAGGTTCAGTTATTTCAATGCGTCGTTTCTTGAAAATTTAAAAAAGTTTAATTTTGCGGACAAAGATCTTGCCATCTAAGTGATTTATCACGTAGAGATTGCTAGGATGGGAGAAATGTTTTTGTTCAGTAGACTATCTTAAAAGTAAAAAATGACACATAAGTTGACTCGACTTATGTGTCATTTTTTAGTTAATAATCAACACACTAATCCATCGGAAATTCTGTAGTAGATTTTGCATACGGAAGGACCTATCTAATGGTAAAATTTATCGTCATTTGCTTAAAACATATATATTATTTTGGCGCAAGCAGATAACCGTAGATTAAAATTGTGGAAGTTGTTATTTTTTTCTTTCTAAATCATGATAAATTAAAGGGATAATAGTTATCATAAATTTCTGAAAATTATTTATTGAAAATTGTATCCCTTTACAAAAAATATTGTATAATTAAATTATTAATTGTCATTGCTTAAAGGAGGTTCTCATGTACAGTATAGGTTTAGATTTAGGGATTAGTAGTGTTGGTTGGTCAGTGATTGATGAACGGACAGGCAATGTTATTGATTTAGGTGTCCGTTTATTTAGTGCGAAAAATAGTGAAAAAAATTTAGAACGACGCACAAATCGAGGTGGACGTCGTTTAATTAGACGGAAAACGAATCGCTTAAAAGATGCAAAAAAAATACTTGCGGCTGTTGGATTTTATGAAGATAAATCATTAAAAAATAGTTGCCCGTACCAATTAAGAGTAAAAGGATTGACAGAACCATTAAGCAAAGGAGAAATTTATAAAGTGACTCTTCACATTTTAAAAAAACGTGGAATTAGTTACTTAGACGAAGATGATACGGAAGCAGCGAAAGAAAGTCAAGATTATAAAGAACAAGTCAGAAAAAATGCTCAGCTGTTAACAAAATATACACCTGGTCAAATCCAATTACAGCGACTGAAAGAAAATAATCGAGTGAAAACAGGAATCAATGTTCAAGGTAATTATCAGTTAAATGTTTTTAAAGTTTCTGCTTATGCAAATGAATTGGCAACCATTCTTAAAACCCAACAAGCCTTTTATCCTAACGAATTGACAGATGATTGGATTGCGTTATTTGTACAGCCTGGTATTGCAGAGGAAGCTGGATTAATTTATCGCAAACGACCGTATTACCATGGGCCAGGAAATGAAGCCAATAACAGTCCTTATGGTCGTTGGTCTGATTTTCAAAAAACAGGAGAACCAGCAACAAATATTTTTGATAAATTGATTGGCAAAGACTTTCAAGGTGAATTACGAGCAAGTGGTTTAAGTCTATCTGCACAACAATATAATTTACTCAATGATTTAACCAATTTAAAAATTGATGGAGAAGTGCCACTTTCGTCAGAGCAAAAAGAATACATTTTAACAGAATTAATGACCAAAGAATTTACTCGTTTTGGCGTTAATGATGTGGTTAAATTACTAGGTGTGAAAAAAGAACGACTAAGTGGTTGGCGTTTGGATAAAAAAGGTAAACCAGAAATTCATACATTGAAAGGTTATCGGAATTGGCGGAAAATTTTTGCAGAAGCAGGAATCGATTTGGCTACGCTACCAACTGAAACGATCGATTGTTTAGCTAAAGTTTTAACCTTAAATACCGAACGCGAAGGGATTGAAAATACTTTAGCTTTTGAACTGCCTGAATTATCTGAATCTGTGAAGTTACTCGTTTTGGATCGCTACAAAGAATTAAGCCAAAGTATTAGCACGCAATCGTGGCATCGTTTTTCTTTAAAAACATTACACTTATTAATTCCAGAACTAATGAACGCCACTTCAGAACAAAATACACTCTTAGAACAGTTTCAGTTAAAGTCAGATGTTAGAAAACGTTATAGTGAATATAAAAAATTACCAACAAAAGATGTTTTGGCAGAAATTTATAATCCAACGGTGAACAAAACAGTGAGCCAAGCCTTCAAAGTCATAGATGCTTTGTTAGTAAAATATGGAAAAGAGCAAATTCGTTACATCACTATTGAAATGCCTAGGGACGATAACGAAGAAGATGAAAAAAAACGAATAAAAGAATTACATGCAAAGAATAGTCAACGAAAGAATGACAGCCAAAGTTATTTTATGCAAAAGTCTGGATGGAGCCAAGAAAAATTTCAAACGACCATTCAAAAAAATCGTCGTTTTTTAGCTAAGTTATTATACTATTACGAACAAGATGGCATATGTGCCTATACAGGACTGCCTATTTCTCCTGAATTATTGGTTAGTGATTCAACAGAAATTGATCATATTATTCCAATTTCGATTAGCTTAGATGATTCTATTAATAATAAAGTACTGGTTTTAAGTAAAGCTAATCAAGTCAAAGGACAACAAACACCATATGATGCATGGATGGACGGTTCTTTCAAAAAAATTAACGGGAAATTTAGCAACTGGGATGACTATCAAAAATGGGTGGAAAGTCGCCATTTTAGTCATAAAAAAGAAAATAATTTATTGGAAACGCGGAATATTTTTGACAGTGAGCAAGTCGAAAAATTTTTAGCTAGAAATCTGAATGACACGCGTTATGCCAGTCGTTTAGTTTTAAATACCTTACAGAGTTTTTTTACGAATCAGGAAACGAAAGTTCGAGTAGTGAACGGCAGTTTTACTCATACTTTACGTAAAAAATGGGGTGCTGACTTAGATAAAACTCGTGAAACACATCATCATCATGCCGTTGATGCAACATTGTGTGCAGTCACTCCGTTTGTCAAGGTTAGTCGTTATCACTATGCAGTGAAGGAAGAAACTGGTGAAAAAGTCATGCGTGAAATTGATTTCGAAACTGGTGAAATTGTCAATGAAATGTCTTACCGGGAATTCAAAAAATCAAAGAAGTATGAACGAAAAACCTATCAGGTAAAATGGCCTAATTTTCGTGAGCAATTGAAGCCAGTAAACCTCCATCCAAGAATTAAATTTTCTCACCAAGTGGATCGTAAAGCTAACCGCAAACTCAGTGATGCCACTATTTATTCTGTTCGAGAGAAAACGGAAGTCAAAACACTGAAAAGTGGTAAACAAAAAATAACGACTGACGAGTACACAATTGGTAAAATCAAAGACATTTACACGTTAGATGGTTGGGAAGCCTTCAAGAAAAAACAAGATAAACTTTTAATGAAAGATCTTGACGAAAAGACCTATGAACGATTGTTGTCTATAGCAGAAACAACTCCTGATTTTCAAGAAGTGGAAGAAAAAAATGGTAAGGTAAAGCGTGTTAAACGTTCACCGTTTGCTGTTTACTGTGAAGAAAATGATATTCCAGCGATTCAGAAATATGCGAAAAAAAACAATGGACCACTTATTCGTAGTTTGAAGTATTATGACGGTAAATTGAATAAACATATTAATATCACCAAGGATTCACAAGGACGACCTGTTGAAAAAACTAAAAATGGTCGCAAAGTTACGTTACAAAGTTTAAAACCATATCGCTACGATATTTATCAAGATTTAGAAACTAAGGCTTATTATACAGTACAACTATATTATTCTGACTTACGTTTTGTGGAAGGTAAGTATGGAATCACAGAAAAAGAATACATGAAAAAAGTCGCCGAACAGACAAAAGGACAAGTGGTGCGTTTCTGTTTTTCTTTACAAAAAAATGATGGTTTGGAAATTGAATGGAAAGATAGCCAACGCTATGATGTGCGTTTTTATAATTTCCAAAGTGCTAATAGTATTAACTTTAAAGGGTTAGAGCAAGAAATAATGCCAGCAGAAAATCAATTTAAGCAAAAACCTTATAATAATGGAGCCATCAATTTAAATATTGCTAAATATGGCAAAGAAGGCAAAAAGTTACGAAAATTCAATACAGATATTTTAGGAAAGAAACATTATCTATTTTATGAAAAAGAACCAAAGAATATTATTAAATAAAAAGGAAAAAACAAAAAGAAAAGGGTTGCATGATTAGCGTTTTTGTAGTAATCTTTAATTGTAGTCGACGGACTACCGTGTTTGACGAAACACGTCTTTAATAATTTTACTGATAAGAAATTATTGAGAATCTACAAAAATAAGGCATCTTGCCGAATTTACCGCCCTACATATGTAGGGCGGTTTTTTATTAAAAAGGAGGAAATGTTGTTGGGATTTCGAACAGTTTTTGTAAAAAATGGTGAGAAATTAAAAGTAAAGTTAGATAATTTAGAAGTGATAAAAGAAGGGAATACATATGTCATTCCTTTGACAGATATTGAAAGTGTAATTTTAGAAGGCGACCAGACAGTTATCACTACACGGTTACTAGCGAAGTTCGCACAACATCATATTGATACCGTGATTTGTGATAATACGTTCATGCCTGTAGGTGTTTTTCTTGGTATTGGTCAGTATCATCGCAGTGCGAAACGAGCAATCTGGCAAAGTAATTGGAAAGAAGAACAGAAACAAGTAGCATGGTGCGAAATCGTAACACAAAAAATTCAGAATCAAATTGCAGTTGCGAAATATTTAGGAACAGATTCAGAACGAGTGGAAGTCTTAGAAAAACTTAGTGAAGGAATTTTACCAGGGGATACAACGAATCGTGAAGGACATGTTGCAAAAGTATATTTTCATTCATTGTATGGTGTGGGTTTTACTCGTGAAGAAGAGTGCTTACCGAATGCCTGTATGAATTATGGCTATGCAGTTATTCGTGCACAAATGGCCCGTTGCGTGGTAGCGTTAGGATTATTACCGATGTTAGGGATTTTCCATAAAAATGAATATAATTCGTTTAACCTAGTTGATGACTTAATAGAACCTTTTCGTCCATTAATGGATTGGTATATTCATCAAACGATATTGAAAAAGAATGAAAAGTATTTAACCTATCATAGTCGTTTAACCTTGGTGGAATTTTTACATCAAAAGATTAAGGTGAAAAACAAAAAAATTTATATGAACCAAGCAATGTCTGAATATGTGGCTGCTTTTGTGAAAGCAATGGAAACAGGTGATTTTGAAAGCGTTCAGAAAATTCATTTGGTAAATATGTTGGAGTGTGAGGGGAAGTGAGTTTAGGAGTCGTGCGATTAATGTGTTTATTTGATTTACCTTTTGAAACGAAACAGGAGCAGAAAGAATACCGAATTTTTAGAAAAAATTTACTGGAAAATGGATTTATTATGTTGCAGTATTCTATTTATTATCGGAGTTTGCCCAATCGTAGTGCGTTAAAAAAATATGAAACAATTTTAAAGAGAAAAGTACCACGTTCAGGGAATGTGCGATTGTTGTATGTTTCAGAAATTCAGTTTCAAGATATGCTATTATTGGCGGGCAGTCGTAGTCATCAAGAAGAAGTAGTTGGTGTTCGCCGCTTGGTGGTGATTTAATGAAACAAATTCGTTTGGAATATCAGTATCAACAATTTATTGAATTTTCTTTGGAAGATTATGTATTTTTTTATGGAGGAGAAAATCAATGGCGTCGTAAAATATTACGGACATTAAAACGGTTTGCGAAACAAAAAGCGTTAAGTGACTTAGAAGAATCAGTCTATGGAGATAACGGTATTGAAATTTTTTTAGAAGAAAAAAAGTTAAAGGCAAAGAGTATTGATTTTTACTTTTTAGAGGACAATACAAGTATTTTTCAACAAATGAATTTTATCAAAGGTACGTTACTTCATCAGGAATTACTTTATTTACAAGATGATTTTGATATTACAAATCAAATGAGCAATTTAAATGATCAGTTGTTAAAACTAGAAAATTTAATGAATGATAAATTAAATAATTATTTAACGAATATTGAACCGCATTTTTTAGAAATGAATTTTCAGGATATTTTGAAGTATTCGTTGTCATTAAACTATTTAGAAAATGGCCTATCGTTGCCTCTAGAAATGATGGATACAGGGGAATTGTTGGCTGAATTTATTTATCTCTTGCAACGGAGTATCAGCCGAAGAGAACAGCCTGTCTGGCTTGTTATTACAAATCCAGAAAGTTTTTTGGAGATGGAATCAATTCATTATCTCTTTCAGCAGTTAAAGAAATTGGCTCAAGAAACAAAGCAGTTGAAGTTTTTTATTTTTAGTAATAGAAGCTTACCTTTACCGTATACGGAGGAAGATGTTGAGAAAACGATTTTGTTATATGATAAGTATCAGCAGTTGCCAGTTTTTGATGTTTTTCGTCAAAGTATCGAGCGACATTATCCAGATCAACTCTCTTGGACAAATCAACAACTAATTGATGCTTTTTATCGAGTCTGTCATTTTGTTGGGGATCAGTATACAAAAAATTATCTTTTACCTAAAGATATGATATTATTAAAATTGTTGAAGGAATTGCTAGATGACAATAGTGAGTGTGTCGAGACGTCGATGGAAAAGCTCACTGTGTTGGAAGAACAATATTTTCGCGAACGGTTATTGCGGAAAGATTGAGTCTGGAATTTTAACCGCGTAAAGTTATATTTTTTATCAAAAGGATTATTAATGAGATTTCAAATTTTAAATTTGAGGTTTTTGTACTCTCAATAATTTCTTATCAGTAAAACCATTAGATTTTGAACATGGAGCTAGTCCTGGTTTTTGTACTCTCAATAATTTCTTATCAGTAAAACAATAAATTCAAATTTTCTCGAACTTCTGGCGTTTTTGTACTCTCAATAATTTCTTATCAGTAAAACTGGAGCAGGTACTGTTTCGTCTGTAAATGGGTTTTTGTACTCTCAATAATTTCTTATCAGTAAAACAAAATGATTGTAAGGAAAACTTTGATTAGTGTTTTTGTACTCTCAATAATTTCTTATCAGTAAAACAGAAGCAAAAGAGAACATGATTGCCGTTTGGTTTTTGTACTCTCAATAATTTCTTATCAGTAAAACAATAAGGAAGTAGGTTGGATGTACGAACTCGCTTTTATACTCCCAATAATTTTCAAAAAAGCCATCCCCACTAAATTCTTAAATATAGTCATCTTTCTAGCATAATTATTTGTATCTGAAGCAACAGCCAAATTGGCTTCTTCAGATACTTTTTGTTATTTAATTTAAGAGTTTTCTCAGTTGTACCAACAAATTGATAACTTATAATTTTCAAGTCCTACATATAATGGTAAAATAGAATGGATTGAAATTAATTGGAGGAATAATGAATCGATGAAAAAAAGATTGCTATTATTTATTGGTTTGGCAAGTATACTTACTTTGACAGGATGTGCAAAATGGATTGATCGTGGTGAATCCATCACAGCGGTAGGCTCATCAGCTTTACAACCATTAGTAGAGACAGCGAGTGAGGAATATCAAAGCCAAAATCCGGGAAGATTTATTAATGTCCAAGGTGGCGGAAGCGGAACAGGTCTGAGTCAAGTCCAATCTGGCGCGGTAGACATTGGTAATTCTGATTTATTTGCAGAAGAGAAAAAGGGCATCAAAGCGGAAGACTTAATTGATCATAAAGTTGCTGTTGTTGGGATTACACCAATCGTTAACAAAAATGTCGGTGTCAAAGATATCTCAATGGAAAATTTAAAGAAAATCTTTTTAGGTGAAGTAACAAACTGGAAAGAACTTGGCGGAAAAGATCAAAAAATTGTTATTTTGAATAGAGCGGCCGGTAGTGGTACGCGTGCGACTTTTGAAAAGTGGGTCTTGGGAGATAAAACAGCCATTCGTGCGCAAGAACAAGATTCCAGTGGCATGGTTCGTTCCATTGTTTCTGATACACCAGGAGCGATTAGTTATACCGCATTTTCATATGTTACTGATGAAGTAGCTACGTTAAGTATTGATGGTGTTCAGCCAACAGATGAAAATGTAATGAACAATAAATGGATTATTTGGTCTTATGAACACATGTACACTCGTAAAAATCCAAGTGATTTAACCAAAGAGTTTTTAGACTTTATGTTGTCAGATGATATCCAAGAACGTGTGATTGGTCAATTAGGGTATATTCCTGTTTCGAAAATGGAAATTGAACGGGATTGGCAAGGAAATGTCATTAAATAATTCTCTTAACACAAAATTTACAAACTTAACATAAAATTTACATGTTATTAAAAACAAATTGATGTAAAAAAGGTACACTATTTTTATCTGTAAAAGTTGGATTGTTTGAGGAGGAAATATTCTTGGAAGATGTACAGAAAAAATTATTAACAAAATCGAAAAGAGCCAAGATGGAGCAACGAGGGAAATTTATTAGTTTCCTATGTATTGCCTTAATTGTAGCAGTGGTTGTTTCAATTTTCTATTTTGTTGCAAGTAAAGGACTTGCTACATTCTTTAAAGATAAGATTAACGTGTTTGATTTCTTATTTGGAACAAACTGGAACCCAAGTGATATCGGCGCAGACGGTAAACCCATGGTTGGGGCTTTACCAATGATTGCGGGTTCCTTTATTGTAACGTTTTTGTCAGCGATTGTTGCGACGCCATTTGCGATTGGAGCGGCTGTTTTTATGACAGAAATTTCACCTAAAAAAGGAGCGAAATTTTTACAACCAGTTATTGAATTACTTGTAGGGATTCCCTCTGTTGTTTATGGATTTATTGGTTTATCTGTCATTGTTCCTTTTGTCCGTTCAATCTTTGGCGGAACTGGCTTCGGTATTTTAGCTGGTACATTTGTACTATTTGTTATGATTTTACCAACGGTCACTACAATGACCGTGGATGCGCTAAAAGCTGTACCTAGACATTATCGTGAAGCGTCGTTGGCGCTTGGTGCTACGCGTTGGCAAACGATTTATAAAGTTGTCTTGCGGGCAGCTGTGCCTGGTATTTTAACTGCGGTTGTCTTTGGTATGGCTCGTGCGTTTGGTGAAGCCTTAGCAATCCAAATGGTAATCGGAAATGCAGCTGTGATGCCAACTAGTTTGACAACACCAGCTTCGACACTAACAAGTATTTTGACAATGGGGATTGGGAATACAATTATGGGAACAGTTGAAAACAACGTTCTTTGGTCTTTAGCCTTGATTCTATTGTTGATGTCTTTACTATTCAACATTGTTATCCGAATTATCGGTAAGAGAGGAGCCTTAAAATAATGAATGCAAAAAAAGCAGATAAAATCGCAACAGGTATCTTATATGCCGTATCTGGCGTCATTGTTTTAATTTTGGCGGCCTTACTGATTTACATTTTAGCTAGAGGAATTCCACATATTTCGTGGGAATTTTTAACACAACCATCCAGAGCGTATCAAGTTGGTGGTGGGATTGGTATTCAGCTTTTCAATTCACTATATTTACTATTGATTACAATGATTATTAGTATTCCAATTTCATTAGGTGCTGGAATTTACTTATCGGAATATGCGAAAAAGAATTGGTTAACTGATTTAATTCGTACCTCGATTGAAATTTTAAGTTCATTGCCTTCCGTTGTTGTGGGGCTGTTCGGCTTCTTGATTTTCGTTGTACAAATCGGATATGGCTTTTCAATCTTATCAGGTGCGTTAGCATTAACATTTTTTAACTTACCATTATTGACTAGAAATGTTGAGGAATCTTTGAAAGCCATTCATTATACACAGCGTGAAGCGGGGTTAGCCTTAGGTCTTTCACGTTGGGAAACAGTTAAAAAAGTTATTTTGCCAGAAGCGTTACCAGGAATTTTGACAGGGGTTATTTTGAGTTCTGGTCGGATTTTCGGTGAAGCCGCTGCGCTAATTTATACAGCAGGACAAAGCGCACCTGCCTTAGATTTCAGTAATTGGAATCCGTTGAGCGTTTCAAGTCCAATTAGTATTTTCCGTCAAGCGGAAACGTTGGCTGTGCATATTTGGAAAATTAATACTGAAGGTACGATGCCAGATGGCGCTGCGGTCTCAGCAGGTGCCTCCGCTGTGTTAATTTTAGTAGTTTTACTTTTCAATTTCGGCGCTCGTTTTATCGGCAACCGTCTTTATAAGAGAATGACATCAGCTTAATGTTAGGGGAATTAACATGAAAGAATACAATTTAAATGATACCCATTTACTTCAACTAGATAGCCAAAAAGACCCAATTGCGTTACACACGGAAGACTTACATGTCTTTTACGGGGACAATGAGGCTATCAAAGGTGTTGATTTACAATTTGAAAAGAACAAAATAACCGCCTTAATTGGACCTTCTGGTTGCGGTAAATCCACGTATTTACGTTCGCTAAATCGTATGAACGATGGCATTGCCAATACACGTGTTACTGGAAAAATCATGTATAAAGATGTCGATGTCAATACGAAAGAAGTGGACGTCTACGAAATGAGAAAACGCATTGGCATGGTTTTTCAGCGGCCCAATCCATTTAGTAAATCTATCTATGAAAATATCACATTCGCATTGAAACAGCATGGTGAAAAGGATAAGAAAAAATTAGATGAAATCGTTGAAACAAGTTTGAAGCAAGCCGCACTTTGGGATCAAGTGAAAGATAACTTAAACAAAAGCGCCTTGGCTCTTTCTGGTGGGCAACAACAACGTTTGTGTATCGCTCGGGCAATTGCGATGAAACCAGATATTCTATTGTTAGATGAACCGGCAAGCGCGTTAGATCCGATTTCAACAGGAACGGTTGAAGAAACGTTAGTGAATTTAAAAGATGATTACACGATCATCATTGTGACACATAACATGCAACAAGCGGCGCGGATTAGTGACTATACAGCTTTCTTCTATATGGGCAAAGTCATTGAATACGACCATACAAGAAAAATCTTTACACGACCAAAAATTCAAGCAACGGAAGACTACGTTTCAGGACATTTTGGTTAGGAGGAGCAAGATGGGCAAAGAAATTATTTCATCAAAAGATTTACATTTATATTACGGGAAAAAAGAAGCATTGAAAGGCATTGATTTAACTTTTAATCAAGGAGAATTAACTGCCATGATTGGTCCTTCTGGTTGCGGGAAATCAACGTATTTACGTTGCTTGAATCGTATGAATGATTTAATCCCAGACGTAACTATTACTGGAAGTGTTGTCTATAAAGGAAAAGATATTTATGGACCGAAAACAGATAACGTTGAATTACGTAAAGAAATTGGCATGGTTTTCCAACAGCCTAATCCATTTCCATTTTCAGTTTATGAAAATGTGATTTATGGCTTGCGCCTAAAAGGAGTCAAAGACAAGCAAGTCTTAGATGAAGCAGTTGAAACCAGTTTGAAAGCTGCTGCCGTTTGGGAGGATGTCAAAGATAAACTTCACAAAAGTGCACTTTCACTTTCTGGTGGACAACAACAGCGGGTTTGTATCGCTCGTGTGTTAGCTGTGGAACCAGATATTATTTTATTAGATGAACCAACTAGCGCCTTGGACCCAGTTTCTAGTGGTAAAATTGAAAACATGCTGTTAACATTAAAAGAGAAATATACCATGATTATGGTGACACATAATATGTCACAAGCATCACGGATTTCTGATAAAACGGCCTTCTTTTTACAAGGTGATTTAATTGAATTTAATGACACGAAAAAAGTATTTTTAAATCCAAAAGAAAAACAAACAGAAGATTACATTTCTGGTAAATTTGGTTAAAAGGGGGAAAAAGAATGTTACGGACACAATTTGAAGAAGAACTATTGAATCTGCACAATCAATTTTATGAAATGGGTATGATGGTTAGTAGTGCCGTCCATAAATCCGTGAAGGCATATATTAATCATGATAAAAAATTAGCTCAAGAAGTGATTGATCGCGATATTGAAATCAATGATATGGAAGTCAAACTTGAGAAAAAGAGTTTTGAAATGATTGCGTTACAACAACCAGTGACAACAGACTTACGTATGATTATCACTGTTATGAAAGCTAGTTCGGATTTAGAAAGAATGGCGGACCATGCCGTTTCAATTGCTAAATCAACGATTCGCTTAAAAGGAGAAACACGTATTCCTGAAATTGAAAAAGAAATTTCAGATATGTCTGATTATGTGAAAAAAATGGTGGATAATGTTTTAATCGCCTATGTTAAAACGGATCAAAAAGATGCACGAATGATTGCACAAATGGATGATCGTACTAATGAATATTTCGATAGTATTTACAAACATGCCGTAGAAGCAATGAAAGCTAATCCAGAAACGGTTATTAGCGGAACTGATTATCTACATGTGGCACAATACTTGGAAAGAATTGGCGACTATGTCACAAATATTTGTGAGTGGATTGTTTACTTGGCAACTGGTAAAATTACCGAATTGAATAGTAATCGTGACGAACAATTTTAAGATAAACAAATAAAAAAAACTAGGAGACGGCCTTTTTTAGACCAATTCCTAGTTTTTTTAACGTAAAATGAACTGATTTTATAAAACTAGTCCTTACTAATGAGAAGAAATCGTTCTTAAGTCCTATGACAAATGATCAAAAACAAGGCATAATAATGCATGTAAGGAAAACACTATTGAGTGAAAAATTTGCTAAGGAGGCAATATCCATGAAAGAAAGAGAACGCGTATTAGAATTAGTGAAAAAAGGTATTCTAACGTCAGAAGAAGCGTTAATTTTATTAGAAAATATGGCAACTGAAAAAGATGAAAAACAAATCGAAAAAGCTGCTGAAAAAGTCGATACACAAAATATTGGAACAACAAATAAAGAAGATCAAGTCGCAGATTTAATGGATGCATTAGAAAAAGGCGAATCAGAAGGACCTACTGTTGATTCGTTTGAAGAAAATACACAGGACAGTGCAGAAAAAGATCGTGAAAACTTAGAAAGAATTCTTGATGAGTTAGCAACAAAAGCCAATCGCGCTTCGGCTGAATTGGACGAAGTCAACGCAGAAATTGCCGGCATCAAAGAAGAAATTAAAGAAGTCGCAGAAGAAATTGGAACATTAGATACAAAAGAAGAATTAGATGCATTAACAGAAGATGAACAAGTCCAACGAAAAGACTTGCACGTTTTACTTGCACAATTAGAAGAAAAATTAGCGACTCAAAGTACTGAAAAAACAGCATTGGAAGAAGAACTAAAAAACATTCGCAAAGAACAATGGAAGGGTCAATGGAATGATACAAAAGAAAAAGTTTCTTCTCAATTCTCTGAAGAGTGGAAAGATCAAGCCACAGACACCTTTAACCAAGTCGGCGGCAAAGTTGCCGAAGTTGGCGGCCAAGTGGGAGAATTCTTGAAAAAAACATTTAATTCTTTCAGTGATACCATGAATGATAATGTGGAATGGAAAGACATTAAAATGAAAGTTCCTGGTGTGGCAACAACTAAGTTTGAACATGAGTTTAATTATCCAAATCCACAAGCAAGTTTAATTGATGTCAAGGTAGCAAATGGTACCGTGGTTTTCAAAACTTGGGATCAAGAAGATGTGAAAGTCGAAGCAAAAATCAAATTATATGGTAAAATGGCAGGAGATTCACCAATGGAAGCTTTCTTAGAACGAAGTGACATTGATGTGGATGACGAAACAATTTCTTTCCAAGTGCCAAACAAACGGGTGAAAGCAGATTTAACGTTCTATTTACCAAAACGCACTTACGATCATGTATCTGTTAAATTATTAAACGGAAATGTCTTAGTAGAAGAGTTAACAGCGAAAGATGTTTACACAAAATCAACGAATGGGACGATTACGTTTAAAAAAATTGATGCAACTATGTTAGAAATTGAAGGCGTGAATGGTGAAATTAAAGTCCTAGAAGGAACAATTTTAGATAACATTATTGAAACAGTCAATGGTGATGTGTCTATTTCCGCGGCACCAGAAAGTCTAAGTGTTTCTCTGATTAATGGAGATATCCGCATTACAGCTAAAGAAAAAACGCTTCGCCGTGTTGAAGCAAGCTCTGCAAATGGGAATATCAAGTTGGCCTTGCCAAATGACTTAGGCGTTGAAGGGCAAGTGAAAACTAATTTAGGTAGTATTAACAGCCGTTTAACAGATATTGAAGTTGTTCGTGAAAAGAAAGATCGCGGCAATCAACAATTACATTTTAGACGTGTACTGGAAGAATCAATGGCTCAAATTAATGCTTCTACAACAACGGGAAGTATTTTCCTAAAAGATACGGATAAATAATTAATAATTTTAAGCTAGATGGGCTGACGAATCAGCCTTTCTAGTGTAAAATTTAGTAGACGAGGTGAAAACATATGAAAAGAAAACTAACAAAATCTCCGAATAACGTGGTTTTAACAGGAAGCTTAGCTGGGATTGCTGATTGGCTAGGAATTGACCCAACAATTATTCGTGTCGTTTATGTCTTGCTCAGCTTTTTCTCAGCAGGATTTCCAGGCATTCTCTTATACATTGCCTTAGCAGTCTTGATCCCTTCTGGAAGAACAGGAAGTGATCGCGGCTACGGCCATCAAAATCCTTATAATAGAAATGTTCGCAATGAAAATCCTTATGCTGCCAATAAAAAGCAACGTAAAGAAGCGGAAAAAATTGATGATGACGAATGGAGTGACTTTTAATGACATATTTTCAGCGATTGGTTGTTAATACACTGACATTCATTTCTTTATCAGTTGTTTTTCCTGGCATGATTCATGTGAGAGGCATAATGCCTGCAATTATTGCCGCCTTTGTTCTCTCAATCCTAAATATGTTGGTGAAACCAGTCTTAACAATCTTGTCGCTCCCATTTACTTTATTAACGTTTGGTCTATTTAGCTTTGTTGTCAATGCAGCGATTTTACAAATGACCTCGTTTTTTGTGGGGGAAATGAACTTTGGCTTCTCAAGTTTTTGGGCAGCGGTGCTAATGGCTGTAATTATGTCAATTGTCAATACGATCGTTACGGATCACAATTTATCTAAATATGAATAAAAAAGCCTGAAGAACGTAGCATAAAATGCGTTCTTCAGGCTTTTTCGATGGTTAAATTTTCTAGGTGACATTCTGGATGGCAGCTGATATAGCCATATAAAATGTTTAAAAAATCAACTTGTTGCTTCGAATAATGTTCGATTGTTTTCGGTGGTTTTTTGGGCATAATTTTTTTTGCTAGTTCAAGCGGTGAATATTTTTGAAACGTTTGTTTAGTTACAACACGTGTTGCTACCACCAAGCCTTGGTAAATTAAATAGTATTTGATTTTTTTCTGACAAGGTAACCACATCAGTTGCCAATCTCTTTGGTTAGCTTGACTAATTCGTTGATTTTGGTTTGCAAAGCGCGTCAAAAAGAGCCAATCTTCTTTGAGTTTTGCTGCTTTTTCGAAGGCTTGTTTTTCAGCAGCTTCTTGCATTTGTTGAGCAATTCGTTTGATTGGTTCTCGTCCTTGATTATGGAAAAAGTCGAACAATTCTTGTTGAAATAGTTCGGTCGGAATGGCACTCTCTTTTTGAAAGGTTTGATGCCAATAGTTGGTTGGGACGAGATCGTAGATACTATCCAAAATTATTTTTAAACGGTTTAATTTTCGACGAATCGAATAAGGACCAAAACAGTTCTCTTTAGTGGGCATATTTAAGAGTTTAATCTCTAATTGCCGCTCATTAACGGCTACTGATACATAAGAATATTGTTCATAAGCATTCATTTGGCGATTATAGCGCGGCCGGTACTGTTGAATCAGTTGACATTCTAGGAGGAGCGCATCCAATTCTGTGTCAGTATGGAGAACATCGAAGTCTATAATTTGTTTGACTAAGCGCATCGTCTTTCGAGAATGTTGATGACTATTAATAAAATAGCTCGACACGCGATTTTTCAATTTTTTGGCTTTGCCCACATAAATAATTGTGTCGGTTGCGTCTTTCATTAAATAAACACCAGGCGTTAACGGTAATTGATGGGATTTTTCCTTTAAATATTCTTTCATAAGTTTCCTCTTTTCTTAAAAGGATCGGCTTCAAGTATACAAAGTTTTCTGAAATAGTCAAGTAACAGAAATAGCATAGATAATTTCACTGAAAAATAGTTTCATTTTTTTGAAATATGATAATTCTAGGAATTATCTAGTGAATAGCTAGAAACTTGTATTTTTAAATGATAAAATATAACAAGTAGCAGAAAGGACTGACATTCGATATGACAGAAGTGGTAAAGATTTATCAACTGGTAGAAAATCTTTCTTTAGAAGTAGTCTACGGAGATGAAGAAAGCTTAAATAGAACAATTAAAACTGGTGAAATTTCCCGGCCAGGCTTAGAATTAACTGGGTATTTTAATTATTATTCCCATGATCGTTTACAATTATTTGGGAGCAAAGAAATTACCTTTGCGGAACGAATGATGCCTGAAGAGCGTTTATTAGTGATGCGCCGTTTATGTGCGAAAGATACTCCAGCCTTTATAGTATCCAGAGGACTAGAAATCCCCGAAGAATTGATTACAGCAGCAAAAGAAAATGGGGTTTCTGTGTTACGTTCACCGATTTCAACTTCCCGTTTATTAGGGGAACTATCCAGTTATTTAGATGGTCGCTTAGCTGTTCGGACAAGTGTCCATGGGGTTTTAGTTGATGTTTATGGACTTGGTGTTTTGATTCAAGGAGATAGCGGTATTGGTAAAAGTGAAACAGCTTTAGAGCTTATTAAACGTGGCCATCGGCTAATCGCAGACGATCGTGTCGATGTTTATCAGCAAGATGAATTAACCGTGGTGGGAGAGCCACCAAAAATTTTGCAGCATTTAATTGAAATTCGTGGTATCGGGATTATTGACGTCATGAACCTGTTTGGAGCTAGTGCGGTCCGCGGCTTTATGCAAGTTCAATTGGTCGTTTATTTAGAGGCATGGGAAAAAGACAAGAAATATGATCGCCTCGGTAGTGATGATGCAATGGTTGAAATAGCTAACGTTGATGTCCCTCAGATTCGTATTCCTGTTAAGACCGGCCGAAATGTGGCCATTATTATTGAAGTGGCAGCAATGAACTTCCGCGCGAAAACAATGGGCTATGATGCAACAAAAACGTTTGAAGAGCGCTTAACCCGTTTAATTGAAGAAAATTCAGGAGAATAGAAGGAGAAGATGTGATGATGTTAGCTCAAGTGAATTCAATTGCATTTCGCCTTTTCGGTATTCCCGTCTATTGGTATGCAATTATTATTGTTTCAGGGATTGCTTTAGCTGTTTGGCTAAGTAGTCGTGAAGCCGTTCGTGTTGGTTTAAAAGAAGATGATGTCTTTGACTTTATGCTCTGGGGATTACCAGCAGCAATTGTTGGCGCGCGCTTGTATTACGTCGCTTTTCAATGGCAGGATTACGTAGACAATCCGATTGAAATTTTCTTTACTCGAAATGGTGGCTTAGCGATTTATGGTGGTCTTATTGGTGGGGGACTGGCGCTGTTTTTCTTTACGCGTCATCGTTTCATTTCTACATGGACTTTTTTAGATATTGCCGCACCAAGTGTGATTTTAGCGCAAGCAATTGGTCGCTGGGGCAACTTTATGAATCATGAAGCCTATGGGCCAGCGACCACCAGACAATTTTTAGAAAATCTCCATTTACCAACGTTTATCATTGATAACATGAATATCAACGGAACGTATCATCAGCCAACATTTTTATATGAATCTGTCTGGAATGTTTTAGGCTTTATCGTTTTATTGTTATTACGCAAAAAGCCACACTTTTTAAAAGAAGGCGAAGTCTTTTTAGGTTATATAATATGGTATTCTTTCGGCCGTTTCTTCATCGAAGGCTTACGGATGGACAGTTTGTATGCGTTTAGTAACATTCGTGTCTCACAATTGTTGTCTTTAGTGATGTTCGTGGCAGCAATTGTTATTGTGATTGTTCGTAGAAGGAATCCCAATTTGAAATTTTACAATCGGGAGAAACAAAAGAAAAAAATAACAACTTCTTAATCCAACTTGATCGAAGAATATGGTAAACTAGAGAAGTAACGTTGTTTAGCGAAAGGAGAGTTTCACCGATGAAACAAAAAGTCGCTGTTTTAGGTCCAGGCTCCTGGGGGACAGCTTTAGCTCAAGTATTAGCCGAAAATGGACACGAGGTCTGTATTTGGGGAAATAAACCAGAGCAAATCGATGAAATAAATACAAAACACACCAACAAACATTATTTACCAGAATTAATCTTACCTACTTCAATTCAGGCAACCACTGATTTAGCCACTGCTTTAGTAGATGTTGATGCGGTACTGTTTGTGGTACCAACTAAAGCCATTCGTTCAGTAGCACAAGAAGTGGCCCAACATTTAAAAACAAAACCAATTATTATTCATGCAAGTAAAGGGCTCGAGCAAGGTACACATAAGCGGATTTCAGAAGTGATAGCAGAAGAGATTCCAGCAGAAAAACGGCAAGGGATTGTGGTTTTATCTGGTCCAAGCCATGCAGAAGAAGTCGCTGTTCATGACATTACAACCATTACAGCAGCAAGCGAAAATTTAGCAGACGCTGTGTATGTGCAAGAGTTGTTTATGAATGATTACTTTAGAATTTATACGAATGATGATGTGATTGGTGTAGAAACAGGGGCGGCCTTAAAAAATATTATTGCTTTGGGCGCCGGAGCGATTCATGGCTTAGGCTTTGGTGATAATGCCAAAGCGGCAATTATGACTCGTGGTTTAGCAGAAATTAGTCGTTTAGGGGTTGCGATGGGAGCAAACCCATTAACATTTATTGGTTTAAGTGGTGTTGGGGATTTAATTGTTACTTGTACAAGTGTCCATTCTCGAAATTGGCGTGCGGGTAATTTATTAGGAAAAGGTCATAAGTTAGATGAAGTCTTAGAAAACATGGGCATGATTGTGGAAGGTGTTTCAACAACTAAAGCAGCCTATGAATTGGCACAACAACTAGAAGTCGAAATGCCAATCACAGAAACAATCTACAATGTCTTGTACAATGACGAAGATGTACAACAAGCAGCAAAAGAAATCATGTTGCGCGATGGCAAAACCGAAAACGAATTTACACTTGATTTTTAGGAGGAAAAAAGATGAAAGTTAAAAAGGCAGTTATTCCAGCAGCTGGGTTAGGAACACGTTTCTTGCCGGCTACTAAAGCGATGGCAAAAGAAATGTTACCGATTGTTGATAAACCAACGATTCAATTTATTGTAGAAGAAGCACTAGCTTCAGGAATCGAAGATATTTTAATTGTGACAGGTAAAGCCAAACGTCCGATTGAAGATCATTTCGATTCAAATGTTGAATTAGAAAATAATTTAAAAGAAAAAAATAAAACCGATTTATTGAAATTAGTCGAAGAAACAACGGATGTTAATTTACATTTTATTCGTCAATCCCATCCGAAAGGCTTAGGACACGCTGTTTTACAAGCGAAAGCATTTGTTGGCAATGAACCTTTTGTCGTGATGTTAGGCGACGATTTAATGGAAGATAAAGTGCCATTAACGAAACAATTAATGGATGATTACGAACAAACACATGCTTCGACAATTGCGGTAATGAAAGTACCCCATGAAGATACTTCAAAATATGGTATTATCAATCCAGAAAAAGAAATCGAAAAAGGACTATACAATGTCGAGAACTTTGTTGAAAAACCAAAACCTGAGGAAGCACCAAGTGATTTAGCGATTATCGGCCGTTATTTATTAACCCCTGAAATTTTTGATGTACTTGAAAATCAAAAACCAGGCGCTGGTAACGAAATTCAGTTAACAGATGCGATTGACACTTTAAATAAAACACAACGCGTTTTTGCTCGTGAGTTTAAAGGAGAACGTTACGACGTTGGTGATAAATTTGGGTTTATGAAAACAAGCATTGAATATGGTTTGACTCATCCAGAAGTAAAAGATAATTTACGAGAATACATTATTAATTTAGGTGCTCAATTAGCGAAAAAAGAGCAACCAAAAGAAAAATAAATAAAAATAAGCGTAAAATTTCAATTCGTTAGAAGGAAATTTTACGCTTATTTTCTTAAAGAAAAGGGTATGAGAATTTTATAAAATAAATTGTCATTCTTAGCTTTATGAGTTGTGAAAAATATAAGTTGGTGTTATCCTAAGATTATAAATAAAATTTCAGAGGGGAGTAATGATATGTCAGGTGGGGAAATTGCTGCCTTAATTGCAGCGGTAGCATTTGTTGTTTTAGTCATCTTTTTAGTACTTGTGTTATATAAAGTTTCTCAAGTTGTTTCAAAAATTGAAGATACAATTGATGAAACAAATACAACAATCAAAGTCGTGACTAGCGATGTGAATGTATTGAGTCGCCAAGTGGAAGGCTTGCTTGTTAAAAGTAATGAACTATTGACAGATGTGAATCAAAAAGTAGCAACGATTGATCCGTTGTTTACGGCCGTTGCTGATTTAAGCGAAAGTGTCTCTGAATTGAACACCTCAAGTAAACATTTGATTACGAAGGTAGGAACCGTAGGGAAAGGCACAGCGAAAGCTGGTTTAGTGAGTAAAGTAGGCGGTTCTGCTTTTAGAGCAATGCGTTCAAAAAATAAAAAAACAAATAACTAATTGGAGGAGATTTTTATGGCTAAAAAAGGCGGATTTTTCTTAGGAGCAGTAATTGGTGGAACAGCAGCAGCCGTTGCCGCATTATTACTTGCACCAAAATCAGGTAAAGAATTACGTGATGATTTATCAAATCAAACAGATGATTTAAAAAACAAAGCGCAAGATTACACAGATTATGCTGTTCAAAAAGGAACAGAATTAACAGAAATCGCAAAACAAAAAGCCGGCGTTTTATCAGATCAAGCCTCTGATTTGGCAGGTTCTGTCAAAGAAAAAACAAAAGATTCATTAGATAAGGCACAAGGTGTTTCTGGCGACATGCTTGATAACTTTAAAAAACAAACAGGTGATTTATCTGATCAATTTAAAAAAGCAGCTGACGATGCTCAAGATCACGCGGAAGATTTAGGTGAAATCGCCGAAGATGCAGCAGAAGATATCTATATTGACGTTAAAGATTCTGCGGCAGCGGCCAAAGAAACTGTTTCTGCTGGTGTCGGTGAAGCAAAAGAAGCCACCAAAGATGTTCCTGAAAAAGCTGCAGAAGCAAAAGAAGATGTTAAAGATGCAGCGAAAGACGTAAAAAAAGAATTTAAAGGGTAATAAGCGTTTAGTTCATGAAAGCTAGCAACATATCGCGCTGCTTTTGTTCAGCGGCTTGCCTTAAAATTTAGAAATGAGGCCATCAGTCCGGTTGACTGATAGCCTCATTTTATTTTTATGCTATTGAATAATTTGCAATTCTTTAGTTGTCTTAGTGAATGGTTCGGAACCTGTTTTGGTTACGTGTAAACAATCTTCAATACGAACGCCTACTTTTCCAGGAATGTAAATACCGGGCTCAATAGAGAAACACATACCTTCTTCAATGACTAAATCATTGCCATGAACCAGCGATGGGTATTCATGGACAGTGGTTCCAATGCCATGGCCTAAGCGATGGTTAAAGTATTCACCATAACCAGCTTTTGTGATTACACCTCGAGCAATATCATCTAATTCGCCTGCTGTAACACCAGGTTTCACCGCTTCAGTTGCTGCTAATTGTGCTTCTAAAACAATTCCATAAATTTCTTTTTGGAAATCAGAAGGTTCCAAGTAGCTGACTGTTCGTGTGGCATCACTACAATAGCCATTATGAACGACACCTAAATCAAATAGCACTAAGTCATGGGGCTCAATTTTTGTTTCGCCAGGTACCCCGTGAGGACTAGCTCCGTTTTTTCCTGTTAAGACTAACGTATCAAAACTCATTGAGCGAATACCTTGACGTTTTAATTGATACTCGATTTCTGCAACAATTTCTTGTTCCGCAACGCCTGCTTGAATTGCTTTGAAGCCAATCTCAAAAGCGACATCCGCCCAACTACCAGCTTCTAGTAAACGTTGAATTTCAGGTTCTGTTTTAATTAATTGAAGTTTTTCAATTAAAGGCGTAACATCATGCGAAAAATCGCTAGCTGGGAAATAGGTTTTCAATTGATCGAAACGAGCTAAAGAAAGAGCTTGTTTTTCTAAAGCAAAGCGTGGCGTGCCTTGTGTTCGTTTATTTAACAATGCCGCAATTTTTTCCCAAGGATTTTCGCTATCTAAATAACCATAAACGGGATAAGTCCAACTACTATTTTCGGCATCTTCGACTTCTAATGCAGGTGTAAATAAAAATGATTGGTCGTCCGCAGCGATAAACAAAGCTAACACGCGTTCATGAGGTTCGCTTTCGTAACCGGAAAAGTAAGCGATATGACCAGGATCACTAATATAAGTGAAGTCAATCTTTTCTTGGTGCATCCAATTTTTTAAATCGGCAATTTTTTCTTGATTCATAAAACATCCTTCTTTCTTTTATTCTGAAGTGAATCACAGTACTATCATAACATGAAATGACAAAAAGTTCCTTTTGAAATGGAAAGTAAATTTTCATGAAAAAACGATAAAACGGTTGCAAAAATAGAAGAATTTTGATATTCTAGGCTAGGAAAGAAATGTAAACAGTGTTTTCAGAAAATGAGAACAAATTCATATTTATAGGAGAAGAAACATGGAAAAACAAACAATTACAATTTATGATGTTGCTAGAGAGGCAAATGTATCTATGGCTACTGTTTCTCGTGTTGTCAATGGTAATCCCAATGTAAAACCAGCAACGCGTAAAAAAGTCTTAGAAGTGATTGATCGCTTAGATTACCGTCCTAACGCAGTCGCACGTGGTTTAGCAAGTAAAAAAACGACAACAGTGGGTGTCATTATTCCAGATGTTAGTAATGCATTTTTTGCTTCATTAGCACGTGGCATTGACGACGTGGCTACAATGTATAAATATAATATCATTTTAGCTAATTCAGATGGAGACGATCAAAAAGAAGTTACTGTATTAAACAATTTACTTGCAAAGCAAGTAGATGGGATTATCTTTATGGGTCATCGCATTACAGATGATATTCGTGGTGAATTTTCACGTTCAAAAACACCTGTTGTCTTAGCAGGTTCAATTGATCCAGACGAACAAGTTGGTAGCGTTAATATTGATTACACAGAAGCAACGAAAGATGCAACAGCGACTCTAGCGAAAAATGGGAACAAAAAAATTGCTTTTGTTAGTGGTGCATTAATCGATCCAATTAATGGTCAAAACCGAATGAAAGGCTACAAAGAAGCCTTAGCGGAAAATGGCTTGTCTTATAATGAAGGCTTAGTTTTTGAATCTGAATATAAATTTAAAGCAGGGATTAATTTGGCTGAGCGTGTCCGTAATAGTGGGGCAACTGCTGCCTTTGTTACAGATGATGAGCTAGCGATTGGTTTATTAGATGGGATGCTAGATGCTGGTGTGAAAGTTCCAGAAGAATTTGAAATCATTACAAGCAATAACTCATTGCTTACAGAAGTCTCTCGTCCACGTCTATCAAGTATCACACAACCTTTATATGATATCGGTGCCGTGTCAATGCGCTTATTAACAAAACTAATGAACAAAGAAGAAATTGAAGAAAAAACAGTTGTTTTACCTTATGGAATTGATCAAAAAGGTTCAACAAAATAAGAGAAAATTCTATTAGAAATGCAAAAAAGTACAAGAAGAAATCATGAAAATGATTTCTTCTTGTGCTTTTTTTAATGAATTACTTCCTTGCATTCTGCTATTAATACACAGTAAGATCGAAAATTAAAATAAGATTAAGTTGATTAGAAAATCGGTCGGTAAAGCATTACTTATGGTATCTTTAGATTAAAAAAAGAGGTGTTTCTGTGAAGGTAAAAGAATTAACTGTCGAGTATGGTAATAGAACAATTATAGAAAATTTATCTATGCAAGCTGAATTTGGTGAAATAATTGGCTTAGTTGCTCCTAATGGAACTGGAAAAACCACGTTTTTTAAAGCTATATCTGGTTTAATCCCTAGAAAAAATGGAAATATTAGTTTAAATAAGATTGATTACAATAGTAGAGGTGCAACGTATTTAAAAGAACTATTTTTTCTTGAAAGTAGTAAAAATTTATATGATTATTTGACGCCGAAAGAACATCTTGAATATATTAAAGCCGCTTGGAAAAGTAATAGCGATATAGAGCATATTTTTGAACAATTAAAGATGAAAGAATATCAAAATAGAACAATAAAAAAATTATCGCTCGGAATGAAACAACATGTATTATTAGCGATGTATTTAGCAAGTGATGCAACAATACTTTTGTTAGATGAACCTTTTAATGGCTTGGATCCTACTAGTGTTAGTTTATTCATAATGTGCTTAAAAGAAATAGTTTCTAAAGATAAAATAGTTATTTTATCTTCTCATGATTTGTATAATGTTGAACACACATGTACACGTATTTTATTTATGAAAAATAAAAAGTTGGTTGAGAATGATCAACGTAACCTTTCTTTACGTGAACAATATGATAACTTATATTTAAGAGGAGAAGAGAGAAATGCTTAAGATAGAAACGATAAAAATATTGAAAGAGAAGAGTCTGTGGTTTGTGTTTGTAGCCTTTATTTTAATGTTAATTTATCCGTTACTAGCTCAACCCCAACAACTTTCTTTTAAAGAAATGCAATATGAAAACCGAATCAAAAATAACGAACAAGCGAAAGAAAAAATGAAAAATGAACCTGCAGCAAAAGAAACTTTAAATGAGATAGAAGATGAAAGTGAGCAATTAAGGAAAGCAATTAATGCCATCAAAATTGGTGATGAATGGGCTTTATTAGAAGCTGAGAAAAAATTGGAAGAAAGTAATTTAAACGCAATGTTAAAAGGAACGTTGTACAGTATACCAATTATTGAGCAACAAAAAAGAGTCAAAGAATTGCAATATTTATCTGAAAACAGGATCAAACAAGTGGATTCTTCTGAAGTTGCTAAAATGCCTGCTTTGAATTACCTAGGTTTTCTTTTATCGATGGATTTTCCATATACATTATTATTAATTATCCCTAGTTTAATGATTATAGCGCTCGCAACTTTAGAAAAAAGAAAAAATACTGTTTCTTTATGGAACGGCCTTCCCTTAAAACTATGGAAAAAATATTCTATTAAAATAAGTAGTATTTTGTTTACAGTCGGATTGGTTTCTTATCTGTCAATCTTTCTTTCTGTAATCAGTGCATTTTTCAAAAATGGTCTGGGAAACCCTGATTATCCAGTCGCGATTATTGAAAAGGGACAAAGTGTTACAATCATTTCTCTTTCTAACTATTTGTCGAGAAGCCTAATTATGTTTGGTATGCTGTTATTAGCATTGACAGTATTCAGTTTCTTGCTTTCACTGTTTACTGGAAATTTGATTGTTCATAGCTTGCTAATTGTTGGTGTGGTATTATCTTCAGGATTTAGCATGCTTTCCAATAAATTTTTCTTTACATCTTATATGAATTTTCCCAAAATTATTAATGGAGGAAATGGGTATGAGCCGATGGATGAGATAGGTCTCACATTTGATTTTTCTTTAAAGATGATAGTTGTCTATGTATTAATAAGTTTAATAGTATCTGCTATTGTTTTGAGAAACAGAAAAGGATTATTTTAGTTAAAATAGGTTGATTGCTGCATATTATTTCATTAAATGTAGGAGCTATTTTTGAATAGCTCGAGCTAGTATCGATGGTAAAGAATAAGAGAAACAATAAAAGTAGAGACGTAATTCATCAATTGATGGATTACGTCTCTACTTTTTTACATAATTTTGGTTACAAGCTTAACTTACCAAATTCTTTAGTTGTTCTTTTTATTATCGTTGTTTTTATTATCGTTGTTTTTATTGTTGTTGTTGTTATTATTTGTAGTGGCACGTGGAGCAAGATTTCCCCAGTAAGAAGCGTAATTGCTGTCTGTTCCACCAATCCCAAATTTATAGGTACTTTGTGGTGCACCATCTTTGGCATAGTATGAAGTCGTTGTTTTGCCAGGTGTATTGAACTTGGCACCATTATAGGTAATTGAGCCAGGTTTTTCACCAGTAAATTCAGAAACTTTTGATTTAATAACACTTGGGTCTAATTCAAATTTTTGACCAATGCCAAACAATTCTGGATTCGCATAGTACAGCGCGTTGGCTAAGTTCGCCATATAATTCCCATTATTGTCGCCGCTGGTCATCGTCATTGGCGCTGGTAGATCATGTCCTGCCCAAGAACTTAGTGTCACAGTTGGGGTAGAGACAATCAGCCATGAATCTTTATAGTCATCAGTTGTCCCAGTTTTTCCGACCCAATCAGCACTAGCTAAATGAGGATTCAAGCCAGCTAACGTTGGTTTGAATTTTGTTGTATTCGCAGAATCCACCACTGAGCGCAACAAGTCATTCATAATAGAAGCGGTCGCCGGTGAATAAACTTGCGTTCCTTCATCTTTGTGTTCGTAGACTACATGTCCGCTATTGTCTGTAATTTTTTCAATCATGTAGGCTTTTTGATATTTACCTTTGTTAGCAAGTGCTTGGAAACCGTTTGTTTGAGTTACAACATTTGTTTCTACTGGACCCAATGGCGCAGATTCGTAAGCCCAAGCATCTGAAGCTGGATAGTTCATTTTACTTAAGTAGTGATTGTAAGAAAAATTATCATCACCTTTTTTCTTTTTCAATTCTTCATTTACATGATACACAGGGATGTTAAAAGACCAGTTTAACGCATTTCGAACGGTTACAAATTGATTTAAATCCACAGTTGTTGAGTTAGCAAAAGGAGTACCATCTGAATAAGTAGTCGTGTAGTTGGCCAAACGACTTTCAGAACCAATGATTCCTTGATCAATCGCAGGACCATAGACAGAAATTGGTTTAATCGTAGAACCAACTTGACGATCGGCATTAAAGGCATGGTTGTTTTGATTAATATCGAAGTTTCTGCCGCCGATAAAACCGAGGATACGACCAGTAGCGTTATCCATTAAAATATTCCCAGTTTCAATCATTGTATTCCCATTGACATCTGCAGTTCCATCATCAAGCAAATAACCATAATTTGCGACAGCGGTTTGCATCGTGTTATAAATGTTCTGATCAATGGTCGATTGGATTGTATAGCCTTGCGACTGGATTTCGCGACGTGCTTGTTCTTCATATTGATCTAAACCAACTTGATCTAAATCATCACGATTAACTTTAGCTTTTTTCATATCTAAATCCATGACAATCTCAACTGCTTTATCTAACACCGTATAGTATAGATAGCCTTCTGTATTGACATTGGCCTGTTCAGTTGGTAAAAAGTCTTTTTTCAAGTCGTAAGCTTTGGCTTCTTCATATTCCTTTTGCGAAATAGCTTTTTCTCGGTACATACTGAAAAGAACAAAATCTTTTCTCTTCATTCCTAAAGACAAATCGTCTTTCAAGGCACCTGTGTTAGTATAGGGCGTGTAAACAATGGGACTTTGGGGAAGTCCTGCGATAAAGGCCGCTTGAGGAAGATTCAAGTCCTTGGCACTTTTACCAAATAGTCCTTTGGCTGCTTCTTCCACGCCTGCAATATTTTCACCTTTGTTATTACGACCAAAAGGGGAGACATTTAGATAAGTTGTCACGATTTCGTCCTTAGAAAAGTATTTTTCAATGCGTAAAGCTAATAAAATTTCGTTGGCTTTCCGTTTAAAGGTCGTTTCATCAGTTAAAATCTGTTGCTTGACTAATTGCTGAGTCAATGTTGAACCACCAGAAGAACCGCCGATACCTGTCGCATCAGAAATCAACGCTCGAACTAGCGCTTTTGGTACCACCCCATGATGTTCTTCAAAATATTCATCTTCTGTTGAAATAATGGCTTTTTTTAGCAATGGAGACATTTGATCGCCATTAATTCGTGTCCGAATTAAATCTGATTTGATGTTAGCAATCGGAGTACCATCTGCGTAAGTCATTTTTGACACTTCAGTAATATCACTGATTTCTTTTTGCAATTCTTCCTTCGTTGGGGGCTGTGTATCTTCAACTAGAAAAGCAAAATAGCCCATTCCGATACCTAAGCCAAGAGAGCCACCTAAGACAATCAGAATAACCCCAAAAACCACTAATGACTGAAAAACGCGAATAATGACATTTAAAATAAGTAAAAAGACATTGCCGCCAGAAGAGGTCGTTGGTTTTTGCTTATTGTTACTTGAATTATTTTTCAAAAGCTTCACCTCAATAAAATGATACATTCTGTGTTATTATAGCAAAAAAAAGCTTCTATGAATAGTTTCTACACCAATTGCCATTTTTTGTTGAAAAAACTTAAGAGAAAATAGGGAAATCTCATTTTTTGACTTTTCAAGTGTGACAGAATCGGTTACTATGAATAGGGGAATTTGATCTATTATTATGTTTTACTATAGGAGGAAAATCATGAATTCAGCTTTTTTTGAAGAATTAAAAGCCCGTGGGTTGGTCTACCAAGTCACAGATGAAGAAGCCTTACAAAAACAATTAAATGAAGAATCTGTTAAATTATATATCGGCTTTGATCCAACGGCAGACAGTTTACACATCGGGCATCTACTGCCAATTCTTATGTTACGTCGTTTCCAACAAAATGGTCATGTGCCTATTGCTTTAGTTGGTGGCGGAACAGGCATGATTGGTGATCCATCATTCAAAGATGCAGAACGTAGTTTAAACACACTTGATACAGTGAAAGCTTGGTCTGAAAGTATTAAGGGCCAGTTGTCACGTTTTATCGATTTTGAAGATGAAAAAAATCCAGCGATTCTAGCAAATAACTATGATTGGCTTGGAGAGCTTTCGTTAATTGATTTCTTACGTGATGTTGGAAAAAACTTTACAATTAACTATATGATGAGTAAAGAAAGCGTGAAACGCCGAATCGAAACAGGAATTTCTTATACTGAATTTGCGTATCAATTATTACAAGCATATGATTTCTTGAAATTGTACGAAACAGAAGGTTGTTTATTGCAATTAGGTGGCAGTGATCAATGGGGAAACATTACTTCAGGGATTGAATTATTACGCCGAGAACAAGAAGTTCAAGGATTTGGCTTAACTATGCCTTTAATTACAAAAGCAGATGGTACCAAATTTGGTAAAACAGAAGGAAACGCAGTTTGGCTAGATGCGGAAAAAACTTCGCCATATGAATTTTATCAATTCTGGATTAACACAGATGATCGTGATGTCGTGAAATTCTTGAAATACTTTACTTTCTTAACATTGGATGAAATTGCAACAATTGAAGAAGAATTTACAGCGAACCCAGGGCAACGTGCTGCGCAAAAAGCGTTAGCCAAAGAAGTGACTACTTTAGTCCACGGTGAAGCAGCCTATCATCAAGCGGTTAAAATTTCAGAAGCTTTATTCAGCGGGGATATCCAAAGCTTAACAGCAGAAGAAATTAAACAAGGCTTTAAAGATGTACCAACGTACGAGGTGCAACCAGAGGATCAATTAAGTTTAGTTGACTTATTAGTTACCTCAAAAATAGAACCATCCAAACGTCAAGCCCGTGAAGATGTTCAAAATGGAGCGATTTACGTCAATGGAGAACGTCGACAAGATTTAGCAGCTGAATTGACAGAAACTGATAAAATCGAAGGGCAATTTACTGTGATTCGTCGCGGGAAGAAAAAATATTTCTTGTTAAAATACTAAAAAAATGAAAGCTTGGGACGAAGGTCGTTTAGACAACAGGTTCCAAGCTTTCGCTTTTAAAAAAGATAAATTGGGATTAATTCTGTTACAAAAAACTCTTTTTTACTATTGGGCATATTCAATTACAGATAACTTGTGCTATGCTAGAATAAAAAGTGCAGTCGCTATAAGGAGTAGGTTATGAAATCAATTGTCGAAAAGTTAAACTTAACGAAGTATCAGCACCCAGTTATTTTAAATAGACCACAGGCAGAGTATCTATCTGAATTTGCTTCAGCCGCGCAGCAATTACCCTCAGAACCAGTTGAGCTGATTTTTGCATTTGTGAAAACGATGGCGGAATTTCAAGAGATTGTTTCAATGGTGATTGAAGGTCAACATTTAGTAGAAAATGGGTTGTTATATGTGGCTTATCCGAAAAAAGGCAATAAAATCTATCCAACCTTTGTCCACCGAGATGAAATTTTTCCAACATTACAAGTAAACGAGGCAGATGGGTATATTAAAGGCTCAACCTTAAAATTTAATCGCATGGTTAGTTTAGATGAGACTTTTACGGTTGTCGGCATGAAGAATGTTCTTAAAAAGCCAGCGAAGAATCAGACCAGTTCTGCTGTTGGGGATTATGTTCAATATTTACCAGAAATTGAAGCGTTGGTACAAACAGAACCAGCTGCTGCAGCGACATTCGCTGCATTAACGCCTGGTTATCAAAAAGAGTGGGCGCGGTATGTATTTAGTGCAAAGCGAGCGGAGACACGGAAAAAGCGGCAAACTGAAATGTTAGTCATTTTAAAAGAAGGCTATAAAACCAAAGCGCTTTATCAGCAAAGGAAGAAATAATGGCGCAGTCAATTGAAACAGTTACAGCATATATCGAAACAGTTGAACCAAACTGGCGAATTGCTTATCAGCAAGTATTAGATGTCGTTTCGCAAAATTTGCCAGCAGGATTTGAATTAACAATGCAATATGGCATGCCAACCTTTGTTGTACCGCTTTCAGTATTTCCAGAAGGCTATCTCAACCGTAGTGATGAACCGTTACCATTTATCAGTTTAGGCGCTACTAAAAGGCAAGTAGCTTTATATCACATGGGATTAATGGGAAATGAAGCCGTCCGAAGTTGGTTTCAAGAAGCCTATCAGGAACAAGTGTCAACAAAGCTAAACATGGGGAAAAGTTGTTTTCGCTTCACTAATCCTAAGCGAATACCCTATGAACTAATTGGCGAATTAGTAACAAAAATCACGCTTGAAGAATGGCTGCAACAGTATCAACACTACCAAAAGAAAAAGAAGAATTATTAGGAGGAACCACATGTTATTAGGATCACACGTTAGTATGAGTGGCAAGAAAATGCTATTAGGCTCTGCCGAGGAAGCGGCTAGTTATGGCTCAACAACCTTTATGATTTATACAGGTGCGCCACAAAACACGCGCCGGAAACCGATTGAAGAAATGAATATTGAAGCTGGGCAAGCGTTTATGAAGGAACACAATTTGAGTAATATCGTCGTTCATGCCCCGTATATTATTAATTTAGGCAATACAATCAAAACGGAAAATTTCGGTTTTGCCGTAGACTTTTTGCGACAAGAAATTGAGCGAGCACAAGCGTTGGGAGCAACGCAAATCACGTTACACCCAGGTGCGCATGTTGGCGCAGGTTCAGAAGCCGGCATCAAACAAATTGTTAAAGGTCTAAATGAAGTCTTGTGGAAAGAGCAAATCCCTCAAATCGCTTTAGAAACAATGGCTGGTAAAGGAACCGAAATCGGCCGTACGTTTGATGAACTAGCTGTAATTATTGACGGAGTTACGCTAAATGATAAACTTTCTGTCACTCTGGATACTTGCCACATTAATGATGCAGGTTATAATGTAAAAGATGATTTTGATGGCGTATTAGTTGAATTTGATAAAATTATCGGATTGGATCGTTTAAAAGTTATTCATGTGAATGATTCTAAAAATCCTATGGGCTCACATAAAGATCGTCATGCCAATATTGGTTTTGGCACTATTGGTTTTGAAGCTTTAAACGGTGTGGTTCACCATGAAAAATTAACTGCTTTACCAAAAATTTTAGAAACACCTTATGTCGGAGAAGACAAAAAAAATAAAAAGGCCCCTTACGGTTTTGAAATTGCGATGTTAAAAAATCAAACATTTGATCCAGAATTATTAGAAAAAATTCAAGGACAAAACTAAAGCAACAATCGCTCTTAAAGGTCCTATTGACATTTAAGAGCGTATATTTTTGACTTTTAATCACTATTTTGCAAAAAAATCAGACTTTTTTCATTATTTAAGAGAAATCCCGCAAAAAGAACTTTTCTTTTTTTGCTATTTCTAGTAAAATAATTCATTGAGAGCAAAACTATACGGAGAGGAGAGAGTTTCAATGGCAACAGGTTGGGTAGTATTAATCGCAGTAATCGCTTTATTAGTAGGCGCTGCAGGGGGCTTTTTCCTTGCACGCAAATATATGCAAGATTATTTCAAAAAAAATCCTCCCGTTAATGAGGATATGTTACGCATGATGATGGCATCAATGGGTCAAAAACCGTCAGAGAAAAAGGTTAGACAAATGATGCAACAAATGAAAAACCAAGGAAAATAGTAAAGGTTATTCAGGTAATCATGAATAAGTGTAAAAACGGGCTGATTTTCAGTCCGTTTTTTTGTTGTTTTGCGGGAGAATAGGATAATCTAGGAGGAAAAGAGCGAAACGTTTAATCAAAAACAACAATAACGAAGAAACCTTCTAGCTCGAAAGTAGTCTTCGTAGAACAACAAAGTAAAGGAGGGACAACTGAATGTCCATATTCAAAAAATTAGGCTGGTTTTTTAAGCAAGAGAAAAAAAGTTATATTATTGGGGTTTTCTCATTAATGATGGTCGCTCTTGTTCAATTAGTCCCGCCCAAAGTTATTGGCGTCGTTGTAGATGAAATCGTTAACAAAGAAATTCGCTTAACGAAAATTATCGTATGGGTTGCACTCTTGATTGGTGCTGGGCTTGCCCAATATCTTTTTCGCTATATTTGGCGGATGCATATTTGGGGGAGTGCCGCTCGTTTGGAAAAAGAGCTACGGACTCAATTATTTCATCATTTCACAAAAATGGATAGCATCTTTTATCAGAAATATCGGACAGGTGACTTGATGGCGCATGCAACCAATGATTTAAATGCCATCCAAAATGTGGCTGGAGCTGGGATTTTAACGTTTGCCGACTCTGTGATTACGGGAGGAACAACGATTATCGCAATGGTTCTATTTGTCGATTGGCGCTTAACATTAATTGCTTTATTACCGCTGCCTTTATTAGCGGTCACCTCACGAGTTCTAGGTTCTAAGTTGCATGATGCCTTTCGAGATTCACAAGCTGCTTTTTCAGCGATTAATGATAAAACACAAGAAAGTATCACTGGAATTAAAGTCATTAAAACATTTGGGCAAGAAAAAGAAGATCTTGCTGATTTTACAGAGAAAATTGATGATGCTATCGTCAAAAATAAACGAACGAACTTTTTAGATGCACTATTTGATCCGTTTATTACGCTGATTATTGGTGTTTCTTATGTTTTGACAATTATTATTGGTGGTCGTTTCATCATGGAAGGAACGATTAGTTTAGGTCAGTTGGTCTCTTTCATTGCCTATATTGGGATGCTAGTTTGGCCAATGTTTGCGATTGGGCGCTTATTTAATGTGTTAGAACGTGGGAATGCTAGTTACGATCGTGTGAACGAATTATTACATGAAAAAACGCATATTATCGAACGAAAAGATGCCATCAAAACAATGGCCCAAGGGACAATTTCAATGAAGATTGATTCTTTTTCTTATCCAAAAGAAGAGACGGTGGCGTTGGAAAATATCCAATTTTCGTTGCAAGAAGGAGAAACCTTGGGGATTGTTGGCAAAACAGGCGCTGGTAAAACCACTATTTTGAAATTGTTGATGCGTGAATATGACCAATACCAAGGAACGATTTTCTTTGGAAAACATAACATTAAAAATTACACATTAGATGCATTGATGGGTGCAATGGGGTACGTGCCACAGGACCATTTTCTCTTTTCCATGACGGTACGAGATAACATTCGTTTTGCTAAACCACACTTGGAACAAGCAGCAGTTGAACAAGCGGCAGCATTAGCATTTATTAACCAAGAAATTAAAGCATTCCCTGAAGGCTATGACACAATGGTTGGGGAACGTGGCGTTTCGCTTTCTGGCGGACAAAAACAACGGATTTCTATTGCACGGGCCTTGATTGTTGAACCAGAATTGTTAATTTTAGACGATGCCTTATCTGCAGTCGATGCGAAGACTGAAGAGGCGATTTTATCAAATCTAAAAGAAACGCGCCAAGAAAAAACCACTATCATTACAGCGCATCGTTTAAGTAGTGTCATGCATGCCAAAGAAATCTTAGTGTTGGATGAAGGGAAAATTATTGAACGGGGGACGCATCAAGAGTTACTGGCTCAGAAGGGTTGGTATCAGCGGATGTGGGAAAAACAGCAATTAGAAGCGAAAATTGAAGGGAGTGAGAGTTAATGGAAGAAAAGTATCAATCCGAATGGTCCAGAGAGTTACCGCTGAAAGAACAATTAACGATTGTTCAGCGTTTGTTTCGTTTTGCCAAACCGTTTCGACGCATGTTTTACACAGCTATTCTCTTTGCATTTGGCTTATCAATTATCAATATTCTTTTGCCTAGAGTCATTCAAGTTTTTATGGATAATTATTTAACGCCTAAAACTGCTACAATGCAAGTGATTCTAACTTTTGCTGCTATTTATTTTTTTGGTGTCATTGTCAAAAGTATTGTTTGGTTTTTCCAATGGTATTTGTATTCGATGGCTTCTTTAAAAACGTATCAATATATACGAGTGAAATTATTTGAAAAATTACACACTTTAGGTATGCGTTATTTTGATCAAACACCAGCGGGTTCAACGGTGTCTCGTGTTACAAATGACACAGAAACATTGTTTGAATTCTGGTATGTATTCTTAATGGTGATTACAGGAATTTTTGCCGTAATCTCGTCATTTTTTGCAATGTTTCAACTCAGTCCAAAAATTTCATTTTATTGTCTAATTTTCTTGCCAATTTTATTAGTTGTAATTTGGTATTACCAAAAATTTAGTTCAAAATTATATCGCAGTATGCGTGAAAAATTAAGTCAATTAAACACCAAACTAAATGAATACATCTCTGGTATGCAAATCATTCAACAATTTCGCCAAGAAAAGCGTTTGGAAAAAGAATTTGAGGAAACCAATGATGATTATTTAAAAACACGAGTAGCAATGATTCGTATGAATTCATTATTATTAAGTCCCATCATTAATTTGTTGTATACATTGGCGATTGCATTGGCCTTAACTATGTTTGGCATCGATGCTTTACATTCACCTGTTGAAGCGGGGATGATTTATGCTTTTGTAACGTATGTCCAAGCTTTTTTTAATCCGATGACACAAATGATGGACTTCCTAAGTATCTTTACAGATGGGATTGTCGCAGGTAGCCGTATTTTAAAAATTATGGATACGGAAGAATTAACGCCGCAACAATCAGTAGGAGCGAGTGGGGAAATTATTCGCGGAAAAATTGAATTTCGCAATGTTACTTTTTCTTATGACGGCAAAAACGAAGTATTGAAAAATATTAGCTTTGTCGCAAATCCCGGGGAAACCGTCGCTTTAGTCGGTCATACAGGAAGTGGTAAAAGTTCAATTATTAATGTACTCATGCGTTTCTATGAATTTTATGAAGGGCAGATTTTAATTGATGATCGTGACATTCGTGATTTTCCCATGACAGAATTACGGGAAAAGATGGGCTTGGTATTACAGGACGCTTTCATGTTTTATGGAGATATTGCTGGAAATATCCGTTTACTGAATCCCAATATTACAGATGAACAAATTAAACAGGCAGCGGAATTTGTTCAGGCGGATAAATTTATTCACACGTTACCCAATACCTATCATGCGAAAGTCATTGAACGAGGAGCGAGTTATTCTAGCGGACAACGTCAATTAATTTCGTTTGCACGAACGATTGTGACTGATCCCAAAATTTTAGTTTTAGACGAAGCAACCGCTAATATTGATACAGAAACAGAAGGATTGATTCAAGAAGGATTAGCCAAAATGCGTCAAGGGAGAACGACAATTGCGATTGCGCATCGCCTTTCGACGATTCGTGACGCAAACTTGATTTTAGTTTTAGACAAAGGGCAGATTGTAGAACGAGGAACGCACGAAACGTTACTGGCAGAAGGTGGCCTTTATGCGGATATGTATCAGTTACAAAGTACGGAAGTTTAACGTAACAACTGAAAGAGTTAAATAACCTAAACAAAGGCATTTAGTGTTAGGAAATTCCTAATTCTAGGTGTCTTTGTAGCTCTTTAAATTGCAAAAAAGAATAGAAATGGTATGATATGAAGAGAGAAAAACAAACGAGGAAGTTAGGTGGAACTGTGAAGCCAGTTATAGTCAAAAATGTGCGAATAGGTGAAGGGAATCCCAAAATTGTGGTGCCCATTGTTGCTCCAACAGCCGAGGATATTTTGGCCGAAGCAACGGCGAGCCAAACACTAGATTGTGATTTGGTAGAATGGCGTTTAGACTATTATGAAAATGTCGCTGATTTTTCCGATGTATGTAATCTTTCACAACAAGTAATGGAACGGTTGGGGCAAAAACCGTTATTGTTAACTTTTCGTACACAAAAAGAAGGCGGCGAAATGGCTTTTTCCGAGGAAAATTATTTTGCTTTGTATCATGAATTAGTGAAAAAGGGTGCGTTGGATTTATTAGATATTGAATTATTTGCGAATCCGCTGGCGGCAGATACGTTAATTCACGAAGCTAAAAAGGCGGGGATTAAAATTGTTCTCTGTAATCACGACTTTCAGAAAACACCGTCGCAAGAGGAGATTGTCGCGCGGTTACGCCAAATGCAAATGCGTCAGGCGGATATTTGTAAAATAGCTGTGATGCCACAAGATGCGACAGATGTACTTACGTTACTTTCAGCAACCAATGAAATGTACACCCATTATGCATCCGTCCCAATCGTTACTATGTCAATGGGACAGTTAGGGATGATTAGTCGCGTAACAGGTCAACTGTTCGGGTCGGCACTAACTTTTGGCTCAGCCCAGCAAGCGTCTGCACCAGGCCAACTATCCGTACAAGTATTAAGAAATTATTTAAAGATATTCGAACAAAACAAGTGATTCAGAAGGTGAAAAAAGTGGCAAAGAAAAAAACACAACAAAAAACGAATGCGATGCGCATGGTAGAACAACATAAAGTACCATATAAAGAATATGAATTCGCTTGGAGTGAAGATCATTTAAGTGCAGAAAGTGTCGCTGAAAGTTTAGGTATTGAAAAAGGACGAATTTTTAAAACCTTGGTTACAGTAGGTAATAAAACAGGTCCAGTGGTGGCTGTCATTCCTGGTAATCAAGAATTAGATTTGAAAAAATTAGCGAAAGCTAGTGGCAACAAAAAGGTAGAAATGCTTCACTTAAAAGATTTAGAAGCAACCACAGGCTATATTCGTGGTGGCTGTTCACCAATTGGGATGAAAAAACAATTTCCCACCTATTTGGCTGAAGAAGCTCAACAATATTCTGCAATTATTGTTTCTGCAGGCAAACGTGGCATGCAAATTGAATTAGCGCCTGAAGCAATCCTTTCGCTAACCAATGGACAATTTGCGGAAATAACGACAGAAGAATAAGTGGGCTATAAGAAGAAGTCGAGACAGAACCGTTTATCTGTTTTTAAGCGTGGAGCAAAAATCTCTAGTGTTTTTTGCTCCACGTGTTTAATTATCAAATTAATAAAGGAAAAGCATTAAGTAAACAGTGCTACTTTTTATTGGGATAAAATTTTTGTAATGCTTGCCGTGCGAGCATATCGGCCGCTTTGTTTTGACTTTCAGGTAGCCATTTGATTAAGAGCAAAGGGAAATTCTTTTCTAGTTGTTGATATTCTGCTAAATAAGGCTGGTACTTTTCATTTTTAGCATAGTTTTTTTCAATTGTTTGAACAACAATTTTACTATCTGAGTGGAGAAGAACGGTTTGTTGATTGTCTTCATTGGTAATCGCTTGTTTTAAAGCTTCAATCAGCACTTTAAATTCAGCTTCGTGATTACTAACAATACCTAAAGGCACATGCAATTGTTGCCGCGATTGGTCGGTGAGGTAAACGATACCGCCGCCAGATTCACCTGGATTGCCTTTTGTTGCAGCATCTACATAAATTCTTAACATAAAATTACTCCTAATTTCTTTTTGTTCTTAAAAAAAGTATGTTACTATTATAACATATTTAAATTTAGCGGCGTTGATCCAGAAGTAGTGAGGGCACTTTATGAAAAAACAGAAATTTTATTGGCAGCCAGAATTAGCATCAACAATTATTTACTGGTCTTGCACATTTTGTATATTATTTATTAGTTTAATTTTAGCATTGGAAAATAATGGTCCTTACTTGATTAGTAATCTGGTGATGGTTCCATTTTTTGTGTTTGCTTATCTAGGAATTGCGCGGTCTTTTAACCTGACAGAAACATCTTTAATTGTTAGAGATGTTTTATGGTTTCGTAAAAAAGCACTTCCGCTTTCTCAGATAGAAAAAGTAACCTACAATGAAAAAAGCATCGAAATTTTTTCCTCAGAATTTAAGGAAGGCTCAAAAGTCTTTTTAATGAAAAAGAAAACGATTCCGTTATTTCTTGAGGCACTTAAGGTAAAAAAGCCTGAATTGAAGGTAGCAGAAGATCATTCTTTGGGCCTTCATAAAAAAGAAGAAAAAAACAAGAGTGAGTCATAAGTCGAAACGACTGGTGACCCACTCTCAAAATCTTAAAATAATCAGCTGAAACAAACGCTACGTTTACTTACTTTTTGGAGCAAAGCGTTGTTGGTTCAGCTTTTTTAGTTATCTATTTTTTTGACATGTGCTGCTTGTAGCCCACGATTGCCTTCCATTATCTCGAACTCTACAGATTGATTCTCATCAAGTGATTTGAATCCGTCACCTTCTATAGCAGTGAAGTGGACAAAAATCTCATCTTCTTCGTTGTAAACGATAAAACCATAACCTTTTCTGTTATCGAACCATTTGACAATTCCTTTTTGCATCCAATTCACGCTCCTTTTAGATTTGTAAAGACACTTTCATTATACGAGAAAAGGCTACCAAACGTCAATGGTTGGGTTGTTTAAAAAAGGTTATTCTAGCCATTCTATTCAATACAAGCTATAATTTAAAAGAAACAATGTGTCACAAAGACGATAAAGAATTGAAAAGGGGTCCGTTATGAAGACAGATATTAACATTGCACAAGCAGCAACATTAAAACCTATTCAAGAGATTGCCGAAACAATCGGTCTTTCAGAAGATTCGCTCGAACTTTATGGAAAATACAAAGCGAAAATAGATTTTCCAACGCTTCAATCCTTAGAAGCGAAGCCAGAAGGTAAATTAATCCTCGTTACGTCGATTAATCCAACACCAGCAGGAGAAGGAAAATCAACCGTGACCATTGGTTTAGGAGATGCATTAAATCAAATCAATAAAAAAACAGTTATTGCCCTAAGAGAACCATCATTAGGTCCTGTGATGGGGATTAAAGGTGGCGCAACAGGTGGCGGTTACGCACAAGTATTACCAATGGAAGAAATCAATTTGCATTTTACTGGTGATATGCATGCGATTACGACAGCCAATAATGCCTTAGCTGCGTTACTAGATAATCATTTACAGCAAGGAAATGAATTAAAGATTGATTCTCGGCGGGTGATTTGGAAACGGGCAGTGGATCTAAATGATCGTGCGCTCAGACAGGTCGTTGTTGGTTTAGGCGGTCCTTTCCAAGGTGTACCAAGAGAAGACGGTTTCGATATTACTGTGGCGAGCGAAATTATGGCGATTCTTTGTTTAGCGCAAAATTTAACGGACTTAAAAGAACGCTTAAGTCGGATTATTGTCGCCTATAATGACCAAAGAGAGCCGGTGACGGTTAAAGATTTAAACGTGGCAGGTGCCCTGACTTTATTATTAAAAGACGCCTTAAAACCTAATTTAGTTCAAACGATTGAAGGAACTCCAGCTTTTGTTCACGGTGGTCCTTTTGCCAATATCGCTCATGGATGTAACAGTATTTTAGCGACAAAAACGGCTTTGCATCTAGGGGATTATGTCGTAACAGAAGCAGGTTTTGGTGGCGACTTAGGTGGCGAAAAATTTTTAGATATTAAAGTACCTTCTTTAGGAAAAGCACCAGATGCCGTTGTGATTGTGGCAACGATTCGCGCGCTGAAAATGCATGGCGGTTTGGCGAAAGATCAGTTAGCAGAAGAAAATTTACCAGCGTTACAAAAAGGCTTTGCCAACTTAGAAAAACATATTCAAAACATGCAACGTTATGATGTACCAGTAGTTGTTGCAATTAATGAGTTTACACAGGATACAGAGAAGGAAATTCAACTGTTGAAAGAAGCCTGCCAAACGTTAGGCGTGTCCGTCGAGTTAACAAGTGTTTGGGCGCAAGGTGGCACAGGTGGCACGAATCTAGCGAAAACAGTAGTAGCAGAGATTGAAGCCAATACAAAACAGTTTCAACCTTTATATAACCCTCGCCAAACAATTGAAGAAAAAATTCAAGCCATTGTACAAACGATTTACGGCGGGGAACAGGCGATTTTTTCTCCGAAAGCGCAAAAACAAATCGCAGATTTTACAAAAAATGGTTGGGATCAATTACCAATTTGCATGGCGAAGACACAGTATTCACTTTCTGACGATCCTCAAAAACTAGGACGGCCAGAAGGATTTACGATTACGATTCGTGAGCTAGTTCCAAAAATCGGTGCAGGGTTTATCGTGGCGTTAACGGGTGACATTTTAACGATGCCTGGCTTGCCGAAAGTTCCTGCTGCGTTAAATATGGATGTGGACGAAACGGGTCAAGCGAGCGGTCTCTTTTAAAGCCGCTCTTTCCTGAGACCTATTTTTAGTATATACTTGAAAGTAGCTCAATAAAAAATAATGACGGAAATTTATTGCGTAGTTTATTATAAGGAGCAACGACTATGGGGGAACGAGCAGATACATTTTTAGCACACTTTAATCGCATTGAAAAGTGGATGAGAGAGAGACTGAACAATCCTGTCAATATGGGATTCAGTGAAATGACAAGACGTCTTTCCCGAAAAGAAAAAGGACAGATTGCTCAATTTGAAGAGGATTTGCTTCAAATGGCTCAGTTAAGAAATGCCATCGTTCATGAGCGAATTGCTGATGATTTTGTAATTGCAGAGCCAAACGAATGGGCAGTTCAACGAATTGAAACGATTGAACAAGCTTTAACAAAACCAGAAAAAGTAGTGCCTAAATTTGCGAAACGTGTTACAGCTTTTGAAATCACCACTTCTTTAGAAACGTTATTAACGATTATTGCAAAAAAACAATATTCTCAATTTCCGATTTATGAAAAAGGTGTATTTAAAGGATTAATCACGGTTCGAGGGATTGGTGTATGGTTTGCCATTGAGAGCACCAAAGGCGAAGTTCACATTGCCAACCGAACGGTGCGAGAATTGTTGGCATCAAATTATAAACGCAGCAACTATCAATTTGTTTCAATTGAAGCAACCGTTTTTGAAGTTGAACAAATGTTTCGGGAGCAGCCACGCTTAGAAGCTGTGCTTATTAGTAAAAGTGGCCATCCTAATGGTGAGTTAGTAGGCATTGTTCGACCAAGAGATTTAGCAAGTATTCATAGAGAAAAGGAATGACGCGATTGTTAGTAGTATATTTTTTAATCAGTGCCTTATTAGTAGGGCTTGACCAATGGAGCAAATATTTGACGGTCCAAAACATTTCTTTGGGTGAAACAAAAGAATTCATTCCTGGATTTTTGTCGCTGACCCATTTAAGAAATACCGGAGCCGCTTGGAGCTTATTAGAAGGAAAGATGATATTCTTTTATGTCATCACAGTAATTGTTAGTGTCGTGATTATTTATTTATTAATTAAGAATTATAAAAAAAGTATCTGGTATTCTGTAGGTTTATCTTTTGTCTTAGCAGGTGCCATTGGAAATTTTATTGATCGTGTACGTTTAGGCTACGTGGTGGACATGCTCCAAACGGATTTTATGAATTTTCCTATTTTTAATGTTGCAGATAGTACGTTAGTGGTCGGCGTTATTTGTATATTTATTTATTTGATTTTAGATGAAAAAGCAGCAAAGGAAGGCAAAAATGGAACAAATTAACGTAACGATTCAAACAGAAAAAGGCCGGATTGATAAAGTATTAAGTGAACATTTACCCAATCATTCCCGCTCGCAAATTCAACAATGGTTAAAAGAAAAACACGTAACAGTTAATGGTGAAACGGTCCGCGCAAATTACAAAGTTACAGCAGGCGATGAAATTGTGGTAACAATTCCTGAACCAGAAGTTCTAGATATGGTAGCAGAGGATATTCCTTTGACCATTGTTTATGAAGACAATGATGTGATTGTCGTCAACAAACCTCAAGGCATGGTTGTTCATCCTTCGGCAGGGCACCCCAATGGTACATTAGTGAACGCGTTACTTCATCATGCGGATCACTTATCGGCGATAAATGATGTGGTGCGACCGGGAATTGTTCATCGAATTGATAAAGATACTTCGGGGCTATTGATGGTGGCTAAAAATGATCAAGCCCATGAATCATTAGCGAAACAGCTAAAAGAAAAAACATCGTTACGTAAATACGTTGCCTTGGTCCACGGTGTTATTCCTCACGATAAGGGAGAAATAAATGCACCTATTGGTCGTTCCAAGGTTGACCGCAAAATGCAAGCGGTCATTGAAGGCGGTAAAGAAGCAGTCACGCACTTTACTGTTTTAGAGCGTTTTGATGCATTTACCTTAGTTGAATTACAACTAGAAACAGGCCGGACACATCAAATCCGTGTTCACATGAAATATATCGGTTATCCATTAGCTGGAGATCCGTTATATGGACCGAAAAAAACATTGCCTGGCAATGGGCAATTTTTACATGCGAAGTTATTAGGCTTTACACATCCTACTACAGGTGAACAATTAGTTTTTGAAGCACCTTTACCAGAAGTTTTTGAAAAAACTTTACACCAATTAAGAAATAATCATTGATTTTTTTCTGAAGAAGAGGTAAACTCTTTTTTAAGAAGAAAAATAACTAAATAACTGTAACCTTTAAGTTTAGTCCCGTGAGGCTAAGAAGGAATCATGCAAAAGAACACTAAGTGCGCTTAGTTAGTAAGTTGTGTGGGCTACATGGTACCCTTGTACCTTTTTAAACTGTAACCAACATCCTCCTATCCTCATACGGGTAGGAGGATTTTTTGTTGGAAAAAATAACAGGACAATTTCAATAAAAACCCACTTATTTTTCAGCTGCTCAATTGAAGGAAGAATCGCTGACCCCAAGACAGCGAGGACGTAGATAAAAAAGAAATGAGGAGGAAATTATTATGCCAAAGAAAGAAGTTGTTGACGCAGTCACAATGAAACGAGCGCTTACTCGAATCTCGTATGAAATTATTGAAAGAAACAAAGGAATTCAAGACATTGTTTTAGTAGGAATTAAAACGCGTGGGATATACATTGCACAACGTCTAGCCGAACGCTTAAAACAATTAGAAGATATTGACGTGCCAGTTGGTGAATTAGATATTACTTTGTATCGTGATGATGTGAAAGATATGGAGGAACCTGAATTACATTCTTCTGACGTACCAGTCTCAATTGAAGGTAAAGAAGTTATTTTAGTGGATGATGTCTTGTACACAGGCCGGACCATTCGTGCTGCGATGGACGCTGTTATGGATTTAGGTCGTCCAAGAAAAATCTCTTTAGCAGTCTTAGTAGATCGTGGGCATCGGGAACTACCGATTCGTGCCGATTATGTAGGAAAAAATATTCCAACATCAAAAACTGAGGAAATTATTGTGGAAATGGAAGAGCGTGACGGCGCAGATCGTATTATGATCAGTAAAGGAAACGAATAAAAAGGAGTGAACAACGTTGTCAGAAAAAGAATTTCGAAATGAGGATGCAGTCTTAGATATTAAAGACAGACCGCAAGCTTTTCACTGGGTTGGCCTAAGTTTACAACATTTATTTACGATGTTTGGCGCAACGGTTTTAGTACCAATCTTAGTGGGAATTGACCCAGGGATTGCGTTAGTCAGTTCAGGATTAGGAACAATGGTCTATCTGATTACTACAAAAGGAAAAATCCCCGCCTATCTTGGCAGTAGCTTTGCTTTTATTGCAGCGATGCAGATGTTAATGAAGAGTGATGGTTATCCAGCCATTGCTCAAGGTGCTATGACAACCGGCTTGGTATACCTAATCGTTTCATTAATCATTAAAAAAATTGGTTCCGACTGGTTGGATAAAATTTTACCGCCTATCGTTGTAGGACCTGTCGTGATGGTTATCGGTTTAGGCTTGGCAGCTAATGCCGCAAATAACGCAATGTATAACAACAACGTTTATGATTTTAAATATATTGCCGTAGCCTTAATTACTTTAGGTTTAACCATTTTTTACAACATGTTTTTCAAAGGCTTCCTAGGATTAATTCCAATTCTTTTGGGAATTGTTAGTGGGTACCTAGTCGCTTTAGCTTTCGGAATTATTGATTTAACCCCTATTAAAGAAGCTGCTTGGTTTGCTTTACCGAATTTTGAAGTACCTTTTGTTCAATATGAACCGAAATTGTATTTAAATGCCATTACAACAATGGCACCAATTGCTTTTGTAACAATGACAGAACATATTGGTCATTTAATGGTCTTGAATAAATTAACCAAGCGCAACTTTTTCCAAGACCCAGGCTTATCTAAAACTTTAATGGGAGATGGCTTAGCGCAAATTGTAGCAGGTTTTGTTGGTGGACCGCCAGTTACAAGTTATGGTGAAAATATCGGCGTGTTGGCAATTACAAGAGTACACAGTGTCTTCGTGATTGGTGGAGCCGCGGTGTTCGCTGTAGCTTTAGGCTTTGTTGGAAAATTAAGTGCCTTGATTCTAAGTATCCCAGGACCAGTTATTTCAGGAATTAGTTTCGTCTTGTTCGGTGTGATTGCCGCAAGTGGTTTGAAAATCTTAATCGATAATAAGATTAATTTTGATAAGAAAAAGAATTTATTGATTGCTTCAGTAATTTTAGTCATCGGCATTGGTGGCTTAGTCTTCAAAGTAGGAACTTTTGAATTGTCTTCAATGGCATTAGCAACTGTCTTAGGAATTGTTTTGAATTTAATTTTACCGGAAAACGCACGTAGCGAAGAACAGTAGGAGGACTGGACGAATGATTATTACATCTGAACGAATTAGTTTAAAACATCTTTTAACTGCTGAGGCTTTAACCGACCGTGAAGTCATGGGGTTAATCCGTCGCGCAGGAGAATTTAAACAGGGGGCAAAATGGCACCCAGAAGAACGTCAATATTTTGCAACAAACTTGTTTTTTGAAAATAGTACTCGAACACATAAAAGTTTTGAGGTAGCTGAGAAAAAATTAGGCTTAGAAGTGATTGAGTTTGAAGCGAGTAGAAGTTCTGTTCAAAAAGGAGAAACGTTATACGACACAGTACTAACGATGTCGGCAATTGGTGTAGATGTAGCAGTCATTCGTCATGGTAAAGAAAATTATTACGATGAATTGATTCAAAGTAAAACGATTCAATGTTCTATTATTAACGGTGGGGACGGGAGTGGACAACACCCTACACAATGTTTATTGGATCTGATGACCATTTATGAAGAATTTGGTGGATTTGAAGGCTTGAAAGTGGCGATTGTGGGAGATATTACACATTCTCGCGTTGCTAAATCAAATATGCAGTTATTAAACCGTTTAGGCGCTGAAATTTATTTTTCAGGTCCAGAAGAGTGGTACGATCATCAGTTTGATGTCTATGGACAATATGTGCCGCTAGATGAAATTGTTGAAAAAGTCGATGTGATGATGTTGCTTCGCGTGCAACACGAACGTCATGATGGTAAGGAAAGTTTTTCAAAAGAAGGCTATCATTTGGAATATGGGTTAACCAACGAACGGGCAACTCGTTTACAGAAACACGCAATTATTATGCATCCAGCGCCAGTCAATCGGGATGTTGAACTGGCAGATGAATTAGTGGAAAGTCTGCAATCAAGAATCGTCGCGCAAATGAGTAACGGAGTCTTTATGCGCATGGCAATTTTAGAAGCAATTTTACATGGAAAGGCCTAGGTGGAGAAATGAAGACGTTAATTAAGAATGGAAAAATCATCAAAAAAGAGAATCAATTGATTGAGGCAGCACTTTGGCTAGAAAATGGTGTGATTCACGCAATCGGGGAATCGTTTGACGAAGCAGATTTTGAGCAAGTTTTTGATGCGAAAGGGCAACTAATCACGCCAGGCTTGGTGGATGTGCATGTTCACTTTAGAGAACCAGGCTTTACGTATAAAGAAACGATTAAAACGGGTAGTAAAGCTGCTGCTCGCGGTGGTTTTACTACGGTTTGTGCAATGCCCAATCTGAATCCAGTACCAGATACGGCTGAAAAATTAAGTGAAGTTTACGATTTAATTCAAAAAGATGCAGTCGTGAAAGTTTTACAATATGCCCCCATTACAGAAGAGCTACGGAGTGAAGTTTTAACCAATCAGAAGGCCTTAAAAGAAGCGGGCGCCTTTGCATTTACGAATGATGGTGTTGGTGTCCAAACGGCAGGAACGATGTACTTAGCCATGAAAGAAGCTGCTGCATTAAATATGGCGCTTGTTGCGCACACGGAAGATGAATCTTTATTATTTGGTGGTGTGATGCATGAAGGAGAAATTTCTAAGAAATTAGGCCTGCCAGGGATTTTAAGTGCAACGGAAGCTTCACAAATTGCTCGGGATATTACTTTAGCAAAAGAAACAGGCGTTCATTATCATGTATGTCATGTTTCAACAGAAGAAAGCGTGCGCGTTATTCGGGATGCTAAAAAAGCAGGGATTCACGTAACAGCCGAAGTTTCGCCTCACCATTTAATTTTAGTCGATGAGGATATTCCTGGTGACGAAGGGTTTTGGAAAATGAACCCACCATTACGTGGTTTAGCAGATCGACAAGCATTGATTGACGGCTTGTTAGATGGCACGATTGACTGTATTGCTACCGACCATGCGCCCCATGGTTTAGAAGAAAAACAACAATCATTTTTAAACGCACCTTTTGGCATTGTCGGTAGTGAAACGGCCTTCCAATTGATTTATACGAACTTTGTCGAAACAGGCATTTTCACATTAGAACAAGTAATTGATTGGATGGCAGTGAAACCGGCAGAAATTTTCGGATTAAACGCAGGAACACTAACAATTGGTGCACCAGCAGATATTGCAGTTTTTGACTTAGCAACAGCTGCACCAATTGATGCAGAAGCATTTGAATCAATGGCTGTCAATACACCATTTACAGGGTGGACAGTCAAAGGAAAGACACTTATGACATTTGTTGACGGAGCATTAGCTTGGTCGGAGGAGGCGCAGTAGGTTTGAAAAGGTTATTGATTTTAGAAGACGGAACAGTATTTGAAGGAAAAGCGTTTGGTGCAGAAGGCAATGTAGTAGGAGAAGTTGTTTTTACTACTGGCATGACAGGTTACCAAGAAGCAATTACTGACCAAAGTTTTAATGGACAAATGATTACTTTTACGTATCCATTAGTTGGAAATTACGGGGTCAACCGAGATGATTATGAATCCATTGCACCAACCTGTAAAGGTGTCATTGTTAAAGAGCATGCGCGGGTTGCTTCAAATTGGCGTCAACAAATGACCTTGGATGAATTTTTAAAGCGCAAAGGGATTCCGGGAATTTCAGGAATTGATACGCGTGCGCTGACTCGTAAGTTACGATCAGCTGGAACAATGAAAGGGAGCATCATTGATGCCGTGGATGATTTGCCGCATGCATTTGATCAACTAAAAGCGACGGTCATGCCGAAAAATCAAGTGGCACAAGTCTCCACCACTAAACCTTATCCGAGTCCAGGTATTGGGCGTAATGTAGTCGTCATTGATTTCGGGTTGAAACATAGTATTTTGCGAGAATTATCAAAACGGCAATGCAACTTAACCGTGTTGCCTTATAATACAACGGCCGAAGAGATTTTAGAATTAAGTCCCGATGGTGTCATGTTGACAAATGGGCCTGGAGATCCCAAAGATGTACCTGAAGCTATTGAAATGATTCAAGCAATCCAAGGAAAAGTTCCAATTTTCGGCATCTGCTTAGGTCATCAGTTATTTTCATTAGCGAATGGTGCGGATACGTATAAGATGAAGTTTGGACATCGCGGTTTGAATCATCCTGTACGAGAAATTGCAACAGGACGCATTGATTTCACTTCACAAAATCACGGATATGCCGTGGACGAAGCAACAATTGATCCAGAAAAATTACTTGTGACCCACGTGGAAGTCAATGATGGAACGGTTGAAGGCGTGCGTCATCGAGATTATCCAGCTTTTACTGTGCAATATCACCCAGATGCGGCTCCAGGACCGCACGATGGTCTTCATTTATTTGACGAATTTATGGAATTAATGGATGCATGGAAGGAGCAAAACTAATGCCAAAACGAACGGACATCAAGAAAATCATGGTGATTGGTTCAGGACCAATCATTATTGGACAAGCAGCAGAATTTGACTATGCAGGCACACAAGCCTGTTTAGCGCTAAAAGAAGAAGGGTATGAAGTTGTCTTAGTAAACTCAAATCCAGCGACTATCATGACCGATAAGGAAATCGCGGATCATGTTTATATTGAACCGATTACTTTAGAATTTGTTTCAAGAATTTTGCGAAAAGAACGTCCTGATGCTCTTCTACCAACATTAGGTGGTCAAACTGGATTAAATATGGCGATGGAATTATCGGAATCAGGAATTTTAGATGAGCTAAATGTAGAATTGCTAGGAACAAAGCTCAGTGCGATTGACCAAGCGGAAGACCGTGATTTATTTAAACAATTGATGGAAGAATTAGAACAACCGATTCCAGAAAGTGAAATTGTCAATACGGTGGAACAAGCCGTGGCTTTTGCCAAACAAATTGGCTATCCAATTATCGTTCGTCCCGCATTCACCTTAGGTGGAACAGGCGGCGGCATGTGCGATACGGAAGAAGAACTCCGTCAGATTGCCGAAAACGGTCTGAAATTATCACCAGTTACACAATGTTTAATTGAAAAAAGTATTGCTGGTTTTAAAGAAATTGAATATGAAGTAATGCGTGATTCGGCTGATAATGCGATTGTGGTTTGTAACATGGAAAACTTTGATCCTGTCGGCATTCACACTGGGGATTCGATTGTTTTTGCTCCGAGTCAAACCTTATCAGATTATGAATACCAAATGTTGCGAGATGCGTCTTTGAAAATTATTCGTGCATTAAAAATTGAAGGTGGCTGTAATGTTCAATTAGCTTTGGATCCACATAGCTTTAATTATTATGTGATTGAAGTGAATCCTCGTGTTTCTCGTTCATCTGCACTTGCTAGCAAAGCCACAGGGTATCCCATTGCGAAGTTAGCTGCAAAAATTGCTGTTGGTTTAACATTAGATGAAATGAAAAATCCAGTTACTGGAACCACTTATGCCGAATTTGAACCCGCTTTGGACTATGTTGTTTCCAAAATTCCTCGCTGGCCTTTTGACAAATTTGAAAAAGGTGCTCGAGAACTAGGAACACAAATGAAAGCAACCGGGGAAGTCATGGCAATTGGCCGCAATATTGAAGAATCCTTATTAAAAGCAGTTCGTTCTTTAGAAATTGGTGCTTATCACAACGAGTTAGCAGAACTAAGTCATGTCAGTGATTTAGAATTAACGAAGAAAATGGTCCATGCGCAAGATGATCGATTGTTCTACTTATCAGAAGCCATTCGTAGAGGATATAGCATCGAAGAATTACAAAGTTTAACGAAAATTGATTTATTCTTCTTGGATAAACTTTTACACATTATCGAGATTGAAACGGCCCTTGAAAGTCACGTGGACAACGTAGCTGTCTTGAAAGAAGCCAAACAAAATGGCTTTTCTGATCGAAAAATTGCAGCACTTTGGGGACAAACAGAACAAGCCATCGCTGACTTCCGCAGAGCCAATCAAATTGTGCCCGTCTATAAAATGGTGGATACGTGTGCTGCAGAGTTTGAATCACACACGCCTTATTTTTATAGCACGTATGAAGTAGAAAACGAAAGCAATGTTTCGAAAAAGCCTTCTGTACTAGTATTAGGTTCTGGTCCCATTCGCATTGGTCAAGGGGTCGAGTTTGATTATGCAACGGTTCATTCTGTCAAAGCGATCCAAGCGGCTGGTTATGAAGCAATTATTATGAATAGTAATCCTGAAACAGTTTCAACAGATTTCTCTGTTTCTGATAAATTATACTTTGAGCCATTAACTTTAGAAGACGTCATGAATGTGATTGATTTAGAAAATCCGATTGGCGTGATCGTCCAATTTGGTGGACAAACAGCGATTAATTTAGCTGAGCCGCTCACAAAACAAGGCGTTAAAATTCTTGGAACAACGATTGAAGATTTAGATCGTGCGGAAAATCGTGATTTATTTGAACAAGCTTTGCAAGAGTTAGCGATTCCTCAACCACCAGGAGATACAGCCACAAGTGCAGAAGAAGCAGTTGTGATTGCTGATCGTATCGGCTATCCCGTTTTAGTGCGTCCAAGTTATGTTTTAGGTGGTCGTGCAATGGAAATTGTCGAAAATCAAAAGGATTTGGAAGATTATATGCGACATGCAGTCAAAGCTTCTCCAGAACATCCTGTCTTGGTTGATAGCTATTTATTGGGACAAGAATGTGAAGTTGATGCCATTTGTGATGGTGAAACAGTACTAATTCCAGGGATTATGGAACATATTGAACGAGCTGGCGTGCATTCTGGTGATTCAATGGCGGTTTATCCACCGCAGTATCTTTCTCAAGAAATTCAAGCAACGATTGCCGATTATACAAAAAAACTGGCACTTGGTTTAAACTGTGTAGGTATGATGAATATTCAATTTGTTATTCATGAAAATCGTGTTTATGTGATTGAAGTGAATCCTCGTGCGAGTCGAACAGTTCCTTTCTTAAGTAAAATCACAGGGATTCCGATGGCCCAAGTTGCTACAAAAGCGATTCTTGGTGAGAAATTGACTGACCTAGGATATCAAGATGGATTATACCCTGAAAGTAAACAAGTTCATGTGAAAGCCCCTGTATTCTCCTTTACGAAACTACAAAAAGTAGATACGTACTTAGGGCCTGAAATGAAATCAACTGGGGAAGTTATGGGTAGTGATTATTATTTAGAAAAAGCCTTGTATAAAGCCTTTGAAGCATCTGGCTTGCATTTGCCAAGTTATGGGGCTGTACTTTTCACCATTGCTGATGAAACAAAAGAAGAGGCTTTAGAAATTGCTAAGCGTTTTTCAGCAATTGGCTATAGTTTAGTCGCAACGGAAGGAACCGCTGACTTTTTAGCGAAGCATCAGTTGCCTGTTAAGAAAGTGACAAAAATTTCTAATCCTGAAGGGGAAACCGTGCTGGATGTCATCCGTAATGGGAATGCACAAGTGGTAATCAATACCATGGATAAAAATCGTTCCAGTGCCAACCAAGATGGGTTTTCAATCCGTCGGGAAGCAGTCGAACATGGGATTCCATTGTTTACCTCACTTGACACAGCAAATGCGATTTTAAAAGTTTTAGAATCAAGAGCCTTTACGACAGAAGCCATTTAAGCAAAAATCTGGAACAATCGTCTGAGGAGGACTGTTCCAGATTCTTTTACGAAGAAATAGAAATCATTTATAGGGGAATCAGAGAATAAAGGAGTGAAGGATACTGATGCAGAGAAAGCAAGAAATGATGACCATTGTAGCTCAAAAACAGTTAGCGCCACGGATTTATCAGTTAGACTTACAAGGCGAGTTAGTGAAAGAGATGACACGACCTGGACAGTTTGTGCATATCAAGGTTCCGCGTGCAGATTTACTTTTGCGGCGACCGATTAGCATCAACCAAATTGATCATTCGAACGAAACCTGTCGTTTGATTTATCGAGTCGAAGGCGCTGGAACGGAAGTGTTTGCCACCATGAAGGCTGGTGAACAATTAGATATTTTAGGTCCTTTAGGAAACGGCTTTGATATAACTGCCGTAGCAGCTGGTCAGACTGCTTTTATCGTTGGTGGAGGAATCGGGATTCCCCCATTGTATGAATTATCAAAACAACTCAATGAAAAAGGCGTGAAAGTGATTCATTTTCTTGGTTATGCATCAAAAGAGGTTGCTTATTACCAACAAGAATTTATGGCATTAGGAGAAACACATTTTGCCACAGATGACGGCTCGTTTGGCGCTCATGGCAACGTGGGCCGTTTATTGTCAGAAGCGTTAGCAAAAGGACGGATCCCTGATGCAGTTTATGCTTGTGGTGCGAATGGTATGTTAAAAGCAATTGATTCTTTATTTCCAACACATCCACACGTTTACCTTTCTTTAGAAGAACGGATGGCCTGTGGAATTGGGGCTTGCTATGCCTGCGTTTGCCATAAAAAAGGAGACACTACTGGAGCAAAAAGTGTCAAGGTCTGTGATGAAGGTCCGATTTTTAAAGCAAGTGAGGTTATCTTATAATGAAAAATCCTTTAGCTGTTTCAATTCCAGGTTTAACATTAAAAAATCCAATTATTCCCGCCAGTGGTTGCTTTGGGTTCGGGGAAGAGTATGCTAACTATTATGACCTTGATCAATTAGGTTCAATTATGATTAAGGCAACAACCCCCCAAGCACGATATGGAAATCCCACACCACGTGTAGCTGAAACACCTAGTGGTATGCTAAATGCCATTGGATTGCAGAATCCAGGCTTAGACGTGGTTATGCAAGAAAAATTACCAAAATTAGAAAAATACCCTAACTTACCGATTATTGCAAATGTTGCAGGTGCTTGCGAAGAGGATTATGTGGCTGTTTGCGCAAAAATTGGGCAAGCGCCTAACGTCAAAGCAATTGAACTGAATATTTCCTGTCCCAATGTGAAACATGGCGGCATAGCTTTTGGTACAGATCCAGAGGTTGCTTTTCAATTAACACAAGCAGTCAAAAAAGTCGCCTCTGTTCCGATTTATGTTAAACTATCACCAAACGTAACGGACATTGTGCCAATCGCCCAAGCAATTGAAGCAGGGGGTGCAGACGGTTTTTCTATGATTAATACATTGCTAGGGATGCGCATTGATTTAAAAACGAGAAAACCTATTTTAGCCAATCAAACTGGTGGACTATCTGGCCCAGCCATTAAACCTGTTGCCATTCGCTTAATCCGACAAGTCGCCAGTGTTTCTCAGTTGCCAATTATTGGAATGGGTGGTGTTCAAACAGTGGACGATGTCTTGGAAATGTTCATGGCAGGCGCTAGCGCTGTCGGGGTTGGTACGGCCAACTTTACAGATCCATACATTTGTCCGAAGTTGATTGACGGATTACCTAAGCGAATGGAAGAGTTAGGTATTGAATCGTTGGAACAATTAATTAAAGAAGTGAGAGAGGAGCAGCAAAATGCACGATAGACCAATTATTGCGTTAGATTTTCCCACGCAAAAAGAAGTGGCTGTTTTTTTAGAAAAATTTCCTAAGGAAGAAGCCTTGTTTGTTAAAGTGGGGATGGAACTTTTTTACGCAGAAGGACCAGCGATTGTTCGCTGGCTTAAAGAACAAGGGCACGATGTTTTCTTGGATTTAAAATTACATGATATTCCGAATACTGTGGAAAAAGCGATGACAAATTTAGCAAAATTAGGCGTTGCCATTACCAATGTCCATGCAGCAGGGGGCGTTCGAATGATGCAAGCAGCTAAGGAAGGTCTAATCAAAGGGACTCAGCCAGGCGCTAAGGTTCCTGAGTTAATTGCTGTAACCCAGTTGACTTCTACTAGTGAAGAAGAGATGCACCATGATCAATTAATTAACGTTTCTTTAGAGACAAGTGTCATTCATTATGCTAAATGTGCGGAAAAAGCGGGTCTGGATGGCGTGGTTTGTTCAGCATTAGAAGCACGTGGTATTCAAGAAGCAACCAAGCAGACGTTTATTTGTTTAACACCTGGTATTCGTCCAGCAGGAAGTGCAGTAGGTGACCAACAACGGGTCGTTACGCCGCAACATGCTCGCGAAATCGGGTCCACATATATCGTTGTTGGCCGACCTATTACCCAAGCAGAAAATCCTTATGAAGCCTATCAAGAAATCAAAAAAGACTGGAGCGGAAAGTAACATGACAAAAGTAGCAAAAAAGATTGCCAAAGATTTATTAGAGATTGAAGCGGTATTTTTAAACCCTAATGAGCCGTTTACCTGGGCTAGTGGCATAAAAAGCCCGATTTATTGTGATAACCGTATCACGATGAGTTATCCTGCTGTGCGTAAAGAAATTGCAGAAGGCTTAGCGGCAAAAATTAAAGAAACTTTCCCAGAAGTCGAAGTGATTGCTGGGACAGCTACCGCAGGGATTCCACATGCGGCATGGGTAGCCGATATTTTAGGATTACCAATGGTTTATATCCGCAGTAAAGCCAAAAATCACGGCAAAGGGAATCAAATTGAAGGCCGAATTTCTGAAGGACAAAAAATGGTAGTTATCGAAGATTTAATTTCAACCGGCGGTAGCGTGTTAGAAGCGGCAGAAGCGGCGGAACGTGAAGGAGCAACGGTTTTAGGCGTTGCGGCAATCTTCACTTATGAGTTACCCAAAGGAACGGCAAATTTTGCAGATAAACAGATGACGTTACTAACGTTAACCAATTATTCAACTTTAATTGATGCTGCATTAGAAGCAAACTATATCGAAGAAAAAGATGTTACCTTATTACAAGAATGGAAAAAAGATCCTGAAAACTGGGGCAAATAACCGTTGAACTAAAGATGGTTCTTGTCGTCTGATTTTTAGTGTCATTTTCAGTAACCAGATTTAACGGTAGGAGAACTTAGGTCATTTGCCGAGGAGCGTAATGATCTAAGTTCTTTTGTTTGACGTAGAAAAGATGTTAGGATAGAGTTTTAACATGAGTTTTACCTGATTACTATGTGGAAATGAAGGAAGAGTGTATGAAAAAAATAAAAAATATGGACGTTGAATGGAGCTATACAGGCAACGATGGACCGGAACATTGGCATACGCTATGTGACTGGTTTGCAGAAGGTGCTAAGTTTGCTTATCAATCGCCAATTGCTTTAGAAAAAGAAAGTGCTGAGACAGTAAATTCTCAGATTACGTTTCATTATAAAAAAGAAGAATTCACTGAAAAAGAATTCAAAAATACGTTTCATTTTGTACCACCAAATACGGAAAGTTACGTAATGTTTGAAAATGTTGCGTATCATTTAACCGATATCCATTTTCATATGCCTAGCGAACATTTGCTGTCGGGAAAGCAGTATCCGCTAGAATTCCATTTGGTTCATATGAATGATGCTGGCGAAAATTTAGTTGTCGGTTGCCTGTTTACCATCACAGAGGAAGAAAATCGTTTTTCAGAAGCGAATCATCCGATGGACTGGGAAAACGGCACGCACCAACAATGGTTTAATCCGTCAATCTTTTTACCAGAGGAGCGTCTACACTACCATTATGTAGGCTCGTTAACAACACCGCCAACTAAGGGTCCAGTGAAATGGTTTGTATTTGATACCATTCAAAAAATGGATCAAGCCTTTTTAAATAAGATCAAGGAAGGCATGTTGGCCTTTAACAATCGGCCCCTTCAGCCGTTGAATGGGCGTAAAATTTATTTTTCAAATGATTAGTGTGTGGAGGAAAAAGTGTTGAATATTCAACAAATGAAGTATGTTGCTGCCATAGCTAACAATGGGAGTTTTCGGGAAGCAGCCAAAAAACTATTTATTACACAACCTAGCTTGTCAAATAGTATTCGGGAATTAGAAGAAGAACTAGGGATTTCCCTCTTTTTACGTACTAATAAAGGCGCTTTTTTAACAGAAGAAGGAATGGTTTTTTTAGAACAAGCAGAGAAAGTCTTAGTTCAAATGGAGTTATTGGAAAATCGCTATCGCGAGACAGTGACCAGCGAACGATTCTCCATCTCTTCGCAACATTACGATTTTTTAGGTGAAGTAATTGCCAAAGTTCTTAAAAAGTATGGGGATCAATATAAAGATTTTCGTGTCTTTGAAACCACAACCTTAAAAGTAATTGAAGACGTCAAAGGATTTCACAGTGAGTTGGGGATTATTTATTTAAATGAACAAAATAGTGTCAGTATTGAACGGTATTTAGAACAAGCTAATCTAGCCTACGAGGTAATTAGTACCTTTAATACACACATTTTTTTAGGAAATCATCATCCTTTAGCCAAGCAAAAAGAAATTCATTTAGAGGAATTAGTTCCCTATCCACAAGTCCGCTTTAATCAAGAAGGAAGCAATTTTTCCTATTTTTCTGAAGATTTAGTTGAAATTCCTGAACAGGAATCGGTCATTCATACTACAGATCGTGGAACCTTGATGAATTTGTTGGTAGAAACCAATGCTTATGCTTCTGGTTCAGGAGTCGTAACGGGTTTTACGAAGAAAGAAATTCGGTTAGTGCCATTGGCGCCAGCTTTGGAAAATCGTATTTGTTTACTCTTTCCCAAAAATCGGGAAATCAGTCCGATTGGTCGCTACTTTATCAAAGAACTAAAAGCGTTGTTTAAAAAAGAGGTAGATACCAAAACATTTAGCACTAAGGAATAAAAAGAAGAGGTCGGGACAGAAGTGTTTAACTCCGAGAAATAAGAAGGAATTTCCGAAAATTGTTCTTTAATTTTTGGAGAATTTCGGCTTATTTCCGAAGGAGTTGCTTCTGTTCCCGCCGTTTATTAGTTTTTGAGCGTGGAGCAAAAATCCAAAGTGATTTTTGTCCCACGCTCTTCTTTTTTGGCTCATTTTGAAACAGTAGAAATGGTTTCTCTTTCAATTAATGTGACAGGCACTTGAATGTCTTCTAAGATTTGAAGATCTTGTTGCATCGTTTGTAATAACACTTCGCCAGCTAGTTTTCCCATTTCTTTAAAGTCTTGCGCCATGGTTGTTAATGGCGGTTCGACAAATGCTGCTGCTTGAATATCGTCAAAACCAATAATCGATAATTCTTTTGGCACATGAATACCTAGGTTTTTACAGTTTCGTAAACAATGTAACGCGCTGAAGTCATTATCACAGACCACGGCTGTGAGTTGGTGCGCCTCAAAATACTGTTTAAAGTTGTGTTCATCTAAGAGATTGGTTTCTGTGATTGCTGTATGGAACGCCAGATTGGCTTCTTTTAAAGCTTGGAGATAACCTAAATAACGTTGCCGAACGGATTGTAGGGCTGGACTTCCAGAAAGGATATATCCAATTTTCGTATGTCCTAAGCCAATTAAGCGTTCGGTTGCTGTTTTACCACCAGCAAAGTTGTCTGATTGAATGGTTGTAAAAGGTAAATCATGGATCTTTTTATCCAAGACAACGACTGGAAAATTCATCAAAGCCAACTCAAACAATAAGTCGAGGTAGTCATTACTAGTAGCAGCATAATAGACAAGCCCGGCAAACTCATTCACAATGTCCGCAGCATTTTTCTCTCTCAAAAAATTAGGCGAGGTCATAAAGACTTCTAAACCAGCTGCTTGAATAGTAGGGGCCAAACCGCTATAGAAATTTCCTACTGATAAATCGTCTGCAAAAGGTAATAAAAAAAGAACTTTATTTAAAGAGGTATGGAGAGGGTGCTTTGGTGCTTGAACAAAACTTCCTTTTCCTTGGTGACGTTGGATTACGCCTTGCGTTTCCAACTCAGTTAGCGCTCGTTTGGACGTAATTCTACTGACGTTAAACTGAGCCGATAATTCTTTTTCGGTAGGCACTTGCGCTCCAACAGGCAATCGCCCTGAATCAATTTCATTTTGTAAATAATCAATAATTTGTTGATATAATGGTTGCTTCATTCATTTCACCTCACAATAAGATATATCTTATTTATAGTTTACCATAAATTAATTGGTTTTAAAATGAAAAAAATGATCGAAATCACTAGACAAAGTGAAATGTAAACGCTATAATTCAATTGTGAAATGATATATCAAATTTAAGAGGTGACGAGAATGGTTTATACAGAAGTTCCAAAATCCGTAGCAACATTTATGGAGACAATTACAGAAAAATGCGGTGAAGCACATCAAGATTGGGCAAAAAACTTTCAGGCGGCCTTTGCCAATACTTTACTAACAACAGTGAAACGTCAAGAAGATGGTACTACCTTTTTATTAACAGGCGATATTCCAGCAATGTGGTTGAGAGACTCAACAGCACAAGTTCGTCCCTATTTAGTGATTGCGAAAGAAGACGAAGACCTTGCTCAAATGATTGCTGGTTTGGTTAAGCGCCAGTTTCGTTATATTTGCATTGATCCTTATGCCAATGCGTTTAATGAAACAGATAATCATGCAGGCCATCAAACTGATAAGACAGAAATGAATGGCTGGATTTGGGAACGGAAATATGAAATTGATTCATTATGTTACCCGGTCCAATTAGCCTATTTACTTTATAAAAATACTGGGATGACCGAACAATTTAATTCAGATTTTGTGGAAGGCGTCAAAAAAATTCTCAACGTTTTCACAACAGAACAAGATCACGCACAGTCACCTTATTTATTTGAACGAGATACGTGGCGTCAAGAAGATACGTTGGTTGAAGCAGGGAAAGGAACACCAGTTGGCAAAACAGGGATGACATGGTCAGGCTTCCGTCCTAGTGATGATGCCTGCCAATATGGTTACTTAGTTCCTTCTAACATGTTTGCAGTTGTAATTTTAGGCTATATTCAAGAAACTTTCTCTGATGTTTTAGAAGATGCTACGATTGTGGCGATTGCTAAAAAATTACAAGAAGAGATTGAAGAAGGCATCCAAACATTTGGACGAACAAAAAATCAAAATAACGAAACGATTTACGCGTATGAAGTGGATGGCTTAGGCAATGCAAGCGTGATGGATGACAGTAATGTTCCCAATTTAGTAGCAGCCCCTTATCTGGGTTATTGTTCAACAGAGGATGAACAATATTTAACAACGCGTCAAACCTTATTAAGTAAAGAAAATCCTTACTTCTATGAAGGCAAATACGCGAAAGGGATTGGTAGCTCGCATACACCAGAAAATTACGTGTGGCCGATTGCTTTAGCAATGGAAGGAATGACAACCAAAGATAAAGCAGAAAAAGAACGAATTTTAGATTTATTAGTTGCCACAGATGCGGGGACTCATTTGATGCATGAAGGTTTTGACGTAGATAATCCTGAAAATTATACAAGAGAATGGTTTTCATGGGCTAATATGATGTTTTGTGAATTAGTTATGGATTATTTTGACATCCGAGTGGAAAAATAGGAGGAAAAGTGATGACAAAGAAAAAAGTCTATATTGTTTCCCATAGTCATTGGGATCGTGAATGGTATCTTCCTTATGAAGAACATCATATGCGCTTAATTGAATTAGTGGATAATGTATTAGATTTAATTGAAAATGATCCAGAGTTTAACAGTTTCCATTTAGATGGACAAACGATTATCTTAGACGACTATTTACAAGTTCGCCCAGAGAAAAAAGAAGCCGTGAAAAAAGCTGTCCAAGCAGGCAAACTAAAAATCGGACCATTTTATATTTTACAAGATGACTTTTTAATTAGCTCTGAATCCAATGTTCGAAACATGCTGATTGGGCATTTAGAAAGTCAAAAATGGGGAGCACCAGTTCAATTAGGTTACTTCCCGGATACATTTGGGAATATGGGTCAAACACCTCAAATGATGCAATTAGCAAATCTGCCTGCGGCTGCCTTTGGACGCGGGGTGAAACCGATTGGCTTTGATAATCAAGTCTTAGAAAGCGACTATAGCTCACAATATTCTGAAATGTGGTGGGAAGGTCCTGACCAAACGAAAATTTTCGGCTTGCTTTTTGCGAACTGGTATAGTAACGGGAACGAAATTCCTTCAGAAAAAGAAGCGGCAATCGCTTTTTGGAAACAAAAATTGGCTGATGTGGAACGTTACGCTTCCACAAACCATTTATTGATGATGAATGGGGTCGACCACCAACCGGTACAAAGAGATATTACTAAGGCCATCGCTTTAGCCAATGAACTATTCCCAGAATATGAATTTATTCATTCCAATTTCGATGACTATTTGAAAGCTGTTCAAGAGGAGTTACCAGAAGATTTAGGAACAGTAACAGGCGAATTAACGAGTCAAGAAACGGATGGCTGGTACACATTAGCCAATACTTCTTCTGCTCGCGTCTATTTAAAACAGTGGAACACAAAAGTCCAACGCCAATTAGAAAATATCGCAGAACCTTTAGCAGCAATGGCTTACGAAGTAACTGGCGACTACCCACATGACCAATTTGATTATGCTTGGAAAACATTGCTTCAAAACCATCCGCACGATAGTATTTGTGGCTGTTCTGTCGACGAGGTTCACCGAGGCATGATGACTCGCTTTGAAAATGCCAATGATGTCGGGCATTTCTTAGCAGATGAAGCAACACGACAATTAACAGAAGCAATTGATACAAGTGTTTTCCCAGAAAAAGCGCACCCGTTTGTTTTATTTAATACTAGTGGCTATCAGAAAACGGAGGTTGTCACTGTGGAAGTGGAGATTGAACGATTGCCATTTTATACAGGAAAACCTGAAGATCTTTATCATGAATTAAAACAAAAAGCCACCCCAGATTATCATGTGATTGATCCAACAGGACAAGCCGTTGCAAGCCGTATTGTCAAAGAAGATGTTCGTTTTGGTTACGATTTACCTAAAGATGCCTTCCGTCAACCGTACATGGCTAAATACTTAACGGTCGAATTATCTGTCAAAGAAATGGCGCCATTCTCTTGGGATAGCTTTGCATTGATTCAAGGAGAAACGAAAGCTTTTGAAGGAAGTCTTTTGGCTCAACCAGCAACAAATGAAATGGAAAACGAATTTATTCAAGTGAAAATTGAAAACAATGGTAGCTTAACCATTGCTGACAAAAAAACAGGAGAAACATTTTCAAAATTGTTAACATTTGAAGATACTGGCGATATTGGGAATGAATATATCTTTTTCAAACCGACCGAAGACCAAGGAATTACAACTGAAAATGTAACGGCTGAAATCACGAATAAAGAAAATTCCCCTGTAAAAGCAAGTTATCAAATTAAACAAACCGTCATGTTACCAGTTGCAGCAGATGAACGATTAGAAGAAGAACAAAAGGCTGTTCGTGAGTTTAGAGAACGCCAAGCACAACGTTCAACGACGCTTCGCCCGTTCGAAATAACGACAGTGGTTACAATGATCAAAGAAAGTAACCAATTGTTCTTTGAAACAACCATTAATAATCAAATCAAAGATCATCGTTTACGCGTGCTTTTCCCAACTGGCATGGTCACAGAAACACACGAAGCGGATAGTATTTATGAAGTCGTGACACGACCAAATCAAGTAAGCGATACATGGGAAAATCCAACAAACCCGCAGCACCAACAAGCGTTTGTGAATGTTCATGACCAAAACAAAGGCGTGACTATCTTCAATGAAGGCTTAAATGAGTATGAAGTCTTGGCAGATGGAACCATTGCGGTCACATTAATTCGTTGTGTTGGCGAACTAGGTGATTGGGGCTATTTTGCAACACCAGAAGCACAATGCCAAGGAGAATATACCTTTAAATATGGTTTGTCATTGCATGGAAAACCAGAAGAACGCTTTGCTACGTATCAACAAGCCTATAGTGCACAAATTCCTTTTACTGTAGCTACTACTGCGCGTCATGAAGGTAAACTAGCACCGAACCATGTCTACTTGACAACGGCAGAAGGACCAATTGGTTGGACAGCCGTTAAACGTCAAGAGCAAACGAATCATTTAGTCGTTCGTGGCTTTAATCTAACAGCGCAAAATATTCCTTGTGAACTTCACAAAGAGACACAACCAGCGACTTGTTTAACAAATGTATTAGAAGAACCGTTGACACCGGCGATAGAAGTTGATGCACCATTACGTCCGTTTGAAATTCGGACATGGCGTTTCGAAAAATAAATAAATAGGAGAACTTTGTTGAAAAGGGCAAAGTTCTCCTATTTTCTTCTCTGTCGTTTTTTTGAGATATTTATAATAAAAATCTAGCGAAACAATGAGAAAATCATTCATTTTACGGTCAATTTGTGCTACTATAACGTCAACTGAAGGAGTGAAGCTAAATGGATTTAACCAATCGTTTTAATCGTCAAGTAAATAAAATTGCTGTTTCTTTAATTCGTCAATTTGACGAACAAGTCTCAGGAATTGAAGGTATTTTAAAATTAACGCTAGGAGAGCCGGATTTTAACACACCTGAGCATGTCAAAAAAGCAGCCAAAGAAGCAATTGATGCGAATTTTTCTCATTATACAGGGATGTCTGGTTTGTTAGATGTTCGTGAAGCAGCCGCTTATTTTATGAAAGAAAAGTACCATTTGACTTACCAGCCTGCGACAGAAATTTTAGTAACAGTTGGAGCAACAGAAGCGATTTCAGCTTCGTTATTAGCAATTTTAGAACAAGGTGACAAAGTGCTATTGCCAGCACCTATTTACCCAGGGTATGAACCAATTATTACATTGGCGGGGGCGGAGCCGGTATATTTGGACACACGAGACAACGATTTTGTCTTGACCCCTGAAATGATTGAAGCGGCAATGGCCGAGCATGGGGAACAAGTCAAAGCAATTATTTTAAATTATCCTAGTAACCCAACTGGTGTCACCTATAACCGCCAAGAGTTGCAAGCAATTGCTGATGTTCTAAAAAAATACGACATTTTTGTGATTAGCGATGAAATTTATAGTGAGTTAACTTATGATGAGAGTCATGTTTCGATTGCTGAAATGTTACGTGACCAAACGATTTTAATTAACGGTTTGTCGAAATCACATGCCATGACAGGCTGGCGGATTGGCTTTATTTTTGCACCAGCGATTTTAACAGCGGAGATCATTAAAGTTCATCAGTATTTAGTTACTGCGGCTGCAACAGTGTCTCAAAAAGCGGCTGTTCGTGCCTTAATCGAAGGAATGCATGATGCTGAAATTATGAAAGAAGAGTATCGGAAACGGCGCGATTTTGTTTATGAACAGATGACTCAATTGGGGTTTGAGGTTGCACGTCCAAATGGCGCCTTTTATATTTTTGCTAAGATACCTACTGGTTATGAACAAGATTCTATGAAATTTTGTATTGATTTAGCGCAAAAAGAAGCAGTAGCGTTGATTCCAGGTATTTCTTTTGGCCCAGAAGCAGAAGGATACGTCCGAATTAGTTATGCGTCCGATATGGATAAATTAACAACGGCCATGGAACGAATTGCACATTACATGGCGACACAACGCGTAACACACTAACCTTTATAGATTCTTTACACACCTTTACCTTTTATTTACATTTAATTGAAACAGAATTAACAGAGTCTTGGTAGACTAAACTTGTAACTAATTGAAAAGGAAGTGCAAAGATGAAAAAACGTGTAATTGCAGCAACTATGCTGAGTCTAGGGTTATTATTAACTGGGTGCGGAGCTCAAGGAGGCACAACTGAAAAATCCAGCGAAGCGGATAGTAACAAACCAGTTAAAATTGTCGCTGTTGGTTCCACCGCTTTACAACCGTTAGTAGATGCTGCGAAAGATCAATTTACACAAGAACATCCCAATTATACAGTTTCTGTCCAAGGTGGCGGCAGCGGAACAGGACTTTCGCAAGTTGCAGATGGCGCAGTGACCATTGGAAATTCCGATGTGTTTGCCGAAGAGAAAGATGGCGTGGATGCCTCTAAATTAGTTGATCATCGGGTAGCCGTGGTTGGTATGGGACCAGTGGTCAACAAAGAAGTCGGCGTGAAGAATTTAACGAAGCAACAATTGATTGATGTCTTTACTGGCAAAGTCAAAAACTGGAAAGAAGTGGGCGGCAAAGATCAAGAAATCGTCGTAATAAACCGCGCAAACGGAAGTGGCACCCGAGCAACATTTGAAAAATGGGGCTTAGATGGAGCTAAACCAGTTCAATCACAAGAACAAGATTCTTCGGGAACAGTTCGTAAAATTGTTGAACAAACACCAGGAGCAATCAGCTATTTAGCTTTTTCTTATATGGATAATTCCACTGTTGCCTTAAGCATTGATGGTGTTGAACCAAAAGAAGAACACGTGAAAGACAATTCATGGAAAATCTGGTCTTATGAACATATGTATACAAAAGGGGAGCCTAATAAAGATGTAAAAGCCTTCTTAGACTATATGGTCACTGATGATGTTCAAAAAACAATTGTCAAAGACTTAGGTTATTTAGCCATCACAGATATGCAAGTAGAACGTGATGTAAATGGAAAAGTAACTGAAAAATAAACAAAAAACTCAGCCAATAAACAGGATTGGCTGAGTTTTTTTAGGCTTCTTTTTTTGTTAAAGGCAAGGTGATTGTAAAAGTGGTACCTAACCCTAAGTGACTATCAATGGCGATTTTACCGCCTAATAATTCTGTGTAATTTTGGACAATAGCTAGACCTAGACCGGTGCCACCAGAATGACGGCTACGTGCTTTATCGACGCGATAGAACCGTTCAAAGATCCGTTCTTGGTCTTTTTGACTAATGCCAATGCCAGTATCTTGAACAGATAAACGTAATTGCTGATTTTCAATAGCATAAGAAATAGTAATCTGACCATTTTCTTGGGAATACTGAATGGCATTTTCAATTAGATTCTTCACGATTGGATAAAACAATTCGTATTTGGTGAAAAATTGGCTCTCTGGCAGACCATGAACGACTGTTTTCAGCTGTTTTGCTGCCAATTGTTGCTGATAAGAGCCGAGAATTTCTGTAATAAATTTTTCTAAAGTAATTTCTTGTTCTGCATAAGGAATTGTTGCGCTGCCCCGAGAAAGTTCTAAAATTTCTTGAATTAATTGTTGCAGACGCTGGGCATCTTTTTGCATGATGTGCAAAAATTGATCAAGGACTTCCGGATCTTCTTTGGCGCCATCTATGAGTGTCTCGGTAAAGCCCAAAAGAGAAGTGACAGGCGTTTTTAATTCATGAGACACGTTTGATACAAAATCTTTTTGCATTTTTTCTAGTTGGCGAACGCGCGTTAAATCATAGGCAATTCCTAATACTTGATAATCATTGGCACTTTGATCATCCAAGTAACGAAGAGAAAGATCTAATCGTAAAGGTGTTGGTCCTTGTGTCACAGTAATTTCTTGATGTAAACTGTTTTTTTCAGCGATGACTTGATGGATTAAATGAATCAAATCGGCGTCTTGAATCACTTCAAGATAATTGCTTTGCATATTTTTAGCAGAGAGTCCTAACATTTCCTGCATTTTAGGGTTCAACAGACGAAGCCGTCCTTGCGTATCAATGATAAAGACACCAATCATCAGCTCATCTAAAAGTTCGTGAAATTGCTCATCCGCAGACGTATACGCTTTATACGTTTGACTTACTTGTTGACTCAGTAGGTTAATAGTTTCGTAAAGTTCATTCCATTCAGAAGATTGCTGGATAATGGATCGATTTTCATCTGGATGTTTAAGCATTCGTTTCAGAATCGGTAAGACAGTCACTAGCGGTTGATTTTTTTGCCGTAACAGTAAAAAGATAAACAAGGTAATTAGTAGGAACAAAATGCCAAATGTAAAGATAATATAGCGACGAAAAGATTGGATATTTTTAGAAAATAGCGCGGTTTGTTCCGAAATCCGAATAATGCCAACGATTTCTCCTGATTTTAAAACGGGCGTGGCAACGTACAGAAGTTCTTTATTTAACGTTTTACTCTTTCGTAAAGCTGAACCATAGGTAGCTCCTGATAGAACCGCAGCGATTTCAGGCCGTTTTTTGTGCGACTCTAGCGGTTCATTTTGGCTGCTGTCAAAAAAGACGGTACCATTTTTTTGCAACAAAGTTACCCGTTCTTCTGCATCATCTAACGCATGGGTGACAAGGAGTTGTTGTTGGTTTGTCAGTTGCCCTTTTTCGAAAACGGAAGGGGGCAACTGGTCTGTTAAAAGGGTATTTTTTCTTCTTAAATAGGTTTCTTGCTGAGCAACCATTTCTTTTTGAAAGAAAAAATTGGTCGCTGCAATACTCCCGACAAATAATAAAAGCATGACTGCCGCAACTAAAAAATATTCAATCCGCAGTCTCTTTTTCATCGTTTTGGCTCCTGAAAACGGTAGCCGAAGCCACGGACAGTTACTAAGTAAACGGGCCGTTTGGGATCGGGCTCGATTTTATCACGTAAATGACTAATGTGGACATCGACGATGCGACTTTGTCCAGCGAAGTCATATTGCCAAATTCGCTCCAACAAGGTTTCCCGATTAATGACCCGATCTTTGCGTTTCATGAAGTAAACGAGTAATTCAAATTCTTTTGGTGTTAGCTCGATGGGCTGATTGCGCACAAAGACTTCATAATTTTGTTCATCCACACGAATCTCGCCAATCACAAGCGGAGCTTTAGGTGTGTCCTCTTGAAGCGGTTCGGTCGTGGTAGGTTTTAAACGACGAAAAATAGCTTTCATACGTGCTAAGACTTCTCTGGGACTAAAAGGTTTTGTTAAATAATCATCTGCCCCAATTTCTAAGCCGATGATTTTATCTACTTGTTCATCTTTGGCAGTTAAAATCAAAATAGGCGTGTCAATTTTTTCTCGACGAAGTGCTTTGGTAATTTCTAAGCCATCCATACCAGGAAGCATTACATCTAAAATTATAAAATCATATTGATTAGACAAAGCTAATTCGAAGCCGTTTTTACCATCTTCGGAAGTAGTCACCTGATAGCCTTCTTTTTCCAAATTAAAGGTTAACAAAGTTAAAATCGATGGTTCATCATCGACGACAAGAACTTTTTTCATTTACATAACTCCTTCAAGAAATTTCTGAAAATAAGTGTATATTTCACTATTGTTAGTTTAACATATTTTTAGAGGAAGAACGTACTTTAAAGTAAGCGAGAATGCTACTTTTGAGAAAAGTCAACTCATGGTATAATAGAGAAATGAAATGAGGAGAAGCGAATGATTGGTATTAGTAGTTGCTTAGGTGGGATTTGTTGCCGTTACGATGGAAAATCTCAAGAACAAGAAGCGTTAAAACAACTTGTAACTAATGGAAAAGCAATAATGATTTGTCCCGAAGTTTTAGGGGAGTTGCCCATTCCACGTCCGCCAGCAGAAATCATTGGCGGGGATGGCTTTGATGTTTGGGCGAATACTGCTTATGTATATACGGATAACGGGGAAGATGTGACTGAGGCATTTAAAGCAGGGGCACAACGCGCGTATCAAAAATTAAAAGCCCAACAAATTACAACCTTGATTTTGAAAGAAAAAAGTCCCAGCTGTGGCAGCCAGCTGATTTATGATGGACAATTTTCTGGCATTAAAAAAGCTGGAGTTGGAGTCGCAACTGCTTATTTTATTCAACAAGGAATGACCGTTTATTCTGAAGAAACATGGCAACTTGCTGACATTTCTTTTTAAAAGGTAAAAACTTAGTAAAAAAAGATTGACTATTCCCTATGAAATCGGTAACCTATAAGGGATTGAAGATGGGAGCACGGCTCATGGAAATGGAAAAAACAAACCGCATGAATGCGTTATTTGAATTTTATTCGACATTATTAACGGAAAAGCAGATGAATTATATGGAGCTTTACTATGCTGATGACTTTTCTTTAGGAGAAATTGCGGAAGAATATGAGGTTAGTCGCCAAGCGGTTTATGATAACATTAAACGAACCGAAAAAATTTTAGAAGAATACGAAAAAAAGTTACATCTTTATTCAAACTATGTTGTACGGAAAGAATATCTTGAACAGCTACAGCAGTATGTTCAAGAAACTTATCCCAAAGATAGTGAAATCAAAAAATATATTGAACAAATTCAAGAAATAGAGGAATGAAACTATGGCTTTTGAGAGTTTAACAAACCGCCTACAACAGGCAATGAGTAAAATCCGTCGTAAGGGAAAAGTTTCCGAAGCCGACGTAAAAGAAATGATGCGAGAAATCCGTTTGGCTTTATTAGAAGCCGACGTTAATTTACAAGTGGTCAAAGATTTCACAAAACGTGTCAGAGAACGGGCAGTAGGAGTCGAAGTATTAGAAAGCTTATCACCCGCCCAACAAATTGTAAAAATTGTTGATGAAGAATTAACGAAAACGTTAGGTTCAGAAACGGTTGAACTGAATAAATCTCCAAAAATCCCAACAGTGATTATGATGACAGGGTTACAAGGGGCTGGTAAAACAACTTTTACTGGTAAATTAGCCAAACACTTAATGAAAACTGAAAACGCTCGTCCGCTTTTAATCGCTGGTGACGTTTATCGTCCAGCAGCGATTGATCAGTTGAAGGTTTTAGGTCAACAATTAGAAGTTCCCGTTTTTGATATGGGAACCGATGCTAATCCAGTGGAAATTGTTCGTCAAGGGTTAGCGTTAGCAAAAGAAAAGAAAAATGATTATGTCTTAATTGATACGGCCGGCCGTTTACACATTGACGAAGCTTTAATGGACGAATTGAAACAAATTAAAGAGTTGGCTAATCCCAATGAAATTCTGTTAGTTGTTGATGCGATGACGGGGCAAGATGCTGTCAACGTTGCAGATAGTTTTAATGAACAGCTTGGAATTACTGGGGTTGTTATTACCAAAATGGACGGCGATACTCGTGGGGGGGCTGCGCTGTCAATTCGGGCAGTAACGGGCGCTCCGATTAAATTTGTCGGTTCTGGTGAAAAATTAACCGATTTAGAAATTTTCCATCCCGATCGTATGTCGAGTCGTATCCTAGGTATGGGGGACATGTTGACGCTAATTGAAAAAGCGCAACAAGATTACGATGAGAAAAAAGCAGAAGAACTTGCTCAAAAAATGAAAGAAAACAGTTTTGACTTTAACGATTTCATTGAGCAATTGGATCAAGTTATGGGCATGGGACCGATTGAAGACTTATTAAAAATGATCCCTGGAATGAGTAACATGCCTGGTATTGAAAATGTCAAAGTCGATCCAAAAGATGTGGCACGGAAACGGGCGATGGTTTTATCAATGACCCCTGCAGAACGTGAAAATCCTGATCTATTAAATCCTAGTCGCCGTCGCAGAATTGCAGCTGGTTCAGGAAATAGTGTGGTTGAAGTCAATCGTATGATTAAACAATTTAAAGAATCCAAAAAAATGATGCAACAAATGTCCAAAGGGGATATGAACATTCCTGGTATGGATCAAATGCTAGGTGGCGGTGTTAAAGGCAAGTTAGGTAAAATGGCCATGAATCGTATGATGAAGAAAAACAAAAAAAAGAAAAAGAAAAAAAGATAAACAGGCTTTAGTTAATTATCATAAGAAACAGAAAGTGCGCCATCAGTCTCTTCGACTGATGGCGCACTTTCTGTTTAAGCGTAGTTTTGGATAATTGCGTTTAACGCTTCGGCAAAACCAGTGCCGTGTTGTTCATAATATGACGTAAATCGTTCATCGCCAACATACATAAGGCCTAACCCTTTGTGTGCTTCTGGCGAATAGCTTGACCAAGAGTACATTAACCAATCTTTGTGTAATTGGAAAATTTCTTGCGCAAGTTGGCTAGTCAACTTGGGTGATTTTTGATACATGGCTAACTTAGAAAATAAATCTTTTTCCACGTTCTGCATTGCTTGCATGTCTTTTTCCGTCAAGTTTAAATATTTTTTGTTGGCTTGTTCAATCGTTTCGTTGCCATATTTTTCCCGAATCTCTTTACCATATTTTTCTTCGTTTTCTTGAACTCGTTGTTGTTTGAATGCTTCGAATTTTTGCTGATCTGACATGTTTATCTCTCCTTTGTAATGGTGTAAGGTTTGTTGAACAGAGGCTAAAAGACGATCAATTTCATTGCGCTTTTCCAATAGTTTTTGTTGATGCTCGTATAAAGCCTGTTCAACATTAAAGTCAGGTTGCTCCAAAATTTCTTTAATTTCATCTAGTTTCAGATCCAATTCACGGTAAAAAAGAATTTGTTGCAAACGATTCACCTCGGCTTGCCCGTAAATTCGATAACCAGAAGAATTAATTCTGGCTGGTTGAAGAAGACCAATTTCATCATAATATCGTAACGTCCGTGCACTGACGCCAGATAGTGAAGCCATTTTTTTAATTGTATATTCCATCATTCATTCCTCCTGACAAAATCTATCATAAACCTTTACGTAACGAGAAGGTCAAGCAAAAAAATAAAAAAAGTGAGACAACCTGTAAAAAGTTGCCTCACTTTTTCTCGATTGATTCAATTAGGCAGTTAAGCGATTAAAGAAATCCACGTAAGCATCTACAATTGATTGTAAGAAGCCAACAGTGCCATCAATAATTTTACCATCTTCACCAATTAAGTTCGTAATACCGCCAATATAGGCTTCAGGTTGTTGTAAAGTTGGAACATTTAAGAAGACTAATGATTGTCTTAAATGATGGTTCGCACCAAATCCGCTAATTGCACCTGGTGAAACACTCACCACAAGTCCGGGTTTTTTATCCCAAACGCTTTCGCCATACGGACGTGAACCGACATCCAATGCATTTTTTAAAACAGCTGGTACTGAACGGTTATATTCTGGTGTTACAAACATCACACCATCTACTTGTTTGACTTCTTCACGGAATGTTGTCCAAGCTTCGGTGGGGGTTCCTTCATCATCCAAATCTTGATTGTATAATTCTAAATCACCAATGTTAATAAAAACAGGTTCGAAATCAGCTGGAAATAAGTCCGCCATTGTTTTTGCTACCAATTTGTTAAATGAATCTTTTCTTAAACTCCCTACAAAAATACCAATTTTTTTTGTCATGTAAATCCCTCCATTTTTCTTTTACTTACTTTATGATAGTACTTTTTCAAAAAAAGCGCAAACGTTTTATCCTTGTACATTGTTGAACTTCGTAACTTCACGTATAATAGCTAGTAAAAGGATGAGTAAAGGAGCAACTGCTTGAATAAAAAAATAAATTGGCGCCGACAATTAACACCGTCGGAGAAACAAACATTGACTGAATTAAGAAACAAGGAAATGATTAAACAAGGAACTTTTTATAAATTGGAACAAACATTTCCTGAGGAATCAGCTTATACTTATTATGGTTTATACAGGAAGGGACAAGCCATTCAAGCGTATATCGTAGGGTATTGTTTTGATGGGGAAACCTTGGAAGCGACGATTGTTGCGCCAAATGTAGGGCCATTTTTTGAAGAACTTGTTCAAGAACTCGAAAAGCAAGCAGCTTTGTGGGGAATGAAAGAAGTCTTTCTCGTGATGGACGACAAGCAATCTGTTGGCCTGAATTATTTTAATAGACAAGGAATTGTGCCAGCTTTTTCAGAACAGTATCTGGTTTTTCAAAGAGAAACTTACTCACAGGAGTTGGCGAAGCTGACACTTCTCCGACCACAAGCGGCTGATTTGCATTCCTTGGCTAGGTTACTAGAAGGTACGCCTTTACCGGAGGACCTTCAACGAACACTTATTTATAAAGAAAACAATCAACTTTTAGCCACGCTACGTTTGGATCATTTTGAAAACGAATGGGGGATTTATGGCTTTGTTGTGACAAAAACGCAACGAGGTCGCGGTCTTGGCCGTCAAGTGTTACAGTCTGCGCTCCGAATGATTTTAGAAAATTCAGCCTCAGCGACTATTTTTTTAGAAGTTGAAACAGAAAATCAAGCAGCGCTTCATCTCTATCAAACAGAAGGCTTTCAAGTGAGAAACCAGTACAACTATTATCAAATTTTGTAAAAATTCTTCATTATTTCGTTTGGTTTCCTGCAAATTGGCTAAAAAAATTGAAAAAAAGTAAAGGTGTCAAGAAAAAACTCTTTACAGGTTGTTGTTAATCTGTTAAACTAACTCTTGTGATTAAGTTAATGGAGGTGTATTTAATAATGGCAGTTAAAATTCGTTTAAAACGTATGGGTTCTAAAAAGAGTCCTTTTTACCGTATTGTAGTAGCTGATTCTCGTTCTCCTCGTGATGGACGTTTCATCGAAACTGTAGGTACTTACAACCCTTTGAAAGACCCTGCAGAAGTAGTTTTAAAAGAAGATTTAGTTTTAGATTGGTTATCTAAAGGTGCGCAACCTTCTGATACAGTTCGTAACATCCTTTCAAAAGAAGGCGTTATGAAAAAACATCATGAAGCTAAAAACGTTAAGAAATAAGGTGATTGAATATGGCAGATGTGAAAGAGTTAATTTTAACTATTGTCCGTCCGTTAGTCAGTCAACCTGAAGCAGTCTCATTAGAAATTGAGGAATCAACTGATTTCCTCGAGTATAATTTGACTGTGGCCAAAGAAGATATTGGACGTATCATTGGTAAACAAGGGCGTGTTGCAAAAGCAATTCGGACAATTGTTTATAGTGTACGTATCGATGGTCCGAAAAAGGTCCGTTTAAATATTCTTGATGGTAAATAAGCAGCAACAAGGAGGTAGCCTAGCTATCTTCTTTTTTTATACATAACCAAAAAGTTTTCATTGCTAGAGACAGACCTTTCTTGCTAAAATAGATGTATCCAGAATAAAGGAGCGATTTGTATGGCAAAACGAATTATCATTATGAACTTTGATATTGAAAGTAAATCGTACCAAGCATTTTCCGAAATAAAAAAGATGCAGGCAGAAAGACAGCTTAAAGGTGAGCAAATGGCGGTTGTTACACATGTTAATGATGGCCAGCATCAATTTAAAATCAATGATTTTATCGATTTTACAGGCAACAATCATACATCAAAAGATAGTATGATTGGGATGTTAGTAGGCATATTAGGTGGTCCTCTGGGCATTCTTTTTGGCTGGTTTGCTGGAAGTATGTATGGTGCAAGCAAAGACGCCAAAGAAATTCAAGAAGCACAAACGGTTTTTGAACATGTGATTCAAAAGATTGATGAAGGACAAACGGGATTATTATTAATTGCAGAAGAAGAAGACAACCGTCCGCTCAACCAATTGGTTATGTTTGACTTAGGTGGCGAAATCACGCGGCTTGATTTAGAGGAAGTCCAACAAGAAATTAACGATGCGAACGAAGTTGCAAATGAAGCGAAACAATCGTGGCAAGCAAAAAAAGAACAACATAAAGAAGCGACATCGAAAGAAGAATAAGGATTAAAGACTGTTTTCTGAATAAAGGGAAACAGTCTTTTAAAATACTAAGAAATCACGGTTTTTTATGGTAGTTTGCTAATTTTTTGTTATTTTATCGTAAAATGCGGTAAACTAAGAAGAAAACTTTGAGAAAATAGATAAATTATTATTTGCTAAAGGAGCAAACTTCTTCTAAAATAAAAAGGAAGTTTAAAAGAAAGTATGGTAGCAGATGGAAATACAATTTTTAGGAACAGGCGCTGGTGTGCCAGCAAAACATCGCAATGTCACAGGTATTGCGTTGAAATTATTAGATGAACGAAATGCAGTTTGGCTCTTCGATTGTGGGGAAGGGACGCAATTGCAAATTTTAAAAAGTAGTATTCGCCCAAGAAAAATTGAAAAGATTTTTATTACACATTTACATGGGGATCATATTTTTGGTTTACCTGGTTTGTTAAGTAGTCGTTCTTTTCAGGGCGGGACAGAACCTTTAGAAATCTATGGACCAGTTGGGATTGCTGATTTTGTTAAAACTTCTTTACGGGTCTCACAATCGCGGTTGTCCTATCCACTGAAATTTATTGAATTAACAAAAGAAAATGACGTTATTTTTAAAGATAAACAATTCACTGTTCGCTGTAATATCTTGGACCATGGCATCACGAGCTTTGGCTATCGAATTGAGGAAGCAGCGCATGAAGGAGAATTACAAGTAGAGAAACTTCAAGCTTTAGGGATTCCTTCTGGGCCATTGTATGGCAAACTCAAACGTGGTGAAACGATCGTTTTTGATGGACAGGAAATTAATGGACAAGCGTTTGTGGGAGAGCGTAAACCTGGTCGAATCGTGACGATTTTAGGAGACACTCGCAAAACTAAAAATAGCGTAACCTTAGCACGACGAGCGGATGTTTTAGTCCATGAAAGTACGTTTAATAAACACGAAGCAAAAATGGCAAAAGCCTACTTCCACTCAACCAGTCAACAAGCAGCTGAAGTTGCAAAAGAAGCGCAAGTAAAACAACTTATCTTAACGCATATTAGTGCCCGTTATTTAACCAAAGAGGCCTATCAGCTTCAAGAAGAAGCCCAAGAAATTTTCCCCAATACAAAAATCGTGAAAGATATGGATATCATTGAGATTCCATTTGCCAATGAAGGAGGAGCTTAGATGGATTTAACAAATAAAGTCGTTGTCGTAACTGGAGGTTCAGCTGGTTTAGGTGAACAAATTTGTTATGAAGCAGCTAAACAAGGGGCGGTCGTCGTTGTCTGTGCCCGCAGAATTAATTTGATTGGTAAAGTTCGCGAGCAGTGTGCCGCTTTAAGCGGACGAGAAGCATTTTCTTATCAATTAGATATTGCCGATCCAGAAAGCGTTGAACGTGTGGTTGAAGCTATTTCAGCAGAAGTTGGTTCTATAGATGTTTTAGTCAATAATGCTGGTTTTGGCTTGTTTGAAAATTTTGTTGAGATTGACTTGGCTGTTGCACGCCAAATGTTTGATGTCAACGTTCTAGGAATGATGACGTTTACTCAAAAAGTAGCTATTAAAATGATTGAAGCTGGGCAAGGACATATTATCAACGTTGCTTCAATGGCTGGGAAGATGGCTACAGCTAAATCAACCGTTTATTCTGCAACGAAATTTGCTGTGTTAGGTTTTTCAAATGCTTTACGTTTAGAATTGAAACCGTTGGGTGTAGCAGTAACGACTGTCAATCCAGGACCAATCCAAACAGAATTCTTTGATAAAGCGGACCCGACAGGCACTTATCTAGCTGCGGTGGATAAAATTGTTTTGGACCCTACGAAATTAGCGAAAGAAGTGGTTGGGAGTATGGGGACTTCTCGACGTGAGATTAATCGTCCGTTTGTCATGGAAGCAGCTGCCCGCTTTTATACATTGTTTCCACATTTAGGAGATTTCATAGCGGGAAATATTTTAAATAAAAAATAAAGGAGTCGATCAAGTCATGAAAAATCAATGGCGTGTTATTTTGGGCCTTGTGTTGGTCTTAATTGTTGTTATTTTTGCTGTTTTAAATAATCAAGCTGTTCCAGTAAACTTTGGTTTTACTAAAATTAGTGGACCGTTAATCTTAATTATTTTAGGTTCTGCAATTATTGGCGCACTAGTTGGGTTACTAACCTCCACAACCACCATTTGGAACCAACGTAAGGAATTAAAAGCTGTACAAAAAGAGTTGGATATTTATAAAAATGATATGGATAAATTAGTCAAAGAAGAAACGGAAAAAGTTCAACGTTCTTTTGATAATCAATTGGCTGATTTGCAAGCCAAACAAGCGGCAGCACCACAAGTCGCAGAACCAGTGGTCAACGAACAAACATCAAACACAGAAGTAGACGCAACGCCTGTGTCAGGTAGTCGTATTGATCGTTATGTGAAACCTCGTGTGAATGAAGAGGAACAAAAATAAGGAAGAGACTTTATCGCTAAGTTTCTTTTAAAATAAAACTGTGATATCTGCTATTTATCTAACAGATATCACAGTTTTTTTCTCAGATTTAAAAAAATGCTTTCTTTAGTTTTTGGAAAAATTTTGCTATAATTACTTGGTTAGGAGTGACGTCGTGAAAAAATCAAACTATCAATGGCAGTTACAGACAAAGACAGAATTACCTGTAGAATTTATAGAACAATTAAAAAAAGAACAAATTAATCCATTAATTGGCCAACTTTTATGGCACCGCAATATCCGGACAGAAGAAGCATTACGTAAGTTTCTACATCCGACTATCGAAGATATTTATGATCCGTTCTTAATGCATGATATGGAGAAAGCGGTAGCCCGCATCCAGCAAGCCGTCGAAGCGGGTGAACAAATCCTTGTCTATGGGGATTATGATGCAGATGGCATCACTAGTACCACGGTTATGAAAGAAGCAATCGAATTAGTCGGTGGCATGGTTCAGTACTTTCTACCGAATCGTTTTGTTCATGGATATGGACCTAATAAAGACGTATTTGCTGAACAAATTGAACAAGGAGTCCAATTAATTGTAACCGTTGATAATGGTGTAGCTGGACATGAAGCAATTAACTACGCTATGGCACAAGGAGTAGATGTAATCGTTACTGACCATCATGAATTGCCTGAACAATTACCAGAGGCCTATGCGCTTGTCCACCCTAGACATCCACAAGGTGACTATCCTTTTGGAGATTTAGCTGGTGTTGGCGTGGCTTTCAAAGTCGCTACTGCGTTACTTGGTGAATTGCCAATTGAGTTATTAGATTTGGTAGCAATTGGGACAATTGCTGACTTGGTTTCATTAACCGATGAAAATAGAACGTTTGTCAAAATGGGCCTGCAAATGATTCAAACTGGTGATCGAATTGGTTTAGACGTTTTACTACAAGAAGCAGGTGTAAAAAAGGAATCTGTTTCAGAAGAATCAATTGGCTTTACCATTGGACCTCGTTTAAACGCGTTAGGTCGATTAGGGGAAGCCGCACCAGGTGTTGAATTAATGACTACATTTGATGAAGAACAAGCGCTGGAAATCGCTAAATATATTGATCAACAAAACAATGAACGAAAAGACATTGTAACGACGATTGCCAAAGAAGCCCTGGATTTAATCGACCCGAATGCGCCGGTCCATATTTTAGCGAAACAAGGCTGGCATGAAGGTGTCTTAGGGATTGTCGCGGGCCGCATTATGCAAGAAACGGGGAAACCAACCATTATTTTAGCAATAGATGAATCTGGTAAAACCGCAAAAGGCTCTGGACGTAGCATTAGCGCATTGAATCTCTATGAGGCGTTGAACGAAGTGCGTGAGCAATTCACTCATTTTGGTGGGCATCATATGGCAGCGGGAATGACTTTACCTGTTGAAAATATTCCTTTTGTTCAGGAACATTTGGCACACTTTATTGAAAAAAATCAAATTGATATGGCTAATGGACAAGAGTTACTCATTAGTGAGAGCTTAGCGGTTTCGCAGGCAACGACTGCTTTTATTGATCAATTGCGTATTTTGGCGCCTTTTGGGACTGATAATACTGTTCCAACTTTTGTATTTAAGGAAATCACGCCTACGCAAATTCGTCAAATTGGTGCAGATAATGCACATCTCAAATTTCAAATGAATCAAGAAGGGGCACAATTGGATGCAATTGCTTTTCAAATGGGGCCTCAAGCGGATGAACTAGCACAAGGAACCGCCGATGTGGCAGGCCAACTTTCCATCAATGAATGGAATGGTCGTAAGAAACCACAATTAATGGTGACTGATTTTGCTGTATCGGGAAGACAATTATTTGATTTTCGTGGCAAAAATAATCAAACGAAACCAATTTCTTCAGAAGCAACAGCTTATCTTTTGTTTGATGAAAAAAATCAAAAATTCATTTCAGATCCAACCGCTAATATTATTGTTTGGTCAAACCAAGAAGAATTGGTGGAAGTTGTTTCTCAAAATCAAATCGAACAACTGGTTTTTGTCGACTGTCCTGTGGAAGCAATCACGGTTAAAGAAATTGTTGAAGCGACTGAGATACAACGTATATACATGATGTTTATTTCACCAGAAGAAGCTTATTTAAACGGTATGGCTTCACGTGAACAATTTGCAACATTGTATAAATTTATTTTGCAGCAAAAAGAAGTAAATCTACGTTCCCAGCTATCGAAGGTGGCAAATTACTTAAATATCCAAGAAAAATTATTAATTTTCATGATACAGGTGTTTTTTGACTTAGGATTTGTTACAATAGAAAGCGGTGTTTTAAACAGTATTGAGAAACCCGACAATCGACCATTGACTGAAAGTCAAGTGTACCAACAACGATTGAAAAAAATAAAAACAGAAGAATTTCTACTTTACAGTGATTGTCAAACAATACAACAATGGCTGTGGAATGAGGAGGACAAATAAAAATGGATTTAAGAGATTACATTGCAAGCATTCCAGATTATCCTGAGAAAGGGATCGTGTTCCGTGACATTTCTCCATTAATGGCTAATGGGGATGCCTACCGTGAAGCAACGAAACAAATCGTGGATTACGCGAAAGAAAAAAGAATTGATATGGTTGTAGGACCGGAAGCTCGTGGCTTTATTGTCGGCTGTCCAGTGGCTTATGAACTAGGGGTTGGCTTTGCTCCGGTTCGCAAAAAAGGAAAACTTCCTCGTGAAACCATCGAAGTGACTTATGACTTAGAATATGGTTCAGATACATTAACGTTGCACAAAGATGCCATCACACCAGGCCAACGTGTTTTGATTTGTGATGATTTGCTAGCAACTGGTGGTACAATTAAAGCAACTATCGAATTAGTCGAACAATTAGGTGGTATTGTGGTTGGTTGTGCGTTCCTAATTGAATTAATGGATTTACATGGCCGCGATAAAATTGATGGCTACGATATTGTTACCTTAATGGAATACTAATCTAATTTAATTAGAAAGAGCGAAGGAATTTAATCCTTCGCTCTTTCTTTGACATATTTATAAAAACGGAGCATAGCTTGGGGGGAACACACCGTTTTATTATTTATTTTAAGGGAACTTACGATAAACGTATCTTGCTTGCTGTTGTTTACGTGTACGTGTATAACGCTTCTCATCCCATGACATAAACCAAAGAATAAATAACGGCGTCACGATCATAAAAGCAAGACGTAATCCTAATGTTCCCAAAAAAATACCTATAACCAATACAAAAAATAAAAATCCAACACGACGAATTGCTTCCATGTGTATCACCTCTTCATTTGATTCGAACGAGTGTTCGTATTGTTATTATACGAATGTATGTTCGTTTTGTAAAGTCTTTTCTACTAATTTATGTTAAAATAATTCGAAAAGAAGAATAATCCTTTATAATAAAGAGATTTAGGGCAATAAAAGAACACGATGCTTTGAGCATCGTGTTCTTATTGTGCTGTGATTACGTATAAAAGAGAACAGAAAAATACATGAGAATCGCTGCAAGCATGACGAACAAGTGCCAAACCACATGCATAAACCGCACATTTTTCAATGAATAGAAGGCTGCACCTAATGTGTAAGACACACCCCCTGCGACCAATAACGCTGTTCCTGTAAATCCAAGAGATTCATATAACGGACGAGCAGCGATGATACAGAGCCAACCTAAAACAATATAAATAATCGTTGAAATGTTTTTCACTGTTTCTTGTTTATGCAACGTGAGGGATTTATAGACAATACCGACGATGGCGATTAACCAGACTAAACTGAACAAGGTCCAACCTAACCAACCGCCAATACTAATTAAGCAAAACGGCGTATAGCTGCCAGCAATCAATAAGAAAATAGAACTATGATCGAAGACCTGAAAGACCTTTTTGGCTCTTGTAAAAATTAAACTATGAAATAACGTTGAAGATAAAAAAAGTAGAATCAACATGGAGCCATAAATAGCATAAGATACCACGTGAATCGGTGAGCCTAAACGAGCTCCTTTAACAAGTAAAATGACTAAGCCAGCAATACTTAAACCTGCGCCTATGCCATGTGTAACTGCATTTAAGACTTCGTTCACGATTAGGTATTTTTTTGAGAAATGCGTTTTTTCCAATAAATTCACTTCCTTTATTTTAATTTGATGAAAAATTCGGCAGTGTCTGTTATACTATAACTAGATAATTAACCGTTTAATGGTATTCTACCATGAAAACAGGTTCCTTTTAAAGAAAGAGTGATAAATTTATGACAAACGTTAAAATCGTAACGGATTCTTCATGTACGATGGAAAAAAGTCTTAGAGATGAATTAAATATCCATATGATGCCTTTATCAATTATGGTTGATGGCGTTGTTTATCCAGATGATGAACATTTGCCAGGCGAAAAATTTATGGACATGATGGCTAATGCGAAGGCCTTACCAAAAACCAGTCAACCACCAATTGGTGAATTTGTAGAATTATATGATCGCTTAGGTGAAGATGGCAGTGAAGTAATTTCGATTCACATGACAAAAGGCTTAAGTGGAACGGTTGAAGCGGCCCGTCAAGCTAGCAACTTATCATCAAGTAAAGTAACGGTGATTGATAGCGATTTTACAGACCAAGGTTTGTCTTTCCAAGTCATTCAAGCAGCAAAATTGGCACAAGCGGGAGCGGGTGTTCCAGAAATTTTAGCTGAAATTGAACGCGTCAAACAAAATACTAAATTATACATTGGCATTTCAACATTGGATAATTTGGTTAAAGGTGGACGAATCAGCCGTACAACAGGATTATTATCAAACATTTTTAATATGAAAGTTGTCATGGACTTTGAAAATACGGAATTGATTCCTGTAGCGAAAGGCCGCGGCGTTAAAACGTTTAATAAATGGTTTGACGAATTGAAATCAGAATTAAGTAAGATTCCAAATGTTCGACAAATTGGCATTTCTCATGCGGATGGGCTAGAACTAGCAAATGGATTCAAAGAAGGATTACAAGCAATCTTTAAAGACATGGATATTCCCGTATTACATACGAATCCAGTCATTGCAACACATACAGGAAAAAATGCCTTTGCTATTATGTACTATACAGACTAAGAAATAACGAGGTTGGGTCTCACTCTTAAATGAGTAGACGCAACCTCTTTCTAACAAGAAAAGGAAAATTTCTTGTTGGTTTATTTAAAAGGAAGTGACGAAGATGAAAAAACAAACACAGCATATTTTGCTGACCGTCTTAACACCTATCCTCATTGCGCTAGGTGTTTTTACATTGTTAAGTGTGGCCATCCCCAAAGCAAAGCCACTATTAAAGCAAGAGAAAGTGGCCACAACTTTTCAAAAAAATCAAAAAGAAGTCATTCATTATACAGCTATCGGTGATTCTTTAACTGAAGGAATTGGCGATTTGACGAATAGTGGAGGTTTTGTTCCTATTGTGGCAGATGATTTAAAAGAACACTACAACTTGAACGGTGTTCAAACAGACAATTTTGGGAAAAATGGGGATCGTAGTGACCAAATTTTAAAACGAATCAAAGAAAAACCTGAAATTCAAAAGGGCCTTGCCTCTGCGGACGTGATTACGCTAACGGTTGGTGGAAATGACTTAATGAAAGTAATTAGTAGTAATATTTTCGACTTGAAAGTCAGCTCGTTCAATCGTCCACAAAAAGCCTATCAACGCCGAGTAAGACGACTACTTGAAGAAATCCGAGAGTACAACAAGAAGGCCCCTATTTATGTCTTAGGAATTTACAATCCCTTCTACTTAAACTTTTCCGAAATTACAGAAATGCAAGAAATCGTTGATAACTGGAATCAAGCAACCGAAGAAATGGTTCAAGAGCAAAAACGAGCCTATTTCATTCCTATCAATGATTTACTCTATAAAGGTCGTGGCGATGAAGTTGGCGTAACTGGTGGCGACTCAGAAACTACAGGAAGTAGTGCTAGCAAAGAGGATTTAAACAATTTGTTATATGAAGAAGATCGCTTCCATCCGAATAATCTTGGCTACCAAATTATGGCCGGAGCTGTCCGGGATGAAATGGTCAAGACAGAGAAAGAATGGATAACCAAATCAGAAGGTAGTGAATAAAATGAATGAAGAAAAGCCAAAAACAAGTAAATCAATTAAAAAGACACAACCAACCAATCCTAAACGAAATCCCTGGAAAATCGCTTTTCTTGTTCTAGTGGGTTTAGTCATTGGTAGTGTAGCTTTCGTGACATTTCGAGCAACACAAGTTCGCGAACCAGATTTAAAGAAAATACCAGCAATTGTTGAAAAAGAAGGCGAGCCAGTCGTCACAATTCAGTCAAAAAAACAACAAGTGAACAAACTGATTGACTTTTATTTAGCCGACTTTCAAAAAGGTTCGGAGATCAAATATAAATTTTATTTAGAAAATGATGCTTTATTAAATGGAACATTTCAGGTGTTAGGGCATGACATTCCTTTTTACTTATATTTTGATCCTTACGTGATGGCGAATGGTAATGTACAATTAAAAGCAAAAAGTTTATCTATAGGAACGTTAGGCTTGCCAATTAAAGAAGTATTGAAATTTGCTAAACGTTCTTACAAACTACCTAAATGGGTTGAAATCAATCCAGATGATCAAACTGTTTTATTACGTTTAGATCAGTTTAGAATGCAAAATGGTCTATTTGTTCGAGCAGAAAAGATTAATTTAGTTGACGATGACATTCGGATGAATATATACTTGCCAAAAGAGAAATAAAAAAGGAGTGTTAGAGATGGAAGAAAAAGCAATTTTTGCAGGCGGCTGTTTCTGGTGTATGGTGCAGCCTTTTGATACACAACCAGGGATTATCTCAGTTGTTTCGGGTTATACAGGTGGGCACGTGCCTAATCCAACATATGAACAGGTTCTAACACACACAACAGGCCATACGGAAGCAGTAGAAATCACTTTTGATCCAGCGATTATTTCTTACGAACAATTAGTGGACATTTATTGGCAACAAACGGACCCTACTGATGCTTTCGGTCAGTTTCAAGACCGCGGCGATAATTATCGGCCAGTTATTTTTTATCGTTCTCAAGAACAAAAAGAAATTGCTGAGAAAAGTAAAGAACGTCTAGCTAATAGTGGCCGTTTTACAGAACCAATTGTTACCACCATCGAACCAGCAGCACCATTTTATCCTGCTGAAGAATACCATCAAGACTTTTATAAAAAAGACGCTTTGCGTTATGGATTGTCCCATCAACGTAGAAGTGAATTTATCGAAGAAAAATGGAGTGACTAATTTACATGAGACGAAGCTTTTACCATTACTTAATGACATTAAAAGGTCCGGCTAAAGATCCTGAAACTGATTTTGCCAATGAAGCGGCCAAAGATATTCAGTTTCCAAAACAAACCGAGGATTATCATGAACTTTCTTCTTATTTAGAAATGAATGCTGACTATTTAAGCAACATGGACATCTTTGATGAGTTATGGGAAAAGTACCTTGAAAACAATAAATAAATCCAGAGGAAAAGCAAACAAAGCTTTTCCTCTTTTTTCATTCATGTTATAGTAAACAAAAGTAGTGACGAATTTGTTAGAAATGAGATGAAATCTATGAAGAACAAACGAACTGTTCCTTTTTATCAATATATTATTTCGCTCCTCTGTGTCGCATTTTTAGCTGGAGGAAGTAGTTATATTTATTTTGATCATCGTGTTAAAAAGATGAGTCAAGAAGGGGCAATTACCAATGCTGATTTAAGCAAAGTGCAGGATTTATATAATGAAATTAGTACCAATTATGTAGGTGAAGTAGATAAAAATGAATTAGTTGAAGGCGCCTTAAAAGGCATGTCTGAAGCTATTGGAGACCCATACTCAACTTATCTAAATGAATCTGCTGCCAATGATTTAAACGAAAGCTTATCTGGCGATTTTGAAGGAATTGGTGCCACTATGACAATAAAAGATGGCGAACCAGTTGTAGCAGAGGCCCCTGTAGCAGATTCCCCAGCTGAAAAAGCGGGAATCAAAGAAGGCGATATTATTGAAAAAGTTGATGGTACAGCTACAAAAGGGATGAAACTAGCAGAAGTCGTCTCAAAAGTCCGAGGTAAAAAAGGAACTTCCGTTGAATTGACTATCCAAAGAGAGGGAGAAACTAAAAATATCTCAATCAAACGTGGGAAAATTCCCGTTAAAACAGTGACAGGTGAGTTAGACAAAAAAGATGCACAAATTGGCTCGATTAAAATTACGTCCTTTGGTAAAAAAACATATCAAGAATTGAAAGAAACAATCACGAATTTACGAGCCAAAGGAGCTAAATCCTTTGTAATTGATGTACGCCAAAATCCTGGTGGACTGCTAGATCAAGCAGAGCGAATGGCCAGTATGTTTTTAAAAAATGGCGAAACAATTGTTCAATTTGAAGACAAAAAAGGACGTACGATGAAAGAAGTTGCTTCCAAAGAATTAGACGACGGCTTTAAAGTAAAAGAACCTGTTGCAGTTATCATTGATGGCAATAGTGCCAGTGCATCCGAAATTTTTGCTGCAGCACTGCATGAATCTGCGAATGTCCCACTAATTGGAACGAAAACATTTGGCAAAGGAACGGTCCAAACGGTGAAGGATTTAAATGACCAAACCGAAATAAAATTGACTGTTTTAAAATGGTTAACACCAAAAGGCGAATGGATCAACGAAAAAGGAATTGAACCAACCATCAAAGCTGATTACCCCGAGTATGCCTATTTAAAATTGATTCCTCGCGATAAAACGCTAAAAGAAGGGGATCAATCTGAAGATATTCAGAACTTAAATGCTATTTTAGCTGTATTAGCGTATCCTGTTGATGAAAACAATGCAAACTACACCGCAGAAACAAAAGCAGCGGTTAGCGATTTTCAACAGAAAAATGGCTTGCCTGTAACTGGAGAAATCGACAATGAAACAGCCACAAAAATTGAAGCCACTTTAGGTAAATTAATTCTTGAAAATGACGCTGCCTACGATACAGCAGTCAAAGAAATTCAAAAAAACTAGAAAAAAGGTGGCACGAAGTTGAAGAAGAAACGTGATTATGTTGGGTATTTAATGTACTTTCTGAAAATTTTAGTACCAGCAATCGTAGCCGTTTTTATTTTAAGAGGATTTTTCCTGATTCCTGTTCGGGTGGATGGCCATTCCATGCAAAAAACCTTGAATCAAGGAGATATGATTGTGATGGAAAAATTCTCCGCCATTAAACGGTTTGATGTGGTGGTCTTTAAAACAGACACAGGATCGATTCTGATTAAACGTGTGATTGGTTTACCAGGAGAAGCTGTGCGTTACGAAAACGATCAATTATATGTCAATAATCAGCCAATCGCTGAACCCTATTTAACTAAAAACAGAAAAAAAGATCATGAAACGATGCCTTATACTACGAATTTTGATTCAAAAGAATTGTTAATGCAAGAAAAGTTACCTAAAGATAGCTATTTTGTGCTTGGTGATAATCGCCGTATGTCCAAAGACAGCCGTTCTTTTGGTGCAATACATGCAGATCAAATCTTAGGGAAAGCACAATTTGTTTATTACCCACTCACTCATATGAAGATCATTCCTAAATAAGTAAGACCATTAGTTCGTTTATTTAAATAACGACTAGTGGTCTTTTCTAATCTGAAAAATTGTTCTCTTAGCTGAAAAATGTTAAGGTTAAAGTAATGATAGATGTAGGAGGTCATGCAAATGATTAGAAAAACTATTTTAGCAAGCTCTATCTTAGGCGTTGGGTTGCTAATTGGTGCATGTGGGAATCAAACCCAAACGCAAATGAATTCAACCAATACCAGTGAATCATCACAGCCTAAAGTAACCGAATCAAGTCGCAAGTCATCTGAAAGTGCGTCTAATAACGAAGGTGTATCAAGCGATTCTAGTAAATCCACAAGTTCCACTACAGAATCAGAAATCTTAAAAGGTCTGGCGGAAGAAAAAACGCTAAAAGAAAAAATTCCGTCCTTAAATCAAACAACGATTAAGCAAGTCACTGATAATGAGTATAAACGCATTCTTGTGATGGAAGAAAAGGCTACAGAAACAACCTATAAAAGTATTTTGATCAAAAAACAAAATCGCTTAAAAATTGTCAACGAAACAACCGATGAATTGTTATACAATGGAACCCTATAAGAACGAAACCATTCAATAAATTCAAAAGTATAGCCATTGTTTTCAAAGAAAAATTTCTTTGGAAACAATGGTTTTTTTGTTGACAAAAGAATTTCTAAGATATATAGTTAGTTACATAAGTAGTTAACCGTTTAAGCGAGGTGTAAAAATGGAATTTAATTTTTCGGGGGAAAAGCCTTTATTTCAGCAAGTAGCCGATCAGATTGCCGAAGGAATTTTTAATGGCGCTTACTTAGAAGGCGAACAAATTCCCTCAACCACAGAAATATCAAAAAGTTACCAAATCAATCCAGCCACCGTTTTAAAAGGAATGAATTTATTAGTAGAACGACAGCTGATTGAAAAGAAACGGGGGATTGGCATGTTTGTTTTACCAGGCGCTCAAGAGAGAGTAAGAAGGGCACGGAAAGAAGAATTTTTAAATAAAGAAGTCTTAGAAGTTGTCGCAGAAGCTAAAAAATTAGGGATTACAGCCGAACAATTAAAACAACTAATTGAAAGAGGGTATGACGCATGAGTTTGCGGGTGGAATCAGTAAGCAAAAAATATCATCAAAAAAAGGCATTAGATAATATTTCAATTACTTTTGAAAAAGAAACGATTTATGGGCTTTTAGGCAGGAATGGGGCTGGTAAAAGTACGTTATTAAATATCATTAATAATCGAAGTTTTGCCACTTCAGGTTCCGTTCAATTGGCGGGAGAAACAGTGACCGATAATGAGACTGCTTTGAATCATATTTACTTAATGAGTGAAGATAATTTATTTCCTCCTCAGTTAAAAATTAAAGATATTTTTAAAACGACTGAAGGTTTTTATGGATCATTTGACTGGTCTTTGGCCGAACAAATGTTAAGCGATTTTGGTTTAGATAGTAAAAAGGCATTCAAAAAATTATCAACTGGTTATCGGAGTATTGCTAAACTAATAGTGGCGCTATCCGTCCCCTGTGAGTATATTTTTTTAGATGAGCCGGTCTTAGGTTTAGACGCCAATCATCGGGAATTATTTTATACTTATTTAATTGAGACATACCAAGAACGTCCCCGTACGTTTGTGATTTCTACCCATTTGATTGAAGAAATTGCGAATTTATTAGAAGATATTATCATCATTGATCAAGGAAAATTGATTCGCGCAGAATCTATTGAAACAATTTTGAAAAACGGTCGCATTGTTTCTGGGCCGAAAGAACAAGTAGAGCGCTATACTCAGTCATTGGAAATCTTAGGCATGGACACTTTAGGTGGGGCAGTTACGGCTTACGTGTACGGCGACTTGCCAACTGAAAAAGCAGAGGTTCAAATTGCGCCGCTAAATTTACAAACATATTTTGTGCAATTAACCAATAGAAAGAAGGAAAAGTAAAATGAAATTTAAAACAGCTTTGCGGTATCGTGTAATTTATCAAGTCCGTTCCTTAGCAATTTATTTTGGCTTTTATGCTTTGTTCGGCATTCTTTTTCCTCTTATTGGGTTGCTCTTTTCTAACGACGTGAATACTGTCAGCTCTGATGCAGTAATTCCTTGTCTGGTTTTTATGGGGATACTATCATTTTTTGGGATGAACACAGATTTTAAACTGTTTATTCAAAACGGGCTTTCCCGCTGGACAATTTTTTTGGTGAATTTTGTAAGTAATGCTATTTTATCTTTGGTTGGATCCTTGGCTGTACTTGTACTGATTAAAGTATTTAGCGGCAATTTCATTTCTCATTTTCAATTATCAATGAAATTAATTGATGTCTATGCTCAAGGAAACTTTTTCATGTCGTGGTTGCTCTTTTTTATCTTACTAATGCTTAGCGGCTCACTTGGCTTGTTAGCAGGTGTCTTTAATGATCGGATAGATGGCGTAAAAAAACTCATTGTTTTATTGCTGTTATTAATGATTCCTATTTTACTGGGCACGATTGCACAATTAGGGGGGACACCAATGCGCCTGAGAATGCTCCACGTCTTGCAAGCAATGGTTGGTTATCAATCCACTGGTTTTACTGTCCTGCCACTTCTTCTGACAATCAGTTGCTTTGTTGGCATTAATCTTGGTTTGGCCTATTTATTGAATAAACATCGTGAAATTAAACGCGTAAATGCATAACTAATTAATAAGAACATGTTCAATGAGGTGAATTTGGAACATGTTCTTATTGTTTTAATTGAGAGATACATCGGAAGTACCATGACAAAGGAAAGGGCTTCCGTCAAAATAGAAAGAGAAGAAAGGAGTATGAAAAGAGTAAAAAAACTTTGTAAATAAGTAAACGACAAAGAATGAAAAATGGAGGGGTAACATGGCGGTAATTGAAGCAAAAAATATCAAAAAAAGTTATGGAAAGAACGAAACAAAATTTGATGCGTTAAAAGGTGTTGATTTAAAAGTTGAAAAAGGTGAATCTGTGGCCATAATTGGTAAAAGTGGCTCTGGGAAATCAACATTTATGCACATTTTGGCATTGTTAGATCAACCAACTTCAGGAGATATTTATTTAAATGGTAAAAATGTTACTAGTATTAGAAAGAAAGTGCTGAATAAAACGAGAAATGAAGAATTTGGTTTTGTTTTTCAACAATTCTTTATGAATGCCAAGGATACAGTTTTAAATAATGTTCTTTTACCATTAAAAATTGGTGGTATTTCCGGTAGCAAGAGGAAAAAGATGGCTTTAGATGCGTTAAAAGCAGTCGGTTTGGAAGATAAAGTTCAAAACAAAGCGAATAATTTATCTGGTGGCCAAAAACAACGGGTATGTATAGCGCGTGCTTTAGTTAATAATCCGCAAATTATTTTTGCAGATGAACCTACAGGGAATTTAGATTCTGCCACTGGGAAGAAAATTGAAGAATTGTTATTTGATTTAAATAAAAATAAAGGAATTACCTTAATTATTGTGACACATGATCCAGACTTAGCAGCACGTTGTGATCGGCAAGTTCATGTTCGAGACGGCTTGATTGTAGGAGGAGATGAGTAAATGAAATTTAGAGATATTTTAAAATCAGCTAGTACCAATTTAATGCGTAATAAAGGTCGAACCGTATTGACCATTATTGCAATCTTTATTGGAGCATTTACCATAGCTTTAACTACAGGAGTCAATATTGGTGTAAATGATTATATTGACAAACAAGTCGGCAGTGTCGGTGGTGCAAATCAGCTATTTATTCAGCCAAAAATGGAGATGAATGTTGGTAACGGAACAGAACCAAGTAAATATAATCCAGAGAAAAAAACCAGTACGATTCAACAACAAAGTATGCTTGCTGAAAAAGATATTGAGAAGATTAAAAAAATCTCGGATGTTACATCAGTGGAACCAATGAAATCCGTTGCTATCGATTATATAAAAGGAGCAGATAAGCATAAATATGTATTTTCAGCAACTTCTGCGCTAGATGAGATGACCATTGATTTAGCGGCTGGCCGTAAAGTTTCGCAAACGAGCCAGGACTTCGAAATTAATTTGTCACCAGAATATGTAAAGGCGCTCGGCTATACATCTAGTAAAGCTGCCGTGGGAGAAACAGTTCAATTAGGTATCTCAAGTTCCTTGAAAGGACAAGAGCAAGTTATTGAAGCAAAAATTGTTGGCGTTAGAAATACCAGTGTCATTCAAAATGGGCTCTCGCTGATGAATAAAGCATTGATTGATAAAGTTGTCTCAATCAATCAAGCAGATCTTCCAGAACATTTAAAAAATCAATACGCGATGATTATTGCTGAAGTTAAAAAAGACAGCACGCCAGAGCAGATTAAGGACATCAAAAAAGATTTAGATAAAGCTGGCTATTTAGCGACTACTGTCGAAGATGAAATTGGTATGATTCGTAATATAATCAATGCAATCACTGGTGTTTTAACCATGTTTGGTGCAATTGCCTTGTTAGCTGCAAGCTTTGGCATTATTAACACGCTGTATATGTCTGTCCAAGAAAGAACGCGAGAAATTGGTTTAATGAAAGCCATGGGACTTAGCAATGGGAAAGTCTTTACAATTTTTAGTGTTGAGGCGGCTTTAATTGGCTTTTTTGGCTCAATGTTAGGCATTTTAGGAGCTGTTGGGGTTGGAAATTTAGTTAATCGTTTGGCAACGGATTCTTTTTTAAAGGCTTTAACAGGATTTAAATTAATTCAATTTTCATTGCCATCTTCACTAACGATTATCTTAGTTATTATGTTTATTGCTTTTTTAGCAGGAACTTTACCAGCTCGAAGAGCAGCAAAATTAGATCCAATTGAATCTTTACGTTATGAATAATAGATTAAAAACAGCCACTTTCTCTCAATTTAACTAAAGCATATTCTTATATAAAAAGAAGACAATAGGCGTATACTAAAAGTGTGAAAAATGAAACAAATGAGAGGAAGTTGGTTTATGAAAGCTGTTGTGATTAATCAGTACGGAAGTAAAGAGGTACTTGAAGAAGCAGAAGTAACACTACCGAAATTATCGGAACATCAAGTATTGGTAAAAGAATACGCGACATCAATTAATCCGATTGATTGGAAATTGCGTGAAGGATATTTAAAACAGATGTTTGATTGGTCCTTTCCGATTATTCTTGGTTGGGATGTCGCTGGTGTGATTACAGAGGTGGGGAGTCAAGTAACGGATTGGCAAGTTGGCGATAAAGTTTTTGCTCGTCCTGAAACTACTCGTTTTGGTACCTATGCAGAAGTAACGATTGTGGATGATCATTTATTAGCAAAAATCCCTGAAACAATTAGCTTTGAAGAAGCTGCTGCCGTTCCGTTGGCTGGTTTAACCGCTTGGCAAGCATTGTTTGATCATGGCCACCTTAAAGAAGGAGAAACTGTTTTAATTCATGCTGGTGCAGGTGGGGTCGGTACTTATGCGATTCAACTAGCAAAAGAAGCGGGCGCACATGTCATCACGACCGCTAGCGCAAAAAATCATGCCTTACTGAAAAAAATTGGTGCAGATGAAGTGATTGATTATCATACAACGAATTTTGCAGAGGTATTAGCTGATGTTGATTTGGTCTTTGATACAATGGGTGGTGAGGTTCAAAAAAATAGTTTTGACGTCTTAAAACCAAACACAGGTCGTCTTGTTTCAATTGTGGGTATTGAAGACAAACAATTGGCAGCCGAAAAAAATATTTCTGCTGAAAGTATTTGGCTTCAACCAAATGGAGAACAATTACAAAAAATTGCTGATTTGATGGCAGCTGGAAAAGTGAAATCAATTATTGGTGAAGTTTTCCCTTTTTCTAGACAAGGGATTTATGATGCACATGCACTCAGTGAAACGCACCATGCAGTTGGCAAAATAGTTGTTCAAATGGCAAAATAAAAGAAGCTCAGACAGTGAATTATCTTAAAATAGAAAAAGTGAGCCTGGGACAAAAATCCAAAGAGATTTTTGTCCCAGGCTCAAAACCTGATAAACGGCGGGAACAGAACCAACTCCTTCGGAAATAAGCCGAAATTCTCCAAAAATTAAAGAGCAATTTTCGGAAATTTCTTCTTATTTCTCGGAGCTAAACGGTTCTGTCCCGACCTCACTTTTTTGTTAAGAGGACAGATGTGCCAACCAAGTTTGTGTTTCCTTAATTTCTTGATAAGTTAATTGATGACTTTGTGTCCAAACCTCTTGTACGGTTGCTCCATGATTCTGAAATAATTGAATCACACGCATACTTTCAGGAAGTGGAACAATCGGGTCATGCTCTCCTAGAGATAATAAAACAGAAGTGTCGGTCAAGTCTGGTTGATTGGTCAATTCAACAGGAAACATGGGATGATAGAGGACAGCTTGATGGTAACTATCGGGATGAGTAAGCAATAATTGAATAGCGATATTGGCCCCATTTGAATAGCCAATAAAAATAATTTTATCCAATAAAAATTGATGCTCGTTAGCGGCTTGTTGAATAAACTTATGAAGCGCCTCGCCGCGTTTTTCTAGATCTTCTAAGTCATAATGACCTTCCGCTAGGCGCTTAAAATAACGATTCATTCCATTTTCTGAAACATCACCACGAATACTTAGCACAGTAGCTTGTTTATTTAGTTCTTGAGCAATTGGTAGGAGAGATGTTTCATCACCACCAGTACCGTGAAGTAGCACAAAGACAGGTGCTTCAGGATGTCCTTTTTTAAAAATTGAATGCATGTTTTTTTCCTCCTTAGGCTCGTTTTGTACTGAAAGGCGTGATCACACTCTCAATATATTCACGACGGTTTTCTAAAAATGGCGCTAGAGATAACTTTTCTCCTAATGTTTCGTAAGGTTCATCCCCCATAAATCCTGGTTCATCGGTGGCTAATTCGACTAAAATATGCCCAATACGAACATACAATGATTCAAAGTAATAACGATCGACATAGCCAGAGTTTTGTAAGCCTAAATGATCAAAGCGCGTTTGCCAAGTCCCAAGTGATTTGCGATCCGCTAAGCGGAATGCAACGTGATGTACTTCACCATATCCTTGTTGCGCTTGTGAGCTAGTATCATCGTCTACCAAAACGACTTGGGCACCATTGCCACCTTGGCCAACTTCTAGTAAATAGCGATTGCCTTCTTGTGCCACTACGTGAAAGCCTAGAATTTCTTCAAAGACTTTTTTGAATTCATGAAAATAGGAAATAGCTATTTCGACAGGTCCTAAGCCATAAATCGCAAATTCTGTAGGGACAGGTCCTTTTTTCCAAGGGGTGCCCGCTGCAACGCCCTGATTTAATTCATCAGAGATTAATTGATACGCTTGATCATCAAAATCCCAGAAGCGAAGGACTTTTTTGCCAAATTCTTCAGAAATACCTGTGTGTTTGACAGCAAATTCATTGAAGCGATTTTCATAATAAGTCAAAGCTGCATCTGAAGGAACCCGGAACCCTGTTCTTGAAATTGTATTGGTTCCTTTTAATCCTTTAGGGTTATTGGGAAAATCGAAAAAGGTCATGGTTGTACCTGGTGTACCCAAATCATCGGCAAAATAGGTGTGGTAAGTATAGATATCATCTTGATTCACTGTTTTTTTGACTAAACGCATCCCTAAAACGTCTGTAAAGAAGTGATAGTTTTTTTCTGCATTACTTGTCATAGCTGTAACGTGGTGGATTCCTAATAATTGATCTTCTTTTTTCATCATTATTTCCTCATTTCGTTTCATTTGTTATTTTTCGTAAAGTTTTTTGAAGAAGAGTTAATTCTTCAGAAGAGAGTTGTTCAAATGCTTCTGCAATTCGCTTTGCATGCGTCGGGAAAATTTCTTTAATTAATGTTTTTCCAGCTTCTGTTAATTCAACGTAAGTAATGCGTCGGTCTTTTTCACTGGGGGTGCGCGTTACATAGCCTTTTTTATGTAATTGGTCAATAACATAAGTGGTGCTACTGCTGGCAATTAAAATTTTCTCCTTAATTTTTTGGATGGTCTGAGGACCTTTATGGAGTAACAGCTCTAATACTGAAAATTCTGTAATGTTTAAGTCATAACAAGCGACATCTTGCTTGGCAAGTTGCTCTAGTCGATGGCTGGTTCTTAATAAACCGATATAGGCTTTTAAAGCTTCTTGCTGTTGGCTCATTGTTTCACCTCTTTTTTTATTTCGAATTCGAGATAAATATAACTTACTTTTGGTAAGTAATCAATTAATATGCTTAAAAAGACAGCCAGCAAAAAATGTGAATTTTTGCTGGCTGTCTTTTTTGTTTATTTTAGAAGATCGTTGGAACTAAGCCGCCATCGATTCTTAAGGCTTCTCCTGAGAAGGAAGAAGAATCTGGGCTGGCCACAAAGGTAACAAAACGACCAATTTCTTCTGGTCGAATGAGCCGTTGGATTTGTGAACGAGAACGATGATTTTTCATGAAATCTTTTTCCCAATCCTCTTTGGGAATGTCTGAATCAGCGTACATATCTTCCAACATTTTTTCTACACCTTCGGTAAGGGTTGAGCCAGGCATAACCGTGTTAACGGTGACATGTGTGCCGACAGTTAAGTTGGATAAACTTTTAGCTAAGGAAAGATTCATCGTTTTTGTCATGCTATATTGGGGCATTTCGCCAGAAGGCATCACCGCTTCTTCGCTAGCGATGAAAATAATGCGACCAAAATCTTGTGCAAGCATTTTAGGTAGATAAGCTTTTGCTAATGCATTGCCTGACAACACGTTCACAGTAAAAAATTTTTCCCAAGTGGCGTCATCGATGTCCCAGTATTCCATTGGTTCAAAAATCCCCATATTATTCACTAAAATGTCGACTTTAGGGAATTTTTCAAGTAAAGTAGTTCGTTGACTTTCAATGGAAATATCGGCAGTTCCTGCTTGAGGATGAGTGTCTGGAAACATTGTTTGTATTTCTTCAACAACTTTGATTACTTCGGCTTCATTGCGCCCATTGATAATGACATCGGTCCCTTCACGAGCCATTTCAATCGCAATTGCTTTGCCAATTCCTTTGGTTGAACCAGTAATTAATGCTAATTTATTCGTTAAGTGTAAATCCATTTAAATCCCTCCAACGTTTGTCTATATGTCTATATCTAGTGTAGGTCTTTTTCTGGACTTTTAAAAGGAAAAAGTTTTTTCGGCCCGCGGGAAACAAGCCCCAATAACTACTTAACAGCTGAATTTTCACTTTTTGGGCGTAAAACGAGTAATTATTGTCAGTAAAAAAGCGTCACTTTTTTGATAGAATAACTAGAGACGAAATTGGCTAAGACCAATTTTGTAAAATTGTACATAAAAAAGAAGAGTGGGAATGCTATGAAGAAACAATATTACTGGAATATACCCGATAACTTACTAAACTCGTTAAAACAGCGGAAAAAGTTATACAGCTTTTATAAAAATGAACAAAATAAGGCAAGAGAATTAGTAGAGAATTGTCAGTCGGTTCTTTTTCCTGAATTAGTCGCTTCGCTGAATAAAATAGATGAGCGGATTAAATTATTGATATTCTATCAAAATTTAGAAGATTGTGAGCTTTCAGAAGAAGAAATTATTACTGTGATTGAGCGAGAATATTTTGTGACTTTTTATGAAACAATTGAAGAACCGACCACTGAAATTATTAGTAGTCATTCTATGTATTATTTATTGCAACAGCCGACTAAAGAAATGCTTTGGGATTTAGACTTTAGTAACATGTTAAAACAAGGTCAGTTAGTTGATTTAATGGATTATCAAAAATTGACCAAATGTTATCAAAAGCTGCAGAATCAAGCTAAAAATTTGATTGAAAAATTAAATAAAGAAACATTTTACACATTCTATAGTCAACTTTTATTGATTGATTGCCAATGCAAATTATTAATAGAAGAGGCGCTTCTAAAAGAAGAATCATTGATGACGGTCGATGAATGCTTAACAGCCATTAAGCAAGAAATTCGAAAAATTCATTTTGAACAATTTAAATACCAACATTATTTATTTGAAGATTTATCTTTGCGGTACCAAGTTTAACGAAAGTGACAAAAAGAATGGTTGAATCTAACAAGAATGTTCGTTGTTTTCTGTTATATAAAAAGATATGATAGTTTCTGTAGAAAAAATAAAGGAGACGATTCATGAACGCAAATCGCTTAAAGTTATTGATGATGGGGTTAATGGTTCTTGACCATATTAGTTATTTTGTTCCGCCAGAATGGGCACTGATTTTTCATGTAATTACTCGTTGTGTCGGCGTGTTTTTTGGTTACATGGCTGTAGAAGGTTTCAACTATACACGGAATGTTTATCGTTACAATGGTCGTTTGTATATTTGGGCAGCAATCATGTTTGTTGGAAATACGCTTCTAAATCATTTAGTGAATAATCCAGCTGTCGCAGTTCACAACAATATTTTCTTCACCTTAGCCCTTGGGGTCAGTATGTTAATTGTGACAAAAGCGATGCTAGAGATGCCAAAAATCAGTTTAAAGATTGTTTTATTGATTAGTATATTAGCCATTTTAGGAATAGGAGCAATGTTTGCTGAAGGTGGCATTGTGATGTTACCTTTTATGTTGATTACGTATTTAGCCAGAAAGAGACTTGTCTTACGGAACTGTTTATATGGTGCATTAGCGCTCTTTTTCTTAGTTACAAGTTTTCAATGGTTGGGAGATTGGCCAACGACAATTGAAATGTTAGCTTATAATTCTGATTTTATGTTTATCACTGTGTTACCATTTATATCGCTTTACAATGGTGAGAGAGGGAGCAAAGCACCATTTTTCAAATATTTATTTTACGGATTCTATCCGCTTCATTTATGGCTGATTGCGTTAATAGCCAATTACGTTCATTAAACTTTTTATAATAAAAGAATAAAAACAGCGACTCACCAAAATGTGAGCCGCTGTTTTTTTAGATGGGTAAGCTACTGATTCCTAAAAGAAGAGTGACAAGTAGAAAAACAAAAAACACAATTCGCTTATCATGAACCAGTAAGGCAATGTATTCTCGGATTAGAGCAGTTGGTAAAAAATATAAGGCAGTTGGTGCTCCAACACCTTCAGCTTTTAAGCCGACACGATGGGCATACATAGCTCCTCGTAAGACATGATAGTTATTTGTTGAAAAAATAACAGAGGGTTGTTTAGAATCAGACGGCATCTTTTGCCAATCCGCCTGAATGATTGCTTTAGAAAACAACATATTTTCATAAGTGGTTGTGGATTGGTCCTCCAACAAAATTGCTTCCGCAGGAATATTTTGTGAAAGCAAATATTTTTTCATTGCGAAAGCTTCGGCCACAGGTTCGTCAGGACCTTGACCACCGCTGACTACAAATTTAGCGGTGGGATTTTTTTCATAATATTCAATCCCTTTATCTAACCGACTCTTCAAAAGTGGAGGCACTTCCTCGCTACGAATTCCCGAACCTAAAACAATGATATAATCAACCGCTTTTTTTAAAGGAATCATTTGGTACATCCATGAATACAAGACGTAAGCAGCAAATAGAAAGGTCAGTAAAAGATCCATTAACAATAGAAAAAGTAAGAACAGAAAAAGCACATAAGGTATTTGCGCTGTGCCAACTGATAATAAATATAGAAAGGCGGGTAAAGCAATTAATAAGTTCAGTCCTAAGCCCGCCGACAATTTAGCCGTGACACTTTTGCCTTCTTTCGTTTGCATTGTACGTGAGTTAAAAATAAAGTAAATGCAAATGCCGATAAACACAGCGGGAATTAATAGATAACCAATAGCCAAGGTAATTAAGTCGCCATTCTTAAAATGTAAATAAATTTTGTCTAGTCCGATAAATAGTAAGGTGACTAATGACAATAAGGTGCCAGAAGCCAGAGTGATACCGCCGAGGATACTGCGGTTATTAATTTTTAATATACCAAATCCTAGTAGGGCGATAAACAAAAAGAATAGTAGTAGTGCCATTTAATTCCTCCTAAAAATAAGTATCTAAAGTATAACATGCTTTAGGATCGGACATAAATAAACAGCTGTGCCGAAGCATAAGTTTTCCTTTCATTCTTAGAAAAGAATTTTTTTCATGAAAAGTAAATTAGATAACAATTGTTTAGAGAAAGAAAAGCTTGATTTACTAAGCTTTTCCTTCTCTATAAAAAATATTAATAAGGGCATAAAAATTAACAATTTGTATGCGCTTACATAATGAGGTAGATTTAAAGTGTAAAGAAGAAAAAATGAGGTGAGAAAATGATCACTGTTTCAATTGCAGGAGGTTCACAACCAGAGATTTTACAGCTAGTTAAAAAAGCGCTAAAAGAAGCCGAGCAACCGTTGCAGTTTATTGTATTTGATACAAATGAAAATCTTGATACTGAAAATCTCTGGAAATATGTTCATTGCTCAGATGAGGCCGCGGTAGCACAGGAAGCTGTCAGTCTAGTTGCAACCGGTCAAGCACAAATTTTATTGAAAGGAATTATTCAGACCCACACATTACTGAAAGAAATGTTGAAAAGCGAGCATCAATTAAAAAATAAACCGATTCTTTCCCATGTAGCAATGGTGGAGCTGCCTGCGGGAAAAACCTTCTTGTTAACCGATTGTGCGATGAACATCGCCCCCACTCAAGCGACCCTCATTGAAATTGTTGAAAATGCTAAAGAAGTCGCCCAAAAATTGGGACTGCACCACCCGAAAATTGCTTTGTTAAGCGCAGCGGAAAATTTCAATCCTAAAATGCCTTCGTCTGTTTTAGCAAAAGAAGTCACGGCACATTTTAATGATCAACAAGAGGCTACGGTTTTTGGGCCACTTTCGCTTGATTTAGCGACCTCTGAAGAAGCGGTTGCGCATAAACGTTACAGCGGTCCTATCATGGGGGATGCAGATATTTTAGTGGTCCCAACTATTGATGTTGGAAATTGTTTATACAAATCATTAACCTTGTTTGGGCACGCCAAGGTGGGAGGAACGATTGTTGGCACAAAAGTCCCAGTCGTTTTAACATCTAGAAGCGATTCGACAGAAAGCAAATTCCATTCATTAAGATTTGCCATGAGACAAGTTTAAAAAAAGGAGCAGAAAACAATGGAAACAGTATTGGTTATTAATCCTGGCTCGACCTCCACGAAGTTAGCGCTTTTTGCTAATCATGATTGCTTGGCAGAAGAAACGCTTAGACATAGCGTCCAAGAATTGGCACCTTTTGAAAATGTTGTCAGTCAAACAGCATTTCGAAAACAAATGATCGCGGAATTTTTAGAAACACATAACATCACACAATTAGCCGCTGTCGTAGGGCGTGGTGGTTTGCTTAAGCCTATTCCTGGCGGTACGTATCTTGTCGATCAACAAATGCTAGAAGACTTGCGGACAGAACGCTTTAATACCCATGCTTCAAATTTAGGGGCGATTTTAGCTAATGAGTTTGCAGAAAAATATCACGTGTCAGCCTTTATTGTCGATCCTGTTGTTGTAGATGAGCTACAGCCATTAGCCAGGATTTCTGGATTAAAAGGCATTCAGCGGCGTAGCGTTGGTCACGCCTTAAATCAAAAAGCGGTCGCTCGAAAAATCGCTGAGGATTTAGGGAAAACATATGAGCAAAGCAATTTTATCGTTGTTCATTTAGGTGGGGGCATTAGCTTGGGGGCGCATCAAAAAGGCCGCATGGTGGATGTGGTAAATGGGCTTGATGGTGAAGGTCCTTATACGCCTGAACGCAGTGGCGCCTTACCGCTCGTTGAATTTGCGCAATGGATACTTGAAAAGGAGTTGACGATTAGCCAAGTGAAAAAGCTAATTGCGGGTAATAGCGGTCTTAAATCATACCTAGGTGAAACAGATTTACGGCATATCCAAGCACAAATAGCTGCAGGTGATCAAACAGCAAATTACTATTTAAAAGGAATGTGTTACCAAATCGCAAAAAGTATTGGCGAGATGGCCGTGGTTCTTGAAGGCACAATTGATGCAATTATTTTAACAGGGGGCGCAGCCTATTCGCAAACCGTTGTTCAAGAAATTAGTCAAAAAGTCACTTGGATTGCACCAATTAAGGTTTACCCAGGTGAAATGGAGATGGCTGCTTTATATGAAGGCGTCAATCGAGTATTAACAGGGGAAGAACAAGCTTTAAATTATAGTGAAGCAAAAATTGAGCAGGAGTGATCAAAATGGCGGAACAAACAGATTTACTGATTTTAGGTGGCGGAACAGGAGGCTATGTAGCAGCAATTCGAGCTGCACAAAAAGGGCTAAACGTCACAATTGTTGAAAAATACAAATTAGGTGGCACTTGTTTGCACAAAGGCTGTATCCCTACAAAAGCTTTATTAAGAAGCGCAGAGGTTTTTGATACCTTAAAACAAGCGGCTTCTTTTGGGATTGAAACAGAGGCATCGTCCATTGATTTTTCTAAAATACAACAACGGAAAGAAGGAATTATTGAGCAGTTACACAAAGGTGTTGAAGGCTTATGCAAGAAAAATAAAATCAAAATTTTAGCAGGCGAAGGTGCGATTTTAGGTCCCTCTATTTTTTCACCAGTCTCTGGCGCAGTGGCAGTTACGTTTAATGATCCAACACGGGAAGAAGAAATTATTGTTCCTAAAAATGTCATTATTGCGACAGGCTCTAGTCCTAAAACATTACCTAATTTGCCATTAGATGAAGAATTTATCTTATCTTCTGATGGGATGCTTGAATTAGAAGAATTACCAGAATCAATTGCAATTATTGGTGGTGGCGTTATTGGCGTCGAGTGGGCTTCTTTATTAAATAGTTTAGGTGTCAACGTAACTATCATTGAATTTTTGGATCGTTTACTTATAAATGAGAGTGCAACAATTTCTAAAGAATTAAAGAAACGTTTAGAGCAACGAGGAATTAACATTCTATTAGGTAGCAAAGTCCAAGAAGCGAAAGTTACTGGACAAAAGGTTCAAGTAGAAGTTGCAGGACAAGAAACCCTCACCGTTGACAAAGTCATGGTAGCAATTGGACGTCAGCCCAATATCAATAAGTTAGGGTTACAGAATACCTCAGTGAAATATACTGACAAAGGCATTGAAGTAAATGAATTTTATCAAACCACAGAAGGACATATTTATGCGATCGGTGATTGTATCGATACACTCCAACTAGCACATGTGGCTATGAAAGAAGGAGAGTTAGCTGTTCAGCATCTTTTAGGCGAGACAGTTGAACCTTTAAATTATACAAACGTGCCTCGAGGTGTTTATACAAATCCTGAAATAGCAAGTGTCGGCTATACTAGAGAAACTTTACCAGCAGATAAAGAAGTAGTGATTGGTACCTTTAATTTTAATGGTAATGGTAAATCACTTGTTTATGGAGAAACAGATGGCTTTATAGAAGTAATTCGTGATAAGAATACCGATGATTTATTAGGGGTTTCTATGATTGGCCCACATGTCACGGATTTAATTGCCGAAGCAAGTACTGCCATGTATTTAGATGCCGCGCCCATTGAAATTGGCGAAGCAATCCATGCGCATCCAACAATGACAGAAGTATTGCAAGAAGCAGCCTTAGATACTTATGGCTTAGCGATTCACAAATAGAGAAAGGTTGATGAAAATGAAAGCGCTTAAAAAATCGGGTTTATCAAAAGAAGAATTGATTCAGGCATATCGTCAAGTACTAAGAGGACGTCGTTTAGACGAACGGTTGTGGCAATTAACAAGGATTGGTAAGACCTCTTTCAATATTTCTGGTCAAGGGGCAGAAGTTGCACAAGTAGCGATGGCGATGGCTTTTGATCCTCAAAAAGATTATTTTTTACCGTATTATCGTGATATGACCGCGTGCTTGGTTTGGGGCATGACCTCCAAAGATATTTTAATGGGTTCTTTTGGAAAAGAGGCGGATCCTTCTTCCCATGGTCGTCAAATGCCGAATCATTATGGTTCAAAAGAGCATAATATTGTTTCCTTCTCTTCAACAGTAAGTACACAAATGCCATTAGCAACAGGTGTTGGTTATGCAGCGCAACTTCAAAAAGCTGATTTTGTTGCATTGACCACCACTGGGGAAGGCTCTGCCAATCAAGGAGAAGTCCAAGAAGCTATGAACTTTGCAGGCGTAAAAAAATTACCAGTCATTTTTGTTGTTGAAAATAATGAATATGCGATTTCTGTCCCAATTGAAGAACAGTATGCCAATAAACGAATGGCCGATCGCGCGAAAGCTTATGGCTTTGAAGGTGTAACCGTTGATGGTAGTGATTTTACTGAAGTCTATCTAGCATTTAAAGAAGCAGTAAAAGCGGCTCGCGGGAAAAAAGGACCAAAATTGATTGAATTAATGGTTTCTCGCTTGACTTCTCATTCCGCTGACGATGATCAATCTGTTTATCGTTCAAAAGAAGAACTTGAAGAAATGAAAAAGAACGATGCAGTGAAGCTTTTTGAAAAACAATTATTAGAAGAGGGCTATTTAACAGACGAAGACATTGCCAAAATTGATGAAGAAATTCGTGCAGAAATCAATCAAGCAACGGATGAAGCAGAAGCAATGCCAGATCCTGTACCGACATCAATTTTAGAAGAAGTGTATGCAAAATAAGAGAAGAGGAGAAGAAATATAATGGCTGAGATGACTTATTTAGAAGCAATTAACTTAGGAATTTCTGAAGAAATGGCTCGTGATGAAAAAGTAGTTATTTTTGGGGAAGATGTCGGCGGGGACAAAGGCGGCGTATTCGGTGTAACAAAGGGCTTGGCTGCTAAATACGGTGACGAGCGTTGTTTTAATACACCGTTAACAGAAGGCTTAATTGGTGGTTTAGCTGTCGGCTTAGGTTTAATGGGTTATCGTGCAATTGGTGAATTTCAATTTGCGGATTACATTTTGCCTGCAACCAATCAATTGTTATCAGAGGCTCGGACAATGCGCTATAGAACAAAAGGCGATTGGACTGCGCCAATCGTTTATCGGACCCCTTATGGCGGCGGTGTTCGTGGTGGGCTGTATCATTCTCAGTCTACAGAAAAAGTTTTTTGTGGACAACCAGGATTAAGAGTGGTGACCCCCTCTAATCCTTATGATGCAAAAGGGATGATTAAAGCAGCAATTCGTTCCGATGATCCAGTCATTTTTTACGAACATAAGCGTTTATATCGTCTACTAAAAGATGAAGTGCCTGCAGATGATTATATCGTACCAATTGACAAAGCCAATGTCGTTAGAACGGGTAGTGATTTAACCGTGATTAGTTATGGCATGACCTTGCAATTAGCTTTAGCTGCGGCGGAGAAACTAGCCGCTGAAGGAATTGATGCCGAAATCGTCGATGTTCGCTCATTATATCCTTTAGATCGCGAAACATTAGTGGCTGCAGCTAAGAAAACGGGGAAGGTTTTACTCGTAACAGAAGACAATAAAGAAGGCAGTGTGATGAGTGAAATTGCAGCAATGATTTCAGAAGATGCTCTCTTTGATTTAGATGCACCGATTCAACGACTTGCAGGACCTGATTGTCCAAGCATGCCTTATGCATTACCTTTAGAAAGAGAATTTTTAATCAATGAAGAGCAAGTATTAGCAGCAATGAAAGAATTAGCAGAATTTTAATTGAAGCAAGGAGGAAAAAATAAATGGCCACAAAAGAAATCAAAATGCCTCATCTAGGCGAAAGTGTCACAGAGGCAGCCATTGTTCAATGGTTAGTTAAACCAGGGGATTCAGTGAAACGCTATGATCCCTTAATGGAAGTCGTTTCTGATAAAGTCACCACGGAAGTCCCATCAGATTTTGATGGTGTAGTAAAAGAATTTCTGATTTCTCTAGATACAGATGTGCCCATCGGAACAGCGGTGATGACGTTAGAGACAGAAGAAACAACAGAAGAAACAGAAGTAGCTACTTTAGCACCAGTGAAAGAAGCAAGTGCGGAACAAGCACAAGAACATGAAACGGCTGAAACAACAAGCACTGCGACGTCCCATCAAAAAAATAATGGTCGTTATTCCCCAGCAGTCCTTAAAATTGCCCAAGAAAAAAAGATTGATTTAACACAAGTTACAGGGACAGGTCGTGATGGTCGAATTACTAGAAAAGATGTCACAAACTTTACACCAACACAGGCAAGAACACCTGAGAAAACAGTGAGTCCAGGAACTAGCCCTTCAATTTCAGAGGAGCCAGTTGCTTCGCAAAATGAAAGCGCCGCAACAGCTAGTCCAACTGAAACAACCACAGATAAAATTGTCTCTGCAGATCCTGTACGTAAAGCGATTGCTAAAAAAATGGTACAAAGTGTCAACGAAATCCCTCACGCTTGGTTAATGGTGGAAGCGGATGTGACCAACTTAGTCCAACTTAGAAATTCATTAAAAGATGAATTTAAACAACAAGAGGGACTGTCTCTAAGCTTCTTCCCATTTTTTGCCAAAGCAGTCATTCAAGCGTTAAAGAAAAATCCAAAAATCAATACATCTTGGGATGATGGCTCAATTATTTATCATAAAGATGTTAATTTATCCATAGCTGTAACGACAGACGAGCATCTTTACGTGCCAGTGATTCAACAAGCGGATAACTATTCGATTGCAGGGCTAGCTAAAGAAATCAATCGTTTGGCACAAGAAGTCCGACAAGGAACGCTGGCAAGCAAAGAAATGCAAGGAGGGACCTTTACCCTTAATAATACTGGGACACTAGGTTCCGTCCAATCGATGGGAATTATTAACCATCCACAAGCTGCGATATTACAAGTAGAGTCAATTAATAAACGCCTTGTGCCAACCGCAGATGGAGGCTTTAAAGTGGCAGATATGGTTAACTTATGTCTTTCTATTGATCATCGAATTTTAGATGGACAACAAGCAGGTAAGTTCTTGCGAGATGTTAAAGATAATTTAGCGAAATATAATGCGGATACGGATGTATATTAAAAATCGTTCCTTACTTTAGTTAAATAAAAAGCGCCTCAAAGAAATAAACGCTCTTCTTTGAGGCCGCTCTTTATCTAACAGAAAGTTCAATCATTCTCAAACTTATTCTAAAAAAACAAAAATAATCAATAGGAGTGTTGAAAATGCCCACTGATAAACTGGATGCTCAATTAACCCCAAGAATATTTTTTAACAAAGTGTTAGCTGGAACAGCTTCCGGCACCATTATCGCCTTAATTCCCAATGCTGTATTAGGAGCCATTTTAAAATATTTTGCAGAATACAAGATTATCGAAATGATTATTCATGCGGCGCAAATTTTCCAACTAGCCACCCCTTTAATTATTGGTGGACTGATTGCTTTTCAATTTGGCTTAACGCCACAGAAAATGATGATTGCTGGAGGTGCAGCATTTGCTGGCTCTGGCGTGATTAAATTTAATTCAGAAGTGAAAGGCTTTATTGGTGCAGGCACTGGTGACATCATTAATATTATGATTACCGCTTCTGTTGCAGTCTTACTTTTATTGGTCATCGATAAAAAATTCGGTTCAGTGGAAATCATTGCTTTACCGATCGTTGTTGGAGTAGGTGCAGGCTTGTTTGGCATGTTGATTTATCCATATGTGACACAAATCACGGTCGCCATCGGGAAAGTGATTAACAATTTTACTGATTTTCAGCCAATTATCATGAGTATTTTAATTGCTTGTTCATTTGCTGCACTGATTATTTCGCCAATCACTACTGTGGCAATCGGTTTGGCGATTCAGTTGAATGGCTTGTCTGCAGGTGCTGCTGCAATGGGAATTGCAGCCACAACTGTTGTTCTTGTGATTAATTCTTGGAATGTCAACCAATCGGGAGTGACACTGGCTGTCTCTTTGGGCGGCATGAAAATGATGATGCCTAACTTATTTAAATACCCAATTATTTTAATTCCTTGTTTATTTACAGCGACTATTTCAGCAATTCCTGTGGTTCTATTCAACATTTCAGGAACCCCACAATCGGCTGGATTTGGCTTGGTTGGACTCGTGGGACCACTTGCTTCATTGGATGCGGGCTTAGGGATCTTACCCTTACTCTTTTCTTGGTTTGTTGTTCCAATTGTCGCGGGTTTATTCTCAAAATTCTTATTTGAAAAAGTGTTGAAACTTTATGATAGTAAAGTCGTCTTTGCTTATCAAGGCTAGATTATCCATTAATTTTCTTTAATGATTTGGATAAAATCTCTAACATCTTCTGTCATACTAAAATCGCGGCGCAAAGCAATGCCGATGGGGAAATAGTCAAACTTATCTTTTAAAGGAATCCATTTCAGTCCCTGACTTTTTCCCACTTCATAATATTCAATCGGCAGCAAACAAATCGAATTATTTTTTTGTAAACTATAAAGAAGTACTTGTAAATCATCGTTATGCAAAATGATATTCGGCTCATAACCGAAGCTCCGAGTCCGATCTAGCAGTAGGCGACCAATCATAAAATTATCACTTAACGATGAAAATCGTTGATCTTTCAAATCTTTAAAAGTTAATTTTTCATATTGGGAGAGAGGATTTGATTCTGGTACCACGACATAAACATGGTAGCCTTTGGTAGTCGTTTCTAAAGGTTCAATATGAATAATTTCAGGTAAGGTATTTGGGAAAGAAATTAGTCCCATATCAATTTCTTTATTTGCTAACATCGTTTGTAATTTTGGCGAGCCATCTTGCTGTAATATTAAATTCACATGTGGATGGGTTGTTAAAAATCGTGAAATTTCTTTCATAAATTGTACAGCAAATAAAGTAGTTAAGCCTAAACGTAATTGCTTTTTGACTGGTTTCTGGTTCATTTCACGAATATCTGTTACCAATTGATCGAATTGAAAAACAACTTCTTGGCCATGTTCATATAAATAAACACCAGTATCGGTTAATTGAAACGGTTGATCAGAATGATCAAACAACGCTGTGCCTAACTCAGATTCCATTTTTTTCAATGCTAAAGAAAGTGTTGGTTGGGTGACAAATAAATTGCGAGCGGCCGCCGATAAACTGCGGGTATTAACAATTTCAATGAAGTACTTTAAAAGCTGAATATTCATCAGAAACTCCCTTTCTTTTTAAAAGCGCTTACACGAATGTGCTTGGATAAAAAATAACAAATAGATCACTTATAATATAACATATGTTTTGCCTTTTTATTGCTATAAAAGTAAGAGATAGAGATTTTCTTAGCAGATTTTTACCTAAAAATAAAAAATTGAACGGAGGAAAAGAAATGAAGATTATTATCGCAGGTGCTGGCGCTATGGGCAGTCGCTTTGGACTAATGTTACATCAAGCAGGAAATGATGTTATTTTTGTTGATGGTTGGCCAGAACATATTGAAGCAATAAGAAAAAACGGGTTAGTTGCTGATTTTAATGGCGAAGTGGTGACCGCTAAAATTCCTATCTATCCTCAGACAGAAGTAGCAAGCATCGATTTTACAGCAGACTTAGTTATCCTATTTACAAAAGCAATGCAACTGGAAGGAATGCTTGAAGCATTAGAACATTTCCTTAATAAAAATACGAAAGTTTTATGCTTGTTAAATGGAATTGGGCACGAAGATATTATCAAAAAATACGTGCCTTACGAAAATATTTTATTAGGAAACACAATGTGGACCGCTGGGTTAGAAGGACCGGGCAAAGTAAAATTATTTGGTAATGGTTCGATTGATTTACAAAATTTAGGGGCGCAAAGTGAACAAGCAGCAGAAGCAGTCATTAAGGTATTAAATAACGCTGGCTTAAATGCACGTTATTCTGAGAATATTTTATCATCCATTTATAAGAAGGCCTGTGTGAATGGAACAATGAATGGTTTATGTACTTTGTTGGATTGTAATATGGCAGACTTTGGCGAAACAGAGCAAGCAGATCAAATTGTTCAACAAATAGTTAATGAATTTTTAGCAGTCGCTGAAGTGGAACAAGTTACGTTAGATAAACAAGCAGTTCTTCAACAAATCCGCTCGTGTTATAATCGAGAAACAATTGGTTTGCACCATCCATCGATGTATCAGGACTTAATAACCAATCATCGTTTAACCGAAATTGATTATATCAATGGAGCAATTGTTCGCAAAGGGAAAGCTTATGGGATTGCTACACCGTACTGTCAGTTTTTAACAGAGTTAATTCATTGTAAAGAAAATTTACTTCATGCTAAATAACAAGTAAAAACAGAAATACTCTTGAGTCGGTCTTGAGAAGAGCTTGACCTACTTCTTTCTATACTTTGCCAGTGTATAAGTCTGAGACAAAATCCAAAGTGAGTTTGTTTCAGCTTTTTTGTTTTTTAAAGAACACTGCAGAAAATAAATCAAATCCGTGAAAAATATGTTAAACTAGAGAAGGTGTTTTTTTCGCAAGAATCTACGCGGGACACAGGACTCGTTGAAGAATTGAATCAAAGAAACAATGTGTTAAAGAAGGGATTTGAACAGATTATGACCATTCAATGGTTTCCCGGCCATATGGCCAAAGCAAGAAGAGAAGTTTCTGAAAAAATCAAATATGTCGATATTGTATTTGAACTAGTTGATGCGCGGTTACCGCTTTCTTCTCGTAACCCAATGATGGACCAAATTGTCCAACAAAAACCACGATTAGTCCTTTTAAATAAAGGGGACTTAGCAGATAACGACCAAAATAAAAAATGGCAACATTACTTTCAAAAGAAAGGGTACCAAACCCTAGTTATCAATGCCCAACAAAATAAAGGAATCAATAAAATTGTGCCAGCAGCCAAGGAAGCGTTAAAAGAAAAATTGGCTCGTGAACAGGCGAAAGGTTTGAAACCGCGTGCGATTCGCGCAATGTGTATTGGGATCCCCAATGTTGGTAAGTCAACCTTAATGAACCGTTTAGTCGGAAAAAAAATTGCGCAAACTGGGAACAAGCCAGGCGTGACAAAAGGACAACAATGGTTACGCTCTGGTTCCCAATTGGAATTACTGGATACACCAGGAATTCTCTGGCCAAAATTTGAAGATGAAGAAATTGGAAAAAAATTAGCTTTAACTGGCGCTATAAAAGATCAATTATTGCATCTAGATGATTTGGCGATTTATGGATTAGAATTTTTTGCACGTTTTTATCCGCAACGTTTGACGGAACGATATGGTTTAACAGAGGAAGAGCTATTTTTACCTGCCCCAGAACAGTTGATGTTAATTAGCCAAAAACGTGGTTTTAGAGATGATTATAATCGAGCCAGCGAAATGATTATTTTAGAAATTCGCAGTGGAAAATTAGGTACGTATACTTTGGACCGCTGGGAAGAACTAGGAGACGAATAACATGGCAAAAGAGTCGATTCAGGCAATCAAAGAAGCGTTGTTAACTGTCACTGATGCAACCGATGAACGATTAGCAAGCTGGCGAGAAGATGAACGTTCAGGAGTGCAACAAGCGATCAAACAATGGGAACGTCGCCAGTTAGCCAAAGAACAAGAGTGGCAACTTTTTAAAGAAATGAGTCAATTTGAGGAAGCGGCCTATAAAAAAGGCCATCGTTTAATTGCGGGAATTGATGAAGTAGGCCGCGGACCATTAGCTGGTCCTGTTGTGACAGCTGCAGTTATTTTACCGAAGGATTGTCAATTATTAGGCTTAAATGATTCAAAAAAGCTATCTGCTAAAAAACGGGAAACGTTATATAACCAGATTCAAGAACAGGCTGTCGCTATCGGGTTAGGTATCGCTGATCAAGGAGTCATTGATCAGATTAATATTTATCAAGCAACTAAACAAGCGATGAAAATGGCAATTGACGATTTAGCTTTTACACCAGATTATTTATTAATTGATGCAATGCAGTTAGACGTTCCCCAACCACAAGAAAGTTTGATTAAAGGGGATGCACGCTCCATTTCAATTGCAGCAGCCAGTATTATTGCAAAAGTAACAAGAGATCGATTAATGGAAGAATATGATGAATTATATCCTGGATACGGATTTAAAAACAATGCAGGCTATGGAACAAAAGAACATCTTCTCGGGTTAGAAAAATACGGTGTAACACCCATTCATCGACGTACTTTTGCGCCAATAAAAGATATGATTTAAAAATAAAACACTTTTTTTACGTATTCTTATTTTAAGAAGATGTGAAAGAGGTGTTTTTTGTTGGAAATTTTACAACGACAATTATTATTTAAATTAGCGGTATGCCAAGGAATTGGCAATTTAGGTATCTTAAAAGTATTACAAGAAGCTATCGCACAAAAGCGTGTTGATTTTTCCAGTACAGAAATTATTAGAATTGCTGAAATCAAGAAATATCGTGAATTATTTGAACAATCTTGGTTACACCATACGATTCATAGTGAAGCGTTATATATACGACAATGCCAACACCAATTTATGACAATTTTAGATGCCGTCTATCCTAAATTATTACGAGAAATTTATAATCCACCAGCAATTCTTTTTTATAGAGGAAATTTACAATTGTTAAGCAGAAGGAAAATTGGCATCGTCGGCGCTCGCTATGCCACTTCGTATGGGTTAAGAGTGACTGAAGCTCTGGTTCCTAAAATAGTCAAAGAAGGGTTCACAATCGTCAGCGGTCTTGCCAAAGGTATCGATAGTCGTAGCCATGAGATGGCCATCCAGAGCGGGGGTCAGACAATTGGAATTTTAGGCACTGGATTAGATGTATATTATCCGTACGAAAAGAAAGAATTACAGCAAACTATGAAGCAGAATCAGCTTGTTTTAACAGAATATGTGAATGGGAGTGGGCCGAAAAAATATCATTTTCCTGCACGTAATCGCATTATTGCTGGATTATCTTTAGGGGTCTGCGTGATGGAAGCTCGTAAGAATAGTGGCTCTTTAATTACTGCACAAGCGGCGATGGATTACGGGCGCGAGGTATTTGCCGTACCGGGAAGTATTTTCCAGTCTTTTTCAACAGGCTGCCATGAATTGATTCAGGACGGCGCTAAATGTGTTCAGACAATTGATGATATTTGTGAAGAATTGTGACTTTTACTAATTGTGAATTGACAACCTACGTTCACTTCGGTACTATTTAATCAGATTTTAATCTTTTGGTTGGCAGTTAGGAGTGTCTAAATGGAAACGGTTGTTAGGAAAAGATGGTTGTTTGGTATGCAGCTACTGGGCTTTTTGGTTTTGGATCAAATTCCTTTGATGATGGTCTCAGTTGTTCAAGTTTCTACAGAAAACTTTTGGTTTCGCTTTGTTAGTGGATTAGTGGCTGTTGGACTTGGTGCCTATTTCGTCTATCTATTTGTTGCTTTTTTGAAAAAGAAAAAGCTCATAACTTGGACTTTTTTAGGAATCAAAGAAACCTTGCCAGTGGTCTTGTTAGGTTTGGTGATAATCTTTTGTGTGGGAATACTTGGTGATTTCTTATTACGTCTGGAAGGACTAGAGACGACCTCTAACCAACAAAGTGTTGAAGAAATTGTTCAAGCCATTCCTAAAGGGCTTATACTTATTTTTGCAGGTGTGATTGGACCAATTTTTGAAGAGGGAATTTTTCGTGTCGGGATTCAAGCGTTTTTCAAGCCAGCTTCAAAAATAGGAATACTCGTTTCTTCTATTTTATTTGCACTTGTGCACACACCCACAGATATAGGTAGTTTTATTATTTATTGGGGCATGGGTTTAGCGTTAAGTTGGGTCTATCTACGCACGGGTCGCTTTGAAGCTGCTGTCTTGACTCATTTTATTTGGAATGTTTTGGGTATTTTAATGCTTTAGGATAAAATCTATAAATCATAGGCATTTTTTATTTATAAATTCGGACAGTCAAACATAAATGACAGAAATGTTAGAAAGCCTAGTCTTGACAAACCTATTCTATATAGCATATGATGTATTACGATTTGTGCGTTTTTTACATATATTATATAGTAGGAAAGCGAACGCGAAAGGAGCTAATTGAATGGCCTATAAGTATCTCGTGATTGTAGAATCACCTGCCAAAGCCAAAACAATTGAAAAATATCTAGGAAGAAACTACAAGGTGGTTGCCAGTGTTGGTCACATTCGCGATTTACCAAAAAGTAAAATGGGGATTGATATTGAAAATAATTATGAACCTCATTATATTTCGATTCGCGGAAAAGGCGATGTCATCAAAAGTTTAAAAGCGGCTGCAAAAAAAGCGGAAAAAGTCTATCTCGCAGCCGATCCGGACCGAGAAGGTGAAGCAATTGCTTGGCATTTAGCTTATCTTCTTGGCCTTGATTTAAAAGATAAAAACCGTGTGGTATTCAATGAGATCACTAAAGAAGCGGTAAAAGCGGCATTTAAAGAACCTAGAACCATCAACGTTGATTTAGTTGATGCACAACAAGCACGGCGCATTTTAGACCGTTTAGTCGGATACTCGATTAGTCCTATTTTATGGCGTAAAGTCAAAAAAGGCTTGAGTGCTGGTCGTGTGCAATCTGTTGCTTTAAAAATGATTATTGATCGAGAAAATGAAATTCGAGAATTTAAACCTGAAGAATATTGGAGCATTGATGGGAATTTCCAAAAAGGTCGCAAGAAATTCAAAGCAAATTTCTGGGGCGTAGATGGTAAAAAGAAAAAATTACCAAATGCAGAAGCGGTGAAAGAAATCACTTCTCGGATTGACGGTAAAGATTACGATGTTACAAAAGTTGAGAAAAAAGAACGGAAACGTAATCCTGCATTACCTTTTACAACCAGTAGTTTACAACAAGAAGCGGCACGTAAATTAAATTTCCGTACCCGTAAAACCATGATGGTTGCGCAACAATTGTATGAGGGAATTGCTTTAGGGAAACAAGGCACTGTGGGGCTGATTACCTACATGCGTACAGACTCAACCAGAATTGCCGATTCCGCCAAAGCAGAAGCTGCTGAATTCATTGAAAAGACCTACGGAGATGAGTTCTCAGCACATGGCGGTCGCAAAGCAAAAAATACGCAAGGTGCACAAGATGCCCATGAAGCGGTTCGTCCGTCAAGCGTTTTAAGAACACCTGATGAAATGAAGAAGTATTTAGATAAAGATCAATTAAAATTATATACTCTTATTTGGTCGCGCTTTGTTGCTAGTCAAATGACACCAGCGATTTTAGATACCATGAAGGTCACGCTTCAACAAAACGGCGTAACGTTTATTGCCAATGGCTCTAAAGTGAAATTTAAAGGGTTTATGCAAGTATATGTTGAAGGACGCGATGATGGTAAAGAAGACAAGGAAAATATTTTACCTGAATTAGTGGAAGGTGACGTTGTTAAATCGGTCGATATCGAACCGAAACAACACTTTACTCAACCACCGGCTCGTTTTAGTGAAGCCACGTTAATCCGGACTTTAGAAGAAAATGGTGTGGGCCGACCATCAACATATGCGCCAACATTAGAAACCATTCAACGGCGTTATTACGTGAAGCTAACGAATAAACGGTTTGAACCAACGGAATTAGGTGAAATTGTGAATTCCCTAGTTTCAGAGTTTTTCCCACAAATTGTCGATACACATTTTACAGCGACAATGGAAACGGACTTAGATAAAGTCGGTGAAGGTCAAGAAAAATGGGTTGAAGTTGTCGATCGTTTCTACAAGCCCTTCGAAAAAGAATTAACAAATGCCGAAGAAAAGATTGAAAAAATCCAAATTAAAGATGAACCAGCAGGTTTTGACTGCGAACTATGTGGACATCCAATGGTGATTAAGCTGGGTCGCTACGGGAAATTTTATGCATGTAGTAATTTCCCAGATTGTCGGAATACAAAAGCGATTGTCAAAGAAATTGGCGTGACTTGTCCTGTGTGTCACGAAGGACAAGTTATTGAACGGAAATCAAAGAAAAATCGGATTTTCTATGGCTGTAGTCGGTACCCAGAGTGTGACTTCACTTCTTGGGACAAACCAGTTGGCCGACCATGTCCAAAATGTGGGCAATATTTAGTAGAGAAAAAAGTTAAAGGCGGCAAACAAGTCGTTTGTATCAATGGCGATTATGAAGAAAACGTCCAAAAATAAGAAAAATTGAGACCGAAGAATTTACTTCGGTCTTCTCTTTTAGTAAAATGAATTGAGTTTGTAAGAGACAGCTCTTAACTTCTTGACATAGAAAGGAATTTTTATACATGACAAAAAAAGTCACAATTATTGGTGCCGGTTTAGCCGGAAGTGAAGCGGCATGGCAAGTGGCCAATGCTGGCGTACCAGTTGATTTATATGAAATGCGCCCTGTCAAAAAGACACCAGCGCATCAAACAGAAAATTTTGCAGAGTTAGTTTGTTCTAATTCATTACGTGGAAATAGTTTAACCAATGCGGTAGGTGTTTTGAAAGAAGAAATGCGCCGTTTAAATTCAATTATTATTGGTAGTGCGGATCAAACCGCTGTACCAGCTGGCGGCGCCTTAGCAGTTGACCGTGATTCTTTTTCTGAAACAATCACTGAAAAAATTAAAAGTCATCCATTAATTACAATCAAAAATGAAGAGATTACCGATATTCCAGAAGGGATTGTAATTATTGCAACGGGTCCCTTAACTTCTGAAAGCTTATCACAAAAAATTCAAGAATTTAATGGTTCTGAAGGCTTTTATTTTTACGATGCAGCAGCACCAATTATTGATAAATCAACAATTGACATGGATAAAGTTTATTTAAAATCTCGTTATAACAAGGGCGAAGCGGCTTACTTAAACTGTCCGATGACTGAAGAAGAATTCAATGCGTTTCATGAAGCGCTAGTCAATGCAGAAGTGGTTCCTTTACGCACGTTTGAAAAAGAGAAGTTTTTCGAAGGCTGTATGCCCATTGAAGTAATGGCGCAACGTGGCATTAAAACCATGTTGTTTGGCCCGATGAAACCTGTCGGACTAGAAGACCCTAAAACAGGTAAACGCCCTTATGCTGTAATTCAATTACGTCAAGACAATGCTGCAGCTTCTTTATACAATATTGTTGGTTTCCAAACGCATTTAAAATGGGGCGAACAAAAACGAGTATTCCGTATGATTCCGGGATTAGAAAATGCTGAATTTGTTCGCTATGGCGTCATGCATCGTAATAGTTTTATGAATTCTCCAGAGTTGCTAAAACCAACCTACCAATCAAAAAAACGTGACGATCTGTTTTTTGCTGGACAAATGACTGGTGTTGAAGGATATGTTGAAAGCGCGGCAAGTGGTTTACTTGCAGGTATTAACGCAGCTCGTCTTGCCAAAGGGGAAGAGCCGATTGAATTCCCTCGCGAAACGACTTTAGGAAGTATGGCTTATTATATTACACATGCAGAAGGCAAACATTTCCAACCAATGAATGCAAACTTTGGGCTTTTCCCAGAGTTACCTGAACGAATTCGTGACAAAAAAGAACGCTATGAAGCAATTGCTAATCGGGCCTTAGATGTCCAAGCTCAAGTTATCCAATCTTTAGACTAAATTAGAAAAAATATGAGAAAAGACTGAGCATCATTGCTAAGAAATGCGATGATACTCAGTCTTTTAATTTTTAGAAAAAAATAACAAAAGCTAAAGAATAGTTAAAATTGTGAACATATTTAGAAATATTGATTAAATTCTGACAACTTAATTGTCTTTTGAAAAAGGTTATGCTAAAGTTACTTTGTAATCGAATGAGGAGGGCTATCACATGGAAGAAAAGAATTGGCCTGAGTTATTTGCTCGTTATCTTATTGTCGAAAGAGGCTATTCAGAAAAAACAAAAAAAGCATATCAAGAAGATATACAACATTTTTTTTCGTTTTTAAAGACTTCAGGTAGTGACAATTATTTGACTGTGGAACATTTGGATGTTCGGGCTTATTTGAGCGAATTATACGATCAGGAATATAGCCGCAATTCGATTAGTCGAAAAATTGCCAGTCTGCGTTCTTTTTATCAATTCTTATTAAAAAATGAAGCAATCCAAGAAAATCCTTTTTCCTATGTTCATATGAAAAAGAAACAGTTACGGTTGCCCCGTTTTTTTTATGAAAAAGAAATGGATGCATTATTTGAGAGCGCACAAGGTGAGCAACCTCTTGATTTGAGAAATCAAGCGTTGCTAGAAGTTCTGTATGGGACTGGCATTCGGGTCAGTGAATGTGCGAACTTAACGGTGGACGCAGTTGACTTTCAAGCTTCTGTTTTATTGGTTCACGGAAAAGGAAATAAAGACCGCTATGTGCCTTTTGGTTCATTTGCACAAGACGCCTTAAAGGATTACTTAGAGAATGGCCGCGCGCTACTAATGACAAAATATCAAAAAAAACATCCGTATGTCTTTGTTAATCATCATGGTGAACAAATCACGCCAACAGGGATTGAATATGTCTTAAACCAACTAATTAAAAAAAGTTCATTAAATGCGGAAATTCATCCCCACATGTTACGCCATACATTTGCGACACATTTATTAAATAATGGCGCCGATATGCGGACAGTTCAAGAATTATTAGGACATGCTAATTTATCAACAACTCAGATATATGCGCATGTGACAAAAGAAAGTTTACAAAAAAATTATCGAACGTTTCATCCTCGTGCATAATGGAGGGAAACGTCTAGGAGGAACAATAATGGTTGAATCACAATTTCACTCTACAACAATTTGTGCAGTCGAAAAAGATGGAAAATTTGCAATGGCTGGTGACGGCCAAGTAACAATGGGCGAATCTGTCGTTATGAAAGGTACAGCCAAAAAAGTGCGCCGTATTTACAATGATGAAGTCGTTGTCGGTTTTGCAGGAAGTGTGGCAGATGCCTTTACATTAGAAGAAAAGTTTGAAGGAAAATTAAATGAATACAACGGAAACTTAACGAGAGCTGCGGTTGAGTTAGCCCAAGAGTGGCGGACACAACAGTCTATGCAAAAATTAGAGGCTATGCTGATTGTGATGAATAAGGAAGAAATGCTCTTAGTTTCAGGAACTGGGGAAGTCATCACACCAGACGATGGTATTTTAGCAATTGGTTCTGGCGGTAATTTTGCTTTGTCCGCTGCAAGAGCCATGAAAAACTTTGGCGATAAAGAAATGCCAGCGAAAGAGATTGCTAAAAATGCCTTAAATATTGCTGCAGATATCTGTGTATTTACGAATCATAATATCATTGTAGAAGAATTATAAGCGAGGGAAAATCCATGAATGAATTAAACAAAACACCAAAAGAAATAGTCAAAGAACTAGATCAATATATTGTTGGACAGCAAGCTGCCAAAAAATCAGTGGCGGTAGCTTTACGTAACCGCTATCGTCGCTTGCAATTAGAAGAAAATATGCAACAAGATATTACGCCTAAAAACTTACTAATGATTGGACCAACAGGTGTTGGTAAAACTGAGATTGCTCGTCGTCTTGCAAAAATTGTCAATGCGCCTTTTGTAAAAGTTGAAGCAACCAAATTTACAGAAGTCGGCTATGTTGGTCGGGATGTCGAATCAATGGTTCGAGATTTAGTAGAAAATGCGATCCAAATTGTTGAAAAACAACAATACAGTCGCGTGTATGCGCAAGCGTTGAAAAAAGCCAATCAACGTTTAGTCAAAGTATTAGTGCCTGGAATTAAAAAAGAACAAAAGCAGGCTGGTGGTAATCAATTTGAACAAATGATGAACATGTTTAACATGGCTCAGCAACAGCAAGAAGCACAAGAAGAAGTAACGGAAGATATTCGAGCGAATCGCCGAACAATTTTGGAACAGCTGGAAAAAGGTCTATTAGATAATCGTGAAGTAACAATTGAAATTGAAGAACCGAAGAAAACGATGCCAGCTATGAATAATGGCCTAGAACAAATGGGCATCGACTTAAATGAAACGTTAGGCGCTCTGTCACCAAAGAAAAAAATCGAACGTACTGTAACGGTGAAAGAAGCACAAGAATTATTAGTGAAAGAAGAATCAGCAAAAATTGTCAATGACGCTGATATTCATAGTGAAGCGATTCGTTTAGCTGAATCAAGCGGAATTATTTTTATCGATGAGATTGATAAAATCACCTCTAAAAGCCAACAAAATTCGGGCGAAGTCTCTCGTGAAGGAGTACAAAGAGACATTTTGCCAATTGTTGAAGGCTCCCAAGTTAACACGAAGTATGGTCCTTTACAAACGGATCACATTTTATTTATCGCTTCAGGTGCTTTCCACTTGTCAAAACCAAGTGACTTGATTCCAGAATTACAAGGTCGCTTCCCAATTCGAGTTGAATTAGATGATTTAACGGCTGATGACTTCGTAAGTATCTTAACTGAGCCAAACAATGCTTTAATTAAACAATATGTAGCATTAATTGGCACAGAAAATGTTTCAGTCATCTTTACAAAAGAAGCAATTGAACGGTTAGCACACATCGCTTATGATGTAAACCGTGATACAGATAATATTGGGGCGCGTCGTTTACACACAATTTTAGAACGTTTATTAGAAGATTTATTATATGAAGCACCAGATATGCAAATGGGTGAAATTACGATTACCGAAGCATATGTCAATGAAAAATTGAATGACATTGTTCAAAATGAAGATTTAAGTCGTTACATCTTATAAAAAAGGCTGGAGGAGAAAAGATGGCTACATTATTAGAAAAAACACGTCAAGTGAACGAGCTTTTGCAAAAAAACAATCTGTTTGACGTACAAGCAGAACTTCCGTACAACAAAATGGCAATGATTTTAGGGGATATTTTAGAAAGTAATGCGTATATTATTAGCAGTTCAGGGGATTTGTTGGGGTATACTGAAAAATTAGATGTTAATAATACCCGTATCAAAAATATGTTTAAAGAGAAAAAATTTCCTCAAGGATACACCGAGGCCGTGGATATGCTCAAAGTAACCGAAGCCAATATTCCAATAGATAGTGATTTAACTGCATTTCCTTTTGAATCACGAGAGCTATATCCGTTTGGTTTAACCACTATTGTGCCTTTGTACGGTGCCGGCAAACGCTTGGGTACGATTATTTTAGCGCGTGTTGAAAAATCCTTTAACGAGGATGATTTAGTGTTAGCTGAATATAGTGCGACCGTTGTCGGCATGCAAATTTTGTATCATCAATCCAGAACAATTGAAGCAGAAGTTCGCAGTGCGACTGCCGTGCAAATGGCCATCAACACTCTTTCCTATAGTGAATTAAAAGCCGTCCATGCCATTTTTGAAGCCTTAGATGGCGAAGAAGGTCGTTTAACTGCTTCAAGTATTGCAGACGAAATAGGCATTACTCGTTCCGTAATTGTGAATGCCTTAAGAAAATTAGAATCAGCTGGAATTATTGAATCACGTTCTCTTGGTATGAAAGGGACTTATTTAAAAGTATTAAATCAACAATTTATTAAAGAGTTGGAAAAATAAGCAATTGCTCGTATCAACTAGGAGGACAACGCAATGACTGTACAAATTGAAAATGAATTTCTAATCGCAACATTTGCTGAAGAAGGAGCAGAATTAGTAAGTTTACAATCAAAAGAAACCGGCATTGAATATATTTGGCAAGGAAATCCTGAATTTTGGGCCCGCCATGCGCCCGTACTTTTTCCGATTGTCGGTCGTCTAAAAGAAGATACGTATATGTACCAAAATCAAGCGTATCATTTAACTCAACATGGTTTTGCTCGTGATCAAGTATTTGATGTGATTGAAAAAGGTGGAGAAGAAGTTTCTTTTTCACTAAAATCAACAAAAGAAACCAAGAAAAAGTATCCTTTTGATTTTGAACTAGTGATTACTTATACATTAGAACATCAAGAATTGACTGTAAACTACCAAGTAGAAAACACAGGGAAAGAAGAGATGTATTTTGGGATTGGTGGTCATCCAGCCTTTAATGTACCTTTAGAATCTTCACTAACGTTTGAAGATTATTATCTAAGTTTTTCACCTAAAAAATCACGGACACAAATTCCCTTAGCAGGCCCGTTTATTGATTTAGCGAATAAAACGCTAGCCCAAACGAATACCAGCTTTGACTTAACGCATCAATTATTTGAAAATGATGCAATGATTTTTGAAACAAAAGGTCAAACAGCAATTACGATTGCCACAGACGAAAGTGACCATCAAGTCACTTTGAGTTATCCAGAAATGCCTTTTGTGGGGATTTGGTCACCGACACCGAAAGAAGCGTCTTTTGTCTGTATCGAACCTTGGTGCGGGATTGCTGATGCTGTCGACGCAACTGGCCAACTTGCTGAAAAATTTGGCATCAATAAGTTACCAGCTAACGAACTATTTAAAACACAGTATATGATTAGTGTAAAATAAAGAAAAAGGCTGTGAACATTATTTGTTCACAGCCTTTTTCTTTATTTTTTTGCACGTAAGCCAAAAGAAAGGCGACTTTCTGTTCCATTTTTAATTCGCTGAATGTTTTCACGATGACGGACAAAGATAAAAGTAGTCAAAGCAATCGCAATCACGGTTAATAACCAGTTAAATGTTGGTAAAATAGCTGGGACAGTGAAAGGCAAAATAATAGTAGAAAGTGTAATTAGTACAGCGCTAATCATACTTGTTAAACTCACCATACTGGTTAGATACAGACAAATCACAAAAATAAGAGCAGAATAAATAAAAAATGTGGGGCTGTATGCTAATAACATGCCAGCGCTAGTGGCTACGGCTTTACCACCTTTGAAATTGGCAAAAATAGGGAAGGTATGCCCTAAAACAGCTGCTACCCCAAAGAAGAGCGGATTCACGCCTTGTAAACCAAACAAATAGGGTAATGAAGTGGCTAACGTTCCTTTCAAGATATCCATTAATAATACCGTAATTCCGGCAGGTTTCCCTAAGACACGAAATGTATTGGTTGTTCCTGTATTCCCACTCCCAAATTGGCGTATATCTTTTTTAAAGAAAAGTTTACCAATCCAAACACCTGAGGGAATCGAACCTAATAAATAGGCAACAAGTAACAAAATGACGATTTTCATCAAGTTAACCTCTTTCTTATTCAAACTAGGATTTATTTTATCATGAATAGAAAAACGGAACAACGTCTAATAACTAAAACAAGAAAAGTTTTTCTTTTGCTTGAGGAAGCGTTGACAAATGGTTGATAACCGTTATAATAAATGTGTGTCATTAGACAAAGACGTCTAATCACTGGTTTGAAAATTAGTTATCAACGAAGATACAATATATATGTACTTATGAAGTGTCAGGGAAAGAGGTGCGAATCCTCTACAGACCTACCTACTGTATGGTGGATGAAACCAATAAGACCACAGATTATTCTGGAAGGATTGGGAGTAAGAAGAAGCTAAGTCAGGATACCGGCTTGATAAGTCTAATCATTCTTTTGTAGGAAAAAGAAGGGGCTTTGAAGATAACTGGCTGAGTATATCATTAGCATAGTTAAGTGACTGCTTTTTTTCTATTGGAGAAAAAAGTGGTTTTTTTGTATTGTTTTGACGTTGAGACAAAGGAGGTTCATTTCAGAAAATTTTCCCCAAAATAAAATAGACGAATGCGAGGATGAAAAAATGAAAAAATTTACTTTAACAATGATGACTTTAGGTTTAGTAGCAACGCTTGGCTTAGCAGGGTGTGGTAAACAGGAAAAGAAAGCAACTACCTCTTCTGAAAAAACAGAAGTAACGTTACCAACCAAAGACCGTAGCGGCAAAGAAATTACTTTACCCAAAGAAGCAACCAAAATTATTTCTCTAGTGCCTTCAACAACAGAAGTGATTGAAGACTTAGGTAAAACCGACCAATTAATCGCAGTTGATACTCAAAGTAGCACAATGATGACTGATTTAAAAAAATTACCACAAATGGATATGATGGCTGTCGATGCAGAAAAATTGATTGCCTTGAAACCACAAATTGTTTATGTGAATGACATCAATTTAGCTAGTTCAGAAAGTGTTTGGAAACAAGTGGAAGATGCTGGAATTACAGTCGTTAATATCCCCACTAGTACAAGTATCAAAGCAATCAAAGAAGACGTCCAATTCATCGCGGATAGCTTATCCGAACATGAAAAAGGACAAAAGTTAATCAAAACAATGGAACAAGAAATCGACGAAGTAGCGAAAATTGGGAAAACTATTAAAAAACCAAAAACTGTTTTGTTTGAAGTAGCTGCCTTACCAGACATTTATAGTTTTGGTAATGGGACATTTTTAAATGAAATGATTGAAACAATTGGGGCAAAAAATGTTTTGGCAAATGAAAAAGGCTGGTTACCAGTGACAGAAGAAGCGGCCATTGCTGCAAAACCAGAAGTCATTTTAACCAATGTTAACTATATGAAAGATCCCGCCAAAGAAATTTTAGCTCGTAAAAACTGGGAAAGCGTTCCAGCAGTTCAAAACAAAGAAGTTTTCGAAATTGATAATATGTCTAGCTCTTTACCAAATAACCACATTACCAAAGCATTAAAACAAATGGCAAAAGCTGTTTATCCAGAGGAATATAAGGATTTAAAAGATGAGTAAAAAAACGTGTCTCATACTGATGCTCTTGATCAGTATGAGCATGCTCTTTTTGGGTATTAAAATTGGAAGTGTTCAGATTTCGTTAACGGATTTGCTTCAAATTTTAGTGAAAAAGACGGTTTCAGAAGACGGGATTTTAGAGGGAATCATCTGGAATGTTCGGTTACCGCGTGTCGTGATGGCCTATCTCGTGGGCGCAGGCTTAGCAGTAAGTGGCACGGTGATGCAATCGCTCTTAGGTAATCCTTTAGCTTCTTCGTATACTTTGGGCGTATCAGCGGGAGCATCCTTAGGCGCTGCGTTAATCATGGTAACTGGAGTAACTGCTTCGATCTTAGGGGCATTTTTATTGCCTTTAACTGGTTTTATCTTTGGCTTAGCAACGGTCTTTTTAGTTTTGTTATTTACGCAAACAATGGATAGTCAAATGTCCAATCAAACAGTTGTTTTAGTGGGGATGATTATGACCTTGTTTGTCGGTGCTATTTTGACGTTGATTACAGCACTTTTCCAAGATTATTTGAAACAATTAGTCTTTTGGCAAATGGGTAGTTTTTCTGGCAGTAATTGGCAAAAAATTGCTATTTATTGTCCAATCTTGCTTGTCAGTAGTCTGTTTCTTTGGTTTGATGCCAACGCATTGGATGTTCTTGGCTTAGGAGAAGAACATGCGATGTTAGCGGGAGTAGAAGTCAAAACAGCAAAACTACGCATTATTCTTTTGGCTAGTTTACTAGCAGGAAGTGCGGTTTCATTTGTCGGTGTGATTGGTTTTGTTGATTTAATAGCACCACATATTGTCCGTCGCTATCTAGGGGCGACTCATCGCTGGCTGATTCCCGGTTCAGCAATCTTAGGTGGGACCATCATGGTAATAGGGGACACAATTGCTCGCACGATTTTATCACCAAGAGAAATTCCCATCGGGGCCGTAACAGCCTTGATTGGAGCGCCATTCTTCTTGTATATTTACTTTAAAAAAAGGGGCGTTGCTGCATGATTGAATTAAAAGAAACAGCTGTAACGCTCCAACAAACCCCCATTTTAAAAGATATTTCCCTCGTTTTTCCGACAGGTAGTAAAACTTGTATTTTAGGTCCAAATGGTTGCGGTAAAACGACACTTTTAAAAACGATTGCCGGACTTGTCCCTTATAGTGGTTCTGTTTTAATTGATGGTCAAGAAGTTCATGGACAAAAGCGGAAGGAATTGGCAACGAAAGTAGCGATGATGAGTCAATTCACGACAGTTGCTTTTGATTATACGGTTTACGAAACAGTTTTGATGGGGGCGTATCGACAACAAGCACAACGTTTTTTACCTATTGTTTCTAAACAAGAAAAAGAACGAGTCCTTTATTATTTAGAACGCACGGGTTTATTGCCTTTAAAAGATAAAGTTGTCAATCAGCTTTCAGGAGGACAACAACAACGAGTATTTTTGGCTAAATTATTTGTACAAGATCCAGAAATTATTTTATTGGATGAACCCAATAATCATTTGGATATTCGGTATCAACAAGAATTGATTCAGCAGTTAAATGAGTGGAGTGCGCAAGAAGGGAAAACGTTAATCGGGGTGTTTCATGATATCCGTTTAGCGTTAACGCTAAGTGAAAAAATTGTGTTTATGAAGCAAGGGAAAGTGGCCGCGCAAGGTGATTTTCAAACGTTGGCTTCAAAAGAATTTTTACAAACGATTTTTGAAACAGATATTGTTTCCTATTTTCAGAAACAACATAAAGTTTGGGAAACTATTCAATAACTTTGACAAGTTTTTTGGAAACAGGTAAGATAAAGGCAAAGAATCAGAAACACAATGGCGTGTTTTAACAAATCGGCAAAGGAGCCCAAGACTAAGTACGTGATGGTACTTGCTTTGGGCTCCTTTTTTATGGAGGTAGCGATGAAACGAATCATTTTAATGGGAGCTATCGGTTGTGGCAAAACCACGTTATGTCAAGCTCTGCAAGGCAAAGAATTAATTTATGATAAAACACAGGCGGTGGAATTTCATACAGAAATGATTGATACACCGGGCGAGTTTATTTTGCATCGGCAATATTATAATGCATTAAACGTCACAGCGGCAGAAGCAGATGTGATCGGTTTGGTTCAAAGTGCTGTAGAAACACAACAAGTTTTTTCACCAGGATTTGGTAGTATTTTCCCGAAAGAAATCATTGGTATTTTAACCAAGATTGATTTAGCACAAGATTCTCAGCAGTTAGAGATTGTTCGGCAACAATTAAAAAGTGCGGGTGCAACAAGAATTTTTGAAATTTCTTCTGTTGAAAAAATTGGCTTGCAAGAATTAGTAGATTATTTAGAGGAGGATGAAGCAGAATGAAAATTTATACAAAAACTGGCGATAAGGGAATGACGAAATTAGTCGGCAGCTCAACCGTCGCTAAGGATTCTGATCGAGTTGAAAGTTATGGAACAATTGATGAATTGAATTCTTGGGTCGGCTACATTATCAGCCAACTTCCACAAGAAAATCAAGAAATTAAAGAAGAACTAGAAGCTTTACAACATTTACTTTTTGATGCGGGAACAGATTTGTCAACACCGATTGAAGCACAACGACCATTTAAATTACAAAAGGAAAGTGTCCATTGGCTAGAACAGCGGATTGATTTCTACACTGCACAATCACCAGATATTGATCGTTTTATTTTACCTGGCGGAACCTCAGCAGCCAGTATGGTTCATGTGGCTCGGACGATTGCACGGCGCGCAGAACGCATCATTGTTCGTTTAAATTGGACAGCCAAAATTAACGAAGAGGTATTAATTTTTACCAATCGTTTATCAGATTATTTTTATGCGTTGGCTCGCTATTTAAATGTTCAAGCACAACGACCTGATGTTTTTTATGAACGAAGCGAAAAGGTTTTCCATAAAATTAAAGAGGATGGATTGTAAACAGTTGCTTTTCTAAAAAACTTATGGTAAATTTCAGATAGATTAAACGAATATTTTATGAAAAATATGAATGGAAGCCAGTGAGAATCTGGCACGGTCCCGCCACTGTGAAGAAGCAAGGTTGCTTTTAAGTCAGGTCTTTTCATTTTTTCATTATTGGGCATGCTGTTTCGAGGCAAAACAGGATGTTTCTTAACAACGCTTGTGTTGAAAATCCAGCCCAAGATATTTGTATTAATCCAATTAATGGCACGAGGAAGTGCTTTTGGGAATTTTGGGCTGGTCTTTCAATGTTGAAGGAGATTTCAGGTACAATGACGTACTGCTATATTCCCTTTTTTTATTGACAATTAATTAAAGGCGTTGTACTCTATGGATAAGGTTTCGTGTACAATGGCGTATACATAAGGAAGCAAAGACGCTTCAGACAGATGATTTTTCGTTTGTTTGAAGTGTCTTTTTGTATTTTATTAAGGAGGAATTTAGATGAAAACAATTCATTTCCCTACCGAACTATGGGTAGGAGAAGGCGCATTAGCCAATTTGGAAACACTTCATGATAAACGTGTTTTCATTGTCACAGATCCATTCATGGTTGACTCTGGATTTGTGAATGAAGTGACAAAGCATTTAACAAAAAGTGAATGGCAAATTTTTAGTGACATCATCCCCGATCCACCAATTGATAAAATCGCTGCGGGAATTAAGCAGTTAGCGACATTTCAAGGAGATACGATATTAGCTTTAGGTGGGGGATCCGCTATTGATGCGGCCAAAGCAATGAAATTTTTTGGCAAACGTACTTTGCAAACTCAGATTGCTGAGTTTATTGCGGTTCCTACAACTAGTGGAACTGGTTCAGAAGTTACGAATTTTTCAGTGATTACGGTTGCAGAAACTGGCACGAAAATCCCGCTTGTAACGGATGAAATTCAACCAGAAATTGCGATTTTAGATACAAATTTAGTGATGAGTGTGCCACCAAAAATCACAGCGGATACAGGAATGGACGTCTTAACGCATGTTATTGAAGCGTATGTTTCAACAGAAGCAAATCCGATTTCAGATGCGTTGTGCGAAAAAGTCGTTCGCCTGGTATTCGACAATTTAGAAATAGCCTTTAATGAGGGTAGCAACCAAGAAGCTCGTGAAAATATGCATTTAGCTTCATGTATGGCAGGGATGGCGTTTAATGTTACTTCGTTAGGCTTGAATCACGGTATTGCTCATGCGGCCGGTGCGCGTTTACATGTGCCACATGGACGAATGAATGCAATGCTCTTACCTGAAGTCATTGCATATAACAGTGGCTTAGCGAATGGCAAAGTCACCAACGAACCAACAGCCAAACGTTATGCGCAGTTAGCAAATTGTCTAAATGATACACAGACAACCAATGCACGGATTGGTGTTCAACAATTTATTCGACAAATCAAGCAACTCCGTCACAAATTAAACATGCCTGCCACTTTTAGTGATTATGGTTTACCAAAAGAAGAAGTCCAAACTGCAATCCCAAAAATAGCTGAAGGCGCATTGATGGATGGCTGCACCAAAACAAATCCTGTCCAACCAACAGCAGCAGAAGTGACAAAAATTTTAAATTCTATCTTATAAGCGATTGACAGGATGAAATCGATAACATATAATGTGGGTAGCACAACGGCGTGCTTCAAAATTTAAGAGCAAAGAAGCTCCTTAGTAGAAAGCGAAAGTGGAACCTTTACGTTTTTTATTGAGGATTTTTTATTTGCTAAATTAAAGGAGCGAGTCTGGTTGGAAGAAAAACAACGAATGATTCAAGAATATGTTCCTGGGAAACAAGTAACGTTAGCGCACATCATTGCTAGTCCTAATAAAGAAATTTATACAAAATTAGGATTGCCAGAAGGCACCAGCAATGCACTAGGTATTTTGACAATCACTCCGAGCGAAGCGGCAATTATCGCTGTTGATATTGCGACTAAAAGCGGAGATATCCAAATCGGTTTTATTGATCGTTTTTCTGGATCGGTGGTCATTTCTGGTGACGTAAGCTCAGTGGAAGCGGCCTTACAAGCGGTGATTGAAGGTTTACAACAGATTTTAAACTTTTCTGTAACTTGTAAAATTACCAGAACATAGCGTTGAAAGGACAAGGGCGTGAAGAAAATGGATGGACGAATTGTAATAGTCGATGATGAACCTATTACGAGACTCGATATTCGTGATATTGTGATAGAAGCAGGGTACGAAGTAGTCGGTGAAGCGGCCGATGGTTTTGAAGCAATTGAAGTATGTAAAAAAACACAACCTGACCTAGTATTAATGGACATTCAAATGCCAATTTTAGATGGTCTAAAAGCAGGTAAAAAAATTGTTCAAGACCAACTAGCCAGTAGTATTGTCTTTTTATCTGCATACAGTGACGTACAAAATACGGACAAGGCTAAAAAATTAGGCGCACTGGGTTATTTAGTTAAACCTCTAGATGAAAAATCATTAATACCTACAATTGAAATGAGCATTGAACGAGGCAAACAAACGCAGCTGTTACTAAATCAAATCGATAAATTAAGTTTAAAATTAGAAGAACGTAAAATTATCGAAAAAGCCAAAGGTATTCTTGTAAAAGAAAATCATATATCGGAAGAAGAAGCCTACCAAATGTTGCGTACGTTAAGTATGAACAAACGCGCACGTATGAGTGAAATTGCAGAATTGATTGTAATGGATGATGAATAAATGAAACGATTAGAGCAATTATGTCACCAATATACCAATCTTTCAGAATCAGACATTAAAGAATTACAACGTACAGCACGTTATCTTTCTTCGACGACACTCTATCAAAGTGCAGATGTTTTTATTGATGTGTATAAGGAAATGTCACAACAAGCACTAGTCGTTTATCATAAGCCGCCTGCGAAAACAACTTCTTTATATAGCGGAGATGTCGTCGGGATGGAAGCTTTATTAAAAAATGAACCTGGTGTTCTGCGTACCATGCAAACTAGCTTAAATAGCATTGGTTTGTTAGCAGTGACTCAGGAAAATCGTTTGATTAAGCAAAATATCTATCCCATTCGCAATGAACATCGAACGATTGGTGTCATTATTGTCGAGATTGCGGCAGATGAAGAGATTCAAGCGGACTTACAAAAAGAGGAGCTAAATAACTGCCAGTTAGCAAAAGTAGCGAAATCAACTAGTCAAGTCGACGCATTATTTATTGATCAATTGGCAGAAGCCGTTTTGATTTTTGATGCGGCGGGTCACTTATTAATTACCAATCACAATGCACAAGAGCTTTATCGCAAACTTGGTTATCGGGACAATATCATTGGAATGAGTTATGACAATTTGTCCATCGATTATACAACTTTTGAATATGTGTTGTATCAAATGAAATATAAAATGAGTAATCAACCAATTGAAAGCAAAACGACCTACCTTAATTATTATTTTAAGGTTCGGAAAGTGTGGTTGGCATCAGAAGAACAACTGATTATGATTATTCAAGACAATACAGAATTTAAAGAAAAAGAAGCGGAAATTATTTCCAAATCTGTTGCGATTCGTGAAATTCATCATCGTGTTAAAAATAACTTGCAATCGGTGGTTTCCTTATTGCGTATTCAAGAACGGCGAACGCAAAGCCCCGAAGCAAAGAAAGTCCTTCATGAAAGTGTCAATCGAATTATGGCGATTGCAGCCACCCATGAATTGCTGTCAAAACAAGTCAAAGATGACGTTGCTTTACGGCAAACATTGGAAGCAGTGATGTATAATTTTAGACATCTTTTTCAAGGCGCACAACCCATTGAGATGATGATGGATGTTGATCCAGCCATTATGGTTTCTAGCGAACAAATGGTTACCATTTCCCTTGTTGTCAACGAACTATTACAAAACATTTTTGATCACGCATTTGAGCCACAAACAAGTGGCGTTGTTAAACTTAGTGGAACATTAGATAATAAAATGATTACCATTACTGTTACAGATAATGGTAAAGGCTATGACGTTCATCAAAGTAACGAGACCAGTTTAGGTTTGATGATTGTCAAAAGCTACGTAAAAGATAAATTAAAAGGAAAAATTACAATTGAATCCAATAAACAGGGAACTAAAACCTGTTTCTATTTCGAACAGAACACCAGTGATGTTGTTCATTGATTAAGCAAAGGCGCTTAAAGAAAAGTAGAAAGAAATTTTCTAACGATTCTTTAAGTGCCTTTTTGTATGCAAAAGGAGGCGAGTCAGGCGATGTCGAAGGAAACACTTTTAACCGTAGGGATTGATTTAGGGACGTCTACAACCCAATTAGTCTTGTCAGAATTAACTGTTGAAAATTTTGCCTCTGCGTTTACAGTACCACGTATCAGCATTTCTGATAAAAAAGTCATTTACCGAAGTGACATTATCTTTACACCCTTACTTAACCAATCAGAAATTGATGCAGAACCTATCAAAGCGTTTGTAGCGGAGCAATATCGCCAAGCAGGCATTCATAAACAAGATATTCAAATGGGTGCGGTAATTATCACAGGTGAAACTGCTCGAAAAAGCAATGCCAACAATGTGCTACGAGCACTTAGTGGCTACGCAGGTGATTTTGTCGTTGCTACGGCTGGTCCCGATTTAGAAAGTATCATTGCCGGAAAAGGCGCTGGCGCTCAAACCTATTCTGAGACGAAACGCCGACCGGTGGTTAATTTAGATATTGGTGGTGGAACGACAAATTTAGCTGTCTTTAAAGATGGTGAAGTGATTGACACGGCTTGTTTTGACATTGGCGGACGCTTAATTAAATTAGATCAACAACAAAAAATCACCTATATAGCTCCGAAAATTCAAGAAATTATAAATAAAAAAGGGCTAACCTTGCACCTTGGTGACCAAGCCACCGAACAAAACTTACTGCCAATTATTTCGGAATTAGTTGCCGTGTTAGAAAATAGCATTGGCTTGGGGACACAAAGTCCGTTCTACCAGTTATTAGTAACCAACCATCCACTACGAAAAGGTGAGGAATTACCAATTGTAACATTTTCTGGTGGTGTGGCTGATTGCTTAAATACGACAAGTACGAATCTCTTTAAATATGGGGACATCGGCTTACTTTTAGGGAAATACTTGAGAAAGTCACTGATTTTTTCGGAAAAAGAAGTCTTAGAAAGCGCAGAAACAATCCGAGCAACGGTCGTCGGAGCAGGTTCACATACTGCTGAAATTAGCGGAAGCACGATTGCTTACCGTGAGCAAATTTTGCCGGTAAAAAATATCCCAATTCTAAAATTAGCGCAAGAGGATGAAACCCTTACTGTGACAGAACTAGGCCAGCGAATCCAAGAAAAACTCAATTGGCATCGTATTGAAGAAACACCCCAGATTGCCCTAGCAATTAGAGGCATGAGCAATCCAACATTTGCTGATATTCAACGCTATGGTCAAGGGATTGTGGAAGGATTAGCTAGTTTAGTTGCTGAACAAATTCCCATTATTGTTATGGTGGATGAAGACATGGCGAAAGCTTTAGGGCATGCCTTAAGTGCCCATCTGCCAAAAGACTATCCGTTTATCTGTCTTGACTCTGTCAAAGTAGAAAACGGTGATTATGTAGATATCGGCTTACCAGTGGCAGAAGGGGCCGTCCTTCCAGTCATTGTTAAGACCTTAGTATTTAATTAAAAAGGAGCGACACAAAGATGATTTTAAAAACCAAACTATTTGGCAAAGTCTATCAATTTACATCCGTTAAAGAAGTCTTAGCCAAAGCCAATGAAGAAAAGTCTGGCGACAAGTTAGCTGGCGTAGCTGCTAATTCAGCCGAAGAACGCGTGGCAGCGAAAGTCGTTTTATCGGAATTGTCCTTAAATGACTTGTTTAACAATCCCGTTGTTGATTATGACGAAGACGAAGTGACACGCATTATTATTGACCAAGTCAATATGCGAATTTTTGAAAGTATTAAACATTGGACAGTCGCAGAATTACGCGAATTTATCTTATCTTCGGAAACAACCGATTTTGATATCAAACGAATTTCCCGTGGACTCACTTCTGAAATGATTGCTGCTGTCTGTAAATTAATGTCCAACATGGATCTAATTGTTGGCGCAAAAAAAATCAATATTGAAAAAACCGCCAACACAACGATTGGCCGTCCCGGAACTTTTTCAAATCGTTTACAGCCGAACCATCCAACCGATAATGTCGATGGCATTATGGCTTCAGTTATGGAAGGTCTTTCTTATGGCGCCGGTGATGCTTTAATTGGTTTGAATCCTGTTGATGATTCTACAGAAAGTGTTAAACGAATCTTAAACAAATTTGAAGAGTTCCGTAGCGAATGGGAAATTCCAACACAAACTTGCGTGCTTGCTCACGTAACGACACAAATGGAAGCCATGCGTCAAGGCGCGCCAACTGGCTTAGTCTTTCAATCCATCGCTGGTTCAGAAAAAGGGAACACAGCATTTGGTTTAAATGCAGAAATTTTAGCTGAAGCACAAGATTTAGCACTTCACAGTGGTCAAGCAGCTGGTCCTAATGTGATGTATTTTGAAACAGGTCAAGGCTCAGAACTTTCTTCTGAAGCGAACTTTGGCGCAGACCAAGTCACAATGGAAGCGCGTTGTTATGGCTTAGCCAAAAAATTTGATCCGTATATTGTAAATACCGTTGTTGGCTTTATTGGACCAGAATATCTTTACGATTCAAAACAAGTCATCCGCGCTGGTTTAGAAGATCATTTCATGGGCAAATTAACTGGAATTTCAATGGGCTGTGATGTCTGCTACACCAACCATATGAAAGCTGATCAAAATGATATGGAAAACTTAGCAATGTTATTAGCAACAGCTGGTTGTACGTATATCATGGGGATTCCTCATGGCGATGATGTCATGTTAAATTATCAAACAACTGGGTTCCATGAAACTGCGACGATTCGTGAAACATTAGGCTTACGTCCAATTAAAGAATTTGAAGAATGGATGGAAAAAATGGGCTTAATGGAAAACGGAAAATTAACAAGTCGCGCTGGCGATGCATCTGTATTTATTAAATAAACGAGGTGAGAATACAAATGAACGAAAAAGAATTAAAAGAAATGATTGCCGGAATTTTAACAGAAATGGTCGCTGACAATCAAGCGGTTTCGACTGCCACTGTGACTGCTGAAGAAAAACCAGTCACAACACACGTCACTGAAACGACAGAAATTGAAGAAGGCCTAATTCCTGACATTACTGAAGTAGATTTACGTAAACAATTACTATTGAAAAATGCCGTAGATCCTGAAGCACTATTAAAAATGAAAGCTTTCTCGCCAGCTCGTTTAGGCGTTGGTCGTGCAGGGACGCGTTATATGACTAGTTCAACATTACGTTTCCGAGCAGACCATGCGGCAGCACAAGATGCGGTCTTTTCAGACGTAAGCGAAGACTTGGTAAAAGAAATGAATTTTATTTCTACAAAAACAATCTGTAACAGTAAAGATGAATATTTAACACGTCCAGATTATGGTCGTCAATTTGATGAAGAAAATAGTGAAATCATTCGGAAAAATACGACACCAAAAGCCAAAATCCAAATGGTCGTAGGGGATGGCCTTAGTTCAGCAGCTATCGAAGCGAATATTAAAGAAGTCCTACCAGCAATTAAACAAGGATTAAACATGTACAACTTAGATTTCGACAATGTTGTTTTTGTTAAATATTGTCGCGTGCCAGCAATGGATAAAATTGGTGAAATCACTGACGCTGATGTTGTTTGTTTGCTAGTTGGCGAACGTCCTGGTTTAGTAACAGCAGAATCTATGAGTGCCTACATTGCCTACAAACCAACTGTCGGTATGCCAGAAGCACGGCGGACAGTTATTTCAAATATTCACAAAGGTGGGACACCGGCTGTTGAAGCAGGCGCCTACATTGCCGAAATTATTAAAAAAATGTTAGACAAGAAAAAATCTGGTATTGATTTAAAAGAAGCTGAATAAAGGAGGATTTCTCATGAAAAATGATCGTCTAGGTGCAAATGTCCTAAGTATGAAAGTCATTCCCAATGTCGATCCGGCATTAGCAAAAGAATTATCATTGAAACCAGAACATCGCTCATTAGGAATTGTTACTTCCGATTGTGATGATGTCACTTATGTTGCATTAGATGAAGCAACTAAAGCCGCCGATGTTACTGTAGTTTACGGTAAAAGTATGTATGCTGGCGCAGCAAATGCTTCAACCAAATTAGCCGGTGAAGTGATTGGCATTATTGCTGGTCCGAGTCCTGCCGAAGTCAATAGTGGCTTGAGTGTCATTACGCAAGTCATTGAAGAAGAAGCCAGCTTCTATAGTGCTAACGAAGATGACAGCATTGTTTATTTTGCACATGTAGTATCAAGAACGGGTAGCTTTTTATCTGAACAAGCGAATATTCCTGAAGGTGAAGCGATTGCTTATCTGATTGCTCCACCGCTAGAAGCAATGGTTGGCTTAGATGCAGCAATGAAAGCTGCCGATGTTCAAATGGGTGTCTTTTATGGCCCACCTTCTGAAACGAACTTTGGCGGCGCCTTATTGACAGGTAGTCAATCTGCATGTAAAGCTGCTTGCAGTGCGTTTGAACAAGTCATTCAAAATATCGCTGACAATCCGTTGAGTTATTAAGGATGTGACCTGAATGAAAGCATTAGGAATGGTCGAAGTCAAAGGGTTTTTAGGTGCCATTAGTGTGGCCGATGCGGCATTAAAAGCCGCCGACGTTACTTTGTTAAAAGCTGAAATTATTAATGGCGGTTTAACAACTGTGGAACTGATTGGTGACGTTGCCGCGGTTCAAGCTGCCGTTGAAGTAGGCACGGAAGTAGCTAAAGAATTAAATTGTTTAATTGCTCATCATGTGATCTCACGGGTTGATGCTCAAACGGAAGTGATTTTATCAGATCCAGAACCCAAGTCAGCACCTGAACCGATGGAACAAATAGAAGTAATTGAAGAAGAGATTGAAACACCAGACTTGGAAGAACACACTGGCACACGCCAAAAATTAGAAACACAACGCGTGGTTGATTTACGCAAACAAGCCTACAAAATGAACCTAAGTAGTTTAAAGAAAAGTGAGATTAAATTTGCCAATAAAGAAGCTTTAATTCAAGCAATCATGGCTGAAATAGAAAGAAGTGAAGACGAGTGGAATTAGTAGATAAAGACTTACGTTCCATCCAAGAAACAAGAAATTTAATCAGAAAAGCCAAAGAGGCACAGCAAGTATTAGCAACATTTTCGCAAAAACAAATCGATGCGATTGTCCAAGCAGTTTCAGAGGCTACGTTTAACCAACGAGAAAAGTTAGCGAAAATGGCCAATGAAGAAACAGGATTTGGTATCTATGAAGATAAAATCATCAAAAATGCTTTCGCTTCAAAAGTAGTATATGACGAAATGAAGGACAAACCTACAGTTGGTGTGATCAATGATGATGCTGCCAAAAAAGTCACTGAAATTGCTGTCCCAGTTGGTGTAATTGCAGGATTAATTCCTTCTACCAACCCGACATCAACAGTCATTTACAAAGCATTAATTTCATTAAAAGCTGCCAACAGCATTGTTTTTTCACCACATCCCAATGCGTTGAAATCGATTATTGAAACAGTAGAAATTATCCAAAAAGCGGCTATTGCTGCAGGGGCACCAGAAGGTTGTGTCTCGGTCATCAAAACGCCAACTATGCAAGCGACCAGCGAATTAATGAAAAATAAAGAAACAAATTTAATTTTAGCTACTGGTGGAAACGCAATGGTTAAAGCCGCGTACTCTTCTGGAACACCAGCAATCGGTGTTGGGCCTGGTAATGGACCAGCCTACATCGAACGAAGCGCAAATGTTCCTCATGCAGTGAAACAAATAATGGATTCAAAAACTTTCGATAACGGTACAATTTGTGCATCGGAACAATCAATTATTGTTGAAACTGTCAACCGTGAAGCGGTCAAAGAAGAGTTAATTAAGCAGGGAGCGTATTTCTTAAGTCCAGCCGAAGCCGACAAATTAGCTAAATTTATTTTACGACCAAACGGTACAATGAACCCGCAAATCGTAGGACGTTCCGTTCAACATATTGCTTCATTAGTTGGTTTATCTATTCCAAAAGATCGCCGCTTAATTGTTGCCGAGGAAACACATGTAGGCTTGAAATATCCATTTTCAAGAGAAAAATTGGCGCCGATTATTGCTTTCTATACAGTTGAAAACTGGGAAGCAGCTTGCGCGTTATCAATTGAAATTTTGAAAGGTGAAGGTGCGGGTCATACGATGGGTATTCACACAGAAAACAAAGAAGTCATTCGTGAATTTGGCTTAAGAAAACCCGTCTCTCGTTTACTTGTTAACACCTCTGGTACACTTGGCGGAATTGGTGCTTCAACTAACTTAGTGCCAGCATTAACACTTGGCTGTGGCGCAGTTGGTGGCAGCTCAACTTCTGATAATATTGGGGTTGAAAATCTGTTCAATTTACGTCGTGTTGCATATGGCGTGCGTGATTTAGAAGAGATCCGTCAAGAATTTGGTCAAACATCAACCACGTCTGTGGCTACTTCTTGCGAAACAACCAATCAAGAAGAACTAGTAAATGCCGTGGTGGCTCAAGTTTTAGCTCGCTTAAACTAACAAGAAACGAGCGAGTAAAAGTAAAACAAATAAATTATTGGATTTAGGGTTTGGGACCTAAGTCAAATTGCTAATTGTCCCAAATTTTTAAAAATAAAACATACATCTTAGGAGGAAATTATAATGTCAAGTACAAATGCTTTAGGAATGATCGAAACTCGTGGTTTAGTAGGTGCTGTCGAAGCAGCCGATGCAATGGTGAAAGCGGCAAACGTTACTTTAATTGGAAAAGAACAAGTCGGTGGCGGTTTAGTTACAGTAATGGTTCGCGGTGACGTTGGTGCTGTAAAAGCAGCAACAGATGCTGGTGCTGCCGCAGCAGAACGTGTTGGCGAATTATTATCTGTCCATGTAATTCCACGTCCACATACAGAAGTAGACGCTATTTTACCACACGCAACAACTGAATTATAATTTTGATTTTTTGGGGCAGAGGTAGGTTCATTACTTCTGTCCTAAACTTTCATTGAGGAGGGGTGTTATGACAGTTATTACAGAAGATATGCTTCGCAACAAAAGGCTTAAAAAAGAACTAGAAGATGGCACGGATTTTGTGTTTCCTGTAGGCAGTTTTCTGACGCCAGCCGCCAAAAGCTATCTACGCGAGCATCGGATTAATAGCAGCTTCTCTTCAACAAACCCATTGCTTTCTGAGGTTCATTCAGTGAAGGCCTCCTCACAAAAACAAAAACAAGAACATTTATCAAAAGAAACAATTTATGAGATTCGGCACTTAAGCCATCTATTGTATTTGCCTTTCTTAACGAATGAAGCGTTATCAACAGAAGGTTGGTTATATTTCGAACAACAACAACTGTGGTTAGAGAAATTTATTTTAGAACAGTCGCTTGTAATGGAGCCAGTCATTTTGGAATCAAAGGTAACTATTCTAACTAACCAACAGAGACAATGGCGCTATTCCTCAAAAGAAATTCAATTACAACTAGATAAAATTATTCTCCAGTTAAAAGGAGAATCACAACTGTTCGGCCTTTTTCAATCTTGGGCTGCAGAATTAATTAGCACCATGGCTGAAATATCACGAAACTAGGAGATGAACAAATTGGATTCAATGAATGAAATTGTTGAAGAAGTTGTTAAACGAATTCAGCAACAACAACAAAATACTTTTGAAGTTGAAGCTTCTGGCCGACATGTTCATTTGTCTCGTCAAGAGATTGATGCATTATTTGGACCAGGATATCAACTAACAAAAGTGAAAGATTTATCACAACCTGGACAGTTCGTTTGTAAAGAACGAATTACAGTTGCTGGACCTAAAGGACTTTTTCAAAATGTGGTTATTTTAGGCCCTGAACGTAGCGAATCACAAGTTGAAGTTTCTATGACGGATACACGTATTTTAGGAATTAACGCCCCAGTTAGAGAGAGTGGCAAGACAGAAGGGACACCAGGTGTCACGCTGATGAACGGATCAGCAGTTGTGACATTAAGTCACGGCTTAATTGTTGCCAAACGTCATATTCACATGACACCCGAAGACGCCTTGAAAAATAAAGTAAGCAATAGCCAAATTGTGCAAGTCAAAGTGGAAGGCACACGTCCGTTAATCTTTGATGATGTAGTTGTGCGAATCAGTCCGCGATTTGCAACGTACATGCATATTGACTACGATGAAGCCAACGCTTGCGGCTTAACCAAAGGAGCTCGTGGCTATATTCTTAAGTAAAAGGAGGAAGGACAATGAACGTTTCTGAAATGGAAAATTTGATTCAACAGATTACTGATCGAATTTGCCAACAATTGTTGTCGTCGTCTTATTCAGTGGCTTTAGCAGAAGCAAAAGAAGCATTTCCTGAAGAGATGTTTATTCGTTTTCCTGATGTAAATTGGGTAACCAAGGAGCAGAAGCAAGCACGAGGTTTGATTGTAAAGAGGCTAACGCTTTCCCAAGTAAATGCGATTGCGCATTTACAGGAAACGGATGAATTAGTCAAAAACATCTTAGCATTCTTATTTGAAGGTAAGCCGGTATTGGTTTTAACCCCAATACCTTCAGTGATTAAAAATTCACGATTGAAGTATCGTTTGAAACAAACGATTCAGGAAAACGTGGACATGTGCCAACAGTTTGGGATGATTTTTTATCATGATTCAGAAAATTATGCTATGTTTCAGGCGGCCTGTCAAAAACAATTTCGTTCTTTGGCGGAGACCAAACGAACCTACATTACTGAAAAACAATTGATAAGAATGACAGAAGCAGGTGTTTCTTTAAGTAAAAATGCCTATTTAACCCCGTTAGCGAAAGATTATGCTAGGAAACATCAATTGCTGACGTAAGGAGGAAAAACGATGCTTTTAGGAAAAGTGACTGGTAGCCTTTGGTCAACAAGAAAAGATGAAAAATTAAATGGCTGGAAATTTATGATGGTTGATATTTTGAATCAAGAGGACGAAAAGCAAGGATTTTTAATTGCTGCTGACAACGCTGGAGCTGGTGTCGGGGACAAAGTGTTAATTAGTCAAGGCAATGCTGCCCGTATTTCGGCAGAAGATCCGAATGTCCCAATTGATGCAATGATTGTTGGTGTCATTGATTCTACAGAGGAAGAATAGGGAGGACGAGACATGAGCATTAATGAAATTATTATGTATATTATGGTTCTTTTCATGATTATTGGAGGAATCGATAAATGTATTGGCAACAAACTAGGTTTAGGGGAGCAATTTGAGGAAGGGATTATGGCTATGGGTTCTCTAGCGCTTTCTATGGTAGGGATTATCACTTTAGCGCCTGTCTTAGCCAATCTTTTAAGTCCGATTGTCGTTCCTGTCTATGAATTACTAGGTGCTGATCCAGCAATGTTTGCCACAACCTTATTGGCTAATGATATGGGCGGCTTTGCGTTAGCACAACAATTAGCCAATGATCCACAAGCTGGTTTATTTGCGGGGGCAATCTTAGGTGCAATGATGGGACCGACGTTAGTCTTTACAATTCCAGTAGCGCTTGGTATTATCCAAAAAGACGACCAACAATTCTTAGCAACGGGTGTTTTGAGCGGGATTATTACAATTCCTTTTGGTTTATTAGCAGGTGGTTTAACAGCTGGCATGCCATTGTCATTGATTGTTCCTAACTTAATTCCAATTATTATTGTTGCCGCTTTAATTATTTTAGGTTTGTGGTTAGCGCCAAATGGCATGATTAAAGGCTTCCAAATTTTTGGTCAAGGCGTAGTGATTGTCGCTATCTTTGGTTTAGTTGTTGGGGCGATTCAACTATTATTAGGAATTACAGTGATTCCTGGTATTGCACCAGTTACTGAAGGTATTGAAGTCGTTGGCGGGATTGCTTTAACTTTAGCTGGCGCTTTCTGTTTAGTAGCTGTGATTACGAAAGTCTTTAATAAACCATTGATGAAACTAGGAAAAGTTTTAGGAATGAATGAAGTAGCGGCTGCAGGAATGGTTGCTACATTAGCTAACAATATTCCCATGTTCCAAATGTTAAAAGACATGGATAATCGAGGAAAAATTATTAATATCGCTTTTGCTGTTTCGGCTTCTTTCGTTTTGGGTGATCACCTTGGTTTTACTGCAGGCGTAGCAAAAGAAATGATTTTTCCAATGATTGTTGGAAAATTAGTTGGAGGGATTACCGCCATTTTTGTGGCTATCTTTATGGCAAATCGAATGCTAGGGAAACCCGAAACAGAAGTGAAATAATGAGGTGTAAATATGACAGAATTAAATCGTGAAATGATTGAAACGCTTGTTCGACAAATTGTCACAGAAAAATTAATGCCGACTAAACAAGTGGATCCCAGTGGAATTATGTCCATCAAATTACCCGAAATTGACGTAACAGAAGACGATCGCTTAGATACAGGCAACCCAGCGGACATTGTTTACACAAAAGATCTGTTTTCTTTAGAAGAAAGCCCGCGCCTTGGTTGCGGTTTAATGGTGATGAAAGATACCACCTTCGATTGGACACTAGAATACGATGAAATTGATTATATTATTTCAGGACAACTGGATATACTGATTGACGGACGTAAAATTTCTGCAACAGCCGGTGAAATTATTTTAATCCCGAAAAGTAGCAAAATTCAATTTTCAGTGACGGGTGATGCCCGCTTTGTCTACGTGACTTATCCAGCAGATTGGCAAAGCCAATAATTATTTTACCGGCAGTCAGAGAATAATTTTGCCAAAACCCTTTACTCAGCGTTATAATAAATAAGAACGAAAAAAAGGGGTTGAGTGAATGACATTTGAGAATCCAAGTCAAAATCAAATTTTTGATATTTTAAAACAAGCAAAAAATATTGCGGTGGTTGGTTTGAGTAACAAGCCCGACCGCACGAGTTACAAAATTGCGGAAATTTTACAGCAACATGGCTATCGTGTGTTACCTGTCAATCCAGTTTTAAAAGGTGAAACGGTGCTTGGCGAAACGGTTTATGGGACATTAACAGAGATTCCTGAAAAGATTGATATTGTTGACGTCTTTCGGCGGAGTGAATTTTTGCCAGAAGTGGCCGCAGAAACATTGAAAACAGAAGCGCCTGTCTTTTGGGCCCAACTAGGTTTGGAAAATGAAGAGGCAGCGAACTTGTTATTAAATGAAGGTCGTCAAGTTATTATGAACCGTTGTATTAAAATTGAATTGGCAAAAATGGCAGATGCTGAATAAACACGTGTAATTTTATAAAGAAAGAGCGTCCTGAACGGAAAGCTCTTTTTTTTTTGACCCAGATAGAGTATTATTGTAATGATGGTTTTAGAAGGAGCGAACGGAAAACGCAAGAAACCGGCTCACTCTTCTTCTAATTCTTTAAGAAATAGTTAATGTACGCTTATTAACTAAACGAGAATCTAAGTATAAGGAGTTTTTTCTTTGGCTAAAAAAATTAACAATGAGTACAATGATGCCTCTATCCAAGTCCTAGAAGGATTAGAAGCAGTGAGGAAAAGACCTGGTATGTATATCGGTTCAACCGATAGCCGTGGACTCCATCACTTAGTCTATGAAATTGTCGATAACGCAGTCGATGAAGCGTTATCTGGCTACGGGAATGAAATCAACGTAACTATCCAAAAAGATAATAGTATTTGTGTTGCAGACTCTGGCCGCGGAATGCCAACAGGGATGCATGCTTCTGGTATCCCAACAGTAGAAGTCATTTTTACTGTCTTACATGCGGGTGGTAAGTTTGGCCAAGGTGGCTATAAAACTTCAGGCGGACTCCATGGGGTGGGTGCCAGTGTTGTTAATGCCTTATCTAAGTGGTTAGAAGTTCATATTGTTCGTGATGGCGTAGAATACATGGAACGATTTGAGGATGGCGGTAAACCAGTTGGTACCTTAAAAAAAATCGGCAAAACAAAAAAACGCAACGGCACCTCCGTTACTTTTTTACCTGACGACACCATTTTCTCTACGACAAATTTTTCTTACGAAATTTTAGCAGAACGTTTGAGAGAATCAGCTTTCTTATTAAAAGGCGTCAAAATTACTTTAACGGATGAACGTGGGGAAGAACCCAAAGAAGAAGTCTTTCACTACGAAGAAGGCATTAAAGAATTTGTTGCCTATCTAAATGAAGAAAAAGATACATTAACACCCGTTGTTTATTTTTCAGGAGCCAAAGAAGGTATTGAAGTTGAATTAGCCTATCAATACAACGATGGCTATTCTGAAAATGTTTTATCTTTCGTTAACAATGTCCGCACAAAAGATGGCGGTACCCACGAAGTCGGTATGAAAACGTCAATGACAAAGGCGTACAATGAATATGCACGTAAAGTAGGACTATTAAAAGAAAAAGATAAAAATTTAGAAGGTAGCGACTTCCGTGAAGGCTTAGCAGCCGTCCTTTCTATTCGAGTACCAGAAAACTTACTACAGTTCGAGGGCCAAACCAAAGGAAAATTAGGTACACCTTTAGCAAGAACCGTTGTCGACAACGTCGTAGGCGAACAAATGGGCTTCTATTTACAAGAAAACAGTGAAATGAGTCAATCATTAATTCGGAAAGCGATTAAAGCCCGTGAAGCCCGTGAAGCGGCTCGTAAAGCCCGTGAAGAAAGCCGGAACGGTAAAAAACGGAAAAAAGGTGAATCGTTACTTTCTGGAAAATTAACACCGGCTCAATCCAGAAATCCTAAGAAAAATGAATTATATCTTGTCGAAGGAGACTCGGCTGGTGGCTCAGCAAAACAAGGACGCGATCGGAAATTCCAAGCCATTTTACCGCTACGAGGAAAAGTCATTAATACGGAAAAAGCGAAAATGCAAGACATCTTGAAAAACGAAGAAATCAATACTATGATCTATACAATTGGCGCAGGCGTTGGTCCTGAATTTTCAATTGAAGATTGTAATTATGATAAAATCATCATCATGACCGATGCGGATACCGATGGTGCCCATATTCAAGTGTTGCTATTAACGTTCTTCTATCGTTATATGAAACCATTAATTGAAGCCGGCAAAGTCTATATTGCCTTACCACCTCTTTATAAAGTTTCTAAAGGAACTGGAAAAAAATCAGTCATTGAGTATGCTTGGACCGATGGTGAATTGGCAGAAGTGATTGATAAAGTTGGTAAAGGCTATATGCTCCAACGCTATAAAGGTCTGGGGGAAATGAATGCAGAACAACTTTGGGAAACAACGATGGATCCTGAAACTAGAACCTTAATTCGTGTTCGGATTGATGATGCAGCTCAAGCAGAACGCCGTGTGACCACATTAATGGGCGACAAAGTCGAACCTCGTCGAAAATGGATTGAGCAACATGTTCAATTTACGTTGGAAGAAGATGGCAGTATTTTAGATCGTTCAGAAGAAGACACTTCTGCACCAACAGGAGAACGCCTTTTAGATGCGGAAAAAACAAAAGAAGCAGAACAAACCGATGACACTGAAATCAGTTTGTTTGACATAGAGTAGGGAGTGACAATTTTGGAAAAACGCCAAGAAGTTCAAGAATTAACCCTTGAAGAAGTAATGGGCGATCGTTTTGGAAGATATTCCAAATACATCATTCAAGAACGGGCCCTACCAGATATTCGAGATGGGCTAAAACCAGTACAACGCCGCATTCTCTTTTCAATGAATAAAGATGGCAATACCTTTGATAAAGGCTTTCGTAAATCAGCAAAATCTGTCGGAAACATTATGGGGAATTATCATCCCCATGGCGACAGTAGTATTTATGAAGCGATGGTCCGTCTAAGTCAAGACTGGAAATTACGGGAAGTACTAATTGAAATGCACGGAAACAACGGAAGTATGGATGGCGACCCGCCAGCGGCGATGCGTTATACAGAAGCTCGTTTATCACAGTTAAGCGGTGAGTTGTTAAAAGATATCGACAAAAATACCGTCGATTTCGTCTGGAATTTTGACGATACAGAAAAAGAACCCACTGTTTTACCAGCCAAATATCCTAATTTATTGGTAAATGGCTCAACGGGGATTTCAGCAGGTTATGCAACAGAAATTCCTACACATAATTTAGCGGAAATTATTGATGGGACCGTGTATTTAATTGATCATCCTAATGCAAGTTTAGAGAAATTAATGGAATACATTCCAGGACCAGATTTTCCAACAGGTGGGATCTTACAAGGAAAAGCAGAAATTAAAAAAGCCTACGAAACCGGCCGTGGTAAAGTAATTTTACGTGCGAAGACAAAGATTGAGCCCTTAAAAGGCGGCAAACAACAAATTGTCATTTCTGAAATTCCTTATGAAGTCAATAAAGCAACGCTAGTGAAGAAGATGGATGAAATCCGTTTAAATAAAAAAGTAGACGGCATTGCCGAAGTTCGTGACGAAAGTGACAGAACTGGCTTGCAAATTGTTGTTGAACTAAAAAAAGATGTCAATGCAGAAGGTATTTTAAATTATCTATTTAAAAATACTGAATTACAGATTAACTATAATTTTAATATGGTTGCGATTGACAACATGACCCCGCAACAAGTGGGCCTTAAACGGATTTTAGAAAGTTACATTACGCACCGCAAATCAGTTATCATTAATCGTTGTCAATTTGAGTTGGACAAAGCTCGCAAACGTGAGCACATTGTTGCTGGTTTAATTAAAGCATTGTCTATCTTAGATAAAGTGATTGCAACAATCCGTGGCAGTAAAGATAAAAAAGATGCGAAGAAGAACTTAGTATCCGACTATGCGTTTACTGAAGAACAAGCTGAAGCAATCGTTACTTTACAGCTATACCGTTTAACCAATACGGATATTACTGATTTACAAGAAGAAGCAAAAACTTTAGAGCAACAAATTGCTGAGTTATTGAACATTTTAAACAATGAAAAAGAACTATTCTCAGTCATGAAAAAAGAACTTCGCGAAGTTAAAAAGCAATATGGCAATCCTCGCTTAACTCAAATTGAAGAGGAAATCCAAGAAATCAAGATTGAAACAGCCGTGTTAGTTGCACAGGAAGACGTGGTCGTAACCGTGACGCACGAAGGCTATATCAAACGGAGTAGTATTCGTTCTTATACAGCATCAAAACCAGAAGAAATCGGCATGAAAGAAGGCGACTTTTTACTATATGCTGGCGAAGTCAATACATTAGATCATCTTTTACTAGTAACAAATAAAGGAAATATGATCTATCGCCCCGTCCATGAGTTGCCAGATTTACGCTGGAAAGAAATTGGCGAACATATTTCTCAAACCATTTTAAATCTTGCTATCGATGAATCGATTATTGCTGTATATCCTTATAAAGAGTTAAGTCCGACAAAAACCTTTGTTTTCATTACAAAAGCTGGCATGATTAAACAAACCAAAATGGCTGATTTTGAGCCTTGGCGCACTTATAAGAGCCGCCCGACATCTTGTATGAAATTAAAATCAGACCAAGATGAAATTACCAATGTTTATTTAACAAATGATCAAGACTTATTGGATGTTTTCCTCGTTAGCAATCGCGGTTTTGGCTTACGTTATCCATTATATGAAGTACCAGTCGTGGGTAGTAAAGCGGCTGGAGTTAAATCAATGAACCTCAAAGAAGACGATTATGTCGTTAATGGTTTACTGGTTCATTCTGAAGGGGATACACCAATTGTCATCGTTACCCAACGTGGCGGTGTTAAACGTATGTTAGCCCAAGAATTAACACAATTAGGACGAGCAAAACGTGGATTAATGGTCTTACGGGAATTGAAGAAAAATCCACATCGTGTTGTCTTTATGTCTGAAAGTACCGATTTAGATTTATTAGTTACTACGCAAAAAGGCACACAAGAAGTTATTCAGTCGAAAAACTATCCAATCAGTGAACGAACATCCAACGGTTCCTTTGTCATCGATGAACAAAAAGATGGCCAAGTAATGGAAGTCCACGAGATGCATTCTGCAGTGATTGAAGAAGAGCAAACAAACTAAACTGTGTTATAAATATCTCGACAGCAGCCATCTGTATTAATACAGATGGCTGCTGTTTTTAATACAGAAGTACATTTTTCACAAGTGATAACAACTATAAATCGTTCTTATTTTCACAAGTATAAATGTTTATATATCAGCGTTTAGAATCTTCGCTCCCCATTTATTTATTAAGAAAGTGCAATAAATAATAAAAAAACGCTTGCATCTAAAAGGTTATGTGTTATACTTATCACATAAAGCTGTTACATACAATCAAGTAGCAGTTAACTAAGGAGGCAAACACTTCATGAAACAATGGGAAGGCTTTAAAGGCGACAAATGGAGAACAAGCGTTGACACTCGTGATTTTATTCAAAACAACTACACAGAGTACAAAGGCGACGACAGTTTCTTAGAACCAATCGCTCCAAGCACTGACAAATTATGGACAAAACTACAAGAATTATTTGAAATCCAACATGAAAAAAATGGCGTTTATGACATGGATAGCGATATCCCAGCAACTATTACGTCACATGAACCTGGTTACTTAATCAAAGAAGAAGAAAAAATTGTCGGTTTACAAACAGATGTACCATTAAAACAAGCATTTATGCCATTCGGTGGTATTAAAATGGCGAACAATGCCTTAGTTTCAAATGGTTATGAAACTGACGAAGAAATGACAAAAATCTTCACAGAATACAGAAAAACACATAACCAAGGTGTTTTTGATGCCTACACAGCTGAAATGCGTTTAGCACGTAAAAACAAAATCATTACTGGTCTTCCAGATGCTTATGGCCGTGGCCGTATTATCGGTGACTATCGTCGTATCGCATTATATGGTATCGACTACTTAATGGAACAAAAGAAAAAAGATCATGATAACACTGGTAACAAAGAAATGACAGACGATGTTATTCGCTTACGTGAAGAAATTTCTGAACAATACCGTGCGTTAAATGACTTAAAACAAATGGCTGCTTCTTATGGTTTCGATATTTCTCGTCCTGCTGCAAATGCGCAAGAAGCAATCCAATGGTTATACTTTGGTTACCTAGGTGCCATTAAATCTCAAAATGGTGCGGCAATGTCAATTGGTCGTATCTCAGCATTCTTAGACATCTATATCCAACGTGACTTAGAAGCTGGTTTAATCACTGAATTTGAAGCACAAGAAATGATTGACCATTTAATCATGAAATTACGTATGGTTAAATTTGCACGGACACCAGAATACAACCAATTATTCTCTGGTTATCCAATTTGGGCAACATTATCTATTGCTGGTATGGGTATTGACGGTCGTTCATTAGTTACCAAAAATGACTTCCGTATCTTACACACCTTAACAAACATGGGACCATCTCCAGAACCGAACTTAACTGTATTGTATTCTTCTCACTTACCAGAAGGCTTCAGAACATATGCAGCTAAAATCGCGAAAGAAAGCTCATCTATCCAATTTGAAAACGATGACTTATTACGTGAAAACTGGGGTTCTGACGACTGCGCAATCGCATGTTGTGTTTCTGCAACAGTTATGGGTAAAGATATGCAATTCTTCGGCGCTCGTGCGAACTTAGCGAAAGCTGTTCTTTATGCAATTAACGGCGGGGTCGACGAAAAAACTAAAATGCAAGTAGCACCAAAATATCGTCCAATGACTGGTGACAAATTAGATTACCATGAATTCATGGAACGCTATAAAGACATCTTAGACTGGTTAGCTGAATTGTATGTTAACACATTAAACATTATTCATTACATGCATGATAAATATGCATATGAAGCACCACAATTAGCTTTAATGGATACTGATTTACAACGGACATTCGCAACTGGTATTGCCGGAATCTCTCATGCGACTGATAGTATCATGGCAATTAAACACGGTGAAGTAGAAGTAATCCGTGACGAAGATGGTATGGCAATTGATTATGTACCAACAAAAGAATTCCCAACATACGGAAACGATAACGAAGAAGCCGATGCAATGGCTAACTGGATTTTAGATTACTTTATGACACAAATTAAACGTCAACACACATACCGTAACTCTAAACCAACGACTTCATTATTAACAATCACTTCAAACGTTGTTTATGGTAAAGCAACAGGGAACACGCCTGACGGACGTCGGGCCGGCAAACCTCTTGCACCAGGTGCGAACCCAAGTTATCAAGACGGTAAATTCTTAGGTGAGAAAAATGGCTTGTTAGCTTCATTAAACTCAACAGCTCGTTTAGAATATACAATCGCTTTAGATGGTATTTCTAATACACAAACCATCAACCCTAATGGTTTAGGTAAAGACGACGACACAAGAATTAACAACTTACGTAACGTATTAGATGGCTACTTCGATAAAGGTGGTTACCACTTAAACGTAAACGTATTTACAAACGAATTATTATTAGATGCACAAGCACATCCAGAAAAATATCCAAACTTAACTATCCGTGTATCTGGATATGCCGTGAAATTCCGTGACTTAACTCCTGAACAACAAGCAGACGTTATTTCAAGAACTTCACACGACAGACTATAAAAAACATTTACATTATTTAACTGAAAGGGTGACATTTAACGTGTCATCCTTTTCGTTTGAAAGAAGAGGGATCATTATGACAACACCAGTTACAGGTAGAATTCATTCAACAGAAAATTTTGGTACCGTTGATGGCCCAGGTGTCCGTTTTATCGTATTTACACAAGGGTGTCGCATGAGATGTCAATTCTGTCATAATCCAGATACTTGGAAAATTGGTTCCGGTGGTCGTGTGGTGACGACTGACGAAGTATTAGAGGAAGCATTACGTTTTCGCTCTTATTGGGGCGAAAAGGGTGGTATCACTGTCAGTGGTGGTGAGCCGCTATTGCAAATGGACTTTTTGATCGATTTATTTAAAAAAGCCAAAGCACAAGGCATTCATACAACCTTAGATACGTGTGGCAAGCCTTTTACTCGGGAAGAACCCTTCATTAGTCAATTTGATGAATTGATGAAGTACACAGATTTACTCTTATTCGACATCAAACATATTGATAACGAGCAGCATAAACTGTTAACAACGCAATCAAATGATAATATTTTAGAGATGGCTACCTATTTATCTGAAATTGACAAACCTGTTTGGATTCGCCACGTATTGGTGCCTCAACGTAGTGATTACGACGAATATTTAATCCGTCTGGATGCCTTCATAAAAACATTAAACAATGTAGATAAAGTTGAAGTGCTTCCTTACCATACGATGGGCAAGTACAAATGGGAAGAACTAGGTATTCCTTATCCATTAGAAGGAATTGAGCCTCCTAAAAATGATCGTGTTGAAAATGCGAAAAAACTACTACATGTCGAGGACTATCAAGGTTATCTAGCACGTTAACAAACGAAAAAATAGAAAAGAAGACAATTTTTTTGTTGTTTCTTTTCTATTTTTTGTTATCATTAAGAGTGAATCAAAACCAAGGAGTGTGTATTATGTCAAAAATTTTAGTTTTTGGACACCAAAATCCTGATACAGATGCTATCGGAGCAGCAATTAGTTTTGCTTACTTACAAAAAGAATTAGGAAAAGAGACAGAAGCTGTCGCTTTAGGAACACCAAGTGAAGAAACTCAATATGCCTTAGATTATTTTAATATTGAAGCACCACGTGTTGTCACTGAAGCAGCTAGCGAAACAAACCAAGTCATGTTAGTGGATCATAACGAATTCCAACAAAGCATTTCAGATATCGCTGAAGTAAACATTTTAGCAGTAGTGGATCATCACCGGATTGCCAACTTCGAAACAGCAGATCCATTGTATTATCGTGCAGAACCAGTAGGGTGTACCAGTACAATCATCTATAAAATGTTTAAAGAAAATAACGTGACAATTCCAGCTCAAATTGCTGGTATGATGGTCTCAGCGATTATTTCTGATACATTATTATTTAAATCACCAACTTGCACACAAGAAGACATCGATGCAGCGCACGCCCTAGCTGATATTGCTGAAATTAATTTAGAAGGCTATGGTCTTGACTTATTAAAAGCAGGAACAAATTTAAGCGATAAATCAGCTGAAGTCCTTTTAGATTTAGATGCTAAGAGCTTCCCAATGAACGGCAAAACAGTTCGGGTTGCTCAAGTAAATACCGTCGATTTAGCAGAAGTTTTAGATCGTCAAGCTGAATTAGAAGCAGCTATGGCCGCAGAAAATGCAGCCAATAATTATGACTTGTTTGTCTTAATTATTACGAATATCCTAGACAGTGATTCTGAATTATTAGCGATTGGTGCGGAACAAGCCAAAATTGAAGCAGCATTCAATGTAACATTAGTTAACAATCGTGCGTTCTTACCAGGCGTTGTTTCTCGTAAAAAACAAGTAGTACCACAATTAACAGAAGTCTTTAACTAAAACCGTAAGCGCCTAAGCAACGCGATAAATTCCTTGTTGCTTAGGCGCTTCAATAGTAAAGGGGCGTTAACATGAATGATTTAGCAATTTACTATCATTCTCCGCAACAAACGAAACAATACAATCATTTGCTCAACCAATCACTTTTTTTCCCTCTTGTTACTTTTATGTATGAACATCGGGAAGAAAGAATCATTTTAAGACAATTAAAAGCGGCCTTTGCAACAGAAGGCAAGTTAGAACAATTTTTATCAGAAATGATTGATTGTCAGTTAATCATTCGGGAAAATCGTCAATATCGTTTGAATTTTCCTATTTATACGGCAGCTGAAGTTGCGAGTTTGACCTTGGCTGAAGACGAACTTCCTAAGTTTAAAGGAACTGTAACAGAGCAATTATTTTGGCTAGCTGAATCTTTTTGGCCACAAGTGTTTCCAGAAGAGGAAGACTATTTTTTTGGCGTGAGCGGTGGCCCCTCATTTTATCAAAAACAAAGATTGGCCTCGGCACAACTATCTATGATTACGCTTGAAAAAGAAAAGACAGAGGTTCCAACAATGCCTCGTTATTTTGATTACTTGGGCAAAGAGCAATCCTTGCCAGAAGCCTTCAGTGCTTTATATGACTTGCTAGGGGACGTAAATCCTGAATACTATCTTTCGCAAGCGAGAAGAGTTATTAAACAAGCTCTGCGAGGCCGCAAAGTCAGTACTGTGCCTAATATTTTTCAAGAAAGTTTGCACTTGACCCAAGTGATTGTGATTGACCAGGACCACTTAAAACTCCTTTTACCAGTAGCAACAGAACAAGCCGAGCCTTTAGAAGCACAGTCGGATATTCTAGCCTTTTATTATGAAAAAATTGCTAACCGATCGGCCATCGAACGCTTAGTTTTTATGCAACAATTGATTGAGCAACTAGGTACGAACTCTCTAAGTTATCTTAGAATAAATTAAAGTTACGATAATTATATTATGTAAACTAAAAATCAATAACAAGAAATGACGCCGCTTCTTAGTGAGAAATGGCGTCATTTCTTTTGCGAACTTTTTTCGTCCAAAAACCACCGGAAATGAACTTAGGCTCATAGGAAATGATAAATGCTCTCGGCTCTAATTGATTGATTAATTTGTACAATGTACGTTCGTTTTTTCTTGGGGAAAGGATTTCTAAAACCATTCGTTCTCCTTCGCGTCCGTAGGCGACACTTTGCGTAACACCATAGCCGTGTTCACGAAGTGTTTCTGGTAAATGAAATTGTTCAGTAGTAGAAGGGAGGATAACCGATACCATAATATAACCCAAGGCCAAATAGTCTTCGATTTTAATTCCTACACTAATGCCAACAGCGTAACCAAGCGCATAAACAAGTAAATTTAAAGGATTGTCTAACCGATTCAGAACCATACTTAGCCCTAAGACATAAATTGTTATTTCAGCCATACTAACCAGCGGTGCAATAACCCGATAACCTTTCATCGTTAACATAAAACGAATAGTATTTAAGGTAATATACGCAAAATTAATGATAAAAATCATAGCTAACATTTTCAAATCAACAACCATAAAATAAGTACCTCTTTTCAAAATCTTTACATCCAGCCCTCATTATAGTACAGAAAAACTGAGAATCAAAGGCGAAACACTTATAGAAATGAATTCTTTTTTGAATACTCGCTCATATTATTCGCCTAATTTAACTGTTATTTGATATAATCTTAGTATGAAGTAAGAAGGAGGTAAGCGATGAAAATTTTTGTTTGGATTTTGTTATTTTTATTAGTAATTAACGTTATTGCTGCCTTAATTACTGTTTTTAGAAAACCTCGTAGTATTTCCAGCGTTTTAGCATGGATGATGACGTTGATTTTCTTGCCTGGTATCGGCTTTATTATTTACTTATTCTGTGGGCGAGGTATCGATGGACAAGAAGTTTTTAAATTGTCTGATGATGAAAAACAAATGGTTCAACGAATTAAAGAAAAAGTGGACGTTGATAACAAAAAAGCAGGGCGCGATAAACGTTATGATTTACTTTATGATGCGAAAGTTTTAAATCGTTATTTCCGGAATATGGACGCATCACCGTTGGCCAAAAGAAATAGTTTGCAATTATTCACAGATGGCCAAGAAAAATTCCAAGCATTATTTGAAGATATTCGTGCAGCGAAAGAAACCGTTCATGTGGAGTATTATGCGTTTTTTAATGACACAATTGGTAATCAATTTTTAGATGTATTAATCGAAAAGTTGCATGAAGGCGTGGAAGTTTACTTAATTTACGATCCTTGGGGTTCACCCGGCGCAAATAAAAAGTTTTTTGCTCGTTACGTTGACGCTGGAGGAAAAGTAGCTCCCTTTATTACTTCTCGCGATATGATCCGTAAAACACGTCTAAATTATCACTTGCATCGAAAAATTGTTGTCATCGATGGGAAAATTGGCTGGACCGGCGGGTTCAATGTTGGGGATCAATATTTGAATGTCACCGAAAAATTTGGTTACTGGCGAGATACCCATATTCGTTTGGTCGGGACGGCCGTATTTTCATTGCAAGAGATATTTATCATGGATTGGAATGCTTCAGTCAAATATCCTGAAGAACGTATGACGTATCATGAAAAATATTTTAAATTACCAGAAGATCATGAAGTGGAGCATTTGTCCTTACAAGTTGTTTCAGATGGTCCTGATTCAGAAGAAGAAATTTTGAAAAGCGGGTTTGTTCGGATGATTTTTTCTGCAGAAAAGAGTGTCTGGATTCAAACACCGTATTTAATCCCTGACGATAGTATGATTAATGCGTTGTTAGTGGCGGTTCGTTCAGGTGTCGACGTGCGAATTATGATTCCTTGTATGCCTGACCATCCCTTTATTTACCGCGCAACACAATATTACGCGAATTACTTACACAAACGCGGCATTAAAATTTATATTTATGATAGTGGGTTTATTCATGCAAAAACAATGGTGATTGATGATGAATTAGCTATGGTTGGCACAACAAACCAAGATATTCGCAGTTATTCATTGAATTTTGAGGTAAGTACGTTTATTTACAATCCCGACATTGCGTGGATGTTAGCGCAAGTCTTTGAAGAAGATATAGAAAAAAGTGTCTTACTAACCGACGAGATAATTAAAAAACAAGGGTACTGGCTACGCTTCAAGCAAAACTTTTCACGCTTGTTGTCCCCAGTCTTGTAATCAAATGAATCAGCAGTGAATGTAGTAAACTACTATTTTCACTGCTGATTTTAGTAACAAAACACTGAGGTGGTCTACCTAATTCATTGATAATCCCTCTAAATAATGGTAAATTAAAAATAAATTCAATCAGCTATTCTATCGTGAGAAACATAGTTATTACGTAGATCAGATCAAAGGGACATTCACGACGAGCAAATATTGAGTGTGTTTGCTGAAACGTGCATGTGTGATTTGATCTTTTTTATTGAGCTGTTATTTTATAGATAAGGAGTGGTCACCATGGACTACCAAGCAATAGCAAAAGAAATTTTGAAAGACGTAGGTGGCAAAGACAATATCGTGGATGTCACACATTGTTATACACGATTGCGTTTCGTATTGAAAGACACGAAACAAGTGAACAAAGAAGCCTTACTACAAACAGAAGGTGTCATTTCTGTTGTTGAAAGTGGCGGTCAGTATCAAGTGGTTTTAGGCAATAAAGTCGCGCATGTCTATAATGTTTTAGAACCTTTGTTGGCTCAGCAACTTACGACCAAAACATCCATAAAAGAAAAAAATTCATTAGGCAATCGAATTTTAAATACTGTTGCCGCGATTTTCACGCCTGTCGTACCAGCAATTGCCGCTTCAGGCATGTTAAAAGGAATTCTAGCCATTGCTGTGATGGTCGCAAACAATTTTTACCAGGTCGATTTAAAACCTTTGAATACGTATATTATTTTAAGCGCCGCTTCCGATGCACTTTTTTATTTTATGCCAGTTATTTTAGGTTATTCAGCTGCTAAGGTTTTCAAAACAAACGAATATATCGCTATGGTAATTGGTGCCACCTTATGTTATCCGACCATCGTTTCATTAATGACTGAAGAATCAGCGGTTACCTTGTTTGGATTACATGTGACCAAAGCCAATTATGTTTCCACGGTAATTCCTATTATTCTTGCAATTTTTATTTTAGCTTATGTGCAACGCTTTTTGGAAAAAGTGATTCCAGAAGTTCTAAAAATTATTATGGTTCCTACGCTATCATTACTTTTAATGATTCCAGCCACTTTATTATTATTTGGACCGATAGGGATTTATTTAGGTGACGGCGTAAATTGGTTGTATTATTATATAATGAATTTGAGTCCCATCTTGTTAGGCGGTTTTATCGGTGGAATTTGGTGTGTCTTAGTCATTTTTGGGGCTCACCGCGGACTTGTACCAAATGGGATTAATGATGTCGCTCGAACAGGTCGGCAAAATTTGCTAGCGTTTGCTGGTGCAGCGAACTTTTCTCAAGCGGGCGCCGCATTTGGCGTGTTTGTCCGCACAAAAAATAAAGGCTTGAAAGCCGTTGCTGCCTCTGCAACAGTGACTGCATTATTTGGTATCACAGAACCAGCCATTTATGGTGCAAACTTGCGGCTAAAAAAACCGATGATTTATGCGGTGGCTAGCGGAGCAGCAGGTGGGGCCTTAATGGGCTGGGGCGGCTCCTATGGGACAGCCTTCGCTAACCAAGGACTCTTGACCATCCCAGTTTACGCAGAAGCAGGAACCAAAGCCTTTATTTGTTATTTATTAGGTTGTGGTATTGCTTTTTTTGGTGCATTTCTATTAACGATTTTTCTAGGCTTTAATGATTTACCGCTTGACGAGTCACGTCAAGAACCAGTCCTAAAGACAGAGGCAACGACAGTCAAAGAAAAGCAACGGATTCAAGCACCTCTTCAAGGACAACTCGTATCTTTAGACCAAATCAACGATGAAGTCTTTGCTTCTCAACAAATGGGAAAAACACTAGCTATTTATCCGATAGAGGAACAAATTGTTTCTCCAGGAAATGGGCAGGTGACGGCTTTATATCCAACTCATCATGCAATTGGCTTAAAGTTAGACAATGGTGCTGAAATCCTCCTTCACATTGGAATCAATACCGTCGAATTAAAAGGGCAGGGATTTGAAACGTTCGTAAAAGTAGGAGAAAGGGTCAGACTAGGACAGAAACTGCTCTCTTTTGATAAACAAATCATCCAAGCTGCTGGTTATGATCCAACCGTCTTAGTCATCGTAACAAATACTGCGGAAATGGCTATAATTGAGACAACCAAACAAACAGAGATTACACCACAAACAAATTTATTTTTCATGCAAGTAAAGGAGCAAAACTAATGGTTAAACAATTTAAGAACGATTTTTTATGGGGCGCTTCTTCCTCCGCTTTTCAAATTGAGGGAGCTTGGAATGAGGACGGCAAAGGCCTAACAGTTGCTGATTACAATTCTTTTAAAAAGTCAGCTGTACAAGCAGATACGAAAGTCGCCAGCGATTTTTACCATCGTTTCAAAGAGGACATTGCGTTAATGAAAGAATTAGGCTTAAAAACCTATCGTTTTTCTCTTTCATGGGCACGAATCATTCCAACAGGTGATGGCGAAATCAATCAAGCCGGCATCGATTTTTATAATGCCGTCATTGATACACTTTTAGAAAACGATATTTTGCCGTTTGTCACACTGTATCATTTTGATTTACCTTTTGCGTTGGTGGAAAAATACAATGGTTGGGCGGATCGTCGCTGCGTTTCCGCATTTCAACACTATGCGCAAGTTTGTTATCAAGCGTTTGGTGATCGAGTCAAAAATTGGCAGGTTACAAACGAACAAAACTTAATGATTCGTGTCGATGAACGAATGAATATGTACGATGTTGCACCAGAAAATGCTGAAAAAATTCGTGCACAAATGGATTACCATATGTTTGTTGCCCATGCGCTAGCGACGAATGATTGTCACCAATTGGTCGCTGGGGGAAAAGTCGGTCCCTCTGTTTCCTCAACGATGACTTATCCTAGTTCCAATAAGCCTGAAGATGTTTGGGCGGCTCGTATGAATGATAACTTTAAAACGAATTACGCTCTAGAAATGTATTGTTTTGGCGAATACCCTGGTTACTATCAAGAGTATTTGACCAAATGCGGCATTTATCCCGAAACACAGCCAGAAGATCAAGCAATTTTGAAAGCCGCTAAACCAGATTTTATCGCTCTTAATTATTATCGGACGTTAGTCGCTAGCTATTTACCGACAGATGAGCAACATCCATTGGGTACGAAAGAAAAGGACATTGATTTTGATCTATACGGTTATTTTAAAATCGAAAAAAATCAACATTTAAAAACCTCTAAGTATGGTGCCCAAATTGATCCAACTGGTCTACGTTTAGTTTTAAATGATTATTATCGTCAATACCGTTTGCCGTTAATCATTACAGAAAACGGTTTAGGCACACCCGATCACCTAACAGAGGACGGAAAAGTTCATGATGACTATCGAATTGCGTATTTGCATGATCATATTGCTGCTTGTCATGCGGCTATTTCTGACGGTGTTGAGTTGTTTGGCTATTGCCCTTGGTCGGTCATGGATATTTTAAGTTCTCATCAAGGATTCAAAAAACGCTACGGTTTTATTTACGTCAATCGTGAAGACCATGAGTTAAAAGATTTACGACGCATTAAAAAAGATAGTTTTTATTGGTACCAATCAGTGATTAAAAATAATGGGTTACCAGAAGAATAGTGACCAAAAAGGATCATCCATTGCATAAGTGGGTGATCCTTTTGTTTTCAAGTTCTCTCATTCCGTGTTAGGCTTACTAATAAACCCGTTAAAGGTGGTGAGAGAGATGAATAATTACGATTTATGGAAATGGGTTGCAGGTAAACGAACCGAAAAAAATCAAAATGAAACCTATAGCGCCAAAAATTGGTGGTATGTTTTACTAATGCTCGGTGTATTTGTAGGGATCATGTTGTTGTATTATTTAATCTCTGTGCTTTGGAATTAAGGGAAAATGATAAAACAGACAAAAAGATGTTGTAATTTCGAATAAAAATTGTTACTATAAGGGTAAGAAGAAAACGATTGCAACAAGGGGTTGCAAGAAAAGAGTATGTCACTGGTTCGACCAGGCAGAACTCAACAGACAACTGTTATAAATCTTTACATGGGTTAAGGATGACAGTTTGTTTGTTGAGTTTTTTTCGCGGTTTTTTATAGGAAGAAGGGGTTATATGAAAGTCAAACAAATACTAAATAACAATGTAGCGATTTTAACAAAAGGAACCAATGAGGTAATCGTCTATTCTAAAGGAATTGCTTTTCGAAAAAAAGTAGGCCAATCAGTTTCTAAAGAAGAAGTAGACAAAGTCTTTGTGTTAGACTCGGCAGATGTTTTAGAGCATTTTAGTTATTTGTTAGCGAATACAGAAGAATCATTATTTGAAATTGTTCGTAGCATTATTTTACGAGCGGAGGAGCTTTTTCAAAAAAAAGCAACTGATTACCTGTATTTAACGCTTTTAGATCATATTGATTACGCCCTGAAACGTGGTAAGAAAGGCCAATATATTTCCAATCCTCTTCTTTGGGAAGTACGGCGCTATTATCCGAAGTCCTATCAATTAGGAGTAGAAGTGGTGGAACGATTAAACAAAGAATACAACGTTTCATTTCCAGAAGACGAAGCTGCTTCAATTGCGTTACATTTGGTAAATATCCAAGAAGCTGTACAAAATAGCCAAGAGAATGAAAAAGTCACAGAAATTATGAAAGATATTGTGTCCATCGTTCAATACCATTTTGGTGCGCCAATGAATCATGAATCCATTAATTACACGCGTTTCATGCAGCATTTACAATACTTCGTCCAACGGATTTTAACCAATGATACGTATAGTGAAAACGATTCTGAGTTATATCAACAAATTTCACAGCTCTACCCAGAAGCTTATGGTGCGGTGAAAAAAATCGAATTGTATGTCATTGGCACTTTTGGAAAACTGATTTCTGAAGATGAAAAAACATACTTAATGATGCACATTCATCGCATGACTGAACGAACAGAAAAGCGAAAAGAAAGCGATGTGTAGAAAATGAAATATGAAACATTTTTAAAAGAATTAATTGTCTTAGTTGGTGGACCAGAAAATATTGATAGTGTTGCACACTGTGTCACGCGCTTGAGATTTCAATTAAAAGATCGTAGTAAAGCCCAAACAGCCGAAATCCAAGAAATGAAACAAGTGATTGACGTTATCGACAATAATGTGGCTTATCAAGTCGTTGTCGGAACACAGGTGAAAGATATTTATCAAGAATTATTACCTATGTTAGGAATAGGAGAAACAACTACAGACGCACCAAAGAAAAAGACTAATCCATTCAAAGCAATTGTGGATGTCGTGAGTGAAACAATGACACCTTTAATCGAACCAATTTTTGTTGCCGGGATTTTGGCAGGCTTTTTATCATTATTTAAATTACTTGGAATTATCCAAGAAGATAGCTCCACGTTCATTGTGTTAAACACGATTAGTACTGCTGCTTTTCAATTTTTACCAGTGTTTATTGCAGCATCGGCAGCTAAACGTCTCAAAGCGAGTCCCTATTTAGCCGTTTTGTTAGCGGTTACGTTATTGTCTGATTCAATTGACGGTGTAAAAGGTCTAAGTATTTTTGGGTTAGGTTTACCACAAATTACGTATTCAAATAGTTTTGTGCCAATCTTTTTAGGTGTTTGGTTTATGGGGATTTTAACTGAGCGCTTTAAAAAATGGATACCTGATGCCTTGCAATATTTTTTAAATCCATTACTAATTATGCTGATTACCTTACCAGTGACATTATTAATTTTTGGACCATTAGGTACATGGATTGGTGATGCGTTGTTCTTCGTTTGTGATATTTTACAAAATACAGTTGGTTCATGGGCTGTCACAGCCTTATATGCCGCTTGCCAACCATTCTTAATTTTACTGGGTGCTGGTAATTTCGTTATGCCAGTTATTATGCAAATGTTAAGCGAGCAAGGTTATGATAGCATCTTTTTACATGCTTCAACAATTTCAGATATTGCTGTTGCGGGAGCCATGTTTGGTTACTTCCTGCGTGCTCGTCAAGCAAAACAACGTGAATTATTTGGCTCAGTTAGTTTTACTGCATTGATGGGAGTGACGGAACCTGCTGTCTATGGTGTATTCGTAAAATTCCGCCGGCCGTTTATCGCTGTAATGATTGGCGGTGGTTTAGGAGGACTAATTGCTGGACTGTTGAAAGTCAAAACTTATGGCTATGTGTGGGGCCTAACTAGTTTGCCTTCTTATTTAGGCAAAACAAATGATACGAAGAACTTTATGGCTATGCTAATCGCAGTAATTGTCGGTTTTGTCGGTGCAGCGGTTGCTTCGTTTATCCTAGGGATTCCATCAGAAGAAAAAGAACTACCTAAAGAAACAACGACTAACAAAACAACACAAAAAGAACGACTACTGACCAAAAATCCTGTTTTTGCAGCAATTAAAGGAACCGTCATCCCTCTAAGTGAAGTAGAAGATGCGGCTTTTTCAACAGAAGCATTAGGTAAAGGCGTTGGTATCGTTCCAACTGATACCGAAGTGGTTGCCCCTTTTTCTGGCGAAGTTGTTTCTGTTTTCCCGACAAAGCATGCCATCGGACTTAAAAATGCAGATGGTGTCGAATTGTTGATTCATATCGGTATTGATACTGTTTCTTTAAATGGTAAAGGGTTCACTGTCCATGTGACAGAAGGCGAGCATGTTCAACAAGGACAATCATTAGTCACCGTTGATTTTGATTACATTCGCCAACAGGGACTTTCAGATACTGTTATTTGTGTAATTACCAATACAAATGAATTTTTAGATGTTATCGGAACTACAGGAGAATGTGCTTCGTATGATCAAGAAATGCTAAATATTGTATTATAAAAAGGAGACACCGATCATGAAAAACAAAAAATTTTTATGGGGCGGCAGTATCGCCGCTCATCAATTAGAAGGCGCTTATCAAGAAGGCGGCAAAGGCTTAGCAATCATGGATCTGGTTACAGTGGGTGCTGTAGATCAGCCACGAGAAATCACCCAAACCATTGAGGCAGACAAATATTATCCTTCACACACTGGCATTGATTTTTACCATCGCTATCAGGAAGATATCGCCTTATTTGCGGAAATGGGTTTTACCTCACTTCGTATCTCTATTGATTGGTCACGAATTTTTCCAAAAGGAGATGAAACCGAACCGAATGAAGAAGGTTTGTTTTTCTATCATCAAATCATTGATGAATTACTCAGTCAGGGAATCGAACCAATTGTCACTTTGTATCATTTTGAAATGCCAGTTCATTTAGTCAAACAATATGGTTCATGGAAAAATCGGAAAGTTATTGATTATTATTTGCATTACTGTCAGACTGTTTTTGAATCGTTTAAAGAGAAGGTTACTTATTGGTCTACGTTTAACGAAATGAATCACCTCGATCCGACCTCAAACGCTTCTGAACCTTTCACCTATATTTTGACAGGTTTAGAATACGGTAAAATCCAAAATCGGCCACAAGTGTTAGCCGAAATCGGCTATAATATGACACTGGCCGGAGTAAAAGCTGTTCAATTAGGTCATAAAATTAATCCTGATTTCCAAATTGGTTGTGTTTTTGGTTTGACACCCGCTTATGCCAAAGATTGCCATCCAACGAATGCGTTAAATTCATTAAAACAAACAACTCGTGATTTTTATCAGATAGATGCAATGTGCAATGGGGCCTTTCCACTATATAAACAAAAGGAATACGAGAAACTTGGACTCCACATTACTATTTCGCCCGAAGATCAGGAAGCATTTTCCGAAGGTAAAATTGATTGGATTGGTTTAAACTATTATGCTAGCGAAGTTGCGAAATTTGAAGGAGACGACGACGCTGAAAGTTCTCTATGGGGTGGCACTCAAAATCCTCACTTGGAAGTTTCTAAATGGGGTTGGGCAATTGATCCTATGGGCATTCGTTATTTATTAAACATGCTTTACCAACGTTATGGGTTACCAATTATGATAACGGAAAATGGCTTAGGGGCTGTTGATGTTTTTGAAGACAGCACTGTGCATGACACCTATCGTATTCACTATTTGCAACAACATATTGAGCAAGTCCAAAAAGCCATGACAGAAGATTTTATTGAGGTAATTGGTTATTTAACTTGGGCACCGATTGATTTAGTCAGTGCCACAACAGGTGAAATGAAAAAACGTTATGGCTTTATTTACGTGGATAAACATGACGATGGTACAGGAACATTAGACCGTTATCGGAAAGATTCTTTTTATTGGTATCAACAATTAATTAGAGATTATCCGCAAGGTTGTTAAAAAGAAGAAACAAATTATTTTAAATCTAAATACACCTAACTAAACAAAAGAACAGCAAGAAGTGATGAATACTTCTTGCTGTTCTTTTTCTTAAGAAAAAACCAATAATTTTCGGTTGTATTTGTCTATCCGTTTGTAGTATGATTGAGTCAGTTTTAAAGGAAACATGCCAAGTATGGAAGACCATACTTGACACGCATTGACTAATTAAACATGGGGAACGTTGCCATAAGTTGATGTTCCAGTCAATAATGCAAGTAAATCAAACATAGCATGTACCTCCTTTAATTGATAATCAAAGTATAACATCTTTTAATGAATTTACATAATAATACAAGTGGAGGTCTGTTCGTGAAGGTAGCAGGAGACAAAATAAAACAAGCGAGAAAACTTAAAAAAATCACACAATCAGAGCTGGCTAACGGCATCTGTACGCAAGCAACAATTAGTAATATTGAAAACCGTAATCTATGTGACAGTTTAGATATTTTCTCATCTATTTGCCTCCGATTAGATTTAGAAGTAGAAGAATGCATGATGATTTCTGAAGAAAAGAAAATTGAAAATCTACTAAACAAAGTCGAGGATTTATCTTTACGGTTATTTCACTTAGAGGCCTACAAATTATTACAAGAAGTGCCTGAAGGTCTTATCTTATCTAATAATGAACTAACGACTAAATTGTTATATTATAAGGGAATTACTTGTTTATTAGGAAAAAAAGATAAAGCAGAGGCCTTGTTTTACCTATACCGGGGCGCGGAAATTGACCGTAAAGTCAATATTTACAACATTTTAAGCCTGAATGCGCTAGGTACGCTATACGAACTGGAAAAAGATATGAGAAAAGCGCAAGTGTATTACGAAAAATCATTACAAGAATTGGAACAATTTAAATTAGAATGTTCCTTGGAGCGTTGTAGAATTTATTATAATTCTGCTAAATTCTACTCGGAAATAAAAGATTACCAAAAAAGTGTCATTTTAAGCGAAAAAGGGATTCAGATTTGTCGTGACAAACACTCCATTTATTTGCTAGATTATCTTTTATATGAAAAAGCCTTTAACAAACAAATGCTCGGGGAAGACACAGCCGATGACTATCGTCAAGCCTATTATTTTACACAATTTTTTGGCAATACAGAAGTCCTGCAATATATTGAGAAAGATATGAAAGCTTTTAATATTTCCTATTAATTTAATCAAAAAGCCGGTAAAAGCTGAAAACTCAGTTTTTACCGGCTTTTTGAAAAGTCTAGGCAAGTTACTTTTAAAAATCAGCAGTCACGGTTACGATAAGCAAGACGAAGTATTTAGGAGGATTTAAAAATGAAAAGAGTAATGTGGTTTAGACGTGATTTACGATTACAAGATAATAAAGCATTAGCACACGCGTTACAAAATTCTGCAGCTGATGAATTGATTTTATTATTCCAAATGAATCCTCAACAATTTATTCAAGAAAGTGCTAATCATAACGCTTTTTTTGCAAGTTTAGCCTCGTTTAAAGAACGAATCGATCAAGAGGCACATTTACAAATCATGGTCGGCGAACCGTTAGATTTATTTTCACGTTTGAAACGCAAATTACCCGATTGGCAGGCCATTTATTTTAATGAAGATACTTGTGGCTTTGGGGCAAAGCGGGACCAGCAAGCTATGCGCTTTTTTGAAGAAAATAATATTCAGTCTTTCTCTTTTCAAGATGCCTATTTGCATGGCTCTGAAGAAATTAAGAAGAACGATGGCAGCAAGTACCAAGTGTTTACGCCCTATTACAATAAATGGAAAGAGGCGCCTAAAGAAACACCGATTCCTGTTTCCTATACAGCTGAAAAAATTTTTAGTGCGTGTCTTTTTCCAGAAGAGGAAGCAGCTTATCGTGAACAGATTGCGAGGATTCCTTTAAAACACTATAGTGTCGGCGAAAAAACAGCCAGAAGGTGCTTAAATACTTTTATTGATCAAAAACTTCAATCCTATGAAAATAAGCGTGATTTTCCTTATCAGGATCAAACGAGTCATCTGTCTACTTTTTTAAGAACGGGAGAACTTTCGATTCGCACCATTTGGCAAGAGCTTGCATCTGCGCCTTCTAGCTTAAGTAAAGAAACCTTTAAAAAAGAATTAGCTTGGCGCGACTTTTACAATATGATCTATAGTACGTTTCCACAACAAAAAGAGGAAGCTATTCAAGAAAAATTTCGTTATATTCAATGGGCAAATGACCCAGAAATGTTTGTCAAGTGGCAAAAAGGGGAGACGGGGTACCCTATAATTGATGCCGCCATGCGACAACTGAATCAAACTGGTTGGATGCACAACCGCTTAAGAATGATAACTGCCTCTTTTTTAGTTAAAAATTTGCACATCGATTGGCGTTGGGGTGAAAAATACTTTCAAAAAATGTTGATTGATTATGATGCCGCCAATAATATCGGTGGCTGGCAATGGGCTGCTTCAACGGGAACGGACGCTGTCCCGTATTTTCGGATTTTTAATCCAATTATCCAGTCAAAAAAATTTGATAATGACGGCCAGTTTATCAAAAAATATGTTCCAGAACTTAAGCAAGTGCCACAAAAGTATATTCATCAACCAAATCTAATGAACGAAGCCTTACAAACGCAATATCATGTACATTTAGGAGAAAATTATCCAAAACCCATTGTCGATTATGCATCAAGTAAAAAACAAGCATTGTTTCTATATGAAGCGAGCAAAGAAATTCATCAAGAAATGAACAATCCAAGGTTTAAATAATCAATTCACCCAACTAGCTTAGCAAACTACTGTAAGGTTAGTTGGGTGAATTGATTAGTCGAAAGGAGAAGTGGCAATTTATCGGCTAAAGTTTTTTATTTTACTCTAGTTTACATAATATACATTATACAAAGTAGAGTAAAAAGCATTGAAAATCAAACAAAACCAGTCTTTAGTTATCTAGACTGGTTTTGTCATTTACGTTATAAAAATTATGTTTGTTAATTAAATTTTCTTTGATTGTTTGCTGCAGTTTTTTATTCAAAAAAGACCTAGCATAATTTAGGCAGCAAGTTATACAAAGCATTAATTCATGGTTATTGATTGATTGCAACAGTCGTGTCTTCTGTCGATAGACCTGTCATAGAGGTGCTATCGGAAAAAATTTTTTCAACTTCTTGTTCTGATAAAATATTTTCTTTCTTAGGCATTGAAATCATCGCTTTTTTGGCTTTTTGTGTAATGCTAATTTTACTAGATAATGATTCAAGTCCCATGTCAACGTTCTTGTCTTGTTGCGGTTTCACATTAATCAACATATTTGTTTTATTTTCTTTTGTATTAACGGAAACTTTGGCAGAAACATCTTTGACTTTTTCGAAAGGATCTTGTTCTTTACCTTTCTCAGATGTTTCTGTCGTAATTTTGATTAACTTTTGTAATTCTTTTTTTGTAAACGTATGGGTAATGGTATCCCCTTTTTTCTCGAACGTATCCTTGTCTAATCCTTCTAAAAACTCTTTGTATGCCTTAGCAGACTGTTTTCGTTCTTTTTCCGATTCCTGATACTCTTTGATTGTATCTTGCCATTCTTTCGCACTTTCCTCGTTCACGGCTAAAAGATCAATGTATTTTCCTTTTAGTTTTTCTGTATCTAACTGAGAACTATCAATAGCACCGTCAGTCATTGAGTCTGCGACAGCGACAATATATTCCATCATATCTGTTGCTAAATAGAGTTTTGGCTCTTTGCCCTCGTTATCTAATGATCCAACCAATGAAATCGGTACATCCATGCCCATCGCTTTTAATTTCATCTCTAAGTTGAATGCTTTTTCTTTTTTGGCATCTACTTGAATCTTCCCAGAAAGCGATGCGTCTTTGATTTGCGTGATGAGCATCCCAATCATAGGATTCGTTTGTGCACCATCTTCTTGTGAAAATTTCATGTCACTAATTGACATAGAGAAATCCCAAACCCCAGATTCTTGTGCGTTTTGATTGCCGATTCCTTGAATGAACTCATCTTTCGCGCTTTTGCCACAGCCTGTCAGTAACAAAGCTGAACAGAAAACGCCTGCGATAATCCCCACTTTTCTTTTTAACACACTTTTTCCCCCTCATTATATAAAAAATTAATTCCCTTTTATTAAGAATAGCAAACATTGCTTATAAATAGCAATGTTTAATTTTAGATTTCCTCTCTTTTAATAAGTGGGATTGATTTAATCTTTTAGGTTTGAATCATTAAGCTGTATTATTTTTTAAATAAAATTGCTTTTCGCCAAAAAATACTGGGAAAAGTTCTGCTAAACTGCCAGCTAAAGGACCTTCTCGCAATTCTTTTTCAGTGACCCAAAACAAGGGTTGTTCCGTTTCTTCTGGTAGTTCATCCGCTGTTTCTGCAATGAATAATGTGGCTAATTCCCGCGCACCTGAACAATCATTCAGCCATTCTGCAACACCTACTAATTCTGGCTTCAGCACTAATCCTGTTTCTTCAAGGAGTTCGCGAACCATGGCTGTTTCCATGCCCTCGTTTTTTTCAACATGTCCGCCAGGGAACGTCCAACCAGGCCAATCCTTTTTTTGTCGTTCTTGCACAAGGATTTCATTTTTCTGATTTCTAATCATACATAATGTTGTTAATTCCACTTCAAAATTCCGTTTCATTTGGCACCTCATCATTTTTTCCTTTGTTAAGGTTACGATACAGAAAAACAGAGAAAGATTCAACTAAGAATTTTCTCTGTTTTATCATCTAACTCTTTAATAAGTCGTATTGCGATTGATATAAATGATGATATAACGCATGTTTTGCCATTAGTTGATCATGAGATCCTTCTTCCACAATACGACCACCATCAATATAGAAAATTTTATCGCTATTTTTGATGGTAGAAAGTCGATGAGCAATAATAAACGATGTCCGTCCTTTCAGAAGTTGTTGTAGTCCTTCTTGTAACAATTCTTCTGTTTTTGTATCAATACTGGAGGTTGCTTCGTCTAAAATTAAAATTTTGGGATCTGCCAGTAAAGCACGAGCAAATGAAATTAATTGGCGTTGTCCTGCCGAGAGTGTACTCCCCCGCTCTTCCACAACTGTTTCATAGCCATCTTTTAAATCCTTGATAAAGTCGTGCGAACGAACAATTTTTGCGGCTTGGATAACTTCTTCCTCTGTGGCTGCTAAATTTCCGTACCGAATGTTTTCAATAATTGTTCCTGAAAAAATAAACGTATCTTGAAGCATTACCCCCATTTGTTTCCTTAACGAACGGAGTGTCACATCGCGAACATCATAACCATCAATTTTAACGGCCCCTTCATTCACATCATAAAAACGACTTAACAAATTGATGATTGTTGTTTTACCCGCACCTGTTGGCCCAACCAAGGCGATTGTTTGTCCTGGCTCAATATGAAAACTAACATCGGTCAAAATATTTTTCCCTTCTTCATAACGGAAATAAACATGCTGAAAGTCAACGGTTCCTTTAATTGGCGGCAACGCAATAGCATGCGGCGCATCTTGAATTTCTGGAACAACATCCATCGTTTCAAAAATCCTTTCCAAATAGGCAGTTGCAGTAATCAGAGAATTGTAGAAGTTACCAATATTGATGACTGGATTCCAAAAGTTATTGATATAACCGATAAAAGCAATTAGCGTCCCAGTAGTAACGGACACACCTAATTGACGGATTCCTACGAAATAGATAAAACAAGTCGTAATGACGGATATATTTTGCACTGCTGGCCATAATAAATACTGGACACGCACAGCTTTCATAAAGGATTGACGATATTCTTCGCTTACCTCGTTAAAAATCTGGAAATTTTCATCTTCTCGTGCAAAAGATTGTGTAATTTTAATTCCTGAAATACTTTCATGAATATAGGCATTTAAGTTTGATTGTTTATTGCTAAGCTCTTGGTAAGCTTTCCGTTGTTTCCCTTGAATAAATAGAACCATCACGAACAACACAGGCAATAGCAGTAAACTGTATAAGGTTAATTTCACATCAATAAATAACATGAAAATTAAGGTAATAATCACATTAAATAAATCAGAAATTAAATTGATCAATCCGTTACTTAATAAATCACTTAACGTATTGATGTAATTGACCACCCGAATTAAGATTTTCCCATGCGGCCGACTGTCAAAGTAAGAAAATGGTAATTTTTGTAGATGCTCAAAAATTGAAAAACGCATATCTTTTAAAATATCTTGTCCAATTTCTGTGATGGCATATATCCGATAGCGCATACACCAACCAATAATCACCAAGGAAAATAGGAAAATAGCTCCTAGTATCAAGAGTAACGAGAGATTCTTTTGTGGAATTACTTGGTCAATCGCAATTTTAGTAAAGTAAGGGCCTAACATACTTGCCAGATTAGCTAATATGATGACAAATAATGTTTTAAAAACAGCTTTTTTGTAAGGCTTAATATAGGCGCCTAATCGTTTATAGTGGGACCAATTAAATTCTTTTTCTAAAGTCTCATCTACATCAAACGTATTTCTAGCCACGCGACTCACCTTCCTTTGTCAGACCTAATTGTTTTTGATATACGTCAAAATATTTGCCTCTTTGTTCGACTAATTCGCTATGCGTACCGCTTTCTACCACACGGCCTTTTTCCATCATCAAAATTAAATTGGCCTCTCTCACAGAAGAAATTCGGTGGGCAATAATAAATGTCGTTTTCTTTTCCGTCAAACGACCTAGTTCTTTTTGAATTTTTGATTCTGTTTCCATATCAACAGCGGAAGTTGTGTCATCTAAAATTAAAATAGCTGGATCTTTGGTTAAGGCACGGGCCAGTGAAATCCGCTGTTTTTGGCCACCAGATAGGCCAACGCCGCGTTCACCAACAATTGTTGCATAACCTTCGGGCATTCTGGAAATAAAGCTATGGGCATCAGCAATTTCAGCCATCATTTGCACTTGTTCCAAGTTAGCCAATGTGTTACCAAAAGCAATGTTATCTTCTATTGTATTGGAAAAAAGAAAGACATCTTGCATAACCATGGAGATATTTTCTCGCAATTTACGAACAGAATAGCTTTTAGCATCTTTTCCATCAATATAAACAGTGCCTTTTGTTGGATCATAGAACCGAGCGATTAAGTTAACTAAAGTGGTTTTGCCTGAACCAGTTTCCCCTAAAATACCAATTGTTTCACCAGGTTTTGCTGAAAATGAAACATCCGATAAAATGGGGGTTTCTGGATCATCTGAAAAATGAAAGGACACGTGATCAAACGTCACATAGCCTTGGATTGGTTCTGCTTCTTTTTCCCGAGCAATGGGAATCTTCGGTTTCGTTGCTAATAACTGACGAATTTTAATGGACGATGCCGTAAAGCGTTGCACATCATTGATCAACCAGCCACTCATTCGCATCGGCATGTTCAACATCCAGAGAAAACCGTTAAAGGCCACTAAATCACCAATTGTCATCCGACCTTGAATTACAAAGAGGCCACCAAGAACTAAGGCAATAACATTTAAACTACCTGCAAAACCGTCTAACCACGGTAAATATTTTTTTGAGACATCTGCAGAAGCCATATTCCATTTTTTATAGTCTTCATTGTGCTTGTTAAACTTTTCAATTTCATAAGGTTCTTGAGAAAAAGCTTTAACCACCCGATTTCCACCAATATTTTCTTCGACCATCGAATTTAGCCGAGAAAAACTTTCCCGGATCTCAAAAAATACCGGATGCGATTCCTTCGACATTTTTTGTGTTAACAGAAAAATCAAAGGTGTAATTAAAATTAATGCTAGCATCAATTGCCAATTGATCGTCCCCATCACAATCACGGCTGCGATGAACCATAAAATACATTCTAAGAGGTTATAAGTGACCCAAGAAACAAAATGGCGGATAGCGTCTGTATCCCCTGTCATTCGCGCCATAATATCGCCAACACGTGTATGATTAAAGAAATCAAAATCTAATTCTTGAAGTTTGACATACATATCTTTTCTTAAGTCAAATAACGCAGATTGTCCAACCGATTCAAACAAGACTTGATAACTATAACGAACAACTGTCCGAATAACGGTCACCCCAATCATAACCCCAAGAATTGGGACAAGCTCTTCAGTTTTCCCCTGATTGATTACTTGGTCTACAATTCTGCCAGATAACAATGGAATAATAACAATTAAAATAGCGTTAATAACGACAAAAATAACAGCTAGCAGTAACTTATTCTTATTTTTTTTAGCATATTGCCAAATCCATTCAAAACTATTCATTTTCTCCCCTACTCTCTCTTGTTTTTATGGACGTGTATAAGATTACTGTTTTTTTATAGGAAAAGAAATGGGCATTCTTGTATATTTTGATGTACAATATAGTATAGAAAGCGGATACAAGTAGGAGTGATTTTTTATGAACTACACAAATAGTCGAACGTTTAATCCTGAAATTTTATATGCCTTCGATCCTTGGAACGAAGAGACCCACCCTTATAATTGTCATCATCATGAATTTCTGGAAATATCTATTCTTTTAGAAGGTGAATCTGAATATATTGTTCAAGGGCAACAGTACCATGCCACTGCTGGTACGGTGTTTCTTTTTAATCCGCGAACGGAACATGGTGAGCAACAAAAAGCAGGAACTTACTCACATCAACTACACATTGGCATTTCAAATCTCTATTTAGAAGGCTTAGCGCGAAACGTATTTCCAAATAAATCAGCTTTATTAGATTTAAGTCATTTACATGGTGCTTTTTTAGAAAAAGCTTGGCAAATTGTTCATGAATTAAACCATCAAGAAGTTGAATCAGCGTTACAAATTAAAGCTTTAGTTATTGAACTATTGGTCTATATTTTAAGAAGCTTAGCAGTTGATCAAGAAAATAAAATTGAAACTCGGCTATCGAAAACGGAAAAAAGAAAACGAAATTTAGTCAATCATACGATTTATTATCTGGAAACGCACCATGACGAAGAAATTACTTTGGAACAGTTAGCAGAAATGTTATATGTTACCCCGACTTATTTGTCGAAAACCTTTAAAGCGGCCACAGGCGTTGGGCCAATCAATTATTTAATTCAAATCCGCTTAAACCATGCGAAAGAATTGCTGAAAAATGATTCCTTAAGTGTCAAAGAAGTGGCAAAAACGGTTGGTTACGAAGATGCCTATCATTTCAGTAAATTATTCAAAAAATATTATGGAAAATCCCCTTCACAATTTTAAGATAAAAAAACAAGGAATCGTCGGCTTCATTGCGTCCGTTTCCTTGTTTTTGCTTTACGTTGACTCTTTTAACTGTTTCGTCATTGTATAATCGGTATGACGTTCATTTCCCATATAAAAATCATGTTCATCTGTTTTGACGAAGCCTAATGATTGATAAAATTTTTGCGCTGGATGATTATGTTCCCAAACACCTAACCAAACCGTCTCTTTTTCTGCTTCTTCCGCTAATTCAATTGCTTTCGTAATCAAATGTTTGCCTAAGCCTAAACGCTTAAAAGATTTACGAATATAAATGCGCTCAACTTGTAACGCTTGTGGATGTTGATAGGTAATCTGAGCATCACCGTGATTTAATTTCACATAACCTGCAAGTTCATTATTATAAAAAGCAAAGAAATATTGCGAATCTTTATGTAAGATTTCGCTTTCTAAAACTGCTGGACTAAATTTCCTCTCATAATGTGCCTGTAAATCCTCTTCGTTTTCGCCATTTCCATAAGTATCTGCAAAAGTCTCTTGGCAAATGGCCTCTAATTCTGGTACGTCTGCGACGGTACACTCTCTAATAAATACTGACATACTAAAACTCCTTTGTAGATTAAATCAACTGTTTAATTAAAATTAAACAAGGATTCCAAGCGTCCCATAATGTCGGAAAAACCTCAAGGCGCTTAAAACCCAATGATTCGTAAAAACGAATAGTATGATCGTACACGGAATAATTTCCTTCGTCAACTGTTTTGACTTGAATAAAAAAATAGTTATTTTTAGAATACGTTTCCACGCTTTCTATCAATAACTTGCCGACACCTTTGCGATGATACCGCTTTTTAACTGCCATACAATGGATTTCTACTGTATCTTTACTTGTTTCTGAAAGTGTTATAAAACCGAGTATTTTATTCTCTACATCCTTTGCCACCCACATAGGTAAAGTACTAGCTATATCGATATACTTACGGGTCTCTTTTTCAAGGCCAAACCATTCTGGAAGATTAAACAATACCTCTTGTGCTATCTGAGTCTTTTTATCTGCATTTTTTTCCCTCATAATTGTGAATTCTTTCAATTTACAACCTCCTTTTTGTTTACATAACAAAATTATTGTATACACGATCCTTTTTATTAAATAATAGCATAAGTAGTTTAAAAATGTAAGCTAGTCATTTATTCTTTATTATTTCCTTAAACCGACTCCTTTTTTCACTTAATCTGCCCTTCCTTTATTTTTTTCTGTTAAACTAAACGTATTAAGTCTATGAGGAGCGTGCGTATATGGATTATCTGAACACCTATAAGCGGTTGCTAGCATTGGCAGATGCAGGTCTTTTTTACGGGAAAGATGCTTTTGATCAAGAACGTTACCAAGAACTACGGGAACTTACGTTACAACTTATTAGCGCAACCGGACACGAAGCGACTGTCTTGCCCGACTTAGAAAAAATCTTAACTAAAGAGGAAGGTTATCCAACACCGAAAGTAGATGTTCGCGGTTTGATAAAAAAAGAGAATCGTTTTTTATTAGTTGAAGATTTACGGACCAAAGAATGGTCATTACCTGGTGGCTATGCCGAAATTGGCTACTCCCCTAAAGAAAATATTGAAAAAGAAGTATTGGAAGAAACTGGCTTAGTTGTTACAGCAAAAGAATTGCTTGCTGTTTATGATACAGATAAACGAAAAGACATTCCTCAACTATTTCAGTACTATAAAATGATCTTTTCTTGTGAGATTTTAGAAAATCATCCCTTTGAAAAAAACATTGAAACCTCGAATTGTGTTTATTTTTCTTTAGATAATCTCCCCCCTCTTTCTATCAAACGAACAACGAAAGAGCAATTAATGGCATTAATGAACCAAACAACTGGAGCGCTTAGTGACTAACAAAAAGGATGAAGAACTTCTGTTCTTCATCCTTTTTCTATTATTAATTACATATTTTCTAAAGCGGCTTGGGCTAATAAGTTTAAGTAGTTCCAAGGGCGATCAAAATGTGGTTGGAAGAAGAAATCAGAAATCGCTAAATCTTCGACAGTCATTTTATTTTGGACCGCTAATGATAAAGTATTGGCAGATTGTGTGATATCATATTTAGACATCAATTGACCACCAACAATGCGTTGTGTTCCTTTTTCATAAACTAATTCCATCAGAACTTTTTCAGTTGTTGGCATAAACTCTGGACGATAGTTATCTTCGAAAACAGTTGCTTCGACATCTAGTCCGTTTAATTTGGCACTTTCTTTTGTCACACCTGTTGAACCAATTTTCCAACCGAATAAATATAAGCCAGAAGTTCCCTGTGTGCCACGATAAGCCAATTTTTGTTCAGTCAAATTACGACCTACTAGCATACCTTGACGAACAGCATTCGTTGCTAATGGGATATAATTTTTTGTTTGACTTGGGTTGTAGTGAACAACTGCACTATCACCCGCAGCAAAAATATCAGGATTGCTTGTTTGCATATACTCATTGACTTCGATTGCACCATTTGGTAACATGTCAACTTTATCTTTTAATAATTCTGTATTTGGACGGAAACCAACACACATAATCACCATATCTGCTTCGAATTCTTGACTTGGTGTAATGACTTTTGCTACTTTTCCTTGCTCATCTGCTACGAATTGTTGGACATTTTCACCTAAAGCTAAATTAACGCCACGATCAACTAATTCTTTTTCTAGAACATCTGTGAATGGTTTATCTAAATATTTATTTAAAATGCGGTCTAACCCGTCAACTAAAGTAACTTGTTTACCTGATTCTACAAAAGCTTCTACTAATTCAATACCAATATAACCGCCACCAACGACAACGACACGTTTGGCATCTTTCGCTTTTTCGATGATCACGTTGGCTTGTGAATAGTTCTTACATAATAAAATATTTTCAGCATCAATTCCTGGAATTGGTGGAATAATTGGCCAAGAACCAGTTGTCATTACTAATTTATCATAAGAAACGGTCTCTGTTGCACCCGTTTGTAAGTTTTTCGCTATAACAGTTTTGTCGTCCACGTTGATTTCTTCAACATTGTGTTCCATCTTCACTGTTGCTCCTAAAGAAGCCAGTTCTTCTGGATTTGAATAAAATAGATCAGCAGCATTTTTAACTACGCCTCCAACGTACAAGGCAATTCCGCAAGATAGGAAGGAAATATTGTCATTTCTTTCATATACAGTGACTTCCGCCTCCGGGTGATTTGCTAAAATACTTTTAACTGCTGAAGTTCCAGCATGGGTACATCCTACGACTACGACTTTCATGTTGTAAATCCCTTCTTTCACAATCTTTGTTTTGCAGAGGTGACGTCTCCCTCTGTCTGTTTAAAATATATCAGAGGAATCAAGCTTATTCGAGTTCTATGCTTGTGAATCGCATATAAAAAAATTCACAAACTGTTGCTAATTCTTAATAATAGCTAGTTAATTTTTTGTTTTTAAGAATTTAAAAGTCAATAACCACACAAAAAAACAAGCATAAGAGTGAAAACTCTTACGCTTGTGAAATTTGCCTAGACAAGTGACTTATCTTTTGATAAATTTTTAACAGTATGTAATTTTTTACACATTCTCCTGTTGTGCTTGTTGGCAATCTGGACATAATCCATATAATTCTAAACGATGTTCATTAATTTCGAAGCCTGTTAATTTACTAGCGGCCATTTCAACGTCCTCTAACCCTGGATAATGAAAATCAACGATTTTACCACATTTTTGACAAATCACGTGATAATGTTTCTTCGAACTAAAATCAAAACGACTAGATGCATCGCCATAACTCATTTCTTGAACGAAACCGATTTCAGTAAATAAACGTAGATTGTTGTAAACCGTTGCTACACTCATATTTGGAAAATGATCTTCTAGTGCGCGATAAATTTCATCAGCTGTTGGGTGTGTATGATTTTCGATTAAATATTCCAAGATAGCATAACGTTGCGGAGTAATTCGGATATTGGCTTCTTTTAATTCAGCAAGTGCATTTTTAACCAATACGTTGTCCATCTTTGTATCCCTCCCCTGTCTATCTTTCTTAAATAATACTATTTCTTATTACGATTGACAAGAATTATTGTAGGATTCTCGTGGAAAAAACGAGCATTTTACTAAACTAAGAGAAATGCTCGTTTTTTGGCGTGTTTTTTATTCTGGAAATTCGTAAAGAGCTGTCGAAAGATAACGTTCACCGTTATCCGGAACCAACGCTAAGACACGTTTGCCTGCGCCTAATTCGACTGCCAAATCAATGGCAGCTTTAATTGCTGCCCCTGCTGAAATCCCCACAAGGATGCCTTCTTTTGGCCCCATTAAACGAGCAGTTTCTAATGCGTCTTCACTAGAAACGGCGGCAACTTTTTGATAAACGGTGGTGTCTAAAACGTCTGGGACAAAGCCAGCGCCTATTCCTTGGATTTTATGTGGACCTGGTTCGCCACCTTCTAAAACAGGCGACTCTGTTGGTTCTACTGCAACAATTTCAATATCTGGAAAAATCCGTTTCAATTCATGGCCAACTCCTGTAACGGTTCCTCCAGTGCCAACACCAGAAACAAACGCATCTAAGCCACGTTTACCAAAGACATCAACAATTTCTTTTCCTGTTTTTTGTTCATGTACCATTGGATTAGCTGGATTATTAAATTGCAAAGGCATGAAGTACCCGTGTTCTTCTGCTAATGCTGTAGCTTTTGCAATTGCCCCTTTCATTCCTTCGGCACCAGGGGTTAATAATAAATCAGCCCCATATGCTTGCATTAATTTGCGGCGTTCAATACTCATAGTATCTGGCATCACAATCTTAACTGGATATCCCAACGCAGCACCTACCATTGCTAACCCAATGCCTGTATTACCACTAGTCGGCTCAATAATCGTTTGTCCAGGTTTTAGGCGACCATCTGCTTCGGCTTGTTGAATCATGCTTAAAGCAATTCGATCTTTCACACTGCCACCAGGATTAAAGAACTCTAGTTTAACAAAAACATCTGCAGCTCCTTCTGGTACCATCCGTTTTAATTTCACAACTGGGCTTTGACCAATTAACTCTGTTACTGATTTTACATAACCTTTAGTCATAATCCTACATCCTCCAATTTTACAAACAATATAATAATTCTTTCTCTAAGCATAGCTCAAAAAAACGATTTCTACCAGAAAAACGAATTTTAGTTTGTGAAAAATTAAATAAAAAAACGGATTATACTCATCAAATAATTGCTGCTGGCCCTACCTATTTTCACGATAAAAGACCTTACAAAAACTACTGCTTTTGTAAGGTCTTTCTTCAACTAAATAATTGCAAAATTAACCGATTTGGATGGTTTGACCCACCGATAAAACAGAATCCAATGTTAATCCATTTAGTGACATTAAATTATCAACTGTCGTTCCAAAACGTGCAGCAATGTCCCACAATGTATCGCCGTTTGCGACAGTGTAACTTTGACTAGCTACAGTTTCTGCTGTTGCTGTTGCAGAAGCCGCTGTATCGATTGTTGTATCAACGGTTCCCGTTGTATCTGAATAACTAGTGGTTTGAGCGACTGGTGCTCCCCAATCATATTGAGTTAAATTATATGCTTCAATTAACCAATTCAATTTTTCGGCATAGCCTGGATCAGTTGCATAACTTCCAGCTAAAGCGGCTGTTGCATCGCGATAACTGCTAGTATTACTCTTCCAAACGCCTGAATAATGGTATGTATCCCCAAAAGCAGTGGAACGAATAACATTGGCATGATCTTGGAACGATTCCGCATAAGAATTATAACTTCTAAATGCTGCTGTGACGGTCACCCATTGTCCGTCTAAATATTCTTTTGTTGGCATATAAACAGATTGTCCATTATAACTTCCTTTTACACCAAACAAGTTATAGTTCGGTGCAGATGCTAACCCAGAACTACCATAACTACTTTCTAGCAACGCTTGAGCAATCATGACGGAAGCATACATATCATTGCTATTGGCAACGGCTGCTGCTGAATTTCCGATTTCATTAATAAATGCTTGCTGGCTTGATTCTGCTTGGGCAGGTACCGCAGCACCAACCACAGGTGCTAAAATCATTGAAGTCCCCGCAACGGCGGTAGCACGTTTATAAGCTTTTTGCTTTTTAAGAGCTTTTTGAATATGTTTACTACTTCTTGTTAACTGTTCGCTCATTCATTTTTCCTCCTCACTGTCTCACTTTTCTATTTTACCGTTAATTTCCTATTGAAACAAGAAATAAACGTATTAAATTTTGAGTTTTAAAATTTCTGTAATGTAATTGAAATCTTGTTTGTATTTAATTAACCCTCTCTACACTTGTGAAAACAACCACTTCTTCTTTTCGTTTTGATGAGATTTTTGTTATTTATCCTCTTACTTTTCTTTATTTATTGTGATAAACTTTTTAATGGACTTGTCACTTTTTGAACAAACTTTATAAGAGAAGTCTGTTTTTTAGTCAAAACAACTATTACCGAGTAGTTGTTGTATTACAAAATGAATTACATAGAAATGTAGGTGGTTAGATGAAGAAACAACAATCGGGTTTAACAAATCAAGTGACGTTTTTATTAGCGTTAACTTGCGGGGTCGTGGTCGCCAATATGTATTATATTCAACCAATTGGCACCCAAATTGCTCAGGCCTTTCAAGTCAGTATTGGTTCTATTGGTTTTGTTACTATGCTGACCCAATTAGGGTATGCGCTAGGCTTACTTTTTCTTGTTCCATTAGGCGATGTCGTTGATCGCCGCAAATTAATCATTCGAGTAGCCGCACTCTCCTCGCTGTCTCTAAGTGCTGCGTTTTTTGCACCAAGTTTTCTCCTGTTTGCACTCTCTTCTTTTTTTATTGGGTTGCTCTCTATTGTCGCCCAAATTATTATTCCTTATGCAGCGGTCATGGCGGGGCCAGCGAACCGTGGTAAAGTAACAGGTCGAATGCTTGGCGGACTATTGACAGGGATTTTATTGTCTCGAACGATTTCGGGTTTCATTGCTAGTGCAGCTTCTTGGCGAACAGTGTACCTAATCGCCGTAATATTCGTGTTAGCATTGGTCGTTCTACTCCAATTAAAATTGCCCAAAACAGTGATACATACTCAAACTTCAAATCGATTAACTTATTTGGGTTCTTTGAAAAGTCTTCCTAAGCTAATCAAATCGCAACCTTTGTTAAGAGAAGCAACTGTCAATGGCTTTTTTATGTTTGCAACCTTTTCAATCTTTTGGTCTACATTAATTTTCTTTGTTAGTAGTCCAGCTTATTATTGGGGACCGAAAGAAGTCGGTATTCTAGCAATTTTTGGTTTATCGGGAGCTTTCGTAGCACCCATTATTGGTCGTCTATCCGATTATTATCCAGAACGGAAGATTGTTTTGATTGGCCTGTTGATGCAGTTCGGTAGTTTTATCTTACTTTTTCTAGGTGGAACACATGTGGTCTTACTAACCTTAGCAATTATTGTTTTAGATATCGGTACCCAATTTGGGCAAGTAGCCAATCAAACACGCGTCCAAAATTTGGGAGAAGAAGCCAGCAATCGTAACAATACCGTCTTTATGTTTTTCTATTTCATCGGCGGTTCACTGGGTTCATTGATTGGTACATTAATGTGGCAAAACTATGGTTGGTCTGGTGTTACTTTAACTGGTATTGGGTTCCAATTGTTCGCATTATTTTTCCACTTTATGCTCTTTGCTCCCAAAAAGAAATGAAGCAAAAAACCTGAATGCTATCACAAGCATTCAGGTTTTTTAATGTTTATTTATAGTGATTTATAGGTATTAACCACATTTTCAGGAGTAAAGCCGAATTTTTCAAGAACTAGACCGCCAGGTGCAGAAGCGCCGAAGTGATCAATTGTAATTGTTTTGCCTTCCGTTCCTACATAGCGTTCCCAACCAAAGCTTGCTGCAGCTTCAATTGCCACACGTTTTGTCACAGCTTTAGGTAACACACTTTCTTTATATTCAGCAGATTGTTTTTCAAACAAATCAAAACTTGGCATTGACACGACAGATACATCGATGCCTTCTTCCGCTAATTTCGCTTGTGCTTCCACTGCTAGATTTACTTCAGAACCAGTCGCAATTAAAATCCCTGCTGGTTGTTCACCATTTTGTGGTGACAATACATAAGCACCTTTTTGAACAGAAGCAGAAGCGTGTTCTAACGTTCCTTCTAAAACAGGTAAGTTTTGACGACTTAGAACTAAAATAGTTGGTGTTTCCGTAGAAGTCATAGCAATTTTCCAAGCAGCAACAGTTTCATTGCCGTCTGCTGGACGAATCACATGAACATTTGGAATGCAACGAACACTTGCTAATTGCTCAATTGGTTCGTGTGTTGGCCCATCTTCACCCACCGCAACAGAGTCATGTGTTAAGACGTAAGTTACAGGAACTTTTTGTAAAGCGGCTAAACGGATTGCTGGACGCAAGTAGTCAGTAAAGACGAAGAATGTCCCGCCATAAACATGGCTACCACCGTGTAATTGAATCCCGTTCATTGCTGCAGCCATTGCAAATTCGCGAACACCAAACCAAATATTACGGCCTTCGTATTGACCAGGTTCGAAATCTTTTTCTGCAGCAACCATTGTATTATTTGAGGCAGATAAATCGGCTGAACCGCCCCAGAAACTTGGAACAACTTTTGAAATAGCTTGAATCGTTTCTTTACTTGTTACACGACTTGCAGCACTTGTTCCTAGTTCATATTTAGGTAATTCTTGTTCCCAACCTTCAGGTAATTGGTTGGCAAAAGCTTCTTTAAATTGTTTGGCTAATTCTGGATGTGCATGTTCATAGTTCTTAAACATCTCATTCCAAGCCTCTTCAGCTTTTTGGCCTTCGTCAATCATCGTTTCTTTAAAACGAGCAGCGACTTCCTCTGGCACAGTAAAGTCAGGATATTCCCAACCATAAACAGCTTTAGCCGCTGTAATGCCCTCTTCACCAATTGGCGCGCCGTGAACGGAAGAAGTTCCTTCTTTTGGTGCTCCGTAACCGATGACTGTTTTAACTTCAATCAGTGTTGGTTTATCTGTTTCAGCTTTAGCCGCTTCAATCGCAGCCTCTATTTCATCTAAATCATTGCCATCTTTAACTAAAATATGTTGCCATCCGTATGCTTCATAACGAGCCCCAACATTTTCAGTAAAGGCTTTAGAAGTTGGTCCATCTAATGAGATGTCATTTGAATCGTACAAGACAATTAATTTACCTAATTTCATATGACCAGCCATTGAACTTGCTTCTTGAGAAACACCTTCCATTAAATCGCCGTCACCACAAATTGCGTACGTGTAATGATCCATAATAGGGAAACTATCACGATTATAAGTTGCAGCTAAATGCGCTTCAGCCATTGCCATACCAACAGCCATAGCAATCCCTTGTCCTAGAGGTCCTGTTGTTGCTTCAACACCATCTGTGTGGTGCACTTCTGGATGCCCTGGTGTTTTACTATCCCATTGACGGAAATTTTTCAAATCGTCAATTGTTACGTTGTATCCTGATAGATGTAATAAGCTGTACAACATTGCAGAGCCGTGGCCTGCTGAAAGTACAAAACGATCACGATCAACCCAGTTTCTAGAAGTTGTTGGGTTCACCTTTAAATGTTTTGTCCAAAGTGCATACGCCATTGGGGCAGCACCCATTGGTAAACCAGGATGTCCTGAGTTCGCTTTTTGTACGGCTTCAATACTTAATGTCCGGATTGTATTAACGCCCAATTGATCTGTCTTGTCAAACAAAAAAATCATCTCCTAATTTAGGTTTTTTTTACCTTTATTCATAGTGTAGCTTATTTCGACAATGAAAGCAATTACTTTCTGTTGTGAAGTCCTTTTTCACGTTGAATTTGTTTTAGTTTTTCAGGAGTCACATCGGTCCCTTCTTGATCCACGACCTTCATTCCTTCGATATGGTGACGCATCCCTCCACGAAATGCTTCTAAATACTCTTTACGTAATTCTTGTTGTTCGACTTTTTCTTTCGCACTAAGTTCTTCCACTTTTGCTTTATTCGCTAATTCATTTATACGGGCAATTTTTTCTTTCGATAACATCAAAATCCCTCCTTACTCTCACTGTCTATATTATAAGAACTGCCTTAAAAAAACAACTATATTCTGATATTTATAAAACACGAACGCTTGTTTGATTTCGTTCGCATTTTATGGTACACTAATTTTATCAATTGAAAGAAGGTGCGGGTTTTGGCGAAACGTACAGAAACAAGACAATTAGAAGTACTTAAATATATATACGAACAAGTCGAATTAAAGGGTTATCCGCCAACCGTTCGCGAAATTGGGAAGGCTGTTGATTTATCCTCAACTTCTACCGTTCACGGACATTTAGCTCGTCTTGAAAAAAAGGGTCTAATCTTACGTGACCCAACAAAACCGCGAGCAATCGAATTAACACCAGAAGGCTTGGAAAAGATCGGGATTCAACCGACAACTATTCCGATGTTAGGTGTCGTAACTGCTGGTGAACCAATTTTAGCGGTGGAAGAAGCATCAGATTTCTTCCCGTTACCTCCTGATTTACGTACAGAAGAAAATGCTTTATTTATGTTGACGATTCGAGGAGAAAGTATGATTAACGCAGGTATTCTAGATGGCGACCAAGTGATTGTTCGTAAGCAATCGAATGCCAATAATGGCGACATCGTAATCGCAATGACCGATGAAGATGAAGCAACCTGTAAACGATTCTTCCGAGAAGTAAATCATATCCGCTTGCAGCCTGAAAATGATGCATTAGCGCCTATTCTTTTAGATAACGTTACAATTTTAGGTAAAGTTGTTGGTTTATATCGCAATCATATTTAATAAAAAAAGGAAGTCACTCTGTTGAGCGGCTTCCTTTTTTGCTTGTTAACAAGTGAATAGCCTTTTGAGCTTCCTCGATAACCTCTTCTTCAGTTTCTACAGAAAGTAGATAATTTAAAGCTTCTAAACTTTGCTCGGGTTCTCTTTTTGCGAGCTCACCTAACGACCAAGCAGCTGTTCCGCGAATGACAGGACGCTGATCATTTAAACAGAGAATAATTTGTGGGATAGCTTCACGGCCGCCCAAATTCGCTAACGCAATTAAAGCATTTCGTTGCAATGGTTTTTTGCCACGCCAAGAGCCTGCTAAGTGTCCGAATTGCTGTTTAAACTCTTTATTGGAAATAGTTAATAACGGTGCCAATTTGGGATAGACTTCTTCAATCTTTGGTTCCATCTCTTCATGAAAATGAAAATCTTTTCCTTTATTATAAGGGCAAACCAGCTGACAAATGTCGCAACCATAAATGACGTTACGCATTTTTTTCCGATACTCTTCAGGCATCATGCCTTTTGTTTGCGTTTGATAAGACAAACATTTTTGAGCATTCATTCGACCGTCCCCTAACAAAGCCCCTGTAGGACACCCTGTGATACAACGAGTACAATCACCGCAACCATTTGGAACAGGTTCATCTGGTTCAAATTGAATGTTGGTGGTCACCTCACCTAAATATACAAAGGAACCAAATTCTTCGGTAATCAGTAGACCATTTTTACCAATGAATCCTAAACCCGCCCGCTGAGCAACAGCGGTGTCAACATATTCGCCAGTATCTACTTGCGGCCGAAAGCGCCAGTGTTCTTTTTCTGCTTCAGTGGCAGCTTGCTCTTCAATAAAAGCAATTAATTTTTGCAACCGATCCTGCAAAATGTGATGATAATCAATTCCCCAAGAGGCTCGCGCAAATTGTCCACGCTTTTCATCTCTAGGCATTTTTTCCTGAGCTTTGGTGGGATAAGCTAAAGCAATGGAGATAATACTTTTAGGATGCTCAAACGTTTTTTCTGGGTAAATTCGTTCTTCCACATTTTGATGTTCAAACCCCGAGTTATATCCTCGCTCTCGTTGTTCATGCAGAGAATCTTCTAATTCAATAAATGGTTCAGCATGAGTAAAGCCGATTTTATCGATGCCTAAACGTTGACTCTCTTGAATAATTTTTTCTTTCAATGTTGGCATTGCTCATGCCTCCCTTCATTTTATTATTTATCGTTTCGATGATACGTTTCATAGTCATGTGCATAGAGATTTTTCTCGTCCACGACGCCGGGAACAGTGGCAACTTTTTCCCAAACAGACCAGTCGATTTCTGGAAAGAAGGTGTCGCCTTCAAACGTTTCATGAATCATCGTCCGATATAAGACATCGCATGCGGGAATCAGTTCTTTAAAAACGACAGAACCTCCACCAATAACGGTCACACCTTCATAGTTGTCAGCATACGCAAGAATTTCCTCTACGGAATGCATAACCAAAACGCCTTCAGCTTGGTAATCCGGATTACTGGTAAGAACAATCGTTGTTCGATTTGGTAACGGACGACATCCCATACCTTCGAAAGTTGCACGTCCTAAAACCAATGTATTATGAATTGTTTTTTCCTTGAAAAATTTCAAGTCGTTGGGTAAATGCCAAGGCAATTTGCCTTCTTTACCAATCACTCCTTGTTCATCTTGGGCCCAAATAGCTGCTAACATAGCTTCTCTCTCCTTTTTTATACGGCAATCGGCGCTTTAATCGTTGGATGTGGGTCATAGCCTTCTACTTTAATATCTTCCATATCAAAATCAAAAACAGAAGCCTTGTCTGGATTCAAAACGAGCGTTGGGAAAGAACGAACTTCTCGTGATAATTGTTCTTGCATTTGCTCCACATGATTTTGATATAAGTGGGCATCTCCTAGCGTGTGTACAAACTCCCCCACTTCTAAACCTGTTTCATGTGCAATCAGATGTGTCAATAAAGCATAGCTTGCAATGTTAAAAGGAACACCTAAAAAAACATCGGCACTGCGCTGATAAAGTTGACAGCTTAATTTTCCTTCATTTACATAAAATTGAAACATAGTGTGACAAGGCGGCAACGCCATTGAAGGCACATCTTCTGGATTCCAAGCGGAAACAATTAAACGGCGAGAATCAGGATTGGTTTTAATCATTTCAATCACATTAGTTAATTGATCGATAAAGCTACCATCTTTGGTTTCCCAGTGACGCCATTGTGCACCATAAATATTCCCTAATTCACCATATTTTTCTGCAAATTCTTCATCGTTTAAAATGGCGTCACAGAATTTTTGATGTTCTTCTTTGTATTGTTCTGCAAACGCTGGATCTTGTAAGACACGATGCCCAAAATCCGTCATGTCTGGTCCTTGATAATCTGCGCTTTTTACATAGCGTTCGAACGCCCATTCATCCCAAATATGATTATTTCGCTCTAACAAATAACGAATATTCGTGACGCCTTTTAAAAACCACAATAACTCACTTTTAATCAAGCCAAACGGTACTCGTTTGGTTGTTAGTAAGGGAAATCCTTTGGCCAAATCAAAACGCATTTGATAGCCAAATAAACTATACGTCCCAGTTCCTGTACGGTCTTCTTTAAAATGACCTTCTTCTAAAATCTTTTTTCCTAGCGCTAAGTATGCTTCTTCCATCTTATTCCCTCCGTCTCTTAATCCGCGTATTCACTCAAGTATTCCCAACGATTCATTTTTTCTTCTAACAATTGTTCCGTTGCAGTTACTGCTTCTTGCAATTCTTGTAAACGAACAAAATCATCACCCTGATGATTCATTTCTTCAGTTAATGTTTCTAATTTCGTTTCTAATTGTGTGATATCTTCTTCAATTGTTGCCCACTCTTTTTGTTCCATATAAGTCAGCTTTGTTTTTTCTTTCTTTTCTGTCGATGCTTCTTTTACTGGTTTATTGAGCGGTTTTTCTTTGACCTTTTCTTGTTCTTTTTGGTTCGCCAAATATTCACTCATCGTGCCATAAAATGATAGGATCTGACCATTTCCTTGAAAAACTAACAATTTATCCATTGTTTTATCCAAGAAATAACGGTCATGAGAAACCGCAATTACCGCTCCTTTGAACGTTTGAATATAATCTTCTAAAATGGTCAACGTATCAATGTCTAAATCGTTGGTTGGCTCATCCAATAATAACACGTTAGGCTGACTAATTAATAATTTTAAGAGATATAACCGGCGTTTTTCTCCACCAGACAGTTTGCCAATCAGTGTGCCATGCATAAAACGAGGAAATAAAAAGCGCTCTAACATTTCAGCGACCCCAACGCTGCTTCCATCACTGCGTTTCACTTCTTCTGCTGCTTCTTGCAAATAAGCAATCATCCGTTGATTAGGATCCATTTCTTCGTTTTGCTGGGTATAATAGCCAATTCGGACGGTTTCACCGATACTATATAGGCCACTCTCTAAAGGAATGCGGCCAGCTAAAATATTTAATAACGTGGATTTGCCTGCACCGTTTTTACCAGTAATGCCAATTCGATCGTTTGCTTGAATGAGTAAATTAAAGTCTTTCAAAAGCTGTTTGTGATCAATGGCATAATTTCCTTCCTTGATTTCCAGAACTTTTTTCCCTAAACGCTGCGTGGCAAAGTCTGCTTCTAAGGTGCCATTGGTTTGTACCTGATACAAGTTTTCTTTTAAATCCTGAAACCGATCAATTCTTGCTTGCTGTTTCGTTCCTCGTGCTTGAACGCCCGCTCGCATCCACGCTAGTTCTTGTTTGAAGAGCCGTTTTCTTTTTTCTTCTTGCTCTACAGCGACGCGTTCACGTTCGGCTTTTTCCATTACATACGTTTCATAGTTTCCTTTGTATTCATACAGTTTTCCAAAAGAAAGTTCGAAAATCCGATTGGTTACTCGATCTAAAAAGTAGCGGTCATGGGTCACCATTAAAACCGCACCACGATAGTTATTTAAAAAGTTTTCTAGCCATTCAATTGTTTCATAATCCAGATGGTTCGTTGGTTCATCCAATAACAGTAAATCAGGCGCTTCAATTAAGACTTGCGCCAAGCTTACTCGTTTTAACTGCCCACCAGAAAGCTCACCTATTTTCTTTTCCAATGTGGGAATGCCTAATTTTTGTAAAATAATTTTTGCATTGGTATCTGCTGTCCAAGCATCTTGTTTATTCATGGCTTCTTCTGCTTGCGTGTAACGTCTTTGAACCCCTTCGTCTAAACCATTCTCACTTAAAGCAGCTAACGCTAATTCATAATTTTTGACCGCTTTTATGATTGGGCTGTCTCCCTGAAACACGGCTTCTGCAATCGTAATATTCTCGTCAAATGTTTGATTCTGGGAAAGGTACCCAATTTGATAATCACTTGGCTGCTGAATCGCAGCAAAATCACCATCACCGCTATCTACGCCAGCAATAATATTTAATAAACTGGTTTTCCCTGTGCCGTTAATCCCAATTAAACCAATGCGATCTTTTTCATGAATCAAAAAAGAAAGATGATCAAATAGTGTTTTTTCCCCATATGTTTTGGTTAAATCTGTTACTTTTAATTCTTTCACCGACACTACCAACTCCTTCTATTTTGGTCTTGCTTATTGTATCAAAAATTGGATTATAAAAAAAGTGCATGAGATAAAAATCGTCTTGGTTTCATCTCATACACTATTACTTATTCTTTATTAAAATTTTTAACAAATCGTTTCAGCGGAACGTTATTCACTTCGCCGCTAATCGAATAACTCTCTAATAAATTGACATTTTTTCGTAACTCGTTCGCTTCGATAATTGAAATGCGTTCAGATTGTTCATAATGATCAATCATCCGTCGTTCTTCTTGGAAGCCTAATAATAGGTCTTTGACATAGTCTGTCTCCGTATGAACAATATACGAATCAATAAATTCGCCTTTTTCAAACTTATGGGCTAAATCCAAGCGTCCGTCAATGAAGAAATCAATTAAATCATCATCATAGACACCGCGCAAATTATCTAAACTCTTCAGAATAACTTGAGAATTTCTTAGAAAAACTTGGCGAATATTTTCTAGTTCTTCATTTCGTAATTCTTTTTCTTCTTCAGAAGCTTCACCACGATTGAAAAATAGCTTAGGATGTAAAAGAATCGAAATGATTTGTCGAGCAAATAATAACCAAAAGCCTACAATCGATAATAATTGTTTGGCAATCGACCGTTGCATCCGTGTAATCAAGCGTTGATACATACGATAACTTCTGACACTAATTTCTCCTTGTTTCAGACTTTCTTCTAGGCCGTCTCGTTCAATGGACACAATTAACGTCCGCAACTCTTGCACTTCTTGTTTTCGTTCTGCACTTAGCTGCTCGGTATACAATTCTTTTAAACGATCCTGATAATTTTCAATGACCGCATTCATTTCACCACGAGGATTCTCTTCATTTTGCTGTTTTAAGACATCAATGACATCACGTAATAAATCAATTTCGACTGACTCTTCATTTTCCACTTCTGTCTCTGAATCAGTTAAAAATGGTAAAACTAGAATCCCGCCAATCAGAGTCACCAAAATAACACAAGCCGTAATGAATAGTAATAACGGTCGTTCTTTAAAATGCTCCCCGTTAATCGCTGTTGGCAAAATAAAGATGGTGGCTAAACTCACTGTTCCTTTAACACCGCCAAAAGTTAAAATCAGCATTTCATTCATTGCGTTTTTAACTTTCTTAAGTCCATGTTGAAGCGTGTAAACACTGAAAATGGCTAAGAAACGAATCAAAAAGACAACGGCGCTAATAATTAGAACAACCATTAGTAGGAACCAGTTTGAATATTGTTGGTCAATCCAAATTGGCGAAAACACTTGAGAAAGTTCAATTCCTAAGAATAAGAAAACTAAGGCATTTAAGGTGAACTCAATCATACTCCAAATACTTTCGCCAACATTTGACAGCTCTGCTTCAAAAAGCGAAACTTTTTTCAAACTAGACGCTTGCATAATTCCAGCAATCACAGCAGCAATAATTCCAGAAACGCCAATCAACTCTGAAATTAAATAAGCAATAAATGGCAAGAGTAATTCAATCAACAAGTAGCCTGTAACATCTTTTGCCACTGCAGTTTCAAGTAAATGAACAATTTGCTGTTTTAATAGAACTAACACGATTCCGACTACCGCTCCACCAATACTGGAAATAACCAAGGTCCCTGCCGCTTCCACCGGCGAAAATGACCCCGTTAATAAAGCCGCTAATGCAAATTGAAAGGCTGTAACGCCTGATGCATCATTAATGAGTCCTTCACCAGATAAAATGTTCATCGAACGTTCAGGAATGTCAATTCGACCTGATAACGAACCTACCGCCACCGCATCCGTTGGTCCTAGAGCCGCTCCAAAAGCGAAGCAAGCGGCTAATGGTAAAGTAGGCAAAATCATATGCAGGGTCCAGCCGACTCCGACTAAAGTGATTAACACACCAAAAAAGGCCAAGAAAAGAATCATCCCGAAATTTTTCATCATTGCTTTCAGATTGATTAGCTCCCCTTCTCTAAATAAAAGCGGTGCAATAATCATTACTAAAAACACTTCAGGCTCAAATTCAATTTCCTGCCCCATTTTAGTTAAACCAATTAGAACACCTACAATAATTTGCACAATTGGCAGCGGAATGACGGGAACAATCCGGTTGAATATGTTTGAGAAGGTAATAGACAGTGCAAAAACAATGATTAGAAAGGTAAATTCCATCCTATCATTCCCTTCTATATTAAATTTTTATTGACTTACCGATCAAAACATTTAAGTAATTTTTTCTTTTTAAGAATAATTTTCTTTTCGACTTCTTCTAACTCAGAACTGCGTTCGCAAAGTTCCAATTGAGCGCGTCGTGCTTCTAAACGAAGAAGTTCTCCTTTAATTAATTCAATTTTTTTGTAGCGTAAGAAATTTTTCTTTTGCATACGTTCTGCAAAGTGTTGTCGTTTTTCTTCAGGGATTGCTTGATATTTCTTTTTCAAGTCAGCGACACACTTTTCAAATTCTTCACTCACCGAAACAACTTCCTTCCAAAATTTAATCTGACTAATTATAACAAATTTTACCAAAAGTACAAGCAAAATTGCTTTCTTTTTTTCAAAAGAAATTCAGACAAAACTTAACGCGGGAAAAGCTGATTTCTAGGAGCTGAACATGTTTAATCTTCATTAACAATAATATCAATTTCTGCCTCTTCATTCATCCGTGTTGAAAGAAAAAGAACCATTTCTTCTAGTGGCGCAGAAAAGCGTAAAACCACCCCTCTTCTGCCTTTTTTTAAATACCCTAAACGAATACCGTTTGGCTTTTGAACAAGGACAATCTTTTCGATATCTTTAAAGGCCGTGCCCCGATTGTCAAAAGGATGCGTAATAATACAATTCTCCGCAAAACCTCTTGCATCGTAAAGAAAACTGAAGATAATCAAAATATATAACACACTTCGAATCATTTCAATTTTATCTCCTGCCGAAAATGCATTGGCCAGAATCATTAAACTAAAAAAAGCAACTAGATATTTTGTTGTAGGATGTTTTGCAGCCGGAATTACAATACTTTTACGTACGAAGTAAAAGTAACCATACATAACGACGACAAATAAAAATAGCAATAACGTAAATCCATCGATAATCACAAACGACTCCTTTATTTCTTTTTCTTTTGAATATCTGTTAATATATCATTTATTTCTTTAATTTCTTTTTTTGATTCATTAATCTTTTTGATAACCGCCTCACGGTTTTTTCCAGGCGGTAAGTCAATTGATTCTTGGTAGTAGTTTGCTAAAGCTTGAACTTTTTTCATTTTTTCGCTTTGCAACAAGGCTATATTTCTTTTCATTTAACCGCCTCCTCTTCCTTAGTATACATTACTTTGTAAGGAATTGCTTAATTTGCAAGATATTTTCTAATAAAAAGGAGTAATTTTACATTTTCTTATAAACAAAAAGTATTCGGCTGAGTAACACCAGCGAACGATAAAATAATAGAATAAAAGATGAGACAGAAGTAGTTTACTTTTGTCTCATCTTTTATTATTGAGCTGAAATCGCTAAACCAATTGCTTTTTCCCCTAGGTGGGTCCCGATAACTGGACCAAAATGACCGATTTCAATTTCTGCATTTGGGTATAGCTTTTGTAATTTTGCTTGTTCTTTTTCAGCAACGATGCGGTTATTAGCATGAATCACATACAGTTTAACTGGTGCTTCAATCCCTGCGTTTCGTTCACCAATAATCTTTTCTGCACGAGCAAAAGCTTTCTTTGTTGAACGGATTTTTTCAAATAATACAATCTTTCCATCTTCAAAAGTCAAGATAGGTTTAATCTTCAATAGTCCAGCAATCAAGGCTGCGCCATTCGTTAAGCGACCGCCACGAACTAAGTTGTTCAGATCTTCTACAATTAGATATGCATACGTATTGTCACGAATTAAATCTAATTTGGCAAAAATTTCTTCTAAGCTGGCTTTTTCTTCTGTTAAATCTAAAGCAGCTTCTACCATGTGTCCCATTGGCATACTTGTAATTTTTGAGTCATATGGATACAAAGCAACGCCTGGGATTTCATCAGTAAGTCCGTGCAATGTATGAACAAAACCAGAGATTCCTGAAGAAAGATGAATGCTGATGATGGTGTCGTACCCTTGTTCAGCGATTGATTTGTAAAGCTCTAACACTTCTCCTAAAGCAGGTTGTGAAGTCGTCGGAAATTCTTTACTATTATTTAGCAATGCATAATATTCATCTGCTTCAATGTCAATGCCTTCGTTGTATATTTTTCCATCTAAAATGACTGGGATGGGAATTACAAAAAGATTCGGATGATCTTTAATGCGCTCGGGTAAATAAGCTGTACTATCTGTCACAATAGCAATTTTCATTTTGTAACCTCGTTTCACTAATTTTCCACGTTGTTTCTAATATAGCATAAAAAAGGATATTTTAAAATGCTTTCCTTATTCGTTCAGGAATTTTTCGATGGCGTCAGCATTTTTTTGTTCATCTACTTCTAAAATACTGCCTGCATAAGAGGATTCACCAAAATTCCAAGAATCTGGTACCGGAACCGATAATGACTCAACCCCTGCTTTTCCTTTAATCAGCAATGATGGTCCGTTCGTTAACATGAAACTAACAGGCACATCTGTCGACATATAGCCGACTAATTTCCCAAGTGATTCTGGGGTTCTTAATAAAGTCATTGGGTTTTTCATTTGGCTCATTACAGCTGACATAACTTGTTGTTGGCGACGAACCCGACCAAAGTCGCCTTCTTCATCCATCCTAAAGCGAGCGTATTGAAGTAAGACATGTCCATCCATGACCTGTTGCCCTTTTTCAATATCAACACCATCTAAATTCAGTGATTTTTCTGCATCGATTTTGACACCTTTTGGAAACATAGAGTCAACAATTTTTTCAAATGATTGGAAATCTACCTTAGCATAATATTTCGTATCTAAATTAAAGTTTTGTTTTAACGTTTCACGAACCAATTCAGCACCGCCATAAGCGTATGCGGCATTAATTTTATTCGGCCCGACACCAGGAATGTCCACGAATGTATCACGCATAAATGAAATTAATTTCGGTTTTTTTGATGGTCCATTTAGTTGGAGAACCATTATTGTGTCGGCTCGTCCAGCATCTTCCCCACGTGTATCGCTGCCAAGAATTAAAATATTCTTAGCCCCATTGCTACTTTTGACACCATTAAATGTTTCTACTTTTTCTTGAGGCAACGAGTCATCATGTTCTGCTGCAGATTTTCCTTTTAAAAACATGACTGTACTATAGGCAAATAACAGAATCAATAGGATCACTAGCCATTTGAAAAAGCGTTTTGTTTTTGATTTTTTACGTTTCTTTTTTGGTTTCTTGTCTTTTTTTCCGCGGGGTGGTTGGTCAGAACCGTTGCCACCACCTGAATCTGTTTGATGTCGCCTCTCCCTTCTGCGACTGTCCTCAGTATAGCTGTCTTCGTAAACTGGCTCTTGAAGGCTTTCAGCTAGTTCTTCTGGTTCTTCTTCTCTATGTTCACCCATTGATTTTCGGGGATTAAAGGTCTTTTTATGCTCTGCTGGTCTCGATTTTTCATGAATATGTTTATAACGATCTACACGACTCATCGTGTCACTCCTTTACCTCTGTGTTTTATCACCTTTATTAGGATACCTCATTTCGCAGGAAATTCCTATTACAAATATGTAATTTAATAAAAAATGAAACTCACTTTATCTAATAAGTAAGCTTCATTTTCATTTTTAACTCTTTAAAGTGTGGACAAAACATAGATCGGGTAATCCCCTAAAATTTTTATTTCTGCGCCAATCAGTTCCAGTTCTGTTAAAGCTGCTTCAATTAGTTTTTCTGGTTGATCATTCACTAATTCCATTAAAAAGAAGTACTCTCCGAGCTTTGTTTTCAACGGCCGTGATTCTATTTTGCTAAGATTAATCCCTCGCCAACTAAACACGCTTAATGCTTTGTGTAAAGAGCCAGGAACATTACTTGGCATCGTAATCGCCAGCGTTATTTTTTTCTCAGATAACGGGAAAGAAATCGCTAAATTTTCAGAACCAAGAACCCAAAATCGGGTTTGATTTACCGATAAATCTTGTATATTTTTTTCTACGATGGTCAAATCATACATTTCCGCAGAAAGTTTTGGTGCAATAGCTGCAAAAGGTAATTCTGGATGTTCTGCAATGTATTTGGCGGCGTAAGCTGTTGAAGGCGTTGCTTCTAAAATCGCTTCTGGAAAGTTTTTCTCTAGAAACATCTGCGATTGAGCTAATGCTTGCGGATGTGATAAAATTTTCTGACTTTGTTGCCAGATCGCTTGATTCTCTTTTGCCACCATTAATTGTTGTTGAATCGGTAAAACTAACTCTGCTTGGACAGGTAACTGCGCTTGATGATACAAATAATCTATCGATGCGTTAACAGTTCCTTCAATCGTGTTTTCTATTGGAATAATGCTGCATGCCACTTCTTGCTGTTCAATTGCTTTCAAGCAAGCTGGAATCGATGCGTACGGCATCAACGTAGCTTCAGGAAAAGCAGCCAACGTTGCACTGTACGTAAAGGAACCAATCGGACCTAAATAACCAACTTTCATCGTTTCTCTACTCCTTTAATTGTTGCAGAATTTCATTGATAATTTCTTCTGGTGAGCGATTGGTCGTATCAATTGTCATCTTCGCACATTCTTCATAAAAACTTTTACGAGACTCAAACAAAGTAATGATTCCTTTTGAAGAACGTTCTATAGCTAAGGGCCGCTGGTTTTCAGTATCTTCTGTGATTCTTTTTAACAGCTCTTCTGGTGTCGCATGTAAATAAATCACTTGCTGAAAAGATTTCAATAAGCTACGATTTTCTGGTCCGACAACAATCCCGCCCCCAGTTGAAAGGACGGCTGTATTTTTTGACAGCTCCTTTAAAAGTTGGGTTTCCTGTTCTCGGAAAGCTGCTTCACCATATTTTTCGAAATAGTCAGGAATTGAGCGTCCTATTTTTTCCATTAACGCTGTATCTAAATCAAGATGAGGCATCTTTAGTTTATTGGCCAATCTTTGGCCGATAGTTGTTTTACCCGCACCCATGAAACCAATTAAAACAATGCTTTCCATGGTTCGTTATCCTCCTTCGTTAACAACTTAAACGTTCTAAGTCGTCAAAAAATGCTGGATAAGAAACTGAAACTGCTTCAGCCTTATCTAATTCAACAGTGCCTTCTTTTACAAGTAATGCAGCAATTTGTAACATCATCCCGATACGATGATCCCCATAACTGGTAACTCTTCCACCATGTAAAGAAGTTGGCCCATGTATAATTAAGCCATCATCAGTAGGCGTGATGTCGGCGCCTAAAATTGTTAATTCTTTCGCTACTGCATCAATCCGATTGGTTTCTTTGACTTTCAATTCTTCTGCATCTCGAATGATTGTCGTGCCAGTAGCCTGAGTAGCTAACAAAGCAATAATCGGTAACTCATCAATTAAACGTGGGATAATAGCGCCACCAATCTCTGTAGCTGTTAATTGACTCGTTTTTACAAGTAAATCGCCAGAATGATTGGCCTCATCTTCATTTAAAATAGTGACGGAACCGCCCATGTTTTTAATCACATCTAAAATACCTGTCCGCGTTTGATTTAAGCCAACATTTTTCAGAAGTATCTCGCTATCTGGGACTACTAAACCCGCAACTAAAAAGAAAGCCGCAGAAGAGATATCGCCAGGAACTACCACGTTTTGACCTGTTAATTGTTGTGGTCCAGTTAACATAATTTTTTTATCATCTACTTCAAGCGTCCCACCAAATTGTCGAATCATCTCTTCTGTATGATCACGTGTCTTTTCTTTCTCAACCACTACAGAAGTGCCCTCGGCTTGCAAAGCGGCGAATAAAATAGCCGATTTCACTTGAGCACTCGCAACAGGCATTGTGTAGTCAATAGGTTGTAAATTTTGAGTCCCGCGAATAGAAATTGGCGGAAACTCCGTTTGTTGAACCCCTTGACATTCCGCTCCCATTTGGTTTAAAGGAAGCATCACACGATTCATCGGTCGTTTAGCAATAGACGCATCACCAGCTAGGCGCGTTTCAAAGGGACAGCCAGCTAAAATGCCTAGCATTAGACGAATTGTTGTCCCTGAATTTCCAACATCAATTGTATTCTTCGCCTTTTTTAAGCCTGCAAATCCTTGCCCCTCAACGGTGATTGTCGTCCCGTCATCTTCAATGTTCACACCCAAAGAACGAAACGCCGCTAAGGTACTTAAACAATCTTCGCCTCTTAGAAAATTTGTAATCGTCGTTTTTCCAGAAGAAATCGCTCCAAACATAATACTTCTATGGGAAATCGATTTGTCGCTAGGAACCATCAGAGTCCCTTGTAAATGTTTCACATTTGTACGTAGTTGCACCCTCATCACCTCTTATTTTTCGTAACATGTATAGTTCGTTTTTTTAGATAAAATTTGTTTTGCAGCTTGGCAGTCTGGTTGATTTTTAAAAGACAATTGAAGAATCCCATAGATTTCTTCTCTCGTTTCTAAAATTTTAATATTTGTAAGAGAAAGGTCCGCTTCGCCTAAAATTTGCGTAATTTCAGCAATGATTCCTGGTTGATCTGGTACATCAACAAACAGATCATAGAAAGCTGGGATTGCGCCTTCTTTATGAATAGGCAATTGAGCACGTGTTTCTTTGGCTTTATCAAAAAAATTACGAATAGCTGGGGCGTTTTTTTCCGTTAACCATTGGCAAACAGTAGTCATCTCTTTTTGCCAATTTTCTAGTAAGTCCAATAATACTAAGCGATTGCTTAATAAAATATCCGTCCACATCGTTGCATCAGAGGAAGCAATTCGAGTAATATCTCTAAATCCTCCAGCCGCTAGCTGCTGTGCTCTAGGGTAAGTGGTATTCAGTTGCTGACTTTCGTTCACTAAAGCTGCGGCAACAATATGTGGCAAGTGACTTAGAGCACCAGTAATTTCATCATGTTCCTGTGCAGGCATCGTAATAAACTTCGCATGCGTTCCTTTTAATAACGTTTGTAACTCCTGAATCTGTTTGCTTTTTTCGCCATGGTCATCGGTAAAAATATAGTAGGCATTTTCAAACAAACGTTCATCAGCGGCTGTTACGCCGGATTTATGTGAACCAGCCATTGGATGACCACCAATAAAATTTTTCATGTTAAGCTTTGTTGCTAACTGATTAATTTCCACCTTGGTACTACCCACATCTGTGATCAGAGCAGTTTCTAGTGATAATTGGTTTAATTCTTCTAGTTGTACTAAAGTTGCTTTAACTGGGGAACAAAGAAAAATAATCTCTGCTCGTCTTGCCCCACTTGTTAAAGATTCAGCTATCTCATCAATTAGACCCGTTTTCTTAGCAAATTCAGTTGACTCCGCTTGATTATCAAAACCGATAATCTCACTGTTTGGATGCCCTTTTTTGATACACAAAGCCAGTGAACTCCCGATTAGCCCTAATCCTACGATTAAAATACGTTTCTTCATTTTTTCCCTCCATATACTTGCGACTTTCTTCCATTAAAAGTTTTGAGTATATAGACGATAACGTTTCACTGCTTCTTTCATTTGTTCAAATGAGTCACTATCAAATTTTTCGAGCATAGCCTTCGCTACTTCCGTTGCAACAACGGCTTCACAAACAACGCTAGCGGCCGGTACTGCCGTGCTATCAGAGCGCTCAACGCTGGCCTTATAAGGCTCTTTTGTATCAATATTTACGCTTTGCAATGGTTTATAAAGGGTTGGAATAGGTTTCATGACACCACGAACGATGATTGGCATTCCGTTGGTCATTCCTCCTTCAAAACCGCCTAAATTGTTGGAAGTTCTGGTATAACCTGTACTTTCGTCCCAAACAATCTCGTCCATCACTTGGCTACCAGGGCGTTGTGCCATTTCAAATCCAATGCCAAACTCAGCACCTTTAAAAGCATTGATGCTTACAACAGCCTGCGCAATTTTGGCATCTAGTTTACGATCCCATTGAACATAGCTCCCTAAGCCAGCTGGAACGCCACCCACAAGTACTTCTACTACCCCACCAATTGTATCGCCATTTTTCTTGGTTTGGTCAATTAGTTCTTTCATTTTTTCTTCTACGGAAGGATCTAATACGCGAACGGCAGATTGTTCAGATCGTTCTTGAATTTCACGAATCGTTAAATTTTCAGGAATCGTAGCTTCAATCCCACCTAATACCGCGACATGCCCAGCAACTTGGATATCCAATTCAGCTAAGAGTTTTTTAGCAACCGCACCAATCGCCACACGCATTGTTGTTTCTCGTGCCGAAGACCGTTCTAAAACATTCCGTAAATCATCATGTTGATATTTCATTCCACCGACTAAATCAGCATGTCCTGGACGTGGTTTGCTGACGCGGCGGATTTTCTTTTGTTTTTCAGGAACTGGCTCTACTGACATCACGGAGGTCCAATTTTTCCAGTCTTTGTTTTCGACAATCAACGTTACTGGTGAGCCAAGTGTTTTACCATGCCGAATACCCGAAGTAATACGTACTTGGTCTTTTTCAATTTTCATCCGTCCCCCACGACCGTAACCGCCTTGACGTCTTGCTAATTCTCGGTTAATCTCTTCGCTACTTAAAGGCAAGCCGGCTGGTAAGCCTTCAATAATAGCAGTTAATTCAGGTCCATGTGATTCGCCTGCTGTAATAAAGCGCATCTTAAATTCCTCCTTCTCTATTTAAAAATGCTCGAATTTCTTCCGTTGGTAAAGAGACAATTTTCGCTTGACCAATTTTTTCTAAGACAATGATTTTAATCTGTCCCCCACGTGTTTTTTTATCATGTGTAATTGCTTGATAGAGACGTTCTTCTGGCCAACGATCTGTCGTTACTGGTAAATGGAACTTTTCTAGCATGGTGACCAACTCTTGGGTAGTCCCAAGTGGGGAAAGCCCTCGTTGTTCTGCGACTTGAGTTATTTGAATCATTCCTAAAGAAACGCCTTCACCGTGAGCAATCACCCCGTAACCAGCTGTATTTTCTAATGCGTGGCCAATCGTATGCCCAAAATTCAGAATCAAACGTAAGCCCAAATCTAATTCATCTTCTTCGACGACATCACGTTTAATCTTGCAACAGGCCGTGATAATTTCTTCTGCATGTGCCACTAAATCTTGTTCATTTTCCAAAGAGGATAAACGGTGCCACAATTCAACATCAGCGATAGCTGCTGATTTTACAATTTCTGAAATTCCTTCACGCACACGTCTAGGTTCTAATGTTTTAAGTGTATTAGGATCAATTAAAACCCCATCTGGTTGGGCAAAAGTACCGACAAGATTTTTGGCTTTTTTAGTATTAACCGCTGTTTTACCTCCAATGCTACTATCTACTTGTGCCAGTAAGGTTGTTGGTACTTGCAAAAAGTGAATGCCGCGCATATAGGTTGAAGCGACAAATCCAGCTAGATCTCCCACAACGCCTCCACCTAAAGCAATTAGACCATCACTTCGAGTCAATTGCTGTTCCGCTAAAAAATCATAAAGCAGTTGAGCTGTTTCGAGGCTCTTACTTTGTTCACCTGCCGCTACAGCAATCAATGATGTTTCAAAACCAGTAGCTTGCAATTCTTTCTCAACAGCTGCGCCATATAATTTATTCACCGTTTCATCGGTAATAATCGCTACCCGTTGTGGCTGCCACAGGCTACGTACCCAGGTGCCAATTTTATCTAAGGCACCTGTTTCGATGGTTAAATCATATGAATGTGTAGGTAACGTTACGGTTAATTTCATGTCCTCTACTCCTCTGTCTTTACTAATCTTCTAAAGCATTAATTTCTTTCATTGCTTTTTCGATGATATGAACTTCTTTCATCATACGTAGGTAAGTTTTTTCATTCAAGGATTGTGGCCCATCTGACCACGCATTCGCTGGATCTGGGTGAATTTCTACAATCAAGCCGTCCGCACCTGAAGCAACACCTGCTCGGGCCATTGGCGGTACTAAATCCCAGATACCAACACCATGACTCGGATCAACAATAATTGGAAAATGACTTAATTTTTTAATTAAAGGCACCGCACTTAAATCAAGTGTATTGCGCGTAGCGGTTTCGTACGTACGAATCCCACGTTCAATGAAGATCACATTGAAATTTCCTTGCGCAGCAATGTATTCAGCTGCGTTTAGCCATTCATCAATCGTACCGGCAATCCCGCGTTTTAAGCCAATAGGTTTTCCAGTTTTACCAACCGCTTGTAATAACTTGAAATTTTGCATGTTGCGCGCACCGATTTGTAAAATGTCACTGTATTTTGCGACAAGTTCTAAATTCGCTTCATCCATCACTTCTGTAATGACTTGCATATCTAATTCATCAGCCGCTTGGCGAATGTATTTCAGTCCTTCTTCTTCTAGCCCTTGGAAAGCGTATGGCGACGTTCTAGGTTTGAATGCACCACCTCGTAAAATTGTTGCACCGCCAGCTTTAGCAATTCGCGCACATTCACGAATCTGATCTAAGCTTTCGATTGAACAAGGGCCCGCCATCATGGTCATACTGCCGTCACCGATTTTAACACCGTTCACATCAACCACTGTATTCTCTGGATGAAATAAACGACTCGTTAGTTTGTAAGACAACGAAATGCGGACACTTTTTTCCACGCCTTCTAATGCTGTTAACTCTGCTTCAACTAATTTTTCTGTATCACCAATCAAGCCTATCACTGTTTTTCCATTATCTTGACTTGTTTGAGTAGTTAAGCCTGCACCTGTTACTAAATCAATGACTTGTTTCATTTGCTTTTCGGTTGCATTTTCTTTCATAATTACGATCATTATATTCTCTCCTCATGCCTTTAAACGGCGCTCTTTTTATCTATTTTCAATTTTACGTTTTACGACTGATACAGGCATTTTTTGTCCTGTCCATTGTTCAAAAGCAGCAGCTCCTTGATAAAGTAGCATGTCCAAGCCGTTGCTTGTTTCTGCGCCACGTAAACGGGCTTCTTTTAATAACTGTGTTTCTCTGGGATTATAAATAGCATCATACACGAATAACTTCGGCTGAATCATTGCATAATTTTCTATAGGACTACTATGTGCATGTGGATGCATACCCACACTCGTTGCATTAACTAACAAGACGCTTTCAGCAACATCTTTTGCTAGTTTTTCAGTATCCGCTAAATCGTTTAAATGAATTACACAGTTGGTTCGTTCAGTGAAATTTGCCAGTTTTTTTTGACTGTCGTTAAACCCCGCGCTTTTCCTGTTGTAAACGGCGATTTCTTTCACGCCATCTAAAGCAGCTTGGGCAATGATTGATAAGGCTGCACCACCTGTTCCTAAGATGGTCATTTTATTCTGAAAAACGTCAACCTTTTTCTCTTTCAAACTCCACATAAAACCAGTACCATCCGTGCTGTCTCCGTAAAGTTTTCCATCTTTGTTGACAATCGTATTAATCGCGCCAACCAGTTGGGCGGTAGGACTTAGTTCATCCATATAACTTACAGCCGCCACTTTATTGGGCATTGATAAGTTGGCCCCTAACATGTGAAACGTTCGAATCGCTTCAATTGCTTGTGGCAATGTCTCTTGTCCAACGTCAAACGCCAGATACCGAGCATCAACTCCTAAATTTTGAAATGCTGTATTATGAATCAACGGTGAAATACTGTGTTGGCTGGGTTTCGCGAATAGCCCAGCTAAACGAGTAGATCCAGTTATTTCTTTCATCCTGTGTGCTCCTTTACGAAATTTTTTTAGTAAGTTTCTGAAATCCTAATTTTTGGCCAAACAAAAAGGATATTCACAGTAAATTTTAAGAAAAATCTACAGTGAATACCCTACAAAAAAGCAATATAAAAGCCACTATAGATTTTCTTAAATCTACATGGCTGAAAGTCATCTTAAATTTCCCTAGCCATTATAGATACAAACGTTTGTTGTCTGTACCCATAATGTTATGAATACAAACCTATCTAAAATAGCTAAAGTAAAAGTTATTCAGTTGTGTATGGTTTTTCTTCGTTGTTGTCATAAGAATCACTCCAAAACTGATTTAATTAAGAATTGTTAACAGTATACCGCTAGAAAAAACATGTGTCAACACTTATTCGCTTATTTTTTTGACTATTCCATTAAAAACAATGTTATTTTATTCGCCAAAAGACTAAAAAAGCCACAGGAACCAGTCATTTCACTGATTCCTGTGGGGCAAAAATTATTTTAATTCTTCAGCGTATACATCATCAACTGTTTGTGTTGGGTCGATAACAATGTATAAGTTTTTAGTTTTTTCGCTGACTTTTGTAGATTGATAGATGTTATCCAAGCCCTCATCTGTTTTATCTTTGTAAGGGAAATAAACTAAATCTGGTGTGCCATTTTTGTAAAGAATTTCCATACGTTCGATATCTTCATATTTTAAAGCACGAGAGAACATCCCTAATTCTAAGCCACCTAAGTTAATATCGTGGGTTTGAACATGATCTCCTTCTTGGAAAATTTCAATTTTGAACCCTTCACATGGATGAATTTCAACAAATTCACTACCATGGATACGGCCAAAACTTGTTGTAATATGTTTAATCCATAAATCACCAATAAAACGACGATCAATCGTCCAAGTTTCACCATTTCTGAAATAAAATTTAAGTCCTGTCATTTCTCTAGCCATAGCACAAATCTCCTTACTTAAAAATAATTTCTTACATTATTAGTTTACCATACTTTTGATAAACGGTCACAAACTTTCGCTGTAGATTCTTAATCTTTTGTTATTCTTTTTAAAAAAGAATCAATCTCAACTACTGCACGTTGGTGAGAACCTTTGGCAATTTTTCGTTCTCCTTCATAAGCAACAAATTCATAGCGTATTTTGTGTGCAGTCTGTTCAATGCTGGTCATCGTAACAACGATTGTCGCCCCTACCGCGGATGGATATAAGTGGCGCAATTCTAACACCGTTCCGACAGTTGTTTCCCCAACTGATAATTGGTCCTTCACAGCTTCTTTGGCTGTTTGTTCAATCATGGCAGCTAAAGCAGGGGTTCCTAAAACTTCTAAGTCACCAGAACCGAGCATTTTTGCCGTTTGTGATTCTTTCACCAAAAATTCTTTTGTAAACATTTCTGTTGGCATTATGCTTTCTCTCCTTTTGAACGTTGTTTTTTGGCAAACGAAAGCAGAACTTCTTGTTTATTCTCTAAGCTACCTTCAACAACGTGTTGCTCGATTTCAGCAATCAGTTCCCCTAACCATTTGCCTGGTGTTTCTTCTAAGACGGCTAAAAGGTCTTTTCCTGTTATGGCCAATTCATGTCTTTGATGGATGGGTAATGCCTTAACTAACTCTTTTGTTACTTGTACTTGACTCTCTTGTTGGTAATAATATAAAAGCCTTTCAACAAGGACTGCTGATTCTTCGCCTAATTCATAAAGCATCATTGGCTGCCAGTCGTTACTCAAGCGGAAACGCAGACCACGTACTAATTGTGAAACATTTTGAATTAATTGATTTGAAAGTTTCCAAGCCTTTAAGAAGGAGCGGATTTCTGCTTCTGGTAAATTCAATGATTGGATAAGTAACGTCCACGCTTCTACTTCTGTTTCAATTTGACGAGCAGGCAAGTCCATTAAACGAAAAAGTCCAGCCCCTTGTTCTCGTAATTTGGGACAATATTGATAGCATTCTGTTTCAATAAACGGAGCTAAGCCACCTTGTCGATTAACCCCTAAAAGCATTTTTACAAATTCAATCGTAATGCGCTCTACTGAAATTTTTTCTAATAAAGGATGAAATTCAGCGATAGCGGCTAAGGTTTTTTCTTCAATTTTAAAATCTAATTGGCTAGCAAAGCGTAAGCCCCGCATCATCCGCAGAGCATCTTCATGAAACCGCTCATGGGGATTACCGACTGCACGAATGGTTTGATTAGTTAAATCTTCGATACCATCAAATAAATCAATGATTTCACCTGTGCTGTCGAGCGCCAAGGCATTAATCGTAAAATCTCGTCGTTTTAAATCTTCTTTCAAGGAGCGAACAAAGGTGACTTCATCTGGTCGGCGAAAGTCTTGATAAGTTGACTCGGTACGAAAGGTTGTTACTTCATACTGTTGGTCTTCCATCAATACAAGGACTGTGCCATGTTCGATGCCCACATCAACGGTTCGTTTAAAAATTTGCTTAATTTCTTCTGGATAGGCACTTGTCGCAATATCGACATCATGGATTGGTTTATTTAATAAAGCATCACGGACACTGCCCCCGACAAAATACGCTTCAAAGCCCTGTGCATTGATTTCACGAATAACGGGAGCGGCTTCTTTAAATTCGTTTGGAATAGTTGTCAATTTCATAGCATCTGTTCCAATCCGTAAAGTAGTTCTGTTCTCTGTACCACTTGCCGACAAGCTAACGCTACTCCTGTCATGAATGAACGCCGATCATAAGAATCATGCCGAATAGTGAGCCCTTCACCTACACTGCCAAATTGGACTTGTTGGTGTGCCACTAAACCAGGTAAGCGGACACTATGGATTCGCAGACCCTCGAAATCAGCCCCGCGTGCCCCTGGTATTGATTCTACCTCTTGCGGATTCCCTTGTTTTTTTGCTGGCCGAACTTCTTGAATCATTTCTGCAGTTTTTATAGCCGTTCCACTTGGTGCATCTAATTTGTTATCATGATGTAATTCAATGATTTCCACATCCGGAAAATACTGTGCCGCTTTTTGGGCAAATTGCATCATTAAAACTGCCCCAATTGCAAAATTTGGCGCAATTAAGCCGCCGATGGCTTTTTCTTGAGATAGGTTTGTCAATTCGTTGATTTGTTCCTCCGTAAAGCCTGTCGTCCCAACAACTGGCGCCATACCGTGTTCCAACGCAAAACGCGTATTTGGATAGGCAGCTTCAGGAACCGTAAAATCAATCCAAACATCTGGTTTGACAGCTAGGACTTCTTCTAAGCGCTGAAAAACGGGAATTGCTGTTTCATCATTGAAAGAAACAGTTTCTTGTGCTTCATGAGGATCATACACACCTACTAATTCAAAATCTGCGGTTTCTAAGACCATTTGTGTAGCAGTACTGCCCATCCGTCCTTTAAACCCAGCGACAATTATTTTAATCATGTGTTTTCCCATCCTTTCTTTCAAAGCGATAGCGATCCCGCTTGTTAAATTTGGCCATATTTTCTTCAAAAACTTCGGTTAAATCAATCTCTAAAGAATTTGCCATGCTAATCAATACAAAAAAGACATCTCCAAGTTCCTCTGATACTGTCTTTGGTTTTTCGTCTGCTTTTTTCTGTTTTTCACCATAATAATGATTGACTTCACGGGCTAATTCTCCGACCTCTTCCGTCAAACGAGCCATTTGTCCTAATGGTGAAAAATAGCCTGTTTTAAACTGTTGAATATAATCATCAACTTCCGTTTGCATCGATTGCAAACTACGTTGTTCTGATTCTGACATTTTACCCCAACCTTTCTTACTCTACCTCCTACATCTTATCAAAAACTCGGCTATCTGGAAAGGTTCTACTTGTTGTTTTATATAGAGAATGATACAGTTTATACTGTAAAAGGACGTGATTAAATGGAAGAACAAAGATTTTATTTTAAAGATGTGTTATTTATTGTATTAGGAAGCTGTATCTATGCCTTTGGTTTGGTTACTTTCAATATTGCCAATGACCTGGCCGAAGGTGGTGTCACAGGGATTACTTTGATTTTAAGAGCCTTATTTCATTTTAACCCAGCATATACGACATTATTAATCAATATTCCGCTCTTATTAATTGGTGGTAAAATTTTAGGCAAACGTTCCCTCTATTATACGCTAATTGGTACCGTGTCGTTATCGGTATTTTTGTGGTTTTGGCAAAAATTTCCTGTTGAAATTAATTTAGATCATGATTTATTGATTGCTGCTCTCTTAGCTGGTTTGGCCGCAGGATTCGGGAGTGGCCTTGTTTACCGCGTAGGCGGAACCACTGGTGGGACCGACGTCATTGCCCGCATTTTCGAAAAATACTTTGGGATTAGCATGGGCCGCTCGTTGTTACTTTTTGATGTTGCAGTCTTACTCCTCTCGTTGACCTATATTGATGTCAAACGAATGATGTATACTTTAATTGTGTCCTTTGTTTTCAGTCGTGTTGTCGATTCTGTACTCGACGGAGCCTATGCTGCGAAAGGAATTTTAATTGTTTCCAATCATTCCGAAGAAATCGGTCAAAGTTTAATGGCTTCTTTAGAACGTGGGGTAACATATTTAAATGGTGAAGGTGCTTATTCACAAGTGGAAAAACGGGTTCTCTACACGGTAGTCAGCCCTCGAGAAATAATGGAAGTCAAACGAATTGCTAATGAAATAGATGAAAAAGCCTTTGTGTCCATCATTAACGTACATGAAGCAATTGGCGAAGGCTTTACTTATGCAAAACCCAGCAAACAACGGCGCTTTAAATTAAAACAATAAATAAAACCCAGCATTTATTGAAAATGCTGGGTTTTATTTATTGTTGTTTCAAACGATTTAATTCATCGGATAATTCTAAAAACGCTTCTTTGTTGCCTGTTTCTAAAGCATCGTCAATTTGAGCTTTAATTAATGCCATTCGTTGCGTTTGTTCTTCTTGCTTAAAGTATTGATCAATCGCTCTGGCAACTTCCTGATCCACTTGTTCATTCCATGGCGCAAACGGATTATCTTCTAAAACAGATAAATACTGGCTCGTTTGCCATGCCTCTGGAAATACACATTCTAAATAAAGAGCTTTCCGCCAATTCATTCGAATCTCATGAAAAATTTGTTCCGGATCTGTAAATTCTTGTGCTTGGATAAAAAGCAATAACGGCTCCTTACCTAAACCATCTGCTACCACGCGGATCCCTCGATCAGTCTTCTCTACGTTCTCAACAAAATGAACATTATTTAAAATCGCATCGTGCGTTAATAAGTAATTTAAAATCCACAGTACTTCTCTTCTTCCAAAAGGCACTGTATTCACTAACCAAGTTAAAAATTTTTTCTTTTCTGATAAACTAACAAACATCGTCGTTTCCTATCTTTCTTCCATATCTGCTAGCACAGATTGCATGTCGACATCACCAGGTTCATGTTCCAAATAATGGTGCAACAAGTGTTTTGCTTTTTCAAGTTCGCCTTCTTCTCGTAAGAACAATGCGTATTCTTTTAGAAATTCTGGTTCGTGAGACAATTCTTGCGCTGCTTGTTCGTAATGAACTTTAGCGACGGCAAAGTCTTCTAATTCGTTGTACGCTTTTGCTAAGTTCCATTCAGCATAAGGATGATCCGTTTCCTCTAAATCATTTAAGATAGTAATTACTTCCTCAAAACGCTCTTCCGTGATGTAGAGATTACTTAAGGTCAAACGACTTTCATCTGTTTTCTCACCTAATTCCAAAGCTTTTAACAACCAATTTTCAGCACCAGCAATGTCGTGTAAGCGATAGGCATTTTCAGAGGCAAATTGGTATAACTCTACTTGGAAGGGATTTTCCGCAATTCCTTCTTCGATCACCGCTTTTGCTTCCTCTAATTGCTCTTCTTCTTGGAGCGCTTCCGCTAAATATAGATAAAGTGATTGATAATGTGGGTTTAGTGTTTTTAATTGCTGGAACAACGCAATGGCTTTTTGATTCTCATGTAACTGTAAATAAGTGAAAGCTAATTGGAATAAACGATCATCTGTTTGTTCTTCTTTGACCGCGGCTTCCAAATAAGGAACTGCTTCTTCAAAATCACCTAACATGCTGTAACTACTTCCTAAGCGTTCATTCAAGGAAATAGCAGAGATTTGCGCTGTCCCGCTTTCTACAATGCTTTGATAACGAGTGATAGCCTCGACAAATTGACCATTTGTAAAATATAGTTCTCCCAAAGCAAATTGAATTAACGGCTCTTCTGGCATAAGATTGGCTGCTTCTTTTAATTTCGCTTCACTGACTTCTGGAATCCCTAAAACTTGGTACAAATCCGCAGTAACTAAGAGACTTTGGACATAACTGTCACTAGTTTCTGGAATTTTTTCTAAATAGATGAATGCGTCATCTATTTCATTATTTTCAATGGCGATTTCTGCTAATGGAATGTTTAAGCCATCTGCATCGGGAAATTGTTCCAACAATTGTTGGAAAATTTGTTTGGCTTCTTCTAGAAAACCTAAAGATAATAACGTTTCCCCTAAATCAGCTAAGGTATTTTCATCATCTTTCTTTAATGCTTCTTCAAACATCAACTGTGCTTCTGCTAAATTTTCAGCTTGTAATGCTTGAACCATTTTTTCACTATATGACATAATTTCCCCTCAAATCTCTTTTAAAATTTCTTGGTATCTTTCAATCGTTGTTAACAGTTGATCGGGCGTTGGCTTTAAAGCTACTCCTAGTTGACCGATTTTTTCCAACACCATAGGAGGACCTAGTGTTTCTGTGTGAGCCAAGACTTGTTCTGCGTAATCAGCACTTAAAATTTCTTTTGGAAACGCCACCGGAAAACCTAAGCGAATAAACCAAACGATAAAATTTTTAAATTGAAAGTCAAAGTGATTGACTTGCTGGCTCCATAAAACTTGTAACAATAATCCCAATAATCGTTTCATAGGACCTGATAACAAATGGCCATTTTCGGTTGTAGCAAAGGCCGCTTCAAAAACTCGTCCAAATTGATCCACTTTTTCCCCTGCTTGTTCATACAAAGATAACAACTCGTCTAAAATACCATTAAATGACGTTTGATTCAACCGTTTTTTATCTGGATACGTTTGGTATAGCATTTGTAAATAAGTATAATCACAGACAAGACCCGCTCGAATAAAAACGAGCAAATCAATTAAAGGGGCAGCACCTTTTTTATTGGTCAAGGTACTATCAAACAAAATTTCTTCTGAATGATTTTCTATATGCATAGTTGCATGCTGTGCTTGCTGAATTGTGACACTTGGTAAAAGTCCTTGCCGTAACGCTTGAACAGACACAGGCATCAGCCAACATTTGGAGGAACACTTACTTACTTGGTGCAGAAATGCGGTTAATTGTAGTACCCCTTCATTACCCAAACCAATCAATAAAACATCCTGATTTTCTGGCCAATCAGCTAAGAAACGTAACACACTTTCTAATTCTGATAAGTCATTGCAATGAACATCATTGCGACAAATATACCAGTTTAATCCCAACTGTTCCCCAAAGGCATAATTAATCTTCTCAGAAAAAAGATCATAGTAACGCTGATTCGCCAAAACAACGATTGACTCCGTCGTTACTGGTCGTTTTTTTAGGACGGAAGCAAATGTTTCTCCATAAATAATAGCGACCTTGTTTTCCCCTCTAGAATAGTTGTATTTCATTGATTCACCACCTTAAGACTGTTTCCTCTTCCTTCACCCCAAGTCTAGCATAACCACTAAAAAACAGCTACTGGCAACAACTTATTTTTGTCCTTCATTCATAAATCTTTCTCTTTTTATCAAAAAAGCAAGGAGCGAGTGTCGAACCGTTCCCACTTGATTCTCGGAGCGAAGCACGTTTTTTCACCCAAGTTTCGTCACAATTTAACCTTTTAGCGTGCTGTTTCGACCACCTCTTAAAATAACATTTTTTATGTATGCTTCAAAAAAGAACCCTTGGAAACCAAGGGTTCTAATTGTCTGTCTTATTTCACTGCATCTTTCAATGCTTTACCTGGTTTGAATGCAGGTACTTTGCTTGCAGCGATTTGAATTTCTTGTCCAGTTTGTGGGTTACGTCCTTTACGAGCTGCGCGTTCGCGAACTTCAAAGTTACCAAAACCGATTAATTGAACTTTTTCACCTTTAGCAAGAGTTTCTTGAATTGTTGAAAAGACAGCGTCTACTGCTGCAGTAGCATCTTTTTTAGTTAAACCAGTTGAAGATGCAACGTTTTCGATTAATTCTGCTTTATTTGCCATGGATCATTTCACCTCCTCTATAAGAGATACGATGTTTTTACACACCTAAAGTTCCGTCTATTTTTGAGTGGTCCAAAAACAGACAGCAAATATTGATCTGGTTCAATATTCTGTTAACAAGATAGCATAAGAAAGTTGTAATAGCAAGGTTTTTAGTGTATTTTAACCAGTTTTTTCAAAAAATAATCATTTTTTCTCAAAGTTGATAAATTTATTTGAATATCTAAAAAAAGTATGGTAGAATGCACTATTTTCGGCGTCGCGGAATGATTTTAATCGGTGTACCTTCAAACGTAAATGCTTTTCTGATTTGATTTTCTAAAAACCGGGCATAAGAAAAGTGCATTAGTTCCTCTTCGTTGACAAAAATAACAAATGTAGGTGGTTTGACTGCCACTTGTGTTGCATAAAAAATCTTCAAACGTTTTCCTTTATCGGTTGGTGTCGGATTAATTGCTACAGCATCCATTACAACGTCATTTAACAACGCTGAAGGAATCCGTAAGTTTTGATTCATACTTACTGTTTCAATTAGTTCAGGCAGTTTATTTAAACGTTGTTTGGTTAATGCAGACACAAAAATAATGGGTGCATAATCTAAATATTGGAATTCATCACGAATTTCCGCTTCAAAATCACGCATTGTATTTGTATCTTTTTTGACTGTATCCCATTTGTTGACCACGATAATAATACCGCGACCTGCTTCATGGGCATAGCCCGCCACACGCTTGTCTTGCTCACGAATACCTTCTTCTGCATTCAAGACCATTAAAACAATGTCTGAGCGTTCAATCGCCCGCATTGCGCGCATGACGCTATATTTTTCAGTTGATTCGTATACTTTCCCACGTTTACGCATACCAGCCGTATCAATCATTAAGAACTTTTGACCTTCTTCAGATTCAAAATACGTATCGATTGCATCTCGCGTTGTTCCTTCAATATCTGAAACAATCACGCGATCCTCACCAAGAATAGCATTAATCAATGATGATTTACCGACATTTGGACGCCCGATTAAACTAAATTTAATTGTATCTTCGTCCTCTTCTTCTGAAGTGTTAGGAAAATGTTTAACTGCTTCGTCTAACACATCGCCAATGCCTAAACCGTGACTACCAGAAACTGGGAAAGGATCCCCTAGTCCTAAAGCATAAAATTCATAAATATCATTACGCATTTCAGGATTGTCAACTTTATTAACAGCTAAGATCACTGGTTTATTACTACGATATAAAATTTTTGCTACTAACTCATCTGCATCAGTAATGCCTTCACGGCCACTAGCAACAAAGATAATCACATCTGCTTCATCAATCGCAATTTCTGCTTGGTGTTTGATTTGGTCCATAAATGGTTCGTCACCTAAATCAATCCCACCTGTATCAATAATACTAAATTCACGCCCTAACCATTCTCCAGTTGTATAAATACGGTCGCGTGTTACGCCAGGAGTATCTTCTACAATCGAGATACGCTCACCGGCAATGCGGTTAAAAATAGTCGATTTACCGACATTCGGTCTACCGACAATCGCAATAGTTGGATTTGCCATTTGATTCCCTCCTTGAGAATTTCAATCCTTACTAGTTTACCTAATCAAACCTTAAAGTGCAAGAAAAGTTTTAGTTTCTGCTGATTTTCTAACCAATTCAAGAAAAAATGAGTTTGACATAGCCGATCTATTTACGGCTATGTCAAACTCATAAATTTCAAGAAAGTAACGTGTTATTCCTCTTCTTTCGCATCAGATAAAGCGTCACCTAAAATATCGCCCATGGTAAAACCAGTATTTTCTTCAGGCAATTCATATTCCTGTTCTTCTTTTGGTTCTTCTTGAGACTCAGGTTTTGGTTCTAACGCTTTGATACTTAAAGCAATACGATGTTCCTCTGGATTAACTTCTAAAACTTTCACTTGTACTTGATCCCCTTCATGAAGGACTTCATGAGGCGTTGCAATATGCTTGTGAGAAATTTGAGAAATATGCACTAATCCTTCCACACCAGGGAAAACTTCCACAAACGCACCGAAGCTGGTTAAGCGTTTTACTGTTCCATCTAAAACAGTCCCAGCGGCTGCTTTTGTTTCGATATCTGTCCATGGTCCAGGCAATGTTTCTTTAATAGATAAAGAAATACGTCCTTCTTCTGGATTAATTGAAAGAATTTTTACTTGAACGTCTTCGCCAACAGTTAACGCATCACTTGGTTTGCCCACATGCTGATGAGCAATTTCAGAAACATGAACTAAACCATCCACGCCACCTAAATCAATGAATGCGCCGAAATCTGTTAAACGAGCTACTTTCCCTTCAACAACGTCTCCGTCATGTAAAGAAGAAAGTAATTCTTCTTTTTTCGATTCTTTTTCAGCTTCAACAACTGCTTTATGTGAAAGAATTAAGCGGTTTTCTGAAGGTTCGATTTCAATAATTTTAAATGCTAGTGTTTGACCTTTATATTCAGAAAAATCTGCAACAAAATGATCTTCAACCATTGAGGCAGGAACAAATCCGCGAACACCGACATCAACAACCAAACCACCTTTAACAACATTTGTAACAGGTGCTTCGATTACTTTGCCCGCTTGGAAATCTTGTTCAATTTCTTCCCAAACTTTTTTAGCATCTAAACGGCGTTTTGACAGTAAATAACTGCCGTTTTCTTTATCTTTGCCAATTGATGTGATAACAACTAAATCTAACACATCACCGACTTTCACAAGTTCGTGTACATCTTCAACTGGTAAAGTCGATAATTCCTTTGCAGGAACAACGCCTTCAACGCCCGCTCCTTCAATGCCGACAACAACTTGTTTGTCTTCAATGGCTAAAACTTCGCCTTTAACAATATCGCCAACACTGACTTCTTGAACGCTGTTCATTGCATCTTCCATTGTTTCGTTGTTTGCTACTTGTTTGTCTTCAAAATCTGTCATGCCTCTTATCCTCCTATGCCAACAAAAATTCCAAAACTTAGCTATATATACTTACATAGTACGAGATTTTTGTAAAAAAATAAAGCGATTTCTTCTATTTTTCTTAAAATTCTTTAAAAAAGTTCAAAACCTTTTTGTTTAATCACATTTTGTATAGCGGCGACGACTTCTTCAATCGTCAACCCTGTTGTATCGATTTTCACAGCATCACTTGCCTGGACAAGGGGTGATACTTCTCTGGTTGAATCTAAATAATCCCGACGTTCAATCTCCGCCTTCAAGGTTTCAAAATCCGTCTCAATCCCTTTTTCTTGATTTTCTTTAAAACGACGTTCTGCACGTTCTTCAACGCTAGCCACCAAGAATATCTTTACTTCGGCCTTTGGTAAAACTGCAGTACCAATATCTCGACCATCCATGACAACTCCGCCGGCTTGACCAATTTTCTGTTGTAACGCCACCATTTCTTCTCTAACTTTTGCATGTTTTGAAACAGCTGAAACAGCATTCGTTACATCTGGCTGGCGAATCGCTTCGGTCACTTCATGACCATCGATAAAAACACGTTGGCCATTTTCTGCTTGCTGAAAAGAAATAGTGTGGTTGACACAAAGCGCTACTAATGGCTCTTCCGCTTGAATGTCGATTTGATTTTGCAAGGCCAAATACGTAATCGCTCGGTACATGGCCCCCGTGTCACAATACACATAATTCAATTGTTTTGCTAAAATTTTTGCAACTGTACTTTTGCCTGACGAAGCTGGTCCGTCAATAGCAATACTGATTTTCCCCATGAAAAAACTCCTTAACTGATATGCATCCTTTAAAATGCGCTTCTTCTTTTATATTAAAATCAGAAGAAAAGAACTTGGATTTAAACTGATGACGAGTTTCTAACGAAAAAGCAATAAGCCGAAATCCCTCGAAAGACGCAAAACATCTTTCGGAAATTTCTGCTTATTGGCATTCTCATGTAATCATCCGTCGCGGTTTAGCCCTTGAAAGTGCTGTCCAAACCTCTTTTTCTGGATTATTTAATACGTAATGGTTGTCCTGGATAAAACACAGATGTATCAATCCCAGGATTTAACGCTAAAATTTGTTCTAATGTCATTCCGTTACGTTCGGCAACTTGACGTGCCCCTTCGCCACTTTGAACGGTATCATAAACAGGTTGTTGGTTCTGCGCTTGTTGCTGTTGTTGATTTTGAGCTTCTTGTTGTTGTTGCTGCTCTTGTTGTTGCTGTTGTTGTGCTTGTTGGTCCTGTTGTTGCTGTGCAGCAGCATCTGAACTTGAAGGTGTTGTATTTTCAGCTGGTTGGCTGCTTGCTGGTTCTGAGCTTTCCACTGATTTTGACGTACTTTCTTTTTTCTTCTCTTTTGATGATGATTGGACTAATGAAGAAGATGGCTGGCTATTTTTGCTAGCACTTTCGTTCGGTTTCTTGTCTTGCATCATCCATAAGAAAGTCCCAATTGGAATGGCAATAATTAATAATAGCAAAATAACTAAAACAGTTAGAAATAATGAATTTCCTCGTTGCTGTTGGCGTTTTGCTAAACGAGAACCACCACCATTTTGATCAGGTTCATAAATTGATTGTTCCCATGGCTCACGAGCTTGGTTTTTCTTTTTGTCCTTTTTACTCACTGCTAATTTCCTCCTAAACTTCTCTCGCTTGTTATTATATCATAGCTTTTGCCAACTGCCGACTAAAAAAATGAATTAATCACGTTCTTTAAATAATTTTAGAAATTTAGAACGCCAATCTTCTTCATTTTGATTGCTGGTCTTGTTCGATTTTACTATTGAATCTTGGTAAATGTCAAAGAATAACGCACAATTATCACAACAAGTTTCCGGTGATTGTTTGACAATCGATTCTTGAAAATAAGTTTGAATCAACGTTCTTCGACAGGTTGTGGTTTCAATATACGTCAGCATCCCTCTTAATTGTGCTTGACGATCTTTTTCTTTCTCCTCTAAACGATGCTCTAGCTCTTCAAAAGAATAATCCTTGGCTAAATAGCCTTGGACCCATTTTTGTTGTAACTCGGTGGCATTTTCTAACAAACCTGCTTGTTCTTCTCCTTCAATCAGCGATTTTAAGGTCGCTCGATTCGCTCTTGTCTCTTCTAAGAAAAACCGATGAATAAATTCATCCCCTTTTTTATACAATAATAGCGCCCAACTTTTTTGACCATCACGTCCAGCTCGCCCGATTTCTTGCAGGTAATTTTCTAAGCTATCAGGCAAATCAAAATGAATCACTCCACGAACATCAGGTTTGTCGATTCCCATCCCAAAAGCATTCGTTGCACAAAGAATATCGATTTGATTATCAATAAATTGTTCTTGCAAGCGACTACGTTCACTAGCCTCCAAGCCCCCATGATAATAGGCCACCTTAAAACTGGTTTTTGCCTGAATAAGTTGACTAATTTGTTCTGTTTTGTTGCGCGTGGCGCAATAGATGATGATTTTACCAGCCGTTTTAGATAAGTAATCTAGTAACACTTCTTCTTTTTCTGACGTTTCCTTCACGAACAAGCCAATATTTTTTCGATTCACTGAAGAAAGAACTTCTTGATAGCTACCATGAGAAAATAATTGTTTTATAATTGCGTGCTGTACAACGGGTGTCGCTGTGGCAGTTAACGCCAAGGTCAAAGGAAAGTCTAGCTGTTTTTGGACCAGATCTAATTTACTATATTCAGGGCGAAAATCGACGCCCCACTGATAAACACAATGGGCTTCATCCACCACAAATAATGCAATTTTTTGGCGTTGTAACACACTAAGTACTTCTTGCTGCAAAAGCATTTCTGGGCTTAAAAACAGATAATCGTATTGGAACATTTCCGCTAAAATATAACGCTTTTCTGAATATTGTAACGTACTGTTTAAGGCAACCGCACCTTTAATTCCTTGTCTTTGTAATTGACGCACCTGATCTTCCATTAACGAAAGTAAAGGAGAAACAATTACCGTTAGTCCCTCTAACTTCTGGCCCACAAATTGATAACACAATGATTTACCAGTCCCTGTTGGCAAAACAGCCAATGTATTCATACCGTCAAGTAAGTTTGTAATCACTTCTTTTTGACCAGGCTTAAACGCTGCATAACCAAATCGAGTGAATAATTCTTGTTCTAATGTCAACAACACTCACTCCTTTTCTTGCCAAATTTGTTTGATTTGATATAAGCGGAAATCTAAATAAGAAAGCGTCTCTTCTTGGGCTCGCCAATCCCGATACACCCACAACCGCGGATCTTGTTCTGTTTGAGCCAAGTTTTGGAGCATTGCCTCCTTTTCAAGATAAACAGACGCCTGCAGCTGCCCTTGAATAGCCAACTCTAATAGATGGTCATGAATGGTACTCAGTTTTATTTTTCGCTGCTCAGCAATTTCTTGAAGTGTCTTACCTTCCGTTAACAATCGTTGAGTTTCTTGCATACTTTGGTTTAGATTTTTTTCTAGATACGGCCATACAAGCGTTTGTAAAGCAGGATAGTTTCCTCCGTACATTATCAACTGCAGTAAATGATGAACCGCTTGTGTATGCCACAAACGCTGTTCAAGAGCTGTCTTATGGCTTGTTAATTGCTGAGGAACTTTGCCAGTTTGCTGATAACCAGAAAGTTGCGCAACCAAATAGTCGCTTTCTGCTTCAGGTAGTAACTCAAACCCTCGCAACAGTTCTTCTTTGATTGATTGAATGCGCTGCTCTTTCTTGTCTTGTTGTAACCATCGTTTCAAATATAGTTGCGGAATCGGTGTTGATAAAAGTGGAATATACTGTTTTTCCTCAAATGATAAATACGAAGTCACTTGCACGGCAAATTGAATGAGTTGCCAACTTTCTTGATCACTTCTGCCAAAACGATAAAGATCAATTGCAGGATAATCCAGCAACGAAAAATGGTGCTCCTTTAAAAATAGTTGCCCTTCTTTTGTTAGTTGAATTTCATTTGTCTCTTTGTGATACTGAATTTGTTTCGCCTTCGAAAGTTTTTCAAGAAATTGAAAATAGGCTTGTTCGGAAATCGTTGGCCACCAGCCAATGAACCGTAAACAATCATATAAAAAACCATAAATCAAAACAGAGCTAGTCCGTTTGCCTTTTAAAAGATGATACAAAGTTGATGCACGTACCTTGTATCCGTGAGATAATAACGCTAAAATAAAAGTTGCTTCCATAGTAAACCTCTTTTAGATAGGATGTGTCACTGTTTATGCAATCACGTTTAGTTCCTGAAAAATGTATTGCTTGTGGACTTTGTCAAGTTTATGCGCCCAATATATTTGATTATGATGATCATGGGATTGTCCTTTTTAAAGACGAGCCGCATGCTCGACAACAATTTATTCCAGAAAACGAACGCGAGAATGTGTTAAAAGCGTACCGCAAATGTCCCACGCGTGCAATAGAAATAAGCAAAAATGAGTGCTAAATAATTTAGCACTCATTTTTGCTTAGAGTATTTTTTCGAGCCAAGCAAGTGTTTGTTCATCTATCGAAACAAACTGTAATTGTCCTTCTTTTAGCGGTTCTTTGACTAAATGAATTTGATCATTTAGGCCATTGATCCATTCATAACGAAGACCATTTTCTTTTGCTTTAGAATTTTTGGCTTCTAAATAATAATTGACATGGTAATTTTCTTTACCATCCAATTGTAGCGTATTAATGGTCACTTCAAAATCTGGTGAACCATCGGTCGATTTCTTTTCACGTAATCGTTCAAGTGCTTCTATAAAAGAAGGAAATTGAGGATTATTTTCCCCACCAACGAGATATTTTTCAGCAAATTCTGCACTATCCGTATGACTTTTCACTTGTTTGGCAAATGCTTGATAAAAGGTTTCTAGCGCTTTGCGGGCATCATAGTCGCTAGCTAACGGAAAATTCAATTGTAGCGTAGGATTATCGGAGAGCGCTTCGACAAAATCATTTTCACCAATCGTTTCTTTTGATGTTTGAATTTCTTCTCCATTAATCGTCTTTTTAAGTTGAATCGTCATCCCTTTGGACCAGAACAAAGGGCCAATCGTTTTGCTTCCATTCGTTAGCGTACCAACTTTCCGATCATTAATATAAATATCTGCGTCTGGCAGATTGCTCTCCACAACAAAATTCATTCGTTTAAAATCTAAAGGAATACTAGAAATATAATTTTCCTCTTCTAATAAACGATACTCTTCTGTGATAACAGGTTCGCCGGTGCTATCTTTCACTGTGGCTGTAAAGGTATATTGTCCTGGCGCTAAGGGGCCCAATTCCTTTTGATAAGTAGTTGAGTCGGAAGTGCCCACTTCCCGCCCGTTCATTGCCAGCGTCACACCGCGCTGATTTGTCGTTAACTGAACAGAAACAGGCGTTAAAATGAATTGATAACGGTGAAAGAAAAATGCTGTTTGACTCGTTTCACGAATAGTTAAACCATGTAGCTTTTTATCCTTTAATAGCGCTTTTTCTAATTTTTTTAGCTCAGTTGGATTTTTTTGATAATAAGTGATTAAAGGCTTAATGCTTTGCGGATTCACTTGAAATTCAGACTCGTTCGTCCTCATTTTTTTACTTAATTCTTGGGCATCACCATTCTCAATCGCTTCAATAAAATGAGAAATTTGTTGTTCCTTAGAAAAATAATGCGTCCCGAGAAAATAGCTACCCGTTCCAAGAACGATGAACACAAAAAGAAACACCCAGATCCAGCTTCTTTTTGATCTGAGAGGAGTAGATTCGTTCCCTTTATTCATTGATGGTTGTGCTTGGTTTTCCTCTTGATGCATTGATTCATTCATTAGCGGAGCGCCGCATTCTTCACAAAAGGACTCCGTATCACGATTCACGTGACGACAATTTTTACACTTTTTCACTCAGGAAAACTCCTCTTTCTTTGATGATTTCTATCATACCAAGGGAAAGTTAAAATTACAATGCAGATGGTTTAGTATTTTTTAACAGAATGATGACAGATTGTGACAACCTCTTTTCTTTTAGGCGTAAATTTTAAAAACCCACTGTCAAACATTGTTCAACAGCAGGTTTTTTTATCATTTATTTTGTTAACGGTGTTTTTTTCTGAATAGTATGTTGTTTTTTTGATAGCCATGGCAATAACTTCGCATGTAGTACTAGAAAAACACCACTGACTAAGAGGCCTTTAATAAGGTTGAATGGCACAATACCAATCGCCACATAGCTTGCTAAAGATGTTCCTAAAAATTGTTGTGTGGTCACACCATATAATTGTAAGTAAATGGGTGTAATGACAAAATAATTCGCAATACTCATGAAAATTGTCAAGGCTAAAATCCCACTTACTAAGCCCACTATCCGATTTGTACGGATATTTTTCTTTTTACCAAAGAAATAAAAAATTGGCAAGGTGAAGATACTACTTGCTAAAAAGCTAGCGAAATCTCCCACCATATTTTGCGGTGCTAGTCCGGTTAAGAACAGGTGTAGCAACGAACGAACAAAAGCAGTAATTACTCCTGCTAACGGTCCGTACAAGAACATTCCGAGTAGAATCGGAATATCACTAAAATCGATTTTCAAAAAACTAAACGCTGGCATAATCGGAAATGCCACAAATTGTAATACTGTACCGATTGCAGCCAACATTGCAATGCTGACCATTTTTTGTACCTTGTTGTTCATCTGAAATCCTCCAATTAAGGACCCATCTTCAACGAACTTTTTGATTCGCTTCTTTGTCATACAAAAAAACCCTATTTTTCTGCAGGGAAAAATAGAGTAGGATTATCTGATGAAAAAGCGTCTCAAATAAGCCCTATCTTCTTTATCCAGACTATACTGTCGGTATTGGAATTACACCAATTCAATCGTTAAAAACGAGTCGTGGACTATAACCACCGGTCGGGAATTACACCCTGCCCCTGAAGACGAACCTTGTATTATATTTTTTTACTTACTTAGTGTAACCGATTTGAACAATGAATGCAACTAACTAAGCTTTTTATTAAATTTCATTGATTGTTTCGTTTCTCAAAAAAAAAACAATCCCTCCGCCATAAGCGCGAAGAGATCGAGTCATTTTATCTTATTTAGCTTGATTTAATAATTGACTGATTTCTTTTTTAGTTAAATCACGATATTGCCCTGGTCGCAAACCTTGTAAGGTCAACTCACCGTAACGTTCACGTTTTAATTTTTGAACAGGGAAACCAACAGCTTGAAACATTTTCTTCACTTGATGATTACGTCCTTCATGAATCGTTAATTCCACGACGCTGCTACCTGTTTTAATGTCCGCTGAAAGAATTTGAAAATTGGCTGGTGCTGTGCGTTTGCCATCAATGCGAATGCCTTTGGCTAATGGCAATAGATCCCGTTTAGTTGGTACACCTTTAATTTTTGCTACGTAGACTTTATCTACTTCATGTTTAGGATGGGTTAATTTTTGTGAAAAACTTCCATCATTCGTTAAAAGTAACAACCCAGAAGTATCATAATCCAGACGACCGACTGGATAAATTCGCTCAGTAACATCTGTAAAATAATCCGTTACTACTTTACGGCCTTTGTCGTCAGATACTGCAGAAATAACCCCTCTTGGTTTATAGAATAAATAATAACCATATTCTTCTTGATAAATTGGTACACCATCAACCTCAACAGTATCTTGTTTACTTACTTGCGTTCCTAATTCTTTGACCACTTGGCCATTGACTTTTACGCGACCTTTGACAATCAATTCCTCTGCTTTGCGACGCGAAGTCACCCCAGCATGAGCAATTGCTTTTTGTAATCTTTCCATTGTTTAAGCTTCCTCGCCTTCTGTTGTTTCAGACATTGGGTTCGTTTCTTGATAACGATCAAAAAATAGATCCATTGGTAGTTCTTCTTCTAATTCATCTTCCATTTGTTGGATATCTGGTAATTCATCTAAACTTTTCAACCCAAAGTAATCCATAAAATACTTCGTTGTGCCATACAAAATCGCTCTACCAGGACCATCTACGCGGCCTTTTTCTTCTATTAACTGACGGGCAACTAACTTTTGGATAGAGCCAGAAGTCTGTACGCCACGAATTTCATCAATTTCAATACGCGAAATTGGTTGCTTATAAGCAATAATGGATAATGTTTCTAGCGCCGCTTGTGATAAGGCGTTCGACATAGGCGATTGCGCATATTTTTTTAGTAATGAGGCATATTTTTTCTTCGTTGTTAAGACAAAATGATTGCCGACTTCTAAAATATTCAACGCTGATTTATTGTCAGAAGCATAATGTTCTTTCAATTTCGTTAATTCTTCATAGGTTTTTGCTGTTGACTTCTCTAATAAGTACGCAAGCTCTTCCAAGCCAATTCCTTCTTCGCCAACCACAAATAAAATTGCTTCAATTTGACTAACTAATGTCACTGTGTTTCCTCCACCTCTGTTGTATCTTCCTGCTGGGTTTCTGTATTAAATAACAAAATTTCACTATAATTATTTTCTTGTTCAGCATAAATCACGCCCGTTTTCATTAATTCTAAAAGAGCCATGAACGTTGTCACAATTTCTTGTTTGGAATAAGAATCGAAGAAAGAGTCAAACGACACTGCCTTCCCTTTCTGTACTTGACGCATACGCTCTGAAATAGCGGAGATTTTTTCTTCGATGGAAACATCGTCACTGGCAACAGTTGTTTCAACAGGCTGGCGATTTTTTTTCTTTTCTAACATGGCATGAAAGGCTAGAAATAAATCAATTGTATTGATTTGATTAGGCGGTAGTGTTGTATCTTCCTCTTTATAATCATCCATATCCATTGGTTCTTTTGTATAATAGAGTTTACGTTCTTCTTCTTTTTCATGTAAAACAGTCGCTGCATATTTAAATTTCCGATACTCCAATAACTGAGCTACTAAAGCTTCCCGTGGGTCTTCCTCTTCAAAAAAATCTTCATCATCAATGATTTCAAGCTCTTGTTTTGGAAGCAACATCTGACTTTTAATAGCCATTAAGGTGGCAGCCATGACTAGATATTCTCCAGCGACTTCTAACTCTAAGGTTTGCATCGCATGAATATAAGACATGTATTGTTCAGTTACTGCTGTAATGGGAATGTCATAGATATCGATTTCTAATTTTTGAATTAAATGTAGTAGAAGATCCAGTGGTCCTTCAAAGACATCTAGTTTTAAATTAATTTCTTGCAAAAACGACACCTACTTTCTTTTCTCGACTTCCTAGTTTACCATAAATTTATTCGTTTGTGGGCATTCTCGCAAATTAAGCCCGAGGAAAATGTTCCTTATAAACATCTGCCATTCGTTGTTTGGTAATATGTGTATAAATTTGTGTCGTGGAGATATCTGCATGTCCTAATAATTCTTGAACGATTCTAAGGTCTGCGCCATTTTCCAACAAATGTGTCGCAAAACTATGCCGTAATGTATGCGGCGTAATATTTTTCTCTATCTGGGCTTCTCGGACAATCTGTTTTAAATTTTTCCAAATGCCCTGTCTAGATAACGGTTCGCCATGATGATTAACGAATAGGTGTGTTTCATTCGGATGATTTTTAATCAATTGAGGTCTGGCTTCGTTCATATAGCGCTCAATCCATTGAATCGCATAATCGCCTAAAGGAATAATTCGTTCTTTGTCCCCTTTTCCGATTGTTTGCAATAAACCAATGGATAAATGCAGATCCCCTAATTTTATTTCAATTAGCTCACTAACTCGCAGGCCCGTTGCATACATCACTTCTAAAATAGCACGATTCCGCATACCTAGTGGTTTACTTGTATCAGGCGTTTCAATTAATCGAGTCACTTCGTCAACAGATAATGTACTTGGCAATTTTTGAACTTTCTTGGGGGAGTCAATATGTTGCATCGGATTATGTTCGCTTAAGCGTTCTTGACGTAAAAATTGATGAAATCCTCTCAAACTAGAAATCATCCGAATCACACTTGCTGAAGCTTGCTGTTCTTCGTGAAGGGATTGCAAAAATTCTGTAATCATGTAACGGTCAACTTCGTCCCAAGAATGCAAGCCTTGTTCTTGTAAAAAGGCTACGTATTTTTTTAAATCTCGTTCGTAACTCCGTCGTGTGTTATTTGATAAGCCCCGCTCTATTTGTAAATAGTGTAAATAATCGACTAATTGTTCTTCCATTATCCTTCCCTCATTTCTAGTACTATCCTATCAGATTATGCCCTAGATTGCATGGGTAAATTCCAACTTATTAAAAAAAATCAACTGACAACAAAAGACTTGTTCACTAAGTCGTTAACTTAAGAACAAGTCTTTTGTTTTTGCTACTATTAGTAAAGAATAAATTTGTTATTTTATATATTTATCTAGAAAAGCAGCTACTGTTTCCTTATATTTTTCTGGGTTTTTATTATAAGCTTTCGCATGCTCTGCTCCAGGCACGACATATTTCTCTTTAGGTCCTTGGGTTGCATTATAAACTTCGTCTAACATACTAAACGGCACAAACGTATCATTTTCACCATGAATAAAGAGCATTGGTAAATGATTCTTTTGCAATTGCTTAACAGCGCTTGCTTCCCCAAAGAAATAGCCAGCTCTAAGTTTCGTAATCCCGCTAGTAACATTAACTAATGGGAAACTTGGTAAATTGAAAAGCTCTTTCAATTGATATTGCAACTCCTGATTGACTGTAGAATAGCCACAATCTTCCACAATGGCTTTCACGTTATCTGGTAATTTTTCCCCGCTCGTCATCATGACTGTAGCAGCACCCATACTGACACCGTATAAAGTGATTTGTTCTTGCTGACCATTTTCGGTTAAAACTTTCTCAATCCATTGGACATAATCTTTACGATCGGGCCAGCCGAACCCAATATAATCTCCTTGACTTTTCCCGTGACCACGCGCATCTGGCGCTAACACATTGTAGCCCCAATCATGATACATTTTCGCAAAGACAGACATCGTTTCTGCCGAACCCATATAACCATGCGCCATAATAACGGTACGATTACTTTTTTTGTCGGCTGGTAAATAAATAGCCTTTAGACGTAGCCCATCTTCCGAAGTAATTGACCATTCTTGTCGATTTTTGTCATCTTTAAACCACGCGCCTTCAGGTGTCTGGACCACTTTTGACCCTGGGGTATTCTCATTTATAAAGTCTTTCTTTCCTGGAACTACTGCATAATTATAAAAATATAAGCCTGCCGCAATTAAACCAATTGCAATTACTACAATAAGCGCAATCAAAATTTTTAACCATCGATTCATCTACGTACTCCTTTTATTTAAACTGTATGATTCATTATAAGTTGTCGCCCTTTTTTTGACAACTACCATTCAAAGATTTAGCCATCTTTCTTTACCACTAAAATGAGACAATTTTGTTGCGACAAAAAAGCATAGCACAAAAATGTTACCTTTTGCGCTATGCTCCACTTATCTATTTATAGGAAACTAAAAATTATTTATTTTCAATAAGTTTAAAACTTGACCATGGTTTCAAAAATTCTAATAAGAAACGTTCGTCATCAGAAATACGACCAACCACATTTACACGGCCATCATTTTTCATTTCTTTTAAAGCAATTTGTGTTTCCCCTTTGTATTGTCCATAGCCAACGTTGTCAATCAAGACATCACCTCGAACAATATCTCTCGTTGTATGAGCTGGGAAAGGACGATCTTTATAGTAAACACGTGTCATTGTTGAACGCAAAACGTAATCAGAACGATCTCCACGATAACTGTGTAAGTTATCGAACAATGCAATTCTTTCATCTTCTGTGATTTCTGGTTCTGTATCCACTTTGATCGAAGGATACGGTGCACGAAAGGCTTCTGCCATTGCTGCTAATTCTGCTTCTGAGGCATAAGCATTTCCGACAGAAATATCATCGATTAATCCTGTTAAAACTAAATGCTTAACTTGCGTTGCAATTTCTAAATCGCGGTGGTCTTCCAAAGAACATAACCCATCTTGTGTCGGCCATGGCCCAAATGTAGCATCGTGTGAGTTCACAAACGCCATCGTATTTAAATTATATTTTCTAAATTTTTCTGAACAATAAACAAAATGATCATAGCCTAAGCCTGTATAGCGATGTGGATAGAAATTATGTGAGCCTAGTAAATTTTCTGTGTTTGGTGAGTAGGCCATAATATTATCAACATAACTTGTGCCTGAACTCATATTAATTTCAATTTTAATGCCATAAGGGTTTCTTGTCATATTCGCCTCTTCTTGCCCAGTAAAACCAAGATCTAAACGAATACCGTAAGCGCCCATATCATGGAAAAATGATAAATCATCATAAGAGATGCCTAATTGTTCGAACAATGCAGGATTAATATCGACCATCACTTCCATACCTAATTGGTTGGCGTAATCTACGACTTTTTTAAACTCTGCTAATACCTTTTCCCGATCATCATTGATTTGCAATAAACTAGTAAAGACACGCTTAAAGCCGTATTTATGAGCCAAATCCAAATATGCTTTGTCCTTTTCAAATGTTGAACGTTCTGGATAAATTGAAATACCTAATTTTCCCATGTGATTGCCTCCTAAATTGTAAAACATAATAATGTATCTGCTTACATTGTAACAAAAAAAACAAAAGTGGTCTACACCTTTCCTATAGGAAATCTTATAAAAATTCCACTGGTTTGTTATCTTCTCTTTTGTTATGATAAAAAAGAACCTAATTGTCAGTGTGAAAGGAAGAGGAAAACAGATGAAACATAAGAAAATGCTTGCTGTTGCTTCAGTTGCAGCATTCACCTTGCTTTTAGCAGGCTGTAACACAACCAATAATAAAAGCACGACCGCAACGAGTGATTCTATCGCTAAATCCAGTGAAAGCAAAACAAAGGATTCGGTCGACTTAAATTCACTAGATTTACCACAACTAGATGACAAAGTTGCCGAAGATCAAGACTTAGTCCAAATGGTTACTTCAATGGGAAATATTGAAATCAAACTATTTCCTAAACAGGCTCCAAAAACTGTCGAGAACTTTATGAAACATGCTAAAGATGGCTATTATGATGGCTTGACTTTCCACCGTGTCATCAATAACTTTATGATCCAAGGTGGCGATCCTAGCGGTGATGGAACTGGCGGAAACAGCATCTGGAATAAACCATTTGAAGATGAATTTTCAAACCAGTTATATAACATTCGTGGCGCATTATCAATGGCGAATGCAGGACCTAATACTAACGGCAGTCAGTTCTTTATTGTCCAAAATACAGATGATCAATCTGATGGTCTTTTATATGATGATTATCCAAAAGCAATCATTGATGCTTACAAAAAAGGCGGCTATCCTTCTCTTGATAAAAAACATACTGTTTTCGGTCAAGTAACCAAAGGAATGGATATTGTCGATAAAATTGCCAAAGTCGAAGTTGGTGCCAACGATAAACCAAAAACTGATGTTAAAATTGAAAAAATCAATATTCTTCAAGAAGCAAAAAAATAACAAAAAGTCAGAACGTATCTTCAGCGTACGTTCTGACTTTTTGTTATTTTTGAATCGCTTGTAATGCCTTTTCTGGCACTTGGTCTTGATTGACCTCTTCATACGTATTGATGTGGGCCCCTTTATTTGAGACTTTTAGATAATGATCTGTTTTTAATTCATGGTCCGCTGTGAAAGTTATTTCTCGCGTTTTGCCTTCCTCATCTGCGGCTACTTGCGTATAACTAGCAATTCCATAGCCATTAACACTATCGGCTTTCTTTGTTTTAACATACACATTTCCTTCTTTAACCAATGGATTTAATTGATCTAACACACCAGCTAATTCGCCAGAGTTCTTCTCTGCGTAAAACTTGGCCCCAAATAAACCACCACCAATAACAATTGCTGTCACCACTAAAAATTTAATAAATTTCATCACATAGATCCTCCCGAGTAATTATTCTCTGTTACTTCTTCCAAAGTATAGCAAGTTTTAAACAATCCTTCCTCGGGCGCAACGACCAGTTTTTTCTCAGACTTATGTCGTATTTTTGTTATTTTGAATAAATAACAAAACACTACTCTTCTATCAATAATTGACTTAATAATTGAATTTCTTGATTCTTAGTTAAGTCAATTGTTTTCATTGTAACTGCTGTGGCTAAACCTAAATAGATTACCACCATTTTAGGAAATAATTCGACAAATTTTCCTTTGTCCATTTGTACATATTTTTTATCCAATAATAAACGCTCTTCAAAAAAAGTTTGAAGCATTTGCTGCAATTCTTCTTCATAACCATGTGCTTTCATAAATAACGCCGTATAGATTTTTTGATGTTTTTGGGCAAATAATATAAAGTTCAGACCCAATGCAATCACTGGGTCTGAGGCACCAACGTCTGCTTTATAAAATAATTGCATACGATGAAATAACGATTTAATTAAGGTTCGTTTTAAATCGTCCATGTTGACAAATTCTAAATAAATTGGCTGCGTAGAAATCCCCATAGTATCTGCAATATTTCTAGCAGTTAAATTAGAAAAACCTTTATCTACTAAAATTTTTTCAGCTACGTTTAAGATTTTTTCCTTTGTATATACCTTCGTTCTAACCATTTTCATACCCCTTTTCTCTTTTAGTTAACAATAACTTTATTATGTTCACACAAAAGAAAACCATTTTCATTATATATATAATATTTTACACTTTTTTATGCGTTTCTTTTCTCAAAATTTTCTATACATTTCAAAAAAATTGAGAATTTTCATCACCTATAAACAAATAGGTCCAGAACAAAAGGTCATCACCTTTTGTTCTGGACACTAAACGGCTGCACTCTTTATTCTTCTATTTGTTTGCCTTGCTCTTTGGCAAGCTCATTTTTATCATAAGCTACAAAGAACGGATAGTAAATCAAGATGGCCACTAGAATTAAAACAATATTCAAAACAGCAGCACGCCAATCGCCACCTGTCGCCATAAAGGCGCCAATTGGCCCTGGTAAGGTCCAAGGTGCGGTAAAGACAACTTCACTTACTAAACCTAATTTAGTGGCAAACCAAGCAATCGTTGCTAAAACCATTGGTGCAAAGATAAAAGGAATCATTAAAATCGGATTTAAGACAATCGGTACACCGAAAATAACTGGCTCATTAATATTAAAAATAGACGGTGCTAAAATAGCTTTTCCTAGTTTTGAACCATATTCTGATTTTGCCCGAAAGGCTAATAATATAGCTAAGCCAATTGTGGCTCCAGCACCACCAATCCAAATGAACCATTGGTAAAAAGGCTCTGCCGCAATCCGAGGCAATGCTTCGCCAGCTGCTTTAGCAGTCGTGTTTTCCTCTAATAGTTGTAGCCATAGAGGACGCGCCAACGATCCTACGATTGAAGCACCGTGAATCCCAAAGAACCAGAAAAATGTGGTTAAAAAGACTAACAGCAAGACACTCAATAAAGAATCTGCTGCTTGAACTAGTGGTCCTACTAAGTTCCCTACAAATGTGTGCCAATCAAAGCCTAAATAATAAGTGATTGAACCAATCAATAACATGACAATTAACGTCGGCGTCAATGATTCAAATGAACGAGCAACAGCAGGTGGAACGTTATCAGGCATTGTAATTTTGAACTTAGACTTATCTGTTACTCGATAGATTTCGACAGCAATAATTGACGTCACAATCCCGACAAACATCCCTGCGCCACCCAAATTAGCCATTGGTAAAACAAACCCAGAAACGCCAGCTGCTTTACTGGCTTCTTCAGGAATCGCTACAGGTACTAATGTTAATAAAAAAGCAATCGTAGCCAAAATCCCTCCAGAGACTTGATCAAGATTATATGATTTCGCTAAACTAGCGCCAATGCCAAAAGTCGCATATAACGCCATAATGTACATTGTCATTCGGTAAGGCAGTAAGATTGTAGCAGCATTACTTGTTAAAAATTGAGTAATGCCCCAAGATTCTGGTAACGGCGGAAACGCAATAATTAGAAAAAAAGAACCGACAATAATTAAAGGTAATGTCGCAATAATCCCATCCCGCACCGCACGTAAATGGCGCTGATTGGCAATTTTAGCCATTGGTCCAGCTAGATGATTTTCAATCCAAACAGTCAGTTTATCTAACATAAATAACACTCTCCTCTGTTTTTCTCTTAAAAAATAACTCCTTTAATCAGCCATAAATAAGAGATAATCTCTAATAAAATAAGAGAAATTAAAAACAACCAAATAAAACGCTTACAAAAACCTGTTTTCGTTTCAATAAAATAATGACTATACGCTAACGCAAAAGCAATCCCAACAGGCAAAAAAATCATGGCACCAATATTAAACGGCAGATTGAAAGTCCATAATAAAACACTCGGCAACAGGACACCACATAAGAGCCCCATACTAAAAAGAAAACCAGCACTTTTAACTGAAAACTTAGGAACAATTGCTTGATTGTTTTCCATTTCAATTTCGCTCCTTTCGTTTGTTATTTTGTTACATTTAAAATTATAAGCTATTAAAAATATTATTTCAATCTATTCGCTGATTTAATACTAATTTTAAAATAAAAAACCAGTTCACTGAGTGAACTGGTTTTATGCTTATTCGACAAATTCAAATTCAAAATTACCAATCCGAACAATGTCGCCATCTTTCGCGCCACGTGCTCGTAATGCCTCATCGACACCCATACCACGTAATTGACGTGCAAAACGCATTACTGTTTCATCATGATCGAAATTCGTCATTTCAAATAATTTTTCTAATTTTTCACCAGATAAAACCCATGAAGCATCTGGTTCACGATCAATCGTAAATTCTGGACCTTCTGGTTGGAAGCCATAACGAACGGTTTCTTCCTCTACTACTTCATCTTCATATAATGGGAATTCAGGCGTTACTTCCAACAAGTCAGCTGTTGCATTTAATAAAGGTTCAATACCTTTACGAGTAACCCCAGAGATTGGGAAAATAGGTAGCTCATCAGCATACTCATCTGTGCGTTCCTTCGCAAGTTGCTCTTTAAATTTCGCTAAATTCTCTTCTGCTTCAGGCATGTCCATTTTATTGGCAACAATAATTTGAGGTCGCTCCATCAAACGTAAATTGTGTGAAGCCAATTCTTTATTGATTGCCAAATAATCTTCATAAGGATCGCGTCCTTCCATACCACTCATATCAATGACATGTAAAATAACACGCGTCCGTTCAATGTGGCGTAAAAACTGTGTTCCTAAGCCGACACCTTGAGAAGCTCCTTCAATTAAGCCTGGCAAATCTGCTGCAGCGAAGCTTCGACCGTCACTAGTAGTCACCATCCCTAAGTTTGGAACTAACGTCGTAAAATGATAGGCACCAATTTTCGGACGAGCGGACGAGATAACAGAGAGTAACGTTGATTTCCCTACAGAAGGAAACCCAACTAAGCCAACATCTGCTAAAACTTTTAATTCTAATTCGATTTTACGTTCTTGGCCCGGTTCGCCGTTTTCGGCAATTTCTGGTGCAGGGTTTCTTGGGGAAGCAAAGCGAATATTCCCGCGACCACCGCGTCCGCCTTTTGCTACTACTAAGGTCTGACCATTCTCAATTAAATCCCCAATTAAAGCTCCAGTTTCTGCATCACGAACTGTTGTACCTGGTGGAACTTTGACAAGTAAATCTTCTGAACCACGACCGTGCATTCCTTTACTCATACCATTTTCTCCAGGTGTCGCCTTAAAATGACGATTAAACCGGAAATCCATTAATGTGCGTAATCCTTCTTCAACAACTAAAACAACGTCGCCACCGCGACCGCCATCACCACCAGCGGGACCCCCGTCTGGTACATATTTTTCTCTACGGAAAGCAACCATTCCGTCGCCGCCTTTACCAGCTTTGACATCAATCGTCACTTGATCTAAAAACATGGACATATAATTTGTCCTCCTATTCTACTTCTACTATCTTTAATCACCTCAAAAAGCATGATTCGAAAGTCTTTATTATTGTATCGGGAAAACAACCGTTTGTCTAGCAATTCTAGTTAGTTATCGTTGGAAAAAGCAAAATTTCTCATGAATCTTTCGCTTTCTTTTTGTCGCTTCGCTATCAGTCTTTTGACAAAAAAATTTTAGAGGTTCATACTATAGATAGTTGAAGAAAATCACTTTTTCAGCAAGGGTCCAAAGAAACACAAACATCTAAAGGAGGAATTTTTGTTATGACAGTCAAAGTAGGAATTAACGGTTTTGGAAGAATTGGTCGTTTAGCCTTTCGCCGAATAAAAGAAGTTTCTGATGATATTGAAGTTGTGGCAATCAATGATTTGACTAGCCCAACAATGTTGGCTCACTTATTACAATTTGACTCTACGCATGGCACCTATCCTGGCACCGTGACAGCCACTGAAAATGGCATTGTGGTTGACGGCGAAGAAACCCGTGTCTACGCAGAACCAGATGCAAGTAAAATCCCTTGGGTTAAAGAAAACGGAGTAGACATTGTCCTTGAATGTACAGGTTTTTATACCTCTGAAGAAAAAGCACAAGCTCATTTAGATGCAGGTGTGAAACGTGTGGTTATCTCTGCTCCTGCAGGCGCAATGAAAACAATCGTTTACAACGTCAATGATGATACACTTGATGCCAACGATAAAATCATTTCTGCTGGTTCATGTACGACAAACTGTCTAGCACCGATGGCTTACTTCTTAAATAACGAATTCGGTATTGAAGTTGGTACCATGACAACTGTCCATGCCTACACATCAACACAAATGCTATTAGATGGCCCTGTTCGTGGCGGAAATCTTCGTGCGGCACGCTCTGCTGCAGACAATACTATTCCCCATTCAACTGGTGCTGCTAAAGCAATTGGCTTAGTTATTCCAGAACTTAATGGAAAATTACAAGGCCATGCCCAACGTGTTCCCGTTGTGGATGGATCCTTAACAGAATTAGTTAGCATTTTAAAAACAAAAGTAACAGCTGATCAAGTAAATGAAGCAATGAAAAAACACACCATTGATAACCCTTCTTTCGGTTATGATGATCGTGAAATTGTTTCTGGAGACATAATCGGCACGACAGAAGGTTCGATTTTTGACCCAACGCAAACAGAAGTAACGACAGCTGGCGATTTCCAATTAGTGAAAACTGTGGCTTGGTATGACAATGAATATGGTTTTACTTGCCAAATGATTCGCTTATTGGAAAAATTCGCTAATTTATAATTCCAATGAATAAAAAACTGCCTTGCATAAATTAATGCAAGGCAGTTTTTTTAATGTTTACTTTGACAACTTTGACAAATACCATGAAAAGTTAAGCGATGATCTTTGACTAAAAAATGATACCGACTTTCAACAATTTGCTCTACTTCACCAAGCAAGTCTTCTTCCACTTCCTCAATTGTGCCACATTCTAAGCATAACAAATGGTGGTGAAAGTGTTTGGCGCCTTCTTTTCTTAAATCATAGCGAGCTAAACCATCGTTAAAGCTCACTTTATCAACGACTTTTAAGTCTGTTAAAATTTCTAGCGTTCGATAGACTGTTGCTAGACCAATTTCCGGACTTTTTTGTTTTACCAAGAAGTAAATTTCTTCTGCTGATAAATGATCTTTTTCATTTTCCAATAATACAAGTACGGTTGCTTCCCGTTGTGGTGTTAATTTAAAGCCTGATTCATGTAATTGTTTTTTTGTCTTTTTTAAAGCAGCAGTCGAATCCATTATTACAGCTCCTTGTTTAGAATGATTACAAATTAAGAAACTTAATTTATCAATCAAATTAAAATAATTATAAAAGAAATAACTGTAATTTGCAAGATATTCTCAATTAGCTACCTTAATTTTTTTCTTTTGATTGTTCCAACGAGCCAATTAGAATTGTTTTACCATCTTCTTGTTTAATTAATTTTTGTTTCATTAAATGACCTAAAGCGCGTTTAAATTGAGCTTTACTAATACCAAAAGTCTGTTTAATTTCATCAGGGCTTGATTTATCGGTGAAAGGAATTTGGTGATCGTTTGCTCTTTCTAAGAAAGTTAGAATCATTAACGCATCATCGCTGATTACTTCATGACTTCTTGGTTTTAATGAAAGATTCAATACGCCGTCCGGCCGCACGCCAATCACACGTCCCACTACTTTTTCACCTAAACGTGGTTCTTGGAAACGTTCAGAAGGATGGATAAATCCAATGTATAAATCATCAGTTAAAATATACGTTCCTGCAAGTTTCAGACGATACACATGCCCAGTTAAGTTTTGGTTTTGCATTTCAGCATTCCCGCGTTTTGCCATGGCTTTAAAGACTTTTTCATCTGCTAATTCGCCCCAAATGCGGTCTTTACTGTCCACTTTTAAAGTAACCATTACTCGGTCTTCTTTTTTAGGCCAAAGTTCCCGCATGGTTGGTAATTCATCCAACGAAATAACGACATCTTTATCTGGTAAGCCAACATCCACAAAGACACCTAAATCACGTCTCGTTCCTGTGACAGTACCAAAGCCATAGCTACCAATGCGCACAGTAGGGATTGTAGTTGTCAGTGCTGGCTCTTGTTTTTGATTTAAATAACCAAACCCTTCTACAGCCTCCCCTATAGCATGCGTACCTTCTTCTTTTTTTAAACGGAATGTGATGCCATTTTTTTGAACAAAATAAAATTGTTCATTTTCATCGACCACAATGCCGGTAAATGTTGTTGCTAGTAATTCTCTCATTTATCATTAACTCCTCAAGGAAAATCAATCGAACAAAAGATTTCCGCTTTTGTTCGATTGTTTCTATTTTCTTTTATTGCCCTGCATTACGAGAAGCGTTCCCTTTGAACCAACCTGTTTTAGCATTGATTGTAACTAAATACATGTGAACATTTTTCTCTGTAGTGCCTTCTAATAATTTTGATTGATTGTTGGTTGCATAAAGATTGTAGTAACCTTCGCCATTCACAATTTTGGCAGGTTCTAAAGAATATCCGCCAGGAACCACATAGCCACGAGCAATCACTGTGTCTAAGACTTTTTCTTTCACACCTGGTGCCCATGTCCACGCTGGATTGCTACTATCAGCGATATCGGCAGCATCTGGCGCATAAAGCGGACTAGTGTACACCCCGTCACTGTTCGGTGCCGTGTAGCCATTCGCTTCTGTTTTTGCTGTTTCTTCCTTCTTAGCGTTCTCTTTTTTCGCGGCAGCAGCTTGTTTCGCTTGTTCTTCTGCTTGTTTTGCTTGCTCTGCGGCAGCTTGTTCTTCTGCAATTCTTTTCTGTTCTTCTTCAACCTTGGTTAACGCTTGGTCAGCTGTCGTGACTTGTTTGATCAGTTCTTTTTTCAGCTTATCACTTGTTACTTTATCTACTTCTGCCTTAGCAGCTTGATACGTGTCTCGATTCAGCTGATTGGTAGTTTTTCCATCTTTATAAATGACCTCAACCGCTTTTTTAGCTTTTTGTAATTGGTTGTATTGTTGGTTCGCTTGATCGATTGCTTGGTTCATCAATTGGTCAAACGGATCATTTCCTGTTAATTTCTTTACGGAAATTGGTTGATCAGCAGCTAGAATCGCCGGTTTCAACTCATTGCCATTGACAATCGGGGCCTCAAATAATTGGTTGATTTGTTGAATGGTTTGTTGTTTCTCTTTCAATGTTTGAATTTGTTTATTTAATTGAGAATACTCTTCTGAATCTTTAATTTCCGCGACTTGTTTTGAGAGTTTTTCTGGACTAACAGTCACCATATCGGGTTTAATAAAAACTTGTTCCTTTGTGGTATAAAAGGCTGCTAGTTCATCTTTCAGCGTATCTGTTTTCTTGGATAGTGCCGCCGCCTCTTGCGCGGCAGCTTTTTGCGTTTGATCATGATACGCCCAAGCACTACCTCCAGCTAATAAAACAACCGCAAGCGCAACGAAAGCCACTTTTTTTGATGGTTTCTTTGGAGCAGGCGCTGGTTGAGCATTCCCAGTTTCATTCATCGGTGGTATCACACCTGAATCTGAAACTTTTTCCTCGGTTGTATCAGCTTCGCTCGGTTCCTCTAGCGACGCTGCACTTGTTAACCCTTCTTCAGAATCTGAAATGGATTCAGTTGGTGTTTCGGCTTGGGTTAATACTGCCTCAACGCTGTTTTCTAACTCTTGGGTCTCTGCTGTTTCTTCTGATGGATTTTCAGACATTTCTGTATCTGCTCGATGCGCTTGAATATAAGCTTGCAAAGTTTCGTTTGGTGTTACATCTTGATCTTCTATCGGTGGTTGTGAAAAAATTTCTTCTTCAGAAGTGGTAGAGATAACTTCAGTTCCTGAAATCTCTGTTAAAGCTTCCTCTTCTGACTTCACTGTCTCAGATACCTCAGCTGTTTCTGCTTCAACAGTAGTTGTTTCTTCTGTTGTTTCCTCTAAATTAACTGCTTCGTCCGTTGCTAGTTTTTCTTCTGTTGAATGAGTAGGCATCGCTTCTGTCGCTGGTATCGTTTCCTCCACCGAATCATGAGTCTCCTCACTAGCCCCTTCTTGAAGCACTGCTTCTGAATCAGAAACATCCTCTGAATCAGAGACTATTAAGTTATCTTCTATCGACTCTTCTTTTTTGTCATCATTACTTTCTTCTTCAGGTGATTCGCCAAACAGTTCCATCACATGGCCTAAGCTCATATCTTTTAACTCAGACCATTCAATATTCTCATTTAATTGATCTTCATGTTGTTCATTTTCCTGTGTTTTAAAATCTATATTTGTTGAAGTCGTTTCCGCTTCTTCTTTATCAACTGTTGTGTCAGTTAGTGAATAGCCACATGTTGGGCAGGTCGTTAATTCTGCATCGAATTCGTTCCCGCACTTCGGACATTTCTTTGTCATTCTTCCGCCTCACATTCTGCTAATATTCCATTACTTCTAATTTACCACAACTTGCGCCTTCTTCCAATAACTAGCAATGACATTTAGAGACTTTTTAAAAATCAAAAGCGGCTCTTCTCGCATGCACGAAAAGAGCCGCTAAACGGTATGTTTATTCTAAAAAGTCTTTTAATTGTTTTGAACGAGAAGGATGTCTTAGTTTTCTTAACGCTTTTGCTTCAATTTGACGAATACGTTCGCGAGTGACACCGAAAACTTTTCCGACTTCTTCTAGCGTACGTGTCCGACCATCATCTAAACCAAAACGTAAACGTAAAACATTTTCTTCACGGTCTGTTAAAGTATCCAGAACATCTTCTAGTTGTTCTTTTAACAATTCGTAAGCTGCATGTTCAGCAGGACTTGTAGCATCTTGGTCTTCAATGAAATCACCTAAATGTGAATCATCTTCTTCACCAATTGGTGTTTCTAAAGAGACTGGCTCTTGTGCGATTTTTAGGATTTCACGAACTTTTTCTGTTGGTAAATCCATTTCCGCACCAATTTCTTCTGGCGTTGGTTCTCTACCTAAATCTTGCAATAGTTGGCGTTGAATCCGAATCAATTTATTGATTGTTTCAACCATGTGAACAGGAATTCGAATTGTTCTAGCTTGGTCCGCAATTGCCCGCGTAATCGCTTGACGAATCCACCAAGTAGCATACGTAGAGAATTTGAACCCTTTACGGTAGTCAAATTTTTCAACAGCTTTCATTAAGCCCATATTACCTTCTTGAATTAAATCCAAGAATTGCATACCACGACCTACATATCGTTTGGCAATTGAAACAACCAAACGTAAGTTAGCTTCTGCTAAACGTTGTTTTGCTTCTTGATCGCCTTCTTCAATTTTAAGTGCCAATTCAACTTCTTCTGCAGCAGTTAATAATTGAACGCGCCCAATTTCTTTTAGGTACATACGCACGGGATCATTAATTTTAACACCTGTTGGCGCAGATAAGTCTTCTGCTTGGGCCTTTTCCGCTTCTTTTTCATCTTTTTTCAAGCTATGTTCACTTGGGTCTCCATTTTCATCGACTACGCTGATACCAGCATCTTCAACTTTTTGGATTAATTTTTCCATAGCTTCTGCATCCAAAGTATACGGTGTGGCTAATTGATTCGCTAAATCATCATAAACCACTGTTCCTTTAGGCTTGTTTTCTTTGATAAATGCTGCCACTGCAGCTTCATATTTTTTACTTGTTTCTTTTTCCATGAAAGAAGGCCCCCTTCATTTTTCGGTTCACGCTTGAAATAACTGATAAATCACCGGGACTTATCAAAATAAAATGAACAAAACGCTTAGTTCTATTCATTTATTACTTAAGTAAATGTTCGTTGAGCTTTAAGCTGTCGAGCCAATTGGATAATCTCCATTGTTAATTCGGCTTCAAGCTGTTGGTTGCCCACTCGTTTTGCTTCTTGCTGTTGAATCTTTTTCTGCTCAATTGCCTCTGCAATACTTGATAAGGCAATTACATGTAATAAATCGGCAACTTCTCGCTCAGAGCTTTCTTCCGATAAATTCTGATACGCAATTTCAATTGCTAATTGTTTGGTTTGATTATCTTGCAAAAAATTAATAAAATCGGCAATGTCGAAACTTTGATGCAGTGTCGCATAACTTTCTAGCAAGAAATATAATTCTTGGTATTCATCATGAGCGAACGAAAAATCTGGCAATTGTTGAACGGTTTGCCGTACTCCTTGTTCATTCATTAAACGAAATAATAAAGAACGTTCTGCTTTTTGAACTTGTGTTAACGGTAACTTGTTCTGGACGTGATTCTCTTCAAAAACAGGTTCTTCCATTGGTGGTGGCATCATTTCATCTTGATAAAATTGTTGCCGTTCTTGCCGTTGGACTGAACGTTGCTCTTGCTTCAATTGATTGAATTGTTCTTCTAAACTATGAACAGAAAGTTGAAATTCCTGAGCAATTTGGTTTAAATAACGATCACGTTCCAAGGGAGATTGAACATTGGTTAACTCCCGTAACAATTCGTTCACATAATCCAATTGTTCTTTTTCATTATTCATGTTTCTAGTTAACCGATGATAATTCATTTTAAAACTAAAAACTGTTTCTCGGCCATGATTGGCTAAATTTTGAAAAGCTTCTGCGCCATATTTCCGCACATATTCATCAGGATCCAGCTTTTCAGGGATGCTGACAATACTCAAGTCAAAATGACTGTTTTCTTGCAATAATTGAATCGCACGGTTTGTGGCTTGAACACCGGCATTATCGCCATCGTAACAAATAACTACTTCCTTAGCGACCCGTTCCAAACGCCGAATTTGTTCATTGGTCAAACTAGTCCCCATTGAAGCCACACCACTTTTTACGCCTGATTGCCAAGCAGCGATAACATCCATGAATCCTTCAAAAAGCAAGACTGTATTTTCTTTACGAATTTCTTTTCTGGCTTTATCAAAGTTAAACAGCGTTTCTCGCTTATTAAAAAGTGTTGTTTCAGGACTATTCAAGTATTTAGGCATCTCATCCCCTGGAAAATCAGCTATTTTTAACAAGCGACCAGAAAAGGCGATGACATTGCCTTGGGGATCATTAATTGGAAACATGATTCGTTGATAGAAACGATCCAAAAACGTACCGTTATCTCTTTGAACAAACAGACCAGAAGGCTCAAAAAGCGTTTCATCCAGTTGTTCATTTTTAAAAACTTGACTTAAGAAATCACGTTTTTGCGGCGCAAATCCAATTTGAAAGGTCTCAATTAGTTCTTGTGTTAACCCCCGCTCTAATAAATAGTTTAATGCGGGTTCGCCAATTTTAGTATTCACTAAAATATGATGGTAAAGTTCTGCGGCTTTACTATGCAGTTGTAACAAAATCCGTCTTTGTTGGTTTTCTGGGGTATCCGCTACTTCACGCGGCTCTGACCAATCAAAGTCCACAGATAAATGTTCCAAATCTGCAACACGTTTCACGGATTCGGGAAAACTAATGCCTTCAATTTCTTGCAAGAAATTAAAAACAGTTCCACCTTTCCCGCAGCCAAAACAGTGAAAAATTTGTTTGTCTTCTGCTACTGAAAATGAAGGGGAACGTTCTTCGTGAAACGGACATAAACCCATATAATTTTTACCGGATTTTTTTAACTGGACATACTGCCCAATAATATCTACTATATTCGTTCGGTGACGAACTTCCTCAATGACTTCCTGAGGAATGCGTTGTGCCATTGTCCTCACCTCCTAAGAATAGCATTGTGCTAACTCATGTGATTGACCGTTTAAAAAACGCACTGTCATTTCAGTGCGAATTCCAATGGACACATTTACACATGATTTATTGTATCACATAATCTCTGTTTTTCAAGTATCTTGTTTCACCTCAACAAAAAAAGAAAGTATCTAGGACAAAAGTCATCCTGACTCCTGCCCCAGACACTAACTCTTAAAATAATCAGTGAAACATCAAGCTTGCTCCGACTTCCTTCAAGATTTAAAGAAGAACTGCATTTCTGGAGACGAATACTTTTAGCTCAACTTCTATTTTTTATAAATCTTTAATTGTTTTTCCAGCACGTTTCATTTGTACGAAACCAATTGCTACACGCACTACAATATTAATGGCCATCATAATAAAGAAGAGACCCATTGTTTGCGAAGTTAAGAAACCAATTTCTAAAATGTTGTGGAATAACATAGCTGCTACATAAATACCAATAATAGTACTGAAAACCAAGAAAATGCGTAATGGATTGAAAGGCAGACATGCTCGAACAACAGCCATACAGCTAATTCCAACTAATAAATAATACATTAACGTCGTGGTGTCTAAAGAAGAAAATCCTTGATTTTGTCCAATCAGATAAACAGCAATGATATTCGCTACAACTAAAAGCGCATTAACAGACGCATTTTTCAAAGCCGTTGGTAAAAACTTCCCGACAACTTTTCGTTTGTCCCCTTCGAAAGATAAGAAGAAGGCTGGATATCCTTCAATTGCTAAATCAATCAAGGTCACTTGAATCGGAATGAACGGGAACGCAATGGCTGTTAAGGCACAAATGATTGAGAGAATAAACGAATAAATCGTTTTAATGAAGAAAACGCTGGAAACTCGAGTTACATTATTTACCACACGCCGTCCTTCAAACAAGACATCTGGTAACGTTGTAAAATCAGAATCTAGTAAAACTAGATTAGAAATTTGCCGAGTAGCGCCATCTCCTTCTGCCATAGCGATACTACAATCCGCTTCTCGTAACGCCAAAACATCGTTGACGCCATCGCCGGTCATCGCCACCACATGCTCTGTGTCTTTCAACTCACGTACAATGGTTCGTTTTTGCTGAGGAGATACACGTCCGAACACCGTGTATTGCTGAACTGCTTCACGCACTTCTGCTTCTGTCGTTTTGGTCGACAAATCAATATAAGACTCATAACCAGGTAGCCCAGCACGACGAGCAATATTTGAAACAGTCACCGGATTATCGCCAGAAATTACTTTTAAGTCGATTCCTTCTTCTTTTAGATAAGCCAGTGTTTCTTTGGCATTTTGGCGAATTGGATCATCAATTTCTAGAATTGCTAACGGCTCTAAATAAGGCATTTTGGTTTCGTTTAACGGTTGTTGCTCCGCAATAGCTAACATCAAGACGCGATACCCATTCTCTTGTGCTGTAAAAACAGCTTCTGGCAACCGACTATCGTCTACCAAACGCTCAGGAGCCCCTAAATAAACTGTCCCAATTTCTGGAAATTCAATAGCTCCCCATTTTCGTTCAGAAGAAAAAGCCAAGACTTCTTTTGCGCCAAATCGATTGGATACTTCATAATGATCACGAATTGCTTGCATTGTAATATTATTATCCGTACTTTCAGATAGGTAGCTTCCGATAATCTGCGGGAAAAGTTCTTCATATTGGTCATGCAAGATAATCGCCTTTTGCACTTTCATTTTACCTTCTGTAATCGTTCCAGTTTTATCTAAACACAAAGTGTCCACATGGGCCAATGTTTCAATTGAGTACATATCTTGTACTAGAATACGTTTTTTGGCTAACTTAATGACACCTGTTGTCAGCGCAATACTAATTAATAGTACTAATCCTTTTGGTAACATCCCTAACAAAGCAGCTGCAGAAGCAACAACAGATGTTTTAATGCCAGCATCTCTTAACCAAAAAGCTTCAACAAATAAAATAATCCCCAGAGGAATAATCACCCAACTTGTAAATTTAGAGACTTTACGAATCGAATTGACTAACTCTGATTGAATTGGTTTATGCACTTTGGCTTCTTGGGTGATTTTCACAGCATAGTTTTCGGCACCAACGTGGATAACACGGGCATAGGCTTGTCCGCTAACAATGAAACTTCCAGAAAGCAAGGTATCGCCGATTTCCTTTTCAATTAAATCTGATTCACCTGTTAACAACGCTTCATTCGCTTCGACTTTACCGTCAATAACTTCCATATCAGAAGGAACTTGTTCCCCTGCAGAGATAACAACAATATCTTCCATAACTAGTTCTTTTGTATCAATTTCTTGTTGTACGCCATTTCGAACAACATGAACATTTTCTTTTGCCACAATAGATAATTTTTGAACTAAATTACGGGCATGAATTTCTTGGAAAATCCCGATTGACATGTTCACAATAATAATCGCTAAGAAAGCCAGATTGGAATACGCTCCGACAAATAGTAAACAAACAGCGATTGCAAAGTTTAAAAAGTTGAATAACGTCATGACGTTATCAAAAATAATATCTTTTGTAGATTTTGCTACATTTTCCTCATAATTATTTTGAAGGCCTAACTCTTTCTGCTTGGCAACTTCTTCTGTACTTAACCCTTTTTTCAGGTCGACTTTATTCAACATCCAGCTCTTTCCCTACCTTTTCAATTAATCAGTTACATCCCTTCTAGTTTACTTGCATTTTCATGAAACTGCAAGAAAAGCCTAAAAAATTCCTGTAAGTTGAAAGAATTCTTTAGACTTTTCTCGTTTTAATTTAACTTTTCAATAAACCAACGATTCATTTTGACAATTTCTGCATAGAACATATTGCCACCATTTTGATAAAGGTAACCACCGTTGTAAACTAACGCTTGCCAACGATAATAACGATATTTCGTATTTTGGTCATTCCCTAGCAACGGTGAAAGGACTTCTCTTGAATATTCTTCTGCTAACTCTGTCGTGTGTTTCCCGCCACGTTCTTTAACAAACTGAATATAATCCAGTCCATAATTATATGCTTGTACGCCTGTCCACTCATCGCAGCCAGCTTCTTTTGCTTTCGCTAACGCTTCCGCGAGAAATTTTACGCCATGTGCGATACTTTCCTCTGGTGTTTCAATCACTTCTTGTTGTCCATAAACACTTTCACTGCTCTGCATAATATCGCCAGATTTCCCTTTAGATTCTGTATAGATAATCGCTAAAGCTAATGTTTTGTATTCAGGTATTTTATTTTTTTTGACTTCTGCTTCTACTTGTTTTTCAAAGGTCATTACCGTTTCAACATTTTGATGTATTTTATAGCCAAGATAGCCAAGACCAGCAACTAAACCAACAAACAAAAGTAGCATGATTTTATAAATTATTTTTCTTACTCTACGCATCGAATCATCCAAACTTTTTCTTTTAAGATACGTTCTATGTTACTTGAAATAACTGAAAAAAGCGAAGTTTTTGTTACTTCTTTAGTTTTATTTAATAAAAGTAACTTTTTTGTGAACAAACCGTAACTTCGCAAGATTGAACGTTTTCACCTAGAATAGAATAACAAGTAATTTTGTTCTATTGGCGCTTATTTATTGCATCAAAAAAGCCCAGATAAGAATGAACAAAATTCTTTTCTAGGCTTGACTTTATACAACTTATCTATTCTTTTAACAAACAGTCAAATGTTTTATGGAATTTTTTTCCCAGTCATTTCTTCATAGTCTCTACTCATCATTCTCCAAGCTTTTTCAATATCTTTGTTCAATCCAAACAATCCGCTTCTACCAACAATATAAATATCAGGTCCTGCAGCATCAATTCGCTTAAATGAATTTCTATTCGATGAGCCGTCCATTTCAATTACATAACGATACCCTTTTTCTTCACGTAAATTACGAAGAGCAACAATTTTATCAAGTGTTCCTTCAATAAATCGTTGGCCAGCAAAGCCTGGATCAACGGTCATGATTGTGATTTTATCCAACAATTCAATATATGGAAAGATTGATTCAATAGGCGTTTCGGGATTAAGGACGATCCCTGCTTTAAGATTAGCATTGTGAATTTGGTCAATTAGGCGAAATGCTAGACCATCTAAAACCTCTGCATGCATACAAATCCATTCACATTTGATATCTACTAGTTGTTGTACCCAAAAGCTTGGATTCGTAACCATTAGATGGGCAGATACTGGGAGCTTCGAAATTTTTCTTAACTCCTCAATAAACCACGGAGATAGCGTGATATTTGGCACATAGTGACCATCCATGATGTCTATATGATACGAAGCAACATGATCATTCAAAAAGGTGATTTGTTGTTTAAACTTGTCCAAATCCATCGTCATTAGTGACGGAGAAAATTCAACTTTGTTCATTCTAATTTTCAACTCTTTCTATCTGATTATTTGGTTGATGTTTTTGAAAATTTTTCTAACTCGTTATATTCAGACGTTGACACATCTCTGATAGGCAATATAAATTGCATTAATTTTGTTGCGCTTTTTCATTTTGTTTAGAAAATCTGAATATCTTCCAAGTTTATCTCCTCTTCTTCTTTTTCTACTAAAGCGTCCATATCTTTCTCAGTTACATCTTTCTTAATAATAGCTAAAACTAAACCGGTAACCACTGCGTTTACAACAATTGCAATCACGCCAGCCAGCGGTTTACTCATTGTTGGAATCATTAAAACACCGCCAAATGGAACTGTCGCATCTGCCCCTAAGATTATTGTTGTTGCGCCACCCACGAAGCCACCAATCGCTGTAGCAATGACTCCTCGGACAATATCATTCATAACTAAAGGAATAACACCTTCAACAATGTTAATCACGCCCATTGGTACGGCAGACTTTAACGTTTCAACTTCTAGTTTTGTATAAATATTTTTTCTAAATAATTTAGCAAAGAAGAAAGCTAATCCAAAGCCTATTGGCGTTGCTGTATTTACTAATTGCAATGCTGTAATTGGTCCATTAAGTCCTTCCGCTTGCATTGTCAAAACAAAGGCAAAAACAGTTTTGTTAATGGGTCCGCCATAGTCTATACCACTTAATAAACCAATTACACCACCAAAAATTAATAATGACGAGTTACCTAAGCTATCTAAAAAGTTCGTTAATAATGAAGTAAATGCCGTTATTGGGGTCCCGATAATATATACCATGATTAATCCACCAGTAATTGAGGTTAAAAATGGAATAATTAATGTTGGCATTAACCCTCTCGCCCAATTGGGTAATTTCACATATTTCAAAATAGCTAATACAAGATATCCTGCCAAGTAACCACCTAAGATACCACCAATAAAGCCAGCGCCAACTGCATTCGCAGTTAAACCAATAATAAAGCCCGGAGCAATTCCAGGTTTACCGGCGATTGAAAAGGAAATGCCAGTAGATATAACAACTGGAAGTAAGCCTAAGCCAGCGCCACCCATAGTAGCTAAAGCATCCCAAAGCGAAAATTCACCTGGTACCAAGGTTCCTTGACTTGAGCCACCAAACCCCATACCAATTGCAATTAAAAAGCCAGCACCACAGACAATTGGAATTAAATATGAGATTGCTGTTAATAAATGACCTTTAAGATTTAACTCTTTTAGTTTTTTCATTTTTATCCTCCTAAACATTGTTCTTTTATTTTATTTTCTATTTAAAAAAATTACTGTTGTGGATTCTTCTGTAGAAAATATCCACAATATGCTGTCTTAGTAATTTCATTAAGAGAATGCCTTCACTACATCCTCTGGCGATTTTGATTGAAGGAATTCTCTCACTACTTCATCATTTCCGAGTTTTCTGGCAAACAATGATAATAGTTTAAGATGGCTAGTTGTTTCTTTATGATCATTGCCCACAGCAAAAAGAATGATTCCTTTTACGCCATTATCATCTAAAGATTCCCAAGGAATTTCTGTACTATTAATACCGATGGCCACGCCTATTTTTTTTACATACGCACTTTTGCCATGTGGAATGGCTAGATAGTTTCCGATGCCCGTTTGGCCTTCCGCCTCTCTATCATAGATATCTTTTATAAAGCCTTTTTCCTCTGAAATATTGCCATTTTCAAGTAAAAGATTGGCTAATTCTTTTAACGCTTCCTCTTTTGTATTTACATTCATATTCGTTTTAACGGTTTTTAAGTCAATGATATCCTTTACTTCCATTACAATTCCTCCTAGAAGATTACTTTTCTTGTGTCATAACTTCTTCTGCTTTTTCAATTAGTTTAGTGGGTGATTTTACAGCAACTTCTGTAGGTACTTGAATGATTCGTTTCCCATCAAAACGCTCTCTTCCAGAAATTTTTACATCAATGGCTAATATAACAATGTCCGCTTCCTTAATTTGTTCATCCGTTAGTTTGTTTTCAATCCCAATGGTCCCTTGTGTTTCTACATGGATCTCAACTCCTGCTTTTTTTGCAGCGTTCTCCAATTTTTCTTGTGCGATATATGTGTGAGCAATTCCTACTGTGCAGGCTGCTACGCCGACTATCTTCATTATTTTTCCTCCTCAAATTTTTCTATATTTTTATAAAAATCTGTTTCTGTTTTTAAACACAACAGCTTTTCTAAGAAGTCTTCATTTGCTAATTTTCTAGTAAATCGACTGATTTCTTTTTTTACTTTTAACCGTTCATTTTCTTTTAGTAAGATGACAATAATTAATTTCACTTGCTTAATGTCTGCCGTCCATTCTTGGATTTCTGTTTTTAAGCCAATCAGATATATTTCACTTTTTTTCAAGAGTGCATTTTCTAAATGTGGCAAGACAATTTGCTCTGCAATCTGATTACTTCCCATCTTCTCACGATTTACCAAAGATTCCTCAATCTGCTTTTTTTCTTCGAGCGTTAACAAAGGTGCTGCTGTTTCTGCAATGAATTGATATACTTGCTGTTTTGAAAGAAGTTTTTGGTTTAGGAAAACTTGGTATAAAGGATTAACGTTCATGATAGATTTCCTCAACTTTTCTTTGTAATCGATACTGATCATCCATTGTAAACATGGCACTTACCAACAATGATTTAATGGGGACCTTTTCCTGTAAATGAATCGTTGTAAGAATCAATTCAATATCAGAATAATCTTTTAATGATTTCCTTATATTTCGTGTGGCAATAATTTCAACAATTTGTAATTCAGGAAATTTCTTTTCAACTTTTACTCTCAATAGTTCTGAAGTTCCAATTCCAGTGGTACACATAATCAAAGTACGAATAGGTAACTGATTGGTTTCAATCATTCGCGCAAAATACAATGTAATAAACCCATTCTCGTCTTCGTTTATAGCCGGTAGTTGATAGTTTTTACTTACTTGCTTAGAAACTTGCACAATTTTTCTGAAAATTGTTTCATACGTCATTTTTATTTGATCCAATAAACTATTCTTAACATGTATGCCGTTTTCAAGACGATTTATCATTGGTTTTATATGACTAGCCAATTCAAAAAGTAGCTGATCATTATCAGTTAAAATTTTTAGTTGTGCACTCATTTCCTCTAAATAAAATTGAGTAATTTGCATTACTTTGAAAGAAAAATTAGTTACTTTACTAAATGAACCTTGCATCCTAGAAGAAACTAAATATTGATATAAGTAATAAATTTCAACGTTAGGCAGTCTCTTATTTAAATAAGTTTCAATCTGTTGAATCGTTGTTTGCGCGACCTTTTTGAGTACTAAGTCCTTTGTTAATTCTTGTTCTTCTTCGTCAGATAATTGGTATTTTTCAGAAATGGCTACTTTTCGTGAACGACTAATTAAGATATAAAGATGCGAAAAGATGTTTACATTATATGGATGTGGAATAGTAATATCTAGTTTCTTTTCAATGTTCCTGACTTGATCTAACGTAAAAAGGACATCATAATTATTAAAATTTAATGCTTTGTTGTTTCGAAGATCCTCAATATCGATAATGTTCAACAGTTGTATTCTATCGGAAATGGCTTTCCTGATAGCTCTTTCCTCCCCGATAATTGCCAACGTTCGATTTTTCCGTTTGAGTGTTAAATCATATTTCTTTAAATCTTCGGCTAATTGTTGTTCATCGCTAAATATCACAGAATCGCCAACATAGTATCTTGCAAATAATTCATAAACATTTTTAGCTTGTGGAGAAGCTAACAACAATTCCTCCAGAATTCGATTGCGTCTTTCCCTTGGCGAAAAATCACTTTCTTTTTCGACTAAATGTCGATTCTGTTCCATAAATCGTTCATAGTCTAGCTTGTATCCTCGTCCTTTCTCAGATAATATGAGTGAACCTTCTGAAAATTCATCGTTAATTTTTTTTATCAAACGATAAACTGTCTTAGGAGAAGTACTTAGGCAGTTTGCCAATTCTTCTGCAGTCATATAATCTTTTTTTTTTGAGAGAAGTAACAACAATTTTTGTCCACGTTCTTTTTTCGAACTCATAGCAACCCCTCCTTGATATATTTATTATAATCCATACAAAAGAAAACGCTTCCTTGTTTTCTGTCCGTTACATTGGCCATTTTTGTGAGTGGTTAAAGTGTTCAATTATGCGAAACTTTCTAAGGCTATTTATAAATAAAAATCTGTAGAGCAAGCGATTTTGAATTACTGGCTCTACAGACACTAATATTTTCAAAGAATACAAAAAAGGGCTGCCTTACGGCTAGCCCTTTTTTACTTTTATTTTACGGTAACATTTCCGATTACATCATTTATTGAAGTCGTTTGACCTGCTTTTTGTAAATCGTATTGAGCAACGATATCTTGATTTGTGAAAACAACAATTAAATCTGATTTTTTGCCAGCTTGTTCTAATGCGGCTAAATCAATGGTTGCAATTTTATCGCCTTGTTTTACAACTTGGCCTTCTTCAACATGTAATGTAAATGGTCCACCTTGTAACTCAACAGTATCTAGACCCATGTGTAATAATACTTCAATGCCTGAATCTGTTTGGATACCTAACGCATGTTTTGTTGGGAAAATGCTAGTAATTTTACCAGCAACGGGTGTTGAAACTTCGCCGTCTGTTGGAACGACAGCAAAACCGTCACCCATCATTTTTGCTGAGAAAACATCATCTGGTACTTCAGAAATAGGAATAACTTTCCCATTCGCTACAGAATATAATTCAGTTTCTTTCGTTGAAACTGGCGCTTTTTCTTCAACAACTGGTTTAGAAACAGGTGTTTCTTTGACTGGTGTTGCTGGCGCTTGGTGGTTATATAATCGTTGCATTTCGTCAGCAACAAATTGTACTTCCGTACCAACAATCACTTGGATATTGGTGTCATCAATGACTTTCACACCAGGAACCCCAGTTGCTTTAATTTTTGCTTGATCCACTTTGCCTGTATCTTTCACTGTTAAGCGTAAACGAGTTGTACAGTTATCAATAGAAGTTACATTAGCATCAGCGCCTAAACCATCATAAATACGACGAGCTAGAGAAGCAAATTTGTTGTCACCTTCTGCAACATCTGGCGTTTCTTCGCCATCGCCTTCTTCACGTCCTGGTGTCATTAAGTTAAACTTAGTGATTGCAAAACGGAAACCGAAGTAGTAAATTGCCGCAAAGATAAGTCCTTGAACCACCAACATCATTGGATGATTCGCGACTGGGTTTTTCAAACTTAAGAAAAAGTCTACAAAACCTGCACTAAAGGCAAAGCCAGCTGTCCAATGCATAAACGCAGCGAATGCTAAAGAAATACCTGTAAAGACTGCATGTAAAACATATAAAGGCCAAGCAACGAACATAAATGAGAATTCTAAAGGTTCAGTAACGCCTGTAAAGAAAGCCGCAAAACCAGCAGCTAACATTAATGAAGCTGTAACTTTTTTCTTCTCAGGACGCGCACATTGATAAATAGCAAACGCGCCTGCTGGTAAACCAAACATCATTACTGGGAAGAAACCAGCTTGGTACATCCCTGTTTGTCCTACAATTGCTTTACCAGTATCTAACGCTTGTTGACCAGCTAAAAAGTTCCCAATATCATTGATACCAGCAACATCAAACCAGAAAACAGAATTCAAGGCATGGTGTAAGCCTGTTGGAATTAATAGTCGGTTAAAGAAACCATACAAGCCAGCTCCTACGAAACCTAAGCTAGAGATTCCTTTACCAAAAGCAACTAATCCGTTATAAACAACTGGCCAGAAGAAGAATAAGACAGCTGAGATTGCTAACATCGAAATAGCTGACATAATAGGAACTAAACGTTTTCCACTAAAGAATGATAAAGCCATTGGCAATTTCACACCAGAGAAACGATTATACATTGCCGCAGCAACTAAACCAGCGACAATCCCGACAAAGACATTGTTGTCCATGCTGTTGAAGGCTGGGTTTACTTCAGCAATATCCTTGAAGCCTTTAATGGCTTGGATAGAAGCAGGCGCTAAAACAGTTTTTGGCACTAAATAAGCGACTAAACCAGCTAATGCTGCCGATCCATCTTTATCTTTTGACATTCCTAACGCTAAACCAACCGCAAATAATAATGCTAAGTTGTTTAAGATAGCCAAACCACCATTCATTAGAAAAGTTGTGGCTGGACTAGCGCCGATTGTTCCCACGATCCAGTTAGCAATACCGACTAATAAAGAAGCCGCCGGTAATACAGCAACTGGTAACATTAACGAACGTCCCATTCTTTGCATATACGCTTTCATTATACGTAACTCCTCACATAAACTATTTAATTTTTATTATTTGGTCATTCTTAATCGTTCAATGTGAATCGATAAATAACCAAGTTCTTCATTTGGTACTTGATAATGAAAATTTCTCATTAATAAGACTTGTACTTTTTTTGAGATTTCATAGCTTTCAGCATACTTTTTCTTTACGACTTCCAAAATTTCTTCATCTAAAACAGCATATTGATTTTGTTGGAAGCGATGAATAAACAAACGTAAATGATTCACCAAACGTGAATAACTGAGACTATTTTTATCATCATGAATATCAATAGCCAATTCCTGCTCGATTAAATGAATAATTTCAGAAACGATTGTAACTTCACGGATACTTTTACTATTATCAGTACGCCCGCTGCGAGCACTATGGATATGAATTGCAATATATCCCGCTTCATCATAACTAAATGGAATTTCTAAGGTTTGTGTTAAATATTCTACAGCCCATTGAGCAATAGCAAATTCTTCACTATATAAAATCTCAATTTCACTTAAAAGCTTGTTCCGAACAATAATATTATTTTGAATATTTTCAGCTGCAAAAGCAATGTGATCACTCAACCCAATATTAATATGTTCATTCAACTTTTCACCCAATACCGTTTCAGCATGTTGGATAATTTCTTCACTCGCTAAAAAGTATTTGTCTTCAATTTGTGATAGCAGTACTTGAAGTTTTTTCAGTCCTTCTGGCTCCATCACAAACATCCGCTCCACCAATTGTCGAGATAAGACATCATTTTTAGTCTTATTAAACCCGACGCCTTTACCGACAGCTACTTTCTCCTGTCCTTCGTCAAGAACAAGTACAGCATTTTGATTTAGCACCTTTTTAATTTTCATAAATGACCCTCTTCTGCAGAAGTAATTCTAACATCTTCAGTGAAAACAACAAAAAAAGCATAGAACAATCCCGTTAAACATGTTGCGTAACCATTGTACACCACATTGTATTACGAAATTCTTCCATGCCTAGTATTATCTAGTCACATGAAAACGCTATTCATTTGTTAACAGTGCTTATTCTAACGAGTATCATTATTTTTGTCAACCTTTTTCAATTATTTTTTTATTAATTGTTGACTATTAACAAAAAAGAAGCTCTTATCGGGAAGAGGTCGGGACAGAAGTGTTTAACTCCGAGAACCAAGTAGGTACTGTTCAACATCTATTTGCTTTGCAAATAGTGTTTCTCAGCAATAAGAAGGAATTTCCGAAAATTGTCATAAAACACAACGAGGTACGAGTTGATGTTGCATGATACACTACACTCCGTTTCGTTCGCATCAATTTCTACGCATGGAACATGCTAGAATTGAAGGACCCGGTGTTCTTTAATTTTTGGAGACCAAGTCCTTCAATTCTTAGTGATTTATCACTTAGAGATTGATGAGATCGGAGCTCTGCGAAGTAGGTATTGTTCATCATCGAATCACTACGTTCTTCGTGATTCTCAACACTTGGAAGGATTAAGATACGCCGAACACTTGTGTGAGAAAGTCAATTTCGGCTTATTGTTTTCTCGCCAAAGGCTCGTCACAGTTTTATCCTTGTAAGTTCCGAAGGACCTTCACCAAGTAGGTACGATGATTTCATCTGTTCATGCTTCACAGTGAAACATCGCAACTCTTAGAGCTGTAGCTCTTTTGAAGGCTGTACTGTGACGAGACGCATGTCGAGAAAACACCTTAGAAGTTATTGAGATCGGAGCAACGCGTAGTGTTGCTTCTGTTCCCGCCGTTTATCAGTTTTTGAGCGTGGAGCAAAAATCCAAAGTGATTTTTGTCCCACGCTCGTTCACTAATTTATTCTTTATAGGCATACTTATATGTGCTCGTTGCACCGAAGTTATGATACTGAATACCTTTGACACCTGGTCGTACAAGCTGACTACGGGCCTCTTGGTATAAAGGAATTAAAGCGGCATCTTCTTCCACCAATACTTTTTCAGCTTTAATTAATGTTTGCCAACGAGTTTCAGGCTCATTTGCGTATTTAGTTGTTGCTTCTTCAATTAGTTGATCAAACGTTGGGCTAGAATAGTTCATACGGTTCCCACTAACTGAGCTTTCTAAGAAAGTCATTGGATCCTGATAATCGGGTCCCCACATGCCAACAGACAATTCATAATCCCCTTTTCTCATTAATTCAATCGCATTATTTAAAGGAACTGTTTTGACATTAATAGTGAGACCTGGCAACGTTTCTTGTAACTGGCCTTGGATAAATTCAGCAACTTTTCGGTCACTATCACCATCTCTTGAAAGAAGTTCAATGGCTACATCTCCGTTTAGCTCTGCTTTTGCTTTAGCTAAATACTCTTTGGCTTTTTTGGCGTCTGTTTTGACAAGGGCGCCTGCTTCTTGACGAAAATCTTCATTCGTTTCTGGGTTATATACAAATTTTTCTGGAATGTACCCATAAATTTCTTTTGAACCATCTGCTAAAATGTTGTCGACTAAGCTTTTTTTATCCAAAGCATAAGCTAAAGCTTTGCGGACATTCTCATTTGCAAAAATGGATGGTTTTTCGTTTCTTTTTTGGTTTAAACGTAAGGAATAGACTTTTGACCGTTCGATTGCTTCATAGTCTGGGTTGTCTCGATTTTGTTTAGCAAAATCTCCTGTTAAGACAGCCACATCTAATTCACCTGATTCGTACAAATTATAAACGGTATTGGTTTCTTTAAGAACTTCAAAATGAATCGTTTCTGATTTTACTTTTTCTTTATCGTAATAGTCGGGATTACGCACAAAGTCCCATGACATCGCTGACTGATCCCAATTTTTCATTAAAAATGGACCATTAGATACAATCATTTCACTAGAAGTGCCATAGGCTTGTCCTTTTTCTTTCACGAATGCTTCGTTTTGTGGGAAAAATGGAGAAAATGCCAATAAGGACGTAAAATATGGTACAGGCTTTTCTAAAGTAACCTCCAAAGTATAATCATCAAGCGCTTTGACACCCAATTCCTCTGGTGCTTTTTCCTCTTTTGTAATAGCTGTTCCGTTCAGAATCGTTCCTTCTAACAAGAAAAAGTAATTGGCTTGGTTTTTGGGATTCGCTAATTTACGCCAAGCAAAAACAAAATCATTGGCTGTTACAGCATCACCATTGGACCACTTGCCATCTTCTCTTAGTTTAATGGTATATCGTTTGCCATCTTCAGAAATTTCAGGCATCTCTTTAGCGGCAGCTGGTATTAGTTGATCTTTTTCATCCAATTGATATAACCCTTCAAAGACATTGGACTGTGCGTTAATACTGGCTTCATCTTGTGTAAAAATAGAATCCATTGAACCGATTTCCGAGTTCTCCATTAAATTTAAAACTTTTTTCGAGACACTGGTTTTCTCAGTTACTTTCTCGTCTATTTTTGTTTCTGCTGTTGTGCCACAACCTACCAAGACCGTACTAACAAATAACATAATCCCCATCATTTTTAACTTTTTCATACTATTCCCCCTATGTGTCAATCAAAAGGCAACTCTTCCATGGAAAGCCGTTCTTGCGAAACTATCAAGCATGCGTAGGGCAAGCCCTCATTTTCGTACTCAAATTCTCCCCGCTGGTTGTCAATTGGGTCTGCACGCAATTGCATTTTTGCCGGCTGAAAGTCTGCCTGGATTTCACTATTTGCGACCATTCTAAAAACATCTAAATTGCCGAAATAATGATTCCACCGCTGTCTATCCCCGTCTCGGTAAGCACCTCCGCCAAAAGATAAATCCGCAAAGAGCCAGCCGTACGGTTCTATATAAAATTGTGCCCAATCATGACAGCCTGTATAATGTGTAGAAACATATAATCCCGATTGCCATTTGGCTGGTATCCCTGCAATCCGACAAAGCGTGATAAACAAAATCGCTTGCACGCCGCAGTCACCTTTTAAATTAGTTGCAGCATACTCTGAAATATTGGAAATTGTAAAATATTCACGCATGAATGAATAATGAATCTTTGTCGTCACAAAGTCATAAATCAAGCGTGCCTTTTTTAAGGGATTACTTTCATCGCCCACAATCTCATCTGCTAAATTTCTTAAATAAGGCGTGAATCGAATATGCGGTAACTGTTCCTCTAAATCAAAGCTTGGTTGCATTTTGTCTACGTTACTTTCTTCTAACTGTTGGTAAACCATCCGATTAACATAACAATATTCAACTATAAACGTTTGATTTTCTTTTAAGATTGTTTCAAAACACAGTGTTCGTTGAGGCGCATCTTCTGCCGCAATATAGGTTGCCTCAGGTGACGTAGCTAGGATTTCAATTTCTGATTGTTGTTGACACGCTTTGGGTAGCGGCAAATGGACACGAACACGTTCACCTGGACGCTCAAATTCTTTTTTCACCTGAATGGTGGCTTTAATTGTTGTTCTCACTTTTCTACCACCGTTTTTTTGCATTTGTTCGATGTTCTCTTTTAGTTCTTTTTTGCGGAGAATTTCTAATTGATTGCTTTCTGCTTCCCGCAAACGTGCAACATATGCCGCATTTGTTTTAATTAAATTGGCCAAAAATCGAAGTTGGAAATACGGTTCACCGTCAATATAAACCCAGTCCACTAAACCCGTTTCTTTTAAACGAATTAATTCCTCTGTTTGATAATCCTGAAAAGTATCTCTCATCATTTGATCAGCTTTTGCAAAGCTATGAGGATACTCATTCATACGCATCATTTTAATGACATCTTTTTCAATTATCAAACGTTCTTTTAATGCCTGCGGAAGTTCTTTTGTCAACCAAAAATCAATGGCAGTATCCGCACTTGCAAAATCGCCAAATTCTTTCACCCTTTGAATTTCCTCAGGCAAAGGGACACTAAGATACTTTAAATCATACTTCATTAGCTTTACTCCTTTTTTAATGAGAAATGCCTAATCCAGCTACTTCTCCTAATTCCAATAATGGTTTTGCTTCTAAGGATACGCCCCCAATTACGGGCGCAGTTTCTAAACCGAATGTCGCATCTAAATCTGCTCGTGTGATATTCTTTTGAGCAGCAGCTAAATGGGCAGCAGCCGTGATGCCAATGGTTGTTTCTTCTGCCATACACCCAATCATGCATTCGATACCTGCTGTTTCACAAATCTGATTAATCTTCAGCGCTTCATGAATGCCACCACACTTCATTAATTTTATATTGATAACATCGACTGTGCCTTTTTTAACCAATTCCAACGCATCTTGGGCATCAAAACAGCTTTCATCAGCCATAATTGTCGTATTGACTTGTGAGGTAACGTATTTTAGACCTTCTAAATCGCGTCTTTTAACTGGCTGTTCCACTAATTCAATTTGATAATCTGCCAATTCTTGAATTGCTTTAACAGCATCTTTGGGCGTCCAAGCCTGATTTGCATCTAAGCGGAGCTTGATATCAAAGCCAACTGCTTCACGAATCGCTTTTACTCTTGCAATATCAGCTTCAATTCCTGTTCCGACTTTAATTTTTAACGTATCAAAACCTAGTTTGACTTTTTCGACGGCTTTTTGTGCCATCACATTTGGTTCATCAATGCCTAGTGTAATATCCGTTATTACTTGGTTATCATAGCCGCCTAACAATTGATAAAGAGGCAGTTGGGCTTTTTGACCCATCAAATCATAACAAGCAATATCGATTGCTGCTTTTGCCGCTGGAGCGAAAGCAGATATTTTATCCATCACTTCATGAATTTTCTCAATATTAAAGGGGTTTAAGCCAATGATTGCTTGGCCAAATAATTCGATCGTTTCAAGCGTGCCAGCTAACGTTTCACCGGTAATAAAAATGCCTGGGCCTCCTTCTCCATATCCAATAAGGCCCTCTTCTGTTTCAATTTCCACAATTGCACTATCCGCGGATTCAATCGTCCCCAAAGCGATTGTAAATGTTTCTTTCAGCTTGATTTTCGATGCCCTAACATGTACCTGCTTAATTTTCATAAAATCCTCCCTTTGATATTTTCAATTGATTGAAAATTCAGTTTTTTAAAAATATCCAAAAATTAAATTTAGATTGTTATCGATCATTCTAAACTCATTGTTTTCTAATGTCAACAAAATAATGAGATTTCGATTAAAATAAAATGAAGTTCCAATTTTACGAGCTTTTTTATAAATCAGTAAATTCCAGACATGTGAGATACTTCTCATTTACAAACATTCTTAAAAAAGGTATGATAGTAAAGAGGCAACTTGCAAAGGAGTAGAAGACGAATGAGTGAACAACCTCAACAACGCTCAACCGAAGAAGTTGAAGCAATTAAAGAAGATATTTTAACTGCATTAGAAACAGTGATTGACCCTGAATTAGGCATCGATATTGTTAATTTAGGACTAATTTATGAAGTTGAATTTGCAGAAGAAACTGGTGATACTGTCATCAAAATGACCTTAACCACAATGGGTTGTCCGTTAGCAGATGTTTTAACAGAACAAATCCATGGTGTTTTAAAAGATATTCCTGAAGTAAATAATATCGAAGTAAAATTAGTCTGGTATCCTGCTTGGACAACGGACAAAATGAGCCGTTACGCACGAATTGCTTTGGGTATTCGCTAGTTATTTCGAGACTTTGATTAATGATAAAAACCGCCTGAAAGAACTGACTGATTAGTTTTTTTATGTGGTTTTTTGTTTAGCTAATAGTTTGCTAGTCCAACTTTATTATTTTTCTTTTTAAGCACTTTAAATTTAGCTAAACGAGTCAGACAAAAAAAGACATGGAATCATGAAAATCCATGTCTTTTTTAGTCGGATATTATTTTTACTGCAGGACAGTTTTCTTCCAAAAATTCAAAAATACTACTGTAATAATTTTCAGGTTCGTAGACACTTGAAGATAAATGTGGTGCTTTAGCAACAATGAGACCTTTTTTTATCCCCTGAGTTGCCGCTAAATTTTCTTCAAACATTGTCATTGGAACAAAGCGATCACCTGTACCGTGAATAAAAAATGTCGGCAACGTATTTTTGTGTAATTGTCTCACGGAAGAAGCGGTTTTCAATTGAAAGCCATAGTTATTTAATGCTAATTGATTAGCAATCGTTAAAATAGGAAAAGCGGGTAAATGAAAAGATTCATGTAGGACATATTTAAATTCATCATAGACAGAAGTGTAGCCACAATCCACTATTAATCCGCGGACATTCGTTGGTAACTTTTCACCACTTGCCATCATGACAGTAGCCGCTCCCATGGAACCGCCCACTAAAATAATTTCTGCTTCCATATCAATAGCAAGAACTTCACTAATCCAACTTAATAAATCTAACCGATCCAGCCATCCCATCCCAATTTTATTCCCTGAACTTTTCCCGTGCGCACGCAAATCGGGAATTAAAACATTGTAGCCTTCTTCTGCAAAACGTAATGCAGTATAGGCCATATCGCGTTTTCCGCTAGAACGATAACCATGCACACAAATCGCCCAACGATGGTTATCTGGATAAGGAGTAAAACACCGTGCATACAATGTTTCATCTTTAATTTTCAACCAACGATCTTCAGCAAAAGACTCTGTCCAAAAAGCTTCGCCTTCTTGTTTTTGTTGTTCTTCTATTTTAGTATATCTTGTTTCTCGTTCTTGAAAATTATCAGGATTTAATAACCGATGCCCTTTTTTATGATACCAAGGGTTGTCTTTAAGCAACGCGATTTTCAAAAAATAATTGGCAATGTAAAAAGAAAAAACAACGCCAATCATTGCAAAAATGATCAGTAACCCGAGGAGCCATTTCATCTGCAAATCACACCCTCTTCTAAAGTATTTCCTTCTTCATTTAATATACTATGGATTTTTCATTTCTGAAAGAAATCACCCTTACATTTTGTTATTTTTTGAAAAAAAAGCAGCCGTCTCAAAAAGAGGCGGCTACTTTTAATCTATCAACAATCCAACGTTGTCATATCTTCATATGTCTCACGACGAGCAACTAATTTTGCTTGTCCATCTTCGACAAAAACCACCGCTGGTCGAGGATTTCGGTTGTAATTACTTGCCATTGAATAACCGTAAGCCCCCGTACTACTAATGGCCAATAAATCCCCTGCTTTAACTTCTGGCAATAAAATATCTCGAAGTAAGACATCTCCTGATTCGCAATATTTACCAACCACTGTGACTTTCTTGACTGAATCATGCCCCTCACGATTCGCTAAAAATCCATCATAAACCGCTTGATACAAAGCAGGCCGTATATTATCACCCATGCCACCATCTACGGAAACAAAATGACGAACACCAGGAACCTCTTTTTGTGCGCCAACTGTATAAATCGTTGTGCCCGCTTCGGCAATTAAACTGCGGCCTGGTTCAATCCAAAGCTCAGGCAGTGGATACCCTAATTGTTCACAATGACCTTTCAAGGAATAAACAATTTTTTCAACAAATGTTGCTGGTGCTAATGGCTCATCTTGCTGCGTGTACTGCACACCAAAACCACCACCCATATTTAAAACATGTGCTGTAAATTGATGGACTTGCCGCCAGTCTTCTAAAATAGTGAACATTTTTTCAACAGCAGCTAAAAAGCCTTCCACAGCAAAAATTTGCGAGCCAATATGGCAATGGACCCCTTGTACATCAAAAGAGGGGTTTGATAAAAGGCGAACGAGCGCTTCTGTTGCCTGGCCACTTGCAACATCAAAACCAAATTTTGAATCTTCTTGGCCTGTCAAAATGTAATCATGTGTTTCTGCATCCACGCCAGGACTCACCCGAAAAAGAACTTTTTGTGTTTGGTTTCGTGTAGCTAATAATTCTTCCAACAAGTCAATTTCGTAAAAATTATCAATGACAATTGTACCTATTTTGTTATCCAAGGCGTAACGTAATTCTTCAGGGGTTTTGTTATTTCCATGGAATTCAATTTCCGCTGGCTCCATGCCCCCTTTTAAAGCTGTGAATAGTTCTCCACCAGAGACAACATCGCAAGCAATATCTTCTTCCTTTAACACTTGATAAATAGCTAAACAACTAAATGCTTTACTTGCATAAACCACTTTATTTTTGATACCTAATTGATTTAACGTTTGTTTAAAACCACGTGCTTGTGCGCGAATATGAGCGACATCATAGACAAATAACGGCGTCCCGAATTTTTGCGCCAACTTTACGGTGTCACAACCACCGATTTCTAAATGATTTTCCCGATTCATTTTTGCTGTACCAAATAACATGTTTTCCCGCCCCTTCATTTTGTTTTATTAAAAATCATAGCATAAAACCCAGTAGCTTCCTATAATTTTCCACATTTTTCTCTGACTTTCTCCTGTTGCTTTTTTTCGCCAAATAGCCTAAAATAATTGGCATACGAATAAAAAACCTTTATTATCAACACTTTAATCTTTTAAATTAAAATTGGTATATACGAAAAAAGAAAGAAGGCAGATGACTTGGCTACACTGAACCGCGATCAACAAATTGAAGAAATTATTAATTTGGAAGCAATTTTGAATTTACCGAAAGGAACAGAACATTTTGTCAGTGATTTACATGGTGAATTTGAAGCTTTTGACCATATTTTAAGAAATGGTTCTGGGCGAATCCGAGAAAAAGTTCAATTTTTATTTAAACAAGAATTAAATGCCCATCAGATGGACGAGCTTTGTTTTATTATCTACTATCCAGAAGAAAAATTAACACTTTTAGAAAATGAAAGCGCCCTCTCTTATGAATGGTGGCTATTAACGATTCGCCGTCTGGTTGAAATCGTCCGTTCTTCTTCGATGAAGTACACACGTTCTAAAGTTCGCAAAGCCCTTCCTGAAACCTATGGGTATATTCTCGAAGAATTGATTTATCAATATGATGAAACAACAACCAAAAACGGTTACTATCAACAAATTATTGAAAAAATTATTTTACTAGGTGAAGCCAAACGTTTCGTGACAGAATTAGCTTATCTAATCCAACGTCTGATTATCGATCACCTACATGTTATTGGGGATATCTATGACCGGGGGCCAGCACCAGATAAAATTATGGACCGATTAATGTCCTATCACTCCTTGGATATTCAACTAGGCAATCATGATATGATTTGGCTGGCTGCTTATAGTGGTTCACTGGCTTGTTTAGCCAATGTAGTACGTATTTGTGCTCGCTATGGAAATTTAGATTTGTTAGAAGAACGTTATGCTATCGATTTAACCGCCTTAAAAAAATTTAGTTTAGAAACATATAAAGAAAATCCTGCTTTTGCACCCAAGAAAAATCCCTATCGTGCGTTAACTGAAGCTGAAAAACAAGTAGCGATGCGTGTGCAACAAGCTATTGCCATTATTCAAGAAAAACTAGAAGGGCAAATTATTGGTCGACGCCCTGATTTTAACTTGGCACATCGGCTACGCTTAGATAAGATTCAAGGGGAAACTATTACTTTTGACGAATGTCGTTATACATTAATTAACAGCTGTTTCCAAACCGTTTCTGAAGAGCAGCCTTACCAATTAACACGTGAGGAAAAACAGATAATTGATGATTTATTAACGCAATTTCAGTCTTCGCCGCGGTTAACAAAACACATGCGCTTTCTAATGGAAAAAGCTTCTCTTTACCTTGTGTATAATCAAAATTTATTGATTCATGGCTGTCTGCCTCTGAATGCGGACGGTACTTTTCAAGCTTATACATTTAAAGGCCACTCCTATTCAGGAAAAGCTTTAGTTGACTTCTTTCAGGAAATGTTAGAAGAAGCTTACGCTCAGCCTGCTATTACAGATGACTATGCGACAGATTGTTTATGGTATCTTTGGTGTGGCGAAGGCTCCTCATTATTTGGTAAACGAGCTATGAAAACCTTTGAGCGTTATTTTCTCGCTGAAAAAGAAACACATCATGAAGAAAAGAATCCTTACTACTCTTTGCGTGATACGGTTGAAGTTTGTGAAAGAATCCTAGATGAATTTGAAGTGACTGGTGAAAATCGACATATCATTAATGGCCATACACCAGTTAAACGAACAAAAGGCGAATCGCCAATCAAAGCAAATGGCACGCTTCTCGTAATTGACGGCGGCTTTTCAAAATCTTATCAGACAATTACTGGAATTGCTGGTTATACATTGTTGTACAACTCGTTCGGGTTACAACTGACCGCGCATAAATCTTTTTCTAGTAAAGAAACAGCCATTTTAAATAATCAAGACATTCATTCCATCAAACAAGTCATCGATCGCCCCTTACAGCGGCTATTAGTGAAAGATACCACTATCGGCAAAGAGCTATTAAAGCAATCGCAAGCACTCCAAAAACAAATGAAACAAAACCAGTAGTGCCATTAAAAAGACGCTTGCGCTCTTATCCGAAAAATGATTAAATGGAGGAGTTGAGAAAATATCTATTAGAGAAACGGAAAGGGTTTTACATTGAAGAAACAGCAACTCTCACTTTACGGCACCATTTTCTTTCTTTGCTTTTTCCTAATTGTGGGCTTCTTCTTCTCAAGTCGTGGCGAAGATTATGCCAAAGAATCTGAACAAAAAGTTACAATTGATTCCGCCAAACATGAGAAACATACGAAAGACAAGGAAGAAAATAATTCAGCAAATACAGTATTTTTTGATAAAATAAATGACCTGCTCGTCGCTTCTGTCAAAGAATTTGAAGGAACGGTCGGGATTAGTTATTTAGATTTGGAAACTGGCGAACAACGTTCCGTGAATGGCCAACATGAATTTTATACAGCTAGCACTATTAAAGTGCCACTGACGATGCTAGTCGCCGACACGGTTGCTTCTGGTCAAAAAAAATGGACAGACCTGATTCCCTATAACGCCGAAGAAGATTATGAAGAAGGAACTGGGATCATTGCCTATAATATCCAACCAGAATATCCATTAAAAACGTTACAAGAATATGCCATCACCTATTCTGATAATATCGCTAAAAATATGCTCTATGACACATTGGGTGGTGATGCAAAAGCAAAACGAGAAATGTATCAGCGTTATTTGCACAAGACACCTTCGATTGAAGAGCCACAATTTTCTTCGGAAGATGCGCTTGTTATTCTACAAAAATTATATACTGAAAAAGCAACAAAACCAGATTACCAAGCGATTTATGATTCTATGAAACAAAGTGTTTTCCATGAAAGAATGGAAACTCCCACAACTCAAGGAAAAGTTGCTCATAAAATTGGTTCCTATGATGAATTTATTCATGATATGGGGATTTTAGAAACACCTCACCCCTTTGCTTTAGCAATTTTTACTAAAGGACCTGATAATGCTAAGAGTGCTGCGTTTATTGCTTCAGTGACAGATAAGCTATGGCAATTACAGGTGTCTGAATATCCTAATCAATAACAGTTAAAAAATACCCTTGGTTTATTAAGACGACTTAATAAACCAAGGGTATTTTTATTGTTTGTTATTATTATCCGTTTGTACAGACAACAACTTCGTAAAACGTTCTGCCAACATTTGGTGGGCATCAATTTTTTTGGTTCCTTGTGCTTTTGTTGCAAAACTAGCAAAGTTTAAGCCAGCCCCAAATAGTTGTAACGCACCGTTGCCTAAATCTCCCTTTTTAAGAGCTTCAAGCCCATCTTCGATAAATTGGTTACTTTCATCTAAATGACACTCAGGAAGATATTTCACGCCGTGATGATAGCGTTTTACATTCAGAATGATTTGCTTCGCGGCTTCTTCTGAAATAGCCGCTCCCAAGTTTAACAGTAGCTCATTGATTGGTTCCACCAAGTGAGCATAGTCACTTTCGTATTTTTGACAATTCAGTGCAATCGCTTTGCGGCGTTCTTCATTTTTCATTTTTTCCACTCCCTTTTTTATTAAAAACGAGCACGAAAGCTACCAACTGGCTTCGCACTCGTTCTTTCTAACCATTAATTTTCTTTGTTCATGCTTTTAATTTTAATTAGACGTGTAATTTCGCCACGTTCATTTTCTTCTAATTTCATTTGAATGTAGTAAATTGTTTCTTCTAATTGTGGAATCGTCATATACTCTAAGGCGTTGACACGACGACGCGTTTTTTCAATTTCTTTTGATAATAATTGGCACGTCTTTTCAACATTTGCAAGTGCTAATAATTTCGGTAAAATGCTTGAAATTTTAGCAAAAGCTTGATCAAGCTCGCTGTTTGAATTCACGTAGCCATAATCTAAGGGTGCTTCTTGAACTGATTCATCGTAATCAAAAATCATTTTAGGAACTGGCACACTTAAGATGTTCTGTTCAATAATTTCTAATTCAACTTTTTCGGCTGGAATTGCCACTAACTCTTCAATAAAGGCTTCGTTCAACGTTGCGTTTGCCAATACAAAATTTGATAACGCATCCGTCACTTCTTGTTCAACCTGAATACGTAACTCATTGTTTTCTTTGACTAGCGCAATAAACCGTCGCATCAATTCATCTTGTTTGTCTTTCAGCAACTTATGACCTCTCGTGGCCGTAGTTAACTGTTTTTTCAATCGGGAAAGTTCCATACGGGTTGGATTAACATTTAATCGAGCCATTTTTCTACTTCCCTTCAGTTAAGTATTGATCGAGCATATCCTCTTTAATTCGTTTTAGTTCTGTTCTCGGTAGCATACTTAATAGTTCCCACCCAAGATCTAACGTTTCTTCAATCGAACGGTTTGTATCGAATCCTTGGTTGACATATTCTTCTTCAAAACGTTGGGCAAAAGCTGCGTAAATTTTATCGACATCGGAAAGAGCTGATTCTCCTAAAATGACAGCTAATTCTTTGGCTTGTTTCCCTTGTGCATAGGCTGAGAACAATTGATTCATCGTCGCTGCATGATCCCCGCGCGTTTTGCCTTCGCCAGTTCCTTTGTCTTTAAGACGGGAAAGTGATGGCAATACATCAATTGGTGGTTGGATACCGCTCTTATATAGTTCCCGGGACAAGATAATTTGCCCTTCTGTAATATAGCCAGTTAAATCGGGAATTGGATGTGTTTTATCCTCCTCTGGCATTGTTAAAATAGGAATCTGTGTTACGGAACCTTTTGAGCCACGAATTCGTCCTGCCCGTTCATACAACGTTGCTAAGTTCGTGTAAAGATAACCTGGGTAACCACGACGTCCTGGAACTTCACGGCGTGCTGCTGAAATTTCTCGCAACGCTTCGCAATAATTGGTCATATCCGTCATGATAACTAAGACATGCATGCCCTTTTCATAAGCTAAATATTCAGCAGCTGTCAAAGCCATTCTAGGTGTTGCAATCCGTTCAATGGCTGGATCATTCGCTAAGTTCATAAACAAGACTGAACGATCAATTGCGCCTGTTTGACGGAAATCTTCCATAAAATATTCCGCTTCTTCAAAGGTAATCCCAATGGCCGCAAAAACTACGGCAAATTCTTCTTCACTATTTAACACGTTGGCTTGTCTGGCAATTTGTGCTGCTAATTCTTTATGAGGTAAGCCAGATGCTGAAAAAACAGGTAATTTTTGACCACGAACTAAGGTATTTAAATGGTCAATCGCTGAAATCCCTGTTTGGATGAACTCATCGGGATAATCACGAGCGACTGGATTGATAACTTCGCCGTTAATATCTAATTTTTTCTCAGGTAATAATTCTGGTCCATTATCTTTTAAGCGACCTAAGCCGTCAAAAACGCGCCCCATCATATCTGGCGAAACCCCTAATTCTAAAGGATGTCCCAGAAAGCGAACTTTTGAATCACGAATATTGATGTTACTCGTTCCTTCAAATATTTGGACCATCGCTTTATCTCCATTGATTTCTAAAACTTGCCCTTGGCGAATTTCGCCATTTTGCATGCGTACTTCAATTAATTCTTCGTACTTTACGCCTGCCACTTTTTCAACAATCATCAGAGGACCAACGACTTCATTGATTGTGCGATATTCTTTAATCATTCGTCATTCCTCCTTCAGCAATGATTTCTTTTATCGTTGTTTTAATTTCTGCTTGTAAACGATCCAATTTTTCTAATTCTTCTTCTGGTAAATACTTGCTACGAGCAATGCGATCACGGATTTCAACTGTTCCCGCCATTAACTCAGAGAAATAAGTGCCTAAACTTAAGGCTTTTTGACCTTCTTCACCAAAAGTTAGAATCAATTGCAACATTTTCGCTTGTTTGGTTCGAGAAGTGAACGTATCCACGTCATCAAAAGCATTTTGTTGCAAATAGTCTTCCCGTAATGATTTGGCCGTTTCCAACGTTAAACGGTCTTTATCCGACAAGGAATCAATCCCAACCAAGCGAACAATTTCTTCCAGTTGAGATTCCTCTTGTAAAATCCGCATCCCTTCAGCTACCATAGCGGCCCAGTTTCCTTGCAATTCCAAGTCTAAATATTGCCCTACTTCTGTGGAGTAAAGAGAATAACTTTGCAACCAGTTAATAGAAGGAAAATGACGCTTTTGTGCTAATTGAGAATCTAAGCCCCAGAATACTTTAACAACGCGTAACGTATTTTGGGTGACAGGTTCTGATATGTCCCCACCAGATGGCGAAACCGCACTAATCGCTGTAATGCTTCCTTCACGATGATCTTTTCCTAACGCGATGACTTGTCCTGCTCGTTCATAATATTCAGCTAAACGGCTACCTAAATAGGCTGGATAGCCTTCATCACCAGGCATTTCTTCTAACCGGCCACTCATTTCTCGTAACGCTTCTGCCCAACGAGAAGTAGAATCCGCCATAATTGCGACTGAGTAACCCATATCACGGAAATATTCTGCAATGGTAATCCCTGTATAAATCGAGGCTTCCCGTGCCGCTACCGGCATATTTGACGTATTCGCAATTAAAATCGTCCGATTCATCAAAGACTCACCAGTTGTTGGATCAATTAATTCTGGAAATTCATTTAAAACATCTGTCATTTCATTCCCGCGTTCCCCGCAACCAACGTAAACGACTAAGTCGACATCGGCCCACTTAGCAATTTGGTGCTGAACGACTGTTTTTCCAGCGCCAAATGGTCCTGGAACTGCTGCCGCTCCGCCTTTCGTAATTGGGAAAAAAGTATCAATTACGCGTTGTCCGGTCACCATCGGTACTTTGGGACTTAGTTTTTCTAAAATGGGACGTCCCCGCCGAACGGGCCATTTTTGCATCATGCTAAAACTTTCTGTTCCTTTAGCCGTTTCCACTGAATAAACTGTTTCATCAATGGCAAAATCCCCTGCTTTAATTTCGGCAATCGTTCCTGAAACGCCGAAAGGCACCATAATTTTATGTTGAATAATCGCTGTTTCTTGAACCACACCGACGATGTCACCTGCCGACACTTCTTCACCAACTGCCACAGTCGGTTCAAACGTCCATTTTTTCTCACGATCTAACGCATCAATTTTAACGCCACGGCCTAAAAAGTTACTGTGGGTTACTTCTTGAAATGTATCCAATGGTCGTTGAATACCATCAAACATTTCGGCAATTAAACCTGGGGCTAATTCAACAGATAATGGTTCTCCTGTTGAAATAACTGGTTCTCCTGGTCCAATGCCTGTTGTTTCTTCATATACTTGAATCGAAGCGACGTCGCCTCGCATTTCAATAATCTCTCCGATAACGCCTAAATCTCCTACATGACAAATGTCTTGGATACTAGCATCTGACATGTTTTCAGCTAAAATCAAAGGACCTGAAACTTTGACAATTTTTCCAATTTGCACGCTCATTCTCCTTTGCATTATAAAATATTTTGTCCAATTGCTTTTTCAACATTTTTTTCAATCTCACTTAAACCGATTCCGATTGTACCATTATGACTTGGGATTAAAATAATCGCTGGTGTCACTTGTTCTTTGTATCGTTCAATCGTTTCTTCTGCTAAAGTAGAGGCTTCTTCCGTTATGAAAATGACCCCAAACTTATTTTTTGCCATAGTTTCAATGGCTTCTCTAACTTGCATTTCTGAAATGGCATGATGGACCTCAAAGCCAAACAGTTTAAATGGTAAGATTGAATTTTTGTCTCCAATGACACCAATTTTATACCCCATTGACTTTTCGCATCCTTTCTCGAATTTTTTCATTTGAAAACCCACTATGTTTTCCGACCAAAATTAAACGTAGATTTTTCCATTCAACCTCTTTCGCATTCAAAAAGGCTAGTAATGGGAGCGGCCCAAAAGCAACCGTTCGACCGTTTTCATACATTGAGGTCAGGTAATCATCTTTGAGTTTTTCAAAAGCCAATAAATTTAATTCATTGGTTTCTTTATTGATAATCTTTTCTAATAGTTGTCCGTAATTCGTTGTTCTGACAAATGCTGTAAATTCTACAAGTGACTTTTCCGCATAGGTCAACAGTTCTTTCTTTGAGATACTGCCAGCGCTAGAAAGCACGGTTGATAAAAAGTTACTGTTTTGATGTTGAACAATCCCTCTAGCCATCGTTGATAGATTGGTTAAATCAATAAAAGCGATGACTTCCTTCCTTAACTCTTCATAGCCCAATTCATCCGCTAATTTTCGCTGTTGCTGTAAAAATGCTCGATCATAAAGGATATCAATTGCTTGTGGCAAACCGCCTTCTTCCAGATAGGCAAAAACATCACGGATCACTTCTAATAATGCTGGCTCAAGTTCGGAAGAGTTTTTTGTATGAATGGCACTTTTGACTGTGTTTAGAGAATAACGACCATCCTCTAAATAAAGATAATCAAAATCTTTACCTGTTTGCTCAGCTTTCGTCAAAATTTTCAAGTTATGGAAGGTAAAACGCATCGTATACAACGTTACTACAGCTGGTTCTGGAGCCATTTCATATAACCAGCGATAAAGATTTCCCAGCGCTTCAGAAGAATGGTAGTCAAATTTTTCTTCAAAAGTTTCGGTTAAATAAGGTTGATAAACCGTACTTTTTAACATATTTTTAACGTCTTCAACTGTTTCCGCTTCTAAAAGTTGTTGAAACTGTTGCTCAGAAAGCAGCTCCGTTTCTTTTAAACGAATCAGCGGATTAATTTGATGATACGTTGGTTTTCTCATGCTACGTCCTCCCTTCTTAACTGAAAAGTTTTTCTGCTACTTTAAAGCCTTCTGTTTTTTGAATCTCTTCAACTAATGCTGAAAAGAGAAAATTATAATCCAAACCGTCTTTTGCAACGATAAAGCCACTTTCTTTTGGAACAACTTCCTCTGAAAGCTCCCATTGAACAGTAGCATCAGAAAGAGCGGTCAGCCATTCTTGCGTCACTTTCGTTTGAGAATACTCGCCTAAAAGAATGGTTGCTTTTCCTGTTAATTCAAGTGAGCCTAATTGTGCTTTCATAAATTGTTGAAATTCTTCCGCTGACCATTCACTCATCTTTAAGACCACTTCGTCAAATAATTGGTTAAGATATGCTTGTTTTTTATTTAATGCATCCTGACGAATTTCTAGTGTTTGCCGTTGTTGGCGTTGTTTAAATTCTTTTAATAATTGTTGTTGTCGTTTTTCTATTTCATGTTCTTGCTTCAGCAAAATTTCTTGTTGTGCTGCTTGGAATTCTTGATCGATGCGCGTTTGTTCACTGGTGACATAGGCTTCGACTTCTTGCTTTCCTTGCTGCTTAATTTCACTGATGATTTTTTCAATGGCATCCATCCATCTGCCTCCTCAATTATTTGACGTTCAATACAAGTAAGAAGGAAATTACGAACCCTAAGATGGCATAAGTTTCAACCATGGCAGCATAGATAATTCCTTTTGTTGCATGTTCTGGTTTCTTCGCTAAAATTTGGATCCCCGCAGCGGCTACACGACCTTGGGCAATCCCAGAGAACAATCCAGCAAAGGCAATTGGTAAAGCTGCTACAAAATAGTTCAATCCTTGAACCATACTCATATCGTTTCCTAAGTTAATATAAATTAAGAAAGCAATAACGAAACCGTATAGTCCTTGTGTACCTGGTAATAACTGTAAAATTAACGCTTGACCAAATTTTTCTGGCTGCTCCGTCGTTAAAGCTGCTGCTGCTTCCCCAGTAAAGCCAACCCCTTTGGCTGATCCAATCCCAGCAAAAATTGTCGCCATCGCCATTCCTAATACTGCAAAAACAATTCCACCATTATTATTAATTAAGTAATCCATCATCTCTATTTTCCTCCAATAAATAATTTTCTATTTTTTCTCAACATTGACATACTTTTCTTTTGTTTTTAGCGGATTAAACGCCCGGCCACCGCCTGTATAAAATTTTCCAAAGAACTCAACATATTGCAAACGTGCGCCATGAACATACGCACCTAATAACGATAAGAATATGTTTAACGCATGTAAAACAATTAACAGCAAGATCCCCACGCTAAAACGGGCAACTGGCGGCATGAACTCAACGAGCATATTAAACGCTGAAGCAATACTTCCCCCAGCAATTCCTAACGCCATCAAACGTGTATAACTAACTAGGTCACCGACATAACCTGTCACACCGTATAGTCCATACAGTCCTTTGGCTAAGCCTTTTAATTTGGCCTTCGATTGAATCATTGGAATCACAATAATTGCAATGGCAGAAAGACTAGCTAAAATCGCACCTGCTGTAAATAAGCCTTCATTTTTAACCACTAATTTACCAACGACTAACAATGCTAAACCAAACAAAATCCCTAACCAAGCGTAACTTTCGTTAATACTATCTAAATAGCGCTTTTGTTTTGATAACTGAATCCCATTAATCATTAAACCGACAACCAATTGGATAAACCCAAAAATAACCGATAAAATAAGAATCGTATTTACATCTTCGGTCGTTGATAAAATCGGAAATGGTGATTTGATTCCAAACATTGTTGGCGGTAATGCTGCACCGAAAAACGAACCGTAAATGAAGCCCCAAATAATTGTTGGAAATGATAAAATCAAGAAAAAGTCGGCAAAACGTTTCATGCCTCTCGGTAAAACAAATGCTTTCAGAGCAATAATAGACAAGAGTAGCATCAGTAAGCCATAGCCAATATCCGCTACCATCATGCCAAAAAAGACTAGATAAAACGGCATCATCGCAGGTGTCGGATCAACTTCTTCATATTTTGGTAAGCTATACATCTCTGTTAACATTTCAAACGGCTGCACCAATTTATTATTCGCTAGTTTAACCGGTATATCTGTCTCAATTTCCGCCTTCGTAGGATTTTCAAAAGTAAGTGCTATTTCGTCCTTAGGAACTTTTTCTTCAATCGCTGTCAAAATCTCAGCTTTTTCTTCGACTGGAATCCACGTTTGCAAGATGAAAAATGACGAAGCATTTAACAAATGTTGACGTGCTTGTTCTCTTTGGATAACCGCCAATAAGACTTCTTCAGCCAAGCAAAACGTTTCATAGAAATCATGATAAGAAGCCAGTTGTTGCTTTAAGGTTTTTTCTTCTTTTTGTAAAATTTCATATTGTTCTTTGACTTGTTGATATGCCTCTTTAGGCGGAACATCATAACGGTATTGGAGTGGTTCAAAACTATATTGGTTTAATAACTCGGTTACACTCTGCTGATGTTCCTTCAGGTAAACGAGTGTAAAATAACTATGATGCATACTTTGATAAATTTCTTCAAAATAAACCGTTGGCCATTGAGACAAAGCGCTCAAGAAACTGGCTTTATTGGCTAGATTTATCGAACCATGAACGACATAACTACTTTTTAACTGCTGTTTATGCGGTAAAATATCCAGATATTGCCAGCGGCCTAATAATTCTTCTTCAGCTTCTAATCCTTGACGATCTGTTTGAATTTGTTTCAAAGATTCTTGAATATTCTTTAATTCCGTCAAATAGCTTTGTAATGTTTTTTCATCAAAGGTTTGTTCCAACTCTTCTAAGGTATAGACTTTTCTTTTTATCTTTAACCCTTTTCCTGAAGAGCGTGTCAAAAATAAAAGAAGCTCTTGCAATTGTTGTAGCATCGTTTCATATTTACGTAGCTGTTCAGTTGACTGTTCTGCTTGTAAAAAAGAATATTGACTCTTTAAGGCTTGTTCTTCTTCAGGCGAATGAAAAATCCGTTTTACTTCGACAATTTGCAAGCCTTGAATGGCTTGTAGAATTGCTGCTTCTTTTTCGGCAGCGGCAATTATTGTCATTTTTTCCATTTTACTAACTGCCATAAACGTCTTTCACCCTCTCAATAATTGAATCAATGACTTGTTCTTTGTTCGCTTCATAACGTTCGTGAAGCGCTTGTTCAGTGCGCTTTGTTTCATCTAAAAGTTGTTCTTTTTCAAGTTGTAACATCTTTTCTTGCGTTGCTAGTGAATCCGTCAGCACTTTTTCAACAGCTTCTTCACTCTCTTGACGTAGTTCAGCTAAACGTTCTTGCTTATGTTCTTCATATAAACGACAATTCATCTTAGCTTGTTGCCGATGCTCTTCCACCGCATCCTCCGCTGCCTTGATTTGCTCTAGTACTTCTTGTACCATTGTCTCCACCTCCTTAGTTTTTACACCTTTAGCATATAAGAAAAAGGACTAGCGAAATAGAGATACGCTCAGCCCTTTTGTTTTAGGTATGCAAAAAGGCGCAAACTCAAAAATTGTTCTTCTCACCCCTTGAAGAACTGAATCCTTGAAGCTTTCGCCCAACCATTCTTTATTCAATACTCTACCATCTTAGCAAAGTTTTTCGCAAAATTCAATACTTACCCAAATGAATTAAAATAACAAATTTTCACTTTTATAATAGGTAATAAAAAGGCATTATTTTTTTCGCTTTATAATTATTGATCTTGAATTTTTTTCACATAGATGTGCTATACTTACGTAAACAATTAAATTTATTTGGAGGGATCTCTGATGAATATACGATATATTTCAATCTCTGGTAATACACGCTCATTTGTTCAACATTTAACAGCTTATGCCGAAGAGCAACATCAGCACAACGAAAAAAATCCTACGATTACTTTCAAAGAAATTTCGGAAAATTCTCCGTTAGAAGTAGAAACAGAACCATTTTTTACTTTTGTGCCTACCTATTTAGATGGTGGCGATGGCATCAACAACGGCAATACCGAAATTTTAACAGAAGTCATGCGAGAATATCTTGCTTTTGAAAATAATTATCGTTATTGCTCTGGTGTGGTGGGCAGCGGCAATAAAAACTTTAACCACCAATACTGCCTGACAGCTAAACAGTATGCGGAACAATTTAACTTTCCCTTCTTAGCTGACTATGAATTAAGAGGTACTCAAGTGGATATTGAACGAATTTATGCTATTTTAAAGAAAAACCAATAAGCAAGTTTCATTACTAAAAAGCTCACCTATGATAGACTACATTTTGAGGTGATGAAAAATGAGAAATACATGGTTAGCAGAACAACTTCAGTCAATCAGCGAAGAACCCAATTCTTTTATTATCGAGGAAACCATCAAATATATTGAACAATTAGAAGATGATAATGAAAGTCTTCAAGTTGCATTGGAAGGAACTATTTGGAGTCCTAAAAAATGGAACGAACCATTGGAAAAATAATTTAAACAGAAGAAAAGAGCCAGAAACACTTACGTTTCTGGCTCTTTTCTTCTGTTATTTACAAATTATAGGCGTGCATTTAAATCTTTTGCTAATTCTTCAAAACCTGGTTTACCTAATAAAGCGAACATGTTGCGTTTGTAAGCTTCAACACCTGGTTGGTCAAATGGATTAACCCCATTTAAGTAACCTGAGATGCCCACCGCAATTTCGAAGAAGTACATAACATAACCTAATGAATAAGCATCCATTGTTGGCACTTTAACGATCATGTTTGGCACACCACCATCTGTGTGAGCAAGCAACGTACCTTCGAACGCTTTTGTATTGACGAAGTCAATTTCTTTTCCTTGTAAATAGCCTAGGCCATCTAGATCTTCATTTTGTTCTGGAATTGAAATGCTATGGCGTGGATTTTCAATTTTAACCACTGTTTCAAATAAGTTACGCATGCCTTCTTGAACATATTGACCCATAGAATGTAAGTCAGTTGAAAAGTCTGCGGCTGCTGGGAAAATACCTTTGCCATCTTTACCTTCTGATTCACCGTATAATTGTTTCCACCATTCAGAGAAATAGTGCATGCCAGGCTCATAGTTAATTAACATTTCAGTTGTTTTGCCTTTACGATATAAAATATTACGTAACGCAGCATATTGATAGGCTTGGTTTTCTTTTAAGTCGCTCGTTGCGCCGTATTCTTTACGTGCATCATTTGCACCTTCCATTAAACGATCAATATCCGCGCCGCTAACAGCGATTGGTAAAAGACCTACTGGCGTTAAAACAGTGAAACGGCCGCCCACATCATCAGGAATCACAAATGTTTCCCAACCTTCCGCATCAGCTTCAACTTTTACTGCTCCTTTAGCACGGTCAGTTGTCGCATAAATACGTTTATTGGCTTCTTCTTTGCCATATTTATTAATTAATAACTCTTTAAAGACGCGGAAAGCAATCGCTGGTTCTGTCGTAGTTCCAGATTTTGAAATAACGTTGACAGAAAAATCACGATCACCAATCACATTGATTAAATCAGCTAAATAAGTTGAGCTGATGCTATTTCCAGCAAAGAAGATTTGTGGCGCTTTCCGTTCTTCTTTTGATAATAGATTATTAAATGAATGTGTCAAAAATTCAATTGCTGCACGGGCACCTAAATATGAACCACCGATACCAATGACTACTAATACCTCAGAGTCAGATTGAATTTTTGCTGCTGCTTTTTTAATGCGCGCGAATTCTTCTTTGTCATAGTTTTCTGGTAAATCAATCCAGCCAGTAAAATCATTACCAGCTCCTGTACCTTCACGTAATGCTTTGTCCACTGCAGTGACTTGTGTTTGCATGTATTCCAATTCATGGTCAGCAACAAATGGTGCTAATTTGGAATAATCTAATTGAATGTGTGACATTCCTTTTCCTCCTCGAAAGTAAACTTACTACATGTATACTTTACGTGTTTTTAGACATTTTTTCAAGCAAATTCTTTTGGATAGACCAATTGTTTAATTTTAACTATTTAATTAGAGATATTTATTCTCTTAATCAAACAAACCAATAAAAAATGCTAGGATTTCCTAGCATTTTTTGTTATTAAACGAGTCCTTGACTTAGCATCGCTGCCGCTACTTTTTCGAAGCCAGCAATATTCGCACCTAAAACAAAGTTATCTCGTGCCTGATATTCGTTAGCTGTATCACGACAAGTCTCATAAATATTTTGCATAATTTGATCTAGCATACCATCAACTTTTTCAAAGGACCAAGCTAAACGTTCAGCATTTTGGCTCATCTCTAATGCAGAAACCGCAACACCACCTGCATTAGCGGCTTTACCTGGACAATAAATTACAGCTGATTTAGCAAAAACGGCGACTGCTTCTAGTGTACAAGGCATATTTGCGCCTTCTGCCACGACTTTCACTCCGTTTTTCACTAAAATAGCAGCTTGCTTTTCGTTGATTTCATTTTGTGTTGCACATGGTAACGCAATGTCATACGCTGTTTCGAAATCCCAAACAGATTCTTTATCATAATAAGTTGCGCCTTTACGTGTTTCAACATATTTTGAAATGCGTTCACGATTTTTTTCTTTTAGTTCTTTTACTAACGCCACATCAATTCCTTCTGGATCATAGACAAAACCAGACGAATCGGAACATGTGATTACTGTGGCACCTAGCTCAGTTGCTTTTTCCATGGCATAAATTGCGACATTCCCGCTACCAGAAACAGCAACTTTTTTGCCTTCAAACGTATCGTTTTTATCTGCTAATAAATGTTTAACAAAATAAACCGTTCCATAACCCGTCGCTTCTGTTCTTGCTTGGCTTCCCCAGTATCCTAAAGGTTTGCCAGTCAACACTCCTGCATCATAGTTGCGCAAGCGTTTATACATGCCAAACAAATAACCAATTTCACGAGCGCCTACGCCAATATCGCCTGCTGGAACATCTGTACTTGGACCAATATGTTTTTGAAGTTCGGTCATGAAACTTTGACAAAAGCGCATCACTTCAGCATCTGACTTACCTTTTGGATCAAAATCACTACCGCCTTTGCCGCCACCGATTGGCAAACCAGTTAAACTATTTTTAAAAATTTGTTCAAAGGCCAAAAACTTCATCACACTTAAATTCACACTTGGATGAAACCGCAAACCACCTTTGTATGGTCCAATCGCTGAATTATATTGAACACGATAGCCTCTGTTCACATGCCAGTTGCCCTGGTCATCTTGCCACGGCACACGAAATTGAAAAATACGTTCAGGTTCAATCAAGACACCTAAAATATTTGCTTCAATGTATTGAGGATTTTTTTCTAAAAAACCTTCTACGGTTGGTAAAAACTCATCGACTGCTTGTAAATATTCTGTTTGACCTTGGTCTAATTGGTGAATCTTTTCTTGAATATTTTTAACATATTGTTTTGCGTCCATTTAATCATCCTCTCATTGTTATAGGTTTATTTTAACTGAAAATTCAAAAATTACCATAGTCAAACGTTTATTTTTTCCTTAAATCCAGAAAAAATCCCGTAATTATGGTACACTACCTATTGAATTGGAGGAGAACTATGAAGAAATTTGATGTAATTATTGTCGGCGCTGGGACGAGTGGTATGATGGCCACGATTGCGGCCGCAGAAGCAGGCGCTCAAGTATTATTGATTGAAAAAAATCGCCGTGTTGGGAAAAAATTATTAATGACTGGTGGCGGCCGCTGTAATGTAACCAATAATCGGCCCGCAGAAGAAATCATTTCATTTATTCCTGGGAATGGAAAATTTTTATACAGCGCATTTTCACAATTTGATAACTATGATATCATGAACTTTTTTGAATCCAATGGTATTCACTTAAAAGAAGAAGATCACGGACGCATGTTCCCTGTTACAGATAAATCGAAGTCAATTGTTGATGCGCTATTTAACCGCATTAACGAATTAGGAGTCACTGTTTTTACAAAAACACAGGTCACAAAATTACTACGAAAAGACGATCAAATAATTGGCGTTGAAACCGAACTGGAAAAAATTTATGCACCGTGTGTTGTATTAACAACTGGCGGCCGCACTTATCCTTCCACAGGAGCAACTGGTGATGGCTATAAACTAGCCAAAAAAATGGGGCATACCATCAGCCCTCTCTACCCTACCGAATCGCCTATTATTTCTGAAGAACCTTTTATCCTTGATAAAACGTTGCAAGGTCTCTCTTTACAAGATATTAATTTAACTGTTTTGAACCAAAAAGGAAAACCTTTAGTTAATCATCAAATGGATATGCTGTTTACACATTTTGGCATTTCAGGACCTGCCGCGCTCCGCTGTTCTAGTTTTATTAACCAAGAATTAACTCGCAACGGCAATCAACCTGTCACGGTAGCCTTGGATGTGTTTCCTACAAAATCTTTTGAAGAAGTGCTGAAAAACGTTGATTACATGATTGAGGAACAGCCAAATAAAGTGGCAAAAAATGCCTTTCATTCTTTAATACCAGAACGTCTGCTTACTTTTTATCTAGAGAAACTAGCAATTGAAGAAGTGCCTGCCAAACAACTGACAGAAAAGCAACGTCTTTCCTTTGTGGAACTACTGAAAGACTTTCAGTTCACTGTTACGAAAACATTGCCCTTGGAAAAATCTTTTGTCACAGGCGGTGGGATTTCCCTCAAAGAAGTGACCCCTAAAACAATGGAGAGCAAATTAGTCAATGGTTTATTTTTTGCTGGTGAACTTTTAGATATTAATGGCTATACTGGAGGCTACAATGTTACAGCTGCATTTGTCACTGGACATGTTGCTGGCTCCCATGCCGCAGAAATTGCAGAATACACCTATTTACCAATTGAAGAAGTCTAAACAAAAAGTCGCTAAAATAGCGACTTTTTGTCTACTTTTTTTATTTATCAATAATTTTCCCGTTTTCTAAATAAATAGTGCGGGTGGCTACTTTTTCCACAAACGTTTCATCATGCGAGGTGAAAATTACTGTTCCTTGATAGGCACTTATAAATTCTTCAAGTGCTTGGATTGTCTCTAAATCAAGAAAATTGGTGGGTTCATCCAATAAGATGATATTATTTGGTTCTATAAATAATTGAGCCAAAGTAATTTTTATGGCTTCGCCACCACTTAGAGAAGATATCTTTGTCTGTAAATTTTCTTGTTGAAAACCTAGACGATATAAAAGTGAACGCACAATCTTTTCAGAATAATTTGTCCGCTTCAATAAATAAGTCAACAGTGGTTCATCATTTTTTAATCGATAATCTAATTGATGATACGTTCCTAACCGGACTTTGGGAGAAAAGTAAATGGCCGGGTGACGGGCTTCAATTTGTTGAAGGAAGGTACTCTTCCCAGCACCATTTTTTCCACAAAGTGCTATTTTTTCGTTTAAAGGAATTTGAACGTTCACTTGGTTAAGAATTGTTCGATTCTCATAAGCGAAAGTTAAATTTTCAATTCTAATTGGATATGGATTGTATAAAGAGAACTGATTATTAGTAGGAAAAATAATTTTTCGCTCTTGTTTTGCTTGCGCAACATCGGGTAATCTGTCAATTCTGGCATTAATCGCTTTCGCTTGTTTTTGGAGTGCTTTTTGTACGGTATCTTTTTGTTTAGAACCAGCTAAACAACTAGGTTGAATTTGCTTTTGTTTTTGTTTTTTTGAAACATGACTAGATTTTTGCGCTTGTGCTTGTTTCTTTGCGTAAGATTCCTGTAATTTTTTCTTTTCCTTTTGATATTGATGATAGACATTATATTGTGTTTGCTGTTCCAATTCTTTTTGACGACAATACGCATCGTAGTTCCCTAAATATTCTTTGACATGTCCATCCGAAACTTCCCAAATTTTCTCTGCTAATTGATTCAAGAAAAAGCGATCATGACTAACAAACAAAACGGTCCCATAATAATACGTTAAATCTGCCACTAACAACTGACGATGTTCTTTATCTAAATGTGTGGTTGGTTCATCTAAAATAACCCCTGTTGAATACTCTGAAAATAATGTTGCTAAGCGTTTTTGGACTTTTTCGCCACCACTTAGTTTTTGATTTTTCTGATTTAGCAAACAGTTTTTGTCAGTTTTCTCTGATTCATTCGTTATTTCTTCAGCTACTTGTGCCAAGTAATGAAAGTCGTTCAATCTTTGAACTTTTCCTTTATCTGATTGAATCTTACCCATAATTAAATTGAGCAGTGTTGATTTTCCTGCGCCGTTTTTACCAATAATCCCAATTTTTTCATTTTCATATACAAATAATTCATCAATTTCTAGAATTGGTTTTCCCGAAAAGTGAATACTTACTTCTTTCAGATGAATACTTAATTTTTTCATTTCGCCCTCTTCTTTCATTTCTGAAACGAAAGAATCTTGGGTACGCAAAAAAGGACAGCCTAATCGCTATCCTTGTAGTTTCGTATAAAAGTACACACGTCACCCATGAATTTTAATTTCAGACTTTTTGATAAGATTTATTCAATTTATTTTGTCAAAAAGTCAATCCAAATTCTGATAGATGCCAACATACAATTATACCTCCTCGTTTAATTACTCCCACATTAACACCTCTGCTTTCTTTTGTCAATTCTGACCCTAAAATCAGAGAATCGGACTTTAGTAGGATACAATTTTACCGAAACTATGGCAAAATAAAGACGGAGGTGAAAACCATGAAGATTACATTGACACGAAAAACATCAGCTTGGGGCGCGTTACGCTATTTTACATTTTATAAAAATGGTGTGCATCAAGGGAAACTTTTTACTAATGTACCTATTGAAATTGAGGCTGATCCTGGGGATGTTTTAACGTTCTATGAAGGCTGGTTCCAATTTTATCGGCGCATTGAAGTTACTGAAGATACCAAAGAAATCACGATTATCAATTCTAAAAAATTGCAACACGTTTTTTATACCTGTGTCGTCTTATTTTTAATTTTAACGCTATTATTCCTTTCCGCACAGAAACTTTCGACATTTATTATTGCTGAAATTTTAATTTACTCTGGTATTCAGTGGCTGTTCCGGCAACAAACCTATCATTTTACTGTCAAGAAAAAAACGGAATCCTTTGCTTCCTATTCTAAAAAAAGTATCGCACACTAAACGAATCTTTAGCGTGCGATATTTTTTAATTACTTTTCATTAATTCGGCCACATATGTGACTGTTTCTGGTTGTGTTTCTTCAATTTTATTAATCGCATCTGCAAAATTCGGTAAATGTGCTTTGTGGGCAATTAATAATTCGTCCAACAAGGTCTTCGCCATGACGCCGCCAGGAACTAATGGATTAATAGTGAAAGCATGCAATGCTGCGCCGTAATCACCATTGATGGCTGCTCGAATAACCGTTTCTTCCATAGCTTTCATATTTTGAATAATTCCTCGTGCTGCTGGCGGAAAGGCCCCCCAGTTGTAAGGTTCATGGCCATGTGCTGTTACAGGTCCAGATACTTCTACAACACAATCATACGGTAAATCAGTAATTGTCCCATTATTTTCAGTAGAAACAACCATATCCGTTCGTTTATCATTATAAATTGATGCGATCATTTCACAAGCTGCATCGCTATAGTGTGTGCCGCCCCGTTCTTCTAATTCTTTTGGTTTGTAATCTAGTTTGGGATCTTTATACAATTCAAACAGACGACCTTCCGTTTCTTTAACCACTTGTGCTCTTGTTTCGCCCCGTTCATACTCTTCGATGGAATGCTTCAACATCTCATCTTCAATATAATAATAGCGATGATAACCACATGGTAACATTCCTAAATCTTTTAACTGTTCATAATGGAACGGCGCATCAAAAATATTTTTCAAATGACTTCCTTGCTCTTGCTTAGGTCCGTAAATTAAATCAATGAGTTCTTGTGTTCGCTCTTGTCCTTCTTTGTCCCAAACGCGGTGCCAATGGAAATGATTAATTCCAGCAAATTTAAAGAATAAGTCTTCTTCTGGAATTCCCAGCATTTCGGCCGCTTGTTTTCTATGACCAATCGGCACATTACATAAGCCAACTGTTTTTTTCCAACCGCCATGTTTAATTGCGGCTTCCGTAACCATTCCAGCTGGATTGGTAAAATTCACTAACCAAGCATCTGGGCAAAGACGTTTCATATCGTCAATAATAGCTAAAATGACAGGAATCGTTCGAAATGCTTTAAACATTCCTCCCGCGCCATTTGTTTCTTGGCCTAATACTCCATGGGACAAAGGAATCCGTTCATCTTTAATGCGAGCATCTAATAATCCTACACGAAACTGTGTTGAAACAAAATCCGCCCCTTCTAAGGCTGCTTCACGGTCCAATGTTAAATGAACTTCCCAATCTAAACCAGCAGCTTTAATCATGCGCTTCGCCATTGCCCCAACGATTTCCAATTTTTCTTTACCAGCTTCAATATCGACTAACCAAATTTCCTTAATTGGCAGTTCATCTTTTCTTTTAATATATCCTTCAATTAATTCAGGTGTATAACTAGAACCGCCACCAATTGTTGCAATTTTTAATGCTCCTCTTGTCATCCGTCTTCTTCCTCCTTGATTAAATTGTTATCGTTTACATCTTTAGGATAAATTATGGGAATGTTCCCATGTCAAGCACTATTTTCAAAAAAATGTATGCTATACTTCTTATAAGAATACATTCCACTTTGGAGGTAAAAAATGACGTCTATCATTGATGTAGCAAAAGTTGCCGGTGTCTCGAAATCGACTGTTTCTCGCTTAATTTCTGGAAAAGGATATGTGAGTACCGATAGTCAAGAAAAAATTCTCAAAGCAATGAAAGAATTAAATTATACTCCGAATTATGTGGCGCGGAATTTACGAGCAGGTGCCACAAAAACCATTGGCTTTTTAGCCCCTAGTTATTTAGGTTCCTTAGGCATTTTCTTGAATCGCTTTATTTCAATTGCCAAAAATTACAATTATTCCGTAACCTTATTTTTTACAGATGGCGATCAGCAGAAAGAAATTGATGCCTTGAACCAATTAAAATACAAACAATTAGATGGCTTGTTTTTATTGACACGAACAAATGAATGGTCGGTGATTGAGCCTTACAGCGCATATGGTCCTTTAGCAACCTGGCATCGTATCGATTCACCTAATATATACTCTTCCTACATTGATCATTACTCTGGTTACTATCGTTCCTTAGAATATTTACAACAACAAGGATACCAAAAAATCGGTCATGTCCTCGGTAATCCCGAAAATTTAAACACGCAAGCACGAAAACGTGCAATGAAAGATTTTTATGAAAACACTCAGGCACCTTGGCAAGCTGAGTGGCTGATTAATGATCAGTATACTAACCATTCTGGTCGCAAAATTGCCCATTACTGGCAACAATTAACCGAAAAGCCAGAAGCTTTGGCCTTTTATAATGATCACGTAGCAGCTGAGTTTATTTCAGAACTTGAAAATCTAAATTATGCCGTTCCTCGAGATGTCGCTGTCATTGGCTTTGATAATAGTTATGTCAGTGAATTGATGCATATTACGACTGTTGATTATGCCATTCAGTATCAAGCCGAAAACTCATTTATTTACCTATACAACCAATTAAATCAGACGAACATTCCTGAAAAAAAATTAACCGTTCGTCTAGTTGAACGACGAACGGTGCCTAAAAAAAAACCGGCAGATCAGTCACTTTGACTGATTTACCGGGTCCTTTTAGAGTTAAACAAAAATTATTTATGCTTTTGTTCATTTTTTAAAATAGAAATTGACTGTTTTAAGGATTGAATCATGCCGCCTTCGCTGTATACAAGAACGTTTGATTTGTATAAACGAGCAGAGAAGATTGTTAAAATAATTCCAAAGACTGCCAAAATCACTAATGAGACAATTGCTTCCATTGTTGATGCCGTTTCGGTCGCCAAGCGTACTGGCATAATGTATGACGAAATCAGCGGAATAAAGGAAGTCACTTTCACCACGATATTTTGTGGATCATTCGTCCCAAACGTAATGCCGATCATATAACCGATTAAACCAATATACATGATGGGCTGAACTGCTTTTGCTGTATCCTCTGGTTTGGAAACAAGAGAACCACAAAGTGCTGCCAAAACAGCAAAAACGAGAATACCAATAATGAAAAAGCCTAATGTAAAAATAAAGGTTGATGAAAAAATATTTTGTGGTGAAATACCACTTAATAGACTTTTCATAAAATCAAGATTTTTCAATTGAGAATAGCCGAGAACAAACGCCACTCCGTAAATGAAAATTTGTGTTAAAGCTACTAGAATAACCCCAGTTAATTTGCCATAAAAATGGGTTTGCGCTTTTGTACTAGAGAGAATAACTTCCATGATTCTAGTGCCTTTTTCAGAAGCAATCTCTTGGGCAATAATTGAAGAATAACTGCTGATGAAGACAAATAACAAAATTGTTATCCCCATTGCTAACGCCATTTGAATCCCTGTGTTATCTTCTCCTGTTTTTATTTTGCCATTTTCATCAAAACTAATTTTAGCTTTTTTAAATGTTGCTTGTTGATTCAACATGGCAACTTGCTCAGCTGTTAAATTTAAACGATTGGCATTCGCCATTGTTTGTAATTGGTTTAACATTTGAGGGATTAGCATCTCGGTTGCATTTCCTAAAGAGCGTTCAGAGTAAAGCTGACCAGAAATCTGATTATCTGTAGTGTTCAAAAGTAAATAGGCATCAATTTTCTCGTCTTTTAATTGTTCTTGGGCCTTTTTCTCAGAAGAAACAGCTTTGAAAGAAAAGTCCTCTGTTTTATTCTTTGTCAACTCTTTAACGAGCGCTTGATTTTCCGAAACCAGACCAATGGTAGTATCTCCTGAAAAACCGCTAGCTAGAGAGCCCGCTAAGTAAACAATTCCTACAAGAAGAAATGGCGCTAAAATCATGATTAAGAAAGACAGCGACTTCACATTTTTCTTATAGACATCAGTCGCAATAATCCAAAATTTACTCATCTTGCCCACCTACTTTCATTTTGAAAATTTCTTCCAATGTTGGTGGTTGTTGATTAAACATTGGAATGTAGCCGTTGGCTGTCGCTTTATCAAACAACACTTTGCCCACTTCAGCGTTTTCTAATGTCGCTTCTAAGACGCCATCTTGTCGCAAGTGCGCTTCTTTCACACCTGCTGTAGCAGCAACTTCCTCAACAGATAACGGTGATTCTAAAAATAATTTTGTTCGACCAAATTGTTGTCGAATTTCATGAACCTGACCATCTAAAACCATGCGTCCATTTTTTAACATGACTAAATGGTCACAGATTTTCTCCACATTGTCCATATTATGACTGGAAAAAATGACACAAGAACCTTGATTTTTCAATTCAATAATGCCGTCTTTTAATAATTCTGCATTAACTGGATCCAAGCCACTAAAAGGCTCGTCTAAAATAATTAACTTCGGTTCATGAATAAGTGTCGCAATCAATTGAACTTTTTGTTGATTGCCTTTTGATAAAGATTTAACTTTATCCGTTTTTTTGCCTTTAACTTGAAATTTTTCCATCCAAAAGTCAATTTTAGGTTCAATTTCTTTTTTAGTTTTCCCCCGCAATGAAGCGAAATAAATTAGTTGGTCTTCAATCGTAATTTTAGGATATAAACCCCGTTCTTCTGGTAAATAACCAATAATATTGTATTCTTTTTCGTTTAATGGTTGACCATTCCATAAAACCGACCCGCTATCTTGTGTTAAAAAATTTAAAATCAAGCGAAACGTAGTTGTTTTTCCGGCACCATTTTGGCCAATTAATCCTAAAATTTTCCCGTCCGGTATCGTAAAGGATACATGATCAACTGCTTTAAAATCCCCAAAGGTTTTGACTAACTCTTTTACCTCTAACACATAAACGCCCCCTTCACTTTTTCTAAACCGCTGTTTAGTTACTCATATCGTATCTTTCCTGTGTTGGCTTGTCAATCACAATTGTTATGAAAAGATGTTGCACTTTAATCAGACGCTTTATTTTCTGCTAAGCGAAAAAGGCCATCCGTCTCGGCAGAAATATGCACTTCATTTGCGGTCAAGCCTGTGCTTTCATAAAATTTATTTTTAAATTCCTTTGCCGATTTTGATGATTGACAGGCCCAAATTCGACCTGTACGATTCAGCCACGTACCCAATTCATTTATTAAACGCTCATCAATCAGTAATTGATTTGGTACTTTTTTAAATTTTATTTGATAAACGGGTGTTAGTATTTTCATGATCAGACGTCCTCTCTTTTAAGTTAGTATTAGTATATCACGAAAGAAATCGTTATCATATTTTCTTGAGAGTTCAACTTTTCATGAAAAAATTGAATAAAAAAAACAGAGCCTGGGACAAAAATCACTTTGGATTTTTGTCCCAGGCTTAAAACCTTATAAACGGCGGGAACAGAACCAACACTACGCGTTGCTCCGATCTCAACAACTTCTAAGGTGTTTTCTCGACATGCGTCTCGTCACAGTACAGCCTTCAAAAGAGCTACAGCTCTAAGAGTTACGATGTTTCACTGTGAAGCATGAACAGATGAAATCATCGTACCTACTTGGTGAAGGTCCTTCGGAACTTACAAGTATAAAACTGTGACGAGCCTTTGGCGAGAAAACAATAAGCCGAAATTGACTTTCTCACACAAGTGTTCGGCGTATCTTAATCCTTCCAAGTGTTGAGAATCACGAAGAACGTAGTGATTCGATGATGAACAATACCTACTTCGCAGAGCTCCGATCTCATCAATCTCTAAGTGATAAATCACTAAGAATTGAAGGACTTGGTCTCCAAAAATTAAAGAACACCGGGTCCTTCAATTCTAGCATGTTCCATGCGTAGAAATTGATGCGAACGAAACGGAGTGTAGTGTATCATGCAACATCAACTCGTTCCTCGTTGTGTTTTATGACAATTTTCGGAAATTTCTTCTTATTGCTGAGAAACACTATTTGCAAAGCAAATAGATGTTGAACAGTACCTACTTGGTTCTCGGAGCTAAACGTTTCTGTCCCGACCTCTGGCTTGTTTTCATTTATTTTTCTATCTCAGAGGTTGTTTCTTGGTGTAAATGACGATACACATTCTTTGCGACAGTTTCAGGTAACCCAGCTTTTCTTAATTCTTCAACATTGGCTGCCGTAATATTTTTAAGCGATTTAAATTCTTTTAAAAGATTTTTTTTGCGTTTCGGTCCCAAACCTTCAATGTTATCTAATTTGGAAGCAAAACTATTTTTACTACGTAATTGACGATGAAATGTGATGGCAAAACGATGGACTTCATCTTGGATTCGTTGCAACAAGAAAAATTCTTGTGAGTTTCTTTCCAATGGTACAACTTCTAAGTCTGGACCAAATAAAAGTTCACTCGTTTTGTGCTTGTCGTTCTTGGCTAATCCAGCTACAGGAATATCGACTCCTAGTTGATTGGCTAACACATCTTTGGCAACATCGACTTGACCTTTACCACCATCGATTAAAATTAAATCAGGAAAAGGCAAGCCTTCTTTTAAAACTCGTGAATATCTGCGATAAATGACTTCTCTCATAGAAGCGTAATCATCAGGACCTTGGACGGTTTTTATTTTATATTTTCGATACTCATTTTTAGCTGGCCGTCCGTCAATAAACACAACCATCGCAGAAACAGGGTTTGTTCCCATAATATTTGAGTTATCAAATGCTTCAATTCGAATGGGCGCAGGTATGTTCATCGCATTGCCTAATTTTTCAACTGCGCCAATTGTTCGTTCTTGTTTCCGTACAATCAAATCGAATTTTTCATTTAAAGCAACTGCAGCATTTTTACTGGCTAATTTAACCAGTTTTTTCTTTTCTCCCCGTTGCGGCTGCAAGACTTTCGTAGCTAATAACGCTTCAACGCTTTCTTTATCAATGTCATCAGGAATCAAGACTTCTTTTGGCACAAAATGCTCATTCTCTTGATAAAATTGTCCAATAAAAGTTAAAAATGCTTCACTGGCATCATCATAAAATGGAAAAATCGATACATCACGTTCGATTAATTTTCCTTGTCTGACAAAGAATACTTGGACACACATCCAGCCTTTATCAACAGCATAACCAAACACATCACGATCAATTAAATCTACATTCGTCATTTTTTGGCGGGTCATAACTGTTTCAATCGCTTTAATTTGATCGCGAAATTCTGCAGCTTTTTCAAATTCCATATGTGCAGCTGCATAAGCCATTTTTTCTTGTAAGCGGTCCTGAATTTCTGTATGTCCACCAGAGAGAAACCCTTTAATCTCTTCCACCATATCTTTGTAGACTTGCGGATCCACATCAAAAGCATAGGGACACAGACATTGTCCTAAATGATAATACAAACAAGGTGTTTTTTGCGACGGATTACATTTTCGCAAAGGAAAAAGCCGATCTAACAGTTTCTTTGTTTCATTCGCTGCATTTACATCTGGATATGGGCCAAAATATAACGCTTTGTCTTTTAAAACCTTTCGAGTAATCATTAAACGAGGATATTTTTCGTTTGTGATTTTGATAAAAGGATAGGTTTTATCGTCTTTTAACATGATGTTATATTTGGGATTATTTTTATGGATTAAATTAATTTCTAATAAAAGTGCTTCAATATTCGATTCTGTCACAATATATTCAAAATCATCGATTTCACTGACTAATCGTTCTGTCTTAGTATCATGGCTACCACGAAAATAAGACCGGACACGTTTTTTCAAAATTTTGGCTTTCCCAACATAGATAATCGTGCCGTTTTTATCTTTCATTAAATAACAACCAGGTTGATCAGGAAGCAGTGCTAATTTATTTTTTATTCGTTCGTTCATACGATACTTCCTTTCTAACAAAATACTTCATCTATTATACACCTCTTTTTGTAATTAAACAAAAAAAGCCGCTACTTTATGTACGAAAGAAACAGCCTGAAAAGACAATCGCTAATGATTTCTCTTCAGACTGAATCAGACTATTCGTAATGACTAATCAACGTTTATAAGTGTTTGGCAATCATTGCTTGCAATTGGTCTTTTGTATGAACACCGACTGCTTTTTCAACAACTTCGCCATCTTTTTTCAATAGCAATGTTGGGATGCTCATGATTCCAAAACTTGCTGGTGTTGTAGGATTTTCATCCACATCCATTTTGACGATTTTTACTTCGTCTTCATCATATTCTTCAGATAATTGTTCTAAGATGGGTGCTTGCATACGACAAGGGCCACACCAAGTTGCCCAAAAGTCGATTAAGACTAATCCTTCATCTGTTTCTGTTGCAAAATCTTTATCGGTAATTGCTTGTGTCATTTCACAAACCTCCTACTCTTTACTCTTACTACATGCTTAGTATAACACGTCATCTCTAAGATAGCGAGTGTTCTGCTTACTTATTGTAAGTCCTTGTTTATTGGAATTTCACGACAGTCGCACCATTACCACCTTGGTTTTGTGGCGCAAATTCATAGCTTTTCACACTGCGGTGATTTTTTAAAAATTCCGTTATTCCGGTTCTTAATGCACCTGTTCCTTTACCGTGAACAATGGTTACTTGTGGATAGCCTGCTAGAATCGCAGCATCAATATATTGGTCAACTTCTGCCAATGCTTCTTCGTAGCGTTTGCCACGTAAGTCTAGTTGTGTGCCAACATGACTGCTTTCTGCAGAACGAACCGTTGTAACTCTTGGTTTTGCTTCCTTTTGTGGAGCGACAGGCGTCATATCCTCTTCAGAGACGTTCATTTTTAAAATGCCTAATTGGACTTGCCATTGTCCTTTGCCGTTGTCTTTTAATAATGTCCCTCGTTGGCCGTAAGTATTGACAATTACTTCATCGCCAGCTTTTAATTTTTTCTGTTCTTTCGCCTTCTTCAGCACTTTGTTTTTAGCAAGCTTGGTTTCTTCGTGGTGTAATTGAGAAAGCTGTGTTTTCGCATCAATTAACTGATGTTCTTTGACACCACCTTGTTGGCCACTTTCCAATTGCATTTTGCGAATATCAGAAATAATGGTTTCTGCGTTTTCTTCCGCTTCTGCAATAATTTTATTTGCTTCTTTCCGCGCTTTTTGTAATTCTTTTTCTCGTTCTTCAAAAAATACTTGATAGGCTTCTTTTAGTTCCTTATGCAAAGCGGCCGATTCATCAACATAGTGGCGAGCTTCTAAATATTCAGTTTCGGCCATTTTGCGACGGTTTTCCAAGTCTTCAATCATTTCGTTTAAATCTTGACTTTCACCGTCCATTATTTGTTTTGCAGCTTCAATAATACTATTGTCTAATCCAAGACGTTTCGAAATTTCAAAAGCATTACTTCGGCCAGGCACGCCAATTAATAAACGATAGGTTGGACTCAAGGTATCTACATCAAATTCCATACTGGCATTGATTGTTCCAGCTCGATTATAGCCATACACTTTTAATTCAGGATAATGGGTTGTTGCCATCACATAAGCTCCTTTAGCGCCCAATGAATCTAAAATGGCAATCGCTAAAGCGGCCCCTTCTTGCGGATCTGTCCCAGCACCTAATTCATCAAACAGTACTAAACTTTGATGATCGACTTTCTTTAAGACAGACACGATATTCGTCATATGTGAAGAGAAAGTACTTAAACTTTGTTCAATCGATTGTTCATCCCCGATATCCGCAAATACTTCTGTAAAAATCCCCATTTTACTCTCTTCTTCAACTGGAATAGGTAGTCCAGCTTGGCCCATTAATTGTAAAAGACCTAACGTTTTCAGAGTAATGGTTTTCCCGCCGGTATTAGGCCCTGTAATCACAATTGCTTGATATTCTTCTCCAATCACAATGTCATTGGCTACAGCTTTTTCTGGATCCAATAGCGGGTGCCGAGCTTGTTTAAAAACTACATGATTTGCTTGACTAATTTCTGGAACAACTGCTTTTAGTTCTTTTCCTAGTCGCGCCTTAGCATTAATAAAATCAAGTTTACCGATTACATAAGCATTATGCGTAATTTCACGGCGATAAGGGACCAACTCGGCCGACAGTTCTGCCAAGATGCGAGTAATCTCATTTCTTTCGGCAATTTGTTGTTGTCGCAAGCGATTATTCATTTCTAAAATTTGTTTAGGTTCAATAAATAAGGTTTGACCTGAAGCACTTTGATCGTGAACCACGCCACCAAAAATATTTTTATATTCTTGTTTGACTGGAATCACGTAGCGTTCATTTCGCATAGTAACAAGGGCATCACTCAGATAACGTGCGTTTTTCCCACGAATAATACTATCTAGTTCTTCTCGAATGGTCTGCTCACTACGACGAATATTTTGCCGAATTGCCTTTAAGGCTGGCGAAGCTTCATCTGTGACGTAGCCATCATCATCAATGGCTTGTTTGAGTTGGCGATTTAATTCAGGCAAAACTTCTAGTTGCTCTCGCCACATATATAAACGTTCAAAATCCACTTCATTTTCACTTAGCTCATCAAAAAAACGAGTCAGTTCTGAAGTAGTCGACAAGACACGGCCTACTTGTGCTAATTCTACACCATTTAAATCCGCACCAATTTCAATCCGTTTCATGTGTGGTTGGATATTTTCTAATTTAGGAATGGGGATTCCACCACGTAATCGTTGAACTTTTAAACCATCCTGTGTTTCATTTAGCCATGATTGAATTTTATTTTCATCAGCAATCGGTAATAATTCCGAAACTTCGTTTGTCCCCTGAGCTGTCACAATAAATTGCAACAACTGTTGTTTTACTTTATCAAACCCTAATGTTGATAGAATACGCTGATTCATTTTTCCACCTACTTTTCTAACTTTTTCATTTGTTGAAAAGACTGAGACATAACATAAGAAGTTTCGCTTTTGCTCACTTACTTCTTATCTCTATCTCAGTCCCATTCAGCTTTATTTCGTAATTGGTTCAACCCATAATTCATATGCTTGTTTTGTTAGAATTGGGGTATTTTTTACAATGCCTCGTGCCAAGCCACTTGACCGAAACTGATTTTGGACAATATCTGACGGAATCATTGACGCCGTAGCTAACACTAGAAAAAGACCCACGTATAATACAAGAACACTTAATACGCCACCTAATAGTCCATTTACCTGTTTCAAAACTGGAATAAATGTTAATCCATGTAAAAAGATAGCTAAAAAACGAACGACTAACCAGCCTGCAAACAGCAATAATAGAAACGCAACCGCTGAATAAAAGGCTTTGTCTAAGTCTAAAGAAATCTCTTGATTAAAAAAGACAAGCTTTGACGTTGGCGTAACCGATGGATATGGAATATACAATTCTAAATGAGAGGCGACCTCTTTGTAATAGGTTCGAGCAACAAAATATGAAATTAAGTAACCTACCGAATAGAGCACTTGTAAAATCAAGCCTCGTTTAGCTCCTGTATAAAATCCAAAGGCTAAAAGTAATAAAATAAGTATTGTTAACATCTTGTCATCCTTTCAGGAACTACTCCGAAACACCTTTATTTTGAATCTGCTGTTTTCGATTTTCATTCAAAATTTGTTGGGCTTCCACATGATTATGAATTTCTACATCTTCTTGTCCATTCTTTTTCAAAACATCCCGTGCTTCTTCTTCGATAATTTCCATTCGGCGCACACGATTCTCTAATTCAGCCAAACGAATGGTTTTCTGTTTTAAATCTGCTACTTGTTTTTCCAATTTTAAAGCATATTCTTGTTTTTTTAGTTGATCTGAAATTGCATTAATTGCTAATAAAACAGAAGCTTGTTCCGTATCAGTTTGCGGAGAAAGATGTTTAATTTCCGCCAGTTGTTCGTTGACAATTTTTGTGACTAAATCCATATGTTGTTTTGACTCTTGGCCAATAATTGTATACGTATGGTCTGCAATGATTGCTTTATATCGTGTTTTTTCATTTGATGCCATGTTGAGGTTCCCTCCTGTAAATCAATCCATTCTTGCTTATTGTACCATGAAAAAAAAGCGAAGCGCAATTTTCGTACAAATTCTCTCTTATTATATGCCACAAAGCGAAAAATTTAAAGATTTCTTTACAAGAACTCTGGCAATTTAAGAACGAATAGAAATTGTGTAGGAGAAAAAGCGTGGAACAAAAAGTCAAAGTGATTTTTGTCCCACGCTCAAAGCCTGATAATCAGCTAAAAATGTTTGTTTCAGCTGTACTTTTTAAGGCTTAGTTATTATCTTTCATCTTTTCTACACGTAAACAACGCATAGCATTTAAAACAGCGATAATAGTTACACCAACATCAGCAAAGACTGCTGCTTGCATTGAAGCCAAGCCTAATGCACCTAGTACCAAAACAATGATTTTAACAGCAATCGCAAAGATAATGTTTTGTTTAACAATTCTCAATGTTTTTCTTGATAATTTAATCGCAGAGGCGATACGACTTGGTTCATCATTCATAATCACCACATCAGCAGCTTCAATTGCCGCGTCACTTCCTAAACCACCCATGGCAATCCCAACATCAGCCCGGGCTAAAACAGGTGCATCATTCATACCATCACCAACAAAGGCAACTTTGTTTTTAGGTGAAGATGCTTTTAACAACTCTTCTAAACGATCCACTTTGCCATCTGGTAAAAGTTCTGCATAAACTTTGTCAACACCAACTTCTTTTGCAATAGCTTCTGCAACTTGTTGATTGTCTCCAGTCAGCATAACAGTTTGTTTGACCCCTTCAGCTTTTAATTCTTTTATTGCTGAAATGGCATCTGGTTTCAATTGATCCGCAATCACTAAGTAGCCTGCAAATTGATTATCAATAGCGACAAAAATTAAAGTTCCCGCTTCCTTCACTTCTGGTGCTTCGATACCAAATTGTTTCATTAACTTCGCATTACCGACTAAAACTGTTTTGCCTTCAATTGTGGCTTTGATACCGTGTCCGGCAACCTCTTCAATTGCTGTTGCTGGAACAGTTTCTTTGCCATAGCTTTCTTTAATAGAAATAGCAATAGGATGAGTGGATAATTGTTCTGCTGTTGCTGTTAAACGTAACAACTCTTCTTCGGGTAAAACAACACTAGTTATGTTTTGAACCACAAAATTTCCTTTTGTTAGCGTACCAGTTTTATCAAAAACAATCGTTTCCGTATTCGCTAAAATTTCTAAATAGTTGCTTCCTTTAATTAAAACACCTAGTTTGCTGGCTCCGCCAATTCCACCGAAGAAACTTAAAGGAACAGAAATGACTAAGGCACATGGACAAGAAATAACCAAGAACGTTAATGCCCGATAAACCCATTCATTAATAGAAGTATCAGGGAAAATAAATGGTGGAATCACTGCCAATAAGACAGCTAAAACAACGACAACTGGTGTATAGTAACGAGCAAATTTAGAAATAAAGTTTTCTGCAGGGGCTTTTTTACTGCTAGCATTTTCAACTAAATCTAAAATTTTGCTAACTGTTGAATCCCCAAATTTTTTCGTAACATTAATGGTCAAGGCCCCATTTTTATTGATAAAACCACCTAAGATTTCATCGCCGACTTTGACCTTTCTCGGAACGGATTCACCAGTCAACGCAGAGGTATCTACCATACTTGAGCCATCAATAATTTGACCATCTAATGGAACTTTTTCACCTGGTTTCACTAATATTTGTTGCCCAATTTCAATTGTATCTGGAGCGACCGCTTTTATTTGTCCATTTACTAAAAGATTTGCTGAATCCGGACGAATATCCATTAATTTGGCAATTGATTTTCTGGATTGATCAACCGCAGCACTTTGGAACCATTCGCCGACTTGGTAGAACAACATTACTGCCACAGCTTCGGGATATTCCCCAATAAAGAATGCCCCAATCGTTGCCACAGACATTAAGAAATTTTCATCAAACACTTCCCCACGAAAAATATTCGTTACCGCTCGTTTGACAATGTCGCCACCAATTAAGACATAAACGACTAAATAAGACGCCAAAGCAACCCAATTATTACTTGGCTTAATGATAATAAGTGCTAAAAATAAAACAAATGCAATAATGATACGAATTAAGCGATTCTTATTGGGATTACGTCCTTCTTCTTCTTTGACATCTTTTAAAGAAATAACTTTGACATCTGGTTCTAACTTACCAATCACTGCACGCGCTTCATTTTCGACTTCTAAATCATGTCCTGATTCAACTTCCAGTGTCATTTTTTCAGCCATGAAGTCCACACGCGCTTTTTCTACTCCGTGAATTTTTTGGACAGATTTTTCAATTTTGTCTGCACAACTTGCACAATCAAGTCCTTCTAGTTTATAACTCTTTTGCATTTAAACACCTTCACTCCCTATATAATAGCGATTATTCCGTTTACATGAATAACCTTTCATGAATCTATTATAAATGAAGATGCAATCATATGTCAACCGCTTCACGTAATCTTTTTCTATTTTATAGACATAATGGCATAATTGCTGTAGGTGGAATGGATAACTGAGTAATAACTTTCGGATTGAGTCTATTGCTGCCTTTCCACCAAATTTTGGTTTGTTGGTGTTGAAACCAAGCACTTTGTTCAAAAGGTGCTGACAATGTTTGTAAGTGATGCACTTCGATTTGATTGGTTGCCTGCGGTTCTGTTGTGAAATCATGGGCCCGAATACCAATAGAATGACAAGAAATAGGAACTTCTTGTGTAACCATTAGTGTTTGTTGCCAACCAATCACTTGGACTCTGTGCGCATCTATGCGTTTGACAGGCCAAATATTTTTACAACCAGTGAGTTTAGCTGCTTCAATCGTTTGAGGTTGGTTAAATAATTGATTTGTTGCACCAAAAAGTGTTTTGCTTTTTGTGATTATCACTAAACTCTGACATAACTTATACAGTTCATCTAAACTATGACTCACAATTAAGGCATGTTGATTTAAATTACTTAATCGCTGTTGAAGTTCAATTTGCAGCTCTTCCTTTAAGGGTGCATCTAATGCGGAAAATGGCTCATCTAATAACAGGTAAGCCGGCTGAGCCGCTAGCATTCGCGCAAAAGCCACTCGTTGTCTTTGTCCTCCAGAAAGTTGACTAGGATATTGTTGTTGGACTTTAGTTAAGTGAAAAGACGCAAGCAATTGAGTGACCAATTGTAAATCTTTTGTCACGCACGTGAGATTTTCTACTACCGACAAATGAGGGAACAACGCATACTGCTGAAACAAAAGACCAATTTTTCGTTGTTGCGGCGACAAATTGATCTTTTTTTCAGCATCGAATAAGACTTGATCATTTAAAACAATCTGACCTTTATCCGCAGTCTCAACACCCGCAATACATTTTAATAACATACTCTTGCCACAACCAGAAGCACCTAAAATTCCTGTTGTTTGCGTCTTTGTTTCAAACTGAATTTGCAAAGTATGACTTTTCAATTCTTTTTGAATATCAACAATTAATCTCATTCCGATCTTCTCCAAGCGCGCTGACTAAAAAATTCCGTAAAAAATAAAATAATCAGGCAAAGTAATAACATAATTACAACATATTGATTGGCTAAGCGCCAATCCCCACTTGCTACAGCAGAGTAGATAGCTAAAGGAAGCGTTCTTGTTTTGCCAGCAATATTCCCTGCTAACATTGTCGTCGCTCCAAATTCGCCTAACCCACGGGCAAAGGCTAACACGCCACCGGCCAAGAGACCGTTCATCGACAAAGGTAGCGCAATTTTTCTAAAATATCGACTTTCCGAAAACCCAAGTGTCTGGGCTACCGCCAACAATTCACTATCCATTTGTTCAAACGCCGTTAAGGCTGAACGATACATTAAAGGAAATGAAACAGCAACGGCAGCAATAACCGTAGCTGGCCACGAAAAAACAACTTGAATGGCAAAAAAATCAAGTAAAAACTGGCCCACTGGTTGCTGAACACCAAAAATAGTTAAGAGAAAAAAACCAAAAACAGTCGGCGGTAAAACTAATGGCAACGTAAATAAACTATTCAAAAGAATTTTTAATTTACGATTTTTCAAACGAAAAACAATATACGCAACGCCTGTTCCTAAAACAAAAGTAAATAAAATGGCGATTATTGCTGTCTGAAAAGATAAAAGAATTGGTCGAACATCCATTTTCCCACCTACTTTGTTAACTTAAAGCCAATATTTTCAAAATATTTTCTGCATTGTTGACTCTGTAAAAAATTTAAAAAAGCATCCGCTGATTTTTGTTTCTTAGAGGCGGCAACTTTACCAACTGGATAGATGATTGGCTTTTTCAAAGCAGCTTCAGGCATGGCCGCAACAATCGCTACTTTTGAATTGGTTGCTGCATCTGTCGCATAAACTAAGCCAGCTTCTGCACTTGCATTAGCTACCCATTCAAGGACTTCTGTTACATTCGTGCCAAAGCTTGCGTGTTTTTCTACATAGGACCAAGCACCTAAAGCTTTTAAGCCTTCTTCGGCATATTGACCAGCTGGAACACTCGCAGGATCACCAATTGCTATCATTTGGGCCTTTTTTAAATCAGAAAAATCATGCCACTTTGCTTGATCTTGATTAGGTACGATTAGAACGAGCTGGTTTTCCAATAAAGGAACGACACTTTTCTTATTAATTAGTTTTTCTGCAACCAATGCATTCATTTGTTTTGTCGAAGCCGAGAAAAATACATCGGCTTTTAGGCCTTTTTCAATTTGCATCTGTAATTTTCCAGAACTATCATAGGTTCCAGTTACCTGAATATCTGGATGCTCTTTTTCAAAGGCAGGAATAATTTTCTTCTCCATGACTGATTCTAAGCTAGCTGCTGCCGCAAGGGTTATTTCTTCTTTTTTTGTTGAAACTGTTTCTTTTTGCGGCTGATTCGTACATGCAGCAATTAGGGCAACTAAACTGAATAAACTAAGCAGGAACACAGCCTTTTTTTGTTTAGACATTTGAACGCCTCTTTTCTTTTATAAATACCCGCCATAACTCAAGTCAATAATTTCAGATTTTTTTATCACTTCTTTGGCCATTAATCTTGGTAACAACAAATCAAAAACCGTTTTTTCTGAAAATAAAACACCGCCTGGTAAGCCAATGATCGTTTGCTCTCCTTTATAAGCTAGCAAAAACATTGAACCTGGTAAGACTGGTGTCCCATGGGTTACGATTTCAGCACCTGTCTGCTTAATTGCTAACGGTGTCAAATCATCAGGATCTACACTCATACCACCTGTACAAACAATCAGATCAAACCCTTGTGCTAACATCTTTTTGATCGCAACAGTAATTTTTTGCGGCTGATCATCGACAATTTCTTGCTTGACAATCGTAACTAAAGGATACGCGGAGAACTTGGCTTTTAACACAGGGTAAAAAGCATCCTCAACCAATCCTGTGTAAACTTCACTGCCAGTAGTTACAATCCCGACCCGTATTTTTTTGAAAGGTTTCACAGAGATTAGTGGCTCAGACGTGCTGAGCTGGCGTGCCTTTTCTAATTGGCTTTTAGAAATCGTTAGTGGAATCACTCGAAAGGCTGCAACTTTTTCATCTTTCTGAACTTCTATATTGGTAACTTTAGTTGACAAGGCGAGACCTTCAATTTCATTTAAAGCAATTAATTTTTCTCGATTGACTTTTAAAAGACCTCTCGTGCTAGCTTTAGCAACAATTTTTCCTTCATGGACTTCACTCGGCTGACATGAGTCATCTGTTAACAGGTTATACAAAAATGTCGCTGCCTCTTCTTCATGTATTTCTGCTGGATCCAAGGAAACAAACAGATGTTTTTTCCCTAATGATAAAAGAATTGGAATATCTTCTTGAACAACTATATGTCCTTTTTTAAAACACACTTCCTTGGTCTTTCCATAGTCAATTCGCGTAATATCATGACTCAACGGAAGGCCAACTGCCTGTTCTGTTCGAATTGTTTTCATGGTTTATTCCTCATCATGTATGATTTTTTTATTTGTGATTAAATCCAAAGCGTGGGGCAAAACAGGCAACAAAAAATGCAAATGTTCTGTTACACTTTTCGGGCTACCAGGCAAATTAACAATGAGCGTGCGTCCTCTTTGAACAGAAACGCCTCGACTTAACATAGCAAATGGTGTTTTTTCCAAGCTAAGTTGACGCAAGCCCTCACTGATCCCAGGAATGATTCGCTCTGCTACACGTAAGGTAGCTTCTGGGGTCCGATCCCGTTCACTCAACCCTGTGCCGCCTGTCGTTAAAATCAAATCACAGGTCTTAGACCACTCTTGCAATAGCTCTACTAATTGATTTTCTTCATCTGGTAAAATGGTTTGTTTGGTTACCTGGTAGAGCGCAGGTAACTGTTCACGAATCAAGGGACCCGATTGGTCGACAGCAAGTCCTTGAAAGCAACGATCACTTAATGTTACAATGCCCACTTTAAACAACGTCTAACTGGTCTCCTTTTTTAATATGACCTTCTGTCACAACAACTGCAAAGATTCCTTCTCTAGGCATGATGCAATCGCCCACTCGCGCATAAATCTGACAGTGTTTATGGCACTCTTTCCCAATTTGAGTAACCACCAATTCGGAATCGCCTATTTTCAATTTCGTTCCAACAGGTAATTGACGTAAATCAATCCCTGAGACGATTATGTTTTCCCCGAAAGCACCATTGCCAACCCGAGCTCCTTTTTCATTGAAAGCCGTTATTTCTTCAAAAGATAACAAACTGACTTGTCGATGCCAATTACCGCCGTGCGCATCATTTTCTAATCCAAAGCCTTTAATTAAGTTGACTTCAGGAATTTCCTTTTTCTGTGTGCCTCTTCGTGGGCTAATATTTATTGCAATAATTTCTCCTGTTTTCATACTTACCCTCCTATTTGTGACATAAATCGTTGTTCTCCTTGTTGTTCCAAGAAAAGATGTTTTTCAGGCTTACAGGCAATGCCACTCTTGATAATCCCTAACAATTCTGCTGTTTGTTCCTTAGCTAAAGCTTCCTTTAACGAGTAGCCGTCTGCAGAATGCAGGCACGTTTTTAAATGGCCGTCTGCAGTAATTCGGATTCGATTGCACGTCTCGCAAAAACAATGCCCTAATGCACTAATAAAACCTATTTTCCCTTTAAAATCTTTTAAGGCGTAATAACTAGCAGGGCCATTGCCCAATGGTTTTTGGTATGGTTGCAACATTCCATAATGTTTGGTTAAAATGGCTTCTACTTCTTCTTGCTGCTTACCTGGATGCTCCTTTCCTAATCCAATTGGCATCATTTCAATGAAACGAAGGTGGACAGTCTCTTTCTTAGCGATTTCAGCCAGTTCTACAATTGTTGCTTCACTTAGCTCTTTCCTAGCTACAGTATTAATTTTGATATTAGGTAGTCCCGCATCAATCACTTGTTCTAAGCCCGCCAGAACATTCCTTAACTGACCAACTCTTGTTATTTCTCGAAATTCTTCTGGATCCAAAGTGTCTAAGCTAATATTAATGCCGTCCAAGCCCGCCTCTTTTAACCCTTGAGCCTCACGAGCTAACTTCATACCATTAGTTGTTAGGGTTACTTTTTCGATGCCTGAGATTTGCTTTATCCTTTTAATTAAAGAGAGTAAATTCGGTCTAACAAGCGGTTCACCACCTGTTAATTTAACTTTTTTGATGCCTTCTTTCGCTAATATCCTCAGTAAAAAAATAATCTCATCATCTGTTAGAAGCTGCTCTTTTTTTAAAAAGCAAAGACCTGTTGCTGGCATGCAATACGTGCAACGTAAGTCACAACGATCTGTTAAAGACAAACGAACATAATCAATTTCACGGTTAAATGCATCTTTCATGCTGTTCACTCATCACTTTCCTTTGATTTAATTGAAGAACGAATGAAATGACCACTGCGTCCACCATTTTTCTCTAATAAACCAATGTTTGTCATTGTCATTCCTCGATCAATTGCTTTACACATATCATAAATTGTTAAGAGTGCTGCCTGCACACCTGTTAGCGCTTCCATTTCAACGCCAGTTGAACCCACTGTTTTTGTAAAGCAACGTACTTCTAAACAAGTTTGATTGCGCCAATTAAACTGAATTTCACACTTTGTCAAAGCAACCAAATGACACAAAGGAATCCATTCAAACGTTCGTTTTGCGGCGGTAATCCCAGCGACTCTTGCTACCTGTAATACTTCACCTTTTTTAATCATTTGGGTCTGGATCGCTTCTGCTGTCGCTTCCAACATGTGAATTTCTCCATAAGCGAGGGCTGTTCTTTCAGTGTCATTTTTTTCCGAAATATCAACCATGTGCACTTCTCCTTGTGTATTCAAGTGCGTAAATTCCTTACTTTGAACCATTTCTCCACCTCACATTTGACATTTGTTAACGTTTACACAATACTTCTTTTTCAAGTGTATCACTCTTGCATCAAAAAAACAATCTGGCATCCACAATTTTTTTTAGCGAGAAATCGAAGTAAAAAAACGTTAAGCGACAAAAATTACGTGCTTTGCTTAGCCTGACCAGACTTTTGTCTAAGTCTTAAAACTTGATAAGCAATAAGAGGTCGGGACAGAAGTGCTTAACTCCGAGAAATAAGAAGGAATTTCCGAAAATTGTTCTATAATTTTTGGAGAATTTCGGCTTATTTCCGAAGGAGTTGCTTCTGTTCCCGCCGTTTATCAATTTTTAAGCCTGGAACAAAAATCCAAAATGATTTTTGTTCCAGGCTCTTACTTTCATACTAATCTTAGGTCAGGTTGTCATCAAGTTTGCCAATAATAGACTTTTACAAGCGCGCCTTTTTTGAGTAGTACACCAGCTGGTTGTTCTAGCAGACAATTTGTTTCTAAAGTATTTGATAAATTGGATGAAAGATGACTTTTTGTCACTAAATTTACTGTGCCATCTATTTCTTTCGCTCGGTAAAATCGACGTAGTCTACTGGGGGCTAATTCATGCGCTAAAATTACTGTTCGTTCCTTTAGATTTAACTCAACACAATTAAAAAAAGTAGCTAATAATGTCCAGTAAAAAAGATGTAAATTAACCATTGCCGCAAACGGATTGCCTGAAACGCTTAAAATGAGTGTTTCTTGAAATTGACTTCCCATAACTGGGGTTCCAGGTTTCATATTTACAAAATGAAACAACTCTGTTCCTCCGATACGTTTAATCGCTAAAGGTAAATTGTCCTTTTCACCTGCCGAAACACCACCACAAGTAATTAATAAATCAAGTTTTGGTGAAATCTCAATCAGCCTCTTCGCTAATTCTTCAGGGTCATCTGAACAATGGTCTAGGTGGATTACTTCATTACCACTCGCTTTGACAAAAGCTGCTAACATGTAGAGATTACTATTATAAATTTTCCCAACTGACAGCGGTTCTTCCAAAGAAACTAACTCACTACCGGTCGCTAAAATCCCCACTTTCATGCGCTTCAAAACAACAACTTTATCAATCCCTTGCATTGCCAACAAACCAATCATACGACTATTAATCTGTTGATGTTTTGCTAAAATTTTTTGCTGAAAAGCAATATCTTCTCCAATTTCCGCATAGTTTTGGCCCGCAGTGACAGAGCGAAAAATTTTAACATGGTCCTGCCCAAAATCCGTCCATTCTTGTGGCACTACAGCATCAAAATCGGTTGGAATAAAAGCACCTGTCGTTATTTTAATCGCACAGTTATTCGTCTGATTACAATAAAACATGGAATCCCCTGCCACTAAAGAACCAACGACTTTTAAACAACTTGGGCTTTCAGCAGTCGCACCTCGTGTTTCTACTGCACGAACGGCATACCCATCCATCCCGGCACGAGGAAAATGAGGAATCGCTGTCTCTGCAAAAATGGTTTCTCCGCTAATCCGCCCCAAGGAATCAAGCAGCGCCACTTCTTCTGTTTCACATTGACTCTTCATATGTTGGGTCATTTTCTCTCGTGCTTCTTCCAACTCGATCATGTTTTAACCATCCTTTTTTATTTATTCACTGGTTTAATCGCAACGGCACAAACTTTATATTCAGGAATTGTGGCGATATCATCAAATACAGCATTGGTAATTTCGTTAACATTCCCATCTGGAAAGTGGAATGTCATAAAGACTTCTTGCGGAAATACTCGATTTCCGACAGCCGCATAGGTTTCGATTTTGCCACGTCGAGAATGAACTTCAACTTTGTCACCTTCTTGGATTCCCAGAGCTTGTGCATCGACGGCATTTATCTCAATATAAGAGTGATTCGCTATTTGGTTAATCCCTTCCGTTCGTCCTGTCATTGCTCGGGTATTGTAATGGTAAAGCATTCGGCCTGTCGACATTAAATACGGGTACTCTTCATCTGGTAATTCTTGTGCTTGCTTATACGGAATTGCTTTAAATAAACCTTTCCCACGAGCAAAACTGCCCACATGCATAATCGGCGTGCCTGGATCTGTCAAGCTACGACAAGGCCATTGTAAGCTCTCCTTCTCTAAACGTTCATAATTAATTCCACCAAACGAAGGCGTCACAGCTGAAATTTCTTCCATAATTTCTTTTGCAGATTCATACGCACAAGGATAGCCCATCCGTGTCATGACTTCACAAAAAATTTCATAGTCTTCTCGCGCTTGTCCCCTTGGTTCAACAGCTTTGCGGACTCTTTGCACGCGCCGTTCTGTATTTGTAAATGTCCCATCTTTTTCTGCATAACTGATGCCAGGTAAAACAACATCTGCATAAGCAGCCGTTTCGGTCATAAATAATTCTTGAACGACTAAAAAGTCTAAACTTTCTAAAGCTTGACGAACATGTCCTGTGTCTGGATCCGTAACAATTGGATCTTCTCCAAAAATATAAAGGCCTTTGACGTTTCCTGCCGTTGCTGCTGGCAAGACTTTAGTAGAAGTTAAACCGGTGTTTCGATTTAGCGGCACATGCCAAGCTTTTTCAAATTTGTCGATTACTTCTGGATTATTGACTTTTTGATATCCTGGGAAATCATAAGGCATACAGCCCATATCGCAAGCACCTTGAACATTATTTTGACCTCGCAAAGGATTGACACCACAGCCAGGTTTTCCAACTTTACCAACCAACATTGCCAAATTAGACATACTCATAACACCCTCAGTTCCTGTCGAATGTTCCGTTACGCCTAAACAATAAATGATTGGTGCTTTTTCTGCTTTTGCATACATGCGTGCTGCTTGAATTAGATCTTCTGGATGAATATGACAAATTTCTGCGACTTTTTCCGGCGTATAATCAGCCACCATTTTTTCTAAATCTGAAAATCCTTCTGTCCGTTCTTCAATAAAGTGGCGATCTGCTAAACCTTCTTTCAAAATCACATGCATCATGCCATTAGCAAATGCGACATTCGTTCCCGCCTGAACTTGTAAATGCAGTGCACTATCCTTCACTAAGTTAATTTTCCGCGGGTCAACAACAACAACTTGCGTTCCTCTTTGGACAGCTTGGCGAATTTGCGCACCAATAACTGGATGAGCTTCTTCTGGATTGGAACCTACTAATAAAATCATGTCGACATCTTCAGTGATATCAGCAATAGGATTAGTCATCGCACCAGAGCCTAAGGTTTGGGCTAAACCATGGACCGAAGCCGAATGACAAACACGGGCACAGTTATCAACGTTATTGGTACCAAAAGCAGCACGCACCATTTTTTGAAAGACATAATTATCTTCATTTGTCGCTCTAGAGCACGAAAAACCGGCAAGAGCATCCGCGCCGTTTTCTGCTTTAATTTCGTTAAATTTTGACGAAACAAGCGCTAAGGCTTCTTTCCAAGAAGCAGGTTCAAAAATCCCATTCCGTTTAATTAATGGCTCCGTTAAGCGATCTCCTGACCCAACAAATTTATATGAAGCAAATTTTCCTTTCACACAAAGTAAATTTTTATTAGCTGGTCCATCCAGGGGTTCAACACCCACCAAACGATTATTTTTAACGAGTAAATTCATCTGACAGCCTGTCCCACAATGCGGACAAGTTGTAGGGATTTTCTGGGTTTCCCATTTGCGGTACTCTTTCGTATCTTTTGCTGTTAACGCACCTGTAGGACAGGAAGAGACACAATTGCCACATGATTCACAGATAGATTGATCAAACGGCTGCCCATAACTTGGCATCATTTTTGTTTCAAAGCCACGATTAGCAATACTAAGTACATCTCTTCCCTGCCGCAATTGACAGACACGGGCACAACGACGACACATGATACACTTTTCTGGATCATAAGAGAAAAATGGATTACTGGTATCTTCTTGGTGGCAAGGCATTCTTTTCCCCTCGGTAAAGCTAGTGGCATCAATCCCATAATCTAGCGCATACTGTTGTAATTGACAATCCCCGTTTTTTCCACAAGAAAAACATTCTAATTTATGATTACTCAATAATAAATCAAGAATAAAACGTCTGGAATCAGCAACTTTTTCAGAATGCGTTGACACAACCATGTCCTCTTGACAATGTGCCGTACAAGCAGTTGTTAAGCCACCACGTCGGCCGCCTTCCACCTCAACCACGCACATCCGACAAGAACCATCAGGCGCTAATTCTTTTAAATGACAGAGCGTTGGGATTTCAACACCTAGCCCTTTCGCTGCTTCGAGAATGGTAGTCCCTTTAGGCACAGTTACTTCTTGGTTATCAATAGACAACGTAACTGTTTGCGTATGCAACTTTGTTTTCATTTTTACCAACCTCCTTTGCTGGTGGCATAGATTTCTGTTTCAGCAGTCGTTTCAAATTCTTCTGGAAACAAAGCCAATGCACTCTTCATTGAAGTTGCGACGGATTGGCCCAAACCACAAGCTGATAATCGCGTGACATGCGTGAGCATCTTTTCCAATCGTGGCAAATCACTAGCTGTTGCCTCTTTCCGATTGAATTTACTCAATAATTCCAAAATCCTAGTTGTTCCCAATCGACAAGGGGTGCATTTACCACAGGACTCATGAGCAAAAAAGGCCGCCACGTGTACTAAATAGTCCACAACATTGACTGAATCATCCATTACTACAATTGCACCAGAGCCGACAGATAAGTCATGGGCCCATAAATCTTCGTAGGAATACAAACAATCCCTTAACGTTGCGACAGCACCAATTGGACCGGATTGTCCACCGAAGTGAATAAATTTCAATGCTCGACCAGTTGCAGAGCCTCCGCCGTATTGCTCGCCATAAATTATTTCTTCTAATGGTGTTCCAAGGTTGACCTCGTATAAGCCCCGATTTTTAATATGTCCAGACAAACAAATTAGCTTTGTTCCGCCGCCATCGGCAGTACCCATCTCTAAAAAGGCTTGTCCACCTTCTCGTAAAATTACAGGAACACTTGCAAATGATTCAACATTATTCACTAATGTTGGTTGCAAATATAAGCCAACATCTGCTAAGTGTGGTGGTTTGACACGCGGCCGCCCCGTTTTTCCTTCAATTGAATTTAAAAGTGCTGAATTTTCCCCACAAATATAGGCGCCAGCACCAGAAATAATCGTAATATCATAATTAAATCCTTCAATTCCTAAAATGTTTTCCCCTAAAAAGCCAGCTTGTCGTGCATTATCCAGTGCTTCTTGAAATGTTTTTTGGATTCTGCGATATTCTCCTCGCATATAAATATAACCTGCTTTTGCTGAAAATAAATAGCCAGCAATGATCATTCCTTCAATCACACTCAATGGATCTTCAGATAAAAGTACTTTATCCTTAAAGGTCCCTGGTTCGCCTTCATCAGCATTACAAACAATGTACTTTGTGGTTCCTTTTGCATGATAAAGATGGCGCCATTTTTTTCCTAAAGGATAGGCTGCTCCACCGCGACCTCTTAAGTGCGCAATATCCAGTTCGTTTAAAATTTCTTCATCCGATAGTGAAATTGCTCTTTTTAAACCATCAAATCCATCGTATTTACAATATTCAGCAACATCGGTCGCAGATTGCATTTTCCCCATTCTCTCTAATAACATTGGTTGGTTTCTCTTAAGCATTGACTCACCTCCTACAATCCTTCATAGCAATCATTTTGCAAATATTGAATTAATTGATAAATTTTCTCTTCTGTTAGTTGGCTAAAAACGGTGTCCTTAATTTTAATTACTGGACCTAAATCACAAGCCCCAATACAAGGAATACTGTGATACATAAATAAGCCATCTGGGGTCGGCTGATTCTCTGGCACTTCTAAAATGGTTTCTAAAACCTCTGCAACCATCGCTCCACCAGTATAATGACACGGCGTACTGTTACAAATCTTCAAGACATACTTCGCTTGCGGTTCCGTCTTTAAAATGGCATAGAAACTGACGATTTCATAGACTCGCGCTTCCGTTAAATGTAGATGCTCTGCAACTAATTGAGCTGTTTCCTGATCGATATACCCTTCCTCTGAAGCAAATTGTAATTCAATTAAAATATTTAAAATTCGTTGTGGATCAGCATCGTTTTCTAGAATAATCGCTTCTTTTTCAATTAAGCTTAATGCACACATTCCTTTTTATTCCCCCTTTTTAGTGAAACTTGAAGTTGTTCTCCTTGATAATAGATACGCAATTCTTTTGGTATTTCAGCAGATAGTAAACAAAAATCGGCTTTATCTATGACTTTTTTTGCTGATTCTTTTTGGCGATTCTGGTTATTCATCATAAGAAATAGTCCTGGCTGCACAACATTACGTAATGAATTTGATTCACAAATGATTAATGCTTGGGCCGGCACAGCTTTCAGAAATTGCTGAATGGCTTCCGCCAAATTTTCTTGAAAAACTTTCAATAGAAAAACTTTTTGACAACCTGCAGCTAATAATTTCATGGTATCTTTATTGCCAATCGTCTCTTGCTCTTCTACTAATTCATAACCAGCTGTAATACTGGTACAAATTCCGCATCCTTTTGTGCCTCGTTGACACACCCCTCGTTGACCACTAATCGTAATAATCTTCAAGCCATAAATTGGATAGACTTCTTGGTACTGTTTAATAAGGTCTTCGGCTAATGTCGTTTTGCCACTATTCCGACCAGTAGATCCAATTTGAATCATGTTTGGTACCTCAATTGCCATAGAGCTCCTCCGTCTGAATCGTTTTCTCAACTCTTGGTTTGACAGTTGCTGGTTTTGTCATAAAGATCAATGGTACGGCCATAAAAAGACTGCCCCCTACCGCATTGCCTAAAAATACCCATAGTGTATTTTGCAAATAATCCCACCAACTGATTGTGGTGCTTTGTGAAAAAATTGCCGCTGGAATAATAAATGCATTGGCGACCACGTGTTGAAACCCACAAACAACGAAAACCATGACAGGAAACCATAAGCCAAACATTTTACCTAAATATGATTTTGCCAACGCTCCGAGATAAACCGCTAAACAAACAAAAATATTACAGCCAATCCCTGAAACAAAAGCAACTAGCGGTGGATCAGCAATTTTCGCCTGAGCAACTGCGACTGTTTTATCCAGAAACGCACCTTCAGTTAACCCAACAATATGGCCAAATAAATACGCCACAAGAAATCCGCCTAGACAATTGGTCAATAAAACAACTATCCAGTTATAACAAAGAGCGCCCACTCGAACCTTTTTTTGTAATACGCCTAATGTCATTACCATCATATTGCCTGTTGCTAACTCACCACCAACAAAAGTAAGCGCTATCAATCCGACTGGAAATAAAGCTCCACCCAGAAAATTGTTAAAACTTCCCCATTCTGTGGGGGCGGTTCCAGTGATACGAATAAACGCCAAGTAACCCAGTGCAATACAAAAACCAGCCATGATGCCTAAAATACAGAGCCGAACAAACGATAATTTCCCTTTCATTTCTGCCTTATCACCTAAGCTTGCAACTATTTCTTCACTACTGAAAAAATCCATTACGATTCCTCCTTTTTATCGATACCACTGAGACAATTCTTCTTTTCGATTGACATTTTTAAGTTGATTCTCTTTTGATAGTTGCACCGTTTTTACAGATAGATGCTCAAATTCTTGCCGAATCTGATAGTTATTTTGCGCAAGCTGTTTTTGAAATGTTGGTAAACAAGAACATCGATAAAAGCCAAATAATGGTTCTTGACGACCTTCAAAATCAAAGATTGTTACTTGATTTTGTCCACGCTTAGAGGCTAACTGATACACAAGTTTAGGAGAAAAAGTTGGTATATCACAGGCAATTACAAACACTTCAGCTTTCTGAGTATAGTTCATTGCTGTCACAATCCCACCTAATGGCCCCTTTCCAAGATACATATCTTGAATGATTGTGCATTTTCTAAACGCCTTAGGAAATTTTTGACTATCATTCGTTACTAAAATAACCTCTTCGAACAGTTCCATTAACTTTTCAGCTGTTTGCAAGATCACGTATTGGCCTTGAATTTTCAATAATGCTTTATCAAATCCCATCCGTGAACTTTTCCCGCCGCATAACAGCACTGCTGTACAATCAGCAATAATTTTCGCCACTCCTTTACCATAATTTTTATTAGTTCAAAAAAATATTTTTTAGTCATGTATTAAGTCTATTATAAGACATCCCTCGTACAAGTCAATTCCTTTTAAAAAAAAGAACGAGAAAAAGAGTCGCTCTTTTTCTCATTCTACCTTATTCATCGGTTTGACGTTTTATTTCTTCAATCTCAATGCGTAATGATTTTCGTTTCTCAATGGCGACATAAACCAAGCCAATCAAAAAGGGTAACACAAAGCTACCAAATCGATACAGTAAAACAGATGCTACAGCATCAACATTGCCGACCAATGGTTTAAACAACAATAAGTAAACAAATTCAAATGGACCAATGCCAGCAGGTGTCGGAATAACTCCTGAAAGAATAACAGCAAAACTGGTAAAGGACATCACTAATAATAAATCAATATTCGGGTGATTTTCTACTAAAACAATGTAAGGAATAATGTACCAAAATAATAATTTAAATACATTCCATGAAAAGATTCGAAGCAACGCTGAGCGATCTTGTGTAATTGTTTGGACAGCCGCCCGCAAGGAATAGATTTGTAAATTACAATTATCCACCCAATCTCTTAGTTTTGGTCGTTTAAACCAACGATTGGCAAACTTAACCAATAAAACTTGCAACTTTAAGCTACTAGATAAAATAAGTAATGCTGCAATTATTACTAATGTTAAAATAACACCTGCTAAAATAAATGGAATCATCTTAGGCGCATTTTCATAAAACAGGGAAAATTGAATAATCAAACCAATAATTGCTAAAAAAATCACGGCTGCTTTGTACATAATCATATGTAATGCCGTTATCCCCACACTTTTAGAAACAGGAATTCCCTTTTTCTTATAAAAATAAATTTCTGAAAGCAAGGTTCCCGTGCCAAATGAAATAATCCGATAAAATGCTACATAACAAGAAGTAAAAAAACCATCCACTGTCGTAAAGTCTTTGTTAAAATAACGAGCTATTTCCTTGATTGAGCGCCCTTCTGCAAATTGATAAACTACACCAAAAAAAATAACAGCAATCAGCACCAGCCAACTTGTTTCCATCAGTTGAGCAAAAATATCACTTAATGAATTATCCATGACATAAAAGATTACGCCTAAAACGATAATCATTAACAACATATTTAAGCCAATTTTTACTTTTCCTTTCATCGCTTCTCCTTTTTTGTTCTTACTTAAACGTTAGATAGATGCAACTAATCATCGCGATTACGCCAATTGAATAACACAATGCAAAAACTGGTTTTTGGGTTTTATGATGAAATTTCTTTTGTCCCATTAGCCCACCTAAACCACCACCGACAAGTCCTATCGTCAATAAGCGGCGTTCTGGAATACGCCAGTTCCCACGTTTTGCTTGTTTTTTATCATAACCCATCATACTAAACAATACTAAATTAATGACGAGGAGATAAATGATTACTATCCACTGAAGCATTCTTTCTGGCCTCCTAACTAGTTACTGTACTAGGATACCTTGTTCTGATTCTAATTGCAAAAAAATTTTCAATGACTCATGAAACTACAACAGGAAAGTAAGCTCTCGGTTGCCCGTTTTCTTACTTTCCTATTGAGTGCCTCATTTATTTTGCATTTAATTCAGCAATTTTAATAATCACATTGGTCGCTTTTTCCATGGCTTGTAATGAAACAAATTCAAAACGGCCATGCATATTTTCGCCACCAGCAAAGATATTTGGTGTTGGAATCCCTAAATAAGAAATTTTTGAGCCATCCGTTCCACCGCGAACAGGTTCAATAATTGGTTGAATTGACAATTCTTCCATTGCTTGTTTAGCAATTTCGATAATGGACATATCTTTTTCAATCACTTCTCGCATATTATAGTATTGATCAAATAAATCAACTTTAATTCGTTCTTCATCAAATGGTGCATTCAATGTTTGCTGAATTTCTTTAATTTTAGCTTTACGTGCTTCAAAAATCTCGCGATTGTGATCGCGAATAATATATGTCATTGTAGCTTCTTCTGGCGTTCCAGCAAACGCTGCTAAATGATAAAAGCCTTCTTCACCTTCTGTTTTTTCTGGAACTTCGTCAGCAGGTAAGGCATTATGGAAATCAATTCCTAATTGTAACGCATTAATCATTGTATTTTTTGCTGTTCCTGGATGAACGTTTTTCCCTTGAATTGTAATTTCTGCTTGCGCCGCATTAAACGTTTCAAATTGTAATTCACCTACTGGTCCGCCATCCATTGTATAAGCAAAATCCACGTTAAATTGAGCGACATCAAATTTGTCGGCACCTACACCAATTTCTTCGTCAGGACCGAAAGCCACACGAATGGTGCCATGTTTAATTTCTGGGTGATTAATTAAATATTCCATGGCTGTCATTATTTCCGCAATACCTGATTTATCATCAGCCCCTAATAAAGTGGTACCATCGGTTGTGATAAGTGTTTCACCACGATAATTTTTTAAGTTAGGAAAGTCTTTCGTATTTAAAGTGAATTTGCCTTCTTTATCTAAAGGAATCGTTGATTCTCCGTCATAGTTCTCAACAATTTGCGGAGAAACATTCACTGCATTAAAATCAGCGGTATCCATATGGGCAATAAAGCCGATTGAACGAACGTCTTTCTCCACGTTACTAGGTAACGTAGCAATTACAAAACCATTTGTTTCGTTATAAATAACATCGCTCATTCCTAATTCTTCTAATTCTTTTTTTAAGGTTTGTGCAAAGGCTACTTGTGTTTGTGTTGATGGTGTCGTTGTGCTTGTTGCATCTGAGCGTGTTTCTGTTTTCACATAGCGTAAAAAACGAGGTAATAAATTTTCATACATAAAAGAACACTCCTTTAATCTTCATTTTTTATTTAAAACGAAATGGGTTGGTATTCGCTTCTGATTCAAAAATGGATACAGCCCACTCATTTTCTTGTTTCCATTGATTCATTAATTCCACAAGTTTTGGCTTACAAAGCGCTTCAATGTAATGACCAGGATCGATGACTGGTAAATCTTCAGCAATCATGTCATGTGCCGTATGATAATACACATCACCAGTAATATAGACATCGGCTTGTTTACGTAATGCATCATGATAGAATTTTTCACCACTTCCACCACAAATGGCTACCCGTTGAATCATTTTAGTATCATCTTTTGCAATGACCCGCAAGCCGTCCAATTGGAAAGCTTCCTTGACTTGCTGTACAAAATCAGAGAATCTCACAGGCTTGTCTAATACTCCAACCCGACCTAAACCAAATTCTTTTGATTGATTTTCAATGGTATAAACATCATACGCCGGTTCTTCATAAGGATGCGCTTGTAACATAGCTGCAAGAACTTGTTCCTGCTTAGTTTCAGGGAAAATCACTTCGATTTTTGCTTCTTGGACGACACTTTCTTGACCAATTTCGCCAATCGTGGGATTTGCTCCTTGTGTTGGTGTAAAACGTCCTGTTCCAATTAAAGAGTAACTTGTTTTAGAATAATCACCTTGAGCTCCAGCGCCAGCTAGACCTAAAGCTTCTCTCATTTGCGGAGCTTCATCAATTGGCACAAAAACGGCTAATTTTTTATAAGGAACAGTATGTGTTTTAGTTAAAAAGGTGGTCTGTTTAATTCCCAATAATTCACAAAACCAATCGTTTAAGCCATTGTCAATAATATCCATATTAGTATGCGCTGCGTAAACAGCAATATCGTGTTTTAATAAATCAGCGTACATTTTTTCTTGAAAATTATCTGTGGTTAATCGCTTAACTGGGCGGAAAATAGGTGGGTGTTTCGCAATAATTAAATCAACCTGCTTCTCAATTGCTTCTGCAACGACCTCAGGACGAACATCTAAGGTAACCATCACATTTTCAATTGGTTTATCTAACGTGCCAATGTGCAAGCCCACAGGATCTCCCGTTTCAGCTAACCACTCGGGACAATAGTCATTGAAGCGTCGAATCAATGTCTTACCGTTCACAGCCATTGGTCAGTACCTCCTCAATTAATTGTTGGTCTTGCTGTAGTTTCGCTTGTTTTTCAATATGTTCTCCACTTGCTCTTGCTAGTTGTGCAAGAACAGTTTTGCGCTGTTTTAATTCTCGTTGCCATTTTTTAGTAAAAACCGGTCCTTGTTTTTTAATTAAAACTGGCCCAAATAGTAATTCTTGGTCCGTATAAGAAACGGATTGCTCTGTTTTTTCGGCTACGATAATTTCATACAATTTACGGTTTTCTTCCACGATTGTTTCATCAATAATACTGTAGTCGTTTACCATTAACCAGCGGCGTAAAGTTGGTTCACCAATATTCGGTTGTAAAACAAGGCGTTCCTTCCCTGTTAAACGATTTTTTTTGCGTCCAGCTTCTAAAATATCTCGGATTAATGTGCCGCCCATTCCACAAATACTAATGACGTCTATTTGATCTTCAGGTTCAATTGCATCTAGCCCGTTCGCTAAACGTACGATAATTTTATCCGTCAAATTGGATTTACTAACTTGAGTTTTGGCAGATTGATAAGGGCCTTCCACCACTTCCCCAGCCACAGCAAAAGACAGTTTATTTTCTAACATTAAAGCAACTGGTAAATAAGCATGGTCTGAACCAATGTCTGCTAAGCGACTTCCTCTAGGGATTAAATCACCAACCGTTGCGAGACGTTTTGATAATTGATTTTCATTCATATTTTTGATTCCTCCGTTGCTTATTATACCATTGTCAATTGAAGATGAAAACTTACACATTCGTGCAATCTACTGTTTTCTCTCCGTAATCACTTATCAAAAAGAACCCCCTTCAAAATCAATTTCATAACTTTGAAGAGGGCTGTCATTATTGCTATAAAGAGCATTCTCCTTATATTAATAATAGGGAAAACATTTTTAATTAGGCCTTTGCCAACCAGTTTTCAACTTCTGCTAAGGCATCCGCAATCCCTGCTGGATTTTTCCCACCAGCTTGAGCCATATCAGGACGACCACCGCCGCCACCGCCAACTTTTGGCGCAATTGCTTTGATTAAGTCACCGGCTTTTAGGCCTTTTCCGTTCATGTCTTTTGTCATAGCCGCTAACAAACTTACTTTTTCATCTTGTGCAGTTGCTAGAACTAGTACATCAGACAATTCTTTTTGTTTCCATTGGTCGGCCAATTGGCGTAATTGACTCATGTCTTTAACATTGACTTGAGCGGCAATATAACGAACACCGTTGACTTCTTTGACATCTTTGAAAATGTCACCAGCTTGTTGGTTCGCTAATTTGCCAGCCAATTGTTCGTTTTCTTTTTGTAGATCACGTAATTGTTGTTGCAATTGCTCTGTTTTCGTAACCACTTCTTTTAATTGAGGTGATTTAACTAATGTAGCAATCTCTTTCAATTGACGTTCTTCTTCTTGTAAAAGTTGATACGCTTCTTTACTCGTCACTGCCTCAATACGGCGTACTCCTGCACCAATCCCAGATTCGGAAACAATTTTGAAAATCCCGATATCTTCTGTATTAGCAACGTGTGTTCCACCACATAATTCGATAGAGTAATCCCCAATATTAACTACACGGACTTCTTTGCCATATTTTTCGCCAAATAACGCCATTGCGCCCATGTTTTTCGCTGTATCAATATCTGTTTCAATTGTGACAACAGGAATAGCTTCCCAGATTTTTTCGTTAACGATGGCTTCCATCCGCGCTAGTTCTTCTGATGTAACTTGCCCAAAATGAGTAAAGTCAAAACGTAGATGTCCTGGTGCCACTAATGAGCCTGCTTGGTTGGCATGCTCCCCTAACACATCTTTTAAAGCACGATGCAATAAATGGGTTGCCGTATGGTTTTTCAAAATACGTGTCCGCATCCGTTCGTCCACTTGCAATTGATAAATTTGGCCTTCAGCTAATGGCGCCAAAACTTCTACTTTGTGTAAAAATTGACCATTTGGTGCTTTTTTCACATCCACCACGTTGGCAACGACTTCCCCTGCGGTATTTTTTACATAGCCGCGGTCAGCAATTTGTCCACCCATTTCAGCATAAAATGGTGTTTCAGCAAAAATTAATTCGGCTGTTCCTGCAGATGCTTCATTTACTAGTGCGTCACCTTGAATAATAACAAATAATTCACTATCATGTGTTAATTCTGTATAGCCAACAAATTTACTTTCTACTTTAATATCTGTTAATAAAGCAGATTGAACACCCATTGAAGTTTCTTTACTGCGGGCAGAACGAGCACGTTCACGCTGTGCTTCCATTTCTGTCTCAAACCCAGCATGATCGACTTTCAAGCCTTCATCTTCTGCAACTTCTTCCGTTAATTCTACCGGGAAGCCAAAAGTATCATAAAGTTTGAAGATAATTTTTCCATCTAATGTATTGCCTTTTGCATCTTTAACTTCTTTAATAACCTCATTTAACATGCTTAAACCTTCATTGATGGTTTCATGGAAACGTTCTTCCTCTGTCCGAACCACTTTTTCGATGAAGTCTTTTTGTTGTAATACTTCTGGATAGTAGCTTACCATGATTTCCCCAACAACAGGCACTAATTTGTATAAAAAGGCTTCATTAATGCCTAATTTTTTCCCGTGCATTACCGCACGACGTAATAAACGACGTAACACATAGCCACGACCTTCATTTGAAGGAAGCGCACCATCACCAATTGCAAAGGATAAAGCACGAATATGGTCAGCAATCACTTTAAAGGAAACATCCGTTTGTGGTGCATCTCCATATTTCACGTTGGTTCCTAAAGCTTCTACCGCATGAATGATTGGCATAAATAAATCAGTTTCAAAATTTGTTGGTGCATCTTGAATGATAGAAACAACACGTTCCAAGCCCATGCCCGTATCAATGTTTTTATGTGGTAATGGTTCATACGTATCTTCTGGTGTATGGTTAAATTCAGAGAACACTAAGTTCCAAATTTCTAAATAGCGTTCATTTTCGCCACCAGGATAATTTTCTGGATCATCTTCTGGAATATCTAAAAATTCTTCGCCGCGATCATAAAAGATTTCCGTATCCGGACCACTTGGACCAGCACCGATATCCCAGAAGTTATCTTCTACATCAATAATATGGTCTTCAGATAAACCAACTTCATCACGCCAAATGCGTTTTGCTTCTGTATCTTTCGGATAAACAGTCACATATAATTTTTCTGGGTCAAAAGCAAGCCATTCAGCACCAGTTAAAAATTCCCAGGCCCAGTGAATCGCTTCATTTTTAAAATAATCTCCAATTGAGAAGTTCCCTAACATTTCAAACATTGTATGATGACGAGCCGTTTTCCCAACATTCTCAATATCATTTGTACGAATAGATTTTTGAGCATTCGTAATTCTTGGATTTTCTGGCACAACAGAGCCATCAAAATATTTTTTCAAGGTTGCAACACCAGAGTTAATCCATAATAATGTTGGATCGTTTACTGGTACTAAAGAAGCGCTTGGTTCTACTGAATGTCCTTTAGACTTAAAGAAGTCTAAATACATTTGGCGAACTTGACTACTTGTTAATTCTTTCATTGATTTTCCTACTTTCTATTAATAATTAACTATTTATATTTTGTACCCTCTTAAGTGGCAGATTGTGAACACAAAAAACACCATTGCAGTCAAGGACGATTGCTCGCGGTACCACCTTGATTGCAATGATGTTGGATCATTACCTCTTAAGCTCTATAACGCAGAGTCGCGTTGATATTTCTATCAAGTCCATCTAAAGGGAGCAAGTAAATTTATCTGATGCCCTTCTCTCAGCAATGAACGGCTTTCTGTGATCCAAATAAGATTCCTCATATCCTTTAGCTTATAGTCCAAAGTATAAGAAAAATCTACCGAAAAGTCAATTGTTTTCGTAGGAATCTTTCCTTACTAAGCTGTTTCAAACAACGTTTGCTCTAAATAAGGCAAAATTTTTTCATTTATTTGATACCCTTTTCCCCAAGAGGTCGTAATAATCTCTTCATTCATACCTGCATCACTAAATTTTTGTTTCACTCGTTTACATACAAAAGACAGCTGCGATTTTGTAGAAGCATCTGGTTCTTTCTGCCAAAGCAAGCGACAAATTTGATCACGATCCAACCCTTCGTGGGCATGCTGATACAAGATTTTTAAAAAGCGTTGCTCGTTTTTTGTAAAGCGAATCTTTTTTACTTGGTCATCAAGTAGCTCGGCTGTTGCTTCGGCAAAACTTTGATCCACCGTGTCAATTTTTTCACGAATCTCTTCCAATGAATCTTTGAGGCCCAACCACCGGATAATGCCTCTTTCCTGCCAAATCTCCGCTTCACGTTTGTTACACATCGATTGTGAACGTCGATAAATCGGCTTCTCTAATGATGAAAGACTTCCTAATAATCTCAAGCAATCGTTCTGAGAAAGTGTTTCGCTTAACACAATTGCATCAAAATAATTAAAAAAAGTTAACTCGTGTTCTACAGTTTCTTCAAAGCAGTTTGTACAAAAGACTTCATAATTTAAATATTGTAATTGCTGCTGAAATGTTTGCTCAACTAAAATGTTCTTTGTTAATACCAAAATCCTTCTCATTTTTTCTTTCCTCCTAGAACTTCTTTCTGTTACCCATAACTAAACGCACCGATCAAAATACGTTACCAAATCGCGTGTTTCCTCCAGCGATTGATTAATAAATACCTTTTTATCTTCATCTCTCTTCGCTCCTTTATTCTTTATTTTAGTGGTTATTTATATTATATTAGAAAATGCATTTTTTTGTGTGTGAAATTTTTTTATCCTCCGTAAAAAAAAATGAATTTCCTTTAATATCAACTAATAAAGCCGATTTTTTTACAAAAAAAAGGCCGAAACTTCCTACTTTTTGCTAAAACATGCCAAAAAATCTGTAATTTTATCATTTTTTTCTTGAGAAAACATCAAAATGTTGGTTCTAAACACTAACATTTTGATGTTTTTAACAAAAATCTTTACAATTAATCGGTAAATTTCTCTACTTTTAGCAATAGTCACTTTAAAAAAAGAGTTATTTTAAAAGTGACTTAAATATTTATCATATAAAAAAGTAAGGGACGAGAATCTTAAAGATTCTCGTCCCTTACTTTAAATAATCCACAACGTTTTTAGTTAGAAGAATTCTTTTTTGCTTTTCTAGCAGAACGATCTTTCTGACGACGTTCAATTTTACGTTTTTTCTTATTGCTGTCTTCAATTGCCCAATTAATTTTTTTCTTGTATCCTGGTTTAATTTTTTTCTTTTTCTTTTTCACTAAACCAATTAACGTTGGGTCTAATTCTTCTCGAGATTTTTCTCGTTTTGTTCGACGGTTGCGATCATACGTCTCTACAATCTCACCATTTTTAATTTCTTTTGGTTTGAAAGAAACACCTAACTGCTCAATCTGAGTAATCGCTTCATCATCTGCTGGTGAATATAATGTTATGGCAGTTCCATTCAATCCATTACGTCCTGTGCGGCCAACCCGATGAATAAAGAAGTCCAATTCATGTGGAACTTCTGCATTGATGACATGTGAAACCCCTTCAATATCAATCCCACGTGCGGCTAAATCAGTAGCTACCACATATTGGTAGTCAAGATTTTGAACTTGACGCATCACACGTTTTCTTTCGCGTGGTGTGATGTCTCCATGAATTTTGGCAACTTTTAGGCCCTGATCTTTTAAGTAATCGGTGATTTCATCAACTCTTTGTTTAGTATTTGCAAAAACAATCGCTAAATAAGGATGCCCGATAGTCAATAATTGATAAATTATTTGATTGCTGTTTTTTCCTTTGGTGGAAATCAACCAATTGTCAATTGTTTCTGAAATAACTGCTTTTGGTTTGATATGTTCAATCACTGGATTTTCTAAATATTTTTTTAAAAATGGTCGTAATTTTTCTGGAATGGTTGCAGAAAAAACGAGCATTTGTAATTTTTCTGGCAAACGACCTGCAATTTGATCGACTTCTGCTAAAAAGCCCATATCTAATGTCATGTCTGCTTCATCGACAACAAAGGCAAAAGCCGTATGCACTTTCAAAGCTTGTTCATTCATCATATCTAAAATCCGCCCTGGTGTACCAATCACCACATGAGGTTGCTGATGCTTTAATTTAGTTAATTGACGTTGTTTATCTGTTCCGCCAACAAAATTTGATACGCGAATTTCTGGTTGACTGAAACGAGCCAGTTGCTGCGCTTCTTGATAAATTTGATTGGCTAATTCACGACTAGGCGCAGTAATCACAATTTGCACTTCGTCGATAGTTGGCTTAACTTTATCCATTAATGGAAGTAAAAAAGTATGCGTCTTTCCACTTCCTGTTTGCGATTGTCCAATGACACTTTTCCCTTTCTTAATGATTGGGATTAATTTTTCTTGGACTTCTGTTGGTTCTTCAAACCCTTTTTCTGCGAGTGCTTCGTTGATAAAAGGTTGAAATTGAAATTGTTTAAATGAAGGCACTTGCCTCACCTCTTCTCGTTAAATTCTTTATGCACTTTGGCATTATAACACAAAAACAACTTTTACTCACCTGCTGATTCCTTTGTTTTCGCAACTTCTAATGTACTGACTGTATAAGTATGGCTGGCTTTTTCATAAAACAAACGCCGTTTTTTACGAATCAAGGTTAACAAAACGTTGATCAAAAATAGTAAATATAAAATTAAACAGAACAAATACAGAAGCAATGACACCATTTGCAACATCCGATTAGAAGAATTCAATAAATCAGCGGCATTAGCTAGATAAATACTAATTAAGCCATATACAAAATACAAATAACCGTAGCGAACAAACAAAGCTTTTAAACGAATTTTTTCATGTCCTGTTTCAACCACCCGAATGCGCACAACTTTTTTCCCTAACGTTTGACCATTTGTCAGTTTCATCATGACGATAAAGACCGCAAACACCATGATAAAGAACCACATCCGATCTGAAAAAAACGGATAATTGGTTGCCAAATTTTTATAAGCTGGAATGAAATTTAGTCCAAAAACGAGCAGGCCTTGCACAAAGCCAATCACCAACCAATCAATCCCCCATGCAAAGAAACGTCTTAACAGGCTAACTGTCTGCCCTTTTTCATAAGAGGTGGCATCAATTTCTTCTCTTGTTGGCAATAAAAAGGTAAAGAGTGGCGTCAACCAATAACCGACCATGCCTCCGACGGTATTATTAATTAAATCATTGACATCCGCCAGGCGATACGAACGTGGATAAATAAAATAAAGGCCAGATAACTGTGTTAATTCAAAAAATAATGACAATAAAAAACTTGCAAGAACTGTTTTTAAAAATGAACATTTGAAATAATACCGTAAATACACACCAAAAGGTAAAACTAATAAAACATTAAACAGTGGTTCTAAAACGGCATGCTGTTTTAATGCTGGCAAATACGTACTAGGATCTTTGATCGAAAAAACAGTTTCGTTTAAAATACCTGAAATAAAATGAAAAGGCCGCAGTTCCATTGTTGGTCCTGTGTATTGAGCCACTTCTGCTCGAGATGGCAACGGTAAAATCACCAAGAAATAGGCACATAATAAATAAAAAACAAATGAATACAAAATCATTGCTCGTGTCCAAACAAAGGAACCATATTTGCGGTATTCATAGATTAATAATGCCCCAGAAATAAAAAATGCTAGAAACGGGAAAATAATGATTGCCCATTTAATTGGTTCGCTATATACTGCCATAAAAATCCCTCCAAGATAAACAATTTCAAGTATGAATGCCTCAATAACACTATACTTGTTTCTAGAAAAATGTACCAACAATAAATTTTATTTTGCAAATCCTCTTCTTTGCAGTATCATTAAGAAAAAGGAGGACGTTCTCATGTTACAGCCATATTTTGCGTTTGGAGTGCCGCTATTTTTACTTGTGCTCTACTTACTCTTTGCACTGATTCACCGTCAAACAACGATTCATTATTTACGGTTTATTTTGTTACTTATTTCAACATTTCTCATGGTTTTTAGTTTCCAAGTATTGCAAGAATCATGGACCATCAACCCTGAAACGTTAAAAGATGCCGCTTATTCTCCGCAATGGTTATGGATTCCTTTAGGTATCGGGTTAATCCTCACACTTTACAACGCTTGGCACGGCCTTCGTACAATGATAAAATACAAGACCGATAAACATTAGTAAGAGTCTAGGACGATGGTTGTGTCCTAGACTCTTACTGTCTCATCATTCAAATGAAATTTAATTTTTCTTAACAAACTCTGATTTTAACTTCATTGGACCAAAGCCATCTACCTTACAGTCGATGTTATGATCGCCTTCCACTAAACGAATGTTTTTCACTTTTGTGCCTTGTTTAATTGCGCCACTGGCACCTTTAACTTTCAAATCTTTGATTACAGTAACACTGTCACCATCCGCTAAAAGATTGCCATTTGAATCCTTAACTACTAAGCCTTCTTCTGCAACTTCTTCCGTTGGTGACCATTCATGACCGCATTCTGGACAAATAAATAATCCGCGATCTTCATAGGCATATGCCGACCCACATTCAGGGCAGTTTGGTAATTGCTCTGTCATTAACGTTCTCCTTTGTAAAAAATAATTCTTTTTCATTTTACCTTATTTTCTAGTGAATGAAAAGTAGTCCTAATGATTTATCAACAACCGATAACTACTTTCTAATTACTTATTTATTTTTGAGCCCACTCTTGGCAAGCTGCCTGGATTTCTTGGTAAATCACTTCAATTTCAGCTGTATCACGGGCATTAGCGCCACTTGCCAAAGGATGGCCGCCGCCATGATGTTTTTTAGCAATTGTATTAATGATTGGTCCTTTGGAACGTAACCGAACGCGATAATAACCTTCTGGCTGTTCAACAAAGATTGCCCATGAGAGAACATCTTCAATTTTTCCTGGCATTGAAACAATGGCTGCCGTTTCAGAATCGACAATATCATAACTGTTTAAAATACTTTGTGGTAAAATGACACGAGCAGCGCCATTTGCATCGATTTCTAAATTTTGATAAATATAACCCGCTAATTTAGCAACCTTTAAAGGCATTTGGTCTAACTCACGATTTAAGTCTGCGGCATTAAAGTTAAACGTACGCAATTGCGCAGCAACAGCGAGTGTATGCGCCGAAGTAGAAGGATAAAGAAAACGTCCTGTATCCCCCACAATCCCAGCATACAATAAACGAGCTGCATTATCTGTCATCGTTAATTCTGCTAAATGCTGTTGCCAAAAATCAACAATAATTTCACTACAACTACTTGCATTTGTATTCACCCAAACTAAATCTCCATAAGGTTCATCATTCGGATGATGATCGATTTTAATTAATTGATCGCCTAAAGAAAAACGCGCATCACTAACTCGTGGAGCATTTGCAGTATCTGTTACAATGACTAATGCACCTCGATAGACATCGTCAGTAATAACGTCCATTTCAGCTAAAAACTCTAAACCTTCCACTGGTCCGCCTACTTGATAAATATTTTTTTCAGGAAAGCTCGCTCTTAAGAGTTCTGCTAACCCAACCTGTGAGCCAATCGCATCTGGGTCGGGCCTTTGATGTCTATGAATAATAATTGTTTCATATTGTTTAATTGCTGCCATAATTTCTTTTACTACGTCCATTCTTTGTAGCCTCCTACGTTCTCTCCATCACTTGGCAAACAACAATTGCTTTTGCCACAATGACATTTTCTAAATAAACTTCAATATCTAATTTTGCAGAGCGACGACCAATTTCTAAAATCCGTGGACGAATGTCCAATTCACTTTCCAACTGGATTAGCCGCAAATAATGTAGATTCACTTGTTCAATTAGTACATTTCTTTTTTGATTCATCAACATTGTTCGTTGTGTCACGTTAGAAATAATTTCACTTAGGACACCGAACGAGATGGTACCAACACTGTTAACCATTTGGGGCGCAACCGAAAAACGAAAACGGGTTGTTTCTTTGCCATTTTCTTCAACAGGCATCACTTCCCCGGAAATTTGATCTGAAATTGTATCTGCAATTTGTGGTTGTCGTTGCACCAATTGCATGGCTTTCATCACATCTTGGCGAGAAACAATCCCAACAAGCGCTAAATCATCTTCCACCACCGGCATGACTTCTAGACCATCCCAAATCATTTGATGACTGACACTCGCTACACTCATCATCTTTTTCACAACATTGGGATCCTTGGTCATGACTTTATCCACGGTTAAATGTTCACTTTTACCAATGACATCTTTGGCTGTGACAATCCCCACTAAACGTAATTTCTTATTTACTACTGGGAAACGAGAATGATGGGTACTTTCAGATAATGCCTGATAATCTGCAATCGTTTGAGTTGTCAACAAATAATTGGTTTTTTCAAGCGCTGTATAAATATCACTGACGAGTAAAATGTCTTTTTTAATCAGCTGATCACTTAAAGCACGGTTAATCATAGTAGCCACAGTAAATGTATCATATGTGGTTCTCAAGACAGGCATACCCAGACGATCTGCTAACTGCGCAATCTCTTCAGATGTTTCAAATCCACCTGTAATTAAAACGGCTGCCCCATTTTCTAAAGCAAGCTTTTGCACGCCTTGGCGGTTACCAACAATCATTAAGGATCCGGGAGTAATATATCGCGTCATCGCGGTTTCTGTCATCGCACCAATTACAAATTTATTAAGGACTTTGTCTAGACCAGAGCTACCGCCTAACACATCCCCTTCAATAATCCGGACCACTTCACCAAATGTTAATTTTTCAATATGTTTTTTTAACTTCCGCTCAATTCGTATCGTACCAACACGTTGAATGGTGGAAACAAGCCCAATATTTTCTGCATCTTTGATGGCCCGATACGCTGTTCCTTCACTAACACTTAAACTTTTGGCAATGCTTCGAACAGAGATTCGATCGCCAATCGGTAATTCTTCAATATGTTTTAAAATTTGATCATGTTTCGTCGCCATAATTTCCTCCTAAACTAGGATCGTCTCTCCTGGGTTTAATACTTTCCCGCCAACTACTTGCTCTACGAATATTGCTGGATTTTGTTGGATAACAGGAAAGGTATTGTAATGAATTGGAATGGTTATTTTGGGATTTAAGTAAGAGACTGCTTGTAGCGCATCCTCTGGTCCCATCGTGTAATTATCGCCAATTGGTAAGAACGCTACATCAATGGATTTGTCTTTTGCAAAAAGGCGCATATCTGAAAACAACGCCGTATCACCAGCGTGATAAATTTTTTTATCTTCTGCTTCTAAAATAATCCCACTTGCTTCGCCCATGTAGGTCATTACGCCGTCTATTTCATAACCGGAACTATGCAAAGCTGGCACAAATTTAACCGAACCAAAAGGAAAGACATAACGCCCACCTAGATTCATTCCATGCGCTTTTACCCCTTGCGACTGCGCATACGTAGCCACTTCAGCTATCGCAATAATTGTTGCCTTGTTGGCTTGAGCAATTGCTAGCATATCGCCAATATGATCGCTGTGTCCGTGAGTGATTAAGATGTAATCAGGGTGTAAGTCTGCAAGTGAAACGTCCGTTAAAGGGTTTCCATTAATAAAAGGATCAAATAAAAGATTCGTGCCGTCGTTTAGACGAATTTCAATACATGAATGTCCATGTCCTATCAGTTCCATTTGTATTCCTCCTACGGTATTTTCTACACAATCTTATGATAATTAATCGTCAAATTCATTTTTAAAAGTAGTACAGTTTAGTACAGTTTACTTTCTTTATTGTAACAGAGAATTAGAAATATACAATCGCATTTGCTTATTTTCTTAGCTAATAAAGAAACAGACGAGAAAAATCATGAATCTTTCTCGTCTGTTTCTTTTTACTTATTTGGTTGTTTTCCGAAAACGTAAAATCGTTAATATAAAGGCCGCCACACATAATAGAAAGGCGACAAAAAAGGTTTCACGCATTCCCACAATAAATATATCTGGGCGATTAGCCAGATACGTGGTTACTCGTTCACCATAGGCTTCGCTCATGCCACGATATAAAATGGTCGTTGACAACGCAATCCCAATGACCATTCCTAAGTTTCTAGCAAAAGAATTCATACTTCCTGCTACACCTAAATCTTGCTTTTCAACACTGCTCATAACCATTGTATTGTTTGGAGACTGGAAAAGTGCATTTCCCAATCCCATAATGGCTGTTGCAATCACATAATACCAGATGGGGGAATTCATATCTAAAAACATATACATTAACGACGTACAGCACAAAAGCAACAATCCGCCAAACGTTAAAATACCTGGGCCAATCTTATCCGTCAAATAGCCACTCAGAGGAGCCCCAACCACCATCAATAACGGAAATACCATCATTAATAGACCAGCATAACTAGCACTTAGTTTGCGTGCATCCTGCAAATAAAATGGAATGACAACATTTACAAAAAAGTTTGAGGCAAAAATTAAAACGGCAGACAATAAACTTAAAGTAAAAATTTTGTTTTTAAAAATTGCGAACTTAATAAGTGGGCTTTTTCTTTTTCGTTCAACCATTATAAATAATCCTAATGCGATTACTGCAATAATGAACAATAAATAGGATTGTAACGAGCCAAACCCGCTCTCTTGTCCGAGGAAAATCCCGCCGAAGAACGTCATAATCGCAATCGCAATACAAGCAAATCCTGGAAAATCGATTTTTTCTTTTGTTTTTGTAATATCTTTTGGTAGAAACTTTTCGCCAATTAAAATTGTAACTAGCCCCACAGGAACATTAATCCAAAAAATATACGACCAAGAAAAGTTTGATAAGATCAATCCACCAATCCCAGGACCAGCAATCGCGCCTAAAGAGACAAAGGCACCTACTGCACCAAGCGCCCGCCCTCTTTCGTTTAAAGGGAATACTTCCGTAATAATTCCTGAATTGGTCGCCATGGTCATGCTAGCACCAATACTTTGAACGACTCGCGCAAATAATAGAAAGCTCAGCGATTGATTAAAGCCACAAAGTAACGAACCAATCGTAAAAATAACCGTGCCAATTCGATAAACTTTTATTTTTCCAAAACTGTCGCCAATTTTTCCAAATAATAATAAACAAGCACAGACAACCATTAAATAAATAGATACGACCCATTCCGCTTGATTCATGGGTACGGACATTTCTTTTGAAATAGTCGGTAAAGCAATATTTACAATGCTGGAATCTAATGTAGACATGAAGGTAAACATAGCCACAGAAACTAAGATCCACCAACGATTTTTCTGCACTTCAGAATCCTCTTGGTAACTTTTAATTTTCTCCATTGATTCATCCCCTCTCGCTCCAAAACAGTTTACTTACTAATAATAACTCTATTTCTTCTTTTTTTCATCGGAAATTTTCTAAAAAATCACTCATGAGATGTTCACCTTCTTATTACACGCTCACAATTGACAACCATTCGCTTTTACGCTAATTTAAAATTAGCAAACGGAAAACGCAAGGAGGACTTGAAATGACCTTAATTTCTCGCATTAAACAACTAGCTCAGTCAAAGCAATTAACCCTCGCCCAATTAGAAAGAAACGTCGGCATTTCCAATGGACAAATTCGTCGTTGGGATACCTCTTCGCCTAAAGTAGAGAATCTTTTAAAAATAGCAGACTATTTTTCTGTTTCCTTGGACTATTTAATGGGCCGCACCCAACAAACAGAGATTAATCATCAGGCACCTATGACAAGCACACAAAAAGAGTTACATATTCACATTACTACGGAAGAGTTAACAGAAGAAGAAATTACTCAGTTAGAGGAAGAAGCAAATCGTTTCTTGCGGTTCCGTAAATTTGAAATGACAAATTCTTAAGTAATACGACAGTCAGCGGCTCTGTGTTGTTTGTACTTATTAATTTATTCGACAACTAGCGTATTCATTGTATAATAAACCAAATAAATGCCAGAAGGAGTCACCTTCTGGCATTTATTTGGTTTATCTTCTTTATTTATCCTTAATTATAAAATAATCGATTCACCATACTCGATAATTTTGTCTAAACTTGTGTTCAATCGTAAACCAATTAGAATTATTCGTTGTTCCCAAATACGTCCATCCATTCGCAGAATAACCATTACGCACATTGATTTTCCCATAAACATATCCATGTAAATTTGGCGCCCAGTTCCCTGTTGCTCGAGTTTGATATTGATGGAAATACCTCACGACCCAACCAACATAAGCTCTGTTTCTTGAGTTAACAGATTGACTACCAATTTCGTTTTGCAATTCAACTAACGCATCATTTTGAATGACTTCTTCTGCCTCTACTGGTGAATTAAACACCAAACTAACACCCAACAAATTTGTTAGAACACAACCATACATAACTTTCTTTTCTATTGTTTCTACTCCTAACATAATATATACTTTCACTATTTATAATTTATACCATCAAATAATCATTCGAAAAACAACCTTTCTCTTTCTTTAATTTAATGTTAACATAATCTATATAACTAATTTCTAATAAAAGGAGGGAAAAATTGAATAATTCAATAGAAATAACCAAGATCTGCGTAGCATTGAACAATAAAAACATCTTGAATAACTTGTCGCTTACATTAAATACGGGATCAATCACATGTATTGTTGCCCCAAATGGTACAGGAAAAACGACTTTTTTTAAATCAATCGTCCAACTTATCCCGCTCGAATCTGGTGAAGTAATAGTTGACAAAACATCAATCAAAAACAGAACTGACTACAATAAAAAAATCTTTTTCATAGAATCCGCGAATCAATTATTTGCAAATCTTACCGTTTACGAGAATATGCAAGTAGCGGCCAAGTTATGGAAACATGATGCTAATTTTGAATCAATCATTAACTTAGTCGGTGTTAACACGTACATAAACAAAAAAATTAAACACCTTTCTGCAGGTATGAAGCAAAAAGCCTTGCTCTCAGTCGCCATCGCTAGTGGTGCGTCTTTTCTGATTTTTGATGAGCCATTAAATGGTCTCGATATTGAAAATGTTGAGTACCTAGCAACCGTCTTTCTTACTTTAAAAGAGCAAGGAAAAACATTACTTTTGTCATCTTATAATATTTTCGAAATAAGCAAGCTTTGTGATGCAATTTATTTTTTAGATAGCGGTATTCTGAAATCAGCGTCACTAGACTATCTACAATTAAAAGAAGAATACTACGAACTATATGCAACGAAAGGTCGTGCCTAAATGATAAAATTTGAACTAATTAAAATTTTTCGAGAGAAAACCACTTATTTTCTGTTTGCATTATTCGTTCTCGTTATTAGCGTTCCTTTTTTTCTAGGAAATGCCAATTTTAATTATGTAAAATATTACGAAGATAATTACTATGCCGGCATAACAACGATTGAAAGTATCAAAGATGACCCAACTGCAACAAAAATCGTTGAAGACATCAAGGAAACAAATGGTTATTTAAAAAAACTCATTGATTCTCTAAAGAAAGGAGATCAAAAAGCGATTGTTGAAAATGAGTATAACTTGGAAAAAAAAACGCTAGAAGGAATTCTAGATGGTAGTTTGCAAGCTAGATCAATTAGTGAACAAAAAAGTATAGTGGCCGTACTGGAGTATTTAAAAAACAATGGGCTAAATAAAACGAGTGATAATCCAAAAAAGATGGGCGTGATCCAATATCTAAATTTGGTTTTTTCTTCTCCTCAATTAATGCAAATTATTTTAATTCTGGTTAGTTTCCAGATTGCTTATTTATTTAATTTAGACTATAAAAAACATAATTTCATTTGGTATTGTGTTTCTCCTAACTCTTATGTACGAACATATTACACCAAACTTTTTGCCATTGTTTTGTCGCTCTTTGCAAACCTACTCAGCGCATTTCTCCTTGTACTTGCATTTGTCTTTCTGAAAAATGGACTGGGTGTGTTTAATTACCCGATTGCCACCAGTTCGAAAAATACGGAAGTCAATTTGATAGCAACAGGTGACTTTGTCGTTAAAACAATCTTCTTTTTTATATTATTTCTAGCATTTCTAGCATTGTTAAGTTTAGTATTCAGCATTCTAACAAGTAATTTAATTCTAAATCTCTCTGTTTTAATTATTCCATTAGTGATCGGACAATACGATGTACTCAATACGTTACTTAACGAGAACTTAAAACCTTACATTCTCTTAAGCTACTTGGATATGCCTCATATTCTATTAGGTGGTGACATTATGAGACCTTTGCGAAATCCATTGTTAACCTATCAAAACGGTATCTTAATAACTCTTCTCACCATTCTCGTACTTGTCATAACCTCTCTAACTATCTTGCTCTGTCCTTCTCAAAAGTTGATAGCAAAAAAAACTAGAACCTAAACAAAAAAAACCACCACGACCGTCGTCTGTGGTGGAAATGAAGGTTGTTATTTACTCTTGGTAGGAGTAAGTATGAAAAAACCAATTCGGGATAATTGGCATAACGTAAGTATAGTAGTTTGTGCCTTTTTTATCATGAGTTTCAGCTATATTTTTTATAAAACTTTTATTAGAACACCATTAACAGTCCTTTATTTAGATTCTTTAAAGCGTTTTCTTTTATTGAACATATTGTTTTAAACATTCGATTTCCTGTGCTACACTTACTTTTAGAAGGGGGATTTTATTATGGCAAATCAAAAAAAAGATAGCTTATCAACATTATTTTCTGAAGAAGTTCATGGACCGTTTGTTACTTTCTTGTTTAACACCCATGTCGCTCATCAAAACGTAGAAAAAGATTCGCTTGTTTTGAAAAATTTTGCAAAAGCGGCAAAAACACGCTTTGAAAAAAAATTTCCTGAGGAAAAATGGGCTGTTTTTCAAGAAAAAATTGACGCACTTCTAGCTGATGCTTCCTTCTGGCGCAACGGCACAGCAAGTGTTTCAATCATCTTATCTCCAGAGAACACCTTTGTTCAACGATTAGATGTGCCCGTTGACGATCAATATTACGTGGACACGATTCCTTATTTACTTGGACTAGTCAAAGACAAACAATTTAACTACCATTATTACCTACTTGCTCTAAATCGCGATTCAATGAAACTTTACAAGGTCGATCATACGACTGTGACTCCTGTTGAATTGCCTAAAGATGCACCAACAGACGTGGTCACAGCTTTAGGTGATGAATTAACGGGGGGTAATTTAAACTTTTCAACTCAAGGTAGTTCTAACGGTTCTAAAGAAGGTGTCGCTTATCATAGCATCAATACTAAAGATAAAGAAGTTGAAATTGATTGGGTGAACTACTATCAAGCAGTCGATACTTTCTTAAAAGATCAACTGGATAATCCTGAAAAATTACCGCTTTATCTTTATGCTTTACCAGAAAACCAAACACTCTTTAAAAAGATTGCTAAAAACCCTTATTATGATTGCTCAATTTCAGTTGCTGCTTCACCTGCACAAGCAACCATTCAAGATATCCGCAGCGCTAGTGAAAAAATAGCTGCAGAGTTAACAGAAAAAGAAACAGCTTCTTATAACAAATTACTAGATCGTAAATTCTTAGATCAATTTACAGATATTTCGCCAGCGGCAGCTGACGGCAAAATTTCCCATCTTTTTATTGCAACGTCACTCTTTGTTACTGAAAACAATGAAATGTCATCTGAAGAGTACGATCGTCGCAAACTTTTAAACACTATTGCTTATCAAGTCATTCAAAACGGCGGTCAAGTTTTTGTTTTAGACCAAAAAGCTGCACCAGATGAAAAATCTTTAGCGGCTATCCTCCGTTATTAAAAACAGGCAAAAAGCCCATTGTAAGAAAGCGCCTTACAATGGGCTTTTTTTCTGAGACTTATTGAAACAGCACTATAACAGCCTTATCTTCACTTTCTAGTTTTTAAAAAACATCCGATAAAAAAGAAAATAAGGTTATCGCTATACAAAAACCAGTTAGTATGCTATAGTAATAGATGTAGTTTTTGTTCGGTAATATGGGTAGCTGTTTCAAATAAACATCTTCCACATTTTTCACCTTTCAAGTAATTGCAAAATATGAATGTGTTATAACACACATCTAGGAGGATATTTATTATGGAAACAGGTACAGTAAAATGGTTTAACTCAGACAAAGGCTTTGGCTTCATCACTGCAGAAAACGGAAACGATGTATTCGTACATTTCTCAGCTATCCAAGGTGACGGCTTCAAAACTTTAGAAGAAGGTCAAGCAGTAACTTTCGAAATCGAAGAAGGTCAACGTGGCCCTCAAGCAACTAACGTTACTAAAGCTTAATTAAACAATACTGACTCAAAAACCTGACGTTAATCGTCAGGTTTTTTTTATAAAAAAAAGAACAAGAAAACTTTCTGAAACTAAGTGCTTCCTCTATTTTTTTTGAAGAGTTTTCGTTATACTGAAGAGGAAAAATGTTTTAAAGGAGTTTATTTATGCAATTTTATGGTGATTTAACCTTTTTAGGTGTTTATTTATTGGGTCTCTTTTTCATTCCCTCGTGGCGGAAAAAGAAAAAAGAACACGATTGGTTGCCGTGGATGTTTGGCTGGACTGTCTTTATGTTCTTCTCATATGTTTTATATTTAGAAATCATTCGTGGCACAGCCTTCTTTTTAATTCCCATTGCTTTTTTTGGCTTGTTTGCGCTCTTCTACTTCAAAGAAAAAAGGCGTTTACTGAATGGAACATTATTTAATATTTTTCTTGTGGTTCTAGCGACTTATTTAGGGATTACTGCGATTCGTACAAACAACTACTTTCTAATCACCTTAGCAATTATTGCCCTGCTGGCGATTTTTATCGCTTTGGCTTTAGGACTCTATGCCTTAATTATTTTCCTTTATTGGAATGCGGTCGTTGTTATGAGAAAAGAAGGTCGGTCTCTAGGGAACTTGTTGACGTTGTTGCTGGCAATTGGCTTAACATTACTATTAATCTATAATTTCTTTTTTCAATCGTTGTTACCAACGTGGCTCTCCTTACCCTTAACTATTGCGCCATTTATTTTGACTTATTTCGCGTTTGTTTTTTATAATTTTTTAACTGTTTCTACGTTGTATCAATTTAATCAGCCAAAATATACACAGGATTATATTGTTGTGTTAGGTTCGGGGTTAATCAATGGTGAGATTGTGCCGCCGTTATTGCAAGCCCGCATCAACAAAGCCATTCAATTTTACAAGGCTCAAAATCGCGCAACGTTAAATCCACCAAAAATCGTCATGTCTGGTGGCCAAGGCCCCGATGAATTACTTCCTGAAAGTGTCGCGATGAAAATGTATGCTTTGACACAAGGTATTCCTGATGATGATATTTTAGTAGAAGCTCATTCAAAAAACACACTAGAAAATATGCGTTTTTCCAAAGAAACAATGATTGAGGATTTTGGAAATGCTAATTTCCAAGCCATTTTTACTACAAACAATTATCACCTTTTCCGAGCGGGTCTTTTCGCTCGAATGGCTGGCTTAAAAGCTGATGGCATTGGTGCAAAAACCGCTTTTTATTTTTTACCTAACGCGTTTATTCGAGAGTTCATCGCCATTGTAGTGATGTACAAACGTCGCCATATTATTGTTTGCGGCCTAGCTGCCATCGGTATGGTTATGTTATTCTTAACAGGATTGATTATTCAGTAAAGAAGGAGTTTCCCCTATGAGTTTGTATCAAAAATTTATTCAAAATGAACGTTTGCGACGTTTTTGCGTCCTTGCTTTGATTATTTTTGTGCTTTATTTATCCAGAAGCATGATTACAACAATTCTTTTAACATTTATCTTTACCTATTTAGCTGTTCGTTTGGTCCATTTTGTTCAACGCTATATGAAAATCCCGACGATTGTCATCGTTCTCTTAACCTATGCATTGGTTGTTTTTCTAATCTATTTAGCGATTACTAAATATGTTCCCGTTCTAGTTAACCAAACGACTCAAATGATTAATTCTGTAGTTGATTTTTATCAAAGTCCACATACAGATACAAATCAAGTATTGCAATTTATTGATCAATACTTGGAAAAATCTAACTTACTCTCTCAACTCCAGAATGGCGCTTCAATGATTTTACGCTACATTCAAGATATTGGCGCTGTCGGTTTATCATTTGTCATGTCCTTTATTTTAAGTTTCTTCTTTATGATTGAGAAGAAGCAAATGGCTGATTTTTCTAAGTTATTTTTAAAAAGTGATTTTGATTGGTTTTTTCAGGATATCTATTATTTCGCCAACAAGTTCGTTAACACATTTGGTGTCGTAATGGAAGCTCAGTTTTTCATTGCTGTGGTGAATACAGTCATTACTACCTTGGCCTTGGCGATAATCGGCTTTACTCAGTTACCTAGTTTAGCCATTATGATCTTCATTTTGAGCTTAGTCCCAGTTGCTGGTGTGATTATTTCTTGCATTCCGCTAAGTTTCATCGCTTATTCCCAAGGTGGCTTGAACGATGTGATTTATATCTTAGCTTTAATTACAATCGTCCATTTATTTGAATCTTACGTGCTAAATCCTAAATTCATGTCTAGTAAAACAGAGTTACCAATCTTTTATACGTTTGTCATCTTATTAGTTAGTGAGCGTCTCTTTGGTGTATGGGGACTTATTGTAGGAATCCCTGTATTCACTTTCTTCTTAGATGTCTTAAAAGTAAAACCGATTCGTGGCCTGAAACGGCTACCTAATGTGAAAAAAAATAGTTCAGCAGAATAATTTCTGCTGAACTATTTTTTATTGTTTTCTTAAATCATTTAAAATAGCCAAGGCTCGGTCTTGGTTCATCGTTTTTTGACGTTTTAATTGTTGAGCGACTGCCTCAACTTCTTTACCAGTAGCTCCGACCGTCATCGCTAAAGAACGTGCTTGTAGAGCCATGTGTCCTTTTTGAATTCCTTCAGAGACTAAGGCCCGTAACGCCGCTAAATTTTGTGCCAAACCAACAGCCGCTACTACTCGACTTAGTTCTTTTGCATCCGTCACTGCTAACAAATCAGCGGCTGCTTGAGATTTAGGTAAGACTTTTGTGGCACCGCCAACCGTGGCTAAAGCAAGCGGAACTGAAATTTCACCAATTAGTTGTTCGCCATCCAGCGTCCAACTAGTCAAGCCTTGGTAGCGACCTTCCTTCACCGCAAAAGCATGACAAGAAGCGCTAACAGCGCGTGTATCATTTCCTGTAGCTAAAACTACAGCTTCAATGCCATTCATGATTCCTTTGTTATGCGTGACTGCCCGATAAGGATCTAATGAAGCATAGCGTGAAGCTAAAACAATTTTTTCAGCAATTTCCCGGCCATTGCTCCCCTTACTTAAACGTGAAACTGGAATAGCCGTTTTCATCGTAACAACCGACTCCGTGGCATAATTACTTAAAATACTGAATAAAATCTTTTGCTCCGCAAACCATTCACAGAACAACTCGGCCACACCTTCCAACATAGCGTTAACGATATTTGCCCCCATTGCATCCTTAACATCTACTAAAAAGTCGACAGATACAAACGATTCATCAAAAGCACGGTATTGCAAATCTCTTAAGCCGCCGCCGCGTTTAACGATAGATGGATAACTTAACTCTGCTTGTTGAAAAATTTCCGCTTCTCTTACTTGTAGTTTATCAATCAACGACTCGGGGTCTGCAACATCGTAAAAAACGATTTGTCCACGCATTAAGCGTTGTTGACTCACTGTTTTAAATCCTTGTGCTATTTTTGCACCATTACTCAAAGCCGCAATCACTGAGGGCTCTTCTGTCGCCATTGGTACCAAATAATCAGTTTCGTCCACTGTTAAATGTAAGCCAACGCCCATCGGCACTTCTATTTCACTGATTTGATTTTCAATCATATGATTGGCAATCTGCGAAGATAAAGCCGTATTTTCAAATTCTTTTTTTGTATCAGCAGAAATCCGGCCTTCATTAAGAAGAGAAGCTAGGCGTTCCTCAGGACTCATTTGATAAAATCGGCTGTTTTTTTTTTGCTGAGGTCTCTCTAGTAGCATAGCGAGTCCTAAGCCACCGCCGATACATAAAGAAGCCACGCCATATTTCTTTTCTTTTTGATTTAATTGATAACTTAAACTCGTTAATAAACGAGCACCTGTGGCACCAATCGCATGACCTAATGAAATACCACCACCATAAATGTTAACCTTTTCCTCTGGTAAAGCCAGTTCTCTTTGGACCACGATTGAAGTTGCTGCAAATGCTTCGTTGATTTCATACAGATCAATTTCTTCCGTAGTAAGTTGATTCCGTACTAACAGTTTTTGAATGGCTTTAATCGGCGAAATTCCCATATAGGCTGGATCAATACCGACTTCCACACTGTCTCGAATAATAGCTAAATAAGGAAGACCGTGTGCTTCGGCATATTCTTGTGAAGCAATAATCAAAGCAGAAGCCCCATCATTAATGGTTGATGCATTCCCTGCTGTCACAGTACCGTCTTCTTTAAAAACAGTTTTAAGCGTTCCTAGCTTCTCAACGCTCGAATTAGGGCGAATCCCTTCATCTTTCTCCACAAGCGTTCCTGATACTTCTAAGGGGGCTATTTCGTCAGCGAATATCCCTTCTGCTTGTGCTTGAGCTGCTTTTAATTGTGAATGTACAGAAAATTGATCTTGCTCTTCTCTGGTTACATGATACTTTTCGGCCACATTTTCAGCAGTTAAACCCATTGCTTGACCACTAAAGGCATCCGTTAACCCATCGTACATCATACTAGAAAAAGGCGCATCGTAGCTTTCTGTTTCGTAATTAAATCGTTGTAATTTAGGTGCTTGGGACATATTCTCAATCCCGCCAGCAATTAAAACTTCCGCTTCCCCTAATTGAATCAATTGTTTCGCCAAAATAACGGCCTTCATTCCTGATCCGCAGACCTCATTAACCGTCATTGCGGGAATTTCATGAGACAAACCGCTGTTTATTGCTATTTGTCGTGCGGGATTTTGCCCATTTCCAGCTTGTAAAACATTTCCAAAGATTACTTGATCAATTTCTTCAGAAATAGTGGAATGTCTTTTTAAAAGTTGTGTTGTAACATGTGTTCCTAAGTCTACGGCACTTACTTGACTTAAGCTGCCTTTATATTTTCCAATTGGTGTTCGTAATGCATCAATAATAACTACTGTTTTCAACTAAATGCACCTCCATCTTGAAATATATCATAAAATCCCAGAATCACAAGTGCCAATTACTGAATGTTAACAGACTTATAAGATATTTTTTAATAATCTATGAAGTTAATACAAAAATTCCCCATTTTGGTTCATTTCGTGCTATTTTATATAATGAATCTATTTATCGTAAAGGAGTTAAAGAAATGACAATTGGGATTGATAAAATTAGTTTTTTTGTGCCCCCTTATTATATTGATATGACGGCACTGGCTGAAGCCAGAAATGTAGACCCTGGGAAATTTCATATTGGTATTGGGCAAGACCAAATGGCGGTGAACCCAATCAGCCAAGATATTGTGACATTTGCAGCCAATGCCGCAGAAGCCATCTTGACCAAAGAAGATAAAGAGGCCATTGATATGGTGATTGTCGGGACTGAGTCCAGTATCGATGAGTCAAAAGCGGCCGCAGTTGTCTTACATCGTTTAATGGGGATTCAACCTTTCGCTCGCTCTTTCGAAATCAAGGAAGCTTGTTACGGAGCAACAGCAGGCTTACAGTTAGCTAAGAATCACGTCGCCTTACATCCAGATAAAAAAGTCTTGGTTGTCGCGGCAGATATTGCAAAATATGGCTTAAATTCTGGCGGTGAGCCTACACAAGGAGCTGGGGCGGTTGCAATGTTAGTTGCTAGTGAACCGCGCATCTTGGCTTTAAAAGAGGATAATGTGATGCTGACGCAAGATATCTATGACTTTTGGCGTCCAACAGGCCATCCGTATCCTATGGTCGATGGTCCTTTGTCAAACGAAACCTACATCCAATCTTTTGCCCAAGTCTGGGATGAACATAAAAAACGGACCGGTCTTGATTTTGCAGATTATGATGCTTTAGCGTTCCATATTCCTTACACAAAAATGGGCAAAAAAGCCTTATTAGCAAAAATCTCTGACCAAACTGAAGCAGAACAGGAACGAATTTTAGCTCGTTATGAAGAAAGTATCATCTATAGTCGTCGCGTAGGAAACTTGTATACGGGTTCACTTTATCTGGGACTCATTTCCCTTTTAGAAAATGCAACGACTTTAACCGCAGGCAATCAAATTGGGTTATTCAGTTATGGTTCTGGTGCTGTCGCTGAATTTTTCACTGGTGAATTAGTAGCTGGTTATCAAAATCATTTACAAAAAGAAACTCATTTAGCACTGCTGGATAATCGGACAGAACTTTCTATCGCTGAATATGAAGCCATGTTTGCAGAAACTTTAGACACAGACATTGATCAAACGTTAGAAGATGAATTAAAATATAGTATTTCTGCTATTAATAATACCGTTCGTTCTTATCGAAACTAAGTATTTAAATCCCCCGATTCAATCAACAAAAGAGCTAGACATTCAAGTTTTTGCTTGAATGTCTAGCTCTTTTTATGAAAGCCAAACTTCTTTGACCCCGTCTGTCACGGCGATACCATCTGTCAAAGCTAAACGTTGTGAATAAGAAACGTAGCCATAATAAACATCAACACCGCCGCCATTGTTCCAAGTAACAGTGATTTTAACATTTGGAGTAATCGATTTTGTAGCTGGTTGGGTCGTCGGGCGATAATTAGTCGTATCATAACTTAAAATAGTGCCCGAAGCTCCACTTATTTCGGCTTTTCCTGTGTAAATTTCGCCATTCGTATTCGTCTGCGTGACCGCTCCATTCGCTTCAATGATTAAACCCGCTTGCTTTTGATCTCCTCGTGGATAATAAAAAAGATACGTGGTTGCCCATTTAGCAAATCCATCTGGAATTGGTTTAAGTGATTCCGTTGGTGCCGGACTCGACTTCGTTTGCTTTTCAACCGCGACTTCTTCTTGTCTTTTTAAGCCTTCATTATTTTGATTATTTAGTTTCTCAACCGTTTCTTTAACGATTGAATAATGAGGTTTCCCTAAATCGCTAACAGGAATCGTAGCTAATTTTTCTTCTGATTCTTTATATTGCCCCTCTGCCGTTAACTTTTTAGCTTCTGTAATAATGGCATCATACTTGGTTTGGTCTACGGAAGAGGATGTGCTTTGTCCCGTAGCTTCGACTTGTTTTGTGACACTGGTTTTTTCCGTGGTCACGTCTGACGAACTTCCACAAGCACTTACAAACATTGAGCTAACGATTAATAAACATCCCACAATCACATGCTTTTTCATCTTTAAATCCCCCATTTGTTTATCTTTGTTATTTTTTGTTACTTAAATTATCCCATAGATGAACAAAAGAAACCATTATTTATAAAAAAGTTTAGCAAGCGCTTCAAGAGAGGCACTTGCTAAACTTTTTTCTCACTGTTATTGATTGATTACTTTGACTAGTTCTTCAAATAATAATGCACTAGATGCTGCGCCTGGATCAATATGACCAATTGCTCGTTCCCCTAAATAAGAGGCACGTCCTTTTTTCGCCACCCAATCTTTTGTTGCTTCAGCAAATTGTTCAATTTTTTCTTCATTAAATTGTTCCGTTCCAATTACTTCAGCAACAGGTGCCCAGACATCAACCATCGTTTTATCTCCTGGTTCAGCTTTGCCGCGCATCTGAATCCCAGCTAGACCTTGCTGAACAATTTCTTTTAATTGCTCTGGCGAACTGATGGTTTCCAAATCTTTTGTCGCTTTAGTCATATTCATAAACGCAGTACCATATAAAGGACCAGAAGCTCCGCCAACTTTTGAAATCAAAGCCATGGATAGGACTTTAAATGTCTCCGTGATTGTTGTTGGTACTTTTTTGTCAAACGCAATTTTGTATTCAGCCATACCACGAGCCATGTTGTTACCATGATCCCCATCACCAATCGGCGTGTCTAATTCACTTAAATAGTCTCTTTTTTCTTCAATAACTTTTGAATAATTGTCTAACCATGTTTGAATGTCTTTTACTGTTAATTCCATCTTTTATCACCCTTACCAAGAAATTGTTGTTACATTGCTTTCTAGCGCTGTTTGCCAGTCTTTTGTCGCCAAGTCAATCATCGTTAAAGATAATCCTTGCATGTCAATAGACGTCATATAGTTACCCACTTTATGGAAGGTCACTTGAACACCTTTATCTTCTAATAATGTTAGCACGTCGTTCATAAATACAAATTGTTCCATTAATGGCGTGCCGCCCATGCCATTGACAAGTACCCCCACTGTTTGTGGTTGTTGTTCATAGCTACTTAATGTTTTTTCAACTAATTCTTTCGCTAACTCTTTCGATGGTTGGATTTTTTCACGACGATAGCCTGGTTCTCCGTGAATCCCTACGCCAAATTCAATTTCATCTTCTGGTAAAGTAAAACCTGGTTTGCCAACTTCAGGCACAGTGGCTGCTTTTAAAGCCACTCCAATTGTTTTCGTGGCTGCTACAATCTTTTCTCCTAAAGAAACGAGCTCTTCTAAAGAAGCACCTTGGCGGGCATGATGTCCTAAAATCTTATGGACAAGAACAGTCCCGGCAACGCCTCGTTTTCCAGCGGTATAGGTGCTATCTTCGACTGCAATATCGTCATCGACAACGACCATTTCTACATGAATGTCTTCCATATCAGCCATATCTTTGGCCATTTCAAAGTTCAAAATATCGCCTGTATAATTTTTTACGATTAACAGAACACCGGCCCCTTGGTCTGCCGCTTGGATCCCTGTTAAAATTTGATCTGGTGTTGGTGAAGTAAAGACATCACCTAAAACTGCGGCATTTAACATTCCATCACCAACAAACCCAGCATGTGCAGGCTCATGACCACTTCCACCACCAGATACTAGCCCAACTTGTTTGTTTGAGTCGTTGCGAGCAATCACGCGAGAATCTTCGACTTGATGAACAAGGTTTCCATAGCTTTTCACAATTCCTTGGAGCATTTCTTCGACAATTTTACCAGGTTCATTAATAATTTTTTTCATTTAGTTCCACCCTTTCTTACCAGCATTTTGAGCTTCTGCTAAAATTTGCGTCAAATCATCTGAGACACCTGCAGTAATTGCTGCCGCAAAGGCACCTTCAACCAATGGTGCATCGACTAAATGATAATGTTTCTGTTGGTCTTCTTCTAGCATATCAAAAGCTAATTCTGAACTTAAAACGGCACTGCCTAAATCGGCAAAAATTAAAAATTCTCGGTCAGAGTCCGCTTCGTTAATCGTGTCAATGATTTTCATTGGATCTGAACCTAATGAACCATCTGATGTGCCACCAAGTGAATGAATCGTAATTTCTTCACTGGCGTTCATCTGTTCAATCATCTCTTTAATACCATCTGTAATCATTTTGCTATGTGAAACGAGTAAAATATCTGCTTTCATGTGGACACTTCCTTAATCTAATTTATGTCTTGTTTTATATTCTTGTCCGACTTTATCTGCAACAATGATTGCATTCGCTACTTCTTCAACGACAATTGGGAATGGCATTGAATGAATTGATTCTTCTGGAATGCAAGCAATTTTGGCTACTTCCAACGCTTCTTCATAAGTGATTTCATCGACACCAATATCTGAAAGAGTTAATGGTAAACCTACAGAAGCGCTAAAGTCTAAAACAGCTTCTAATTCGTCTTTTGCTGCATCTTCTAATACAAGTTGTGCAATCGTTGCAAAGGCTACTTTTTCACCATGTAAATAACTGTGCGCACCAGGTAAGACTGTCATACCGTTATGAATCGCATGCGCTGCAGCTAAACCACCACTTTCAAAACCTAACCCTGAAAGTAAGATATTTGTTTCGATAATCTTATTCAATGATTCAGTAACCACATTTGCATCACAAGCTAATTTCGCTTTTAACCCATCTTCCTGTAGGTTTTCCCAGCAAAGTTTTGCCATGGCCAAAGCTGCATATGTGCCGCTAGCAGCGGGCGTTAAGCCTTCTCTTGAACCCATTGGCAAACTAGCATTAACCCGAGAATATGAATTGTGTGTTGCGCGTGCTTCAAAATATGTGGATAAGGCATCCCCCATTCCAGCAACTAAAAATCTAGTTGGCGCTTTGGCAACCACTTTTGTATCAACCATCACGACGCTTGGACTTTGTTTAAAGTAAGCATAATCATCAAATGAGCCATCTTCATGATATAGTACAGCTGAATGCGAAGTTGGTGCATCTTGAGCCGCAATCGTTGGTACAATAATTAAGTTTTCACCTTCTGCTACGACTTTTGAAGCATCGATTGCTTTACCGCCACCTAAACCAATGATACAGTCTGCTTGTTCTTTTTGTCCAACGTTTTGCAAGCGCTTTGTTTCTTCACGCGTTACTTCTCCACTAAAGCCACCCTCTACGAAGGTAATGTCAAACTTTTTCGCTGTTTCTTCCAATTGTGGACGTACACGATCAACGTCAGCAGGATTTGCAATTAGTAACGCTTTTTTTCCAAAAGTTGAAACGAAGTAACCTAAGTTTAGTAATTCATCTTCCCCTTGAACATATTTCGTTGGTAAAATCAATGCTTTTCTCATGTTGATAGCCTCCTATATTTTGTTTACATACATAGTATAAAACGCTTTCATCCGAAAAACATTGAACTTTTGGTATCGTTTTCTTGCAAAAAATGATAGAATTATTTTGTGAAATAATAAAATATTATGATTTTTAAACTTTAGATTGAAGGATTGCCTTATGACTGTAGAATTAAAAAATATTTTAGATTTAGAAAAGTGGGAAAAATTGCAAGAATCATTGGCCTTAAGCACTCGCTTAGCCATTATTTTAGTCGATTATAAAGGTCGACCTGTGACGAAACATAGTCAAGTTCAACCCTTTTGCCAACTGGTACGTCACTCCCCTGAGCTCTCGAAACTTTGTGAAAAATGTGATGCTCGTGGTGGCTTGGAAGCTGTTCGCACTGGTCAGCCTTTTATCTACCGTTGTCACTTTAACATCGTTGATATGGCCATCCCCATTATTGTTGATAACCAGTATGTAGGAGCCATTATGGCTGGTGAAGTTTTGCTCGAAGATCACCAAGAAGAGTTAGAACAGGTTTTAACCATGAATGATGCCTTCATTCAAGAATTTTTAGTAACACACCAAGAGCTGTATCAACAATACCCTGTTTTAGAACTAGCAGACTTAGAAAAGAGCGCGACATTAATCGCTGATCTAAGCCAATATATTATTTCTGAAGCCATCAAAAAAGATTATTTAATCAATACGTACAAACAATCCTTACAGATTAGTTCGCGAAAAGAAGAGCTGGAGCCATTGAATATGATCCAAAAAGATATTCAACAAACTTTATTAACTGCTCAATTAACTCCTTCAAGTGCCTATCAAACTAAAAATAAGCAATTACAACCGGTTTTAGATGCCCTTTGGGAAAACAAATCGCTGCGTTTAAATTTACAAGAACTGGCAGACCTTGTTCATTTGACACCGACGTATTTAAGTCGTTTATTAAAAGAGGAGTTTGGTATTCCCTTTAGTCAATTTTATCGACAATTAAAAATCACATGGGCTAAACAACTTCTTTTGGAGACAGATAAAACAATTGCCCAAATCAGTGAAGATTTAGGGTTTGTTGAAGATAGCTATTTTGTCCGTATCTTTAAACAAGAAACGGGTGAAACACCCCTTAAATACCGTAAAAGAAAGAACAGAACATAAAAAAACAACGACTCCTAGAAGTCGTTGTTTTTTTACACCTTTTGCTCTTGCTGTGGCTAATGCAACAAGTGCAAAAGGCGCATTATATCTGTCGTGCGACAAAGTGATACTATTAAATATGAATTGGTAAACCTAAAGCCAATTCAGCTGTATCCATAGTAATTTCGCCCAATGATGGGTGTGGGTGGATTGTTAAAGCAATGTCTTCTGCATTCATGCCAGATTCAATAGCTAAAGCTAATTCAGAAATCATGTCACTTGCACCGACACCGGCAATTTGTGCACCGATGATGACATTGTCTTCTACAGTTGTAACTAAACGCATAAATCCTTCAGTTTTATCTAAAGAGATTGCACGGCCATTACCAGCAAATGGGAATTTGTAACCTTTTGCTTCGATTCCCGCTTCTTTTGCTTCTGCAACAGTCATACCAACGCTTGCCAATTCTGGATCAGTAAAGGCAACAGCTGGCATTGCTTTGTAATCAACTGCAACTTTCTTACCAGAAATTGCTTCAGCAGCAATTTTTGCTTCGTAGCTTGCTTTATGCGCTAACGCAGCACCTGGTACGATGTCGCCGATTGCGAAGATGTTTTTCACGTTAGTACGTCCTTGGTTATCAACTGGGATTAAACCACGTTCGCCAATTTCAACGCCCGCTTGTTCTAAGCCTAAGTCGTCTGTGTTTGGACGACGTCCAACAGTAACCATTACGTAATCTGCTTCAACACTTTCTTCTTTTCCGTTAACTTCATATTTAACAGTGACGCTATCGCCATTGTCAACAGCTTCTTTAGCCATTGCTGAAGTCACGATTGTTACGTTTTTCTTCTTGAAGTCGTCTGTGACAACTTTAACCATATCTTTTTCATAAGTTGGTAAAATTGATGGGCTACCTTCTAAAATTGTTACTTCTGAACCTAAGTTAGCATAAGCGCCACCTAATTCAGCACCGATGACACCGCCACCGATAATAACGAATTTTTTAGGAACTTCTTTTAAGTTTAAACCACCTGTAGAATCTAACACACGTCCGCCAAATTTGAATCCTGGGATTTCAATTGGACGAGAACCTGTTGCTACAATAGCATTATTGAATGAGTAAGTTTGTGCTGAGTCTGGGTGAATAACACGCAATGTATTTTCGTCAACGAAGAATGCTTCGCCTTCAATAATTTCTACTTTGTGTTTTTTCAATAACATGCCAACGCCGCCTGTTAATGATTTAACAACTGTGTTATCTTTCCAGTCTTGTGTTTTGGCAAAGTCTAATTCGACTCCTTTAGCTGTTACACCAAAAGTTGAAGAATCTTGTGCTTCTTGGTAATGATGTCCAGCAGCAATTAAAGCTTTTGAAGGAATACATCCAACGTTTAAACAAACGCCTCCGATGTATTCACGTTCGATAATCGCAACTTTTTGACCCATTTCTGCGGCACGAATTGCAGCAACGTATCCTCCAGGTCCAGCTCCGATTACGACTGTATCTAGTTCAATGGCGAAATCTCCTACTACCATTTGTTAATCATCCTTCCATTAATAGTAATTCTGGATCAGCTAATAAGCGTTTAATGTTGTTCATTGCTTTTTGAGCAGTTGCGCCGTCAACGATACGGTGGTCAAAGCTTAATGATAATTTCATCATGCGTCCCACAACGATTTCGCCGTCTGCATTAACAACTGGTTCTTGTGCAATTGTACCAACGCCTAAAATAGCAACTTCAGGGTAGTTGATTACTGGTGTAAACCAGCCGCCACCGACTGAACCAATGTTACTAATTGTGATTGTACCATCACGCATATCTTGTGCAGTTAATTTACCTTCGATAGCCAATGCTGCTTTTTCGTTGATTTCATCAGCGATAGCAAACATGCTCTTCGTATTAGCATTTTTAACATTTGGTACATATAAGCCATGATCTGTATCAGTAGCGATACCAATGTTAAAGTAATTTTTGTAAACAATTTCTTGTGCTGCGTCATCAATTGATGCATTCAAGATTGGGAATTTTTGAACAGTTGAAGTCAATGCTTTTACAACGTATGGTAAGAATGTTAATTTTGTACCATTTGCAGCAGCAACATCTTTAAATTTCTTACGGTGATCCCATAATTTAGAAACTTCTACTTCATCATGTAATGTTACGTGAGGAGCAGTGTGTTTGCTGTTAACCATTGCTTTAGCAATTGCTTTACGTGTTGGTGTCATTTTTTCACGTGTTTCCATTTCGCCTAAATCAGAAGTAAAGGCTTTTGGCGCTGCTTTAGGTGCAGCGGCTTCCGCTTTAGGTGCTGCTTCTGTTGTAGCAGCTTCAGTAGCTGGTGCTGCTTGAGAACCACCAGAGACAAAGGCATCAATATCCGCTTTAATGACACGGCCACCTTTACCAGTTGCAGTTACTTGTGTAATATCAACGTCTTTTTCACGCGCATACTGACGAACAGATGGCATTGCTAAAACGCGTTTGTTTGGATCAGCGGCTGCAACTACGCCTGTTGAAGCGGCTGGAGCTGATACTTCCGCTTTAGGAGCGTCAGTAGCTGGTGCTGCGGCTGCCGGTGCTGCTGAATTATGACCAGGTGCGTCAATTTCAACTAACACGTCACCCACATTGGCAACTGTTCCTTCTGGTACAACGATATTTTTTACAGTACCTGTTACTGGTGATGGAATTTCTTCTACTGATTTGTCATTTTGTACTTCTAATAATGAATCATCTTCATTAATTGTGTCGCCCGCTTTAACGAACCATTTAACGATTTCGCCTTCGGCAATTCCTTCACCGATGTCTGGTAATTTGAATTGGAAAAATCCGCCAGCTGCTTCTGTTGTTGGTACAGCAGCAGGTTGTGCTGGTGTTTGTTCTTGTGCAGGAGCTGCTGGTGCTGCATCGTTATCTTCGTGACCAGGTGCGTCGATTTCGATTAACACGTCACCAACGTTTGCAACTGTTCCTTCTGGTACAACAATATTTTTTACAGTACCTGTTACTGGTGATGGAATTTCTTCCACTGATTTGTCATTTTGTACTTCTAATAACGTATCGTCTTCGTTGATTGTATCGCCAGGTTTTACAAACCATTTAACGATTTCGCCTTCGGCAATCCCTTCACCGATATCCGGTAATTTAAACTGATAAGCCATTTTTTAAGTCTTCCCTTCTTCGTTGGATCTGTCTATTTTCTTAGGAGCAAAACGCGGGGAAACGACTATAGTAGCTGAACATTTCATGCCTATAGCCGTAATCCACCTGTTTAATTCTTCGTTTATCTACTTCGAATAACTATTAAAATTCGACGATTTCTCTAGCTTTTGCTTCGATATCTTTCGCATTTGGTAACCAGATATTTTCTGCTTGTCCGAATGGGAAGATTGTATCTGGAGCAGATACACGTCCGATTGGTGCTTCTAATGATAATACGGCACGTTCAGAAATTTCAGAAACAACCATAGCGCCAACGCCAGCTTGTTTTTGTGCTTCTTGAACGACAACCACACGGCCAGTTTTTTCAACAGAGTTAATAATTGTTTCCACATCTAAAGGAGCCACTGTACGTAAGTCAATGATTTCTGCTGAAATATTGTCTTTCGCTAAGCTATCAGCTGCTTTAATCGCTTCACGAACCATAGCGCCGTAAGTGATGATTGATACGTCTGTTCCTTCACGAGTTACAGCCGCTTTATCTAAAGGCACTTCATAAGCTTCGTCTGGCACTTCCTCACGGAATGAACGGTATAATTTCATGTGCTCTAAGTAGACAACTGGATCGTTGCTGCGAATAGATGAAATTAATAGTCCTTTTGCATCGTAAGGGTTTGATGGAATAACAACACGAACACCTGGTGATTGTGCGATTAATCCTTCTAAGTTATCTGAGTGAAGTTCTGGTGTATGAACACCACCACCAAATGGGGCACGAACAGTAATTGGCATATTACGAGTTCCACCCATACGGTAACGCGTACGAGCCATTTGACCAACGATTTCGTCAAATACTTCAAAAACGAAACCAAAGAATTGGATTTCAGGAACTGGACGGTAACCTTGCAAGGCAAGACCGAAAGCCAATCCACCGATACCAGATTCAGCTAAAGGTGTATCGAAGACGCGGTCTTCACCAAATTTTTCTTGTAAACCTTCAGTTGCACGGAAAACCCCACCGTTGTTACCAACGTCTTCACCGAAGATTAAGACATTTTCGTCTTTCTCTAATTCAAGAGCTAAGGCATCTGTAATTGCTTGGATCATAGTTTTTTGTGCCATTTTTATTTCGACTCCTTCGCTTCATAAAATGCAATTTGTTCTTTAATTGTTTGAGGTTGAACTTCAAACATATTTTTCAAGAAATCAGAAACTTTTTGTTTTGGCGCTTTATCCGCTTCTGCAATTGCTACTTTGATTTCTTCTTTTGTTTTTTCAATAATTTCTTCTTCTTTTGCTTCAGACCATAAGCCTTTATCTGTTAGATATTTACGGAAACGAGTCAATGGATCTTTTTGTACCCATTCGTCATCCATCTCTTTTGAACGGTAACGTGTTGGATCGTCTCCAGATAAAGTATGTGGACCATAACGATAGGTTAATGTTTCAATTAAAACTGGACCGTTTCCTGCAGCTGACCAATCGCGTGCTTCTTTTGCAATTGCGTAAACTGCTAATGGATCCATACCATCAACTTGAATACCAGGAATTCCTGCTGCAACAGCTTTTTGAGCTAAAGTTTTAGCCGCTGTTTGTTTTTCACGAGGTGTAGAAATCGCAAAACCATTGTTTTGGATAATGAAGACACCGTTTGCTTGGTAAGCACCAGCAAAGTTAATTGCTTCATAGAAGTCCCCTTGTGAAGAACCGCCGTCACCAGTATAAGTGAAGACAACATTTTCTTTTCCACGTTTTTTCAATCCTAAAGCAACACCAGCTGCTTGGATGTATTGAGCACCGATGATAATTTGTGGTGGTAATGCATTTAAATCTTCCGCGTAGTAGTTCCCTGCTACGTGACCACGAGACCATAAGAAAGCTTCTCTTAATGGTAAACCATGTTGTACTAATTGAGGTACATCACGGTAACCTGGTAATAAGTAGTCTTCTTTTTCCATTGCAAATTGACTTGCCAATTGGCTTGCTTCTTGTCCAGCTGTTGGCGCGAAGAATCCTAAGCGTCCTTGACGGTTTAATGCAGTAGAACGTTGGTCTAACACACGAGACCAAACCATGCGTGTCATTAATTCAACTAATTCCTCATCCGATAAATCAGGTACTAAATCTTCATTCACAATTTTTCCATCTTGATCCAAGATTTGGAAAGTTGGGAAATCAGCGTCGACTTTAGCCATTAGCTCTTTAAAGTCAATAGGTTTTTGTTTCTTAGCCTTTGCCATTTTGTCACACAATCCTCTCTATTACGTTTCTTTAATTTCGATAAAAGTAAAACAGAGTGCGAAACTGTATTACTTTTTATCGACTACACTTAACAAATTATCACTAAATTCGAAAAAGCGCAAGAAAAAAACTCTAATTTCTTCATTTTTTCACAAAAGAGCAAAACCGCATGTTTTTGCGGTTTAGTGATAATTTTCACAAACAAGAAAACGGTTTCTGTTTCACACTTCTTCTGTACTATTTTTCTTCTAACTGTTATATTCTATTTTGAAAATATTATATAACAGTTCTATTAATTCAAGCCCCCTTATCCCCGAGCTGGCTAGTAATCTGATTTCCGAACTTTGTGTTTTCATGAAAATTATCTTGAAAAAACCAAAAAATAAAAACCGTCAGCCGAGTAACCTACTCAGCATGCGGTTTTTTATTTTTTAGAGAACAAAGTTTTTTTCGTTAATTTTTATTTTTTTTTGCTCGTTTTTTTACCAAATACTTTACCTTAGGTTTTATCACGAACATTCATTGCGTAAAATCACCAAATTTTCGCAAAATGAGTAATACAGCTTAGCAAATTCTTTTCTCTTTCAGTAGATTTTACTAAATCCATTCCTTGGTAATTTTAATATATAAACGTTTAGCTACTTCAACAGTTAACATGTACGCAATGATGATTCCAAAGAACCATGGCCAGTAGTTAGCCGGAAGTTTCACAAAGTCAAAAACCTCTCTTATAGGCGTTGCTACAATCAGGAAACCGAGTAAAATTGCGCCTAAACTACTTAACATCACAGGCATTGACGCACGACTTTGAATGAATGGTATTTTCCGCGTCCGGACCATATGAACAACTAATGTTTGACTAACAAGTCCCACCATAAACCAACCTGTTTGGAATAAATGTTGAGTTGCCAAACTATTGGCGCTAAACACAAACCACATGACAAGATACGTTAGAATATCGAAAATACTACTTACCGGGCCAATACATACTGTAAATTTCGCTAGGCCGTTTGTTTCCCAACGAACAGGGCTTAATAACTCTTCTTCATCGACATTATCCCAAGGAATTGTCAACTGAGCCACATCATAAATCAAATTTTGAATCAAGAGTTGTAAGGAAAGCATTGGTAGGAATGGTAAAAAGGCACTGGCTACTAAAATTGAAAAGACATTCCCAAAATTAGAACTGATAGTAATTTTAATATATTTCATCATATTGCTAAATACTTTTCGTCCTTCAATCACACCAGATTCCAGTACATTTAAACTTTTTTCCAGTAAAATAATCGAACTAGCATCTTTAGTAATATCAGCTGCAGTATCTACTGAAATGCCCACATCAGCTTTTCGTAATGCTGGTGCATCGTTAATCCCATCCCCCATAAAACCAACCGTATGACCTTTTGCTTGTAGCAATTCAATAATTTTAGATTTTTGCATTGGATTTAATTTGGCAAATAAATTAGTTTCTTCTACTTGCGCCCGCAACTCTTCATCTGTCATTGCTTCAATTTGAGAACCTAATAACACATGGGAAACTTCAATGCCTACATCTTTACAGACTTTTTTGGCGACAATGTCATTATCGCCCGTTAGCACTTTCACGTTGACACCATGTTCATGTAAGGAGCGGATAGCGCTGACAGCTGACTCTTTTGCTGGATCAAGAAAACCCATAAACCCAATCAATGTCATCTCTTTTTCATCTTCAACTGAATAAACTGCTTCTTTATGGACATCTTTTTTAACAGCTACCGCTAACACACGCATCCCTTGTTTGTTCATTTGAACATTCACTCGGCGTAGTTCTTCTCGTACAGCAGTGCTTAATGGTACAATTTCGCCATTAATTTGCGCATGCGTGCACACTTCTTCCATTTCTTCCACGGCGCCTTTCGTAATCATCAATTGATGATCATCTGCATTTACGACAACCGTTAAGCGGCGTCTGGAAAAATCAAAAGGAATTTCATCAATTTTAGTGACATTTTTAAACGGCGTTTTCCATTGATGCTCTTCATAAAAATTAATAACGGCAATATCCATTAAATTTTTCCAACCTGTTTGATAAGAAGAATTTAAGTAGGCTAAATTTAGAACCTCGTCACTCAAATCACCTAATGGATTCAAATGTTGAACCAAAACTACACGATCTTCGGTAATCGTTCCAGTCTTATCTGTACAGAGCACATCCATACCACCCAAATTTTGGATAGCCGCTAATTCTTTAACAATGACTTTATGTTTCGATAAGGATAATGCACCCTTGGCTAAGTTACTCGTAACAATCATTGGCAACATTTCTGGTGTCAAACCAACTGCAACGGCAATCGCGAAGAAAAATGCTTCGCCCCAAGCACCTTTAGTTAAACCATTAATCAAGAAAACGATTGGAAACAAAATCATTACCATTCGTAATAAAAACTTACTGACTTTTGCTAAGCCCAAGTCAAAACTAGTTTTTCCTCGTTGCGTCGTAGCATTTTTAGCAATATCACCAAAAAATGTATGTTGCCCAGTTTTTAAAATAATCGCTTTTCCTTGTCCACTCAAGACATCTGTGCCCATAAACACTAGGTCTTGCATATCTAATGCAGAAACCTCTGTTTGTTGACGATCCACACCTGCATCCACAAATTTTTCGACAGGCATGGATTCGCCTGTTAGCGACGATTGATTAACGAATAAATCTTTGGTCCAAATCAACACGGCATCTGCAGGAATCATGTCTCCTGTAGCTAAAGTTACAATGTCTCCTGGAACAATTTCGTCCATTGGAATTTCTTTCGTAATCCCTTCCCGTGTCACTGCAGCGGTGTTTTCAATTAATTCTTTTAAATCCAAACTCGCTTTTTGCGAACGATATTCTTGTATAAAAGCAATCAAGACACTGGCTAAAATCATCACGCCCATCACGATAGCGGCTTCGAAATCTTTCGTTAAAGTTGAAACGACCATCAATAAGGCTAAGACATAGACAAATGGATCTTTGAATGCACTTAAAAATAAAATAATTGCTGGGGTTGGCTTTTGTGCAGAAACTTCGTTTGGTCCAAATTCCTCTAATCTTTTTTCGGCATCTTCATTCGAGAGTCCTTTTTCAGATGTCCGTAATTCCATCATTAATTCCCGTTCAGAAAGCAACGCCAATTTACGTAATTCTTGATCTTTGGTTGCTTTTCTCATATCCATTGTTTTTTTGTTCATCATTTTCTTTTCCTCCAAGGTTGTGGTCACCTGCCGAAAAGAGTACTAAAATCTTCTCCTTTCGTTGGTGACTGTATTTTGTTTCTCTGTTCACTTCCAGGGTCTTCCATGACAGTCATCCTTTCTTTTTCTTATTTATACTTCCAGTGAATAATTGCTTTTTTGCCAAACACACAAAAAAGGACCTACTCAACAATAGAGTACGTCCCAAAATACCATCTTTAAATAAGATTCTCTATCGTTGAGCTTTAGCACTATAGGGCGTAGATAACATGTATCAGCTACATTATGAATAACCTTCACGATTATTCCTGTTCAACCAACTAAGGGTCTCTCGATCCTTTCGCGGCAGCAGCATTTGTCCAAATAGGAGCCTCACCTAACAATTATTCAGTTTTTATCCACTTCTTATAATAGAGGAGTTTGACATTCTTGTCAAAAGATTTATGACTTTTTTGTTATAAATAAAAAATAACTACTTTAAAGTTTCCTTTATTTCTGCTTTTCGCTCAGGAATAAACCACATGACTAAAACAATCGTATCAATAATCAGGACAGCGATTGGCGCTACCATTTTACCCACAATCAACGCAATAATATTCAACACAATCGAAAGCGTTAATTTTGGATAGTGGCCAAACAAACGTTGTACTTCGGATTTGGGCCCATTTGCCTGAATCAATGCCCGCACCACTAGATAATAAGCAACATCAGCTCCTAATACTACTAAGCCATACAAAGCTTGTGGCGGCCAAGAAAACGGATGTTCACCTACCCAACCAGTAACAAACGGGAAAAACGTCAACGTCAAAATTAAAAAATTATTCATCCAAAGGACACGTCCATCAATTTTACGGACGCTTTGAAATAAATGATGATGATTGTTCCAATAAATCAATAAAGTAACAAAACTAATTAAATAAATAATGATTTTGTGTCCAGATTGGGTCAGAGCAGACCAATCTGCTTTTTCAGGAATTTTTAATTCTAAAATTAATAACGTTAAAATAATCGCAATGACTGCATCTGTAAATGCTTCTACACGTGTTTTCGGCATCATTTCTCCTACTTTCATAAAATTAAATAACTTACCCAAAGTAAGTATAACGCATTTCTGTAAAAATTCAATTATTTATGAAGTCTCTCGGTTGTTGAAGTTCCTAAAAACGAGTGCAAGAGTCCTACTTAAAAGTAAGCCTCTTACACTCGTTATAGAACAAATCAGTTATTGGAAGATTCCTGCCTGATAAGGTGCTAACTGCATTCGTTTCTCCACTGTAAAATCTTGATTCCCTAACAATTGTTGCCACTTTCTGCCTAGTAATTTATTTGGCAAGTCAAATTGGCATTTTTCTCCACTTAAATTGACAATCACTAACGCTGTTGCCTCAGTTGTTTTTCTTAAAAAAGCAAAAACAGACGGATGATTGGGCGCTAATAGTTCAAACTGTCCATCTGTAAAGACTGAATTTTCTTTCCGCAGCGCAATTAACTTTTTATAATAATTCAACACGGATTGTGCATCCGTTTCTTGGTCAGCCACATTTATTTCTTTGAAATTGGGATGAATTGCTAACCACGGATGCCCCGAGGTGAATGAACTTGCCTCTTGACTCGTCCACTGCATAGGCGTACGCGAATGGTCCCGCGTCCAATGCGCCACTTCTTTTAATGCTTGTTTCGCATCGTAGCCACTTTCTATAAGCAAACGATAATGGTTATGAGAATCTTTAGCATCTAACTCGTCAATCTGTTGAAACGGATAATTAACCATGCCGATTTCCTGTCCTTGATAAATAAACGGCGTTCCTCGCAAGAGCAAGGCCATTGTTCCAATCGCCTTAGCAGAATGAGAGGTTTCATTGCCTAAAATCGAATTGATTCTGGGATTATCATGATTTTCTACATATAATGCATTCCAGCCTTCTGTCCCTAAATGCTTTTGCCAGCGAGCCATTACTTTTTTATAGCCTAAAATATTTAACCGTTCTTCTCCTGGCTTTCCTTCTCGAACATTGTGCTCTAATTCAAAAATCATATTCAGATAGCCCGCATCATTGGTCCATTCCACCGCTTTTTTACTTGAAACGCCACTAGCTTCCCCCACTGTCATGATGTCATACTCAGCAAAAATAACTTTCAAATCCAGCATATAGTCTTCAATGCCTTTTACATTCATAAAGGGAGCCCATGGATTCGTGGTAATTTTAAAATCCCAAGGTTCTTTTTGGATATGACTAATCGCATCCAATCGGAAACCATCAATTCCCAAATCTAACCACCAGCGAATCATCGCATAAATCTCTTCACGAACTTTAGGATTTTTCCAGTTCAAATCAGGTTGCTCTTTTGCAAACACATGAAAATATGCTTGCTTTGTACCCTCGTCATACGTCCAAGTCGAGCCACCAAAAAAGCTTTGCCATTCATTCGGCATACGTTCTGGTGTCGCATCGGCCCATAAATAATACTCACGATACGGATTATCTAAACTTTTTTTCGCTTCAACAAACCACGGATGTTGATCACTGGTATGATTGACTACCAGATCAAGAATAATCTTCAAACCTAATTGATGCGCTTGATCCAAAAGTTCTTGAAAATCTTCCATCGTACCAAATTCTGGCTGAATCCCTTGATAATCCGCAATATCATAACCATTGTCAACGTTTGGCGAAGTGTAAATCGGATTTAACCATAAAAAATCGACCCCTAGTTCTTTTAAATACGGTAATTTCTCAATAATTCCCCGCAAATCACCAATGCCATCCCCGTTGCTATCTTTAAAACTCCGAGGATAAATTTGATAACCGACAGCATTTTTCCACCATTGTTCCATCTTATTGACTCACTTTCACAACAAATGCTTGCCAAGGCGCTAACGAATAGTCTGCTAAAGCAGTGACATCTGTCGGCATATTTTCAATCATTACTTGTTCTACATGAACGTCTGCAGAAAATGGCTGAACTTTGTCAGAAAAGTTCGTTACAACAAGCCAGCGTTCCTCACCATAGGTACGATAAAAACTGATCACTTCGTCCACCGTTTCCAGCAATTCAAAGTTGCCCCAAACAATTAAAGGATGTTCTTTTCTCAAACGAATCATTTCTTGGTACGTATAGAATAGTGAATTTTTATCTGCCAAAGCAGCAGCGACGTTAATCGTTTGATAATTGGAATTAACATCAATCCAAGGTGTACCAGTCGTAAAGCCCGCATTTTTTTCAGCGGTCCACTGCATAGGCCGGCGTGCATTGTCGCGACCTTTAGTATTAATTTTCAGCAAAATTTCTTCTTTAGAATATCCTTTTTCTAGATACTCATGGTACATGTTAATCGTTTCGATGTCCCGCGCTTCACGAATATCTGTAATCGGCGTATTGGTCATACCAATTTCTTCCCCTTGATAAATATAAGGTGTGCCTTTCATCATGTGCAGTAAAATAGCGAATAACTTACTACTTTCCAACCAATGTTCCTGATCATTTCCCCAACGCGAAATCATTCTCGGTAAATCATGGTTATTCCAAAATAAAGAATTCCAGCCATCATTTCCTAATTCTGTTTGCCATTTTGCAAAAACCTGTTTCAACTTGGCAACTTCCATTGGCTGAAGGTCCCATTTTTCTTTACCTGGTTGTTGATCCAAGCTCATATGTTCAAACTGAAAAATCATAGATAATTCATGACGCTCTGGACTAGAGTACATTTTTGCAATTTCAGGTGTGGCCCCCCATGTTTCACCTACAGTTAACAGCTCTTTGCCTCCAAATGTCGCGGCGTTCATTTCTTGTAAATAACGATGTAAATGAGGTCCATTCGCGGTGATCTCTTCTCCTGGAATTTTACCCACTAAGTCAATTACATCTAAACGGAAACCGCCAATTCCTTTATCAATCCAAAAATTCATCATCTCGTAAACCGACTGACGCATTTGTTGGTTTTCCCAATTTAAATCTGGTTGTTTTTTACTAAACAAATGCAAATAGTATTGCCCACTCGCTTCATCAAACGTCCACGCCGAACCCGAAAAGGCAGATTTCAATCGGTTAGGCACACCGCCATCTGAAGCAGGATCAGCCCATACATAATAGTCTCGGTAGGGGTTCTCCTTGCTTTTTTTCGCTTCAATAAACCAACGATGTTCATCTGACGTATGGTTAACAACTAAATCCATAATAATTTCAATCTTTCGCTTTTTCGCTTCCTCAATTAGACGATCCATATCCGCCATCGTCCCAAACTCTGTCATAATCGCTTCATAATCAGAAATGTCATAACCATTGTCATCATTGGGTGATTGATAAACTGGTGATAACCAAATAGCCCCAATGCCTAACGTTTCCAAATAATCCAATTTTTCAATAATTCCTGGTAAATCTCCAATGCCATCTCCATTGCTATCCTTAAAACTGCGAGGATAAATCTGATAAACCACGACTTCTTGCCACCAATGTTTTTCCATTCTTCTTCACATTCCTTTGCTTAATTATTATGCTTGATATAAAAGAAAACCTTTTGGTAAAACCATTATCTGTTCTGAAGCAATTTCGATAGAAGAACTTAGCAAAACTTCTCGATCAGTTCTATCAACAAATTGTGTCTCTTGGCCAGTATTAAAAATCCCATAGATCGTTTGTTCCTCCAAACGACAAGCGAGTCTAATCAACCCCGTTTCAAAAGAAGTTCCTGTCCAATCGATTGTTCCACCAGAAAAAACAGCCGCATACTTTTTGCGAAGGGCAATCAATGATTTTACAAATTCCTTCAAATCCAAATCTTGCTGATTTTCCTCCCAAACCATACAACGACGACAATCAGGATCCATATCACCTGTCATACCAATTTCATCACCATAGTAAAGACAAGGGACACCTGGTTGAATATACGTAAACGCTAATACTTGGCGCATCAACTCTTTATCCTCTTTCGTTTCATGCAATAAGCGTGGTGTATCGTGGGAATCTAAAACATTAAACTGCATTTGATTCGTTTGTTGGCGATAGAGCATTAACTGGTTGTTCATTTCAGAAAGCATCTTTTCCAAGGACAGTTCTTGCTTGACAAAGTAGCCCATAATCGCATCTGTGTATGCATAATTCATCACTGCATGAAATTCGTCTCCTTGGAGCCAGCTTTGCGACGAGTGCCAAATTTCTCCTAAAATATAAAAATCTTCTTTTGCGTCATCACATGTTTGCCGGAATTTTTTCCAGAACGCATGATCCACTTCGCTTGCCACATCTAAACGCCAGGCGTCAATATCATATTCCTCAATCCAATAACGAGCAATTTCTAAAAGATAGGCTTGCACCTCTGGATTTGCTGTATTTAATTTAGGCATATGCGGAGTGAATGCAAAAGTATCATAGGTAATGTTGCTTGCTTCTTCAAAATCAGCACTTTCTTCATAGCTAGCTGGAAACTCATTTACGTGGAACCAATCGGCATAAATTGAGTCCTGGCCATTTTTTAACACATCTTGCCATTGAGGCGAAGTGTCCCCCATATGGTTAAAAACGGCGTCCAACATAATCTTGATGCCCCGTCGATGACACTCTTCGACTAAACGCTTAAAGGTAGCGCCATCACCAAAAGCTGGGTCAATTTTTAAATAATCAATCGTATCATATTTGTGATTAGAAAACGCTTCAAAAATCGGGCAAAAATATAAGCCATTAACACCTAAATCTTCAATGTAATCAAGATGATCTAGCACCCCTTGCAAATCCCCACCAAAAAAATCTTGTCGATCTGGTCTTCTAGATCCCCACGGTAACGTCCCTTCAGGATCATTGGCGAGATCACCATTTGCAAAACGCTCTGGAAATATTTGATACCAAACCGTTTCTTTTACCCATTCAGGTGCTTTAAAACGATCGATTTCATGAAAATACGGCATCCGAAAATAATTATTCGCCATCTCTAAATACTTTTCTTCTAAAGGATAAATGCCGTGTTCGCCATAAAACGCCCTCAAACCATCCGCCCCTACTAAAGTAAAAGCATATGAAAGGCGTTTAAATTTTGCACTTAATGCAATAAACCAGTAATCATATAACTCCGTAGATACTAACTTCTCCATGGTTAACGACTGTTGATACCACTTTTCTTTTCCTAAAAGATAAGGATCTCCTTGCACTAATTGGACAGAGGCAATGTCGCCTTTTGCCGTACGCAAACGAATATGCATGGTTTCTTCTGTATAAAGATAAGCAAATTCACTTTCTGGACGATGGTAGATTGCAGCAGTGTTCATTTAATTCTCTCCTTTAATTGTCGCTTTTCGTGTATTTTCTAATACTCGAACACATTTTAGCGCAAACGATTGCATTTGTATACCCTTTTTTATTTTTTTATTTAAAATGCTTAATTAGTGGTATACACCACTTTAAACAAACAGTATGTTATTTATAACAAAAAAACTTTTTTAACTTTCTTTATGAAAAACACTTGATTATTTCCGCAATCGGTTGCATAATAAGACTTGTAAAAAATAATTTTTGGAGGGTTCAAAAATGAAAGCGAATTGGAAAAAGATTTTAATGGGCGGTATCCTTTTAAGTGCTTCTGCGGTTTTACTTACTGCCTGTGGTGGCGCAGAAAAAACGAAAGCTGAAAATGAAAGCGGTTCAGCAAATAAAGCAGCTGGTGACGTAAAATTATGGGTTGATACTGAATATATGGGCGTCTTTAAAAAAGTTGTCGCCGATTTTGAAAAAGAAAACCCCGATATTAAAGTTAACTTAACTGCTGGAAATTCGGCAGATGCTAAAAAAGACATTGCAAAAGATCCTAAAGCTGCCGCAGATGTTTTCATGATGCCACATGATCAAATTGGTCAAATGGCAGAAGCTGGTCTGATTTACCCTAACACAAAATATGAAAAAGAAGTCAAAGAAAACAATATCGACTCAGCAGTTGCAGGGGTCACTTGGAAAGACAAAGTCTATGCCTACCCTTATGCCGTAGAGTCACAAGTTCTTTATTATAACAAAGATACGTATTCTCCAGAGGAAATTAAAACTTGGAAGTCTTTAACTGAAAAAGGCAAAATCGGTACCAATTTTGGCGAAGATGGCGCAAATTATATCTTCGGTCCTCTATTTATGAGTAACGGCGATTACTTATATGGTGAAAATGGCGAAGATCCAAAAGGTACCAACTTTAATAACCAACAAGGTATAGAAGTATTACAATGGATTGCCGATCAAAAAAATAATCCTGGTGTGATCCAATCAAATACAGAAGCATTGTCTAATCTAGGTTCTGGCAAAACGGATGCCTTCCTTTCTGGTCCTTGGTCTAAAAACGATGTAGAAAAAGCTCTTGGCGACAAAATGGGGGCTGCTGCCTATCCAACCATTGATTTTGGCAATGGAGAAAAACAAATGAAAGCTTTCTTGGGCGTTCGTAGTTTTGCTGTCAACCAACAAACACAAGCACCATTGGCCGCAATGACATTAGCAAACTATTTAACAAGTGAAAAATCACAAATGACTTACTTCAAAGAAATCGGTTTTGTCCCTTCAAACAAAAAATTACAAACAAACGAAGAAATCACACAAGATACTGTTGCAAAAGCTATCTTAGAAATGGCGCAACCAACTCACTCTGTGGTAATGCCAAAAATCCCAGAAATCGTTTCATTCTGGCCTGCGATGGATGCAGTGATCAATGATACGTACAAAGGCAATATCAAACCTGCGGATTATCAAGCAAAATTAGATAAATTAGTCCAAGACACATCAAAAGAAGCAAAAGAATAAAAAGATAGAGGAAATGGGACGAGCTTCAATCTGCTGTCCCATTTCCTCTATCTTTTTTATTTAAGTAGAAAGTGAGTGAACGAAGATGTTCAAGAAAAAGAAAGCCCAGACGTCATTTCGAGAGGTCTTTAAAAAAGGCGACTTCGCTACAAAACTATCTTTTTTAGTTATGGGTGCTGCAAACTTCGCCAACAAGCAGTGGTTAAAGGGAATCATCTTTTTAACAGCTGAAATTGGCTTTATCTATTGGTTAATCCGTAATGGTTTCCACGCATTAATGATGCTAGGAACCCTAGGGACCCAACAGCAAGGATTAGTATATGATGATTCTTTAGGGATTGAAGTTCTAAAAGAAGGCGATAATTCAATGCTCTTATTATTATTCGGAATTGCAGCAATTTTAGTCTGTTTATCGCTAATCATTTTATATGTAATCAATTTAAAAAGCGCCCGTCACCTATATGAATTAAAGACAGCCGGCAAAAAAATTCCAACAACTATGGATGATTTACGTAGCTTGTTAAACGAACGTTTCCATGCAACTTTAATGACGATTCCCTTACTAGGCGTTCTTTTCTTTACCATCTTGCCGTTGTTATATATGATTTCCATTGCCTTTACCAACTACGACCATAACCATTTGCCACCGAAAAACCTTTTTACTTGGGTTGGATTGGCAAATTTAGGTAATGTAATCACAGGCGATATGGCTTCAACGTTCTTTCCAGTACTTGGCTGGACCTTGATTTGGGCTGTTTTTGCAACCGCAACTTGTTTCTTTTTTGGAATCATTTTAGCCTTGCTTATCAATACAAAAGGCTTAAAATATAAAGCGTTTTGGCGGACTATTTTTGTCATCACGATGGCCGTACCTCCGTTTGTTTCACTTTTAATTATGCGAAACCTCTTAAATGGTTCCGGACCTATCAACGCTCTGTTGTTAAACTGGGGCTTAATCGATTCTTCTATCCCCTTCTTAACAGATCCGAATTGGGCAAAATTAACCATTATTGTTGTCAATATGTGGATTGGTATTCCTGCTACGATGTTAATCTCTACAGGGATTATCCAAAATCTCCCTGAAGATCAAATCGAAGCTGCTAGAATTGACGGCGCCAATAAATGGCAAATTTTTAAAAGTATTACGTTTCCACAAATTCTATTTGTGATGACCCCGGCGCTGATTCAACAGTTTATTGGCAACATCAATAACTTCAATGTCATTTATCTATTAACAGGTGGTGGGCCAGCCAATTCTAACTTCTACGGTGCAGGCTCAACTGACCTTTTAGTTACCTGGTTATACAAATTGACTGTCGATACAATGGATTACAATTTAGCCTCTGTGATTGGTATTTTAATCTTCATTCTCTCCGCAGTCTTCAGTTTAATTGCCTATACACGGACGAATTCATTTAAGGAGGCGTAACTTATGGCTAAAGCAAAAAGTTACCAGAAAAAACAACGTACTGCACTTACCAGCGTTTACATCATTTTAACCATTTTAGCAGTTTTTTGGATGTTCCCTATTGTGTGGATTATCTTAACAAGTTTTCGTGGCGAAGGCGGTGCATTTGTTCCCTATATCATTCCCAAAACATTCACTTTAGAAAACTATAAAGTATTATTAACAAATCAGACTGGCAACTTCCCCTTTGTCCGTTGGTTTTTGAACACCTTGTTCGTTTCCATCGCAAGCTGTCTGTTATCAACTTTTATTACAATCGCAATGGCTTATGCGCTGTCACGGTTGCGTTTCCGCTTAAGAAAACCATTTTTAAAAGTGGCGCTCGTTTTAAATATGTTCCCTGGTTTTATGAGTATGATTGCCGTTTACTATATTTTAAAAGCCTTAAATTTAACTGAAAGTTTATTCGCTTTAATTCTGGTTTACTCTGCAGGCTCGGCGCTAGGTTTTTACATCGCCAAAGGGTTCTTCGATACCATTCCGATGGCTTTAGACGAATCGGCTATGATTGACGGTGCCAACAAGTGGCAAATTTTCACAAAAATTACGTTGCCATTATCGAAACCAATTATTGTCTATACTTCTTTAACCGCCTTCATGGGTCCTTGGATGGATTTTATTTTCGCAAAAGTTATTATGGGTGATAAAGTTGAAAATTACACCGTTGCGATTGGTCTCTTTTCGATGATGACCAAATCAACAGCTAATTCACTATTCATGGCTTTTACAGCTGGATGTGTGCTAATTGCCATTCCAATTACTATTTTATTTATATTAATGCAACGTTTCTATGTAGAAGGCGTGACTTCTGGCTCTGTCAAAGGCTAGAAAAAACATCGTTTGGTTTATAGCCAAACGATGTTTTTTTATTTTTTGGCGTTGTTTTCCTTACACGTTTTTCTTCGTAGCGCTTGATAATTGGACAAAATTTTCATGACCGCCAAAAAGTGTTGATTGACTTCTTGATAATCCTCTAACGAAAGAACACTAAGTGTTTCAGATAGTTGCTGTTTTACTTGATTTTCTTTTTGCTTAAAGAGCTTCTCGCCTTCTTTTGTCGTATAAACATTAACCACGCGGCGATTTTCCTGATTATGGCGACGTTGAACAATCGCTCGTTCTTCTAACCCCGCAATAGAGCGACTCACTTGAACTTTCGACGTTCCTACTTGGTTGGCTAACTCTGTCATACTGATTCCTTCATTCGTTGCCACAATTAATAAAATTAACATGTCTAACTTTGTTAATTTTAGATCCTCCAAGTCTAGGTCTTTAAAAAGCAATTGGCTCATATATGAAAAAATTTCAGTAAAGACACTAATATCTAAATTTGATGAATGCTTCTCTTTATCCATATGTTCTCCCTCGTTTCCCACCTAGTGTATACTAAATTCACTTGATTATCAAATGGTAATGATTGATTTTTGTTAACTATTATGTTACGTTATACACTAACTTAAGGTTGTGTTGTTGATAAATTGGAAGAAGGATGCGAAAAATATGCTAGAACTCAAAGAGATAAAAAAATATTATACTGTCGGCGGAACGACCACTAAAGCTTTAGATGGCGTCTCTGTCGCTTTTCGAAAACAAGAATTTGTAGCCATTCTGGGTCCCAGCGGCTCTGGTAAAACGACGATGTTGAATGTAATTGGCGGATTGGACAATTACGATTCTGGTGACTTAATCATTAACGGCAAATCAACAAAAAATTTTAAAGAAGCCGACTGGGATGCTTATCGGAATAACTCAATTGGTTTTATTTTTCAAAGTTACAACTTAATTAGTCATCAAGGGATTTTGGATAATGTCGAGCTTGGTATGACACTAAGTGGTATTTCAAAAGCAGAAAGACGCCAAAAAGCCGAAGATGCACTCATCCGTGTCGGTTTGAAGGACCATATCCATAAAAAACCTTCCCAATTATCTGGCGGTCAAATGCAACGGGTTGCCATTGCTCGTGCTTTAGCTAATGATCCCGATATTTTACTTTGTGATGAACCAACTGGTGCATTGGATTCAGAAACCAGTCTGCAAATTATGGCACTTATCCAAGAACTTTCGAAAGAAAAATTAGTCATTATGGTGACCCACAACCCTGAATTAGCTCATGAATACGCTGATCGAATTATTGAATTTTCAGATGGCCAAATTCGTCATGACTCGCGTCCTCATATTGAACATGAAAAAAAAGAACCTTTCGAATTGAAACGCACCAAAATGAAATTCACGACTGCGCTGCGTTTGTCTTTTAATAATATCCGCACTAAAAAAGGGCGAACTTTTTTAACCGCCTTTGCTTCAAGTATCGGAATTATCAGTATCGCGATTGTCCTTTCTCTTTCAACAGGATTCCAGAAACAAATTGATAAAACTCAGTCGGAAACGTTAGCGCAATTTCCGATTACCATTTCTAAAATAGCGACAGATCAAGATCCAGAAAGTTTCAATAATCAGGACAAAAAAGGGACCTTCCCGAAAGAAAAAGAAGTGACTGCTAAAATTAGCGATGCGGACCGTGCGCAACACACGAATTTAATTGATCAAAAGTTTATTGACTATGTCAATCACATTGATCCTGAATTAAGTAATAATATCGGCTATACTCGTCTAGTCAATATGAACTTATTAAGAGAAATCAACGGGAAAGCACAAACTGTCAAATTTTCAAACGATGCGCCCGACGGCCAATCAAACGCGATGGCTTCTATGATGGCTGCCCAAACTGGCGTCGGCGTTTCTGCTTTTCCTAAACAACTAGAAAATGGAAAAAACAATTTCTTAAAAGACAATTACTCGTTGCTTGAAGGAAATTATCCAGAAAAAGAAACCGATGTCGTTTTAATCGTCGATAGTAACAATACCACCAATATTAATGCTTTAAAAAATCTTGGCTTTGACGTGAAAGATAATCAAAAGATTGCCTTTTCAGACATTGTTGGCACAAAAATGAAATTAGCCAATAATAATGCATTTTACACCAAATTACCGACAGGCAACTTCATTCCTAACCAAGATTTGCAAGCTGTTTACGATAACCCAGAAAATACTGAATTAACAATTTCAGGGATTTTGCGAATTAAAGATTCTTCAACAATGAATCTATTAGCACCTGGAATTGCTTATAGCGATGCACTTTCAACTAATATGATTGCCAAAAACAAAACCTCTGACATTGTTAAAGCGCAAGAAGCCAGCAATACTAACGTTATGACTAACGAAACATTAGATGCTTCCGCGAAAGAAAACCTGTTGTCTTATTTAGGAGCGAATGAAATTCCTTCAAGTATTATGATTTATCCAAACGATTTCAAATCAAAAGATAAAATTCTTGATTATTTAGATGCTTATAACAAAGGAAAAGATAAAAAAGACCAAATCATCTATTCTGATTTAGCTGGAACAATGACCCGCTTAACAGGTGGTTTAATGGATGCCATCACCTATGTGCTGATTGCATTTGCTGGGATTTCCCTTGTTACAAGTATGATTATGATTGGAATCATCACCTATACTTCTGTCATTGAGCGAACCAAAGAAATCGGTATCCTGAAAGCGTTAGGAGCTCGTAAAAAAGATATTACCCGGGTGTTTGATGCCGAAACTGCTATTTTAGGTGTTGCCTCTGGCATTCTTGGTGTTGTGATTGCTTTTCTCGCAACATTTCCGATTAACGCAGTACTCTATAACCTGACTGATTTAGAAAATGTTGCCACCTTAAATCCAATTCACGGGATTATTTTGATTGTAATTAGCACAATCTTAACCATGATTGGTGGCCATATTCCTGCCCGAATGGCAGCGAAAAAAGATGCGGCAGTTGCTTTACGTGCAGAATAAATAACAAAAAACAATCCTTTAATTTCTCTTAAAGGATTGTTTTTTATTTGTATTTCTTATAAAACCTCCGTATACTAAGTGATTGTGAATACTTAATAAAAGGAAACGAGGTAATTTCATGTTAAAAAAACCATTTTTACTATTTTTTTCACTTTTAGGAGCTATTTTTATTTTAGCTAGTTGTGGCATAGGAAAAGATGCTGTCACAGATACTAAGTACAAAGTTAGTTTGCAGCAAGCTGCTGAAATCTACGAAAAAGAAGCCGGCAACAGTAAACCATTAGTAAATGTCCAATTTGATACAAAACCAGAAAGTGACTACAGCTATATCTTTACCAACGATACAGAAACACTCTACGTGAATCCTGAAACAGGAAAAGTCACCAAAAATACTGAAGCAAATCAACTTGGCGAAAACGAGACAGCCTTTTCAGCTGCTGAAGTCAAAGAATTAGGCGCTGTTAACGACGTCTTATCCAAAGCAAAAAAAGAAGTTGGAGGACTTTCTCCACGTATTTTGACTTGGAAGTTAACCAAAAATAACAACAAACTTGTTTATACAGTAGATGTTAAAACGACTACGGCAGATGAAAAAGTTACTTTAGATGCCAATAAATAAGTACAAGCGTATAACTTATCACTAAATAACCAAATCTTAAAATACTCTTCGGGACAGAACCTACGCTTTCGGAAAGCTTAACATTTTCTGAAGCCGATCGTTCTGTCCTAATTTCATTCTTTTAAGCAATAATAATTGTTCGTTACCCCTGCTACCGTTATACTTAGTTTAAAAGAAAAGATGGGAGTATCAATTCATGGTTTATACAGTTGATTTTAAAGAAGTAGCCACTCTTGGTTTAGAAAGTTCACCAGTGGCACCTGTTCTTGCTGGACTAAGAGCGAATGAAGCTCGCTATTTTTGGAATAAATACAAACATCGCTTTACGACCGTCCCTGCCTCTGAAGCTCCAGAAACATTGGCCTGGATTGAAAAAATTTTATTAGAACGAGAATTACATTTCCCTTACAAGCCACTTGAAATTTCTTCTTTCACTTTAGATGGCATAAAAATGGCCTATGTATTTTATGAAAATGGCTTAGCAGTTAACGTGATGTACACATTAGCTGATGAAGGCAAACGCGCCGTTGGGTTTAAACTTTCAGACGGTATGGCAATTCCTGCAGAATTTGAAGGAAAATTCAAATTTGCTCGTCAAAAATCAAAATTAGCTGGAACCATTCGCGGCTCTTATTTTGGCATTAAAGGAACCTATTAAAAAATGCTTTTGCCTTTAATAATAAAGGCAAAAGCATTTTTTTATTTTAATTCTTCAATGTAGTTAAATACTTGTTGTCCAGCAATACCGCCTTCACCGACCGCTGTAGTGATTTGACGCAATGTTTTTTCACGGACATCACCAATGGCATAAACACCAGGAATTTTTGTTCTCATTTCTTGGTCTGTTTCAATCCAACCAGCCTCATTCGTAATACCAGCTTTCTTAAATGGTTCTGTTAATGGATCTAGCCCCACGTAAATGAACACGCCGTTTGCTTCAATTTCAGAAACTTCATCTGTTTTGACATTCCGGGCTTTCACACCTGTCACAACCATTTCATTGCCAACAATTTCTTCGACAACTGTATCCCAAACAAAGGAAATCTTTTCATTTGCAAAGGCACGATCTTGAATGATTTTTTGCGCACGCAATTCATCACGACGGTGAACAATCACTACTTCAGAAGCAAATTGCGTTAAATAGATTGCTTCTTCAACTGCAGAATCGCCGCCGCCAACGACTACTAAGCGTTTATTTTTAAAGAAAGCACCGTCACAAACGGCACAATAAGAAACACCACGGCCAGCAAATTCTTCTTCGCCTTTTACACCCAATTTTCGGTGTTCACAGCCTGTTGCAATAATTACCGCTTTAGCTTCATAAGATTTGTCATCACAAATCACTTCTTTATAAGATCCGTGGTCTTCAATGCCCATCACAATGCCATACGCATTTTCCGTACCAAATTTCTCTACATTTTCATACATTTTATAGGCCAATTCTGGACCCATAATAGAATCAAAGCCTGGGTAATTCTCTACCTCAGCAGTGTTGTTCATTTGCCCACCAGGCGCACCGCGTTCAATCATCAATACAGAAAGATTGGACCGTGATGCATAAAGTGCTGCCGTCATCCCAGCAGGACCGGCACCAATGATAATTACATCATACATTTTATTTCCCCCAAAATTTTAAGTAAGTTTACTTTACTCCTTAAACAATTTCTTGTCTACTTTTCTGCCCTTTTTTGACATTCGGAGTAGGTGTGTCTATTACGTAAGTTATTGTACCACGGTTTTGTGTTTTCTAGGAGGGGGAAAAGAAAAGTTTAAAAATAACGATCACAATGAATCATTTATTTTTAGAAGCCGTTGTACTGCCGCATCAGAGAATTCTTCTTTATCATTTTTTATGCATTCTTGTTGATTTTGCCCTTGTGGAACAAAACGAAATACTGTAAATGATGCAGATAACGTATCAGGATTACTAATCCGATGAAGACTATTATGCATCCGAATAAGTTCTCCTCCTGCACAAATTCTTGAAATAATTTGCTGATTTTCTAGCTCTTCTATTTTCACTTTTCCCGACTGCACAAGTAAAACTTCTTCGATTTCGTGATGCCTATGCCAACCTTGCACAGTTTTTCCTGGCAAGCTATTTATATGTATTTCAAACTCTGGAAATAGAAAATAATTTACTTCTGTTCCATCTGGCTTTTTACGAAAGATGGCCTCGTCTCTTGTTAAAATTTCTATATATTTCTGTAACATGGCAGGCTCCTTTTAACTTTTTTTATAGCCGAAAGCTATTCTTTCAAACTAAATTTGAAGCTACTTTCTGAAAATTCAAGTTCCTTTAAATATACTTTTGTTACCGTTTGAAAATCACTTTTTTAAACAATTGACTGTTCAGTATCAATATCCACTAATCCATCTGTTCATCAGAAACACTTCTACTCTTCTCAAGTACCGCTATGGTATACATTAACCTTACTACTAGCATTATAGCATCAAGTTTTAATCATATGTAGATTTAAAAAAATTGATAGCACTCTAACTGATGCTTTCGCTGTTCATTTAATTTACATGATTATTTTTTAGATGCTAATTAAATGTTTGTCAGTAAGCTGAATTTTTGATATCTTTATCCAGATTACTTATGTCGGTTTATCAGTTGTGCTAACAAAAAAATGATTGTTTTTAAAGATAATTTAATTCATAATATATATAGAATGAAAAAAAGGAGGTTTTATTGTTGAAAGTTGCTATTTGTGATGACAATCCAACGTTAACCGAAAAAATAAACACGATGCTATTTAATTATAACCCAAATATATTTGAAACCTATACCTACTACAATCCTCTCAAGTTAGTCAATCAACTTGACCAAGAAAATTTTGACTTTTTTATTTTAGATATAGAAATGAGTGAAATGAGCGGAATAGACTTGGCAAAAAAAATCCGAGAACGTGATATTTTATCACCTATCGTTTTTTTGACGAGTTACAAAGAATACATGGAAGAAGTCTTCCAAGTACAAACTTTTGATTATTTATTGAAACCGCCTACGGAAGATCGGTTGCACCAAGTTTTGGAAAAACTGAGACAACAGCTAGAAAAAAAAAGAAATTACTTTGTATTTTCTAGTAACAAAGTTACTTATAAAATACCAACCAAAGATATCATTTATTTCGAAAAAGATAAAAGACAAGTATTGATTCATACAGTTGGAGAAATCTACAAACCCTATATGTCAACGAATCAGATAAACGAACAACTTGATACGAATTTTGTGCAAGTCCACTCTTCTTTCATAATAAATTGCGCTTATATAAAAGAGTTAGGAAAAAATTTCCTATTAATGGATTCTAAAGAAAAATGTATTGAAATACCAATAAGTAGGCGCTTCAAAGCCGCCGCTCATAAAAGTATAGTTATGTCCATGAGAGGAAAGATATAATGCTTGATATAACATTACGAAGCCTAAGTTTGTTAGTTTATTTATTTCTTATCTCTTATTTTTTTTCTAATTGGTCAACAGCTATTAAAAATCATAGAGAATTTTATAATGTCATCTGGATTGTTATAATCATATCAGCCATGGTTACGATTATATTATCCAATGCTTACATACCGAACATTTATTTACCGTATCTTAACTTATTACTAAGTTTCATTTTAACTTACACTATTGCTATGCTACACTCAGTCCCTTATCTCGACTCGGCCGTATGGACAATGACACTTATATCAATAAATTTAATCTGTGAAGTATTGTCGTTACACTTTACGAAAATAATTTTAAATGCAGAATTAACATCCTATGGTAGCCCTACTTTTTTCATAACTTCAATAACAATTACAACTTTGATTGGGGTAGCCTGGATAGTCATACTTAAATTTTCAATAGTTAAAGAAGCAAAGTCTGAATTATCGACAAACTTATCATTTATTGTGATTTTATTACCTATTCCCATACTATCAATAATCATTTTATTTGGGCTTTTAATAGGAAACAACAATGACAAAATTTCTGAGATTACTATTACGATTAGTGTCATATTTTTAAACATCTGTGTAATTTTTCTTTATAAAATTACTATAGAATATCAAAAAAATCAATATGATCTTACTTTGAGAAAAAAAAATATCGAAGTGGAGTATAGAATTTTAAATGAAATAAAGAGAAACAGAACTAACGTTTTAAAATTAAAACATGATTTGAAGAATCAATACTTAACAATCCTCGGACTTATCGAAAATGAAGAAGTTAATGAAGCTATCGATTATATTAAGAGTAGTTTTGATATTTTAGAACCACCAACAAAAACTTATGCTGCCGATGGAGTATTAAACTACCTATTGAATGAAAAGCTTGCTGAAGCAAGAAAGAATCAAATTAATGTTGATCATCAGATATTTGTCTCTAAAAATATAAAAATTAATAATGACGTTCTAACTATTGTAATTGGAAATATAATTGATAACGCCATACAAGCATCAAAGAGAATCAAGCCGATTGACAGATATGTCAATATAATTATCAAGCAAGTCAATAATGATTTATTTATTGAAGTATCTAATAACTATAATTCTGAAGAAATTTTTACAAGAAAACATAGAAAAGATAAAGGTTTAGGAATGAAAAACATTGGTGATCTCTTACAACAATTAGGTGGTATTCAACGTCACTGGACGAAAGAACGTAGATATTTTGTAACTATAGTTATATTTAATGTATACAAAGGAAACAAATGCGGTGATAACTAATCAAGTAAATCACCGCATTTGTTAGTATACTTCCATGTCGCATAATTTATCAGAAAATTTCAAAAATAACCAAACAAGCATCAATCCCATAATCGTTGAAAATAGGAACGTTATAGTTGGAAAATTCATAAGACCCATAGCAGAAAAATTCGAATATATTAGCATTAGTACCACTGACGTTATTATTGAAGCAATTTCCGATTGTTTCCAAATTGAAATTATTTCTGACAATATCAAAATTACGAATAGTAGACTACAACTTGTAACTATGGTAATAAAACCAAGGTAAATTTCAAAAAATAAATTTGAACTATGAAACTTCAAAATTAAGTTAAGCAAAACCTCAGTCACAAATGAAATAAGAAGCGCACTTCCAAAGCTAGATAAGATTATCACGTAAAAAGAACTTGTTTTTTTTACGAGAAGCTCTTTTCGATCAATCGGAAAAAGAAACGTTCTATTCCGGTGATTGCCAACATAAAATCGTACAAGCTCTTTCCTTAGTAATACAGCTCCATAAATTGATATGCCGCACATAGAAACAGTGTTCGATAATGCTATAATTCCTTGAAATGACGAGATCGTATCAGCACTTTCATCAAATACTCCCACAAATGAGAAAAACATAAAAAATAACATTTGGATTACCAGTGTAATTAAGAAAACTTTAAACCAAACATTTTTAATTTTATCTAATTCATATCTATAAACATTCAATTTTGAGTCACTAATCATGTTTTCTCTTTTGTTCATCATAATACTCTTTCAACCCCTCTCTATACTCTTCTCGAATCTCAACCATTGATTTTGGTTCTTGTACATTGCCTTTCTCTATAAATATAACGTCATCAAGAAATGTTTCCATATCTCTCAATATATGACTACTAATTATCAACACTCTATTTTCGGACAAGGTCTTAACATTCTCAATAAATAACTCTACACCATCAGGATCTAAACCGTTAAATGGCTCATCTAATAATACTAATGAAGGGTTGTGAGCTGTAGCAAGACCTAGCAAAAACCTTTGTTTCATTCCTAAAGACATCGTATTAAACTTTCTTTTTTTATTTACATTTAGACCAACATCCATTAATAGAGTCTCTATCATTAACAAATTTTTTAACTTGTAATAAAAAGCATGGTCATTGTATATATCTTCAAGCATAAATCCATTTAAACTATCTGAGTTAACAAAGTTAGTACCCACTTGCAATAATATTTTAGGGTCTGCTATTTCTACTTGCCGATTGTCTATTTTAAGTATTCCACTATCAGGTCTAAGCAAACTACATAGACATTTCATCAAAGTTGTTTTACCTGCACCATTCGGACCAACTAATCCATAAATTTTCCCTACTTCTAAATCTAATTGATCAACCTTTAAATTGAATGTATCACTTACTTTTTTATATAAATTATTTATATTTATTGTTTGCATTTTGCAATTCAGTCCCTTCTTGACAATGAAATAAGTGAAAGTAATGTAGTTAACACGAACCAAAAACAAACTACAATAATATTAGAAATATTAACAGTATTCTGTTCATAAAACAGTGATCTTATCAAATTACTCGATGGAACAAATGGTAAAAATTCAAAAAAGTTCACTAAAGCAGAAGGCAATCTATCTGTTGGATAAGTAATAGGCGAGAATAAAAGTCCACCTATCATAATTATCTGAGTTGCTAATCCTACTACATTAGGTGTTAACCAATATGCCAAAGCAAAACCTATAGAGATCATACATAATTGAATTAGACTAAGAATAGCTAGGGCCTTCATTGAGAATCTAATTTGGACATCGAATCTTAAATATGCCGCTAAAAATGACATAAACACCCCAGGTAGTGAGGCCATTCCCCAAATTATAAAGTCGGAAATTAATATGTTCAACCGAGAAACTGGCAATGTCCTTTGATAGTCCACAATGCCCTCCTGTTTTGCTGTACTTACTATTTGAGCAGCAAGAACGCACCCTACCGCAATAATCCCAAGAGTAGTTGCTCCAGATGACAGATAGATAGCTGTCTGATTATTCACATCTGGTATTAGAAGTGCTAACCCGTAGACAATTGCTAATGATAGAAATACTTGAGTTAATGTAAAAACAGGCAATAAGTATTTATGTCTTAATAAACTCCACCCTACTAAAGCAAATAATTCCTTAATCATTGATTTTCTTCTATAATTTTTTATCATTTTCATCTATTAACTCTCCATAGGTTTCATTTAAGGATTTTGGGGAAACTTTATAATTTTGAACTTTTCTTTCTATTACTAATTTCATGACCCAGTCAACTGCTTCTAACACTTGACTGTTCTCTAATTCCATTTCTATCATTAATTCCTCATCGTTTATGTTAGTCTGAATTGCACTCGGTACTATTACACTCTTCAAATCACTTAGATTAAGAAAGTTAACAGTCATATAATTTCGATCGTTTATTTTTATAGACTGTTTTTTTAAGTTCTTATCCTCAAGAACCTTTCCATGATTCATTAGAATATATCTATCAGCATATTTTTCAACTTCTAAAATATTGTGTGTGACCACGATGATTATATGCCCCTTATTAGATAATTCTTTCAGATATCTCCATATTTTTTGCCGTCTAATAGGATCCACATCATTAGTAGGTTCGTCAAGGACTATTATTGGAGAAGGATATACAACGGCCATTGCAAATGAAGTGAGCCTTCTAAGTCCGCCTGAAAGTTTCTGTCCTGGTATATCTTTCCATCCATCTATTTTTAATTCTTTTAAAATTTTAATACACTCTTCTTCAGCTATTTTCTGACTGCCTCCTCTTATTCTTATTATTGACTCGACAGATTGAGCCATCGTTATACCTGCCAAGGGAGCATGTAGTTGAGGCATCATAGAGACATATTCTCTTGCAATTTTACTATCTCTCGCAAATGATAGACCATTAAATGTTATAGAGCCCTTTGTTGATTTCGTTATACCTATAATCTGATTCAACATTGTTGTTTTACCAGCGCCATTATGTCCAGCTATGGCAGTTATTTCACCTTTATTAAAGCGCAAATTTATATTATCATTTGCATAGCTCTCTGATTTCTTGTACTTTTTACTTAGCGAATGTAATTCTAACTGTTGATTCAAAGCAAACCTCCTATATTTAGACTTAATTAAATTGATTGATAACAGGTTGGAACCATAACCAAATTATCATTGCTAGCACACTTATGCTTATTACTTTAATAATGATTAATTTCATAATTGCGACCTCTTCAAAGTAGAAAGGATTATCAACCACAAAAGAAATCAAAATGTTAATATCTGTTTTTTGTATAATGATAAATTGCCACAATATCCTTGTTATAAGTATTGATGCCGCAATAGAATTAACTCCAACACTTTTATTATTCATAATCAAAAAAACTAACAAGAATATTGCATCCGACGACATTCCAGAGGTGATCGCCGTGATTCTACCAAACCTACTCCACGTCCATACATGAGTCATAGGTATCGTAGCAACGGCTTTAACTATGTTTAAATTGATTTTCCTTGAATTCCTTGAAAATATAATGTGCATAAATTCATGAAAAGTTGTAGATACGATTGAGACAAGAATAGCAATTAGAAGAAATTTTAAAGGATTTGTAAACAAAACATTTACTGCACTTCCAAAAGGAGACCCCTTGATTACGAATAAAAATATGCTAATCGTAAACGCAACAATACCGTTAACATCAATCAGGAAAGAGGAGCTTTTAAATAAGATATTCTTAGGCTCGACAAATAGCGGCTTATAATCATCTCTCTGATCGGCTTTTTTTATCATAATTTTATTTTCAACTAATTCATTAAGTACCTCTTCTTCGATTAGTTCGGATGAATTAATTTGTCTCGCCACTTCATCACTCAACACTAATAGTTGATTTTCTTCTGATACATAAACCCAATCGCCATTGTTTAGCTTACGTTTTAACGTACGAGCTTCGGTATAGTCTCGGCCTATTTCTTCTCTTGATAATATTGAAATATTTCCCATTGGGAGACATCTCCTTTACCACAAGTTGGACATTCACTCTCAAACCTTGGCCAAGTTTTATGTGTGAACGAGTTTCCGTCCTCATAGTTAATTTCATATTGCGTTCCCAAACTTTTTGGCTCAGCATATCTTGTTACCACTCTTATTAACTCATCTACAATTGATGCTGTTAATTGAAAGATACCAGGACCATAAGCTATGGATGGGGGAGCAAATTGAATATTTCTAAAACCTACAAATTGTTCAACAAATTTAGGGTCATTTTTACTGAAGTTCAAATTCATGCAATCAAAGCATCCTGTTTTCTGGGGTATTACAGTGTATACTCTTCCTCGGCTAACCTGTGAGGCACCAAACACGCACGGCAAACCAACTTTTACAATAGCTTCATTCACAATTCTATGTATAAGGAAAGGGGGTTCATCAATAGCGCAAACAATGATATCTATTCCTTCTGTCAATTCAACAACATCATTCACATCTATTATTTTTTTATCTACAGTTTCAACGTTAATATTTGAGTTCATTTCATTAATGGCTCTTTTAGCAACTACAGTTTTCTTCTCACCAATATCTGCTTCTCTATATAGTAATTGACGACCTAAATTACTTGTTTCAACTCGGTCATAGTCCACCATTCTGATCATCTTGGGGCCAAGACCCGCTAGTAACGTTAGAATATTTGATCCTCCTCCACCAAGACCTAATAATAGTATTTTCAAGTTATTTATCTTTTCCTGTATTTCAAATCTATCATCATCAGCTTTACAGTACCTACTAAAGTAATTCACATTAGCTAAGTATCTATCTTCAATCATTCTACCAGGAAACGTCTCCTCGATTAGACCTTCATCATTTAAAAAATCTATCCCTTCTTCGATATCTTTTACTGTTAATTCCGGATATTTCCTCTTCATTTCTGTGACAACTTCATCAAATGATCTAACTCCATCGAGTAAATTAGATAATGTCCAAAATTGACCTTCATCATCATCAAATTCAATAGTGATTCCTAATTGGGCCCCAACTCTAAATCTCTCTTTATTTAATTGATACAATGGATAGATTGGTTTTATTCTGGGATATTTATACTTCATTTTTTTCACTCCTTATTAAAAAATGACGAGATATTTCTATCTCGTCTAACCGTTATTTGGTTATCAAATTAGATAATAATCCACCATGCTGTTGCATCAACTGTATCGGCTTTACGTACGTTAATTTTTTTCATTCCGCATCACTCCTTCCGCTAAACTTTTTATTGAAAAAGAAAATAAATTTCTCTTTCAGTATATCTATATAATAACTTTGACAATCATAAGTATTATTGATTGGTAATAATTAACAATTTCAATGTAACAATTTGCAAAACAACTGATAATTTTGCAACTTTTTGATTAAAGCGTTGAACGGGTATATCTTATATTAGGTTACAGTTTAAAAAAGAAATATAAAAAATGGACAAGAACGAACTACAGCCAAAAAAAGAACAGAAGCAAATAAACTAGCAGCTATTATAAGTTTATTTTTAACAATATTTATAGCGGGACAAACCATCTCACTTTTCTGGTATTCAGACTTGCTACTCTATTCAATATTTATTTGAATTGAGATGCTTTCACTAATTTTAATTTGAATTCTACCTTATAAGTTCATAAAAATAACCTCCAAAAATTGTATTTTTCAGATACAACTTTTGGGGGTTAAAATATCTTACCTCAGCCTATTCCTCGGCATTTTTCCATACTTATCATTTCTCTACTTCTCTAAATAAAACTCAAATCGACTTCCTGCATACTGCGTACGAACATATTCAAAAGGTAGTCCGTTTTCAAAATAGGATACTTGGCGCACACGCAGAATCGCATCGCCTCGTTTAATCTCTAAATATTCTGCGATCTGTTCCGATGCTTGAACAGCAGAGATTGTTTGGTTAGAGTGGCCAATTTTGTGGCCAGATTTAGCTTCAAGAGTTTTATAAAAAGAGTTCGTGATTTCAGATTTGCCATATTGCGAGACCAATGAATAAGGAATGCTCGCCACCTCAAAACAAATCGGAATGTCATCCGCAAACCGAATTCTTTCCATTCGTAAAATTGAATCTTCTGGACCTAGTTGTAATTTTTCCATCTCACTAGAACTAGGTTTCGCTACAAAATAAGACACCGTCCGACTAGAAGGAACGCGATTTTGAGACAAGGTAATTTCTGTAAAACTAGTGGTACCAGTCATTGTTTCTTGAACTTTCTTACGTGCTACATACGTTCCTGAACCAATTTTTCGTTCTAAAATCCCTTCGTCTGCTAAAGTCTGAATGGCTTGGCGTAAGGTCATTCGACTAACATCAAATTTCAAGGCTAATTCTCGCTCAGAGGGCAAACGATCCCCGATACTCCAGACACCTTTTTCAATATCTTCTTTGATTTTATCGTGAATTTGAATATAAATTGGTATATTTTGAACCATTTACGCTTCCTCCTCTTCGTTCATCTCCTCTTCTATTATAACTGGTATAGACCGTGTAAACAACCAAAAAATGATAAATAAAAGAGGAATTGGAATTTTTATCAAAGTTGGTCTAGTTACATGCTTTCTTTTTATAACAAAAACATTTGGCTTAGTCAGTAAAAAGTGACCAAGTCAAATGTTTTTAAACGAATTTCTATTAGTTATTATCTTTTTACATTTTCTTCTTTCAGTAACTTGTTCGCTGTGGCCATCATCAAACGGATTCGGTTCAACTGATTGACCAAAGATACCCCTGGATCATAATCCACCGCCGCAATGTTTGCTTGCGGATATTGACGTCGTAGCTCTTTCACGACCCCTTTTCCAACAATATGGTTTGGTAAACATCCAAACGGCTGCATACAAACGATGTTATTCACCTCATGTTTTAAGAGCTCAATCATTTCAGCTGTTAAAAACCAACCTTCACCCGTATGATTACCAATTGATAAAATTTTACTTGCGTCTGCTGCCATATCATAAATGGAATGAATGCCATCAAAACGGACCGATTTTCTCAATGCCTTATCCATTGGTTTTTCTACCAATTCAATGATTTTTATCGCAAATTCTGCTAAACGTTTGCTTTGTTTTGACATGCCCATATTTTCGTATTTCCAAATTTGATTGTACAAAGAATAGTTCATAAAGCCAACAATATCTGGCACAACTGCTTCAGCACCTTCTTCTTCTAGCAAACGCACAATATCATTATTCGCTGTCGGCGAATATTTCACTAAAATTTCCCCGACCACACCGACTTTTGGTTTTTTTATCTCCTGTAAAGGAATTTCATCAAACGTCCGAATAATTTTTTTCATGAAGTGATTAAATTGTGTCAGCGAACCATTCCGGACATTGGCTTCCACTCTTTTTAGCCAATCTTGGTGTAGTTGATCCACCATTCCTTTTTCTGTTTCATAAGGTCTTGTTCGATAAACTACTCGTTCGAATAAGTCACCATATAAAAAGGCAACTACTAAGCGTTTGATCATTGGCAACGTAAATTTAAATCCTGGATTGGATTCGACCCCTTTATTACCCATCGAAACTGAAACTACAGGAACTTGAGAAAAACCGGCATCATTTAAGGCTTTTCGTAATAAGGGAATGTAATTCGTTGCGCGACAACCGCCCCCTGTTTGCGTCATTAAGACACTGACATTATCCAAATCATATTGACCACTTTCCAAAGCTTCGACTAGTTGTCCGATAGAAATAATTGCTGGGTAACATGCATCATTATTGACATATTTTAACCCGACATTCACGGCTTCTTTATCCTGCGCAGGCAAACAGACGACATGATAGCCAGAAGCTTGTAATGCTACATCGACTAATCCAGATTGATGAATCGGGCTAAGCATTGGTAACAGTAAAGTATGTGTTTTTTTCATTTGTTTTGTAAACACTATTTTCTCTGGCTCTTCCATTTGCATATGCGGAACAAACTGTTGCTTCTCCCGCTCATTGACAGCCGCTTTCAAGGAGCGCAACCGAATACGAATTGCGCCCAAATTCGCGCCTTCATCGATTTTGAGGACTGTATAAATTTTGCCAGACCGATCCATGATTTCTTCTACTTGATCGGTTGTCACAGCATCTAAGCCGCAACCAAAGGAATTCAGTTGGACAAGTTCTAAATTTTTCGTCTTAGCCACTACTTTAGCCGCCGCATATAAGCGAGAATGATAGACCCATTGATTCACCACACGTAAATTCTGCACGTCTCCAAGATGCGAGATACTGTCTTCTGTCAAGACATGGAATCCTTCCTGTGTAATGACTTCGGCAATGCCGTGATTAATTTCTGGATCCAAGTGATACGGTCGTCCCGATAAGACAATTCCTCTCTGGCCTTTTTCGGTTAACATGGCTAACGTTTCTTCGCCTTTTTCTTGAATTTCTTTTTTAAAAGCTGCTAATTCTTGATAACCATGATGCAGCGCTGTTTGAATTTCTTCTAGGGAAATCCCTAAATCAGCAAAATTTTCAGCTAAAACTTTGGCAACTGCAGCTTCATTCGCTAAATTAAGATAGGGATTTCGATAATCCACTTGGCCCTCTCTGATGGCATCCACATTATTTCGAATAACATCTGGGTAGCTTTGCACAATTGGACAATTAAAATGATTATCCGCTTCCACTGTTTCTTGCTGTTCAAAAACAACACCAGGATAAAAGATAATTGGCACTTGCGCATCAATTAATGCTTGAATATGTCCATGCGCCATTTTCGCTGGGTAACAAACCGTATCACTGGGAATCGTTTCAAGGCCTTGCTCATAGATTTGCTTATTAGAACGTGGCGATAATTCGACCCGAAAGCCCAAGTCAGTAAAAAATGTATGCCACAAAGGATAATTTTCATACATGTTTAGGACTCTAGGGATACCCAAACGCCCACGAACCGCTTTATTTTCCCGCAAAGGTCGGTACTTAAATAACTTGCGGTACTTATAATCAACCAAATTCACTTTGCGTTCTTCTCGTTTAATTTTAATTCGCGCACCACGTTCACAGCGATTTCCCGTAATAAATTGGCGCCCATCTGAAAACACTGTGACCGTTAATTGACAATTGTTTTCACACAAGCCGCAATGAGTAAATTCCTTTTCAGAGGTAAATGCCGCTAACTCTTCTAAAGAAAGAAGCGTGGTTTCTTCCCCAATTTCATAAGCGTCCAAAGCAATCAGCGCTGCCCCATAGGCCCCCATCAAACCAGCAATAGAAGGACGAACCACTTCACGACCGCTAATTTTTTCAAAAGCTCTCAAGACCGCTTCATTGTAAAATGTTCCTCCCTGGCAGACAATCTTTTCTCCCAACTCTTCAGGTCGGCGAACCTTAATAACTTTATAAATGGCATTTTTGATGACTGAATAAGATAGTCCAGCAGAAATATCGCCGACAGAGGCCCCTTCTTTTTGAACCTGTTTCACTTTTGAGTTCATAAAAACAGTACACCGAGAACCTAAATCAACAGGCGCTTGCGATTCTAAAGCCGCCAAAGCAAAATCCTTCACATTATATTTTAAAGATTGCGCAAAGGTTTCGATAAAAGAACCGCACCCAGAAGAACAAGCCTCATTTAATTGAATCGAGGAAAGCACGCCATTTTTAATGGTCATCGCTTTCATATCCTGTCCTCCGATATCCAAAATAAAATCCACACCTGGCTGAAAATGGTTGGCTGCTTTGTAATGGGCCATCGTTTCAACTTCACCAATATCGACTTTTAACGCATTTTTTATTAGCTGTTCTCCATATCCTGTAACAGCCGCTTTTCCGATAAAAACTTCTTCAGGCAGTTGTTGATAAAGTGATTTCAGTACTGTCATGGTGGTTTCTAAAGGTTGCCCTTGGTTATTACCATAAAAAGAAAACAACAAATGACCATCTTCATCAATCAATGTGACTTTTGTCGTTGTTGAGCCTGCATCAATCCCTAAAAAGGCCACGCCAGTATGTTGAGATAAAGGTTTCTCCGTTGCTTGGGCTTGCGCGTGTCTTTCTCGAAAATCTGCTAAATCTTCTGCGCTGTTAAATAACGGTGGTAACGTGTCGCTCGGCTGTAAATCAGTAGCCTGGCTGTTCACTAAGCGCTGAATTAATTCTTCCAATGTACATTCGGCTGCATCTTCTGAATAAAGTGCTGCTCCCATTGCTACAAACAGTTGCGGTTGTTCTGGAAAAATAACATCTTCTGGCTGAATTGCTAAGGTTTCAATAAACCGTTTTCTCAATTCTGACATGAAAAATAAAGGTCCCCCTAAAAACGCTACTTTACCTTTAATTTTGCGACCAGCAGCTAACCCGGCGATTGTTTGATTAACTACCGCTTGAAAAATACTCGCCGCGATATCTTCTTTCGCTGCTCCTTCATTGATTAAAGGTTGAACATCCGTTTTAGCAAAAACCCCACAGCGGGAAGCAATCGGATAAATAGTTTGATAATTCTTCGCCAATTCATTCACTCCATTGGCATCCGTTTTAAGTAAAACAGCCATTTGATCGATGAAGGCGCCTGTCCCACCTGCACAACTACCATTCATTCGTTGCTCTAAAGCACCATCAAAAAAAGTGATTTTTGCATCTTCTCCGCCAAGTTCAATAGCAACATCCGTTTCTGGGATTATTGTTTCAACAGTTCGTGTACACGCGATAACCTCTTGAACAAAGGGAATCCCTAATACCTCAGCCAGCCCCATACCACCAGAGCCAGTTATGCTCATTGTCACAGGTTGGTCTGCACCAATCCTTGCTAGCCCTTCTTTTAAAATGCGTTCCGTTGCTGCTTTGACATCTGAAAAATGGCGTTCATATTTTGTAAAAATAGGCTGATTTTGCTTATTTAAAAATACTAATTTTACTGTCGTTGACCCAACATCAATCCCTGCTCTCATAACCATCAATTAAAATACCCCTTCATTTTTCAACAGTTTGTTGATTATTATACAAACTGTTTGTTATAATAGATATACCTATTTTAGAAAGGTTCTAAATGATTTGCAACAAGCAATTTACCCTATTTTGTGAGATAAACAACAAAGTTTCCGCGAATGTTGACTATCTCGAAAGGAATTTATGATGGCAAAGAAAACAGACCTTAGAGTACAACGAACCAGAAAAATGATTATTCAAGCTTTTTTTAAACTTGTAGAAACGAAAGGCTACGAAGCGGTGACGATTCAAGATATTGCTGATGAAGCTATGATTAATCGTGCGACTTTTTATGCTCATTTTAAAGACAAACAGCATTTATATGATGCAATCTTCACCTTTACGCTTAGTGCTTTCACCGCTATTCTTGATTCGCAACAACTGGTTAATGGCAACCGTGTCCGCGTGAAGCACATTGAAGAACTTCTGACGCAGCTCTACATTAACATTCAAGAGAACAAATCTTTCTTCTTAACTATCATGGACAATAATTTCAACGAACACTTTCGAAAACGCTTAGCTGAAATTATCGAAGAAAAATATGCGACGATTTTTTCGCAGTTGCGTATTACCGAAAATGATATTGACGTACCGATAGATTTTGTTATTGAATACATGACCTCTATCTTCATCGGTACCCTTCATTGGTGGATTACTAGCGAGACGGATATGACACCCAACCACTTAGCCCAATTAGTTATCAAATTAGTCGGTAATGGGCATTTAACTGTCTTAGGCATCGAATTAGAAAAATAAAAACACCGGAGTAGACAATAATTTTGTCTGCTCCGGTGTTTCTGTTAAAGACGAATTAGTTTTTTGAACGCCATTTGATATTGTGGGCTGTATTTCTTGAAGAAGTGACTTTAACACCACTTTTGATGTTACCTTTTTTACGAGGAATTAAGTCAACTTTGACATCATACTTACCATCGCGTGCTAAATCGTAAACATTTTCAACCATTTCTGTAATTTTTTCTTTAAAGTTCATTCTTATCAACTCCAGACTATTCTTTCTTAATACTTTAGCATATTCTTATATAAATGAAAACTTTTCTAGCCTGTACATGAGGAAAATCTTACCTCATTTTTGTTATATAATTATACAAAAAAAGAACATCTCTCTACCAGAAATGTTCTGAAAACTGGGGTAGCTGGATTCGAACCAACGCATGACGGAGTCAAAGTCCGTTGCCTTACCGCTTGGCTATACCCCAAAAAGAAAATGGAGGAAAGTGGATTCGAACCACTGAACCCTAAGGAACGGATTTACAGTCCGTCGCGTTTAGCCACTTCGCTATTCCTCCAAAAAGTCATTGTCGCTGTAACGACCTGACTTAGTTATAATACAATCTTTTCCAGAAAAAAGCAACCCTTTTTTTAAAAAAATTGTTATTTATTTTTTATTCACTTAAATTCCATTGACGAATAATTGTTTCAAAGGCTTCGTCCAGATTTTTTGCTGTACCTTCTTGCTTACCATCAATTTCAATGATGAATTTTTTATCATTTTGCGGAATGACACGACCGATTTCTTTTTTACCAATAAATAATTTGTTCATTAAAACGTTCGCTCCATTGTATTGGGCTTTTTCTTCTTCAACACGTACTTCAATATCTTTATTCTTTTTTGACATCTCTATCCCTCCAAGAACTCTATGTTATCAGAATCTTTGAAACAAAACAAGCACTCGCTATTTCTCTGTCAGATTGTTCGTTTATCGTTTCAATGCAGCATTAAGGAGTAACGAAATGCGATTCGCTACTCCTTAAAGGCTGATTTCTATTCTTTTTCTGAACCTTCTGCTGCATGATAGTTCACGCTATTTGAGGTACCTTTTTTAGAAAAGTTTTCAATTAGCTCTTTCACGTCAAGGCCCGTTGTTTCTTTTAGTGTTTCTTGTGTACCAGCCAACAAGTTTGTTGCATAATTGGTAATACGGTTGGCGCCAGAATTTTCGCCACCTGCGCCTGTATCTACCACTGAAATCTTGTCGATGTTGCCCAATGGTTGTGCTGCTTCTTTCATTAATTGTGGCAACATTTCCATCACCATACTTAACACAGCTGCTTCACCATATTCTTTGAAGGCATCAGCAATCTTTTGTTTGGCTTCGGCTTCCGCTGCACCACGAGCTAAAATAGCTTCGGCTTGCGCTTGACCTGTTAAACGCGTTTTGTTGGCTTCCGCTTCGGCTAATGCTTCAACTTTGAAGCGTTCTGCTTCGGCTTCTGCCACTTCGCGTGCTTTTTGAGCAAGAGCTTCTTGTTCGCGTGCATAACGATCCGCATCGGCTTTTTTCTTCACTTCTGAGTCGTATTGTTTTTCACGACGCGTAATTTCTTTTTCTTCTAACTCAATTTGTTTTTGACGTTCAACGACTTTGACTTCCATTTCTTGTTCCACCACGTGTTGTTGTGCACGCGCGCTTTCCAAGTTATAGGCTTGGTCTGCTTTGGCTTTGGCAATGTCTTGTTCTTGTTTGTATAACGCTAATTTCAATTCTTTTTCTTTTGAAGCTTCTGCAATTTCTGTTTGACGTTGCAATTCCGCTTGTTGTGATTCTTTTTCTGCTTCCGCTTTTTTGATGCGAGTTTCTTTCAAGGCTTCTGCTTCTGCAATATCTGCATCACGTTTAACTTGAGCGATTCTTGGTTTCCCTAATGAATCCAAGTATCCATTTTTATCACGAACTTCTTTAATTGTGAACGACACAATAACTAAGCCCATTTTAGCTAAGTCAACACTGGCAACTTCTTGTACACTTTGGCTAAATTTATCACGATTTTGGTAAATTTCTTCCACTGTCATTGAACCTAAAATCGAACGTAAATGTCCTTCTAATACTTCACGTGCTTCATTTTCTAATTCTTCTGTTGTTTTTCCTAAAAATTGTTCCGCTGCTGTCGCAATTTCTTCAACTGACGAGCCAATTTTAATGATTGATGTCCCATCACACATCACAGGAACCCCTTGTTCTGTGTACACTTCTGGTGTAGAAACATCTAATTTACTTGAAAGCAAACTAATTCGATTTGAACGTTGGAACACTGGTAAGACAAACGCACCACCGCCACGAACGATTTTAATTTTGTTGCCACCTTCGTCTACATGAACATTTTTAGAGCCTAGATAGCTCCCGCTGATAATTAACGCTTCATCAGGTTTGGCTGTCTGATATTTAGAAACAAACACAATTAATAACATTAATAATACTAAAACTGCAATAATAATCGGTAACAAAATCCCCATTTTCTTCTCTCCTACTCTATATTTTTAGACTGCCTTCGTAAGGAATGACATAACAAACCCGTTCTTTCAATTCAATAATCAATACCTCACTACCTCTTGGCGCAGCCACTTCTTGTGGCACATAAAATGCTGCTGGTCGACTTAACGAACCTGTGACACTCTTCAATTGAATCTCGCCCATTCCCTGGACAGGAATTGGGGTAATCACAGTAGCAACACGACCCTCCATGTCTTTTTCCGAAATAGAAATTGTGGCCTCCGAATTTTTCAAAGGGACCAACACATAAAAATTTAGGAAGAAAACAATAATGGTTGAAAGAATACCACTGACAATTAAAATAAGCCAACTATTCACCGCTGTTAATTCTTCCCCAAGGTACCCAAACAGCGAGGTAAAAGCAATCCATGGAATAATCAGCATTGGGTCCACCGGTCCATCAAAATTAAAAACATCCCCAAAAATAATTAGTAAAAAAGCGAGGACCGCGCTCCCCACTAATGCATAAAAATAAACCGTTTCCAATGGTAGACCTTCTAACACTTTTCCCACACTCCTTTCTGTGCTATAACCTAGTAATAGTGTACCAATTTTTAAATAAAAAGAGTAGTAATTTCCAAATAAATCTCAAAAGATACATCTTAAGACCTATTTTTTCTTAATAAAAGAAGCAGCAATAAACGAGCAGTCCTAGAATTATCGAACTTCTACGGACTGCTCGTTTTTAAAATGTGCTATTCATTTGATTTTAACGCTTCAATCATATTGATTTTCTTCAATTTCCGATGCATAATGACCATCACAAACAACGTGAAACACATGGTGATGACTGCGGAATACAGATAACTTGGCCAATGAATAATTGGCGAAAACATAATTAAATCAACTTCAACGGTTGCTAAAATATATTGATGCAAAATTTTCCCAAAGAAGCAGCCAACAATAATACCAATGAACGTTAAAATAATGTTTTCACGGTAAACATAGGTGGTGACTTCACGATCGTAAAACCCTAAAACCTTAATCGTGGAAAGTTCTCGAATCCGTTCAGAAACATTAATGTTGGTTAAATTATATAACACAATTAACGCTAAAGAACCAGAAACAGCAATTAGTACCCAAATGACAATATCAAGGCTTTTCAGCATATCATCAAACGAACCTTTCATCGCAGTTAAAAACGTAATGTTCAACACTTTCGGCTGTTTTGTCAACGCCTCTCCGATTGAGGTTTCTTGTTTTGAGGATAACTTTTTGTCAAAAAGTAGGAATTCTGTATTATACTTCGGCTTCTGTTTCGTCATCGTCTGGTAGAGTTTCGGCGTCATATAGACAAAATGACCCGTGTAGTTCTCTGCAATCGCGGCAATTTTCACGTGATAGGTTTGATTATCACTATTTTCTAAATTTAATTGATCTCCGACTTTATAGCCGAATAATTTAGCTAATTTTTCATTAATGATTACACCGTCATCGTTGAGGGAATATTTTTCTCCAGTGACTCGATCATTAAATAACTGAAAATCAGCCATTTTCGAAGGATCTTGTGGCACATAAAGAGTAATATTTTGAGTTGGTGCACCTTGGCCCTTCGTTTTAAAGATTTCTGAATATAACGGAATTGTTTTATTCAAACCATCCAGTTTGCGCAACGTTTCTTGATACTCTTTTGTCTCTTCAGGTGTTGTTTGCTCTTTAAAAGTCACGACTGCTTGGTAATGCCAGATTTTATTAAATTGAATTGTAGCGACATCCACAATTGAATCGCGTAAACCAAAACCAACAATTAACAGCCCCATACAACCAGCTATTCCGATAACGGTCATCAGCATCCGTCGTTTATAGCGGAACAGATTTCTAGCGGTCACTTTTTGAATAAAGCTCATGCGTTGCCATAAAGGGCGGATTCGTTCTAGTAAAATCCGTTGGCCTGCTTTCGGCGCTTTGGGTCTTAGCAAGGTAGCTGGGGTACTTAATAAATCGATTCTTAATGTCACTAAGGCCGCTCCCACAGTACAAGCTAAGGCTACAATAATGCCCCATAAACTGTAATTTAAGTACCACGGTGTAACTAAATCAGGAATATTGTACATTTGACCGTAGGCATCAAAAATTATTTTAGGGAATAGATAATAGCCAACTGCCAATCCTAATAATGCACCCGTTAGGCTAGCAACCGTTGCATAGGTAATAAAAATCGAAGCAATTTCACGATTACGATAACCTAAAGCTTTCAAACTACCAATTTCCATTCTTTTTTCTTCCACCATACGTGTCATGGTAGTTAAGCTGACTAATGCCGCAATTAGGAAAAAGAACAACGGGAATAGCGTGGCTAAAGAAGAAATCCGATCAGCGTTATCTTGATATTCAGAAAATCCTGGATTGTCTTCCCTGGTAAAATAATAATACGTTGGGGCTTTCAAATTGGCTAGCTCTGTTTCTTTTTCAGCCAACAGTTGTTCCTGTTTAGCCAATTCGTCTTTTTGCTTTTCAAGCATCTCAGCTGGAATTCCTAGTTGTTGCTCCAACTGCGCAAGCGCTTGTTTTCCCGTTTCTAGCGCTTGTCGACCTTGGTTAATGTCCGGCTGAGCCGAATCACGTAGGGCGGCAACCTGTTCTTCTGGCCGATTTTTCAGTGCCTCTTTTACCTGATTCAAGGCCTGCTCTCTTTTCTTTTCATAATCAGAGGAATACGTATTTTGATGTTTTAATGAACGAAATAAGATTAGCAATTCTGGATACCGTTGACTGTCAAAGGCTTTTTCCGAAACCACGCCAAAAAAGTTTAACGTTCCAGACCCGACCGTTGTGGTTCCCCTGGATGTATTATCAATATATTCTGGTGAATTGATAAATCCAACAACAGTAAAATGAGTTTGTGTCAGCCCTTTTTCTTTAATCGCTGCATCGTTTAAAGTGATTTTATCACCCATTTTATAGTCATATCTAGTTTTCGCTAATGTATCTAATGCAATTTCATTTGTTTGTTTAGGTAACCGACCGTCAACTACTTGATAGTTAACCGATCCTGCTTGATTTTTTCGATAGCCAAACAATTTTACTGCATTATTTTGCGGCCCAATCGTGGCATCTATTGTATACCGCGGCACAACTGTTTCGACATCTTTTAAAGACTGTAGTGTTGTTAAATCTTTCTTTTCCAGTCCCATTGTAGAAATTATTCGCGCATCTGGAAGCTGCTCTTTCTGGTAATAATTATTCGCGGTTTTAATCATATCTGGGCCAGTAGCTTTCAAACCAACAAAGACCATTACACCAAGGAAAATAATCCCCATAATCGATAAAAACCGTGTAGTAGATTGTCTAATTTCACGTAAGCTTGTTTTAATTAGCGCTGTTTTCTTCATTTTAGGCACCTACCATTCAATTTCAGCAACCAATTTAGGCTGATCATTCACAGTCATTTCACGAACTTTCGCATCATTAATTCGAATTACCCGATCGGCCATTTCTGCAATGGCTGAATTATGGGTAATAATTAAGACGGTCGTTCCTGTTTCACGAGCAGTGTTTTGTAAAATGGTTAAAATTTGTTTCCCTGTTTCATAATCCAGCGCTCCTGTCGGTTCATCACATAAAAGTAACTTGGGCTTTTTAGCAATCGCACGGGCAATGGTTACTCGTTGTTGTTCACCACCAGAAAGTTGCGCTGGAAAATTATCTAAACGTTCCCCTAAACCCACCGATTGTAAAACATTGGTCGAATCCAACGCATCCGCAACGATTTGCGAAGCCAATTCGACATTTTCTTTTGCTGTTAAATTTGGGACTAAATTGTAAAATTGGAAAACAAACCCGACATCATTGCGTCGATAAGTGGTTAATTGTTTCTCTGAAAACTGAGCGATATCTGTGCCATCAATAATAATTTCCCCTTCATCACAGCTGTCCATTCCACCAAGAATATTTAAAACAGTTGATTTTCCAGCACCGCTGGGGCCTAAAATAACCGCTACTTCTCCTTTTTCCACTTCAAAAGAAATGCCGTCATTCGCAGTAATAGTTGTCTCTCCCATTTGGTAACGCTTGTATTCATTTTTGACTTCAATATAGGCCATCCACTATCCCTTCCCTTCTACATTAAAATAGTAACATATCTGAGAAAACAAGTCTTTCAAAGAAAAGCCTTTTTTGATTTTTTAGCAAATTTACGTATAATAGAAAAGATGGTCCACTTAAATTTGGACTATTGCAAGTATAAAATTAGAGGAGCACGTTATGGCAAACAGAAAGAAGAAACCACCATTTAATTCAACCATCATGCTGATTGGCGCATTAATCATTTTAATTTTAGGCGCGGTTGGCGTTAAAGTTCCTGATGCTTTACAAGATTTATTTAATGTTCAACCACAAACAACCACCCCCTCAAGCACACCAGCACCAAAAGGAGATAATCCTGGACCCATTGAAAATGGTAAAGCCACATTTTCAGCAGAGGAATTAAAGGATAGCTCAAACGGCTGGATTACTTATCATTCACTAGATCGTCTAAAACGAGCGACAGGCGCTGATGCGCTATTAAAACCCGCCATGGTCAATACAGGCACTTCCGCTAATAAAGATATTCGACCAGCTGGTTTCATTTCAGGAAAAGCTAATCATTCGCGTGGCCACCTAATCGGCCGTCAAATGGGAGGCAGTGGTGATGATCCACGTAACTTAACCACCTTGTATCAGAATCCTGTCAACACTCCTTATATGACGAAATATGAAAATCAGATTCGGGCAGCTCTTGATCGCGGCGAAACCGTTCGCTATCGCGTGACACCTGTATATAACGGAAACGATTTGTTGGCTGAAAAAATCATCTTAGAAGCCAAAAGCCTTAAAACAAATTCACCCATTGATTTTTCAGTAACTATTTTAAACAAACAATAAGGAGGAACTTTCATTGGATTTTGAACAGCTAAAAGAAACATTACCCGATGCAAAACCACAAACATTTTTGCAAGCAATCCTCTCTCAACCTCAAGAAGAGGATGCTGAATTAACTTTCAGTGAAGAAATTGATGAACAGTTTGTCGAAAATTGTAAATTTTTAGCCTCTCCGGAAACCATTTCCGAAACAGATGTGGAACATTGGCGCGAACAAGACTTTTTAGTTGTCGCCCAAAGTTTAGATGGCGATTATCTAGCAGGCACTCTGGAGCAAACCTTTGTGATTCCTAGCTCCCTTTACAAAGAGGATATTGAGCAATTTGACAAGCAATTAATCGATTTTTTTATTGCCTACGAGAACAAAGAAATCACTTCTGCGATTTTACCAAAAGAATTATAAAAAAAAGCTTGCGGATAAATTTCCGCAAGCTTTTTCTTGTGTCTTATGCTCGATAACGTTCAACGCCATCTAAATAAGTGGCTGCTAATTCCATGGTTGGTTCTAATACGATAAAGTCAGCATCGCGACCATTTGCAATCATGCCGCATTGATCATCAATTTTACAGCTGATCGCAGGAACTAATGAAGCCATCATAATTGCTTGTGCAGGTGTTGCAATACCCCAATCAACTACATTTTTAATTGCTTCTTTTAGTTTTAAAATACTACCTGCTAAGTTCCCAGTATCCAAACGAGCCGTTCCTTCTGCTACCACAACAGGAAATTCACCTAAATTGTAGTTGCCATCTGGCATACCGCCAGCCATCATGCAGTCTGTAATTAACGCAACGTGATCATGGCCCGCTTTTTCCATCAATACTTCAGCCGCTTGCGGATGTACATGGTGTCCATCACAAATTAATTCAGAGAAAACGTGTTGTAACGTTAACAATGCACCAACCATCCCTGGTTCACGGTGATTTAAGCCACGCATCCCATTATATGCATGAACAAAAACGCTAGCGCCTGCTTCAACTGCCACATCAGCTTCTTCTAAGGTCGCATTACTATGGCCTAAAGCAACAACGACACCTTCATCTGTAACGGTTTCAACAAATTCTTTCACACCATTACGTTCTGGAGCCAACGCAATTTTCTTAATAATTCCGCCTGAAGCTTCTTGCCATTCGTGGAATGTATCAAGGTCTGGATCTCCAAAATAACTTGGATTTTGTGCGCCTTTATGTTCTTCAGTAAAGAAAGGTCCTTCAAAGTAAATCCCTTGAATTTTTGCACCAGGTACTTCTTGGTAGACTTGACCAATCGTACGTGCAACGTCTGTTAAACGTTCTTTACTTGAAGTTAATGTTGTTGGTAAAAATGAAGTTACACCACAAGATAACAAGCCTTCAGACATCACTTTAATGCCTTCTGCATCGTTATCCATTACGTCATGATTCATGTAACCATGAATATGAGTATCCACTAAACCTGGGGCAATCCATTTGCCTTCCTCACGAATAATTTTTACGTCCCCTTGCGGTTCATCTTTTGTATAATTACCAAAGATACCATCCGTGATTTCTAAATAACCAGGTCCTTTAACATCGCTTTTTAAAAAGAACTTGTCTGCAAAGATAAATGTTTTCATCTTCATCCTTCTTTCTTTATTTTACTTACTTCAAAAGTACTCTTAATCAGTACAAAAGTCAAGAAATGGTGTAGACCTTTTAAGCAATTCTGAGGATTTTTTAAAGATTGCCACTTTCCACATTTTTCATTTGTTGTGCTAAGTTTAAATAACGTTCTGCTTCTTCGTGTTTATTCTTTCTCATTAAAACTAAATATTTTAGATTTAATAATTCACTTAAATAATAATAACTATTTTTTTTGCGGGCCCAAGTAATTCCTTGATCCACATAAATTTCGGCATCTTTTTCTGTATAATTTTTAAATAAGAAATCAGCATAATTAAAAAATATTTTCGTTAACTCTGCATTACTGCGTTCATTTGGCAATTGATTAAAATAATGAATACTCAAACTTAAAAATCGCTCTGCTTCTACTCGATTGCCCATGTAACCATAAGTGGCACCTAGACAACTAATTAATTGAATCTCTAAATCAGAAACATTTAACTTATCGGCTTTATAGGTGAAAGATAACCCTTTACGTAAGCTAGCAATAGCTTTTTCATAATCATTTAGAACAAACAATTCACAACTACCTAAATAATAATAATATTTTTGCCAGTCCGTATCTAAATACAATTGTTCTTCAATACGATTTTCCTTTAAATAATTTAATAATAATTGATATTTTTTATGGCGAAAATATTCAGCCATTTTTTCAAATGAATACGTAACAACGTGCACATCACCAGATTTATAACGCATAATCTGATCAACAGTCACACCTAAACGATCACAAAGTTGTTGCATTACGAGAACGTTTGGCAACTCTTCATTGTTTTCAATGCGACTTAAAACGCTTTGCGAACAGATGTCTTCTGATAACATTTTCTGTGTCAATTTTCTATTTTTTCTAATTTCTTTAATAACTGCACCTAAAGAATTCATCACAATAGCTCCTATTTATATCGGCCATTTTCCTTGCAAAATGGGGATTTTGTCAAAATATGCGAATTCGCATTATGCTTTTATTGTACTTTATTGCATAATATACTGCAAGAACATTATCTAAGGTTTTCTTAGAAAATAAATAGGTTCATTTTTATTAAAAAGGAGTGTTATTGTATGGCCGAAGAGAAAAAGGTTCACTTCATTTGGGAAAAAACAAATTATTCAGGCTTTGTGGAGAAGGAGTATGAAAATTCTTATCTCATCGTAGTAGCAAATCCTAGTCCTGATATGGAAGAAAAATATACCAACCGAATGATTATTAGTAAAAAAGCATGTGAAACCGCAGAATAGTATTGTTGATAAAACAAGAACTACCAAAAAATAGCTTCGTTAGAGGCTATTTTTTGGTAGTTCTTTTATTTTTGTTTGTAGGTACTTAAAAATTCACGCATTTTATCTGCTGTAGTTTTTAAGTCTTCCATCTTCGGTAAATAAACAATACGGAAGTGATCGGGTTGTTGCCAGTTGAACCCACCACCATGGACTAATAAAATATGATGTTTGTGTAAGAAATCTAAAACAAATTTTTCATCATCATAAATGTCAAATTTGGCCGTATCAATTTTCGGGAAAATATAGAAAGCTGCTTTAGGCTTCACGGCTGATAAACCAGGAATATCATTTATCGCATTGTAAATAAATTCTCGTTGTTCGTAAATTCTGCCACCTGGCAAAAGTAAATCATCGACACTTTGATAGCCACCTAATGCGGTTTGAATGATTTGTTGTGACAACACATTTGAGCATAACCGCATGGAAGCAAGCATATTTAGCCCTTCGATATACCCTTTTACTCGTGATTTATCTCCACTTAACACCATCCAACCGCATCGAAAGCCTGCCACTCGATGTGATTTTGACAAACCATTCAATGTTACGACAAATAAATCAGGTGCTAATGTAGCAATCGGTACATGAACCAAACCGTCCATGACCAAACGATCATAAATTTCATCGGAGTAAATAATTAAATCATTTTGACGTGCCACTTCGACAATTTCTAGTAATAACTCTTTCGGATATAAAGCACCAGTCGGATTATTTGGATTTATAATAACGATTGCTTTTGTATTCGAAGTTATTTTTGATTTTATATCATCAATGTCTGGATACCATTCTGCTTGCTCATCACAAATATAATGAACGGGTGTACCGCCCGCCAAAGAAACAGAAGCAGTCCATAAAGGATAGTCTGGCATTGGCACAAGTACTTCATCGCCGTTATTTAACAAGCCTTGCATACACATGGTAATTAATTCACTCACGCCATTACCAGTGTAAATATCATTAATCGTTACATTAGGAAATTTTTTTAATTGGCAATATTGTTCAATCGCTTTTCTTGCAGAAAAAATACCTTTTGAATCGGAATAACCTTCTGAATCGCGAACATTCACAATCATGTCGCGCACAATTTCATTTGGGGCATCAAAACCAAATGGCGCTGGATTCCCTGTATTTAATTTCAAAATACGTATGCCCTCTTCTTGCATGCGTTCTGCTTCTTCTAAAACAGGACCACGGACATCGTAACTTACGTTATTTAATTTATCGGATTTTTTAAAATTTCTCACACGGACTCCCTCGCTTCACAAATTTATACTCTAAAGTTACGCCAACTATAATGAAAAAGCAATAATAAATATCAGAATTTAATAAAAAATTGATGGTTTTTCCGTAATAAACAAGAGCGTGGGACAAAAATCACTTTGGATTTTTGCGCCACGCTCAAAAACTGATAAACGGCTGGAACAGAAGCAACTCCTTCTTATTTCTCGGAGTTAAACACTTCTGTCCCGACCTCTTGTTATACTAGTTGATGCAGATGATGGGACTCGAACCCACACGGACATCTGTCCACATGACCCTCAATCATGCTTGTCTGCCAATTCCAACACATCTGCATTTTAAGAGCACTTATTTATCCTAAAATAATTACTGGTCTTTGTCAAGATAACAAAGACCAGAATCGTTAGATTTGTTCTTTTTTCGCTTGCCAGGACAAACGCCCATGACATTTTCCGCAGACATATCGTGTCGTATCAATTCGTCGTTTTCTGAGGATGACTTCTCCACAAGACTGACATTGGTACTGATGGAAAACTGCTTTTTTCCGTTCTACTAGAGGCGGTGCATAACGGGCACCGCCAGTCTTAGCCAATAACTCTTTAAAGTCCTTATCTTTATGCTGATAGCCTTTGCCAGCTAAATGTAAATGATAGTGACATAACTCATGCTTAATGACTTTTTCCAGTTCCTCTTGTCCATACTTTAAAAAGACAGTTGGATTAAAATCCAGGTGATGCGAAGCTAAATGATAGCGACCGCCCGTAGTTTTTAACCGCCGATTAAATGTAGCTTGATGCAGAAAAGGTTTCTGAAAAAATACGATTGAAATTTTTTCCACTAGCGTTTGAAGCGCTTGATCTGTCATCAAGACTGGTTGAGACTCTTTCATTGTTACTCTTTTCTATCAGCCCGAGGCAACATGGTTAAACTAATACGCCCCTTTTTCAAGTCAACATCTTCTACCCAAACTGTGACTACATCACCCACCGCAACAACATCCGTTGGGTGCTTAACAAATTTAGGACTTAACTTAGAAATGTGGACTAAGCCATCTTGCTTCACACCAATATCGACAAACGCACCAAAGTCAATTACGTTTCGAACAGTCCCTTGCATTTCCATTCCTGGTTTCAAATCTTCCATCGTCAACACGTCTTTACGTAAAAGTGGCGCTGACATCTCATCGCGCATATCACGACCTGGTTGGATTAAACTAGCAATAATATCTGTGAGTGTTTCTGAACCTACTTCTAACTCAGTAGCTAATTGATTCACTGGTAACTGTTTCAATTTTTCGATAGCTTCTGCTGTCCCTAATTCTTTAGAAGCAATCTCTGCTTTTTCTAAAATTGCTTGTGCTACTGGATAACTTTCTGGGTGAATGCCAGTGTTATCTAACACATTTTTGCCATTAGGAATTCGTAAAAAGCCAATTGCTTGTTCAAATGCTTTTGGTCCTAAACGAGGTACTTTTTTGACTTGATTTCGTGCTGTAAAGACACCATTTTCATCACGATAAGTGACTAAGTTTTGCGCCGTTGTTTTATTTAAGCCAGAAATATGTTGTAAAAGTTGAGCACTCGCTGTATTCACATCAACACCAACTTGGTTTACCGCAGTTTCTACAACAAAATCCAATTGCTCGGCAAGACGTTTTTGCGATACGTCATGCTGATATTGACCAACCCCGACTGCTTTGGGATCAATTTTTACTAATTCTGCCAACGGATCTTGTAAACGACGTGCAATGCTGACCGCACTTCGTTCTTCGACTTGTAAATCAGGAAACTCTTTACGAGCCACTTCACTCGCAGAGTAAACGGAAGCCCCTGCTTCATTAACAATCACGTAAAAGACGTCACGCTTCACCGCTTTTAATTGCTCTGCCACAAACAATTCAGATTCACGACTTGCCGTTCCGTTTCCAATAGCTACCATATCCACTTGATAGTCTTCAATGATTTTTTTAAAGGCTGGACCAGCGGCTTCACGTTTCGCAGCAGTCGCTGGTTTATGTGGATAAATCACTTGAATTGCTAAAACTTTACCCGTTTCATCGACAACTGCTAATTTACAGCCTGTCCGATAAGCCGGGTCAAATCCTAGAACAACTTTTCCTTTAAGTGGTGACTGTAATAATAAATTACGTAAATTTTCACCGAAAATTGCAATCGCTTGTTCATCAGCTTTTTCTGTTAATTCATTGCGGATCTCCCGTTCAATCGCTGGTCCAATAAATCGTTTATAGCTATCTAAATAAGCAGCCTCAATGTATGGAGCAGCAAAACTTGTTGCTTGTTTGCCGATTAGTTGACGTTGGAAATAATCATTAATTTTTGTTTCATCAGCGACAAGTGAAACCTTTAAAATGTCTTCTTTTTCACCACGATTCGTTGCTAAGACACGGTGCGGCACCATTTTGCTAACTGGTTCTGCAAAATCGTAATACATTTCATAGGTCCGCTTTTCGTCTTTTTCTTCATCCTTAACTACGCTAACGTATTGCGCATGTTTAACCATATAATCACGTAACCATGTTCGGTATTTTGGTTCATCGCTAATACGTTCTGCTAAAATTTCATGAGCACCTTGCAAGGCTATCTCGGCGGTTGCAACTTCTTTTTCTTCATTAATAAAAGTAGCCGCTTTGGCTAAGATATCCGCGTTTTCAGGTAAAGAGAGCAACCAATCTGCTAATGGTTCCAACCCTTTTTCTTTCGCGATAGTCGCTTTAGTCCGACGTTTTTGTTTATATGGTCGATACAAATCTTCCACTTGTTGCATTTTTACTGCTTTTTGAATATCTGTTTTGAGTTCTTTTGTTAGTTTTCCTTGCTCTTCAATTAAACGGAGAACTTCTTCTTTCCGCTTTTTCAAGTTTTGTAGATAATGATAACGTTCTTCTATTTCACGGATTTGGACTTCATCTAAACTTCCAGTCATTTCTTTCCGGTAACGGGCAATAAAAGGAACTGTATTTCCTTCATTTAATAAAGTTAAAACCGTTGTTATTTGTTTTGAACGATACGTTGTCAATTCTTTTTGAAGTAGCGCTACTACTTCTTCGTTATAAGCTTCTGCCATTAACTAGATACCTCTTTTCTTATGCATACTTATCTATTTTAGCATATTTTTGCTTCTAAATATAGAAGTGAGGTAACTGATTCGTGCGATTAAGGAATCAAAATTCTGGTTGCCACGCAGGGGTGCGTTTTTGATATTCGATATCTTGGACAATGCCTTTTTCATTAAAAATCACACCATGCACAGAGCCGCCAAAAATAGCACCACCATCTATCCCAATTTTTCCATCACTTTGCCAAAGGTCCGTGGTCTGCATATCACCATGTAACATCGGAGTAATGGTATGCCCAAAAACAATGGTCTTGCCTGTATTATTTTTCCCTTGATGAAAGGGTTCGCGAATCCACAAAAAATCCTTAGGTGCCGTTTGCCGCCAATCTTCCATCGTTAAATCAACCCCAGCATGCACAAATAAGTAATGCTTCCATTCAAAATAAAGCGGTCGTTTTGTTAAAAAATCAATTAACTCTGGATAGCGACTACGGATCATTAAGGCCATTTCTGTTGGTGAGTATTCTGCAGTAGCTCCTGGATGCAAGAGACTTTCAATTGTTTCCTTGCCACCATTGCGAACATATCCTACAAACCAGTCCTCTGGATTTTGAAGAAACTGCAAAAAATATTCTTCATGATTGCCTCGTAAATAAACAGCGCCGTGTTGCTCGACAAGTTCTTTTCCTTTGAGAAAACAGGCTTTAGAATGCGGACCACGGTCGTTTAAATCACCAATTAAAACTAGCTGATGCTCGACTGGGTCATAGTCTGTGAGTAAGGCATCAAACAAATCTGCTTGTCCATGAATATCACTGATTACATAAACATATGGTTTCATAAATAAGCCCTCCTAACTTGCTTATATTAAGTATACGCTAAATTTTAAAATATTCTCGTAAAATGTTTGGAAATAAAAAAGCTCTTAAAAGTTTACTTTTCAATAAACTTTTAAGAGAGTCAGCTTATTCTGTTAATATCTACGATCTACACCTGCAGATTTACTCTTGTCATAAATACTATCAAACGCTAAAATTCCTAAAGTCAGATAACTAACAGAAATAATAATAAATAATAGATATTCTCCACTAGAAATTGCTTCACCTTGAATCAAGGTTTGACTAATTTTGATTCCTTTAGTAATAGGTAGTAATTGACCTATTTTTTGAAGCCAATTAGGTAATAATCCCAGAGGAAAAATCGCACCTGATAAAATCATTATTCCATATGAAATAATCGACTCAAAAGAAGCTGTTTTAGTAAACTTTAACGTTAGGCCACACAAAAGCATCGTAAACCCAAGAATTCCGAGACTTGCAATAAAAAAAATAGGAACCAAGAGCATATGGAAGCCTAAAGTTAAATTTAAAATCACTTTTAAAATAATAAGTGCTACAAGAACTTTCACTAAATTAACGACACCCCAAATACTCGAACGAATTAAAATTAGTTTTTTCAAACCGATTGGTTGAATCATTAATTGTTCCAAAACACCCATTTGTTTTTCACTAGAAGTTGAAACTGAGGCTTCGCCAATTAAACTACTTAATAAAAACCAATAGACAAATCCAATATAAAAAGAGCTTTCCGACGTGTTTCCGCTCATTAATCCCATACCAATAAAAATAAAAATCGTAATCACTGTACTCACAATTTGGTCAGGGTAATACATTTTAATTTCAAGTAAATATTTACGAAGTTCACCAACGAATGCTTGTAGAATTTTCATGATAAACCTCCCTTAAAATTTCTTCAATGTTTTTCTTACGTTTTTCAAATCTATTAATTTGGTACCCTTGTTTGATTAAATTTTGTAGTTCTAGCTGTGCTGTTTCCTCTCCTTCAAGAATTATTTCTTTTGAGGGTTCTCCTAAAAAATTAAAAACTATTTCATACATATCAGATTCAAATTGTTTTATAAAGGTCGAATAGCTACCATAATATAATTGCTTACCGTTATTTAACAACAAGACTCGATCTGACAAGGTTTCTAAAACATCCGCTTGATGGGAGGTTAAGACAATTGTTTTTTGCTCTTGGTGCGCTAATTCTTCAATAATTGCCATAATTTCTTTATTTGACTGAAAATCTAAACCTAAGGTTGGTTCATCTAAAAATAAAATATCTGTTTCTTTAACTAACGCACAAATAATGGCTAATTTTTGTTGCATACCTCGTGAATAAGCTCCTGCCGGTTTGTGAATAGCTTGTTGCAACTGAAAGCGTTGGACCCATTGATGAACTTTTTGTTTTTCCTTCTTGTATGATTTTCCAGATAAACTTAGAAAATAACGAATATTTTCTATCCCAGATAAAAAAGGGTAGATATTGTCTACTGATTCCAAAACTGCTCCCATTTTGCTATATAGCTGAGCAGAATTATTTTTTTTAATTCCAGCATATTTTACTTCCCCCTTGGTCGCATAGATCATTCCCAACAGAATTTTAATCAAGGTTGATTTACCTGCGCCATTCTTACCAAGAATCACAAAAATTTCTCCTTTATTAATTGCAAAAGATAAATCTTCAAAAATGAGTTCTTGTCCAAATTTTTTAGTGAGGTTCTGACATTTAATCACTTCTTCCATTAAGATACATCCTTTCTGAAAATTCATGTACTAGAGGGATAGAATTACTCTCAAATGAATTTTTGGGGCATTTAAACGTTTTACTGAATCTCTTATAATAGCAACCCCCATCACAAACAGGTAAAAACTTACATTCTATACAGTCCTCTAAAGATTCATTTTTATTAATCTCTTGCGAACGGATAAAATCAAACATGAATTCACCATATTCTCTTACATGTACTTGTTGAAATTGTTTTAAACCTACTGCTTCTATACATGAATAAAGATAACCATTTGCTCCAATAATAAAATTATTTTTTTGAAACATGCTACATCCTAAAAATATATCTCTATAAAATGGTTCGTATGTATATCCCTCTTCCAGTGCTATTTTGTGTACTTCGTACCAATGAGTATCTTCTTTTAAAGTATATTCATACTGTTCATCTTTAGTATCTATGACATCACTAAATATAAGTGGATAGGTAATATTTTGTACTTTTAATTGTTGAATTAATTCAGGAATAGAATCTACATTTTCAGCATTTAGATTACAATTAATTTGAATGTTAATATCTGGATATTTTTCATTTAATAATGCTATGTTCTCCAAAATTTTATCAAAGCTACCACTTCCGTGTTTCGAAACACGAAAATTATCATGTATTAACCTCGGACCATCTAATGTAATCATAAGCTCTTTCAGACCTAAATCGTACAATCTTTGGTATTTTCTCCCCATTATAGTACCGTTAGTAACCATATTGAAATGAGTTCGCTCCCTAGGTACACTCAAAGTTTTCATAATATTTTCAATTGATTTTGAATGAAGCATGGGTTCCCCTCCGATAAAACAAATATCCACTTGTTCTGGTTGGATGTCGTTTACAGAAACATTTATAAAATTAACAACCTCGTTAACTGTAACTTCTGTCATTACTTCTTTCTCTGGAATAACATTCTGATAACAATAACTACACTTTAAATTACAATCATAATTTAAATGAACGACATATCGTGCAACTTTGTCTGAAAATAAATATGAATTTCTTACAGGATTCAACAGTTCTTCTTTGTCAGATTTACATGTTTTATTCATATAAAACTGATGTTCTAATTCTGGATACATGGAGTCTCTATTTTCGTTATCAATGAGCATATGTTGTTTTGTTAACATATTGTAAAGCGCAGTCTGACTTTTATTTATCCTAGTTTTTACAACATACTTACTAAGTCTTTCCAATTTATTCATCCCTCTCCAACACAGCTTTATATTCATCCCTTATATTATTGTATATTGATATTTTACTTTCATTAAATTCTTGACAAATATCTTTATTGCTAAGCATAGTTTTGAAAAAGCCAAACGTTACTTGCAATGAAGGAAACATACCAAATAAAAAAAGTAATTCCTCAGGGTAATCATATATTTGCTTGCAGTCATTATATTTTTTTACAAAAAAATTTTTATTGTTTTTCAGTTTTAATGTAGAACTATTTCTGATAAATAGATTAAAGTTTTCAAAATGATATTCATCAGTTTCAAAAGTCATTTCTATACATATATTTTTATATAAATTATATGTTTTACAAATTTTATTCAATTCTTTCAAATCATTGATATTTTCAATTTTTATGAAATAATTATTTTCAAAAAAGCGAGAATTGTATATGTACTCCAAATAATTTTCTTCTTTATATTTTTTTTGAACTAATATACCATTTGCAACTAGCTTCTCCACTAATTCCAAATCATATTTCACCCAATCATCAATTCTATTCCATAGTTGATAAGGAACTTCAAAAACAGTGAGAGAAAAATAATTTATTATTCTTACAGCTTCTTTTCCTCTTTCTACAAATATATAATTAGATTTTTTCAACATGAGAAGCCCTCATTTCTATTATAGACAAAGTGTCATAAATATTATCACAACTTAATTCATCGCTATAACGTAACACTTCATTACCTTCTTTAGGTATAACAAATAAAGAAAAATTTTCTTTTCTAAAAAATTTTATTTTCTCCTCCAAACCACCAATTTCTTTGACATTTCCCCTCAAATCAACATCTCCAGTTACTAAAAATGTAAAATCGCTATTTATTAGCTTCATTTTGGTGTGATACTTCTGATAATATAATATTGCCATAAAAATCCCAAGAGACGCCGAAGGTCCATCTTTAAATATATCATTATTAGTAAAATGGATATGAAAGTCTTTTATTTCATTTAAACCAAACTTCTGTTTATTATTTTTAAGCAATGTTTTCGCTATAAATACTGAATCTTTTATTTGCGAACCTACTAACCCTGTAATTACAGTAGTATCTGACTGGGCAATCTGAATTTCAAAATATTCTACAAATCCATCTTCAGAAATTGCAGGAACATAAAACATTTTTAATTCCTCCTTTTAAAAAAACTCACTATAAAATAAAGATTTTATAGTGAGTTTTTTGATTAAATGTGTATATTTACTTGACGTTGAGTTTTTGCGCAGCAAGAATATACTTTCGAAAGATTACTTACCTCTTTCTTGACTTTACTTTTTGTGTTTTCCATCACTTTCTTTTCTACCATCGAAATTTCTGACATTTTTTTCATTACCCAATCCTCCTAAAAAAATATATTTTAATTAGGTTAAATACCTAATTATTCAATGTATAAACAATCCACCATTCATTTCCCATAATAAATCTCCTTTCTTTGTAACATAATACACAAGAATGATTTAATTAAAAATGACTTTTTTGTCCTTGACTATAAACACAATTTAAGGCATAATTATTTTTTTGTCTTTCTCCCATTCATCTAATATTTTTTCTTTTAATAGATAATCACTTAATAACTCAGCTATATTTATTGCAGTCAAGTATTTATTATCAGCTTTGCCCAAATTTTTGTTAACAACTACTTCATATTTTCCTTCTAACATTTCCCATATTGCCCAGTTATTTAACCAGTGAGCCTGCTTTCTTATTTGCTTAGAAAATTTAATTATATTGTATAAATCCTCATATCTTTTTTTTCTAAAACAAATACTAGCAACGGAAGTGAAAACTCCATCCAAAATAACAAGCTCTAAATCATACAAGTAATTGATACTACAGATTAATTTTTTTAATATTTTACTAAATTCACCTTCATTCCATCCGTAACTATGGAGCATCTCAAAATATATCTTTGAAAGTAATAATTCGTTGATACCATAAACTTCAGGTTCTATTAATCTTTTAAAATTATTTTTCAAAAGATTTTCCATGTAGTCTACATTTTTAGTTACTACAGTACTTATTATTGAACTTTCTAATTCAATAGTTAGTTGTTCTTCTAACGGAAGATCAAAAAAATACTTTTCATATATTAACTCTAAAATCCCTTCTTTATATTCTAACCTTTCCAAGCTACCTATCACAGGGTACGTTTTAAAAACTTTATGTTTTAATTTTAAATAGTCTCTAGGCAGTTCACTTTTTTGTTCAATCAAATTTACTACAGCCACATTTAATTGCTTCGCTATAAAGTTTAGTACACTAATCGTAGTGTTTGCGTTTTCATTTTCTATTCTAGTTAATTGCCTGACAGAAAGTTTACTTTCATCTTCACAGAGGGATTCTCTAGATAATCCTTTTTTACACCTCAACATCTGGATATTTTTACCAATATCTAGCACCATAATATTCACCCTTTTTTCTCATCGTAATATAACTTTATTCAAATGTAAAGGAAAAATAAACCCAGCAAGCCACGAAATATTCATGACTTACTGGGTTGTCTCTTTTATTTTTTCTTCTTACCGCCAAACGCATCTTTCATTTTATCAAAGAAGCCTTCTTCTTGTTGTTCAGTTACATTCTGTCCGCCAGCTTTTGCAAAAGCTCGTAGGGCATCCTTTTGTTCTTCATTAAGATTTTTTGGTGTTATTAATTTCACTTTCACGTGTTGATCACCATTGCCCCCACCACGTAAACGTGGCGCACCTTTGCCTCTTAAGCGGAAGTTTGTGCCAGTTTGTGTTCCAGCCGGAATTTTTAATTTCACGTCACCATGAACAGTTGGTACAGTTACTTCGTCCCCTAGAGCCGCTTGGGCGAAACTTACTGGTAAATCATAGTAGATTTCTGCGCCATCTCGATCGAAAATATCACTATCTTCAACACGAAAGACTACATATAAATCACCATATGGTCCACCATTGGTACCCGCTTCTCCTTGGTTAGCTAAGCGCATTTGTTGGCCGTCTTCTACTCCAGCAGGCACATTTACTTTGACAGTATGTGCTTTTTTCTCATGACCTGTGCCATGACAAGTTGGACATGGTTCTTTAATTTCTTTCCCTGTGCCATGACACACATCACAAGTTTGACGACTCATCATACGACCTAATGGCGTTTGACGTTCAACATTGATTGTTCCAGAGCCATGACATTTATGACAAGTTTCTGGGTGTGTGCCTGGTTTGGCGCCATTACCGCCACAGGTTGCACAAGTATCTTCTCGATTGTACTTAATCTCTTTTTCGACACCGAAAATAGCTTCTTCAAATTTCAATTGAATTGTATATTGTAAATCGGCGCCTTGTCTTGGTGCATTTGGATCAACAGAACGGCCACCGCCGCCGCCAAAGAATGAATCGAAAATATCTTCGAATCCACCAAAACCACTACTGCTAAATCCGCCGCCACCGAAACCGCCAAAGCCACCAGCGCCGCCACCGTAATTAGGATCAGTTCCTGCATGGCCATATTGGTCATAGGCCGCTTTTTTCTGTGGATCACTTAATACTTCATACGCTTCAGAAACTTCTTTAAATTTTTCTTCCGCATCGGCTTCTTTGTTAATATCTGGATGGTACTTTTTGGAAAGTTTGCGGTATGCTTTTTTAATTTCATCATCTGAAGCACCTTTTGCTAATCCTAGCACTTCATAATAATCTCGTTTCGTCGCCATTGACTTCCCTCCAACTTTCTTCAAACTTTACAATGTGTTTAGAACCAGCCAAATTCATCGATTGCTTTCGGTCTCTCTGGTTGGATTATCTGTCACACCTTGAATCAGTGTTACTAGCTGTGAATAGGTATTTTCAGCTTGTTTAACATCGTTGTAATCATACCACAGTTCTTTCAAAACCTAAATAGTTTCTTGCTAACTTGATTGTGGTTGATTTTCTCACAAAAGACAAGGGACTGGGACATTAGTCATTGTACTAATGATCCAGTCCCTAAAATCAATTGTTATTGATTATTTGTCATCACCATTTACTTCTTCAAAATCAGCATCAACAACATCATCAGCGCCACCTTGGGCAGCTTCAGGATTTTCTTGTGCTTGTTGTTGCGCAGCTTGTTCGTAAAGTTTTACTGTTAAGTTTTGGACGATTTCATTTAATGAATCACGTTTTGCTTTCATTTGTTCGATATCGTTTGCTTCGATGGCTGCTTTTAATTCATCACGCGCATCTTCTGCTTTTTTCACTTCTTCAGCGTCTACTTTGCCTTCTAATTCTTTCAATGTTTTATCAACAGTGAATAATAAAGCATCTGCATCGTTACGTAAGTCAACTTCTTCTTTACGTTGTTTATCTGCTTCAGCGTTTGCTTCAGCATCTTTCACCATACGTTCGATTTCATCATCAGATAAACCTGAAGAAGATTTAATCGTGATTGTTTGTTCTTTTTGAGTGCCTAAGTCTTTCGCACGAACATTTACAATCCCGTTTTTATCAATGTCAAAGCTTACTTCAATTTGTGGCACACCACGAGGAGCCGCAGGAATATCTGTTAATTGGAAACGACCTAATGTTTTATTATCAGCGGCCATTGGACGTTCACCTTGTAAAACATGAATATCAACAGCTGGTTGATTGTCAGCAGCAGTTGAGAAGACTTGTGATTTACTTGTTGGAATCGTAGTGTTACGATCAATTAATTTTGTAAATACGCCACCCATTGTTTCAATCCCTAATGACAACGGTGTTACGTCTAATAAGACAACGTCTTTAACATCACCAGTGATTACGCCACCTTGGATTGCAGCACCCATTGCTACTACTTCGTCAGGGTTAACTGATTTGTTTGGTTCTTTGTTTGTTTCTTTGCGAACAGCTTCAACTACAGCTGGAATACGTGTCGAACCACCAACTAGGATAACTTCGTCGATTTCAGAAGGATTTAATCCAGCATCTTTTAAGGCTTGACGTACTGGTACTTTTGTACGTTCAACTAAATCACTTGTTAATTCATCAAATTTTGCACGAGTTAAGTTCATTTCTAAGTGCAATGGTCCTGCTTCGCCAGCAGTAATAAATGGCAAGCTGATTTGTGTGCTTGTTACACCTGATAAGTCTTTTTTCGCTTTTTCAGCAGCATCTTTCAAACGTTGTAACGCCATTTTATCGTTAGCTAAGTCAATGCCATTTTCTTTTTTAAATTCTGCAACCATGTAGTCAATGATCTTATTATCAAAGTCATCCCCACCTAGGTTGTTATCACCTGCTGTTGATAATACATCGAAAACGCCATCGCCTAATTCAAGGATTGACACGTCGAATGTACCACCACCAAGGTCAAAGACAAGAATTTTTTCATCTTTGTCTGTTTTATCTAAACCATAAGCTAAAGCTGCTGCTGTTGGTTCGTTAACGATCCGTTCTACTTCTAAACCAGCAATTTTACCAGCATCTTTTGTTGCTTGACGTTGTGCATCGTTGAAATATGCTGGAACTGTAATAACTGCTTTTTCAACTTTTTCACCTAAATAGTCTTCAGCAAAACCTTTTAAATATTGTAAGATCATTGCAGAAACTTCTTGTGGTGTATATGATTTTCCTTCAACATCAACTTTGTAGCCAGCTTCACCCATGTGACGTTTAATAGATGAAATCGTGTTAGGATTTGTAACAGCTTGACGTTTTGCTACTTCGCCCACTTGAATTTCACCGTTTTTGAATGAAACGACCGAAGGAGTTGTGCGGTTACCTTCTGGGTTTGCAATAATTTTTGCTTCGCCGCCTTCTAGCACTGCGACAGCTGAGTTTGTTGTTCCTAAGTCAATACCAATAATTTTACTCATAGTGAATATCTCCAATCTGTATTAGTTTTCTATAATAATATATTTTTAATTAACGTTTGTTATTGTGCAACAATGACCATTGATGGTCGTAACACACGATCTTGTAATTTGTACCCTTTTTGTAGAACTTCAACAATAGTATCTGCTGGGGTTTCTTCAGAAGCAGGGACTGTTTGAACGGCTTGATGTAAATTTGGATCAAAGGTTTCACCCATTGCTGGGATTTCTTCAATTCCTTCTTCTTTTAAAGCCACAGTAATACTTTCTAGCACCATCGAAATACCTTTTTTCAAGCTTTCGCCTTGTTCATCTGATACTTCAATGGCCATTGCTCGTTCTAAATTATCAATAGATGGTAAAATCTTTTTACCTAAATCTTGTGAGCGGTAACGAACTAATAATTCTCGTTCGTTTTTATTTCGATTGCTCATATTAGCAATTTCGGCTCTTGCCCGCAAGAACTTGTCTTCCATTTCGGAAAGCTCTGCTTTAAGATTTTCAATCTCTGTTGCTTCAACTTCTACTTCAGAAACGCCAGCAGCATCAACAGCTTCCATTTCTTCTTGTAATTCTTCTTGCTTCTCTTCTTTTTTACTCACTTCAGCAACTTCCTTTCTCTTTATGCATCTACTTCTTATCCTAACAAGGTTTGCTTAATTACCTAAAAAACGGTAATAGTCACCTAGTTGTGAAGCTAGCTCATGTCGAAACGTGTCTACCAAACCGAATATTTTTGAATACGGCATACTGGTTGGTCCTAGCAGGGCAATTGTTCCTTTGCCATGTCCTGATACTTCATACGTAGCAGTGATCATGCTCATATCTTCTAAGAGATTGTTGCCAATTTCTGAGCCGATACGAAAAACAATTGGATTTTCTGTTGTTGCAGAACCATTTAATAAATGCGTCAGCTCATCAGAATTTTGCATAAAGGAATAGACAGATTTCAATTGTTCAATATCTTGTTTGATGCCAAAATCTAACAAATTCATGCGACCACCGACAAAGACTTTTTCTTCAAAGGCATGTCCTAACATCTCATCGAATAAGTTCATCATTCCTTCTGGCGTTTGGAAATAGCGATGTAAAATCATCGGAATCTCCGTCCGCAAACGATGATAAACGGTCAACAAAGGTTGTCCAACCAACTTATCATTGATGATTTGTGTCATTTTTTCAAGATCTTGGCTAGAAACAGCGGCAGGAATGGCAAATACTTGGTTTTCAACATTGCCTTTATCTGTCACTATAATAGCAAGGACTTGCCGATCATTCAAAGGAACCATTCGAAAGCCGGTTAATTTCCGTTCTTTCACTTCAGGTCCTAATGAAAAAGCAGTATAACTTGTCAATTCTGATAGAATTTCAGCTGATTGTCGAATAATATCATTAATCTCATGAAATTCTTTTCCAAAAGATTGACGGATCCTTCTAAGTTCGTTCTCTTCTACTTGTGTTGGTTGTAAAAGATGATCCACGTAGTAACGATAACCAGCCATTGAGGGGATTCGCCCTGAAGAAGAATGGGTCTTAGCTAATAAGCCGTATTCTTCTAATGCTTTCATATCATTACGAATTGTGGCAGAACTAGAGGCAATGCCATCCTCCATCAATTTCTTAGAACCGACAGGTAAGCCCGTGTTCGTGTAATTTTGGATGATAAGTCTCAAGATATTTTGTTGTCTTTCTGTAATCATCGTTATTACCACCCTTCATTAGCACTCTTAACATCTAAGTGCTAACTACATATACTAATATAACAACTCCTTACCTTTTTGTCAAGGGAAATACGCAATTTTTTAGCACTCTTCACACAAGAGTGCTAATCGCTGCAAACCACCTTCAAAAACCATCAATACCAACTTTTGTAATAAAAAAATCATCGAAATGCTTTGTCACACTTCGATGATTTTTTTATTTTTTTACTCTTTTTCACTTAACAAAAATGCTTCAAAAACATTATTCCCCACAAATAGTCCTTTTTTCGTTAAACGTAAGATATCTGCTTCTTCAATTAATAATTCTTCTTTGATTAAGCGTTGAATGACCTCTCCATAAATCGCTTCAATTGGTTCCTGAAATTTTTGTTGGAATTTTTGTTTAGAAATACCTACTTTTTTACGTAAGCCTAAAAATAGCTCCTCTTCTATTTGATTTAGACGAGTTAATTCTTCAGTCTCCACAATTGGCAATTGATTTTCTCGCAAGGGTTTCAAATAATGTTGGATTGGACCGTGATTTTTGTAACGAGTTTGCCCAAGATAGCCGCTGGCACCTGCGCCAAATCCATAGTAGTGGTCATTATTCCAATAAGCCAGATTATGCTGGCTTTCTTTTCCTGTTAAAGCAAAATTACTGACTTCATATTGGTGCCGTCCTTTTTTCTCCATTGCTTCAATCGTTTCGTCAAACATCTGTGCTTCGATTTCTTCTTCAGGCAGCTGTAATCGTCCTTGACGAACCCAGTTCATGAACATTGTTTTATTTTCAAGAATTAATGAATAAAGCGAATAGTGCGGCAAATCCAATGCTAAGGCTCTTGTCAAAGTATCGCGAAAACTTTCCAATGTTTGTCCAGGTAAAGCATAGATTAAGTCAATACTGACATTGGTAAAATTTTCTTTCTCTAAAAATTTCATTGTTTCATAAACATCTGCGGCGGTGTGCTTGCGGCCGATTTTTTTGAGCAAGCGATCATCAAATGTCTGAACGCCCATCGAAAGACGATTGACGCCATAGTTTTTCATGACTTGTAATTTTTCTTGGGTTAAATCACCAGGGTTTGCTTCCACCGTAAATTCATTTCGGTCATCAAATGTTAGCTGTTCGCGAACCCCTTTTAGTAGCACATCTAACTGTTTCGCTGATAATGAAGTTGGCGTGCCTCCGCCAATATAGATGGTTTTCATTTCTTGTTCTGGATACAATGCTTGCGTAAGTTGAATTTCTTTTAATAAACTCTGAATATATTCATCAACTGGTTGACCTTCTAAAAAGACCTTATTAAAATCGCAATAATAACAAATATGCTCACAAAATGGAATATGAATATAGGCCGACCGATCGAACATCGGCGTTGAAGTTGAAAGTTGGTTTGTTTTGGTCATTAGCTCGTTTTATCTCCTTATTACCAAAAAGCTCGTTCTTTTTGGAAAGTCTCTACTAGCCATACTAACTGTAAATGACAAATAAATCCATAAAAAAATTCGCACAGTCACTTAAAACAACCACGAGGAGCTGTCATAAAAACCGACACCTCCTCAACCTTGAAAGAAAAGTAAAAAAATTTTTCTATATATAATAGTACAAATCAGTTACAGTAATTGACCGTAACGTTTGACGTATAAAACTTTAATGAACGCAACCAGTGCCAAATAAGCAACAATTGTCGGGATTAAATACAAGAAATAGCTTGGTGATAAACCGACAAATCCTAGTTCTGCACCGAAAGCGGTAAAGGGTAAAACAGTTCCGAGAACAATCCCTGCTGTAGTGACTAACGTCATAATTCCAGAAGCACTACTTTGAAGGAAAGGCATCTTTTCTGTTCGTAGGAAATGCAAGACGAGCATTTGGGACCATAAGGACTCAATGAACCACCCTGCATGGAAAATACCAATAAAGAGCAATTGATCTGCTCCATTTAATTCAAAGAATGAGCCACCTAGGATAGCCGGACACACAATGAAATACATAAATAAATAGGTAACAATATCAAAAATAGAACTCGTTGGGCCAAACCAACGCATAAAATTACCAATTGATTTTGGTTCCCATTTTTTTGGTTTTTCTACGTATTCTTCATCTACTTTGTCCCAAGGAACTGACATGCACGAAGTATCGTAAATTAGATTTAATAATAGCGATTGAATCGGAGCAATCGGTAAAAATGGTAAAAAGATACTTGCTGGGATCACGGAAAAAACATTGCCAAAATTAGAACTTGCTGTTAATTTGACGTACTTCATCGTGTTCGTAAACACGCGCCGTCCAGATAAAATTCCTTTTTCCAAAACCATTAAATCTTTTCTCAATAAAATTACATCCGCCGATTCTTTCGCCACATCGACAGCTGTATCAACAGAGATTCCCACATCAGCAGCACGCATTGCTCCAGCATCATTTATTCCATCACCTAAAAAGCCAACAGTTTGACCATTTTCAGTTAACGCATTTACAATACGAACTTTTTGGTCAGGCGTAATTTTGGCGAAAATATTATACGCTTGAACGGTTTTTCTTAATTCTTCTTGGTTTAATTGTTGAAGTTCATTTCCTGTAATAATTTTTTCGCCAGCCAGACCAACTTCTTTACAAACAGAATGCGTCACATATTGATTGTCCCCCGTTAATACTTTCACAGCTACATTATGTTGATGCAAGGCGTGAATAGCTGCCGCTGCTGTTTCTTTTGGCGGATCCAAGAAGGCAAGATAACCTTGTAAAATCAACTCTGATTCATCTTTAGTTGTATACTCCCATTCAGCCGCTTCGACTTTTTTATCGGCAATTGCTAGAACGCGCAAACCATCTCGATTTAAAGCTTCAACGTCTTTGGTAATTTTTTGACGTAGCGTCTCTGTTAAGGGCACAATTTCGCCATTTAAAAGTACCTGTGTGCAGACCAAGAGCATTTCTTCAACCGCACCTTTGGTAATTAAGCGTGTTTCTCGCGTTTTAAACTCTTTGATAATCACGCTCATTCGACGTCGATTGAAATCGAAAGGAATTTCATCTACTTTATAAAAATCATCTGATTGTATATCACTTTCTTGCGTCGCCGCTTGAATAACGGCGTTATCCATTAAATTACGCAAACCTGTTTGAAAATAACTGTTTAGAAATGCTAAATCCAAGACTTTTTGATCTTCTTGGCACCCAATATTATAGTGGTATTCTAAAATTACTTTATCTTGTGTTAAGGTACCTGTTTTATCCGTACAAAGTACATCCATCCCGCCAAAATTTTGAATGGCATTGACATTTTTCATAATCGTGCCTTCTTTAGCCATTTCTCGAGAACCTTTGACTAAATTGGTTGTTACAATCATGGGTAACATTTCTGGTGTCAAGCCGACAGCTGTGGCAATCGCGAACATTAATGCTTCCACCCAATCGCCTTTTGTTAACCCATTAATTAGAAAAACAGTTGGCGTAATGACCAACATAAAGCGAATCAGCACCCACGTTGTTTTATTAATTCCTGTTTCAAAACTCGTCTGCTGCTGCTCTTCTCCGTTATCAGAAGCCATCCGTCCGAATAAAGTTTGATTACCAACTTTAATGACAATGCCCAAACCAGTGCCACTAATTACATTTGTTCCTAAAAACAAAAGATTGTCGTATTCTGTATCAATTTGATCACTATCTTTTTGATGAGTCGCGTGTTTTTCAATGGGAAAACTCTCTCCAGTCAAGGATGATTGGGAAACAAATAAGTCCTTAGATTGGATTAAACGTAAATCGGCTGGAATCATATCGCCAGCGGATAGTTGGACTAAGTCGCCACACACAACTTCCTCAATAGGAATTTCCATTTGCTTCTTGTCACGAATGACTGTCGCTGTAACTTTAATCATATTTTGTAATTTTTCAACTGCATTGCTTGATTTGACTGATTGGACAAAACTCATCGTGCCGCTTAAGATGACCATCGCTAACATAATTAACACGCCAGTAACATCTTTTTCCTCTGGCGCAGCATAGACATATTCTGTAAAGAATGAAATCGTGGCTAGTGCTAATAACACCAAAGTAAACGGCGTGATATACGATTTTATAAAAAGTCGCAGCCGTGAAGCTTTTTTTTCATTCATAATTTTGTTGCGGCCATAACGTTCTTGTAATTCCTCAATATCTTGGTGTTTAATGCCATCCCAAGTTGAGCCAAAACGTTGTAAAACTTTTTCTACTTCTGAATGGGCAAACTTTTTGTAACTATAGTCATGGCCCAAGTGACGCATTTTCTTTTCCATTTTCTTTCACCTCATTTATCTGTTGTTGACTTGAATTGACGATCGGTTCATCTTCCATTTTCCTCACCCTTTCCACAAAAAAAGACACGCTGAAAACTCAACGTGTCAAAGAATAATCGTTCTTATCGTTGAGCTTTAGCACTATACAACGTAAAAAGCGATTGCTTTTAGCTACCTTAAGAAAAGCCTTCATTCGACAGTTCCTGTTCTACCCATTGGCGTCTCTCGACATTTTTGGGCAGTAGCCTATGTTTGTATAGGAGCCTCACCTAACAAATCTTATTTAATTACAACAGCAAGTATAATTCTTCCATGAAAAAATAACGATATAGAAAAAGTTTTTAGTAGATAACTTTTTGTCCATTCAGTAACAAAAAGAAAAATAATCCGCTTATTTACTATGGTTTTCTGGTATGATTCGTATTTATTCATAGAATCATAACTGGTTAAATTAATCTAAAGACCGTCAGATAGCCTTGTCGAGAAGCTTTTCTTCTGCTATTTTTTGTATAGTTAAAGAAACGGCGGTGAGGAAAATGAAATTACAACAACTAGAATATTTTATGGCAGTTTCAAAGTATGCGAGTTTTACTTTAGCTTCTCAAAAGCTCCATACGAGTCAACCTTATTTAAGTACCCAGCTCAAGGAGTTGGAACGTGAATTAGGTGCTTCATTAATTTTAAGAGACAAGAAACATTGTCGGCTTTCTCCAGCAGGCGAAGTCGTCGCCAAGCGAACAGAGATGATTTTTGCACTCATTAAGGAAGCGCAAGAAGAGATTAATGAATTAGTGACCCAAGGATCGACAACGACCATTCGGATTGGAACAAACTTAATTGATATAGATAAAGCATTTGGAGAAGTCTTGTTGTTATTTAATCAATCCTATCCGTATGTAAGTATTGATTTTAAATATTATTACGATCTTGAAACAGCCTTGGAAACAGATTTAATTGACATTGGGATTGGGATATTTTTGGATACCTCGATTCCATTAGAGAAAGAATTAATTTATACAGAAAGCTATCTCCTTTGTGTCAATAAAAATCATCCTTTAGCCCATGCCGATAGCGTAACGATTGACGAAATTCGTTCTTTACCTTTTGCTGCATATTCCGATCAAGTATATGAAAAAAAAGTGTTTAAACGTTGGGAACGTAAAATCAATTGGGAAAATCGGCAAATCGTCATCGAACTTCCTTCTCTTCATTTAGTCTTAGACATGGTCCAACGAGAAAAAGCCTGTAGCATTCTTCCCTATTCACTCACTGATGAACTAAACAGACGTAACTTAGTTGGTATTCCTCTGGAAGATAGTCCAGAACGAGCCATCTATTTAGTTCAGAATAATCATCACGGACATTGTGAAGCACACCGTTATTTATTCGAACAATTACGTTATTTATTCTAGGAATAGAAAAAGGAGGAATTCCCATGGAACTATTTCGTTTACATTATTTTTTAGAGTTATGCAAAGTGAAACAATTTACTAAAGCAGCCGAAAATTTAGCAATTTCTCAAGCTGCATTAAGTAAGCAAATAAAAATTCTTGAAGCAACGTTAGGCGCTGAACTTTTTAATCGCCAAGGTCAAACTACCACCTTAACACCGGCTGGATTAATTTTAGAAAAATATTGTTGGCGCATCACCAATGAGTTGGTCTCAATTGAAGAAGAGCTAAAAGAAATTAATCATTCTTCCAACCATATTTATGTAGCCACTTATCTCTGTGATTTAGAATATAAATTGAATGACTTACTAATGACAACATTAACGGATCGTTCATCCAACTTACAAGTCCATACTATTATTACAGAAAATATTCTTCAATCCTTGGAAACAATGGATGCAGATTTTGGTATTTCCTTTGCTGACTTACCATTACCTGAACATATTGGTAAAATTGATTTATTTACAGCAAATTATCAATTCATTTTAAGAAATGATCATCCAGCTTTGGCCAAAGCCACGACGGAAGAAATTTTAAAAGAACTAACAATGTACCCCTTCGTCCGTTTAAATACCGAATTTTCCGAGCAAAACAAATTAACCAATTGGCTAGATACTACGTTTTCTAATTTTTCTCCAGAGAAAGTCATTCAAGTGGATACTCTTTCACTTATTACTCACTTGGTGTCTCATTCCGATAGTTTCGCTATTGTCCCCGAATACACAAATATTCAACTTTTAGACAATTCGATTCATACACTGACTTACCAAGAACTACCTAAACGAAACATGGCAGTTTATTATTTAAAAGAACGTTACATGAGTCGACAACTTCAACAACTTTTGGCTGAATGCCAAAAACAATTTCAATAGTAAAAACCAAGACTAGAGCTTGTCGGCAAGCGAGTTCCAGTCTTGGTTTTTATTTGTGTTTTCAGGTAGCGGCTTCTCTTCCTTTGACAAATCCTAAAGAAGTGATAGCCATCACTAACGAAGTGCCTCCTTGACTTAAAAACGGAAGCGGAATACCTTTTAACGGCAACAGTCCAATCACCGCACCGATATTCTCCACCGTTTGAAAAACCAGCGAAAAAATGAGGGCGACACAGATGTACATACAAAAACGCGAATTGCTCCGCAAGCCAGCTACTAAAACTTGATAAAACAAGTAAAAATAGAGAAAAACAACGGTGGCACTGCCCACAAAGCCCCAGGCTTCCCCAATAAAAGTAAAAACCATATCAGACTCACGAACAGGAACATACACTTCAATCCCATGTACACCCTTGCCGAATAAACCACCCGAACCGATTGCCAATAAGCCTTGTACTTGTTGATAGGAGATTTTATCGACATAATCATAGGGATGAATCCATGCTAAAATTCGATCCAATTGATATTGTTTAAAATGTAAAAAGAAGAGTACTTTGTGCCCCCACTCTGTAAAGACTAACAGAATCAAGACCACGCCTAACGTTGCTAAAGCGCTGAAAATAATGATTAAAATTTTGCGATCAATTCCTGAAATAACTAAAAGAGATAGGATAATCGTTACGAAAACAAGGGATGTTCCAAAATCTTTTTGTACCGCCATCAAGAAAAAAACAGGGACACTAACCGCAACGATTTTTTTTAGAAGTTGCTTGTCTGAACGCCATTTATCAGACCAGTCTTGTTGCTCGTGTTGGACAATAATTTTTGCCAACATTAAAATAAACGCAATTTTCGCAATTTCTGATGGCTGAAATTTAATAAACCCTAAATCTAACCAGCGCTTTGTGCCCGTCAATAAATACATTCCTTTATCATAGGAAAAATACAAAGCGCTCATCAAGATTAATGAAAACCCATAGAAAAAAGGAGCTACTTTCCAAATAAACTTCTGTGACAGCCGACTAGCTAAAAACATGCCTGCATAGCCAACAAAAATAAAGAAAAGTTGTTTTAATGCTGGCACAGTTCCATCTTTTCCTTCATTAACGGCAATCCAATATTGCACACCAGAAGATAAAAGTGTGAGTAAAAAAATGGGCAATAATAAATCATAATTAAGATGTAAGTTGAATTTTTTTGTATTGACCATTTAACTGCCGCCTTTCGTTTGCAATAATTTTAATGACGATTCCTAATGCCACTGAAAAGATTAAATAGCTTGTCCCACCGTAACTAACAAACGGTAAAGGAATTCCTGTCATTGGAATCAAACCCAAAACGCCACCAATGTTAATCGCCGTTTGAGCTAAAATCAAGGTCCCGACCCCTAACAAAAACAAGCCGTAACAATGATTTTTTATTACACAACTACTCCGCAAAATCGAGGCCGCTAAAAATAACAAAAGAAATAGCAATAGTAAGCCGCCAATCAGACCAAGTTCTTCCACAATCACCGCAAAAATAAAATCGGTTTGACCTTCTGGCAAGCCACCTTTTTTTACCATACCATTGGCTAGTCCGGTGCCCCAAAACCCACCGTTATACATTGCTAAATAGGCCATTGAAGGCTGAAATCCGCGATCATGAAAGGATAAAAACGGATTTTTCAAAACAACTAAGCGGTCATACACATGCGCAAAAAAATGTGGTAAGTACTGGTGATCCCCTAGAAAAATAATTATTTTAGAAAGAAGCGCCGCGCTAGCAACGACAATCCCCGCAGCAATTACACTAAATTTTGCATGAATACTTGCTGAGAAAATCAAGACACTGCCAATAACTAAAATAAGAATAGCCCCGCCAACTTTGGGTTGGATCAAAACTAAAAATGCAACGACCAACACAAACAGCCATTGTTTCCTTAACTGCTTCGTTGTCAAGCCATTTTCTTTTTCACCTAAATAACAGCTCAAGTAATAAATAATCGCAAAATTACAAAGTTCTGATGGCTGAAATTGGATTCCAAAGAGAGAAATCCAACGTTGTGCGCCATTCGCTGCTACACCAAAAAAAGGTAGTCGAACCATTAACAGTAATAGTACCGAAACTAAAAGCAGTCCAATCGCAATTTTTTTATTAAATAACACTTCTAGTCGAACTTTGTAAATCACGAACATTAGCACCCAGCTGAGACACATAATAATGCCTTGTTTAATAAACACAGCAGTGGGCTTCACGCCTTGCATCAGCAAGTCATAGCTACTGGCGCTATAAATCATTAACGCGCCAATAATACTTAATATAATAAAGGTCAAAAGAATTTTTGTTAGACCTAAAGTACGTAGATTCATTCTCTCACCTCTATCTTTTTCTAATTAAATCAATCTTACCAGTCTGAATTAGAAAACAAATAGAGAGTTTTTTATAGAACTATTACTAAGCTTACATAACAAAAAGTAGCTAGACTTGGTTCATTTCACCTAGTTTCGCTACTTTTAAAAAAAACATTTATATAATTTTTGTGTGTTGCTCACATTTCTGATAAATTTTTCCAAACTTATCTCTTTCTAAATACTGATAATCTACTAAATACCGTCTCAAAAGTGCATAATCTTCATAGATTTCTCTAAGTCGCTGATTGACTTCTTTTTCCGTATATTCTTTCCCAAATTCAAATTGGTTGGCCACACGTTGAAACACTTGGACTTTTTTCGCATTTTTCTTGGGAATAACCAGCAACTTTCCTTCTTTAAAAAAATTTTCAACCATGTTTATTCTCCTTTTTTGTTTTGACTATTGTTTAGAAAATTGATGATTCAGTTTTTCTTTCTGTTTATCGGTCCATTTGCCAGCGACTTCATTGACAATTGTTTCAGCAAAATCGCCTACTTTTTCTCCCGTAATATTTTTGATAGGTGTTCCGTTAGCAGCTCCTTCTTCAAACAAATCAAGTAAATCAGTCAACGCATTGAACATATTGGCTCCGCTATGATCTGAAAAATGCCATGCATATTTTTCAATTTCTTGAAATACTTGTCGATACTCTGCTGGTAATGCTGCAATCCGTCGTTTATATTCTTTGTACTCTTTTTTATCCCCAATAACTTTTTTGATCAACGCTTTAAAATCTGACATGCTCTATCCCTCCATTTTTTCATCTTGTTTACTTGTTTTGAAAGCAACGTCCAACGCTGCCAAAAATCAGCGAGTTCTGCTTCTCCTGATGAGGTTAAGCGATAGAACTTCCGCATTGGTCCTTTTTCTGAAGGCTTTTTTTCAGCTATAACCCATTGATTTTTTTCTAAACGCAGTAAAATCGTATAAACGGTTCCTTCAACAATTTCAGTAAAACCTTGGTCATTTAAAATTTTTGTAATTTCATAACCATATGTTTCTTTCCTTTGGATGATGGCTAAAACTAAACCTTCTAAAATGCCTTTTAGCAACTCTGTCTGCTTCACTGCTTTTCCTCCCTGAACTACTCTTTATTACTATGTACCACTACATAATAATACTGAGTACCGGTTCTGTCAACTACTTTGTAATAAAAAGTAGTAAATGAGCGTGGAGCAAAAATCCAAAGTGATTTTTGCTCCACGCTCAAAAACTAATAAACGGCGGGAACAGAAGCAACTCCTTCGGAAATAAGCCGAAATTCTCCAAAAATTATAGAACAATTTTCGGAAATTCCTTCTTATTTCTCGGAGTTAAACACTTCTGTCCCGACCTCCTTATTATTCTTTATTCATTTATTCCGAGGTCTGCTTCAAAGGCTTCTAATTCTGCAAGGTGTGTTTCTGGATAAGCAAAGCATGTTGAAAAATGCCACTCCCCACCACTTGTACCAAAATAACCTGGCAGTAATTCCAAAGCCAATAATGCTTCTGATGTTTCTTTTTCCGGTAACGTAATCTGAAAAGTAGTCGCTGGAACAAAACCGAACTTCTTATAGTAAGTTGGATGGCCCAAGATAATCAATCCGCCGATGCCTAATTCTTTGGCCTTCTGCACAGAATGCTTAATTAACGCGGAGCCTACGCCCGTGTTCTGAACTTCTGGATGGACACTTAGCGGCCCAACGGTCAAAACAGCCTTTTCTGTATGATCAGGTAATCGTAGTTTGGCTTTTGAAGACATAATATGACCCGTTAATTTTCCTTGATCAGTTTCTGAAACTAAGGACAACTCCGGAATAAAGTCGGCACTTTCTCTTAATAAATGCACGATAAAATGTTCTGTGGGACGCCAGTTTTCGGTCAAGTTTAATCCCTTAAACGCTTGATACGTTAAACGTTCTACAGCTTGATACTCTGCAGGTTTTTCTTGACGAATCTTCATTATTTGTCCTCTGATTGTTGGAAATAGTCAGCCGTATCTCGTTCATCTTGTTTTAATTGGTCGATCAAGGCTTCAGCCCCATTGAATTTCACTTGGTCACGTAAATAATGATTCCAACGAACCACCACTTGTTCACCATAGATGTCTTGATGGAAGTCCAAAATATAGACTTCCACGGTTAAATCGCGTCCTTCTCCAAAGGTGTCATTATGACCAATTGAGCCCATGCCGACATACCATTTGCCACCAACTTCGATTTGCACAGCATAGACGCCAATTCTTGGTAAGCGCACGGTGCTTTTCACTTTGACATTAGCGGTCGGGAAACCCAATAAACGGCCCCGAGCATCGCCATGGACAACTGTTCCTTCTGTTTCATAAATATATCCTAACAACTCCGTGACCTCCTCCATTTCGCCGGCTTCCATTTTTTCGCGAATTCTTGTTGAGCTAATTTTGGCACCAGTCATTTCTTCTTTTGGTACTGTCACCACTTCAAAACGGCCTTGCGCATAAGTTGGTAACTGTTTGACTCCAGCGATTTCTTTAGGACCATACGTATAATCAAACCCAGAGACTGCCACTGCACTATTTAAATTAACGATATACTGATCGACAAAATCTTGCGGTTTTAATTGAGCAAACGCTGAAGTAAATTCGACAATATATAAAATATCAACGCCCAAGTTGGCCATTAGGCGTTCTTTTTGTTCCAAGCTAGTTAAATATTTCATATTTTCTGGTAAAACTTTTTGAAAAACGATTGATGGGTGTTGGTTGAAGGTCATCACAGCTAACTTCAAGCCTTTTTCCTCCGCAATCTTTTTGCCTGTTTCAATTACTTTTTGGTGGCCTTTGTGAACACCGTCAAAAAAGCCTAGGACCATCACGACTTCTTCATTAGGAATTTGATTGGGTTCATAGGGATGATGTAGTTGAATAACTTGCATGTGCAAAAACTTCCTTCTTTTTTATTTAATTGTTCCGTAGAACTTTACTTGGTTTCAATAATTTATCATGCGTTGGGTGTGGCATGTATAAACTAACCACTTGATTTTGGTAAAATAAGGCAACTAAGGATTCTGGCATTGCCTTTATTCCTAATTCTTTTTTGTGCAAACGCATGCCATTTTTTACTTTTTGATACAATTCATCTGATAAATCAATTCGTGGGAATTGTTCTACTGCTGTCTCAATGGGCAATAGGCATTGATCGATTGTTTCAGCAGCCATTTGTTTGGCTACTTCTTCTAACGTTAAGCATTGCGCAGCTTGCAAACCGCCACTTGCCGTTCTCGTTAAATCCGACATATGGGCAGGATAGCCTAATTTTTTGCCAGTATCCACTGATAGTGTCCGCACATAGGTTCCTTTGCCACAGACCACTTTAAACCGCCAACTTTGTGTATGAGCGGATTCGTTAAAAATTGGTTCACTAGTGCGTTCAAATGAATAAATCATAGCTTTTCGTTGGGGCCGTTCAACTTCTTCCCCGTTCCGCGCATATTCATATAAACGTTTACCATTGACTTTCACCGCAGAAAACATCGGTGGGATTTGTGTGATTTCACCTGTCATTTCGGCCATTGCTTGATCAATTTGTTCAGTTGACAGAGGTGTTGTAACTGGTTTTTTTTCAACAATTTCGCCACTAACATCTTCGGTTGTCGTAGCAAATCCAAGTGTAATTTCACCTTCATAGGTTTTGCCAGAATCTACCATGTATTCGATCACTTTCGTTCCTTTGCCAACGCAGATGGGTAAGACCCCTTCGACATCTGGATCTAACGTACCACCATGACCAATTTTTTTGGTATGTAAAATTTTTCTCAATTTAAATACGCAGTCATGACTTGTCATGCCACGTTCCTTCCATAACGGTAAAATGCCGTCCATTATAGTTCCTCCAGTTCCGATAATACTAACTTTGTCATTATAGCATAAAAGTACCTAGCTTCGCAGTCTCCATTGCTTATTCCCTTTGGCAAAATCTCTGCTAAATGCAAAAAAAGCCACAAACTCTGATAAAAGCAGAGTTTGTGGCTTTTTTTAGCTAGTAAATGATCCCCATGTATTCTGTGCGTTGCCATCGTTTGGTCCGATTGGCAAATAAATTCTCGCGCCTGTCGTATCTGTTCCACCAATGAAAACATACCCATCTGCAATATAAAACACATCGTAATAAAAGCGAGTATTTTTGGGCCAGATACCATAAATGGGTGCTGACAAACTAGGTTGTCCTGCTCTTAAAACAATGCCTTCGTCCACACCAATTAGAAATGATTTCTTCGTTTGCGGGCGCCAAAGTTCAGCAATGTCGCCGTCGTTCACATAACCTAACAAATGTCCGCTATTTTCAATACGGTAAAGGTTTTGTCGGTCCGGTAATTTCGCTGTAATTGTTCCTACCTGTGTCCAAAGTGCCTCTGCTGATAGATGTTCATTGATTAAAGCATCTGGTGTTGGATAGATTGAAGTGAAACGAATTGCTTGTCCTACTTGATATTTTGGTGCATTAGGTTTACCCGGCTGAACAATGACAGTCTCACCTGTTTCAGAAACGCCCGTTTGTAAATCTTGTGCCAACTGCGCTTTACTAATCCCCCAACGCGCTAAATAACCATAAGGATCTGTATGATCTCCCCACCAATTTTTTGTAATCCAATCATGAGTGACTATTCCATAACCTGTTCCATCGTCCAGCGAAAAATCAGCACCAATGTTCTGAGCTAAATCACGGGCCAAATTAACATAGGCAGCATAATCTTTTTTAAACGTCGCCGCATTATTCGTTCGAGCCAATTCGATTTGCGCATATGCTTTTTGGTTAGCTAAAGCACCTGCGCCATATTGAATTTGACCAGCAGGAGCTAATTGTTTCACTCGTCCACCAGATCCGACAAAATATGAGACATAAGCATTTGACCAATTTCGTTTCATATAGGCTACTTCATTGTCTAAACTGTGTGGTCCTAGGTTCCGCTCGTTTCCTGATTCATGTAAAACAATTAATTCATTGGTTGCAGAGCCTGGAAAATAAGTAAAGTTGATTGGATCCGCTTCGATGGTGTAAGCGCAAGCTGTCATCGGAATCGTTAAACTTAAGCCAATCACTAAAGCAAGTTGAATCATTAATTTTTTAAACATAGCATGCTCCTTTCTTAAAAAAGCCATGAAAGGAAAGTCAAAATAACTTCCCTTTCATGGCTTAACCCTGCAGATAAATGGCGAGACAGAAGTAATTTCTTCGGCAATCAGCCGAAAGTTCTACGTTTGTCCCGACCACTTCTACTTAATCATCTTTATTTTTTAACTGAATAAATAACTCTTTTAACTTTTTCGGCATAGGAATAAAGGTCGCAATGTTTTCAAAAAAAGAAAGTCCTTCGTTCGCAATGTAAAAAATCAGAACCATTTCCCGAATTGGCAAATTGTTCCCCACAACTTTTTCAACACGAACCGCTACGGCAACCACAAATAACATCGTCACTTTTTTCGCAATTCCGAGCATACCAATCCGACTGGACAATTCTTTTGTGGCGATTGCCTTAATCCAACCTGTGATGAAATCGACAATAATTAAAAAGAGGAAGACATCCAACAATTGATCTAATCCACCTAATAAACGTACGACAATCCCACCGAAAATGCTTAAAAGCATTGTTATTGTGTTGAGATAACGTTCCATCCAAATCACCCTATTTTGATTAGCGTAGCAGATTTAATTCCTGTACTGTTTACTTCACCCATATAATTTGTCTCAATTAATGCAGAAAGTTGGTCTCCTTTCTTAAAATTACGTATGACCATTCCAAGTCCATCTTGACGATTTTTCCAGCTGGTACCCCCGAGTCCCCAAAAACGATCTGTTGGACCACCAGCTCGTACACCATTAATAGCAAAATTAAAGTACCAATAGCCATTTACCGTTGTTGTAGGCTGTACCCAAAAGTGTACAATTAAAATATACATTCCATCTTCTTCAATAACTAAACGGTTGTTATTTTTATTTAAATTAGCAAGTTTTGCTCGTTCGTCAATGTAAGAAAAATCACTACCAAATCCTACTTCTTTATTGTTCATATTTCCAATGACTTTTGTAAAACTACCTTCTGTTCCGTTTATACCTACGAGGTTAAACTTACCTAGACTAACTAAGGGAAGATTTTTGAATAGAGGAGCTTCGGAAAAATTCTTCACCCCAGCAATCTCTTGATCACCTGTTTGTGTCACAGCTTGACCTTTAATCGCTTCCGCAACGTTTTTCGGATGCATATATTTACTCGTTAAAGTTCCCGCGACTGCTTCGCTGTCTGATGCGAAGCCATAATTTTCTACATTGCCTAGCCCCACTTGTTCAGCGGTTACTTGGTGCGGATTATCCTGATTTTCCACATGGGTATTGAGTTGCTCTGCTTGAACAAAACCACTCTTCGCTAAAACCGCTTGGGCATCAACAGACAGACCAATATGAAGTCCCACGTAATCAACTTCTAAGCTGGCTGGCGTCACCCCATTCGATGAATCTGTATAGCTCATTAAATAAATGAACCCTTCATCTGTGATAAAATTCTGATCATTGATTTGAATTGAAAAATCGCTGAACTCTTTTGCTGATTCTTGAATTTGAGTTACCCAATTATCCGTAGTTGGTAAATACGCAGCGATTTTAATCGTTTGATTATTGGGCGCAGCGGCTTTCACACGTTGATTAATCGTAAAAAATTGAACGTTCTGGCGAATAAATGCTACCGCCTCGTCAGTTGTGAATGTTTCAAACATTTGTGGAATTAATTTTTTTGCGGCTTCAACGAGATTGAAGGCCGCTAATTGTTGTGGTATCACACCACTTTGGGTGGAACCTGTTTTCACACCCTCATCATCACGGCTGGCCATTTTATTGTAGTCCGCTTGGGAAACTTCCTCCCAAACGTCTGTTGGCTTCTTAAGAATTTTAGCCGTAAAATCAGTGGAATAACTGTTTGCATTGGTGGCTGTATTGCCGGTCGTTTTACCGTTAAAGTCTAACTTCAATTTGACAGTGGTTGGCTTAGCCAATAAAGAAATACCATCTGCTTTTGTCATACGGTCAGTCAAATCAATTTGAAGACGATTCGCTAAGGTAGCTTGTTTGATGCCTTGTGTATCTGTGCGTGCTTGGACAATTTCTGGATTACTATCACCCGCTTCTGCTACTAATTGATCGAAATCATTTCGTAAAGTATCAAATTCTTGTTTATTATTATTTGCCGTTGAAACTGCATTTCCTGCCATCGTGATGGCTGTTTTGGCATTGTTCATCGCTTGGTTGGCTGTTTCATTTGCTTGATTGCCTGCATCGGTGGCAATTTGTACGGCTTCTTTGCCAGCTTCATCTGCAATGTTTTTCGCTTCAGAAATTCCATTCGTTAACTGGACTTGGTAAGCATCAACTTTCTCAGCTGATGCATTCGACTGATCCAAGATTGCATTGATTTTAAGGCGACCTTGATTCAGGGTATCTAATTCTTCAATATGTTCTACTGACATTTCGTCACACTCCTCTAGTTTTCATTATTTTATTAAAACTGGCCACCCAATTGGGATTGAATATACACACGACAGATGACCGAAGCATCCAACCATAGTGGCTGATGAGAGAAAAATTGAAGCGTGTGATTGCCGCGTTCGATTTTTCCATCTGTTGTTTTTCGTAAATAACTCAAAATGTTTAGCCGTTGTTGTTGCAATGATAGTTGGGGTAATTTTTTGCCATCCACTACCAAATCAATGTTCGTTACAGAATGCGAAGGTCCTTTAGCAGTTGCCTTGAACGTTAATTCTGCGGTGTTTATATAAAGAATGTCCTCGTCAAAGTATAAATTCAGCTCCACTGGCTGTGTCTTACTAAGTTCTCCTTGTATTGAACGATTTAAAAGTGTCGTCGCCCCTTGTGCGTAAGTTTCGCTAATCTCTTGTTTCCGACTAAAAGCTGTCATGGTACTATGAATTGTTTCTTGCAGATTTCCCAACTCTAGCTGAATGTCTTGGGGGGCACCAAAGACATCTTTTTTACTTTCTTTTTTGATACGAAGGTTGACACTCCCAAATTCATTCGTATTAATCATGATAACCGTACCCAACCGCAAACGATCGATTGCCAAAGGTTGATCTGTTAATTTAATTAAATCAGCTGCAGTCACTACCCAAGAAACTTGTGGTTTGGTCCATTCTTCTAACATTCGCAAAGCATTTTCCTTTAATGCCTTGGGATCAGAAAAACGCTGTTCTACCCAAATTGACTCCAATAAACCATAGCGGTCAATTGCGGCCTTGTTCTCTAAATACGGAACCCCTTGATTGACCGAGCGAATATTGACTTTGTTAACACCTTCGCCTGAACCTAATGGATAAATCCGATTGATTAGCATCTTGGGATTACGTTCTATTTCAAATCCTTGCATGTTGTAACCTTCTTGAATTCGCGCAACTGGTTCTGTTGGCGGTTTGACTAATGAAAGTTCAAAAGGATAGACCTCTGTATTCCATTGCCAAAGATATTCCTCTTCGAAATCGGCTGGGATGCTAAATAAAGGCTCGACTAGCCCGTTTTCATTCTCCCATTTATAGGTTAATTTCCTTGAAAAATCACATTTTTTTAGGACCCAATGCTTTGTTTTTTGTTTATTCAATAGAAATTGAATGGCCTCTTTCGTTGTTTTGTTTTTAATTTCGTGACAACCAAATAGGACAGTATCGCCTAAGGTACATAATGCTTCTGTAGCAGAGTAGTGAATTTGATTATTGTTCGCATCTTTCTTAATTGTGGTTGGCATCACGCGATATAAACCAATATATTCATTCTCATTATCGGTCAGTTCCACCCATTGCATTTCTGCAATAAATTCATTTTTAGGATCATCTAGTGGCATGGTAAAATCTAAACTGCCAATTTTATTCTCTATTTTTTCATAACTGACTTGATAGGCATTATCCAAGATTGCCGTATATGTTCTTTTCAAATCCAGTGCCATTAACATTTAATCACCCTCCTACACAAATCGGTTAGGATAGCGAATCGTCAAGCGGAAGTCGCTATCTTTGGCTTGAATATACAGCGGTTCATTAGGATATAGATAAAAATCGTTCATTGGTCGAATCATCGGTGCACCATTTTTTGTCAGATAAAAATTTTCAGTATCAATGATAATTTCCGAACGATCAAAGTCTCCTAAGTTAATTGTATCGTTCCGTGTTTTAATCCAAACACCACGTCCGGTTCCTGTTAAAATAATGGTCGGTTTGACTTTTAATCCTTCGACCGTAGGATAAATTTCAATTGGCCGAACTTCTTTGCCTAAATCCCCCATCGTGTAAGCCCGATTTTGAAAGGTAATCATAGTTGATCCCCAATAGGCTCCACCTTCAATTAAAATTGGAAAATCAACTGCACCTGAGCCTGTATTCCCCATTAAGTAATTCGCTTGAAATGTAATGGTTGGCGAACCCCACATCACACTAGTCGCATCACTCCGTGTGTATTTATACGGATCAGAAAGCAATAAAGTAAAGGTGCCTGTTACTTGGTTAACGCCTTCGGGTACATCACTCACTGAAGATTTACTGCCAAACCACAGCATTTCCGGTTCATCGTTAAACCAAATAGAAACGTCTTTTTCCGTAAACAAAGCAACGTTTAAATGATTAAATGCATCTCGAAACGCTTCGTTATTCACAGCTGAAAGGCGATATTTGACTGTTAATTCTCGTTCTGGAATCCGCGCATAAACGTGACGTTTACCATCACGAATCCCTAATTGATAGCTTTCAATTTCGCTTGGAACTAATTCTCGTCCTGAAACTGATAATGTTTGATAACCAGGGATGACTTTTTCTAAAAATTGGCCGTTAAAATTCAACGCTTCTGAAGGAAGAGGCGTTGAATGAGTTGCTTGATTGGTATCAACAAATTTATACATGTTATCCTCTCCTTCCTAAGCGGTTATTTTGTTTCACTTGTTGTCGTTGTAACTCTGTTGCTAAATAAGGCGCCGTAGTTGCTGCGACAACTTTTCCATCTAACGTTGACTCTACTGTCACAAATAATGGTCGATTGTATGCATCATTTTCTAAACGATGGTCAATCGTTGCCGTGAAGTTTCCTCGACCAGCTAAGTCCAAGGCAAAATCATTTAACAGCGGTAAATCTAAAATAGAAGCCATTGCTCTACTAACGGCTGTTTCGCCTGCATAAATCCCCGTGGCAATCGTGCCGCCGAAATTCAATTTATGCAAATCAGATAAGGGACCTTCTTTTGCTGGTGAAAATGGTAAAAAGTTACGAATTTTACTGACGACCCCATCAATTGCTTCTTTGGCTTTTCCAATTGCGCCTGTAATCCCATCAGCAATCATGCCGACAATATTCGCACCGGCATCGGTGAATTTTGAAAACCAACCTTGGATTGCTTGCCAAGCGCCTTCAATTACAGAACCAATGGCAGTTTTTACCTGATCGGCTGCATTGGTAACCCCATTTTTGATATTTTCAACTAACTGTCCGCCAGAAGCTAATAGTTGACCAAAATAAGAACCAATCTTCGTGATCATTTGTGAGATTAATGTTCCTGCTGCGGACAACAAGGCACCCAATAGACTGAGTACACCATTAATTAAGGCTTGAATCAGTTGAATCCCAGCACTTAATAACTGTGGCAACGCATTGATTAACGCACCCATGAAAGCGGTAATTAGCGTAATTGCTGCAGTAACCAATTGCGGTAAAATTGAAATAATCCCTTGGATCAAAGCCATTAGCAATTTGACACCTGCGCTGATGATTTGTGGTAAGGCACCAATTAAGGCATTTACCAATGTCAAAATTAAGGTAATAGCTGCTGCAACTAAGGTTGGTAAAATCGAAATAATCCCTTGAATTAACGCCATTAACAATTTGACACCTGCGCTGATAATCTGTGGTAAGGCACCTATCAACGCAGTCACTAACGCTAGAATAATCGTCAGTGCTGATTGAATTAACTGAGGTAAAATCGTCATAATCCCAGTGATTAATGCCATCAAAATTTGTAAACCAGCAGTCAAAATCAACGGTAACATAGTAACAAATGCATTAACTAAGGCCGTGATAATTGAAACACCTGCTGTAACTAGCATTGGTAACGCTGTGATAAAAGCTGTCACTAATGTAGTGATGATATTAATCGCTGCAGTTGTAATTGTTGGCAAGGCGGTGACAATCGCATTAACTAAAGTCATTAATAAGCTCAAACCAACTTCTATCAACATTGGTAAGACTGTTGTAATCCCCTGAATCAACGTAGTAATAATTTGTGTTGCCGCTTCAATTAAGACGGGCAAATTGGCAACGATCGCACCAACAATTAACGTAATTAAACTAGATAACGCGGTTACGATGCTTGGAATAGCTTCTGTTATTTTCCCGAGAATACTGGTTAAGACGGTTGTAAAAAGTTGTATAACTTTCGGTAGATTAGCCGCAAGCATTGTTGTAACCGATGTAATCGTGTTACCTAAATTATCAAAGACTTGGGTAATACCACCCGCACTCAAATCACCGGTTTTCATCCAGGCCGTCACGAATGAAACAATCAAGGAAATAATTAGACCAAACGGCCCAGAAATTCCTAATGCAGCCAGTGCAACTTTTGTCAGAACTTTTACCAAAAGACCAACCGCTAAACCAGCTTTGTCAAAGGTACCACCAAATTGCCCTAATAAGTTACTACCTAATTGCAAACCGCTGGCAAAAACGCCCGTTAGCACACGACCAATTGTTGAAAAAATAGTCGCCATTTTCTCTAAGCCTACTGCAAAAAATTGTTTAAAAACTGCCATTACTTGCTGAAAGGCCGGCTGGATCTGTTGTAGCAATCCTACCAATTTGCCAAACGCCGCTGAAACAGCTCCTTGAATGGCACTAGCTAAGCGATTGATACTATTTCTAAATGTTTCATTGGTTTTATAGAAATAAACAAACGCTGCTACAGCTGCTAAAACGGCTGCTACAATTAAAATTAATGGTCCTCCACTTAAGGCACTAAAACTAGCACTTAGTTTTGATAAGCCACCACCTAACTTCCCAATGTTTCCTTGTACAAGAGCCAAACCAGCACTAAACTGTTGAAATTTTTGCTGAGCCATCGTTACCATAATCAGCATGGGCCCAATGGCGGCTAAAATGCCCATAATGGCAACAATAAAAACTTGGACGGGTTTTGGTAATTTGATAAATAAATTCACCAAAGCTGTAATGCCTTTGACGACTGTGATAACCACTTGAACCAAAATTTCCATTCCTGGAGCCATCACGCTTTGAATCACTTGTGCCGCCGCTTCAAATGATTGATTCATCTGAGTCAATGCCCCTTGCAACTCGCCTTGCAATGAATCAGAAATCCCTCCTGCACTGGCCATAATCAGTCCTTGCATTCCTTGAAATTCGCCACTGACCCCAGCACCGACGCCCATAGCTGTTTTTAAAACGTTCAGCATAGGTAAGGAAACGGCACTAGTCATGGCCGTCCCAAAGCTCAGCATATTATTTTGTGCATTAGTAAAGCCATCAGAGGTTTCTTTCCCCACTTTTTTAGCTGCTTCACCAGCTTGTTCAGCAGAATCTGTTAACGCTGTGTTCATTTGATCTGCTGCCTTTGCTGTTTCGTCTCCTGTTTTTTTCACTGTTTCTCCAGATTGTTGCATGACGGTTTTAAATGTGTTCATGACAGTGGCTGACTGATTGACACCCGCACTAATTTTCCCTAAATATCCACTTAATAAGGCATACTCACTGCTCATACTTTTTAATGCTTGTTGGACGCCTGCAAGGCTTTTCTTTGCCTCCGATAACGGCGTTTTTTCTTTGTCATTCTCCATCTACTCTCCTCCCTTCTCGATAGCGGCGTAGACGCTCTGCCACAGTGGCAAGTTGCGTTTTTTTCCGCTCATTTAATTTCGTTCGTTGTGGCTGGTTAGCTGCCAGAACTTCAGCAACTCGTTTTTCATAATCATAAAAACTTTTAAAGCTTTCAAAAACGGGTTTTCCTTTTTTGTTTGTCGCTTGCGCTTTAACATTTAAGTAGGCAAGCTCGTGCCTTTTCCGCTCTTCATCTACTTCTGCTAAATTAAAAGCAATCATTCGTAATTCAAATTCAGACATGGTCATCCGATCCACTTCTTCAAATGAACGACAGCCTAAGTAGCGAAAAGCAGAAAGAGCGATGTCGTGATACACGTCATCGCTCGTTTTAATTAGTTGGTCGCTTGCGCTTCTGCTTTCTTCGCTTCTTTGCTGAACTGATCGATCATTGGTTTTGTAAGAGGTTGCTTTCCCATTTCTTTAAGCAAGTCATCTGAAAGCTTTTTGACATCTTGGGTCATTAACCATGCTTCAATTTCCGACTTACCTATTTTTAATTGCCCACTTTGTAAAGCTTCCATGATGTCAACTAAGATTACTGGATTGTATTGGCGTAAATAAATCATTGCTGAACTGATGCCCATGCCGAATTTGGCAGCGCCATTTTCAATTTGGTAACGTTTATCTAATTCGCGAATCGCGCCAATCGTAAATTTCACTTCAATTGTTTTTCCGTTAATCTCTAAATTCATTTTTTATCCTCCTAAAATTCAACACTTTTTTTGATTATGCGCCAGGTTGTGCTGCTTTCTCTGGAACGGTATCATGGAACGCATATTGTGCTTCCGCAATAATATCTGCTTCTACTGTTGCAAAGCCATCTTGTGGCTTGCCATTAATAGAGGCTTCTGTTTCGATTTCTACTAATTCTTCTACATTGGCTGGTAAACTCCATGAATTTACATAACCTTGGGCATAAATTGCTGGATATTTACCTTCCGCATTTTTTTCACCTTTTAAATCAACGTCCCAAAATTCCATTAAGATGCCATCTTCAACTGCGTCTTTCATGTATAAATTTTCATCATCTCGAGAGGCTAAACCGCTTAACGATAACGTAACTTCTAAACCAGAAACAGCATTCGCAACGCCATCTTTTGTTTGCGTACCGCTCGATTCACGTGAGAATTCCCATTCATGTTCAATTTGAAATAAGGGTTTCATTGCTTTCTTTGTCGCTGCTTCATCCAAGCGACGAACTAATAAAATACGGTCTTTTCCTTGCATAACTTCTCCCATTGATAATTCCTCCTAGTAAAATTGCATGTGTAATGGTAGTACAGCATGCCAAATTGTTTTTTTCATTTGTTTGGTATCTTTTACCATTTGTGCTTTGACTTCTTGATGTTTGATACCCCAATTAAAATGAGCCGTTCGTTTTAAGTTACTAGTTGCCTGCCGTAAAATCGTTCCTTTAATTGTAGAAATTTGTTGTCGTTCAGATAACGCACCATAAACATGCATTATTAATTCAATCTCTCCCAAAATAGCTGATTTAGTTGGCTTAGGTAATTCTTTACTATCACCTAAGTAAACAAATGGCTGATCTGGTAAATCTGTCGGCAGTTCCTCTAGCAACAAAAATCCTGACGTCTGGCAGATTGCAACAAGGGCTTCATATAACTCTTGTTCCGCTTCATTCATTTTTAGCGCCACCTTTCCATTCAAAAAATTCAGGATTGGTTAACAAATTGGCTCTCTTCTAGTCAAAATGAAGGATCTTGAAAGTAGCCGGCATTTTCTGCTCCTTCATAGCTGACACAAGAAAGCAGTCAAAATTATAGAATTCCGTGTCTTCATTTTTTTGGTTGCCTCACGTTTATCTATCTCTTTCGACACTATTAATTTACCATGTTGACACCTGAAAAAATTCCACGCTTTTTCCATGTTTACATCCCTAGTTCATCCGCCACCGCTTCAAAGAAATGATTTCTTAATTTATAGGCTTGGCTTTTACTAATAAATAATTGCTGGGCAAGTCCAATTAATGTTAAAGAGGGCCGTTTTTTCATATATAGTTCTTCAATAATCACGCGCGTTTGTTCATCCGCTTCAGCTAAACAATTTTTGATAATGTCTCGATTTCTCTCTAAATTCCACAGACGACGATCCATAGCTATCGTAATCGCCATTCGTTCGGTCACTACAGAGTGAAGTCCTTGTCCTCTAATACCAGCATTTAAATCTGCTTCTTGAAAAGGGTGCCGTAATTCTTCTTCCCGTTGACGGATATACTCATCTGTTTTATAAAAGTCTGCTAAAATATCTTTGATATAATTAAATGTTGACGTACGCATTGGTTAATCTCCTTTACTTTTATTCATTTAAAAGTGTTAATCGATAAATAAAATAACACTCTTTCGACATGTCTAAGCCGTGACGAATCGCTTCATCTGAATAACCGAGCCAAATTAAATAGAGATACTCGCTTTTTGTAAACGATGCGGCCTTGATGGATTGGATGGGTCTTGATTGATCCATCGACCAATTACCGATTGCTTGTCCTAATTCTTGAATTTCCTGCATAATAAGTTTATTTTTTTGACTTGCCCAATCGGGATATTGATTCATTAGTTGTAAGAGTCGTTTTCTTTTTTGTGCTTTTTCGCTTTGTTGCTTTGAAATATCTTTAAATACAACGCTTTTCATTTCAAATAAATCTTTTTTACGTTTTGTTAAATTACTCATGTTTACGGCCTTCTCTTTCACCAATTAGATAACCTAACATCAGTGTCATTGTCCAAAAGATAAACCCAATAATAATTGTTAACATATTTATTTCACACTCCTCATTCGTTTGTCTGTTGTGTCTTTATATTGGAAAACATAACCACTGGCATGCTTCATTAGACGAGAAATAATGCGTGTTCCATAGGCCTCCACCAGTTGTTTTCCAGAAAAATTAGTAGTAAAAATAGTTGCTTTATTCTGTCTAGCTTCTAAAATTCGGTTTAAGATGTCATTGTTAAAATCCGTACTAACTTTATTTTTAATTCCTAATTCAGCACCTAAATCATCTAAAACCAAAACGTCTGCTTTTTTCATTCTAGTAATATACGCTTGAGCCTTTGCTTGACTTTTGGCCGACTCATTCATGGACATTTTTAGTTTTTCTAATAACTCAGAGTAGCTGACAAATAAACAATACTTTTGATATGCAGAGCGTTCTAAGACTTCAACTAAAATACTGATAGCCAAATGACTTTTACCAACACCAGGTTTCCCTGAAAAAATAACGTGGATTGGCTTTCCTTCAACAATCGCTGAAACTGCTGCTAAGGCCCGTTCTTTTGCTTGTCTTGTTTCTAATTCAGTGGTTTGGTAATTGGTTAAGCGACATTGCCGTAGCGCATCATCAGCAATTAAGGACCCTTGATGAAAAAATTTTTGTGTACGCGCCATAAAACTCTCTTGAGAACGTTGCTGAGTGGCTTCGTGTTCATGTTTTTTTAGCATTTTATACCCACACGACCAACAAGTTGGGGCACAACGTTCTGTGCCATCTTTATTTTTTTGTTGCCAAACATATTGTTCACTGCCACATTCAGGACAACGGTCTTCAACTTTTTCTAACAATTGACTCAATAGTATTTGAAAAGTTTGATCTGTCGCATGCATACTGATTTCCTCCTTTCTTTAAAAACCTAACTCTTGATATTCTTCTGTCATTTGCAGCGCATGCTCCGACACTTGTTTTTTATCATTTACTAGAACTTCATGTACGGATAAATAATTTTGTTGCTCCCAACTTTTCAAAATAGCATTTACATAGCCATAATTCCGTTTATTTCGATCGATGGCAATTCCTAAAGCATGCAAGATTAATTGGCATGCTTCCTCTTGGCTAGCCCCTTTTTGCATAAAATCTTGCAACCAATACTTAAAATCTTGGCTTGTTTTTGAGGCCAGTGTACCAAAGCCGTTTTCCTCATAAAAATGATAAATCATCTTTAAACAATCGTTTTCTGAACTACTACCTTGACTCTGACCTAACTTAGACTGGACTATGCTTTCCTGTGGTAACCGTTGGTAGTCAGCTGGTTGACCACTGACAGACGATTCTGCTTTAAACGTATAAGCTTTGCTATTTTTTTCAACAATCTGATTTTTCTCTTCTTGATACAAGGTTGGTTTGTAACGATCACTGCGAATATAATTATGAATTTTCCAATGTTTGATAACGATCACACCACTTTCAAATACTAGAATAAATTTTTTAACCATTAGCAATTTTAGATCGTCTTCCCCACAACCGACCATTCGCTGCAATTTTTTGGGATTATTGATAAATCCATCATCATCGGCACGCATCGCTAAATGAAAATACAGAGCCTGACTTGATAAGGGCATATCTAAAAACGCATCACTATCAATAATCGTTTTTGCAAACATGCGTCGTTCTGCCAATCCGCTTCTCTCCTTTTAACTAAATTATTGTTACTCTGTCAGTAATTCCATGAGGCCAATCATACCAATCACGATGGCCCCAATTTTTATTGAGACACTGCTTATTAATAAAATAATTGCTAAAAGTAACATATCCGACAACGTTTTTTTATAGTTCCGACTCATTTCTTCACCCTTTCTACAAAGATACGGTTTTCCGAACAAATTGCTTAAAAAAATTTGTTCAGTTAACCGAACATTTGAATGGCTCTATCTTAGCACCAAATATTTTCACTGTCAACTCGTAAGTTCGGTTTTATGAACCGGTGATTTTAATTGCGATTGTTACTTGCCTTCTCTAAACAGGTATAGTATACTTTGAGGCAATAGGAGGTTCGGAAATATGAACATTTTTGCTATCCGTTTAAAAGAGGCTTTAACAGCCAAGAACATCAAACCTAGTGATTTAGCGAAAAAAACTGGCATCGGTAAATCTTCAATCAGCGATTGGCTAGCTGGTCGTTACGAAGCAAAACAAGACAAAGTTTATCGCATTGCAGATGCATTAGACATTAATGAGGCCTGGTTGATGGGGCAAGAAGTTCCCATGGAAAAAAATGCCTCAACTATCGACCGCATTTATAAAAAATTAGAGCCCCAACGACAAGCCATCGTTTATCAATTTGCCGAACAACAATTACACGAACAACAAACGCAAGCAGAAATTCTCTCATTCCCTCGCCGTGACGAAATGACACTGGCTGCCCACGCTGGGGATCCAGAAAAGATATTTTCAAAAGAAGAAATCGAGAAAATTCACGATTACTTGGATGAAATTGATGCCAAATATCAACAATCGATTTCTTCTGACAAAAAAGAGGATTAACTTCCCATCTACTCTTTTTATTAAGTAATGGCAGGTGAATGGTAAAGTGAATGATTATGAAAAACTCGTCAGTTCCATTCAAAAGGATGTGACGGTTTTAGAAATTGATTTATACAATCAAACAGGTTGTTATGGGTTGTATCGAAATGGCAAAATTTATATTGAAAAAACATTGAGTACCCGTCAAAAGAAGAACATTTTAGCCGAGGAATACGGGCATTATCAAACATCCGTTGGCACTATTTTAAATCAAAATTGTACAGAAAATCGGAAGCAAGAGTTGAAAGCCCGCAATGTGGCCTTAGAGCAATTAGTTACATTAGACGATTTAATTCGTTGCTCTGAAGCTGGCTTAAGCAACCATTATTCTTGTGCTGAATTTTTGGAAATCGATGTTGAAACATTAAAAAATGTGATTACGTACTATCGACAAAAGTATGGCGCCACTTATCTTTATAAAGGACGGATTTTTGAATTTAGGGATTATTCTGTGATGGTATTAAATACTGGGTTAACTTAAAAAGCATGGAACAAAATCAATAAGGATTTTGTTCCATGCTTAAAAGTATTCTGGAAAATTCAAGAGCGGTTTTTGTACCAATGGTTAATATGTCCGACGCCAAGCATAAGATTTGGGACAAGTATGAGGACGAATATAAATGACGGCCAAAATCCGATGAACTGAATAATATGTTCCCGCATACTATGTAGTACAAAGAAGAAAAGAAAAAAGTACAGGGAACTCTTGCCTGAACCCATTTCTTTTAAATAACGATCTCCATTTTTATAGAAAACAACAATTCTTTTCATCTTTGCACCTCCATGACTATTTTATCAAGAAATCATGAAAAGAAAAAGCACACCATTCGTCTGGTGTGCTTTTTCTTTTTAATTATTCACCTTGATTCAACTTACGAATCAACTCATCAATGTGATTTCCGTATTGAACAGATTCGTCTCTTTCAAAAATCAACTCTGGTGTTTTATACAAGGTTAACCGTTGTCCTAATTCTTTACGAATCAGTCCTTTGGCTTTGTCTAAGCCTTGTTGAGCTTTTTGTTGTTCGGAAGCTAAATCAGATAACAAGCTGTAATAAATCGTTGCTTGTTGTAAATCACCGGTCACACGAACATCTGTAATAGTGATGCCTTGGACGCGTGGATCTCTGATGCGTTTGTTCAAGATATCATTCACTTCACGCATGATTTCTTGACCTACACGACGGTCACGATAATTTGCCATAGTGTCTTCCTCCAATTACTAAAATTATTGTTTGATTTCTTCCATAATGAAGCCTTCAATCGCATCATCTACACGTAAATCATTGAAGTTTTCAATCATAGCGCCACATTCAAAACCAAGTTTGACTTCTTTCACGTCATCTTTAAAGCGTTTCAAGCTTGCTAATTTACCTTCATAAATAACAATACCATCACGAATGACACGAACGCCACTATCGCGGCGAATAAAGCCTTCTGTAACATAACAGCCAGCGATTGTGCCAACTTTAGATACTTTGTACAATTCACGAACCGTCATTTGACCCGTAATTTTTTCTTCAAATTCTGGATCTAATAACCCTTTCATCGCTGTTTCGATTTCTTCTAGGGCTTTATAGATAATACGGTGTAAACGAATATCAACTTCTTCTTGTTCTGCTTGTTGTTTCGCTTGTGGTGTTGGGCGAACGTTAAAGCCGATAATAATCGCATTACTTGCTGCGGCTAAAGTTACGTCGCTTTCATTGATGGCCCCAACTGCCGCGTGAACAATTTTCACACGAACGCCTTCTACATCAATTTTTTGTAAACTTGCTGAAACGGCTTCGGCAGATCCTTGTACGTCTGCTTTGACAATGATATTAACTTCTTTTAATTCGCCTTCTTTTAGGCTTTCAAATAAGTTATCCAATGTCACACGGCTACTTGCTGAACGTTGTTCAAGCAACGCACGTTTAGCCCGTTCTTCCCCTGCTTGACGTGCTGTTTTTTCATCTTCAAAGACCACAAAACGATCACCCGCTTGAGGAACATCATTTAATCCGGTAATTTCCACAGGAGTTGCTGGTCCTGCTTCTTTATCACGGCGGCCCATGTCATTGGTCATCACACGAACACGTCCATAAGTATTACCAACAACGATTGGATCACCAACATGTAAAGTTCCTTGTTGAACGAGTAATGTCGCAACCGGGCCTTTACCTTTATCTAAGCGCGCTTCAATCACTGTTCCAATTGCTTTTTGCGTTGGATCAGCTTTTAAGTCTTCTACTTCAGCAATCAGTAAAATATTTTCCAATAGTTCATCAATGTTTTGATTGAATTTCGCTGAAATATTGACGAAAATCGTATCTCCGCCCCACTCTTCAGGAATTAATTCATGTTCACTTAATTCTTGTTTCACATGATCAGGGTTCGCACCAGGCTTATCAATTTTGTTAACTGCTACAATAATTGGCACTTTTGCCGCTTTGGCATGGTTAATCGCCTCGATTGTTTGTGGCATTACTCCATCGTCCGCTGCAACAACTAAGATGGTAATATCAGTGATGCTGGCACCACGCGCGCGCATACTAGTAAAGGCCGCATGTCCTGGTGTATCTAAGAACGTAATTGGTTTGCCATCAATATCTAACTGATAGGCACCAATATGCTGCGTGATTCCGCCCGCTTCACCTGAAGTCACACGAGAATGGCGCAATGTATCTAATAATGTTGTTTTCCCGTGGTCTACGTGTCCCATGATTGTGACAACAGGGGGACGTGTAGTTAAGTTTTCTTCAACAACTGCTTCCGGTTCGAAGAATTTATCAATGTCCGCAATATCAACTTGGACTTTTTCTTGCGGTTCCATGCCATAGTCCACAGCTAATAATTCAATTGTATCTTTATCTAAGGCTTGGTTTTGGTTAACCATGACACCCATCATAAATAATTTTTTGATGATTTCCGCTGGTTCGCGGTGGATTTTTTTCGCAATATCCGCCACGTTCATACCTTCTGTATATTCTAAAACATCTGGTAATTCACGGAATTTACGTGCTGGTACTGCTGGCTTCGCTGATTCTTGTTGATGTTTGCCTTTTTTCCCTTTTTTGTTGAAACGATTGCGGTTTTGGTTATTAAAGTTATTCCGGTTATTACGATTTTGACCGCCACCAAAATTGTTGTTACGGTTTTGGCCGCCACGATTTTGGTTGTTCCCGCCATTGTTATTTTGGCTTGTCCGATTTTGATTCGTTGTAGAACCGTTATTGTTTTGGGTATTGCGGTTTTGATTGTTTGTATTTGTTTGATTGCTACGGTTTTGTGTGTTGCTTTGGCCGTGACGATTTTGGTTGTTGTTGTTTCTTTGTTGTCCATTCGTTGATTGGTTTTTTGGACGATTTTGGTTATTTCTTTGTTCACCAGGTTTATTGTTCATTGGTTTCTTATTGGCTGGTTTATTTTGTGTTGTTTGTTGCTTTTGGTTGTTTGTTGCTTTTGATTGAGTATTTACGGTACTTCCTCCTCCGAATGCTTGACGAAGCTTTGTTTCTTGCTCGGAACTAATTGCGCCCATATGGTTTTTAACATCCATACCTAATTGATGCGCTTTATCGACAACGTCTTTGCTTGCTTTATTCATTTCTTTTGCTAGTTCATAAATTCTTTTTTTTCCCATGCAATCACCTTCCTAACCTTTTAGTAATTCCTTGATTTTGGTGGCAAATCCTGCATCAGTTACTCCGATAACCATTCGTGGTCGCCCAATCGCTTGGCTGAGCTCGAATTGACTGAACAGTTCGCTAACAGGAACATTATAATAAGAACTTTTGTCCTTGATTTTCTTTCTAGTATTCTCACTGGCATCTTGTGCAACAAACACAAATTTCGCTTTGTTTGCACGAATATCTTTAAGGGTTAATTCCTCACCTGTGACTAATTTACCGGCGCGCATTGCTAAACCTAAAAGGTTCAAAATTTTGGTTTTATTTTCCATCGCCAAACAACTCTTTGCGGGCTTTTTGATGTGTTACATAATCCAATAGTTCTTGATAAAATTCATCACTTAATTTTGTTTCTAAGACACGATCAAGAATTTTTTTATCCCAAGCTTTTTGGACTTCCGCAGGATCCAAATCAACGTAAGCGCCACGTCCAGGTAATTTACCAGTTGGATCTAAGGCCACTTCACCTTCTTTGGAGCGAGTAATTCTGACTAATTCTTTTTTCGGTTTCATTTCGCCTGAAACAACCGATTTACGCATTGGAATTTTTCTCTTTTTCATTTTTTCACCCTCCAAAAACGTTATTCTTGTTCAGGTAATTCTTCTGTAATTTCTGCTTCAACAACTGCTTCTTCAGTAGCCAAGTTTTCGTAATCATCTGCCGTCATATCTGAATGGATAATTGCTTCATCCATTTCTTCTGCCACTTCGGCAACTTCTTGATTGGCTTGTTGTTCATAAAATTCAGCCATATCAGATTCTGATTTGATATCAATTTTATGGCCCGTTAATTTAGCAGCTAAGCGCGCATTTTGACCACGTTTACCAATTGCTAATGACAATTGATAATCAGGTACAACAACTGTACATGCTTTGCTATTTTCTGGATCAAAAATAACATCTAATACTTGAGCTGGATTCAAGGCATTACTAATATAAATAGCTGGATCTTCGTTCCATTCCACAATATCCATATTTTCGCCTTTTAATTCATTCACAATCGCTTGGACACGTTGGCCTTTTGGACCGACACAGGTACCCACTGGATCAATATTAGGATCTGTTGAACGAACAGCTACTTTTGAACGATCGCCAGCTTCACGAGCGACACTTACGATTTCAACAATTCCATCATAAACTTCTGGAATTTCTTGTTCAAAAAGACGTTTTAGTAAATCTGGATGACTACGGCTTACAAAAACTTGTGGGCCTTTTGATGTGTTTTCAACACGTGATACGTAAACTTTAATCCGATCATGCGGTTGGTAAAATTCATTTGGCATTTGATCTTGTTTTGATAAGACTGCTTCGATTTTACCCAAGTTTACATAAATATAACGACGATCTTGACGTTCAACAATTCCTTGCATGATGTCATTTTCGTATTCGCTAAATTCATTATAAATAATTGTTCTTTCTGCTTCACGGACACGTTGTAAAATTACTTGCTTTGCTGTTTGGGCAGCAATGCGGCCAAAGTCTTTTGGCGTAACTTCAAAACGAATTTTGTCGCCGATTTCATATGCACCATTTAATGCAACGGCATCTTTTAATGAAACTTCCAATTGTGAATCAAATACTTCTTCTGTTACTTCTTTGACAGCATACACGTGAATATTGCCTTTTTTTGGTTCAAATTCAACTTCGACGTTGCTTGCTTGTCCATAATGTCTTTTATATGCAGAAACTAAAGCTGCTTGTAACGCTTCAATCACCGTATCTTTAGGAATCCCTTTTTCAGCTTCTAATACGTCTAATGCATTTAACATTTCTTTGCTCATTGTTTTTCTTTTCCTCCTATGGATTCGTTAAAGCTGAACGAGTGGTTCTTCTTCCAAGGGAAAAACTTCTCGTTAAAACTTGTCACAGGCCCGGCTAAAAGTAAAACTTTTAGTGGACCCTTTTTTACATTCGAGTCTGTTGATTAAAATTGAATGGCTAAACGAGCTTTTGCGATATTTTTACGTTCAAAAGTCATTTCCTTCACTCTGGTTTTAATTTTTACACTTAATGTTAATTGTTCTGAATCAAGATGGACTAAGGTACCCTCAATCTGTTTTTCTCCATCAACTGCTTGATAAAGAGAAATATGAATGTACTTGCCTACCGCTTGTTCATAATCGCTTTCTTTCTTTAACGGACGTTCTGCTCCCGGAGAAGAAACTTCCAGAAAGTACGCTTGCGGAATTGGATCTGGATCCATTGCATCTAGTTTTTCACTTAATTTTTCGCTGACAAAGGCACATTCCTCAATATCAATGCCACCTTCTTTATCGATAAATACTCGTAAAAACCAATTTTTTCCTTCCTTAACAAACTCTACTTCCACAAGTTCAAAATTTTGTTCTTCTAAGATTGGTGTGACTAACTTTGTTACAGTTTCCACAGCACTACTCAAAATTTTCGCCTCCTTCGAGATTGATGTAACGAACCGTGTCCTGATGATTTTTCCATCAAAAAGAGTGAGCAGAAATCCGCTCACTCCCAACTAGTATCATTACGCTAAAGATAGTATAGCACAGAACCATTCCAAACTCAAATGAACAAGCTAAATCTCTCGAAATTTGCACATTTTGTCTCGATTACTGAAACTATCTAAGCGATTATTTTTTCGTTTTAAAATAGATAAATAATCCTTGAATCAAAAGAAGGCTACCTAAGAAAAGAAACGCGTTTTCTTTTGTTTCTCCTGTTTTTGGCAATTCTTTATTACGAATCGCCTGTTTTTCAATGGTTATCGAAGTAGTTTCTGTGGTTGAATTCGTGGTAGTATCTGTTGTCCCACTCGTTGGTGGCGTGGTACTTTCTATAGGTTTTTCTGGCGTATAGTGATTAGTAAATACTTGACCTCCATCATACTGAATAGTCGCCACGAGATTTCCTAAAAGTACCTCGACGGTTACTTGAACTTGAAGATTATGCGTATCGTAGGAAACACCTGTCTGTTGCGTGTTTACTTCCCGAATGGTGTATTGATAGTTTCCGGGAGTTTCAAAGGTTAATGGTGAAAATTGAATTTTCCCTAAAGTATCGTTACTAACCGTTTCTAGTACTGTGCCTTTCTCATCTAACAATTCAAATTGAAATTCAGCATCCTTCAGTGGTTTTCCTAAAAGAACTTTTTCAGCTAAAAATGAAGCAGCGACTGGTTGATATGAAATCTTATGATTCACAACAGTTTTCAGTGCAACTAAGTTTTTACCAAAGTCTTCAGGTGTTATTGGAATCTTGTTTTGCGAAAGTTGGTAACCAATAGGTGCTTTGGTTTCTACTAAAGTATAGTTATCTTTTAACAAGCCTTTAACAATCGCTGTTCCGTTTTGATCTGTTGTGATTTTGGCCACTGTTTGATTGGTTGAGTTACGAATGAGTTCAAATTCTGCACCTGCTAAACGCTGGCCCGCTTCATCTTCTTTATGAATTTCAACAACATATTGTTCACCATTGGCTTCTCCACCACCCGTTTGTGAGACACGACTCACTTCGACTTCTTCCACCACCGTTTGATTTTCTGTTAATTTTGCATAATTTGTGAAGGTTTCACCTTTTTCGGGAAGATGATCGATTTTGGTTTTATAGGTGATACGATATTCGTTAGTCCCAATATTGCCAAAATGTACCGAAAAATTACGGTCATCAGGACCATACTGGACAGCCAACTGACCAGTTATATCTTCCTCTGGCGTGAACTGCCAAATAGCATTTCCATCCAGTGTCCATTGTCCTCGTTCAATTTTCATAGTGTCTTTCATATAACTTAAACTTTCTGTTTTTAGCACATCTTCCACTTCTAAATCAGTATACGTTTGCCCTGTTGGATTAATCCGTAGTACATTGTAAATTTCGGTTGGATCGTCTTCAATAAACCACGAATACTTGCTAAATTTTTCGTTAGCATCATCGCCTTCACCTTGGTAATCAAGTTCGCCAGCAAATATTTTTTCCCCTTCAACCGTGACGTAAATAGGAATCTTGGATTCATTTTCGACATTTTCGAAATCAATCAAACTTGTAAAATATAAAGACCCACTAATATTGGCATGGTTTTCTACGTAATCTGTATACGTTAACGTGACCGTTTTATTTGCTACATCGGTCTGTGCGATTGCAACCACAGCACCTGTATCATCTACTACATTAAAGGTCATATTTTTCTCGAGACGTAGCTCTTCGGGCAAAGTAATCACACTCGTATCCCCACTATTAACGGTATTATCCGGTAAGTTGAACTCAATTCGGAGGTAGATGTCTGTATATTGATTAATGGTCCCAAGTGGGTTTCCCTCTTTGTCCGTTAGCTGAATCGCTGTCACAATGTTGCCCACTTGCTTACGCGGTACTACGTTTGGCGTAGCAGAAATTTGATTGGTTTCACTGGTACTAGTTGGTTCCGTTTGCGCATATCCTGTTTCAAGTTTCAGAAAAGGCGTTATCAGCGTCGACAAAAGAATGAAAAACATTCCCCAATAGACAAAACTTCTTTTTTTCATTTTTATTCAATCCTTCCTATCTAAAATAATTGGTTAGGTTTATACTATCAAGGATTAACTAGGTACAAGTGTTTTTATTTTTCCCAACAATAAAAAACAAAAAACACCGAACCAAAATAATTTTGGCTCGGTGTTTTGCTCCTAATGTCTTTTCTTATAAAACCATAATTGAACTTTTTCAGAAATGGTTGATAAATGTTGGAAAGTTGAGTCTGCTGCAAAGAAAAGAATGGCTAAAAGTAACAAGGCTGTTGGCGATACCGAAGTTAACGAGAACAAGTTTTTCATGGAAATACTTGTAAGAACCATTCCGATTAAACAGCCAATCATTACGCGCTTGCGGTAACGATTCATTGGTGAACTAATTTTATAAAGAACCATAAAGCCGACTGAAACTAGCAACAATGTTGCAGTCGTTGAAATGTCCGTTTTTTGAAGTGCAAGAATATCACCACAAATTAGTAAGGCACCGACTACCAACATATCCGTTAACCCACCAGGAATTGCTTTTGATAACACATTGAAAAGAAATTTCCCTTCAATGCGACGATGATTTGGTTCCAAAGCTAGAAATGTCGAAGGAATACCAATTGTAAATAAACTAATCAATGTGACTTGTGTCGGTTGTAAAGGATATGTCACGGCAAAAATCATAGCAAAGACAGACATTAGCAAGGAGAAAATATTTTTTACAAGGAATAAACTTGAAGAGCGTTCAATGTTATTAACTACTTGGCGGCCTTCAAAGACAACCTCCGGCATCGTTGAAAAATCAGAATCCAACAACACAACTTGCGAGGCTTGTGCTGTAGCTTGATTTCCTGAAGCCATGGCAATACTACAATCTGCTTCTTTCATGGCTAAAATATCATTGACTCCATCCCCTGTCATCGCCACTGTATGATCTAATTTTTTCAACAATAGTACAAATTGTTTCTTTTGTTCTGGCGTGACACGACCAAAAACGGTGTATTTTTCTAAAGCTTCTGTCTGGGCTTCCATTGTAGTTAATGTTCGCGCGTCCACATAATTTTCAGCACCAATAATGCCTGCCGCTTGTGCTACATTGGATACTGTTAAAGGATTATCGCCAGAAATGACCTTAATGGCCACATTTTGTTCAGCGAAATATTCAAAAGTTGCTTTGGCTTCTTTACGAATCGGATTCCAAAGAAGAATGTAGCCTAGAGGTTGAACCTCTGCTGCCAACGTTTCCTGAAATTCTCCTAAATACTTTCCAAACACCAATAAGCGATAGCCTTGACTTGTATAATGTTCCACTTCAGATTGATACATTTCATAATTGTCTCTCAAAATCATCTCTGGCGCCCCAAGAATATACGTCGCTTCCGGGAAAGTCACGCTACTAAATTTTTCGACAGACGAAAACGAGGTATAGCTAACGGCTTCCCTCTGATTATTAGTAACAAAAAATTCTTTCATAGCTTTCATCGTATCGTTGTCAGCTGACATTGTTCGACAAAAATCGCCAATTAATTTTTCGACATTGGTTAAGTCTGTACCATCATTTTCGATACTCACCACAGGAACCAACTCTTGGACTTCCATCGTGTTTTCAGTAATTGTTCCTGTTTTATCTACACATAACACATCGACACGTGCTAAGGATTCGATACTTTTCATGTTGTGCAATAAAACGCCGCGCTTCGCTAAGCGCATTGTGCTGGCAGCTAATGCAACGGTTGTTAAAAGGTACAACCCTTCTGGAATCATCCCAATCAAGGCAGCTTCCATGGAGACAATGCTGTCATGAAGCCCTTGATGGTTGATGAAATAACTTTGGAAAAATAGAACACAGCCGATTGGAATAATAATAATCCCTACCCATTTCACCAAACGGTTAATGGAACCGACCATCTCTGATTGTTCCCCTTTTTTAATTGATTTCGCTTCAAGCGTCAATTGATGAACATAGGCCTCAGCGCCAATTTTATCAATTCTTGCATAACAAGAACCTGACACAATAAAGCTACCTGACAAAAGTTGGCTATCTGCTACTTTGGTAATCTCATCAGATTCCCCAGTTAACAAGGATTCATTCACACGGACTTCACCAGATAAGACAATTGCATCCCCAGAAATCTGTTCACCCGATTTAAAGAGCACCACATCATCCAAAACCAGCTCATCTGGCGAAATTTCTTGTTCTTGGCCATCCCTCACAACGGTTACTTTTGTAGCGTTTAGAATATTTAAGCTATCTAATACTTTCTTCGACTTAATTTCTTGGTAAATTCCAATGACCGTATTAATGATTACTACTGGCAAAAAGGTCATATTTTTATAAGATTGTACCAGCATTAATAACACGCCTAGTACCACAAAAATTAAGTTGAAATACGTAAATACGTTATTAATAACAATCTGTTTCGTTGTGATAAACTCTGTATCGACGGCGGCATTGACTAAGCCTTTTCGCTTTCTTTCTTCAACTTGTGCGGCCGTCAAGCCTTGTTTATCTTCTGGATAATAGCGTTCCGCGTTAGCAGTCACTGCTATTGGTTCATTTTCTTGCATTTCTTTTTTTCTTCTCAAACACATCACCCCTTGTTCTAGTCGACTCTTTCATCGTCTCCTTCTCTCCCACAGTATAGCACTGAATAAAAATTTAGATAACAACTAGCGCCCAACTATAGAAAAAAATTATACATTTCCTAAACATTGTCATTTTCAGGAATAAGCTAACGCAAAACCTTTTCATTTACTTGTTTTTCCTTTACTATAGTAAAGAAGAAATATCAAGAAATGAGGAACAATTGATGGCACAGAATCACGTAATTAAAGTTAGTAAAAAAACATTAGCAGAGATGACCACTGTTTATCAACCCAATCGTTTAAATAAAACGGTCCCTTATACTGTCTTTGTGGCCAAGCTTGGCACCACTACTATCACCGCTTATCAATCAGGTAAAGTCATGTTTCAGGGACCTCAAGCTGAAAAAGAGGCCGCTCGTTGGGAAGGAACGAGTACCACACCAAAGAAAAAAGTGTCCCCCCAGACTACAACGCTGCCTGCTGATTTTGGCAACTGGTCTGTGATAGGTTCCGATGAAGTCGGTAATGGTAGCTATTTTGGTCCAGTAACTGTCTGTGCTGCCTATGTTGACAAAAGCATGATTAGCAAACTAAAAGCATTGGGTGTTCGTGATTCCAAAGAATTAACCGACCCACAAATTATTCAATTGTCACATGTCATTAAAGAACTGATTCCTTACAAGTTATTAATCGTTGAACCAAAAAAATACAATGAGATCCAACCAAACTACAATGCTGTACACATGAAAGTCGCTTTGCATAACCAAGCGATTTATCTGTTGCTGCAAGAATTGGCTCCCACAAAGCCAGAAGGGATTTTAATTGACCAATTCACCCCTGAAAATAACTATCGGAAATATGTTCGTAATGAAAAAAATCAAGTCACTGAAAAATTGTTCTTCGTCACTAAAGGAGAGCAGTATCATGTTGCCGTTGCTGCCGCCTCTATTATTAGCCGCGCTGCTTTTTTAGAAGAGTTAGACAAAGAATCTGCAGAATTGGGTTTCTCTGTGCCCTCTGGTGCTGGCAGCAAATCAGACCAAGTAGCCGCCCGTATTTTGAAAAAAGGCGGCCTAGACTTATTAGCGAATTACGCGAAGCTGCATTTTGCAAACACCCAAAAAGCCCAAAAGTTACTATAAAATAAACACCAAGCAAAAGTCCCAATGCCGATTAGCGGCGCTGGGACTTTTGCTTGGTGTAAAAAATTATTTTTCAATTTCGATAAACAGGACTTTTAAGTAGTTCCCCTCTGGAAAATTAGGATTCACTTGAAAGTCTGCTGGTAATTGATACGTGTCCGTAATCTTGTAACGAACATTTTTCTCTTGCAAGGCAGTAATCACCATTTTTTGATATTTGGCCAAGGATAAATTTGCCGCATTGGTTGAGGCAATAAGCGTTCCCTTATCCGTTAAAATATCAATAGAATCTTTCACTAGCTCCCCATAATTTTTAGCAACGGAAAAAACTTTCTTTTTGTTGCGAGCAAAACTTGGCGGATCCAAAATAATCATGTCATAACTCAAGCCTTTACGTGAAGCATATTTAAAGTAGTCAAAAACATCCATGACAATAATCTTTTGCGCGGCAAGATTTAAATGATTGACTTCAAATTGCTCAGTCGTTTTCGGTAAGCTTCGTTTAGCTAAATCCACACTAGTGGTGGCCACGGCACCCCCCATAGCGGCAGCTACTGAAAAAGCACCTGTATAACTAAACATATTTAAGACTGTTTTACCTACTGCAAAACCATCTACTAATCGACCACGAACTTCTTTTTGATCTAAAAAGATGCCTGTCATTAATCCTTCGTTTAAATAGGTAGCAAATTGAACGCCATTTTCAGTGACAAGTAATGGCTCGGGTGCTTGTTCGCCATACAAAAACTGTGATTCGGGTAAATTTTTTGTGGAAAAACGAATCTTTTCGTAGGCACCAATAATGTCAGGGTAAACTGTGCGAAACGCCGTCAAAAGTTCGGCTTTTTTCTGATAAAGGGTTTCATTATACCATGAAAAAACGGCGTAATCTGCATAGCGATCGATGATTAGACCCCCAATGCCATCTCCTTCTCCATTAAATAATCTATAAGCGGTTGTCAGCGAATCCTTTTTAAAAGATGTCCGCTTCTCACGACTTATTTCAAAGAGTTGTTGAAAAAAAGATTGATTAATTGGTCCATGCCATGACAGCAACCAACCAATTCCTTTATTTTGTTCGCCTAAATATCCTTCAGCTAAACGCTGGCCTTTACTATCAATCAAAGTAAGCCAATCTGTTGGTAACGGCGCTGGCACTTGTTGCAAATCTTCTTTCTGAATTAAAGGATATCCTTTTTTAAATTTATGTTCTGCTTTTTTAGTTACTTGAAGTTTCATTCTGTACACCTACTTTTCAAAGTCCTATCTAGTATAGCAAAAAAAGGCCCATCTGTCTTTAAAGGATTCAAGCTTCACGTCATTTAACGAACTAAAAAGTTTAAGGAAATAGTAAGTTTTCTTTAACATCACCATTCCTCACTTCGGTAAGAATTGACATAAAATTTGTGAAAGAGTAAAATTAAAGCGATATTGTAAAATACGAAATTTACCTAATTTTACTTTTATAGAATCATCGTTTAGAAAGGACGTTTATTTTGAAAAAATTATTTAAAACAAATATTTTGAACACGCGACTGGGGTTATTCTCGCTAATCGCCATCTTACTGTGGCTAAAAAACCTCTTTGCGTACGCCGTTGATTTCCATTTACGTTTGGAAAATATTAACGAGTATTTCATACTCTTAATTAATCCAATTGCCACAACGGTCTTTTTATTAGCCATCGCTTTGTATGTTCGCCGTAAAAAAGCTTCTTATATTACAATGATGATTATTTACTTCTTGATGAGTTTACTGCTCTTCTCAAATGTCGTGTATTATCGAGAATTTACTGACTTCATCACAGTTAATACGATGCTTGGTGCTGGCAAAGTAGCTAGCGGTCTTGGCGAAAGTGCCTTACGTCTCTTTAGACCTTATGACGTCATTTATTTCTTAGACTTCATTATTATTGGCGTATTATTGTTAACGAAAAAAATTAAAACAGATGCGCGTCCAGTCCGCGCACGTGTAGCAGTCTCTGTCACACTCCTTTCTGTTGTCTTTTTCTTATTCAATCTATTTATGGCTGAAACAGAACGTCCCCAATTATTAGGACGTCAATTCTCTCGTGACTATATCGTGAAATTCTTAGGCTTAAATGCCTTTACCGTATACGATGGCATTACAACTTACCAAACAAACCAAGTCCGTGCCGAAGCTAGTGCTAACGATATGAAACAAGTTGAAGATTACGTGAAACAACAATATGCGGCACCCGATGATAGTAAGTTTGGTATTGCAAAAGGCAAAAATGTAATTTATATCCATTTAGAAAGTTTCCAACAATTTTTAGTTAATTACAAATTAAAAGATGAAAATGGCGTAGAACACGAAGTCACACCATTTATCAATAGTCTTTACAATAGTAAAAGTACCTTTAGCTTTGATAACTTCTTCCACCAAGTTGGTCAAGGAAAAACAAGTGATGCCGAAACGTTACTTGAAAATTCACTATTTGGTTTAGACCAAGGTTCACTCTTTACACAAGTTGGTGGGAAAAATACGTTTGAAGCAGCACCCGATATTTTAAAACAAACGCAAGGATACACTAGCGCTGCTTTCCACGGAAATGCCGGTAACTTCTGGAATCGAAATGAAACCTATAAACGTTTAGGCTATGACTATTTCTTTGATGCTAGTTATTATGATGTTAATTCAGATAACTCATTCCAATATGGGTTACACGATAAACCATTCTTTAATCAATCCGTTCAATATTTAGAGCATTTACAACAACCGTTCTATTCTAAATTTATTGCTGTATCCAATCATTATCCTTATTCTCAATTTACAAATGATGAAGCAGGATTCCCAATTGCAAAAACCTCTGACGAAACAATTAATGGTTATTTCGCAACAGCGAATTATTTAGATAAAGCGGTCGAAGAATTCTTTAACTACTTGAAATCTTCAGGTCTCTATGAAAACTCAGTCATTGTTCTTTATGGCGATCACTATGGGGTTTCTAATTCAAGAAACCAAAACTTAGCAGAATTAGTAGGTAAAACCAAAGCAGATTGGAACGATTTTGACAACGCCAATATGCAACGTGTTCCTTATATGATTCACGTTCCTGGTCAAGAAAATGGCGGTGTGAACCATACGTATGGCGGCCAAGTTGATGCCTTACCAACCCTTCTACACTTGCTTGGTGTCGATACGAAAAACTACATTCAGTTAGGCCAAGATTTATTCTCTAAACAACACAATCAAATCGTTGCTTTCCGCAACGGCAATGTTGTAACACCTAAATATACTATTTTAGGTTCTAGCATTTACGATACTAAAACAGGCACTTTAATTACAGAGCCAACCGAAGAAGTTAAGAAAGAAGTCGCTGATTTAAAAGCCAAAGCGACGAAACAATTAGAAACGTCTGACCAAATTACTAACGGTGACTTGCTTCGTTTCTATACCAATAGCGGCTTAAAACCAGTTAACCCAGAAGACTATGATTACAAGAACCAATTGCAACAACTGGAAGCAATTGAAAAAGAAAAAGGTGAAAAATCAACGAGTGTTTACAGTAAAAACAATAATAAATCAACCGTTGATGAATATCACACTGACAGTTATCAAGGCTATCAAAAAACGGGTAAATAAATCTTCAAAAAGCTTGAGCAATTTGCTCAAGCTTTTTTGCTACTTTTTCATAATTAATTCATATTATTTCACTATACTAAAGATAGTTTAGAGAGGTGAAAGTTGATGAGAAGTGTCCGTTACGCTACAGCTAGTAGTTTTTATCATAAAAAAATCACGTTAATCACTGCACTCTTCTTCTTCCTGTTCTCTTTCTTATTGACTGGGCTGTTTAACTTAATTGATTTTGAAAAAGAGTTTTTACGAACGATGCCAGACTTTGTCGATATTGAAAAACAAACTAGTTACCATTACCAACTGATTCAATACTATTGGCACCTCTATCTAGGTAGTGTCATTTTCTTTGGTGTTACTTTTCTTCTGTTGATGTATGTGACATTACGCATAAAAAAGGAAGAAATACATACATGGTATCACATGCACTTTTCAAATATGTATGTCACCAAACAGCTTTTACTAGAGTTGTGTTTACCGGCTCTATTAGGAATTTTCAGTTTTTTACTTTTCACTTTAATGTTTCAAGAAACGTATAATACTGTTCTTTGGGCTGCCCGTGATGCTATTTTACAGTGGTCTCATTTGGAAACTCCAGCATTTTTAGCTAAAAGTACCGACCAGGATGTCACGATTACAAATATCCAGCATTTAGGGATTCAAACGATCCAAGCGTTTTCTTTTGATTTTAAAAGTATGCAGTCGCTTTATACAATCCGTAATTGTTTTGTTAACTGCTTAATCTTGCTTGGCATTCCTCTTGTTTGTGGGACTCCTTTCACATTGATTTATTTACGCACACATCAGAAATAAGGGAGGGATTTTCTATGAATGTCACACCATCATTCAAAAAAACAACCGAAAAAAAATCCTCATTCGACGCGTTAGCTTTGCGAGAAGTTTATGGAATCATTTATTCTGCTCCAGAACAAGAACTCGCATTGGCCGATTTTTTCCAAACAAATCAACTAACCATTACTAGGCTTTCTTCTAGTGAAACCTTTCTGCCCTACTTGCCATTAGAAGAAAATTTATTTATCGCTAGTACGATCAAAGAACGGGATCGAAAAGTAGTTCTAGCCGAAGCTTTCCAGGTGTTCCAATTAGAACCTGCCTTACTTGGTCGTTCCTTTACTTCTTTTACGACTTTTGAAAAAATTAAAATGCGCATAATACAACTTTTGCTTTCAAAAACAAGTACGTTAGTGATTGATGACATCTTTTCTTCATTAACGATTGGACAACGTCAAGAAATTTTACCTCAATTAAAAATAGCAGTTCAAAAAAGAAACAAGCGCTTGCTATTTCTGACAAAGGATCCACAAATTATTGATAGTCCCTATGTGCACCCCCTGTCTCTACATGCGTTATTAAACTAAAAAAACGTCTGGCACTGATTGTGACCAGACGTTTTCTTTAGTTTTCAGTGATTTCAACATCAGGAAATGAAATAATAAACGTGGTGCCTTTACCAAGTTCACTCTCAACATTGATTTTTCCTTTATGCAAGCGGACCAATTGTTGAACGATTGGTAAGCCTAATCCTGATTCTCCATATTTCGTATTTTTACGGGATGGATCTACTTTGTAATAACGATCCCAGATATTCAGAATTTGTTCTTCCGTCATGCCAATTCCTGTATCAGAAATACGGACAATGGTTTCTAAATAGCCTTTTTCTAAAGCAATATGAATTTCGCCATTTTCAGTAAATTGGATGGCATTTTGAACAATATTGACAACAACTTGCACGAAACGATCATAATCGGCATACACATCAATTGGTTCGGTGGTGTCTAAATACAATTGATTACCGGCGGCTTCAGCTTTGGCCGTTAGTTGAGTCACAATATTTTCTAAAGCTTCTGTTCCGTTGAACTTCTTCACAACAATTTGAATCTGGTTGGTCCGAATTTTTTCATAATCAAGATTTTCATTGACTAAGCGAATCAAGCGAGCGGTCTCATTTTGCATCAGTTTAATCGCATTCTCTTTTTGATTTTCAGGAATAGCATTATACTGCAATCCCTCTAACAAGCCATTAATAGTTGTTAAAGGCGTCCGCATTTCATGAGAAGCATCCGCCATAAATTGACGACGGCGCTCTTCTTGCCGATTGATTTCTTCTTGTGATTCTTTTAAAGACGCGGCCATTTTATTAAAATCTTCTGCTAGGTCATCAAATTCATCTTTGTCATGAACCGGTAATTGAATATCAAAATTTCCACTAGTAATTTCTTTGGTGGCTTTACGCATCCGATTAATTCGTTTCACTTGGAAAGTCGCAAATAGATAACTTAGTAACAAGGCAATCACACCAGAAAAAATAAAGCCTTTAATCAAGTTTTGTGTCACGGACTGGACACTTCGGTCAACGTTTTTGGCAGGTTGTGTAATAACTATTGCACCAAGCAGATTATTAGTATTTTTATCACGCACAGGCAGCATCACATAAGCTGAAGTATTCTTTTCCCCATAGATATCAATATTTTCTGTTGCATAAACACGATTACCTTTCATGATTTGATCCCAATTTTTATCGATTAAGGAAAAGTCTAATTTTTTTGTGCTATCAACTGGTGGGTACTGCACTACGCGGTCCTTGTTAATAAACACAAATTGCACATCTTGCTTCTGGAGTACGCGCTCAGTCAACTGAAATGAATAGGATAAAACATCTCGATCTGAAACACCTGCAACATTAATAAAAAAGTCACGTGTTTCTAAAGCCGATTCTGCATAACCATACAGCTGTTCATAGTTATTTTCTTGCATTGTGCGCTTGGTCAATTGTGTGAAAGACGTTCCGACAATGAGAATAATCAGAGCAATCACACCTATAAAAGCAAGTAATTGTTGATACAAATACTTCATTAAGCAACACCTGAATCGTCGAATTTATACCCTACGCCCCAAACCGTTTGGATGACTTGAGGACCCACTTTTTCAATTTTTTGTCGTAATTTTTTGATATGGGCATCAACTGTCCGTTCATCGCCAAAGTATTGATAGTCCCAAACCAATTCTAGTAGTTGTTCGCGTGAAAAGACTTGGCGTGGTTTTTTTGCTAAAGTGTATAGCAAATCAAATTCTTTAGGTGTTAAGCCTTCAATTAATTGATTATCTAAATATGTTTCTCGTGTTTTCGTATTCATTTTAAAATGATCCGTAATCACATCAAACGTTTCATCTGTATTCTCAGACGTATCATGCGCAGCCTCTGCCACCTCGGCACGACGATGTAGAGCTTTCATCCGTGCAATCAAAGTTAATGGACTAAATGGTTTTGTCACATAATCATCCGCACCCATTTCAAGGCCAATTACTTGGTCACTTTCAGAATCACGAGCAGTCAACATAATAATGGGAACATTGGCTGAAACTTTGCGAATTTCACGACAAACAGCCATCCCATCCATACTAGGTAAGTTTAAGTCTAACGTAATCATGTCCCATTTTTCTGGCGAAGCAAGAAAAGTCGCCAATCCTTCTTTGCCATCATCTTTAAAGGTAGCTTCCCACCCTTCATTTAAGAAAAACATTTGCATCATTTCTGAGACGGATTCATTGTCTTCAATCATTAATATATTCATTTCATTCACTCCTTATTCACTTTTCATAAAACTGCTCTATTGTAGTATACTCTAAAATTGAATTTGTACCAACCGATTCTATATTTCTTCAAAAATCCTTTACAGAACCATCAAAAATCACTTTTTTTCCTGCTCTTTTAAAGAAAACGAAAGGAACCCATTGTCTTTTCAGAAAAGTTTGTTAAAATAACAAGCGTAGAGAGGATGTTAGGGTATGGATAAAATGAAAGCTATTACTTTTTTTGATTTAGATGGAACTTTGTTAGATGGAACATCGCAAATTACTCCTGAGATTACCGCAGCAGTGGCGGCCTTGAAAGACAATCAAATTTTACCTTTAATTGCGACAGGACGGACCTTGTGTGAGATTCAGCCAATTATGAAAGCCAGTGGCATTGATTCTGCGATTGTAATGAACGGGCAATTTATTCATTATGAAGGAAAAACGATTTATTCAGATGAATTTACAACAGAGGAATGTGTTTCACTGCATGAACATGTCAAACAGCGTGGTCATGAATTGGCTTTTTACAATGAGCGCCGTATTTTTTGTACAGGGCATACTGGCACAGTGAAACAAGCCTATGACTATATTCATTCAGCTGTTCCAGAAATTGATCCCACAGGTTATGAGAATGATGCCGTCAACATGATGTTGGTCTTAAGTCAACATGGCGATGATGATGAATATTACTATGAGCGATTTCCTGAATTAACCTTTTATCGCAATGGTCCTTTTTCAATAGATATTGTTCGTAAAGGGGTCTCTAAAGGCTCTGGTGTCAAAAATCTTTTTAACACCTTGGGATTAAACGGCATTCCCACTTATGCCTTTGGTGATGGCATCAATGATTTGGCGCTGTTTGAGGCCTGTGATTATGGAATTGCCATGGGTAATGCGCGAGAAGAACTAAAAGAAAAAGCCACCTTTATTTCAACTAAAAATACTGAGAATGGCATTGTTAATGGCTTGAAAAAATTTGATTTACTATAAGAGAAAACTACCTTCTTCTATTGATGTACTTTAGAAGAAGGTAGTTCTTTTGTATGTTCATTTTTCTTTTTCTGCTGTGCACAGAGAGCTACTCCCACTACTTGAATCAGCAAAATCGCTCCCAACAAACAACTTAATACGATGTTTCCTGATAGGATTGTTCTTCTGATTAAAATAATTAATACGACACTGCTAATTCCGTAGAGTAACCATTGGTTGTCCATTTTTATTGACCCCTTTGTTTTTCTATGTTTAGGATAGGATGTTTCCTACTAAAATGCAAGGAAAGATCCCAGATTCTTACAACTAACCCATAATTTTTACTAATTCCTTATTTGTTTTCATTTATTCTTAAGATTCGTTTCATTTTTGTAAAAAATCACACTTTTTTCTATCTCTGTTTTAAATTGCGTACAGTTCTTAAAAAAAATGATACACTAAAAGTGAACTCGAAATGAAAGGAGCCATTCCTTTGGTTAATAGCGAAAAAAGAAAACAATTAATTATTGATACATGCATTTTAGCTGGAAAAATTATGCTGGAAAGCGGATCTGAAGTATATAGAACCGAAGATACAATTACTCGGATTGCAGCAAATGCTGGCGAGCCAGAGAGCGTTTGTTACACGACGGCTACAGGGATTTTCGTGGGCTTTCGTTCCAGTAATTATACGCAATTAGAAAACATCCCCCAGCGCTCGATTAATTTGGAAAAAGTTAGCCTTGTCAATCAATTATCAAGAGAATTTGCACAAAAAGAGATTACTCTACCAGAGCTTTATCAGCGCTTAACTCTATTAGAAACAGATACCCCCACTTTTTCAATTTCGTTACGCTTGTTAGCAGCTGGGATTGTTAGTTGTACGTTAATGTACATTTTTGGTGGCACTTGGCAAGATTTTATTGCAACTTTTTTTGTTGGCGTGATTGGGTATGCCAGTTATCTTTTTACCCAAAAGTTATTCCAAGTTCCTTACCTTGATTCATTCGCAGCCGCTTTTGTCATTGGTTTGTTGGCCTATTTGGCTGTGCATTTTCACTTAGCGGTCAACATCGATAATATTATTATTGGTGCGGTGATGCCATTAGTTCCAGGTGTGGCGATTACGAACTCTTTTCGCGACATTTTAGCCGGCCACCTCATCAGCGGGACGGCGCGAGGGACAGAAGCTATTTTTATTGCTGGGTCTGTTGGCCTGGGAATTGCCTTGATTTTTAAATTATTTATGTAAGGAGTGTTCAAATGGAACTAATTTTTCATCTTCTCTTTAGTTTTTTAGCGACTGTGACGTTTGGTATTATTACGAACATTCCTCGTAAAGCACTGGTGGCTTGTGGTATTACTGGCATGACAGGCTGGATGATTTATTATGTCTTAACGCAAACTTTTGATGCTAGTCAAACCTTTGCAAACTTTTTAGGAACGGTCGGGTTAGGAATCGCTAGTATCTTTTTTTCCCGTTACAAAAAAATGCCGATGATTATTTTTTATATTCCGAGTTTGGTTCCTTTAGTGCCAGGAGGCCCTGCCTATCAAGCAGTTCGGAGCATTTTGTTAGGAAATATTGATGACGGGTTGCAGTTGATTTTAAAAGTTGTCTTTACTGCTGCAGCTATCGCAGCGGGCTTTATGGTGACATCGTTACTGGAACGAATTGTCAAACGTTTTTTCCCCAAGCGACTCTTCCGATTGGTCAAAAAATAAAAAAAAACAAGCTCAGAAAACGAGCTTGTTTTTTATTCTACTTCTTCAAAGAACAGCAACAAATCTTGTAGCGTTAATTGTGCTTTTTCAGCAGCGTTTAAATCTTGAACAATTTTACCTTTTTGTAAAACAATTAAACGATTGCCATATCGTAAAGCATCTTCCATTCGATGGGTAATCATTAAACAAGTTAAGTTCCCTTCTTCAATCCGTTGTTCCGTTAAGTGCATCAACTGCTTGGATGTTTTGGGATCTAAGGCAGCAGTATGCTCATCTAAAAGTAATAATTCTGGTTTTGTGATAGTGGCCATTAATAAACTTAAGGCTTGGCGTTGACCGCCAGAAAGGTTACCTGTCGGTGTATCCAGATGATTTTCCAAGCCATTGCCAACTTCTTGGCAGATTTTTGTAAACAAGGCGCGTTGCTCATTTATCTTCCGTAATGTTAAGGGACGTTTTTGTCCGCGTTTCATGGCAAGCAATAAATTTTCTGCCACAGTCATTCTTGGTGCTGTCCCCATTTTAGGATCTTGAAAAACACGCGCTAGAGATTTGGCCCGTTTGACTTCAGAAAGATTGGTGCGATTGACTCCTTCAATTAAAAATTGTCCTTCTGTTAGTGTCAAAGTTCCTGCTAAACTATTGAATAGCGTACTCTTGCCTGCGCCATTTCCACCTAAAACAGTAATGAAGTCCCCAGGATAAATGGCTAAGTTCACATGATCCAAAATCACTTTTTTTTCATTCATCCCATTATCAATGATTTTTGTCGCATTTTTTAATTCAACAACTGGTTTCATTTCGTTTCCCCCTTATCAGAAAAGCCGTGTAGTCGTAATGCTTTTTTCAATTGTGGGATCATTAAACAGATTGCTAAAATCACTGCTGAGAAGATTTTCAAATACGTCGTATCAAAGCCTAATTTAATCACTAATAAAATCAATAGTTGATAAATAATACTCCCTACAACAATCGCCATCAACCGTTCACCAAACGTTAATTCTCCAAACAGTACTTCACCAATAATGAGTGAAGCCAAGCCAATCACAATGACACCGGTTCCTTTACTTACATCCGCATATCCATCATTTTGGGCAATCAAACCGCCAGATAAGCCAATCAAGCCATTCGATAAAACCAATCCTAAAATTTTCATGCGATCCGTTTGAATGCCAATCGAGCGAGCCATTTCTTCATTGTCACCTGTCGCAATATAGGCTTGTCCTAAACTAGTGTTAAAGAAAAATAACAGTAAAATCATTACCACAGCCAAAACACTAATCCCTAAAAAAATAGTATCATAATAATCGGGTAAGGCCATTTTTTGAAAAACATCTTGAATCTTCGGTTGGTTTAATAAAGACTTATTTGGCGACTTCATCACAAATAAAATCACGGAATTTAAACCAGACATCACTAAAATTCCTGCTAAAATAATTGGAATTTTTCCTTTTGTAAATAGTAAACCAGTCACTAAACCGGCAAGCATTCCTGCTCCGACCCCTAAAAGAGTCGCTACAAATGGTGAAACCCCTGTTGTAATGGCAGTTACACAAACCGCCCCCCCTAACGGAAATGAACCTTCTGTGGTCATATCTGGAAAATTTAAAATACGATAAGTCATAAAAATACCTAGTCCTAACAAGGCCCATAACATTCCTTGTCCAATTGCTGAAACAATCATCGCTTCTCCTACTTTCTTTGATAATTAGTTAATCAATTTCGATTTTTTTGCTAGCTCTGCGGGAATCGTAATTCCTAACTTTTGAGCTTGTTTTTCATTGATAATTGTGTCTCCTGTATTAAAGGTATAAATGGGTGTAGTTGCTGGTTGACTTTTCCCAGACAGAACCTCTGCTGCCATTTTGCCGGCTTGTACCCCCAACGCATGTTGATTAATCCCAACAGTTGCTAAACCGCCTTGTTCTACCATTGTATCCACCGAAGGAATAATCGGCGTCTTGGTTCGATTTGCTTCTCCAACTACCGTTTGCATGGCGTTAGCAATCGTATTATCAGTTGGTATATAAATCACATCTGTTTCCTTAGTCATTACTTGAACCGTTTGTGCAATTTCATTACTTGATGGCACAGCATATGTTTTCACTGTCAATCCTTTGTCTTCAGCTGCTTTCTGCGCTTCAGCTACTTGGTATCGAGAGTTTTCTTCTGAGGAAGCATAGAGAATACCTATTTTTTTGGCAGCTGGTACCAATTCTTTTAGTAAATCCATCTGGGCTGACAAAGGTGATTGATCACTAACACCCGTGATGTTACCGCCTGGCTTTTGATTGTCTTTCACCAATCCAGCACTAACAGGGTCCGTAATGGCGCCTAAAATGATTGGGATTTCTTGGGTAGTGTTGGCTAACGCTTGCGCAGCTGGCGTGGCGATACCAATTAAAACGTCTGCCTTTTTTTGTACTAATTGTTGACTCATGATTGCTAACTTACTCTGGTCGGCTTGACCATTTTGAAAAATAATTTCTAAGTTTTTGCCTTTGTCATAGCCATTTTCCTTTAACCCTTCTTCGACACCTTTATAAATTTCGTCCAATGCGGGGTGACTGACAAACTGCAAAACCCCTACAGTAACGGTTTCTTTCTTTGAATTCGTCACTTTTTGATTCACAAAAAAAGCACCAATTAAATAAATAGCTAATAAAGACACGACAAACGTTAAACGTTTATTTTTCATTTTGCATTCTCCTAACTGCCCTTTTGTTTGGCAACTTTTTCTTTTTAATAATAAAACCATTATCTATAGGGCATTTCTTCCGTTGAAAGTGAAACTGAGATTCGTAATCCTCTGCTTAGTCAAAATCTAAGGAACACTTTTTTACAAATGTCAGGATTTAGCTGCGACGAGGATTGCAACTTTGGTGAGAATCGCAGGAGCACTTTTTTTACGAATGGGACAACGTTCTCTTCGTTCACCTTGTGCTACTCATCACTCTTGAAGGCCAAACTGCGGCGAGTATGCGCAGCCTGCATCTACTCTGTCACTTTGTGCCAATCGTAGTGCTTGTCAGGATTTAACTGCGACGAGGATCGCAACTTTGGTGAGAATCGCAGGAGCACTTTTCTACGAATGGGACAACGTTCTCTTCGTTCACCTTGTACTACTCATCACTCTTAAAGGCCAAACTGCGGCGAGTATACGCAGCCTGCATCTACTCTGTCACTTCGTGCCAATCGTAGTGATTCGTAGCAAAAAAACAACGACTTATCCTAAGTGTTTAGGAGTGGTCGTTGTTTTTATGCAAAACAAAAACCACATAGATGGGTCCTCTATGTGGTCGTTTTTTCTTCTTGAATATAACCAGCATAGATACACTTTTTAGAATAAGTCTTCTAAAGTTGTATCTATGAAAGAATCATACATACAACTATCTACGCCAGTTTTGCCATGATTGGTGCATTTCTTTTACGTTAGATAATTGTGTCATGTATTTCCCCTCCTAGTTATGTTGTTAAAGGTAGTCTACACTATATTGATTTTGTTCGTCAAGAAAAAGTTTTTATTTTCTTGCATTTCTTTTACTTCTAAAAAACGAGCCACTCTTATGAGAGGCTCGTTTTTCTTTATTTCAGCATATTTACCACTTAATTGTTTCGGTTTCTTTCAATTTTCACGGGAACTTTAACTGCTTGTTTTTGCGATTGAATCAGCCATAAACTTACTAAAATCGTCATTGAAATTACTAATGCCATCGAAAATCCCCTCTTTCTAATTCCTTAAAACTTTCTACAATCTAAGTTTAACATAGCTAGCTATTATTCACCAGTTTCTGGTACTGTATCAGTGCTTTCTGTCGTCGTTTCAGTAGATTGAGCAACGCCAGTCGTGCTGGTCGTCGTCTGTGTTTCAGCGTTCTTTGCTGCTTCTTTTTCAGCTTCTTGGGCTGCCTTTTGTTGGTCTTTCAAAACGCCAGCCATCGGTAATCGATTTAATTCTGGTATTAATTGTGTTTTTAAATCCATAGATTTTTCGACAACCGTCCGTGTCTTTTCTTTGCCATTTTCAAAGAAAACAAGCGTAATCTCATCGCCGCTAACATTGTATTGCTCTTGTGCTTTGCCAGCATTATAAATTAACGGATAGATATACAGCGAACGATGAAATTCATTCATTTTATCTGAATTAAACAGCTTCACCATTTGATCGTATTGCTTGCCAGATGGTTTAGCAAACATGACTGACATGGCTCCTGTTTCTTGGATTTTCTTATCTGCTGTTTTGTAATCTAAGACACTGACTTTCTCTGATTTGATGGGTCCTGCGACTAACGATTCAACTTGAGCAGCTCGAATATTTTTCTGCATCGTTGGAATAAAAATGATTGAGCCAATTATTAATACTAATGCTACAATAGCGGTAATCATTAACAGTTTTCTTTGTCTTAATTCATAAAATGCCTCTTTTAGTTCTTCCATAAAATTATTCAACTTCTAATCGCTCCTCGCTTTTAGTTCTTATCTATTATACTAATCATTTTCTTTCTTGCCTACCCTTGCGCTTTAATTACTAAAAAAACCAGCAAACTTCCCCAGCTTTCTAAGGAAAACCCAACTCCTTTTTAACAAGCTTCTTTCTTAAATTCAAAAACTCCGCTATAATAAAGCTATTAGTCGGAAAGAAACGAGGGATTTATTATGTCATTTGATGGCGTATTTACTCATAGCATGGTTCATGAGTTGACAGAAACACTCGTAAGTGGCCGGATTTCAAAAATCCATCAACCTTATGAAAACGAAGTCGTTTTAGTCATTCGTGCGAAAGGTAAAAACCATAAATTATTATTATCAGCACATCCTAGTTATGCGCGCATACAACTATCTACAATTACCTATAGCAATCCAGAAACACCTCCTAATTTTGTGATGATGTTACGAAAATTTCTGGACGGTGCCATTTTAGAAACGATTCAACAAATAGAAAATGATCGCGTGATTCACTTCACCTTTTCAAAAAGAGATGAACTAGGTGACTTACAAAATATTGTTTTGATTGTTGAATTAATGGGACGTCACAGTACAATCGTTTTAGTTAACCAATCTTCTGGAAAAATCTTAGATGCGATAAAACACATTGGAATGAGCCAAAATAGTTATCGTTCGTTGCTTCCTGGAGCAACTTATATTGAACCGCCAAAACCAATGGGACTTAATCCGCTCACGGCTTCAAAAGAAGAAGTCTTTGCGCTTCTTTCTACAGCTCCTGAATTAAACGGACGCTATTTACAACAGCATTTCCAAGGTCTAGGCAAAGATACAGCAGACGAATTAAGTGCCCGTTTACTTGCACAACCAAATGAAAAAATGGCCATCTGGACGGAATTTTGGTCCTCAGTCACTGAAGCTGTTGTACCGACATTAACCGTCACTGAAAAAAAGGAATATTTTACGCCCATTCCTTATCAATCATTAGCTGGTGAACAAACAACGTATCCGACACTCAGTGAATTACTAGATGCCTTTTATTCTGGTAAAGCAGAGAAAGACCGTGTCAAACAACAAGGCGGCGAACTAATTCGCAAAATTGAAAATGAACTAAAAAGAAATCAAAAGAAACTTAAAAAATTACAGCAAACCTTAGCCGATACAGAAAACGCTGAAAATTACCGTCGCGACGGAGAACTATTAACAACCTTCATGGCACAAGTCCCAAAAGGAGCCACCGAGGTGGAATTACCAAATTATTATGAAGAAAATGCACCGTTGCGTATCTCACTAAATCCTGCACTTTCACCTAATCAAAATGCACAAAAATATTTTCAAAAATATCAAAAATTGAAAAATGCTGTCCGAGTTGTTAAGACACAAATTCAGCAAACGCAACAAGAAATTTCTTATTTAGAGTCAGTTGTGGCACAACTTGAAATTGCGACACCAATGGACATTGAAGTGATTCGTGAAGAACTGATTGAGCAAGGCTATTTAAAACGTAAAAAAAATAAAAAACAAAAACAGCCGAAAAAAAGCCAACCCGATCTTTTTTATGCCACAGATGGCACACCTATTCTCGTTGGAAAAAACAATTTGCAAAATGATCAATTAACTTTACGAACCGCTAAAAAAACTGATTATTGGCTCCATGCCAAAGATATTCCTGGATCTCATGTAATTATTCGTGACGCACATCCTAGCGAAGAAACCCTTACTGAAGCCGCACTTCTAGCAGCTTATTTTTCAAAATATCGACTTTCTTCACAAGTGCCTGTTGACTATGTCCAAGTAAAACATGTGCATAAACCCAATGGAGCAAAACCAGGTTATGTGATTTATGAAAACCAACGAACGTTATATGTGACGCCAACAGAAGAATCGATCAAAAAAATCCAGCAAAATAAGGATTCTACTTCCTAATTATATTAAACTAAAAAACAACGTACTGCCGATTGATCGTACGTTGTTTTTTTGCATTGGCAAAAACATTTATCAAGTGATAAATAACACAAGTAAGCTCAATTAGTTTACAAACTAGCTATTTCTCTCTATACTGACTGTTGGAGGTGAAATTCATGGTCTTTTTACACATTATTTTTGGGATGTTTGCCTTTATTGGCGCTTTAGGTTTAGGTGTCGCCTTCCGCGATAGCTTTACAGAACTTTCAACACCAAAGAAAGCAGCGATTATTTTATCTTACGTAGGTGCGATTGGTTCAACAGTCCTAGGGTTCACATCAGCAACAAAAAATCCATTTGTTTTAGCTGCAACAGTTGTCTTAGTTGTCGCCTTTTCTGTTGCTCTTTTCAAAAAAAGCAGTAAAGAAACAAGCAAATAACAAAACCTTTGAAGAGCGGCATAGCGACAAGCTACCCTCTTCCTTTTACATACTATTTAAAGGAGTGAGGCAAATGTCTCTGACTATTTCTGAAGAAGTAAAACAACGTTTAGCCCCTTTCTTAACTGAAACGAACACCTTCTTGTTGGTAGCAAATGACGGCTCTAATCCTTATTCTTCCGCAGAAGGTTGTTGTATGATTGGCGATCGTTTCATTATCGTTCCTGTTGATCAAGCAGAAGCGCCTTATACCGAAACAATTGCTAATGATTCTTTTCACGTCTATACTTCGACGTATGACCAAATGTTTTTAACAGGGCATTTACAGCTAGTGATTCATCCGAATGCGGGAACCATTACTTTAAAAAATGAAAGTGGCATATTAGATAGTAATGTGGACATTTATCAACACTAAAAAAGCAAACAAAACGTTTACGCGTTTTGTTTGCTTTTTTAGTGTTGAAAGGCTTGAAAGGTAGTAATGATTACGTACATCATCCCCGATGCAATAATCGGACCAGCTGCAATTCCTTTTAAAAAAACGACGCCAAGAATCGTTCCAAAAACTAAGGCCACCGTAATCTCAGGCGATTGATTAATTAAACCTACTCCTTTTGAGGATAAAACAGCCACCAGAATTCCACAAAGTATCCCCAGCCATCCCATCGGTGTTTTGAATGATTGGATTAAATCCTTTAAGCCAATTTGTCCTGTAGCAATCGGGACTAAAATGGTAATTGAAATAATTGTGACGCCTAAATTAATGCCTTTATCTGACAACCACGACATGATTTTCGCACTATTTGGTAAAGCCTTTAAAGCAAGCACAACAACTGACGCAATTAATAAACTTTGATTTTTTGCAACAAACGCAATCAAGGCAATCAGTAGTAAAAAAAGCCAACTTTCCACTGGTTGTCCTCCTTTCTGATTTGGTTCTTTAGTTAACCAAACTTTCTTGTCTTTCCTATTTTAGCAAAGAACCTCTTTAATTACCATTCAGCTTCAGTAATTATTGTCTTTTTCACCCGAATCTTGCTTAGAAAAAACGAGTTAAAAATTAATTTTTTCTCATAACAAGCCTTTTTCTCTTTGAAAAATTATTTTATGAAGTATACTAATATTAACTATAAAGTAGTTTACTTGCATTTATACTGGATATTCGATATCCTATTTAAGGCTCTTCAATTGAGCGAGCATCACAAAAGACATTTTAGTAGCAATTCTTGGGGAAGTAGTGCTACTAAGATGTCTTTCCTTTTTTTATTTTCACTAACAACATACGTTTCTTATATTAAAATTCACAACTCTTTATAAATAAAAGCGCCTGCCCCACAGTTGTCTGGACTGTGGGGCAGGCGCTTTTCAAGTCATTTAAACACGCTTTAGTTTTCTTTCAAACGATAAACACTTGGACTTGGGTTAAGAAAACCTGCTTCTAAAATTTCGATGTTAGTTAATGCTTGCTCTTCAGTTACTAGTTGCGGTGCACCATTTTTCAACGTTTCATAGACGGCATCATAATAACGACCGTAATCACCTACAGGCGTTTTAATTTGTTTTTTAATCCAGTCGCCATTGCCATTACGGTAGGTCACTTCTCCATAATACATTGGTGAATCTTCTCCAAAGCCTGGTGCATCCGGCATGATTCCGGCTTTTAAATCATTTTCTTGTTGATCTTCGCCATATTTGATGAACGAGCCATTGCTACCATGAACAATAAAACGTGGATACGGACTAGCGACAGAATGATTCGTTTTAACTTTTACTTTTAATTTTGAACCATAATGTAAATCAACGTCAAAATAATTATCGACTGCCTCACTCACTTCATTATTACGAATATCATAAGTGACTTGATCTGGACGCCCGAAAAGAGCAATCATGCGATCCATTAAATGAATGCCTAGTCCGTAAAACGAACCATTTTCTTTAGGTCCTTGTTCCGTGATACTTCCTGGTCGATAATAATCAATATGTGTTTCCACTTCATTGATTTCTCCTAAAAAGCCTTGCTCTACTACTTGCTTCATCGCTAGGTAATCGCCGTCGAAACGTCGATTTTGATAAGGCATCACTACTACCCCTTTTTCTTGACCTAAAGCAAATAATTCCTCTGCATGTTCTAACGTATCACAAAATGGTTTTTCCACAATCACTGATTTACCAGCTAAAATGGCTTGTTTGGCTAAATCATAATGTGTATGCGCAGGCGTACAGATTGTGATCAATTCAATTTCTGGATCCGTCAATAATTCATTAAGGTCAGTGGTAAAATTTACGCCTTTTTCTTTAAAGGGCGCTGCTGCTTTTTCATTAACATGTAAATCGAAAATCGTTTTCACTTCTAGTGTTTCTCGAATCATTACGTAAGGTAAATGGTAACGGTTGGCACTTTTACCAAATCCAATAAACCCCATTTTTACTGTCATATTTTCCACACTCTTTTCTTATAATTAGATAAGTCCATTTGTTTCAATGACTTTTTGATACCAATAATAACTGTCCTTCGGGATTCTTTCTAAGGAACCTTTTTGTGTTTCATCTTGATCCACATAGACAAAACCATAACGCTTTTGATAGCCGTTAAGCCACGACAGTAAATCGGTGTAACTCCATGTACAATAACCAATAACTGAAACGCCATTCGTAATCGCCTCTTGAATCGCTTGGATATGGCTTCGCAAATAATCAATGCGATACGTATCGTGAATTTGTTTATCTTCTGTTAAGGTATCATATTCGCCTAACCCATTTTCAGTAATTAAAATAGGCACTTGATAGCGACTAGCTAATCGTCGTAAGGCAATTCTCAAACCTTGCGGGTCAATGGCCCAATCCCAATTCGTTCGTTCAACATATGGATTATTTACTTTTTTAAATAAACCCGGTACCCCAGATTCCGTTTCAGAACCCTTTTCACCCGTTGTATTCATCTTCCCTATTCCGACGCCATCTAATGGATTAGCAGCAACCGTATCCGTCCGATAATAATTTATACCTAGAAAATCAGGTTTGGCTGAACGTAGTAACGCTAAATCGCCCTCTTTTATTGTTGGGGCCACACCTTGCTCCTGTAAGTAATTTAATGCGGCAATCGGGTATTCTCCCCAAAGATAGACATCTAACCAAAAATGCGACAACAAATCTTCTGCATTTTCTGCCGCTAAAACATTGGCAGGATGCGCATCAACGGCATAAACAGGCGTATAAGCAAAGCTAGGGCCAATTTTGCCAGGCATTTCTAATTCATGAAACGCATTAATCACTGCTGCATTGGCTAAATTAGCAATATGATTGGCCTCATACATCCGTTTATTGTCTGTTACGCCGGGAGGATGCACGGCTAATTGATAACCTAACGAAGTAAACACATTTTGTTCGTTTAAACTAATCCAATAGCGAACTTTGCCACGGAAAGCGTCAAATAAAATTTTCGCATAGGCCACAAAATCAGCAATAATTTTTCTTGATTCCCAGCCACCATATTCTTTTTGCAAAACAGCTGGCAAATCCCAATGATATAAAGTTACCATTGGTTCAATTCCTGCCGCTAATAACTCATCAATTAAATCTGAATAAAATTTCAGTCCCGCTTGATTTACTTGACCACGTCCTTCAGGTAAAATTCGTGTCCATGCTATCGAGAAACGATATGCTTTTAAACCTTGTTGTTTCATTAAAGCCACATCTTCTTTGAAACGATGATAATGATCGACGGCTAAATCACCAGTTGTCTCTTTGAACGTTTTTCCTGGTAGCCGAACAAATTCATCCCAAACAGATGCGCCTTTGCCGTCTTCATTCCAAGCACCTTCTACTTGATAAGCGGCCGAAGCAGAGCCCCATAAAAAATCTTGCGGAAATGCTTTTAGTTGATGATGTTCCATTGTCATTCCTCCCTCTTTTCTGTGCTGCCCTTTTATTGTAAAAGGTTTTCACAAAAAGTACCAATCAGATCAATAAGTTCTTCTGTTTACTTTTAAAACTATATAGTTTTAAAAAGAATAAGTCAACTACTTTTATTTAAGTACTTGATTATTAAATGGTTACGTTAAAAATAAATATATAGTTTTAACATGTTAAATTCATGGTATAATGAAAGAAATACTGGTGATAAAGGAGGACTCTGATGCGGACAAATACACGTTATAAAGAAATTTATGCAGCTATAAAACAGGATATTGAAGCAGGTGTTTATCCCATTAATCAAAAGTTACCCCAAGGTCGTCTTCTTGCAGAAAAATATCAGGTCAGCGAACTAACCATTACAAAAGCCTTACATTTGCTTGTGCAAGAAGGTTATGTTGTCAGACGACGTGGCTCGGGCAGCTTTGTTCAAGACTTTCAAAATCGAACCATTACTAAATTTTCTCCGTTAACCGGCACTTACTCAACCTACGATGGAAAAGTTGAATCCGTGGTTTTAGGCTTTGCAACAGAAGTACCTGAGCCTTGGGTGACTGAAAAATTAAGTATTACAGAAGAAGAGTTAGTCTACAAAATTATTCGTTTACGGATTATCGAAGATGTGCCCTCAATTATTGAATATACTTGGATGCCCGTTGCCCTAATTCCGAACTTGACAATGAAAGAATTGAAAGTCTCCATTTATCAATATATTTCGGAACAATTGCATCAAAAAATTCAAAGTGCGCGGGTCAGCATTTCTGGGATTCGTCCTTCTGCGTTGGAAAAAAAATATTTAAACTTAACCGATAATGATTTCCTGATGCGTGCAGAACAAATTGCTTACCTAGGCAACGGGCATATTTTTGAATACTCAATTGCGAATCATATTCCTAGTGAATTCACTTTTGAAACTGTCTTAATTGCAGAAAAATAGGAAACTTTTATGTTGCCATTTCTCATTTCTAACAAAACGATCTCTTTACTTTGAGCCAATACTTTTTGTTAGAAATGTTTTTCTGCTAGTTAAAAATATTTTTCAAATTATATTTCCAAACATGAATTTTGATAAAAGTATTGCTATTTACTAGAAGTACGATTAAAATATTGCTTGTAGCACTCTTTTTAATACAGATACAAGCAATTTATTTTTTACATAGTCAATCAACCAAAGCGAGGACTTTATATGAGGAAACCCTACATTTTAATGAGCTTACTCGTTCTAAGTACCTTATTAAGTGCTTGTTCAACTGTAAGTGGCAGCCCAGCAAGTCAAAGTGCGCCCGCACCTGATGAAGTGTTGGCGACAAGTATTGGGACGTATGAAAATCGAACATTGTTGGTTCCAGATGGGCGTTTAACCTTAACTGCCTTGCATAAAGGAAAAGATTATCAAGGCAAACCAATGTTTTATGTCCTGTTTGAATTAACCAATACAACCGAAAAAACACAAAATATTCAGCTAATGATTCAAAGTTTTATGGAAGTTAGTCAAACTGTCCACGGAAAAGCCCAAAATTTACAATATGCAGTCTTAACAGATTCACCTTTCCAAGACAAATTAGATCGTTTAGCAGATGAAATCAATCCTGGTGAAACAATCCAAGGCGCTTACCCGTATGAATTTATTAATGAGAACAAGCCGGTCCATTTTAAATTTAGAGATCGCCTTCTCAGTCTGGATGAACCCATTGCATCAGAAGAAATTACCATTACAGAAAAAAGTTTGGTCCGCTAGCTTAGCTAGCATTGGACCAAACTTTTTATTTATTATTCAGACGGAAAAGATTCTCCTTCTATAAAACGTGTGTAAATGTGTTCGCTCTCAGCAGCTTCTCCCCGCATTAAATGAATAATTTTCTCTGCAGCCACCATGCCCCATCGATGTTTAGAATAGGCAATTGTTGCTAATCGCGGTTGCACAAACGCACCTAGTTCAGAATTATCAAAACCAATCATCCGAATATCTTTCCCCATTTGGTAATTTGTTTCTGCAACATATTTATAGACACCGATCGCCATTTCATCATTAAAAGCAAAAACATCGACTGGTTCTGTCTGTGGTTGACTCAAAATTTTTTTAGCAGCCACATAGCCAGAAGGTTCGGTAAAATCGCCTTGGATAATTTCATAAGGTATCCCAAAACGAGTTAATTCTCGTGTACTAACAGCCAATCTTTCTTGGCTATCATAACCTTTTTCTGGTCCAGAAAGCAGAAGAACCTTTTTTGAACCCACATTGACAAATTGCTCAATTGCCTGCGTGGCACCGCCACGATTATCCAAGAGAACTTGCCGAATATTCCTATGCTCAGTGGTTCGATCAAGGACAACGATCGAATGGCCACGTTCAGCAAACTTTTCAATTTCTTTTGTTGGAAATGTCCAATCTAAAATAATTGCCCCATCCACCATTTTTTCAGGAATGAAAAGATGTGACTTTTTACCGCTGCAGACAATCATCTCATAATCAAACAGTGCTAAGCCTTTCTTAATTCCCTCCAACAATTCACCATAAAAACTACCGCCATAATCGGCCAAATAGACACCAATAATATTAGTTTGACGACGTTTTAATGTGCGAGCGGCCATGTTAGGAACATAGTTTAGCTCTTCAGCAATTGCTTGGATGCGCGTTCGTGTTTCTTCAGTTACCTTTGAACTACCATTCAATGCGTAAGAAACGGTCGAGATTGATACGCCTGCTTTTTTTGCAATATCTTTAATTCCTACCATGGACTACTCTCCTTTCTAATGGTAAATTTCAATAACACTTGCTTCATTTAATAATGAAAGCACCTCGTCTTTTTGAACTTCCATTCCCCCTTCTCGATAAGGGTTTTCTTCAAACTTAAACGGAACTTCTTGACCATCGATAACTATTTTCGCTGACTGATTTGGATAAAATTTATATGTGACAGGTTTATCAAACAATTGGTAAGTTAGTGTTAAACCAGACAATTTTTCTGGTAACATGGGATCAAAAACCACGCTTTGTGCCTTTTGCCGAATCCCTAAAACAGCTGTAATTAATTGATTTAAATAAATTCCCGGCCCGCTTGAATAAATTCGCCAGCCACCTTTTACCCCAATACTTCCATCTTTTAGTTTACCAAAATTTTCTTGTGATTCATACCTTGTTTTAAAATCGCCATCGGAACTACTAAAATAGGCATTGGCTTGACGTAACTCTGCATTGTGAACCACTTCTTTTAATTGAACTGGATTGATTTGCATTAATGCTTGCCAGGTTTTGTCTCGCTGACCAATTTTCGCCATCGCTTCTGTATAGCGAATGTGCGCATGAACATACTGTAAGCCAATTTCGCGACCAAAATTAGCCGCCTGTTCTGCTCGTTTAAAATTAGTGCTCACACCGCCTCGATAGTTCGCTGGTTTGTTCATTAAGCGCACGCCATCAGGAAACGTTAATTCTTTTTCAATAATTTCTAAATGATGACTTACTTGTTCCGGTGTTAATAATTCGGCTAACATACTACGAGTCATTGGCAATAATCGATATTGAATCCCTGTTTTTTGGTCATTTGGGTGAATCATTTGTTCAAAAGTTTCTGGCGTTTCCATATAAATAAACCCTGGAATCGTTTCATCCGCCAACATATATTTTTGAAAATCGTTCTTTATTCCTGCGACTAAAATTGCTAAGTGCTGACTATAAGTAGCATCGATTTCCGTAATTAAAGCCGCAAATTTTTTCAACACTTGATACGTTAAGGCAACGGTCCAACTACTAGCCATTTGCTCTTTAAGACGATTATCGTAAGGTTGTAACGTGTCATCCCAATCGCCGTCACCATAACAGGATAGAAAAGTTTCTGGTAAAAAATGTTGTTCAATATAATTTATTTCTTTTTTCAAATGTTCAAATAAAGATGCTGTTTCTTTTGTTTTGTGATTATCTTTGCGACTTGTATAAGGGATTTCCGTAGCTAAGATTGAATAATCTGCGGTTTGTTCCAAATAATCAGTCACTACTTTCAATGGCCAGACGATAATATCGCCATGGCTTTCACTGGCTTTTTGTTCTTCGTATCGGTCAAACATAAACCATTGCGGCCAGTTGCCATCGTCCTCAAATTGATTTTCAAATAGATGCTGAATAATGGAGGCCACGATCTTAGGCTGTTGCGTCGCAAAGAAAAATTCTGTCGGTCCCTGCGACACATCTCGTGTGCCCCAAGCTGCTCCACCATATTGTTCTAAGCCATGTGGCGACAAATAATGAACGAGCATATTATGAGTATACCAACGAGTTAATTGATTCATTTGCTGCACACTTGAGTCTGTGTGTGTTAACTCAAAATGATGTAACAAGCCATTAATGAATGCCAAATATTGACTTTCTGCTTTTTCAAAATCTAATGGTGTATTGACTAATACTTGGTCCTCTATACTGCCCGTAATAAGTAGTGAAAATTTTTGGGTCTTTTCGATTGCCAAGACTAATAAGTCTGCTTCAGCTCCACCAAATAATGTGCTATCGGTTACTTGAAATGATTTATCAACTGTCAATGCATAGGTTAGTTCTGGGTAATAATTTTCTGTAGCAGAATGATTTCCCGTCACTCGAAGTGTTTTGCCAGCTTGTTCTAATTGATAGGTTGGGACTTCTTCCGGTCCTAATAACAAATGGTTAGAAACAGCCCACATATATGCATCCTTTTGACTGGTCACTTCCAATTGAATCACTCTTGAATCAGGCGAAGTGAAAGTGCGTACACAAATTGTATCCTTTGGCAACTTATAATACCACGTAGCAGAGTTCAACCCCATTTCAAAAGCAGAAGGCATTGTTAGTAAGCGCCATAAGCCATTCTCTAAAATGTAGATTCGTTGACCAGAGCGTTTCATAACGTTTAAAGCGTTTCGGCTATTACTCATTAATTTGTTCATGGTCGTATTTCCTAAAACTACTTGTGAATTGAAAATGCCATACATATACACTGTCGTACTAAGCAAAGGTTCGTCAACCGTTAAGCCTTTACCACTTAATAAAATGTGGCCATGCGCTCTTTCCATGGCAATTTCTTTTTCTTGAAGAACAACGTGATGGTAATTTTCCGTGAAAAAGGAATACGTCTGACCTGCTACTTTTTCAATTTGTGTCTGAATGGGATAAAGTGCGGCCAGCTCTTCTTCTGTTAATGGATTTCCTGTGATAGGTTCTCCTAAAAGTTTCGTAGGATAGTCCTGTGTTTCTTCTAATGAATCGAATGTCACAGTTTCATAAATAGCTTGTAAGTCTTCTTTCGATAAAAAAGGTTCAGCTAATGCTTGCGGATGTGTTTCTGTTACCGCACCATAAAAAACAAATTCCTTACTTTCATTCGTTAATTGGACGGCTTCCGTTTGTAAAGCGGTGTAAGCAAATTCATATTGATAGACTTCATTTGCTAAATATCTTTTCCCCAATGCTTCTGGTGTGTTTGTTTGTTTAAATGAACGTCCGAAAAATTGATAGCCGTCCGTTGAGTAGCCTACTAATTTTTGAAAACTCCCTTGAATAAGGGCTGGAAACTTCTCATTTTGCGGTTGATTTTGTCTTGATAAAACAACAAGCTCTTCGCCCTCTTGCCAAATGTGATGATCAAGATACTGCGACACATACGCTTCATTTGACTGAACGGCTCCTTTTGTCGCTAAGCCAATATCTTGACCATAAACAATATCTACTAAGCCAGTTCCAGTGACATTAACCCGCCAGAACCATTGATTGCTTGGCCCCAAACGAAAGTCAACTTGGTAACGAACCGCTTCAAATTCACCCCGCCATGTCAATTGGTTATCTGAAAGATAAAAATCACTTTGACTGTTGGAACCAATCATTGGTCGATAATTAATTGTGTCCCCTGTAATTATCCGCAAATAGAGTTGATTCATACTGCCGTCTAAAGGATTGCCTTCTAATTGATTAATCATCATGCCACAGCTGTTCAATTCTTTTAAATCACCTGTCTCTAGAAATGTAGCGACTGTGTCTGCTTGCTTAAGCTTCTTTATCTGCATAACTTATCCTTCCCATCTTATTCATTTAACGTGACTGTTGCGGTTTGTACATCGCGACTATTTCCACCAATCATTACGATAAATTCACCTGCATCACTGGTTACCTGATTGTCTGAATGTACATAGCGCACCATATCCTCTGAAAGAAGAAACTGAACTTCTTTTTCTTCCTTTGGTTCCAGCCAAACTTTTTGGAAATCTTTTAACTCTTTAATTGGGCGAACCACTTGTCCCACCAAATCACGTACATAAAATTGCACGGTTTCCTCTCCAGCGATTGGACTGTCATTTCTTACTAAAACAGAGACCGTGATTGGTTGTTCTTTGGTAAATGTTAATGCACTTAGTTGAATTGGTTGATAAGAGAAATGACTATAACTTAAGCCAAATCCAAAGGGATATTTAGCGTAATTAGAGACATCTAAATATTTAGAAACATATTTTTCTTCTGGTGCTGACTCATAAGGACGCCCCGTATTGTCGACATTGTAAAAAATTGGCACTTGACCAACCGTTTCTGGAAACGACATACTTAAACGACCACTTGGATTGTACTGTCCCCACAAAATTTCTGCTAGCGCATTGCCCCCTTCTGTTCCAGGTTGCCAAGCTTGCACAATTCCTTTTGCAACATCTATCCCTTGTAAATCTAAGGGCCGGCCACTGTAGACCGTGACAACAACATTGGGATTTTTCTCAATAATTTGTGCCACTACTGCTAATTGTTTTTCGGGTAGACGAATATCACTGCGACTGGCAGCTTCCCCACTCATCCAATCTGTTTCGCCTAGTGCCACTACTACTTTATCTGCTTGACTAGCTAACGTTAGAGCCTCTTCAATGGCCGCCGCGGTCGGTTCAAAGTAATCAAAGGGTTCTTGGGCAACTAGAAGATTTGTGGTTAATTTTTTGGCCCCAGCCATGAGGGAAATGGCTTCTTCTTTCTTTCCTTGCCATGACCAAGCCCCTAAAATATCTTGTGATTGGGCCCCTGGGCCGACAAGCGCGATTTTTTCTTGCGGTGTAAAAGGCAAAATATTTTCATTTTTTAAAAGAACCATTGATTTCTGAGCAATCTTTTTAGCTATTTCTCGATGTTCTTTGCTTAAAATCACTTCTGCTTCCGCTTGTTCATCCGCACCACGATAGGGATTTTCAAATAAGCCTAGCTCATTTTTTAGTTTTAAAATTCGCATAACTGCTTCATCAATAAGTGTTTCAGCAATCCGGCCTTCTTCAAGTAATTCTTTTAAATAATCTGGATAACACGTGGTCATCATTTCAATATCTACACCAGCTTTGATAGCCAATTCTGCTGCCTGTTTTTCATCTTTGGCAACACCATGAGGAATTAATTCTTTAATCGCTCCCCAGTCTGAAATCACAACTCCTTCAAAGCCAAATTCATTTCGTAATACGTCTCTAAACAGCCATTGGTTGCCTGTAGCAGGAATCCCATCCACTGTATTGAAGGACGTCATGACAAGTTTTGCACCCGCATCTAATCCAGCTTTATAGCCAGGTAAATACATTTCTCTTAGCTGCCGTTCAGACATATCTACCGTATTATAATCCCGACCAGCTAAGGCACCACCATATGCCGCAAAGTGCTTCACGCACGCGGCTACTCGCCAATTGTCCTCTTTTAAATTTTCTCCTTGGTAACCTCTAACCATTGCAGCAGCTAAGCGACTGTTGAGTAATGGATCTTCACCTGTTGACTCCATGACACGTCCCCAACGTGGATCGCGCACTAAATCAACCATTGGTGAAAAGGTTACATGTAATCCTGAAACAGCAGCTTCTTTTGCTGAAATCTCCGCCATTTTTTCAACCGCTGCTTCATCCCAAGTGCTTCCTAAAGCCAAAGGAATCGGAAAGATGGTTCTGAAACCATGAATAATATCCGCCATTAAAAGTGTTGGAATATTTAATCGATGATTTTGCATATATTCTTTTTGAACACGTTTTGCTTCATTTGCACCAGAAACACCCAATGTTGTCCCCGCCGTATCAATCGTTTCTTGACTTAGTCCTAGCTCTGACATAGGGCCGGTCTTTTCTTCTGCTTTATCTGAATAAAACGCTGCTGCTAATTGTAATAATTGATTAATTTTCTCATCAATTGTCATTTCTTCGACTAATTGAATCAGTTGATTTTCTTTCATACTCTCACCTTTCTTCAATACATACTTCTGCTTCTAAAGGAAAATGGTCGGAGGGAAAACGTCCATCGATACTATCTGTTAAACTTGCGGTTTGCTGTACTTGCCAACCTTTTACATAAATATAATCAATTTCTTCTAATTCCGCCCAAGGTTTTGTATAAGTAAAATTTTGAAATGTTCCTCTTGGTCCATAATGAGTAGCTAAATTTTTGCTATCTTGAAATTTTTTTTGAACAAGTTGATGAACCTCTTCCCCCGACTCTGCATTAAAATCGCCCATTAATAAAGTTGGATACTGTGCAATTTTGTCATGTAACTCCTCTAAGATAACGGTCATTCCTGCTAAACGAGCATGAGCTGAAATATGATCCAAATGAACATTGATGACTAAAAAAGGCGTATTTTGAGTCGTTTCCTTAAATAGTCCCCACAAAGCAATTCTTGGACAGCCAGCTTCAGGATGGATACTTGGCTGCTGAGGTGTTTCAGATAACCAAAAATACCCTGTATCAATAGCCTGAACTTTTTGTTCGTTATAGAGAATCGCTAGTCCTTCTCCTTGACCATCCCCTTCTCTTTCCGCAGAAAGACAGGTGAATGTTGTATACGCCTTTAAATCCCTGACTTGATTCGGTCGTACTTCTTGAATACAACAAAGGCTCCAATCATGAAAATTGATTAACTGACAAACAGCCTCTTTACGAAAAGACCATTGCCAATCTTGGTCATACTCTGTATCTACCCGGACATTATACGTAGCTATTTTCATTTTTAACCTCCTGCAATAGTTGTTGAATTTGACGCATCTCACGACGGATCTGGGTTGTTTCACCGCCACCATGGCCTTTTTTCCAATACACTCTGACTGCTTTTCTTGCCTTTATCTGATGATAAGAAGGGAAAAAATCTTTCATTGGACATATCGGATCGTGACTCCCAACAGAAGCAAAGACTGGATTTTTAATTTGCGAAACAAAGTGACGACTATCAAAATAAGGAAGAACCGCGGCAATTTTTTCATGCGCTTGAGGATGCTCTTGTAAGTACTGATGAATAATTTGATACGACCCCGTTCCTTCTGCTACTCGATTTTCTAAACAAGAATGACTTGGAACATCTGCAAAAGTAGCTAAAATCGGGAAGTCGACTAAACTGTTCACCATTAACACTACGCCACCCCCTTGGGAACCACCACGAAGAATGATTTGGTCCTGATTAATTTCAGTAAAGGTCCGCACCACTTCTACGCTACGTAAATGGTCGGCAAACAAGCGGCGTTGGTACCAATCTTCTTTGTCTAGAAATCCTCGTCCCATTGGTGCTTCATGCCAAATTGTTTGATATGGCACACGATCTTTGGTTAATCCCCCTTGACCTCGATTATCAATGACAAAACAAGCACAACCAATTTGTGTCCAATGAGCAAATTGCCAAGGTTCTTGAATATGATTCATATAGCCTAAACAATCAATCACTATTGGCTGTTTCCTCGTCGTTTTAGGAAGTAACAAATAGCCAAAGATGCGCTCACCTAGGAAACTTAAAAAGTCGACCTGTTCCACTTGAACATTTTCCAATGGATAGTCAATGACCCGCCGATGGATATTTAGCGGTATTTTTTGAAGTTCTTCCTTGGTCTTTTGCCAAAACTCAAAATACTCATTCATGTTCCACACCTAACACTTTCTGAAAAAACGCAACTTGAAGAAAAGCCGTTGTCCCGAATCCTAACGCAATATATAAAAACAAATTAAGCTTATAGAAAAAAACAAACGTTAAAAGAGGTAAAATAAACAAAATAATCGCATTGGCACTATTACTTAAGACCACATAAACCGTCTCACCTAGTGTCTTTTTAACGGACCAATTAAAAACGGAAAAGAGAAAAAGAAAACTCGTCAAAAATAATGCAACAAAACTTAATAGAAAAATAGCTAAGAAACCTAAACTGGTGGCTATTTTAAATAAACTTGTTACGGCAATACCGCCTAGTAAAAAAGCAACGAACAAGACACCTGTTAAAATAAAACCTCGCATGATATTATTTTTTAACGCTGTCCAAAACGTTCGTAAAACAGGAATATCTTTTTCACGATACAAACGATAAATCGTTCGATACAACGCAATTAAGCCGACACCGCTAAAGATGCCTGTTATACAGGTAATTAAAAAGAGAAAATTAATAATGATCAAGTTGGCAATAAAAGAAAAAATCCGATAATACCAACCTTCATATGCAAATAGCTTATTCATATTAAAAGAGAAAAGCGGATTTCTCGTTGCTTTATCCGCTTTTCTCTCCTCCTCTCTTACTTAAGTTTGTCTCTGTTTTCTGCCATTTTCTCAGATTTTATTTTTTCAATTGCATCCCATTTATTTGATTTTAAGAATGCTTTGTAGTCTTCTAAAGATTTGTCAAAGGCTTTATCATCTTTCGCACGAATCATTGAAATAACGGTTGTATTTAGTTTGGTTTCAATCGCTTCATTCGCCCGAGCTTCCGGCGTTCCTGCATCTGGATTAATATTTTCAATTACGAAATGTGGGACTAATTTTCCTTTGCCCCATTCTTGCATTTGCGTTAAAGCACTTTCCATTGGCACTTTTAGTTTATTGACACGGTCGTTGTTAAAGTATAGGAAACGACTAATGCCATATTTTTTGTTATAGGCATCATTGTCTGTTTGTTCTAATTTTTTCACTTCTGGTAAATAATCAATTTTCCCTTGATCATTGTACGCATAAGTAACTCCTTCAACGCCATATTTTGTTAAAATTTGTCCTGGTTCATCAATTAAATATGTGAATAGTTGAGTGACTTTCGCTGGATCTTTCGCATCTTTCGTAATGTAATTACTTAACCAACCTGAAATGCCGGTTTGATTTAATGTTGGTTTTCGGCCAGAAGTGCTACTTGGTCCATCAATGGCTATATAACGTGTGCCAGATTTTTTCATAAATTCTGTAAAGTTCCCACCTTGACCACTGGTTCCAGCAACGAGCATGGTTGCATAATTTCCTTGTTTCACTTTTTCATCAAACGTCGCTCCATCATCTGTGAAGCTATCATCACTAATATTGCCTGCTCGGTAAACATCATTAAATGTTTTTAACCATTCTAAGTATTCTTTATCTAAATTTCGATCATAGTATTTCCCATTTTTATCCTCTAAAGGAACACCTAAGAAGTCTTGTAATTTGTCTAAAAATGGTCCTGCACCATCGCCCACTGTGGTGAAGCCCATTGGGGTCATCTCAGGATATTTTTCTTTAATCTGTTGCATGACTTTTTCAAAATTTTCTGGTGTTGAAACGTCTGGCTTGCCTAATGCATTATAGACATCTTCACGAATAACAAAATTATCATTTACTGGGATATTTCCACTTTCATAATCCGCTTTTGTATTAGAGTAATTAGGGTAACCATATGTTTTTCCATCCTCTAAGGCATACCATTTAAACGTATCTTGGTTAACAACTTTCATTAAATAGGGGTCATATTTTTTAGCTAAATCGTTTAAAGAATAGGCCCAAGAATCTGCTTTCAATGCTGCTTGTCCAGTTTTTTCAGTTAATGTCACGATATCAGGCATATCTCCACTTGAAATCATGGCATTTAATTTTGAATCATCGCCGGAAATAAATTCAATATCCACATTTAAATCTTTTTTAATCTGCGCAGTGGTCACATCTTTTCCAAAAGGCAATGCCGTCCAATCTGAGTTAATATACCATTTAATCTTGGTCGGTTCTTTCTTCTTATCTAACTTCCAAGCAGGCGTCTTTTCATCTAATTCATACCGATCCTTAATTGAGACATCTGAGCTAGCTTTCTTTTCCCCACCGCTACATGCCGCTAAACTAACGACCGCCGTTGCCACCAATAAACCGCCTAAAACTTTTTTCATATTGTTCCCTACTTTCTTTATTCTTTTACTGCACCGGCCATCATACCGCCGATAAAGTGTTTTTGTAGTAATGGATAAATGATTAAAATTGGTATCGTTGTAATGACAATTGTTGCCAGCTGAACACCACGTGTCGTTGCCTGCACCACCATATCTGTACTGCCGCTCTCTGTCATGGTACTCAAGTTTGATTGAACAATAATTTCATAAATTTTCATCTGCAATGGATACAGATATTCTTTGGTAATATATAATTTCGTGGTCATAAAGTCATTCCATTGACCAACCCCATTAAATAAAATAATGGTGGCTAATGCCGGTTTTGTTAAAGGTAAAAAGATTTTATAAAAAATTTGAAACTCACTGGCGCCGTCTATTTTGGCGGATTCTTCTAAAGATGGTGGAATTTCTCGGAAAAAGTTCATTAAGATAACTACATCATAATAGCTAAATAAAGCTGGAATGATATATACCCAGAAGGTATCTAAGAGTCCTAATGACTTAATCAAAAGATACGTGGGAATCATGCCCCCACCAAAGTACATTGTAATGACACCCATCGTTGTATAAATATTACGCCCGACTAGTCTAGATTTACTAAGTCCATAGGCGACAATCGCACAGAACAGTGTATGCGTCGACGCACCAATAACTGTTTTTAAAACAGAAATCAAAAACGCTCGCGGAATGCTACTATCCGAAAAAACTTTCCGATAATTTTCTAGCGTAAATCCTTTCGGCCATAAAACCAAGCCTTTACCAGCTAAACCCGAACTTGACGAAACTGAGGAAACTAAAATATTCCAAATTGGTACGATAATTAATAAAGAAAACAACACAAGAATTAACGTATTGAAAAAGTAAAACCATTTGTTTTCTTTTGATTTTCTTTTAATCACAGCTGTTGCCTCCTTTATAAAATAACCGACCGACCATTGTTCATTTTTCTAGTAATGCGATCTGTAATGACTAATAAAACAATTGAAATAACAGAAATCCCTAAACCAACTGCCGTCGCATAAGAAAAGTCCCCTTGCGTTAGCCCCATACGATAAACAAATGAATTAATTACTTCTGATTTGTTTTGGTTTTGAGCATTCATTAAAACCAACGTTTGATCTAAGTTCGATCCCAATAAACCGCTAACATTTAGAATTAAGTTCAACGAAATAATCGGCGCTAATAAGGGCAAAGTAATCGTTCGGATTTGTGTTAATTTTGAAGCACCATCAATTCTCGCCGCTTCATAAAACGTTGGATCAATGCGAGACATGCCAGCAAGATAGAGAATCGTGCCCCAACCTACTTCTTTCCACAAATCAGAAAGAACAGCAATCCACCAATACTTATCAGGATCTAACAAATGATTGACGCCCTGATTCATTAAGCCTAACGACATCATGACTTGGTTGATAAAGCCATTTGTTGAAAGCCACGAAATCAACATCCCGCCTAAAACGATCCAAGAAAAAAAGTGCGGAATATAAGAAATCGTCTGAATCACTTTTTTTAAATGTCCATCTCTCATTTCAAAAATCATTACTGCTAAGATAATCGGAATAGCGAATCCTAAAAAAAGTTTCATTAAACTAATCGCTAAGGTATTACGAACTGCTTCCCAAAAAAAACTATCTTCCATAATGATTCGAAAATTTTCAAGTCCAACCCATGGTGCAGAAGAAACCGTGTCAACAATCGTATAATTTTTAAAAGCAATGATAATTCCATAAATTGGAATGTAGTTAAAGACAATCATGAATGCTACACCCGGAAGTACCATCCAATGCAATTGCCGCTGATCATAAAACTTTTTTAGTTTTTTCATAAGCAGGTTCCTCTCTTTTTAGTGAAACGTTTCTACAAACAGATTATACATTCACTTCAAACAGTTGTAAACCCTTACATTATGGTTTTATTTAAAAATAACAGCATTAAAAAGCGCTATAGACCATTTATAAAGAAATTATTTTCCCTGCTTCTTTTTCCATAAAAATACTCTTTTCTAGATATTTTAAAGCATTTTATAGAAACGTTTCACCAAAATATGAACATCTTTTTCTTAAAAATAATTCTGTTAAATAACAGAAAAAAGTCTGGTCCATCCGACCAGACTTTTTAAATATAGATAGTAAAATGTGTAATTTCAGGGATCACTCCAAAACGGGCATGAATGGCGGTCGTTCCTAAGCCCGTATTAACATATAGTTGCGTTTCTTGGTCCAACTGATACAATCCTCTGGTATACTTTTCTGCTAAAACATTTGTGATTGGATAAAAAGGAATCCAAATTTGTCCGCCATGGCTATGTCCTGCTAAAACTAACTGTGTACCCGTACCAATAAATGCATCCGCGACATCTGGTTCATGGGTCATTAATAACGCATAGTCATACGTTTCTCGATAGGATAATGTTTCTGAAACGGAAGGATTTCCTAATAACGAGTCATCTAAACCACCAATAAAAAGACGGCGTCCATCTGCTAGGGTTACTGTTTCTCCTTGGTTTTTCATAACGGTAAAGCCACTGGCCTCCATGACTTCATCATACACCCCAGAAGCACCGCCACCATAATCATGATTTCCCCAAACTGCATATTTTCCAATTGTCGCTTGCAACTGTTTTAATTTTTCAATCATCGGTTCTTTTTGTTGCGGATTTTTGGCATAATTGTCAAATAAATCACCTGTAAAAACGATAATATCTGGTTTTTCACGATTGACTTTTTTTATGACTTTATCTAACCGCTTCGTCTCATAAAATTCTGAAACTTGTATATCCGAAAGTTGCACAACATTCAATGGTTCTCGTTGATTTTTCTTTCCCAAAGTCACCTGATTAACGTGAACTAAATTCGGCTCAATCTTCCACGCATAGATTGGGAGTGCGATAATTAAGAAAAAAAATAAGAGCATTATACTTAAACCAATTTTTTTAACCACATCACTCGCTCCTTTCTTTTCTTTGATTTCCGAAGACTTAGTATAGAGAAAAATCTTCTTAACCACAATCTAAAACAAAGGAAATTAAGGCTTTGTTAAACAACCTAAAGAATTTCCACAATCTCTTATCCTTTTCTTAGCTTTTTTATAAAAAAAGCTAGATAATTTCATCTGTCGATGAAATTATCTAGCTAGAACATTCTTCTCTTAATGATGATGTTTTCGAAACGTTTGATAACCAATTAAGCAAAATAAAATCCCCAATAAAATCATTCCAGTTACTGAAAATAAGCCTGCTAACATCTTTCGCATCCTCTCTGTTGCTAAACTTCCTTATTTGTAGTCACTATTTCTTGTTGTAAAATTGGTTGAAATAGACGACGTTCTGCTAATTTTCTTGCTAAAATTGCTTCACTTTTTTTCGTAAAGATACCTAAGTTATGACGCTTGCCTTTCAAAGAGATATAAGCCAGCCATTTCCCAGAAGCGGTCTGGCTCACTCCTTTGTGTCCGCTGCTATTATTTTTGGGGCGTTTACTTTGCAACTTCCCTGGAATTACACCAGCAACTCTTTGTCGGTAATCCTTCTTTTTACGATGACCGCAGCTTTTGGTATGGCCATTCAACAAATTTTCACAGCGAACCCAGCAAGCTTGTCCGCACGAACACAGACAATACGCTTTCATTGTCTGTTGAATACTTTCGATCCGTACCACGACTAATTCATGATAGTTTTTTTTTAACATTGTTTGATAGCGATGGTGCGCACATTTGGTTCGATACCCACGAATTAGTTGTCTTCTTGAAGCTTCTGCATAGCTCCCACAAGAACAGCGACAGGCCCAAACAATTAGCCCTTCTTTTCTTTTTGTCGTTGGTGCTACTACTGTCAACTCACCAAACTTTTGACCAGTTAAATCTTTATAGTTACCTGCTTGTCTCAATTGACTATCCTTCGTATTCTTGTTCTCGCCACATCTCGATTGGTTCTCTCCCATAGTGCTCATTTTTCTGAGTCTCTCCCTTTCTTAGTTCTCTGACCACCTCAGCAAATACTTGCCAATCTTTTGTTTCCGGCAAATGACGCCATGTCAATTGACGACACCGTACTTTCGAACTATAAAAATCGGACAAATACAAATCGGTTTCTAAGGTTAATTTGTGATCAATCATCACATCCATATAATTGAAAGAAGCAATAATTTTTGCAATAAAGCGGTTATAATCCTCCCCACCAGAAAAATCAACAAATACATGAATCGTTTTTTCAATTGCGCAAAAAGACCGATCATTTAACAAACAAAACATAAAATCATAATATAGATGCACGCGTTCATACATTAAAAATCGTTTTTGATGCAGCGACTCTGTCTTTTGTATAAAACCATCTAAGGCGCGATGAATTTGAGGAAACCGCTCTTCAAAGAAACCGCTCTGCTTGGCGGGAATAAATGCAGCCACTGAAAAGTATAGGCGGTCCCAGCGATAACAAATCAACTTTAATTTTTCTTTTGTTTCCACCGTAATTCGCTTTTCAAAGAAAGGAATAACACTATTCATATGATCAATAAATTCGTCTAACATGGTTAACTTATCTGGAAAAACAATCGGACTATCAATGTATTCATTTAAACTTAAAAAAAGAAAAATATATGAAGTCTCTTTGCCAAAATCCTCTTTAAAAAGAGGGGTTTCGCTTGTATAGATTTTTTCAAACGCATGCTGTAAACAGCTAGGCACATGAACTTCCGTAAAAGAGTCCACTACATGATCAGAAAACACACGAAAACGTTGGATCGTTAAAAGAATAAATAGTTGTGCACTTTGATTAAGACTAAACGTTCTTTGATACATCAGTTGTAAATCGTTTATAAATCGCTTAATGCCAGGACTATTTTCCAGCAAAATGTTAGGCAGCCTTTCTTGATTACTTCCATAAAAATAATACAAGCATTGAAAACAAAAACTTCGGATATTTTTCTCTTCTCCAACCAAGCCTGTTGACTTTAATTTAATACGCCAATTAGCTAAAATCAGATTTAGTTTATACGAGAAGGCATAAATTTTGCTTTTGCTCATAAAATGAATTTGAGAAAATTCTTGAATCGTGTGCTTTTGATAGAGGCCTACATCAAGAAGCAACTTGGCCATTAGTGATTGATCAAAATAATATTTTCTTAAGGCTTGATAATCAATTTGCGATAATTTTTGCGCACTAATCAGTCCTTTAGCTGGAAAAAGAATTTGACTCCTTGAAGAAATCTGTGTACATTCATAATTTATTTGACGGCACAACGATTCTAACTTTTGAGTGGATAAATCAAAATATCCATAAAATTCTTCTTTTAATAATGGACCTTCACTATTCATAAAAGTTTGATAAATAAGTAATTTATCTCGGAATTCTTGGTCTAATAATTCATCTAACAAAGTAGTCACATTTTCAACTCCAAACTATCACGCCTTAAGTATCTATTTTTTTAACAAGACGTGAGTGTCAATCTTGCTTATTTTTTCCACAAATTTAAAAATGATTCTTTCAATATTTAGGAATCTTCATAGAAAAGTATTATTTTAACCAAAAAAAGCCCCCTTGCGTCACCAAGGAGGCTTTTTTTGTTATTTTTTTACTTTAAATTTAAAGAAAAGCTGATTTGTTTGACTAATTTTCTGTTTCTTTTCTAGCCTATTCGTCAAAAATGATTGAAACTTTTGGTTCGTCTTCTATACTATCTTCCTATAAAGTTCTTACTCTTTTAAGTATCAGCTTCTGTCAATAAAAGTCCTCATTTGGCATTGCTAATCTGAATACAGTATGACTACTTGTTGCCGCTATTTTTTACTGTTATTTTACTCTTTAATTGAAGCGCTAGAAACGCTGTCAACTGTTGGCTTTTCGGTCGCTGACTCTTCTTCATGGACTGATGCACTTGAGACACTATCTGCCGTTTCTGGCGCTTCTTTTTTGGAGGCACCACTGACTGCATCGACGTTTTTTCCACCGACTAATTCTTGCCCAGTTTGTTTTAAATACCAATCAACAATTGGTTTAAAGTCTAAAATATACTCATTAATTCCCGCGTAATTTCCATTATCATCATACATCGCTTGATAGTTATGCACTACATAGGTATCTGGTCCGTGCATTGGAACATGAACGCGAATAGCATCTGTTTTTCCTGACCGTAATTGCTGAATCACCCATTCTACATTTTTCAATGCTTTTGGTGGATGGCAATTCGCTAATGGATTACCAACTTGTCCTGGTTGCCGTTTAGCAAACATTTCTTCAGCAGCCATTTTTTTATTGTAATATAAAAATTGATTGTTACTGTCTGCGTAAGTCAATTCCATTGGCATTGATTTTAAGAAATAATTTAGCTGATCAACGGTTAAAATGCCTCGATCTAATTTTACGTATGTGTCGCCTTCCACAGCCTGAACCGCTTCTGCTGCTTGTTCTACCCAATCATCTGCTGCCATATCAACCCCTTCGATCGTTGTTTCAATGGTTCCTTTTGCATGTAAATCTTCAGGTAAGTCTTTTGGCTTAGCCCCTTCTAATTTTGAAATCACATCAATGAATTCCACGAATTTTTGTAATGTGCTTTCTAAAAATTGACGTGTTCCCTCCGCAATTAAGTTGCCGTTTTCATCAAATGCTTCTTTAGCTTTCCCTAATAAAAACTCGTTTCCAGGCATCACGATCGCATTGACACCAGGTGCATCAAGAATTTGACGGAGATGTAATTGCGCACGTGAGGTTCCTTGATCATAATAAGAGCAACCAACAATCATTACTGGTTTATTTTCCAGCGGATGAATTTTGAAAGATAACCATTCTAACACACTTTTCAAACCGGCAGGAATGGTATGGTTATGTTCGGGAGTCGCAATAATTACGCCGTCTGCTTGTAAAATTTTGCGATTCATATTCTGAATCAAGACACTGTTCGTTTGATCCTTACTTTGATTAAACATTGGAATATCTTTAATTTCTAAAATTTCCAAGTCGAACATTTTATAAAACTCTTTGCCAATATATTGCAGCAGTAACCGATTATAAGAAGAATCAGCGTTTGATCCGACGATCCCAATTAATTTCATTTTATTCACTCCATTTCGTTAAATCGTTTCCCATGAGAAATTTTCTGCTTCTTTTTTGTTTTGCGCATGCGCATGTTTCAGCTGTTCTGTAATTTCAATAAATACACAAAAATCTGCAAACAAACCAGCTAGTTTATCTATTTGTTCTGAATCTTTTAACGCATTGTTTTCATCAAAAGCTTGTAAGGAATGCGCTAATAGAAATTCAGAGCTTGGCATAATTCGTGCTTTCAATTCAGGAGCATCTAAAATTTGACGCAGATGCGCTTGTGCTCTAGAGGAACCTAACGTGCCATAGGATGCACCAGTAATCATAACTGGTTTATCAACAAACGGAAAAATCCCGTAAGATAACCAACTTAGGGCATTCATCAAAGAAGCCGGCACCGCATGGTCATATTCAGGCGTACTGATAATGACGCCATCTGCTGCTTCAATTTTTTCAGCAACCGTTTTAACTATTTCTGGCAAAACTTTGTCTTCTGGCTTGTTAAACATAGGAAAGTCAACAATTTCAACTAGTTCAATGTCAGCCTCCTGCGCAAAATAGTGTTGCATAAATTGCAAAAGTTGACGATTGGTTGATTGCTCTGAGTTCGTTCCTACTAAGCCGATAATTTTTTTCATAATGAGCTGTCCTTTCTTTTTCGGTTCTATGAATGGATAATGTGAAGAGTATCTGCTAACCCACTGCTATATAAAATTTGCTGGTCTTGTGTAATGATGACTCCTTCAATCCCATCTAGTTGATTGAGGATTTCAAGCGCTTCTGGAATTGGATAACCAAATAAACGCGTTGTCCAAATCTCACCATCCACTGAAGCATCCGAGATAATTGTGATGCTGGCCATTTCAGTTTCCAATGGGTAACCGGTTGTCGGATCCAACAAATGGTGATAGACTCGCCCAGCTTCAGTTAAACTTCTTTCATAAATGCCCGACGTCACAACCGATTGATTAGCCACTTCGACAAGTAAGCTGATTGTTTCTCTGGATTCTTGCGGATTGCGAATACCAATTCGCCATTTTTTGTTTTGATGCGTAGAGGGCCCCAACGTCACAATATTGCCGCCCAGATTAATCAAAGCAGACGTCACATGGACTTCTTTCAAATAGGCAATTAGTAAATCAGCGATATAGCCTTTTGCCAAAGCCCCCAGATCTAATTTCATTCCTTCTTCTTCCAAAAAAACCGTTTGTTTTAAGGGATTTAAGTGAATCTTTTCTGGATTAATTTTTTTCAAACAGGCTTTAATTTCCTCTTCTGACGGGACACGGGCATCTTTAAAACCGATTCGCCACGTTTGAACTAACGGGCCAATGGTAATATTCAAATGACTAGCTGGATCACAACTATGTTTTTTCCCTAATGCAATTAATTGATACAACTCTGGATGAACGCTGACTGGTTTTTGTCCAGCTTGTTGATTGACAGCCATCAGTTCCGAAGTTGAATCATTTGCACTAAAACGTTGTTCATAAGTGATCAATCGTTGATGCACTTCTTCTAGAATTTTTTCAGGTTCTTCATGGTCTACAAATACATCTATTACTGTGCCCATCAAATAAATAGTTTGACTTTGTTGCACCTCAAGACTTCCTCTCCATGAAAGATTGTGTTTTATTTCACATTTATTCACAAATAAATCATACGCCTTTATTTGATGCCAGTCAAGTCGTTTATATATTTTTTTATATAAAATAACGACCTTAAAATTTTCATTTAAGGTCGTAACGTGTCTTGAACTCTTTTAAAAAACGCTTTTTTTATTATATTTTGAAAATAAATATATAATTTTCTATATAAACTAATTTCCCTTAGATAAAATTGTTTCTTTCAATGTTTGAATTGCTTCCAACAAGATGCGATTTTTATTGATTTTTGCATACGCGCGGGCATCTTGTAGTAGTTCTAAAATTTGCTCTTGCGGCTTTTCTTCAGCTAAGGCATTTTTCGCAAGCTGGAAAGCTGCTCTTGCCAAGTAATACGTGACGTGATTATCAGAACAGATGGAAATCGCATACTCTAACAAAGCATCACTTGTTTCTAAATCGCCTTTTTCTGCATAAAAAACACCACAGTGAAAGACAACATTTAATACTCGCCAAGTATCTTCCATTGATTGAATAGTATAAAGATAAATTTCCTTGAAGACCTTATTGAAATAAAATTCTGCTTTCTCAATTTCGCCTTCTTTGGCATAGGCCATGCCAATTCCAGTAAAAGCTAACAAACGGTAAATATCGCTCGTGTATTTTTGCTCTTCAAACAGAAGTTTTTCAAAGGTAAATAAGCAATCCATCAACGAAGCATTTTGAAAAATCATGACAAAGCCTTGTAAATAATAATATTCTAATAACAGTTGGGAATCTTTGATTTCATCAAAAGGAATATTTTTTAAAATTGTTTGCAATTGGTCATGTTCGCTAGTAATCAAGAAGAATTCTGCTTCTTCCATTTTTTCAAGAATTTCAGGTTGTTTAATCCCTACGCGCGGAAAGAGCTCTCCCAAAGGTAGCTCTAAACGATTACATAGTTGGATCAATATTTTTAAAGTTGGGACTTGACCATTCTTTTCAAAGCGACTAACCGTAACTTGCGTACAAATCCCTTTAGCCAATTCACTTTGTGACAAACCACGTGCTTTGCGTTTTTCTATAAACCGTTGTATATTCATTGCTTTTCCTCTCATTCTCATCTTCTCAAACTTACTATAATACAACTTACCTTAAAAATATATATAGAAAAAGAAAAATGTTTATAACAAAAAAGAACACAGACAACTCTTTCATTAAAAGTTTGTCTGCGCTCTATTAGAACCTAAATCACTAAACGTCAATCCAGCGTTATTTAATCAATCCCATACGTCATACTTGCTTTGTTTAGAGAGCAGCTCTTTTTTTAGCTTCTTTCACAAACGTATTCATGGCCTGATATAATTTTTCCTTGATTTCTTTGAGATTAGCTTGTTGTAATTCTTTATTGGCAACTAACTGTTGACCGTTCACCCAAACGGCTTCAACATTGCTAGCATTTGCTGAATAAACCAACGCTGAATAGGCATCAAAAATCGGAAACATATTAACTGATTGCGTTTCAATTAATGTTATATCCGCTTTTTTGCCCACTTCCAATGAACCGACTTGCTCCGCCAAACCTAACGTTTTAGCGCCCCCCATCGTTGCCAGATAAACAATTTCTTTCGCAGGAAACAAGGAGCGATCTTGGTGTGCTGTCTTATGAAAATTCGCAACCATGCGCATTTGGGTGAATAAATCTAATGTATTCCCACTACTAGGTCCATCCGTGCCTAAACCGACAATAATCCCTTGATCAAGCATTTGCTTAATCGGAGCTACGCCTTTGGCTGATTTAGTATTCGCACCGATACAATGAGCGACACGCGCTTTTCCATTAGTAGCAGCTAAACTCGCAAGATCTTCATCGGTTGCCAAAATACAATGCGCTAAAATAAACGGCTCACTCAAATAACCCAGTTCTTCTAAGAAAGCAATTGGTGTTTTTTGATAGGCTTTTTCAAACTCAGCCATTTCATAAGTCATTTCAGCAACGTGCATGGTTACAGGAACTTGGTATCGCCGACTAAGTTCAATAATTTTTGCTAACACTTCTGGTGAGTTGGTATTCGGTGCATGCGGCGCAAGCATAGGCGTAATCAACGGATGTCCTTGCCACTTGCGAATAAAGGTTTCCGCGTAAAAAAGACCGCCTGAAGGTTCCGGACTATCACAAGTGGGCATGTCAATAATCGTTTCTCCGAGCAAAGCGCGAACACTCATTTTTTCGCAACTTTTAGCAATTTCATCTTCAAAATAATACATATCACAAAAGCTCGTAATACCACTCAGTAACATTTCAGCAATTGCATAATCACTACTGCATCCTACTAATTCTTTTGTCATGAATTGTTCTAATGGAAAAAGAAAACGCCGGAGTCGATCTGGCACATCGTCCCCTAACGAACGAAATGGAATCATGCCTACATGGGTATGGGTGTTAATCATCCCAGGCATTAAAATTCCATTTTGACCATCGATTACTTGATTTGCAGCAATTTGCTTTTCATCAAGTGTGGTCATTGGTGCTAATTCAACAATTGTGTCTTCTTCAATCACTAAATAGCCGGCTTTGATTTCTGAAAATTGCTCATCCATTGTTAGTATATGCACATTTTTAATGAGTGTTTTCATGCAAAAGAACTCCATCCTCTGGAAAAACTAATGGATAGAAACGTTGTGACTTCGTATCCATCATCCCAAAATCTGTCACTTTAATGGCTGGCGAGACAGGCAATGATAGTGTGGAAAAGGACATGATTTCATTCATATTTTGATAGCCTAACGCTTGCATAGCTTGTCGGACTTTTTGCAATGCAGCGCCTAATTGTTCAATCGGTGCTTGCGATAAAATCCCACCAATTGGTAAAGGACAAGTTGCCATCACTTGCTGATCCGAAGCAACCAAATAGCCGCCTTGCATCGCTAATAATTCATTCTGCGCTAACAGAATATCCTCAATCGTATTACCCATCACCATTAAATTATGATGATCATGGGCCCAGGTTGTCGCAATGGCTCCTTTCTCGGAAAGGGGTTGATCCATTAAAGAAAAAGAAATATTGCCATTTTTTCCGTAACGTTCCATCACAATTAATAAGGCACAGTTGGCTTTTTGCCATTGCAACAACCCATTTTCAACAGGAATTTCTTTTGTAATTCGCTCTGTAAATGTGCCAATCTCTTGTTTTTGAATCACATTACAACGAACTGTTTCTTTTGTTGTAGCCACCTTTAAAAGTAAATCTTCTTCTGTTAACTTTTTACATTGGATGGTTTGTTGGTAAGCGGCTGGAAACTCTTCGATTTTTTCTGGATAATGGAAGGGCTCGCCTTTTTCAAAAACGACCTTTCCAGATTTATAAACCGTATTAATATCAAAACTTTCTAAGTCATTTAATAACAAAAAGTCAGCTTTTTTACCAGGTGCAATTTCGCCGCGATCATGGAGACCCATTCGTTTGGCCGGCGTATAAGTTGCCATATAAATGGCTTTTTCGATAGGCAATCCTGCATGAACGGCTTTTTTGACATTTTCATTTAGATGACCTTTTAGCAAATCATCAGCCATCACGTCATCCGTGATAATACTTGCATAATTGTAGAAGTCATTGTCTACTATCACCTGAATGTTTTCAGGAGTGATTGATTTATTTTGAAATTGAATAAAGACGCCCGCTTCAATTTTTTCTTTTAACGTTTTAGGAAATTGATGGGTATGATCTGAAGTGATACCACTATATAGAAAATCTGCTAACTCTTGATCTTCGATTTTAGGACAGTGGCCTTCTAAAGGCATGGTTGGTCGTTGTTTTTGGCACAAATCGATAATTTGACGAATTAAAGAATCTGGCTCATAGGAAATCCCTTTAAAGTTCATGGCTTCCCCTAAACAAATCACTTTTGGCTCTTTGAGTAATTCTGCTACTTCTGCTAAGCCGATAATCCCACCAGTTGTTTCTAATTCGGGAGTAGTCGAAGGAACCGAGGAAGGAATTGCGTGAAAGATATCTAGTTCTGTTTCAGCGGCCATAAAAGCTTTTAAGCCTTCTAAGCCAAATACGTTAGCCATTTCATGGGCATCGGCAATCACCGTTGTCACACCGTAACGCACTACTGCTTTGGAAAAAATAGTAGGTGTCGTCATGGAACTTTCAATATGCATGTGTGCATCAATTAAGCCGGGAATCATCCATTGATTCTCGGCATTAATTGTTTTTTTGGGCTGCAAATTGACGTTCTCTTCTTCATAAATGTAATAAAATTTATCATTTTTAATCGCAACATTTCGTTGAACGAATGTTTGAGTGACTGTTTGATACAGCCACACATTTTTTAGTAATACATCGACGTTCATTTTGTCCCTCTTTTCTAAAACTATTGATTCATCGTCCGATTCCATTGATCAATCCAATCCGCTAGTTGACTATTAATAAAATTAAAATCGACTGTTTTGGCACGTTCGGCAATGGCACCATATGTTTTATTTTTCGCTTCTTTTTCGCTTAGCGTTACTTGTTGATTTGTAGGTCCTTCATTTAATGAAATCGCTTTGGCCTTTTGTGATTCTTCACTAATCCGTGCGTTAACAAATTTAAAGGCGGTTTCTTTGTTTTGTGCTTTTTTAGGAATATTGACTGTATTATAGTTGGCATACGTGCCGCTTTCTGGGACGACATACGTCACGTTTTCTGCTGCGCCTTGAATAATATCAACCGCAAAATCAGCAACCACAGCTGCTTCAATTTCACCAGATTGGAACATATTAGCTAAGTCTGACGATTTTGAATACGTTTTAACAACGTTTGGTTTTAATTCTTTCATCGCTTCAAAAGCGGCCTTCCCGTTATCTTTTGTAATATCTTGACCAGCATGTTCACTAGCAACGTATAACATTAAAGGACCTGCCGTCGTGGCAACATCTGGAACAGAAATTTTACCTTTCAAATCAGCTGACCATAAGTCATCCCAGTTCTTAATTTCTTTGCCTAATTTTTCTTTGTTGTAAACAATCCCGATACTGTTTACAGCGATTGGTACGCCAGCACCACTTTCAAAAACCTCTTTTGCTCCTGGTGTTAACTGACTTAAATTAGGTACTTCTTTTTCTGTAATTTTTTCAAATAACCCTTCTTTTCCACCTTGTGCTGCATTTGCTTGTGCTAATTCAATAACATCAATTCCCGCATTGGGATTATTTTTTAATTTCGTAAAGCGGTCTGCGCTATTGCCTACTTCTAAAGTAACTTTCGCTTCATTCTCTTTTTCAAACGGAGCGATAATGTCTTTTTTGACAATATCTTCACTTAATCCGAAAGTTGAAACGACTAAAGCATTACTTCCACCTTTGCTCTCGCTTTTCGTAGTTGCTTCGCTGTTTCCACAAGCAGTCATTAATAACGTTGCAGCGACTAATGTCCCTAAAATTACGCGTTTTTTCATTTTTAAATCTTCCTCCAAAATGGTTTTTATTTTTCTAAAATAACTAATTTCTCAGCTGGAAAAGCCAAGTGAATAGTTTCGTTTGTTTCATATAACTGTTCACTTGTTCCATTAACCAGCAATGTACCTAACGCTGTTTCTACCTCATATTGATAGCTTTTCCCTAAAAATGTTCGGACAGCGACAGTACCTGCGACAGTATTAGTAGCAGCTTCTGAAACAATCTCAATGTCCTCTGGACGAATCGTTGCCACCGTCGTTGTAACATTTGGTTCAGGATTAGTCGTTTTCACTATTTGATTTGTTTGTGTCCGATAATGACCAGCTTCCATTTTTTCGACAGAGAAAAAGTTTTCAAAACCGATAAATTCAGCGACAAACTTAGTACGAGGCAAACGATAAATCGTTTCTGGTGAATCATATTGTTCAATCACGCCATTATTCATAATGGCCACTTTATCTGAAATAGAAAAACATTCTTCTTGGTCATGTGTGACAAAAACTGTCGTAATGCCTAATTGTTGTTGAATCCGTTTGATTTCAATCCGCATTGCCACTCGCAATTTTGCATCTAAATTACTCAACGGTTCATCTAGTAGTAATAGTTTAGGTTCAATAATCAGAGCACGTGCTAGCGCAACCCGCTGTCTTTGACCACCAGATAATTGTTTTGGATAACGGTCGCCCAAGCTTTCTAAACCACATACTTTTAGCATTTCTGTGACTTTTTGGTTCATGGTTTGTTTATTTTCTTTGCGTAATTTCAGCCCAAAAGCCACATTTTCTGCAATCGTTAAATGGGGAAATAACGCATAGCTTTGAAAAACCATCCCGAAGTTTCTTTTATGGACAGGAACCTTTGTTAGTTCTTCTTGGTCAACGAAAAACTGTCCGTCGTTTGGCTTAATTAATCCAGCAATCACTCTTAGCGTAGTCGTTTTACCACAACCACTCGGTCCTAATAAAGAAACTAACTCTCCTTTTTCCATTGAAATATTTAAATCTTTTAAAATATCTTGTTTTCCGTCATAGCTGACGCGAATATCTTTTAAATCTACAAAAGTCAAAATTTTCTCCTCTTTCTATCTCGTGCTTCTTCCATGTTTTAGGCAATGGAAGCTAGTCCCAACGTTTTTTCAATTAAAAACATTAAGCCCATTGTTAGTAGCATCAACAATACAGAAATTGCTGAAACAGTTGGATCATAATTGTATTCCATATAACTTAATAAAGAAGTAGGCAGCATCGTCACACCGGGACCTGATAAAAACATCGATACAGGAACATTGTTAAACGAATTGACAAATGCTAACATAAAGGCTGCAAAAATTCCCGAAGACACATTGGGTAAAACAATTTGAATAAAAGCTCGCAATCTTGTACAACCTAATGTCCAAGCTACTTCTTCCATTGAATAATCTAGTTGTTCCATACTTGACCCAACCACTCGAATAATATAAGGCAAACTAATTAAAAAATGCCCCATTAATAATCCTTGAAAGACAGGCAAACCTAATTTAATAACAATATATTGAAATAGCGTATACCCGACCACAATTCCTGGAATCACAGTTGGGGATAAGAAAAAGCTTTTAATAAAGTTGCGCCCGCGAACGGAATAACGAGCCAGCGCATAGGAAGCCGGAATCCCTACTATTAATGCTAAAACAGTCGCTAATACCCCAATCAACAAGCTTAACTTAAAACTGTCCATAAACGTTTCCGATTGTAATGCTTTGGCGTACCAATCTAAAGTAAATCCTTTAATCGGAAATTGAATCGCTGCGGCTGTTCCAAAAGAAGTCACCACAATCAAACATAATGGTAAAAATAAAAACAGAAAAACTAGAATTGCAATAACAGATAGTCCTTTTTGCTTACGCATGATTTGCTTCTCTCCGATCTACTTTCTTAGCGACCATGTCTAGGCCTTTCATCACAATTAATGTTGTTAAAATCATAATAAATGCAAGAACACTCGCCGATTGCCAATCACCTAAAGTATTAGCCTTTTGATATAAGAAGGTCGACATCATCATTTTTTGGTTACCACCTAACAGCTGTGGCGTCGTATAAGCCGTTAAAGTTCCTGTAAACACTAATATACTTCCTACGATGGTGCCTGGAATTGATAAAGGTAAAACAATTTTCCGAAAAGCCGTCATTGGATTGGCGCCTAGCGTCTCAGCCGCTTCTAGCATTTCTCCTTCAATGTTTTCCATAACCCCAACTAAGGTCATAATCATTGTCGGTAAAAATAAATACACTGAACCGATAATAATTGCAAATTCTGTATACAATAAATTCAGCGGTTGCTCAATTAAGCCTGTTTTTAATAACAACGTATTCACTACACCGTTTTTTCCTAAAATGTTAATCCAAGCAAAACTTCGAATAACTGAGTTGGTTAATAGTGGAAACAAGGTCATAGCCATTAAAAAGCCACGCCATTTTTTGGAAACTCCAGCAATAAAGTATGCCGTTGGAATGCCCAACACGATTGAAATCCCCGTCACAATTAACGAAACTCTTATCGTTCGCCAGAAAATTGAAACATTATAGTCATCTTTAAAAAAAGTAACATACTGATTTAGTGTCAAGCCATGATCAGTAAAAATGGTTGGCAAAATGCTAGTAATTAATGGAATCATTAAGAAAAATAATAATAGTACTAGTCCCGGTGCCACAATTAAATAAGGAACTTTCTTGTTCATTCGTACACTCCTCGTTCGTTTTTTCACTTCATCAGTATACGCAAGGAAAACGTATATTTCAACACATTTTCATCTTTTTGTTCGTTTTTAAACCCGAACGTTCGTATATTTTTTCGGAAAAGGTTATTAAAAAATAAAACACGAACATTAAACAAAAAAACACAAACAAAACTGTTTGTGTTTTTTGTCAACTTTTTTATTTATCACTTAATTTTCTTGGAACGTTTGATCCTTTTCCATCATTTTCACTATAATACCATCTTGATACACCTGATAATATCCGAACAATTCATTCTCTTTCGAGACACTATTCTTTTCAGATCTAATTTGAACAACATAACTTCCTTTATTTGACTGCTTAAACGTATAATGAAACGCCGAGTCATTCGTTGGTATCCCTAAACCATTTTGTAAAAATTCAATCGCTTCCTGTTTAGTATAAGATTCTGCTTCTAATTGCGTTCCTAAATGCGGGTTTTTTTGATCGACAAATTGTCTTACTTTGTCATTATTAGCAGACTTTTCTATAACGACTTCCTGTTGTGAATCCCTACTTCCTGAACAGCCAGATAATACAAATAAAATCATCAACAACCCTAAACACTTACTCAAAGTTTTCTCCTCCTCTCCCTTTTCATTAGTGATACCTGATGATTTCTTTTATATTTTAGCATGCTTGATATAACGAATGGTGCTCAAAAAAGACAGAATCAACAAGTAAAAATTGTCGACTCACCTTTCTCAACTAATATTAAAAACTATTTGTCTCAATATTTTCGAATTCCCTGTAAATTACTGATAAATAAAAACAGCTCTTTTTGCGTATACTTATATTATCAGCACCTAAAGGAGGAACTTTCTTGAATAAAAAAAATCTACTCACTTATCAATCAATGACAGTCTTGTTTCTAGTATTCAGTCTCTTTACTTTTGACCCATCGGTTTCTTTTGCCACTCGTTCTGGAAAAACGCCTGTTTCAGTTGAGCTAGAACTTGGAGGGCTGCCTGGCGATGAATCGGTTGACGATACCGTTGATCCTGATTTAGAAAATCCTAACACTAGTTTTGACTTGCTCTTCATTCCGAAAGAATTTACTTTTGAAACCCAAGCGATTTCTGGTGATTTAACAGCAGTTCCTATACGACCTTCTGAAGGTAATACTCATACAATGAGACACTTCGGGATGGGGGATGTTCGCGGAGCCTTAACTGGTTGGCATGTCACTGCTGAAATCCCACACATGCGAAACGAAGCTCATTCTTTACTAGGCATCATTACGTTTCAATTAACAGGCGGCTATGCCCGCTATGACAAAACGTTAAGGCGTTTCTTTATGACAAATACAATGTATGGACTGGATTTTTCAGAAGATCCTGCTGCACCCGACTTCCCGACCAACCCAATTATTATCGGTAACGGTGCGACTTTAATGAGTAACGCTGGTGACAGAAAAGGACAAGGCATGTGGAGTGGCCGCATGACCGATATTTCTCTTGCAATTCAAACCCCTGTTTCACAATTATTTCCTGGCGCATATACAGGTTCGATTATCTGGAATTTAATCTCTGGACCTGCATAAAATAAAGAAACGCTTAGAAAACTAGCGAAATCACTACTCTTCTAAGCGTTTCTTTATATCATAAGGACTATTTGCTCCTTCTATTCGTCTAAACATACTTTACCGCTTTTCGTTTAACGAATCACTTGGCCCCAGCGGTAATCAAACTGATACTCTTGGTTGCCATTATTCAAATTAATTTTGTATAAATAACGCGGGACTTTAATGAACAACGCATCCTCTACTTGAAAAGCTTCAATAGGTACATTTTCTTTAGTTAAAAGCAACGGTGTTTGCCACTCGTATGTTTTTTTCTGCCAATTGTATAAGCCAACTATCGCTTGAATACTTTGTCTTTTCTTGTATGACAGAACATAATAATTTGCTTCATCTTTCTTGCCTAGTAAAACTGGTGCTATTAGTTGCTCTTCTAGTTTTCCTTGCACTGTTGTTCGCTCTTCCGATGACAGCTCTTGACCAATTTGACTCTCATTTGAATCTACCGTCCATTTAGGCGCTTCTTGTGTTTGAAAGACTTCTTTGAAAGTTGGGTCTTGTTTTAACTGCCAATTTTTCAAATCTAATTGATAATATCGATTGTTTAATCCATAAATATAGAGATAGCGATTATCCATAAAACGATAATCAACGAAATCAGAGCTTAAATAGTCTTTTAATTCAGGGAATTTCTTCACTAAATCCGCTTCGGAAAACTGTTTTTTCCCTGTTTTTGTATCGAGTAAGTAAATGGCCTCGTTATCAGCATTATTCAAAACCACATATTGATCCGTTTGACCAATTAAATAATCACGCCAGCCTAAACGTTTACTCCACATTCGTTCGCCCGTCTGACTATTAACAGAAATCACTTGGAACAATGAGTTACTGGTGCTAATGCCATTCGTTCGTCCATTTGGGATAATCATTCGCTCAATTGAAGTTAAGCCTTTCGTTTTTTCAGAATAAAACGTCGCACTTTTCTCTTCAATCGTTACTGAACGAAACATTCCGAAAAAGATTAAACCAGCAAAATGTACCACTGCAAAATAAACCAACAAAATTAACGCATAGGGAACCAGTCTCCTTGTACTCCGCCTTCTTATTAAGGAAATAACCAAAATACCACTAATTACTATAAAAATAATTGCTACAATGATGACAAAAATATCATGATAGAGCCAACCAGATAATTGCCAACTTCTATAAAGTGTGTCCATTACGCCATCCTTTCCAATTGTTATTTGCTTATTATAAAAAGGATACTATTTTTTTTTGAAAAATAACAACAAAAAGCGACGAACAGCAATAAGCCCATTCAAGTTGACTAACTAGGTCAACTTGAATGGGCGTGGAGAAATGTGCCTTGTTATTCAGTTATTCCGCTTCTTCAATTGCAGACAAAGCTTTTGCAATATCAATTTCTTTATTCCGATAATCAGCATCATGAACTGGAAAATGCTGCCGCAATTCTGCTGCTTCCATCCAAGAAACAGTCCCTTGTTTAATGCCAAAATCAAGAATGTGCCCACCAAATTGGTGATCCTCACTGATAAAGTGCAAATGAAATCCTGCAGCAGAAGCACCATGAAATAATTTAGGTGTAAAGAACCCTACAACTGTTCCCTGAATATTCTCCGCTGTAAATTCAGGTTGATTGCGTGCTGCTTCTACAAATGGTGGATATGGTTTTTCTTGTTTAGGTGCCACACGGACATGCATCTTCGCAAAAAGACCGCTAATTTTAATTGCCGCAAAAAAATTAGGACTAATTTTTTCTAAAATTTGTGCTTTAATATTTTCATCGGTTTCCGTTGATACAGGGAATGCGCCATCTTCTTGAAAACGAGTAACTGCGGCATATGGCGTTAATTCTTCGCCTTCTAAAATAGTAATTTCGCCAGTTTGATTCGCATGATACAATATACCGTCCAATAAAATAATTTCGCCATTTGAGCCTTCTAATGTCCCAATTCCAAAATCACCTTGCGTGAGTAACGTACCAATTTCTGCCGTTCCTGCCATCAAACTTTCCATTAAACCGCCTAGCGTACCATGTTGATAAACATATTGTTCGCTCATTTTTCCATCTCCTAATAAAGTTGATCTGGTAACAATGTTTTACCTAATTCTTGATTATCTGAATAATCCACAGGAACATCAATAATCACTGGGCCTTCTGTTTGCATTCCTTCTTCTAAAGCTGCGGCAAATTCTGCTTGTGAATGAACTCGAACCCCTTTGGCTCCAAAAGCTTCAGCATACTTCACAAAATCAACTGGACCAAAATCTACGCCAGAGGATCGATTATATTTCATTTCTTCTTGGAATTTAACCATATCATAACTACCATCATTCCAAATAATATGCACGATATTTTGCTTTAAACGAACCGCTGTTTCTAATTCTTGCGCCGAAAATAGGAAACCGCCGTCCCCAGAAACAGAGATAATTTGTGTATTCGGACGAACCAGCGCAGCCGAGATTGCCCAAGGCAAAGCGACACCTAATGTTTGCATACCGTTACTAAATAATAAATGACGCGGTTCATAACTTCTAAAGTGGCGAGCCATCCAAATGTAGTGACTCCCTACGTCAACAGTAACTGTCATTTCATTCGTGGTTTTTTCTTGAAGCGTTTGAACAATTTCTAATGGATGTAATCGATTTTCAATTGTACTTGTTTTTACTTCTTTAATCGTTAATTTTTCTTGAAGCGTTTCTAAATAATCTTGCGCATCTTCTGTTAATATTGGTTCACTAAATGCTTCTGATAATTTCAAAATATTTTTAGACATATCACCAATTAGCTCTTCTTCCGGTTGCATATATTGATCAATTTCCATTTGAACTTCATCAATAACAATAACGCGCGCATCTTTTTCTGCGTTCCAATTACGTGCTTCATATTCAATGGGGTCATAACCAATCGCAATCACTAAATCACTTCTTTTTAACAAACGGTCCCCAGGTTGGTTTCGAAATAAACCAACACGCCCAAAGAAATGTTCTTCTAATTCTTTTGAAATAATTCCTGCTCCTTGGAACGTTTCCACGACTGGCAAACCAGTTATAGCAACCAATTCACGAATGGCTGCGGTAACTTTTCGTGCAGAGGCCCGCATTCCTAAAAGTAAAACAGGTAATTTCGCTTGCTTGATTCGTTCAGCTAAAGCTGCGATTGTTTCTGCTGATGCATGGCCCAGTTTCGGCGCCGACAAAGGCTTAATTGCTTCGCCTGTCACCGGACTATCTGTGACATCTTGTGGGATCGATAAGAATGTTGCGCCTTTTTTCGCTGTTTTGGCGATACGGTAAGCATTGGCAATATTTTCAGATAATGTTTCTGGATCTTGAATTTCTGTACTGAATTTTGTTATTGGACTAAATAATGCAGCATTATTCATGCTTTGGTGAGTTAATTTTGACAAATCGGACCGTTTCACCTGTCCAGCCAATGCTAAAACAGGGTCCCCTTCTGCAGTCGCAGTTACTAACCCAGTTGCTAAATTGCTGGCACCAGGTCCACTAGTTGCAATAACTAAGCCAGGCTCTCCCGTCAAACGACCAATCCCTTGTGCCATAAAGGCAGCGTTTTGTTCATGTCGAGCTAAAATTAATTCTGGGCCTTTGTCAACTAATGCATCAAAAACCCCATCAATTTTTGCACCGGGAATCCCAAAAATATAGGGCACTTCGTGATTGATTAAACTTTCTACTATGATATCTGATCCTTTTTTACTCACTGTTATACCTCCAATTAAAATCTGTACTAATTACAAATACAAAAATACCACTAAAATTCTAATTAATCAACAATGAAACACCTTGAAAACGTGTAATATACTAATTCGCATATTTTAATAGAATTGAGATATTTCAAAAGATTAAGCAAAAATAATGCAAAATACCTTAAAGTTTTATAGTCTTTCAACAATTATTATATACTTCTTCACTAAAAATTAGTAAGATTAACCTATAAGAAAAAAATCACAACCTGTGATAAATTATTGGAGGAAAAATATGTCAAAAGGGAAGAAAATTTTTGCCATTATCTTTGGGATTATCTTGGTTCTATTTCTTGCAGTTGTTGGAATGGGAGCAAAACTTTATTGGGATGTTTCTAAATCAATGGATAAAACCTATGAAACAGTAGAACGATCTAAAAAAAGTCAGGTCAATTTAAACAATAAGGAGCCTTTTTCTGTTTTATTATTAGGGATTGATACAGGCGATGATGGGCGTGTCGAGCAAGGTCGTTCGGATACAACAATTGTTGCAACAGTTAATCCTCGTGACAAGCAAACAACCTTAGTCAGTCTTGCTCGCGATACCTATGTTGATATTCCAGGTCAAGGAAAACAAGATAAATTGAATCACGCCTATGCTTTTGGTGGCGCATCTTTAGCAATGGATACAGTTGAAAACTATTTAAATATACCTATTAATCATTATGTTTCAATTAATATGGCTGGTTTAAAAGAATTAGTCAACGCGGTTGGCGGAATCGAAGTGAACAATAATCTGACTTTTTCTCAAAACGGATATGATTTTACGATTGGTAAAATTTCATTGGATGGTGAACAAGCACTCTCCTATTCAAGAATGCGTTACGAAGACCCTAATGGTGACTACGGCCGCCAAGAACGTCAAAGAAAAGTGATTGAAGGCATCGTCCAAAAAGTCTTAAGTCTTAACAGCGTAAGCAACTATCAAGAAATTTTAACAGCTGTTTCTGATAATATGAAGACAGATTTAAGTTTTGATGACATGAAAAAAATTGCCTTAGATTATCGCAGTGCCTTTGGTAAAGTGAAACAAGACCAACTTCAAGGTACTGGTTTTATGCAAGATGGTGTTTCCTATCAACGTGTGGATGAACAAGAATTAAATCGTGTCCAACAAGAGTTGAAAAATCAATTGAATAACTAAGTAAAAGCATGTATCAGACAATAAAATACGTCTGATACATGCTTTTAAAATCTTAAATCGAACTATCCTTACTCAAAAATCAATTCGTTGTATTTTCCAATGATTTATTCCGTATAACACTAGTATGCTTACTAAACAATAAAATAATTCATTCATCGTTCCTGAACCCATTCCTAAAAATGTTAAGATGTAAAAAGGGGACTGCAAAAGAATGCCCAATCCGATGGTTGATGCTCCAATATTTATTAAAATAGGAACAATCATCACAAAAACTAAATTAAAGATCGTTAAAGTCACTCCCTGTATATGAAAGAATAAATACATTGTTATACCTAAAACTAAGTAGAATAACGGCAACAATATATAAGAAGCTAATAGGACAGTCAACACTTTCCATGAAACAGCTACTGAAAGAACCATGCTTAAAAGAGCACAAACACCGATTAATAAAAATCCTGCTGACAAGCCCAAACATAGTCCACAAATCAATAGCGAGAACAAATAAAGATGCCGACCTTGCCTCGTTTTAAAATAATAATCACTAATTCGTGAGCCTTGATCGTCAACAACAAAGGACACTACTAAAATCGGTAATAGCAAGCTGTTAATAAAATTCATCGCACTGATATAATCATTTACATCAAACATATCGCCAAAAAAATAATTTAAAAATGGTGGAACTAACCCTAAAATGGCAAACATAATGAGGTAGTTTCCAGAAAACCAAAAAATTCTGCGCTGAATATCTTGTTTTAACACAGCTTTTACTTTCATCTCTTACTCCCCTTCTACTAATGAAAAATAAACATCTTCTAAATTTAGTGCATGTTTTTTCATTTCTAATGGAATGATGTCGTTTAAAACCAACTCTTTCAAGAACAACGGATAATCTGCTTCCGAAATTAACCAAAGAGGATGTCTTTGTTCTACGCCATCAAAAAGAGCACTAATTTCACTCACTTTGTCTTCGTTTTCTTCATCAAAGGTAAATTGATAGACTGATACTTCTTTTCCTAAAGTGACTGTTTGAATAATTGCTCCATTTTTAATAAAATACGCTCGATCGCACAACTTATCTAGATCCCCTAAAATATGACTGGAAATGACAATCCCTATATGTAACTCTTTTGCTAAGTGCTTTAGTGTCTGAATGGTCGCTTGTACGCCATCTGGATCTAAACCGTTCATTGGTTCATCTAAAATAAGCAGCTTATTTTTGTTAATTAAAGCTAACGCCATTCCTAAACGCTGCTTCATACCTAAAGAAAAATCTTTGACTTTCTTTTTCCCGTAATTTTTCATATCAAATAGTGATTCTACATAATCAACTGAATAACTCTCTTTTGAAAGAGCACGAAAATAATTAAGATTTTCTCTTGCTGTTCTATTCGGAAAATATTTAGGTCCATCAATTAAAACACCAATCCGTTCTTGTCCAACGACTTTACCTTGAAAATTAACCATTAACCCACCCATGATTTTCATTGTAGTCGTTTTACCTGCACCATTTGGACCAATTAAACCGACAATTTCACCTGGTTCTACAGTAATTGAAATATTTGTTAGAATTTCTTTTTTATTAATGTTTTTTGAAATATTTTCTAATTGCATTAGCAACACTCCTTAACTACAATTTTTTTCAGCCTTTAGTTCGTAATAGCAAAACAAGCCAATCCCTATTAATTTAACACTAATTACTACCATGCCAAATGCAACCATTACTACCCGCTCCTTTCTATACTTTCAATTACTAGCATAGCAAGAAAAATAATCATTTTTTAGTGTAAAAAAATCCGCTATTTGGAAAAAAAATAAAAGAAACAGCGCCGGCAATTATCCTTCAGCGCTGTTTCTAAACTGACTAAAATTTTCTGTTAGCCAATGTTGCTTTTGTAAGTAAACAAAATTAATAGTAGTCGATATGTTATTAATTTAAAATGTAAAGCTCGCAAAAAAGTAGCTTTATTTATCATTGCAATGGGTTATTTTATAAAGAATTTTCTCTAAATTCCGCCAGTTGCGTTCTGTTGGTATATTTTTCATCAGTAGTAAAGTCGTTCCTTTTGTATCAAAATAATAGTTAGAAATCACTAAATCGACTTCAGATGCATCTACTTCATAATCATAAAAAGCCAAGGGATAAGCTTTACCAAAATAATTTTTTATTTTATTCATCAACCATAATCGATGAGTATGATGTAAATCGTCTGCAATTAAAATCTTAATGGGCGTCAATTTCTTTAACAATAAATCATAATAATCTAAAACATAGTAATAGTTTAAGAAAAGTTGTTCCCAATTTTTTAAAATTTCTTTGACCTCTTTTGTTGCCTGCTCTTGCAAATCTCGATGAAAGTTCTCCATCAGTTGGGCTATTTCCGTATTTTGTCTTTTAATTTCATTAATATAAGACTGATTGAAAAATAAATCAGTATTACCGAAAAAGAATTGACTTCGCTCGTGGAATGCCACAAAGTTAAAAATTAATTCAGAATCTGACAAATCCAATTGAAATTGATAGTCTTTTTGCGTGAGGTTATTTAATAGCAATACAGCTTGGTAAGACGTAGTATGATGCAATTTATGTGCTAATGCATGACTAACTTCATAGCGAGGATTACCATCAATCACTCCAAACGAGTAGATAATTCGATATATAAAATAGATCTCTTCTTCAGGCAGCGATAAGTTACACTTCTTCAGCCACATTTTTACTAAAGGAAAAGCTTTATCAGAATCAGCTACCTGTTTAATTTCATCTAAAAGTTCCACTCTTTTTTGTGGTGCACGTTCTAATACAATTGCTAGCCAATAAGAAAAAATTCGTTTCGGCAAACGTAACAATTCAATATCGTATACCTCTTCAAATTGTTCAATATATTGTTTAATCAACTTTTCAGAAATCGTAAATGGCCAGTCACCTGTACGTGAAGATTGCCAATAAAAATAATAATAAAAAGAACGACTCATGCTTTCTTGATTCTCTAGTTCTAAAGAGAACGTATGAAAGGTCATTTGATATCTTTTAAAATATTTTACTAATAATTTGGCATACCGAAAAACAGTCGAAACACTTGTAAATTGCGCATCTGCATAGTCTTCTAAATTTCTGTCTGGGTATTTGTACATATAATCAATCAAATTGAAATTATAAGATTGACGATAGTAATGCAAGTAAACATTATAGATAGGAAAATTAGCATCTTTATACATATAAAATCGTTAATTATTTTCATTTTTCAGTACAATTTTCCCATTAAATTGTTTAAAAATGTCTGATAATTCTTCTACATACAATAGAATAGATTTTGAAGAAACATTCAGTAAGTCTTTTAAATCTGCAATGGTTCGCCACTTGTTTTTTTCTAAGAGATAGTTAAATAGACGAATTTTCTTTTGAGAAGATTTCGTTAAAAATGTATGCACTTTATCAACCTCCTGTATTTCTAAATTTTTATAAATAACTTAGTCATATTAATTATACGACTTTCTTTTTGCAAGAGGTAAATTTTTGCCCCCAAAAAAACAGGTGCTAAAGAAGTTCCTTAGCACCTGTGCTTGATTTCAATTGATTCAATTGTTAAGTCATGTTTAATGGAAATTTTATCTAGGTTTAAATAGGGGCATCTTCTAAGTTCCAAACTAATTGACCTTGATAGCTACCCGCGACATCGCTTGGAACTAAAGTTAATTCAAATGTATTTGCTAAATTCAACATTTGACTTCCACTGCCACTAGCAATAGTTTGTTCGACGTCATTAATCGGTGTCCGTTTGCCCTCTTTAATAAAGCTTAAACCTTTTGACAATGTTTGATTATTTTGATTTTTCATCATTTGTTGCATTTTAACTTTGACTTTCCATTGACTTTTATCTAACTGGCTTTCATCAGTGATAGCCAGTTCTGCTTCTTGTGGCAACTTGACATAGCTATCTTTTACAGGGATTTCTTGTTGTCCAAAAGAAAGAACGTCAGGTAATTTTAATTGCGGCCCCTTTTCCAGACTGACTATCTTTTTTTCATTATTTGAAACTTGTCCAGTTTCATTCATTGCGTAAAATTCAACTTCTTGGTCAAGCCAATTATCTGGTATCTTCATTTTCACTTGATCGTCAACAGTCTCTGGTGCTGTTGGATACTCTTTTACTAATTGTTCCTCTCCACCGAAACGTGCCATTACGCGAATCGTTTTTCCTGCTTCGTGTTTTAAAGAATACGCCACCTCAGCTTCTTTAGTAAAGCGAGAAACCGGTATTGCCTCTCCTGAATTTTTCAATTGAAATTCCAAATTTTTACGATACCGATGAACGATTGTTTGTTCTTCTTGTTTAAACGTTCCTTGATCTTGTTCCACTGGATTTTTAACTGGATAATATCCAGGGATTTCAGGATACTCAGATGATACATCAAATGCTTGTGTTAAAATACCTGGCTGACTCATTGGCTCTTTCAATGGTTGATTATTTTCGTCGACAAAAAGAAGATTCACTTTGCTGTTATAATTCACTTTCAACATGCCTTCGGTCGCTTGATTAAACACTTTATCTCTATTGGTGGCCTTTGTTTGGATTGTATAAGGTAATGTCAGATTTCCTTCTGTATCAATGAAACGATTATCTACTGCTGGGGCATCTTCACGCCATTTCACGGCGACTGTATAAAGTAAAGTCGTGGCAGTTAACCGGCTATCTTGTGGTTGTAAGGCAGTCAATACTAATTCTTCGCCTTGCATCTCTTGTGAGAACAAAGCCGTTACATCTTCACCATTAAAGTTTTGAATGTTGATATTACCTGGCTCGTATTGCTGTAATTGCAAGAGATTTGTTAAGTTAAAACGTACTTCTAAATTACTTAATTTACGATCCTCTTCAACATTCGGCATGATTTGTTGGGCCTTTAATTCACTAACAGGTTGCGGCTTCTCTAACGTTAAAGAATTTGCTAAGGCCCCGCCAAACTCAGGTTTTGCCACAAAGTCTGTACGATAAGGAATTTCTAATGGCTGATTGTTATTCCAATTTCGATAAATAAAGGTTAATTTTTCTTTTGGTCGAGTTAAAATTTGTAGCTGTTGCTTTTGACTATTGATGGCATCGGTTTCCGTTTCGTTATGATAAGTTACCCAATAACCACCACTTTCATCATTCCATGTTCTAGAAAAAATATTGGTTGGATTAGATGAATAGAGTGATTGAAGAGGAAATTGTACGCCAAAATAGTATTTTTTACTCAAGTCATAAGTATTTACTGCTGTTGTTACTTGTATCGGTTGATTTTCTTCGTCAAAAAATTCATATGTCACTTTCACATCTCCAAGGAGAGATAGTGTTAAGAAACGTTCTTTTTCAAAAAAGATTGTTCCCCCCGCTCGATTTGACAAATTTTTCAACAGTGAAACTTTAATGCTGACCTTTTTCCCTTGATACCATCCCACATTACGAATCATGGCACTCCCTGCAGGAGAATTTTCATCAACTGTTAATTGACTACTGTTCACATTGCCTTCAAGTGGAATGACTTCTGTTTCTGCCCCAGATTGCATGACAAAAGTATGGGAAGCTGGCGTATAGACACCTGGCAAGGCCTTAAAGTAACCATAATCAGACAATTTTGTGTGATTTGAAATTTTCTTGACTAACTCAGTTGCTTCACCAATTTGCGGTCCTAAAGCAAACCCAATCAACGTGATTATAAAAACGAATGAGGTTTTAGCAATCTTATTCATCTGCTTTCCATCCTTTCTTTCGTCTTCGAGCCACTACAAACAGGATGATGCTTATAAGAAGTAAACCGATAGTTAGTAATTCCAATTGCTGTTTTTCTCCCGTATTGGGTAAAAGTTGATTGATTAATCCTTTATCAGAGTTAATCGTTTCTCGATTGGGTTGTTTGGCTTCATTAACTGGGGTTATTTTTTCAAAAGGCACTACCTGATCCTTATAATTTTTCTGATAAAAAGTAATACCTACTTCTGAATCTACTTGCTGCGCATGTACACTATTAGCACTTGCTAAAAAAAAGAGTGCTAGCATGAACACAAGATACCCACTTCTTTTTTTCATTTTAAAGCCTCCCTATTTATGATTTATTTTGGCGTAGTTTTAAAATATAAATAAATAACGCCAAAATAATTAAGATACAGCTTCCTATCACAAGATACAGAAGAATATTCGAAGCAGGTCGGGTGACTTTGACTGCCTCCTCATTCAATTTTTCATCTTCACCTTTAATTTCAAACGCTTTTTTCAATGTCCACTTTTTACTGTTTTGATCTTCCAACTGAATCGTCAACTCATATAAACCTTTTTTTAAGGCTTCATCATTCCAACTAATTGGAAGTTCAAATTGACTACGTGGTGCCACAGAAATTTGTTTTGATAACTCACGAATTTTCTCGCTTTTTCCTTTTTTAGTAACAAAGGCGTTCATTTTCAATTGGCTCATTAAAACTGGTTCTAGATTTTCAATTGTCGCGAACAATGTTAAATAACCATTTTCTAAACCTGGTTTCACCTTTGTTAACTGAAATGCTGGTTCCATTTTTTTATTTTCAACAACAAGTTTTGCTCCGATTGTGTAAGCAAATTTATTCGTTAAACTAAATCCTTTTATTTCCTTCTCTTTTCCATCTGTTAATTCATAACAATAAAATCCACCTAAAATCGTTCCTTCAAAACCATTTTTAGGGACATTTAATTGAAATGAAACTTCTTTTGTTTCTTTTCCTTGTAATTCGACTGTTTGTGACGGCGAAATCAATTCTTCAAATGTAGGACTACCTAATAATTTTTTTCCATGTTGCGAATAGTCTAAAGCGCCATTTTTATTGGTCAGCCCATTATTTGCATCGACACGCACTTTAATCGGTTGATCACTTACATTTTTCAAGCGTAATTTAAACTCTTGTGTGCTTCCAGGGGAGACTTTCAAATCGTAATAACTGACGGAAGATTGCTGGTTTTCTGGTAAAATAGCTTCTGCTTCAAAATTAATCTGATTTTCCTCAGCAGAAGCCGGTGCAGACCACAAAACCAACCAGCTAACTAAACTAAGAAAAAAGATGGGAATAAAAGTTCCCCATCTTTTTAAAGTCTTACGCTGGCGCATCAGATAAACCCCATGTAATCGTTGCTGTGTAGGCTTGTGCTTCAACACCTGCACGTGGTACAAAAAGTTTTACATTTTCATTTTTACCTTTTTCCCCTTGGAATAAGGCAGCCCAGGCGCCTGCACCTTTGCCTTTTTCAGCTGACATTACTGGTTGTAGTGAATCATTTAGTGTTAAACTATTTGATGCAATTGTTGGTGCTTCTGATTGGTTACTTTCTGTAGTTACTTGACCATTTGCCAAGGTTAATTGTGCACCTTTTAAGACGTTTTGATTTGTTACACCTTTAAATTCTGATATGGATGCGGATAGTGCCCAGCCTTCTGCACCTCCACGAGTATCATTAACTTGGACAAATGGTTTTTCATTTTGTGCAAAGTAAGTGGCATCCCCTTGTTGGATTTCTTGTTCACCAAAGCTAATACTTGAAGCGTATGGGATTGATAACGCGCCTTCTGCGCCCGTAGCTGGATTTTCATCTGTATCGCCTGTTGGATCAACGACAGGTTTGACATCTTTCCCAGAACCTGCTTTTAAAGTTACATCAGCTTGCGTGTCTTGTAAGTTTGCTTCATTTGCATAAACTGCTTGTCCCGCAATACTTATTGCTAGTGCACTTAATGCAACACTTGCTATAATTTGTTTTTTCATTCTAAAATTCCTCCTAAAATTTCTTGGTCACTTGCGACCTGCTTTTATTTTTACATCATTTTGAAATTTTAGTAAGAGTAAAAAAATTCTTTGTTTTAGAAAAAAAGTAAAAGTGCGTTGTTATTTTTTTGAAAATATACAAAAAGAACGATACTATTTTCAGCATCGTTCTTGTCTGGTTTTATTAACGTTCTTGTTTTACCGCTTCTAAAGCCGCTGTATTAATAATATTCCAAGGTTTGTCAAACGCTGGTTGGAAGAAGAAATCCGCATAGGCTAAGTCTTCAATCGTCATTTTGGCTTGAATCGCTAATGAAATAGCATTAATGTTTGCAGTTAAATCTGCTTTTGACATTAATTGAGCGCCTAAAATTTGTGTTGTTTCAGGATCATACACTAATTTAAACCAAGCTTTTTGTTTGTCTGGATTAAAGTCCATCAAGTAGTCTTCTACTACTGTCACCGCTTTTGTTTCTTTTCCTAATTTTTGAGCCATGACTTCGTTAATCCCTGTTGAAGCAAATTTATAATCAAAGACGGCCAAGCCAGAAGATCCTTGAACACCAGGGAAAGGTTTAACTGGTTCCTCTAGGTTTTTCACAGCAAAGCGACCTTGTTTACGAGCATTCGTTGCTAAGGCAATATTTACTTCTGTGTCTGCAGGATTGTATTTAATTAACGTAGCATCCCCTACTGCAAATACATCTGGCTCACTTGTCCGCATGTATTCATCCGTCTTGATTAGGCCATTCGGATGTAATTCTAAGGTACCTTTTAACCAAGCAGTGTTTGGACGGACGCCAACTGCTACAACGACCAAATCAGCATCGTACGCATTTTTATCTGTAACGACTTTTTGCACACGACCGTCGCCTTCGTAACGTTCAACTGTTTCACCAGTTGCAATGGTAATATTATTAGCTTCCATCTCTTCTGTTAAAACATCTGTAAATTCTTTATCTAGATATACCCCTAATGGACGATCTAAAATGTCAATAACAGTAACCTTTTTACCGGCTTTTGCAAATGCTTCGGCAGCTTCAATCCCAATATAACCACTACCAATCACAACCACATTATTGACTTCTGGATCTACTGTTTTTTGTTTTAATTTAATGGCCCATTGACGACCACGCATCAAGTAAATATTATCCAAATCTTTACCTGGAATATCTAATTCAAATGGGACAGCTCCGGGACTGATGATTAATTTATCATAATTTTCAACACGTTCTTCACCTGACACTAAATCTTTCACTGTCACTTGGTGTTCTTTTGGTTGAATCGCTGTAATTTCAGTATTAGAAAAGACATTCACACCACGACTCTCCATTTTTTCGCCAGTCATATAGCGAACAGAATTAACATCTTTCACTTTTCCTTCTAGGTACAACTGCATGCCACAAGACAAGAATGAGATAAAATCACCTTTCTCATACCATTGAATTTCTGCATCAGGATGAAGATTTAGTAATTCCTCTACCGCTTCATAACCTCCATGTGATGATCCTAAAACAATAACTTTCATCGCTCGTTCCTCCCATATAATATTATTTCTTACATAATAAAGAATATCATATATTCTCAAAAAATAACAAGTAATATCCTCTTTTCCATTCTCAATTAAGTTCTTTAAATGAGAATAAAAAGGAGTATCCGCTGTATTTCGCCTCTTTTCAATTACTTTTTTATTTACTAAAAAATAAAAAATACTAAATTCTCCGATACGATTGATAGGGACGCCCCACTTTTAAATAGCTATTTTTACTTTCTAAAAGGTTATTTTTTTCTAGAAACAACACATATTTGCGAACAGAAACATGTGAAAGCTGACTCGCTTCTGATAATTCTTGAATCGTAAAATAGTCGGTAAATTCGTCTATTTTTTTTAACAATAGTTGTAATGTTGCTTGTGTTAGTCCTTTTTCTAAGGATAGGTTTTGAAGATCTTGTTCATTTTTACGTGCGTTTGTCTGTGAAGAATGAAACAATTGGTCCACTTTTGTTTGCGAAAGCTCCTCCGTTTCCAGCGTGAATTGAGCAGCTTTTTTCTGATAGTTTTCGATACTTTGTTGAAATCGTTCAAAAGAGAAGGGTTTAACTAAATAGTCTAAAACGCCTAAATGTAAGCTTCGTTTAACATTTTCCAACTCGTTGGCAGCCGTAATCAGGATAACTTCTGTGTCAATTTTTTCATCTCTAATTGTTGCCAGATAGGTCAAGCCATTGCCATCTTTTAAATGAACATCTAATAAAACAAGTGCTGGTTGTTTTTCTTTCGTTAGTTGTAGACCTTCAGCAATTGTTGCAACCGTAAAAATAGTCGGTTGGTGAATTAATTTTTCAAGATATTTTTGATGTATATATGCAACCATAGGATCGTCTTCAATAATCAATAGGTTCATTTTCCTCTGCTCCTTCGTAATGAACATTTATGCGAAGGACAAGCCAATTGTTTTGTTGGTTTTCCCAAGTCAATGTCGCTTCCGCATTCTCTAATAATCTTGCCAAATAAGAAGTGAAAAACTCTTGTTCAAAGCGTTCCAGTTGTTCTTTTGGATAAGCAAACGAATAAGTCGTCGTCAAACTTTCTGGCTGATAATCAATGGTTTCAATGATCTCTTCTGGTAACGGTTGTTCCATCAGGAAACGATGAATATAACGGTAGATAGCAATCAAATTTTGTGTATCTTCATCTCGTTTATTTGGTGGAATTTCTGGATAAATTTCAATAGCTAATTGTGTTTTAATTTCTGCAAACTTGATTCTTTCCCCACTTAAAAAACCTGCTAAAATAGGATTCCTAACCAAAATAGCTAAGCGCTGTGCAAATTCCTTTTCTGGTTTCAATAAATCGGCTAGATAATGTTTTAGCGCCTCATAATCTTCTAAATCGACTAAGCCATAAATAACATGCATCTTATTCATAAATTCATGTGATTGACTTTGTAATGCCGAAGCATATGTCGTTGTGCTGACAAGCTGTTCTGCGACAATAAACGTTTCCGTCGCATTTTTCAGAAAGATAACATGCCCAATTGTTTTTTTACGGACATTAATCGGGGCGATTGAGACGAAATAATCCTGGCCATTTTGACGATAGAATTGCTCTGTTTTTGAATGTACAACTAATTTTTCAGGAGATAAAACCAATGCTGAAAGTTTCTTTCCTAGTAAATTTTCTTCACTATTTGTTATATTATGATACATTTTAGTCGCCTCAATATTTGCTAATAAAATATTTTGATCGGTATCAATCACAAGGATTGCGTCTTTCGTTTCCTCAAGCATGGCGTTTCGCTCTTCTAATAGACGCGCAATTTCTCTTGGCTCTAAATCGTGAAGTTGTTTTTTTAAATAATAAGAAACCACGATGGCTAATATAAAGCCAAAACCAACACTTAAAAGGACACTCACTGTGTAATCATTTTTTGTTCGTTCAATCAATTGTGAAAGCGAGGTCATTTTAATGCCCATTGCCACAACCCCAATTTGTTTTCCTTGATCATAGACTGGGACAAAACCTCGTAATGATTCTCCTAAACTCCCTTGACTAACAGACAAATGTTCCTCCCCTTTTAATGCTCGCACTTCATCGCCACCTTCAAAATGCTTACCTATTTTTTGGCGATCAGGATGTGTTAAACGAATCCCCTGCATATTCATAATCACGATAAAATCCAACTGATGGATTTCACCTAAACGAACCGTATACGCTTCCAATTCATCTGAATAGTGATCATTCTTTAAGGCTTCAATAACATTCGGTTCAATAGCCAACTGTTCCCCGACGGCTAAAAGTGCTTGCTCTTGGTTTTTACGAACTTCTTTAATTGTTTGGACCGTCGTTACTCCGTAAAAGAAAGTAATCATAATAATTAATGTTGCAATAAAAATCACTGATAAGAAGCACCATAATTTCCCGCCACGCTTCATTCCATCCCTCTTTTCTCTTCAAATAAAGTATAGCATAGGAAGATTTGGTTAAAAAACTTTTCTTTAGTTAAATTAATTAAATAATCTACTCTACAGAAAACGTTTACATTATGATGAATATAGATTAAAGTTATAGGAGGAAATAGCATGGAAAAGAAATTGCACGCAACAGCTGCTAACGAAACAGATTGGCGCAACAAATTAACCAAAACGAGGATTGGTTCGGTTACGTTACCTGTTTATCTTGTAACAGCTAGCATTATTCTTGTTACGGCTCTATTAGAACAACTACCAGTCAATATGTTAGGTGGTTTTGCCATAATTTTAACAATGGGTTGGTTACTTGGAACAATTGGTGGAAATATTCCTATTTTGAAACATTTTGGCGGTCCCGCAATTTTATCTTTATTAGTACCATCTATTATGGTCTTTTTCAATTTACTCAACCAAAATGTCTTAGACTCAACAGATATTTTAATGAAACAAGCAAACTTTCTCTATTTCTATATTGCATGTTTGGTCTGTGGAAGTATCCTTGGAATGAACCGCAAAATTTTAGTCCAAGGTTTAATGCGCATGATTGTCCCGATGGCATTAGGAATGATTTTAGCAATGGGTGTTGGGACCCTTGTTGGAACGCTGTTAGGTCTCGGTTGGAAACATAGCCTTTTCTATATCGTCACTCCTGTTTTAGCTGGTGGAATCGGTGAAGGTATTCTTCCTTTATCCCTTGGTTATAGTGCCATTACTGGATTGCCAAGTGAACAATTAGTGGGGCAATTAATTCCCGCAACCATTATTGGTAATTTTTTTGCTATTATGTGTTCTGGTTTACTTAGTCGTTTAGGAGAAAAACGCCCTGAACTTTCTGGACAAGGTCAGTTGATTAAAATTACCAATTCAGATGATTTAAGTGATGCTTTAGAAGAAGACAAAGCACCAATTGATGTAAAATTAATGGGCGCTGGTGTTTTAATTGCATGTACCTTATTTATTACAGGCGGTTTATTGCAACACTTAACAGGCTTTCCTGGTCCTGTTTTGATGATTGTTGTCGCAGCCTTTTTAAAATACTTAAACGTAGTACCGAAAGAAACCCAACGCGGATCAAAACAGCTTTATAAATTTATCTCTGGCAATTTTACGTTCCCGTTAATGGTCGGCTTAGGTATGTTATATATTCCTTTAAAAGATGTCGTAGGAATGCTTAGCTGGCAATATTTTGTTGTGGTAATTAGTGTCGTTTTCACTGTTATTGCTACAGGCTTTTTCGTTTCACGCTTCATGAATATGAATCCCGTCGAGGCTGCCATTGTCTCCGCTTGTCAGAGTGGTATGGGTGGGACTGGCGATGTGGCTATTTTAAGTACAGCCAATCGAATGAACTTAATGCCGTTTGCACAAGTTGCGACACGTTTAGGCGGTGCCATTACAGTAATAACAATGACTGCTATTTTTAGAATGCTTTTTTAACCATAAGTGAATTATTTAGGAGGAAAATGATATGTCAACAAAAGATGTAAAAGAATTAGCGATTGAGCAAGCAAAAAAATTTGGGGGAAAATTAGAAGTCTGTCCTAAAGTTCCGATTGAAACAAAAGCAGATTTAGGAATTGCCTACACACCAGGTGTTGCAGCTGTTTCTTCTGCCATACATGAAAAAAAAGAACGCGCCTACGAATTAACAACAAAGAAAAACACCGTCGCCGTTATCAGTGATGGTTCAGCAGTTTTAGGTTTAGGTAACATTGGTCCTGAAGCAGCGATGCCTGTCATGGAAGGAAAAGCTGCATTGTTTAAACGCTTTGCTGGTGTGGATTCGATTCCCCTTGTTTTAGATACACAAGATACTGAAGAAATCATCAAAACAGTGAAATTTTTGGCTCCAACCTTTGGGGGGATTAATTTGGAAGATATCAGCGCTCCTCGTTGTTTTGAAATTGAACAGCGTTTAATCGATGAACTAGATATTCCCGTTTTCCATGATGATCAACACGGGACAGCGATTGTTGTTCTAGCGGCTTTGTACAACAGCTTAAAATTAATCAACAAGAAAATAGAGGACATTCATGTGGTAATCAACGGCGGTGGCTCCGCTGGTCTTTCAATTACAAGAAAATTTTTAGCTGCTGGCGTAAAACATATTATCATTGTTGACCGTACAGGGATTCTGAGCGAAACAGATACAGCTCTGCCACCACACCATGCAGAAATTGCGAAGCTAACCAATCGGGAACATCGTACTGGTGATTTAGCTACTGCTCTTGAAGGCGCTGATGTCTTTGTTGGTGTTTCAGCACCAGGTGTTTTAAAACCCCAGTGGATTCAACAGATGAATGAGCAGCCAGTTATTTTTGCAATGGCTAACCCAATTCCTGAAATTTTTCCTGATGAAGCTTTAGCGGCAGGCGCTTATATTGTCGGAACTGGTCGTAGTGACTTTCCGAATCAAATTAATAATGTGTTGGCCTTCCCTGGTATCTTCCGCGGTGCCTTAGATGCTCGGGCGAAAAAGATTACGATTGAAATGCAAATTGCCGCTGCCAAAGGTATTGCAAAATTGATTCCCGATAATGAACTCACGCCGACCAATATTATTCCCGATCCATTCCAAGAAGGAGTCGCAAAAGTCGTCGCCGAAAGCGTCCGTAACGCTGTCAAAGAAACAAATTAAAAAGAGAAAAAAGGAACAACCTAACTCCTCTGAAGTTAAGTTGTTCCTTTTTAAAATCTGAAACGCTAATCTATTATTTAAAACTGATATTAAACTCTTGCATATCTTTTTCAATATAAGCAAGTAATTTTTTATTTTCAAAGAAACGTGTAAAGTAGTACGCAATACGATAATCTTCAACAGCATCTAGTCCTAGCATTTGTTTATTAAACGCTTTTTCGTATAATAAGCAATCTAAAGAGTAAATAGAACTGTGCGTCCGATTAATTTCGATTCCTTTATCACTTAATTCAATACTCTTTGCATAGTCTTTAATTAATGAATAGAATTTTGCGGTATTATAATAAATACGGCATTGCTCTAATGGATAATCTAATTTGAATTCGCTTAGCAATTGTAAAGATTTATCGTAATAAACTTTTGCTTTTTCAATATCATCTTCTAATTCATATAAAATACCAATCGCATTCATGCTCAAAATATTATAAATATTAATATCACGACTAATTTCAGAACCACGATGTAAATAGAACAATGCTTCGCTATTATTTTTCTTACCTAATAAACTCGTAATTCCTTTATAATAGAAAAATTTTGTTTCTAAAATTCTGTTTGAACTTTCGATATCATCTGGATAGTCTTTCAACAAATCATAGGCTTCATCGTGCTTAAAGTAAAAGCATAATTCTTCTACTTTATTTAATAAGCTTTCGAGTTTTTTCTCACTAGAACCTTCGATACATTCTTCCACTTGTAAGTCTAAACGTAGACATACAGATGAGAAAATGTCTAAACTGTCACACACATTTTTGTTTTCAATGTTACTAATTGTTGCTTGTGTACAAATTCCTTTTGCCAATTCAGCTTGCGATAATTTTTTCTTTTTACGCGCTGTTTTGATTTTTTCTCCCGCTACTCTCACAGTCAAAACTCCAATCTTTCTATTTTTTTTGTATTAAACATACCATCATTTTACAGATAATGTTATAATGAAGCTATCATAATAAAGGAGGTGAAATATATGTTTGATTTACTTGCTTTATTAACTGGAATTTCAGTTCGTGGCAATGCACCACACCAATAATTACGTGTTTGTTTAACTGAATTTCTGACGGCTCTACCTATGCCAGTAGGTGGAGCCATTTTTTTATTTAATATTATAAAATTAACAGTATTTCTGAAACCTCACACTTAGTATAACACAAATTATAAATTATGCTAGATAGTTACCAAATTAACGTCATTACAAGGATGTTACGTTTTTACAACATCTTGTAAAACTAGATGTTACTGTCCTTCTTTATCCACCACACTCAATGATAGCGATAGTATCTTATGATAGAAACAACATGTACATTATAACAATTATTATTAAGAAAGCTACTTCTCAATAGGAGAAGTAGCGCTTCTCTCGTTACAGTTTTACTCTTCTTCTTCAGCCATGAATGTATTGAAGACTTCTTCAATCATATCCCATTCAGCGTCTGTTTCGATTTGCTGTAAATCGCCTTCTGTACCTTCTGCGTTTTCCACATATGAGTAAGCTTGCAATTCAACATCTTCATCCTCAGGAATTCCTGCTGGATATAATAAAACATAATTTTTACCGAATTCTTCTTGACCGTCAACAGTTAGTAAGATCTCGTATAATGTTTCATTTCCTTGTTCGTCTACTAAAGTAATGTGTTCATGTCCTTCGTGATTATGATCGTGGTTGTGTTCTGTCATTCTTCTTCTCTCCCTTGATGTATTCAAAGCTCGATAATTATCGGCTATGTGCATCTAAATAATTTTGTAGAATCATTACTGCCGCTAGTTTATCAATGACTTTTTTTCTTTTGGCTCTTGAAGCATCTGCTTGCTCCACCAAGAAACGCTCTGCTTGGACAGTTGTTAATCGTTCATCTTGATAGTCAACAGGTAATTGAAATAATTCTTGAATCTTATCACCATATGCCATAGATGCTTCAGCTCTAGGACCGATGGAATTATTCATGTTTTTCGGTAAACCTACGACAAATTTCGTGACTTCGTATTCTTTCACCAATTCACCTAATCGCTCAAAGCCGAAGTTCTCTTCCTCTTCATTGATGCGAATAATTTCGATGCCTTGCGCTGTCCAACCTAATAAATCACTAACAGCCACACCGACTGTCCGTGAACCTACATCTAGCCCCATGATCCTCATTTGATATCGATTCCGTGGTTCGCTAAGTAATATTTGGTTAATTCTTCCATGATTTCATCACGTTCATGACGACGAATTAAGTTTCGAGCATCTTGATAACGAGGAATGTAAGCCGGGTCCCCAGAAAGTAAATACCCTACTATTTGGTTAATAGGATTGTATCCCTTTTCTTCTAATGCCCGATATACGGTTTCTAACGTTTCACTGATTGCTTTTTTTCGATTATCATCAAAATCAAAGCGTACTGTTTCGTCTGTAAAACCCATTTTACTACACCTCACTTCTACTTTTATACAATTTCATTTTACTAGAAAAGAACCGAAACTACAAACAAAATTTCTTCTCCTTCTCTCTTTTTTGTTATTTCTTAGTCTTTTATTAATAAAGGCTTCGTAAAAAAATGACAGCCATCGATAATTTTAAAATTATAAAAACAAATACACAACTTTATAAAACAAGAATAAAGCTCTGCTAAATCGCCAGAATATCACCTTTCCCTTCAATTCATTTTGTGAAAAAATCGACGTTTTTCTTTTGAAAACTTTTAAATATCTATGATTAAATAATATCAGCCTTTTAATGTTACAATTCGCTAACAATCTGTTTACGATGTAAATTTTCGATTGCAGCTGTTATTTATTTCCTCTTTTTGGTTCGTTTGTAGTACACTAGAAGAAAATACATAAAGTGAGGCTTGCTCAATGACTCCTGCTCATTTGGATTTACTTTTAGAAACCTGTTTGTTAGCTGGTAAAATTATGATAGAAAGCGATGCAGAAATGTACCGTGTTGAAGATACAATGAGCCGAATTGCGCTTGCTTCTGGCAACTATCGAATGGTTAGCTATGTGACACAAACTGGGTTATTTGTTGGCATAGATGGAACCTCCACGATTCGTATGGTTCAAGTAATGAAACGTGGCATTGATTTAGAAAAAATCTCTCGTGTGAATCAGCTGTCTCGTGCTTATGTGGCTGGTGATTTTTCTTTAGAGGAGTTACTGAATAAACTAAAAGTGATTGATAGTGAACACCGACATTTTCCAATTAGCGCACGCATTGTTAGTGCGGCCGTTGTCAGCGCTACGATTATGATTCTTTTTGGTGGCGTCTGGTCCGATTTATTCTTGACTTTTCTGATTGGTGGTTGCGGCTATAGTCTTTATTATTTTAGTTTAAAGTTTCTCAAGATTAAATTTTTATCTGAATTTTTAGCTTCGCTGTTCATTGGTGCAGCCGCTATCCTTTCAGTCAAATTGGGACTCGGACAATCACAAGATTTAATCATCATTGGTTGTGTCATGCCTTTAGTGCCTGGTGTGCAAATTACCAATGCTCTTCGCGATTTGCTAGCCGGACACTACTTATCGGGTGTTTCTCGTGGGACTGAAGCATTAATGACTTCAGGAATGATTGGTTTTGGTATTGCTTTTGTCTTTCAACTTTTCTATTAAAAGGAGTGACTTACATGCTAGGAATCGTTTTGGTACAATTTATCTTTAGTTTTTTAGCTTCTGCGGCGTTTGCGATTATTATTAATGTTCCTCGACGATCACTGGTGGCTTGTGGTCTCACTGGTAGTGTAAGCTGGATGCTTTATTGGGTAATCGTTGAAGTTTTTAGTGGAAATGCGGCATTAGGTTCCCTCATCGGTGCTGTCGGTGTTGCGGCAGTAAGCTACCTATTCTCAAAAATATTGAAAATGCCTGTCACGATTTTTAATATTCCTGGTATTGTTCCATTGGTACCTGGTGGCTTAGCTTATCAAGCTGTTCGGAATATCGTAATTGGCAATTATGAAAAAGGCGCCTATTTTACCGTGCAAGCTGTAATGATTGCTGGGGCAATTGCGTTAGGCTTAGTCGCTTCTGAGGTTTTCAATCAGAATATCCGCAGCTTTCGGGAAAAAAGAGAATCTTTGGGTTTTATTCGTCGTAAGCGCAACAAAATTAAAAAATAGATAGCAAAAAAGTTGGTTGCTTCCATTTGATAAGGAAGCAACCAACTTTTTTTAAAAGGAACGATAGACATATTGATTTTTTGGTGCTTGATCTGCTTTGACTTTCTCCACTTGCACAGTTGGTATTTGTCGTTTAAACGGTGGATAATAGGACAACTCAACCGTGCCGGTAATCGTTACCCAATCATTGTTTTGAAATTGCGTATGTTCAGGAAAATGAACCAACAAGCCAAAAACGCCAGAATCAGCGACACAATGAATAATCCCAAAACGGAAAACAAATTGGTCAACACTTTCTTCTCGTTTTGAATTATAGACAAAGCCTTTATAAGAAATCCTTTTTCCTGCAAATTGACTTGGATAATTATAGATTAGTTCCATAATTTCCAAATAGTTTTCATCCGTAATTGAAATCACAGATTGGCCATCATATTGTTTCATGGCTTTTGCCATCTGCTTATCATAATCCGTCTTATTGAAATACATACTTGTATCAGGTTTCAAATATTGCGTTTGCATATCAGGATCCCCTACTGATTCTTTACTTACCGGAAAGTTAAAGCCTTTTGCTTCAACAATTGTTGTGTCTAAACTAACTGTCGGAAATAATAAGCCAACAATCAACGGTAAAGAAAGTAGTAAATAGGCAAGCCCTCTTTGGCTGGGTTTTTCCAAATTATGCTGATGGCCATGATGTTCATGTCCCCCATGATGGTGCATGTCTTCATGTTTTTTTGGCATTGATGGATCTGCTTGGTTCCACAAAATCAATTGAACAATCGCCATAATAAAAGCTAAAACCATTGATAAAACAGCTAAGTAATTATAATGAATATTGATATATTGGTTCAGCTCACCTGAAATTTGAAGATACATCATCAACCCCATATATCCAATTAAAATAATAAATCGTATCATCGATTGTAGGCCTCCTTTCTAAACTACTGCCGCATAAATAGTTACGACAAGCGCCACTATCAAAACAAATTGTACAATGAATGACATTTTAAAATAACGTTTCATCATCAATAAATTTTTAATATCTACCATTGGACCAAAAACTAAGAAGGCGACAATTGGTCCTGTGCCAAACAAACTCAAAAGAGAAGAACCAATAAATGCATCTGCTTCTGAACAAAGTGATAAAGTAGCAGCGATGACTAGCATGACTAGAATCGCTAAAATTTTTGAATGGCCCAGTTGCATAAGTGCACCAGTTGGAATATAGGTTTGCATGATTGCTGCCAACAAGGAACCAAAAATTAAATAACGACCCGTATCAAAAAATTCATCAATACTATGGGTTAACGCTGACCAGCCGTTTTTCCAAAATGAACGAGCTTCATCAACGTGTTCATGCGTATGAGCAACCTGCTCTTCTTTAATCTGCGCCAACTCTTTTTCTGTTAAAATTGATTCTTTTCGAAAATAAGCTAACCAAATGCCGATAACCCACGCGACAATCATACTGCCCAAAACTCGCCAAATCACAAATTTTGTTGCGCCACTAAAAGCTACGTATGTTGAGAATAGCACAATTGGATTAATGATTGGTGCCGTTAACATAAAAGCAAAAGCAGTATGTGTTGGTACATCTTTTTTAACAAATTGATGCACAATTGGTACGATCCCGCATTCACAAGAAGGGAAGAAAAACCCTAGGAAACTCCCTACACAAATTGATAAAAATTTATTTTTAGGTAACACTTTTTTTACTCGTTCTGGTGTTAAAAAAACATGTAAAGCGCCTGAAATCAAACAACCTAACATGACAAAAGGCAATGCTTCGATAATAATCGAAAGAAAAATAGTGCTCATCTGTAAAACAGAGTTTGGTAAAAATTGAAACATCATAGACCTCCCACTAGTAAAAATCTAGTTAACTATACTCCTAACACCAGACAAACACAAGTATTTGTCAAAAAATTAACTAAGAGTTTAAAAGTATTATCACCGATGTCTCTGTCAAACCAACTAGATAAAAGAACAAAAAATGAGCATGGGACAAAAATCACTTTGGATTTTTGCTCCACGCTCAAAAACTGATAAACCACCATTATTCTAAATTTGAAATAACTCTGAGGCTGAATCGGGGTCTGTATCATATACCTTAAATGCTTCACCGACGCCTAAATCCTTTTGCTTCAAAGTAGACTCCATTGCCATTCGCGCATGAAGTTTCGTATTATTTTCTTTGCTAAGATGACCTAAATAAATGCGTTTTGTTTTATCACCTAACACATCCGCCATTACAAGAGCACCATCATCATTGGATAAATGGCCTTTATCTCCTAAAATCCGCTGTTTAAGACTCCATGGATAAGGTCCTGCTCGCAAAATTTCAATTTCATGATTGCTTTCGACTAAATAAGCATCTGCATTTTCAATCGTACCACGAATATGATCGCTACAATAACCTGTATCCGTTAGAACAACAAAGGAACGATTATTGCGATGAAAACGATAAAATTGAGGCGCAATCGCATCATGTGAGACACCAAAACTTTCAATGTCCATATCTCCCAAGGTCAAAACTTTGCCCATTTCAAAAATATGTTTTTGAGCGACATCGACTTTGCCAATCATGGGATCCATCGCTTGCCACGTTTTTTCATTAGCATAGACATCTAACTTATATTTTCGCGCTAACACGCCAACGCCGTGAATGTGATCCCGATGTTCATGTGTAACTAAAATCGCATCTAAATCTTCTGGTTTGCGATTGACTTCTGCTAACAGTGAAGTGATTTTTTTGCCACTTAAACCCGCATCTACTAATACTTTCTTTTGGTTGGTTTCAATAAAAAGGGAATTGCCTGTACTGCCACTGGCAAGAACACTGATATTAAAAGCAAACTCTGAATCCATTTAAAACTCTTCCCTTCTACATTACAACATTAACGTGTTTCATTATACAACGGACCTTAATGTTTTTCCACCTTTGGCACAGTATTATTTGTGATGATGGTATTACTTACGGCATTCACCTGTTCAATTTCAACTGAATCTTCACCAGTAGAAATTCCTACAAACCAGACTGGAACGTATACATTTTTCTCACGAATTTTATAAATTCTTGAATAGGCCAATTTAATGAATGTTATTTTGGAATTACTAGGAATGCGGTTATTCATATAGAGCGTGTCTATCGCATCACGATTGGAATATAAATCCGTTTTGTCTCGTAACTCTTCAATATTTTCAATGTGCGTTTGCGAATATTTACTAATTTTCCATAATTCACCTGACGTATCTGCTAAAATACTTAATTTTGCCGTGTCGTCTCTAAAGGGAATTCCTTTATATGATTGTGCAGCCACAATTTCTGCCGTCGGCTCTTTTAAATGAGAAAATTCTGGTAAGTATTGATATTCGTCTCCGAATAATAAAGCATTTTTTTCATTTAAAAAGGTACTTAAATCTTTATCAATTTTCTTAGGATCAATAAAATAGTTTTTACTAGGCACACTCGTTAAAGTATTATCCGCAATTTGCAGCCCATTTCTCAAAAAGTTTTTATTCTTTTCACGTTGGATTTTTAAAGCAGCAGAAAAATTGGTTTGTTCGCCACTTAAATAATAGCCTTCCAATCGTTCTGAAGAAAGTGTCCCTTTATACGAAATGTTATCTTTTTCCAACCGACTTTCAATCGATTCTGTTTGGCTGGAAGAAGAGACGTTGCTCTCCTCTTGTTGACCTTCCCGATAAATTCCAAATAAAAAGATATTTAATCCTAAAAATGCTAAGAAGAAAATCCACTCAATTCGTTTAAAATCCATTAGCCCACCTCCAAGCTTGGTAATTGTTTTACCAAGTCCGTTGCAGTGTACCAATTGTTGTTATAAAGGACATACCATTCCGGACTTAAATCAACGACTTGTTTGACTTCTTCAATTGTCTGCCACGTATAACCGATAACAGCCGATTGGATTTTTTCCTTTTTAGCACCAGCCGTTTCTAAACGCTTAATCAATTTTTCCGTGCTTTCCAGCGTCACTTCTTCTTCTGAAGGGATCGGCACTTGGATCGTATTCACACTTGTGTTAATGGTTACGCTTGGCGCAGCACCATCGTTGTTCGTGATGCGAATATCCACTTGGCCTTTTAAATCATTACTGAACACTGGGAAACCTTCCACAAAAGTCCGATAATTGACACTATCTTTCGTTCGATCAAAGTAACGTAAATTCCCCATATTGGTTCCTAAACGTTTTACATAAGAAAAGCTTTGATTATAGATTGAATCCCGTTTATTCTCTTCTGGCAAGGTCCCTTTAAAATCGATTTTTCCCAGTTTTTCTTCTGCAAACAATCGTTCTTCTTTACTCGTGTAGGTTAAATCTTGACTGTCTTCATTGGTTTGAATATCTTCCGTTTCATTGAAAAAAGCATTCCTAAAACGAGTAACTGGTTGCGAAGCTAAAATATAACTGTACTTTTTCAACTTCATATCATTGGTTAAATAACATTGCCCTTGTTTGGTTAGCGTATTTTCGGAAACGTCTTGATATTGCAATCCCTCTTTATTGATAATTCCCAGTAAGCGCGCCTTATTGACAGTCATGGGCGCTTCATAGACGTTGGCTTGGTCATAATCTAAAAAACGTATCTTATTTTCGTTAAAATCCAATTGAATTTTCGTAAAATACTGGTCCGTCAACTCATTAAAGTTAGTAAAATTAATGGATAGATTATAAATCGAAGCATAGTCCGAGATTAAAAAGGGACCTTGATAAAGAAGTTCAATACCTTGGTCCATTTGATTGTAGCGCTTAAGTTGCTCTGCATTTTTTGTCACAACTTGTGTCAATTTACCAAACGTAGCCATTTTAATATCATTTTGAACATTACTAATTAATGTTTCACGATTACTTTGCATCGCTTTTCCATCAGTTATTCGAATCAATTGCAAAGGTAAATAGACATCGCCAATGGCTTTTTCATTGACAGCTGTTGTGACTTGGCTTCCCGACTTCATTTCTGGTATTTTTTTGGCAGAATTCAGCCAGATATTGACTGAAAAATATATACTTAAAATGACCATCAAAATCAAGCCAATTCTTGTAATCCATTCTGATAATTTCATCATTCCCACCAATCCTCTTCATAAGGTTCATATGGTAGTGAAATATAGAAAGTCGATCCTTCACCTTCTGTACTTTCCACCCAAATACTCCCGTTATGGGCCCGAATTACTTCTTTAGAAATTGCTAAACCTAAACCAGTCCCACCTTGTGCTCGCGCACGTGCTTTATCCACACGATAAAAACGCTCGAAGACTTTCCCGAGATCTTTTTTAGGGATGCCCAAACCTTGGTCCGAGATACTAAAGACGACATTATTATGTGTTTCAACTAGTCGGCAGGTAATGACGCCACCATCTGGCGAATACTTAATCGCATTGTTCAAAATGTTGTCTAAAACCTGAATTACTTTGTCTGTATCTAACTCTACCCATAAATCGCGTTTAGTAAATTCACGGCGAATTTTGTAATTTTTTTGCTCATTTTCAATCATCATATCAAAGCGATCCAAGACAAAATTAATCAATTCGTTAAAATTCACATACTCTAATTGAAGATGTGTATTCCCAGAGTCCATCCGAGATAAATTTAACAAATCATTAATCATACGAATCATCCGGTCGGTTTCTTCTAACGTGACTTTTAAGAAATTCGGCGCAATCTCAGGGTTTTCCCAAGCCCCTTCACTTAAAGCCTCTATATAACTACGCATACTTGTCAAAGGCGTTCGCAACTCATGAGAGACATTGGAAACAAATTCCCGTCTTTCCCGTTCGTTTTTTTCCTGTTCTGTGACGTCATGAAGTACGCAAACTAAGCCAGTAATAAATCCTGATTCCCGACGAATCATCGTAAAGTCTACCCGGATAATCATTTGGTCTTCTTCACGATCAGACGTTGAGCGATCAATCAGCAGTTCATCTGGCTCTTCTAACAGCTTCCGTAATGTGTAGTCTTCTTCAATATCTAACAACTCTAATAACGAGGTCCCAATCACATTTTCATTTTTTACATTTAATAATGAAAGGGCCATTTCATTAATCGTAATCACCTTTCCGCGGCGATCCGTCGCAATGACGCCATCTGTCATATGCGTTAAGACACTATCTAAACGATTTCTTTCTGCTTCCATTGTTTCTTGTGCTTCTTCAATCCGTTCTGATAATTGATTAAATGTTTCTGCTAATTGGCCTAATTCATCTTTTCCATGGACTTCTACTTTTCCAGCGTAATCACCACGAGCGATTCGAAGGGCTTGCTCGCGCATTTCCCCAATCGGCTTCGTGATTGATCGTGCAATCAGTAAGGTCACAATAATCGAGATTGCTGCGGCAATAATAGAAGCAGTGAAAAAGATACTTGCTGTGTTGGTAATTTCTTGGTATTTATTTTCTAAATTACTTTTCACATAAAGGACACCAATCACTGTTTCTCCAGTAGGCGATTGAATCGGCTGGACATTCACATACACGCGTTTATCATTATCTAAAGCTTGATATTTTTTACTCGTAAAGTCATTTAAATCACGATAATCATTCTTTTTCCCAATAATATTTTGTTGATTTAAATCATTGGTTGCCCGAATAATCCCTTTATCATCGACAATTCTCGCTTCAGAAATATCTGCATTTGAAAAATCCGATAACGCTTTTTTTAAATTTGCATCAACATCACTACGTTCGAGATCTTTGTTGCTCATCTGCGTACTTAACGTATTTGACAATTGGACAACCTGAGAATCCATATTTTTCTTAAAATCGGAAATTGTAGTGGCTTCCAATTCACGAATGAAATAGCCACCAATGATTTGAATCGCAATCAGTAACAGCAGAATAAATGATAAAGCAATCTTAAAATTAACAGATTGAAAAAAGTGAACTTTTTTCTTCATACCTGATTACTCCTGTTCAGGATTTCTTAGATAATAACCAACCCCACGACGAGTAACTAAATACGTTGGATGACTTGGACTATCTTCAATTTTTTCTCTTAAACGACGTACGGTTACGTCCACTGTCCGCACATCCCCAAAATAATCATAACCCCAAACGGTTTGTAATAAATGTTCACGAGTCATGACTTGTCCGATATGTTTTGCTAAGTAATAAAGTAACTCAAATTCACGGTGGGTTAATTCAATTTTTTCACCCCGTTTTGAGACCATGTATGCATCAGGATGAATGGTTAAATCACCAATTGTTAATTCAGATTGCGTTGTCACCTCGGCTTCTTTCGCATTGGTTGCACCTCGCCGTAAATTGGCTTTTACACGAGCAACTAATTCACGATTTGAAAATGGTTTCGTTACATAGTCATCAGCGCCTAATTCTAATCCTAAAACCTTATCAATTTCAGAATCTTTGGCAGTCACCATAATGATTGGCATGTCATGTGTTTTGCGCACTTCTCGCGCGACTTCTAAGCCATCCATTTTAGGGAGCATTAAGTCTAAAATAATTAAGTCTGGTTCCACTTCTTCCACTTTTTCAAGTGCTTCTTCTCCATCATAAGCAGTAAATACTTCATATCCTTCTTTAACCAAATTATATTTAACGATCTCTGAAATTGGCTTCTCGTCATCAACTACTAAAATTTTCTTCACAAAGAGACACCTCTTTTTCCTTCTAATCTTATTTGATACTTTCCTATTATACCTTATTTTGATGATGTTTTCATCTTTAGCTAAAAATGCGCCTTCAGGTTCTCCTAGTATAACAAAAAAAGAATCTCTGACAACAATTGACGCTTGTTATCAAAGATTCTTCTTCCGCTAATCTATTCTTCCGTATCTAAGACGAATTTTGCTACAAGAGCGGCTAATAATCCACCAATTAATGGCGCAACGATAAAAATCCACAACTCAGATAACGCTGAACCACCCGCAAAAACGGCTGGCGCGATGCTACGAGCTGGGTTGACAGAAGTTCCTGTCAAAGGAATGCCGACTAAGTGAATCATTGTTAGTGTTAACCCAATTACGATTCCTGCTAATGAAGCATTGCCTTTCTTAGCACTTGTAACTGTCATGACAACTAAAACAAAAATAAATGTTAAAATAATTTCGACTGTCAATGCACCAGCAACGCTCAATTCCCCTACGCCATTTTGACCTAAGTTCTCAATACTTTTACCAGCACCTTTTAGAATGCTTAATAATGCAAATGAGGCAATCAAGCCACCAACAATTTGTCCCACTACATAGTAGATTAGTTCCATTGTTGTTATTCGTTTATTAAGCCACATTCCTAGAGAAACAGCTGGATTTAGATGTGCACCTGAAATTGTGCCAATACTATAGGCAGCAGCAACGATTGTTAAGCCAAATGCTAAGGCAATCCCCGTTGTTCCAATCCCTTCCATACCATTTCCTAGAACGGCTGTTCCTGTCCCAAAAAAGACAAGAATAAATGTTCCTAAACATTCTGCTATTGCTTTTTTCACAAAAAATTCCCCCTTTGTAGATGAATTGTAACACATTCGTGAAATTTTCAATATAATTTTCGTTGTTTTTCCAGTAAAATGATATTTCTATGAAAAAGAGAAATCTTAAATGAAAAATCCCCTCAAAAAAATTTGAGAGGATTTTTCATTTAATCAATCATTTAATAACTGTATGCCAACACCTAAAAGTCCTGGTCCTGTATGAACAACTAATGCCGGACTAATCGTTCCAAAGTAAATTTCTTCTGCTTGTGGAAAAGCCGCTTTCAAGCGTTCCATCATTGCTTTTGCTTCTTCCTCTGCCGCACCGTGAGCAACTGCCAAACGAAAACGGGGCGCTTCACCTATAAAGTTCGTCACCAACTCAAACGTTTTATCAAGACTTTTTTTACGGCCACGAGACTTAGCCACCGTATAATAAATGCCTTCTTCATTACAAGAAATAATAGGGTTTAATTTTAGCGCATTCCCTAAAATAGAAGTGACTAAACCAATTCGTCCACCTTTTTGTAGATATTCTAAAGTGGCTACATTAAAAAATACTTTTGCGTTGGCTACTTCTTCTGTCAATTTTTGTTGTAATTCTTGCCATCCTAATCCTGTTTCAATTAATTCTGCTGCTCGAATCGCTTGAATGCCAGCCCCGATACCAATGTTCTTTGTATCTAAAACAAATACATCTAGTCCTTCGGTTTGTTCTCCAAGCAAGCGAACCACATTATACGTTCCACTTAAACCACTAGAAATGGTCACCGCTAAGACTTTTTCGTAACCCGCTTCTTTAATTTTGTCAAAAATAGCTTGGATTGTTGCGCCATCTGGTAATGAAGTACTAGGGATTTCTTTCTCTAAACGTTGATACACTTCTTCTGGTGTAATATCTACCTTATCTGTATAGGTTTTTTCAGGATAAATAATCTGTAAAGGCAAGACATACATGCCGTATTGTTTGACTAATGCCTCTGGAACATCTGTCCCAGAATCAACCAGTAGTGCGATCTTTTCTTTATTCATGTGTCATCTCATCCATTTCTTTTAAGTATTCTTGTTCCAATTCAATCACTTTTTCACTAAACATTTTAGTAGCAAAAGACATTGTCGCTGCTTTTACAGCCAAATATTCAATCCCCATAGGTTCTTGTGATTTGGTCTGAACTTCTTTTTCTTGCGCTTGAGCAGCAATCACATAAATCGCTCGTTCCTGTTCTTGACAAAATAAATTGTACGCTTCACGAATACCAACCGTAGCTCCTTGGAATAAAATGCCTTGCTTAATTTCTGGTAATGTTAACACTTGTTTCAACAACGTAATCGCAATTAAAAACGCTAAATGCTTTTGATTGTAGCGCTTTTTCACCGGGGCCGGGATTAACCCGTGTTTGACATAATTATTAACCATTGAGGACGTTAACAAAGTATGTTTTTCCAGTGTAATCAATGGGGATAAGTATTTTTCTATCAGAGTAATCACTTGATCCATATATAATTCAATATCTGGTAACTCATGCCATCTTGGCAAATGAACATTTTCCAATTGTTGGCCCCAATCTTGTAGTGATTTTTCTATCTCGTCCATAAAAACCCTCCTAACCATTTCTAAAAAAGAATATCATACTTTTGACAATTATTCAATCTAGTTTTTAAAACTAGATTGAATAAAAAAGAAAAGCGAGCAATTTTGGAATTGTTCACTTTTCTCTCTTTATTTTTTTAAAGAACGTTTTCCGATTAAAATACCTATCAAAAACAGGCCTTCTAATAAAACAAAAAACAAGATAAAACAATGCATAAAGTAGGCTTCAGGTAAGGCATTGATAATCGGATCAGTCAGCGGATTAAATAACCAAGCATCGTTGTTAAAAAATAATCCATGAAACGCAATAAAAAATTGATCAAAGCCAATCAGCATGAAAAAGCCAAAAAGCACAGGCAAAAACATTCCCCACTGAAATGGCCGTATCAATGTCCATAAACGCTGATTTTTCACCAAATATTTTAAATAAAGGACACTAGGCAACAACGTAACTAGTAATACGCCATAGCACAATAAAAACAATTTTTTCACTTCATAAAAATGAAAAGCCGCGCTATCAGACATTGGAAAGTCAGGAAATACTAATGTTTTTTCAAAAGGATTGTTTAAGTACATCATTAAATGATCGTAATTTTTAATCAAGGTCACACGATCAACCTCTACGTCTTTTAAAATATTTAAGTGTTGGATATCAAAAAGATACAATGGACGAAAATTAATCGTGATCGTGATACTTAAAGCCACAATCGTTAAAAACAAACAAATGAGTCCAAGTGTTTCCCTTAAACGCAATTTCGACCTCATCATACTCAAAAAGTCCATTCATCTAAGGAATCAACAACATAGGTTGGTGGCGTTGGCAAAGTTGGAACAGCTGACTTAGGGGTAAAACCTGATGTAACTAACAAGCTATCAATACCATTTTGAATCCCTGATTGAATATCGGTTTCATAATTATCTCCAACCATAATCACTTGCTCTTTTTCCACGCCTAAATGCGCAATGGCTCGTTCCATGATAATCGCTTTTGGTTTGCCAATATAAACTGGTTTTGTTTGAGTAGCTGTCTCCACAAACGTCACAACTGAACCTGCACCAGGTAATAAGCCTCTTTCTGTCGGAATGTTCTTATCTGGATTGGTCCCAATAAACAACGCCCCTTTTTGAATGGCTAAGGTAGCTAAAACCACTTTTTCGTAAGATAATTCTGTATCAAGTCCCACGACAACATAATCAGGATTTGTTTCATCCCATTCAAAACCTGCTTCTAAAATTAAGTCAATTAAACCAGCCTCGCCGATGACAAAGACTTTCTTGCCCCGATTGGCTTCTTTCATGTAATCAATCGTCGCTAAAGTCGCTGTATAAACAAGGGATGCTGGGACATGAATATCAAATTCATTTGCTAAACGTTGTGCCACTGTTTCAGGAGATTTAGTGGTATTATTCGTTACAAATAAAAAAGGCAAATCTTTTTCCTGTAACTGCTCGACAAAACGTTTTCCGGCTGGAATTGGTTCTTTTCCTAAATAAATCGTTCCATCTAAATCAATTAAATATCCTTGATAGTCTTTTTTCACTCTGTTTACTCCTCACGTTGACGAATCGTAAAGCCTTTGCCAGATTTTTTGGGACTAGGCTGTTTGGGTGTAGTCGTTTTTTTATTTTCTTCTTTTCGCGTACGAATCACTGGCTTGCTATTTTTATTAGCGGGCGCACTCTTTTCCTCGACAAACGCGTTAGAACGATTATTTTTTTTATGGCGACGACGACGATGCGTTGTTTTTTCTTTACGTTCCCCTGTTCGTTCAATTACAAAATAGGCACAGCCAAAATTACAATATTCATACAAATAGTCTTCTAGTGTATCAATGCGTTGATCCGGCGCTGCCCGACGATTAGAAGTATCAAAAAAGCCACGCAAGCGTAACTGTTCATAGCCCCAGTCTCCTACGATATAATCATAACGCGCTAATACTTCACTAAACCGTTCACCTAAGCGTTCAGGATCAAAGGCATCACGATGATTTTTAACAATTCGGTACTCTCTTTCACCAATTTGAATATCTGTTTCATTCACAATGGTGACAATTTCCCCTTTTTTCTTTTCTTTTACAGGTTCTTCTTTTATTTCTTCAAGAACTGCTGTTAGTTCTTCTGTAAAGGTTGCAGCAGTTTCTGTTTCTTTTTTTTCGGTTGTCTTTTTGTCTGTCATTTTTTCACCACCTAGTTTTTATTATACCTTGTTTTTATTTGATTGGATAGTGGGCATGCAGATAGTTCGCCACGACAGTTCTTAAAACGTCTGGAAATAAAAATTCGACTTCTCCAACTAACTCAATCGTTGGGAAAAACGGAACAAATTGAAAGTGATCCACTGTTGTCAACGTATACTTCTGCTCTGGCTGAATAGGTTTCCCTTGCCAAAAAACGGTCTGGCTATTTCGCTCAAAACGAATCCCATCATAACATAATTCGCCAAAAATTTTTCCGCGGAAGCCCATCCCGCGAATCGGAAATTTCCGCAGAAATTGACGACTTTTTTCCATTTCACGAATCAAACGGCTCATGTCTGACCCTTTCAAGGTAACCTTGATTAAGTGCATTGGATGAGGCAAAGCCTCATGTAATTGGTCTGCATTGATTATTCCTTCTGGTAAATCTGCTAAAAATAACCCGTTGTTTAACACAGCCGCTTCGGTCTGTCCCGCTTCTTTTAACGCCTTCAAGGCAACAGTTATAAAGGCATACGGTTGCCGTAAGTCCGTTGACAAGGTTTCAGGGATTTGTGCAATTTGCTGCGCTTGCAATAGTCGATGACCTTCCGTTAAGTAACCCGCAATTTCCTTGGCATCAGTTGCTTGCTCTTCTAAACTTGCTGTTTCAATGGTTTTCGCATAACTTGTAACTTGCTTCGTGTCGGCATCCACAAACAGATGCACTTCACCCATATACTGTCCATATTTGCCAGCAGCTGCTAGTTGTACATGATTAATTTTTTCACCATCTTTAAATAAATGATGTGTATGGGAACCTAAGATCACTTGAATTTCAGGATAATTCGCCGCAATCATAAAATCAGTATCTATCCCCAAGTGACTAAGCAAAATGAGAACATCACATTGAGGCGCAACTTCTGTAATCAGTTGAGGAAGGACTGTTTCCACTTGTTTGATTGTCCAGCCATTAGGATTATACGTTAAAGGAAATGGTGCGGTTAAGCCAATAAACCCTAACTTTGTGCCTTCTTTAGTTGTCATAATTTTATATGCTTGACAAAAATCTGGTAACGTTTGGGTTTTTGGGTCTTCTAAATTAGCTAAGACCACTTCAAATGTTGCCTGATCATATAAATGCTCTAATTGTTTCTTTGAATTGCCGATTCCTTCATTATTTCCAATTGTAACCAGGTCATACGCTAATGTATTCATTATAGCTACATTTGCTCGACCATCTGTTGCTTCGGTCAAAGGATGACACCGATCTGAAAAGTCACCTAAATCAATGGTTACGACTGTTTTGCCCTCTTTTTGGTACAGCGAACGTTTGGCTTTAACCAGACGCCGTATTTTGGGCCAATTTTCAAAGTGAGAATGAAGATCATTGGTATGGAACAACACAATCTCTTCCACTAAAATCGCCTCCTTTATTCAGCGCTCTGATTAATAGTACCATATTTATAGAAGAAAGTTACAAAAAAGAACAGATGACTTTAGAAGAATTTCTCCTAAAATCACCTGCTTTTATCAGGACGAACTATGCGTTATTTTTGGGACGCTTGCGTTGCGTCGCTTCCATGATAACTGGTAAGATCACAGGACGACGTTTGGTTTGTTCAAATAAATAACGACTTAAATTTTCGCGGATTTCTTGTTTCAGTTTGCTCCATTCAAAATCGTCACTTTCTAAATGCTTTTCAACAATTTCTGTAACAATATTGCTACTTTCTTTCATTAGGTCTTTACTTGTTTTAACGTAAACAAAACCTCTAGAAGTAATTTTAGCTGGTGAAACAATTCGTTTTTCTCGGCGATTAATTGTCACGACAGCCACAAAAATACCATCTTCGGAAAGAATACGACGATCCCGTAAAACGATATTACCAATATCGCCGACACCAATCCCGTCAATCATAATATTTTCGGCCGTTGTGCTGCCAGCTACCGACATTCTACCTTTTGTATACTCTAGAATGTCCCCACGACCTGTAATAAAGATATCTTTGTAAGGCATGCCAATTTCGTGTGCTAAGTCCGCATGCGCAGCTAACTGGCGGTATTCACCTTGGACAGGAATGAAATATTTGGGTTTCATTAAGTTCAACATCAATTGCAAGTCATTCGGATTAGCGTGACCAGACACACGTAAATTGTCGGAAATTTGCTTCACCGTAGCACCGGCCCGATAGACAATATCCTCTGTTTTAGCAACCGTTGTTTCCATGGCCGTTGTCGGCGTTGTCGTAATATAAACTAAATCGCCTTCTTCAATTCGAACGACACCATGTGTATTATTAGCCATTTTTTGAAGTGACTTAATCGGTTCTCCCATTCGGCCTGTTTCTAAAATTAATAACTGTTCGGGTGCATATTTTTTCATTTCTTTTGGTTTCACTAATAGATCTTCGCTTGGCAATTGTAATTTTTCCAATTTCATCGCCGTCCGAATAATCCGTTCAAAATCTTGGCCTGTCAAAACGACTTTACGACCAGAACGATCCGCTGCATTCAATACTTGTTGGACCCGTTGCAAATTACTTGCCACACATGCCACGATGATTCGTCCTTCCCAATAGCGAATCGTGTCGAACACTTCATCAGCGATTTGGGCTTCGGAAGCAACTTGGACTGGGTTTTCAGCATTTGATGAATCACTAAGTAGCGCCAAGACGCCTTCTTTCCCAATTTCAGCTAAGCGGCCGTAATCGGTTTGATACATCTCAATCGCACTTTGATCAAATTTAAAATCACCAGTATAAACAATGTTACCTTCTTTTGTTTTGATACTAACGCCAATCGAATCTGGAATGGTGTGCGTTGTTTTAAAGAAGCTCACCGTTGCTTGACCAAAATCAATTTCTGTATGCGGGTCAATCACATGGAAATCTTTAAATTTCTTCGTTTCCGCATGACTGTTGACACTTAGTTTTGCTAGTTCAATCGTTAATTCTGTCCCAAAAACAGGCACTTGAATTTTTGAAAGCAAATACGGTAAGGCCCCAATTGCATCTGCATGGCCATGTGTTAAAAAGACCCCTGCAATTCGTTCACTATTTTCTTCTAAATACGTAAAATCCGGAATGACGACGTCAATTCCTAAAAGTTCGTTCTCTGGATATTGTAATCCACAATCCAGTACAAAAATTTCATCTTCCACTTCAGCAACGTACATATTTTTTCCATTTTCACGAACGCCGCCTAATGGAACGATTTTTATTGTACTCACTCTTTTCACCTCTCTATGATTACACGTTCTTTAAATCTCTAACGTGCGAATAATTCTTTGCTCTTCTTCTGGTGTACAAGCAACTAGAGGTAACCGTAAATTTCCAACAGGAATACCTAAATGATTTAAGGCCGCTTTCACGGGTGCCGGCGAAGGCACTGAAAACAATGCGTTCATTTTTGGTAATAACTGTCGTTGAATTTTAGCCGCTTCCGGCAAGTTCCCCTGCTCCAGCGCTTGATACATCTCATACATTGACGAACCGAAGACATGACTGGCTACCGAAATAACCCCTTGTCCGCCAAGTGCCTTGGTGGCAAAAGCCAACCCGTCTTCTCCAGTATACACTAGAAAGTCTTTTGGCGCTCTTTCAATCAACTCAGTAATTGCATCTAACCCTGCACATTCTTTAATCGCCACAATTTTTTCCAATTGTGCTAAGCGCAAAGTAGTTTCCACTTTTAGACATGCAGCCGTTCTACCAGGAACATTATACAAAATAATTGGCAGTTCACTTGCTTCTGCGATGGTTTTAAAATGTTGGTACATACCTTCTTGATTTGGTTTATTATAATAAGGAACAACCGCCAAAACAGCATCGATACCAGCGATTGTCGCTAACTCTTTCACAAAAGCGACAGAGTCACGTGTATCATTCGTACCTACACCACAAATAATCGGAATACGTCCGTCGATCAGTTCAATAATTCGCTGGAATAATTGTAATTCTTCTTCATGAGTCAACGTGGGTGATTCACCAGTTGTTCCTGCTAAAATAACGCCTTCTGTATGATTGGCCAATAAATAGTCTACCAATTGCGGTAGTTTATCAAAATCTATTTCTCCCGATTCTTGAAACGGCGTAACCATTGCCGTAATAATTGTTGCATTCGTTAAATCCATCCTATTCCCTCCCGAGTATACAATACAAACCTTCTAGTCGTTTTCAGGTACACGAAGCAAATTCATTTCGTGTAGCGTTTCAGCAATTTGGACCGAGTTCCAAGCAGCTCCTTTTAATAGGTTGTCTGACACAATCCATAAATGGAAACCGTTCTTCACGTCAACGTCTTGACGAATACGGCCGACAAATGTTTCTTTCTGGTTGACGCTATTTAGCGCTTGTGGATATAGTTGTTCACTTGGCTCATCTTGCAAAATTACACCTGGAGCTTGCGCCATTAATTCTTGGATGGCTGAAACCGATGCATCTGCTTGTTTCACTTCTATATAAACAGATTCAGAATGTCCTGAAATTACCGGAATACGGACACAGGTGGCAACGACTTTTAGCTTGTTGTCTCCCATGATTTTTTTTGTTTCATTCATCATTTTCCATTCTTCGTAGGTATACCCTGCTTCTGAAAAAACATCGATTTGAGGTAACGCATTAAAAGCAATTGGATAATGTTTTTTGTCACTGCTAGCTGGCAAAATTTCAGCTGACCATTCGCTGACAGGTTTTCCCTCTAAAAAATCTTCGGCTTGTTCTTTTAGCTCATTAATTGCACGGATACCTGCGCCACTCACAGCTTGATACGTTGAAACGATGATTCGTTCTAAGCCAAACGCTTGCCGAATCGGTTCCAAGGCCACCATCATTTGAATCGTAGAACAATTGGGATTTGCGATAATTCCCTGATGATTTTTCAAGGCTTCCGGATTCACTTCTGGAACAACTAAAGGAACATCTTTTGCCATTCTAAAATGGCTAGTGTTGTCAACAACGACAGCTCCGCGCTTAACTGCTTCTGGTGCAAACTTTTCGGAAATACCCCCACCAGCACTAAATAATGCTAAATCGATTCCTTCAAATGATTCCGGGACTAATTCTTCCACGATAAGAGGTTGTCCTTTAAACTGAATCTCTTGTCCAGCAGAACGCTTAGACGCCAATAACCTCACACTGGCAATTGGCAAACTTGTTTCTGCTAACAATTCAATCATTCTTGTCCCGACAGCACCTGTTGCTCCTACCACGGCAACATGATATTCTTTTCCCATATTTTCATACTCCCCTCTTACCTTCTTGTAAAAGCTACTTGTCCTATTTTACCATAGTATTGAAAAAACCTACATAGTCAAAAAAATGATTTTTTTATTTTCCCATGATATTTTAAAACTATTACCCATCAAAGGACTATCCATTGACTTTTGACTTAAATTTGTTATAGTTAAAACGAATTTAATTATAAAGGGAGCGAAATTTCATGGCACGCGTAGAAAGTTTTGAATTAGATCACAACACAGTAAAAGCACCATATGTTCGCCTTGCTGGCACAGAACAAAATGGTGATGCGTTAGTCGAAAAATATGACTTACGTTTCTTACAACCAAACAAAGATGCCCTACCAACAGGCGCATTACACACGTTGGAACATTTATTAGCAGTTAACATGCGTGATGAATTAAAAGGAATCATTGACATTTCGCCAATGGGTTGCCGCACTGGTTTTTATATGATTATGTGGGATCAACATTCACCACAAGAAATCCGTGATGCATTAGTCAACGTTTTAAACAAAGTAATCAATACAGAAGTTGTTCCAGCAGTCTCTGCAAAAGAGTGCGGAAACTACAAAGATCATTCTTTATTTGCAGCGAAAGAATACGCAAAAATCGTCTTAGACCAAGGAATTAGTTTAGATCCATTTGAACGTATTCTGTAATCTTTAGCAATTAACGACAGAGAAACCCACTATTAAGCTGTGGGTTTTTCTGTTCTCTTTCTTAATTTAAACGGAGGTTTTTTATGAATCAAACAATCGAACAATTACTAAGTCACTGTTCCGTTCGTCATTTTAAAAAGCAAGCGTTAACGGACAAGCAGAAACAACAGTTAATTACTGCAGCTCAAGCAGGATCAAGCTCCAATTTTTTACAAGCTTATACAATTATAGAAATCAAAGATCCTGAGCTACGCAGAGAATTGGGACGTTTAGCGAATTGTGAAGACTATGTTGTTAACACTGGTGTGTTCTATGTTTTTGTTGCTGATTTGTATCGTCATGCAACGATTTTGTCAAAAGAGGGGCAATCGTTAGAACCCTTAAAGACACCAGAATCATTATTAGTAGCTGCCGTTGATACAACGATTGCTGCGCAAAACATGGCCATTGCAGCTGAATCTATGGATTTAGGGATTTGTTATATTGGCGGCATTCGAAATGACTTAGACACAGTGGCCAAACGCTTATCTTTGCCTGAGTTAACTGTACCACTTTTTGGATTAACGATTGGTGTACCAGAAACGTTAAATGGTGTAAAACCACGGATGCCTTTTGAAAATATTTTAAGCGAAAATCACTACCAATCAGACAAATTGACAGATATGCACGCGTACGATGAATTATTAAAAGATTACTATGCCAGCCGCTCAAGTAACGCCCAAACAGCGGATTGGTCACAGAAGTCTTTATCCTATTTTTCTTATAATCGTCGCCCAGAAGTAAAAACATTTTTACAGAAGCAAGGATTTGATGTCTAAACAAAAGAGCGTGGGCCTACGTTATTTCAACGTAAGCCCACGCTCTTTTGTTAATTTTTATTTATCTTTACTAAATTTGTCTTTTAAGTCTTCAAAGCCTTCTTTAACTTTATCAGTTAATTTTTCAGCGCCTTCTTTAAGGTCGTCGCCGGCATCACGTGCTTTGTCTTTTACGTCAGCAAAGGTTGATTGAGCTTTTCCTTCAAGTTCTTTGCCTTTATCATCCGTAACTTTGCCTTGCGCTTCTTTTGCAGTACCTTCTACTTTATCTTTTGCATCGTCAAAACGTCCTTTTAAATCTGCCATGCTAATCCCTCCTAAATAATTAATTACATAATAAGAGTATCATTCTTAGCCATTTCCTTCAAATATAATGCATGAACTACGAATAAATGGTTATTTTTGAGCCATTAAAGCTTTTTTTGCCAAGGCAAAGCAACCAATTGTTCCTGGATTATCTTCTAAAAGAGGCGTCACCAAGTATTTTTCTAAAGGCGGTGTTTCCACATATCCATTGACTAATTCAGCAAATTTTTCACGAACTTTCGGCATCAAATGACGTTGTTTCATGACGCCGCCGCCTAAAATGATCACTTCTGGCGCTAATAATAAAGTCGTATTGTACGCCGCTTGCGCTAAATAATAAGCTTCTAGTTCCCAAGTTTTATGATCCTCTTCCAATAAATGTCCTTTTTTACCAGAACGACCTTCAACTGCTGGTCCTGCTGCAATCCCTTCTAAACAATCTCCATGATAAGGACAATTTCCTGCATACGTATCTTCAGGATGACGACGGACTAACGCATGCCCCATTTCTGGGTGGCTAAAGCCTTCAATAAACTCACCGTTTTGAATCGCTCCAGCGCCAACACCAGTTCCAATTGTATAATATACACAACTAGATGTATGTTGCCCATTTCCAGCAACATACTCACCATATGCCGCAGCATTCACATCCGTTGTCCAAGCCATTGGCACATCAAAATGTTGTTTCATAGTTCCTAACAAGTCAAAGTTACGCCAAGCTAATTTTGGTGTAGAAGTGATATAACCATACGTAGGAGAATCAACGTGAATATCAATCGGACCAAACGAACCAATCCCAATCGCTTTTAAAGGATATTGTTGAAAAAATTCTATTACTTTTTTCATTGTTTCTTCTGGGGTTGTTGTGGGAAAACTGACACGTTCTACGATGGTCAAATCATCTGTCCCAACGCCACATACAAATTTTGTGCCACCGGCTTCGATACTTCCTAAAAGTTTTTCTGTCATTGCAATATGCTCCTTCGTTTCCATTTTATAAGTAAGCGGATACATTACTTTTGATTAAATAACTAACATACACGTTTAGTTTACCACTTTTTTGTCGTTTCGACAGAACAATTTAACAATTTCAGTCAGGTTGCCCAATGAAATCTGGCAAGTTGCTAAAGAGCATTTTCCTAAAACAAAAAAACGAGCATTCACGGTTATCTAACAATGAATGCTCGTTTTTTGTTTATTGATTCTTTAGCGAAAAATATAACAATAGTCCGATTGCAATCCAGCCACCACTAAGTAAAAGCATTAACCAACTTAAAAGCGTTTCTTTTAGAATACTTCTGGGTTCTTTTGCATGCTGAATAAAACTCATACTAGTCAGCAAAGAAAAGAGGAAAAACATAAAACAAATGACCGCTAAACCGCCAGACAACCAAAACCAACTAGCCATTATTCTCACTCTCCTTTTCGCTTGTTTTTTGATAATTATTGCGCCAAATGATACTACAAATTGCCCCGATTGTGATTACTAACAATGTGTAGAAAGTCGGTAACCACCATGTGGGTAGGACCCATTTGACCATAGCTTCTTGATTCAATTTTTTTGCTTCACGAGTGTTAATCGTAAATTCTTGTTGAAAAGGCCAAGACTGTTGTTCATCTTGTTGTAAAATAGCACGTCCTGTAAATATATAAGTCCCAGCATCTAGCGGTTGTTTACCCAAATCAAGATGAAAATTCATGGAACTATTTGGGGCAAAACGAACATTTTTTAGTGTCCGTTGTGCAATTTTTTTAGAGGATCCTTTTTTTATCACTTGACCTTCTAAACGAACTTCTGGAAAAATAGCAGCATACGGATTTTGAATGACCGCCTTTAGTGATTTGGCCCCTAAAGCAATTGTAGGTGTTACTTTCGTTAATTTCAGTTGGTTCACTTCTGTTAAAGGAGCATTCTCAGCACTCCTCATGGCAATCGCAACATTAAACCCGTAGTGACTAGTTAAGCCCGTTGTTTGGGTCTCTTCCTCTTTTTCATCTTTGAGATGCGCGTAAACCCCGCCTAAAACAACTCCTTTGATAGGCTGATCAAGTCCCTTCACCTTCATCTTTGCTGATACTGTTTGATGAGGCGGCACACTCACTTCCTCATTTTCTAAAGTAACTAAGTCTGTCAGCGGAACCTTTAACGATGAATCAAGTGGTTTATCAAAATCATTGTACACAATCAACCCATTATCATTTGTTGATGCATTTGCTAGAGTCAATACGATGGACAATTTTTCGTCTGTCTTATTTTTTATGTCTAAGACAATAGTGGAAGATTGCTTTGGTGCCAGAATTAAATCATAATAACTAGATGTTCCTGACACTTGATTTTCTGGTAAAACAGGCGTTACTGTAAATTTAGTCTTCATTTCTTCTGTAGCTTCTACTTTTGGAACAATAATAAAAAATGTAAAAAACAGAAATAGACAGAAAACACCGACTTTTTTTCTACTCATTTCTTCAAGATCTCCTTTATAAAGCTGAATGTACTTACTAGTCTAACAAATCAGCGAAACAATGATGATCAATCTTTGACCTTTGGGAAGGATAATCTTGAAAAAAAGTCTCCTTGAAAAATACCAAGGAGACTTTTTTATCATTCATTATAATATAATTCTTTTTTTATCTGTGTGGTTGATACTTCTGGCGTTCGTGGCAAATAAAGAACCTTTGCAGTTGTTTCAACTTCTAGAAAATCAAAAGCCCCTTGCCAATCGTCGCCCATGACTAACGTATCAATTTTAAATTCAGCAATATCGGAAACTTTTTGCTTCCAACTAGTTTCAGGAATAACTAAATCAACATAACGAATTGCCTCTAATAATTGTTTACGTTTTTCATATGAAAAATAACTTTGTTTCTTTTTTTCTAAATTAAAAGCATCTGTTGAAAGTCCAACAATCAGGTAATCCCCTTGTTGTTTCGCTTTTTTCAACAAATTAATATGACCATAGTGCAGGAGGTCAAATGTGCCGTAAGTAAGTATTTTTTTCATAAAAACCTCCATTTGTACTTTGATATTTCTTCGTTAATTATCAATTTTTGTGAATAGAAAAATGCTACTTTTGATTGACTTTGATGGTTTTTCGATCAAATTTTTTATTTTCTGTAGCAGTATAGATTAGTAATAACTTACTCAGAGATTTTATAGAGAAAGACGTTGTTGTAACTTTTTTTAATTGTTTTAACTGCTTTTGCAATTTCAACGGATTTTTATCTTTTAATAATTTAATTTTCGTTAAACGAAAAATGTGTTCCTGATGCTCAAATGAACGTTCAGCATCTGAATGACTAAAACGAAGATATTCTGCAACCACCTCTTGATTTACAGCAACTTTTCCTTTTGGTAAAAACCATTCTTTGCCATTTTGATCTATTAGATGCCGCTCGCTTTGATTTGAAATAACAATTTCTTTATCGTCTTCAAAAAGATACGAAAAAAGCATTGCTTTTTTTATAATTATGTACTCATTTACTTCGTATGAAGACAATCTTCTTAATTCTTCTATCAAACTATTCCATTGATTATTTTGAACAAATTCACTTAGTTTGTGAATAGGTGGTACTCGTAAAATGAACTTCTCATCTTTCCCTATTTTTACGATATAAAAAGTTGTGTCTACGTCATTTTCCCAAATAAACAAAATAATCATTTACTGCCCCCTAGACTTGTTGTTCCGATACTTAATAGTCAAATAAATATATTTAGGAATTTGCATTAACCGATCGTATCTCTTCATTGTCAAACAACGATATAACCATTCCAAATTGTGATTTATATAAAATTCTGGCGCTCTTTTTACTGATCCAGCTAATACGTCAAAAGTACCGCCTACGTCTAAAAATACATTAGCTGTCAGGTGATCAATTGTTTGTTCCAAAAAAATCTCTTGTTTCGGTGAACCTAATGCTACAAAGACAAACCTTGGTTCAGCTTTATTAATTTGTTCCACAATTTCTTGCTGTTTTTTCTTTGTATAGCCATGTAAAATACCGCTAATAACAATCCCTGGATATTGTTGTTGAATATTTTTAGCTGCTGCTTCAACTACTTCTTGCTTTGCACCATACAAGAAGATTCGTTCCTTATGTTGATTTGCATACTCTAAAAAATTATCCATGACATCAATTCCTGTAACTCTTTCACGAATAGACCCACCCGTTAGCTTCGATGCCTTGACCACACCTATCCCATCTGCAATCCGATGAGTTGCTCTTTTCAAATATAACTTAACTTCTGGATATTCAAATGCTAACAATGAAATCTGCGGATTAACGCTAGTTACAATCATTTTCTCTTTAGCTTTGAGATAACTTTCTAAGTCATCCATAATTTCTTGATGTGTTAATACGTCAACTGGTAATCCCCCAATATATTCAGTGCGTACCTTACTTTTCACAAAATCCCCCCCAAGATTCTCTCTACCAACTCTACTATTTTATTAATGGTCTCTTTTGACTGATATTGATTCCATTCTTCGTTAATTCTAGCAATATTATCTTTATAACTATTTATTGAAAAATTTGACAATGCCACAATCAACTGTTTTTCATTTTCAACTAACGGTCCTGGTAAATATTCAAAAAAATCAGGCTCAATTCCAGGATTTAATGCATATTTTTCTAAATCTGGACAAAAAAATAAAATGTTCGGTTGCTCTTTAACATGCATGTATTCAAAGACCACACTCGAATAATCAGTAATCAAGTAGTCTATTTCACTAAAGCTTTCAAAAATATGCTTTTCCCAAATAGAAACATTTCTCGGTAGTTCAATGGCATCTAACTGGATTGATGGATGTAATTTCATATAAAAATGAAACTTTGGCATAGCAGAAAAAGCCTTTATTGCTTGATTTATCACAAGCATCATTTCGTTCGATCCCTCTCGATAAGTTGGTGCATATAAAATTTTGTTATTCTGATTTGTTTCTCCTATCTCTAATTTTTCAAGATAAGCAAGACGTGGCGAACCAAAATGACAAAATTGAGCATTCTCGAGACGATAATTGTTTCTAAAAATTGCTTCCATTTTTAGTGAATTAACGATAAAATAATTCATTTTATCGTAAACTTTTTGAAACCTGATTTGATCTTTGCGACTTCTTTGATTCGTATGATACGCGCCCCAGCCAAACTGTTTTAAAGCCCCATTTGCATGCCATAACTGGATAACTACTTGCTCGTTTTTTAAAATTGCCAATTCTGGAAAATAATTATCTACAAAAATTAGCGGCGCTGACTTCAAGTATGAAATCGCCGTTGTAATCAGCAAAGTCTTCTTATCAAAAAGTATCGTCTTTATGCCTTTTTGATTTAAGGATGCTGCATATGATTGACAATTTTTTGTATAAAGTACTATTATCATTCCGTGATAGTGTTGTTCTAATTGTTCAATTAAATGTCCATCATTTCTTGGGAAACTCATTATGTACACAATTTTTACTTTTTTATGTTTGTATGGTCTCCGTCTTAATACTGTTAAGTACAATTGTTTTAGCACTTTTATATCCTTTCACAACCAATAGTTTTCTTATAAAAAAGATATGATCAAAGTCTTTAAAAAGAAAAAGCTTACATATAAACTCATTAAAACAAATTATACCTTAAAGATTCTAAAAAGACAATTGCACTTTACAATATGTATACTATCCAAATAATTTAAATTATACGGTATACGGGCTAGCTGTACTTTTAATTAAATAAAATAATATTTAATTAATTCTCTGAGTTGAAAAATGCATATCCAACAAAAAAAGAGGTTTCCCACCACAGTGGAAAACCTCTATAAACCTTGTCATAACAATGTTTTGAAAGACTATGCGTCTGGATTTGCGTTTTCGTCTTTGAGACCGTATTTTTTGTTGAAACGGTCCACACGTCCGTCGGCTTGTGTGAATTTTTGACGACCAGTGTAGAATGGGTGTGAGTCTGAAGTAACCTCAACACGTAATAATGGATAAGTGTTGCCATCTTCCCATTCAACAGTTTCTGAAGATCCTTTAGTTGAACCTGAAAGGAATTTGAAACCTGTTGTTGAATCCATGAATACTACTGGTTGGTAATTTGGATGGATATCTTGTTTCATACGTTTTTTCGCTCCTTTGCCCTGATCCATTTGCTGTATCAGAGTTATTTTGTCGGTATACAACAATGCTATCTTACCATGTTTTCAGTTGGTATGCAATTATCTTTTTGGATTTCTTTTAATTTGTTTACCAAACGAAACATCATGGAAAACTTCAAATAATTGTTGATTATTTTGGGTCCGTTTTAACATTTTTATGAATTGATCCGTATATTCCAGCGAGTCTCCTGACATATTATTTCTCAATTTCCACGTTTCTTCTAGTTGTTCTGGTGTCATTAGCAATTCTTCTTTTCGCGTACTTGATTTTTTAATATCAATTGCTGGGAAAATACGGCGCTCTGCTAATTCACGAGATAAATGGAGCTCCATGTTGCCTGTGCCTTTGAATTCTTCATAGATGACATCATCCATTCGGCTACCTGTATCCACCAATGCCGTGGCTAAAATAGTCAGACTGCCCCCTTCTTCGATATTTCTGGCAGCACCAAAAAATCGTTTAGGTTTGAAAAACGCAGCTGGATCTATTCCGCCACTTAAGGTTCGACCACTAGGCGGGACCACTAAATTATAGGCCCTTGCTAAACGAGTGATGCTGTCCATTAAAATAACTACGTCCCGTTTGTCTTCAACTAAGCGCATTGCTCGATCCAGAACCAATTCAGCAACTCGCGTATGATTTTGTGGTTGTTGATCAAAAGTTGAAGAAACCACATCGCCTTTAACGCTTCGCTCTAAATCAGTCACTTCTTCAGGACGCTCGTCAATTAACAACAGAATCAATTCCACATCAGGATGATTTTCTGTAATCCCATTAGCAATTTCCTTTAAAACACTTGTTTTCCCGGCTTTTGGCGGCGCTACAATTAAACCACGTTGCCCAAAACCAATTGGTGCAAATACATCAATCATTCGTGTTGATAATCTGCCAGCCGTGGTTTCTAACGTTAATTGTTTTTCAGGATACAACGGTGTTAGCGCTGGAAAATGTGGCCGCTCTTTCGCTTCTTCAGGATCTTTCCCATTGACACTTTCAACATGCATGAGTCCATAGTAACGTTCTGATTCCTTTGGCGGACGCGCCTTGCCAGCTACTTTGTCCCCATTTCTCAATCCGAAACGACGAATTTGAGAAGAAGAAATATAAATGTCTTCTGCACTTGGTCCATAATTAATTGGCCGCAAAAAGCCATAACCATCCTGAGAAACAATATCTAAAATTCCTTCCATGAAGAAAAACCCTTGCTTCTCAGCTTGTGCACGAATCACAGCTAAAGACAATTCTTTTTTGTTCATTTGGCTATAATAAGGAATTTTAAACTCTTTCGCGTACGCATAAATATCTTTTAACGTACTATTTTCCAATTCAGCCATTGTTAAATAGTCGCTCATTGATCCACCTCAAACGGACCTTCTTGTTCTTCGGTTTCTAGCATTTGAATATCAGCGCCCAAAGCAGTTAACTTTTCGATAATGTGGTCGTACCCACGTAAAATATATTCTACATTATAAATTGTGGTCGTACCTTCAGCCATCAAGCCGGCAGTGACTAAGCAAGCGCCTGCCCGTAAATCAGAGGCGACTACTTCTGCACCGTGCAATTGATTTGGACCATTTAAAATAATCATATTGCCTTCAACCGAAGCATCAGCCCCCATCCGCACTAACTCAGGGATATGCTTATTTCGTTGAGCATAAATCGTATCAATAATTTCACCAGTTCCTTGCGCTTTTAAAAGTAATGGCGTTAACGGTTGTTGCAAGTCTGTGGCAAAACCAGGATATGGATAGGTTTTCACCGTTGTCATTTTCAGATCATGTGACGGATGAACTTCAATCATGTCTTCTTCAATTGTCATCTTAACGCCCATTTCTTGCAATTTCGCAATGAAGCTTTCTAAATGCTCATAAATAACATTTCGAACTTTGATTCCTTCACCCATAGCTGCTGCCATAGCTAAATAAGTCCCAGCTTCAATTCGATCTGGAATAATCGAGTGACGACAACCATGTAATTCTTCGACACCTTCAATCCGAATAACGTCCGTTCCAGCTCCTCGGACTTTTGCACCCATGTTATTTAATAATGTAGCAATATCAATAATTTCTGGCTCACGCGCAGCATTTTCAATAATCGTTTTGCCTTTGGCTTTAACTGCGGCTAACATGACATTGATTGTAGCACCAATAGATACCATATCCATAAAAATTCGTGTTCCTTGTAAGCCAGCTTCGTCTGTTCTCAAGTACATCGCCCCATGTTCGTTGGTTACATGAGCGCCTAATGCTTCAAATCCTTTGATATGTAAATCAATTGGACGAGGTCCTAAGTAACAACCGCCAGGTAAGCCGACAACGCCTTCCCCAAATCGACCAAGAAGTGAGCCCATAAAATAATAGGACGCACGTAAGCTATTGATTTTTCCTTTTGGCATTGGCACAGAAACAACTTCTGTTGGGTCAATAATTAATGTATTATTTTCAAAAGTAATTTTAGCACCCATAATTTCTAAAATTTCAATTAATGAGTGAACATCCTGAATGTCAGGAACGCCATCTAAAGTCACGGGCGAATCTGCTAAAATAGCAGCTGGAATTAAAGCGACCACACTATTTTTGGCGCCGCTAATGGTTACTTCGCCCTTTAATGGACGATTCCCATTGATTACGATTTTTTTCATTTATATTCTCACCTATCTGTAATATACGTTTTCTAAATAAACTACCCAATCATTCTATCATAATCAAGCTTAAGAAAAAAGAAAACTTCTCAGGTATTTTAATAGAATGAAAAAATAACAAAAAATAAAAAAGACAGCCACGTGCTGTGGCTGTCTTTAACGTAACTAGTTGATTAAGCTTTGTTAGCTGAACCGAACCAATCAATGTGTTCTTCTGCATCTTTGATGATTGCAGCTTTACCTGGTGCTAATAATTTACGAGGGTCAAATCCTTTACCTTCTAAATCTTTACCAGCTTCAATATATTCGCGCGTTGCTTTAGCGAATGATAATTGGAATTCTGTATTTACGTTAACTTTTGAGATACCCATTGAAATTGCTTTTTCAATTTGTTCTTGAGGAATACCAGAACCTCCGTGTAATACTAGAGGTACATCAGAACCGACAGCTTCAGCAATTGCTTGTAAGTGATCAAATGCTAAACCTTTCCAGTTTTCTGGATATTGACCATGGATGTTACCGATACCACATGCTAAGTAGTCAATACCTGTAGCAACCATTTGTTTACATTCTTCGATATCAGCTAATTCGCCAGTACCGATGATTCCGTCTTCTTCACCACCGATTGAACCAACTTCACATTCGACAGAAATACCTTTAGCGTGAGCTTTTTCAACTACATCTTTCGCTAATTTTAAGTTTTCTTCGAATGGTAAGTGAGAACCATCAAACATGATTGAAGTATAGCCAACTTCGATACATTCTAAAGCAGCTTCATAGTCACCGTGGTCTAAGTGAATTGCTACTGGAACTGTGATATTCATTGAGTCTACTAAATTAGTAATCATGTCTTTAGCTACTTTGTAGCCGCCCATGTATTTAGCAGCGCCCATTGATGTTTGGATTAGAACTGGTGCTTTTTTAGCTTCTGCTGCTTCTAAAATCGCTTGTGTCCATTCTAAGTTATTTGTGTTATAGCCACCTACTGCATAGCCGCCTTTACGTGCTGCTTTTAAGAATTCTGCTCCTGATACTACTGGCATAAAAAATTCCTCCTAAGTTTTTAAAAACTTTATTTGTTAGGTGTTCCCTAACCAACGGTTCTATTTTAGCAGAATTCCTGACACTTTTCTAGTAAAATTCCCTTTTTCAGAAAATTTTTGTCTATTCTTTCACATAACCTTCATTTTTATAAAAAAACCTCCAGTTTTCCCGTTATCACTTTGGGATCTGAAGGCCGACTTGCTATTTTAATTTTTTCTTTGGCGGATAACGTTTCACCTTGTAGGATTGAAGCTCAGGAAATGTTCCAGTACTATGAAAAATCCGTTGTTCATCTTCATTGGCAAAACGCCCTAAAACAGATTGTGTTGGTAAAATATTTACAAAGGCATTCTCATCGATACTGTAAACTGCCTGTTCTAAATCATAGAGTTCATAGCGAGTAATGACCATCATAATCATTCGACCTTCTGCACCTGAATAGCCACCGATTGAAGGCAACAAGGTCATGCCACGAGCGATTTGTTGAGAAACTTCTAAGGCAACGGCTTCTGGTCTCGTAGTGACAATCATTGCTGTGACTTTTTGGTGACTGGTATGAATCATGTCGACCACCTGACTCAAACAGTAAATAGAAATAATAGTATACAACGCACTTTCCCAGTTAAATACAAAACCAGCCAACAGCACAATAATACCATTTAATAAGAACATAAAATTACCAACTGTTTTCCCTGTTGTTTTTGAAAGAATCAGTGAAATAATGTCCATGCCGCCAGTGTTAAAGCCCATTTTCAATGAAAGCCCTGCGCCAACGCCGACTAAGACACCACCCATAATTGCGTTCATCAAAGGATTCGTTGTGACTGTTACGATTGGCACAAACATAGTGACAACGGAAATGCCAATAACATTGATGAAACTAAGAATCGTTGATTGTTTCCCTAATTTTACAAACCCTAGAATGAAGACGGGAATGTTTAAAAATAAAATGAAGATCCCTGTATTAATATGGATTCCTAAATTTGTATATAATAATGTAGCAATGATTTGCGCAATTCCGTTCATCCCTGCCGAAAAAACTTTTGCCGGAATCAAAAAGAAATTCAAACCGACCGCAGAAGTCAAAGCGGTTATCGCCATCACTGCTATTTTTTTTATCGATTCATTTCTTTGGTAAGTACTAACCAATCGACTCATTTTTCTTCGCTCCTTCGCTATTCTTCTGACTTAGAATAACAGGTTCTATCCTAAAAGAAAAGGGGCTAAAAGCGAACATTGAAAATTTTTTTTGCAACGTTTCCATGAAAGAATGCGGGAAGATATCCCTAAAAATTGATCTTCTTATTTCTCTATTCAAAATGATTCTAGCCTAACCTTTTTTACTATTTCATGATATGATGAAGCAAAGAATATTTTAGGAGGTTTTTACATGGCTGCAAAAGAAGCAAGTTTTGATGTAGTTTCAGAGGTCAATATGGAGGAAGTCAAAAACGCAATTCAAATTGCCTTGAAAGAATTGAAAAATCGCTTTGACTTTAAAGGGTCAATTGCTGATATTAAATTGGAAAACGATAAACTAGTAGTCGTAGCTGAAGATGATTATAAAGTCGAGCAAGTGAAGGATATTTTATTTGGAAAATTAGTCAAACGCAATGTTCCGATTAAAAATATTCATTTCTCAGAAAGTGAAAAAGCCTTAGGCGGTACTGCTCGCCAATATGGTGATTTAATCAGTGGTATTGATAAAGAAAATGCAAAAAAAATCAACACAGCTATCAAAAACTCTGGGATTAAAGTTAAGTCACAAATCCAAGAAGACAAAATTCGGGTAACTGGAAAAAGTCGGGATGATTTACAAAAAGTCATGGCTCTTTTACGAGAATTAGATTTACCCATGGCTCTTGAGTTTAATAATTATCGCTAAAAAAATCCTTCAACTGTTAATGAACAGTTGAAGAATTTTTTGGTTTTGGTACCGGCCATTCTTGATTATTCAATAAAACGATTGGTCGGCGTTGAATTTTTTCTGAAAAAGCGACAATTGCTTTGAAGACCTTTGGCATAAAATAAAACGCATTTAATTCTTCTAAATCCAGTTCTTCTTCTGCCGTAAACGAGACACAAACCTCTTGTTCTGAAAGCATAATTTCAATTTTCTTTAAAAATTGAAGTTGCCGCATTCCCGGTACGAAATAACCAGCCTTTGCAACACGAGAGGTTGTAATATCTAATTTATCACTAATGATTAGCGCTAGCGTCATTAACTCTTCCGAATCAAAGCCATTACTATGATTTTCTATAGAAGATAAAATTTCTTCTTGATAAGGCAAACAAATCTTTTGCTTACGAAAATATGCTTCTGCAAATTGTTTCCCCCGAAGTGCATGTCCTGCTTTTCCTTGTAGCGCACCCACATCATGGAGCAGTGCCGCAATTTTTGCCGCCTCTAAATACTCCTCTGAAACAGCAAGTTGTTTCAAAATCATTTCCGTCATGGCTACGACATTGGTTACATGAAACCAATTATGGTATGCCCACCCAGCTTCCTCATCTTCCATTTGACCAATTGCATCATAAATTTGTCGAATTTCAATATCTTGATAAATGCGTTCATATAGCTTCATTTATTTTTTCTCCTTAAAATTAGTTACTGTTCCAAAAATTCTTTTAACTCTGTAGGATTTTTTTCGCTGTTTAAACCAACAATTAAACGAATCCGCGCTTTCGGTCCGTTTAAACCACGGGCAAAAACGACCCCCATTTTTTTCAAGCCAACGCCACCACCAGCATAATCATAGATATCTTCAGCAATGCCATTGGAACAACGAGAAACTAAAACGACTGGAATCCCGTTGTCTAGCATTTTTTGTAATGCTGGGAGCGTTTCTGGCGGTAAATTACCCGCGCCTAGCGCTTCAATTACTAACCCATCCGTTTCTGGGGTGTTTAATAATTCAAACATCCGTTCACCCATCCCCGCATAGGCCTTCACTACGTGGACATTTCCTTTCACAGAAGAAACATCGCAGACTTCTTGCGGTAAGACCTCTTTCGCAAAAAAAGCACGTTCTTTCGCAATGGTTCCAATTGGTCCAAAAGTTGGCGTCCGAAACGTTGCTACGTTCGTTGTATGTGTTTTTGTCACATAACGCGCCGTATGAATTTCATCATTCATCACGACTAAAACACCTTTATCGTACGATTCGTCTGAACAAGCAGTCCAAATAGCACTGATGAAATTATACAAGCCATCACTACCGATTTCGTTACTTGACCGCATTGCTCCTGTTAAAACAATGGGGATTTTTTTCTCTAAGGTTATATCTAAAAAATAAGCTGTTTCTTCTAATGTATCTGTTCCATGCGTAATAACCACGCCATCAATTGGTTCAGAATAAGCTTTTTGAATCCGTTCTTTTAATTGAAACATCCGTTCTAAGGTCATGTGTGGTGAGGGAATATTAAAAATATCTTCGACAACTAAATGAACCTTGCCAGAAAATAATGCTTCTTGTTCCATCAACGGATTTTTTTCATTCGGGGCAACACTTCCTCCTGCTACTCTCGACATGGAAATGGTCCCACCTGTATGAAGGACTAAAATGGTCTTCATTTGTTTCCTCCTTTGTTTTCTTTATTTTTTAACCAAAATTGTTTCACTTGTTGAATGAGTTGTTCATTGGTGTTTGCCTTTCGATGCGCCAACCAATGCGGCGGAAAGAAACGCTGGACACTTGGTAATTCAAATCGTTCGTCTAATAACAACACAAAGCCTTTATCTCGCGCATCTCGAATGACACGTCCAGCCGCTTGCAAGACTTTATTCATACCAGGAATTTGATACGCAAATTGAAACCCTTGCCCTCGCTCTTCTTGATAAAAAGTGCGAATCAGTTCTTGCTCCGGATTCATTTGTGGTAGCCCGACACTAACAATTATCGTACCAATCAATCGGGTACCTTTCAAGTCAATTCCTTCTGAAAATATACCACCTAAAACACAAAAACCGATGAAAGTTTCTTGAGGATTCTCTTTAAATTCAGCTAAAAATGCTTCTCGCTCTTTTTCGTTTAAGTCCGTTCCCTGAATTTGAGTTTTTACTTGCGGGTAGCGTTGGCTAAATACTTGATAGACATCATCCATATAGGCATAAGAAGGGAAGAAAATTAAATAATTACCTGTTTTTGTTTCACTTAACTTCCCTAAAAGTTCACTAATCTGTGGATAACTTTTTTCACGGTTTTTATAGGTTGTTTGAAGATGACTACCAATCATCAACAATTGATTTTCTTCTGGAAAAGGATACGGAATCCGATAACGTAGGCTTTCTTCACCTCCACCAAGCACTTCTTGATAATAATTCAGAGGTGTTAAACTTGCCGAAAATAAGATACTCGCTTTCCCTTTATCTAATCGTTGTGACAATAAATAAGCCGGATCGACACAAAATTGTTTCACAACGCAGTCATAGTTTCGCAAAGAAATAGACGTATAAAAGCCGTTGTCATAATACTCGCTGATTCGAAGATAACTTAAACAATCAAAATAAAAACTGAGAATCGACGCCAATTCCTCAATGTGTTGATTTTCTGGCAACCATTCTGCAATTACTTCTGTTAATCGATGTATCTGTTTAACTAATGAATCAATTGGCGCGCGTTGGGCAAAAAAATCCGTGTCTTTTTCTTCGCAGATTGCTTCAATATCATCAAACGTAGTTAAGACTTTTTGACAAGCTCTTTTTAATTGAACAGATTCTTTTTGCAATCTTTTTTGAATTTGCAAAACCGCATTCCTAGAAATAGCGGCCGAATACATCTCCCGTGAACGATTAACCAAATTATGGGTTTCATCCACTAAAAAAATATTCTCTTCTGCACTGTGGGGTTCTTCAAAGAAGCGCCGTAAATAAACCGTTGGATCAAATAGATAATTGTAATCGCCAATAATTAAATCACACCAAAGACTTGCATCTAGCGACAACTCGAATGGACACAATTGGTGCTTTTGTGCATACCGTTCAATAACCTCTCTCGTTAAATGATTTTCATGTTGTAATAAATCCCACAGTCCCTCATTTAAACGATCATAATAGCCGTCAGCAAACGGGCAATGTTCTGGCGTACAATTTCGTTCAGTTAAAAAACAAATTTTATCTTTTGCTGTCAACGTAATACTCTTAGTTTGCGCTTGTTTTTCGGACAGCGCTTTGACGGCATCTTCAGCCACTTGCCGCGTGATGGTCTTAGCTGTTAAATAAAAAATCCGTTCACCTTCTTCTTCACCAATTGCTTTCATTGCTGGAAAAAGAGTGGACATTGTCTTGCCTGTTCCAGTTGGTGCTTCCACGAAGAGCCGCTGTTTACTAAGAATTGTTTTATAAACGGCTACCGCCAATTCTCGTTGCCCTTTGCGATACTCCCCGTAAGGAAAACTAAGATTTTTTAATGATTTATTTCTCAAAATACGCCACTCTTCTTTAAAAATTACCCACTGTTCATAGCGCTTCATCAAATCAGTAAAAAACTCCGCTAATGCAGCTTCTGTAAAATGGCGTTCTTGTCGTGTGATTTGTTTTGTGGTGGTCTGATAATAAGTGAGTTGAAGCGTTATTTCAGAAAGTTGTTCTTGTTGGCAATACATGTGACCATAACACATCACTTGATACCAAAACAATTCGACCTTTTCTGGCGGCAATTCTTCAAACGCTGGTTCGGATGTTTTAATTTCATCAATGACCACTTGCCCAGTTTCTTTCACAAAAATGCCGTCTGCACGACCTTCTACACAATAATTATGGCCATTTAAAGGCACCTCAATTTTTAAAGATACTTCCTTTTGATAAAGGCTCCCCGCTTCCTTTTGCAACATTCGATGAAGGCGACTACCTTCTTGTGGTGTATGTTCACTCACATGGCGAGAATCAATACTTCCCCGCCTTAAAATAAATTCGACCACTTGACGAACCGCAATTTTTCTCGTTGATTTCACGTAATCCCACCTATCTGCCTCCCTATTATAGAACATACATTCGCTAAACAAAAGCAAAAAATCCAAAACGAACACAATCATGCGTTCATTCTGGATTTCTCTTTAGATTATCAACAATTAAAAACAACTCGTTTCTTCTAACTGTTTGGTTTCTTTTCCATTTGCTTTTGCCACGACCAATTGCGCCATTTGTTTAAACGAATTATTTAAACCAATGCCACCCTTTTTGGGCATCTTCACAATTGGCACTTGCTGATAATAGTGACTGACTGCTGGATTTTCTTCTGCCATCGCTGCAATTGCAGGAATGCCCGCAGCATTAAACTTACAAGCTAGACGAGCAGCCATTTCTCCAAAATTAGGATAATGCATGGCAGGTCCGCAAAGAACCGCATCGGCATGAAACTTTTTTGCAAAGCCAATAAATTTCTTTGCTACCTCTTCCTCGTTTTCCAAATAATATTGGTCACCACAATAAAGTGTCGCAACAATTTCCGCTCCTTGCTTCTGTAAAAATGGTAGCAATGTTACCCCTGGACCTAAGGGAGCTTTTTTACCACTTGGTTTCAGCTGAGCTTGTTCATCACTGCCAAATCCTGCTAAACTGTGGTTTAAGACTAAAAGGATTTTTTTCACGCCTATTTCCTCCTTATTTATAAATCATCGAAGTCAAAGGAATCAAAATCAATTTCTTCACTCTCTTCTTCTTGTGCTTTCCATTCTTCACGTAAATATTGGTCATCCATAACTCGAATAAAAGGATAGTAAATGAACATTCCTAGTACCAATAAGAGAGCTTGCAGAATTGATCCTTGCCAACCGCTGACTAAAAATCCTGAGATAATTGGTGGGGTCGTCCACGGCAATTGAATACCATTCGTCAATGGAACTAAGCCCCAATCCATAGCAAAATAGGCAATAATAATATTAATTGCGGGTACTAAGACAAATGGAATTAAAAGGATTGGATTTAAAACAATTGGCAACCCAAAAATGATTGGTTCGTTAATCCCAAAAACACCAGGAATTAGTGAAAGTTGCGAAAGCTTTTTAATTCGTTGACTTTTACAGAATAAGACCATCACAATGATTAATGAGAGTGTGGAACCGGCGCCACCAAATGTTGCAAACATATCTTGAAATTGTCCAGTGATGATGTTGGGAATTTCATGGCCGTCTTTGAATGCTTGTAAATTTTCAACAGACAATGCCCGCAAAACAGGATTAAAGACTGCGCCAACCACACTACCTCCGTTAATGCCAAAGAACCAAAAGAAGTGTAAAAATAAATAAGCAATGCTCATTGCACCTAAGGTATTACCAAGACTCAATAAGGGCGTTTGTAGAAATTCAAAAATAACATCTTGTAAATTACCATAAGGAGTTAAAGCAGCCAGCCAATTGACTAAAAACATGAGAGTAACAACTAAAAAGCTCGGGATCAGGGCCTCAAAAGACTTAACCACTGTTGGTGGCACTCCTTCTGGCATTTTTATTGTCCACCCTTTACGAACAATGGCCACAAATAAACGAGTCGCAATTAATGCGACAATCATTCCTAAAAACAAGCCACTGGAACCCATCCATTTTAAAGGTAAACTAGTAACTTCATAAACCTTTGAACTATTTTCCGGTGTAAATAATGTTTGATAAGGCGTTACAATAAAAAATGAAACCAATGCGATAATTCCTGCTTGCATTGCATCCACATTGAATTGTTTCCCTAAACTATAGGCAATACCGACAACGGCCAGAATGGTCATTACATCAAAACTAGCACTAGCTGGAACAGACATCATTGTCGACCAGTCTTTACCAAGCAAATGAGACATCCAAGTATCCCATTGTGGCAAAGGAAAATTAGCAATTAATAAGAAGACCGAACCAACAATCAACAAGGGCGTTGATAAAAGGAAGCCATCACGAATCGCTACTAAATACTTATTTTCTCCTATCACTTTTGCCAAAGGGGTCAATACGCGCTCTAACCAATCCAAAAATTTTTGCACGGTCGTCACTCCTATCTATTATTTTTTATTTTGCTTAATTAACCGCAGCGCTTCTTTCAATGCTTTTTCGCCATCCATCATGCCATAAATTTCTGGCGCAATTGCAGCGACAGGAATCCCTTGAGGAGCAAATTGTTCTTTTGTTTTTTCTAATAAAAAACGGACTTGTGGTCCTAATAAAATAGCAACAGGCTTCTCTGCTTCAACCACTTCTTGTGCTCTTGCAATAGGAAAAGCAGTAATCATTAAAGGCATTTGATGTTTTTCAACCACTTCCATCATTTTATTCACCATAATACTTGTAGACATTCCTGCATCACAAAAAAGATAAATTTGTTTTTTACTCATGTTCCTTCACTCTCCTCATTTATTCAATTGGTGCTTTGATTCTTTTTTCATAGGCAGCTAACCATTCTTGTGAAATCGGCTGAATCTCTGTGGTATGATTCTTGCCTGGATTTGCAATATAAATTTCTGGTTGCTGCATATCAGTACCAACCGTAAAAGTAAATTCCACATTCGTAGCTACGCCCCAGTCTCCCTGTTTGTTCATGGCCACTAGTGAAAAAGCTCCTGCTTTCCCATAACGTTGGGTCAATTTTTCGTGAAAAGCATAGACGGCTTGATCACATGCTTGTTGTGGCGAGCACCCTTCCCCCATTAAACGGACGATTTCATAAGAAAGACAGCCTTTCATTAAATCTTCACCTAATCCTGTAGCCGCAGCACCACCAATTTCGCTATCAACATAAAAACCAGAACCTGACAGTGGTGAATCACCAACACGTCCTGCTTTTTTCATGAAGAGTCCCGAACTGGAAGTGCCAGCTGCCATTGATCCTGTTTGGTCTAACGTAATAGCGCCAACGGTATCATGCCCATCATAGGGGTTCAACTGATTTTCCTGAATTTCTTTTAAACGCTTTTGCCACCATTGATTAGCGCGTTCTGTCAACATATTCTTTCTTTCAAAACCGTGCAACATTGAATATTTCGTTGCACCTGCGCCAACACGAAAACTATTAAACTTCTCTTTACTTAATGCTTTAGCCACTGAAATCGGATTTTTAACATCTGTAATTCCTGCCACAGCACCAATTGCAAATGTGTCTCCATCCATATAGGCAGCATCCATTTCTAAAATCCCTTCCTCATTAGGTAAACCGCCGTAGCCCACTGACTTATAAAAAGGATAGTCTTCTACTTCTTTAATTAATTGTTCCACAGCCGTGCCTGCAGCACCTCCTTGTTGTAATTCTTCTGTAGCTTTTAGTAACCCATCATGTGCCATCCGCCATGTCGCAATTGCACCCCAAGTCATTTTCCATCCGCCCTTTCGTTAACGCTTACATTTCTCCACCATTATAAACTAGTATATACTGTTTTGTATATACTGAAAACGAAATTTTATACAGAAAAATAGAAGATACACGTATGCGACCTCTACGAAACACATTGGCTTCTTCTCATACGTGTATCTTCTATTGGTTTTACGCTTCTGTTAATGCAATCATCGCTTGCATATAGATTTCCAGATTAAGCAGTAAATCTTTTTCATCCATATATTCATCTTGGTTATGCGCAATGCCTTTTTGACCAGGAAATGATGGACCAAAAGCAACGATATTCGGCATAAAGCGAGCATACGTAGCACCGGTAGTTGTAACTGGCGTCCCATCTAAGCCAGTAATTTGTTCATAAACCTTGGTTAGTTTTTGAACATTGCGCTCATCTTTTGGAAACAGCGTACTAGGGAGGCGGCGGATGACGGTCACTTCACTTTCTGGAAATAGTGCCTTCGTTAGCTGCGTGGTTACTTCGTTTTCTGTAATAGAAACAGGATAACGCACGGCCAATGATAACACCAATTGCTGTCCTCGTTTTTCCAACGCATAGGGCGTTAAAATCAATTGCCCGCTATCCTGATCCTTAAAGTCCAGAGCTACTCCTTCGCCATAGTGCTTTTCGTGAAAACTAGCGGTTAACCAGTCGAAATACTGTAATAAATTTCCTTTGACTAACTGTTCCTCGCTAATTTTCTGTGCCAATAAAGTAATCGCGTTCTTGCCTAGTTCTGGCGCATTGGAAGGAGCACGTTTTCCCGTGATTGCCGTTGTTTTTCCCGCAATCACCACACTTAATTGATCAGGCACATGGTCTTTTGCTTGATCACCCATAATCTGACCAATTTGTTCACTTGAATCATCTGGGATGGTCGTTGTGATTTCATAATTAACAATCCCTCGCTCCCCATAAACTACTGGATATTTACAATCTGGAGTAAATCCAAAAACGGGTGCGTTTTCCTTCTCTAAATATAAGGGGATATCTCCACTCCCACTTTCTTCATCCGTGCCAAACATTAAGCGAATGGTTTTCTTTGGTTGGTAACCAAGTTCTTTCAGTAATTTCATTCCATACAGGCAAGCCAAGATAGGACCTTTATTATCTAGAATTCCTCTACCATACAAACGTTGATTTTTTTTCGTTAATTGAAAGGGTGGCACTGACCAGCCAGAACCTTCTGGTACTACGTCTAAATGACCAATAATCCCCAGATATTCTTCCGCTGTTCCCCATTGCGCATAGCCAACTGCGTCATTGACAATCTCAGTTTGAAAGCCATAACGCTCTGCAAGTTTCAGCGTTTCTTCCAAGGCTCTTTTCGGTCCTTCGCCAAAAGGTGCCTCTTTTTTAGGCGACCCTTTCACACTTCGAATCGCGATAATTTTGTTTAAGTCTTCATAAAATAAATCTTTTTGAGCGGCTATTTCTTCTTTGATCTTCATTCGTTCCAAGAACCTCCTAGCTCCACTTGGTTGTTTTCAGACGGGCTATAGCGGGTCAGTGTGTTTTTAAACGTGTACCGATCTGCTCGATATAAAGAGACATCATATAAAATGGGGGTTGCATCAAGCGCATAGGTGATAGAGTGGACTTGTAAAAGTGGTTGGCCCACAGGAACATTCAATAATTCTGAAATTTCCGCTTCAACTAAAATTGCTTCAATTTCTTGATGCGAATAAGCAATCTCGACGTTTTTCTCGATTAAGCAGAAAAGAGAGCCCTCGAAGTCTTGCTTCGTATGGCCTTGTACGTATGCCTGTGGCAAATAAATTTTTTCAACTGTCATTGGCTCGCCGTCTAACATTCGGCGGCGAATCAGTTCATAAATCGCCTCATTTTTGCCCACTTGGAGTGCCTCCCGAATTTTCTCAGCGGGATGTACTACTTCTTCAAAGGAAATGACTTCTGTCTGGCTTTTTTTCCCGTAAGCTTTGGCTGCCTCAGTAAAACCTTGTAAGCCAGCGCGGCCACTTTGAATTTTCGCTTGCGACATCACATAACTACCTTTACCATGTCGTTTTACCAAAATATTTTTGCGAATCAAATCATCAATCGCTTTACGGATGGTCAAGCGACTGCAGTTATATTCTTTAGCTAAATCATATTCTGAAGGTAATTTTTGTGCACTTACATACAGACCGTCTCGAATCTTCTTTTCAATTTCTGCAGAAATTTGCTTAAATTTGGGTGCATTTTCTGTCATTTCATCGCCTATCTTTCTTCAAAAAAATAAATTTCCTAGTATATACCACACTGTCTATACTAAATCAATTTTTAAGAAACCGCAATCATTTGTTGCGTTTCTTAAAAATCAAAAAAGAAAGCGAGCCACAAGTCGGTTGGACTTGTGGCTCGCTTTTTTAGGAAAAAAATATGTTATTTCCCTTTCATCCGTTCTTTGCCTTCTTGACACATATAGAGTAGCGGACAGGCTTCACATTTAGGCGCTCTTGCTAGGCAGTGATAACGCCCAAAGAAAATCATGGTATGGTGCGTTTTCACCCAGAGTTCTTTCGGAACTTTACGCATTAAGGTTTGCTCAACTTCAGTAACATTCGCATTTAGCTTACAAATTCTAAGGCGCTTGGACACTCGTTCCACGTGTGTATCTACTGCAAAAGCCGGTTCACCAAAAGCATCTCCCATTACTACATTGGCTGTTTTTCTCCCCACGCCAGGTAAACTGACCAGTTCATCTCTGGTTTGCGGAACTTCTCCATTGAAACGTTCTAAAAGTTGTTGTGCGCACGCTTTAATATTTTTTGCTTTATTGCGATATAAGCCAATGGTTTTTATTTTAGCAATAATCTCCTCCACCGGTGCAGCTGCTAAAGCTTCTGGTGTTGGAAAAGCTGCGAATAAACCAGGAGTCGCTTTATTTACCGATACATCGGTTGCTTGCGCACTTAAAATCACAGCAATTAATAATTCAAAAGGATTCTTATGTTTTAATTCACATTCTGCATTTGGAAACATCTCATACATAATTTCAATAGCTTCCATTGTTTTCTCTTGTGATAGCATGGCCCACCTCCTTTTTATTCACTGTCTTCTGGATTTAACCAATTGTGTAATGTAACCTTTGGTAACGATTCTTGTGCCTGACCTTGTTGTTCAATCTCATTTTGAATCATAGAATCTTTTCGTTTTTTCTGATCAGCAGCCACTTGTTCTTTGGTGGTAATATTTTTACGCTCCCACGCAAGTAAAATACGATCAATATATTTCAAACTATACGCCTGATTTAAAACGGCTTCTCGCAACGCTAACCGGATTAATTCAGGGGAATAATGGTCTGTGTTCAACCACTGACCAATCATTTCTAATTCAATTGGTGAAAGTGGACGTCCGAATTCTTTTTCAAAGCCTTGGTAAAGCTGTTTAATTTCATCTTCGTGGTTTGCGACAACTTGTTTTTCTTTGCTCGTTTGTAAAAATAATTGAATCTTTTGAAAAACAGGCAGTAAATCATACGTATCCATCATTTGACCTTTTTGGTTTTGTTGTGTTTCAATTCGAATAAAACCGCGAGAAACCAATTGATTTAATAACTTATAAATCGTATCTGGCGTTTTACCCATCGTCTCTGCAATCGCCATTAAGTCTGGAAATAAATCGCCTGCATTTTGCGAACGAAAAAGTTGCAGTAAAAAGAGAAATTCATCATCTTTCAAACCAATTTTTTGGTAATGATCAAATAGTAAGTTTGAGATCGTTGTTTCACCAGCTTCTAAATATTCACGAATTGATAACATTGTTGTTGTCCACTTCCCCTTGCTTGTTTCACTTATTGCACATGATAAACATCAAAATAAATAGCTTTCATATAATCAATTAAATAACTAGGATTCAATTCTTCCCCCGTTGCATCATAAATTAATTGATTTGGTTTACGTGAAGCGCCGTACTGATGAATATGTTGTGTTAACCATTTACGGATATCAGAATAATCCTCCGAAGCTAAAATTTCATCAACAGATAATTCTTGTTTCATTGCGTGAAATAGTTGCGCGGCGTACATATAACCCAAGGCATAAGATGGGAAATAACCAAAGCTACCTCCAGACCAATGAACATCTTGAAGGACACCTTCTAAATCATTTCCAGGTGAGACGCCTAAGTACTCTTGGTATTTTTCGTTCCACACTTTTGGCAAATCAGCGACTTCCAAAGAACCATTAAATAACATTTTTTCAATTTCATAACGAATAATGATATGCAAAGGATAGGTGAGACTATCGGAATCAATCCGAATCAAACTTGCTTTCGTTTCTTTTAAAGAAGCATAAAAATCTTCAAAAGTAATATCATCAAAAGTGCCTTCTGCGCATTCTTGGAAAAACGGGTATTGTTTTTGCCAAAAAGCCCGGTTGCTACCAATGATAATTTCATTAAAGAGCGATTGTGATTCGTGAATCCCCATAGAGGCACCTTCGCTTAGTGGCGTAAAGTCAAATTTAGGATCAAAATTTTGTTCGTACATCCCATGACCCGCTTCATGAATCACACCAAATGTTGCCATTGAGAAATTATTTTCTTCCCAGCGCGTAGTAATCCGCGCATCATTTCGATTTAGAGCTGTCATAAATGGATGAACTGTATCATCTAATCGGCCTTTTGAAAAATCATAGCCTAATTGTTCAACCACACCAATCACAAAACGGCGTTGTTGTTCTTTGGTCATTTTTCTAGATAAAAAGTCAGTTCTAGGCGGCGTACCTTTTTCCGCTAAAACGGTCCGAATTTCTTGAATCCCTTGTTTTACTTGGTCGAATACTTGGTCTAGCTTCTCAACCGTCATCCCCGGTTCAAATTGATTTAATAACACATCGTACGGTGTTTTTTCTTCTTTTTGCCAATAAGGAATGAACTCTTTTTGGAACGCAACGACCTTCGTTAAGGTTTCTTCTAACAAGCCGAAATCTTGTGCAGCGCGTGCTTTTAGCCAATCTGTATGTGCTTGGTTTAATACTTTAACATATTCTTGCATACGTTCAGCTGGAACATTTTTATTCAAAGCATATTCTTCTTTTACTTTTTCAAAAACCAGTTTCCCTAATTCAGATAATTCTTCAGGGCGTGTCTCAAAATAGGCCAATGCTTCTTGAATAACTGGGCCAATACTTCGTTCAAAATATAATCCGGTTAAATACCCTTCTACTTCTCCTCGAAAAGGACTACTTTTTTCTGGCATCCCAGTTGATGAATCCCAGTCTAATAATGTCAAGGCATTTTTTAGTAATTGAATTTCTTTCACTTCTTGTAAAAATACAGCTTCCTTCATTTTTTACACCAGCTTTCTTAGTCTTCCCGTGGTTTTCTTGGTGGACGTGTTCCCCAGTATTGGAATAAATCTGTTCGTAAGGCTCCGTTGTAAAGCTTCCGTTTTTTAGTAGCTTTGGCACCATAATATTCTTCAAAAGCAAGATCACTCGTCAGTATATACTTGCTCCAAGTAGTTAACGGACGGAAAACATGGCCCATTTCTTTATACAAACGGCGAACACTTTCCTCTTCTCCTAAACGCTCACCATAAGGCGGGTTAGCTACCATTACACCATATTCCTTCTCGGTTGTAAAATCTTTTAAGGCCAATTGTTTAAAGGTAATTGAATCACCTAAACCAACTTCCTCAGCATTCGCTCGTGCGACTTCAATCATTCGCCCATCAACATCTGAACCACAGATATCTAATTCAACATCGTAGTCTGCCTTTGCCTCGGCTTCGTTACGTACTTTTTCAAAAATTGCTGGATCAACCCAATCCCATGTTTCACAAGTAAAACTACGATTAAAGCCAGGGGCAATGTTATGGCCAATTAATGCTGCTTCAATACAAATCGTTCCAGAACCACAAACTGGATCATAAAAAGGACGATCTTTGCGCCAATTGGTCAACATCACTAAAGCAGCTGCCATGTTTTCCTTAAGAGGTGCGCCCCCCTTTTCAATGCGATAGCCTCGTTTAAATAAACTTGGTCCAGTCGTGTCCAACGTCAACGTCACTTTATCTTTTAGAAGAGCCACTTCTAATTTAAACAAAGCTCCTGTTTCGGTTAAAGGCACCGTCGCTGGACGATGGTAAACTTCTCTTAAACGGTTAACAATGGCTTTTTTGGTGATGGCTTGGCAATCAGGAACACTATACAATTTTGACTTAATTGATTTACCTGCAACTGGAAATTCTGCATCTAAAGGCAAATAATCTTCCCAAGGAAGTGCTTTAACTTTTTCAAATAATTCATCAAAACTATAGGCGTTAAATTCGCCAACGACGATTTTAATCCGATCTGCTGTCCGTAGCCATAAATTGGCAGTAGCAATTGTTTCAACAGTGCCTTCAAAGACGGCCCGGCCATTTTCTAATTCACAGGGAATCCCTAAATCACGCAATTCTTTTCCAACTAATGCTTCTAAGCCACTAGCAGCTGTTGCAACAAGTTTGAATGTTTTTTCTTTCGTCATAAAAACTCCTTCTTGACTCTTTTTTATTGTCTGAAGCTAACAGTCCTGCCGACTACTGCTCCGCTTGTTTTTTGTAATTGTCCGCTTTCTCTGAACTAAACGGTCCTGTCCCGGCCTCTTTAGAACAGACAGCTTACTACTTTTATCTCAGTTTCTTTATTTTAACATTTTTTTATTCTTTTCGTAAAAAAAGCCTTCACAACTACGTTGGAAGGTCTTCCTGAATTACTTGTAATTTTCTATAAGCCATGTTCTGTATCACCAATTCTTCAGGAAAAATTGGTGACGGTCATCATCTATCTGCAGAGTAAACTCTGCCTCTTCTACTCGTTCATTTCCTTTAGAAGAGCGCCCCTACCATTGTTTGGGTTGCTCGCTCGAGGGGTTTACCGCGTTCCACCGATGGAGTTTCCCACATCGCTTCGTCACTGTGGCACTTTCAAGGATACTTTGACATAGTCGAAACCTTAGTCATTTTTCCTGCCGTTACTCTAAAAGAGTACCTTAGCTTATGATTTCGCTAAGCACGAACACTACAAGCATCTCAGCTTGTGCGAGCATGGACTTTCCTCAGCTTGCAAAAGCAAACCGCGATCACCCGAAAATTACAAATCTGTTTAGACGAACAGCAAAAATTTACACACTACAACAAGTGTCCGCTATTCTAACAAATGCTTTCTGTTCCTCGTGAAAACTTGACTTAAATTGTCTTGTTAAAATTGACGTGTTTGTGCATTATCAACATCATGGTTCGCTGGTTCTGCAGTCATTGACGGTGCAGAAGGCGTTACAGGTGTTGAAGGTGTTTCATCTAACTTTTTACCAAAAACTTCACGCTCTAAGTTTGATAAACGTTTTAAAATATCAAAGTTGGTCACTGCTGCACTTTTTGGTACTTCTTGAGCAACACGAGGCGTTGGTTGGGCTTTTGATAATTGGTCTAATTTTGCCATTAAGCGGCTGTTTTCTTCTTGCAAGCTTAATAATTCTTTATTATAAGCTTCGTAGTCTTTAATGACATTGTCTAAAAATTCGTCTACTTCAATTGGGTCATACCCGTTCATCATTTTCGTTTTAAATTCTTTTTGTAAAATGTCTTTAGGACTATATACTAAATTTGCCATGTTTACACCTCATTTGTTTATTTACGATAGAAAATTTCATAGTTCCACAAATACTATTGTAACGAAAAATAGCTAGAAAATCAAACAGATTCTCTAATCAATCACCGAGTTTTGTAAATCATCCATTGTAATTAAGCGAATATCATAGGGTTCTCGTTCCGAAAAATGTTGTGCATCCTTTAAAAAATACTCCGTTTTGCCAGGGTACTCTTTGTCATAAATAAGTAAGCTGCCCCCAGAATGTTCCAAAAGAAATTTTGTATGCATTTTTAATTGTGCTGGCGATTGATAGGGCTGGTGACTTACTGAGTTGATATAATCAGCCAAACTTTCCGCTTTCGTTAACAGTTCTCGATTTTGTTCATTCCAATTATTGCCAAAGTCTTTAAATGGATAAAGCAAACCTAGCTGGACTTCTGGATATTCCGTTTTTAATTCCCCAACTACTTCAGCTGTCCAAAGTTCAACACCTAAATTGCCAGAAATCAAAATCCATTCTACTCCCGCTTCAATATAACTGGCTAACTCTTTTTTTAAGACATTTTTAATAACTGTGATTTTCGGGTCTTTTCCTTGAAATATCCCCAATTCAAAGCTGCGATAACCGGTGACATAGAGGGTTTTTATCATTTCCATAAGTCATCCCTTTTCTTTCAGGTCTTTTTTTTGGTATAATACAGGCTAGGAGTGTGATAAACGTGACGTTCCATTATCCTAACGGAATACCTTATAATCATCATGAAGCACAATCACCAAAAAAACAAGTAAAAAAGAAACGCCCCGTTGAATTTGGTAATCGCGGGATGGATTTCGAAGAAGCGATCAATCAAAGCAATCAATATTATCTATTGAATAAGCAAGCAGTCGTTCATAAGAAACCCACTCCTGTTCAAATTGTTAAAGTAGATTATCCCAAACGAAGTGCGGCTGTTATTAAGGAGGCCTACTTTAGACAAGCTTCAACGACTGATTATAACGGTGTATATCAAGGCCGTTACATAGATTTTGAAGCGAAAGAAACGAAAAATACCACGTCCTTTCCCTTTAAAAATTTTCATCAACATCAAATTGATCATATGGAACAATGTATAGCACAACAAGGGATTTGTTTTGTGCTATTATGGTTTTCAAGCTTAAAACGCTGCTTCTTTTTTAGTGGTGAAAATCTAATAACGCATTGGAAAAACCAAACAGTTACTGGAAAAAAATCTATGCCGCTTGCACTCATCGAGAAAGAAGGAATTGAATTATCTTTTGGAATCGCACCGCGAATCCCTTATCTCGACGCAGTGGAACAATATATTCAGACACACTAGATTCATAAAGTTTTGAAAGTATAACAAAGGAGTTGCTATTTATGCCAACCGCAAATTCAGGCTCGCGAGCTGCTAGACATGCATCCAACACCTCATCGAAGTCTAGTTACAAGAAAAAGACACAACCGCCGAAAAAGAAAAAACGGCTTGTTTTAAAAATCTTTCTTGGCTTACTTATCGCTGGGATGGTCGCTTTTTTAGTAGGCGTTGGTCTTTTTTGGTTCTATGCACGACAAGCCCCAAAATTAGAAGATGACAAACTGAATGCGACAGTTTCATCGAAGCTTTACGATATTAATAATGAAATTTTTGAGGATTTAGGCGCAGAAAAGCGTGAATTAATTCAACCAAATGATGTGCCTCAATTATTAAAAGATGCCATTGTTTCTGTCGAAGACCGTCGTTTCTATAAACACATTGGTGTGGATCCGATTCGGATTATCGGTTCTGCCCTTTCAAATGTCAAAAATGGTGGATTACAAGGCGGAAGTACCTTAACCCAACAATTAATTAAATTGTCCTACTTCTCTACAAAAGAATCTGACCAAACCTTGAAACGGAAAGCACAAGAAGCATGGATGGCTGTTCGTTTAGAACGTGAAAAATCAAAAGAAGAAATTTTAACTTACTACATTAACAAAGTCTACATGGCGAATGGTTTCTATGGAATGGAAACAGCGGCTGAAAATTATTATGGTAAACATTTATCTGAACTTGATTTACCACAAACGGCCCTACTGGCAGGAATGCCACAAGCGCCAAACTCATATGATCCCTATACAAAACCAGATACTGCTAAAGAACGCCGGGATGTCGTACTCTACACAATGTACGACAATAAAAAAATCTCGAAAGCAGAGTACGAAAAAGCCAAAGCTACCCCAATCGATGAAGGCTTAGTTCCATTAAAAGCCAGTGATGACAATCGAAAAGTCGTAGATAATTACGTCAAAGAAGTAATCAATGAAGTGAAAGCAAAAACTGGTAAAAATGTTTACACAGACGGACTAGATATCTACACAAACTTAGATATGAATGCCCAAAAACAACTTTACGATATTGTCAACAGTGATCAATACGTTGCGTTTCCAGATGATAAAATGCAAGTGGCTTCAACCGTTATTGATGTTGCCTCTGGACAAGTCCGAGCACAGATTGGTGGTCGTCACATTCCTGATGATGTACAATTAGGAAACAATTTAGCTGTTAACACCCAACGTGATGTTGGTTCAACCGTGAAACCAATCATGGATTATGGTCCCGCAATTGAGAATTTAAATTATTCGACAGGTCGCCTCATGGTGGATAAGCCAACGAAATATCCTGGTACCGACATTGATGTCTTCAACTCTGATTTAACATATCAAGGCGTCATTACTATGCGCCGTGCGATTATGGGTTCTCGTAACACGACCGCGGTCCAGACGTTTGATGAAGTTGGTAAAGAAAACATCATGCCTTTCATTAAAGGACTAGGAATTGACTATAAAAACTTAGAAGCGTCGAATGCCATTTCAAGTAACACAAGCGACGTAGATGGCGATAAATACGGGATTTCCTCATTGAAATTAGCAGCAGCATATGCGGCTTTCGCCAATAACGGGATTTACAACAAACCGTATTACGTAAACAAAGTCGTTTTCAATGATGGAACTAGCGTTGATTATCAACCTGATGGCAAACGTGCGATGAAAGACTCTACCGCCTATATGATGACGGATATGTTAAAAGATGTTTTAAACGGCGGAACAGGATTTAACGGTGCCATTCCAGGCTTAATCCAAGCGGCCAAAACAGGGACTTCTAACTATACTGATGAAGATTTAGCGCGAATGGGCACAACAGAAAAAGGAATTGCCCCGGATAGTACCTTTGTTGGTTATACAACACACTATGCCGTTTCTGTTTGGACTGGATACAATGATCGAAATACACCAATCTATCAAGAATACTATGGAATTGCCTCGGATGTTTATCGTGAAATAATGAGTTACTTGTCTCAAAATGTTTCAAACGATGACTGGGTGCAGCCAGACAGTGTTGTGCGGGTAGGTAATGAATTATACGTGAAAGATGCCTATGAGGTACCAAATGTACAAGTTTTACCAAGTACTACCTCTTCAGCACCACAGCCGGAATCTAGCAGTACGGTGGAATCCTCTTCCACAAAAGAAACGGAAAGTTCATCAAGTTCTAGTTCAGAAAGTGCGCCTTCTTCCTCTGAAGCGCCACCATCAACCGAACAACCGGCAAGCTCTTCCTCAGCAGAGCAACCGGCAACATCGGAACAACCACCTGAACCATCAAGTTCTAGTTCACAAGAACCACCGCAACCACCTGAAAGTAGTTCTAAACCAGACGAAAATAAAGCAGCATAAAAAGTACGGGGCTCATGATGAGCCCCGTACTTTTTTAGATTAAAAATGGACGAAGTGAACTGAATCACTTCGTCCATTTTTACTTATTTACTTTCTTTATTTGCCAAAGCTGCACCAACGAATCCTTTGATTAAGCGTTGTGGGCGATTTGGACGAGAAATTAATTCTGGGTGGAATTGACAAGCCACAAAGAATTGTTTTTCAGGAATTTCAACAATCTCAACTAAACGATTATCTGGTGAAACTCCAGAGAAGACTAAGCCATTTTCTTCAAATAATTGACGGTATTTGTTGTTAAATTCATAACGATGACGGTGACGTTCTTGGACAACATCTTCATTTCCGTATGCTGCCGCAGTTTTCGTTCCTTTTTTCAATTTACATGGATATAAACCTAAACGTAGTGTACCACCTAAATTCTCGATGTTTTCTTGATCTGCCATTAAATCAATAATGTTATTTGTCACGTCAGGATTAGTTTCTGCAGAACCAGCATCTTCTAAGCCCACAACGTTACGACCAAATTCTACACAGGCCATTTGCATACCTAAGCAAATGCCAAGGAATGGTACGTCATTTTCGCGAGCAAAACGAATCGCTTCAATTTTTCCTTCAATTCCACGATCACCAAAACCACCAGGAACCAAAATACCATCTGCTGAACCAATTCTTTCAGCGACATTTTCAGCAGTTAATTCTTGTGAATCAACCCAATCAATTTCGATATCTGAATCAAAATCAAACCCAGCATGTTTTAATGCTTCTACAACAGAAATATAGGCATCTGGTAATTCAACATATTTACCAACCAGCGCAATTTTTGTTTTCTTTTTCAAGTTAAGAACTTTTTCTTCTAATGCACGCCACTCAGTCATGTCTGCAGCCGGTGCGTCCAATTTTAAATGATCACAAACAATTTGATCCATGTTTTGTGCTTGAAGTGCTAATGGAATGGAATACAATGTTTCAACATCACGAGATTCAATTACCGCTTCTGGATTAACATCACAGAATTGTGCTAATTTGTTTTTAGTGTTTTGAGAAACAGGTAATTCCGTACGAACCACTAAAATATTTGGTTGAATCCCTAAACTTCTTAATTCTTTGACACTATGTTGTGTTGGTTTAGTTTTCATTTCGCCAGCCGCTTTTAAGTAAGGAATCAAGGTTGTATGGATGTACATTACGTTGTCACTACCCATATCAGCTTTCATTTGACGCAATGCTTCTAGGAAAGGTAATGATTCGATGTCGCCGACAGTACCACCTACTTCTGTGATAATCACATCGGCATCCGTCATTTTCGCTGCACGCATGATTTTTTCTTTGATTTCATTGGTAATGTGTGGAATAACTTGCACTGTTGCACCTAAGTATTCCCCTTTACGTTCTTTACGTAAGACTTCTGAATAAATTTTTCCAGTGGTTACGTTTGAGTATTTATTTAAGTTAATATCAATAAAACGTTCATAGTGACCTAAGTCCAAGTCTGTTTCGGCACCATCATCTGTGACAAAAACCTCTCCATGTTGGTAAGGACTCATTGTCCCCGGATCCACATTAATATATGGATCGAATTTTTGAATCGTTACTTTTAATCCACGATTTTTTAATAATCGTCCTAAAGATGCTGCGACAATCCCTTTTCCGATAGAAGAAACCACGCCACCTGTAACAAAGATGTATTTTGTCATAATAGTTAAAAACCCTTTCTTTGATAATATTTTGTAGAGAGAAGTAAAACAACTTTGAAACTCTTACGTTTCTCCAAATAAAAAAGAAACAAAAATAGAAAAGCTCCCTATCCATTACGAATAGGGAGCTTGTAAGTTCGTTCAAACTTCTGACCTTCTTAAAGGTGCCCAAGTAGTATAATACAAGCAAACGGACATCAGGTCAAGTACTTCTATTCAAGAAAATAATTTTTTCTATTTTCTCATTTTTCTTGGACATTCAACTAAAAAGCTTGACTCCTTCTTAGGAATCAAGCTTTTTGGTTTCTTACTCTTCAGAATATTCGTCATCAAAATCGTCTTCATCTTCAACATCATCGTCATCAATGATTGTTAAATCTTCTTCGATTTGTGGAATGTCTTCTTCATCATCGTCTGAATCTGCACCAATCTCTTGTAAGTCAGAGTTGTATGCTTTGATTTCTTCATCTTCATCTTCTTCATCATCGTACAAGATGTCTTCTTCATCATCATTTGTTAATTCAGCATCTTCTGGATCGTCATCGTTATAGTCAATTACATCTTCATCGTTTGGATTAGTGATGAAGGCATTTACTTTTTTACGTTTTCTACGACGTGGTGCATCTTCTTCGTCTTCTTCCAAGCCATGTGTAACTTCTTCATCGATTGAATCGATTGGATACCATGAACGTAAGCCCCAACGATTGTCTCCCAATGAGATAAAGCTACCGTCGATGTTTAAATCTGTATAAAATTGTGCTAATTGGTCACGAATTTCACTATCAGACTTGCCAAGATAATTTTGGATTTGGTTAACTAAATCAGAAAAATCCATTACATCTGCATGTTGTTCTAAAATAGCGTGTGCTACTTCAATCATGGATAATTCTTTTTTGTTTAACCCTTCAAATACATTAATTTCCAAGAGGTACACGTCCTTTCACAGTCTACTCCTTATCATACAAAAACATTGAAAAAAAATCAATTCTATTCTGCAATATTTATGCAGTAAATTCTAATTCTAAATGATATTCTCCGATTCGCTCTGTTTGAGAGTATAAATCATAATCAACTAAAATCTTACCAGACATTGGTTGGTCTTTTAAACTAACACGCAAATTATGGGTAAACGTACTAATCTGCAGCAAGCCATAAGGGGTTCGATAACTTGTATCTAATTTTTCCTGATAGCCAAATCTTAAACGCATCCGTAATTCGCCGGCACGAATCAGCTGAACATGCCCGTCTGGTTCAATTTTAATGGTTACGGGGGTTGGTTCTGTATCCTCTAATAATTCTTCTTTGTAACGAATGTATAATGTATCACCCATTTTTACTAATTGACCTTCTAAGTCAAAGAAAAAATCTTTTTGTTCGTTGCCTTGTTGGACAATCGTTTTTAGTTGAATCGATACAGGAACGCCTGTTGATAAATCCATAATGGTCACTCCTTTTCCAAAATATAACTTTCTTATTGTTGACTTTTTCAATGTATTTGTCAACTAAAGTCAATTTTTCCTTGCTTATGTACCTTTTCTTATTGTATAAGCTCTTTTCACGGGTTGCAAGCATTTGTTTCATCTATTTAATAAGAAAACCGTTTACTATTTTAGAGAATTCCTTCAGAATTCGTTTATATAACATGCTTTTTTGCGTTTTTTGTATATAATATAAGAGAGAGTAAGAAAATAAACGTATTAAATGACGTAATTATAAATAGACAGGACGTTTTTTATGAGCACAACTTTTCCCCTTCACACTGAATCCTTTATGCTCCTTGATTCAGGTTGTTTAACAAACAGTGACTATTTTTTACCTTTTGCTTTGACCGATGTTTTAACTACTTTTTCAGGAATGCAGCACCAACCAATCATTCATTTCTGGCAATTGGATCAAGCAATGATTCTTGGCATGAAAGATACCCGTGTACCACATCTAAAAGAAGGCATCGCTTCTCTGCAAGAAAACGATTATTCTGTAGTCGTTCGCAATGCCGGCGGTTTAGGGGTGATTGCCGATTCGGGTATTTTAAATGTTTCACTTATTTTACCAAATAATTCTGAACACAAATTAAGTATCGATGCGGCTTATGAATTAATGTGGGCTTGGCTCCGTCAGAGTTTTCCGGAGAAAGAGATTGACGCCTTTGAAATTACTACATCCTATTGTCCCGGTACTTATGATTTAAGTATTGGCGGTCAAAAGTTTGCAGGGATTGCCCAACGACGCGTCAAAGACGGTATTGCTGTCATGATTTACATCAGCGTTAACGGCAATCAACTTGCTCGTGGAGAAGTGGTTCGAGACTTTTACCTTGCTGGCTTACAAGAACAATTTGGTGAAAATGGCTATCCACCCGTTGATCCAGCAGTGATGGCAAATTTAGAAACGCTGATTGAGACTCCATTAACAATAGACGCCGTAAAAACCCGTTTAATCGAAGCATTACCTCAACAATTTGAAAAATCTATTGATCCAAACTTAACCGAACCAATTATAACCTCAGAATGGTTCCAAACAAATTTAACTGTCCAGCTGGAAAAAATGGCGCAACGAAACGCCTTAATTAAAGGAGAGATCGTATGACGATTCCGTATAAAGAGCAACGATTACCAATCGAAAAAGTTTTTCGTGATCCCGTCCATAATTATATTCATGTCCAACATCAAGTGATTTTAGACCTTATTAATTCTGCCGAAGTGCAACGATTACGTCGCATTAAGCAACTAGGCACTTCTTCTTTTACGTTTCACGGTGCCGAACATAGTCGTTTTTCCCATTCTTTGGGTGTTTACGAAATTACACGTCGGATTTGTGAGATTTTCCAACGTAACTACTCTGTGGAACGATTAGGTGAAAACGGCTGGAATGACGACGAGCGCCTGATTACGCTTTGCGCAGCTTTATTACATGATGTCGGTCATGGTCCTTATTCACATACATTCGAGCATATTTTTGATACAAACCATGAAGCAATCACGGTCCAAATCATCACCTCACCAGAAACGGAAGTTTATCAAATTTTAAATCGTGTTTCGGCAGATTTTCCTGAAAAAGTCGCCAGCGTTATTACTAAACAATACCCAAATCCTCAAGTGGTGCAAATGATTTCTAGTCAAATTGATGCCGATCGTATGGACTATCTGTTACGTGATGCTTACTTTACAGGGACGGAATACGGAACTTTCGATTTAACTAGAATTTTACGTGTGATTCGACCCTACAAAGGAGGCATTGCCTTTGCTATGAATGGGATGCATGCGGTGGAAGACTATATCGTTAGTCGTTATCAAATGTATGTCCAAGTCTATTTCCACCCTGTTTCTCGTGGGATGGAAGTGATTCTTGATCATTTATTGCATCGGGCGAAAGAATTATTTGAAAACCCTGAATTTGACTATGATTTACAAGCCTCTCTGCTTGTACCATTCTTTAAAGGGGACTTCACCTTACAAGAATATTTAAAATTGGATGATGGCGTCCTCTCTACGTACTTTACACAATGGATGGATGTGCCTGATTCAATTCTAGGTGATTTAGCCAAACGTTTCCTTATGCGTAAGCCTCTGAAGTCAGCCACCTTTACGAACGAAAAAGAGAGCACAGCAACGATTGCTTATTTAAGGGAATTGATTGAAAAAGTTGGTTTCAACCCTAAATATTATACTGCCATTAATTCAAGCTATGATTTACCTTACGATTTTTATCGTCCAAATAAAGACCGTCATCGTACACAAATTGAATTGATGCAAAAAGATGGCTCATTAGTGGAATTGGCAACGGTCAGTCCCCTAGTTGCAGCACTTGCTGGTCAGAGTCAAGGAGATGAACGTTTCTATTTCCCTAAAGAAATGCTTGACCAAGGAAATAAAAAACATTACGATTTATTTGATGAGACGTATCGTGAGTTTTCAAGTTACATTCATAATGGTGCGTTAGTTTTAAAAAAATAGGTTTTCTAGGAGGATTCTATGTCAATTAAGTTAGTTGCTATTGATATCGACGGAACATTGCTAAATTCACAACACAAGATTACCCCACGGGTCAAAGAAGCGCTCCAAAAAGCAAATGAGCAAGGCGTTCGTATTGTTTTATGTACAGGCCGTCCTTTGCCAGGCGTGAAAGAACAATTGGATGAATTAGCCTTATATGGTGAAAATGATTTCGTGATTACCTACAACGGTTCGCTTGTCCAAGCAACCAAAGATAATACGATTATTTCACGCTATACCTTGAGTTATGAGGATTTTTTAGAAATTGAAATGTATTCTCGTAAAGTCGGCGCTCACTTGCATACAATTGATGATTCCGCTATTTACACTGCCAATCGCAATATTGGTAAATATACGATTCACGAAGCATCTTTAGTGAACATGCCTTTGAAATATCGTACGGTGGATGAAATGACACCAGAGATGAACATTATTAAAATGATGATGATTGATGAGCCGGAAGTTTTAGATCCTGCCATTGCAAAATTACCATTACATTTTACCGAAAAATATACGACTGTTAAAAGTACGCCTTTTTACTATGAAATCATGAATAAAAATGCTAGCAAAGGCAATGCTCTAGCAAAATTGGCAGACCATTTAGGCTTAAATAAAGACGAAGTGATGGCCATTGGTGACAATGAAAATGACTTATCCATGATTGATTACGTTGGGATTGGTGTTGCGATGGGCAATGCGACAGAAAATGTTAAAACAATTGCCGATGTGCATACCACTAGTAATGACGAAGATGGTGTCGCTCAAATTATTGAAAAAATGGTTTTAATTTAAACATTCTTTTCAATAACAATAACCCTCAATCTAATCAACATAGATTGAGGGTTATTCGTTATTTTATGATGCTGCCGCTAGCCATTTTTCAACGGCCCAGCGGTGGCTTCCTCTTTTTAATAAACGGACTGCTTCTTCTGGTGCAACCCAGTGTAAAGTATTGGTCCTTTCTAAGGGTTCGCTAAGTTGCCGCCAAGTATTCGCTACATAAAAATATCCAGGATTATAATAGGCCGTTTGGCGATGATTCGAATAAAAATATTCATCGGCTTCCCCTAAATAACGGCCAATTTCTACACTAATTCCTAATTCTTCTAGCACTTCTCGATGGATTGCTTCTTCTTTCGTTTCGGTGCCTTCAATTTCGCCTCCTGGTAAAAAATAAGCTCCATTTGGCGCTTGTACCAGAACCATTGTGTTATTTTCTGGCTTTGAAACAATAATGTATGCAGCATATCTTGTTTGATAGGTCAATGTCTCTTCTCTTTTTCCAAACGTTGGCGTTTTCATTGGCGCACCTCTTCTCTTTTCATCTATTTTACCTGAGAAATTCCTTTAGAACAAGTCAGAAACCAAGCGTTTTTCTCTACATTTCACGTTTATCTATGCTACTATTAACGTTGGAAATATAATTAAGTTTGAAAGGGAGTTTTTAACTATGAAAATGGCTCATACATGTGTGCGTGTAAAAGATTTAGAGGCATCATTAGATTTCTATCAAAAAGCCTTCAATTTTGAAGAAAGTCGCCGTCGTGATTTTCCAGAAAATAAATTTACTTTGGTTTATTTAACTTTACCAGGAGACGACTACGAACTAGAACTAACTTATAATTATGATCATGAAGCATACGATTTAGGAAACGGTTATGGTCATATCGCCATCAGTACAGATGATTTAGAAGGATTACACGAAAAACATCAAGCGGCTGGCTTAACTGTCACTGACTTAAAAGGCTTACCTGGAACTGCACCATCTTATTACTTTGTTGTCGACCCAGATGGGTATAAAATCGAAGTCATTCGTGAACGTTAAAAAGTTTCACTTGTTCACTTACTGAGTTTTTTGTGTTTGAGAGCTGTCCGAGACAAAACTTGTCTCGACTTCTTCTCAAACACTTTTTTCAAAAAAAGTGCTACAATAGAACGTATGAATTTATTGAGGATGTGATGTTATTATGACAAAAAAAATTATTGGAATCGCTGGCAATCAACTTTTGCAGGCAGCTGAAGTGTTTCACGGTAACCAAGTGACTTACACCCCACAAGGTTTTGTTAGCGCTGTTCAAGCCGCAGGTGGCGTTCCTCTCGTTTTGCCAATTGGCCCCAAAGAATTAGCCGCTACGTATATACAACAAATTGATAAACTACTTTTAGCAGGCGGTCAAGATGTTGCCCCTGAATTTTACGGACAAGAACCCCATATAAAATTAGAAGAAACGAATCGTGATCGTGACGAGTTTGAGTTAGCCCTAATTGAAGAAGCCTTAAAACAAAACAAACCTATTTTTGCGGTTTGCCGTGGAATGCAATTAGTCAATGTTGCTTTAGGTGGCACATTATATCAAGATTTATCGATGTATCCTCAATGGTCAGTTAAACACGGACAACAACCCACTCAACCAATCTTTGCGACGCATCGTATTGATGTTGAACCAGACAGTCAATTATCAAACATATATGGTACAACTGGTCAAGTCAACTCGTACCATCACCAAGCACTACATACTTTAGGAAAAGATTTACGCGTTACTGCTTGGTCCTCTGATGGCCTTGCAGAAGCAGTGGAATCAACAAATGAACAGCAGCCTTTATTAGCTGTTCAATGGCATCCTGAACTAATGTACGCACGTGATGCCAAATCCCAAGCACTCTTTAACTACTTTGTTCAAAAATTATAGTAAAAACGGAGGGACGTCTTTTGCCCCTCCGTTTTTGCTTGCTATCATACTTAAAAATCAAAATTATCTGGATCTGCACCAAAACGATGATCCTTATTTAACTGATTAATTGCGGTTATTTCTTCTGGTGTTAATTCAAAATCAAAGACAGCAAAATTTTCCTGAATTCTTTTTTCGTGAACAGATTTGGGAATCACGATAATATCATTTTGTAAGTGCCAACGAATAATCACTTGGGCCGCTGATTTACCATATTTTTCACCAATTTTCACTAGTACTGGCTCAGACAATAAATTACCTTGTCCTAGAGGAGACCAAGCCTCCACGGCAATCTTATTTTCGGCTAAATATTTTCGTAGCGGTTCTTGTGTTAACGTAGGATGTAATTCAATTTGATCCACCATTGGCACAACATTTGCTTCTGTTAATAAATCTTCCAAATGATGTTGATGAAAATTGGAAACGCCAATTGCTTTGGCACGACCACTTGCGTAAATTTCTTCTAATGCTTTCCATGATTCTTTATATTTACCAGCAACAGGCCAGTGAATTAAATATAAATCAACATAGTCTAACCCTAATTTTTCTAAGCTTTTATCAAACGCTTTAATCGCATTTTCATAGCCTTGATCTTCATTCCATAATTTCGTCGTCACGAAAATTTCTTCGCGGGGAATACCCGATTGACGAATGCCTTCGCCCACCCCTACTTCGTTTTTATAAACGGCTGCCGTATCAATCAAGCGATAACCCGCTTCTAAAGCCCATTTTACTGAATTTGTTGCTTCTGAGCCATCTTCTACACGCCAAACGCCTAAACCTAGGCGTGGCATTTCATTGCCATTTGCTAATTTTTTTGTTTTATCCAAAGTCATGTGTTTCTTCAGTCCCTTCATTTTCATTACTTTTAGTATACTACGCATTCTTCTTTCACGAAACAATCACGACTTGTCAGGTCATTTTCTTTATTTTTAATAAATAACGACGCCAATAAGTCAGCACTCCGATTAGTGCCACAACTACAATTGTTCGACCGCTAACACTTCCAATCCACAGTTTAACTGCAAGTAACCAGATACAAAAGAGATAAACACAGGACCAATTAAAGGAAACTTTCAATGTACATGATTCCGCAATTTCGATTATCTGACTACTAAAAAAACGACTCCCTAATCGTAAAGCGACTGGATTATGGAAGATGAATGTTCGTCGCTTGTCAGCCGTCAAGCGAGTGGCACATCGTTCATCAATAAAAATTGTTACAGGTAATTTAGAAAGTAAATCATTTTTTGCCCATTCAATTGAAACTTTCACGCAGCACTCACAACCTTTAACAAAATTATAAAATATATTATTTATTTACAAAATTATAACATTCCTAAAAATACATGTTAAGTCTTTAAAAAAACTTTCTATTTTATTCCCCTTTCGCCGAGAGATTTAGTATACTAAAAGAAGAAATTTTAGAGAAAGTTGGATTTTTATGTTGATACTTGGTTTAGCCAGTACTGAAACAGTCGATTCTTCTGCTCCCGATTTAGCAGAAGCGACCGTAAAAAAAGTGAGCGCGCTACAACGCTTTTGGAACAATATTAATTGGGATGCCATTGTCGCTACCTTAATTGAAAAAAGTTTATCAATTTTATTTTTGATTTTTCTATTTTTTATCATTCAGCGAATCGGGAAATATTTAATTGATCGCACCTATGCAAATTATAGTAAAAAGCAACATTTTAGTGAAAGCCGTTTAAAAACGTTACACACTTTAATTATTAATGCATTTCAATATACGCTGTTCTTTTTCTTCATCTATTCTCTTTTGACCATTGTCGGTGTGCCTGTTGGCTCATTATTAGCCGGAGCGGGAATTGCCGGTGTTGCCATTGGTTTAGGGGCTCAAGGATTCATGAATGACTTAATTACCGGATTTTTCATTATTTTAGAACAACAAATGGATGTAGGCGATTATATTCGCTTATTGGCGTTAAATATTGAAGGAACTGTTACTTCTGTCGGATTACGAACCACTCAAATTAAAGCGGTTGATGGAACTGTTCATTTTATTCCAAACCGAAACATCACCACAATCAGTAACCTGTCTCGTGCCAATATGCAAGTATTAATTGATGTCCGCATCAATCCTGAAGAAGGTTATGAAAAAATTTGTGAAGTGATTACAGAAGTCAATGAAACGTTAAAAGAAAAGTATATCGAAAGTATTCAAACTGGGCCAGATATTTTTGGCATGGTCGATTTAGGCAATGGCAACTTTGCGGTGCGAACGACCATGTATGTACTAAACGGCAAACAATTTGCGGTCAAAGAAGAATTTCTAGCTCAATATATCAAAGCATTAACAGAGGCCGGCTTTACGATTCCCAATACGCCTATTATTGCAAAATAAAAAACAGCCACCAGATATTTATTAGTTATCTGGTGGCTGTTTTTCTAATTGTCCAATGATTTTAAAAAGCCACTAACTGCCTCCACTCCAAACAATAACGCCTCTTCGTTCGGTTCAAACTTGGCAGAATGAAGGCTATAGGGACTTGCCACGCCTAACCAAAACATCGTGCCTGGGACTTTAGACAATAGATAGCCAAAATCTTCACCTGTCATTGCAACCGGCGCTTGTTGAAATTGAACTGTTGCTTGTTTGCTCATGTATTCAATAAAATTCGTGGTACATGCGGGCTCATTCACTACAGGTAAATATCCTTTCTGATCAAGATGAACAGTTACTTCACATTGAAAAGATTGCGCAATACCTTCACTAATTTCGCGAATTCTTCGCTGCGTTTGTTCATTAGTTTCTGCTGTCAATGTGCGAATTGTACCAGATAAAGTTGCTTCTTCGGCAATCACATTGCAGGCAGTCCCTGCATGAAAAGTCCCAAAAGTAACGACTGCCCCAACCACAGGATCAACATTTCGACTAACGATCGTTTGTGCTTGCTGAATTAAATTTGTGGCCGCCAAGACCATATCATTTGCTTGATGTGGAAAAGCCGCATGTCCACCTTTTCCTTTTAAGGCAATGTTCACTTCACAAGTGGCAGCAAACAATGTGCCTACTCTGGTACTAATAGTTCCGACTGGCAAATCAGGATTAACATGAAGCGCATAAAATTCATCAGGTAACCACTCACCAAACGCATGATCTTCATACATCAGCATCCCCCCTGCTTCATTTTCTTCAGCAGGTTGAAATAAAAATAAAAAGTTATTGTCTGGTTGCTGTTGACTTAATTCTTTCAAAACCCCTAAACCGATTGTCATGTGAAAATCGTGCCCACAGGCATGCATAAACCCTGGTCGTTTTGATTGAAAAGCAGAAACCACTTCCTCTTGAATAGGCAAACCATCAATATCAGCACGCCAGCCGATGGTTTTCTGAGGATTTTTGCCTTCTATGAAGACTAAAATCCCCGTTTGCCATGTTCGAACTTGCAGATAAGGTTGCTTCATTTTATCAATTTCATTAAGTAAAAAGGCTTGTGTTTCCTTTTCTTCTAAACCGATTTCAGGTATTTGATGTAGTTGCCGTCTAATCGCAATTAATTCTTCTTGCTCCACAAAAGCCACTCCTTCATTTTTGGGGTAATCGAAAGCCGCCATGAAGAAGTTTCTTCATCGCGACTGACTAATTTATTTTTAGAGTTTACGTAATTCTTCTAAAATCTCTGTTTTACTCTTGGTTTTATCATCAATTTGTTTAATTACTTTTGCTGGCACGCCTGCGACAACGGTATGCGCTGGAACATCTTCCACAACTACTGCCCCAGCAGCCACAACGGCACCTTCACCAACACGAACCCCTTCTAGTACGACCGCATTCGCTCCAATAACAACCTCGTTTTCAATAACCACAGGTGCGGCACTTGGTGGTTCAATGACACCAGCTAAAACCGTTCCTGCGCCAATATGACAATGCTTCCCTACAGTTGCACGACCGCCTAAAACAGCGCCCATATCAATCATAGTCCCTGCACCAACGACGGCGCCAATATTTAGAATAGCCCCCATCATAATCACCGCTTGATCGCCAATTTCAACTTTTTCGCGAATCAAAGCACCTGGTTCAATCCGAGCATTAATGTCTTTCAGATCAAGAAAAGGAATTGCTGAGTTACGTGCATCGTTTTCTACAACATAATCCTCAATTTTTTCTTTGTTTGCTTCTAAAAAAGGTTTTACGTCAGCCCAATCGCCAAACAATGTCCCAGTTTTACAATTATTAAAGACCTTAATTGTTTCCGGAAAAGTGACTTCTTTTAATTGCCCTTTCAGTGTTACTTTAACAGGCGTTTGCTTTTTGGCATCGCCAATATACTGAATAATCTCATATGCGTCCAATCACAGCACTCCTTTACTTCGTGTTATCATACAGAATAACGCATTTATGAGAAAAAAGTAAAGAGTTTCTTGCGTTTTATTTAAATTACTTTCATTTCTTCTTCTGATTTAGGCAGAACAAGATGATGTTTTTCTAACTCATGTGCCATATGGTTGACCGCTTTTAAAATTTCTTTGCGTGTAATGATGCCCTTAAAGCGTTGATTATCATCAACCACTGGTAAAAAAGAAGCATCTACTAATAAATGTAACACTTCTTCTAAATCCCACGATTCACCAATTACAGGAACATTGACTTCCATTACATCGGCCACAGTAAATTCATTCAATTTTTCAAAATCCACTGAAGTCAAATCAAACATTTTATCTACAACGTCTGTCAAGCCGATTAAGCCAACAAAGCGATCTCCCTTATCTAACACAGGAATCTTGGAATAGCGAACTTTCGATAAGACTAATGCCGCGTGACTTAAAGGATTTAAACACATTACATTGGCGACATTTTCGGCAGGTACTAAAAACGTTTCTTGTTTTTCTAATAATAATTCTTTTACAGCAGTCCCTATCATGATTGGGTTGCCTCCATTTCTAATTCTTTAACACGTAACTTATTGTACCTAATTCTGCGAAAAAAGTCTTGGAATTCGCAAATTCTTCATAACTTAACAAACGAAAATTAACGTTTTGTTCTATTCTCCCCCAAAATAAGAGAACGCTTTCTTAAAAAAATAAAAACTTAGTTGTCCCATCACAGACAACTAAGTTTTTATAAAGGACCAATTAATCAGTCAATTATAGTTCTTGTTCACACGATTCATCACAGCCATCACTGACCATAATAAGCGGAAATCCCATGTTTTCTAAGATAATGTTTATCCAATAAAAAATGATCAATTGGTTCAACATCTGGGTTAATTGTTTCCGTCAAACGTGCCATTGAACAGATTTCATCTAAAATCAAACTGTTTTCAACTGCTTTTTCCGGAGTCATTCCCCAAGTAAATGGGCCATGTCCATAAACTAACACTCCTGGAACTGCTAAAGGATCTAGTTCTTGTTCATGAAATGTTTCAACAATGACTTTGCCAGTCTCTTCTTCATAGTTTTCTTTAATTTCACTTTCAGAGAGCGCTCTTGTGCAAGGTACAGCGCCATAAAAAGTATCCGCATGGGTGGTACCGTAAGGAGGTAAGGCTCGCCCTGCTTGAGCCCACGTAACACTATTCAGGGAGTGCGTGTGCGCAATCGCTCCAATTTCTGGCATTTTTTGATAAAGATAAAGATGCGTGGGTAAATCAGAAGACGGCTTTAAAGCATTGGTTTCCAATAGTTGTCCGTTTAAATCAGTCACTACCATCTGTTCCTTGGTCATTTCTTGATACTTGACGCCGCTTGGTTTAATTACGATAATCCCTAATGACCGATTGATTTCACTAACATTGCCCCACGTTAATTTGACTAAGCCCAGTTTTGGCAAAGCCAGATTCGCTTCATAAACACGTTGTTTCATTGCTTGGATGATCGCTTTATTGTTCATAATAACCCACCTCTGCTAATTTAGGATAGAGATACTGCTGCGCGGCTTGAATTTTTTCTTGAAAATTCAAATCCGTTTCATTCCACATTTCAATTAAAAAAGGACCACTATAGTTTAACCGCTTGAGTGTTTTCAATAAGCCTGTAAAATCAACACAGCCTTCTCCAAAAGTAACTTCCCGAAACTTGCCTTCAAATGTGTCTGTTACAGCGAAGGTATCTTTTAAGTGAATAGCAGCGATTTCAGCAATTCCCTTTTCAAGCTCAACCGCCGGATTATTTTCCGGCCAAGCAGACAAATTACCTAAATCAGGATAAACATGCAAAAAAGGAGACGGAATTTGTTCCTTAATTTCTAGAAATTTTTGTATGCTATTCATAAAAGGGTCATCCATAATCTCAACAGCCAGAATGACACCGTATTGTGCAGCTTCCTCAACGCCCTTTTTCAGACCTTGAAGAAAAAATTCCCTTGTTTCGGCAGTTTTTTCTTCGTAAAAGACGTCATAGCCAGCTATTTGAATCACCCGTATGTTTAATTGATGAGCCAAACGAATCGCTTGAGATAAAATTTCCCGTCCTTTTTCACGTGTTTCTTTATTTAAAGAGCCTAAAGGAAACCGCCGATGACCACTTAAGCACAAAGAATGGATAAAAAAATCTTCTTTCACCATTAATTGAGAAAGTTCTTGTAACTGGCTTGGTGTCCAAGCCAATCGTGCTAAACGTTCATCGGATTCATCAATTGACATTTCTAAAAAATCAAACCCTAACTTTTTGGCCCATGTTAATCGTTCTGCCCAAGTTAAATTTTGCGGGAGTGCTTTTTCATACAGTCCAATTCGTGCCATTTTATCACTTCCAAATCTGATCGATTTTTTTTTGAAAATCTTTGGCTGCTTGTTCAGGATTTTTTGATTCAGTAATCCCACGGCCCGCAATAAATGTTGCAACTGCCATTGTTTGAAACAATTCAAGCGTTTCGACAGTTAAACCACCTGTGACGGACACTTCAAAGCCTAAGTCAATTAGTTCTTGAACTTTATTCAAATCTTTCTCTCCCCAACTGCCGCCAGCTAAAAGAGCATCTCTACTTTGATGATAAATCACCTGATTAATCCCTAATTCTCGCCATTGTCGAGCTTGTTGCATTGTCCAATTTCCATATAGTTCTACTTGTAATTCTCGGACTTCTTTTTGAGCTGCAGCCATCGTTGGCAAGGTGGCGCAACAAATGACCGTCATGAAATCAGCGCCTGCTTGTGCGACATTACGAGCAACTGTACCGCCCGCATCAGCACATTTTGTATCAGCAACAATCGTTTTATTAGGAAACATGCGTTTTAAACAACGAATTGCTTTTTGGCCTTCTTGTAAACACAAAATAGTGCCAACTTCGATAATATCGACAATTTCTCCGACTTTCATACAATCTGCTAAAGCGTCTTCTAAGCTATTATGATCTAAAGCGATTTGTAAGTTTGGTCTTTTCATCTTTCTCCTCCTTTTATTCAGATTTTTGATAACGCTCTGAAGCCATATATTTTTCTTGAATTTCTTTTGCAGACATTACATTTTTAATGCCAATCACTGTGACTCCACGTTTTTCTGCTTGCTGAAACATTTGTAAAAAATTGACTGGAGTAAAAACAACGTCGTATTGGCTAGCAGAGCTTTTTCCTTCTGAAATGGCGCAATGATGAATTTTTGTAATCGGTACACCTAATTCTTTCATTGCTTTTTCAACACTCCGCATCATCATTAGACTCGTGCCAGAACCATTGGCACAGGAAACAAGTATTCTCATTTCAAATTCCTCCTTTAATTCTCTTGAAATTTTTTAGCATATTGTTCATAATCATTGACAATCATAAAGTAACCTTCTGGATTTTTCCGATACTGAAGTTGCGGAATTATTAGTAACCCAATCACCACCACTGCTACGCCAACATAGCCTAGAACTTTCATAATAATTGTAAATAACGGCCAAGCTGTCGCCCAATCGAACATGCCCAAATAACCGCCATATTGAGATAATCCAATCCATGTAGCAAATAAAGCTGAGCCACCTACTTGGATTAAACCTGAAAGGAAGGGGAATAAACAAGCAGCTTTTACTCCGCCACGATTATTTGCATAAACAGCTATGACAGCGTTATCAAAAAACAATGGGATAAAACCCGCAATAACGATTGTCGGAGACTTTAATAGAATCAGTAAGCCAATCATTAAAAACTGGCCTAATGCGCCAAAGAGAAACCCAATTGTTACTGCATTGGGCGAGCCAAACCCGAAAGTCGCTGCTACGTCAATCCCAGGAACAGCACCTGGTAAAATGGTATTTGAAATCCCTTGGAATGACTGCGTCAACTCGTCGACAAAGGTTCTAACGCCTAATTGTAAGATAGCTAAATAGACAGCAAAATTTAATGAAGTGGTCATGATATAAAAGAAGAAACTCTGCCCTTCTTGCATAAATTTAGCTTGAATTAAATAATCTTGTCCCAAAACAAGCAAGATAATGCCAAAGAAAAAGAGCATCAAAATGGACGTAGCAACCATATTTTCATTAAAAATGGATAGAAATCCTGGTAATTCAATATCTTCCAATTTTTTATCGACCTTCTCTGAACGATGTTTCTTTTGATCACGTTTTTTCAACCATTCTGCTAATTTTGCAAAAATAAATATGCCAAACATTTGTTGATGGGCTACCGCAAAACCAGCACCTTCTGTTAATTCCTGCGTAATCCCTACCGTTAAATTTGAAGCAACTGCCCAATAACACCCAAGAATTAAGCCCATAAAAATTAGTACTTCGATCCTACCTAAGTTAGGAAAACAAAAGAGTAAAATCCAGAAAGCGGTAGCTGCTTGTTGAATCTGAACATTCCCTGTTGTAAAAACGGCTCTCAATTTTGTATATTTTTGAAAACGAACCAACAAAATATTCATAATAAATGCGATCAATAACAAAATCATCACATCACCAAAGGTTCGTCCAAAGGTTTTCATCAATCCTGCATCGACTGCATTTTGCCCGAAATATGGATCGGTAACCATCGCCTGTAAATTAAATCGCTCTTTCAAGCCTACTAGAATAGGGCGAAAATTATTAACCAAACCACCAGAACCAACACTCAAAATAAAATAACCAACTGTTGCTTTCAGAAAACCTGCTAAACATTCATAAAAGGGCCTCCGTAACAAGAGATAACCTAATAACACGATGAAACCAATCAAATATGCTGGCTGTGTTAAAACGTTCGTAGCAAAATAAGTCCAACTATTTAACAAGAACTCCCCCATTGATTTTTCCCCCTATAATTGATATTTCTCCATAACTTCTTTAAAATCCATTGGCGTGTTTGTTTCTAACAAGTCAGCAATCACGTCATCCGTCATCAATAAATCCATCAATTGCTGGATATTTTCCAGATGTTCGGCGGGATTTTGGGCTGCCAATGTAAAAAATAATGTTGCTGTTTTTGCTTCTTGATCGCCAGCAAAAGTGACTGCTTGCTTAAATTTTGTAAAAGAAATGGCCGTTCCAAAAACGCCTGCGCTTTCCTCTGATGAATGTGGCATGGCTACTTCAGGAGCAATGATAATATAAGGTCCAAACGTTTCGACACACTGGATAATCTCATCGACGTAACTCTGATCGATGATGTGTTTTTGGAGTAAAATCAAACAACTTTCCTGAATCGCCTCTTGCCAACTAACCGGTTCTTTATCAGGGTAATGAATAAGCTCTTGCTCCCAAAAATAAGTTAACATTGTACATCCAGCCTTTCTTACAAGAATGAAGGAAATGGTGTATCATTTTCTTTAACAAAAACATCATCAAAGCCACGATCAAAGTTAAATTCTAAGTTGTCTTTGTCATCTGGATAAACAAATTTGCCACCCACTTGCCAAATATATGGTTTAAATTGATAATGTAAACGATCTTTTTTAAATTTCCAAATTTCCATGATTTCTTTTGGATCCGCCATAAAATTAGACCAAATATCATAATGAACGGGAATGACTACTTTCGCATTTAAAGATTCTGCCATTCTCAACATATCAACAGAAGTAATTTTATCCGTGATACCGCGAGGATTTTCGCCATATGCTCCTAAGCAAACATCAATTGCATATTGATTACCATGTTTCGCAAACAAGTTAGAATAATGAGAGTCTCCGGCGTGATATACCGTACCACCTGAGGTTTCAAATAGATAATTGACAGCTAGTTCATTCATGTCCTGAGGCATTTTACCTTTAAATGTATTTTCAGGATCATCAGAAGTAATTAGCGCGGTTCGATCAAAAGCTTCCAAGGCCACTACATTCACATCATTCACTTTTATTTCTTGACCAGGCTCTATAACCCGTGTTTTTTCTGCCGGAACACCCCAACGCTGCCATGTTTTCACTACTTCTTTTGGACCAATAAATAGAGCCTTAGGACAATTTTGCTGAACAGCAGCAGCTGTGTGAATATCCAAATGGTCTGAATGAATATGTGTGACAACTAAAGCATCTACCTCTTTTATTTCAAAAGGATCAATCACAAAAGGTTGTGTTCTTAAATTAGGTTGCATTTTTTGGCAACCACTCATGCGCATCATTTGATGGCCATTTTTCATTAAGCCGTTCCCGTGCGTTTGTTTTCCTGTTCCACACCATAAATCACATAAAATATTCGTGTTCTCATGCGTTTTCAGCCAAATGCCTGTACAACCAAGCCACCAGAGGGCAACCGTTCCTTGAAGCACAGTTGTCTGATTAATTTCTTCGTTTAAATAAGTGCCCCATTCTGGAAATGTCGCCTTCAACCAACTTTCTTTTGTAATTTCATGAATCGATTTGCTCATGCTACCACTCCTCTTCTCAAATGATTGTGTTATGCTTTATAAGAAAATCATAGCCGCAAAAAATCACAATGAAAACCCTTTTATATGATTGTTTGCACTTTTAATGATTCTTTTACGTGTTTTGTTTTCCTATGAGTTATACTATTTCATGGGGGACCGTGTCCAAAAAAATAACTAAAGGAGGTTGTATTACTTGAAAAGTTCATTAGAAACCATTGAAAAAAGGCAACAAAACATTCTCGCGCTGCTGCAAAAAAACAAACAAATGACTACCTATAAATTAGCAGATGCTTTAAATGTTTCCTTAAGCACAATTCGTCGTGATTTAAATGTCTTAGAAACTAAGAATGACATCATTCGAAAATATGGGTATTGTATTTACAACGACCAAAATCAGAAAGACTTTGATCAATCAGGACCGGAGTTATTAAAACAAGCCATTGCTCGTGTTGCTTGTAGCTATCTAAGTGATTATGATACCGTTTTCATTAATTCAAGTTCCACTGCTTTGAATATTCTCCATTATTTAAAAGCCGACCATCTGACCATCGTAACGAATAATTTAAAAATTGCCACCAAGCCTCATGTTTCTCAATACAATTATATTTTGACCGGAGGCGAATTACGTTTTCCCAAAGAAGTTCTGGTAGGAGATATTGCCATTAACACAATCACCGCAACGCATGCCGATGTTTGCGTAATTGGCTGTAGCGGGGTCAGTTTAGAACATGGCGTCACTACAAAAATTTTCAATGAAGCAAAAATTAATGAGCTTATGATAAAACAAACAACAAAAGTAAAAATTCTGGTCGCGGACCATCGAAAAATCGGCTTGACTTCTAAATTTAAAATTGCTGATATTACCGCTTTTGATTGTTTGATTACAGACAAACATTGCTCATCAACTTTAATTACAGAACTTCGTAAGACCGGCTTAAAGGTTATCCAAGTCGACTAAAAAAAAGAGCGTAGGACAAAAATCCAAAAGAGATTTTTGTCCTACGCTCAAAATTTGATAAATAAAAAAGGAGCACTTATTTCTTAACATTCACTTACTTCGTAAACGTTGCCTTTAATCGTTCCAACGGTTGGTGCTCTTTGTTATAGTACTGAACGAGATATTGTTCAGGTGTACTTTCAATTATGGCATATGTTTTCTCTTGAACTGGTCCACGAGGTAAACGAATACTTCCCGGATTAACAAAGAGAATGTTATTGTGTCGCTCTGCACCGAGTACATGAGTGTGACCAAATAAGGCAATTGTCGCTCCTGCTTCTTCCGCTTGTAAAGCAAGTGTCGTGAGCCCCATTCTAACATTGGCCAAATGACCATGTGTCATATAAATAACTTGATCCCCCACTTTTTTAGTCACAGTTTTGGGAAATTCATCATAAAAATCACAATTTCCTTGAACTACAATTAATTTCTGCCAAAGCTCATCTGTCGGTTCTAATTCAGAATCACCACAGTGAAAGAGTGCATCGACTTGTCCTTCATAATGATTCACTAAGTCAACTAAACAGTCACGGTCGCCATGATTATCGCTTACTACCAAGATTTTCATACGTTTCAACTCCTATTTTTTTAGCCATTCTTCCCATTGTTCTTTTAATTTTGCCACTGCTTGTCCACGATGACTAACTTTATTTTTCTCTTCTCCAGACAATTCAGCTGCCGTCTTACCAAGCTCTGGGACATAGAAAAGTGAATCGTACCCAAAGCCTCCTTCACCACGAGGAATCGTGCCGACTTCTCCGGGCCATTCAGCTTCGACCACCAGACTTTCTTTCTTTGGTTCAGCAAAAACCAATGTACAATGGAAACGCGCTTGTCTTTTTTCTTTTGGCACGCCCGTTAACTCATGCAATAGTTTCGCATTATTTGAAGCATCGTTAGTTGGTTCACCAGCAAAAAGAGCAGAATAGATTCCTGGCATTCCCCCTAACGCATCAACAATTAATCCTGAATCATCTGCTAATACTGGTTTCTGTAAAATTTCTGCAATTGTTTCAGCTTTTAGACGAGCATTTTCTTCAAATGTTCGACCAGTTTCTTCTACATCTGGCAAATTCGGATAATCTAATAACGTCTTAACCGTATATCCTTTTTCACCAAAAATTGAACTAAACTCTTTCGCTTTACCAGGATTTCTAGTTGCAATGACAATCACTTTCTCTTCTGAATCTTGCGAAGGGACTTCTTCAGAGGCTAAAGCATAAAGCGCTTCTTTCTGATACGCAATTAATTCCTCAATCCCTGTTTTTCCATAAAAGAGCATGGCATTTAACTCATCTCCTGAGAAGGTAGCTTCTTCACCCGTTCCTTGAATTTCCACAAATTCACCAGACTCGGTCATCACGATGTTCATATCCACTGCAGCATTCGAGTCCTCTGCGTAATCTAAGTCCAGCACACAATAACCATCGGGTAAAATACCCACGCTGACAGCAGCTAAATGCTCTTTAATTGGGTCTTCCGCTAGCGCACCAGTCATCAATAAATGATTGACTGCTAAGCGTAGAGCAACAAAAGCGCCTGTAATACTAGCAGTACGGGTTCCACCATCTGCTTGAATCACATCACAATCGACAACAATGCTCCGTTCCCCTAACTTTTCTAAGTCAACAACAGCTCGCAATGACCGCCCAATCAAACGTTGAATCTCCATTGTTCGCCCTGTTAATTTTCCTTTCGCACTTTCCCGAATATTTCTTGTGTTCGTCGCGCGAGGGAGCATGCTATATTCAGCTGCTACCCAACCTGTTCCCCCGCCTCGTAAAAATGGGGGAACCTTTTCTTCGACAGTGGCTGAGCAAATTACTTTGGTATCACCAAACGAAATAACCACCGAACCTTCTGGATGTTTAAAAACATTGGTTTCAATAGTGATCTTTCGCAATTCTTTTGGTGCACGACTATCATGTCTAATCATTTTCGTTTCCTCCTAAGTGAATCTGTTGTGCTTTTAAGTTCTCTATACCAAGCCAACTGCTTGCAATCTCTTCAAACATTTTTGCAGAACCAGTTGTATAAAATTCATGGGGCTGTGTAGGCGCTTCAGGCGTATGGGCAATGTCAAAATAATCGAGAAGCATGCTAACTTCGCCAACTGTTTCGGCTCCTGAGTCAATTAATGTCACATGACTCCCCATCACATTTTGAATCACCGGACGTAACAACGGGTAATGGGTACAACCTAAAATCAACGTATCAAGTCCTTTTAATTGTAGTGCTTGAAGTGTTTCTGCCACAATTTTTTTTGCTACGGAAGAACGATATTGATTACTTTCAACAATGGGGACAAATTTAGGGCAAGCTAAACTAGTCACCTCAATTGCTGGCGCCTTACTTTTAATGGCGATTTCATAGGAAGCACTTTTGATTGTCCCTAACGTACCTATGACACCAATTTTGTTATTTTTTGTGACTTTAACGGCTGCTCGTGCGCCAGGTAAAATAACACCGACAACTGGAATTGGCAAGGCAGCTTTAATTTCTTCTAATGCGACAGCCGTCGCGGTATTACATGCGATTACTAGCATTTTTATTCGTTTTTTCAATAAAAAATCGGCCATTTCCCAAGTAAACTGAACGACTTGTTCGGCTGGTCGTGGACCATATGGGCAACGGGCTGTATCTCCTAAATAAATTAATCGTTCATTTGGTAATTGCTTTAGCGCTTCCTTTAAAACAGTTAATCCACCAACGCCAGAATCAATTAATCCAATGGCTTCTTGATTGCTCATTCTCATCCTACCTTTGCCTTTTATTCACTGCCTTTATTTTCTACTTTTTAAGAACTATTGTCAATTTTTCCTGTTTTGCTCTCATTTATTTCTTTTTTTGAAGGAAATCTTTTTCGATTAAAAAACTAGTAATTCATTTTTTTGTATGTTATAATTCCTAACATTGAGAATACAATTAGAAATACATTTGGTTAATTTAATTTAAATAACACGTTTCTCACCGAATCCTCTGTTATCTTTTCTACCAAATGATTGCAAAGGAGACTGCCTATGATTTCTTTAGAACATGTAAATAAGTATTTTGGGGAGCATCACGTTTTAAAAGATATTACTTTAAATGTAGAACAAGGAGAAAAAATTGTCATTATCGGACCCTCTGGCTCTGGCAAAAGTACATTAATTCGGTGTATGAACCAATTGGAAAAAGTCAATGATGGTTCCGTCGTAATTGATAACATTGACATCACCAAACCGAAGGCACCCATTCAAAAGGTTCGCCAGAAAGTTGCCATGGTCTTTCAAAATTTTAACTTATATGCTCACAAAACGATTATTGATAATTTAACGTTAGCACCGATTAAAGTGATGGGCGTTTCCAAAGAAGAAGCGGTTCGTACTGGCATGGAGTATTTAGAACGGGTCGGCTTAGCTGATAAAGCTTCTGCTTATCCTTCGCAGCTTTCTGGCGGGCAGCAACAACGGGTCGCTATTGCTCGTGCCTTAAATATGCATCCTGAGATTATCCTTTTTGATGAACCGACTTCGGCACTTGATCCAGAAATGATTCAAGAAGTTTTAGATGTAATGGTCGATCTTTCCAAACAAAATATTACCATGGTTTGTGTCACACATGAGATGGGCTTTGCTCGTCAAGTGGCTGACCGTGTAATCTTTATGGATCAAGGAGAGATTATTGAACAAGGAACACCTGAACATTTCTTTACAAGCACTGAAAACCCTCGTGCAAAAGAATTTCTAAGCAAAATTATTCATAACGGGTAATGAATAAAAAAACAAAAAATTGGAGGAATGAACAATGAAAAAACAAAATAAATGGCTAGCTGGACTCTCCTTACTTGTATTAGCAGGCATCATTGTGGGCTGTGGTAGCGGCAACAATGACTCAACTTCCAAAAGTGCTTCATCAAACAAAACGGTCACAGTAGAACAATTAAAAAAAGCGGGGAAAATTAAAGTAGGTGTCAAAGAAGACATTCCTAATTTTGGCTATATGAATCCTGATACAAATAAAAATGAAGGAATGGAACCAGATATTGCACGCTTGATTGCGAAAGAAATTACCGGCAGCGAAGAGAATGTGGAATTTGTGGGCGTGACAGCGAAAACGCGCGGTCCCCTTTTAGACAATGGTGAACTAGATATGGTAATTGCTACATTTACAATTACTGATGAACGTAAAAAGACTTATAATTTTACAACTCCCTATTATACAGATGAGATTGGTTTCCTTGTGCGCAAAGAGGATAACTTCTCCAGTATGAAAGATTTAGACGGAAAAACAATCGGCGTTGCACAATCTGCTACGACAAAAGAAAACTTAGAGAAAAAAGCGCAAGAGGAAGGAATCAAATTTACTTATCAAGAATTAGGTTCCTATCCAGAATTAAAAACAGCGTTAACTTCTAAACGAATTGATGCATTTTCAGTGGATAAATCAATCCTATCTGGCTATGTGGATGGCAAGACAGAAATTTTAAAAGATGGTTTTTCGCCACAAGAATATGGAATTACCACAAAGAAAGCAAATACTGAATTAAATGATTATCTAAATGGTTTAATTGAAAAATGGGAAAAAGACGGCACACTAGAAAAAATTTATCAAGACTGGGGCTTAAAAAATTAATCATTCCTAAGACTTGAAGAATCAAAAATTTTAGGAGGGATTTTTATGTTTTTGTTAGCCAATATTTCCTGGCTTGAAGAAGGGCCATTTGCCTTATATCGTTGGGAGGCTTTATTTCAAGATTGGCGAATTTTTGGTCAGGCTTTTCTCTATACTATTCTGCTTTCTTTAGGAGCGATCTTAGTTGCCTTTGCTTTAGGTATTTTCTTTGGCAGTTTATCAGCGACCAAAAGTAAACTTTTACACGCAATTAGTCGTGTCTATGTAGAATTTTTTCAAAACACACCTTTGTTGATTCAATTTATCGTAGTCTATTATGGCTTTCCTCTGCTAAGCCCGCTGCTTTCATTTTCTATTACTACGATTGCCATTCTGTGTGTAGGCTTCTATCATGGCGCCTACATTTCTGAAGTGGTTCGCTCAGGAATCGGAGCTGTTCCAAGAGGGCAATTTGAAGCGGCTTACTCCCAAGGATTAACGTATGGTCAAACGATGCGGTATGTGATTTTACCACAAGCATGGCGGATTATGTTACCGCCTTTAACCAATCAAGTCGTGAACCTAATTAAAAATACGTCAACAGTTGCCATTATTTCTGGCGCTGACGTAATGTTTGCTGCCAATAGTTGGTCGTCTGTCAACTTGAACTACATTCCCGCCTTTGCGCTCGCTGGTTTCTTATATTTCATTCTTTGCTTCCCATTAGCGAATTTGGCTAGAAAAATGGAAGAAAAAAATAAGAAAGCATATAGTAGATAGGAGGAAAACAGATGCCTTTTTCAGAAGAAATGCGTCAATTACTGACAGCAAATAATTTTCAATTTCTATTTAACGGCTTAAAATTGACGCTCTATATTTCCTTCGTCTCAATTATTTTGAGTACGATTTTTGGCACCATTCTAGCCGTTTTGCGAAATCAAACCAATGGACCACTGAAGTTACTTGCCAGTATTTATGTAGAAGTAGTGCGTAATATTCCAAACTTATTGTGGATTTATGTTATTTTTTTGATTTTCAAAATCAAATCCACACCTGCTGGAATTGTGAGTTTTACTGTGTTTACCACCGCTGCTTTAGCGGAAATTATTCGTGGTGGTTTAAATGGGGTCGATAAAGGGCAAATTGAAGCGGCACGTTCTCAAGGGTTTTCAAATTGGCAAATTCTTTATCATATTGTTTTGCCTCAAGCCATTCGCAATGTTTTACCAGCGATCGTTTCTCAGTTTGTTACTGTCATCAAGGATACAAGTTTCTTGTATTCCGTAATTGCTTTACAAGAACTCTTTGGCAAATCTTATATCTTAATGGGGCGCTACGCACAAACAGGACAAGTATTCACTATTTACGGAATCGTCGCCCTTATTTATTTCATTATTAACTTTAGTATCTCACAATTTTCACGTTGGCTTTCACGAAATTGGGCGAAAAGTTATTAATGTAGTTAAAAACAGCGACAACTAAACATTTTTAGTTGTCGCTGTTTTTATTTTATCTTACTTCTACTTGATGTTTTTCAATTAGCGCTTTTTCAACTTTTTCCATTGAACGGTTAATTTCTTCATCCACTAATGTCGCTTCTGCATTAACGAAAGTTAAACTATACGCCATTGATTTTTTGCCAGCACCTAGTTTTTCACCTTGATATACATCAAATAAATGAATCTCTTTCAAATATTTACCTGCGTTATCTGAAATAGTTTTAACTAGTTCTTGATTGGTAACTGTTTCATCGACTAATAAAGCAATATCTCGAGAAACTGCTGGGAATTTAGACACTGCTTCATAAGTAACCCCGCCTGCTTCTGTGGCTACTAATTGTTGCAAGTTTAATTCAGCAACATATGTTTCAGGAATATCGTACGCTTTTGCTGTCGTTGGGTGAACTTGTCCGACAAAACCAACCACTTCATCTTCTAAATAAATCCATGCTGTCCGGCCTGGATGCATTTCTGGAATCGCCGTTGTCGCTTGGTAGCTGATTTTTTCTGTTAATCCTAAAACAGCTACAATACTTTCCACTAAGCCTTTTACTGTATAAAAATCAACGGCTGTTGCTTTTGTTTGCCAATCTTTAACCATTGTATTACCAGTTAAAGCAAGTGCTAAGTGATTTTCTTCTGTAGGTAAATTTTTTGTTGGATCTTCTGTTTGGTAGAAAACGCGTCCTACTTCGTAGAAGGCGATATTATTATTTTTACGTGCCACATTGTATGCGACATCATCTAATAAACCAGAAATTAAGTTCATACGTAACACAGAACGCTCTTCACTCATTGGCCATTGCAAACGTGTTGTTTGACTTTCTTTCATCATAAATTGACGGGATTTTTCTTCTGTTGTCAACGCATAGCTGATGGCTTCACTCGTACCATGACCTTCCAGTAAACTCTTTAATTGGCGCGTAACATGTTGTGCTTTGGTTAGACTTCCAGCAACTGTTTCTCCACTTGGCAATGTTGAAGGTAAATGATCATATCCATAAATGCGCGCCACTTCTTCAATAATATCTGCTTCAATCGCAATATCCCAACGTCTTGGTGGAATCGTAATTTCATAGGCGCCTTGATTTACTTCATAAGCAAAACCGAGTGCTTCAAAAATTTCATTCACCGTTGCTTCATCTAATGCAGTGCCTAAATATTGGTTGATTCGTTCTAAAGTCACAGCTACCTGTGCTTCTTTAACGGCCACTTCAGAACCAACTGCAGTGCCTGAGACCACTGTTCCGTTGGCTAACTCTGCAATCATCGCGGCTGCCACATCACAAGCTAGCCCAACTGTCGCTTGGTTGATGCCTTTTTCAAATCTACTTGAAGATTCACTCCGTAAATTGAATTGTTTAGACGTTTTGCGAATAGACAATGGATTGAACAATGCCGCTTCTAAAGCCACAGTTGTTGTTTCTTGACTGATTTCAGAATTAGCCCCACCCATTACACCGGCTAAGCCGACAGGCGTTTTTCCATTCGTAATGACGATATTTTCTTCTGTTAATTGACGTGTTTCACCATCTAATGTAATTAGTTCTTCTGCTGCTGTTGCTCGACGAACCAAGATTTCTTTACTATCTAATTTTTGGTAATCAAATGCATGCAATGGTTGACCAAATAATAATAAAATATAATTTGTCACGTCCACCACATTGTTAATCGGACGGATTCCTTCATTCATCAATCGATTTTGCAACCACTGAGGACTTTCTGCAATCGTCACATCTTTAATAACACGAATTTGATACGCTGGCGCATCTTGTGAATCTTCAACAGTTACTGTTACGTAATTTTCCACGTTATCTGAAGCATCTTCTTTGAGTTCGGGATCATTAAACTGAGGCGTTTGACGATAAATTGCGCCAACTTCATAGGCTACCCCTCTCATACTTAGTGCATCTGCACGGTTTGGTGTAATTGATAATTCAATAATCGCATCATCCATGTCTAAATAAGGGAAAACAGGTGTCCCATTCACTGCTTCTTGAGGTAAATAATAAATTCCTTCAGCGTAGGCTTTTGGTACGACATTATCTGAATATCCTAGCTCTTCTAACGAACAAATCATTCCGTTAGAAACTTCGCCACGCATTTTACCTTTTTTAATTTTTTGATTTCCTGCAATTCTTGAACCAGGTAACGCTACGATGACTTTAATTCCTGCTTTTACATTTGGCGCTCCACAAACAATTTGTGACAATTCTTCTTCACCGATGTCTACTTGGCAAATTGATAAGTGGTCAGAGTTTGGGTGAGGAACACATTCTTTTACTTCACCGACAACAATTTTCTTTAAGCCTTCTTCAGGTACAGCAACGCCCTCAACTTCGATACCTGTCACAGACATTTTGTCCGCTAATTCTTGCGGAGTAACGTTTGAAAGATTAACATATTCATTTAACCATTTATAAGAAACTAACATTTTTCAACTACTCCTTTACCTTGAATTGATTTAAGAAACGTAAATCATTTTGATAAAAATTACGGATATCATTTACACCATAACGTAACATAGCAACGCGATCTGGTCCTAAGCCAAAGGCAAAGCCTGAGTACTCTGTTGGATCAATCCCTGACATTTGTAACACATCTGGATGAACCATCCCCGCACCTAAAATTTCAATCCAACCTGTATGTTTGCAGACGTTACAACCTGCGCCGCCACATTTAAAACAGCTAACATCTACTTCGACTGAAGGTTCTGTAAAAGGGAAATAGCTAGGACGTAAACGAATTTTACGATCTTCACCAAACATTTTTTTCATCATGACTTCTAACGTCCCTTTTAAATCACCCATTGTGACATTTTTATCGACAACAAGGCCTTCAATCTGATGGAATTGGTGACTATGTGTCGCATCATCTGTATCACGACGGAATACTTTCCCAGGAGAAATCATTCGTAATGCACCTTTTGAAAAATCGTGTTTTTCCATTGTTCGAGCTTGAACTGGTGAAGTATGCGTACGAATTAACATCTCATCTGAAATATAAAACGTATCTTGCATGTCGCGTGCTGGATGATCTTTTGGTAGATTCATGCGTTCGAAATTATAGTGATCCGATTCTACTTCGTATCCTTCCACTACTTGATAACCCATGCCTAAGAAAATATCTTCAATCTCTTCCATAACTTGTGTCAAAATATGACGTGTACCTTGAGGCATTTGTTTTCCAGGTAAAGTTACATCTAAACTTTCTTCTTTTAGTGCCGCATTTAACGCTTCGTTTTCTAAAACAACTTTGCGCGCTTCAATTGCTTCGGTTAATAAATCACGAATTTCATTTGCAAAGCCCCCCACCACTGGTCGTTCTTCTGGTGAAAGGTTTTTCATGCCTCTTAGTACTTCGGTGATTGGCCCTTTTTTCCCTAATGTTTCTACGCGAATTTGGTTTAATTCTTTTAAAGTAGCAACTTGTGCGATTTCTTTGAGCGTATTGTCTCTAAGAGCTTCTAATTGCGCTTGTAATGTCATTATGCGTTCCCCTCTATCTTTTATTTAAACTAAAAAAAACGATAACCCATTCCTTTCAAAGGAACGAGCTATCGTGTTACCATCCTAATTCATAACAAATTGTTGTCATGCACTCATTTCATTTAACGGCAATTACCGGTTTGCTTTCTTCTTGAAAACAAACAAACTCAGGAAGTGAATTTCGCTTGGTGACTGTGTAAATCAGCTTCCAGTCTCTGGCTGACTCTCCCTAAAACACGTCAATTCAAACTACTTGTTTCCATCACTGTTTTTTTAGTTATTTAATTACGTTTAGTTTACAAGAAGTTTTGCTTGCGGTCAACTGCATTCTTCGTCTTTTACCCATTTTTCTGCCCAATGTTGAATTTGTTCCATTGCTAATTGCAAGTCTTCGCCTTTTTCGGTCAGGAAATATTCTAAGCGATTTCCTTCACCGCAACGAACAGCTTTGGTGATAATTCCTTCAGCTTCTAGTTCCTTCAATCGCTCTACTAAGACACGATCACTTAACATTGGAATTTTTTCTTTTAATTCGCCAAAACGTTGAGGACCTCGTTCTAATAAAACATCAATAATTAAACCATTCCATTTTTTACCAAGTATTGAAAATGATTTTTCAAATTTGGGACAAAGTACAAACGATTCTGTTTTTACTTTTTCCATCTTCCTCACCTCTTCAATGAGTATAGCACATCCCTTACAAAATGTAAGTGTTTCTGCTTCTAATTTTTTCTACTTTATAAAATCTACAACATTTCCTGTCTGCATGTCAATAATTACTCCTCCATTTAATAAAATTAAATAGACGTGCGACACCTCTTTATGCGTTGCCTCTTGTAGCGCTCTACGATAAAGATTCATCTGTCCGCGATACCGTTCGACAATTTCAGAAATCGCTTGGGGAGAGGTGCCTTTTACATGATCGGTTTTATAGTCATACAAAATGCATTGATTGTCTAATTCGATATAACCATCAATAATCCCATGAATTAATAAATCATCTTGTGTCGTTTCTGGATAATTTTGAATAAGCTTTTCTGCTTCAATCAGCATAGAAAAAGGTTGTTCCCTTCTAACGGTTTGATGGTGTTGAATCAATTGTTTTCCTAAGGCGGTGTCAAAGAAGGCCACGATTTGTTCCAGATTCATTTTTTCAGCAATTGCTGGTAAAATCAATTTATTTTCCACTAAACGTTCTTGAACAGCTCGCACTTCTTCATAAGAAGGTTGTGTACTTAAATCAATTAGTTGTAATAAATAATGAGTTGCTGTCCCAATTTCAGCTGCTGAGGGCGCTTGAACCGTATCTAAAAATTTAGGCTTACTTAAATCTCCTTCAATCATTCGATTGACAATCAACGGTTGCGCTTGAATAGTATTGTCTTCCCGAACCTCAATTTTACCAATTTCTTTGTTATCGGGGTCATCAAATACTCGCTTGATTTCAGAAACAGACTGATAACTGGTGGTCCGAGTAGCCACTTCAAACGGATAGTTGAAACTTAACCGTGCAAGGCCACGATTGATTTTGTCAGCAGATAATTGCGCTTTTTCGGCTAAATCCTCTGCTTGTCTTTCTGGCAATTGTAATTGCTGAATGGCTGCTCGTAGTTGTTCTTCGTTGAACCACTGAATATGAAAGTTAGCTGGGTGCTTTTTAACTTGCGGAACGTTACTTACTACTACTTCTTGCTGATATTCAGCGGCTTTTTGATGGCGTACCAATGTCATCCCAACCCAATTCATTAAACTACTTTTACTTTGCAAGCGATTTTCAGCTGGTAGCACTAGTGTTTCTACATCGCCAACTTTCAGCCACTCTTTCCACATCGCCGCTTGGTCTTTATAGGAGCCCACCAGAAAAAGTTTCTGTTCTGCACGTGTCAACGCCACATATAACTTCCGCATTTCTTCGGATAGTAATTTTCTCAATCGTACTTGTTTAATCGCCAAAAATGGTAAAGTATCGTACATAACTCGTTCTTCAGGTTGTAAATAACGAATGCCTACCCCTAAATTTTCTTCAAAGATATAGCGTTCATTCAAATCACTGACATTAAATTCTTTGGTCATATCTAAAACGAATACCACCGGAAATTCTAACCCTTTACTAGCGTGAATCGTCATGACGCGTACGGCATTCTCTTCACTTAAAACGACTGGTTCCGCTAAATCTTTGTCTTTTTCTTGCATTTTTTTGATGAAGCGAACAAATTGAAATAATCCGCGGAAGGTTGTTTTTTCATACGCCGCGGCCCGATCCACCAACGCATATAAATTGGCTTGGCGTTGTTTGCCAACAGGCAACCCGCCAACATAATCAAGGTAGGCCGTTTCCCGATAAATCGTCCACAGCAAGGTGCTAATCTGGTTGCGTCGAGCCTGTTCCCGCCATTTTTCTAATGATTCAGCAAAACGTATAGTTTTTTCCTGAACAACTGCTTCCTCCATGGTTGGTTCCATCTTTTGATTAAACGTTAAAAATGCTTCGTAGTAACTGGTTTCCTTATTAGCCAAACGAATAAGCACTAATTCGTTTTCTTTTAATCCAACAATTGGTGAACGTAACACAGCTGCCAAAGGAATGTCTTGATAGGGATTATCAATCAATTGAAGCAAGGCAATCATTGTACGAATTTCCGTTGCTTGGAAATAATTTTGAGCATCATTGACTTGAACTGGAATTTCTAATGATTTAAAAACATCTAAAATAGTTAAATTATTTTTCTTTGTAGGCGTTAATAAGACAATATCTTGATAAGTAATCGGTCGATCCGTTTTCAGCTTTTTATCATAAATTAAGAAATTTTGGTCAATTAATTCACGAATTTTCAAAGCAGTAACGTAAAGTTCCCCTTCTGTCTTATCTTCAATCAACAACTCAGGGGATTGTAATTCTGGAATTTCAACTGACTCTGTTGCTTTTTTTTCATAAATTAGCAATTCAGTTGAATAATCAGCCGCCTCCGAAAATTGATCAAAGCCATGAACCAAAGCGGCTGACTCATCGTAAGCAATTTGGCCCACTCGCTCATCCATTAATTGACTAAATACTAAATTCGTAAAGTCTAAAACGTCTTTGCGGGAACGAAAATTTTCAGCTAGAATAATTCGTTTACCCTCTTTGCCTTGCCCATACTGATTGTATTTTTCAATAAACAATGTAGGATCTGCCAAGCGGAAAGAATAAATAGACTGTTTCACATCTCCTACCATAAAAAGGTTTCCTTCTGTGCTAAGCGGACGGCGCAACCAATACAAAATAGATTCTTGTAATTGATTGATATCTTGGTATTCATCGACTAACACTTCATCAAATTTTTCGCGATAGTAAACCGAGGCTTCTGATGCTTGCCAGCCATCTGCCTGATTTTTCGCTAAAATAGCTAACGTATAATGTTCTAAATCGTTAAAATCCACTAAATTTTTAAGCCGTTTTTCTGCGCCATAGGCCTCCATAAATTGTTTCCCCACGTGAGCCATTTCTTGAACAATGGGCGTGGCCTCTTTCAAGACTTGTTTCATGGCATCTGGAGAAAGTGTAAACAGTTGCTTTTTCAAATCATTTAACGCTTTTTTATTTTGTTCTCGTAACTGTTTGGCTTGTTCCGCGGTTGGTTTCAACTCTTCGGCACGAACTGTTGGATAGCGGTCAAAGCTTAACAATTCAGTCAAATTATAGGCGCTTTCTAAATCATTTCTCTCTAAAAATTGTAAAAATTGTTTTGTTTGTTCCTTTTCATTTTGAGCTAAATACCAAATCTTTTGAAGTTTCTCTTCGCCCTCTGTTAAGGTCACCATTTCTTCGTAACGCTGAAGAGTTCGTTGTAACGTCTCAACGGCTAGCGGTTTTAAATACGTCTGAAATAACGTTGATTCGCCTAGCTGATTCCCTACTTCGTAGGCTTGTGTTAAGCCATTAATCCACGCCTCTGGATCAGGATTGGCTTTGGCAAATTCATAAAAAGAAAAAATTAAGTTAGTGAGTCCGTCATCACTACGGTCATTGGAAAAATTCGCTGTTAATTGGTAAAATTCTTCTTGATTTTCCGCATAAAATTGTTCACGTAATGCATCCCAAACATCTTCTTTTAATAACAATGTTTCTGTTTCATCTGTTAACATCCGAAAAACCGGATCTATGTCAATTAAATAATAAAAACGACGAATAACAGTTAAACAAAAGGCATGTAACGTGCTAATATCGGCTGTTGGCAAAAGAGCAATTTGACGAGAAAAATGCCGTCTTCTTTCTGGATCTTGTTCTTCATTCATTGCCTTTTGTAAAGCCACTTGGATCCGTTCTTTCATCTCACGGGCGGCGGCTTCAGTGTACGTCACAATCAAGAGACGATCGATATCGACGCCGCTTTTGACTTTTTCAATGACACGGCGGACTAAAACGGTGGTTTTTCCTGAGCCAGCCGAAGCAGAAACTAAGATATTTTCATCGCCATCAAACACCGCTTGCCATTGACTGTCGGTGAATTGCTCATTGGCTGGACGTAGTGGAATTGTTTTACTCATCTTCGGTTGCTCCTTCCTCATCTTTGTTTAACAAGCGCGCCATAATTTCCTCTTTGGATAAATTCTCAATACGATGATAATTATTTTCTTTTAACATCACATCAAAATCACAGACACTTCGAAACGGACAATAGCGACAAGCAATCCGTTCCTTGCCTTGATAAGCGGGGTTAAGTTGAACTTCGCCGCCAATAATTTGATTCCCCGCTTCAATAAATTTATTTCGGTTATGGGAAAGCAACGCGCCTAATTCTGGTTCTGTCACAAATTTATCTTCTTGGCGACGACCAGGTTTAATTTGTTCTTTGGCGGATTCTTCAATTGGAAACAGCAACGAACTTTGTTTGGCTTGCAGACTCGTATCTAAATGATCCAATAAATCTGGGTCTTTCATCAAAAGGCCGTCGAACTGATATTTTTTAAGCATTTGTTGTTCAATGTCGTCTTTGCCTTCATAAGATAACGTAGGATTGTGTACATGCAGATAAAGTGAGCCAGCAGGTTTAGCTTCTTGACCAACTAATTGCACAGCATCCATTAAAGCCACATCCAAGTACGTCAGCATTTGCATGGCTAAGCCGTAATACGCTTCTGTCATATTAAATTTACGGTGACTCGATTTATAATCAATCACACCTAAATAGGTTGATTCGGGTGTAACCAATTGATCAATCCGGTCGATTTTTCCCCGAACATGAATCTTCCCTTGATTTTTTAATGGTAATTCCAAACCAGAAATTCCTTTTTTAGCGGCAATTTGGCCAAATAACACTTCCGTTTGAACAGTCGTCATGCCACTTCGTTGGCTTTGGCGTTTCAGCGCCCAACTGACTTTTTTAATTGTTTGACTCAATTGATAGCGAATATAGTTCATGCGACTAGAGGTCGTTAATACAGAAAAACGTGCATCCCCTAAAATACTATTTAGTACTTCCTCCGCCAATAAATTGACTTCCTGATCGGTTAATTCAGATAAGTTCCGTTGATTCATAATCAATAATTTAAAGAACTGATCCAATGCTTCATGGAAAAATTCCCCTGTAGCTGCTGGCGAAAGCCCAAAGACATCTCTTTCTTTCAACCGTAAGCCATAGCGAGAAAAGTATTGATATTGACACCGATAAAAACTCTCCATCCGAGAAACGGATGTATAAATATCTTTACCATATAAAGGTTCTGCTAAGACCTCATCAATCTTTTCAGGAATATTTTGATGCGTTAAACTTTCGAAAACTTGCTTGGCTAGCGGCGCAATTGATTGGTTCATTAGCGCTTTTTCCATATTTAACCAGAAAGGCAACAATCCTTCTTGTGTTTCTTTCCGTTGTCTTTTCAAACGCGTTAATTCACCGATTAACGTCCGATACGTACTAATATGGGCTAAACTGGTCGTTTCATCATCGAAAATGGTTGTTTCATTTTTTTCAAAAACGGGCAAGTTTAAATCTTTTTGGATATTTTTAAAATAAGGAGACGGTTTGACTTCTTGAGCGGTGTCTTTAACACTTGGATAGGTTAAATATAACCGTTCTCGCGCTGAAGAAAAGACGAGATACGCAACAAACGGTTCTTGCGCAATTTTGCGTCCGGTTGTCCCACGTAAATATTGGTTTTCCGTTAACGTATCATTGATTGTCTGCCGTTCTTCATCAGACAATAGTGTTTTATTTTCAATCTTTTGTGGAAAAATTTCTTCCGTCATCCCAATAGCAAAAGTAACCTTGGCAGCGCCAGGTCGAGTTAAATCCATTGCGCGAACTTGTACTTGGTCAATCGCTGTCGGCACTTTACTATAGTGCAAACCTTCCAAGCCACTAACAAATATTTCTTGAAACGTTGTAAAATCAAACGAACTTTCTCCGTAAACAGTGACGTATTCATCTAGTAACGACATCAATGCATCCCAAGTCTGTTCATGGTTACGAGCTGTTTCTAATTGACCGGCTTCGATAGCTTGTAAGCGCCACATTTTTAATTGTGTTGCCACACCACTTTGCAGTAAAAAGTGATAGAAGACGGTCGCTGCTTCCAAACCAGTTTTGGCACTTATCATTGCTTGAAAGTAACTAGGTAGCAGCCGTTGAAGCGATTGACGAATCGCATTTGACTCTTCTTCCATCGTAGCGACATCTTCTTGCTCTTCCGCTTCAAAATCATACCGAATAAATTCCCAATCTTTTTCTTGCGACCAATAATAACCTTCATAGCCGTATGCCAGGACCACATTTTCGGTAATATCAACTTTTCTGCGCCAAGCGTTCCGTTGGTTTAACCAATCAGTCAAGCTTTCTTCAGAAGTAGCGAGTTGATTCATTGGCATAAATAATTCCGTTCTCAAAAAACGGAGCACATCACGATAACGATAATTGTACGAATGAATAGCAAATAAAGATTCAATCCATTCGACTAAAGGATGCCGATCCATAGCCATATCTCGGTCGACATAAACAGGAATCTCGTGTTCCGCAAAAATCGGTTCTAATAAATTTTCATAACAATCTAAATCACGAGTCAACACCTGAATTTCTTTGTACCGATACCCTTCTTCCACTACTAAACGGCGAATTTCGGTTGCAACATGTGTTAATTCTTCTTTAACGTTTTCTGCACGCCACAGAAATAAGCCATCGCCCCTCCAGTCAGATGTGCTTAATAGAGGCAGGTGTTCTTGTGATTGAATCCAATAATCGTTTAATCCTTGCAAGTCTGGATTTGTAATTAATACCTCTTTCTTTTCCACATAATCTGAAAGAATCGGGATTTGCTTCTGCCTTGCTAGTTGATAAAGCTGATGATAGGTTTGTCCCGCTTCATAAAATAACGACCGCGGATCAGGTAAGTCATGCGGATATTGTTTGTCCAATAAAAGGGCTACTTTCACAGAACCTGCTTGCGTCATTAGCACTTCAATCAACTTTAATTCTCTGGCAGTAAACTGCTGATAGCCTGAAATAACGAATTGAACATTCGACAAATCAACCGTTTGTAAATACTCGCTTAAATGTTGAATAATCTCCGCTGATTCATAGCCATACTGACTCATTTGTAATTGGAATCGCGTAAAAATTAACGTTAAATCTTGAAACTTAAGTTGTAAATCTTGTCCTTCAGGGTTCTCCGTTTGTTTTTCTAAAAATGGATAAAGCTCCGCAATCTCAATATTGCCTTCGCGCATTTCTTGATAAAGCTGAAATAGTTGCTGAATAAAGCCAGGCTTGTTAATTTCACCTCTAAAAATTTGTAACTCTTCTTCTGCTTCTACTAAAATTTTGCGAAAAATCATCGCAGCACCTGCGTCAGATAAAACATCTGCCGAGTAAAAAGGTGTATGTTGTAAATAGTACCAAGCCAAACGATAAAAACTAAAAACCTGCAGACGGGTACTGGTTATTGAATCAGACGTAGTTGTCTGTAATTGACGTAACTTTTGCAAGACTTGAATTTCTTGCTCAAACTTAATATGGTTCGGGACTAAATAGAATACTTCATGCTGTGCGTCTTCCTCTAGCCATTGTTTTGTCGCCTGTATAAGTGGCGCTTCTAAATCTGCCACAGCGGTTCCTCTAATAAACTGCACACTCATGGTTTCACATCCTTTTCCTTTGCACTGCCTTTATTTTACCACAAAAGAAGGACGGAAACATGTGTTTGTTTTTACACATTTCCGTCCTTCTCTTTTACTCATTGTCTCTTTTATTGTTTTGACACTTCTGGTATTGGACCAAACCGTGAGAAGGGCCACATCACAAATTTCACTTCACCCAAAATATCTTTTTTATGAATAAAACCAATGACACGACCGTCTTTTGAATTCCGTCGATTATCACCTAAAACAAAGTAGCTATCTGCTGGTACTTTTTCTTTTAATGAAAAATCGCCTGTCAAAGGTTGACCATCGGTTAAGGCTTTTTTAAATTCATCTAAATAGGGTTCGTCAACTTCTTTTCCATTGATGTACAACGTATCATCCTTGTACGCAATTGTATCTCCAGGTAAACCAATCACACGTTTAATATAATTTTTATCTGGTTCATCTGGCGCTGGGAAAGTAATAATATCGAAACGATTAATTTCTGTGTTTTTTAATGTAATTACCCGTTCACCATCTGCTAACGTTGGATCCATTGAATGACCTCTCACTACGACAGGCGTAAATACAAATTGTCTCAGTAAAAATAGACCCAAAGCTAAACAGGCAAAAAAGACTACTGTTTTAATTAATTCTTTTGATTTCAAACTCATTCCTCCAAAAACCTTATTATACTTATGTCTCATATTCTACCACAAAGTAAATCAATCCTATAGTGCTTAACACTCAATTAATTTTTATGTACGTTTTTTTACAAAATGATCAGAAAAAAAACGTATTTCTTTCAAATTTGATTCTTACTTTTTTGATTCTGCTCATAAAAAAAGCATAATCAATTCTAAAAAGGGCTGAATTGATTATGCTTCTAGCATTTTAGCGATCCATCACAACCACGTAACAAACTTCTAAAGGACCATGCAACCCGACAACCAGTTGCATTTCAATATCTCCTGAATTAGAAGGCCCTGAAATAAAGTGAATCGCTGAGCCGATTTTTTCGCCTTTTTCTATTTTTTCTGTATAAAAAGCTGCTGGCTGAGTCGAACGTGGAACGAGTTTGCTAAACGGTATAATTGAAATGTAATGCTTCGGTAAAAAGTGTAAAGCTCTGCCTTGCCCCGCATTGGACTCCACCACAATCGTTCCTGATTCAGCTAGTAAAAACTCAGCAAAGGCAATCGCGATATTTGCCTGAGCAGCTGTTTGAATATTCGCTTCTCGTTGCTCACTTCCAGGTTGCCATTGCTTAACAGAAACAGCCTCTAATGACTTAGCTAAATCAGCTAATCCATAAGCTTCAAAACGTGCATCTGTTGGCAATAAAAGATTGCCTCCACCGAACTCAGCAACAATTTGCTGAATCGTCGTCAGTAAATTTTCTTGTGTAGTTTCCACTAAGTTCGTGTGAATCGTTTCCACACGTTCTTTCACAATCGTTAATAGCTCTGCTGGTGTTTTATCTGCCAACTGTTCTTCTGGTAAATGATTAACTGGCTCAAATGGATGAGCCGAAACAGGCTGTTTTTCTACGCCTAATTTTTCTCGTAGATTTTGTAAAAAAGGTTCTCGATTTTGAATCGCTTCATTAGTCATTTTTTTCACCTTCTTGATGTTTTTTGAACCAACTTCTGAAGTTTTCTGAAGATTTTGGTGGTCTTGGCAAATCACGAACATCGGTCCAACCTTTTACTAACCCTGGTCCTTTATCAAGGTAGCCCCCATGATTGTACATGTTTTCAACAGTAATTTCTTTTTGTTTACTTAAAATGCCCGCTGCAGCATGATCGACTTTCATGGCTGCTTTAAACATTGCTGGTGAACCAGTGGCTTTGCCTACCATACGCATTTGGAAATCTTCAAATCCATGTTTCATTTTCAGATCATCGGTCATCACTTTACGATGTTCAATTAATAATTCGTGCAATGGAATTTTCACAGGACACGTTTCCGTACATGCCCCACAAAGACTAGACGCATAAGGCAATTCCCCAAACTGTTTATATCCACCCAAAATTGGAGAAAGCACAGCACCAATTGGGCCTGGATAAATAGAGCCATAACCGTGCCCACCAATATGGCGATAGACCGGACAAACGTTCAGACAAGACCCACAACGAATACACTGTAAGACTGGCTGAAAGGCTGTTCCTAACGCTTTTGAACGCCCGTTATCCAAAATGACCACGTGAAATTCTTCTGGACCATCGGATTCATCCGCATTTTTTTGCCCGGCAAACGTCACATACGTTGTTAAATTTTGACCAACGGCACTTCTGGCTAAAAGGTTATCTAAAACCTCTGCTTCACGCATTGTTGGTACGATTCTTTCCATTCCCATTAACACGATTTGTGTCTTAGGAATACTGATGGTCAGATCAGCATTTCCTTCATTTGTATTTAAGTTAATTAAGCCGCTATCCGCAATAGCGAAATTACAACCTGTAATGCCAATCTCCGCTTCCAAAAAGAATTTGCGCATCACTTCTCGTGCACAGCGTGCCAAATTTACAGGGTCATTATCCCCTTGATATCCTAATTTTTTCGCAAAAACCTGACGAATCTGTTCGCGATTTTTATGAATACTTGGGAAAACAATATGTGACGGTTCATCCCAGTCATCCATTTGTAAAATGAATTCCGCCAAGTCTGTTTCCATCACACTAACATCGTCTAATCCCAATAACATTGGATCTATATCGACTTCGGTCGTCACCATTGATTTAGATTTCACAATTTTTTTCGCCTTTTTTTCTAGAACCACTTGTTTCACATATTCATTGGCCTCTTCGGCGGTTTGAGCAAAAAAGACTTTGCCACCTCGTTTGGTAACGTTATCACTGAACTCTTCTAAATAGTCAGGCAGATACTTAATTGTATGTTGGCGAATTTGTTCTCCCAGTTCACGCCATTGTGGCCAATTGCCTAAAGCTTCCCGCGCACCTTCTCGTTTCTCCCATTGGGCATCTTGTGCTTTGGCGACAGCCTTTTGCATAAACACATCTTTTTTACTTTCTTCAATTCGTTCACTTAACGGCTTATTGCTCGTTGATAATCCCACAGTTCTTCCCCCTTACCCTACCGATATGATTTGTGGTTGGTCCATGCGTGCTTCATCCACTTCGTGATTAAGGACTTCTGCAATGTGCATAATCTTAATCTTTTTCCCATCACGATTGAATTTACCCCCGATATTCATCAGGCAACCCATATCCGCACTAATTAAAATTTCTGCGCCCGTATCAATCACATCGTTCATTTTTTCCGTCACCATTTGTTCAGAAATAGCTGGCATTTTCACTGAAAACGTTCCGCCAAATCCGCAACAATTTTCAAGATGTCCTAAAGGAATCATTTCTAATCCTTTCACATGATCCAACAAAACAAAGGGTGATTCTCGTTCATTTAAAATTCGCGTCATATGACAAGAACGATGATAAGTGGCTTTCCCATATAACGTTGCGCCAACATCTTTGACCCCTAAGACACGATAAAGAAACTGACTAAACTCGTAAGTTCGCTCAGCTAAACGTTGTGCTTTTGGCCCATAAATAGGATCATCTGCTAAAAATTTGTGGTATTCTTTCATCATGCCGACACAAGACCCCGCAGGTCCCACCACATAATCGGCACCGTCAAAACTATCAATTTGATTCTTAAGCGTTGTCGTGCTCTCTGTCACATAACCACTATTGTACGTTGGCTGACCACAACACGTTTGGCTTGTTGGTAAAACCGTTTCACAGCCATAACGTTCCAAAACCTCTACCATTGCTTGCCCTACATTTGGAAAAAGTAGATCCACCACGCATGTCGAAAATATACTCACTTTCACGCAAAATAACCTCCTCGTTTTCTACGAAAAGGCTCCATGAAATTAATTGGGCGGCTGTCATTAAAAGTCACTTGGCTGTCGTCTCTAACTACTTCACAGTGCCTTTTCAACAAATACGTTATTTGTAACAAAAATCGTTTTTTAAAATGATTCTTATACAATAATTATTTTACCAGTATCTGGTTTTAACAGCAAACGATTCCAGAAATTTTGTGCATTTTCACACAAAAAAGGAGGCTTTTTTATAAAAGTTTCTTTTAACCCCTTTGAAATTCGTTTTTTCTGAAGAAAAGAGTGACGAAATTTTGAAATTTTGGTAAACTAAGAAAAAACGAGAAACGAGGGCCATGCATGTTCATTTCATTTAACATGTTTATTCTATTAATTGTTGCAACGATCCTAATGATTTTTCTGATTATCTATTTGACAGTCACTGGAAATGATAAAAATAATAAAAAGAAACAAAAGAAAGAAGTAAAAAGAACTACGCCAACTTTAAACAAAAAAACAGCTGTTCCCCCATCTCAGAAGCCAAATGTTGTGACTGATGTTGCAAAAAAGAGCGAGCCGGAAAAGCAAGCCGTGCAACGTACACAGCAACCAACCACTAGAGAAGACGAGACTTCTCAATTTACACGAAGCCAACGTCATAAATGAAAATGGGACATAAGTCGAGATGACTTATGTCCCATTTTCTAATTCTTAAGATAATCAGCTGAACAAAAAATCCGCTAGTTATTTCACTTTTTCTTTTAATTAATGATAGTTTATTCTTCTTTTCAGGTGTATACTAAATGATTGAAAAGAGACTTTAACTAATTAGGAAGAGGTGATTTTTTGTCTGCAAAGCGGTTTATTCAATTATTCATTTGTTATGCTATTTCAATGATTGTCGCAATACTTTTAACGGACTTATTTAATTTCTCGAGTCCTATAGCTTATTTAGTAGTGGCTAGTATCATCGGCTATGTAGTCATTACTGTTCCATTAACAATTATGACTCTGTTAAAAAATAAAAATTAATAAAAAAATTGAGCGATTTTAATCACTTAAATTGCTCGATTTTTTTATTTTCATAATATTTTTCACTTATTTTTTCATTTTCATTGACAGAATAGTTGTAATTGTCAGAAAATTGTATATAATAAAGAAAGTTATTTTCATATTATTTTTTTCAATTAAAGGAGAATCCTATGAGTGAAACACAACAAACAACCTTAAAAAAACAATTAAGCTCGCGCCACATTACGATGTTAGCTTTAGGGGGAGCGATTGGCGCAGGTCTTTTTAAAGGAAGTGGCGAAGCAATTGGTATTGCTGGTCCTTCTGTTTTAATCGCCTTTCTAATTGGCGGTGCTGTTCTCTTCATCGTCATGAGTGGTTTAGGAAAACTTGTTTTAGATGGCGGAGACACACATCATGGTTTGTCTGGCTTAGTTCGACCATTTTTAGGTACACATTCTGCTGATTTTATTGATTGGGTTTATTATTCCATGTGGACAATTAATATTATCGCAGAAGCGGTTGCCGCAGCTTCCTTTTTACAACTTTGGTTTCCTAATATTCCTGCTTGGTTTTTTGTTTTTATTTTAGCTATTTTAACGACGCTCATTAATCTTTACTCGGTTCGTTTATTTGCAGAAACAGAATATTGGTTGGCGTTTGCTAAAATTAGTGTCATCATTTTGTTAATTATTTTTGGTGTTTATCTGGTGGGACAACAAATGCTAGGCAGTGGTGTCTTCCCTACTTTACAAAGCATCACCGATCATGGTGGCTTCGCCCCACATGGCATGAAAGGTATTGTTAATTCTTTATTAGTAGTTATTTATTCTTATGGCGGTTCAGAATTAATCGCGATTACTGTCAGTGAAGCAGATGATCCTAAAAAAGCCATTCCTAAAGCGATTCGTGGTGTGATGGGACGGATTATTTCCTTCTATATCATTCCATTATTCTTACTTTTGATTATTTTCCCTTGGAATACATTAGCAGGCACAACGGTGAGTCCATTTGTTATGGTTTTTGAAAAAATGAATATTCCTTTTGCTGCTGACATCGTAAATTTTGTGATTATTTTAGCCTTGTTTTCTTCTATTAATTCTGGGGTATACGCCTCTTCTCGCCTTTTATATTTTCGCTTAAAAGATAAAAAAGGACCTATGAGTAAACTTGCGGTTTTAAACAAGCACCAAGTACCTCAACGTTCAGTTTTCTTCTGCGCTAGTGTTTTATATCTGGGCGTTATTCTTTCTTATTTTGTTGGCGATGAATTATTTGGTTACTTAGCCGGTTCTCTCTCTTACACTGTCTTGCTAATTTGGATTTTAATTAGCGCTGCGGCGTTTGTTCTGTCTTTAAAACGAGGGTCTCTCTTTGAAAAAAGTATTAATCTCCTTGCTTTAATCATTTTAGGCCTCATCTTTATTGGCATCTTATTTACGAATTCGTTAGGCGTCACTCTTTTAACAGGCCTATTGTACTTTGTTATTTTCTTTAGTTATCGTAAGAAAAATGATTCCTTTCTACTCTCTGATGAAAGCTAAATAGACAAAAAAAACGAACAGTTTTGTAAGACAACTGTTCGTTTTTTCGATGTTCCATCTCCTTCTTCTTTTGCTATGCTATTTTTGTAAATTGTTAGGAGGAGAAAAAATGAAAAAAATCGGCGCTATTTTATTTATTGGCTTATTCATTGTTGGTGGTTATACAGGCTATCGTTATTATGCAGATACATATAAGGGTGAAAAAGCCTATGCACAAGTTCCTCTAGAAATTCCTGAACGAAAACAAACAGTAGATGACAATCAAAAAAGCATAGATGGCCAATATTCTTTACACTATCGACTAACTTTTGTTAAAAGTAATGGAAAAACGCAAGTCATGGATTACGAACGGACAGACAAAAATCCTCAACCTTTGGAACCGAATGCTTACATAGAAGCAACCATTAGTAAAAAAAGAATCATCCAATCTCCTGTCAAAATTGATAAAAAAGAGATTCCAGAAAAAGCTTTCGCACAATTAAATAACCGAAAAACAACCAGCGATAATTAGTAATCGCTGATTGTTTTTTTACATGGAATAACAATTAATTCATAAATAATGGTACGCTGATTTTGCTTAATTTCATGAGAACCAAAAATTTCTTGTACGCGTTGTTCTAAAATTGGAACTGACCATTGTTCTTCAAAATAGCTGCGGAAAAAGTCTTTTGAAATAGCTTCTGATGCTTCAAAGAAAAATTTTTTTGTGAAAAAAGGTCGCTGTTCTTTTTTTAGAAATGCTTTGTATTGTGCCATCCAATTTAACTGCGGGTTGCTCTCTTGCTCAAAAGGAGAAAACAACGAATCTTGCTCTTCCACTAGCCGAAATATAAGACACCATTCCTCACTTAATTGGCACAATGCATTAACTTTTTCCGGCGTATCCAAAGCAGGATTCATGGCTGAAAAAACGACTTGAAATTTTTTCCCAGTCTCAATCAGTCTTTCTTGGCTTTGGTGAAGAAAAACAACGTTGCTTTGTGCTTTTGCTTCCGCAATCTCCAACATTCTCTGAGAAATATCGGCTAGCGTATACTCCGTGACTTGCTCTTGAAAAAAAGGTAAGTATCGTCCTGTCCCACCTGCGATATCCAGAAATGTATGACACGGAAAAAGACCTTCTTGGACCAAGAAATCACGTAATTCTCGGGCAATTGGAAATGGCGATTCTTGTTGAATTTCTTCATATTCTTCTGCAAATTCATCCCAAAATTCCGCTAATTCTTGCTCATTATTATTCATCAACAGTTGCCCCTTTCTCTCAATTCTTATAAAAAGTGTAGCAAAAGATGTGCCAAACAGCTAACAAGTTCACTCATTTAAATCAATAATTTCATCTACAAATCGCAGGGTTTTAGGTCGATGAGTAACCAAAATAGTCAACTTATTGTGGGTAAATTTTTGTACTTCTTGTAACACTTTTTCTTCGGTCTTTTCGTCCAATGCGGAAGTCGCCTCATCTAAAATAAGAATCTCTGCTTGTGTAAATGCTAAGCGTGTAAAAGCAATCCGTTGTTTCTCGCCACCAGAAAAATTCATTCCTTTTTCACTCACAATAGTATTTAAACCTTCCGGCAACCGTTCATAAAGTTCCCCCAACTGAAAACGATACATGGCTTCAATTACTTGTTCATCAGAAATTTCTTGATTAAATACAATATTTTCTTTCAACGTTCCTTGAAATATTGGCACATCTTGCGATAAATAAAAAACTTTTTCATAATAATCTTCCAAATTGAATTGTGTTAGAGGAAATTGATTCACATAAACTTTCCCCTCTGTCGGCTTCAATAATCCTAAAATCAATTTAATCAGGGTAGATTTGCCTGTCCCACTTTTTCCAATCAAGCCATAAGTTTTATTCATTGAAAATTGTCGATTTTGTTGGGACATAATCGTTTGACTATCTACGCTAAAACACACATCTTTTAATGAAATTGTTTGAATTTCAGGTAACGCTTTGCCTGAAACCGCTAAGTCAGGATCATCTTCTTTTTTATAAAAATCTTCCAAGCGCTGATAGGCTACTTTATCCAAATTATATTGAACAAATAAAACATTAAATATGGCTATCGGCGTATAAATTCGATCAATATACATCACTATCGCTACAAGTCCACCTAAACTTAACGTCACGACGTTAGTAAAACTAAGTACGACAATACTTACTTTGATAAGTGCGACTAACAAGGCAAAAAAGCCAAAGAAAAATTCATGGATCATAGTCATTTTTGTTATATTTTGACTATTTTCCTCTGCCATTAACGCGTAATTTTCAATCTCTTTTTTATATTTTCGATTAATTCTAAAAGTTACTAGTTCGGTCATCCCTCGTATCAAAGTAGCATTCATTGCTTCTTCAGAAATAAGTGTTTTTTCTTTCATTTTTTGTAGCGTTTTCAAAAGTATTTTGGTTAAAATAAATACAATCACATAACCAATTAGAATTGCTGGCAGTAATTTTTTATCAATCAACGCTATAAAAAATAAATTAAATAACGTCTCTGGAATTAGCTCTCGAAATAAGCGTCCATAAAAATTCAAGTGGATATTTCTCCCAGCTGCTGCACCAACTTCTACTTTTTGTAGTAAAGCTCCCGCTCCCAGTTTTAGATATTCTTCATAGGAAATCTTGCTCATTTTTATTAAACTTAATTTCTTCAAATAGAAATAGATGCCATTAGTTAAGTAAGCTTTCGGTTTCTGTTCACAGTAAGACAATAGCGGAATTAAAATAATTGTCGTTCCATACGCTACTAACAACCCTAGTTGGAAACTTTTTTGATAATGATCTAACAACTGTTGAAAAAAATAAATTGCTAAAGCACTACATAATGAAACAATCACACCAATCAAAATGTACCAAGTGAAGCTTTTCTGAAAGTGCGACCATATTTTTTTAGTCATTTACTCCCTCCTTTTCGAACAGTACATACCTTACTGTAGCATAGTTTTTGATTGGCGCCTATCAGCAATTTATCTCCAGATAATAGAAAAACCCCCCAGCGAAAGCTGGATGGCTTTTCTATTGTTAATTCTTTCTGATTTGTAGATAACTTACACCTAAAACGGCAAATGTACTTGCCAGTGTTCCTGCTATTAGCATAAACGGTGTTTTTGTTGTGCCTGTTTTGGGAAGTTCTCGTTTCCCGTTTTCTTCATTTAATTTTTGAATTGGTTCACTAAGCAGTTGGGGAGCCAACTGTGGGCTTCCTTCATTTTTCAATGTGTTTAATGGAGCATTTAGTATTTGTGGTTGATTTTTTGATGTAATAGTTTTATTTGTCTCCACAGTTGTTTCTGTGGATGGCTGTTTTTTCTCAGTTGTAGTAATTTCTTTTGTTGGCGAGACATGAACTTCTGGTTGACTGCTTTCTGCCGTTTCCGTTGCGCCATTCTCTTCAGTTGTTACGCTTGGTTTTTCAGGTATGATTGGTGCAATCGTGCCTAGTGTTTCACTTTCATCTGGATTTTCTTCTTCCGTTGGCGACACATGAACTTCTGGTTGACTGCTTTCTGCAGTTTCTGTTGCGCCATTCTCTTCAGTTGTCACACTTGGTTTTTCAGGTATGATTGGCTCAATCGTGCCTAGTGCTTCACTTTCATCTGGATTTTCTTCTTCTGTTGGTGAGACATGAACTTCTGGTTGGCTGCTTTCTGCAGTTTCTGTCGTGCCATTCTCTTCAGTTGTCACACTTGGTTTTTCAGGTATGATTGGTGCAATTGTACCTAACGTTTCACTTTCATCTGGATTTTCTTCTTCTGTTGGTGAGACATGAACTTCTGGTTGGCTGCTTTCTGCGGTTTCTGTTGCGCCATTCTCTTCAGTTGTTTCTGTTGCCTGTTCCGAAGTAGGTATCTTTGGTTCCCATTCTTCTATTGTCTCTAAAGGAATGTCTAGACTTTCTTCTGTTGGCATTTCCACATTTTGATTGCCGCTTGCCTCACCGTCTACAAAAACATTTTTAACCTGTGATGTATTTTTTTCATTCGTTGCTTCTTGATTGTTTAGTCGATAATTGATGTCATAACTATTTTCAAATGTCGCTTGATGTTGCCCCGCTTTCGTGATTGTCGAAGTGTAACGGACGATAAAGGAAGTAAAGCGTGCTTTATCTCGATAAAAACGTAAATTAAAGTCATTATCCGTCACGAAGTCAATTTTGCCATAACCTTGTTGCTCAAACTCGGCAAGTGAAATATATTTAGTTTCTTTGTCATTCACAATATCAAATGTAAAACTCTCTTTGTTTAATTGTTGACCACTTCCTTGTCGATCCGCAATTGAAATATCTTCTGTGACATCGGATTTATTGAGGTTCACATTTAAAAACCAACGTACTTGATTTGACTCTCCAGCCAAATCGCCTACTTTATAAAAAAACGGATAGTCTCGCTCAATTTGGCCATTCTCTGTGCTAGTCATTCCTTCAATTGTCAAACGTTGAGTCGCCGTTGCAGTTCCGAAATCCGTTTCTATCACGTTCGGTTGCGAACTATTGGTGATAAGCGTTTTAATCCCGAAAGAAAAATGCCCGTTCACATTATGTAAAGATTCAACTTTTTCGTTAAATATTGCTACAACATGATCTTTATAGATGAAGACTTCCCCTAAACCATTTAAATTGATTTTTCGTGGTGAACCATCGTTCTCGGTCATTCCAACTAGTGCGTCTGGTAAAGTTAAAGTAATTGTATCTCCGGGTTTTATTTTCTGATTTTCTTTGTCACTAAAAGATACTTTAATGGAGGTCATCTCCCCTTGATATAAAGTAGTGTGATCTAATTCTACTTTGTCAACGATTGGACTTTTGCTCAATTCGGCGCCAAACGAAATTGGACCTATCAATAACGCCCCCGCAATTGGTAGAATCATTACCAACAGTAACACTAAAAATTTTACACTTTTTGTCATAAAAAATTATTCACCCTTCTTTTCTCTTATTTTTTCCACTTAGTGGTCTTTTTCAGAAGTTGACAATAGCAAAAAGATATGTCTCGTACAATATTAATGCTCATTTAAGTAGCCTTTTTTTTAAATTTCTAATTCACTTCCTAAGGAAAACGTTTTATTATGGTAGTTACATTAGATAACATTTGTTACAAAATATCTAGTGCTTCCAATATTGAGTTGTATAAATAACATATTTCGGATCAATAATGAATAAAAATACTTAATTCGTCCACATTTTGTTTCCAAGGACATTTATTCTTGTTATAATAAAATTTATAAGATAAGGAGGAAAAGAATGAAAAATTCATATTTTGATGGTGGTTTAGCAACGTATATCGGGACTTCAATTTTAGCAACCTTGATTACTGTCTTTACATTAGGCATTTGCGCACCTTGGGGAATTTGTATGATGTACAACTGGAAAATCAAGCATACCGTTATTGATGGTAAACGTCTTTATTTTGACGGTACAGCTATGCAATTATTCGGACATTGGATTAAATGGCTTTTATTAACTATAATTACTTTAGGCATTTATGGTTTTTGGTTGAATATCCGTTTGCAACAATGGATTACAAAACATACCCACACACTTTCATAAAAAGGAGGAAGGATGAACTGAGTTGCGGTCCATCCTTCCTCTTTTTATGAATATCTGACAGAGTGTTATCCTACTCTTTGAAAAAACAAGGAATTTATGCTATACTTTGATAAGTATCAAGGGATACTTATGTTATTTCGGGGGCGTTACGGATTCGACAGGCATAGTTGAGCTTGAATTGCGTTTCGTAGGTTACGGCTACGTTAAAACGTTACAGTTAAATATAACTGCTAAAAACGAAAACAATTCTTTCGCTTTAGCTGCCTAAAAACCAGCTAGCGAAGATCCTCCCGGCATCGCCCATGTGCTCGGGTCAGGGTCCTAATCGAAGTGGGATACGCTAAATTTTTCCGTCTGTAAAATTTAGAAGAGCTTACCAGACTAGCAATACAGAATGCCTGTCACTCGGCACGCTGTAAAGCGAACCTTTAAATGAGTGTCTATGAACGTAGAGATTTAAGTGGCAATATGTTTGGACGCGGGTTCGACTCCCGCCGTCTCCATTTTTAGAAAAGTAGAGAAAAACAAAAAAGAGCTAAAACCTTATAAAATAAAGGTTTTAGCTCTTTTTTTCTATAAGAAAAGGTAAGAAATGGGTACTAATGCAAAACTTTTTGCATTGATTTTGCATTTTATTCACTAAAAACTATTGTAGGCATATTAAGCAAAAGAAAGTAGTTGATTAAATGACTTACACTGAAAAAATCGAAAAATTAATACACTTGGATTTAACGAGCTATCGTATTGCAAAAGAAACTGGAATCAGTACGCAATACATTGACAAAATCAGAAGTGGAAAAACAGCTATTGAAAATATTGGACTTGGAAAAGCTGAAGCTTTGGTGAAATACTTTGATGAATTAAACAATGATTCATCAAAATATATTACATTTGATACGAGTAATTTAACTGAGTTGAAGAGATTCAATGAATTGCCAGAACTTGAAGCAGTTTCCAGAGTAAAAAATATGCTTTAGACTACGAAGTTGCTCTTTTTCCTATTGTAAAAAAAAGCGATATTTTTGAAAACTTTTTAGAATATAATTATACTTTGATCCTTTATGAAGATATTAAACGTCCGAACACAAAAAATAAGCCTACCTCTCGAAAATGAGAAGTAGGCTTTTAGTTTATTTGATAGACTAAACACACTATTATCTATTTATATTTAGCTATGAATTCTTCAATATTTTCGGATACAATGTCTAGTTTTCTATCATTTATGATTTTTGAACCCCAATTCCACCATTGGATTTCTAACAAATCTTTTATAATGTCATCTGGGAACCTGTACTTAATAACTTTTGCTGGCACTCCACCTACAATTGCGTACGGTGGGACATCTTTTGTTACCACTGCTCCTGAAGCAATTATAGCACCATCTCCTATAGTTATCCCTGGCATGATTGTAGTATTTGTTCCAATCCATACATCATTACCGATAATTGTTGGTTCGCTTGGATAGATGGAATTTCTTGGATTTGCTTCATCTTCTTCAAGAAATGGATAAGTAGACACAGCTTGATAATTATGTTGGCCTCTAATTAAAGTTGCATTTACAGCAATGCTACAGTATTTACCAACAATTAACCTTGTTACATCATTTTCCCAGTCTGTACCTGATACATGCACCAATCGTCCATAAGTCCCCTCACCATATTGAAAAGTCGTTTTTCGAATACGCAACGAATCAATTTTAACAATCGTTCCAGGATCAGGAAAATGATTAGCAGTTAATCCAATAATACTATCTTTAGGAACTTTAAATTCTGAATATCTACCCATGCAGTATGTAAGCTGATTAGCCTTAAAATAAGTAAAAGGAAAGGCTTTTAATACTTTATTTGTGTTAGTTTTAGCAAAAAAAGGATAGGCTTCTGTACTTTTACTAACTTTTAAAATAACAACTAAATCCACCTTTTCATTCGAAATTCCTTTTATAGGAAATCTTATCCATTTATCACGCGTAGACTCCAAAACATTCTCAGTTCTCATATATTCATTATCATTAATTTTTTTCCAGTAATATGAATCATATGTGGCATTTTCTAAATCTATTTTTGTATCCATACTGCAACTCCTTTTAATATTATAGTCAATAATAATAGTATAGATATAATCAATGAGAGTCAAGGTTAGGTATTATATTCATTAAAAAGATTAGTTAACTTCGGTCAATTATTAAAAAATCGACTCGCCATAACGATTTTGCCTATTTTTTGTGAACAATCCTGGATTTATTCTATTTCAGAGCATAATAAAATAAAAAAATAAAGAGAAGGCTCGTTACCTCCCCTTACACTTCCTATCACATTATCTTTCTAAAACCACTTCATTTTCTTTTTCTATTGGTGATTTTGGGTATTGCATAGAACATGGCTAAAAATATTATTGTTATCAAAAGAGTTTTTAAGATTTCAATTTTTCCTGAATCTATCCAAGTATACACAAAAGCGATGATAAAAGTAATTACTATTTCCGTAACATGATCTTTTAAATTCATTAGCTTAGCCCACATTGAACTGCCCATAAAGTTAGTTGTCCAGCTACAATAATAGCATTCGTCTTTAAACCATTGGCTTTAGCGAAGCGTAATACAGTCACTGCTAATTCTTTCCAGGCTTTCTTTTGTGCAGCTTTTACAATTGCACTGATACTAATCATTGCAAAAAACTCATCTTTGATTTTGTTAGCAACGCAACTTCCTAATGCATTCCAATTAAAACGTGCTTGAACTACTGTTGAAGCATCAGAAATATTTACATTTAACTCTTCTTCAACTGAAGAAATCTCTTGCTGAGCAAAATTATTTTTGACATAGTTTTTAAAGTTATCTTCCGTCACTCCATTCGCATACATTTCTTCCAGTCCTTTTGCTACAGCCTCAACTTCTGAATCCTCTAGCTGGTCAGATGCATAAACACTTGTACCAGCGCTGATAAAAATACCTAATGTCATTAGTAATGCCATCGCCAAACAAAAAAATTTAGCCTTTTTTGTCACCTGTAATTCCATAAATAAATCCCTACTTTCTTTTCCTTGTTATAATCATAACAAGGAAAAAGATAATTTATCATCAAAATCCCTATTTGATGCTTATATTTTCCTATATATCCTAGAGCTGATTTTTCTCACTAGTGATCACATCAATTTGAACTAATGATTCAAAAAAAGACACAGGTTATTTGAGGTACGTTCGAGGTAATGCTAGGTTCTATTTTGAAAACAACGCTGCTCTCTTGAAATATTTTTTGAGCTTGTCTAAACCTTCTGAAACGAATATAGAAAATAAAAAAAGAGTCCCCTTTCTCAAGGAAACTCTCAATTGCTAAGTCAAAATAACTTCACGTTATCTAAATCTTTTAAATCAATCCTATGGTTCGCGGAACAAAGGAGCTAAAAACTTAATAGAATAAATCGCACAAATTCCGACAATAATATAGATAATTTTTGCTAATGGTGTGGTTGCACCACCACTAATTGTTGCAACTAAATCAAAATTAAATGCACCAACTAATAACCAGTTTAAACCTCCGACAATCAATAAAATTAAAGCAATAATATCCAGATATTTCATTTTTAACACTCCTTCCAAATTTGATAAGTCAAGAGTAACACGTTTATTCTTTATTTACGAAAATAATGATTCAGGAAAAAAACTTTTTTCAATTATTTTCTCGAATCATTTTTTCATTATTAATAATTTTATGATATAACTAAAGAGTAGACAAAAACAGATTCATTATCTCTGATAAGAAATGATGGTTTATTATGCGTGCTAAGTTATTTTTAATTTTGCGGAATCGAGTGTTATCACGTGTTGTCTTTGTCATTATATTTTTACATGTGTTTTTTACCACAAATGATTTCACGGTGTTGCTGCTCCTCTTACTATTGAATTATTTACTCACGCTTGAAGATAGCGCGAAAAAAACAGAAAAATCCAAACTTGGCAGGAATTTAAACAGTCGATTGATTGGCCCTTTGTCGCTTTTTATTCAGGGCTTGCTCTTTTAGTTATTTCGTTAATACTTCTGTTTCTCTGGTTCAATTATGCACGATAAGGAGGATTAAAAATTGAAAAGCTATTTTTTTACTCTTTTTTTTAGTATGTTTAGCCTTTTCGTCATACTACTTTGGTTTTCTGGATATGATAGTAAGGGATTTCTATTGGCCCTTACAGATTTTCTAGGTTTTTCTATTATTCACCAAACGCCTGTGCTGGATACTTATTATTCCCAGCAGCCTTTAACAACCAGAATGTTGATTTCTTCTGGACTTCATTTTTGTACTTATTTTTGCTTAGGTTTGGTCATTGATTTACTACGTAAAGGGTTTAAAAAAATAAAAACATAGTCACTTTTATTATACGAATCGTTAATTTCCATGCTTTCTGGTCGTCTTTTTCCGTCGCTTGTACCAGATAATGAAGCCGCTAATAATTAACGCACAGGCAATTAAAAGTAATGTCCATAATAGTAAATTTTGTTGTTGTGCCACTTTTTTCATTCCTGCTGCTGCTTTTTCTGGTTGATATGGGATACGATGCCCTCGAACTAATAACCGATGACTGTTTATCATATACGGTGTGCAAGTTAATAAAGTGACGAGATCTTGGCCAGACTCAATGTGTAAATCTTTTGTATCAGTTGGTTCAACGGTTTTTATTTGATCCACTTGATAAGCGAGCGTCTTCCCATTGACTTCGATATAAAATTCATCGCCTTTTTTTAATTCTGGCAAATCTGTAAATAATTTGGCTTGAGGGAGACCACGATGTCCTGAAATGACCGCATGTGTATTCGCACCACCTGTAGGATAGGAGGTTCCTTCTAACAAGGAGCTTCCTTTTTCCAATAGCAATGCATTTGTTTTATCAAAAATTGGTAAACGGACATTTATTTTTGGAATGGTTAAAACACCAATCGTATGACTTTCAAAATAGGATTTGTCTGGTTTTTTCGTTGTTTTTTGCGTTTCAGAAAAAGGATCTAATCCAGGATTGCTGCCTTTTTTCGCTAATTCTTGGTTTTTCTTTTCCATTTTTTCTTGAAGTTCAGCCATTTCTTTGGTGTTTTCTTGGCTTGCTTTTGCTTGATAATGAGCGATAATTTGTTGATCCAGATAGTTATTTAATGCATCGCTAACAAAAGGATACGCAAATGCACCTATTCCAATAATCAGTAAAAGAATCATAAAACCATCAATGATACGACGTTTCTTTTTTAACTTCATTGCTTCCTCCTTAAAAATAAAGCATGAAAGCCTGGGACAGTGATTGGCCCAGGCTTAAAAACTGATAAACGGCGGAAACAGAATCAACGCTACGCGTTGCTCCGATCTCAACAACTTCTAAGGTGTTTTCTCGTCAAAGACTCGTCGCAGTTTTGTCCTTGAGAGTTCTCGGAGCTAAACACTTCTGTTCCGACCTCTTTGTTTTTCTAAAAATTTCTTCGGTGATGCTAGAAATTAAGCATTTTCTTTTCTACGTCTAGCAAAGTAGACTCCTGCAATAAGTAGCAAGACTGCGCCACTTCCTAAGTAAACGTAGATTCCTTTGCCACCTGTTGAAGGTAAGGTACCTTTGTGTTTGTTTGGTACTTTTTCTGGTGAAACTAGGTTTTCTGTTGTGCCATATGATTGTTCATTGACCACAAATTTAATCCGATTTGTTAACAAGACATAATCATCAGGAGCTACAGTTTCTTCTAAATAATAGGTACCGTATTTAAGCCCTGTGATATCCACTAATCCATCAGCCGTTGTTGTAAAAGTAGTTGCTTCAGCTTTTGTTTTCACCCAAGTTGCTGCTTTCGTTGTTTCATCGATTTTCAAGTAATTTGCTGTGTCACTGTTTTGATCACGAACGACAAAGGAAGCTCCCGCCAAGGCTTGTGTCGCTGTCACATCGCCATCGACTTTAATGAAACGTTTCCCACCTGTCACAACTTCAACAGTTGGTGGTGTTTGGTCGTCGGTATGACCGTTATCAACATTCGCCTCATTTTTAAAGCCTTTCGTAGGATCTGCTTTTTCATTTAAATGCATAAAGTAAACGAATTTTAGTGTGCCGCCTGGCGTTAACGTAGGAATATATTCTGGATTAACGGCGACAGTGAAGCCATTTGCTTGTTCAGTCACTTGATAATTTTCAGGAGCAATCACTGTATCCCCATCATATAACGCATAGGCATACTCTCCAGAAGTCACGTTATCAAAAGTTAAGGCTGCATCATGTTTATCAACTAAATTGAATTTGACGTATTTATTAGCGTCGCCTTCTTTGTCTGCAATCCCCAATGGAATATTTACAGAAATTTGATATTTAATTTTTTCGCCAATTGCCACATCTTTACCATCTAAGTTTGGTGTTGTTTTATCAACTTTAGAGGTATCATTTTTGACTGTTTTTTCAACAGGTATTTGATTGTTTGCTTCAATTGTAAATGGTGTTTTTGTTTGATTTTCAATTAATTCTGCATTATTTGGCGCTTTTACTTCTTCTAAAATATACGAACCAACCTCAAGATTTTTAACTGTTAATTCTCCCGTTCCATTCTCTGCTTCTGTGAAATCATTTTCGCCAATTTCATAACTTTTCCCAGTAATAAAGCGTTTTGCTTGTTCTTTATCCGTTGTCCATGTATATAATCCATCTTTGACTCCTTGGATATATTTTACTGTGCCTGGTGAGCCTTCGCTTTTGGAAATAACAAATTCTGCGCCATTTAATCCTTCATTTTCAGCAGTTCCTACTTTTTTCACATGTAAACTACCATCATTGGCTACCACATTTTTAGGATAAATATGAACAACCGCTAATTCTTCTGTTCCATATTTATAGGAACCATCTGCTTGCTTGATCATTTCGTAAACTGGGAACGCCACCACCATATTCGTAGCAGCAACTACACCCTCTTTTGGTTCTTCTTTAATGGTATACACTGCATCTTTACCATTTTGTTTTTTAGGTAACTGAACAGTGACATTCCCATTTGCATCGGTGGTTCCTTGAGCAACAGGTTTCCCAGGAGTTAAACTTTGGACAGCTTGTTTAGCTGCATCGACGCTTGCGCCTGCCGCTCGTTGCTCGTAAAATTCGCTCGTCACGTTATAAATACTAAACGTCACATCTGCCAGTCCTTGATATTTATCAAACTCGCTCATTTCTTTCCCGCTATTTTGAATAAGCGGATCTGGTAAATCCGTCATTTTCTTTTTGTGAATCACGAGCTGTGCGCTCTCCCCATTTTCTTCTGCAAATGCAGTTGGTGTCCCTAATACACTCGTGAAAAGTGGCAAAATTAGTAACAAGGTACTAACGGTGTACCAAACTTTTTTTAATTGCTTCATTTTCTCTCTCCTCTTTTTTGTTTTTGATAAAATAGCCAAATGGCTACCAGCCCAATGATTAGCAGGCCTGCAATCGTCAACCAAATAGAACGTTCTTCATTTGTTTTTGGTAAGAAGCCTGACTCTTTTACTTTTTTATTGATTACATGTAACGGTGCTGTTCGTTGTCCGTTCGTTGCATAAGAATTTTTTTCCACCGTAAAAGGAATTTCTGTTTGATTCAGAAGATAACCTTTTGGTGCAGAGATTTCTTCCAAGAAGTACTGGCCATCTTTTAAGCCTTTAACTGAAAATTCGCCGGCTTGATTAGATGTGATCTTTTTAGCTAATGCTTTTTCTTTCTGCCAACGATACCCGTTTGCTGTTTCATTGAGGTATTCCCCCGCTTGATTTTTGACGATAAAAACAGCCTCTGGCAAGGTGATTTTCGCATTTTCACTATCAACTTTGACAAAAGACTTGCCACCTGTACGAACTGTGGCTCTTTTAGTCAAGGTATGTTTGTCCGTGACTAATTGTCCTTCGTTGTTAATCGCAGTGTCAGGTTCAGCGGTCTTTTCTAAACGCATTTGATACGACACAGTCATTGTTTGATTTGCAAAGTTTTGTAAGTCTTTAATTGAAAAATCAAGCGTAAATCCATGCTTTTGCGTCGTCAGTGTGTAACCTGTAGTAACTGTTTTTCCAGCCACTTTTACCTCAATTGATTCTGGTAAAAGTGTCAACGTTGTATCCGCCTTATCTGACAAACGGAATTCCTGATATCCTAAAATATTCGCTGGAATCTGAGTCGTTAACTGATAGTTAATGTGCTCTCCTTGATTAAAGCCTTGCTGCTTATCGAGTACCGTTTTTTCAAGTGGTGGTAAGTCATAGGCATTTTCTTCATTTTTTGGATATAAATGAATATGCGTTAACGATTGCCCTTGTGGATCTTGAACAGGCAAAATCACTACTAGGTTGCTAGCTTTTTCCTTTACCACTTCCGGTGCTTCCGCTTCAACAAATAAATAGGCTTTATCTCGTTGCTGCGAATCTTTGCTAGCTAATGAAAAAGAAACCACTCCATCTTCTCCATTTATTGTCTGTGTTTTATCTTCTGCAATCGGTTTTCTATTTGTTGCACCGGTTTCTGCTAATTGACGCTGTGCCTCTTGGACCGTTTTTCCTTCAGAACGAAGCTGATAAAACGGATCCGTCACATCATAGACTTGATAAGTGACGTCATTTAAGCCCCGATAATTTTGAAGCAGCGTTCCCTCTTCCCCTGTGTTTTGCTGCTGTTCTGGTAATTGACCATCAGGGAACAATAATTTGTGCAACGTAACTTGAACGCTTGCTTGCGATGCCTCTGCTAATGCTTGCTGTGAAAACCCGAAAAGAGCGAGTAGCATGACGCAAATACTTAACCAACGTGCGTTTTTCATTGATTACACACTCCCTTCTGGTCGTCTAATAAAGAGATAAACACCCGCTATCACGAATGTACTAATCGCTATCAAGTAAAACCACAAGCGTCCTATGCCACCAGTTTCAGGTAAAGGAACCTTTGCTTGGTTCGTAACATCTAAAGTAATTTGATTATTCTTCTCTCCAGAAATTAAAACATCTGCTACTTTTTCCCCATCTATCGTGACTGAACCATCTTCACGAATTATTAATTCGATTGGTTCTTTTAACCCCTGATATCCTTCTGGCGTAAAGGTTTCTGTTAGAACATATTTCCCTGGTTTTAAGTTTTCAAAAACAAAAGTATCCGTTTCTTTGCCATCTTTTGGTAATTCAATATCCGTATCTGGTCCTGTTAAACGGAATTTCGCTCCTTTAAGTGGCGTCTGATTATCGGCTTTTTTATGAACCGTTAAGTCAAAAGGTTTCAAATGATTTTGATGTGTCAGTGTCCATTCTGGCGCATTTTCTTCAATATTTTTGCCTGCATAGTGAATTTTCCCATATTTATCAACAGTAAATTCATAATTTCCAGCAAGAGTGTCGTAGCCTAATGGTCCTGCTTGTTCCACCATTCGATACTCACCAGGTTCACTAATTTTAAAATAGCTCAATCCTGCAGTATCTGTTTTTTGAGTTGCCACAGTTTGATAACTTCCTTGAGCATTTTTTCTTTGCAACGCAAAAGTCGCCTCTGCTAAGTTCACTTGTTTGCCATTTTGCATGGTGTATTTTCTAATTCTGATTGGCAAAGAAGAAAATTTATTTTCAATTTCCAATGGAATAACTTGATTTGTGGTGGTCACTTCTTGTCCATCGATGCTTACTTTGCCTTGCTCACTCACCTCAATTTGCCAAGTCGTTTTCTTGCCTAACTCATGTCCTGCAGGTGCTTTTACTTCAGTTAATGTATAGCGTTCCCCTTTTTGTAGGCGCACATCTTTTGGCAAGGAATAGCTACCATCTTTATTGTCCACTAATGTTGTCTGAACATTTTTACCACTCAATTCAAAGACGGCTCCCACTAAGTTTTTCTCACCTGAGGAAGAATTTTTGATTACTTTTAAATCTAATGGCTTGAACTGCTTCGTGTTTTTCCAAGTAGTATCGTCGATTTTTTCTTGACTGTAACCAGGAACTGCTAATTCACGGGTTGTTTGATAATTGAAAGCTTGTCCTTGATTATTGTATTGGGGAAGCCCAAGAACTTCTTGATAGCTTTCATCCGCGGTTTTGGAAAGTTGGGTTACATTTTTGCGCTCCCAACTATTGCTGGTATCATTTTCTGGTTTTGATAATTTAATATACCCAGTTTGCCAGTTGGCTGTGTCAGTTACTTGCTTTCTACTAATTTCATAAATCACATTATCTGGCCGACTTGTTGGGTCTTGATCATACTCTTCCCAGATTTTTTTCACGTCTAACTTCACGCCAGGTGCTTTTCCAGAAGGAACCCCAAAATCAACTTTTTCAGGGGCCGTGGCTAATGGCTGAAACGTTGTCCGACCATTCATTTGATACCAAAAATCAGGTTTGAAGTTTTCTGACTCTGTTTGAATACGTACTTGATAATGAATTTGAATTTCTTGCCCTTTACCCAAATAAATCTCATTACTATTAATTGTAGCGCCTGTTAGCGACACTTCTGGTAATGTTTGAACCTGAACAGGACCCACACTTTTCATTGATAATGTATTTGGCTCGTATTTAAAAGGTTCAGCAATTGGATCAACTACTTTTCCGTTTACAACCGTTCCTGAAATCTGAACGGCTTTTTTCGCTAAATAATCAGAAATGTCTGGTGCATAATCCGCGGATTCATAATAAAGGTCTCCATTTTCATCGGCTGACACCATCTCACGCATTTTATCTTCAACTTGTTGTTTAGATAAATTAGCTCGTGGATCGCTTTGCAATTGAATGCCCAATCCATGTATTTCAATCCCACGTTGTTTTAAGGCCATTGCCTCACCTATCGTGGCGATAAACGTACTGTTAATTCGTTTATTGATATTGTTTTGATCTGGCGCATTATAGCTACCAGAGATATAAGAAGTGCTACCTGGTTGGTCTTGTCGATTCGTAAATTGTGTCCCGTAAAAGCGACCATCCGCCTCTGTTTGAACTCGACTCACTTTATAAGAGAAGGTTGGGACGCCATCCGTTAAAAGTACAATAACTTTCTTATGTCCATTTGGCGTTGCTAACATATCACCAGCATCTCTTAATGCTTTTTGAGTGAAAGTTCCTCCTCTAGTGCTACTTGGCGTAATATTTTTAATTGGATTTTTGACTGTATCAAACGGTCCCATTTGAATGGCGTTGTTATTATAACCGTCACTTGAGTAGCCAACATAGCCCATGTTGATGTTATTGGTAATACCGCTATCTGCCAATGTATCAACAAAACGGTTCACTCCTTTTTGTACTTCACCAATCCGATTGTTTTCATTCATACTACCGGACCAGTCAACGACTAAGACCAAATCCAATGGCGTGATTTCTTTCTGAACATTCCCACGCACATTAAGATATACATCAAAAAGCCCTGGTGTTGTTGTTTCTCTAGCATATTTTCGGATGGCATAATCGGCTTGGTCTCCTGTACCGCCATACTCAATATAAGAATTTGTGCGATTAGTAGGGTCCCCATTCCAACTCGTTTGGCCGTCCCATTGTGTACCACCGTCTTTATTCCCTTGATGGTTTAACACATTTTGATTGCCTGTGGGCTGCCAATTAGCTGTCGGATAAGTACCAGAATTATCCGTCGTGTATTGTGGTGCAATTAAAGGTAGTGCCAGATTCGCTCTCAAAGTGGCTGGCGCCATTCTTGCTTCTGCAAATGGATTGGTTACCTCTTCTGTTGCGGTCGGCTGTTCTGTTTTTTCTGGAGCCGAATCATTTTTGTTAGTTTCTTTCGTATTTTCTGGTACAGTTATTTTTTCTGGTTCAGTTGATTCTTTAGCAGAATCCTCTACTGTTATTTTTTCAGAAGTAACTGAAACATCATATTCGTTGTTTTCATACAATAACTTAGGTGGCTGAGCTGTTTGAAGCGAACTTTGCTCAACAGCTAACGAAAGCTGTACCGGCTTTTTTACTTGTGCGTCCAAAGTCAGATAAAGCGTACCATTAGTCACTTGGTAAGAATATCCGTCTTTTTCAATTACAGCAGTATCCATGAACTGTGCATTTTTCAATTGAATTTCTCGTTGTAATGGCTGCTCTGTTTGGTTGAGAAGATTTAACTCGATATTAATATTCGTTTTATCATTCTCATCTGTTATCATTTGAGCGGATGTAATTTCAACTTCTTTGGCTGTTTCTGCATAGCCAATGAGCGGTATGAAATAGGATGAGACAAGTAAAAAGACTACGCCGAAAACCCCAAATTTCTTTAGTAATTTAATGTCTGTTCTCTCCTTTCTTTTATGAATTAACAGTTAAATTAGAATTGCCTAGCACGTAAAATTTCATTATTCTAATCTGATAATTATTATACAGAGAAGGAGCTCATTAAATCACACCAGCTTTCATACCAAGCGGTTTCATTTCTGAAATTGCGTTATTGTTTCGATGATTGTTTCATTAAAGTAAAGGACTTGGGAGGAAACAATATGATTAGGTTTTTAGAAAAAAATTATCGGAAAATGGAAGAAATCATTCGTGTCTTATCCATTTCTGATAAATGGATGACTAAAAAAGAACTTGCAAAATATATTGGTAGTTCTGAGTCTACTTTTATTCGTTATATTGAGGAGATTAAACAGCGTTGGGGCGAAAGTTTAACCATTAAAACATCGCATAAATTAGGCTATCGTTTAGAAAACTTTAATGTGTCCTTATATTTAAACGTGCTGACGGATATGGCAAAAACGTCAACGACCACCCAATTGCTCCATGAGTTTATCCAAAATCCTGGCAAAACCATCGAATATTATTGCGATACCATCAATATTAGTCGCTCTTCTTTTGCTCGAAAATTGAAGCAGTGTAATCAGGTCTTGGAAACTTACTCTCTTCGCGTTATCGTTGATCAAGGCTATCAATTAACTAGCCAAACAGAAGAATTGCCTTTACGTATTTTTACAACCTTTTTCTTTTTAATGTATTATGGTCATTATGAATTGCCTTATCAATTAGATAAGCAGGAAATCAAACAATTAATGCGTCGTAATCAATGCCAATTAAATATTATTAGTATGGATAACAGTTATGAACACGATTTCTTTATTATGTATTTTATTGTTGATTTATTAAGAGAGCATCAAGGATTTCAACAACGTTTCCAGAAAAAAACAGATAAAAAGAGTCCAATCAAAATGGAAGATTATCTTTTACTCAGTCGTCATTTCACTGGACTCAGCCGTGAGACCTATCGAGAAGTTCTCCGGTATTTTCAAAGAGGCGCTTTTCAGCAATACTACTCCGAAGACCAAGAAGTCATCAGTCAAAGAATACGTGAAAATTTAAAATTTAATGCTTTTTCACAGATTGAACAATTAACAGAAGAAGTCGTCGACTTCGCTGTTCACTTGTTAACCTGTCTTTATTTGTTTTCTCAATTAGTGCCTTTTGACACCTCCGAATTGACACAAAGGGCCACCTTTTTCACTCGACAAATTCATTTTACTCAGCTTCACTTATATGCACGATTAAAAGCAGAATTGCATTTCTTTTCCGCTCTTTTAGAAACAAATCTATTAAACTATTCATCTTCTTATATTTTTTGGTTGCTTAATACTTTTCCAGAAATTAACCAGAGTTTCGACTCAAAAAAGATTTTGATTATTAGCGACATGGGCCTGAATCATAGTCAATATATTGGAAACTATGTCCACGATATTTTAGCTTTGCATCGGATTCGTTCAAATACGTTAGCAATTACGGAAGAACAATTAGGTGACCATCGACTCGAAGAATTTGACTTGATTATTACCAATCAACCAATTATTGAAACCAGTGTTCCAAGTATTTTAATTAATGATGCTATCTTATTTTCTAACAAAAGAGAATTGCTCGATTTATTAAACTTTTAACGTCTTAATGGTTTTCCCTATCTACCAAAAAGATAGCCCTTTTATCAAGAACCGCGTAATGTGAGGTGCCATCATACAGAAGATATTTTTATTTTTCTGAAATAAAAAAGAAAATAGGACATAAGTCGAAATGACTTATGTCCTATTTTCACTCTTAAGATAATCAGCTAAACGAAACCAGCAAATTAAATTTCTGATTGATTCACTGGCCATCTTGTGTGACTTTTACTTGGCAAAATTAATGTAATGAAGATCACTAAAGTACCGATAAAAGGAAGTAAATAGAATAAAATCCACCAGTTACTGTGGTCGCGATCATGCAATCTTCTTGCTCGAACAGTAAAGTTTGCCAACCAAATTAAAGCAGTCAGCAAGAAAAAGATAATGGTCACAGTATTCCATTCTTTAATGATTGTTCCATCATTGGGTGTTACTTCAATATATCTGTAAACGCCCGTAATTGCTGAATAAATCCCTAACACCAAATAATTAATTAATTGTGGCCACCAATATTGTGCTCGTGTTGCTGACGCATTCATTGTTGTAATATTATTCCAGTATTCTCTATATGCGTTAAACATATTATCACCCCCGCATTAACTATTACAGAAGTCTTTCGTTTTGTCAAAGAATAACGTTATTTTATGCTGCTTAATGACACGTCCATGTGCCTTCCTTAAACTCACACGAAGCGGACTCTTCAGAAGAAGGAGTTAATGAAACTAACGGTTGCTGTTGTTTTTCTTCTGCGAGAATTTTTTGAATAGTTTGGCTGATTTGCTGTTTCGGTACTGCACCATTAATTAAATATTTTTGATTAATGATTAGTGCGGGAACTCCTTGTAAACCATAAGCAGAAGCTAGCGCGAAATCTTCTTGAACCGCCGTCCAAACAGCCTCGGAAGCAACAGCTTCTTTCCATAAAGCAAAATCAATCGTTGTCTCTTTTACTAGCTCCTCAATTACTTCTGGCTCTTCAATATTTAAACTTCTCATAAATAAACCTTCTTGTAACTTATCAAACAGTAACCAATAAGTGTCTTGGTTGCCAATGTATCCAGCTGCTTTTGCTGCTAATAATGCATTCTTTGATGTTGGAAAATCAAATCGTTGCTTCCTCATCCCTTCAATATTAAAACGATGCTTTGAATCGTTTTGATTGGCATGCACCCAATGCGTCAAAACTTCTTCTTTTACTGCTGCTCGTGAGCCAAACATTGTTTCAAAATCGTTTGCTGACCATCCCAACGCAAACGACCGATGAATCAATTCAATTTCAGGAAATTCTTGTTGAATCTCATGCATGCGGTCAGACATTGGAAAACAAAAACTACAAATAACATCATGGAAAAATTCTATTTTCATCCTTACCCTCCAGTAACTCTTTTTTCAAAACAGATTGAACTAAATTTACCATTTTACTTACTAAAAGTAAACAAATGGAGCCAATTAAAAGAAAAAGGTGAAACAAAATGCGCTATGGCTTTTGTCTCACCTGTTCTATCTACTTATTCTGATGTGTCCATTCCATTACCCGCTCACCATTCGTATCTAATTCACCATTAAATACAAAACCAAGTTGTTGATACAACCGAATTGCTGAGCTGTTCGTATCATAAACACTCAAGTATAGCTTGTTTGTTTGGTATTTTTCTATTAGCATTAACATTAAAAGTCGACAGGCTGCTTTCCCATAACCTTGTCCTTGGAACCGTTGATCAATTAAAAAGCGGTCTAGCCAAACGCGCCCATCTTGCCAACGTCCATACATGGCATAGCCGATTAATTTATTGCCGTCATAAATACCTGCCGATTCCCATTCTGGAAATTGGTCTGATTCTTTTAGATTTTCTGCCATTGATTCAATGAAGGTTTGTTGTTCAGCGAAAACTTGTAAGTTTTCCACTGCTTTACGATTATTGCTTGTTACTTTTTCAAAATGTATTTTCATTGTTTTCACCTAATTAGTTGTTATTTTCTGCATACTTGTCTTCTTTCTTGCTTCTTATTTTAACATACTTATTTCCCTTTGCTTTCTCTAACTCTCTGTGATTATACGTTTCTCTTTTTTATGGGAAATCTTCCCTATAACTGGAGACTCTTTTCAAGAGATTTCTTTTTACACCACCTGTTTCAAATGATATAAATGATATATAGAGTGTTTTAACTATGTGCAACATGATTAAAAGTTAACTGTTGGGGAGCAGTTAACTTTTTCTTTTTAACCACAAAAGAGAGGATCCGCTGTGAGAAATAACTGCAGTGGATGCTCCCTTTTGTATATTATTTAATTACTAGCCGATAGTTGAAAGCTTTCCCGTTACTCAGTAGTATCGATTTTGTCTTCTTGACTATCTAAAGAACGGTCAACTTTTTCGTCGTAACTTTCCATAGAATTTTCATTTTTATGTTTCTGCTTATCGACCGTTTTATCGACTTTTTCTTTCTGTCGATCAATTGTTTTTTCCATCTCTTCGCCAGCCGAGGTACAACCACTCAGTAAAAGGAAACTTGTGAATAAAAACGCTGACAAGATAACTGTTTTTCCGATTTTTGTTTTCATAAACTCACCTCTCGTTTAATTTAAAAAAACGCCCCGATAAAACATTGTTCCCTTGATTATTTACTCACAATTAGCGAACAACTAAGACATTGCACAAAGCATGGTTAACCACATAATCTGTAGTAGAACCAATCAAGGTTCGTTGAATAGCACCTCTTCCCGTGGCACCTATCACAATTAAATCTATGGCATAATTTTCAGAAATCGTGTTGGCAAGATAACGTTTTGGGCTCCCAAGCTCAACAATTTTTTTGACTGTTTTTACACCAATTTCACTCGCTTGTTTTGCCTTTTCAGTGAGCATCTCTTCTGACTTGTGTTTTTCTAAATCATACAATTCTTCAAAAGAAAATGGACTCGTCGTAAATTCAGCATCATTAATAATTGTAGCTAAATAAAGAGTGGCTTGTTCCTCTTTGGCAATCCTGACAGCTTCATGAAAAGCTTTTTCAGATTGATCTGAGCCATCAAGAGCAACCAAAATATGTTGATATACTGACATTTTATCCGCCTCCTTAACCAAATTAAGAATCAAAACTAACACAACAGCTGTGTTACATTTTAGTGGCTATCTGTTGTAATTTTTCCACGGTTAATGCTTGATAATTTGTTTCTTCAAGTAGTCCCGTTTGAATTTCAACAGAAACATCTTCCGTACATGTTTCTAAAAACATTGTGGCATAATCAAACTGTTGCTCTAAGAATGTTTCATACTCCCGTCGACAACGTAAAAATTCTTTCGCGGTATCTGAAACATGTAAACACATGCGGCGCTTATTCGCTTTCTTGGTTATCACAAAATAGGTTCCTTCTAAAATCGTGGTAATCTCTTCAATAATATACGCTGCATCTTTTACCATTCCGTCAATCCAGTCCTTTATTTGTTTTCAGTATCGTTGCTTTTTTCTTTGTCGTCACTTAACAGCTCTTTAATTTTTTCACGATTGTCGTATAACTTTTTTCCTACGCCCACTAAGGCACCACCAGCCAATAACTTTGTTAAAAAGCCGCCATTTGCATTTGTTTTTTTGCCATGGTGTCCTTTTAAATGATGTCCCATCCTAGCCACCTCCATAATTTTTATTTCTATTACCTATGAACATTATCTCATATGTTTTCACAAAACGCACGTATAACAATAGTTTTTTAATCAAGGCTCGACCACTTGGTAAACTCATGACTTTTAATATGACGAATATCTTCAAATAAAATATGTGTATTTCCAACTTTTGCATACTCCATTGAACTCATCCCTTCAAAAACACCAACAATTGGCGGTTGAACACGGCCATAATCATCCAATGTATTCAATTGGATTTCTAAAACCTGGTTATTTTTTAAAGACTGCTCTAAGTATTCTTCAATTTCTTCTGTTGTCTGTTGCGGTAAGCGTTCAAACGCTCTCTTAGAATATTCGTCAGAAGCTTCGATTCCTTCTTGTAACTCCCCCAATGCAAAAGCGGTCGCCCATTTCAGTTCAAAGGGCCGATCATGGTACTCATTATAAGGTGTAAATTCTTTTTTTGTTCGTTTCATGATGTTATCCTCCTAAACCGACATTTCCTCCAGCATGTCCACCGACTAATCCTGAACGATGAATTGCCGTCGCGCCTTCCAACAAAGAAGAGGCGTGGATTAAAGCTTGAAAGCCAAATTTTTGTCGGATTTTATCAATCAGATAGTTTAACTCCATTTCACTAATTTGCTCTTCTGGTTCCGAAAATAAATCTAATTGTAAAGATTCATTCCAAACTAATTTTCCATATGAAAGCCCTAATTGCCGGACATCGGTTCCCGCTAGATAATGTTCTCTAAAAAGGGCTAATACATAGGTAATCAAAACTTTTGTATTGTTTGTTGCAGGAATCGTTTGTTGTTTTCGCCAACCAGTTCGTCCTTCACGGTCAATTTGTCCTTTGGAATAACCAACGTAGACTGTGATACATTCCGTTTGACAATGCGCTTTTCTTAAACGAGCAGCCACTTGTTCTGTCAGTTCCTTTAAGACTAGTTCAATCTGATCTCTTCGCGCATAATCTCTCGGTAAAATCTGACTATTTCCAAATGATTTTTCAGCTTTATGTTGCGCTTTTTTCCCTAAAAAGGTACGATCAATCCCCCATGAATGAGCATACAATTGAAGCCCCATCACGCCAAATGTTTCTTGTAAAAGATGCGGATTCGCTTGCGCTAACTCATATACAGAATCAATTCCTAAACGATTCAGTCGTTTAGCCATTCTGCGACCAATCCCACAAAAATCTGTCAAAGAAGGCAACTGCCAGACAGTATCTGGTACACGATCATACCGCCATTCTGCAATAAAATCTGGCGAATGTTTGGCGCCATTGTCCAACGCCAATTTAGCCAGTAACGGATTGTCCCCTATCCCAACGGTCACATAAATACCCACATGATTATAAACGACTCTTTGGATAATCCGAGCCATCTTATAGGCGGTTTCACAATGAAAATAACTTAAAGAAGCCGTTACATCAAGAAATGATTCATCTACACTAAACACAGAGTGATCTTCATCTGCGACAAACTTTTTATATAAATTATTGATTTCTTGATTTTTTTTCATGTACAAATTCATTCGTGGCGGAACCACATATAAATCAGGATGAGCGGGCACTTGATTTTTACGCGTAACATTTGAAACACCTAAAACTTTTTTTGCCATTGGCGATGCTGATAAAACTAATCCCCCCGCATTTTCGGCATTACTCATCACTACCAACATCGTTTTCAACGGATCTAACCCACGTTCTGCGCATTCTACACTAGCGTAAAAACTTTTGCAATCAATACAAAGAATATCGCGACTAGGTTCTTTTTCATAATCAAATTTCACAAACATCACCTCACTTGCAAAATCATTATACGAACAAACGTTCGATTAATCAAGCGAACACTGTTTATTTTTTTGTTTTTTTCAAGAACGGTTGGCGATCAAAAAAATAGTCCAACAACAAACAGAACCCTGTTGTTAGACAATTTACATATATTGAAAAAGAACTCTCAAATAAAATAATAGTGTATTCAGATTAATACATAGAGGATAAACTTGAATAAATACTATGTAAAACATGATTATTTTAATAGATTGGTGTAGTTTAATATCAAAATCAATATTATAGGTGATAATACACATAGAGAAATAAAAATAATCAAAAAATAGAACCATTTTTTAGAAACTAGCATACCTAATCCTATCGTTCCTAGTGTGTACAGTACTATCAAAATAAGATAGATTTTTGTTCCATTTCCTGAAAAATCCGTCTTGCTCACACTAGTTATCATTCGAAGAATAGCATATATAATCCCCAAAGAGCAAAGCATCCAAATAAAGCTACTAATATATTTAAGGAGATTCATAACCAGACCTACTTTCTATTAAATTACTAAGCTTAGCCTTTCCAAGTTTGTGTGTGCGTTGCTCTAACATCAAAGTAATCAGGAAAAGCATAACACACAATTCTAGAAACCGCTATCAAAACTACTAATAACATATCTATATCATACTTTTTTATAGCATATTCTACCTATAAAAAATAAATAACGGCATCAAAAGTTAGAATATTCATCTAACTTTTTGACGCCGTAACACCCTATTATCACTTTTTACATCTTATTTCGATTTAAAAATAATGATAAAAAGCCCGTTCCTAACAGAATTACTGCTGAAACATAATAAGGGAAAAAGTGATTGATATCAAATAAAGCTCCTGCTGCCATTGGTCCTAAAATATTACCAAAACTTGTAAATGTCGAATTTAGTCCGTTGATGGTTCCTTGTTGATCTCCAGCATGTTTGGATAAATAAGTAGTTACTGCTGGTCTAAACAAGTCAAACGATAAAAAGACAATAAACGTTGAAAATACAACAACTAAATTATTTTTTGTAAAGGCAATCACGGCAATAAAAATGGCACTTGCAAAAAAGGTTAATTGGATTAAACCCATTTCACCTATTTTTTGGACGATTGCATCAAAGAAAAACAACTGACAAATCAACGCTAAAATACCACTAACCGTAATCACGATTGCTATTTCACTTGTGGTAAAGCCAAAATTAATGGTCGCCATAATACTATAAATAGATTCGAACGCTTGCAGGCCAAAAGAGGAAATTAAGATAATCACAAATAATGAGGTAAACATTGGATTTCTTAAAATATCCATAAATGAACCTTTTTTCGCTTCAACAGCGGCTAAAATTCGTTTCTCTGGCTCCTTCAAAACAGTTAATGTCAAAATAAAACCAATAAACGCTAAAAATGCGGCCGCAAAAAACGGGGCGCGAATGCCTAAATAAGCAATAAAACCACCAACTCCTGGTCCGATAATAAAACCACCACTAATTGCGGCTGACACAAGCCCCATCGCTTTCGGACGTTCAGAAATCGTGGTCATATCTGCCACAAAAGCTGTCACTGACGGCATTAATAAAGCGGCGGCAATCCCACCTAAACCACGAGAAATATAAAAACCGCTTTTCGCTTGGGCTAAGCCAAATAATAACTCAGAAATTGAAAACACCAACATACCCGTCGCAATCATTTTTTTCCGACCAATTTTATCCGAAAGGACACCTGCGATTGGCGATGTGATTAATTGGGCAATCGCAAAAATAGAAATCATCATTCCCATTGTAGTACCAGAAAAATGCATTTCTTCTTTTAATTGGGGAATTACGGGAATGACTAGGCCTACGCCTAGAAAAACAAGAAACAAGTTAGAAATTGCTAAGTACATCATACTATTTTTTTTCGTCATAATTTGCCTCCTCCATAAAAAAACAGCCATCAAAAATGGCTATTTCTGTTTCTTTGTATGTACTTTCTTTGACAGTGTTTCGGCTAAAACACTCGTTGAGTCATTGAGATACATTTTACACTAACTCGCTGAAAATTTCACTAGTTTTTACTTATTTTTTTAAAGGAAATTGTTATTTTTTAAAGACATAACTTAAGTATCCAAGTATTTAATGAATCGCTTTTGTTTTTTATCAGAAACATAGCCAATGTGTTCATAAAATTGATGTGCTGCTGTACGCTGTTCCCCTGAATTTAAGCGAATCGCAGACAAGTTATACTTTTTAGCTTCCGTTTCTAGTTTCGTCATTAATTGTTTGCCAATTCCACGGCCTTCTGCTTCTTTTGCCACTGCTAACCCCAGAACGTTCAATAACGTTTGGGAATAAATTGTTTCATACAGTTGCGCATGCACATAGCCTAAAATCTTGCCTGTCTTCGTTTCTTCATAAACATATAAAAACTCTCTGTCACTGGCTAGTAGTAATTTCTCAATCTGTTTACAGGTCACGTCAACGGGAACTTCATAGCCCAATTGTTCTTTATTAATGATAGTTAACACCGCTGCATCTGTTGGCTTCATTTTTCTAATCAAGGGTAACAACCTCCTAAATGATATTTATAGAGTATTACTTTGGCTACTCTATAGTTTTTTCGATAAATAAAGAACTAACTCATCATCATTAACACACCGATCGTTTGGTTTCAGCTGCTTATTTTGAAAGCAAACTCCTGAACCATCTGGCACATATCCTTGTTTGATATATAATCTTTGCGCTGCACCATAACCAGGATGCAGGCCTACTCCCAAGGAAACAGTATCTGCATAACTTTTGGCAACATTTTCTGCACGACTTAATAATAACCGCCCCACTCCTTGTTTTTGAAATGGTAAGAATACATTGAAATCAGCTATTTCAGGATATAAATTTTTAAAAGGTCCTTCCTTAGCTAATGGCAGTAACGTCACATAACCTAACAGCGTTGCCTTTTTCTCCGCTACAAAAACCGTTCGTTGCTTGACTAATTGTTCTTCTAAATAGTTCATTAAAATCTCTTGGCGACTTGGCCAACCTTGTTGGACAAATTGAGTATCCAGCGCTAAGATATCTTTCTCTTGCATTTCTCTAATAACCACTAGCTCAGACATCAGCATTTCCTCCCAAAAAACGTTTTCATTTTATACAACGAAGCGAATAATTCTTCGCTCCCTTATTCATTTTCAAAACCATCGAGTTGATGATATTTGGGCAAAACAGCAACACATGTTTTTTCTGAATTAACAGCAATAACGAACCCTTGCCATAAGGACCACGTCACCGCTTCACCTAATTTCTCTTTCACTCGTTGAATCATTTCAGCTTGCGTTAAGTCTCGTGCAGGAAAATGTTGAACTTTATCGTTACTGATTAAAAAAATAAATGATTCTGAAAAAGCTGTCATGACTTCAGGTGGTAAATTTTTTAATCGTTCTTGGTAATCCATTGAAACCACTCCTTCTTTTTTATCATACCACAACATCCATTTCTCTAAAAAGCGCAGCACTTACTACTGAATATCTGCTAAAATTTGCCTGATAATCTGCTTTTCAGACAGTTGTTCAGATAACCGCTGTTCTCCCGCAAGCTCTAAATAATCTTCTGGTAGCCACCAACGTTTCATTTCCACGACACCAAATTCTTGATTCTTGTTTCTCTGGCTATGTCTTTTCAGCGTTTCTTCAAAAGAAATATCAAAATAATAAACCTGAACATTTCCTTCAAAGAGAGGAAGTATTTCCTGAAAAAAGGAATGATAAATGGCTTTTTGAAAAATCCCTTCAACAATCACATACTGGCATTCTTGATACCCAAAAGCCAGAGGTCGGGACAGGAGTTTTTAGCTTCAAGAAATAAGAAGGAATTTCCGAAAGATGCTTTTCGTCTTTCGAGGAATTTCAGCTTATTTCCGAAGAAGCTGCTCCTCTCCCGCCGTTTATCTTAAGATTCAAGTCTAAGAAGGTAAGTCGTTTCGACTTACGTCCAAAAGACTGTTTCATCTTTAACACGAAGCATTTCTCTGCGCACCACATCTTGAGAAATCAATAACGATTGTTCTTTAAGACACTGATGAAGCGCGTTAGCTATCGTTGTTTTACCACTACCAGAATTACCACGTAAAATAATTAATTTTGGTTGCATCTGTTTCCCTCCATTTTCTTGATTGTTGAAAACCAGCAGAAAAGAGCAAAAAACTTGGAAAAAACTCTCCAAGTTTTGCTGTTATTTTGATGAATGTTTCGTTGAATCTCGCTGAATGAATTCCGTTCCGACAATAATTTTTCTAGGAACTGGTGGGGTATTCAAGCATAACTCTTTCATTGTCTCAACGGCTAGCTCACCCATCCATTCAGTATGAACTTTAACTGTTGTTAATGTTGGTGAAACATATTTTGCGACACTAATATCATTAAAACCAATGATAGAAATATCTTCTGGCACACGAATGGCTGCTTCTTGTAACGCCCGCATCGCACCAATTGCCAACGTATCACTTGCAGCGAAAAAAGCGGTTGGACGAGTGTCCGCTTTTTCAATAAAGTCTTTCATCGCTTGATAGCCTTCTTCAACAGAAAAAGCTGCTTCGACAACCCATTCTTGATGATAAAGGTCCAGATCTTTTAAGGTTTCTTTAAAAGCGACAAAACGTGGATCAACCAATGCCACGTGGGACTCTTTCGTATATTCTTGCCCAGAAAGCATACCGATTTTCTGATGCCCTTGCGCCAAAAATTCTTGCACAATTGTTTTAACACTTCCAGTAAAATCAACAACAATGGAGTTTTGGCCAAAAGCCATTGCATCAAAGTCTACAAATAGAAGAGGTGCGCCTAAGGCGGCTAAGGCCGCCACTTGCTTTTCATCAAATTTTCCTAGGGCAATTGTCCCATCAAATCTTTTTTGAGACAGGTTTGTCAGAGATTCTTTGACTAAAAGAAAACCCAATTCCTCTGCCCGCTTTTCAACACCTAAACGAATCGATAAATAGTAAATATCATCCAGTTCTTCTGGATCACTGAACCATTGGACAAACCGAATTTTCTTTTTGCCTGCTTGTTTTTTTCTGGCTCGCTTTTTATAATTTAACGTTTCTGCTGTTTCAAATATTTTCTTCTTCGTTTCATCACTAACTGATAATGTTTCATCATAGTTCAAAACTCTCGAAACTGTCGCTGAAGAAACACCGACTTGCTCTGCTATATCTTTAATGGTTACGATGTTCCTCACCTCAAACTAATCATTTTCTATACATTGAATAAATCGTTCAAAAGCACGACGACCTTCTTCGTCACGTTTAAAGACGCCGGCATCTGTTAAAATTTGAACAAAAATTGTCCCAATTCCTTGTTGGATCACTTCTTTGACATTGGCTTCAGTGATGGTTTGCTGACTGAGTTCATCCGCCCAAGCTCGATGACTTTCAGCAATTTGATTGGGTTGCTTTAATAAATACTTTTCGACTTCTCTTAATTCTTGTGCCAGCCTTGGTGGCAAAATAGCTAGTCCCATTACTTCAATTAAGCCAATATTTTCTTGCTTAATATGTTGTACTTCTGGATGTGGATGAAAAATGCCATCTGGAAATTCCTCCGAAACATTATTATCTCGTAAAACTAAATCCAATTCAAATAATGACCCTTTGCGTCGAGCAATTGGCGTAATCGTATGATGCGGTGTACCATCTTCTGAATAGGCCCGAACCGAGACACGTTCATCAGAATAATTGCGCCATTTGGTCAAAATTAATTCGGCTGCCTCAACTAGTTCCTCTTGATGATCACTTTGAAGACGAATCACAGACATCGGCCATTTTAAAATACCAGCAGTTATCTCAGGATATTTTTTCAAAGAAAATCTTGTTTCCATTGGTGCTAAATCCATTGGAAATGTATGACGTCCTGCTTGGTAATGATCATGAGATAAAATAGAACCACCAACAATTGGCAAATCTGCATTAGAGCCCACAAAATATTCAGGGAATAACTCCGTAATTTTAAGGAGCCGCTGGAACGTTTTTTTCTCGATTTTCATTTCTCGATGTTGTTGGTCCAAGAAAATCGCATGCTCATTATAGTAAGCATATGGCGAATATTGAAAGCCCCAAGCTTCGTCCTCTAAATTTAGTCGGATAATCCGATGGTTTGTCCGTGCTGGATAATTCACACGGCCATAATAGCCTTCATTCTCCATACATAACATACACGCTGGATATTTTTTTTGACTCATTTTCTTTTCAGCCAAAATTTTTCGAGCATCCTTTTCTGGCTTCGATAAGTTAATGGTAATTTCTAGTTTACCATAGGGTGAGTCCATTGGGAAAATAATATTTTTGGCGATTGCTTTCGTTTTAATGTAGTTATTTGTTTTACATAACTGATAAAAATAATCCGTTGCTTTTCGTGGAGACTCTTGATAATAATCCATAAACTTCCGATTAATGATGGTTGGGGTCGGCGTAATAAAATCCATTAACTCTGCTTCTAGTTGTTCTGCTTCCGTAATTGAGTCATCGATTTGGTGATTGGCTTGTGCAATGTTTAAAAGCTGTTCCACCACACGCAACGGTTCCTGCTCACAAGCAACCGCTTCTGGTTGTTCAAAAAAATCACAGCCAACTAGTTTGGCAATCCGATTCGTCAAATAATAGCGGTCTGTTTCCGTCCAATCGCCATTTTCTATGATTATCTCTACAAATGCAGCAATCCATTTACTACTTTCTTTCATCATCTGATGTTCTCCTATTCATTATAGCCTTGAGGATGTTTCACATGCCATTGCCAAGCGGTGGCGATAATATCCTTGACCTCAGTTACTTCTGGTTGCCAGCCTAAAACTCGTTTGGCTTTTTCACTAGAAGCAATTAACGTACTAGGATCCCCTGCTCGGCGTGGGGCGATTGTCGCAGGAATTTCTTTGCCTGTCACTTCGCGAGCAGCATCTAACATTTCTTTAACAGAATAGCCGTTGTTGCTACCCAGGTTAAAGACGTCACTTTCGCCGCCATTTTTCAAGTATTCTAAAGCCAAAATATGTGCTGCAATCAAGTCTTCAATATAAACATAATCTCGAATGCACGTGCCATCTGGTGTATCATAATCATCCCCAAAAATACTTAGCTCTGCTCGTTGGCCTAATGCTACTTGTAAAATAATTGGCACAATATGCGTTTCTGGCGTGTGATCCTCACCAATTGAGGCATCTTTTTTTGCTCCTGCAACATTAAAATAACGCAAAGCAACATATTTCATTCCATAAGCGTTGTCGCACCATTTCATGATTTTTTCCATCATTAATTTACTTTCCCCATACGGATTTTTAGGATTCGTTGGGGTTTCTTCTGTAATAGGCATTGCTTTTGGTTCGCCATAAGTGGCCGCTGTGGAAGAAAAAACAATATGTTTCACTCCAAATTCTTGCATGACTTCCAAGGCAATTTGAGTGCCGTGAACATTGTTATTGAAATACATTAACGGTTTCTCCACGGATTCTCCTACTAAAGAATTGGCCGCAAAGTGCAACACCCCTTCAATTGATTCCTTTTCAAAGACACTACGTAAAAAAGCTTTATCACGAATATCGCCTTCATAGAAAGTCGCTTGTTCATGAACGGCTGAACGATGCCCCGTTAATAAATTATCAACAACCACAACGGCATATCCTTTTGAAATTAATTGATCGACGGCATGTGAGCCGATGTAGCCTGCGCCACCTAATACTAAAATAGACATTTAAAGCCTTCCTTTCTAAAATAACTTTCTGGCACCATCATCAATTGATGCAGGATAAAAATCAGCAGCATAGCCAATTTTATCTTGATAACTCTGGCCAACAGCTTCAATAAATGCATCTATATTTTGCTTTGGTACCAAAGCAATACTACAACCGCCAAACCCTGCACCAGTCATCCGTGCGCCCAAAACGCCTGGTTGTTCTTGTGCACAAGCCACTAAGGTATCTAACTCAATGCCAGTTACTTCGTAGTCTTCTTTTAGCGAACGATGTGAAGCATTTAATAATAAGCCAAATTCTTCCAAATCCCCTTCAGTTAGCGCTTGTTTTGCCAATAAAGTTCGTTCATTTTCTGTGACGGCATGACGCGCTCGTTTAATCAACGTTGGATCTCCAATCAATGCTTGATATTGTTCAAATGTCTCGCTGTCTAATTCACCTAAAAATTCAATAGATAACTCTTTTTGAAGCAAACGAACGGCTTCTTCGCATTCTGCACGACGTTCATTATATTTTGAATCTGCTAATTCACGACGTTTGTTGGTATTCATAATGACAATCGTATACTCACCTAATTTGGCGGGAACCATTTCATAGTGCATATTATTGGTATCTAGTAGAATAGCTTGATCTTTTTCTCCCATCCCTACGGCAAATTGGTCCATAATTCCTGAATTAACGCCAATAAATTCATTCTCCACTTTTTTACCGATTTGCACCAATTCAAGCATTGGACAGTGTAAAGCATATAAATCATTACAGATCGTTCCCATTAAAAGTTCAATAGAAGCAGAAGAAGACAAGCCAGCACCATTAGGAATCGTACCGTAGAAGAGCACATCTAAGCCAGAATCAATATTGTGTCCGCTTTCAATCAAGTAATTTAAAACGCCTTTAGGATAATTTGCCCAATCATCTGAATCTGAATAGGTTAAATCTTCTAATGAAAATTCGATGAGACCAACCTCTTTAAAATTATCAGAAAACATTCGAATTTTTTGGTCGTCTCTTTTTCTTGCCACACCAAATGTCCCTAAAGTAATAGCCGCTGGGAAAACATGACCGCCATTGTAATCTGTATGTTCACCAATCAAATTAATTCTTCCAGGGGCAAAATAACAGGCTGTCCCTTTCTCACCAAATATTTCTACAAATCGATTCATTGACAGTTCTTCCATCACTAATCGCTCCTTTCACTAGTAAACAAATTGTATAATATTTACTAAACTTTTGCAAATATTTACTTAACATTTTCTTAATTGTCATATTGATTGAAAACGTGTACAATACAATTAAATAAAGATTTATTTTCTTAGCGTTTCTTTTTGACTATTTAAATAATCTAAACAACAAAGTTAAATTTACTAAATATTTACTTGAAGGAAGGATTGATTATTTTGACTATTTCAACTGAATCATTTGGACAAGGAATGCTTCTTTACACACTGACGAATAAAAATGGTGTGACTTTAAAAGCAACAGATTTTGGTGCGCGAATTGTTGCGCTTGACGTTCCTCTTACAAAAAATGAATCCCGATCACTCGTGCTAGGCTTTCCCTCAGCAGATGAATATTTGTCTAAAGACTTATATTTTGGTGCAACAATTGGTCGAACAGCTGGTCGAATTGCCGATGGCTCCTTTGAACTAGCGGGTAAAACGTATCAAACGATGATTAATACTCCTACTCAAACAACACTTCACGGCGGCACACCTGGGTTTGAAAGTAAAAAATGGCACAGCGAAATCCAAGAGGCACAAGTGAATCCTTCTGTGAAATTTTGGCTAGAGAGTCCTGCTGGTGAAAATGGTTTTCCTGGAAATCTCACTGTTTCAGTCACGTATACATTGACTGAAGAAAATGAATGGCAAATTGAGTATCAGGCAACTACAGATGAACAAACACTTTTTAATCCAACCAATCATGTCTACTTTAATTTAACTGGAAATCCCGCAATCCCCATTGATGCGCATGAGTTGCAAATAAATGCCCAAAAGTATGTCCCGCTTGATGAAAGAGTTTTACCGCTTGGAGAATTAGCTTCCGTCGACCAGACAGCTTTTGATTTACAAAAACCTAAAAAATTAGCTGAGGTTTTTTCAAGTAACGATGAACAAATCCAAAAGATGAACGGCTTCGATCACCCTTTCATCTTAACCAATCATGATTTAATTAACCCAGATGTTATCTTAAAAAGTCCTACTAAAGATATCACCTTAGAAATGTTCACTGATCAACCTTCAGTTGTTATTTTTTCAGCAAATTTTGCTGATAACGGTCCCGATATTCAAGGGCAAAAATTAATCAATCACGGAGCGCTCACATTTGAAACCCAAGTCTGTCCTGGTGCTGAAAGATTTCCCTTGTTCGGTTCTATCACCCTCTCACCTGAACAGGAATTTCACTCAACGACCCGTTTCAAACTAATTTATTAAGTGAAATGATGCTCTTAACCAAGCTTATCTTCGAACTAAAAAAGATAAGAATGGTTAAGAGCACTTCTATTATTTGACATCTTTAATCGCTCCATTTACACTATTTTCAATTAGAAAGGCGGTGATGTCTATGTATGCAATCAAATTTTTTCATGGCTATTTAACTGCAGATGGTAAACGTACGCGAGATAAATCAGGTTGTTTAGTTTACCACTCTGAAAAAGAAGCACAAAAATTAGCAGATAAAATTGGCGGGAGAGTTAAAAAAATTGGATAACCTTAGGTAAAGGATAGATAAGCAAGGCTATTTTGCTATCTGTCCTTTTTTTATTTTACATATTCCTCGACTTATTGTATTGATTTGATACAATAGAGAAAAAGCCTAAAGGAGCGCTTACATGAAACAAAATGACTTTGATTATATGCAAATGTTAAAAGGTGAATTATATTACGCCCCCACCATTTTACCCGAAAATAAATCAACAAAAGGCAAGGTGTTAGCTCAAAAAATCAATCAACTTCCTATCGATAATGTGAAAGAAATTGTGGCCCTAGAAAAAGAATTATTAGGAAAAACTGGCAATGAGTTATATATCACCCCACCCCTCCATGTAGATTACGGTCGCCATATTGAGGTAGGAGAAAATTTTTATGCAAATATGGATTGCATTTTTTTAGATGTAAACAAAATCATCTTCGGTGATAACGTCATGGTTGGCCCTCGTGCTAGTTTTTATACTGCCGGTCATCCAATTGATCCAACGATTCGAACTGCAGAATTAGAATTCGGTACGCCAATTATTGTTGAAGATAACGTGTGGATTGGCGGCAGTGCCACCATTTTACCTGGCGTTACAATTGGAAAAAATGCTATTGTCGCTGCTGGTGCTGTGGTTACAAAAGACGTTCCTGCCAACACGATTGTTGGGGGTAATCCAGCAAAAGTCATTCGCAAAATTGATGAAAACGATCAGCAATTTTGGACAGAAAAGCAACGGCAGTATCAAATCGCTAAGAAGCAATTCTTTCATGAATAAAAAAGCCCCAATCCAATGAAAATAACGGATTGGGGCTTTTTTATTTTAATCTTCTTCATAATAATTAAACATCCAATGGATGCCAAACTGATCTTTTAGGGAACCATACTTTTTAGACCAAAAAGTTTCAGATAATGGCATTGTAACAGTGCCGCCTTCAGATAATCGTTTAAATAAGCGATCAATTTTTTCATCATCATCTGTGCTAACCACGAGCGAAAGGTTATTTCCTTCCGTAACTTCAAAACCAAACATATCAGGAACATCTGAAATCATTACATAGGTTCCTTCAATAATGATACTTGCGTTCATCACTAAATCCTTTATCTCGTCGTTTATAGGATGCTCAGGATCCTCAGGTGCTTCGCCAAAAGTCATTAAATTTTGACATTTTGTATCAAAAACATCTTCATAGAATGCGATTGCTTCTTTTGCTTCACCTTTAAAATTTATATATAGCTCTAACAAATGACTCACCTTCTTTCATGATTAAATTTTATACTTTATTTTCTCATGATTTGTCAGAAAGCAAAAATAGTCTGCTTAAAAATCTGATTTTTCTAGTAACAAGGTAACAAATTTTTCCAAATACAGTTGGTCAACCGCATCATAGCTATTTGTTACACCACTATCAATATCTAAAACACCGACCAATTGATGATTTTTTACCATCGGTACAACGATTTCAGACATCGCAGCTGAGTCACAAGAAATATAATTGGCGTGTGTCTTCACGTTATCAACAATCAATGTAGCTTGTTTTTCCGCGGACTCACCACAGACACCTTTGCCCATTTTAATTCTGGTACAAGAGACTTTCCCTTGAAAAGGACCCAAAACTAATTCTTCATCTTTATATAAATAATACCCAGCAAAAACGGTATCTGGTAATGTTTGTGCAAGTAACGCGGACGAGTTTGCTAAATTTGCAATAGCATCCGTTTCTATTTCTAACAAACCGCTCAATTGTTGTAAGCACAATTCGTAGGCTGCTTTTTTGTTTTCTCTCGTTTGTTCAGTCATGCTTGGTTCATCTCCTTCATTTTGTCTTATTATAAAGGAAGATACGCAAAAGTGCTATGTTAAAGTGAGTCAAACAAACTTGAAACGCTGATACACGTTGTGAGCAGAAGCACTTTATAAGGATTAAACTGTGACGAGTAACCGCTAGACTGACACTATGCGTTGCTCAGAGCTGAACCTTGTTTCCTCTGTTTGGCTTTTTAGCATTCTATTTCTACCTAATTTTAAAGCAAGTTAAACCCATTGTCCTTTCAACATAATCTTGCGTTTCTGCGGTTTTCTAGCAATCACTTCTGCTGTAGAAGCTGCTTCTGTAAAGATAAAGTTTGCTTCGTCGCCTTCTGTAAACCAAAGACGTTCTTCTTCAAATGAAAAAGGTGCTTCTTTGCCACAGCCATGGACGTAAGCTTGAGTAATTTGCTCTTCTGTAATCTTTCCTGTCATTTCACAAAAATTACGTAATTTTTCAAATAAATCACCTGAAACATTAGAACTCCAAGAGTCAAAAAAGCCATCACTACCTAAATGAACCGATACACCAGCTTGGCGTAACACATCAATTGGTGGCAATAAATAACGAGGATCATAGGGAATTGTAGACATAATCGCCGTTTGATGCGTTGCCAAGCGTTGGTATAGTTTTTCTTTTTCTGCTGGTCGTACATCTAGTAGCGCAAAGGCGTGACTGATAGCGGTTCGCTGAGTAAATTTTCGTTCTTCTAAAATGTCTAAAAATTTATCAATTGTATAAACGCCAACTTCCCCCGTATCATGCAAGTGGATATCGATTCCTACTTGAAATTCTTCTGCCAGATCAAAAATGGTTTCTAAAGATTCTTCAATTGCATAATCAATGCCTGCAGGATCTAAACCGCCAACCATTGTTCCACCATTTTTTAGGGCTTCTCTCATGAGTAAAACCGTGTGGGGATTTTTTAATAATCCATGCTGTGGAAAGACAACAATATCATAATCAATCACATGCGCATATTTTTCTAAGGCTCTTTTGACGCCCCAGAAGTTTTCTAGTTCTACGTAAGGATCGATGTTGACATGTGTCCGAATATAAGAGGCTCCATACCCAATCAATTTTTCAATCATGGCCGTTGCTCGTTGTTCTGTTGACGGCGCTAACAATTTAAGTTCACTGGCTTCGTCTGCTAAACGCTCTTTTAAATTCTTAACAGGTTGGCTAGCACGCCAGCCTAATGAAAGGTAGGTTTTATCTAAGTGATTATGGCTCTCTTGAAAAGCGGGAATAGCCAGTTGTCCGTTTAAATCAGTGCCTTGTTGTTTTTCAGTGACTTGATTTTGCGGAATAATCGCTTGGATTTTCCCTTCTTGAATCGCTAAAGTATAGCGTGCGGTTTTAGTATACGTTAATTCGTGGTGGTCTTTAGCAAAACCAGTTTCTAAACGAACATTATTCAAATAAACAATGGATGCTGTCATTCTCTTTCCCCCTTTTGAACGGCTTCAACCAGTTGTCCTTTTAGTATCAGTTGTTGGATTGGCTGTTGGCGTGCAATCACGTGAGCAGTGCTCTCAGCATTAAATAGTAGGAAATCTGCAGAATCGCCGACGTTAGGCCAAACTCGCTGCCCGTTAGGATCAAGAGGCGTTACAAAATTACTCGCTAAGCCCCATAAACGATTCAAGCGATACTCATCGCTAATTTTAAATCTTTGAGCGGCTGTATTTAATTTTTCTATTGTATTGCCACTGCCAAAAGGCGACCAATGATCCGTCAAACTGTCATGAGCCACGGAGATCTTAACACCTTGTTCAACCAAGGTTGGAATCGGCATGGTGGGCATTCCAATCGGTACAGTCGAAGTCAAATCAATCCCTGTTTCGATGAATTTTTGCGCAATGTCTCTAATTGCTGCTTCTTCTAAGCCCCCTAAGGCTAAAGCATGACTTAAAGTGACTTCGCCAAACATTTTTGCTTGTTCTGTATAATCAACAAATTTATTAAATTCATAAAGTCCCAAAGTATCACGGGCGTGTAAATGAACATCAATTTTTTTATTAAATGTGGTAGCTAATTCAAATATTTTTGCAATTGAATGATCCACATGACGATCCACAAGGGCTGGATCAACGCCACCGACATGAGTTGCCCCCATGCGTAAGGCTTCGCGCATCAAAGATTCGACTTGTGAGCGGAGTAATCCGTGTTGAGGAAAAGCCACAATTTCATGAGTAATGTATTGTTCATATCGACTAAATGCTTCTTTAGTGATTTCAATATGTTTCGTTCCAATAGATGGATCTACATTACAATGACTGCGAATATGATAATGGCCTTGTTGAATATACTGCTCAATAACTTGGCAAGCACGTTCTAAACTAGTTGGTAATTGTTCAGGTAACAGCCAAGTTTCTTCTTCAATACGTGTTAAAATTCCTTTCGTTAGTGGACGACAGGCCTTCCAAGGTCCCCCAAAATACGTTTTATCAATATGAATATGCATTTCTCTTAGAGCAGGTAAAACGAGTTGCTGATTCACATCGATAACTGTTTCGCTCTCTAAAGGCCTTAACTGCGGTGCGACCGCAGTACAGACCTCGTTTTCAATTCGAATATCATAGCTAGCTGTTTCTGTCGCAACAATTCGCTGATTCACAGTAGAGAATCCTGTTTCTAATTTACAGTTTTTTAAAAGCATGACAAACCCCTTCCTACCTTCATTCAATTAGTTAACATAGGCCCATTTTAAACTGTACGTAGGTCCAAATGAATGCCAATACAGATCCTTGATTTTTTGATTAGCTAATACAGAAATGCTTCGATTGTAGATTGGTGCTAAAACCGTTTCCTGATTCACCAAAATATCTTGTGCTTGAGCAAAGTCATTTAAACGAGCCTCTTGATCAGCCGCATGTGTTGTTCTAGTCTCTTGGATTAATTGATCATACGTATCACTCTTGAACGTTACGCCGCCCAAGGTACTATCCGAAGTAAAGATGCGCATAACTGTTAATGGATCACGATAATCGGTTCCCCAACCAGATAATTCTAAATCATAGTCTCTCGTTTGATCACGATCAACACGAATAGTAAAAGGAACTTGAGTAACATTCACTTCTAATCCGTCTAGATTTTCTTCCAATTGAAATTGGAAAAACTCAGCAGCTTTTTTGGCGCTGTCTGTATCATCTGTTAAAAATTCTAATTTGATTTTATCCAGCCCAATTTCTTTTTTCCCTTTTTCCCAGAATTCTTTTGCTTTCGCTGTATCGTAGGTTAAGTAGTTATTTTTCTTAGCAGCTAGTTTTGTGAAATCTGTTCCATCTGGCGCAATCGTTTGTCCCGGTGGAATTACTTGATCTGTAGCCGTTGATTGATCTTGCAAGACTTCTTTTACAAAACTTTCTTTATCAAAAGCTTGTGCCAACGCTTTACGAATATTGTTGTTCGCTAAAGCCGGATTTTCTTTTCCATCACGAACACTGTTCATTTTTAAAAAGTATGTGACGAATTGAGGAATTGAAAGAAAGGCTGGATTATCAACATAACCAGGAATAAATTCACCACTTAGCTTATTCACTACATCCAATTCATTCGAGTCAAACAAATTCACCGCTGTCGTTGGGCTCTTAATTACTGAAACTTTTGCTTCTGTTAATTTAACTTTTTCAGCATCCCAATACGTATCATTTTTTTCGTAGGTCCAGTCATCGGAAGAGGCATTATCCCATTCTTTCAATTTAAAAGGACCATTATAAATCAAATGTTCTGCATCAGTGGCATATTTATCCCCTTGTTCTTTGATATATTTTTCATTTTGTGGAAACAAAACAGGAAACGAAAGCAAAGATTTCAAATAAGGGGTGGGCCGCTCTAAAGTTATTTCTAACGTTTTATCATCTAGCGCCTTAACCCCAAGAGTATTCACATCTGCGCCTTCTAAAGCAATTTCCTTAGCATTTTTAATGACATCAAAAAATAACGCTTGATGAATCGACCCTGATTTAGGGGAAGCAACTTGTTGCCATGCATAAACAAAGTCGTTTGCTGTTACTGGATCATCATTCGACCATTTGGCATCTTCTCTAATCTTAAATGTATAAACGGTTTCATCTTCAGAAATCGCTGGTTCTTCGGCAGCGACCCCCAACTCTAATTCATCTTCTTTACCTAAAACATAGAGTCCCTCATAAACTTGATTCATGACTAAAGTCGAGGTCGTATCCCCCGCTGTGTGTGGTTCCATTGTCGAAATAGCCGCTTCAGAACTAATTGCAATTTTTTGTTCCGCTGCTTTATTACTATCAGCCGAGTTTCCCGTTCCCGCCTGACAAGCCGTTAAAGCTAAAAGCAAACCGACGCATCCTAACATTTTTAATTTCTTCATACCGATCCCTCCATTTTACAAACTATAACCTTCAAAGTTACCAGAATTTTCTGATAAAATATAGAAAAAGAAGCATATCTGATAAGAGTCTCAAAAAACTTACAGATTATAGAAATACTTGAGACATTTAAAGTAGCTGAAACAATAGTAAAAGCATTAAAAATTAAGTATACTATTGCTATATCTTTAAACGATGCGTTTCTATAGGTTGTAAGCGCTGATTGTTCTTATTTGGTCACTTGTGACTACCAATCACGTGATGACTTGGAACTTTTTTCTATTAGTATAAGGATACCTTATTTTCCCTAAAATAGTTTTGTAACATCTTACAATAAATACACTTAATTTTTAGATAATTCATACAAAAGGAGGCCTTGCTAATGATGACGGTCAATGATCTACTCCATGCAGAAGAACTACCTGGTTTAACCTTATTGACACACGAGACCAATTTAGATGCGCCAATTCTACAAGCAAATATTTTAGAAAATCCTGATGCTTTTGACTGGTTAACGCCAGGAGAAATTTTATTAACTACCGGATATATTTTCAAAGATCAGCCTTGCTTGCAAAAACGTCTTATTCAAGAACTAGCAAATATGAACTGCGCTGCCCTAGGCTTTAAAGTCCAACGCTATTTCAATGAAGTTCCACAAGAGATGATCCAATTAGCAAATGACGTCGGATTACCAATTCTCTCAATCCCTTATAATTACAACTTTTCTCAAATTATTTCATTGGTCAATCGCCGAGTCAATCAACCTGACGAAACGATTAGCCAACATTCTGTTCATATGCATAATAAATTTTATACAATTATCAAAGCTGGCGGAAAAAGTACCCAATTACTAGAAGTATTAAGTGCCGCGATTCAAGCGCCTGTAATGCTTTTAGACGAGCGTTTTCAGATTATGAATCATTTTGATTTACCTGATGCGCCAACAAGAATAACCAGTATTTTAAACAACGCGACTCTCAAAAAACAGTTTGAGACAGCTTTAAAAGCCCAGAACAATGAGCTCCTATTATTTTATAAAGAACCATTGACTGTTGAATTTTCCTTAGCGAACCATCAGTTATCTTTGCGAATTTTACCCATCAAAAAGAAAAATCTCAGCTTATCTTACTTAGTGATTTGGCAAACTACCAAAAAATTACAGACGATTGATTTATTATCTGTGGAGGTCTGTGCTCACTACCTTTTACCACAACTTCAATTAGAATCTTCGGAAAATTTAACAACGAGGCAAAAGATCGGGGCGCTGTTTCAAGACCTTATCCAAGAAAAAAATACCAATCCTCAAGCTTGGCAAGAATTTAGTAATTATCTGCAATTAAATGAAAAAGATACATTTAGTCTCTTGCTTGTAGCCATTGAACAATTGGAACAACTGTTTAATCCGACTATTCAAATGAATAGCATTGGCCATCAATTGAATCATATTTTAGAAGGATATCGACAAAAAATTACTGCCTTTCCTACACAAACTGGCTTTATTTTATTACTAGAAAATCCAGCACAAGAGGAAGCCACCTATCTTGCACAAACCACTCATCTTGCCAAGAATTTACTAGAGCAACTAATGAAACTGAATCCAAAATTATCATTTAAATTAGCGATTGGTCCAACTGTCAAAAAAATCACCAATCTGTGTGATTCTTATAAATTAGCACAAGAAACATTCCACTTAGCACAAGCAAGTCAAGAATTACAACAACGAACTATTTTGAATTATGACGACCTCTTTTTTTATCGTTTAATGATCGAAACCCTGACCAAACAAGCCAAACAAAAAATATATCAACGATTGATTGAACCATTAGAAAAAGAAGATCAAAAACATGAAAGTTCCCTACTAGAAACCATCAACACCTACTTTCAATCGAATAAAAATATTTCGTTGACTGCCACAAATATGTATGTACATCGTAATACAATTATTTACCGCTTAAAAAAAATAGAAGAGATTCTTCACTTAACTCTAGAATTTCCTGATAGTTCGCTACAACTAAGTTTGGCTGTGTATTTATATAAACAAAAATTACTATAAAAAAGCCGCCACGAATAGTAAATCGTGGCGGCTTTTTTAACTGTTTCAATTTTGTTAGCGAATAATCATTACAGAAATTGGGGCATATCGAGCCATATAAGCTGCTTGGCTACCAAAAAAGCTTTTTAATTTGCTAGTTGACTTGGAGCCAATAATTAACAAATCTGGTTTATTCAAAGGAATAAGCTTATTAATAATTAATTCCCCTGGGTTTCCTTCATTGACAATTACACTTACTTTATCGATGCCATTCGCTAACGCTTCTTGTTGATATTTTTCCGTTTGTTTCTCTAATTTCGCCAACTGTTCTTGCCAATAATTTTTATCTAACGATTGGTAAACATTAATCTCCTTCTCTTCTAAAATCGAAACAATAACCAATTCAGCTTGTTCTTCTTTTGCTTTTTGGATAGCATAATGAAATGCTTTTAACGCATCTGGCGACTCTTCAACACCAACCATAATTTTTGAAAATTTCATTATTTAACCTCCTCTACTTGTTGCTCCATAGCTGCAAGCTGCTGTGCGTATCGTTTATCGCCTTTATATAATTCCACAACCGTCCAAACTAACAAGAGGATGACGAGTGCTATGATGACATAAGCAATATTATCGGCTAACGTAATTTGACTCGCTGTCGGATTATCACCGAAAAATCCTTCAATTTGATCAGGTAAGCCTTTCATATTGAGGTAAATTAAGCCAATGACAGAAACCCAGCCTAACAATTTAATTAACCACGAGTTTTTAAAATGTTTACCCATTTCAACACGGCTATCTGTAAACATCAGTAAAGGCAACATCGAAAATGGCAAAGCAAATGCTAGAAAAACTTGTGAATTGTTCATTAAATTATTAATCGCGATATGCTCTTCCACTGTACTTTTCCCGCTGGTCATTAAAACACAGATTAAGACAGGAATAACAGATAACAAACGTGTGACCATCCGACGTAACCAAATTGGCACGCGCATATGAATAAAGCCTTCCATAATGATTTGACCAGTTAACGTTCCTGTAATTGTTGAATTTTGTCCTGATGCCAACAAGGCTACCGCAAATAAAATCGATAAAATTCCAGAACCTGCAATATGCGCTAAAATAGAATTACTCATAACCGCTGGATTTGATAAAGCATCAAACAAACCAAAGAATGAAGGATCTTTGACACTGCCGGATTTAAAAACGGCCACACCCATAATCAATAACAAAGAGTTAACAAAAAATGCCATCGTTAATTGAATATTAGAATCCCAAGTTGAAAAGCGTAAAGCGCGTTGAATATCGGCTTTATCTTTACGATCAATTTTACGACTTTGTACAACAGAAGAATGCAAATACAAATTATGAGGCATCACTGTTGCACCAATAATCCCCAATGCACCTGTCAGTGGCGTTTGCCCATTCACCGCATGTGATGTAGAAAAAGCTTCTGCGCTAGGAACCAGCCCTTTAATTACATCTCCCCATACTGGATTTGACAATGCCACTTGATAAGCAAAAATCACAAAAATAACAACAATTAAAGCAACAACAATAGCTTCAATTTTTCTAAAACCAATTTTTGTCAATAACAACAAAAGTAAAACATCAAATACCGTAATGAAGACAGCCAGACCTAAAGGAATATGAAATAATAAATATAAGGCAATTGCGCCCCCGATAACTTCAGCGATATCTGTAGCCATAATTGCTAACTCTGTTAAAATCCATAATATAATACCTAACGTCTTACTAGTTCTAGCACGAATCGCTTGTGCTAAATCCATCTGTGAAACAATGCCTAATTTAGCCGCCATATATTGGAGCAACATTGCAATCAAACTGGAAATTAAAATAATCGACATCAATAAATATTGAAAATTTTGTCCCCCAGTAATTGAAGTAGACCAGTTTCCTGGATCCATATACCCCACTGCTACCAATGCTCCTGGACCTGAGTAAGCAAATAACGTTTTCCAAAAACTCATATTTTTAGGCACGTCAATGGTGCCATTAATTTCTTCAAGCGAAGGACCATTTGCATATTCAATCAAATGATGTCTTTGCTTTGGTTCATGTTCTTCTGAATTTTTCAATTCAATTCCTTCTTTCGTTTTGCAATAATTTTAAAAGGCCCTTCCCGTCAGAAGGTTAACCTCTAATATATTTTAGGTACACCTAAAATATACTGCTAAAAATAACAAAATGCAAGACTTGAAAGAAAATTTTGACAGTGTAAAAATAGATTGTCGTAAATGTGCGGTCTTAAAGTTTGAAGAAATTAGGGTAGCTGGTAGTTGATTATCTTAAGAAGTAGAAAATAAGGGACCTAAGTCATTTCGGCTTAGGTCCCTTATTTTATTTTTATTCGGTTATTCTATTAAGAATGGATGCTACAATTTCTGTCGTGTCAGCTGAATGATTTCTAAAAATCTCGGTAAACTGAATCTGACGAAAACCTTCAAGTACTTCGGGCAACTTATTTTTCCCCCATTCAAAAGTTCCATCATTTCTTTTCAATAATCTTTGTAAAATTTCTTCTTTCTCGACCGCTAACAAAAAATGATAAACGTCAATGCCTGCTCGTCTCAAATATCCAATCAGCTCTTCTTCATATTCTTTTTTATAAAGGGTCATTGGAACAATAATCGGCCGTCCAGACTCTTTGGACATTCGTTTTAATAAATGAGCATTCCAGCAACGCCATTCCTGATACTCTTGAAAATCATTTTCTTTCATTTCTTCGGGAACTAGCTCCATCAATGCACTACCAATAATTTCTGGATCATAAATGATTGCATTGGGAAGTTTTTGTTGTAACTCATGTGCAATGGTCGTTTTTCCGGCTCCAAACGCACCGTTTAACCAAATAATCATCATAATTTCCTTTCTTCTGAACAAATTTCTTTGTTGTTTAATTTAGGTGCTAGATTACTTTTAATTTTTTTATCCATTCACGTATAGTTACTACTTACATCTTTAACAGTAAACGAAACAAACTAAAAATACAACATCCTATGCTATTCACCTTGCGTTACATAACATACTCATCTGATAATTTCTCCCTAAAAAAACAGAATGTGGGCAATCTTTTTAAGAATCATTGAATAGAATAACAACAAACAGTAATTCAGGTATAACTAGCTAGAAATTGTTTTATTTTTAGTCACGAGTATGATAAGCATGTAAATCAAATAGAATCATATTAGGTGAGGTTACTCTGAAGAACACAGGTTATCGCTCGGAAATGTCGAGAGACAGTAACGAGTAAAGCAGGGATTGTCGAATTAAGGCTTTCCTAAGATAACTAGAATTTTTTTCTTACGTCTCAGAAAGCCAAAGCTCAATTATTGTGATTACCCTATAATCTTCTTCTTTTATTCGGCGACCTCTTTAATATGATTAATTGGAGGTTTTTAAATTGAAAGCTGTCACTGCATCATCTAAGAAAAATACCCTACTTGCTAAAAGTATCGGGAATCTTACCTTGCTCATCATTTTAGGCATTTTCATTTTTATCATCGTCTTCTCTTGGCTAAAAATGAATCGCCCTCTCCACACCCTTCCCTCAGAAGAATTCCTCGCAACACCAAGTAAAACAGATGATTTCTTATCTCCATCAAATCTTTTTTACTTTTCAATTCGAACCATGTTTCGAATGATTGTGGGGATGGCTTGGTCCTTCCTGTTTTCCTTTGTTTTTGGTATTTTAGCCGTAAAATATAAAACGGCACGAAGAGTCATTTTACCATTAGTTAATTTCCTTGAATCTGTTCCATTGCTAGGTTTTTTGACCTTTACAACTGCTTGGTTACTTGGTTTATTTCCAGGAAATGTGATGGGCGCAGAAGCGGTTGCTATTTTTGCCATCTTCACAGGTCAAGCTTGGAACATCATGTTGACTCTTTATCAAATAATGGAAGTTATTCCTTCAGATCTAGTCAATGTGACCGATCAGTTCAAGTACAATGCTTGGGAAAAATTTTGGCGTCTTGAATTTGTTTACTCAATTCCTGGCTTACTTTGGAACGTTATTATTTCTCAAACTGCGGCTTGGTTTGCCTTGGTGGCCAGCGAGCAAGCTTCTGTTGCCTTTCCTAAAGAAACCAACCTTTATTTACCAGGAATTGGTTCTTATATCCAAGTAGCATTAAATCGAGCCGACTTTAAATCCTGTTTATGGGCTGTTTTTGCCTTATTAATCAATGTGGTGATTTTAAACTTTTTAGTTTTTCAACCTTTAGTTCGAGCCACTTATTATTTTAAATATGAAACAGATGTCGAAAGTACGACGCCACCTAAATCCATCATTTATCATTTATTAAAAAAAGCAACTTTAACGAAATACTTTTCAAAAGCTTTTGTGAAATTCAGTCACTTTTGGATTTACGATTTACCAAAAGTTTGGTACTTTTTCAAGCTAGACTATCTCTATCGATTACTAGCAAAATTACGCCATTTTTTCAAAACATTATGGTATGTCAGCTTAACCATTATTGGGGTTTATTGTTCTATTAAGCTCTATCATTTCTTGCCCCATCAAGATTTCAGCATGATTCCTAGATTAACCCTTTATACTACACTACGGGTTACCTTGGCTATGGTCGTTGCTGGCATTATCTTTACTCCCTTAGCAATCTGGGTTGCGAATGATAATCGGCGCTTAAGTATCGTTCAACCGATTGGACAAATTTTAGGCTCCATTCCGTCAAATGTTTATACTCCATTCATTGTGTTGATTATTAGTATGGGCTTCAACAAATTAGAATGGTGGATTTTACCACTCATCATGGTTGGTTGCCAATGGTATTTTTTCTTTAATGTAATTGCTGGCTACTTAGCCATCCCTGATGATATTCGTGACGTAACCAAACTTTTTAAATTATCTAAATGGCAATGGTGGACAAAATTTTTGATCCCTTCTATTTTACCTTACCTCATTACAGCAATTATTAACGCTGCTGGTGCTGCTTGGAACGCTGATATCGCAGCAGAAAGCATTCAATGGGGCAAAAAATCAATAGATGTTACTGGCCTAGGACAATATATTGCGGCAAACGATGGCGTAAAAGATAAATCTGCCTTAGGAACCTTAGCGATGTGTTTCGTTGTTGGTTTATGTATTGCCTTTGTTTGGCAACCTTTATATCGAGCAGCAAAACAAAAATTTCACTATTAATAGCTGGACGACTCAACTCGACTAAATTTTTAAGATAAACTAGAGAGGAGAACGATAGGTGATTTCCCTTTACCTATCTAATAAGACGATGGAAAATAAAGAATTATTAAGCATAAAATCAGTATATAAAGAATTTGAAATTGAAGGACATTCAGAACATTTAAAAGTCCTTGAAAATATTGATTTAACAGTTAAAACGAATGAATTTTTAAGTATTATCGGACAATCAGGAACAGGAAAATCAACGTTGCTCAGAAGTATTGCTGGACTTCTTCGTACAACTAGAGGTGAAATTACTTTTGAAGATAAAATCATTAATGAGCCTGATGCCAATATCGGCATGGTTTTTCAACATTTTGCCCTTTTTCCTTGGTTGACAGTTGAAAAAAATATCAGCTTTGGCTTAGAAAACCGTAAAGAAATTTCCCGTGAACAAATAAATAAAAGAGTCAGTAATCTCATTGAAATGATTGGTTTAACTGGTTTTGAAAAAGCTTATCCCAGAGAGTTATCTGGTGGAATGAAACAGCGTGTAGGCTTTGCTCGTGCTTTAGCCATCGAACCTAGCTTATTGCTCTTAGACGAACCTTTTTCAGCTTTAGATATCATTACAGCCAGCCAATTATCTAACGATTTATTAGAAATTTGGCTAAACAATCAAATTGCGACTAAATCAATTGTAATGATCACGCATGACGTTCAACAAGCAGTCCAACTTTCTGATCGGGTTGTATTAATGGATGCAAATCCTGGTCGTATTGCCAAAATTTACTCAATCGATATCCCCAGAAATCAACGTTCGCCAAAAACAACCATTGATATTGTAGAACAAATAACAGAAGAAATGGTTCGTCGCATTCATTTGTAAATAGAACTGTTTTGACTTCTGCTTATGTCTTGACAAAGAGTTACTTAAAAGACTATTATTTCTTTGTAATAAGTTAGGTGAGGCTCCTATACAAACATAGGCTATTGCTCAGAAATGTCGAGAGACACCAATGAGTAGAACAAGACTGGTCGAGGAGAAGGCTTTTCTCAAAATAGCTAAGAGTGATCTTTACGTTGTATAGTGCTAAAGCTCAACGTTCATGTTGATGTATATTTTTAGTCTCTAGTCAATCAGTTAAGTACTTTTATTTAAAATTAAGAGAGGAGTGAAAGTATGACTACTATGTTAGCAATCATTGGAACTGTTGTAATCATCACAGTTCAAGTTATTGAATATAATATGACAGAAATTCATATTCCCACTGCAGGAACATTTAATGACGATGATGCAGAACCCCCACATTCTTCT
>NZ_CP172927.1:212500-957500 GCF_050539875.1 Enterococcus sp. DIV0561 | reverse complement strand
GAGAAGCTTTAAGAGATTTGCATGACCTCGCGGTCTAGCGACTCGTTGTACTTCCCATTGTAGCACGTGTGTAGCCCAGGTCATAAGGGGCATGATGATTTGACGTCATCCCCACCTTCCTCCGGTTTGTCACCGGCAGTCTCGCTAGAGTGCCCAACTAAATGATGGCAACTAACAATAAGGGTTGCGCTCGTTGCGGGACTTAACCCAACATCTCACGACACGAGCTGACGACAACCATGCACCACCTGTCACTTTGTCCCCGAAGGGAAAGCTCTATCTCTAGAGTGGTCAAAGGATGTCAAGACCTGGTAAGGTTCTTCGCGTTGCTTCGAATTAAACCACATGCTCCACCGCTTGTGCGGGCCCCCGTCAATTCCTTTGAGTTTCAACCTTGCGGTCGTACTCCCCAGGCGGAGTGCTTAATGCGTTTGCTGCAGCACTGAAGGGCGGAAACCCTCCAACACTTAGCACTCATCGTTTACGGCGTGGACTACCAGGGTATCTAATCCTGTTTGCTCCCCACGCTTTCGAGCCTCAGCGTCAGTTACAGACCAGAGAGCCGCCTTCGCCACTGGTGTTCCTCCATATATCTACGCATTTCACCGCTACACATGGAATTCCACTCTCCTCTTCTGCACTCAAGTCTCCCAGTTTCCAATGACCCTCCCCGGTTGAGCCGGGGGCTTTCACATCAGACTTAAGAAACCGCCTGCGCTCGCTTTACGCCCAATAAATCCGGACAACGCTTGCCACCTACGTATTACCGCGGCTGCTGGCACGTAGTTAGCCGTGGCTTTCTGGTTAGATACCGTCAGGGGACGTTCAGTTACTAACGTCCTTGTTCTTCTCTAACAACAGAGTTTTACGATCCGAAAACCTTCTTCACTCACGCGGCGTTGCTCGGTCAGACTTTCGTCCATTGCCGAAGATTCCCTACTGCTGCCTCCCGTAGGAGTCTGGGCCGTGTCTCAGTCCCAGTGTGGCCGATCACCCTCTCAGGTCGGCTATGCATCGTGGCCTTGGTGAGCCGTTACCTCACCAACTAGCTAATGCACCGCGGGTCCATCCATCAGCGACACCCGAAAGCGCCTTTCACTCTTATGCCATGCGGCATAAACTGTTATGCGGTATTAGCACCTGTTTCCAAGTGTTATCCCCCTCTGATGGGTAGGTTACCCACGTGTTACTCACCCGTCCGCCACTCCTCTTTCCAATTGAGTGCAAGCACTCGGGAGGAAAGAAGCGTTCGACTTGCATGTATTAGGCACGCCGCCAGCGTTCGTCCTGAGCCAGGATCAAACTCTCATAATAAAAGTTAGAACAATCTTGCGATTGTTAAGCTCAATTTGTTTGCTAGCATATTGCTTGCTTGTTAAAAATGTTTGTTGTCTTGAATTGAATCAAGACGCCCTACACATTTGGTTCGTCTATTCTTTGTTCAGTTTTCAAAGGTCTACGTTACCTCGCAGCAACTTTTATATCATAACAAACTTTCGTTTGAATGTCAAGAACTTTTTTAAAAAAGTTTTTTTAAGTTGTTTTGCTTGGTTGTTGTTGTCTGTTGTGACAACTTCTATATCTTATCATTATCTCAGTTGTTTGTCAACAACTTTTTAAAACTTTTTTGTTATTTTATAACAAGTTTTTTTGATCAAATGATTGATTTAAAAGCAATCTCTTTAACGACTTTGTTATTCTAACATGTTATTTATCTTTTCGTCAAGAAAAATTTTCAACTTTTTAAAACTTTTTTCTTAACAAACTGTTTGTCAGAACAGATATTAATATACCAAGGATTTTTCTAAAACGCAACTATTATTTTGCAGAAAAATAACATTTTTTTCAATTTCGAACGATGAATATTTTCTGCAAAGAAAACATTCGTTTCTTTATCTTATAATCCCTTTTCTCTTACTGAAATGTTCGTTAATCATTCGTAAAAAAAAAGCGTGGGACAAAAATCACTTTGGATTTTTGCTCCACGCTCAAAAACTGATAAACGGCGGGAACAGAACCAACTCCTTCGGAAATAAGCCGAAATTCTCCAAAAATTAAAGAGCAATTTTCGGAAATTTCTTCTTATTTCTCGGAGCTAAACGGTTCTGTCCCGACCTCCTCTTCTTTTATTCCAGCGATTGGAATAAAAATTCTAAAGATCGTTCCTTGATGCAATACGCTTTCTGCATCAATACGTCCTTTATAGTTTTCGACTAATTGTTTTGCAATCGATAGTCCTAAGCCATTACCACCTTTATTTCTTGCACGGGCTTTATCTACTCGGTAGAATCGATCAAATATTTTCTCCAAGTCTTCTTCAGTGATTCCTTCACCAAAATCTTGCACAGCTATTTCAAATTCATTCATCGTTCGAGAAATGGAAATATGCACTTCTTTTCGATCTGTTGAATATTTAATCGCATTATCTAATAGAATAATTAGCAATTGTTCAAAGTGATTACGATAGATTTTCAGTTCAACTTCGGTTGGTAAATCGTCATCTAATGTGATATGAAACTCAGGATAAACCAATTGGAAGTTATTAAATACTTGGTAGACTACTTGTTTAGCATCTGTTCGTTCATTTGCATATTGGGTGTCCACTTGTTCAGCGCGTGAAAGGTCAAGCATTTCTTGGACCAAACTCTTCATACGACTAATTTCTTGTAAACTGGCCTTTAATGATTCATCTAAAATTTCAGGATCGTCTTTCCCCCAACGATTTAAAAGGTTTAAATGGCCTTCCATAATCGCAACGGGCGTTCTTAATTCATGGGAAACATCTTCAACAAACTGCTCTTGTTGTTCGATGTAGCGTCTCATACGATCTAACATTTCATTAAAGATTTCCGAGATATCTGCTAACTCATCTCTCGTATTAATCTCCGGCATGTGGACATCTGATTGCGGGTCTTTGCGGATTGTATCCATCGTGTCTCTCAATACTTTTAATGGTTTTAAGAAATAAGAAGAGAGGATAAAGCCTAAGACACTACTTACAATCAGAGAAATCACTTCTAAAACTACAAGTGTTAATAATAAATGATTACGAATTTCATAAAAAGAAGAAAGTTCATAAAACGCTTGAATATAGCCAATCTTTTCTCGTGTTTCTTTTGAAAAAATAGGTTCCACGGAATAAAAACCGGTTTTATCAAAAACAGTTCGAACAACAGGTAATTGTCGATCCAATTGTAATAACTTATCATATTCATTTTGCGTTTTAAAAACTAGCTTTTGGTTTGTGTCATACACAGATAAATAAAGTTCTGGTTGTCCTAGTTCAGATATGAAACTGTCCATTTCCATAAACGAACCTTCTACTGCTGTATGCTTATTATAGTAGTTTTCATCTCTTTCACTCGGCGTTTTTAAATAGTCAAAAACGTCTGTTACCGTTAAATTTTCATTGGCATTAGCTAATCGATTTGTTACTTCTGCAATCGTTGCTTCGACATTTTCCTTTTCTTTGGCAACAATAAGACTGACAGAAGACTTATAGGTAATCACCGCAAAAATGGTAAAAACTACAAATATAAAGAAAGAACTTGCGAAAGCCCACTTTATAGTTAAAGATGGGCCTTCCAGTTCTTTTTTAATCGTTCTTTTCATTAATTAGTTCTCACGAACGCATAACGTAGCCAGTTCCACGGACAGTTTGGATGTAGCTTTCTTCTCCAGGTACGTCAATTTTATTTCGCAAGTAGCGGATATATACATCCACAACGTTTGTTTCTACTTCTGTTTCATAGCCCCAAACTTTATTTAGTAACACATCACGTGCCAAGACAACGTTCACGTTTTCCATTAGCGTTAATAGTAATTCGTATTCGCGTTTTGTTAATTCAATCATTTCAGAATTACGACGAACGACACGATTTTCTTTTTCAATTGTTAAGTCACGATATGTAATCGTTGTTTGTTTTGCAACGTTTTTATCGCCCTCAATATCAATACGACGAAGTAACGCACGTAAACGAGCTAACAATTCTTCAATTGCAAATGGTTTAACAATATAATCATCCGCTCCATGGTCTAAACCAGAAACACGGTCAATTACTGAATCACGCGCAGTCATCATAATAATTGGTGTATTTTTCACTTGGCGAACACGGCGACATACTTCTAATCCATTCAATTCTGGTAACATCAAATCAAGAAGGATAGCATCCCATTCGTTGTTAAGAGCGGCTTCCAATCCTGTACGACCATTGTAGTGTACTTCTGTCGTATACCCCTCATGTTTTAATTCAAGCTCAACGAATCTCGCTAAGTTCTTTTCATCTTCAATAATTAAAATGTTGCTCATTTGATTAATTGTCCTTTCTCTTTAAAAGCTATACTCAAGCTCAACCTTTTTATTCCTTACTACTTATTAGAGAATTACTACTCAATCTGTCTGGTTCTTTTTTAAGCCACAGTAAAACCATGAGCATGGTGAGCCACACTCATGGTCTCCAGCGTGTTTATTCTTCGTTGTACCAGCTATAATGGTAGATTCCTTCTTTGTCTGTGCGTTCGTACGTATGAGCACCGAAGTAATCACGTTGTGCTTGAATTAAATTCGCTGGTAAGCGATCTGAACGATAAGAATCGTAATAAGCAATTGCAGATGAGAATGTTGGTACAGGAACACCTGCTTGAACAGCAATCGCAACAACTTCACGAACGGCTTGTTGATATTTTTTCGTAATTTCTACGAAGTATTCATCTAACAACAAGTTTTCAAGTGCTGGATTTTTTTCATATGCATCGGTAATTTTTTGTAAGAATTGTGCACGGATAATGCAACCTGCTCGCCAGATTTTTGCAATTTCACCAAATGGTAAATCCCATCCGTATTCTTCAGAAGCTGCACGGAGTTGTGCAAAACCTTGCGCATAACTCATTAATTTACTAAAGTATAATGCTTCGCGAATTTTTTCAATCAATTCTTTTTTATCGCCTGCAAAGTCAAAGGCTGCAGGTTTTGATAAAATGCCACTTGCTTTTACGCGTTCTTCTTTGTAAGCTGAAATAAAACGTGCAAATACTGATTCTGTAATTAATGGTAATGGTACGCCAAGATCTAACGCACTTTGGCTTGTCCATTTACCTGTTCCTTTGTTGCCTGCTGCATCAAGAATAACATCAACGATTGGTTGGTCGGTTCCTTCATCATCTTTACGTGTCAAAATGTCAGCCGTGATCTCGATAAGGTAACTGTCTAATTCGCCTTCGTTCCATTCTTTGAAAATCTCTGCCATTTCATCAACAGATAAACCTAAGATTTGTTTCATTAAATCGTAGGATTCAGCAATTAATTGCATGTCCCCATATTCAATCCCATTATGAACCATTTTTACATAATGTCCAGCACCATTTGGGCCAATGTAAGTCACACATGGTTCACCGTCTTCTGCTTTAGCTGAAATTTTTTCAAGAATTGGCGCAACTAACTCATATGCTTCTTTTTGTCCGCCAGGCATGATAGATGGTCCTTTCAAGGCTCCTTCTTCTCCGCCAGAAACGCCAGTACCAATAAAGTTAATTCCTGAGTTTGCTAGTTCTTCATTACGTCGCATTGTGTCTTTGAAGAACGTATTACCGCCATCAATTAAGATGTCGCCTTTATCAAGGTGTGGTAACAATTCTTGGATTGTCGCATCTGTTGCAGGTCCAGCTTTAACCATCAACATAATTCGACGAGGTTTTTCAATTGCATTCACAAATTCCTCAATTGAGTATGTTGCTTGAAAGTTTTTGTCAGGATGTTCTTCAACCACTTCTGTTGTTTTTGATCCTGTACGGTTATACAGCGCAACTGTATAGCCTCTGCTTTCAATGTTTAAAGCAAGATTTTTTCCCATGACAGCCATGCCGACTACGCCAAATTGTTGTTTTGTCATTTTATGACCTCCTATATTATAATCAACGAAAATTCTATGAGCATTCTCTTATAATCCTCACTATTATAACGCACTATCTTTCATATGAAAACAATATAGTGCCAATAAATTTCCAATTTCTTCATATTTTCTTAAAAAAATACAAATCCCCTAGGCTCCATGGTTAGCCTAGGGGATTCAACATTTCAAAAAATGTTTTTATGCTTATGCTTCTTTAGACATTACGTCTTTTCCATCGTAGTGACCACATGCTGGACATACGTGATGGCTTTTTTTCATTTCACCACAGTTTGAGCATGCATTTAAGCCTTTGATTGTTAATTTGTAGTGTGTGCGACGTTTTGCTTTTTTCGCTTTAGAAGTTCTTCTAGCTGGTACTGCCATTGTTGTTCCACCTCCTTGTAAAGATGCGTGTATTTACATACACAATATATTCCAACCTAGCTGTTATCTTCCTTTTCAGCATTATCGCTGAGTAATTCTGATAGTTTAGCCAGACGAGGATCCACTGTTTGTTCTGCTGCTTTCTGCTTACTTTCCAAATATGCTTCTTCTGAAATCACTTCCCAGTCATTGCCACTTGGCATTTCTTGACTGTTTTGTTCTTCTTCTGTAAGCACTTGAATTGGAATGGACAATAGAATGTTGTCTTCGACAGATTCATCTAAATCAATTGTTGGCTTGTCCAATAAAATAATCTCTTCAGCTGCAAATCGTTCATCTCTTGTATCCATTTGTTCTTTTGTCATAAAGACTTCATCGACCGTGATTTGCATTGGCAAAGCCACAGGTTCTAAAGAACGGGATGAAGGAACGGTTACAGTTACCTGAATAGTGTAATGAAGTAAATATTCTGATTTATTGACTGCTAATAAGCCTTCTACTTTGATTGGACTAACATCCAACAAGGTATCATCTCGTTGAAGAAGCTCTTCTTTAAGATGCAATGTTTCTGAAAACACTAGCGGCTCTTCTTTGTATTTATTTAATTCTAACAAAGACCACTTCATAATTATCACTCCTAAGCAACAAAAGCTATTATACAGGGGTATGAAAGCTTTGTCAATGAAATTTTCTTGACAGCCCTTTCTTATTTCCTGTTTTTCTTTCGTTTTTTTTATAATTGTTTTTCTGTTGAAGATAACTTAGCGCTTATTTAATTAAATAACAAAATTTTTGTGTGAAATAACATAAATAATTTAAAACTAAGACATAATTTTACTATTTGCGCCCAACTCTTTATTTACTGAATACGTGTTTTCTGAACATTTCGTACTACTGTCTTCCTTGTAAAAAAGCTGAGACAAACTGACGAATCGGTTTGTCCCAGCTTTGCGTCCGAGTACATATTGCTTAAAATCAAATGATTGAATTAATTAGACTTAGATAGCTGTTGTTGCTCCGCGGTAAACAATACCACGACGAGGATCAACAGTAATCACTTCGTCATTATTAATTAATGATGTTGCATCTGCAGCACCTACGATAACTGGAATATTTTGTGCAATCGCTACAACAGCTGCATGAGAAGTTAAACCACCTTCTTCAACAACTAATGCTGATGCTTTTTCAATTGCAGGCATGTATTCTTTATCTGTTGTTTTTGTAACTAAAATAGCTCCTTCAGTCGCTTTAGCAACTGCTTCTTCAGCAGTTCCTGCAACAACGGCTTTTGCAATAATTGCTTCTTCGCCGACACCTTGACCTTGAACTAATTTAGAACCGATCATTTGAATTTTCATTAAGTTTGTTGTGCCTTTTTCGCCAACTGGAACACCAGCAGTGATAATGATTAAATCACCTTCTGAAGCATAACCTTCTTCTTGTGATACTTTTGAAGCTAAATTAAACATTTCATCTGTGCTTGATGGTTTGTCAGCAACTGTTGCGTAAACACCCCATGATAATGATAAGCTACGTGCTTTTTGTTCTGAGAACGTAATTGCAACGATATGTGCTTTTGGACGGTATTTAGAGATCATACGTGCTGTATGGCCTGATTCTGTTGCCGCAACGATTGTTTGGATACCCAAGTTACGTGCTGTATGGCCAACAGATTGTCCGATTGCTTCAGTCATATCTGTTTTGCTATATAATTTCAATGCGAATGAATCTTGGTTAACTAATGTTTCTTCTGTACGAACTGCAATACGAGCCATTGTTTGAACAGCTTCTAATGGGTAATCCCCTGCTGCAGTTTCGCCTGATAACATTACTGCATCTGTTCCATCGTAGATTGCGTTTGCTACGTCATTTGCTTCCGCACGTGTTGGACGTGGGTTACGTTGCATTGAATCTAACATTTGTGTTGCAGTGATAACTGGTTTACCTAAAGCATTACATTTTTTAATTAAAGCTTTTTGGACAACTGGAACATCTTCTGTTGGAATTTCAACACCCATGTCACCACGAGCAACCATTAAACCATCAGAAACTTTTAAGATTTCATCGATATTATCGATACCTTCTTGGTTTTCGATTTTAGGAATGATTTGGATGTGTGTTGCGTTTTCTTCTTCTAAAATTTTAGTGATTTCTAAAACGTCAGAAGCACGACGAACGAAGCTAGCTGCGATAAAGTCAATTCCTTGACCAATTCCGAAACGGATATCGTTAGCATCTTTTTCAGTGATCCCTGGTAAGTTTACAGAAACGCCTGGTACGTTAACGCCTTTTTTATTTTTCAAGACGCCTTCGTTTTTAACAACTGTTACGATTTCGTTTGCATCACGGTCGATATCAGTTACTTCTAAATCGATTAAACCATCATCTAAAAGAATGTGTGAACCTACGTTTACATCATTGATTAATTCTGGATAAGTGATTGAGAATTTTTCATTTGTTCCTAAAACTTCTGTCATAGAAATACGTACTGAATCACCAATTTTCATTGTGATTGCGCCATTTTCCATGTCATTTGTGCGGATTTCAGGACCTTTTGTATCTAGTAAGATCGCTACGCGTTTCCCTGTAATTTTTACAGCTTCACGAATGTTTTTAATACGAGCACCATGCTCTTCGTAGTCACCATGTGAAAAGTTCAAACGGCAAACATTCATACCTGCATTAATTAAGTTTACTAGCATATCAACGGATTCACTAGCTGGTCCAATCGTACATACGATTTTCGTTTTTTTCATTACTAAAACGCTCCTATTCCAAATTTGTTTATACAAAGCTAATAAGATTAGCTAATATACAAGATTAAAAAGAAATTTCATGATTTAACTCATAAAGAGATAAATCTGGTTTGTGTTTATTGTTTTCTAACGTGTCAATAATATCAGCTGCAACTACTTGGTTATCTAACATACCGATACATAAACCGCCTTTGCCTTCTTTTAGAAGTTCAACAGCATATGACCCAAATTTACTTGCTAATACACGGTCACGAGCACTTGGCGAGCCCCCACGAACCACGTGTCCTAAAATTGATACACGCGTATGGAAATCACCGTATTCAGAAAGTTTATCAGCAAATTCATTTCCGCCCATTACGCCTTCTGCTAAAATGATTAAGCAATGTTTTTTCCCGCGGTCACGGCCTTCTTGAATGCGTTTGGCAACGTTTTTCATATCAAAATCATGTTCAGGAATAATGATTTCATCTGCTCCGCCTGCCACGCCTGACCACAATGCGATATCACCAGCGTTACGTCCCATTACTTCGATAACGAATGTACGAACATGAGAAGTTGCTGTATCACGAATTCGGTCAATTGATTCCAAAACAGTGTTAATCGCTGTATCAAAACCGATTGTGAAATCTGTTCCAGGAATATCATTATCAATTGTTCCAGGAATTCCAACAGCGGGGAAACCACGTTTTGTCAAAGCCATTGCGCCATGATAAGAACCGTCTCCACCAATAACAACTAAGCCTTCAATACCGAATTTTTTCAATTGTTCGATTCCTTTTAATTGCCCTTCTTCAGTAGCAAATTCAGGATAACGAGCAGAATACAAGAATGTTCCACCACGTTGAATCTTATCGCCAACGTCAGCAACATCTAAACGACGGATGTCGCCTGCGACTAAACCGGCAAATCCATAGTTAATACCGTAAACTTCGATTCCATCAAAAATACTTTTGCGTACGACTGCACGAATTGCAGCGTTCATTCCAGGGGCATCTCCCCCGCTGGTTAAAATACCAATGCGTTTCATTCGCTATTTCACCTCATATAATATACTTTCAACTGCCAAAAGAAACCTTTTCGCAAAAATTGATATACAAAAATATTACGTCATTCATTTTACCATTAAAGAACCAAAATGTCTTGAGTTAAGAAGAAAAAAATGAAAAAAGTTGAAAACAACTAGTATTTTTTACCGTAAATCATTTGAAAATGACGTTTTGCTCACCTAAAACGTAAGCTAATTGTTGCTGACTAGCGCTTGTATGAGCGACCCAATTTTCTTCATTTAATACTATTTTCTTTCCTGTTTTTTCAAAATAGACAATCACTGGAATGTGTCCAGCGTGACGACTGAGTACCTCTTTCATTTTCTGAAAAACGTCCGTTTGTTCGACATCTTTTGTAATTCTGATAAAACACGTTTCGTCACTAATTGATGTTTCTACTTGTTGCGCTTTTTCTATTCGTTGAACCAATATTTGCAATTCTTGATTGTACGTACTGCGTTCCACTTTTCCTTCCACATAATAAACTTGCCCTTTCTCGACACTCTGTCTTAACTGGCGAAAAACAGTTGGGAACAACGTTAGTGAAATACTTCCTGTTGTATCATCCCCATCAACAAAGGCCATTTGTTCTCCCTTTTTGGTCCGAATCGTCCGAATGTTTTTGACATAAATCAATAATTTCGTGGGCTGATTTTCAACAAGTTCATGAACAAGTTGCGTTTGCTTGGCTAAGCGTGTTTTTTTGAACTCTTCTGTCGGATGTCCTGATAAATAGACCCCTAAATATTGTTCTTCTTGTTCTAGTCGCTCTTCTAGCGGATAATCGGCAATTTCTTCTTCCTTGGGCTTCAACGTTTCTAACAAATCCATACTACCACCGCTGAGAAGAATACTTTGGATATTACTCTCTAAACCTACCGCTAATTGACGGCGATTGGGTGCAATTTCGTCAAATGCACCGATGGCAATCAATGGTTCGATATTTTCAACTTTCAACCACTTACGATCAATTCGCAAAAGAAACTCATCGAACGTTTTGTACGGTCCATTTTCTCGGCGTTCATTTAAAATATTTTGAATGAAGTCTCGGCGGATTCCTTTTAAAGAACTAAAACCAAATAAAATTTGCTGTTGCTGATTTAGGTAAAAGCTGTAGTGACTTTGGTTAATTGACGGCTGCAAAATCGTCTGCTTGTTTTTTCTAGCTTCGCCAATATATTCTTTAATTTTTGTTGGATTATGACGAACAGAATGCAACAATGCGACATAAAAAGCACTCGGATAATGAACCTTCAAGTAAGCCATTTGAAAACCAATAAAGGAATAGGCAAATGCATGCGAGCGGTTAAAGCCATAATTAGCAAAGCGCTCAATATAATCGTACACTTGGTTAGCTGTTTCTTGGGGATAGCCTTGTTGTAACGCACCATTAACAAAATGATTCCGTTCTTCATCTAGCACATCTTTTTTCTTTTTACTAATGGCCCGACGTAAAATGTCAGCTTGCCCTAAAGAGAAGCCTGCCATTTTCGCAGCAACTTGCATAATCTGCTCTTGGTAAACAATAATTCCGTACGTATTTTCTAAAATGGGGGCGAGACTAGGCTCTGGATAACTAATTTGTTCCAAGCCTTTTTTCCGGCGGATGAAAACATCAATATTTTGCATCGGACCAGGACGATACAAGGCATTGACAGCAGCAATATCTTCAATGCTAGTTGGTCCTAATTTTCTTAATACATTCCGAATTCCAGCAGATTCAAACTGGAAAACACCACTTGTTTCCCCTTTTCTAAATAAAGCCAGCGTTGTTTCGTCATCTAATGGAATCTGATTTAAATGAATGGTTTGATTATAGACGCGTTTAATATCTGTGAGGGTATCATCAATGATAGATAAATTTCTTAAGCCCAAGAAATCCATTTTCAGAAGACCAATTTTTTCAACATCATTCATAGTAAATTGGGTCAATAAAATTTCATTCGATCCTAGTTGTAACGGAACCAAATTCAAAAGATTTTCATCACTAATTACCACACCTGCTGCGTGCGTAGAAACATGACGAGGCAATCCTTCTAGCTGAACAGCTGTTTTATAGAGCAATTGATTATTTGGCGAAAAATTGACCAATTCTTGCATCCGTTTCGACTCTTGGTACGCTTCTTCTAACGTAATTTTCAGCTTGTTTGGGACAGCTGCCGACCAACGATTCGCTTCACTCTGTGACAACCCGAAAACACGTGCAACGTCCCGTAAAACCATTTTCGCAGCCATCGTACCAAACGTGGCAATTTGCGCCATGTGATAATGACCGTATTTTTGACTGACATAAGCTAAAACTTCCTCCCGCCGATTATCAGGAATATCTAAATCAATATCGGGCATCGTGTAGCGTTCTGGATTCAAAAAACGTTCAAAAAGCAAATCATATTTGATTGGATCTACATCTGTAATTGATAACACATAGGACACTAAAGAGCCCGCAGCTGAACCTCGGCCAGCGCCTGTAACAATTTGATTGTTATGACAGAAGTCCATCACATCCCAAACGATTAAAAAGTAATCATCAAAGCCCATATTGTGAATGATGGTTAACTCTTTTTCTAATCGTTTTTGGTAAACTTCATTTAGATGAGGCACTCTTTCTGGTAATTTTTCTAAACACAATGTGCGTAAATAAGAACCAGCCGTTTGATTATCAGGCACAGGAAAATGCGGTAATAATTTTTGATGTAAAGGAATGTCAACTCGGCAATTTTCAGCTAGCTGAATCGTATTCTGGACCACTTCTGCACCAGCTATTTGAAGCATTTGTTCCATCGTCGTCTCTGCTTCACGCAAGTAATTCAGACCTTCTATTTCCGGTGTTTGGCTTGTAATATTCAATTGATTATTTTCTTTGATGCTCTCAAGAACAGTTACGGCAAAGCCTTCTTCCCTTGTTAAATGACGTACCTCTTGCAAAGCCACGCCAGGTAATTGTTCTCTTTGGTAAAAAGAAAAGAGCGCTGGATTGCGTTGTTGATTCATTGAAAAAGAATGTTCAACAAATAACGACTGGGGATCAAAATATGAAGCAAGTTGTTGGAAAGCGTGAACCGCTTGTTGTTCATCTTCAAAAAATGTTTGGGCGACTTCTCCTTTAGCTGACAAAGTCACGGCAAATAAATCACTTAATAAGGATTGATGTTCTGCTAAGTAAAAGGGACCCTCTGTCGTCATTTTGCTGCTAGATAGTTGCATTAATTGCTGATACCCTTTTAAATTTTTAGCAAATAAAAGCAATTCGGAATGCCCTTCTTTTTCTGCTGGGGTATATTCTAATCTTAAACCGATAATTGGTTGAATTCCCGCTTCTTGGCATGCTTCATAAAATTCAACCGCCCCATGCAAGACATTGATATCGGTAATCGCTAATGTTTGATAACCTAACGCTTTCGCTTGTTTTACATAGGAACGAATCCTAACCGTACTAGATAAAAGCGAATAGGAAGTAACGGTATGTAATTGTGGAAATGACATTGGACAGCTCCTTTTTGAATCCTTGCTATTTTTTGCCTCTTCTCTTATTTTCCTATCGCGGATTCTTTACTTTTAAAGAAAATATGCTAAACTAAGAGCTAGAAAAGAGGTGCTCATATGCGTTATCTTGTTGTATTTTTCTGGACCTTCGCATTAGGCCAAGTCGTTGGATATATCGGCGGTGCATTATCTGGTGGTTCATACGACTTTAAAATGACAACGATTCTATCGTTGGCAACAGCCGTTATTATTTTATTAATTGCACACTTTGCAGTACCGAAAGAAACCAAACCTGTTAAATAAGAAAAAACCAGTTACTAAAGTTATTGTAACTGGTTTTTTTATCTTTTCAACTGTTTAGAGCTTTTTATTTAAAACTTTTCGGAAATTAAAGAAGGACAACCCAATGTTTCCTAAAACGAAACAAGCGGTTACCAGAAAAACAGAAGAATAGCCAAAACCATGGGCAACTGTTGACCCTACCATCGGTCCTAAAACTTGACCGAAATTACTACACATCTGATTGTAACTATAAACTCTACTTACGCCCTCCGTTGGCGTTATTTTACTAATTAACGTATTAATTGATGGCATTAATGCGCCTGTTGAAAAACCTAAAAGGAATCGTAAAACGCCTAACTGAAAAGGTGTTTGCACAAACGCCATGGGAATGTAACAAATAAAAGAAAGAATTAATCCGCCTAATAAAACTTTTTGGTTCCCAATGCGGTCCCCAATTTTTCCCAAAGTTGGAGAAGAAATAATTGCTGAAACGCCGGCAATCGAAACAATCAAACCACTAACAAATAATACATTCTCTGTATCGCCACTTAAAGATCGAATATATAGCGTTAAGATTGGGCTGATACTTGTAATTCCTAATTGTAAAATTAACGTAGTCACAAACAAACCAATCAATACTGAAACATGATCCATCTTACTAAAAATTTCTTTCGTCGTTAATAAATCCTTTTTCTCAACTGGTTGAAAATCTTCTTTAACTAAAAAGATAGTCAACAACGTTGTAATGAATAAAATAACGCCGGTAATAATAAAGACATTTTCCATTCCAAACCACTGTGCCAACGCACCGCCAATCGATGGCGCAATTAACGTCCCAGCAATTGCACCTGTTGATAATGTTCCTAGAGCCCAGCCATTTTTCTCTTTTGGCGCCTGCGACGCAATCATCGCTGTTGCGTTAGGAATATAGCCGGATAAAATCCCGTTCATAAAACGCATAATCAGCAGCCAGTATACATTAGGGACAAACGCTAACGCCCCCATTGTGATCGTCATTCCTGCTGCAGCCCGAATCATCATAATTTTCCGACCTTTTCGATCAGCTAAATTTCCCCAAATCGGCGCAACAATCGCAGCAGCAAATGCCGTGACAGAAATTGCCAATCCAGAAAACAACTCTACTTGACTCTTAGGCGTCCCTAATTGTTCAACATATACTGGAATAAACGGCATAACTAAGCTAATACTCGCCCCTGTAAAAAAGCAACCAATCCATGCGACTAATAAATTCTGCTTCCATTTTATTTTCATACTTTTATCCACCTTATCACCTCTTCACCTACCACTATACTCTAAAAGAGTGAATCTCTCAAAAGAAAATTCTTTTAAAAAAAGTCTGGCAGACCGGTCAAAACGACCAATCTGCCAGACTTCTTAACACTTGGGCTTAAGATAAATAGCTGAATAAATGCAACACCTTCGAAGCTAACCGCTGTTATCTCAGCCTCACTTCTGTTTACTATAAAATAGCTAAGATTACAAAGTTTAAGATAAACAACGCATCAATGACCCAAATAATTGGTGAAACTTCTTTGGCTTTCCCTTTGACTACTTTCACCACTGCATAAAAGATGAACCCAGTAGCAATCCCATAAGAGATGCTATAACATAATCCCATGAAAATTGAAGCAAAAAATGCTGGAATCGCATCTTCTAAATCCGTCCAATTGATGTCTTTGAAAGAAGCTAACATCATAATTCCCACTAAAATTAACGCTGGAGCCGTAGCTTGTGCTGGTACAATAGCAATAAGTGGTGAAAAAAGACTACTTAGGGCAAATAGAATTGCTACCACTACCGATGTTAAACCTGTTCGACCACCCGCACCGATTCCTGCTGCACTTTCTACATAAGTTGTCGTATTCGATGTACCAAAAATCGCACCGATAGATGTTGCAATAGCATCTGCAAATAGAGCTTTGTCCATTTTAGTGCTGAAGCCCTTACTATCTTCTAAAGCTAATTCATCTTCTTTAGAGAAAATTCCTGTTCGACGTCCCGTACCGATAAATGTTCCAATTGTATCAAACGTATCTGATAAACTGAAGGCAATAATGGTCATTAAAACTTGAGGAATTTTTGAAGAATCGCTAAACAATGACTGTAAGCCCTCAGCACCAAAAGCAGCGCCAAAAGTTGTACCTAATTCTTTAAATGAATTGCCCAACGAATTAGCATGCCAATCAACCGAAGCAGTGTCTACCACCCCCATTGGAATTGCGACTAACGTAGTAACCACGATGCCAATTAAAATAGCCCCACGAACATTGGTGACAACTAAAATCGTTGTTAAAACTAACCCAATTACCGCCAAAATAATAGCTGGATTATCAAAATTTCCTAAAGCGGGCACGATACTCGAACCATTCACAACACCATTTTGAGGTTCTGCTTGTACTGTGAAACTTAGTAAGCCAGCATTTTTCAACCCTACATAAGCGACAAAAATTCCAATCCCACCACCAATAGCATGTTGTAAACTCTCTGGAATTGCTTTAATAATCATTTTGCGAATTTTTGTCACTGTAATCAAAATATTAATCAAACCACAAATAAAAACCATTGCTAATGCTTGTTGCCAAGTATACCCCATCCCAAAAACGACCGTAAACGTGAAGAAAGCATTGAGTCCCATTCCCGGTGCTTGAGCGTAAGGTACATTAGCAAACAGCCCCATAATTAATGTACCGATGATTGAAGCAATAATGGTCGCTAAAAAAACAGCCTGAAAAGGCATCCCTGTTTCTGAAAGAATGGACGGATTAACAAATAAAATATAACTCATTGCAAAAAAGGTCGTAACCCCCGCCATTATTTCAGTTGATACCGTTGTCTTGTTTTCCTTTAATTTGAAAAACGTATTCATAATTGCACTTCTCTCCCTTAAAATCCATGTTTTCGAATAATTACTCTTTGATTATAAGAGAATCGCTATCTTTTTACAACAAAATATTAACTATTATATATATTTATCTATATAATGTTCGTATTTTACGGATATAAAAAAAGAAAAAGCTTTACATTGCTTCTTCTTTTCCTAATAATTGGATTAGCCCAAACAACAGCATCTGTAGAAACATCATTAATAAAATAAACATTAATTTTTGAAGGGACCAGTCAAAAAAGATAATTTTCACTGTTTCAATTGGATTCATAAAAAGATAGACACTGTGTAATCGATCAAAACGTCCAACATAAATCGCCAAAGCAGACAAGAAATGAAGGCTGGCTTGAAAGCCTATAATTGTTCTATAGCCGCAATAACTTTGCAATTTCTGGCTAACAGTTGTTACTGTTTTCATCCCTAAAAGTCCATATATAACAATCCCGCTAGTTAAGCAAACAAACGCCCACCAATCACCAATTTGGTTTGCAAAAATCGTATTAAAGCCTCGATAAATAGATAGCGTTTCTAAATGAAAAAAATCCGTAAATAGGTACGGCGCATTAGGATAAAAAATTAACCAAGCAAAACCTATCAACCAATCCCTTTTACGTTTTTCTGCGTTTAAAAGATAACTAAGTTCAATTGGAATGTAGGCTAACAACACGTTCAACGCCATAAAATGAAAATGCGTAGCAAATAACCACATATAGATACAATAGATTAAGGTGATCACTCGTAAATAATTTCTAGAATTTTTCAAGATGCTCTGCGCTCCTTTTTCAAACGGTTTATTTTAGTGTAGCATACTTCTTAAGCTTTTTTTTAAACCTTATAAATGAACATGCTTCTCCCCTTGATAATCTTCGGTTTTATGCTAGACTGAGTAAAAGGCATTTAGGAGGAATTTTTACTTGAAAAAATTAATTGCTATTGATTTAGACGGCACAACATTAAATGCACAGTCTTTAATCAGTCCAAAAACCGAACAAACACTAAAAAAAGCGATTGACAACGGTCATTACGTCAGTATTGCCACTGGACGTCCCTATAGAATGAGTCATCAATTTTACCAACAACTTGGCCTAACGACCCCTATGGTTAACTTTAACGGCGCTTTAGTTCACATTCCAGAGAAAAAATGGGACTTGGAAAGCGAAGCCAATATTGAGCGTGACCTAGTCTTTGACATTTTGGCACAGAAAAAAGAATTACAATTAGATTTTGTTGCTGCTGAAAACAAAGAAACATTTTATATCGATACGTTAGATGGGTTCGATCCGAAATTTTTTGCTTCCAAAGCAACCTTAGATAATTTACTTAATGCTAAAAATTTACGAACCAATCCTACCTCAATGATGGTTCGGACCACGCCAAACCAAGCTGAAAAAGTTGCTGATACATTGACAAAACAATATGGTGATTATATTGATGTCCGCACTTGGGGCGGTCCAATGCCTATTTTAGAAATGGTCGCAAAAGGAATTCAAAAGGCCCATGGCGTTGATCAAGTGGCGAACTTTTTATCTGTCAAACCAGCTGATATCATTGCTTTTGGCGATGAACATAATGACGAAGAAATGTTAAGTTATGCTGGTTGGGGTGTTGCTATGAACAATGCCACGGATAAAATTAAATCCGTAGCCAACGATGTCACTGAAAAAACAAATGATCAAGATGGTTTAGCAGATTACTTAGAAAATTATTTAGATCTATAAAAGGCTAAAATAAAAGTATTTCTTTAAAAAGAACTCACTTTGGTTTAGCTGATAATCTTAAGATTACAAAAGTAGGGCATAAGTCGAAACGACTTATGCCCTACTTTCGTTTTTCTTATTCCTTCAATGAATTTTGAAACGTGCTGATTTTTTCAGCCAATCTTTGATAAGTAGTAAAAGACGGATGCTGTAGCTCTTGTTCTTCGTTAACGGATAAAGTTTGTTGTGTCGTAATGGCCTTTGTTAGTGCATCTACAAAATGAATAAAAGAATTGTTGGTTTGTTTATTATATCCTGGTGAATAATATTTCGATTGACGATAAAAAGGCCGCAGGGCTGTTTCTGTGATTTTTTCCTGTTCATCTGAAAAGTATTCATCATAGCTGACATGTTTTATTTTCTGCTCTTCTGTTATCACTTGAAGTCGACCGATTAGGCCATTACCTAAATCTTCTGCGTAACCGATATACGTTTCTTTCGATGGCTCTTTTAGCCAAGTGTCCATCTCTGCTGCTAAAGGCATTAAACCTTCACGAGCAGAAGTTGATGAACCGCGTACCGTATAAAAATTACCTGTGACACGATTTTCGTCACGCATTTGTTTTTCTACATAAGTAATACCATTAACAACGGTGACTAACGTATCGTCTGTACGCGTGTTGCTTGCTTGAAATTCAGGATAATCCGACAGGCGTTTGTTGACACCCGAATAGCGTGTATCGTAATAAGGATCACTAGCAAACTCTGTAAACTCAACATTCAGAATCCGTTGCGTTTCAGGTTCCGTAATAATCTCTACAATGCCGTAATTTCCGCCAGTAAATACACCTTCATTTTTATAATAGTTACCCGTCATTAATCCCAAAGGCGGTTGATTGGACCAAAACATTTTTTCCTTTTTTTCTTCTGGTGTATATTTTGCTGGTGGGGTTGTCCCAAATGTCGTTTGTGTGGCCCCTGTAACCACTTCGTACGTGTATTCATGAGAATCAAAAGTCAATTGATTAGCAATCAGTTCGTCATTTTTAGTCGGCGCTTGTTTTTCCACCGCAGAAGTCGTTTGATTGGTGACGGTAACTTGCTTCACTTGCTTTGTCTCTTGCGGTCCACTTGTTGTTTGTTTCGTTGACTCTTGATCTGGCGCACAACCAACCAAAATAAATAATCCGATAAAAACCAACATTCCTTTAATATGTTTCATTCACTTTTCTCCTTTTTATAAACGCTTAATTTCCTCTTATCTCCAGTGTAGCAAACATTTATAAACCAAAACTGACGGAAAAATGAATAAATAATAAACAAAAACGCTAAGTCTCCTGTAGCTTAAGAGACTTAGCGTTTTTTTATTTAATTGCTTGGCGCTTTTGGCGCAACCACTCTTCTTTAATGTGTTCAGATAGGCGAATCATTCGTTTACCAACTTCACTATATTGGTTAGTAGCTAAATTGGCTAAAGAAATTCGAACTGACCATTTGTCACTCCCGAAAGCATCCGCTTTTAAAAGCATTAATTTTTCTTTTTCTGCTAAAGAGGTTAATACTTTTGTGATCGTCCACGATTTCGTTAAATAACTTGAAAATTCTGGGCCATAACGTTTTTCTGTCCAGTCTCTAAAGTTAATTTCACAATAGTATGCTGTATTTAAACTTGCTAAAGGCTCTTCAATGCCTAAGGTGCGGAACAAGAGCTTTTCACGCGTATGACAAATATCCATCACTTCGTCTTTATATGCTTGACCGTCTTTTAACAAAGCATACAAACTAAATAAAGCCATCATCGCTTGCTGAATAGAAGAAAGTCCCGCTGCATGGTTCAACGCAATATCGCGGCTGTCTGCGACTAAGCGGCTGATAAAGTTAATTTGGCTTGTGTCTGCATTCAATGTAGCATAACGTGCCTGTAATTCCATTTTTCGAGCCGCTGGCAATTCTTTTAATAATTGATCAAAGATGTTCTCTTGGCTGACCGCAATGGTCCCCACACGCCAACCGGTAGCACCAAAGTATTTAGAATAAGAATAGATACAAGCTGTATTGTAAGGTAACTCCGTAAATAATGAACGGAAAGCTGGCACAAAGGTTCCGTAAACGTCATCTGTTAAAATCATTAACTTAGGGTTATCCACTGCAACGATTTGTTTGATTTGTTCAATGGTAGGTTTTCCCATAGCATTAGCAGTTGGATTGCTGGGATTTACGACAAAAACCGCTTTGATGGACGGGTCTTTTAGTTTATCAATTTCCTTGTTTGAGTATTGATACGTCGTTTTTCCATCAATAATCATTTGCTCTGCTTTGATTTTAACTACGTCAAAATCATAACGTGGTAGTTCTGGAATTTCTAGATAAGGAGCAAACGTTGGTAATAACAACGCAATACGATCACCTTTTTCTAGTAAATAATTATTTGCCAACGTATCAAACAAGTAACAAATCCCTGCTGTACCACCTTCAACGGCAAAAATATCAAACGGTTGTGCTTCACTGGAAAATAATTCTTGATTTAAATATGCTTTAATCGGTTGTTCACACGCCTTCAAGCAACGAACAGGATTCGGATAATTATCCCCAATCACATAGTCTAACATGGCATCTAACCACATTTCCTTATCCATCCCAAAATAGTTATGCTCTGCTGTCCAAATTTCTTGTAAGAAGGTTGCCCCTTTGCTAGGATTTTCTGCTAAAAAGTTTAAGAAGCGTTGCGTTCTACCAAAACTTGGCTGAATCATACCAGCCGTTTGTTCGCTCCCCTCTCTTAACGTTTCTTTTGTAGCAAATTGACCTAATAAAAAAAAGGCTTCCCTTGGTGTTGGCGCCGTCCAATTAGGATTGCCTCGCCCTGCATTTAACAATGTTTCTAAATTATGATTTTCTTCATGTAATTTCTTCTCTAAAAATAGACTTAATTCAAACGGACTAAGGTTTTCTGTCAATTCATCACTTGTTATCATTTTATCCTCCTGAAGCACACGCAGTCATTTAGTATTTAGTATGTAGTCTATACTACTCTTCTACCTCCAGATGTCAACCATTTAAGCGGAATATTCTGACAATTAATAAAAAAGAAGCAATCCTTTATAAAAAATAAAGGATTGCTTCTTTTTCGCTGATTAACCAAAGAACCGTTGCATCTCAATTTTTGCTGATTGGACAGAATCAGAAGCATGGATTAAATTTTTGGTGACAGACAACCCATAATCCGCTCGTAAGGAGCCACTTTCAGCATCTAACGGATTCGTTGCTCCAACTAATTTACGCACTTTTTTAACCACATTGTCCCCTACAACGACCATCACAACCACTGGGCCACTTGTCATATAGGCTAATAATTCAGGGAAAAATAGTTCATCTTTTAAATGCTCATAGTGTTCCTTCACTGTTTCTACTGTTAGTCGTTCGAATTTAAGGTGCAATAAGTCAATACCTTTATCTTCAAAACGTTGAATGATTTTGCCAACTAACTTTCGTTCAACGCCATCTGGCTTAATAATTACTAAACTTGTTTCCTTCATTTTTTCTTCCATCCCTTTCAAAACTTCCTTTTGCCCTTTCCCAAGGGGTAGCTACAGAATAAAATGAAAGCGGATACTTTGTCAATGATAAATTTTCTTTTCCTTTTGATTAAATAAAAAATTAAAGATTATTCACAAGGTTTGTGAATTGTTCTTTCAGTTCTGTATTACTTGTTTCTTTTAAAAACAAATAAGGTTGCTCTTCTACTGGCTGTTCTTTACTCACATAAACTTTGGCTTCACCATTCACTAAAGTAAATAAATAGACATGCTTCTGGGCAACTTGTGTCGCACTGTCAGAGTATACTGCCACCAGACAATAACCCCCTTCGTTGCCAGTTTCTGACCAATTTAACCAAATGGGATTGTTCCCAATAGCTGGTTGTATTTTAGGTTCATAACTCAATAAATCATCAGGCACTTGAATCGTGTAAAAAGCTACAGAGTGACCTGGTTGGTACGCTTGATAGTTCTGATTGCGTTCTTGACCCCAGGTTTCCATGTATTGTCCTAACTGTTTTGCTTTTTGCTGATTCCAAATCGTCCCTTCTTCTGTAACTAATTCAGTTAATTCTTGTGTTTGCGTTGTTTGCTCTAATTCCAACGCCGTGGTTTGACTAACTTCGGTTGCTGAAATTGCTCTTGTTTCTTCACATTGTTTGTACGGTTCGCACTTTCTGTGATTCCTCTTTCGATTTTTGCCAACCACAGCCAGATAAAACGCTTCCAACAACCGCTATCATAATAATCCCGTTTAGTTTCATTCCTTAAACTCCTGTTTTTATTTTTATTCTATCGAAATAAACCTAAAATCTCAATCCCTTTCTTTGGATAGTTGAAAACCATTTGGGAACTAGTAATTCTCCACAATTATAGTCCTCTAGTAATTGTTGGTATTGCTGTTCCATAGTCCTGATTTCTTTTTCACCAAAGCTCAGTGCCCAAACTAAAGAATAGAGTCCTGCGTGAAAAGTATAAAGCTTTTGAAACTGCCAAAATAAGGTAGGAACTTTCCCAGCAAAATAACCTTGTAATTGACCATAAGCAAACAATGGCGAAACCTTTCTTGAAAAAAATTGTAACTTGTAAAATTCTTCATAAGGATCCCCAAAATCCCATCGATTAAAATCAATCACACCGACCTGCCTAGTTGGCAAGTAAATAAAATTTCCCACATGGAAATCTCCATGCTGATAAACCACAGGCCGTTGTTGCAATAATGGTAATTGTTTTTCTAAATATGAAATTATTGGCTGCTGGTACGGCATACAAAATTGAGATTCCTTATACTTATTTAGTTGGCTCTGCTTTTTTTCGTATAAATTTTGCGCAATCTCTCTTTGACTAATCCTTTCAGGCAACAAAAGCTTATGGATTTTGTTTAAATAGCGGCCCGCCTCTACGCCTAAGTTCAGTTGTCTTTTGGGAGAAAGAGCGGGTAAAACATCGCTTAAGTCTTCACCTTCTAGATACGTTAATAACATGTATCCTTGTTCACTTTCAGGAATAGGTGCACATAAAAAAGGTTTAGAACTGGGAAATCCTAACGCCGCTACTTTTTTGATAAATTGATATTCTTGTTGTTTGGCTAATAACTCTTCTTGTTGAAAAATTCGCAATAAAAAGGTTTCTTGATTTTTGGTAACTTTAAACTTTAAATCAGTTGACCAACCACGGTGAATAACTTCAACTTTTTGCCATTGCTGAAACGCTGGAATCTTCTCAAACGCCCTCATTACTTTCGCCTCCATTTCCCTATTGGTTTTAGTATACCAAAGAAAAAAGGCTGGAGACAATTGGGGATAAATTGTCTCCAGCCTTCACTGGTTATCGTTTTCTAGTTTTCCTTATATAAATCGTTCCACTCGTTACTAAGAAAGCTCCTCCTAAAACAATCCAGAAAGTACTAGGTACTTCTGCACCTGCTTTTGGTAATACTTTTTTGGGAAGCTGTTCTTGTTTCCCAATCATACTTTTATTAGAAAAAGCATGCGTACTTTCTGTTGATTTGGTTCCCTGATTTACTGATGAATTCAGCGAATTATCTAAGGATGACTCACTAGTAGTTTTTCCAGCTTTGTCTGGGTTTTGGTTTTGGTTTTGGTTTTGATCTTTTCCTTCGATTGGTCCTTCACTTGTTTTTGTTTCTTTGTCTTTGTCTGGTTCGCCGCTTGCATTTGGCTCTTTGTCTTTGTTTGGCTCGCCGCTTGTATCTGGCTCTTTGTCTTTTTCTGGTTCTTCTACATGTGGTTGATTTATCTTGTGGTTATTTTCAAATAAAGCGCCTAATTGTAGCAATGTTCGGTCTTCATTTAATGCACTATTAAATTGAATCCCCAAAGGCAGTCCTTCTTTTGAAACGTAAGTTGGCACACTTAATGCTGGATGTCCAAATAAATTTGCTTGTTGTGTAAACGGTGTATATGTGAACGCCGTCAGCCATTGGTCATAAATCAATTGTTTTTGTTCTGCTGGTGACAATTGATCAATTTTTTCCATCTGTGCTGCATGTTCTGGTTTTAGTAACGGATTATCAATACTAGGTGCGGTGGCAGCTGTCGTTGGTGTTAATAAGATAGGATACTGTTGATAAAATTCGTCCATCGCTTGTGCTTGTAAAGCAATATCTGTCCAAGCCGCAGTTGTCTCTTCACTCGTTATATTTTTTCCTGTTTGAAAAAGCGCCCATGTTAACAGTTCTACATCATTTCGTTCAAGCGGTCTTTTCAATTTCTGCCGCGCCATAAAATCGGCAATTCCTGCTGAGCCAGCAGCTACAGTATAATAATTTTTCATTAAACGTTCCCCATCAACAGGGTGCTTCACTTCAACCAATGTGTACCCTTGGTCTTTTAAAAAAGCAACAGCTTCAGCGACCGCCTCTTTTGCTTCGGCACTTACAGGCGTTCCGGCAGGGGATTCTGTTGTATAAGCAATGGGTTGCGCTTGACTTAAATGTCCCGCAGGAAGATCTTTTTTGGTTAATAAGGTTTCAAATAATGCATTTGTATCCGCCACGGTTCGACTTAAACCAAAGTGAACAGTTTGACCTTTTGCACTATTAGAATTACCAATGATTACTCCTCTAGAAGGTTTCAAGCCTACGGTGCCTGTCCAAGAAGCAGGGATGCGGATAGAACCACCAGCATCACTTCCAGAAGCAATGGGAACAAATGCCGCGGCGACACTAGCACCCGCTCCGCCTGAAGATCCACCTGAATAATGGTTAGGATTCCATGGATTGACGGAAACGCCATATAACTTTGAATCTGAAATATTCTTCCAACCTAATTCTGGATAATTCGTTTGACCAATGATTATGAATCCAGCATTTTGTAGTGCTTTGACAAAGGTCGATGTCCCACCAGCTACTTGATCTTGGAGAAAACCAAAACCGTTCGTGTTGCTTTCACCTTTCAAGGATTGTCCTAACCCTTTTAGTAAGAGCGGCACACCTAGAAATGGTTGACCTGTATCTTGTAAAGCTTTTGCTTCTGTCAAAGCCGCTTCTTCTCGTAAAGTAATGACCGCATTTAATGTAGGATTTTCACGTTTAGTGATGGCCAACGCAATTTTTACTAATTCTTCGCTCGTTACCTTTTTTTCTCTTACTAAAGTTGCTAACTCCAGTGCAGTTGCTTGTTTATAATCTGCTTCTGAAAAAACATTCTCTGCAGAAACAGCTTTTCTATCTGTATCACTATTTTGTATCTCATTTGTGGTTTCAGTAGTTACTGCCACCACATTTCCGCTACTGCTTTCGGCGATTGCCGAAGAGGATTCTTTTTCCTGCATCACCGTTTGGCTAGTAGTTTCAGATTCTAAATTAGCTACAGTCTGACTGGTTTCTGTTGTTACTGATTCCGTCTCTGTTTGAACGGTTGTTTCTAGTATACTTTCTTGTGCCAACATTGGTACCCCTACCAGTGTTTGGCTAATTAATAAAATAATCCCTAACTTTTTGAACAAAATCGACTTCTTCATAAGTCACATCCTTTATCTATTAATACAGATAAAAAATCTGTATTACTTATAGCATAAATGAAAGCGATTAAAAAGTAAAGTTCTCTTGAAAATTCCAATGTTCAACTTTTAGGCTAGGTTCTTTTTATATGCTAAAATAGAATAGAAACGGAGGTTTTTTAATGGAATGGATTGAAATTAAGCACGCAACACAAAATAATTTGAAGAATGTCTCTGTCAATATCCCTAAAAAGCAACTAACTGTTGTTACTGGACTTTCGGGTTCAGGAAAGTCCTCCTTAGTATTTGACACATTAGCCGCTGAATCACGTCGTGAACTAAATGATACATTTAGTTCGTTTGTTCAAAATTACTTACCCAAATATGGTCGTCCAGAAGTTGAAAAAATCGAGAATCTTCCTGTTGCAATTGTCATTGACCAGAAAAAAGTAGCAGGTAATTCTCGTTCGACAGTGGGAACGTATACAGATATTTATACGTTTTTACGTTTGCTGTTTTCACGAGCAGGTTCTCCATTTGTTGGTTATTCAGATACTTTTTCGTTTAATCATCCAGATGGAAAATGTCCAACATGCGACGGCTTAGGAAAGATTACCGAAATCAATCTTCATCAGCTAGTTGATTATGACAAATCATTAAACGAAGGGCCTATCGATTTCCCCACATTTACAGTTGGCAACTGGCGGTGGAAGCGTTATGCCCATAGTGGTCTATTTGATTTGGATAAAAAAATCAAGGACTATTCTCCTGAAGAGTTAGCATTATTTTTATATGCTCCACAACAAAAACTAGCTAATCCACCCAAAGAGTGGCCTCATACAGCTTTGTATGAAGGAATCGTCCCGCGCATGCAACGTAGCATATTGCATACAGACGAAGGCAAACGTCATCAAAAATACCTTAATCACTTTGTTACCGTAAAAAGATGTCCTGATTGTTTAGGAAGTAGAGTCAATGAACGTGTTCGTAGCTGCAAAATTAATCAGAAAAGTATTGCTGATGCTGTTGACATGCCACTCACTGAATTACATTCTTTTATTCGTTCAATGGACCTATCCTTAATAAAAAATATTCAAGAAGAGCTACTTGTACGTCTAGAAGCATTAATTAATATCGGTCTCTCCTACCTCACATTAGGACGAGCAACTGAAACACTTTCTGGTGGTGAAGCACAGCGGATTAAAATTGCTAAGTATGTAAACAGCGCCTTAAACGATATTATGTATATTTTAGATGAACCAAGTGCTGGCTTACATCCAAAGGACATCGAACGGATCAGTCGTGCGTTGCTCAATTTAAAAAATAAAGGAAACACCGTGGTTCTGGTGGAACACAATCCACAATTAATTAGAGAAGCTGATTTTATCATCGATATAGGACCTTTCGCAGGCGAAAATGGTGGCCATGTCCAGTTTTCAGGAACGTATGACGCATTTCTAGCCTCCAAAACCTTGACTAGTCAAGCGCTTCAAGAGCCGCTCCCTTTAAACGACCAACCAAGAAAAGCAAGGAAGTCTTTAACAATCGAACATGCGACACTGCATAATTTAAACAATCTATCTGTCGAAGTTCCGTTAGGAGTTTTGACTGTTATTTGTGGGGTCGCTGGTTCAGGTAAATCATCATTAGCGGAAGAAATTTATCAAAAAGCCCAAGCTGATAACCAAGAAATTATTCATCTTTCACAAAAAAGCATTACCGCAAATTTACGATCCACACCAATGACCTATCTCAATATTTTTGATAAGGTCCGCAAACTGTTTGCGGAAGAAAATCATGTTAGTCCAGCTTTATTTAGCTATAATTCCAAAGGCGCCTGTCCTACTTGCAAGGGGAAAGGCATAATTGTCTCCGATATGTCTTTTATGGAGGATGTTACTAGTATTTGCGAAACCTGTCACGGAACGCGTTACAAAGAAGAGGTGCTTCATTATCTGTATAACGGAAAAAATATCGTTGAAGTACTAGCTTTAAGCGTTAAAGATGGCTATGATTTTTTCAAAGACCAGCCTTTTGCTCTTTCATTAAAAAATTTACTGGAAGTTGGCTTAAGCTACCTTAAACTCAATCAATCGCTCTCAACATTATCTGGTGGCGAATTGCAAAGGGTAAAATTAGCAGACACACTTCACCAAAAAAAAGCTATCTATTTAATGGATGAACCTACAGATGGTTTACACTTAATTGATATCCAACAAAGTCTTCAACTTTTCAATCGAATGGTAGAAGAAGGAAACAGCTTAATTTTATTAGAACATCACATTGACGTGATTAAAAGTGCCGACTGGTTGATTGAACTAGGTCCCGAAGGTGGAGAAAACGGCGGACAGCTTCTTTTTACAGGAACCCCAGCAAATATGCTAAATTCCACTCATTCTATTACTAAAGGCTATCTATAAAATAATTGGAACAATAACAATGTTACTTTTATCCCCAACCTATATTACTTTTTAAGCTTGGAACAAAAATCTTTCTGGATTTTTGTTCCAAGCTCTTTCTTTTTTAATTTATATATGCACAGACCAATTCAAATACTTTTTCCATTGCCTGTGTTTGTGTATCTTCTGTTACTTTGACTGCGTTAGCATCCGCTCTATCGCAAATAATTCTTATAGAAACAAAAGCACAATCATTTAAAAAGCAGCATTGTGCAATAGCTGCGGATTCCATATCCACACAGTCAATAGAGAATTGTTCAATTAAGTTTCTTTTTTCAGTTGTGTCACAAACGAAGCCTTCTCCAGTTCCAAAACGAACACACTTTATCTTTTCATCTAGATGTTGAAGTTCGGCCAGCATTCCTTTATCTCCTTTATAGTACAGCTGATAAGGAAATTTATTGATTGACTGTCTTTCACGAATATCGTAATGGCAGTATTCCTCACCTAGCACCATCTCAAAGAGTTGCAGTTTTTCATTTAAACAGCCACAAATACCGATATTAATTAGTTGTTCTATTTGAAATGAATCAATAAGTATTTGACTATATAGCGTAGCATTCGTCTTTCCTTGTCCTGCACAAACCATAATGACTTGCGATGTTTTTTGTTCATAAATATAAAATGTATTTTTTGCTAGCTGTATCTTTCGTTGTGGTGGAAAATATTCCAATAATTTTTGAAGCTCTAAATCCATTGCGGCAATAACCCCTAATTTCATCTATCTCCTCCTTTTTCTATTTCAACCCAACTTCCATCTTCACAGGTTGGTGATCTGTATATTTAAATTGTTCGTCCTTTGTTTTCACGCTATGAACAGCCACATTATCAGAAACAATAAAACCATCAATTACATACACTTGAGATGTTTCATAAGAGCCAGTGTAAGGCTTATTAAGCACCCGCACAGTCGGTTGTTGGTCATCATAAGCAAGTGAAAAATGTTTAGGTAAGTCTGCAGGATCAATTTCTCCTGGTGCCCAACCAGCTTCCCCTAGGTCAGGATATCGATGACTGCCTTTGAAAACTTGATTAAAGTCACCTCCAGCAATTACATAGTTTCCTTTAGCGTATTCTTGGGATAATACGTCAGCTAACTTTTTGCTTTGAGCAATCTTCCCTTCCCCATTGTCATAGGCTTCCAAATGTAAGTTAAAAACCACTAATTCTTTGTCTGTGCCTTTAATTGGAAAGCGCGTTTCTAGAAGCGCTCGTTTTAAGTTACTAATGCTAACGGGCCAACGAAAGGGATTGGGTAAAGCAATGCGTTTGGCCTCTGTTATTTTTTCATTTGATAATGTTAATAAACCACTTTCTACTCGTCCAATCGGCGGCCAAGGAATGGGCACATAATCTACCTTAAAATTATAAGCAAATGCGCTGTTCAGCTGTAGCTGTTTTTGTAATTCTTCCTCTTGATTGACTTCATAAGAACGTTGCGAGCGACGATCGACTTCTTGGAATAAGTAAATCATCGCCGGTAATTCTTTTAAGGTTTCTTCAATGCCCGTTAAATTCTGTTGGACCATTGCCTTATTAACTGGTTGGACAGTTTTGCCACCGTCCATAAAAAAATCTTCTGTTTGTCCTAGGCCGGCATAGCCAATGTTATACGTGACTAAAGAAATGGATTGCTGTTTTTCGATGGTTTGCTCTGAAAATTGTTTATTTATAGCAACTGGTTCAATCGCTCGCGGTCGAAACTCTCGGAAGGTTAAATATCCTATCAAAATTAAAGCTATGCTTAGAAGAAGGACCATCAAGATACCGAGATATTTAAAAAACTTTTTCATTGATTCCGATGTTCCCTTCACATTATGTCAAACCAAAAGTAGTAATTATCTTCGTTGCTACTTCTTCTGGTGTCATGTTTGAATTATTTATTTTCGTTATTTTTACATTTGGAAATGTACTTTCTAGTTCACCTTCGTGGCTTACTAATCGATGTTCTTTAAAGGTATTGAGTAATTCTTTTCGAGAAAAGTCGACATCGCGTTTTGAAGGTTTTTCCTCTAGCCGCTCTGGATGAACATTCCGTTCTAGGCGGATTTCTGTTGAAGAGACGAGTTCGACGAAATAAACGGACTCATGTTTACTAAGAAAAATTTCTGATATTTCTTCTAAAAATTGAAAATCCTGTTCTTGATCAAAAGCAATCACCACTGTAAAAATAATGTTTTTTGTTGTATTTGTGGCTGGATTTTCTACAAAGGCATGAAAAAGTTCCTTTCTAACGGAATCAGACAATTGAAACGCACGTTCCGTATACCCAAGATAGTTTGCAAATAAGTCAATGGTTTGATGATTAAATAGTAATTTAGCATCTAACTGCTTTTCTAAAGCCTTGCCAACGGTCATTTTCCCGACAGCTTGGGCACCAATTAAAACGATTAAAGACATCAACTTTCCCTCCTCTAGTCTAATTTTTAGGTGGCTATCTTCTACTATATCACACTATATTACAACACCTTACAAAACTGTTCGGAAAATTTTCTGTTTTTTATTACAAAAAAAAGACAAAAGACTCTATAATGAGAGAGGACTCGATTGATTATAGATGAGATAGGTGACGGAGAATGGCAATAGAAAAATATTTTCAAACAATAGATGGCAGTCAAATTTTTTATCAAATTTTTGGCAAAGAAACAAATTACCCCCTTGTGTTACTTCATGGTAATGGCAATGATCATACTTTTTTTAATTATCAAATTTCTTATTTCTCCAAGGAGTATCAAGTTATTGCGGTGGATACCCGCGGACATGGACGTTCCACCAATACACAAAGTCAATTAACTTTTCCGCTTTTGGCAGAAGATTTAGCTGGTATTATTCAACAAGAACACTTAACAAAAATTAATTTATTGGGCTTTAGTGACGGAGCAAATATTGCCATGGTTTTTACCCATTTATATCCTGATTTCGTCAACAAACTCGTCTTAAATTCTGGAAATGTCACCATGTCTGGTCTAAAAAAATATGTAACGATTGCCACTTATTTTCAATATTGGTTTTGTCGTATTGGCGCCTTTTTTTCAAAAAAATTGCGCGCACGGCTCCCTATCGTGGCTCTGTTATTTGAAGATACTGGACTGACAAAACAAGATTTAGAACACATCCCCTGTCCTACTCTTGTTATTACTGGCAGTCGAGATTTAATTGCGCTTTCCCATTCACGGGCGATTGCTGATGCCATTCCTGCTGGCAAATTGGTCTTGGTAAATAAACAAGGTCATTTATTTGCCAAAAACTCACCAGATATTTTTAATAAAACAATCGAAAAATTCTTAAAGGAAATGAAGGTGTCTAAATGAAACAAATTATTCATTGGATCAAAACGCATACAGGATTACTAAAAACACTGTTTGTTATCGCGGTCTCAATTATTGTTGTTGCCCAACTTTTATCAATTGGTAAAACGATCTCATTTGAACAGTTAAAACAGATTTTTGATGAGATTCCGCTATGGAAATTGTTATTGATGATGGTTATCGGTTTAGTTTCCGTTACTCCGATGCTAAATTATGACTTAACATTAAATCGCATTTTAAACTTGAAAGTCTCAAAACGGGAACTCCTTGAATCTAGCTGGATTGTCAATACAATCAATAATATTGGTGGATTCGGTGGTTTGGTCAGCATGGGACTTCGTTCTGAATTTTATGGAAATAAAACAGAGGAAAAGAAAATTTTACCTGCGTTAACCCATATTTTACTTTTTGTGTTATCCGGTCTATCTATTTATAGTATTCTTTGCTTTTTCCTTGTTCAGTTTGATCCAAAGATGGCTTATTTACAGCAATATTGGATTTGGTTATTAGGTGGCGGTCTTTATTTCCCATTACTTTATCTTATTTTACATTTCCAAAAAAATAGTTCCTTTGGTAACCTCGATGCAAAAAATCGCTTATCTCTAGTTGTTTCTTCGTTTTTAGAATGGACAGGTGTTTTAATTACCTTTATCAGTATTGGTTACTTATTAGATGTACCGATTCCTTTAATTGATATTGTTCCTTTATATGTAGCAGCTTCGATTATTGGGATTGCTTCGATGATTCCAGGGGCTTTAGGTAGTTTTGATGTCATGATGATTTTAGGACTGAGCAACTTAGGTGTCGATCGTGAAATTATTGTTTTGTGGTTATTGCTCTATCGTTTATTCTATTATATTATCCCTTTCTTAATTGGCTGTTTGTTCTTTACAAAACACTTAAGCCAAAAATTGGATACTCATTATCGACAATTACTGAAACAAATTACTTTGGAAATTGCCCACAAATTGGAAGTGGTTTTACTTTATTTTTCAGGAATTATGATGGTGCTCCTAGCCACTATTCCAGAAGCCTTCACTCAAGTGCATTGGTTAAGAGATATTAACCCCTTCCGTTCACATATTATTATTCAAATTCCGAGTATTGTTTTAGGCTTTGCATTATTAATTATGGGACGTGGGATTGCTGATCGTGTTAAAAGAGCCTATTATCCAACGATTATTTTATTAATTGGTGCTATCTTGTATTCATTTGTTGTTGACTTTAGTATGTTTTCCATTTTCTATTTAGCTATTTTATTATTTATCGTTATTTTTTCAAAATCAGAATTGTACCGTGAACAACTGGTTTACTCTTGGGAGTGGATGACGATTGATGGGTTTATCTTTGGCTTGTTGACCTTGTTATACCTGGTAATTGGTGTTTATAATTTACCGAACTTCCCACACCATCGTCATCATTTTGTGGAATTTTTCTTGTTCCCTTCCGAACGGATCTGGTTGTCAGGATTTATCGCTATCCTCTTAGTTATGAGTTTTAACTTTCTATTTGTTCGCTACCTCCAAGGGAAAAAACACCAAGTGGGTGAGTTTCCAGAAGATAGTATCTTGCATAATATCTTAACAACTTATGGCGGGAATATTGACAGTGAACTTGTCTTTCTTCATGATAAACAGGTTTTCTTATATCCCAAAGAAGAACCGACTGTCTTTTTACAATTCAACACCATTAATAATAAATGCGTTGTGATGGGCAATCCTTCGGGGAACAAAGAAGATTTTCCTGCGGCGATTGATGCATTCCTTAAAGAAACAGATCGTTTCGGCTATGTACCCGTCTTTTACGAAACCAATGAGGACAGCGTGATGTTACTACACGAATACGGCTACGAATTTATCAAAATGGGCGAAGAAGCCTTAGTTAATCTAGAAACATTTACGATGTCTGGGAAAAAATTCAAAGGTACCCGCGCAGTGTTTAATAAAATTACCAAAGCCGGCTATTCATTTGACGTACTCCAACCTCCTTTTAGTGCCGAACAAATGCACGAATTAAAAGCTATTTCAGATAGTTGGTTAGACAATCGAAAAGAAAAAGGCTTTTCACTGGGATTTTTCGATGAAGCGTATCTTCAAAGAAACCCAATTGCTGTTGTCAGAAATGCTGAAGGAGAAATGGTCTCTTTCGCTAATATCATTCCTAGTTACACAAATGAAGTTGGTACCATTGACTTGATGCGTCACCATAAAGAAAAAGCCCCTTCTGGAAGTATGGATTTCCTATTTATTCATTTATTTGAATATATGAAAATAGAAAATATTCATTATTTCAATTTAGGGATGGCTCCGTTAGCCAACGTTGGTCAATCAAGAAAAAGTTTTATTCAAGAACGGATTGCTGCGTTAATTTATGAATTTGGTTCAGAAATTTACTCCTTCCAAGGATTACGCGAATACAAGGAAAAATTTGCTAGCAAATGGCAACCCCGCTATACACTTTATTCTAAAAGTAGCTGGATTGTCTACGTGATGATCGCTTTACTCATTGTCGATCAAAAAAATATTGACTAACAAAAAGAAGCCCAATTAAGTATAAAAAGCTTGGCAACTTCACTGAAATTTAGTGAGGTTGCCAAGCTTTTTAATTTCTTTCATCTAGTTTTTCTTTAATCAAAAAGGCTGTTTCTTCGACAGATTTTGCGGTTACATCAATCACTGGGATACCATACTTCGCAAAAATTTCTTCGGCATAAGCTAATTCTTGTTCAATCCGTTCAACATTGGTATAACTGGTCTCATTACCTAAACCTAAGGAAGCCAACCGACTGCTACGAATCTGTCCTAATGTTTCTGGCGAACAAACTAAACCAATCATTTTTTGTGGATCCATTTCTTCCAAAATTGGCGGCAATGGAACTTCTGGAATTAATGGTAAGTTAGAAACGCGGTAGCCTTGATTCGCTAAATACATACTGACTGGCGTTTTTGAGGTCCGCGAAACGCCTAACAACAATATATCAGAATCAAGAAACCCTTGAGGATTTTTGCCATCATCATATTTTACAGCAAATTCAATCGCTGAGATTTTATCAAAATAGGCACGATCTAGTTGGTGGCGTCGTCCAGGCTCTTCAATAGGATCTACTCCGGCTTTCGCTTGAATTAATTCAAAAAATGGCGCCATTAAATCTAAATATAACAACCCTGTTCGTTCACTAAATTCTTTCGCCGCTGTGATTAGTTGTTTACTGACTAATGTACTGACAACTAAGGCTTTATCTTTTAAGGCATCTTTTAAAATCTCTAATAATTCTTCTTCTGTTGTGACAAAAGAAAAATTGTATCGATTAAGAAAAGAAATATCTGGATATTGTGCGCTTGCTGCAGCTAACAATTTTTGTGATGTTTCTCCAAGTGAATCGGAAATAGTATAAACAATGATTTCTTTTTTCATAATTAAGCTCCCTTATCTGTTTTGTGCGGCTTCTTTCGCTTGTTGCGTAATATAGGTTAAAATTTTCGTTTTCGTAATTTTTCCAATAACTTTTTTAGGATTTTCTTTTTCAACGACTGGCAAAGAATCCACTTCGTATTTTTGCAAAGTGTCAGCAGCTTCAAGAATAGTAAATTCTGGTGTGCAGGTTTTCACATGTGGCACTCTTGTCATACAAACAGCAACAGGTGTGCCATCAATATTTGTATTTAAAGAGGCTCGTAATAAATCTTTTCGTGACAAAACCCCTAATAATTCTTTTGCTTCATCCATGACATAAAGAGAACCGACATCATACATAAACAAGTTGGTAATCGCATCTCGAATTGAGGTGTCTTGGGCAACCATCAATGGTGGACTCATGATCTCCTGAACTTTTGTTTGAAAAACGTCAAAAAAGAAAAAAGCCTCCATGTTATCACTTTCGTAAGTATAACCAACTTTCGGACTTGCTTTTAAAATTCCTGAAAGTGTTAAAAAAGACAAATCAGAACGCAATGTCGCACGTGAAACGGCTAGTATGTCCGAAATGCGTTCACCACTAACTGGCTGATGCTCTTTTACAACAGCGATAATTTGCTCTTGTCGTTTACTTAATTTCATCATTTCCTCCTCAATTCCTCTTAAACAAATTGTGCATTCGCTTACAATTATACACATATTTATTGTTTTTTCAACATATTGACAAGAAACTTTTTCTATTGACAAACTTATTTCCGTCTATTATGATGTTTATTGAACATATAAGACACATATTAAACGGAGGTCACGCATGAAAAAGTTTATTTATTCTTTTAACGAAACACACAATGAAGGTAAAGAGACTCTTGGTGGTAAAGGGGCGAACTTGGCAGAAATGACACGCTTAGGTTTGTCGATTCCGCAAGGATTCACGATTACAACCCGTTGCTGTATGGACTATTTGGCAGATGCTACTTTCTTTGAAGAACACTTACAATCAAAAATTTTGAAAGCGGTTAAAAACTTAGAAACTGAAACAGGCAAATCTTTTACCGCGGATAATGAGATTCTCTTAGTTTCTGTTCGCAGTGGTGCTGCCTTCTCGATGCCTGGTATGATGGATACTATTTTAAATTTGGGTTTAAATGATCAACGTGTGAAAAAATTTGCGACCTTAACCTCTCCTGGTTTTGCTTTTGATTGTTATCGCCGACTTATTCAAATGTTTGGAGACGTCGTCTATCACATTCCCAAAGAATTATTTGACCAACAAAAAGAGCGCTTGGAACAAGAGCTCAACAAAAAAATTACCGCTTTTCAAGAAGAAGATCATTTCGCCTTGATTGTCCGCTACCAAGAAGTTTTTGAACAACATCAGGTGGTCTTCCCGCAAGACCCTGTCGCACAACTTTTTGAAGCAATCAAAGCTGTTTTTGATTCATGGAATAATCAACGTGCGGTGGTTTATCGAAACTTACATCATATTGCACATGATTTAGGTACAGCTGTCAACATTCAAGAAATGGTTTTCGGCAATCGTGGACTAGACAGTGGCACTGGCGTTGTCTTTACTAGAAATCCGGTCACAGGGGAAAATCAACTGTTTGGAGAGTTTCTTTTGAACGCGCAAGGAGAAGATGTAGTGGCTGGTATTCGGACGCCAGAACCCATTCGTCGTTTACGTTTGACTATGCCAAAAGTTTATCAAGATTTTCGCCATTACGCAGAACTTTTAGAATATCATTATCGTGACATGCAAGATATTGAATTTACCATTGAAAATGAAAAATTATATATTTTACAAACAAGAAACGGAAAACGAACCGCCGCAGCTACGGTTAAAATTGCTTTAGACTTAGCCAAAGAAAATCGTATTACTAAACAAGAAGCACTGTTGCGTGTGACACCTGATACGATTGATCAATTAATTCATCCCGTGTTTGATCAAGAGAAACGACAACACATGGAACGCTTAGCTATGGGACTTCCTGCTAGTCCTGGTGCAGCAAGTGGCCAAATTGTTTTTACAGCAGAAAAAGCCAAAGAACTGACCAATCTAGGAAAGAAAGTCATTCTTGTTCGTCAAGAAACTTCACCAGAAGATATTGAAGGCATGGTTGTAAGCGAAGCAATTGTGACCAGTCGTGGCGGAATGACTTCTCATGCCGCTGTGGTCGCACGAGGAATGGGAACTTGCTGTGTGACTGGTTGTGAAAGTTTAACCGTCAATGAAGAAACCAAACAACTACACTGCGGTCCACAAGTCATCTTAGAAGGAACAATCATTTCCGTCGATGGCTCAACGGGGGAAATTTATCTTGGCGAAATTCCCACAATTTCTGCTGATAATAACGATGACCTTCAAGAGCTCTTGTCTTGGGCAGATGCGTATGCTGATTTAACTGTTCGTGCCAATGCAGAAACTACACAAGATTTAGAGACTGCTATCCGTTTTGGCGCAGCGGGGATTGGTTTAGCGCGAACAGAGCATATGTTTTTCGGTGAAGAGCGTGTCTTGGAAATGCGTCGCCTGATTTTAGCAGAGTCTGAAAAGGAAGCAGCCTATGCGTTGGAGCAACTTCTTCATTTTCAACAGGAAGACTTTTATCAAATGCTGAAAGTAGTTCAAGACAAGCCCATGGTGGTCCGCTTGTTAGATCCGCCGATGCATGAGTTTTTACCTCATGAAAAGAATGATATTCAATTATTGGCGAAGCAACTACAACGGTTCCCGGTGACCATCGCCAAACAAATTGAACGGTTACAAGAAACCAATCCAATGTTGGGCCATCGTGGTTGTCGCTTAGGTGTGACCCAACCACAAATATACAAAATGCAAGTTACAGCCTTATTTACTAGTGCCATTCGATTAGTCAAAGAAGGAATTACTGTTTATCCAGAAGTGATGATTCCTCTAATCGCCGAAAAAGAAGAACTTCTCTATCTCAAACGCATTTTAAAAGAAACGATTGACGGTCTCTTTGAAGAACATAAAATGACTCCTTTCCCTTACGAAATCGGGACAATGATTGAACTACCTAGAGCTTGTCTGATTGCGGATCAGTTAGCAGAAGAAGCAGACTTTTTCAGCTTTGGAACAAATGATTTAACACAAATGACCTATGGCTTTTCTCGTGATGATATCGGTAAATTCATTAATACGTATCGGGAAAAGAAAATCATTACCCAAGATCCGTTTCAATCACTAGATCAAACAGGTGTTGGTCAACTGATTCAATTAGCTGTAGAGAAAGCGCGTCGCACTAAACCAAACATGAGTATTGGCGTATGTGGAGAAGTCGGTGGTGATCCGCAATCCATCACGTTTTTCCAAACACTTGGCCTAAACTACATCTCTTGCTCACCTTATCGGGTACCTATTGCGAAACTCGCAGCTGCCCAAGCCAAAATTTTAACCGAACCGGCTGTGACTGAAGAACAAATGGTCCTTCTTTAATTTAACGTGTGTAACAAATGATTCATCCTTACAAGATAAAAAGTGCTAGGAACATCAGTCGAAACGATTGATGTTCCTAGCACTAAATTTTAAGATCAATGATTGCACTCTGGTTATTTTCTTATAAACGCAGCATCTTTTGTCAAGGGGTCTGTTACATCTGATACATATCTTTCTACTTTCATATGCAAATCATATTTTTCTCTAAGTTCCGTAATACGGGTCATCATTGGAGAAGCGTGGTGTTTGTCTAATGCTTCCTGATCTGTCCAACTATCAATTAGCAGAACTGTTTCTTCATCGTCCATTGGAAAAAAGTATTCATAGCGACTATTCCCTTTTTCTGCACGAATCGCCTCTACAATTCCGCTGGCAATCATTTCTTTGGCAAATTCTCTTGCACGTCCATTTGTCCCACTATAATAAATATTTATAGTAATCGCCATCTGTCTTCCCCCCCTAAATTTACTTGCCTTTTTACGTTCCCGACTGGAATTGAACCAGCGACCTACCGCTTAGGAGGCGGTTGCTCTATCCTACTGAGCTACGAGAACAATCTGTTTTAATTTTAGAAGTCTTCACTACATCTGTCAATAGACAAAAAGAAAGTATCCCGCATAAACAATTATGCGAGATACTTTCTTTCAGTGAAACACGTCGTTCTTTTATCTATTATTTTTTTTGCCGCCGATCAAGAATCATTTTTCCTAAATAATAAAGTCCTGTCGCAATAGCTATATATTGCCCAATTTTGTTATTGCGTGCAACTTTTTCTTGTTTCGTTTTCGCCATTGTCCCCATCACCTTTCTAAAATAATTCTTTTTACATTTTTATTATAGTAGGTTCTGTCATTTTTTGCGAATAAACACACTTTTAAAAATAATCTTCTAAAATTGGCATGCCTTTGACTAAACGTTGGCCTAAACGTTGAGCTGTCGTTGCGTCTCCTTGCAAGCGTTCATAAAAAGATAACGTTTCTGCTGAACGATAGCCCAAGAATAGTTGCGTCCACGTTTGGATATCTGCTTTCAAAGCAGCAGTCCCTTCTTTTTCCGCAGCACCTTTAGTCACTGTTGCTTTTCCTTGTTCGTCAATTGTGATTGTCCAAATGCCTTCATTCCATGGCCCATAGGAATCTTCAATCTCTAAAGAATACGTTTCTTTTTCTCCTGATTGAAATGGATACTTTTCCAGAAATGTTTGTAACTCAACGATTCGTGCCATCATGTAAGGTGAAATTTTTACAGAAGCTGCTGGCGTTGGCATTAAATCATTTAAATCTTTTCCAGCAAAACCATTAATCCAATGGAACGATTGAACGGAACCACTATGTGAGCCAATAAACCCAGCTAAAGCTTTAAAAGCTGTATTAGTTAAATAGTTCCATTCTACGATTTCAAAGGTGCCGGCAGCTATCCGATAAATCACATAGCCTTCTGCTTTCCCTTCTGACGAATAATATATCGCTTGATTATTTGGTTTACTGGCACGATTCAGCGTATAATCCAGCCACCAAGTTTCACGGATCACACCACCAGAGTGCGCTCTTTGATTTTCAAGGTATACGTCTTTAATGACCTCTTTACCGTCAGCCCAAGAAACTCGTTTAATGGTACCCGGAACTCGTTTAACACGTGGCCAGTCTTCCGTTTTAATTGTATACTCCGCTTGTTCAAATGTTTGTTCATAGCCATATTGACGATAAAATGGATATGAAAACGGTGCTAAGTAAGAAAGGGCAACCTTTTGTTTCGCTAAATCAGCCAACATTTCTTTCATAATAGCAGAGATGCCGCCTTCACCACGATATTCTGGATAAGAAGCCACATAGCCAATTCCAGCCATGGGATAGCGGACACCATGGAAATTCACTTGAAAAGGTGTCGCCATCACTTGACTTGTTAATTGCTCATCAATTAGGAAGCCATAGCTTTGCGTATGTGACAACAATTTTTCAAAACGTTCTTGGCGTTCCGCCGTGGGTTCCTGATTAAAAGCATAGATGACAAGATCAAACATCTCTTTCATTTCTTCTTTGCCCATTTTTTTGACTCTTTTAGTTGTCATTTTCTTTCCTCCTCGCACATTGTATCAATTCATTTTATCACAGAAACGGTTCTCTTTCTAAAAGCCGTTATTTGCTGTCATTTCTTTGAACCAACGACCACTTTTCTTAATGGTCCGTTTCGCATCATCATCTAAATCCACAGCGATGAAGCCGTAACGATTTTTATAGGCATTAAGCCAAGACCAGTTATCCATACACGTCCACATATGATATCCTTGAACATTACTACCTTCTTGAATCGCTTGATGCACCCATTTCAAGTGATCTTGCACGAATTCAATCCGATAATCATCTTCAATGACTCCTTGTTCATTGACAAAGCGTTCTTCTCCTTCTACGCCCATGCCATTTTCTGAAATGTAGCAGCGAATGTTGCCATAATTTTCTTTTAAATTCATTAATGTATCATAAATGCCTTTTTCGTAGATTTCCCAGCCACGGTAAGGATTCATTTTTTTGCCAGGCATATCGTAGACATCATAAAAATCTTCTGGAAGTAAGCCTTCTGGTCGTGTTTCAACAGGTGTTTCTTTTGCTTTGGCACGACGTGGTTGATAGTAGTTTACTCCTAATAAGTCCACAGTATTTTCAGCAATTATTGCTAAATCTTCTGGCGTTGTTTCTGGCAACAAGTCATTTGCTTTCGCCCAGGCAACCATATCTTCTGGAAAATGACCTTTAACAGCCGGGTCTAAAAACGAACGGTTAAAGAAACCATCGACAAATTTAGCCGCATTTACATCGGCTTCATTGTGCTCATCACGAGGATAAGTCGGCGTTAAGTTTAAAATAATGCCAATTTCACCTGATAAGTTCATAGAATGATAAACAGCAATCGCTTTGGCACTAGCTAAAGCTTCATGATAGAGTACTTGAATCCCTTCTTTTAGATTCACTTTATCAGGATAATGCCAGCCATAGAGATAACCACCTTCAACTGGTACAATTGGTTCATTGTGCGTAAACCATTTTTTCACGCGATCGCCAAACAATTCAAAACAGGTTTTGGCAAAGTCGACATACAAATCAACCACTTCACGGCTTTCCCAACCGCCTTTTTCTTGAAGTACCATCGGCATATCAAAATGATACAAGTTCATAAAGGGCTCAATCCCGTGTTCTAATAAATCATCAATCACTTGATTATAAAAATCAACTGCTGTTTGATTGACTTTCCCTGTTGTAGGGTCTGGAATTAAACGGCTCCATTGAATGGATGTTCGAAAAGAGTTATGTCCCGTTTCTTTCATTAACTGAATATCTTCTTGGTATTTTTTATAAAATTGTGAGGTCTTATCTGGACCGACTTGTTGAAAAAATTTTTCTGGCGCTTCTTGATACCAAAAATCCCAAATATTTTGACCTTTACCATCACCTTCAAAAACGCCTTCTGTTTGAGGACCGCTGGCTGCAGAACCCCACCAAAAATTTTCTGGAAATTGATATTTCATGTTGTTTGCTCCTTTACGATTTAATCATTAAAAAAAGGATTGAACCCTCCGTAAGAGTCCGGACGATTCAATCCTTCGATTTTTTACTCAGCTGCTTCTGCGGCTGCTTCTTGTTTCAAGTATTGATCTGTTGCTACTTTTACGAAAGGCATGTAGATCAAAATAGAAATCAATAAGTTAACAGCTGCTAAAACTCCGCCGGCGATACTCTTCGTTGCTAAAAATCCGCCAATAATTGGTGGTGTTACCCAAGGTGGCATAAAGGTTGCAGCTGGTACTAAACCAGTTGCTGTCGCCACATACGCAACAGTTACAAGAACCATTGGGACTAAAATGAATGGGATAAACATAATTGGGTTTAAAACAATTGGTAAACCGAACATGACTGGTTCATTAATATTAAATAGTCCTGGTGCTAAACTTAAGTTTGTAATGACTTTGTATGGTTTGTTACGACGACCTACGATAAAGATAGCAATTAACAGACCTAATGTTGCCCCTGTTCCACCTAAGTTTACAAATGAATCAAAGAAAGGTTTGTTTACAATATAAGGAATTGCTTTACCTGCTTCTAAAGCTTTAATGTTCGCATCAATCGCTGGTACGTTGATTGTTTGCATTAATGGGTCAACCATGTTGGCACCATGTAAACCAAAGAACCACAAGAATGGTGTAATGAAAGCTAACAATAATGCTGATGGGTAGCTGTTTGCAAGTCCCATAAATGGTTGTTGAACTGCTTCGTAGAATGAAATAACGATATTGTCAATTCCTAAAGCAAATAGAATTGATGTAATTAAACTAAATAAACTGATTGTAATCATTGCTGGTAATAATGCCGCAAATGATTTTGCTACTGCTGGTGGTACACCATCAGGCATTTTGATAACTAATTTAGGATTGCCAGATAAACGTTGGAATAGTTCTCCTGAAATAAGTGCAATAATCAAAGCAATAAATAATCCAGTTGCGCCCATGCCTTCTAAGCCGCCAACTGCGAAGAATGAAGCTACAGAAACTGTACCGGCTGCAATGCCGTCTTTTCCATAAGATTTAACTAAATTGTGTGCTACTAAAAAGGCTACTAAAACGGCAAAGATTGCGAATGTACCGTTCCAAATGTTGCCACCAAAGCTTTTCCAAATTGGTGCATCGTTATACATCATTGGGAAAATTTTGTTTAAAAAGTCCTCATATCCTGGAATTGGAATATTATTAATTAATACCGCCAAAGCCCCTAAAATCATTAATGGCATCGTTACGACAAACGCGTCACGAATTGCTACCAAGTGCCGTTGCGCTGCGATTACTGACGCTTTCGGCATAAAGTGTTTCTCCATCCATTGAACAAATCCGTCCATTGTTATTCCTCCTAATTAACGCTTTCTCAAGCGCGTTTTTCTTATAAGACGTATTGACAACGAGATTACTCGTTATCAATACGGCGATAAAGATCGATAATTTCTTTTGCTAAATCTGTAAATGCAATCGCAGTCATTAAATGATCTTGACTGTGCACTGTTAACAATGTTACTTGCATGTTATTGCCTTTTGCTTCTTCTGTTAACATTCCTGTTTGCGAATGATGTGCATGTACAAGTGATTCTTCTGCATCTGCAATTTTTTTGTCTGCTAATTCAAAATCCCCCGATTTTGCTGCGGCAATCGCTTCCATTGCATCGCTTTTAGCATTTCCGCCATACATGATTAAACCCATGATTGCTTCTAAGTTCTGTTGTCCGTCCATTACCTCTACCCCATTTTCTGCTCTAGTTTGATGATCCCATTAATGAAATTGCTTGATCTAAAACTTTTTCGCCATTCATCATGCCATAGTCCGCCATGTTAATTACATCTAAAGGAATCCCTTTTGGTTGTAATTTTTGTTCAAATTGTCCTTTCATGAAACGAACTTGTGGGCCTAATAATAAAACATTTACCTCTTTATTTTCCAAGTTTGTATCTGCTTCAGAAGCCGATACTGCAAAGATGTCTGCTTCCATGCCACGATCTTCTGCTGCTTTTTGCATTTTTGTTACTAATAAACTTGTGCTCATTCCTGCGGAACAAACTAACATAATTGTTTTTTTTGCCATTTTCCTTCATCTCCTAAATTCTCTTTGTTTTGCTTTACACCTTTATATAAGCAAGAAGCGTGCCAAGTTTTAACACATTGAAACCCTTGATATGACAACGTTTTTCAACATGGAAAGCGTGTACACACTAAAAATAAAACGATTACACACAGCTTTTTTGTGTGCGTTTCCAAAATAATAGGGCAACAAAAGAAAGTGAGCGATAAGTCGAAACGACTCATCGCTCACTTTCTAAAGCTGAAGAGAATCAACTGGACAAAAGCCGCTTTTTCCCTTTAAGCAGTTTCCATCATTTTAAGCATTTTATAAAACTGTTTCTTTTTAAAATAACTTAAAAAGATACCTAATACTGCATCATTCAGTTTTTGTAACGCCCCATAAGAAACCATTGTTTCTGTATAACGCAGTTCACAGCTTTTTTCATCAATTGGCTGGAGCTCATACCGCACCGAGAAATCATTTTTAGTTGTGGATGTTCGAAATTGATAGGTCTTATTTTCTACAGCTTCTTCAATAACTATTTTCGCGCGACTATTTTTACTATATTCTTTGATGTATTCAAACTTACGCAACTGCTTTCTTGTAAGAGTTTTGCCTGTTTGCTTACGGATATCAAAAATAACAGAATTCATTAATTGCGTGTAAAATTCATCTGCTGAAATAGTTAATGTTTTCGTAATTTCCATTACCGTTTCACCTCATCCTTTGTCGCCTCTTCTTCAGCAACTTTTTTTCCTTTAAAAAACAGGTAACCACCAAGTCCAATGAAAAAAATCCCCGTTGTCAGACTTAATAAATCATAGTTTAAGGAGCTGGGATTCAACGAATACAAAACAATCAAGAAGCCAATACTACATAAAAATAATCCATTTCTAATCATTTTCATCCATCCTATCTTTTTAGACTACCGTTGCTTGGAAGTATAAAACGCCACCCCAAGGTTGTTCCTTAATCAACTGTTTTGCAACTTGTGCAGCAGTTTCAGGGTCTCCTTCAACTTCAAAAAATAACTTAATACCATTCTTTTCTTTAAAAGTAAATGTTTCATTTTCCCCTTGATATGCCTCTAATAAAGTAATAATTTCCTCTTGCTTCATTGCACTTGCAATCGAAATCATGCCGCTCGCTCCTTTCTATACAAGTAATTGCTGTTTTTATTGCCTATTGCTCACTTTCGCCTAATGCAGGATCCATTTTGTTAGCAGCGATAACAAACGGTGTCCAAATCAAGAAAGTGACTACCATACATACCAATGCTACGATTGGTGCGCGCCAGTCGGCACCTGTCGCTAAGAAAGATAATAGCAACGGCGGTGTCACCCATGCGACTTGTTGAGAAACTGGGGCTACTAACCCAAGATACGTTGCAACCCAGCCAATTGTAGTAGCAACTAATGGCGCAATTACAAATGGAATAAACATAATTGGATTCAGAACAACTGGTAAACCAAACATAATCGGTTCATTGATATTAAAGATCCCAGGTCCTAATGATAATTTACCGACTGTTAAATAATCTGCTCGTTTGGAGAATAACAAGATTGCAATAATTAGAACAATTGTACCGCCTGAACCACCAAACCAAGCAAAAGCATCAAACGAACCACGGACCCACATGTAGGCTTTACCGTCGTCAATAGCGGCTAAAACCGCAGCTGTTCCTGTTTTTCCTTCATAACCTTTTTGGAAAATATCAATATTAATTAATTGTGCTTGTCCCCAAATTCCTTCAAGAACTGGTGCCAAAACGTTTGGACCGTGAATACCAAAGAACCAGAAAATTTGAACAAAAACCGTTACGATTAACACAGCTCCTAGTCCTTGTGATAACCCAAGGAACGGTTCCGCGATATATTTTTGAATTAAGTCAATTAATAATTGACCGCCTGAAAGTTTTGACACCGTAAAGTTAATAATTGCTACGACATACAACGCGATTGTTGCTGGTAAAATTGCCGCAAACGCTTTTGAAACTGCTGGCGGAACAGAATCAGGCATTTTTATTGTTAAATCCGCTTGCATTAATTTACAAAAAATAATGGTTGATAAAGCCCCCATAATCATCACTGTAAAGAAAGCGTTACCATTTAGATGGTTGAGATTTAACCAACCCCATGGATTGACAGTCAATTGATTATTAGCAATTGACGCACCAATTTCTGCCCCATTAATTGCGTTGGCAATCTTTTCTGGCACTTTCACAGCTAATTCAGCTGTGTTATTTGGTGCAAAAGCAACACCTGAAATTAAGGTAGCTAAACTGACAATCCCACCAGCTAGCTCATTCACATTGTATGCTTTCGCTAAGTTATAGCCCCAAGAAAAAGCGAAAATCAAACCAGCGATAGCCAATGTACCATTCCAAACAAAACCATTAATCCCAATGATGACATTCAATACTGCAAAAATACCTTTGTCTGCTTCCAAACTTGCCGCATAAGTTGAGACAAACTCTTGGGGAAGATCTCGAATAATTGCGTTAATCATTACGGCGACTGATCCAGCCATTGTCGCAGGTAATGTACCAATAAAAGCATCTCTTAGTGCCACCAGATGTTTCTGTGCACCAATTTTTGCGGCAGTTGGTAAGATATATTTTTCCATCCATGCCATTAATCCGTTCATTTTTATTCCTCCTGTATCCATTTATATTTATTAAAAAGGCAGTAGCCTCATTAAACGAATGAATCGAGCGTACAAAATAAAACCTTTGGTAACATGCACTATCCTTGTTTGCTATTCACTTTTCTTAAACGTTTTAATTCCTTATCCCATTAATGAGATTGCTTGATCTAAAACTTTTTCGCCATTCATCATGCCATAATCTGCCATGTTGATTACATCTAAAGGAATCCCTTTTGGTTGTAATTTTTGTTCAAATTGTCCTTTCATGAAACGAACTTGTGGGCCTAATAATAAAACATTTACCTCTTTATTTTCCAAGTTTGTATCTGCTTCAGAAGCCGATACTGCAAAGATGTCTGCTTCCATGCCACGATCTTCTGCTGCTTTTTGCATTTTTGTTACTAATAAACTTGTGCTCATTCCTGCGGAACAAACTAACATAATTGTTTTTTTTGCCATTTTTTCTTCATCTCCTTAAAAGTTATGACGTTATACACTTTATTTATAGCAATAATTGTGCCAAGTTTTTTCCTCATTAAAATACTGATATAACAGCTTTCGCTATCAAAAAAAGCGTGCACACACTAAAAGAAAACGCTTACACACATAAAATTGTGTGTAACTTACAAAAAGAAAACATCAAGAAAAAAGAGAGCGTTTTCTCATTTCTTGATGTTTTTTTATTTATTATTGTTTACTTTTAATTTCATTTTCTAAAAACATTTGGGTAACATGCGCAACTTCCGCTTCTGGAATCGTCACACGATACGCCCGTTCAATTAACATAAAATTCGTGCGTACGACATCGATTTCTAAACGATGTGTTTTAACATATTCCGCTAAGTTTGGAAAAGTTCTTGCTTCTTCTCCTTTAATTAAAGCATCTACCAGAAAAGCCAAATGAATCATAATTCCGGCATCCACCCCTGGTTCAACAATAATATGCATGTCTGTTTGTATTTGATGAACTGTTTTTTGTAACATGAGAATTAATTTTTGTAAGGAGTCCACAGAAGTAATGACGCCACTTAGTGAATGAACAATTGTATCAATCGCCACTTCATCGCTAGCAATCCGTTTCAGTACATTTAATTTTTCATCATCAAAAATATCATAGACGGAAAAGAAGGGAATATTTTGATATTCAACATCCACAGTTCCCGCAATGGCCTTAATTTCATATTCTTCCATCAAGTTGTCGATATGCTTTTTAAACGTTTCTCGTTCAATAAATTGCATTTGAATCAGTTCCACTTTTGTTTCATCAATAACTGGTAAGATTCGTTGGTATAGTTTTGCGGCAACCCCTTCTCCAGTAAAGCACGTCACGATTACTGCTTTTTTAACGTTTTGACGTTTTTGCAGACTAGAACGAAATTGTTCTCTCACAACGCTTTCAAAAGAAAGTTGAATATTTTGGTAAATGTCCTCTAAACTTCGTCCCACGCTTGCCATTCGAATAGCTTCTAAGACAATCATTGTGCTCGTCATTGTAATCGCCTTCGTTCGGATACCTGTTTCTTCAAACAACATATTTCCAAACGAATTTAATGAACCCATATCGGTCAGTAATAAAATCCCATTATTTAACGATTCTTTTTGCGTAATTACTTGGTTTCGTAATTGTTCATACATTGTTTGAACTTCCATCGTTAACGGCATATTCATCGCTGTTCCGATTGACGTTCCTAAAAGTTCTTGGGCGGTTTTCAACATACTTGAGGCAGTAGAATCCCCATGCATTAAGACGAACACACCAACATTATTTTCTGGAGTTCTTTCTTCTTTACCGACATTAATAGATAAAAACATACTAATAAAGCCAATTTCATCGAAAGGAATCTCTATGTTGTTCTCTTCTTCAATAATAGAAGATAAATCTAAGGCTACTTGAAATTCTTTTTTCATGTTTTTACGGACATTATTTAAATCAGGATGGACAATCACATGACCTTCTTTGACACGTTCAATCGTACTTTGTAAATGAAGCGCAAAGGCAAAGCGCGCTGTTTCATTGTACGTGTGTTCCAAACGCTCTTCTGCGATATCATAAAGACGATTCGTTAAGTCCCAAATAGCTTCTGGTAGTAACTCCTTATGTAAAGAATGTTGGGTTAATTCTTCGACATAATTTTTAAAATACGCATTCATATCTTTAGAAATCAATTCTTCTAAATCAACATTTTCTAAGTCAGCTTCGGACAAGTCAGCGACTTTTTCTTCGATTTCATTGTAAACTTGCATGTCTCTAGCTGGATCTTGCGACCAAACAATTTTGTTAGTACCTGGCTGGAAAGATAAATAATTACTTTTACTGTCGACAAATTGATCCAAGCGCTCAGGTACTTCTTTAATTTTTAATAATCCTTTTTGGACAGGTAACGACAAATCCCGTTTACGGATAACCAAGTGTTCTAAATTGTGCGTCCGGTAATAAAGAAATGACTTAGCACAAACTAATTTTAAGTCCCGCTTCACCTGACCAATATTTCCTTCTGCATCGTATAACATGAACGCCAAAACTGCTTCGCGTTCGATATCAATTTGTTGGCCCAAACGTGTTGCCTCTTGCTGAATAAATAACGAAATGATGGCATAACGCTCATCTAGCGTCCGTGCATCTAAAGATGGTAATGTAATCGACATCGGAATCCGCCGATTAAAAGTGGTTAAAAAGTTTTCTGAGGATTCCGTTGTCGCACCAATAATTTGAACAGAGGCTTCATAGGTTTGACCACTTTCTCCTAATGGACGGTACACGCCTTTATCAATAAACGTAAAGAGCATTTCTTGACCTTCTGGCGGTAAGCGATGAATTTCATCTAAAAAGAGAATCCCGCCATCTGCTTTTGCCATTAAGCCTGGACTATCTTCATTCGCACCAGTATAGGCGCCTTTTTTTACGCCAAAGATATGACCAAATAATAATTGTGGGTTTTGTGCATAATCAGCACAATTAAAAGAGACAAAAGGGGCATCTTCATCTAAGGTTTTTGAATCAATTGCAAAACGGTACATACATTCAGCAAAAAGAGATTTACCTGTTCCTGTTTTCCCAAAAATAATCGTATGCAAACCTCTTGGTGGATATAAAATAGCCGCCTTGGCCTGCTGAATACTCACTTTTAAAGAATCATTGGCACCTACTAATGTGTCAAAACTAACAGAGGTGGACTCATCTACATGGACTTGTTCTCCTTCATTGATTGTTGGCACTGAATAGATAACAGGACGTCCAGTACTTCTAGTAATTTTCTTTTCTTTGAATAATTCATTTAAATAACGGCTGGCATTACTGCGATCAATCATTAACTGTTCTGCTACCGCTCCTGCCGTTAAGCCAGTTTCATTTTTTTGAAGTAACGCTAAGATTTCTTCCTTCCGAGATTTCATGGAATCCTCCTCGATACAACGTTCTGCTTGAAGCTCGTAAAGCGTTATTTCTTCGCTTTACGAGCTCCTTTATTTTTCGTGTTTTTCTTTTTGTTTTTCTTCTTTTTGCGTGTTTCTTGTGGTTCTTTGACAACAGAATTTACTGTTTCTGGTTTTCTTTCTTTCGTACTCTTTTTTTCTGAAGACGTATCTTTGACTACGTTCTTTTTTTCTAGTTCATCTTTGGCTTTTGACTGCTCATGAAGTGCACCATCATATAAAAAGATTTCCTGATAAGGAATGGCCAATTGTTTCATCAAACGTTGATAATCCCTTTTGGTGCCATCGTTGATAAACGTAATCACTGCCCCTTGTGCACCCATCCGGCCAACGCGACCAGAACGATGAATATAGCTCTCTTCGGTTAAAGGAACATCTACGTTTACGACGTAAGGGACCCCAGTGAAATCTAAGCCCCGTGCCGCAATATCCGTGGTTAATAACAACTTCACTCGTTCTGCTTTAAATTGATCGATCGCCAATTTACGCAACTGTTTACTTTGATCTGAAGCCAGACCAATAGCCGGCACATTCTCATAAACTAATTTTTCTTCTGCTGCACCTAAATCAGCAACTTGATTGAAAAAGACCATGCTTCTGAATGCTTCTGTATGGGCCAAACGACGTAAGTAATCAGCTTTTTTTCTTGGTGCTAACCGAATAAAGTAGTGGGCGACTTGACCTGCTGAAGTATCTTCTTCCGTCACATCAATCACCTGTAATTTTTGACTTAAAGATTGCGCTTGATTCACGACACGATCAGCAGTCGCTGAATAAAAAACAAGTTGGTATTCGGTTGGTGTGTGTGTCAAAATTTGCTTGGTTAAACTTAGCTCTTCCTCTTGGAAAAGTTGATCAACTTCATCCATTACAATTGTTTTTAACAACTGAGCTTTGACTTTTTTGTTCTTCATTAACTCTAAAATCCGACCTGGCGTTCCGATTAACACTTCGGGACGTTTTTTTAACTTGTCAATCTGGCGTGAAACATTTGCCCCGCCGATTAACGTTTGAACCGTTAATTGAAGTGGCTTAGCCCAAGTCCGAGCAACTTCAGCAATTTGCATAGCTAATTCTTGAGACGGAGCAATAATCAACAATTGATTTCCCTGTCCTTTTTCAACAGTTAAGAGTAAAGGCAGCATATAAGCAAGTGTTTTTCCAGTTCCTGTCGGCGAAATTCCTAAAACATTTTCTCCTTCGCGAAGGGGCGTAAAACTTTTTTCTTGAATTGTTGATGGTTCGTTAAAGCCAGAAGCTTGCCACTGTTCTTGCCAAGCCTCTGGAAGTTGTTCTAAAAATCTCATATTGTTCCTTTCCTATCGCTTAATTCTTATTTATCAGCATCAAAAATAATGCCGGCACTATGACGTAAATCAGTGACTACTTTATTGACATTTCGAGCAAGCTCAACCCATTCTTCATACTTGGTGCCCCAATACTTATCTGTTGGGTTATTTAAAACTGCTGCAAAATCACGAGCTTCTTCAATCATTGGATTATCGGCTACTTGAATATCTAAGACATCACGTTCTTCATGTGCGCGATCATGGTACTCAGCCGAAGAAATAGCATTGACACTGTCTAAAATCAAGGTCCCGTTTTCAAAGTAAATTTCGGATGGCGCAAAAGAATCACTAATTTTCCCAGTATTTAACGTCACGTCAAACTGATCATAACGTAAAATAATTGTTCCTAAGCCATCGACACCTGTCGCAATTTTACTAGCAAAATAATGGCTTTCCTTTGGTACGCCAAACCAACCTAAGGCTGCATAAACTAAATAAACGCCTAAATCCGCTAAGGCTCCCCCAGAAAAATGAGGAGAAAAAATATTTGGCTCTTTGCCTTCTAATACTTGATCATAGCGAGAAGAATATTTCATATACGTAAAATTCGCACCTAAAATTTGGTTTTTTAATGGCAATAATTCAGCAATTTTTTGGAAACTTTGCTCATGAATATTACGGGCCGCTTCAAAGAAATACACACGATTTTTATTCGCTAATTCAATAATTTCTGCCATCTCATCAGGCGTTGAAAAAGCTGGTTTTTCAACAATTACATTTTTTTTCGCTAAAATTGCTTGTTTCGCTTGTTCAAAATGTAATGAATTTGGTGAGGCAATATAAACCGTATCCATATGTGCAATACCAAAAAACGTCTCTAAATCAATTGCATATTCCACATCCCCATAGCGAGAACCAAATTCTTGTGCCGTTGCTAGTTTCCGAGAATAAACAGCCGTTAAATCATACGCACCCGTTTCTAAAGCTGCTGCAACAAATTGATGACTAATCCAATTGGTACCAATTACGCCTAAATGTATCATAATCAAAAACCTCCATTTTTTGTTTATTTACTCTCTTTATAATAGTAATCTCTCGTACAAAAGTCACGTAATTACCCTGCCTTAAAGCGCTAGGAGTTCTTCAAGTTATTTATTAGGATCATCAAATGCCTGTAATAAATCAAAGGTTACCTGTGACTTAAGTTCAATCGTTGCTGGTGTTACGTGGCAATTGTAAGCAAGGACTTGCACACCTTGATCAATTGCAGCACCCACATTTTCAGCAAAGGCAGGTTGCATCTCTTGGTGAATCGTTGCTTGCTTAATTTCTTCAAATTGGACCACAAACAAAATGTAACAGCGGTAACCCGCTTTAGTTGCAGCCATTAGTTCAGTGACATGCTTCAAGCCACGAAGTGTTGGCGCGTCAGGAAAAGCACCGATGCCTTTATTTTCTAAAGTCATGCCTTTCACTTCGACAAAAGCTTGTTCGTCTGCATCCGTTTCCACTAGAAAATCAAATTTTGAATGTGCAAATCGTTGCTCACGTTTAACAGTTTGGATCGTACCAACTAAACCAGGAAGCACAATTTGACCATTTTTTAACGCTTCATTGACTAATGTATTCGGTACTTGGCTATCAATATTAATCCAAAAAGAACCTTTTTTTACTGCAATCAAATCGTAATCTGTTTTTCTTTTAGGCGATGGTTGATAACTAAGCGCCACAACAGCACCTGGTAAAAAAACTTCTTTCCCTCTGCCAGTATTTTTGACATGTGTGATTACTTCTTCATTCGTTTCCATTAAACGACAGTGTGCAATAAACCGATTGGGTCGTTCGATAAAATAAGCAAGTTGGACATTCGGGTACTTCATACACAGACTTCCTTTCTTACACACTATACCATAAAAAAACAAGGAAAAGTATAGACCAAAACCAACAATTTTACTATCTTGTGTCAATCATTAAATATTTGTCAATTCTCAGCGATTTAGTCGAATATTTTAGACAAGTTCTATATAATAAAGGTAACGAAGACGAATAAATGAAAATGAAAGTTAGGAGGAATTTCTTTGAAAAAACATTGGACTTTCTTGGTTGGTGCATCTTTACTTACTGGATTAGCAGGCTCTATCCTCTGGAAAAAAAATAAACAGCTCCCTTCCCCACAGGAGCTTCAACACAACTATACTGGGCATTGGTGGTTTGTGGACGTGAAGAAAGCCACGCAACACACCTTAGAAATCACCTCATCTTTCAATGTTTTCATTGATGGCAAACAAACGCATGCCTTGCTTGTTGAATTAACCCCTAAACGCTTAGTTATCTTAGACAAGTTAGGTTACCATTTAATCATTCAATGTGAAAATGGTGTCCCTGCGACGCTTTACGATGAAGCCGACGACGAAACCTACACACTAGAACGGGCCATTTACAATTAATAAATCACCCACGACACATAAAATGAAGTATGTGCGGTGGGTGATTTATTTTTTTACATCCCTTGCAAAAGCATTCAGAAAGTTTTCTTACAACTTGAATATTATTAAATAGTCAAATGCGCCTTTTTCTGATAAACTTAGGATGATGTTTTTTTGAAAGGATGAGCCCCTATGACACCAAATCGCGAAGACTATTTAAAATTAATTTTTGAATTAGGTGGCGACGAAGTTAAAGTGAATAATAAACAAATTGTTTCTGGACTCGATGTTTCGGCAGCTTCGGTTAGTGAGATGATTTCAAAGTTAGTAAAAGAAGATTTGGTTGAGCATTCTCCTTATCAAGGGGTACAATTAACTGAAAAAGGCTTAAAAAAAGCGAGTACGTTAATTCGCAAACACCGAATCTGGGAAGTCTTTTTAGTAGAGCACTTAAATTACACTTGGAATGATGTGCACGAAGAGGCAGAAGTTTTAGAACATGTTACTTCACAAACACTTGTGAACCGTTTAGCGGATTATTTAAATCATCCAGAATTTTGTCCACACGGTGGTGTTATTCCCGAAGATAATCAACCCATTCATGAGGAGAAACGCCAAACGTTAACAGACTACCCTGTTGGCACAAAAATTCGGATTGCACGTGTCTTAGACGAAAAAGAATTACTGGATTATTTAGTTTCCATTGATTTAAATATTCAAGAAGAATATACGATTAAAGAAATTGCTGCATATGAAGGACCGATCACCATTTATAATGAAAACAAAGAATTATCCGTCAGCTTTAAAGCAGCAAACACAATTTTTGTTGAGCCATTGATTAGAGAAAGTGAGGAAAACTAATGAATGAAAAAGTAGCATTATTTACTATTTTCGGGGGGACAGGTGATCTTGCCAAACGTAAATTGTATCCTTCCCTGTTCCGCTTATATAAAAAAGGATTATTAGCTGAGCGTTTTGCGGTGATTGGTACCGCACGTCGGGAATGGACAGACGAATACTATCGGGAAATCGTTCGTGAAACCATTCAAGACTTAAATCCCACGGCCGAAGAGGCGACTGAATTTTCTAGTCATTTCTATTACCAATCACATAATGTGAATGATACGGAACATTATAATACCTTAAAAGAATTATCTGATCGCCTAAATGGACAATACCACTTAGAAGGTAATCATGTTTACTATCTAGCTATGGCCCCTCAATTCTTTGGAACCATTGTTAATCACTTGAAATCACAACATATTATTTCGGAAGAAGGCTTTGATCGACTAATTATCGAAAAGCCATTTGGTTCTGATTATGAATCTGCCTACGAATTAAATGAAGAAATTCGTGCTGCATTTCCTGAACAAGATATTTTCCGAATTGACCATTACTTAGGCAAAGAAATGATCCAAAATATTTCAGCCATTCGTTTTGCCAATAATATTTTTGAATCACAATGGAACAATCGTTACATTGATAATGTCCAAATCACCTTCGCTGAAAGCTTAGGTGTCGAGGATCGTGGCGGCTATTATGACCACAGTGGTGCACTAAAAGATATGGTTCAAAATCATATTTTACAAGTCGTTGCTTTGCTTTCTATGGAGCCTCCTGTTGCCTTTTCTGAAAAAGAAATTCGGACTGAAAAAGTAAAAGCTTTACGTGCCATCCGCCTTTATTCTGAAGAAGAAGCCCTTCAAAATTTCGTGCGTGGACAATACGGCGAAGGTCAGCTAGCTGATCAAACATTTGCAGCCTATCGTGATGAACCGAATGTGGCAGAAACTTCATCCACTGAAACTTTTGTTGCTGGTAAATTTTTAATTGATAATTTCCGTTGGTCTGGCGTCCCTTTCTATGTTCGCACAGGTAAACGATTAACTGAAAAAGGTACACGCATTAACATCGTCTTTAAACAAGTACCTATTAATGTCTTCAAAGATGATACGTGTGAAGAATGCGATAAAACCGATTTACCACCGAATGTTTTAACTATCTATATCCAACCAACTGAAGGATTTTCATTAACCTTAAATGGAAAAGAAATCGGTCAAGGGTTTAATACAACTCCAGTGAAACTTGATTTCCGTCAAAGTGCTGAAATGACTGAAAATAGTCCAGAAGCATATGAAAAACTTCTATTAGACTGCCTAAATGGCGATAGTACAAACTTCTCTCATTGGGACGAAGTTGCCCAATCTTGGCGCATTGTTGACATTATTCGACATGCTTGGGATAAAACAGACGTTTCTTTCCCTAATTATGCCGCTGGCACAATGGGCCCGCAAGCTGCCTTCGACTTATTAGAAAAAGATGGCTTTACTTGGGAATGGCAACCAGATAACTGGTACCGTGACCGCGGTCAACTTGATCAATAAATAAGCCAAAAAAGATCCGCTAGTTAACGACTAGCGGATCTTTTTCCTTGTTTATTCGAATCCTTCAGCAACCGCTTCTGGATAATTTTCTTCAACAATGTGTGCACAACGGCCACAAAGTGTTGGTAATTTTTCATCTGAGCCGACATCTTGACGAACGGAACGACAACGGTCACACGTTTCGCCTTCTGCTTTTTCAACTAAAATAGCCATGTCTTCAAATTGAACAGCTTCACTAGGTGCTACTTCTTTTGATACTTCAAAGTCGGAAACAATTAGTAATTGAGAAATATCTGCATCAACAGCTGTCATTAATTGACGAATTTGTTCATTTGGATAAACGGTCACTTTAGCTTCTAACGATTTACCGATTAATTTAGAATGACGAGCTTCTTCCAACGCTTTTAAGACATTGTCACGGAAATCCATAAAGGCTGCCCATGTATCCATCAATTCTTCTTCATTAGTAAACGTTTCGTAACCTGGGAATTCAGCTAATTGCACATACTCTTCTTCTTCTTGTAAGAAACTCCAAATTTCTTCCGCTGTATGTGGAATAATTGGTGTCAATAATTTTGTTAATGAAACCAATGTTTGATAGAAAACAGTCTGCATACAACGACGTTGATAATCGTTTTCTGCTTCAATATAAACGACATCTTTCGCAAAGTCTAAATAGAAAGAAGATAAATCTACAGTTAAGAAGTTCATAACTGTCCGATAAATATGCATAAAATTATATTTTTCATAACCATTTTCACGGATTTCTTGAATGACTTGATTTAAACGAACCGTCATGTATTTATCTACAGAACGTAAATCAGCATAAGCTACAGTATGCTCAGCTGGATTAAAATCACTCGTATTCGCTAACAAGAAACGCATAGTATTACGGATTTTCCGGTACACTTCAGATACTTGGTTTAAGATATCCATTGAGACACGCACATCGGCTTCCGCGTCAACACTACTTACCCACAAACGTAAGATATCTGCCCCCATTTGGTTGATAACTTTTTCAGGTAAGATGGTATTGCCTAACGATTTGCTCATCTTACGGCCTTCGCCATCGAGAACCATTCCTTGAGAAATGATTGATTTATAAGGCGCTACCCCATTGATAGCGACACTTGTTGTAATACTTGAGTTAAACCAACCACGATATTGGTCAGAACCTTCTAAATACATATCTGCTGGGAAAGTTAACTCTTCTCTTTCTCGTAAAACTCCTTCATGTGAAGAACCTGAGTCAAACCAAACGTCCATGATATCTGTTTCTTTGGTAAACTCGCCATTTGGTGAACCTGGATGTGTAAAGCCTGCTGGTAGTAACTCTTTTGCTTCACGCATAAACCAGATATTTGATCCATGTTCTGCAAATAAATTCGCTACATGTTCAATTGTTTCTGGCGTAATGATGGCTTCCCCATTTTCAGCATAGAAGATTGGTAATGGCACACCCCACGCTCTTTGGCGAGAGATTACCCAATCACCACGGTCACGAATCATATTATATAAACGTGTTTTTCCCCAAGGAATTAGCCAGTCAACTTTCTCAACTTCATCTAAAATATCTTGACGGAATTTAGAAATTGAAGCAAACCATTGTGGCGTTGCACGGTAGATAACTGGTTTTTTGGTACGCCAATCATGTGGATAACTATGCGTAAAGAAATCTAATTTTAATAACGCGCCTTTTTCTTCTAATAACTCAGTAATCATTGGATTCGCTTTGTCATAGAAAATTCCTTCAAAACCAGGTGCTTCATCTGTAAAGACCCCACGGCTGTCAACAGGAGAAATAACAGGTAAATCATATTTACGGCTAACAATATAGTCATCTTCCCCATGTCCTGGTGCGGTATGAACTAAGCCAGTCCCGGCATCTAGCGTCACGTGGTCGCCTAGCATAACAAGTGATGTTCGATCATAGAATGGATGTTGAGCTGTCATACGATCTAATTTTTCACCAGAAAATTCTCGCAAGACTTCTACTTCTTCCCAACCAATCGCTTCTTTAACTGTTGATAATAAATCTTTAGCAATTACAAATTTACGACCGTCTGCCTTCACTTCAACATACGTAAAATCGGGATTAACTGAAATACCTAAGTTGGCTGGTAATGTCCAAGGGGTTGTCGTCCAGATGACGAAGGCTGTCTCGTTATCTAAAAGACCTTTACCATCGACCACATTAAAAGCTACGTAAATAGAAGGTGATTTTACATCTTTGTATTCAATTTCTGCTTCTGCTAAAGAAGATTCACTTGAAGGAGACCAATAAATTGGTTTTAAGCCTTTATAAATATAGCCTTTTTCTGCCATCTTACCAAAAACACGAATTTCTGCTGCTTCATACTCTGGATCTAACGTAATGTATGGATGTTCCCAATCGCCTGACACACCTAAACGTTTAAAATCGTTACGTTGTTTATCGACTTGTGATAAGGCATACTCTTTACATTTTTCGCGATACTCAGCGACAGTCATTTCTTTACGTTTAACTCCTTTATTGGTTAACACTTGCTCAATTGGTAAACCATGGGTATCCCAACCAGGCACATAAGGAGAACGGAAACCAGACATTGATTTTGAACGAATAATAATATCTTTACTGATTTTATTCAAAGAATGTCCTAAATGAATATTTCCGTTTGCATACGGAGGGCCATCATGTAAAACAAAGGTTGGTTTTCCTTCGTTTAATTTTTGACGTTGTTCATATAAGCCTTTTTCTTCCCAGTCTTTTTGCCATTCTGCTTCACGGTTTGGCAAGTTCCCACGCATTGGAAAAGCTGTTTTTCCTAATTGCAATGTTTCTTTCATTTTCATATGCATTTGCCTCGCTTTCATTTTATCGATTTAATTGTGTTAGTTCATACTAAAGATGAACGATAGCTGATAAAAGTAGATAAAAAAAGAGTACTCCATCCCAAGGGACGAAGTACTCGTGTTACCACCCAAATTCAAAGTAGAGTTGCCCCTACTTTCTCTGAAATTGATAACGGTAATTATCCGGCAGTTCCTACTCAAGTGTTCAGAATTGCATCTAGGATAGAGGATCTGTTTAATGCCAGTGTCTGTCAAACTTTCACTATCATTGACTCGCTGCTAAGAATAAACATTAAACGTTCTGTTCTATCTATTTTGATTCTTCTTCAATTGTTTCTTCAGTGACTTCAATTACAGGCTTTTTTTCTACTACAGCATCTGTGTTCTCTTCAGAGTTTACAACAGTTTCATTTTCGTTGTCAAGGTCTTGTTCATCAAGAATTTCCTTAACTGCTGTATGTTTGTCTCCGACATAACTAGAAAAAGGCTTTAAAATCTCTTCCCACTCTTCACTCTTTACTTGCTCTAATTGAGTTTCAAGCATTAAGCTTAAGCGTTGATGGAAGACACGTGTTTTCTTCTTCAAGTCTTCTGTTTCCCCAGCTAATTGACGGGCACGTTCAATTGCTTCTGCTAAGATTTGTGTTGATTTCGCTTCAGCATCTGCAATCATTGCATTTGATTTACGTTCAGCTTCTACCAAGGTTTCTTTGGCTTGGTTATCTGCCGAAGTGATAATCATTTCTGATTCTTTATTGGCACTTGATTTCACTTTATCAGCGGTATCTTGTGCAACAATAATTGATTGATTCAATGCATCTTTCAATTCATTGAAGTATTGTAATTTTTCTTCTGCGTGTTTTAATGATTTCTCAAGTTCACGATTTTTTTGTAATGCATCTTCATAATCACGTGTGACTTGATCTAAAAAGTCATCTACATCGTCTTGGTTATAGCCTCTCATTTTTGTTGAGAAGTCTTTGTTTTGAATATCTAATGGAGTTAATGCCATATTCCTTCACCTCTTTGGATTATTTTTGTAAAACCCCTTATGAACACATTCTCATACTAATCCTGAAATAGCAAATATCTTACTTTTTTTATTATACACAACTTCGTCTGAATGAACAGCCAAAATGGTTTTCTTAAACAAAAGTTCGAGATTATTTTCTCAATACCCCTAAGAGGACACGAAATTTTTCTTTCTTTGTTTTTCCTTCTAATTCTTGAATCTGAAGGCGCCCAAATCCTCGTATCGAAACAATATCTAATAAGTCTAAGGCAAAATCTGGTCGTGTCGTTTCTGTCCAATTGACTTTTACTTTACCAGATTCGATCAATTGTTTTGATCGCTGCCTTGAAATATTAAATACGGCGGAAATTACACTATCCAGCCGCAAAGAGCTCATAGTCGTTCGCTCTTCTTGCCAACCATCCTTCGGTATCAAAATTTGTGTATAATCCCGCTCTTCTAAGCGAACAGTAATTTTACCAATTTTGTCGACTTGGTTAACAACGAAGCCAGCTACTTCTTGTGCTATAAAAACCTGCCACTTATCACCATCGGAAATAATATCTCCAAAGGCTTCCCTACGAACCCCAACATTCATCAAGGTGCCTAAAATTTTCCCATGAGATAATGTCGCAAATTTAGATGGATAAATAATTTCAAATAATACAACACCAAAATCTGTCTCTTCTGGTATGTAATACGCTGGATAAATCAAGCAGCGTTTTCGTTCTGCTTGCTCATAACCACCATAAAAAGTAAACGATAAATCACTGTTTTGTCGAATCAACGTTTCCAAAATATACGCCTGTCTAGGATCAAGAAAGTCTGTCAAATAAGGCGCGTATTGCATCTCCACTTGCTCTAGCCAATCCCCGACAGTGTCAATAAAAGGATGTTCATCTTTGCGGAAATGTTGATACACATTTGCGTTCATAGATAAATCATCCTTTCTAAAAGTTATTAATAAACAATAGCTCGTAAAATGACTGCTAAGCCACCCGCTGCTAGGTTAAGGACAATAATCCCTACCATTACGTTAAATCCAACCATTCCAATCCTTAAATTCAAACGGTCAAACAAACTTAAGTATGGTTCACAAATTCTAGAGAGCAAACGCCCGAAAGCAGAATCATACGCTCCTGGAAACCATGAAAGTAGCGCGTAAATCACTAGTAATCCTGAATAGATTTGAACGCCTTTGTATAATAGAGTAATCAGTGTTGCGATAATAACACCTCCCTAAGGCTTAGAAATCAAAGAATTGTTTGTTGGCTAAAGATTGTGCTGTCGCACTATCAATTTCCATATTCGCTGGTGTGCATAAGAAGATTTCATTGCCAACGCGCTGAATATCTCCGTCTAAAGCATACACAGTACCAGTTAAGAAATCAACGATGCGTCGTGCTTGGTCTTCTTCTACTAATGTAAAATTAACTAGCACAGCTTCTTCAGCAAATAAATGTTTCGCAATGCTCATTGCTTCTGAATACACACGTGGTTCAATAATAGTAATTTTATGTGTTTTTGCATTGGCGGTGCTTTCTTGTGCTCGTCTTGTATTCGTAGTCGCTGATTGATTAGAACTACGCATAGAAACCACTTTTTTCTCTGTGTAAGCAGCTTGTTGTGTGTCTCTTTCTTGATGCGTTTCAGCAGAACGATAGCGTGCAGAAGGTTTTTCAACTACAGGCTCACTTTGTTGTGTATAAGCTGGCTGACTGTAACTTTCCTGTTGTTGAACAGGGCGTTGTGGTTTAGGCCGAGCTGCACGACGCGGTGGTTCATTAACTGCTTTGCGCTCTTCATATTCTTCGTAGTTATCATAATAATCATCTTCTTCGCCAGATAAGCCAAAAAAGCTCGATAACGCATCCTTGTTAAAAATTGACATAAATTCCTCTCCTTTACGCATCTCTGAATAACGCTGTTCCGATTCGTATAAAAGTTGCACCTTCTTCAACTGCGATTGGGAAATCGTTACTCATTCCCATGCTAAGTTCTGTACAAGGAGCAAAAGATAAATGTTTCTCATTTACGGTCATTTGCAGCTCTTTTAATTCTCTAAATGTTGCATGTAATACTTCTTCACTTGCCCCAAAAGGTGCCATAGTCATTAGACCGACGATTTGAATTTTGTCCAAATCAGCAAGTTCTTGAATGAAAGGTAAGACGTCTTCTTTACGAAAGCCGTGCTTGCTTTCTTCCCCAGTTATATTCACTTCAACAAAACAACGAATAACTTTCGTTGCTCTTTTTTGAATTTCTTTGGCTAGACTCAGACTATCTAATGCATGAAAATAATCTATCTCATTAATAATTAATTTTACCTTCCTACGTTGTAAATTACCAATTAAATGCCACTGAATATCATTAAATTTTTCCAATCCAGCTTTCTTTTCTAGTAACTTATCTACTCGGTTTTCAGCTAAATTCTGGACACCAAGCTGAACAAGCTCTGCTGCTTCCTCAATTCCTACTGATTTAGTGACGCCAATCATTGTCACATCAGCAACAGAGCGCTGTGAGCTTTTGCATGCTAGCTGAAGTTGATTATTAATATTTGTTAAGTTTTCAGCTATCATTTCTCATCGATGCTCCTTATCGTTTTCTGCGGAAAAATGGTGGCGTACTTAATTCGTCATCATTGTGATTTGGTTCTTCACGGTGGAATGTGTCAAATTCTTTTTTGTCTACTTGTTCTAATGAAGATTCATCAACTTTTGGACGTGTATTTTGTTCTCTGCGAATATCCCAATCGCCAAAAGCACTTGCTTCTTCTTGTGATTTTGGTTGATCCATTTCCACAGATTGAGTTGTTTGTTGCATTGGTTGAACCGCTTGTCTAGTTTGACGGTGCGGTTTTCTATCCTTTTTTGATTCATCAATACCTGTAGCGATTACTGTTACACGAATTTCGTCGCCTAAATCTTCATTGATTGATGTACCTAGGATGATGTTCACATCACCTGAAGCAGCATTTGTAACGATATCTGAAGCATCTTGCGCTTCAAACAAGGTCATATCTAAGCCACCAGTAATGTTTAATAAGACTTGTTCCGCACCATCGATTGATGTTTCTAACAATGGTGAAGAAATAGCTTTTTTCGTTGCTTCAATTACGCGTTCTTCGCCGCTCGCTACACCAATTCCCATTAAAGCTGTTCCTTGGTTTTCCATCACTGTTTTCACGTCAGCAAAGTCCAAGTTTACGTAACCTGGCGCAGTGATTAAATCTGAAATCCCTTGAACACCTTGACGTAATACATTATCAGCTTCTCTAAATGCTTCAAGCATTGGCGTTTTCTTGTCAACGACTTCTAATAAGCGGTTGTTTGAGATAATTAATAGTGTATCAACGTTTTCTTTTAATAAGGCAATTCCTTCAGCGGCAAAACGACCACGTTTTGGACCTTCAAAACTAAATGGACGAGTTACTACACCAACTGTTAAAGCGCCTAATTCTTTAGCGATTTTTGCAACTACTGGCGCAGCACCTGTACCAGTTCCGCCACCCATACCAGCAGTAATGAAAATCATATCCGCGCCTTGTAATGATTCTGAAATCACTTGTTCACTTTCTTCTGCAGCTTTTTGGCCAACTTCAGGTTGTGAACCGGCACCTAAACCACGAGTGTATTTAGGGCCTAATTGAATCACTGTTTCTGCTTTTGAATGTTTTAATGCTTGAACGTCTGTATTGGCTGTGATAAATTCCACGCCTTTAACGTTTTCTTCGATCATACGGTTTACAGCGTTTCCGCCGCCGCCACCTACACCGATAACTTTAATGACTGCACCGTTGTTAATGTTATTGTCTAATGAAAATTCCATGATATCGTATCCTCCTGTTTGTGTAATTAGTCGAAAATGTTCGAGAAGAAGTCTTTGATTTTGCCTGTCACTTTTTCACCAGACTCACGTTCGTTGAATTCTTCGTATTCTTCTTGAGGCTGTTCAGCATATGTGTCATAGCGAACTTCTTGTTGGACAGCGACTGATTGTGCTGGTTTCGATTTTTCACCAGGGATTGCATATTTGGCAATGTGATAAATATCGTTTAGTTGCGCTGAATATTCCACAATGCTAATGACATTAGCAAAGACTGGGTTACGTAAGCCCATGTGATTTGGTACGTATAGTTTTACGTTGGCTTCAAAAATCTCTTGCGCCAAATCGACAATACCTGGCATACTAGCGGCGCCTCCAGTTAACACAACGCCTCCAGGTAATTCAAACGCATCAATTTCATCCAGAACTTCTTTTGATTTTCTCAAAATTTGTTCCACACGCGCTTCAATAATTTCTGAAAGGTAACGTTCGTCCACTCTTACAGGCTCTGACTTACCGATAACATCAACAGGAAACTCTTCGTTTGCTGAAGTTCTTTCTGGATAAGCATCCCCATAATTAATTTTTAAGGCTTCGGCGTTGTTAAAAGAAGTATTCAATACGATTGAGATATCTTTCGTGATGAACTCGCCGCCTTCTTGGTTAACATGAGTAAATTTCAATTGTTTGTCGTGGATAACAGATGTCGTTGTTTGACCGCCACCCATATCAATGACAATTGTTCCAAAGTCTTTTTCGCCATCTGTTAAAATTGTTTCTGTTAAAGCAAGCGGTGTAATCACTAATTCGTTAATTCCTAAGCCAGCTTTTTCAACACATTTACGGATGTTATGGATGATTGTTTTTGGTCCAGTATAGACAACGCCAAACATCTCCATGCGAACGCCAAGCATTCCACGTGGGTCTTTGATGCCTTCAAAGCCGTCGACGGTAAAGTCTTGCGGTAAGATTGCAACAATTTGACGTTCAGGAGGAGTTGAACGAACCAAAGCTGCAGATGCGACGTTGCGCACATCCTCATCTGTAATTTCTTTTGATTCACTGCTAACAGCTATCATTCCTTGACAGCTTTCTACTTCTAATAAATTCGCTGGTAATCCAACATTTACGCTTTTAATTTGAATGCCGGCTTTTTCTTCGGCTTGTCGAACGGCCCGTTGGATTGCTTGAACTGTTTGATCAATATCGACGACAATCCCTCGATTCAAACCGTCTGATTTTGCATTTCCAACGCCGATGATGTTCATTTGACCTTCAATATATTCAGCGACAACTACTTTGACAGAAGTTGTACCAATATCGAGGCCTACATACATTCCTGTTTTTGCCATGAACGGAATTCCTCCTCCTATTAATTCCAATATCTAAGCGGACAAAGGCGTCCGTTTAACTATCTCTTTTTTAGTATTATTCACTTCTTCCAATTTTACCATAAAAATGGGGGTTTTAGAAAGCAGATTATACGAATTTGTTCGTTAATTTTTGAAACATTTTTGTAAAAAACTTATTCTGCTTGTTGCACTTCTTGATTTTCTCCATTTGTCGGCGTACCGTTATTCGCTTCATCCGTTGCTACGCCTGCATTTGGGTCCGCAACTTCTTGATTTTCAACCGCTGAATCTTCGGAAACTTCACTGCCCGTTTCTTCACTTTCTTTTTCATACGGATAAGAAAAAATGCCGACTTCCATATCAACGATTCCAGGTTTGTCCATTTGCTCGGCTACTTGTGAATAATAAGCCATTTTTTCACTTAAATCAGAAATATTAACAATCACTCGATTTCCATCATTCATATAGACATTAATCAAGTCTTTATTGGTTTTGGATGGTGCATATTTAATTTCTGAAATTCCTTGTTTAATTTCTTGAGGTAATTTGTTGTAAGAGGCCATTAATTCAGGGATTAATTTATCCTCTTTGAAATTCTCAAAAATTGGTTTGCCACTTTCAGCAGCTTTGGTGGTTTCCGCCAAAGTTTTACCATTCTCTAAAATCGGATGATAGCCGCCTTTAGTCGCAGCAAGAGCGACAATTTGATACTCTTGAATATCAATTTTAAATGAATTAATACCATTTAACTTAATGTTCGCCTTTTTTATAATTGGAAACTTTTTCTGAATATTTGCAGAAAAATAATTTCTATTTGAATACTGCTCCCATAAGCCACTGCCCGTTTCAAGTTTTGACTGCTGAATAATCGCTTGACTCTCCACACTTTTGTTACCTGAAACTGTTACTTCACTCAATCGACTAAGAGGCGAAACAAAATACAATGCCACTAAAATGGCTGTCCCTAAACAAGTTAAAATAAAGGCTAAACGCCTATATAAGCGCTTGTTCCGTGTTTTCTTAACGTTCGGTAAACGATCTGCAAAATGCTCCTCTTCTTCCACTGTTTCTTGTGGAAGATGTTGTTGAGGCTCTTCTTGACTTTGTTCTTGTAAAGTGATGGTGACTTCTGCTTGTTCGTTTTCACCTTTTGAAGCAGCTTCTTCCGCTTGCTTCTTCAAATATTCTTGGTTTTGTTTTTGCCAAGGTGTCAGTTCAGGTTGAGACTCTTCCGATTTTTTTGGAGGTAATGGTTTTCTTTTTTTGAATATATCGTTCTCGTTACTAATCTTCCACACCTCCTATCTCAGACTAACGTTTTAACAACTTGATACAAACGATCACTTGCATCTGGGATGCCTTCCCCTTTGGACGCCGTTGCCATCTGTTGTCTTTTTTCATTGTTTAATAAAATATCATCAATTGCCGCAACTAAACGAGCGCCGGTCAATTCTGCATCTGGAATCATTTCAACAGCACCAACTTTTACTAAGCTTTGCGCGTTTTTCGTTTGATGATCATTCGTGACGTAAGGACTCGGAATTAAAATTGCTGGTAATCCTAATGCGGTGAACTCCGCAATTGAGGTTGCTCCTGCACGTCCCACCATTAAATCGGTATTAGCCATCACTTCAACCATTTTATCAATATACGGTTGCACACTTATGTTTGTCAATTTCTTTTCAGAAAGCTTTAGACTTTCTTGAAGTTCCTGATAATATCTTTCTCCTGAAGCGTATAAAACTTGATACTCTCTCTCTTCAAACAAAGGAAAGGCCTGTTCAAACGCTTGATTGATTCTCAAGGCGCCACGACTTCCGCCAAATAAAACCACCGTTTTCTTTGCTGGATCCAAGCCAAACTCTGATAAAATAGCTGACTTTTCCACCGTTACGACTTCTTGTCCCCGCGGGTTCCCTGTCAAAATTGTTTTTTCTTTCGGGAAAAAACTAGCGACATCCGGAAAACAAATCGCAATTTTATCCACATAACGACTTAAAAATTTATTTGTCATTCCAGGGATACTATTTTGTTCATGAATAATTGTCGGTATTTTTAATTGGTGGGCCGCATAAACTACTGCACCAGAAACATAACCGCCTGTACCAATGACCACATCTGGTTGAAATTCACGAATAATTTTTTTTGCTTTATTAATACTTGTTAAAAATAAATAAATTGTTTTAAAATTTTGAGGACTCAGCGAACGCTTGAATCCTTGAATTTTAATCGTTTTAAATGGAATTTTCGCCTTTGGCACAATTTGACTTTCTAAACCATTTTCTGTTCCCACATACAAGAATTCTGTTGCAGGTGCTTCTTTTTTGACGTGTTCGACGAAGGATAACGCAGGATAGATATGCCCACCTGTGCCACCACCAGTTACTAGTATCTTCATTTTCTCACATTTCACTTTCTTTTAATTGTTGAACAGCTTGCATAAAGGCTTCCCCGCGTACTTCAAAATTCGGGTATTGGTCCCAACTTGCGCAAGCAGGTGATAGTAAAATAGTATCATCTTTTTCCGAATAATCAAAGGCAATGGTAACCGCCGTTTGAACATTTTCAGCAAATAAAATTGTTTCAATGTTCGCTTTTTTAGCAGCTTCCGCCAATTTTTCTTTGGTTTCTCCAAATAAAACAATTGCTTTGAGTCCCAGCAGAGCAGGAACCAATTCATCAAATGAGTTACCGCGATCCAAGCCACCCGCAAGTAAAAGTAGCTTTTGGTTGTCAAACCCACTTAACGCCATCTCTGTAGCTAAAATATTGGTTGCTTTTGAATCGTTATAAAAACGTCTTTGCTGAACTTCGCCAACAAATTGCGTTCGATGGGGAACGCCTGAAAAGTTTTTCAAAGTTTGTCTAATCTGAGCATTCGATACATTTTTTAATTTAGCTACACAAATCGCTGCGAGTGCATTTTCAATATTGTGACTGCCAGGAATCCCTAGCTCATCGGCGGGCATAATATATTCTTCATTGAAATATAATTTCCCATCTAAAAGATAAGCTCCTTCTACTGCTTCTTTTGTTGAAAAAGGCAATACGTTGGCTGCTGTGGTTTTAGCTAACGTTTGAAGCTCTACTTGATTCCAATTTAAAATCAAGGTGTCCTCTGCGGTCATGTTTTTTTGAATGGCCCATTTTGCAGCAACATATTCTTTCCGCGAACCATGATAATCCAAGTGTGCCTCAAAAATATTTGTAATTACTGCAATTTGTGGGTGAAACGTCTCAATTCCCATTAACTGAAAACTAGAAAGTTCCATCACAAGATCATCCTTGGCTGTTGCTTCTTGAGCCACCGTACTCGCTGGAAAACCAATATTTCCCGCCAAACGTGCCTCACCAGCCGTTCTGTCAGCGTTTAGCAATAAACCAATCATCGTGGTCGTGGTTGTTTTGCCATTGGTGCCCGTAATGCCGACAATTGGACATTCCGCAATTTGACCTGCTAATTCCACCTCAGTTATGATAGGAATTTTCCGAGTTAGTGCTTCTGCCACAAGTGGGTTTGTATAAGGAATACCAGGATTTTTAACGATTAGTTCAAATTCTTCATCCAACAATTCAATTGGATGCCCTCCTGTAACAACACGAATACCCAAGGTTAATAAATCTTGGGCGTCAGGGTTTTGATCAAATTGTTTTGCGTCATTAACGGTAACGAGCGCACCTAACTCATGTAAGAGTTTCGCTGCGCTGACACCACTTTTAGCTAGTCCTAAAACCAACACTTTTTTGTTTTGATAGGTTGTTATTTTTTTCATTGTCAATTTCCCCTTTGATAGATTAGAAAAGAATCCATAATGTGATTCCTGAACAGATTAAACCGACAAACCAAAAGACAAAATCAATTTTCCATTCAGACCAACCACACATTTCAAAATGGTGATGAATTGGTGACATTTTAAAAATCCGTCGACCAAATAATTTAAATGAAGCAACTTGTAAAATAACACTTGCTGTTTCACAAACGTAGACAAGTCCAATTAAAAGTAGCGTCCATTCTTGATGCAAAATAATTGAAATTGCTGCTAACAATCCACCTAATGCTAATGAACCAACATCACCCATGAAGATTTTTGCTGGTTTTCTATTATAAGGGAAAAAGCCAATCAGCCCACCAATCACACTTAGGCAGATAATCACAACATCAAATTGTTGTTGTTTCCAGGCAATAATTGCATAAGTACCAAATGAAATTGTTCCTAAACCAGCAACTAAGCCATCAATTCCATCTGTCAAGTTCACGGCATTAGAAAAACCGACTAACCAAAAAATAATAAACACGCCATAAAAAATACCTAACGGAACTTCTGCTACTCCAAACAAATCTAAGGTGTCTGAAAAGCCTTCACTTCGATAAACAAAGTAGAAAACCAACCCACCAAAAATTTGACCAATTAATTTTTGACGAGAGTTCAAGCCCATGTTCCGTTTTTTAAAGACTTTTATGAAATCATCTAAATAACCTAGCAAACCGTATAATACTAAAATAAATAGAATAATTAGTAGAGACGGCGTAAATTGGTGGAAAAACAACCCCATTGCTAATGAAGTAATCAAGCTGGCTACAAGGAAAACGACTCCCCCCATTGTAGGGGTACCTGTTTTCACGCTATGCCAAGTTGGGCCATCTTCACGAGTAACCTGCCCTTGTTTTTTCATTTGAAAATAGCCAATGAATAGTGGCATTACGCTCACTGTAATGGCAAAACTCACCACTATGGGAATAAAAATCTGTGTCCACTCCATGTTATCTCTCCTAATATTCTACGTTATTATTCTGTGCCTTCTAAAGTCACGGTTAATTTTTTCTCCGTAATTTCAGTTTCAGCAGCGATACTTTGTTTCGTCACATAGCCTTCACCTTTAAACTCGACAGTCAAACCTAATAGATCGCCAAACTTGGTAACATCGCTCTTCGACCAGCCGGTTAAATCAGGCATATAGTTTGTTCCATTTGTGATCAAAATCAATTTTTGATTAGGCATTAATGTTTGACCAGACGGCGTTGATTGTTTCTTGATTTTTTCACCATCGCCGATAATCACAGGATCAACCCCGTTCACTTTGGCATTGGCCAACGCTTCCGCTGGCGTCATGTTTTTATAATCAGCAACTGTGACTTTATCAGAAGCTACTTTCGTTGTTTCCGGATCTGTCTCTTTAATGTCTAACGCTAATTTCATTAATGGGTTTGCAATTGCCGCCATTGCTTCTGAAGGCGAACCTGATTTTGCTTGTCTAAGTGTAATATACAAAACATATTCAGGATTATCCGCTGGGACCATTTCCACTACAGAAGACAAGACTTGACTTGCTCCATCAACGTACCCTTTACCATCTGAAATCTGGGCAGTTCCTGTTTTGGCAGCAACATGATAGCCTGGTACTTTATAAATATCATACGCAATCCCGTAAGTCGGGTCTTCAACAGTATCAATCATGTACGTACGAATCTGTTGAGCTGTTTGCGCTTTGATTGGGGTTCCTACGATTTGTGGTTCCGTAATCGTTTCTTTTCCTGTATTTTTGTCAACAATTTTGCTGATGTAATGAGGTTGCAACATTGAACCGTCATTTGCAATAGCTGAGAAACCTTTCATCATTTGGAAATTAGTAACCGTAATTGCTTGACCAAATGCCGACATTGCTCTATCTACAAAGTTTGTTCCTGGCAATTTACCAGCAGATTCACCACTTAAACCTGAATGCGTGCTCGTACCAAAACCAAATTTTTTCAAATACTCCATCCATTTTTCATCACCCATTTTTTGTTCTAGTTTTACCATACCAATATTACTAGACCAAGAAATGGCTTGACGATAATTCAAATATTCTTTGCCGTTCAACCGAGTGTAGTCATGGTCATTCACAGTTACATCCCCAACCTGAATTCCACCAACACGATTGAATAATTCATTAGGATTAAACTGTCCTTGTTCCATAGAAGCAGCTGTTGTAAATAATTTGATTGTTGAGCCTGGTTCATAAGGACTTTCAACTAATAGGTTCTGCCACGTGCCATTATCGTCTAACCCTTGTTTCGTTTCAGGATTAAATGTTGGGCGTTGAGACATGGCAACAATTTCGCCTGTTTTTGCTTCCATTAACATGGCAGTCATAGAAACTGGTTCATATTTTTCATTAACTTGCGTCATTAAATCTTCTAAGGTATTTTGCAAGCGACTATCCAGCGTTGTGTAAATATCTTGACCATCCACTGCTTTTTTCTCTTCCGCCACAGTTCCTGGTAAGGCATTGCCATAAATATCTTTTTCAAAATATACACGGCCATCGGTTCCGCTTAAAATATCATTATAGGTCTGTTCTAGTCCCATTGCGCCTACTAAGCCTTCTTTATCATCATCTGGATTGGCTGCTTTCGTATAGCCAATAAAGTGAGAAGCAAACTGCCCATTGGGATATAATCTGGCTGGATGTTCATTGAAATAAACACCTGAGATTTTTTTCTTTTTCAAATCTGCTTCAATTTTTTGGCGTGTTTCCAAGGTAATGTTTTGACCACCTGCACCAAACTCCACTTGATATTGTGTTGACCCATCTTCATGGATCCCATTATTCAAGTATTTCAATGCTGTTTTTTTGTCTAGTTTGGTATATTTCGCTAAAATTTCAGCAATATCATCGAAGTCTTTTTTCTCCGCATAGAGCTTTTCATTATTTTGTCCCGTATATTTTTTTGATAATACAACATATAACGAGTAGGAGGTAGCATCTTCTGCGATTGGATTACCATATCGATCTAAAATTGATCCTCGCTTAGCTTTTACCACTTGGCTTCCTTCATATAAAGAAGCTGTTTTTTCCTTTAGTGAGACACCGGCTACTTTTCCTGTTGCCACAATGTATGTCGTTCTAAAGGCAAATAAAAAGAACAATCCAATACTCGTAGCGAATAAAATGATGCCTACTTTTTTACGATTGTTCATCGGATTTAAGTTTTTCTTTTTCATGAATTGTTTAAATTTATGTCTTTTACTCATTATTTAACAGTCCTAACATTGTCGCCGTTATTTTCTAGCCCTTGTTTTTTAGCGACATCTTTGATTCGATCTGATTTAGAAAGTTCGCTTCTTTCTTGTTCCAATTTCAAAGCGTTATCTTCCTTTTCTTTAATGACTGTTCGTGTATCTGTAATATCGTTCATGGTTTGGACAATTGTCGTTCTTACTTGAATTGTCGCAATTGCAATACCAATCGTTGCACAAACTAATACAACACCGATTAATTTTTCTAGTAAAGAGACATTTTTTAGTTTCTTTTTGGGTAATAGAGTGGGGACAGGTAGTGTTTCCTCTTGCATTTTTCTGTCTTGCTCTGTTGCCACAGTTGGCTGATCCATTTCTGGTGCTTCATAATGGAAATCATTTACTTTCTTCAATTCAGCCATGTGTCTACCCCTCTCTCTAACTAGATTTTATTTTTTCGGCAATGCGTAACTTCGCACTTCGTGAACGATTATTCTCAGATAACTCACTGTCACTTGGTAAAATTGGTTTTCTGGTAATTACTTTTAATTCTGGTTGAAATTCTTCTGGTACCACTGGAATGCCTGGTGGCAAATCTTGTACCGTACTGTATTCTTTAAACATTGTTTTAACGATACGATCTTCTAACGAATGGAACGTAATCACACTGATTCTGCCATTTTTCGCTAGCAAATCAATTGCTTGTTCTAGCGACTCTTCAACTGCCCCTAATTCATCATTAACGGCAATGCGAATTGCTTGGAAAATTCGTTTTGCGGGATGTCCACCTTTGCGTCTTGCTGGAGCTGGAATCGCCGTCTTAATAATCTCAACAAGTTCACCTGTTGTTTCAATTGGTTGCTTTTCGCGAACACGTTCAATTTCTCGAGCAATCTGTTTCGAAAATTTCTCTTCCCCATAACGAAAGAAAATTTTTACTAACTCACCATAGCTATACGTATTCACCACTTCGCGAGCCGTCAAGGGTGCGTCTTGATCCATGCGCATATCTAAGGGCGCGTCTTGATGATAGCTAAAACCACGTTCTGCTTCATCTAATTGTGGTGACGAAACACCTAAATCGTATAGAATTCCATCAACATGGAACACCCCGTGTTCTGCCAATTCTTCTTTAATATTTCTAAAATTTGATTTGATGAAGGTCACTTGACCTTTGTCTACATATTTCTGCAAACGAGTCTTAGCATGTGCCAACGCTTTTTGGTCTTGATCAAAGGCATATAAATGACCGTGCTCATTCAATTGTGTCAGTAAGTATTCACTATGTCCGGCACCACCGAGTGTGCAATCTACGTATACGCCATCCGGCTTCACTTGTAATCCATCCACTGTTTCTTTTAAAAGAACGGTGTAATGGCGAAATTCTTCAGTCATCATTTGCCTCATTCCTAAAATCCAAAATCAATCATTGTTTCTGCTAATTCATCAAAGTTTTCTTCAGCTTCATCAGAGAATGCATGCCAACGTTCGTCACTCCAAATTTCAATTCGGTTAGAGACGCCGATAACAACACAGCCTTTTTCTAAACTGGCATGTGTTCGTAAATTCGCCGGAATATTGATACGACCTTGCTTATCAATCTCACATTCTGTTGCAGCGGAATAAAAGAATCGCACAAAGGTACGTGCATCTTTCTTAGCTAAGGGCATTTCTTGAAGTTTTGCTTCAAGTTGTGACCATTCATTTAAAGGATAACCAAATAAACAGCCATCCATCCCTCTCGTTACCACAAATTTTTCACCAAGTTCCTCACGAAACTTTGATGGAACGATTAGGCGGCCTTTGGCATCGATATTATGTTGGTATTCACCCATAAGCATAGCCAATACACCCGCTTTTCCACTTGATAGAACAAGTCTACCACATCCCACCACTTTCTACCACTACAAATCTAAAAACTTCTATTTTTTAACTGTTATTTAAAATTTCTGTAATATTTACAGGGTTTTATGTAACAAGCATCATCCAACAAAAAATGTTATTATAACAAGGTTTTTACTATGTTTTTTATCAAATAACCCCCAAAATAACAAAAAAACCCCACGGAGTGGGGAGTTGTGGGGGACATTTTCCTACAGCGTATTTCCCCTATTGTCTCCACGCTTTATTACAGTAGATAATGACTGATATTTAGCAAGATAAGCAACACATACAACACAAACGTTAGTAAAAACGTCAACCGCCAAAACATCTTGAAATATCGTCTATATAAAATCTCTCCATAATAATAAGCTTGAAACAGGGCAACAGCGACTCCTAATAACAAAATAGAAATCACAAAATACGGCATAATCGATTCATCATAACTATCTTTGGATAACTCATGGATCCCTATGAATAAAAACGGAATGGCCAAATCCGGTGCTTTTATTTTCCAACGTTCCGTTAGGGAAAAAGTGGACACGAGAAAATTGCACGCAAAGAGCACAATTACCGGAAAAATATACCAAAATAACATTATTGCCGAAAACGACACCATTCTCTCAACAAATCCTTTCATTCCACCTGCTATAACTATACTTCATCAACGTTACACAGATGTTTCATTTCGTTTAAATATATGTGCTAAAAGCCCTTTTTGCTTGCTTTTTCATATAAAAAACGGATTACTTATCAAACCATTTTCAAAACGAGGCCTCACCTATCGCGGCCACTTATTTTTGAATGTTTTTTATAAGCTTTTCTTCTCGTATTGTGTCATACTTCTATTATAATGGATTTAGAACAAAAAATGTTGATTCGGGGTGAATCTTTTGATTAATTATTTATTATTGAAAAATGACTATTTTGAACCTTGTTCACCAGACGATGAAGCCCTAAGTTGGATTTCGGTAGAATCTCCTACAGAAGAAGAAATCGAGCGTCTCGTCAATCAATACCACTTACCAACAGATTATCTTACCGGCGTTTTAGATGATGAAGAAAATGCTCGAGTGGAAGGTTTCCGCCACGAAAAATTACAAACGCCTACGTTACTTTTATTCCGTTATCCCAAAGCTAGTATCAGTCCTAGTGGCTATCTGCAAGTAGAAACGGTGCCGATTGCTTTAATCGCAACCGTCGATAACAAACTAATTACTGTTAGCAATGGGCCTAACGACATCGTTCATAGGATTCAAAAAGAGGCGTTCACGCATCAAGATCTTTCTATTGAGAAGGCCCTAATTTTAGCCCTTTCATGGAAGATGGCCCTTTCCTTCAATAAAAACTTACAAGCACTTATCCAACAAACCAACAAACTTGAAGGAGAGCTCCAAGTAGCCACAGAAAATAGTCAATTGTATCAGATTATGGACATTCAAAAAAGTCTAGTTTATTTCGAAGCAGCTTTAACGGATAATTTAAAAGTATTAAAACGTTTATATAGCGCTGAAATTTTTAATCATCCAGAAAAACATTTGCCATTTTTAAGGGATATTTTGATTGAACTAGAACAAGGACTAAATACGACTAAAATACAACTAAAATTAGTTGATAACATTAGTAATACTTTTTCAGCAATCGTTTCAAATAACTTAAATAATGTCATGAAAATTTTAACATCCTTAACAATTGTCCTAACCATCCCGACCATCATCGGGGAATCTACGGCATGAATGTGAAACTCCCTTTTGCAGAGCATGAATATTCTTTTTGGATTATTTTTGCTATCACTACCTTAATCTGCGTAATTAGTATTCGAATTTTAAAGAAAAAGAATCTCTTATAACTTTAGGTTGCTGTTTTCAGGAAAAGGTTGTACACTATTAGCAGAAATTAAAAAGGACGTGTCATTTATGAACGACAAAGAACAAAGTCGCTTTTCAAAAATCACGAAAGTCGTGGTTTGGCTAATGCTGATCGCAATTGTAGGTTCAACTGTTTTAACAGCAATTCTTAGTCTTTAAACTGGAGAACTTTTTCACACATTAAAAGTAAAAAAACAGCCCCTTCTGTAGCGACCCCAAAAAGTTAGACTTTTTATAGAGTGGATTTTTCCACTCTATTTTTTATGCAGTTTTTTGATTGAATTGTCGAAATTCTACTGGGCTTTTCCAGTTAAGTTTTTCTTTGATTCGGTGATGATTGTAATAATAAATGTAGTTCTCAATTGCTTCTCTCAATTCATTTTGACTTTGATAGATTTTTCCATAGTACACTTCTTGTTTTAGGATACTGAAGAAATTCTCCATAGGAGAATTATCTAAACAGGTTCCTTTTCGAGACATACTTTGAAAGATATTATTGTCCTTTAATGTTTGTATATAGACATTCATTTGATAAGCCCAGCCTTGATCAGAGTGAAAGGTGCGCCGATAGGGACAATCATTTGTTTGAGAAATTGCTTCTTTCAGACCTTCCATAACTGTTTTACCATTTGGTTGAGTAGAAAGGCTATAGCTTAGAATTTCACTATTATACATATCCATAAATGGATCTAAGTATAGTTTTTTCTGACGAAAGATGCCTGCGTTATCTGCTTCAAAGTACTTAAATTCAGTTGTATCAGTTGTAATTTTTTGATGAGGAACAGAGGTTTTAAATCGGCGACGAATCAAATTTTTAGCGATTTTACCAACGGTTCCTTTATAGGAATTATATTTTCTGGATTTCTTAGTAAAAGCTTTGACTTGTAACTTTAACTTTTGTATTAATCGCTGGACTTTCTTTTTATTCACTTGAAATCCACGTCGTTTCAATTCTTGGGTCATCCTTCTATAGCCATAATGTTGATGTTTTTTACGAATCGCTTGAATTTCTTCTTCAATGATTTGTGTTGAAGCTGTTCTGTCGAGGCGTTTTTGCCAGTACATGTAAGTAGATTTTGGAAACCTTAGGGTTTCCAAAATATCTTTTAATCGAAAGTGTCTTCGGAGACTGTGAATGATTCGTGCGATTCGTTCATTTTTTGTTCGTCCTCTAAACGCAGTCTCCTCAATTCTTTTAAATAGGCATTCTCAATTTTTAACATTCTATTTTCTTTTTCTAGTTTCTCTACTTGAGATCGTTCACTTGGTAATGGTTGGCTTTCCTTTTGTTTCTTCTTAGGCATGGTAGGTGGACGTCCTTTCTGTTTAGAGAGTCCCTCTATACCAAACTTCTGATACGTTCTAAGCCAATTCGCAATCAATGATGGATTGTTCATTTTTAGAAGATTAGCTACTTCTTGATAGGACAACTCTGTTGTTAAATATAACTCTATCGCATCTAGCTTAAATTGAACAGAGTAATTCTTATTTTTTTGACTGCGAAGTAGGCCTTCTTCACCAAGTTCTTTATAGGCATTTATCCATTTGCTTATTTGAGAACTATCTTTAAACCCATACTTCTTTGCGAGAAACCTTAGACCTCCTTGACCAGATAAGTAGTCATGAACAAGTTTAAGTTTAAATTCAAAACTGTATTTTGCCATACAAAAAAACCCCCAAAAGTTAGATTTCTAGGTCTAACTTTTGGGGGTCGGCTCATTCTATCAATTGAAGGGGCTGTTTTTTTACTTGCTCAAATAGAGCGGCTATTTTTTCGCCATCGCCAACAGCTCTTGTGCATGTTCAATGGTTAATTTCGTAATTTCACTTCCTGCGAGCATACGCGCAATTTCGTTTACTCGCTCTTTTTCAGATAAAATTCGGACGCTTGTTTCTGTCCGACCCGCCACGATTTCTTTTTCAATAAAATAATGTTCATCGGCAACGGCCGCCACTTGGGGCAAGTGCGTGATACACAACACCTGCGAATTTTCTGAAATCTGATAAATTTTATCGGCAATCGCCTGTGCTACTCGGCCACTGACTCCTGTATCCACTTCATCAAAAACAATACTAGTGATCCCTTGCGTTTGAGAAAAGATTGTTTTCATAGCCAGCATCACTCGCGAAAGTTCTCCGCCAGAAGCCACCCGAACTAACGGTTTTAATGGTTCCCCTGGGTTAGTAGTAATATAAAATTCTACTCCGTCTAAGCCATTTTCTTGTAAATGCTCAAGTTCTGTAAAGCGGACTTCAAATTCAGTTCGCTCCAAATATAGTTCTTTTAATTCGGTTAAAATTTGTTGTTCGAGCTCTTTGGCTAGGCGCTTTCGTTCTTTTCGTAAAACTAACGCTTGTTGATGAGCCGCTTGTTGTTTCTCTGCAAGCAACGCTTCTAAGTCACCTGTACCACCTTCCAAAAAATCAGCCTCTGCTAACTCTTTGGTGATTTCTTCATAGTAAGATAAAATCGTTTCGATTGAATCGCCATATTTACGTTTCATTTGACGGATTAATTCCAAACGATTTTCTACTTCATTCAAGCGACCTTCGTCTAGTTCTAAGCCATCAATTAACCTAGAAAGATCTCCACTGGCTTCTTGTAGTAAGTAGTAAGCATTTTGAACAGTATCTGACAATGTTTTATATTCTGAATCAAGGGATTCAATCGAAGCGAGTTCATTCATACTTGTTCCAATTTTATCCAAACTACTATCGTCTTCACCATTTAGCGCGGCATAACTAATCGTCAGTGCATCAGCAATCTTTTGAAAATTGTTCAGTTTATTGCGTTCTTCTAGCAATTGTTCTTCTTCACCAGCGACTAACTGTGCACTAGCAATTTCATCACTTTGAAAATGAAGCATGTCCATTCTTTGGGCAAATTCTTTTTCATTTTTTTGTCGCTTTCTGACTTTGGCTTCGAGTGCGCGATACTCTTGATATGCCCGTGTATATTTTTCTTTGACTGTTAAAAGTTTTTTCCCACCAAATTCATCTAACATATCAATATGGCGTTCACTTTGCATCAATTCTTGATGTTCGTTTTGGCCATGAATATCTACTAAATATTCCCCAATTCTTTTTAAATTAGTAATGTTGACAATTCGTCCGTTGACACGGCAAACATTTTTACCAGAAGCGGAAATATCTCGTTGAATCACTAAAGAATCTTCTTCTGTTTCAATACCTAATTCTTCTAATAATTGCTTTAATTCTTGACTTTTCGGCATTGAAAAAAGTCCTTCTAAAGTGCATTTATTTGCTCCTTGACGAATATAGTCACTGGAGCCGCGTCCGCCTGTGAGTAATCCCATTGCATCAATAATGATGGATTTCCCCGCACCCGTTTCTCCCGTTAAAACGGTCATACCCATTTGAAACTCTAATTGTAACGAAGAGATAATCGCAAAATTTTTCACGGAAAGTTCTTGTAACATCTTGTTCACCTCATTCTTTATAGATAGCTTAACAGCTCTTTATGAAGTTTTTCTGCCGCCTCCTCAGTTCGTGCAATCATGAGGACACTATCATCATCGTTGATGACGGCAAAAAGTTTCTCTTGGTAATTCTTTTCGATTAAACTACCACACGCCGCTGCATTGCCAGGAATGGTTCGTAATACGACATATTTTTCCATTTGTTCTGCAGCTACAAAGGCATCTTTTAAAAGCTTTGCAAGTTTAGCACTCGTATTAGCTTGTGTCTCTAATGGAAGGCTATATCGATAACCCCCTTCTGCAGAAGGAACTTTAATCAGTTTCATATCTTTAATGTCGCGAGAAATCGTTGCTTGTGTAACAGCTACGCCCTTTTCTTGTAAATAGTTGACAAAATCTTCTTGCTTTTGAATATTTTTTTCAGTCAATAAACGTGTAATTAAACGGTGTCTATCTTGCTTTCTCATGGCGCCGCTCTCCTTTTCAGTTTACTCTTGCCCTCATCATAGCTTATTTTTATGCATTTTAAAAGATGAATTACTAGATTTATACAAAAAAGAAGCTTTCACCCGTAGGCGTCCACTTCTTTCTTCTAACTTTTCTCATCATTCCACTAATTTTTGATGCGCATGCGCGACAACTTCTTCAATGGATTCTGTCGCTTGATAGGATCCTTCTCCTTCAACAGAAACTAAATGTGCCAAAAATTCAATGTTTCCTTCGCCACCAGTGATTGGTGAAAAATCTAAGTTTTTCACATCATAACCGTTATTCATGGCAAAGCGTGTGATTTCTTCCACAACCATTTGATGGGTTTCTGGATCACGCACGATTCCTTTTTTCCCAACAAACTCTTTGCCAGCTTCGAATTGTGGCTTAATTAACGCCACCACACTACCACCTTTTTTCAAAATATCATGAAGAGGTGGCAAAATTAAGCGTAATGAAATAAAGGAAACATCAATCGTTGCAATATCCGGCACCCCTTCGGTGAAATCTTCGGGTTTACTATAGCGAAAATTGGTACGTTCCATTACCACCACGCGTTCATCTTGCCGAATTTTCCATGCTAGTTGGTTATAGCCAACATCTAAAGCGTAACTCAAACGAGCCCCATTTTGTAAAGCGACATCGGTAAAACCACCTGTGGAGGAGCCAATATCTAGCATTGTTTTGCCTTGAACGTTGATTGCAAAAACATTTAGTGCCTTCTCTAGTTTTAAGCCCCCACGAGAAACATAAGGCATTACTTGGCCCTTAGTATGTAAGGGTGTCTCCACAGAAATTTTTTCCCCTGGTTTATCTAAACGTTCATTTTTATCATTGTAAACCAAACCAGCCATCACGCTGCGTTTTGCTTTTTCTCGTGTTTCAAATAGTCCTTGATTAAACGCCAAGACATCGACGCGTTCTTTTTTCATAAGTGCCTTCTTTCTATCTCAATTGTAACTGAGTTAACAAGTTTGCTAAATGTTCTTCTGAAAAATTGGGAACATTTGCTTTGATTTTTTCTAAAACAGCGCTGCCTTCTGCTAATTGATGTGTTAGCGCATCTTTCGCGCCAGCAATCCCTAGAAGAGCTGGATACGTACTTTTATTCAACGCTTCATCTCGGCCTACTTTTTTACCTAAATCTGCTTCTGTACTTGTGGCATCTAATAAGTCATCACGAATTTGAAAAGCCAAGCCATAGTGATGCGCAAACTGTGTCAGTAAACCAATGACTTCTTCTGTTTGATTGGCTAATACGCCCCCAGCAATTAAGGCGAATTCAATTAGCGCTCCGGTTTTCTTTTCATGAACAGCCGCTAACTCTTCTAAAGTCAAGCTGACTTTTTCTCCTTCAATATCACCCATTTGGCCGGCAACCATGCCTTGATTCCCCGCTGCCTTTGCCAGTTGTTGCATCAGTAAAACTTTTTCACTTAAGCCTAATTGGCTCAAAGAAAGTAACTGAAATGCGCCTGTTAATAAGCCGTCCCCTGCTAAAATGGCAGTCGCTTCACCAAACACTTTGTGATTGGTTGGTTTGCCACGACGTAAATCATCATCATCCATTGCTGGTAAATCATCATGAATTAATGAATACGTATGAATCATCTCTAAAGAGGCAGCCACTTGATAGTCTTGTGTTTCCATCTCTTTTTGAAAAGCGGCCACTGTTGTTAGCACTAATAGCGGGCGTAATCGTTTGCCACCTGCGTGTATTGAGTAGAGCATTGCTTCTTTCAAACGCTCATTTTCAGTATATTCTGCGATAAAATCGACCATGACTTTTTCAACCAACGGTAAATGCTGTTGACTAAAATTCGTCATTACGCTTCCTCGCTCTCTTCAAAAACAATTTCTTCATTGTTTTCTGTCATCATTTTCGTTAAAGTTTTTTCCGCTTTTTCCAATGTATCTTGACATTGTTTACTTAATGCCATGCCCTCTTGAAAGGCAACTAAGGCTTCTTCCAAAGGAACATCTCCTCGTTCTAAGCGCTGAACGATTTCTTCTAAGGCATTTAATGATTCTTCAAACGTTTTTTCTTTTGCTGGCATGTTAAAACTCCTCTTTTTTCGCTGTTATTGTTTCGACGTTTGCTTGAACTGTACCGTCAGCATAATGAATCGTTAATTGATCTGCTGGCTGTAACTCGGTAACAGTTTTAACGACACGGTCCTCTTTTGTAGTATAACTATATCCTCGACCCATAATTTTGAGTGGGCTGAGTAAGTCTAATTGTTGAACAGCAGACGTGAATTGCTTTTGTTTGTTTAGGAACAATTGTGTCATTTGTGTTTGCAAGTTTCGTTGTAAAAACGCCAACTGTTGCTGACTTTCTCTTAATTGTCCCTTTGGTGTCTGTTGTTGCAATTGAGCGATAATTCCTTGGGCTTGACGTTGCTTTTGGTGATGAATCGTTGTCATTGCTTGGAAAAGACGTTGCGTCATTCGATCTAATTTAATCGTTTGACCTTCATAAAGTCGCTCAGGTTGCTTAAACACATAAGAGTTTTGTAGTCGTTGGAAACGTTCTGTTCGTTGTTGTAAGAGATGTAAAAAGCTTTGTTCTAAACGACTACGCCGTTCACTAATTCTTAATAGTTCTTCATTTAAAACTGGTACCGCTAGTTCCGCTGCTGCCGTTGGCGTTGCTGCACGAACATCTGCTACCATATCGGCAATTGTCACATCTGTTTCGTGACCAACCGATGAAATAATCGGTGTGGTAGCAGCATGAATGGCTCGAGCCACTTTTTCTTCATTAAATGGCCATAAATCCTCGATTGAACCACCGCCACGGCCGATGATCATCGTATCAAAATCGCCTTGCGCATCGGCTCGCTGAATGTTCCGCACAATGTCATCCGCCGCCTGCTCGCCTTGGACCAAGGTTGGAAAAAGGACCAGTTGTGCAATTGGGTAGCGTCTTTTGACTGTCGTAATGATATCCCGAATGACAGCACCACTAGGACTTGTAACCACAGCGATTCGTTTGGGATAACGAGGCAACTGTTGTTTAGGCCCTTCAAAAAGTCCTTCTTTTCCTAGTTTTTCTCTTAATTCTGCCAATGCTTGATAAAGTGCACCGACACCATCTGGTTCCATATGTTCAATATAAATTTGATAGGAGCCGCTGTTTTCATAAAGCGAAATCCGCCCCACCACCATGACTTTCATGCCTTCTTTTGGTTGAAACTTCAATTTTTGAAAGGCTGATTTAAACATAATTGCAGAAATCTTCGCATGATCATCTTTTAAACTGAAGTACTGATGCGCGTTCGCTCGGAAGCGAAAGTTCGAAATTTCACCTGTTAAATAGACACGTCCTAAGTAAGGGTCTGCATCAAATTTACGTTTTAAATACTTCGTTAAGGCTGTTACTGTTAAATACTGTTGCGTCATTTTTTCACCTTACTTTTGTTTTTTTGTTGCCTCGACTGTTTGATACATTAACATGGTAATCGTCATTGGGCCAACACCTTTGGGAACCGGCGTGATATAGCTTGCAATTTCAGAAACTTCATCGAATGCTACATCACCAATCAGTTTTCCTTCTTGATTGCGATTCATACCCACATCAATCACTACCGCACCTGGTTTCACGAACTCTTTGGTGACAAAATGCCCGCGTCCAATTGCTACAACTAAAATATCCGCTTCTTTTGCAACTTCTGCTAAATGTTCAGTTTTAGAATGGGCAATCGTCACGGTCGCATTTTTCATTAACAATAATTGTGCCATTGGCTTGCCAACAATATTACTTCGACCAATAACCACCGCACGTTTACCTGTTAAATCAATATCATAGGCTTCAAACATCTTCATAATTCCATACGGCGTGCAAGGAATCATTTCAGGTTTGCCTACAAACAAACGGCCTAAATTCATTGGATGGAACCCATCTACATCTTTTTTGGGATCAATCGCTAATAAAATCTTTTCTTCATCAATATGTTTTGGCAAAGGTAGTTGTACAAGAATGCCATGAAAGCGTGAATCTTGATTATATTTGTCAATCTCAGCCAATAATTCTTCTTCTGAAATAGTTTCTGGCAGTTTTTCGACCTTTGACAGAATGCCAATTTTGGCTGCTGCACGTTCTTTATTTCTCACATACGTTTGGCTGGCAGGATTTTCCCCAACTAATAAAACAACTAATCCTGGTTGGATGCCTTGTTGTGTCATCTTTTCTACATCTTTTTGAATCTCTGCTTGCATTTGATCTGCTAATTCACGACCGTTAATTACTGTACTCATTCCTTCGCTCCCTCTATTGTTTCTTTACTTCTTTAATAGTATTTATTTTAGCATATAACCCAGTATCTTAACACCAGTTAGATAGTAAAAAAAGATTCAGAGCTTACGCCTCTGAATCAATTTCTTTCATTACATTTGATAACACACCATTAACAAATTTACGTGAACGGTCGTCGCTGTATTTTTTACTTAACTCAACGGCTTCATTTAATGCCACAATGTTTGGCACATCTGAAACGTATAGCATTTCAAAAATAGCTAAGCGTAAAATAACAATATCTATTTTTGCTAAGCGTTGCATAGACCAGTTATTACCTAAATGGTTCGTAATTACTTCATCTAATTCTGCTTTGCGGCTACACACACCACCGACAAGTAAATCTAAATACGTAGGAACTAGGTCTTCGCCATCTTCACTGACGATTTCCCGATTATCATAAGCCAATGCATAATCAATGGCATCTTGTTTGGTTAAATCAGCATTAAAATCTAAAGGAAAAAGGGCTTGGAGCGCTTTTTCACGAATCTCGTGACGGGTTAATTCTGTTTTACTCATTCTCTTCTCCATCTTCATCTTCTGGGAATAATTCATTTAAGTCTGGTTGAGGGATTTTTTCAGGTACTACCGCTACAACATGAATATTCACTTCAACTAAATCAATATCTGTCATAAATAAGACTTGTTGTTTCACACGGTCTTGCATTTCTAACGCAACTTTTGGCACAGAAACACCGTAGTTCAAGTAACAATAGATATCGACTTTTAAGCCTTCTTCTTCTGTTCGTAAATATACACCTTTGCCGTGTGCTGCACGGCCTAATAATTCATTCACATTATTGGCGAACGTGCCACGCATCCCATAAACGCCCTCTACTTTTGAAGCAGCGATTCCGATAATTACTTCAATGACTTCAGGAGCAATCACGATTTCTCCTAAAGAATCGTTTGCATTGATTACAAGATTTTTTTCTTCTGACATTTGGTTGTCCTCCTTATCTATTACGCACAAAATCGTTAAATAAACGATTTATTTGATGAATCACTAAGTCTCTTAAGGATTCTCTTTTAAGCAACGGATGATTCTTAAAAATTAAAACAACACTGGTTTCTTCAGTTAGTTGTGAAAGAACGTCCAAATTTTGCTTATCAATACTCGTTCTTAGTTTATCATTAATTAGCCTATTTCGCTACCAGAAAAGCTAAGTTCTGACTAAAAGAACAGATAATTTCTTGTCATAAATTTCTAATCCAAGCCTTTAGACGTAAAAATAAGAAAGACCAAGTAATTTTGGCTTTCTTATTTTTGCGTCTTTATTCTTCAGGATAACGTTCCATTAGTTTCGTCCGATGCTTTTGCATAATCATTTCTAAAGAGATGTCATATTTATCGGCTAAAATAAATAAATTATCCAACACATCGCCTAACTCTTCCGTTAAATTTTCCAGATTCTCTTCATCCGCCAAAACTGTTTCATCCGGTCGATCACGGCCAATTTCAATTGTCCGAATGGCCCGACAAACTTCGCCGACTTCTTCTGTTAAAAAGTTGGAACGAATAAACGGATCATATTGATACCAGTTACGTTTTTTATAAAACTCACTAATAAACCGCTGATACTCTTGGATATCCATGTTCTCCCAACCTTTATAAAATGATTAATTCTTTTGGCGCATGTGTTAATACACGATTACCTTCAGCAGTAATCAATAAATCGTCCTCAATACGCACGCCACCAATTCCTGGCAAATAAATTCCAGGTTCGTCCGTAATCACATTCCCTGGTACAAACTGTTTATCTGCTCGGAATGAAACATTTGGTCCTTCATGAATTTCTAACCCAATGCCATGACCAGTGCTATGGCCAAACGCATCGCCATAGCCATAGGAAGCAATATGATCCCGTGCAATCGCATCTAATTGAATGCCCGTCAACCCAGGTTTAGCTTCTGCTAACACTTTTAATTGTGCTTCTAAAACAATGTCATAAATTTCTTTTAGTTTTGGCTGAATACTACCAATGGCAAATGTCCGTGTCATATCAGAAACATAGCCTTCATAATAACAACCGAAATCTAAAGTGATTAACTCACCTTTTTCGATGACTTTATGGCTAGCAACGCCATGTGGCATCGCCGAACGTAGACCGCTGGCCACAATTGTCTCAAAAGAAACACCACTGGCTCCTTTTGAACGCATGAAGAAATCTAATTGATTAGCCACTTCAATCTCTGTCATTCCAGGTTTAATCATCTCTAAGACAAAGGCAAATCCTTGATCCGCGATGGCACACGCTTTTTCAATAATCGCTACTTCTTCTTCATCTTTCACTTCTCTTAATTCTTCAATCAAACCCATTACAGGAACTAATTCACATGGTAAAATTTCTTCCAATAAGCTATAATCAGCGAAACTAACTTGCGTTTCTTCAAAAGCTAAATTATCTAATTGCAACCGTTCAGCTAAATCTGCTACTTCGTCAAAAATATGTCCTGTGTTTTTAACGATAGTAAAACCAGTTGCTTGTTCCGCAGCTTGTTCCGTATAACGAAAATCCGTTACAAAAAAAGCTTTATCTAATGTAATCATTGCCAAGCCTGTTGTCCCAGTAAAATTGGTTAAATAACGTAAATTATACGGACTTGTCACTAAAAATCCTTGTAAATTATTTTCTTTCATTAACTCCCGTAGCTTTTCGACTCTTGCCATCATTGGTTCGACCTTCTTTCTTTTTTCTCATTTTTCATTATAGCAAATTTACTTCAGAAAAGCATGAATCACCAAAAAACTCCATCGAGAAAGTTTACTGAAAATTTTACCTTTCCTTATTTTTTGCTTAACACTTTTGTAGTAAACTAATTTAGCGACTTCAAGGAGGAAATTATGAACGTTTATTTATTTCTGGCACTATTTTTCATTATTATCGGCATTTTAAGCTATAGTTTTTTTATTGAACCTAACTGCTTAGTCATACACAAAAATCAAATTAAAGTAACAGAATCAGGGAAAACCTTACGGATTGTTCAACTCTCTGATATTCATTTAAAAAAGAATTATTCTGTGAAAGCCTTAAAACAGATTGTTGAAAAAACAAATACATTACAACCAGACATAGTCGTTTTTACAGGAGACTTGTTCGACGATTATGCCCGTTTTGGTATCGAAATTCAGGATGAAGTGAGTCAACTTTTCCGTAAAATTAACGCCCCTTATGGCAAATTCGCTATTTATGGCAACCACGAGTATAGCGGGTTAGATACCAATTTTTACGAAACAATCTTAGAAGCTGCCGACTTTACCGTACTAAAAAACACGGGCAAATTACTGCCTGTCTCACACCGTATCTCCTTGTACGTCGCTGGTTTAGAAGATTCGTTATATGGACAAACCGACTTAGCTGCGGCTTTAGTCAACCGCCCTACTGGAACGCCCACTCTGCTACTAACCCATGAGCCAGATGTCGCAGACTCAGCAGTCAACAAAAACATTGACCTCATTTTAGCAGGACATAGTCACGGCGGACAGATTCGCTTGCCTTTTTTCACTTACAAAAATCAGCTTGCCAAAAAATATACACATGGGCTTTATCATTTAGAAGATGAAACGCCGCTAATTGTTCACCCAGGAATCGGAACCACTAAAATCAGCGCACGCTTTGGTGTCTTACCAACAATTGAACTGATTGAGTTAACTATTTAACTACGCATTAAAAAGACCGCCCCACGTTAGAGAAAACTTCTCACGTTGGACGGTCTTTGATTATGTTCGATTAATGATGAAAATCTTGCTCGTGATCTTCTTCTACTTTCGCTTTTCCTAGCGTATAAAATTTGCTGCCATTTAACCCGAGAATAAATAGCACAACCACTAGTAAAAGAATTGATAAAGATAACAATAAGGTCTGCAAGCCATCGCCATGCGCAACCATTAATTGACGTAAAATTGCGGTTAAACAAATTAAAATCAAATAACGAATCGGAATATGGTGTCCTTCTTGAATATAGCGAAGAATCATCATAATAAACTCAAATAACATAAAGAATGAAATAATTTCTTGCATGATAACTGAAAAATTATCCGGCGTCATTGGCTTCATGAGATATGTAGCGAGGTCAACTAAATAACTAGCCATAAATACTAATAAGAAAACTCCTAAAATCCCTAATACAATATCCAAAATCAAATTCACGTACTTCTTTACTACACTAAAATTCTTCTGCATAATACCCTTCTTTCTTTTGACTCAATTATTTTATAACATGCTTGTTATTACATTAAATATATCATCAATTAACCTTGTCAGACAAGCAGTTAAACCCAATGTGAGATTTTTTTTATTTTAAGATCTTCCTCTATTTCCGTCTAACCCTTTAACAAGACAAAAAAAGCTGAATCCGCAGATTCAGCTTTTTAATCGTATTAGTTAGCTACTGGATAAACTGATACTTGTTTTTTGTCGCGGCCTTTACGTTCGAAACGTACCACACCGTCAACTTTTGCAAATAACGTATCGTCGCCACCGATTCCAACGTTCACACCTGGATAAATTTTAGTTCCGCGTTGACGGTATAAAATTGAACCACCTGTAACTGTTTGGCCATCAGCACTTTTAGCGCCTAATCGTTTAGATTCAGAGTCACGGCCGTTTGATGTAGAACCGCCACCTTTTTTATGGGCAAATAATTGTAAATTCATAGTCAATAACATAGTCTGCACCTCCTATTTCTCAGTGATTGTTTTTATTTGAATAAATTCAGTATTTTCGTTCTCTATTGATTGTAAACCTAATAAAAGATTTTCTAATAGAATTTGGGCAATATTTTTTTGTTCCTGATTGACAGTTGTTAACATCTCGACATAAAGGTAGCCACCTTCTACATCGTCAACTTCCACAATCGGTTCAAAACCTGCTAAGGCATCAATCCCATTGACTGTGCTGATTGCTAAGGCAGAAACTGCCGCGCAAACCACATCGCTACCATAAGGACCCGCTTCAGCATGCCCGGTTAATTCGAATGAAACGATTCGGCCGGAGCCTGTTCGTTTAAAAGAACCTTTAATCATTGATAGGCCTTCTTTCCTGTCAACAAGAGAGATTAAGCGTTGATTGCTTCGATCATAACTTTTGTATATGGTTGACGGTGACCTTGTTTACGGTGAGAGTGTTTTTTAGGTTTGTATTGGAAAGTCACGACTTTCTTTTGTTTGCCGTGTTTTTCAACAGTTCCTTCAACAGTTGCGCCTGCAACAGTTGGCGCACCAACTTTTGTAGATTCGCCACCTACTAAGATAACTTCGTCAAAAACAACTTTCTCGCCAGCCTCAACGTTTAATTTTTCAACGTAGATTGCTTGACCTACTTCAACTTTCACTTGTTTACCACCAGTTTTGATAATTGCGTACATGCTATACAGCACCTCCTTCTTCTAGACTTAGACTCGCCATCCCAAGTGATGATTGCTCATGCTTAAAAACTTGTTCTGTGCGGTTGTAGCTGTGGAGACCACAATTACAACACTAACTATAATAACAGAACCAGAAAACCTCGTCAATATAAACTCTCTATTTTCTTCACTTTCTCTCTCCAAAAAAACTTCTTCTGTTATTTAAATTTCCGATTGACTTTCTAACACTACTTCCATTATAATTAGCTTTGTTGTGTTACAACTATTGTCATAGTAGCTCAGCAGGATAGAGCATCCGCCTTCTAAGCGGACGGTCGGGGGTTCGAATCCCTCCTGTGACGTAACGATAACAAAAGCGCCTCTTAGAAACCCTTGTTTCTAAGAGGCGCTTTTGTTATCCCAAGTTCATCCTAAACTAGTTTAACTTTCTACCAACTTGAAGTACCTCCACCTCCGCCAAAACTACCACCTCCGAAACTGTCACCGGAGCCATCATCAGAAGAACCCTCGTTGCTTGTAACCCACCAATCATGACGATTCACATACATACTGGTCTTTTTTAGTTGCCTGTCAGAACGTGAACTTGCTAGAAATTTAGCAATAGACACATTTCCATAAGCAAAACGCATATCATAGTATTCAGGATACGTAGTTTTAATAAATCTTATCGGATAGAAGGAGTTTGAAGCTTTTTTGTTGGTAATCTTTTTCTCTCTAATTTTTTTCCGCAATAATTTTTTTTCAATTTTATAGTGCTGGTTGTCTAAATCGTTTGCTAATTGTTTTAATGATTTTGATTTTTCTGAACTTACTTGCTGGATATCTTTTAAAAACCTACGGATCATAGAATCCAGGTGCAATCTATTTTGTAAGCCAACACCTATTGATTTTATATAACCAAATAAGAAAAAGACCGGAATCAAAAAATAGACCAGACTAACCATGGGTACTAAAGAGTCTTCGTCTTCTAAAAATGTCAGAATCTCTGTGATTAGTGTGAAAACTGTCGAAGGAAACGACTGCTCTGATAAACTAACTTGAACATAAATAATCAGAGTCACCGATACCAAAAAAGGATGTTTTAATAAAATCGAAAGAGGAAACAAAATAATTTTTAGGTAAGCAGGTATTAAGTTATCATTAATTCCACTAATCCGACACGCAGGCAGTTTCGTTTCTGGAACTTTTTCCCAATACACTTCACCTATCCAAAAACGCGGTAAGTAGATCCATGGTTGATTCACCTTCCAAAAACAAGCACACATAGAAGAGCTTCTTAAATCTTTCCACTGTGCAACATAATTATAAATAAATTTCTTTGGTGTCACCTCGCCAAATGCAAAATCCATATCATAGTATGCGGGAATTATTATCTCTTTTTTCGAATTTTCAGGATATAAAATATTTTTCTCCAAACGCGCCTTGGCAGCTTTAAATTCAACTGATTGTTCTCCTAAAACAATTGCCTTAGAGGAAATACCGCCATTATAAAACATAGCTACATCTTCCTTATAGCGATTTGCCATGTCAACTAGAGCCAAGCGGGCACTAAGTTCTTTCCCCGCATTACGTAATTCCCATAAAAAATACAACATAACAATAATAAAAACTATAATTAGCCAAGGCTTTAACGACCTTCCTATTCCTAATAAATATAACCAAATTTTCTGCAAAAAACTAATCTTAGGTAGCGAGGTCGTTTTAGACATAGTATCAGTAGTAAGTAGTTCCTTAATCCGAGTGGTGACAATATGTATTCCTGCATTAAAATCCTTTAATTTATAAAAATCTTTCACGGTACTATCTGTTATTTCATCGGTTAAACTATCTGGGATTATCTCTTCAAGCCCATAGCCTACTTCAAGTCTTGCTTGCCTGTCTTTGACAGATACTAAGTAAATCACTCCATTATTATAAAGTTTATTTCCGATACCTAATTTATTACCTATTTGATTAGTAAAGCTTTCAATCGTTTCGTTTTCAGGAACTTGCTCAACTGTGATAACCATTAGTTGTGGTTTCGTTTCCGTCTTACTAAGTTCTTGATTAATTTTTTGTACATTATTAATGACTTCTTCGTTCAAAATTTGTGCATTATCTGAAACAAAAAGATGATTTTGATTAATTTTTACTACGACATCGTCTGTTGGAGCTGAATAAGTCCTTTCAAATCGTTTTAAGAAACTCATTCCCAAATAGATCCCTATTAAAAGAACAGCTAGATAAACTAAATTCTTCATTATAATACTTTTTACTTTTGTTTTTCGATACTCCCCCACGCTCATTTGTAATTTTATCCCTACTTTATTTTTCCCATACACTGATTTTTTCTCCCTTCCACTCCTACCGAATATTCTAGCTCTGATTTTCCACAGAGCTAAATAAATTTTTTTGTATTAAAAATTTATTTTCTTAATAGTTAGTATACCGAATATAGACGTTCAAATCTTTATCTTTTTAACTAAACTTCTGTTAACACGCAAAAAAAGAACGTAACGCTTAGTTGATAAGCGTTACGTTCTTTTCAGATAACTAGTTAAACAAACACAAGAATAGTGATTTTTACAGCTCGTTTTCCAAAATCTCAATCCGCTCATCAAAACTCAACTCTTGATAGATTTGATGGAGCATCCACATGTACCCATACGGATCAACAAACAATGAATTTTTGAGCGCTCCTTCCATCATTTCAGTAATAGGCTGTACTTCTTGACAACCGTTTTCCATTGCCAGTTGATGTGTCTCTTCAATATTTTCTACTGTTATATTAAACCAGATAGTATTGGGATGTTCTTGGGTTGGTGCTTTTAACCCATATTCTTCATTGGCATCTAACATGTGAAACCTCGTGCCATAAAGTTGAAAAACCGCTTCATTCATTCCGATAGGGTATTCGGTTGCTTCCACTACCTCTATTTCAAACACCTTTTTATATAAGGCAAGCGCCTTAAGGCTATCACTAACAATAAAATCGATTTCTGTCCCTTTAATCATTTGTTTTTCCTCCTTCAAAGCTACTAACTGTTGATTAATTTTTTTAATCTTTTGCTCCTCCATTTGAATTAAATGTCGCGATTGATCTCGTTTTCTTAACAAAATAGTTTCCAAAAAAGAAGCATCCTTAAGTTTTCTCAAAGTTTCCGCCATCTCTTCAACTTTAAACCCTGAATCTCTTAACAGTAAAATTTGTTTCAATAAAGGAATTTGATGTGCGCTATAATAGCGATATCCTGTTTTTTTATCAATTTCATTTGGAACAAAAATTCCTGCTTTTTCATAATGACGCAGCATCCGTGGGGAAATATCCATTAACTTGGCAAATTGCCCAATTTGATACATAGAGTCTCCTTTTCATTCAATTGATATTCTTATCATAAACCTTGACACCATGTGAAAGTCAATGAAAAAGTTTCTATACCATATATTCTATATATTTACACTAGCTATAACCGTAAATTAAACAAACTTATCATTTTGGAACTAAGATATTTGAAGTCTTCTTTTAAGCATTAATTCTACTTCACCACTTATTATATTTTAATATCATTTTATATTTATGTTTTTTATATGAATTAATAAATATAAACTGAAAATATATAAATTAATAAATATATTTTTTAGAAAAACGGTTTAATCTCTATTTAAAAGTAAATTTACCTTTACATCTCAAAAAAAAAATTTGCTAACATTTAAATACCACTTATGTGGAATAATTATAAAGGAGATATTATTATGAAAGAATTGGAAATGAAAGAATTGGTTGAAAAATCTGAAAAATTAGCAAAAATCAATGACTTATGGTATTTTGTGAAATCCAAAGGTGGCGCTTGGATTGCTGGTTCAGGAAAGTAAATCCAGTGAGTGCTTTAACAAAATAAAACTGAACAGCTTTCTAAGTGAAAGCTGTTCAGTTTTATTAGATATTAATGAAAGAAGGTGTGAATCTTTTGTATGATAGTGTTGTTGTGAATTTAGGTGCAAGATGCAATGCTTCTTGCGAGCATTGCTGTTTCTCTTGTTCACCTACAAAAAAAGAAGCATTAGATAAAAACGAAGTGATCAACTTAGTAGAGAATTTTTCAAACAATCCAAAAATAAAAACTATCTCTTTTACTGGGGGAGAAATATTTTTAAATTATCCCTTTTTATATAACCTATTAAAAATAGTTAATTCCTCTGGAAAAATCAGTACTTTAATTTCTAACGGTTTTTGGGGAAGAGAAATTGAAACAGTAAAAAAATATTTTTTAGATATGAATAGAATGGGAGTTACGAACCTTTCAATAAGCCATGATGATTTTCACTCAAAATTTATTAAAACTGACTACATAAGAAATATTTTAATAGAAAGTAGAAAATATCCCGATATTCAAATTACTGTAAATATAGCTGTTAGTAAAAATAGTACAGGAGATAAAATAATCCACGATTTAGGAGAAGCTATTTTAGGAATACCTGTGACTAAATTCCCTTTAATTCCTGTAGGAGAAGCCAAAAATATAAATGATGATGAATTTCAAAATATTTATTCACTAAGTCATCCAAATCAACTAAAATGTCCAGGTTTTGAACCAGTCTATCATTTTAATGGTAATGTTTACCCTTGCTGTTCACCTGCTATTTTTGATACTGCACTAATTTTGAACGATGAATTATATCAGGAGTTTGATAAAACAATAACAAAAATGAACTCAAATTTGTTATTATATATCATGAGAAGAGAAGGTTTCAGTTGGTTTATCAATATAGTTTCAAATAATAATGAATTTTCTCATATAAAAATTAATAAAGAATTTTCATCTATCTGTAGTATTTGTCGTCAATTGTTTAAAACAGAAAATAACATTAAATTACTTACGCCATATATGAGGAAATATTATGAGCAAATGTTATAAATATACAGATGAAAAATATGAGGTTTTTGTTGAAAATTCCGTATTTATTAAAGATAAAGAAAAGAATGTATATTTAAAAAGCGAATTGAAAAATTTACCAAAAAGTATACAAGAATCACTAAACGAATATACTCCTAAGGTGACTGTAATCAAGTTCGCATCAATCATCACGTTCTTTATTTTTCTTCTTTTTATAAATGTGATTCTTTTAAACCATTCTGATACAAAAATACAATCAATATCTGCTAATCTACACCTTGCCTATATCTTCCTATTTTTCTATCTTTCTTTGAATATTTTTATACATGAATTAGGGCATATAAAATCTTTAAACTACATTGGAAAAAAACATCAAAAAATTGGATTTAAGATGAATTATTATATTTTTCCAGCAATCTATGTTGAAATGAATGAAATTTATCTTATTTCAAAAAATGAAAAAATAATAGTTCATTTAGCTGGATTAATTACAAATTATCTAACCATTAACTTTATTCAGGTCATCAATCTCTTATTTTTGAAAAATAAAATACTCGACAGTTCATTCATTTTTTTTTCATATGCGTTGTTATGGAATCTAGTTCCTGTGTTAAACTCTGATGGTTATAAAGTTTTAATCACGTTATTCAGTGTAGATGAATTAGAAAATAAAAGAAAAAATCACTTGATTGTAAAGCTAATACAAGCAATTAGTTTGTTATTGGTCATTGAAACAGTCATTAGTTGGTTTGTGTGAGGTGACTAAGTTGTTAGAACTAAATGATTACACATTGAAAATAAATAATAAATTACTTTTAGAACATACAAAAGTTTCATTTAGAAAAGGGGTGATTAATCATATCTTAGGGAAAAACGGTGTAGGGAAATCACAATTTGCTAAGGATTTATTGTTAAACCGGAGTGGTTTAATCCCTTCTGAAATAAGTAAAAATGTTACGATTATTTCAAGCTTTTCTAATGTCCCTAATGATTTAAAAGTCTGCGAATTATTTATTCTTCTAGAGAAAAGATTTGGTTTAGATTCAGTCGCACACTTGGCTCATTCTTTGCACGCTACAAATATTTCTAAAACTTCCTTAATTGGACAATTAAGTGATGGACAAAAACAAAAACTAAAATTACTTTCTTTTTTTCTGGAAGATAAATCAATTATTGTATTAGATGAAATTACCAACGCCTTAGATAAACAGACAATTAATGAAATCTATCTATTTCTACTTGCATATATAAAAAATCATCCTAAAAAAATTATTCTAAACATCACACACAATTTATCAGATTTAAAAAATTTAAAAGGCAACTATTACTTAATTGAAGATTTCAAAATGATTCGTTTTACTAATCAAACTGAAGTTATTCAGAAGTATATTGAGGGGTGAAATTTTGGAATTAAAAAAAACGATTTCCAACAAAATAATGATTATTTTAATTGCAATTATCGTTGCAATCTTTGCAATGGGATGGATTCTACCTATTGGCATCGATAAAGTAACTAGGTTAAGTTACCGAGAATACTTATTTAGTACATATACTGTATTTACACAATTTGGCTTTCTAATGTTTTCGTTTCTAGTATCTTTCTTTATTAATAAAGAGTACTCAGGAAAAACAATTTTATTTTATCGTATGATGAATACCAATAGCCTTACTTTTTATATAAAAAAAGTTTTGACACTTACGGTAGAGACCCTAGGCAGTATTCTAGTTCTGTTATTTATCGTTTCCTTTATTTTTATGGATTTTTCTGTAATTCTGCAAATGTTTTTTTTATTATCGATGATTTCAATTCAGTATATTTTAATTGTTGCGTTGATCAGTTTTTTATCTGCTAACGTTCTTTTATCTATCGGTTTTAGCATACTCTATTGGATTACAACAGTACTTTTTGTTGCAATTGGTGGATTTTTACGTTTTTTTGCAATATTTGATGCTTCAAACGAATTATATCTAAACGTCCAGAATTTTTTAGAAGGCTCAGAAAACTCAATTAGTTTTGACCACAATTTATTAATTATCTTGTATATTATAGTTCTAACAGTCATCGCGCTGGCTATTGCAAGGGTAAATAATAAACGTTGGCTAAGACTAGGAGTATAAACGACACCCACTTCGCAGATAGGATTCATCTACTTATTCGAGACAATAGATTAAATCAAATAAAATACAACTAGTTGAAACTAAAAAAGCATCAATTTTGATACGCCCCAAACTGATATTTTTCTAAACTTTGGGGCGTGTAATCAAAATACAAGCTTCTTAGTGTGGCACCGGATATTTCACCGCATTTTTCTTCAACTTTTCTTCGATAATTTCGTCCAAATCAAACCCTAAATTATCAGCCATCATGTAGGAGTAAATGAGAACATCAGCCAATTCTTCTTTGATTCGTTCTTCTTGTTTGATGCCTTCTTCTGCTGTTTTCCATTGAAAAAGTTCTAGCAATTCTGCTGCTTCTAAACAAATTGAGAGCGCCAAATCTTTTTCATTATGGTGGGGGCGCCAATTTCTTTCATCACGAAATTGATTAATTTTTTCCATTATATCCATCTGTTCTCCTGCTTTCTTATTCATTTGATGGCAACTGAAACCCATCGAACGTTTCACCATCATAGTATTTTAATAACTGTTCTGTAGACAATAATGAGGAAGTTATTTTTTCCTCTTCAACAACTGCTTGATTCTCTTCTCTATACAACAAATAAGCCTGTAAAAGCTGTTGGTAGAGTTTTTTTCGTGAAGAGGCTTCCACTGAAAGAAACGTTAATTCTTTTAAGTGTCCGCGATAGACAGGCAAATCATCAACAAATTCGATTGGTAATTCTACTACAGTTAACTGAAATTCTTCAAAGACTTCTTCGTACATCTGTCATTCCCTCTTTCTGTCGATATTGTTTTGGGGTCATGCCCATTTCTTCTTTAAAACGTTTATAAAAAAAGGCTTTGTCTTGATAGCCGATTCGTTCAACAATCGTTTGAATCGATAAATCTGTTTGCTTCAAGTAGTTTTTCGCCAATTGGATTCGGTAGGCTAAGACAATTTCCGTAAACGTTTTGTTTGTTTTGTCTTTTAAAAAATTCGATAAGTAATTCGGATGAAAATGAAATTTAGCGGCGACTTCTGCTAAAGTGACATGCGCAATCTGTTGCTCAATATACGCTAAAATCACCTCAACACGTTGATGATTCGACAAATAATTATCTTGCATCTTTAAAGCTTCTCTAGGCAGTTGACCTAGTTCCACCACTAGCAAAACAAAGGCCGCTTTGGTCACTTTATTATTAAAATAGGCCATTTTCACAATTTGTTTCAGTAATAATAGCGAATAGACGTGAACATCCGAATTTGGCTGGCTGGCAAAAACGAAATATCGAGGAATGTTTTCAAATTCACTGCTAGCAATTTCTGTAAAAAAACGATACATGACTGGTTCTTCCGCCAGCTGGTTTAAGAGCGTATCAAGAAAATAGTGCTTTTTAAAATAAAATATAATCATAGACATTCCTTGCCCCTGATAGCTAACCGAGGTGGCCTCATTGACAATCATGACTTGGCCAGCCGAAAACGAACACCTTTGTTGATCCAAATAAGCATTGCCATCTTGCTCTAAACAATAGAGCATCCGAATAAATCCTTTCGGAACGTCAATGGTTTCCGAAGATGCCAGCATAAAGCCCGCAATTTCTCGATGCGGATTTTCCTTAAATTGCGCTACTTCATTCTCAAGAGCATTGGTAGTGGTTAAATAACAATCTAAGGTCTCTAAAAACTGATAAAATGCTGCATATTGCTCTTCTTTGCTTGCCAATTAATCACCTCATAATCCAACACTTTTTACTTTACTCCCTCTATTTTTTTCTTTGGCGTTTCCTTCTATACTAGATACATGGTAACACGAAAAAAGAGATTCAACAGTTTTTAGGAGGAATTTTTTATGAAAATTAGTTTTGTCGGTGCTGGAAATATGGCATCCGCTATTGCCAAAGGTGCGCTAAAAAAGCAATTTATTACCGCAGAAAACCTTTATTTTTATGATATTCAAGTCGAAAAAACCGCCGCTTTTGCACAAGAAATTGGTGCACATGCGGTTGCTTCGCCTCAAGAAGCTATTGCAGTAGCAGACTTAGTTATTTTAGCGGTGAAACCGCAATTCGTTCAAGCAGCTTTACTTGAAGCGAAAGAAGCAATTTTAGACAAGCAACCGTTAATTGTTTCCATTGCAGCAGGTACGACTATTGCAGAATTGTATCAACTGTTTGAGACTACCCAACCGCTTCGTCTTGTTCGTGTGATGCCCAATATGAATGCATTAATTGGCGCAGGTGCAGCAGCTGTTTGTGGCAACACTTTTGCATCCCCTGAAGACATCCAGACTGTTTTATCATTATTTCGAGCAGTTGGCCAAGCTTGGGAATTAGAGGAACAGTATTTTTCGATTTTTACTGCTATTGCAGGTAGCACTCCTGCGTATGCTTTCTTATTTATTGATTCGATTGCCCGAGCAGCCGTTAAAAATGGTATGAACAAAGAGTTAGCCTTAGAAATTGCCACACAAGCTGTACTAGGCAGCGCTCAAACTTTGGCAAATAGCACAGAGAATCCTTGGACTTTAATCGACCAAGTCAGTTCTCCTGGTGGAACCACGGTTGCTGGGATTGTCGAATTAGAAAACAATGCGTTTATTTCAACAGTCATCAAAGGGATTGAGGCCACCATTTTTCGGGATCAAGAATTAGCCAAACAAGACTGAGAAGAATAATTACATGAGCGAATAAATAAGAAAAAGCGCTGAAAATTCAGCGCTTTTTCTTATTTTAGTTGAATGAGTAAGCCAAAATGATCACTGACTATCGGTGTTTTCCTACCATCAAAAATTACTTCATATTTTCGTACGTGCCACTGTTTTGGAACAAATGCGTAGTCAATCCGCAAGGCTGCTTCATTTTCTTCCCAGCCATCTATTTTTTTCTCTACTGTCGCTTCACCGCTTGTCTCTTCCGCTACAACAAATGCATCTTGAATCGGCAAGTAACTATTTTCCACTAATTGATAGCCAGTTGTACCAGCTGGGTTGTTTAAATCGCCTAAAATGACTAACGGTTGTTGCCCCGTCGCTAAGTATTTCTCTAATTGTAGCCATTCATAGGCAAAACCTGTACAGGGTGTTTCCCACCAAGAAAAGTGACCAGAGACAACAGTAAGCGTACCTTTTGAACTCTCTGTCTCCGCTACTAAGATTTTTCTTGTTCGATAATTCGTTGGTTCTTGGCTTTCTGAAATAAGGAGAGCTTCACTAGTCAACGGACATTTCGAAAGTAGTGCGTTCCCTTCTTCATAAATAGCATAACCAATGTGGCTCATTTCCCAACTCCAATAATAGTGTTGGCCTTTTTCAGCTAGATATTGAACGATTAGATATGCAAAATTATCTTCATGGACCGGTGTTTGGGTCGCTACGGGACAAAAAGTAGTTAACTGTTCTAACGGCACTTTCTTGGAAGCGACTTTCTGATTCACTTCTTGTAAGGCAATTATTTCACTTTCAGAAGATAAAATCACCTTGGCAATCTCCTCTAATTTTTTTAACGGTTCTTCTTCTAACCAGCTATGAGTATTGATTGTTAAAAGATTCATCTTTTCACCTTCCCTTACATGTGATTATGTCGGGCACAATTATTGATTGTGCCCGACATAATCATTTAAATTTCAATCTGTCCGATCACAGTTCCCGCAGTGGCGGTTCCTAGTTGATTAATGACTACTTGTTCCACTTTGTCGCTGTTTGTAAAAGCGACAATAATCGTTGTTTCTTTGCCAGCTTGTTCAATCACATCCAAGTTCATTTTAGCTAGTTTCGTCCCAGCTTTCAATGATTGTCCTTCTTTAACAAAAGATTCAAAAGCAGGTGTTGCCATTTCGACTGTATCAATCCCCATATGGACAAGTACTTCAATACCTTCTTCTGTTTGTAGCCCAATCGCATGTTTGCTTGGGAAAACACTTAGAACTTTCCCCGAAATTGGTGCCACCACTTCTCCTTCTAGAGGCTTAACCGCAAATCCATCCCCCATCATTTTTTGTGAAAAGACAGGATCATTGACTTGCGCCATTGGAATAACTTCCCCTGTCGCCACAGCCACGAAATCTTTTTTCTTGCCTAAGAAATTCGTTGTTGGCACTCCTGTTGTACTTTCTGCTATAACTGGTTCTGGAATGTCAACGCCGGAAGCTAGTAAATCTTCAATATCGGATTTTAAAACATCGGCTTTTGGTCCATAAACGGCTTGAACGCCATTATCTTTCACAATCAAGCCCATTGCACCTGCCCGTTTCCACGCCTCTTCCGAACCGACTTTTTCTCGATCCTTTACACTGACACGTAAGCGTGTCATACACGCATCAACTTCTTTGATATTTTGTTTACCACCAAGTAAGTAGACAATTTGCGCGATTTGCTGATCGACGACGCCTGAACCAGCCGCGCCAGATGCGATTTCTTCGCCGTTATCATTGTCATAGTTTCCATTTCTTCCAGGTGTTGCGTAATTAAATTTTTTAATTAAGAAATTCGCTAAGAAATAAGTGACAACACCAAAAATGATGACCATTAAAACAAAATTGATTAAATCGCCACCTAAACCAGCTTTTATTGCTAGCGGTGTTCTTGTTAACAATTCAATATTTCCAAACGAATGCACACGCAATGGTAAAATATCAGCCATTGCAAAAGCAGCACCTTGGATTACGGCATAAATCACATAAAGCGGCACTGCAGCAAACATAAACATGAATTCTAACGGCTCTGTCACACCAGTTAAGAAAACAGCTAAGGCAGCAGAAAAATACATTGATTTATATTTAGCTTTTTTATCTGCATCGACATTACGATACATCGCCAAAGCCATCCCCATTAAAATCCCTGAAGAACCAATCATTTGGCCTACTTTGAATCGAGCTGGTGTCCAATTTTCTAAGACAAACTGATACTTGCTCATCTCACCAGCGCCTTTAAGATTCACTAAGTCTGTTGCCCAAGCCAACCATAAAGGATCTTGACCAAAAACTTGGGTTCCAGCTTGTGCGCCAGATAAAATTTCATACGTTCCACCTAATTGTGTATAGTTGATTGGAATCGTCAACATATGATGTAACCCAAAAGGTAATAACAAACGTTCCAACGTTCCATATAAGAATGGCGCTAAAATAGGTGCACTATCTTGAGATTGCGCAATCCATAACCCAAAATTATTAATTCCCGCTTGAATATTTGGCCAAATAAGTGCTAATGCAATTGAGACAATTGTAGACCACAAAATAACGACAAATGGGACAAACCGTTTACCATTAAAAAATGATAGCGCATCTGGTAATTTCCGATAATTGTAATACTTGTTGTAAGCCATCGCACCGACAAAACCAGCAATAATCCCTACAAAAACACCCATATTTAATGCCGGAGCTTCTAAGACACTTGTAAAGAATCCCTTCACCATAATCTTGGTGCCAAATAAGGTATGCGTGAAAGCTTGTTCATCTGCCAACATTTCATTTGTTACACCAAAAATGGCTCCAGTAATACGATTGATTAAAACAAAAGAAATCCCCGCTGCAAATGCGCCACCTGCACGATCTTTGGCCCAACTGCCACCTATTGCTAACGCAAATAGTAAATGTAAGTTGCCAATAATTGCCCAACCGATACTCTCTAGAACTCCGCCTGTTGTTACTAACAAACCTAAATTAGGATCGATTAAGGGAAGCGATTTCCCAATACTAATCATTAAACCCGCTGCGGGCATTACTGCCACAACGACCATTAAAGCTTTCCCGAATTTTTGCCAAAACTCAAAACTAAACATTTTTTTCATTCCTGCCACTCCTTACGCAATCGGTTTCGTTATGTTGCCATTATATACTCCTGTTTCCTTTTTGTAAATGCTTTAATTTCAAAAATATTGTGGAAAACAACTCTCTACTACTTAATCCCTTTTTATTTTGTCTTTTAATAGAGCAAATAAAGCTCCTTCTATCCTACCTTTGTTTCAGCTTTTATTCATAAGATTACACTTTTTAAGCATTGACTATTGACTAATGCAATCGGTTGCGTTTATGATAGACCTATCAATAAAATCACTGAGGGGGATTCTCATGAAACAAATCAAACGTTTATTCCAAATTGATCCTTGGAAAATCCGTACTACACACTTAGATAAAGAAAATTTACGTTTACAAGAATCATTAACGAGCATTGGCAATGGCTATATGGGGATGCGGGGAAATTTTGAAGAACACTATTCTGGCGACCACCATCAAGGAACCTATTTAGCAGGTGTTTGGTATCCAGACAAAACACGTGTTGGTTGGTGGAAAAATGGTTATCCTGAATATTTCGGCAAAGTGATTAACGCAATTAATTTCATCGCAATGGACTTACAAATTGATGGACAAACAATTGATTTAGCCACTACACCTTACGAAGATTTTTCTTTAGAATTAGACATGCAAAATGGGGTCCTTTCTCGGCAATTCACCATCCAAACACCGAAGAACAAAGTGCGCTTCTCTTTTGAACGTTTTTTAAGCTTAGAAAAAAAAGAAGCAGCTTACATCCACTTAACAATTGAAATGCTGGAAGGTACAGGCACAATCACTCTTCACTCAAAATTGGATGGCGATGTTCAAAATGAAGACAGCAATTATGAAGAACATTTTTGGGAAGAAAGAGCTATTGAAACACAAGAAACACTTGGCTTTGTTACGACTAAGACCATTCCTAACAACTTTAAAATAGAGCGTTTTACAGTGACTGCAGGCATGCGCCATTTCATCGATGGAGCCGCTGTTGTGCCTACATATACACAACAGCCCTTGGCTTTAACCGCAGAATTGACAGTGTCCTTAAAAGAAGGTGATACGACCGCCATCACAAAAGAAGTGCTTGTCGTTACCAGCCGTGATGTGCCAGAAACGCAACAAATCACACGAGTAAACGAATTATTTGCAGAAATGACTACCTTGTACCCTGAAGCAAAAGCTGGTCAAGCTGCCGCTTGGGCAAAACGTTGGCAATTAGCTGATGTTGTTATTGAAGGAGATGACGAAGCCCAACAAGGCATTCGTTTTAATCTTTTCCAACTTTTCTCAACCTACTATGGTGAAGACGATCGTTTAAATATCGGACCAAAAGGCTTTACTGGCGAAAAATATGGCGGTGCCACATACTGGGATACCGAAGCATATGCTGTCCCACTTTACTTGGCGTTGGCTAAGCCCGAAGTTACTAAAAATCTACTGAAATATCGCCACAATCAATTGCCTCAAGCCATTCATAATGCCCAACAACAAGGGTTAAAGGGTGCGCTTTACCCAATGGTTACTTTTACTGGTGTGGAATGTCATAACGAATGGGAAATCACTTTTGAAGAGATTCACAGAAATGGTGCGATTGCTTATGCGATTTATAATTATGTCAACTATACAGGAGACGAAGACTATCTAAAAGATGCTGGTCTAGAAGTGCTTGTGGCAATCGCTCGTTTTTGGGCAGATCGGGTCCACTTCTCCCAACGTCATAAACAATATATGATTCATGGCGTAACGGGGCCAAATGAATATGAAAATAATATCAACAATAACTGGTATACCAATACCATCGCTGCGTGGGTTCTACGTTACACACGTGAGTCTTATTTAAAATTCCAAGAAGAAACAACGCTCAAAATTGCAGACGACGAATTAGCTAAATGGGCAGACATTGTAGAGAATATGTACTTCCCAGTGGATAATGAATTAGGCATTTTTGTACAACATGACACTTTCTTAGATAAAGATTTAATGCCTGTTTCTGATTTACCACTTAGTGAGCTGCCTTTAAATCAACATTGGTCATGGGATAAAATTTTGCGGTCTTGTTTCATTAAACAAGCCGATGTTCTTCAAGGAATTTATTTCTTTAATGACGCCTTTTCTTTAGAAGAAAAACGCCGGAACTTTAATTTTTACGAACCAATGACTGTCCATGAATCTTCCCTTTCACCAAGCATTCATGCTGTATTAGCTGCTGAATTAGGCATGGAAGAAAAAGCAGTGGAAATGTATCAACGAACAGCGCGCCTTGACTTAGATAATTACAATAATGATACAGAAGATGGCTTACACATTACCTCAATGACTGGTAGTTGGCTAGCGATTGTGCAAGGTTTTGCCCAAATGAAAACGGACCATCAACAACTAAAATTTGCACCCTTTTTACCAGCGACATGGACAGCCTACTCGTTCCACATTAATTACCGGAATCGTTTACTATTTGTTGAAGTTGCAGCAGACCAAGTAGCCTTCACTTTACTCGACGGCCCTGCAATTCCATTAACTGTTTACGATCAAAAACACACATTAAAAGATCGATTGGTTTTACCGATCAGAAAGGAAGAAGTTCATGTTTAAAGGCGTTTTGTTTGATTTAGATGGCGTTATTACTGATACAGCAGAATTTCATTACCACGCTTGGAAAAAATTAGGGAACGAAATTGGAATTTCCATTGACCGTGTTTTCAACGAACAATTGAAAGGTGTAAGCCGTGAAGATTCTCTGCAGTTACTGTTAAAATACGGAAAAAAAGAAGGCACGTTTTCTTCTGAAGAATTTGCCCAGTTAGCGCAACGGAAAAACGATTATTACTTGGAAATGATCCAAGCAATTACGCCTGAAGATGTCTATCCAGGAATTCTTTCTTTATTAACGGAATTACGTGAAGCCAATATTAAAATCGCCTTGGCTTCTGCAAGTAAAAATGGGCCTTTCCTTTTAGAAAAAATGCAATTGACGCCCCTTTTTGATGCCATTGCTAATCCAGCAGACGTCCAGGCAGGCAAACCCGCTCCAGATATTTTCATTTTAGCTGCGAAAGAAATTGATTTGACACCAGCAGAATGTCTTGGCATTGAAGATGCCAAAGCTGGGATTCAAGCGATTCTTGCTAGTGGAGCGCAGCCTGTTGGCGTTGGCCGCAAAGAAGAGTTAGGCGAAGGGTTGCCCATCGTGCCAGAGACGAGCGCTTTAACGTTTGATTACTTAAAAAAAGTGTGGCTTGATCATGAAGGATAATCGTATCACCGTAACCGATATTCCAAACACAAACTTAAAAAAAATTACTTTGAAGAACGACTTTTTAGAAGTCGTTCTTCTCAATTATGGCGCGCGCCTCCATCAACTTTTGATGCCAAACAAAAATAATCATTGGGAAAATATCCTTTTATCGTATGATTCTTATCAAGATGTATTAAAGGATCAAAGCTTTTTTGGCGCCACTGTTGGACCAGTTGCTGGACGCATTCGTAATGGCCATTGGCAGAATGGAATATTAGAACAAAATAGCGACAGTCATCATATCCATGGTGGCTCAAAGGGGTGGTCTTTTCAATATTGGACAGTCGAGCCCTTTGAAAAAAAGGATATCATTGGCGTTGCTTTTCATTTAACCGACACCCTTTCTGGCTATCCCGGACCAATTGAGGCCACCATCACCTACCAGCTAGAGGATAATCATTTACGAATGATCAGTACTGGACGGAGTAAACAGGAAACACTTTTTAATCCTACAAACCACGCCTACTTTAATTTATCTGGCAATGGAAAGTTAGACATTCTGTCACATTTGCTATCTTTGAACTGTCAAGGTATGTTAGAATTAGACGATAATAAGCTGCCTACTGGACGGATTTTACCAGCTTCTGAACTATCCATACGTTTTAATGAACTGACACCTATCGAAACAATCCTCCAACGCTATCCAACTGGGTTAGATGATGTTTTCCCCTTAGTTGGCTCTGACTTAAGACAGCCACAATTATGCTTACAAGAACCTACTTCTGGAAGAAAAATGACGATAGCAACAACGAACCAAAGTATGGTATTATTTTCTACGACTGGTTTTGAGGCTCCTTTTTCTATTAATGGACAAGCGATGCATTCAAACTATGGCTTAGCAATTGAACCTCAAGAGTATCCAGACATTGTTCATCATCCTCAGTGGGGCTCTATTTTATTACCAGCTAATAAAAAGCAAACCTACCAAACGGTTTATCAATTTAACCTTCTATAATCACTAAGAAAGGCGTGGCAAAAATGGCAATTACAGTAAAAGATGTCGCTAAGAAAGCGGGGGTTGCAACTTCAACCGTTTCGCGTGTCATTAACGATCATCCAAGTATTTCTGAATCGACAAAAAAGAAAGTGCGAAAAGTCATGGATGACTTAGGCTATGTGCCAAATATGACGGCACGGAATTTGGGTAAACGAATTTCAAGTGCCATTGGCGTAATTTTACCTCCTTTAGATTCGAAAGAACGGTTAGGGAATCCATTTTATTTAGAAATTATGGAAGCCATCAACGAGGAAGCCCGTCTTTACGATATGACTACTGCTATTGCAACTGCCAAAAGTTTTGATGTACTATTGGAAAACGTTAAAAGAATGCATCTTCAAAAACAAGTGGACGGTTTTATTCTTGTGTATTCAGATAGTAAGGACCCCGTCATTGATTACTTATACGAAAACAACATTCCCTTTACTTTAATCGGTCAACCTTACCAACATGAAACGGAAATAGTTTACGTGGATAATGATAATCAATTATTAGGGAAACAAGCGACAGAATTTTTAATTGAAAACGGCCATAAAAATATTTTATTTGTGACCAATACAACGCATGAAAGTTTGTACTTTGAACGTTACTTTGGTTATCAAAAAGCAATGATGATGCAAGGATTAACTGTTTTACCAAGCGTTGCGTTAGAAAAACCTGAAGATTACATGGCTTTCGATGACATTCTTCATCAAAATAATGCCACGGCGTTGGTGGTGATTGATGATATCTTTGCTTTGCGGACGATGCAACTTGCGCAAATCTATGGTTATCAAGTTCCTGAAACGTTATCCATTATTAGTTTTAACAACTCAATCTTTTCAACATTGACACATCCTTATCTAACAAGCATTGACATCGACACGTCAGAATTAGGTCGAATGGCGATGAAAAAATTATATGAATTAATCCATGAAGAATTGACGAATGGTGTCCGTCTCGTTATTCCTCACAAATTAATTAAGCGTGAAACAGTTATTCCTATTCATTAAAAAAGAAGCGTAAGCAGTTTGACACTGCTTACGCTTCTTTCTATGTGTACGCTCTTATTCGTATGTATTACTTTTATAAAATAACTTTTTGCGAAATTTTTTTCCAAAACGTTTCTTCTTTTGCATCAAATTGAGCTGGTTCCCCGTCAGACAATTTTTCATTTAATAATGATAATTTTTCTTGATGTTTTGCATACTCATCTTTTTTTATTAGCTCTAAACGATACGCACGATCCAAAATCGACTCTCGATAGTTAACATTCATTTTCGTCGCCTTCGCCATTTCTTACATTCCTTCCCAAAATAAATTTTCATTTTTTCGTTAAATTCTTCTATAATTATAACAAAAATATCAGAAAAATAAATATGAAACAAACGATAATTGCGAAAATTTTGTTTTTTCATGCAATTATCGTTCGATTATTTAAGAAATTAAAATTATTAACCAATAATTAATCAATCAGCAAACGCATTAAATGAACATCTAAAAATTCACCTTGGTCTGTTTTGGCGCCTCGAGGCATAATTGCTTCTGTTTCAAACCCTAATTTTTTATAGACGTGAATCGCTCGTTGATTGCGATCCTGTACCGTTAATTCCAAGCGACGAATAACATGACTTTCATGCGCCCAGCGAATAAGTTCTTCCATCAGGATACTGCCCAGTCCATAGCCCCAGTACTCTTTTAAAATACTAATGCCAATTTCACCAATATGCTCCATCCGCTTTTTAGAAGAAGCAGACACAGAAGCGGTCCCAATGATCGCTTTTCCCGCTAATGCCACCAATAAAACATTATTTGGTGATTCATAGAGTGTTGCTAGATTTTCAGCCAATTCTGTTGTCGACATGGCCATTCCTCGCTCATCCATTACCAAATAGGGCGTTTCACTCCCAATTTTTGACATCACAGATAGTAATTGATCCGCATCAGTAGGCACTGCTTCTCGAATAGAAAATGTTTGTTCAGTCATATTCACGAGCCTCCCATGTATTCAGAATCTCTGCTATTCTTTCTTCTGCCAATGGACCAGTTCCACGGAATTCAAGAACTCTCTTGTCAGCTTCTTGAGAATCTTTATTTAAAATAATTTCTAAATAATCTTCTGGCAATTCTTCTTCAATCAAGCTGCCCCATTCTACAACGGATAGCCCATCTCCTTCAAAATACTCATCTAACCCTAATTCATCCGCACCCTCTTCAACACGGTAAACATCCATATGGTATAACGGAAGTCGTCCTTGTGGATATTCGCGGATTATCGTATAGGTGGGACTTTTAATCATTTGGGAAATGCCTAATCCTAAAGCAATCCCTTTCGTCATTGTCGTCTTACCGGCCCCTAAATCACCAGTCAGGACAATTACATCACCAGCTTGTGCCTTTTGTCCAATGATTTTAGCAATTGCTTCTGTTTCCAATGGATTGTTCAGGACAATGTTCATTTTTTTGCCTCCCATCTGCAAGAATCTATGTATGAAAGTATACCGAAAATTCAATAAGTTGACTAGTGGCAGCTTCAAAAAAATAAAGTTGAGGCCCAAGTGTCCTGGGAACCTCAACTTCTACTTTGCTTATTTATCATGCTTTGACATAGTTAATTAGTCGTTCATTAATGTTTGAGCAGCTGTAATGATTGATAATTTATAAACATCTTCTTCGTTTGCACCACGTGATAAATCAGAAACTGGTTTGTTCAATCCTTGTAAGATTGGGCCAATTGCTTCAAAGTTACCTAAACGTTGAGCAATTTTGTAGCCAATATTTCCTGATTGTAAATCTGGGAATACAAAGACTGTTGCTTCTCCAGCCACTTTTGAGTTGGGCGCTTTTAATTGTGCGACAGAAGATACATAAGAAGCATCAAATTGTAATTCACCATCAATCGCATATTCAGGTGCTAATTCTTGCGCAATTTTTGTAGCTTCAGCAACTTTTGTTACTTCTGGTGCTTTTGCAGAACCTTTTGTTGAAAAACTTAACAATGAAACTTTTGGTTCAATGTCAAATAATTCAGCTGTTTTGGCACTATCAACAGCAATTTCAGCTAATTCTTGTGCAGTTGGGTTCACGTTAATCGCGCAGTCTGAGAATAAATATCTTTCTTGGTCACGACCACGAATCATTAAGAAAGCACCACTTGTACGGCTCACGCCTGGTTTTGTTTTAATGATTTGTAACGCAGGGCGAACTGTATCACCTGTTGAGTGGATAGCACCACTAACCATACCATCAGCAATACCCATGTAAGTTAACATAGTACCGAAATAGTTGACATCTTTTAAGATTTTTTCAGCATCTTCTTTAGTAGCTTTTCCATTACGGCGTTCAACAAATGCTTCGACCATTTCATCCCATTTTTCATAATCATTGGGGTTGATAATAATAAAGTTTGATGTGTTGATTCCACGAGCCATAGCAGCATTTGCGATATCTGTTGGATCACCAATTAAGATTGGTTCTACTAATTCATCAGATTTTAAGCGGGCAGCAGCACCTAAGATTCTAGGATCTGTTGCTTCAGGGAAAACAATTTTGATATTACGGCGTACGACTTTAAATTTTAAGCTATCGAATAATTCCACGATAAACCCTCCAGTTTTATATTTACAAAATCCATCATACACTATTCTCAAAGAAAATAACAGTTTTTTCTAGCTGTATTAGTCAAAAAAACCAATAATCCGATAAACTTTTCACAAACTAACTCTTCTACACTATAACAGCATACACTGTTACACTACACTGTTTCAGGAAGTTGCCAATCAATCGGCGTTTCCCCTAAACGTTCTAGAGCAGCATTCGCTTGAGAAAACGGACGTGAGCCAAAAAAACCACGATGCGCTGACAATGGACTTGGATGTGGCGATTTGATAATCACATGCCGAGTCGTATCAATCATTTTAATTTTTTCTTGAGCTGGACGTCCCCATAAAATGAAAACAACGGGTTTTTCACGCTCATTCAACTTTTCGATAATGACATCTGTCAGTTGCTCCCACCCTTTACCTCGATGGGAATAGGCTTGACCTGCCCGAACAGTCAACACAGTATTTAATAATAACACGCCTTGTTTGGCCCAGCTTTCTAAAAAGCCATGGTTGACGGGTTGGTACCCTAAATCAGCTTGTAATTCTTTGTAAATATTCGCAAGAGATGGCGGCACTTTCACACCTGGCTGGACAGAGAAACTTAGTCCGTGTGCTTGATTGGGTCCATGATATGGGTCTTGTCCCAAAATTACTACTTTTACTTCTTCAAAAGGGGTTAGTTCTAACGCTGAAAATAAATGATACATATCTGGATAAATCGTTTGTGTCTGATATTCTTTTTTCAAAAATTCCCGCAATTCTTGATAATACGGTTTTTCAAATTCAGCAGATAAAACGGTTTGCCAACTATTGTGAATAATTTCTTTCATAATGCTCACTCCTTCGCTCTCTAAGCATAACGAATTTCTCCAAACCTGACAAGAAATTTCTGGGTACTTTCTCTTGGAAAAACGTGGTAAACTATAGGTAAGCTTTAAATAGATAATGAGGTGTAGAGAATCGATGATTAAATTAATTGCTTCAGATATGGATGGAACACTTTTAGATGCAAAAATGAGCATCACAAATGATAACGCTTCAGCAATTCGCGAAGCGGAACGTTTAGGAATCGAATTTATGGTTGCTACTGGCCGCGCATATACCGAAGCGAAACCCGCGTTAGAAGAAGCCGGAATTGACTGCGCCATGATTACTTTAAACGGCGCCCAAGTATTCGACAAAGATGGACACTCACTTTTCACGGCTGGGATCGAAAAAGAAACAGTAACAGAAGTACTAACTATTTTGAGTCAACACAATGTTTACTATGAAATCTCTACAAATAAAGGTATTTTTTCTGAACATCAAGAAAAAAGAATTGAAAACTTTGCCGCTCATATTGCAGAATCCATGCCCCATTTAACTTATAAAGTGGCGATTGCCATGGCTTCAGCACACCTATCTTTATTGCATATTACCTATGTCGATCGTTTAGACGACATTTTAAAAGATGATTCGATTGAAGTCCTTAAAATTATTGGCTTCAGTATGGATGGGCCGAAAGTATTAGGTCCTGCTGGGATGGAAGTAGAAGAACTAGATGATTTGGTTGTTACCTCTTCTGCGCTTAATAATATTGAAATTAACCACCGCCTAGCACAAAAAGGGATTGCGGTTGCGCGCGTCGCTAAAGAACGTGGGATTCCCGCTGAACAAGTCATGACTATTGGTGATAATTTAAATGACGTCAGCATGATTCAATGGGCTGGGGTAAGTTTTGCAATGGGCAATGCCGAACTGGAATTAAAAGAATATGCTAAATATGAAACAGCCACTAATTTAGAAAATGGTGTTGGCGAAGCCATCCTGCGTGCAATAAGAGAAGATTTGTAATAAGCACTACCAGTTACAGCACTCATTTATATATAGAAAGGAGATCGTGTCGTGTCTGAATTTTTTATTCAAGAACAACAGTTAGGAAAAGTTACGCGAACCATCGTGAAAGACCAAGCAGGCCGTTCACTTTTTCTATTGGTGGGGCGCTGGGGCACACGAGGAGATGCGCTTTCTTTATATGCAATGAACGGAGAAATTTTAGCCAGTATTAAACAAGTTTCTTGGACTTTTGGCACACGATTTGAGTTATATCAGCGTTTTGAAAAAGTGGGTACTCTACGGAAACTGTTCAATTTGAATGCTGATTTCTATTATGTTCAAGGCCTTCACTGGGCAGTTGTTGGGGATATCAAAGCGCACCAATATTCAATTTATCAAGTCCATAAAAAAATCATGTCAATGGATAAAACCATGCTTTGTACAGGCGACTATTTTGTTTTAACTGTTGCCAATGATGAGGACGCACCGTTGTGCATCTGCATAGCAGCTGTCCTTGACTACTGGTTATATAATAAGAAAAAACAAAAAACTTCCGATGATTTTGGATTAGATTTTGATCCTTTAACGGATTAATGAAAAATAGAGTCTGGGACAAAAATCACTTTGGATTTTTGTCCCAGGCTTAAAAATTGATAAACGGCGGGAACAGAAGCAACTCCTTCGGAAATAAGCCGAAATTATCCAAAAATTATAGAACAATTTTCGGAAATTCCTTCTTATTTCTCGGAGTTAAACGCTTCTGTCCCGACCTCTATTTTTACACTTCTTTTTGCATATGATTGTATAAGTGACCACTAATAGTCATTGTTGTGACATCTTTAAAGCCTTTGCTTGCGTATAACTTTCTCGCCCCTGGATTGTCAAAATCAACATTTAGACCTAAAGCTCGCTTCCCGCTAGCTTTAGCTACTTCAGGTAAAGCATCTAATAACTTAGAACCAATGCCCATTCCACGGAAACGTTCATCCACTGAAATCGTGTCTAAATACCATTCATTAGGCAAAGTTTCTTCTTCAATAAATAGCCGAACATCTTCTGCTAAGCCATGTTTTTTAAAGACTTCTCTTAAAGGTTCATCAATAATCTTTTCATCTTCCGCAGGATAGCCGACAGCAATCCCTGCAACTTCACCTGCATGTTCATAAACTAAAATTCGTTGATAGCCATAGCGATAGGTTGGATACGCCGTTGCCTCTGCTAATAGGTCAATCATTTGTTCTTCTGAGACTTCTTCTAAAATTGGTAACTCCATATCTTTTAAAATAACTAGGACCAGCCGAGCAATCGCTTGACCGTCTTCTTTTGTTGCCGAGCGAATCATTGTAATTCTCCTTTACATTTAACTAAAAAAAAACTGGCTACTATCATTACTGACTTAGCCAATTCCTTTTATCTTGTCTTTAGTATAACAAATTTATTATTGAATTTCTACTGTAACCTGACGTCGTCCCCAAGCAATGCATTGCTCTACCGAATCAAAATGAACATCAATAATATTCCCTTGAATAGCGCCACCTGTATCTCCAGCAATAGCAAAGCCATAACCAGAGACTTTCACTAATGACCCCAGAGGAATTACGCTCGGATCAACTGCAATCACATTGCTTTGTTTACTTAAGTCAATGCCAGTAGCACTTAGATTACTTGCACCAGCTTCGCGCCAAGAATAAGCAGTTGATTCCATCTGAAGCACACGACCAGAGCCAGTTCCTGGTGTTGATGATTCGTCTGTCGTTGATTCTGTCGTTGATGACGATTCGGATGAACTAGCAGAACTTGAAGATTCAGTGCTACTGCTTTCTGTACTTGTAGAAGAGCTTGATGCTTGACTGCTTGACTCTTCAGCAGCTTCGGCTTCTAGTTTAGCCGCCGCATCTGCTTGCGCTTGTTTGTCGGCAGCTGCTTGTTTCTTCGCTGCTTCTGCTTTGGCAGTTTCTGCCGCACGTTTTTTCTGTGCCTCAGCTGCTGCTTTTTCGCTGACTAAGCGTTGTTGCTCTTTTTGTTTGTCTGTCGAAATTTGAGCCAATAATTCTTCATTATTCGCCATTTTTTCTTTTAACTCAGAGACTTTATTATTCATTGAAGAAGCTTCAACTTGTAATTTCTCTTCATTTTGTTTTAAAGTTGTTTGCGTATTTTCAACTTTTTCTTGTAATGCAGCTAACTTTTCTTTTTCGCTAGTTAAGCTTTCAATCTTTTCCCGTTCAAAGTTTTGTAAAACGGTCATGGCGTAGGCCCGATTAAAGAAATCTGATAAATTTTCTGCATCTAATAAGGCTTGCCAAGTACGTTGGTCGCCATTTAATTGAATATCCTTCATACGATCGCCAACAGCTTCTTTACGACGAGAAATATTTTTTTCTGTTTTTTCTATTTCCTCTTTCGAAGTTTTCAACGTCTCTTCCGCTTTTGAAATTTGCGTTTTTAAACGTTCGATTTCCGCATATTTAGCATTTACATCATCTAAGGCTGAATTGATTTCTTTACTAATTAACTCCCCAGATTGTTTCGCTTGCGCTTCTTTTTCTTGCAACGAATCAAGTGATTCTGCTGCCGCAGCGACTGGAAGTCCAAAATTGATAAGCATCATTGTTGTTAAAAATGGTATCAACTTTTTAACCTTCACTAAATCCAACACCTTTCCTAACTTATCTAAAACACCTACTCATTATACTAGTCAGGAGGGCTTGTTTTATTTCAATCGTGTTACAATTTGTTACAATTTAAATGCAACTCTTTTTTTATCCTGCGTTTATTCATTAGTCCATTTCTATCTCAATTCTTTAAGAATTTCTTAAGACGCCTTAAAAACTAGCTTTTGACGATTTTTCTTTTTTTCATCCCATTAGACCATTGATTGAAATATTTTGTAATATTTTTTGTTAATTATTGGCCTTTTTTCTTCAAATCTTCTAAGAGATGCCGCACTTCTTTGGAATTTTTAATGTTTTTTAAAGTTAGTTTTGGGTAATTGTTAATAAAACGACGTTGTTGGAAATTTAATCGATTTTGGAAATGCTCTTTTTTGGTTCGCTCTTTTAACTTCTGCCAATCAGCTGTAGCAATTTCCATTTTTGTGTTCAACCGTTGCTTAAATTCTTGTTGGTTCGTTTCCAACGTTTGTCCCATCTCGGTAATAAGTTTTTTGAAACCTTGCATGTTCAGCAACGTATAAATTAAGTCAAGCCCCATTACAATCACTATGCAAAGGGCTAAGTAGTTGCCAAAGGTTACTTGTAAAAAGCTGACAACTTTGGCGATTTCTGGTTGAATAACTTTGACAATCAAGACACACCCCAATCCCCAAAAAAGAGAAACCGGTAAAGCCACGCGACCGTTTAAATTAAAAGGTACATCATGATAATCCCACCAAGAGGCATGGAACAGTTTTTCCAAGCCATAACTAGTGACATATTCTAAAATTGTCACTAAAACAGCCGATCCGATATACAATACCAAGAGATTGTTTTCAAAGGGTTCCACAAAATAGAGAACGCTTAAGACCCCAAATCCATAAATAGGACAATAGGGCCCTACCAAAAATCCTCGATAAACAAATTTTTTAGCTTTTAATGAACAATACACCGTTTCCCATAACCAACCGATAAAGGAATAAATAAAAAATAACAAAATAATCTGACTCATTTTTTCCATGTTTCTACCACTCTCCACTTCTTTACTCTTTTCTTCTATTTTACCAGAAGTTAAGAAAATGTAGCGAACAACTTTCTTTCATTGAAAGATTAGGCTACAATGAGAGCAGCAAAGGGAGGAATCTTATGTTTGGTTTATTGAAATACGCAAAAAATTATCGAAAACAAATTATCCTCGGTCCAGTCTTCAAATTTTTAGAAGCTTGTTTCGAGTTAGTCTTGCCCTTATTCATGGCTCACTTAGTCGATGTCGGTATTCGTCAAAACGACCGACAGACTGTCATAGAAATGGCCCTCTGGATGCTTGTTATGTCGTTAGTTGGTTTATTTTTTGTCATGATTTGTCAATATTATGCTTCAGTCGCTTCGCAAGGTTTTGGGACGGAGCTAAGAAATCAATTAATGAAAAAAATTAATCAGCTTTCACACAAAGAATTGAATAGTTTTGGTACAGATACCCTCATCACTCGGATCACAAACGATATCAACCAGCTTCAATTGGCTTTAGCGATGTTTATTCGGTTGGTCATTCGGACACCTTTTTTAAGTATCGGTTCTGTGGTCATGGCTTTTTACATTGACGTGCAGATGGGCTTTCTTTTCCTATTACTTTTACCAATTTTTAGCCTTATTCTCTTTATTATCATTAAAGTGACTGTGCCTTTATATCAAAAAGTCCAAGAATATTTGGATCGGTTAAACCGTCAAATCAGCCAAAACTTAAGCGGTGTCCGTGTGATCCGTGCGTTTGCTAGAAAGGAAACAGAGCAACGACATGTTGATAAAGCTTCAGAGGATTTAGGCGATATTTACATTCGTGTATCGAATGTCTCTGCTTTATTAACGCCTTTAACCACTTTGATTATGAATGTTGGAATTTTATTTTTACTTTATTTTAGTGGCTTAAAAGTTTCTTTTGGTTCTCTGCAACAAGGGGAAGTTTTAGCCTTGATCAATTATATGAATCAAATGATGCTCGCTTTAATTGTTGCTTCTAATCTCGTGGTAATTTTTACGCGAGCCGCCGCTTCCGCAAACCGTGTCAATGAGGTTTTAACTGTAGAAAGTCAGTTAACAGATACACCAGAATCAGCAAAAACATCGCCACAATTTGGTGATATTACCTTTGACCATGTAGATTTTCGCTATGAACCAGAGGCCGGTTTGGCTTTGGAAAATATCAATTTTACGATTCCTAAAGGCTCAATTCTCGGCATCACAGGACCTACCGGCAGCGGGAAAAGTACCTTAACCCAACTCATTCCCAGATTTTATGATGTGAGTGCAGGAAACCTTTTTATTAATGGTATAAATGTGCGCGATTGGCCGCTCTTTACTTTACGCCAACAAGTGGCAAGTGTCCCACAAACTGCCGTCTTATTTACAGGGACTATTCGAGAAAACTTACAATGGGGCAAACCAAATGCAACTGATGAAGACTGTTGGGAAGCATTAGCTATCGCCCAATGTAAAGAATTTGTTGAACAATTAGACCAAGGGTTAGACACGCCTGTTAACGAAGGCGGAAAAAACTTTTCTGGTGGACAAAGACAACGGTTGACCATTGCCCGTGCCTTGATTAGGAAACCACATTTACTTATTTTAGATGATTCCTTGAGTGCCCTCGACTATCAAACAGATTTGAATCTGCGCCGTGCTTTACAAAAAGAACGAGCAGAGACAACCGTTATTTTAATTTCACAACGCGTGAGTTCGATTGCTACGGCGAATCAAATTTTAGTCCTAGATAGTGGAAAAGTCGCTGGCCTTGGCACCCACGAAGAATTACTTACTTCTTCTAAAGAGTATCAAGAAATCGTTGCATCACAGGAGGAGGATACCCATGCAAACTAAAAAAATTCATTTTGGTGCCTTCTCACGTTTTAAGCCGTATTTACTACGCTATCCAAAAGAAATTATCGGCGCCTTAATCCTAGGAATTCTCAGTGGTTTTTCGACTGTCCTCATGACTTATTATATAGGTAAATCCGTTGATACAATGGTTGGTAAAGGGCAAGTCAATGCTGCACAACTCATCAAAATTTTAGGTTTATTAGCAGGGATTTTACTCGTAACCGTTCTAAGTCAATGGCTGATTCAACGTCTCGGTAATCGCGTGTCTTATTTATCGACCACACAGCTGAGAAAAGATGCCTTTGCCCATTTAAATCAATTACCGTTAAGTTATTATGACCAAACATCACACGGAAATATCGTCAGTCGCTTTACCAACGATATTGACAATATTTCAATGGCTTGCTCGGCTGTCTTCAACCAATTATTTTCTGGCATGGCCACCGTCGTTGTTGCTTTGCTCTTTATGATTCGGCTAAGTCCTCTGCTCACATTAGTGGTTCTTATCAGTACGCCGATTATTTTTATTGTAAACTGGCTTGTTGCAAAAGCTTCACAAAAAAACTTTGCTGCACAACAAACGATTGTTGGTGAAATTTCCGGCTTCGTTTCAGAAATGGTTGGCAACCAAAAAATTGTTAAAGCCTTTCAACAAGAACAAGCTACGCAAGAAACATTTGAAGCATTGAATCAAACGTTGTATGAAAAAGGACAGAAGGCTCAGTTTTCTTCCTCCTTAACCAACCCACTTTCTCGATTTATCGACCATTTATCTTATTTATCGATTGGATTAGTCGGTGGCTTGTTAGTTTTAAGTGGCAATCCTTTAGTCACAGTTGGTGTTATTTCCAGTTTCACCATTTACTCTAGTCAGTTTTCTAAACCTTTTATTGAACTCTCAGGAATCACCAACCAAATCCAAGCAGCCTTAGCTGGATTGGAACGTACTTTTGATATGATGGATCAACCAGTTGAACGTCCTGATGCCCCGAACGCAATTGTTTTGAAAGAAGCGCGAGGCCGTGTTGAATTTAAAGACGTTGATTTTTCTTACACGCCGACGCGACCTTTAATCGAAAACTTTAATTTAATTGCTGAACCAGGAGAAACAATTGCCATTGTTGGGCGAACTGGTGCGGGTAAATCAACATTAGTGAATTTGTTAATGCGCTTTTACGAGGTCGACCGTGGCCAAATTACGGTTGATACTCACGACATTACTCAAATTACTCGGGATAGCTTGCGAAAAAGTTTTGGTATGGTTCTCCAAGATACTTGGCTATTCGATAGTTCCATTCGGGAAAATTTAACGTACGGAAATCCTGAAGCCTCTGACGAAGAAATTATAGAAGCCATGAAAAAAGCCCATATTTTTGATTTCGTCATGCGTTTACCTCAAGGACTAGATACCGAGATTGGTTCTCAAGGCGTTAAAATTTCTGAAGGACAACGACAACTAATGACTATTGCACGCACGATGATTAGTAATCCGCCGATGCTTATTTTAGATGAAGCGACCAGTTCAGTTGATACGTTGACTGAGCAAAAAATTCAGGATGCTTTTTTACAAATGATGACTGGCCGGACCAGTTTTGTTATTGCCCATCGCTTAGCAACAATCAAAAGTGCTGAAAAAATTCTAGTTATGGACAATGGTCAAGTAGTTGAAATTGGCACCCATGACGAATTATTGCAAAAAGAACAGGGTTATTATCGTGACCTTTACGAAGCACAGTTTAATCAAAAAGCACAATAAAAAAGAGTCACTTTTCTGGGATGATGAAAAGTGACTCTTTTAATTTTAAATTTATTGATCTAATTCAGATAATGGCTTTCCAAATAAACGTTTAAAGGGAATTTTATTGCCTAAATAATAAGTGGCAATTACTTGAATAGGAAAGAAAATAACTGTTTTAATTAAGCGTGGCACCCACCAAGCAAAATTTGCTAGATTGACGCCATACATTAAACTTAACCACAAAGGAGTTAAAATGATATTAATTAAAACGGTGACCAACAATGTCGCCAAAATCACTCGTTGCCATGTCATTTCTTTCTTATAATAGAAATAACCATAAATAGCACCAGCCAAAAAGGCATTTAAAGTAAACCCAGGAAAATAGCCTGCCTTTGGAAAAAGCAGCATTCCTACTACATCAGCCACCGCCGTGCCGATTCCAGCCCAAAAAGGTCCGAAAATCATCCCAATCAATGATTCTGGGATAAACGTGAAACTGATTTTTAAAAACGTTGTTTCATACGCAAAAAAGCGTGAAAAGACAACGACCACCGCAATGAGTACGCCCATTAACGCAATGGATTTTGTGCCAAATTTTTTCTTTGTCATTTTTAGCATCTCCTCTAAGAGCTGCTACATGACGAACCATGCAGCGAATGCGAAAACAAAACCGCGAACATTAAAAAGCTGAACGTGTTGTTCTGATGATAAGCAAAGTAAGAACCTTTGCTTTCTAGCAACACACTGTTTATGTTCTTCGTCCAAAAGGCAACATCCCATCCTTTTAGCACTTAACGCTTTGTCTCCTACTCTGTTATTTTATTTGGACAAAAGTCCTCATAAAATATACCACAAAATAGTCAAAATAACCATTAAGGTTCTCTAAAAAGCTAACGGTCGACGATCCCCTTCATGGATAACCTCACGGAAGTCCGCAAACCCCGCCTCGACACCTCTCAAAAGAATTTCAGCACTGCCGATATTGGTCGCTAAAGGAATTTCATAGACATCACTTAGACGAATCAAAGCCGTCACATCTGGTTCATGCGGTTGCGCGGAAAGAGGATCTCTTAAAAAAATAACTAAATCAATGTTGTCTTCTGATATCATTGCGCCAATCTGTTGATCCCCACCTAATGGCCCCGATTTAAAGCAATGCACGGGTAAGCCAGTTGCTTCCATCACTTTCATGCCTGTCGTTCCCGTTGCATACAATTCATGTTTTTCTAAAATATGTTTATAAGCGGTTGCTAGTTTGATCATTAATGTTTTTTTACGATCATGAGCGATTAAAGCGATTTTCATGTTATCCAACTCCTGTCTTTGTTATATTATAACAAAAGTTTAGCGATAAATCCGCTGAGAGTGTTTGTCCTTTGTCACCTTGACGAAAAAGTCTTCTTTTTCTTGTGCAACTCTCCCTTGCTGAAAGATAGCGTTTTCATTTAAACTATGAGTAACAAATCAAAAAGAAAAGAGTGACGTATCAAATGGTGGAAATGGCGCTTAGAAATGTGTATAAAAAATATGACAATGCAGAACATTATTCTGTTACAGATTTTAACTTAGAAATTACAGACCGTGAATTTATCGTCTTTGTCGGACCTTCTGGTTGCGGTAAATCAACAACATTGCGAATGATTGCTGGCTTAGAAGATATTACTGAAGGTGAATTATCAATTGGGGACAAAGTCATGAATGACGTTGCACCGAAAGATCGTGATATTGCCATGGTTTTCCAAAACTATGCGCTTTATCCGCATATGACTGTTTTTGATAACATGGCTTTTGGTTTAAAACTAAGAAAATATGATAAAGCTGAAATTAAAAAACGGGTGGAAAATGCTGCGGATATTCTGGGCTTAACAGAGTACTTACAACGTAAACCTGCGGCGCTTTCTGGTGGACAACGCCAACGTGTTGCACTTGGCCGGGCAATTGTCCGTGATGCCAAAGTCTTTTTAATGGATGAACCTTTATCAAACTTGGATGCAAAATTACGTGTAGCCATGCGTGCTGAAATCGCTAAACTACACCAACGTTTAGAAACTACGACAATTTATGTGACACATGACCAAACCGAAGCGATGACCATGGCTGATCGAATCGTAATTATGAAAGATGGCTTTATTCAACAAATTGGTTCACCAAAAGAAGTTTACAATACACCAAAAAATATGTTCGTAGCTGGGTTCATCGGCTCACCTGCCATGAATTTCTTCAAAGTTACCTTAAACAATGGGGTTATTTCTAACCAACATGGCTTAAAACTAGCAATTCCTGAAGGAAGAAACAAAGAGCTTGTTGAACATGGTTATGAAGGCAAAGAATTAATTTTCGGTATTCGTCCAGAAGATATTCATAGCGAACAAGTGGCTTTAACGGCAATGAAAGATGCGGTGATTAAATCTGAAGTCGTTGTTTCTGAATTATTAGGGGCTGAATCCATGCTTTATACAAAAATTGGTGATACAGAGTTTATCTCAAAAGTAGATGCTCGTGACTTCCACCATCCTGGTGAAATGATTGACTTAGCTTTTGATATTAACAAAGGACATTTCTTCGACCCTCAAACAGAAGAAGTCATTAAATAAAAAAATCTCGAGGCATCCGTCGCAATGACGGATGCCTCGATTGTTTCTCTTTATGCTAATTTAACCTTCTTCTTTATCACTTTGGGTTGTTTTGCTTCTGTAAAAGTTGGAATATCTACATGTTTACTTAAGGTACTTGCTAAAAAGTAGGCAATACTGAAATCCACCAAACTATGAATTAATCCACCAACGCCCATCAAAAGAAAAATAGAATACATGAAGCCGGCTGTATAATAGGTTCCTGGCAAGTTGCCCATTGTGTAAAATACAGAAACAACCACTAGCTCGGCAGCGGAATGAATCACTCCAATTCCCACGTTAAACAACTGTAATTTCCCATTTAATAAAGTGAATTTCCCCTCTTTATTGATTAAAATTTCTGGATGCTTTTGTAAAATCACTGCGCCAATGACTGCAAAAATCAAATGAGATAAGGCCCGCAAAGCAATAATCGGTGTTGCGGATAAGAAAAAACCAAAACCTGTTCCTAGACTAACCGCAATTGCCACCACTGGAGAAATAAACATGGCAATAAAAACTGGGACGTGACTTGCTAATGTAAAACTGGCTGGACCAATGGTAATTCTTGGCATAACCATTGGAATGATAATCCCCATTGCAATTAAAAGTGCTGAAATTGTTAAACGTTTTACTGAGTTTGTTTTCATTAAAACTGCCTCCTGAAGGTGTCATGACACCTTTTGTTTTTCTCAAGTGTAGCTGAACAGTCGCAATGTGTCAAGACACATAAAAGAACTTTCTGTTATTTCTCATAAATAACAGAAAGTTCTTTTTTATACTGGTTTATTTTTTTCTAAAGCATTACTTAGACGAGCGAATTCTTCTAAAGACAATGTTTCACCACGTCTAGAAGGATCAATTTCTGCTTCAGCTAGGCTCTCTTTTAGCCAAGCTACCGTTTGTTCATCTTTCCCATAAAAATGCGTTAAGTTATTCCACAATGTTTTACGTCTTAATTGGAAACTGGCTTTGGTTAATTTGAAAAATTCTTTTTCATTGGTCACTGTCACCGCTGGTGTAGCACGACGCGTCAATTTAATAATCGCCGAGTCAACATTGGGTTGCGGCACAAAAACTGTTTTTGGCACAATAAAGGCGACACTTGCTTCCATAAAATATTGGACAGCAATTGATAATGAGCCATAAGCTTTCGTTCCTGGTTTAGCAGCAATTCGATCAGCGACCTCTTTTTGCATCATCACAACCATTTCGGCTACATCTAAAGAAGATTCTAAAAAATGCATCATAATTGGCGTAGTAATATAGTAAGGTAGGTTAGCTACCACTTTAATCGGATACTTCTCTTGAAAAACTTGGTTGGTTGTCTCGACCAAATCAGCTTTTAAAACATCCTGATGAACCACTGTCACATTATCATAGCGACTTAAGGTATCCGCTAAGACAGGAATCAAGCGATCATCAATCTCAAAAGCCACAACTTGTGCCGCGTTCATCGCTAATTGCTCTGTTAATGCACCAATTCCAGGCCCGACTTCGACAACATTTGTCTGCTGATTAATTCCCGCTGTTTCTACAATTTTTCTTAAAATATTAGGCTCTGTCAAAAAATTTTGACCTAAACTCTTTTTAAATGAAAATCCATGTTTTTTTAGTATTTCTTTGGTTCTGGATGGTGTGGCAATTTCTTTATAGTCCGTCACGCTTGTTCCTCCATGTAGTTATTCTTCGTTTGCAAGTTCTTTTAAAATACGTGTCATGCTTTCTTTCAATTCTGCTTCTGTAATCCGAAACATGCTTAACCGTTTGACTAACTGTTTGCTATTTGTATAGCCAATTCTTAGGTCATCTCCTAATAATTCACGGTATTTTTTGGCATTTGCTCCCGCTATTAAACCATATTCAACTAGTGTTTGTCTAGGAATTTCTTGATAGTCTTCATCAGCTTGAACAGGTGTTACGACTTTTTTTAATGCTTCAATAATTGCTTCATCACTAGCATGTTCAACCCCTAGGCTACCACCATTTTTTTTAGGCACTGCAACTTTTCTTGATAAAAAAGCATGCTTTGCATCAGGAACGACTTCCATTATTGTTTTACGAATTTTTTCGCCCGAATAGTCTGGATCTGTAAAAATAATCACGCCTCTCGTTTCTTGTGCGTGTTCAATTTGTGTCAAAATTTCATCATTGATAGCAGAGCCAATCGTTTCAATCGTATCCGCTGCAACTACCTCTTGGATGCGGCGTGTGTCGTCTTTTCCTTCAACGACAATGATTTCTGCAACTTTCATTTTTTCCTTCATTTATCTATCCGAAACAAGCGATGAGCGTTGACTCTCGTTTGTTCTGCCACTTCTTCAAAGGTTAGTTGTCGTAATTCAGCAATTTTTTCCACTACGTATCGTGTATAGCCTGGTTCATTCCGTTTACCACGATAAGGAACGGGAGCTAAATAGGGTGCATCTGTTTCCACCAACATTCGTTCAAGTGGTACCGCCATCGCCGCTTCTTGAACATCCAACGCCTTTTTAAACGTTACGACTCCACTAAAAGAAATATGCAAACCTAAATCTAAAAATTTCTTCATCCACTCGGCATCACCACTGAAACTATGCATGATTCCACCAATATCTGAAATTTTTTCATCTTTTAAAATTCGATAGGTATCTTCTAATGCCTCTCTCGTATGCACACTAAACGGTAAATTCATTTCCCTAGCAATCGCAATTTGGCGGCGAAAGACTTTTTCTTGCACCTCTTTAGGATCCTCCATCCAGTAATAATCAAGACCGATTTCACCTAATGCGACAATTTTTGGCAACGTTAATTGTTCTTGTAATCGTCGTTCAACCTCTGGCGTATAGCTACCCGCTTCTGTTGGATGCCAACCAATGATACTATAAATATTGGCATATTCCTGACTAAGTAAAAGAGATTTTTCAATCGTTGGTTCATCAAAACCGACCACGGCCATCTCTGTAACACCCAATTCTTGGGCATGTGCAATCGTTTCTGGAATATCATCATTAAATTGTTCTGCATTCAAATGTGTATGTGTATCAAAAATCATTATGATTGCCTCCTTTATCTCCTCTCTACTTTATCATATTTCTTGAAAAATCTGAATGACTAGGCGACAAGATTCGCCATTTCCTCATAAACAGCGCTTGCATTTATGTTAAAAGTAACGTATACTATTCAGTCATGTTATTAAAAGGAGGAATCTCCATGACCGATGAAAAAATTTATGAACAACAGCATTTAACAACGGTTTATCATGAGCTGCAAGCGGCTAAAAAAGTTTACGAAGAGCAATTGGCGAACACAATGAAAGATGGCAAACATATGCTAGAAGAATTTGGTCGCGATTCTAAGCTGAATTTTGATAGTTATGCCGATAATCTAGAAACGTTTGCCATGTTGGAAATGAAGAACCGTGAAATTGATCAATGGAACTTAAAAAATGAAGCAACGGCTAAAAATTTAGACAAAGTGAAACGCCTATTACAAGTTCCTTATTTTGGCAAAATTGGCGTGACTTTTGAAGACAGCCCTGAAGAGCCAGAAAATTTTTATATTGGCGTAAACGATTTTACTTCTTTAGAAGAAGAAACGCGCATTCACGATTGGCGCTCACCGATTGCTTCGTTATTTTATGACAATGTTTTAGGGAAAACAGCCTACATGGCACATCAACAAACCATTCCTGTACAACTTGATTTGAAAAGACAGTTAATTATTGAAAAAGATCAATTAATCAACTATTTTGACATAACCATTGCGATTCAAGATGATGTGTTATTGCATTCTTTAGAAGAAGATGCTTCTCCTTACATGAAGGACATTACGACAACCATTCAACAAGAACAAAATCAAATAATTCGTGACGAAACGCAGCCACTCCTACTAGTCAACGGGATTGCTGGTAGTGGGAAAACGTCTGCGATTATGCAACGGATTGCTTATTTACTTTATCAACATCGAGCAGAAATTACAGCGGATAATATTTTATTACTTTCACCAAATTCAACATTTATTGATTATATTTCTCAAGTTTTACCGAATTTAGGCGAACGAAATCCCTTGAATTTGACTCTTTTACAATTTTTGCGCTTCACTACCAAAGAAGCATGGCCAATGGAAGAAGAAACGGACTATTTCGAACGCATTACTCGCTCTGAGGTAACGGAGCAAGAGCACGTTATTCGTTCAAAAGAATTTGCAACGTTTCTTTTAAGCAATCCTGAAAAAGCAGTTGTGCAGCCACATTTTTTCCGTCCTTTAACTTTTAAAAAGCAGACCTTATTTACTTCAGAAACAATTTTTAAACTTTATCAAGAAACACCAGCTGACTTGAGTATTCGCCAACGAATTTCAGCCACAAAAGAAAAATTAACCAGTCTTTGGACACGGTACTTATTAAAACAAGCCCATTCTAAAAAAATGTTGGATCAATTCCAAGATTTAACAGAAGCTGAACAAGTTCGTTATTTTGGCACAGTGATTACCGAAGATAATGAAAAACATCTGGCTGATTTTGCTTTAAAACGTTTGAAGAAAAAATATCGCTCTATTACTGCCGCTATTAAAAATGATGCTTGGCTAGATCAATGGGCCTTTTTTGAAACGTTTTATTCTTTATTCACTGGAAAATCGTATCAAAAAGAGACAGCTGTTTTCACAGCCGATGAAATTGTGGCCCTTATTTTGGTGAAACATGCATTTATTGAAAACCTCGCCAACCAGCAAATGGCTTTTATCCTAGTCGATGAAGTCCAAGATTATACAGAAGCCCAATTATTATTACTGCTGACACTTTTCCCTAAAGCTAGTTTTACTTTAGCTGGTGATGAAAATCAAGCCATTTTTAATACAGCCATTGAATTTTCTGAAGCCCATGATCTATTGGTTAACGAAACCAGCCGTTCTGTTGGAACGTATCAATTATTAAACAGTTACCGTTCAAGTAAAGAAATTACACGACTCTTCCAAACATTAGGCACTCAACCAGAGCAATTAACCATTGTGCCCATCCGGCATGATGGAGAAAAGCCGACATTTATTCCTTGTGACTCTGCGTCTGACTATCTTAAAGCAATCGTCACTTCCATTGCAACTTTTGATCCGAAAGAAAGCACCGCCATCATTACTAAAACTTTTGCAGAAAAAGAACAATTAACAAAAGAACTCAGTGCTTCTCTTTCATTGGAAGAGCATCCGTCACTGCAAGTTTTATCAATTGATATGGCAAAAGGTCTAGAATTTGATAATGTAATTCTTCATAACCCAAATGTTAATCGTTATTCCGACAATAAACGAGATAAAAAAATCCTGTATACTGCTATTTCTCGTGGAATGAAACGGGTCGTTTTACCTTATACCGGCACACTTTCTGAATGGTTTACACCTTACTTGGCATCCCAGTAACTGAGACTTAAGGCGGATTTTATTTTTAGAAAAACCACTTATAATAGACGAGTAGGCACTGCTTTTTAATTAGCAGACCTACTCGTTTGTTGTCTCTTAAGTTGAGAGGAGCGTGATAAGGTGCAACAATCACCTGATTTAGAAAATTTTTTAAAAACCTCTATCCAAAAAAATGTAACTATTGAGCGAAAACAACAAAACCAAACCATTTGGCACTGGCTACTGCTTATTTTATTTGGCTTACTAACTTTTGGCTCACTGACACAGCAGTTACTCCTAATTGGCTTGTTTACACTTATTGCCGCTATTGTTAAAGGTCCCTTAATGCTCGTCTGGGGAACCATCTATTCGGCGTTAGTGGCTTTGTTTCCACCTTTTGCTTTAGTCCTATCTTTACTTTTTTTTATAATTAATTTAGGCACCGTTATGAAAAGTTGGCGTATTACTTTAACAAGTGCTTACTTTTATCTAATTCCTTTAGGTTTTAGTCTCTTGAAAACGACCGACTGGGTATCAACGCCTTATTTCCTGACAGGCTTGGCTTTGTTAAGTATTTTAGGACTGCATTTTATATTAGAGTGGCTCTATAAAAATAATAGCTTAGGTCGTTTACTCACGTGGCAAATTATTAGTGTCCCTTTTTCACTCTTACTGATCATTTTACCAAGTCGCCTAACGAAAGGCCGTTTTGGTAAAAAACGAATACCTAAAAAAGTGAAACTCTAAAATAGAAAAGCCTAGGAAAAATCGCAAATGATTTTTCTAGGCTTTTCTTCGATTCTTTTAATTTAAAAATTCGTTGATTTTTGATTTTAGGACGTCGATAATATTATTTACTTCTATATCGCCACTTTCTATTTTTTTCCACAAAACAAAGCCCCAAATAATTATATTTATCGTAACTAAAGCACCAATAATACGTTTATTCCTAGCAGATGTATAGGCCTTTCTCCATTTTGGATCATTTTTACGTCTTTTTAAAAATTCATAAGTATGATAAGCCATCAAACTTCCCCCACATCAAATCACTTTTCTTCTAGTATACAAAAAAAGTAGTAAAGATAAAAGGTTACAATTCACCTTTTATCTTTACTACTTATGCTTTTATGCGATTCCTGCACCATTTGGCATTTCTTTTGGTGCTTCAACAATTTGAAGTTTCCCTTCTGGTGATTCAGCTGAAAGAATCATTCCTTGGCTAATTTGACCACGCATTTTTCTTGGTTTTAAGTTAGCCACAATAACTACTTTTTTGCCAATTAGCGCAGCTGGATCTGGATAAAATTCAGCAATACCTGAAAGAATTTGACGATGGTTTTCATCTCCAGCATCTAAACGGAATTGCAATAATTTATCTGCTCCTTTGACTTTTTTGCAGTCAATAACTTCGGCAACTTTTAATTCCACTTTATCGAAATCATCGTACTTAATTTGTTTTTCTTTCGTTGAAACTAACGTTGTTTCTTCTGGATTCCATTTAATATCCTCTTCTGTAGCACTTTCGCTTTGGGACATTTTCTTTTGAATATACGTTACTTCTGTTTCAATTTCTAAACGTGGGAAAATAGGTGTTCCTTTACTTGTTACTGTTACGTCTGTTGGGAACTCACCAAAATGAATATTTTCCATGTTCATTGTTTCTGGATCTAAGCCCAATTGTTCGAAAATTTTCCCTGGTGTTTCTGTCATGACTGGTTGCAATAAGATTGCCACAATTCGTAAGCTTTCCGCTAAATGGATCATGACACTTTCTAATTCGTTGCGTTTCTCTTCTTCTTTAGCCAATACCCAAGGCGCTGTTTCATCAATATATTTATTTGCACGAGAAACTAGCGTCCAGATTTCTGCAATGGCCGTATTAAATTCCATTTTTTCCATTGCTTCATGATATTTTCCAATAACATTCGCCGCAGTTGTCGATAGTTCACTATCAAATGGGGTAACTTTTGAAGCATAGGCTGGTACTTTGCCATCACAATATTTATTAATCATCGCAATTGTTCGATTCAACAAGTTTCCTAAGTCATTAGCTAAATCATAATTTAAGCGAGAAACGAAATCTTCTGGCGTAAAGACGCCATCACTACCAAATGGAATTGCTCGTAATAAATAGTAACGTAACGCATCTAGACCGTAGCGTTCTACTAACATTTCAGGGTAAACAACATTTCCTTTAGATTTAGACATTTTTCCGTCTTTCATCAATAACCAACCATGTCCAAAGACTTTTTTCGGTAATGGTAAATCCAAGGCCATTAACATAATTGGCCAATAAATAGTATGGAAACGCACGATTTCTTTCCCAACCATTTGCACGTTCGCAGGCCAATATTTTTGGAATAATGAATCATCTTCTGAGCCATAACCTAGTGCTGTAATATAGTTTGATAACGCATCAATCCATACGTAAACCACATGTTTTGGATCATTTTTCAATGGAATTCCCCAAGAGAAAGTCGTTCTTGAAACGGCTAAATCTTCTAATCCTGGTTTAATGAAGTTATTTAGCATCTCATTTTTACGAGATTCTGGTTGAATAAATTCTGGATGTTCTTCGTAATATTGTACCAAGCGATCCGCATATTTACTCATGCGGAAGAAATAGGATTCTTCTTTAACTAATTCGACTTCGTGACCACTTGGTGCTTTCCCACCAATGACATTGCCTTCATCGTCACGATATACTTCAGCTAATTGTGTTTCAGTGAAAAATTCTTCATCAGAAACTGAATACCAACCTTCATATTCTCCAAGGTAGATATCTCCTTGTTCTACTAAACGATCAAAAATTTGTTGCACGGCTGCCATGTGATAATCATCCGTTGTCCGAATAAATTTATCATAGCTGATATCTAATGTTTTCCATAATTTTTGAACATCTGCTGCCATTTTATCAACGTACTCTTTTGGTGTCACATTCAACTCAGCAGCTTTTTTTTCAATTTTTTGGCCATGTTCATCCACACCTGTTAAATAAAATACATCAAAACCCATTAAACGCTTGTAACGGGCCATTGCATCGCAGGCGATTGTTGTATATGAATTCCCAATATGTAACTTCCCACTTGGGTAATAAATTGGGGTGGTAATATAAAATGTTTCTTTCTGTGACATACAGAAAAAACCTCCTTTAGTCATTTTCCTAAACCCTCAGGATTTACTCCTAAACAGTATACCATAATTAGACATTATTAAACTATATTTCTTGTCGGTTTTCTCTTGAAAATGAAGAAAATGCCAGAAAGAAAAGAGAGAAACACCTGTCTATTTGACAAGTATTCCTCTCTTTTTTCGTTCACTTTTATTCTTTTGTCTCGAAACGAACGATACTATGGTGTCGTCCATAAAAGAAATAAATAGCCAAACCAATCACTACGGCTATGCCAAATACTTGCCAAGTAGCTAAAGACAATTGGAACATCAAAGCCGCGCAAACCACGATTGAAATTAATGGTAGAACCGGCACAAGTGGTACTTTAAATTCACCTGCTTGCGGTTCTCCTTTCATTGTTCGTAATTTGATAATTCCTAAAGCGAGAAACATCAGATAAAAGAGTGTCACGATATTTGTAAGTTCAGCCAACATCTCCATTGGAACAACACCAGCAAAAACCATTGCTAAAAATCCAGCTACATAGGTTGCATTCTTAGGTGTGTGCCGCTTCTCATCGATTTTGCTCATAAACTTCGGCAATAATCCATCTTTACTAATCGCATAAATCACACGGGCTAAACTGTACATCATCGCAATCGTCACTGTTAATAAGGTTAAAATAGCACCAACTGAAATGATTGTCGCAATTGCGCCATGATTAATGAAGCGCATCGCAAAAGCCACCGGATCCTTGACCCCTAAATCCGTAAATGGAACAATCCCAGTTAAAACTAACGTAACAACAATATATAACAATGTTGAAATAATAATGGAACCAATAATCCCTTTTGGAATATCTTTTTTCGGATTCTTCACTTCCTCCGCGGCCATGCTAACCGCATCAAACCCTAGAAAGGCAAAGAAAACTAAGGCAGCACCACTGAAAACGCCTGAAAAACCATAAGGAATAAATGGTTGCCAGTTCGTTGGTTTCACATAAAAGATCCCAACGAGAACAAATAATAAAATAATCCCAAACTTCACGAAAACCATTAAGTTATTTAAACGTAACGCTGTTTTCGCTTCTAAAGATACCCAAAAAGTTACGGCTACAACGACCAACATGGCAATCAAATCAATATATGTACCATTTGTTGGATTATAAGCGCCACTTAACGCTTGCGGCAAAGAAAAACCTAAGCTATCCAAAAAGCCATGGACATAGCCTGACCAACCTGAAGCAACGGATGAAACCGCCAAGAAAAACTCACAAATAATCATCCAACCAGTCATCCAAGCCACAATTTCTCCAAAGACCACATACATGTAGGCATACGGCCCACCAATGACCGGAATACGTGATGCAAATTCTGCATAGCATAAACCAGATAAAATAATCGCGGCTGCTGCTACCAGAAATGATAAGACGAGCCCTGGACCTGCATAGCGTTCCGCTGCGACACCTGTCACAACAAAAATCCCTGTTCCTACTACAGCCCCAATTCCTAGAAAAATTAAGTCCATCGTCTTAAGATTTTTTTTCATCCCACCACTGTCATTGACAGGCACAGTGATTTCTTTTTTTCTGAAAATAGACATGTGTTTACCCCCGTAAAAAAAATAAGCGTAAATAAACTATTTACGCTTTCATATACCCTAAAAGAATACCACCTAGAATAACAAAAATGCAACCAAAAATAACATAAAACATTTCTTTTTTTGATTTTCTTTCGCCTAAAAGGAAGATGCCCCCAAGAGTCGAAATAATAATCCCCATTTGTGATAAAGAGAAGCTAATAGCTAAGCCAATTTCACGCATGGTTAATAACATACAAATATTTCCTAAGCCCCAAAGCAGACCCGTCGTCATATTCATCCAAACAAAACGATCAACTTTGACTTTTTTGAAGGCAAAGAAACTAGCCCCCACTAACATACCAATACTTTGTGGCAAAATAATTCCCCACGGATCCAAACCAGTGGCATTAATAATGATGGTATAGACACCATACCCAACTGTTGAGAAAATCAAGGCCCGAATCCCTTTATTAAAATCTAACATACTGTTTGAGGTTTTCGGTTGACTGTCATCATCTTGTCGAGCTGTTAAATACACCCCAAAAACTAAAAAGGCTAAAGCGATAAAGCCTACAACAAAGTCTTTTGTTTTTGTCCATTCATGGAAAAAAACAGCCCCTGCAACGGTATTAACAACTAACTGCATCCCAGTTGAAATTGGTAAGCCAACTGAAACGCCCATATATTTCATGCTATGAAATTGTTGATTCTGTCCCAAACTCCAGAATAAACCAGATATAAATCCAACAATTAATGTGGCTGTCGTCAACGTAGGCTGGATAACAAAAAAGACAACAATTGAAAATAGTAATGCGCCGATTGTCATACCTAACGTTTGTTGATTGGCGCTTCCACCAATTTTACCGCTGACTAAACCAATACTGCCCCACGCAATCATGGGCACTAAAGCGATAAGTAAACTCATAATATTCTCCTAACAAATTTATTTCATTTCATTCTAACAATAAAAACGTTTTCTAAACAACTAAGAAGAGTAAGAGAAGTTAGCAAGAAAGTTTTAATAAATAAAAAAAGGCCTATCACCTCTTTAATTTGCTGATAGACCTACTTTTTATTTCACTTCATTATAATAACTGAGGGAAGGGAAAAACAATGTCATCGTCGTACCTTGCCCTTCTGTCGATTCGACTGTTAAATCATGACCTAACTTTTTCGCTAAGCTATGGGCCAAATACAGGCCAAGACCAGTCGAATGCTGTTCACTTTTCCGCCCGTTTTCTCCAGTAAATCCTTTATCAAAAATGCGTCGTTGATCTTGCATCGGAATGCCAATCCCAGAATCTTTTAAAGATAAATAAATACCTTGTTTATTTTTGGAAATTAGAACCGTAATTGTGCCGCCTTCTGGCGTATACTTGACTGCATTACTTAATAATTGGCGGAAAATAAAAATGACCCATTTTCGGTCGGTTAAAACCGCTTCATCTTCTCCTTCAATTGAGAATTGCAATCTTTTTTGGATAAAATAATTTGCCTGCGTACGAACAACAGATTGCACAATTTCTTTTAAAGAATATTCTTGGAGTAAATAATCTCGAGAAAAGCTGTCCAGTCTAGCATAATATAGGACTTGCTCGACATATTCATCAATTTTCCCTAACTCATTTTCCAATAGATAATATTTTTTCTCTGGAATATCATCTTCGACAGATTGTACCAGTAAAGTGATAGCCGCTAGGGGGACTTTGATTTCATGAACCCAAGAGTCAATGTAATCTTTTTGGTCCTGTTGGTTGTTAATTGCTTGCTGCATGGTTTGTTGGTGCTCTTGCAATAAACCGTTAATATACGTTTGGACAAGTAGCTCTTCTTCTTTTTCTGCTGTATTCAAATATTCTTGTAAAGAAGGCGGCTCTTTTTCCGTTGCCAACGAAAGCCACCACTTACGTTTTAAATAATAATCAATTGTTAAAAATAGCGATAAAAACACACTTTGCAGTAAAAAGATATAGCCAACCACTGTCCAATCTAAGCGGACATTAGGAGCCAACCATAAAATAAAACAAGTTAAGAACAGAAAAAATAACCAACCAATTAGTAATAACCAGCGATCTTTTAAATACTTTAGAATGGTCATTGTCTACTCCTATCTAGGGCACCATATAACCGACGCCCACTTTGGTTTCAATATAGCCAGCAATCCCTGCTTGCTCAATTTTTTTTCGTAAACGATTGATATTTACCGTCAACGTATTGTCATCCACAAAACGTTCATCGTCCCATAAAGCGCGCAATAGTTTTTCACGTGTTAAAATTTTTCCGTGCTTTTTCATTAAAAGATACAGTAATCGGTATTCATTTTTACTTAAATCGATCATTTCGCCTTTGATTTCCATTCGTCCATTGTCCACATTTAAAGTAATGCCATTATGTGAAAGCACTTCACTATCTGTATCGGAATAGTTATAAGAGCGGCGCAACAAAGCATTGATTTTAGCAATTAAAACATCTATCTGGAACGGTTTTGTAACAAAATCATCCGCGCCCATGTTCATCGCCATAATCATATCCATATTGGTACTACGACTCGAAATAAAAATAATTGGTACTTTAGAAACTTCACGAATTTTTTGACACCAATAGTACCCGTCGTACACAGGTAAATTAATATCCATCAAGACTAATTGAGGATTCTCCTCTTGAAAATCATCCAATACATCATTAAAATCGGTTGTTCCAATCGTTTCAAATTGCCATTTTTGTAATTCCTCGCTAATTAACTCTCGAATGGTTGTTTCATCTTCGACAATCATGATTTTAGCCATGCAATCCCACCTCTTTTATTTCTAAATTTTCATCTTTCTTATCCTAACAAACTTCATTCTTTTTGGATATAGGACTTTATGATGATTTTTACACTATTTCAAAAATAGGCGCTAATAATTCCCATTCTGATAACATGATGAATTTACCAACAAAAGCAAAAATACCATCTAATAATAACACAGACATATTAATTCCTAATACAATAGAAGCTTTTTCGACAATTGGCATGGACTTTTTATTTTTCAAAATAAGATATAAAACAAAGTTCGTTCCATAAGTAAAAACTGTTAACAACACAATTAACTCAATCATTTTACCACTTCCTATTTTGGACTTTTCATTTTTCCTTCAATAATTTACTACTCTTAATTATAGCATAATCTTATAAAAAAATCGGCAGAGTCCTAACCCTTAAGATAAACAACAAAATAGAAGCAGCCTCTTTGGAACTCGCAAGAATCGAGCTTTTTTTAAGAGTTGAAGGTCTTGATCCTTAAAAGACAAGTCCTTCAACTCTAGTATGTTCCATGTATTGGAATTGATACCAACGTACCAAAGTGTAGTGGATCAGACAACCTCAGTTTTTCTAATGATTATATTTGTCATACACTTCTTTTAACTGGTTTAAATCTATTTTTTTCATTTGGTACAATTTTTTGGTCACTTCATTTGCTCTAGCTGGATTTGAGTCAGATAAATAACGTTTCAGTTCAGGATTGCCTGTTTGCCAACTGACTCCAAATTGATCTTCCATCCAGCCACACGGCCATTCTTTCCCTTTAGCAGTCACTTGTTGCCATAGTCGATCTATTTCCTCCTGATTTTCACAATCAATATAAATGGAGAAAGCCATGGTAAAATCAAAGTCATGTTTATCTCGTGCATCCATTACTCGAAACGGTTGCTCCTGTAATGTGAAAAGTGCTTGCGCAATGTTCCCATCTTCATATTCAACTTTTTCAATTATTTCGCCTGGACCGAAAATCGCCAACCATTCTGATAGAGCTTTGGCTGCTTCGCCATATTTTTCATTAGCAAACATAAAGGTTGGTACAATTGTTTGTTCTTTTCCTGAAAAAGACACTTGCCAAGAGACACCAAATTTGTCCACTACCCAACCATATAAAGGACTAAAAGGATATTCCCCAAAAGGCATCAAAATCTGTCCGTCTGCTGTTAAATTTTTCCACAACGTTTCTGTTTGTGATAACGTTTTACATTCAACAAAAAATGAACTAGCTGGTGTAAAGGAAAATTCTGGTCCGCCATTTAAACCAATGATTGTTTGGTTCGCCAAGGTAAATTCAATGGTCATTAATGATGTTCCTTGAGGTTGATGCTCCTCATTAACGTAGTTCGTTTTACTTAGAATCGCACCTTTTTCAAAGATTGTTGTATAGAAGTTAGCAGCTTCTTCCGCTTGTGTGTCAAACCATAAACATGGTGAAAATTTAGGCATTGTGGTTCCCTCCTTCGTTTTCTTTAGTGTAGTCAAAGATTGATAAATAAACAAAGAGAACGTTTTAGTATTTATTCATTTCCGTCTGATAGAATCGATAAATTGCTTGTTTTACTTCTTGAAGCAAGGAGGATTTTAAATGTCCCCGTGTCAAAAAATAAAAGGAACGCCAATACTTTTCGCCTAACGTTTGGAAAGGAATTTTTTCAGTAATCGCCTTTCTTGAAAGCAACGATTGCCCCATGCCCAATTCCAACATTTTAACAATCATTTCATTATTTTTAACCGTCATGAGTGTTGGGCTTTGATTACTTTCTTCTAAATACTGTTGGGTATAATGAAAGACCCCAGAATCCTTTTCACGTACCAACCAATTCTGATTGGCAGGGTCCCCAGCTAAAACCAATTGATCCTGAATAATTTCTTCACGAGAGGCGCCTTTCGTAATTAATGGTTTTTCGATAAAGCCAAAATCAACTTGATGTTTTTCAACTTTTTCTACTACTTCTTCTGAATTGTTCATTTCTAAAACAAAATTGATCGTTGCATACTGTGTCTGTAAATGCTGCATCAGTTGCGGCAAATAATAAACTGCAAAAGTATTAGACGCAGCAATTCGGCAAGTTTCTTTAGGTAATCTCGCCTGATGAAGAGCTGTTAATGTTTCTTGCCAATCATCAGCTAAATTTAGCAAACGATTATACAAGACTTCCGCTTGCCTAGTAGGGACTACATCTTGTCGACCATTTCTTAAAAACAATGAACAGCCTAATTCTTCTTCTAATTGTTTGATTTGATTAGAAACGGCTGGTTGTGATATATATAGGCAGGTAGCTGCTTTGGAAAAGTTCATTTGCTCATACACAATTTGAAAAGTCTTTAATAATTTAAACATAGGTATCCTTTCGATAACTTTCTATTATAAATATTATTTTAACTATTTATTTCTCAAATGTAAAAAATTTCGTTATACTGGAAGTAATGAACAAGAAAGAGAGATTTTTTCAATGAAAAATTCAGAAAATGATTATATCCAATCTTTATTACAAATTCTTCCCGGCTTGCTAACAGCTTTCCTTGTCGCCTGCCTTAGCAAGTTTTTTGCCATCTGGTTACCTAGCTTAGGCGCCGCAACGATAGCTATTTTACTAGGAATCTTTTTGGGAAATACCTTTGTTCGCGGTGCCAATTTAAATCGCGGAACCAAAGTAGCCGAAAGTAAATTACTAGAATTTTCTGTTGTTTTATTGGGAACCACCGTGACCTTTCAAACGATTGCCCAAATTGGCTTACAAGGTGTCGCATTTATTCTCATTCAAATGTCGCTGACCATTATTTTTGCCTATTTGATCGGTAAAAAACTGGCTTTTTCTGATAATATGTCTTTATTGATGGCTGGTGGTAATGCTGTTTGTGGGTCTTCTGCTATTGCTTCGATTGCTCCAGCAATTCAAGCAGATGAGGAAGAAAAAGGCCAAATCATTACTTTAGTAAACTTATTAGGAACCGTTTTAATGTTGACCTTACCCATTTTAAGTGGGATTCTCTATGGTACCAATTTGTTAGCTCGTAGCGCACTAATCGGAGGGACTTTACAATCAGTTGGTCAGGTTGTCGCCAGTGCCAATATGGTCAATGAGAACGCAGTTCAACTTGCGATGCTCTTTAAAATTATGCGAATTGTCCTACTCGTAGCAGTTGTCTATTTATTTGGACGTTTCAAGCAAAGTAAGACGGCAGAATCAGAAGCTGAGTTGGTAGAAGTCACCAAAAAAAGCAGTGCCCTACCTTGGTATGTAGTTGGCTTTTTCATTGCCTGTGTCTTTAATAGTTTGATTCATTTCCCCGTTGTGATCAGTGAGACTGCTCATTTCTTTAGTTCTTGGTTTGAAATTACTGCCTTGGCAGCAATCGGGTTACGACTCGATTTTAAAAAGTTTTTCCAAGAAGGTAAACGTTTCTTAATCTATGGTTTATCAGTAGGAACTGTTCAAGTCGTCCTAGCCATTTTGTTGTTGGCACTGTTACAGTTCTAATGAGGTCGGGACAGAAGCGTTTAACTCCGAGAAATAAGAAGGAATTTCCGAAAATTGTTCTGTAATTTTTGGAGACCAAGTAGGTATTGTTCATCATCGAAACACTACGTTCTTCGTGATTCTCAACAATTTCGGCTTATTTCCGAAGGAGTTGCTTTTGTTCCCGCCGTTTATCAGTTTTTGAGCGTGGAGCAAAAATCCAAAGTGATTTTTGTCCCACGCTCATTTCAGCTTATTCATGCTATTATGAATAAGGTTTTATTAACTTAAAGGAGTTTTTCGATGTTATTTAGTATTAAAAAAAGCGAATGGTTAGGCAATGAACAAAATGATCTCTTTGCCGGTCTCGTTTCTTCTGTCGCCATTTTACCAGAAGTAATCGGGTTTGCAATTATTGCTGGTGTTCACCCGCTTTCTGCAGTGTTTGCTTCAGCTGTTACTTTACTTGTGATTACTTTTACGGGCGGCCGTCCGGCAATGGTTTCGGCGTCTGCTGGCTCAATGGCCTTAGTCCTTGCAGGCTTAATTCAAGCACATGGTTTGTCATACATGCTTGCTGCGACTATTTTAACAGGCTTTCTACAATTTATTTTAGGTTATTTAGGTATCCATAAATTAATGCGCTTTATTCCCAAGACAGTGATGTACGGATTCGTCAATGCGTTAGCCATTTTAATTTTCATGGCGCAAGTACAACAATTGCCTCATCAAACACTGTGGTCCTACGGCATGATTATCTGTAGTATCTTACTTATTTATCTATTACCTAAGTTTATTACAATCGTGCCTCCTGCTTTAATTGTTATTTTATTCATGACTATCCTGTCCTATTTTTTAAAAGGTCATTTGCAAACGGTAGGTGATCTTGGTGAAATGAGTCAGTTTCATCCAGCGATCCGTTGGCCTAATGTACCCGTCAACTTAGAAACGTTGTGGATTATTTTACCTAGTTCTGTTGCCTTAGCAATGGTCGGGTTAATTGAATCTTTATTGACGATCCCCATTGTGGACAAAATGACAACGAGCCAAAGTGATAGCCAACGAGAAGTTAAGGCGCAAGGATTCGCTAATATAATTACCGGCTTTTTTGGTGGCCAAGCTGGCTGTGCGATGATCGGGCAAGCGGTCATTAATGTTAAATCAGGGGGACGAAAACGGCTTTCTACTTTGATTTCAGGTATTACCCTCCTTCTATTCATTTTTGTTTTTAAATCCGTGATGGTAGCCATTCCTACAGCTGCATTGATTGGGATCATGATGACAGTGGCAGTCGACACCTTTGATTGGGAAAGTTTACAGCTTTTCCGAACTTTTGAAATTACTGAAATTGTTATTTTACTCGTGACAGTGGGTGTGATCGTCTATACGCATAATTTAGCGATTGGAATTATTCTAGGTGTTCTTTTAAGTGGTCTTCTTTATCATTTTTTCAAAAAAGAACCAAAAAAAAGTTGCTAGCTTTAGCAACTTTTTTTATTTTTCCCAATATTTCTTCAACGCTTCTTTTTCTATTTTCTTAATGAACGCATCTTTGCCATCCATATATTTATCAATGCTATCGGGGTGTGCTTGGGCCAATTGCTTTTTTAATGTACCATAGGTTGTAGCAATTGCCGGATTTTCTCGTAAATAATTTCGAAAAGCAAGATGGCGCAAAATTTCTTGCGTATTGTCAAACTGATAAATATGCACATGATGTGTTCTTTTTATCGGGCCTTTTCGTAAATAACGACGTCCTGATAGCCCAAATTCCCCCATATATTCATAACCGATTCTTTCAAATTCCCCTTGTAACAGGTCTACTTTTTCAATTTCTTCAACAATGACCAAAAAATCAATAATTGGTTTGGCTGCTAAATTAGGCACAGATGTGCTACCGATATGTTCAACTTTAAGACAATTTTTCTTTAGAATCTGTTTCAACGCTTGGGCTTCTTCTTCAAACTGTTCCACCCAGGCTGGTTGGTATTCAGTAACGATTACCCGCATGATTTCTTCCCTCTTTTCTATATCCGTTTCATATGTAAAATAGGAAACGGATTTCCTTGAGGGTCTTCCTTTGATTCACCAATTACTTGAAACCCTTGAGATTGATAGAACTTCACAGCCCCTTCATTTTGTTTATTGGCATCAACAAAGACAATTGATTCTTGCTCTATTAACTTTTTGATAATTTCTCCACCATAGCCTTTACGAAAATAGACTGGGTCAATAAATAACATTTCCAACGTTTGTTGATTTGTTCCACTAAAGCCCACACATTTCTGTTCTTCATTTAACCACATACTTAATTGAACTTGTTGAAAATAATCAGGTAAAACTACTTCGATTTTATCAATATCTGCCTGACTCAAAAACAAATGGGTAGCTTCTACTGAAGAACGCCATAGAGAAATTAATTGAGGATAATCGTTTTTTTTTACTTCTTTTTGGTTCAGCATTTTTAATTCCTCCCTATCTAATAAACAAAGTATACCACATTTTGTCTCTCTCAATTCCATAAAAAATAGTCAAATCAACCGTGTTTTTTCTGTCGATTTGACTGTCTCTCTCTATTAACTCTGATGGCTAAACGAGTAAACTAAGCAAAGCCACGATGGCTAAACCGCCTTGTGTTAAAATAATTTTTTTATCACTAGTTAAGCTACCGTACGCCGCCACTAAAATAATATAAATCAATAAAAATTTTGTCATCTCCATCGTTGCTTGCGCAAAATAGACACTATAAATAAGTCCTGCACCGATTAGTCCATTATAGATTCCTTGATTTTTAAACAATGTAGTGACTGATTTTCTTTGTAACTCTTGCTTATCCATTTTAAAAACACGGCTTGTTGTCTCAGATGTTGGTACAATCGTTTCTAAATACATAATGTAGAAAAATTCTACCGCCACCAAGGTTACTAAAATTGTTGAAATTAATGTCATCTGCTCCCTCCTCCCATTCCTTTGAACGAAGTAATTTTATGTAATTTTTGCTATGATGTAAATAGATATGCCTAGCCTTAACGAAAGGAAGAAACCTATGACTTTTCAAGAAACTATTAGCGCCTATATCCAAGAACGTTATCAGATAACGCCCGATTTTCCTTTTAAAAAACACCCAGACTATCTCGTCTTTCGTCATCCTAGAAATGCGAAATGGTTTGCTTTAATTATGCCACTGGATGCACAACTGCTCGGCGCTACCGAGAATAAGCAGCTCACTATTTTAACCGTTAAACTTGCGCCTGAATTGATTACCTTATTAAAGAACCAACCTGGCTATTTTCCTGCCTATCATATGAACAAAGAACATTGGTTAAGTCTTTCTGAAGAAATTCCGCTCTCACAAGTTTTTTCATTTATAGATGAAAGTTACCAACGGAGTTATTAAAAAAACACCCTACTCAAGGAGTAGGGTGTGAAAGATTATTTAAGCTTATTTGCTTAAAGCGTCTTTTGCTTGTTCAGCTAACGCTGTAAATGCTGCTGCATCGTTAACGGCTAAGTCAGCTAACATTTTGCGGTTGATATCAATCTCTGCCAATTTCAAACCGTGCATTAATTTAGAATAGCTTAAGCCATTCATACGAGCTGCCGCGTTGATACGTGCAATCCATAATTTACGGAAGTCACGTTTCTTTTGACGACGGTCTCTGAATGCATAGTAATAAGAGTTCATTACTTGTTCTTTTGCTGATTTAAATAAAGTATGTTTTGATCCGTAGTAGCCTTTCGCTAACTTAAGGACTTTTTTACGACGTTTACGGGTTACTGTTCCACCTTTAACACGTGCCATGTTGAATTCCTCCTAATATCTTGTTTCTCTTGACGGTAATCTAAAAGTCACCGAGTTGTTTTATTTCATTCTTGCTAATTGTTGGCGGATACGTTTGTAATCGCCTTTTGCAACCATGCTTGCTTTACGCAATTGACGGCGTTGTTTTTTAGTTTTACCGTGGAAACGGTGAGATGTAAAGGCACGGCCACGTTTTAAGCCGCCTCCACCAGTACGTTTTACACGTTTTGCTAATCCGCGGTGTGTTTTTTGTTTTGGCATGACTAATTTTCCTCCTCAAAATCTTTGCTTCAAGTGAAAGACTCTAACAGTCACAACTGTCGAATATCCTTCTTGTAGAAATTACCAAAAGTCCGAATGCTCGGTCTCTTCGTTTACTTGTCGTTTTTCGGTGCCAGCGTTAGAAACATGCTGCGTCCGTCCATTTTCGCTTTTTGTTCCACTGTGGCGATGTCCGCAGTTTCTTCAGCTAAGCGAACAAGAACTTTCTGACCAATCTCTTTATGGGTAATGGCACGGCCTTTGAAACGGATAGAAGCTTTCACTTTGTCTCCTTTTTCTAAGAACTTACGCGCATTACGAAGTTTTGTATTGAAGTCATTTACGTCAATTGTTGGACTTAAACGAACTTCTTTGACGTTGATCACTTTTTGTTTCTTGCGAGCTTCACGCTCTTTCTTTTGTTGTTCGAAACGGAATTTTCCATAATCCATAATTCGCGCAACTGGTGGTTTCGCTCCTGGCGCTACAAGTACTAAATCCAAGTTTGCAGATTCAGCGATTTGTAATGCTTCTGCTTTGGTTTTTACACCTAATTGTTCACCATCTTGTCCGATCAAACGTAACTCGCGTGCACGAATGCCGTCGTTAACCATCATATCCTTTGCTATGGTCATTCACCTCCAAAATTTTTAAGAGAAAATCCTAACGGAAGTCTGCTTTGTTTGCTAAATGCAATAAAAAAACAGGTTCCTATCCAGAACCCGCCAACAGTCTGCCTTACTTAAAAAAATAAGGAATACTTTATCTAGCCCAGCGATATACTCAACTAAGGCGAGAAGCGGGTGCTTCTGCTTTCATTTCTCAACTTCACTAGTTTACCTTAGTTTATCCTAGTTGTCAATATATTTCCTCAAAAAAAACGAATCTAGCATTAGATTCGTTTGAACTCGTATTTTGATTATTAATAATTAGTGGACTGTCCCAATATGACTTCCTAGAAACAAATGGTTCAACACATGGTGTGCATTTTCTATCCCCTAGGCGATCCCTGTAGTCCCTACAGTTCTTCTATTTATAAGGTTTCTCGTTTAGACAAGCCACGTTCTAAGATTTTTTGGCTTCTAAGATACTCTGAATTTTCTGTACTTTCAGAAAAAGACAACTCTGTTTCGATCTCCTCTGACTCAATACAAATGAGTTCTTTGCCATACCATTGTGCTTTATACAACAGTTTAGCTAAAAATAAAGACCAAGCCAATTCCGAACGATCATGTTTTGGCGGCCGCTCATTACTGTGATGGGCTTTTTCAATACAAATAACATCGTAACTTGAAACCAATTCCGTTGTAATTTTGTTTAAAATATCCGTTCGTTGGTTGGCTATTTTTTCGCGAATTTTTGCGACTTTTATTTTTTGTTTTTGATAATTTTTTGCTTGCGAAAGATCGACACCTTTTTCTAAAGCAATCATTTTACGCTTGTTTAATTTTCGTTCTTCTTGACGTAGTTTTTGCTTTAAATGCTTTGAACAATAGCTTTTTTCGAAGCTTTCACCATTCGAAAGCAGCGCAAATTTTTCCCTACTGCTACAAATTCCCACCATTTTTTGTTGCTTTGTTTTCGTTTCAACCGGCGCTTCACACAAAATGGAAACATAATAATTGTGACTCGCACTCATAGAAATAGTTACAGATTTTATCTCCCCCAGTGGTTGGCGGTGTACCTTCATTTTAATTAAAGATTTCAATTTAGGTACTTTCAAATAACGATTATCCAAAATTTTGACCGTGCCATGTTGATTGTTCGTAGTGTAGGAATGCACCGTTTCTTTCTTTTTCTTTTTTGGAAAGCCCATCCCTTTTTCCCGATAAAAATTTTTAAAGGCTCGATCCAAATAAACTTGTGCATTTGCCAAGGCTAAACTATCAACTTCTCTGAGGACAGGGTATTGTTTCTTATATTTAGCTGGCGTTGGCATTTTAAACGTTTGTTGAGGATTTTTTCGCATCTCTTTGTAGATATCAATCCGGTCTTGTAACATTAAATTATACACCAAGCGAACACAAGAAAATGTTTTTTGAATAAACTCTTCTTGTTTTGAGGTTGGATAAAGTCTGTATTTATAAGCTTTCAGAGCCTTCATCTCATAACCACCCTACCAAGATAGTTAGAAAAGAAGCTGGTTATAAACCAGCTTTTCTTTTCTTCTCTTCAATTTTTTCACGGTACATTGCAACTTCGTCTTCAGCACAATAAACATAGTGTCCATTGAGAATTTCACGGAGCTCACGATCTTTCCCATCTGCCGCTGCAGGCTGGTAAACGATCCGTTTACGTGTGCGTTCATAGTCTGGATCTGGTAATGGAATCGCAGAAAGCAAACTTTCTGTATAAGGATGAACGCCAAAATTATAGACATCATCACTTGTGCCCATTTCCAATAATTTCCCACTGTGCATTACGCCAATTCGGTCACTGATATGTTTTACCATCGATAAGTCATGTGCGATAAACAAGTAAGTTAAGCCTTGTTCTTTTTGTAAATCTTGTAATAAGTTTACTACTTGGGCTTGAATCGACACATCCAAAGCCGAAATCGGCTCATCACAGATAATGAAACGTGGATTAACCGCTAAAGCACGAGCAATCCCGATCCGTTGACGTTGCCCACCAGAAAACTCATGAGGATAACGCGTACTGTGACTTGGATTTAAGCCCACCGTTTTTAAAAGTTCATTGACTTTTTCTTCCCGCTCTTTTGGTGTTTTAGCTAATCCATTGACATCGATTCCTTCAGCAATAATATCATTGACTTTCATTCTTGGATTCAATGAAGCATATGGATCTTGGAAGATCATTTGAACATCGCGGCGGAATGCTTGCATGTCCGCTTTTGATTTAATTTTGCTAATGTCTTTTCCATCGAAAAGAATTTCACCAGCAGTTGGATCATATAAACGAATGACACTGCGACCAGTTGTTGATTTTCCACTTCCTGATTCGCCAACTAATCCAAAGGTTTCGCCTTCATAAATATGAAAACTAATGTCATCAATGGCTTTTACTTCGTCTTTACGACCAACATTGAAATACTGTTTCAAACCAGTGACTTCTAATAGGACTTTTTTCTCTTCTGCCATTAATTACTACCTCCTGGATTTTTTTGACGCTCTGCATAAATTGCCCAACGACGAACAATCTCTGCTGGAGGCGTAACTTTTGGTGCTTGTGGTGCTAATAACCACGTTGCTGCTTTGTGGGTTGGTGATACTTCAAAATAAGGTGGTTCTTTTTCTGTATCAATTTTTAAAGCAAACTCATTCCGTGGATAGAAGGCATCTCCAGTTGGTGGATCTAATAAATCTGGAGGTGAACCTGGAATCGCATAAAGTTTGTCTTCTGTTCCTTCCATCGTTGGCATTGACCCTAAAAGTCCCCAAGTATATGGATGTTGTGGATTATAGAAAATTTCTTCTGCTGTTCCCACTTCAACCAGACGTCCACCGTACATGACAGCGACACGGTCAGCCACGTTTGCTACTACCCCTAAATCATGGGTAATGAAAATAATCGAAGTGCTAATTTTTTCTTGTAAATCTTTTAATAACTCTAAAATTTGTGCTTGGATGGTTACATCCAACGCTGTAGTTGGTTCATCTGCAATTAGAACTTCGGGATAACAAATTAAAGCAATTGCAATGACAATCCGTTGACGTTGCCCACCAGAAAATTGGTGTGGATAGTTTTTCAAACGTTTTTCAGCATTAGGAATGCCGACTAATTTTAGTAATTCTAATGCTTGCGCTAAGCCTTCTTTTTTTGAGACTTTATTATGTTTGATTAATGATTCCGCCACTTGTTTGCCAATTGGCATCGTTGGGTCTAATGAAGTCATCGGATCTTGGAAAATCATTGCGATTTCTTTACCACGAATGGCTTGCATTTGTTTTTCTGTTTTATGAACAATATCTTGCCCTTTAAACAAAATTTCCCCGTTATCAATATTGGCATTACTGCTCAACAAACGCATAATACTGCGAGTTGTTACAGATTTACCACTCCCTGATTCACCTACGATGGCTAACGTTTCACCTTTATAAAGATCAAAACTCACACCACGAATGGCGTTGACTTTACCTGCAAATGTATCAAAGGAGATTCTTAAGTCTTTAACTTCTAATACTTTTTCCATAGTCATTCACCACTCTTACTCTTTCATCTTAGGATCAAATGCGTCACGTAACCCATCAGCTAACAAGTTGAAACAAATCATGATAACTGAAAGTGTTGCCGCTGGAATCCACATTAAATATGGAAGGAAACGGAAAGTTTTGTATCCTTCGTTTAACAAGGTTCCTAAAGATGCGGTTGGTGGACGTAAGCCTAACCCAATAAAACTTAGGAACGCTTCAAAGAAAATTGCCGATGGGATACTGAACATCATTTGGACAATAATGACACTTGAGATATTCGGTAAAATATGTTTAATAGCAATTTTCCAACGAGATTCGCCCAATGTTTCTGCTGCCATGACAAACTCTTGGTCTTTTAGTTTCATGGTCTGGGCTCGCACAATCCTGGCCATTGATATCCAGTTTGTAATAACCATGGCTAAAACAATCGAAACAATCCCTGGATCAAAGACTGTTAGCATCAAGATCATAACAACTAAGTTAGGAATACCAGAAAGAACTTCTAAAATACGTTGCATTACTGTATCGACACGACCGCCGACTAACCCGGAAATCAGTCCATACGTTACCCCAATCGTAATATCTAGAATTGCCGCGATAAACGCAATTAATAAGGAAATACGTGTTCCCATAAATAAACGACTTAGGACATCACGACCTAAACCATCTGTTCCTAGATAAAAGTTTACGTTATCTGGAACGTTTGCTTGTGCATATTTATCAACTAATTGACCAGCAACTGTTGTTTTACCATTTAAACCATTCACGCTTTCCAAGCCAGGAATTCGTGGTGGTAAGTTAATGTAAGAAACATTTTGTTTCGTTGGGTTATGTGGTGAAACCCAAATGGTAATAATAGAGATAAAGATAATAACTGCTAAGAAACTCATTGAGATAACTGCAGCTTTATTCTTTTTCAAACGACGCCATGAGTCTTGTAAGAAACTTAAAGACGGTGTGGCAATACGCTCTCTTTCTTTTAGAGTTGAAGTGTTTAGAGGCTGAAACTCATCTGCCGGAATATCTTTAATCGCTTGTGGTAGATTATTTTTATTGACTGTTTCCATTAGCCTTTTGCACCTCCTGATACGCGAATTCTTGGATCAATTAAACCATAAAGTAAGTCAACAATCAGAATTACAACAACTAACATTGTTGAATACAAAATAGTTACTGCCATAATTGTTGGATAGTCGTTTGTCATAATTGATTTTACAAACTGTTCCCCAATTCCAGGGATGGCAAAAATATTTTCTACTACTAAAGAACCTGTCATTAAACCAACGGCTAAAGGTCCTAATAAGGTAATCAATGGAATTAAACTGTTTCTTAACCCGTGGCGGAATGCAACTTGCCAGCGACTCAAGCCTTTTGCTTTGGCTAATTCGACATAATCACTATGCAAGACCTCTACCATCTCGGTTCGAATAAACCTAGCCGAATCGGCCATTGGACTCATTGCCAAGGCAATAGTTGGTAAAATTGTGTAGGCAAAACCATTCCACATAGCAATTGGTAAGATTCTTAATTTCATTGCAAAAATGTATTGTAATAATACCGCGAAAACAAAGTTTGGAATAGAACGACCTAAAATGGCTAACAATGTTGCCAACGTATCTACCCAAGTATTTTGACGCATCGCTGCGATAATCCCCAATAAAATACCGACTAACGTACCAAAGATAATCGCTTGTCCTCCCAGTTGAAGGGACGGCCCAATTCGACCAGCTAATAACTTAGCAACAGGTTGGTTTTTAAATTGGAATGAAATACCAAAGTCTCCTGTTACCAGGTTCTTTAAGTAAATTCCGTATTGAACAATCACTGGTTTATCTAAGCCAGATTGTTTATTCAACATAGCGATTGTTTCTGGACTAAGTTTTTCTTGGTTGGTATAAGGCGTACCTGGTAATAATTGCATTAAGAAAAACGTAATCGTTGCGATTAACCACAAAGTGATAATCATGAAAAAGATCCGTTTAAGAAAATATTTTCCAAAACTATTCAATAATGACACCTCCGAGATTTTTTTGACTTCCTCAGTTATTTTCGTTAAAGTAATGACTAGATAGACCACAATAATAGATAGGGTGAACACATGAAAACTTTTAAATGGCCAATTATTACAGCCGTTATTTCCAGTATCGGCATTTTTCTTTACTTATTAATAAGTAAAGAACCTATCACTACCTCCTCATTATCAGATACCTTCTTTATCGTTTCGCTTTTCTTTTTAATTATCGGCATTGCTTTATGGATTATGTCCTCTGGCTTTTTCGATAACTTTCAGCGCTCAATGAAAAACGCGTTTCGTTTTAAAAAGAAAAATGAACCGAAAGAGTTTATCCCGCTTTCAGTCATTGGCGATGCACATCGCTCTTTCTGGCTAAAAACTGGGGGCATCTTACTGATTCTGTCTTTAGGCTTTCTACTATTTTACTTGGTCTAAGACAAGATAGCAAGAGGACCGTTGCCTTTTATTCCATGGCAAAGGTCCTTTTTTGTTTGCTATCGATCTTTTGTCAGGTTATTCTGAAATGTATGCCCATTTGTAGTCATACGTTGCGCCAGCAGGATGAACTGCGACATCTTTGACTTTTTCAGCACGTAAATGCGCTTCTGATTTTTGGAATAATGGTACCACACCCATGTCTCCCATAATCGTTTTCTCTGCATTTAACATATCATCCCAACGTTTTTCAGGATCTGTCGCATCTGCACTACTTGCAGCTTTCACGAACTTGTCAAACTCTGGATTGTTATAACGTCCACGGTTATATGAGTTATCTGAAGCAAATAAGTCTAAGAAACTACTTGGATCAGCATAGTCAGCACTCCAACCACCGATTACTGCATCAAAGTCGCCTTTGTTTGAACGATCTAAACGAACAGAGAATGGAACCGGACTAACCGTTACCTTCACACCATCTAAAGCATCTTGAATTGACCCTTGAACAAATTCAACTGTTTTCTTAGAAGAATCTGCATCTGAAGAAAGAATATCCATTGTTAAGGTTGAAATCCCCAATTCTTTTTTCGCTTTTTCCCAGTATTCTTTAGCTTTTTTCGTATCATATTCAATTTGACTACCTGCTTCTTTAGCAAAGTCTTTGCCGCCACTTGGGTCTTTTGCCATATCTGCTGGTACTAAACCGTTTGGCTCGATAGAACCATCCCCTAAGATTGATTCAACTAACGCTTTACGGTCGATTGAGTAAGAAATGGCTTTACGTAAGTTCGCATTTCTAAATGGTGATTTTTCATCACGTTGATTTAGTTCCATATATTGTGTTGATGCTTCTTTTTGACTAACAAAAGCTGGGTCATTGGCCATTTGTTGGGCTAATTCACCAGAAAGAACGACATCGTCTGTTTGTCCATCTTGGAACAAGTTCAACGCGGTTGGTGATTCTTTCACGACATTCACATCTACTGAGTCCAGTTTCACTGTGTCTTTATCCCAATATTGATCGTTTTTCTTGAATGACCATTTTGTATCTGTACCAGGACCATCAAAGCCGTCTAAGACGAATGGACCATTGTAGACAGCACTTTCGCTGTTTGATGCATAATTTTTACCATATTTTTCCACAATATCTTGACGTTGTGGGAAGAACGATGGAAAAGCTAATAAGTAATCAAAGTATGGTGTTGCTTTTTCTAAAGTGATTTCTAATTCTGTATCACTGACTGCTTTAATTCCTAATTCTGATTTATCTTTTTCCCCTTTAGCAATGGCATCGCCATTTTTTACAGAGGCATACAGATAAGCATATTCAGAAGCTGTCGCTGGATCAACTGTTCGTTGCCATCCATAAACATAGTCATTCGCAGTCACTGGTTTACCGTCTGACCATTTTGCATCTTTATTTAATTTAATTTTGTATGTTAGTCCATCTTCAGAAACTTCTGCTTTTTCCGCTGCACCTGCAGGTTGGACTTTGTTATCTTTGTCTAAACGATAAATTCCTTCATATACATTATTTAATGCAATAAAACTAATTCTGTCTGTTGCTAGTGATAAATCAGCTGTTGGCATTTCTTGTTGTTCTGTGACACGTAAAACTTGTTCGCCACTTGCCTTACCGCCACCAGACGCACTTGAGCTATCTGACGTTCCGCCGCCTCCACAAGCCGCTAAAGTTGTTACGCTAAATAATGTAATCACACCGAATGTTAATGACTTTTTCAATTTCATAGTGTTGCCTCCTAAAATAATACAATCTGTATTTTCTGAAAAATCAGAATTTAATAATTATTTATTGCTATGGAATATATCTTACATTTTTCATATTAAAATTGCAAGTCAAAATGTTAACTTTTTTTAATTTTTCTTCTCTTCCTATCAGAAACCACTCTTTTTCTTCCTGTCTTTTATTGCAATTCTTTTGTCAGTTTTCTAAACATTATGGTAAATTAGGAAGTAAAGGAGTGACAAAATATGAAAAATTCTACGTTTTTAAAGGATTTGTTTGCTATTGATAAAGCAAATGACGAATTATTTCGGTTAGTTGGTGTCGCAATTTGTATGGCAATTCCATTATTAATTGGTTATTTTTCCAATAATTTACTCATTGGGACCTTTGGCTCGATGGGCATTTATACGTTTATTTATTATCAGCCGCTTCCTTTGCCTCAATTATTGCGCAGACTGAATATTGTTGGCTTTTTTATTGTTCTGGGCAACAGCTTAGGAATGCTAAGTCACCATGTACCTTGGTTGATTCCTATTACAATTGCCATCGTCGCTTTTTTTGCACGCTTACTTTTTAGATTGTATGGCATTGAGAAGCCTGGTGCTTTGTTAGTTATCATGTCAACCGCAATGGGAACAAGCAACAATTTTCCTTTACATAAGATTCCCATCATGGCCAGTTTTGTTCTTTTAGGAGTAGTGACCGGCATTATCATGGGCATTGTGCTTCATTTCATCGACAAGCGCCCCTACGTTTTTCAAAAACGGATGTCTCTTCAAGAACGACTTTATATTGATCCCGCTTCTTTATTAGATGCTTTGCATTATGCGGCCATTTTATTTTTAGCGGCTTATTTAAGTCAATCGCTTCATTTAGTCAACGCTTATTGGATGACGTTTACTTGCGCAGCCATTTTACAAGGGGAAAATTTACATTCTGTGATGCAGCGAAATGTTCAACGGATTCTAGGTACGAGTCTTGGTTTGTTGCTTTCTGCAATTTTATTAATGATTCCCTTTACACCTTTACAAACAATCGGTATCATTAGTATTCTATATGCAGCTTTTGAAGGATTCATTAACAGAAACTATGCGATTGCCAGCTTTTTTATTACCCCGATGTCCTTATTATTATCAAATCTTGCACGACAGCAAGTCATTAGTAATCTTTTAAACTATCGATTAGTCGGGATTGTGTTAGGTAGTTTACTTGGTTTTGCCGGCGCTTATGTTTTCACAACTGCGCTACGTTTCTATAATCGGGCCTACTCAATTGATGAAACCTTTGAAAATCAACAAGAAGAAAGAGGCGTTTTATGAAAATAACTTATCCCTTGCCACCAAATCTACCAGAACAACTTCCTCTATTAACGAACTGTCAATTAGAAGATGAGGCAATCTTAGAAAGTCATTTGTATCAGCAGATTGATTTACCGAATCAAGAAGTTCGTAACTTAGTCTTTCGGGATGCTGTTTTCGATCATCTTTCATTAGCAAATGGCCAGTTTGCTTCTTTTGATTGTAGTAATGTTCGTTTTGAAGCTTGCGATTTTTCTAACGTCGAATGGCTGTCTGGCAGTTTTCATCGAGTGACTTTCCTTCGTTGCAATTTGACAGGAACGAATTTTGCAGATAGCTATTTAAAAGATTGTCTGTTTGAGGATTGCAAAGCCGATTATGCTTCTTTTCGTTTTGCAAATTTTAATCTTGTTCACTTTAATCAGACTCGTTTAGTCGAAAGTGAATTTTTCGAGGTCACCTGGAAGAAACTCCTTCTAGAAGCTTGCGATTTAACCGAAAGTAATTGGCTAAATACTTCTTTAAAAGGATTGGATTTTTCCCAAAACACCTTTGAACGCTTGACTTTCTCGCCAAACTATTTATCAGGTCTTAAAGTCACCCCTGAACAAGCCATTTATTTAGCAAGTGCCCTTGGTTTGGTGATTACCTAAGAAAATTTTAAAAAAATAGCCGAATAACTGGTTCTGTCGGTTCTTTCTTATTAAATTGTTATTAATTTTTTGGAAAAACCAACGGAACCATTTTACTTGTGCCTTATTTTTAGGTAAACTATCTTAGGTTAAGCAATCTCTTTTTTTGGAACAAGAGAAACTTTTGGAATCATTTCCTATAAATCATGAAGAGATTATGACAAACGTTCTTCTAATCCAAGAACGTCTTTTGTCCTATACTCGATTCTACTCAAAAGGAATGTCAGTGAATGAATATAAAAAAACAAGGCCTCGGTCAAGCGACGGGAAAAATCATTTTAATGGGAGAACACGCCGTTGTTTACGGCGAACCAGCAATCGCCTTTCCTTTTCAAGCGACAGAAATCACAGCCGTCTTTACCCCGGCAAAAACTATGCAGATTGATTGTGCATATTTTACAGGATTGCTTGAAGACGTGCCCCAAGAGCTAGCAAATATCAAGGAAGTTGTTCAGCAAACCTTACATTTTTTAAAGGAAGATACAGTTAAAGGCACTTTGACCTTAACAAGTACGATTCCCGCTGAACGAGGAATGGGTTCAAGCGCAGCAACCGCTGTGGCCATCGTTCGAAGCCTTTTTGATTATTTTGATTACGCTTATACATATCAAGAATTGTTTGAGCTTGTTTCTTTAAGTGAGAAAATTGCTCATGGCAATCCTAGTGGTATCGATGCCGCAGCAACAAGCGGCGCTGATCCATTATTTTTTACTAGAGGATTTCCGCCCACACATTTCTCGATGAATTTATCTAATGCCTACTTAGTAGTAGCTGATACGGGAATTAAAGGTCAAACACGTGAAGCCGTGAAAGACATTGCGCAGCTAGCTCAAAATAATCCCACCGCAATCGCTGAAACAATGAAACAATTAGGTTCTTTTACTAAAGAAGCAAAGCAAGCGATTTTACAAGATGATAAACAAAAATTAGGTCAGCTAATGACGTTAGCGCAAGAGCAACTCCAGCAATTATCCGTCAGCAACGATATGCTGGATCGACTAGTGGCTCTCTCTTTAGAACATGGCGCTCTAGGAGCAAAATTAACCGGCGGCGGTCGCGGTGGCTGTATGATTGCCTTAACAGATAATAAAAAGACCGCACAAACCATTGCACAGACTTTAGAAGAAAATGGAGCTGTTGCTACATGGATTCAATCATTAGAGGTGAAAAAGTAATGCTTTCAGGAAAAGCACGAGCGCATACAAATATTGCTCTGATTAAATATTGGGGAAAAGCCAATGAAGAATACATTTTACCAATGAATAGTAGTTTATCATTAACATTAGATGCCTTTTACACAGAAACAACTGTGACATTTGATGCCCATTATTCAGAAGATGTATTTATTTTAGATGGTATCTTGCAAAACGAAAAACAAACAAAAAAAGTCAAAGAATTTTTGAACCTTGTTCGTCAACAAGCCGATTGTACTTGGTTTGCAAAAGTAGAAAGTCAAAATTTTGTGCCTACTGCAGCTGGTTTGGCTTCTTCAGCGAGTGGTCTAGCTGCTTTAGCAGGGGCCTGTAACGTAGCCTTAGGATTAAATCTTTCAGCAAAAGACTTATCACGTTTAGCGCGACGTGGTTCAGGTTCTGCTTGTCGCAGCATTTTTGGTGGTTTTGCTCAATGGAACAAAGGCCACTCTGATGAAACTTCGTTTGCTGAAAATATTCCAGCCAATAATTGGGAAAACGAATTGGCCATGCTCTTTATCTTAATTAACGATGGCGAAAAAGATGTTTCCAGCCGTGATGGAATGAAACGAACAGTAGAAACTTCTAGCTTTTATCAAGGTTGGTTGGACAATGTGGAAAAAGATTTATCCCAAGTTCATGAAGCAATTAAAACAAAAGACTTCCCTCGTTTAGGAGAAATCATTGAAGCCAATGGGTTAAGGATGCATGGAACAACCTTAGGCGCTGTCCCGCCATTTACTTACTGGTCCCCAGGCAGCTTACAAGCGATGGCTTTAGTTCGCCAAGCACGGGCCAAAGGAATTCCTTGCTACTTTACAATGGATGCAGGTCCGAATGTCAAGGTCTTAGTCGAAAAGAAAAACTTAGAAGCATTAAAAACATTTTTAAGTGAACATTTTTCAAAAGAGCAGTTAGTCCCAGCTTTTGCTGGTCCCGGAATTGAATTGTTTGAAACGAAAGGAATGGATAAATAAGCATGATTGAAGTTACTACGCCAGGAAAGTTATTTATTGCAGGAGAATATGCCGTTGTTGAACCTGGCCACCCTGCCATTATCGTTGCTGTGGATCAATTCGTAACTGTAACTGTCGAAGAAACAACAGATGAAGGCAGTATTCAATCTGCACAATACAGCTCGTTACCTATTCGTTGGACACGCCGAAATGGTGAGCTTGTATTAGATATTCGCGAAAATCCTTTTCATTATGTTTTAGCGGCGATTCATCTAACTGAAAAATATGCGCAAGAGCAAAACAAAGAATTGTCATTTTATCATTTAAAAGTGACGAGTGAATTAGATAGTTCAAATGGACGAAAATATGGTCTTGGTTCAAGCGGTGCGGTAACCGTTGGAACTGTCAAAGCCTTGAATATTTTTTATGATTTAGGTTTGGAAAATGAGGAAATTTTCAAATTATCAGCATTAGCTCACTTAGCCGTTCAAGGAAATGGTTCCTGTGGAGATATCGCTGCCAGCTGTTACGGGGGCTGGATTGCCTTTTCAACCTTCGATCATGATTGGGTCAACCAAAAAGTAGCCACTGAAACATTAACTGATTTGTTAGCAATGGACTGGCCTGAATTAATGATTTTTCCGTTAAAAGTACCGAAACAACTACGTTTACTAATTGGTTGGACAGGTAGCCCTGCGTCCACTTCTGACTTAGTTGATCGAGTCCATCAATCAAAAGAAGAAAAACAAGCGGCTTATGAGCAGTTCTTAATGAAAAGTCGGCTTTGTGTCGAAACAATGATTAATGGCTTTAACACAGGAAAAATTTCTGTTATTCAAAAACAAATTACTAAAAATCGCCAATTGCTCGCCGAATTATCTTCACTAACTGGTGTGGTAATCGAAACAGAAGCCTTGAAAAATCTTTGTGATTTGGCTGAATCTTATACAGGAGCTGCGAAATCTTCTGGCGCTGGCGGGGGCGATTGTGGGATTGTAATTTTCCGCCAAAAATCTGGGATTTTACCATTAATGACTGCTTGGGAAAAAGACGGAATTACCCCACTGCCACTTCACGTCTATACCTATGGTCAAAAGGAGTGTAAGGAGAAGCATGAATCGAAAAGATGAACATCTATCATTAGCTAAAGCGTTCCACAAAGAAAAAAGTAATGACTTTGATCGTGTGCGTTTTGTTCACCAATCGTTTGCTGAATCCGCTGTTAACGAAGTGGATATTTCCACTTCGTTTCTTTCTTTTCAGCTTCCCCAACCTTTTTATGTCAATGCAATGACAGGTGGTAGTCAGCGTGCAAAAGAAATTAATCAGCAATTAGGCATTATTGCCAAAGAAACTGGCCTTTTAGTTGCGACAGGATCTGTCTCGGCAGCGTTAAAAGATGCTAGTTTAGCGGATACGTATCAAATTATGCGAAAAGAAAACCCAGATGGACTCATTTTTGCCAATATTGGTGCAGGTTTGGGTGTGGAAGAAGCAAAGCGAGCGCTTGATTTATTTCAAGCGAATGCCTTACAAATCCATGTAAATGTGCCCCAAGAATTGGTCATGCCTGAAGGAGATCGTGATTTCACTAATTGGCTAACCAAGATTGAAGCTATCGTACAGGCCGTTGAAGTGCCTGTCATTGTCAAAGAGGTTGGCTTTGGCATGAGCCAAGAAACCTTAGAAAAACTCACCTCTATCGGCGTTCAAGCAGCGGATGTGAGCGGCCAAGGCGGAACGAGTTTTACACAAATTGAAAATGCCCGGCGGAAAAAACGCGAACTTTCTTTCTTAGATGATTGGGGGCAATCAACGGTTATCTCTCTTCTGGAATCACAAAATTGGCAAAAGAAACTAACTATTCTCGGCTCTGGCGGTGTGCGTAACTCTCTTGATATTGTCAAAGGACTCGCTTTAGGTGCCAAAAGCATGGGAGTTGCTGGGACTATCTTAGCTTCCCTTATGAGTAAAAATGGTTTAGAAAATACCTTAGCCCTTGTACAGCAATGGCAAGAAGAAGTGAAAATGCTTTATACTCTTTTAGGAAAAAAGACGACAGAAGAATTGACGAGTACCGCACTTATCCTCGATCCAGTTTTAGTTAATTGGTGTCATAACCGTGGTATCGACAGCACTGTTTTCGCAAAACGTTAAAGAGACCAGAACATTAATGTTCTGGTCTCTTTATTTGAGTTCTTTTATCCTACATAAGCATCTAAGATAATTTGTTTTAGTTCACTAATTAATGGTTCTTTCGGATTTGCAGTTGTACATTGGTCTTCATATGCAAGTTCTGCCATACGATCAACCGTTGTGTCTAATGTTTCTTGTGAGACACCTTGGGCTTTCAAGTTCATGTCAATTCCGACTGATTTACCTAAGTCTGCTACTGCTGTTGCTAAAGCTTCTACTAATTCTGCGGTAGTATTTCCTTTTAAGCCTAAGAATTTTGCAATGTCTGCATAATCAGTATCGGCGCGGAAGTAATCATATTTAGGGAACATTGCGTGTTTTGATGGATCTTTCGCATTGTAACGAATAATATGTGGTAATAAAATCGCATTTGTACGACCATGTGGAATGCCATATTCCCCACCAATTTTATGAGCAATAGAGTGACAAATACCTAAGAATGCATTGGCAAATGCCATCCCTGCCATGGTTGATGCATTATGCATTTTTTCGCGAGATTCCATATCTGGACGTTTCACTGAATTTTCTAAATGATCGAAAACTAACTTGATTGCTTGTAAACTTAAACCACGTGTGTAATCTGAAGCCATCACGGAAACATAAGATTCAATAGCATGTGTTAAAACATCCATACCTGTATCTGCAGTGACTGAAGCTGGCACAGACATTACGAACTGTGGATCAACAATCGCTACATCTGGTGTTAACGCATAGTCTGCTAACGGATATTTCACGTGTGTTTCACTATCAGTAATAACGGCAAATGGTGTAACTTCTGAACCAGTTCCTGAAGTAGTTGGGATACAAACAAATTGTGTTTTTTCTGGTTTGGCAATTTTATATGTCCGTTTGCGGATATCTAAGAATTTTTGTTTTGCACCAAAGAACTCTGTATCTGGGTGTTCATAGAACATCCACATGCCTTTCGCCGCATCCATTGCAGAACCGCCACCCAAGGCAATCACTGTATCTGGTTGGAAATCAACCATCATTTTGGTACCTGCATAAACAGTATTTGTTGATGGGTTTGGTTCAACATCAGAAAATACTTCGATTTTCACATCATTTTTACGTTTTTGTAGCTCTTTACGTACGATATCTGCATAGCCAAATTGAACCATACCTGGGTCACAAACTAACATGACACGTTCAACATTTTCCATTTTTTGTAGATATTGTAAAGAATTTTTTTCAAAGAAAATTTTTGGAGGTAATTTAAACCATTGCATATTATTTCTCCGTTTCGCTACCGTTTTAATATTAATTAAGTTAATGGCTGATACGTTTTTAGAAACAGAGTTTTTCCCGTATGAACCACAACCAAGTGTTAAGGATGGAATCATTTCGTTATAAATGTTACCGATACCGCCTTCTGCTGATGGAGTATTCACTAAAATACGACAAGCTTTCATACGTAAACCAAAAGCAACTTGTAACTCTTCATCTTCTGTATGAATTACTGCTGTATGTCCTAAACCACCTAAGTTTAACATCGCTTCACATAGTTCAAAAGCATGCTCTGCATTGTTTGATTTCATCATTGCTAAAACTGGCGATAATTTTTCTCTTGATAATGGATATTCTGGACCTGCACCTTCTAATTCAGCGACTAAAATTTTTGTGCCTTTTGGTACGCTAATTCCTGCTAATTCAGCAATTTTTTCTGCAGAGTTACCGACAATCGCTGGATTTACTGCGTATTTGCCTTCATTCATCACTGCATCTTCTAGTTTTTGTAATTCATTCGGTTTCACGAAGTAAACATTGTGTGCTTCAAACTCAGCTTTGACAGAAGCATAAATTTCTTTATCCACAATGACCGCTTGCTCAGAAGCACAAATCATTCCATTATCAAATGATTTTGAAACAATTAAATCATTAACAGCACGTTTTACTTTAGCCGTTTTTTCAATATAAGCTGGTACGTTCCCAGGACCAACGCCTAGTGCTGGTTTACCTGTTGAGTATGCAGATTTTACCATACCTGCGCCACCAGTTGCTAAAACAATGGCAATCCCTGGATGATTCATCAAAGCAGATGTTGCATCAATCGATGGTTGTTCAATCCATTGAATACAATTTTCTGGTGCACCTGCTGCAATCGCCGCATCCCGTACAATACGTGCCGCTTCTGCCGAACATTTTTGTGCGCTAGGATGGAAAGCAAAAACAATTGGATTTCTTGTTTTTAAGGCAATTAGTGATTTAAAAATAGTTGTTGACGTTGGGTTTGTTGTTGGTGTGACCCCACATACCACGCCAACTGGCTCAGCAATTTCCATTAAACCGGTTTGTTCGTCTTTGTTAATTACACCCACTGTTTTATCATGTTTAATATTATTCCAAATGTATTCAGATGCATACATATTTTTGATTGCTTTATCTTCATAGATTCCACGGCCAGTTTCTTCGACAGCCATTTTTGCTAAAGGCATATGTTGGTCTAACGCCGCCATTGCCATTTGATGGACAATGTGATCTACTTGTTCTTGTGTAAAATCTTCCATTGCTTTTAAAGCGACATTCGCTTTTGTTGCTAATTCATCAATCATTGATGAAACATCAACTGTTTCTGTCTTTTCTTTTTTTACTGTTTTAACCATGTTCATCCTCCTAAGAGTTTCATTTTAAAAAAACTTTGTTAACTATTTCACATTCACATCATACAACATAAAATGGATCTTGTAAATAGTTTTTGTGATATTTTTCACAACTATTTATAATTTTTTTATCTCAAAAAAAAGACCTATTCTTTTTTCTAGAATAAGTCTTCAATATCATGCCAGTCCCTTAAAGGTTTTTTTGATGTCTGTGCCAATAATTGTTGATAGTCAAAAAATTCATTTGGCTTAACCTTCTGAATGTCTTTACGACAGTCTTTGACAGATAAATGGGTTTGTTTTTTCCAACGATAGGTGAGTAAATAAGTCAATAAATCTTCTTCGTTGATGGAAGAATAACCTAGTTCACGAAAATTTTGGCACTTCTTTTTAATACTTTTATTGAGCATTTTTTGTTGTAACCAACTTAATTTTTCCTTTGTCATGGGCTCTTCTCCTTCCAACCAAGCGAAAGATTGCTCACTATTTAACTATCTTCCAACATTATAAAAAGGAACCTTTTTTGTAAACTTAATAGTTAAAAAGGACTTAGGACGTAAGTCCAAATGACCTACCTTCCTAGTCCTACATTTTAAGATAAACGACACGAGCGGAATAGGAATTATCTCTTCTTATTGGCTTTCTCGCGTGACTACTGGTCACAGTTTCGCCTTTGAAAAGCCTGTTCCGCTCTCTTTAACCATTAAATGAATCAGTTGATTCGTTTAGTCTTTCTTTTCTTTTGAAGGATCTGATGTTTCAGGAACTTCAGTTACTTCTTCTGTGACTGTCTCTTCAACTTCTGTGACTGGTACACTAGTTACTGCTGAATCATTTGTAACAGCAGTTCCAGGTGTTACAGTTCGAATTGCTGCACGGTCAAATTCTAAGACAATACCTTCGCAATCGATTAAAACTGTTTTTTCGTTGATTTCACTTAAAACACCATGTAAACCACCAATTGTGACAACACTATCGCCAGTTTTCATTGCGTTTAGTTGTTTTTGACGTTCTTGCTGTTGTTTCTTTTGAGAACGTGTCATGAAAAACATCATTCCTCCTAGAAGGACTAATGTAAAAATCATTGTAAATCCGCCACCCATTTGTTTCACCTCACTCTGCATTATTCACACTACTAACTGTATCAAAAAAATGCTTGAAGAACTAGTTTTTTCCTCTAATTTTTAGAAACTTTTTGCATTCGCTTTATTAAAGCCATATTCTTCAAAAAACGCTTGTCGGAATTCTAATAAATTGTCGTCCATAATTGCTTGACGGACATTTTTCATTAAGTCTAACAAGAAGTATAAATTATGATACGATGTTAAACGGATTCCGAATGTTTCATCACATTTAATCAAATGACGAATATAGGCCCGCGTATAATTACGACAAACATAACAATCACATTTCTCATCAAGCGGACGAAAATCTCTTGCATATTGGGCATTTTTAACAACCAAGCGACCTTGTGAAGTCATACAAGTACCATTGCGCGCAATACGTGTTGGTAACACACAATCAAACATGTCAATCCCACGAATCACTCCATCAATTAATGAATCAGGGGCACCCACACCCATTAAGTAACGTGGTTTATTTTCAGGAATTAACGGTGTCGTAAAGTCTAAGACTCGGTTCATTTCTTCCTTAGACTCACCAACAGATAAGCCACCAATCGAATAGCCAGGAAAATCCATACTCACTAAATCTTTAGCACTTTGACGACGTAAATCTTCAAATCCCGCACCTTGAACAATACCGAATAATCCCTGTCTATCAGGATTCGCATGGGCTTTTAAGCCACGCTCGGCCCAACGAGAAGTCCGTTCAATCGAGCGTTTGACATACTCATAGCTTTCATCAAATGGTGGACATTCATCAAAGCTCATCATAATATCTGATCCTAATTTATTTTGAATATTGATCGCTTTTTCTGGAGAAAGGAACATTTTTGAACCATTTAAATGATTTCTAAAATGCACACCTTCTTCTTCGATTTTCCGCATATCACTTAATGAGAAGACTTGGAAGCCACCTGAATCAGTTAAAATAGGTTGATCCCAGTTCATAAATTTGTGTAAACCGCCTGCTTCTTCGACTAAATCTTCACCTGGGCGTAACCATAAATGGTAAGTATTACTTAAAATAACACCGGCACCCATTTCTTTTAATTCTTCTGGTGACATTGTTTTAACTGTCGCAAGTGTACCTACCGGCATAAACATTGGTGTTGGAAATGTGCCGTGAGGAGTAATTAATTCACCTAAACGCGCACCTGTGTGTTTATCTTTTTTAATTAAACGATAACGAATGGCTGGTTCCGTCATTCATTTCCCTACTTTCTACTATAATTTGTCCTCCCATCATCATACTTTTTTTTTATTGAATTTGCAAGGATTTCTCAAGGTTTCTTTTTTCAAAAAAGGATCCTTAAAAAACAGCAACTAGTTCAAATAATTCAAATGAACTAGTTGCTGTTTGGCGCTTATTTTGTCGCTGTATATTTTTCTAAATCTTGCATCGCTGTTTTCACAATTTCAGGGGTAATTTTTTGTTTCATATAATGAATCGTTTCGCCTTCTATACAAGCACGTTCTGCTACTTCTTGATACTCGGCTTCAGTTAAGTCCATGTCCATTTCTTTTAAAGAAATAGGCAAACCTAGTTGGTGATAGAAAGGAATCAATTCAGCGATTTCTTGCCATTTCTCTTCAATGGCTAATTGAACAAACACACCATACGCCACTTTGTTTCCATGCAATTGTTGATGGCTAGCTGGCAGCAAAGTTAGTGCATCATGAATGGAATGGGCACCCGCTGTCCGACCATAATCATCGCCAAAGCCACCCACCATTCCACCAATAATTAAATTTGTTTCGATGACATCAATAAACGATTGATTTAATTGTTGCTCTTCCATCGCTTTTAAAGCATTGATACTTTCATTTAACAAAATATCGCGGCATTTTTCCGCGGCAAAATGAGAAACTTGAATAGGTAACACTTGGACGTCTAACTGCGAAATAATCGCATCTGCTTCGTACCATTTAGCTAATGTATCCCCAATACCTGCCACCATTAAGGACCGAGGCGAATGCAATAACACTCTTGGTTCTACCAACACCAAAGCGTTTGCTTGCGGAAAAACGTCATACCGTTCCATTGCTCCATCTTCTCGATACATTACACTCAATGGCGTGCACGGTGCACAAGTAGCTGCTAAAGTGGGCAAAATAATTACCGGTAACGCCATTTTGTGTGCTAAGGCTTTGCCCAAGTCGGCCACTTTTCCTCCACCGACAGCGACGATGGCCTCTAAATGATTGTCCAGCACTTGCGCTTCTAACTCTTGCACACGTTGATCTGTACAAACACCTCCATAGTTTTCAAAAACAGCTGTTACTTTTTGAAACGTCGGAAAATACGGTTTTGCCGCTTGCCATGACTCAGTCCCGTGTAAAATGAATACACGATGAATATTTCTGCATAATAGTTGTCCTTCTAATAATTCCCACGAACCAATTTCGCAAAGATACTCTTGTGGTGTCCCTCTCACAATTAATGATTGTTCCATCTTGAAAATCCCCTTCATTTTTGACTTTTGAAAATTTTTTTGAAAAAGTTGTATTTTTTCAACTCTACTACTTTTCCTTTTACATATTCTATGATATGATAAACCACATCATAACACAATAAATTTTTATACATTTATTCGCTTTTTTTGAATATTTATAAAAATAATACAAAAAGGAGTTTACGCAAATGACCAAATGTAAAAAATGGCTACAGACGATTTTACCAATTTTATTCTTGTTGCTCTCATTATTACCTATTAAAGAAACTTTTGCAGCCGAAAACGATCCAGTCTATGACAAAATCATCCAAAAGGGAGAACTAGTTGTCGGCTTATCCGCAGACTATGCCCCTTATGAATTTCATGCAAAAGTAGATGGTGAAGATAAAATTGTCGGTTTTGATATTTCTATTGCTCAAAAAATTGCTGACGATTTAGGCGTTAAATTAAAAATCGAAGAACTAGGCTTTGATGCTCTGTTAGGGGCCTTAAAAACTGGCAAGATTGACATGGTCATCTCTGGCATGTCGCCAACGCCTGAACGATTAAAAGAAGTAGCTTTTTCTCAACCATATATGAACGTTCAACAAAGAGTCATTGTTCGGAAAGAAGACAAAGATAAATTTCATTCCACTAAAGATTTCGAAGGCGTTCGTGCAGGTGCCCAAAAGCAAACGACACAAGAAGAATTAATTAAAACCGAATTAACCGGTGCTGTCCCTACTTCTCTTCAAAAAATTCCAGATTTAATTATGAATCTAAAAAATAATAAATTAGATGCAGTCGTTATGGAAGAACCGGTTGGCGAAGCCTATGTTTCTCAAAATGAGGATTTAGCTTTTGCTGATGTTACCTTTGAAAAAGGCTCAAAAGATACTGCCGTTGCTTTTCCTAAAGATGCGCCCGTTTTGACGGAGAAAGTAAATGCCTCTATTAAACAAATTAATGATCAAAAATTAATGGACGGTTATAAAAAAGAAGCCAATCAATTAATGTTCCAAAAAGATCAAAGCTTTTTACAAAAGTATGGAAAGTTCTACCTTAACGGTGCAGGCTATACCATTTTCCTAGCTTTCATTGGTGTTTTGTTTGGTGCCATTTTAGGGGCATTACTTGCCTTAATGAAGTTAGCCAATTCCAAAATTTTACGTGGCATTGCCATTGCTTATATCGAATATGTTCGTGGCACTCCTTTGCTTGTTCAAATTTTTATTGTCTATTTCGGGACAGGCGTTCTTGGTTTAGACTTATCAAAAGTAGCAGCTGGTTGTATTGCCCTTTCTCTAAACAGTGGTGCATATGTAGCAGAAATTATTCGTGCTGGTATTCAGGCAGTTAATAAAGGACAATTGGAAGCTGCTCGTTCTTTGGGAATGAATCAAAACCAAGCAATGCGATACATCATTTTCCCACAAGCTATTAAAAATATTTTACCAGCGTTAGGCAATGAATTTGTTACAGTAATTAAAGAATCTTCCGTTGTTTCAGTCATTGGCGTTTCGGAACTAATTTTCCAAGCTGGCAACGTTCAAGGAGCAAGTTTTAAACCCTTCTTACCTTACTTAATTGTATCGTTGATTTATTTCGTCCTAACCTTTACTATCTCGCGTCTATTAGGTGTTGCTGAAAGGAGAATGAGTACTAGTGATTAACATTAAAAACTTACAGAAAACATTCGGAAAAAATGAAGTACTTAAAGGAATTGACTTAGAAATTGAAGCTGGTGAAGTTGTCGTAATTATTGGCCCTTCTGGCAGTGGTAAAAGTACTTTTTTACGTTGCTTGAACTTATTAGAAACACCAACTGGTGGCAGCGTTGAATTTGAAGGAAAAAATTTATTAGATAAAAATACCAACATTGATCAACTTCGTCAAAAAATGGGAATGGTATTCCAAAATTTCAATCTTTTCCCGCATAAAAATGTCTTGGAAAACTTAACGATTAGTCCTGTTAAAGTAAAAAAAGAAGCCGCTGCTGAAGCCACAGAACATGCTCTTTCTTTACTGGAACAAGTTGGTTTATCAGATAAAAAAGAAAATTATCCCGCTCAACTTTCTGGTGGGCAACAACAACGGGTAGCGATTGCTCGCGCTTTAGCCATGCGTCCTGACGTGATGCTGTTCGATGAACCAACTTCTGCCTTAGACCCTGAAATGGTGGGCGAAGTGCTATCCGTTATGAAAAATTTAGCTATTGAAGGGATGACAATGGTAGTGGTTACCCATGAAATGGGCTTCGCAAAAGAAGTTGCGGACCGTGTCATTTTTATGGATGCAGGAATTATTCAAGAAGAAGGCACACCTGAAGAAATTTTTGATGCGCCACAAAACCCAAGAACACAAGATTTTCTAAGAAAAGTTTTATAAAAAGGAGCACCTGGTATGGATCGCAAGAATATCGCAACACGTTACCAACAACCTACTGAAAATTTACTCATGGATATTGCAACATTGGCGAAAAAGACCCCAAATTTAATCGATTTATCGATTGGTGACCCTGACTTAATTACCGATGAGCGGATTATCGAACAAGCAGCTAACGATGCCAAAAATGGGCATACAAAATATACCGCTTCTGATGGTAGCGAGGCATTCATTGAGGCGGTCATTCAGTTTTATCAGTCACATTATCAATTATCCTTTCAACCGAATCAAGTCCGGGCCACAGTTGGCGCTCTGCACGGAATGTACCTTGCCTTACAAGTGATTCTAAATCCTGGAGATGAAGTGATTATTCATGAACCTTACTTCTCTCCTTATAAAGACCAAGTCCTTTTAGCAGATGGTGTTCCGGTCTTTTTGCCAACCTATGAAGAAGATGGTTTCCAAATTGATGTAGCTCTTTTGAAAGAAAAAATCACGCCTAAAACCAAAGCGATTATTCTAAATTCACCGAATAACCCGACAGGCGCTGTTTTCTCTGAAGAAACTTTCAGAGAAATCGCACAGGTAGCGATTGAACACAATTTATACATTCTTTCAGATGAAGTTTATGAAGCCTTTTGTTTCCAAGAAACGTTTACTCCCATGGCTACGTTTGCTCCAGAAAATACTATCACTTTTGGTAGCTTTTCAAAGGCCTTTGCAATGACTGGTTGGCGTATTGGTTATATGATTGCCCCAGACTATATTAACGAAGTAGCCAAATTAATTAATGAAGGCGTTACGTATTCTGCGCCTACGTTGTCACAGCAAGCAGGAATCTATGCGTTACAACATTTTGACGAATTTGTAGACCCAATCGTTGAAGTGTTCCAAACACGTTTAGAGTATGTGGCCCAACGAGTAGCAAAGATCCCTTTCCTTTCGCTTCATCCAGTCAAAGGAAGTATTTACGCCTTCATTAATATTCAAAAAACTGGACTAACTTCCGTCCCTTTTGTGGAAAAGCTTTTAAAAGAGACACAGGTATTAGTGATTCCTGGAAAAGCATTTGGTGAAACAACGGGCGATGAGTACATTCGCTTAGCCGCAACACAAAATTTAGATTTATTAAAGGAAGCGTTCGATCGAATTGAAAGAATGACCTTTGAATAAAAAAGCTTCTGCATTAGCTAATAATCATAGCTAATGCAGAAGCTTTTTAGATTTCTTCTATCAATTCAATCGCTTGCCCACCAACATGCGGTGGAATCGACATAGTCATCGGCGGCAAGCCTACGACTGTGAAACGGACTTTTGTCCCTTTTTTCAAGTGAGACAGTGGGATACTTTCCTCTAACTGTTCAACAAGTATGTTTAAAATTACCCCATGAGAAAATAAGGGCACGATGGATTCTGGATCACTTTCTGCTTGGATATTTTCTAAATGCAATCGCATTGACAATGGCTGCGTCTCATTTATCACACCAGCCTCTGCTAAATTCCCTGTAAAAACAGCAATTTTTTCAGTCATTTGTTTGCCTCCTTTTTAAACATCATATTGAAGAGAATTAATTCCATCCCCTAAAAATTCTGAAGCGTTGTTAAATTCGGCAGGATCATATTTGGTATAGGAAACTTGTAATGTCAAAGTAATATTCCTTAAGGTTTCAGAATGGGCAAATTTCTCTTGAGCTTGTTGTTTGAATTCTTTTCTAGTAGTGTATCCGTCATCCCCATCGCGGAAAATTAATAACGCCCAAGTTGGCGGTGTGCCGTCGATAAAGTATGGTAAGAAGCGATCATCCGTTGTCTCTTTAATCGCCGCTGTCACGATTTGTAGCAATTCATTTTTTTGTTCAGGACTTAATAAGTTACGAATACTTTCCCAATAGGCCACTCGGATCACGACTAAATATAACGGCGCTTCATAACGTGTAGAAATGTCAGAAAATAAATCGAATCCTTCTTCGTACATTTTTGCTGTTCTTAAATTGGTTACTGCATCTAACGCATTTAACTGAGAAGTTTCTTTACGTAAGCGAATATTTTCTTCTTCAATCGTACGAATTTGATAAGTCACTGCATAGATTGTTAAACAGTAGAGCGGCGGCATGATTAGCCAAAATAATGAGCCATAGCTAAACAAATCATGATAGACATACTGATATACAACATAAGTCAATTGTAGAAAAATAAATATAAGCGAAAATGTTAACCCCGCTGTAATCCCTACAAAATAGGTAACAATAATTAAGATAACTGAAATTAATAGACAACTTAAGTCCACAAAGAAATCATTCGTTCCTAAGGCCATAAAGATGGTTGTGCCGACAACCAAAACAATTCCTGCCAACAAAGTTAAATCCAAAAGTAAGGTCACTCGTTTTTGATTCACTCTATTCCCCACCTTTCAAATTCTTCTTCACGATGAAGAACGCACTTAATCCAATAATGGTCATACCAATTAAGAAGACAAATAGATAAATCATTAATTTATGATTATTGACAATTCGTTTACCTAATGATTCGTTGCTAACGTTGCTTACACGTTTTTTGAAACGATAATCATAGCGACGATAGTTCGGATCGACCACAATGGCATCTCCTTTGTACATAGAAGTATTCTTCTCTGTATTTACTTGTGTAGAGGCTAAAAAGACACCTTGTGATTTAGCTCCTGTTAAGATTAACGCCGCAGCTTTCGCATTATATGGAGAAAACATTAACTGCGCCGTACCGATTTGTTTGCCATAATCTTTTTCAATGCTCAGTTTCTCGTTTGAAACAAAACGTGTGAAGTCCTTATCATAATGGAAATACAACTGATCGTTTAACTTACGAATCATCGGATTATCCTTAGGCGTACCAAAAATAATCAAGTTATGATTTTCTAATGCCGCATTTTTAGGCGCTTTTTTATAATACGTAATCTCACCGACATTACTTTCGGCATAATTACCAATTAAGTTAAATAAATTGGTCAACACTTTAAAATAGTTGTCGTCCATTTTTTCTGGTAATAAAATCGCTAAATCAGCAAAAGAACGGCTTCTGATAAAAATGTTCGGATAGTTGTTAAATAATATGTCATTCAGTTCTTCTGTTTGAATAAACGCATTTGAATTATTTTCAATAAAGGCCCATGGAGTCTGACCATTTCGCAAAACTTCTGGTGATTTAACATTCAAATCAAAAGCAACTTTTAAAACAAAACTATCAGCAATTTCTAAGTTCTTTGGAAATTCGAGATTTAATTCATCACCGTTCGCACGAGCAGCGCTTAATTTCTTGCTGCCAATTGGTTTATCATTGGCATAGACCGTCACTAAAGAAGAATCAAAATCTAAGTTTTCAGCGTATTTAAAATGAAAATGCACGCGACTTCCATTGGCATTGTTTCGATCCACTGGTAAATTGACAAAGTACGTTTGTTCTTGGTGATAGGCCCCTTCTAGCTTATCCCCCGTTGAGGTTAATGGATAATTTCCATCAAATTCTAAAGTTGAACTAAACGTATCGGTATTCTCATCAACTGTTGTCTCTTCTTTATCTGTTTGGGTCATTAATTCATAGTTTGCTAAATAACGTCCCGCACGAACAAGTAAGTCCTCATCTTTAGAAGTAGCTACTAAAACATGCTTATCTGGTTGATTGAAAAATTTTAAGACAGCCTGGTCCTCCACACGTTTGCTATCGATTTGACTTTTATACTGATCTGGTAATTTATCATAGCTGGCAATAATCAACTGATAGGGTGCTGACTGTTCTTTGTTCAAAGAAGCCATTGGTAACAATTCTTCTGAGGTAGTAATCAAACGAGCAGCACCAGCTAACGCATGGGTCGCTGCAGCTAATTCTTTTTCCGATGCATTTTCTGGTGTCAAAATAACACTGTGTTTATTCGCAATCGTGTCTGCTCCCACAAAATGATTATAAAAAGAATGAATCGTATTCTCTGGTAATTGTAAATCGTATTGGAAGTTTACGTTAGATCCTTCATACATCGTTAACCAATTTGCCGGAGTTTCAATTAAATTATACATGTCGTTTCCTGCCTGATTAATAATTTGGCCCTCAACAGTCAATGTATTTGTCTCTTTAATCAGTTCTAAAGGGATTTCAATCGTCTTTTGTTGAATACCAGTCGTATTTTCAGGACGCCAAGAATAAAACTTCACACCATTCACTGCCACAGTTAAATCTGAGGTCTGATTATTTTTTAATTGTGTGATTTGGTAGGTCATATTGAATGATGCTTTTTTTACATCCCAATAATCAATTTTTGTAAAATACATGGTGCTACGGACAGAAGTACCTGTTAAAGAGATTGTTTTATTTTGAAAAGGTTGTGTAAAGGTATGGTTGTCTTGTTCTTTGTTTTCGGCGTATACGGTCGGACTTGCGACACCAATTAGAATTGCCAGAAAGAACAACCCTATTAAAGTGACTGTTTTTTGTTTCATTGCACGTTTCCTCCTTATTTAAATCGTTCAGTTTTGTACCATTTTGTTTGTGTTTGTTTATGAAAAACATTTTCTTTAATATACATCACCATGCCATAAGCGGCGACTACTAGCCACATCTGACTGTATGTAATATACATCAAGGCAATAATTAAGATATTCTCTAAAGTCATTTCGCCTTTTTCGGTTGTAATACTGACAAAAGTACTGAAAATAAATAACAAAATCGCTAACAACCATAAGGAATTGCTAAATCCTTGCAGGGTCGTTGTTAAGTAACCAGACATTGATAAAACTAACATGATGTCTGACAAAACGAGCGATGTCATTAAGAGAAAATAAATAGACAAGAAATATAAAATATCAAAACGGATCCGACTCGCTTTAGGATTAAACAATAATTTAGCATTTTTAACAATGACATAAATATTGCCTTTGACCCATCGCGTCCGTTGTCGGAACCAAACAGACAAAGTTTGCGGCTCTTGCTCCCACGTCACTGCTTTTGGTTGAAACTTAATTTTATAGCCCATCATATAGATGCGAAAACTGATTTCTGTATCTTCGGCTAACGCTTTGTCATCCCAGCCGCCAATGGCTTCAATAATACTGCGACGAACAATGAAATTTGTGCCAGGAATCGTGCATAACTTAAATAATTGAAAACGACCGGCTTGTGCCATCCATTGAAAGGCAAGTGTTTCGATATTAATAAAGCGTGTCAACAGGCTTGCATTGCGATTTCTCGTTCTAAATTTACCAATAACCGCGCCGTATTCCTCACTAGCAATTAACTCTCCAACTAAATAACGGAGTGCATTCGGTTCAGGTGTATTGTCCGCATCATAAATGGCAATCACGTCCCCCTTGGCTTGCTTGAAACCAATGTTTAAGGCATTAGACTTACCTTTCCCACCTGTTATATTGTCTGTATTAATAATCTGCAAATTTCGATTAACCGCCTTTTTTTTGACATTCGCTAAAAGCTCGGCACTATTATCACTTGAGTTGTCATTAATCACAATAATTTCATAGCGATCTTGCGGATAATTAAAATTCAATAACGCTTCAACTGTCCGCACAATGACAATTCCTTCATTATGGGCCGGCACCATAATTGAAACAAACGGTGCATCTTCGTCCTCTACAGGTGGCGGTGCGACAGGATCTGTTTTTAAATAATAAACATAGCCAAAAATAACTAAGAGAATATTTACAATTAGTAGACTCCAAATAATGATAGTTGCTGTTAACATTACAATGTCAGCAATGGTCATTTGTCTTCCTCCTTATTAATATATTTCGACCGATAATTCTTTCGTCCAATCATAAACAAAATAATCAGGATGATTAAAGTCAGTGTAACAACGCCAATCAAAATATTGTTTGTGATACTGAAAAAGAATGAAAATAACCCTGTAAATCGTTGTTTTTCAACTGTTGAGGCCCCTGTATCAGCCAAACCATTGACAATTTGATTGTTTAAGAAGAACCGATTATTCCGAAATTCGATTTTCTGCGTTTGTGTTTGAACAGTGAAATGTTGATCCGCTTCTGAAACACTAAACACTATTGGTGCTTCTTTGACTTCTTGAATTAGATGATCCACTTCTTTTTTAGAATTTGGAAATGAAAAACTAATGGTGGTCGGCATTGGAAATCGATAGTCATTCGGATTATCTTTATCCGTCCATTCAATCCCCGATAAATAATCATACGGTAAATCAAACAAAGCATTCTTATAAGTGATTGATTCTCCCGTTTGGTTCCGATAAAAAACACGTTCAATCGGCGGATTTTCTCTTAGAATCACTGTATCACTAATTGCTAGACCATCCTCTTGGTATTGAAGGTCTTGATTCCAATATCCTGGAGCAGAAATGCCTACTGGATAGACATGTCTGTCGACCAATAAACTAATCTGCTGCGCCATCAATTGTTTCAAGGCACGTTGGTCATTTAAATCAACATTATTAACGACCGGTGTTTCTAAGAAAATAACCCCCGTCGAAGCAAATGCACGTAACGCATTCGTAAATAGTTTATAAGGTAAAATCGTATTGTTTTGTGAAACGCTCGTACTGGATAAAATATAAGGATACGTGGTTTTAACTAATTCTTCTTGCAAATAGGTTGCCACAGACATATCTCTTAACGGGTTAAAATCAGAAATCGTCAAAAACGGCCGTGACATTTTTTCACTTTCCAGCCATTGACTAATCACGTCCAAGCTTTCTAAAAAAACAGCGCCTTTGCGTTCAAACATTGGTAGAAAAGCATGCCCATTCTCAATTACACCAAATGGATATTCTTCTGGTACTAATTCTTGTGTTTTTAATCGACCAACTGTCTGACCTTGCGTATTTTCCAGCACAACTGATTGATCTTGAAAAGGCAATACTTGAGAAAAGCGTTTTTTTTCATCTTCTAACCGATATTGACGATGACTTAATTCTTTCCACGTACCGCTAAAATATTGTTTTTCATCGTCACGCATGTTTCGACCAATGTGTAATTGTTTACCTTTAAAATGAACTCGATCTGCTAGAAAATCAGAGGCAATAACGCCGGCTTGTTCAGGCCAATTCACCATAGAAATCAAACTGTCATAGCCATCATTTAGCAATTCGCCAGGCACATAATCTGACACCGCCACACTCTGAACTTCTACTCCAAAACTCGTCAACACTCGTTGTAAAGCATCCACATCATTTTCTTTTTTTCCAGCAATATTCAAGCTGTCATAGACAAGTAAGACATGTTTACTTGGTGCAGCCAGCGCCGGTTTAGCAAAGCCGCAAAAAACGAAAAAGAGTAAGACACACACCCAGCCAATAAGATATTGTTTATTTTTCAATTTTCTCTACCTCCCCAATGACTTGTGGTGTTGTATCTTGCCACATTCGTTTACCAATAACATCAGAAACAATTTGTAACAAGAGAAAATCTAAAAATACTGAGACTAAAAACAAATGACGTACTAAGTCACTATCCCCATCAATAATAATTGTTGAAATGAAAACAACTAATAAATTTAGATAAATCCCTGTCATTAAAAAGAAGCGAAAAACTAATCTCGGTTCGTTTCTCTTGAGTCCTCTGTATAAACCAACGCCATATAAACCAAACAGGATCACGCCTAATAATAGATAGAAAGCAAAGTTTTTAGGAAAAAAGCTGGCTTTAATACGGTTATACACCATAAAAAATTTAGATTGTTCTAGCGGTGCACGCCCCGTCGTTTTCTCAAAATTCCCCACATTATTAGGCTTTACTAAGTAAACATTTGGGACCGCTGAATTCAGTCCTTGCCATAATTCAGATGGATAATTTAAATAATTCAATAACACCCATCCAAAACTCGTTTTATCAAAAAAATCTTTTTTCATTTGTTCAGAAGTTGGTGATACAGGACTGTATTCTTCAAAGTAGGAACGTCCCTTTTGCAACCCATATTGCGGGTTAATTCCGCCCTCTGACATCCGTTTATCTGGAACCTTACTATCCTTCATTACACCGCGCGTCATACTATGGTAGACATCACGTTCATAGATATCGTTAGGGACAATAAAAGCTGCTAACGTTGTAAAACCAATCAGTGCAATTAAAAAGGCCGTCATTGACAATCGTTGATAACGTTGTGACAAGTAGACAAAAAATCCTAATCCAGCAATAATTACACCAATAATCAGCAAATATTCTTGGCGTGTTGTTCCTATTAAAAGTACTACTGCTTGTGCCAAGATAACTAAGATTATTCTTCTGAGCCAAGTTCGTGGTTTCGTCACCCGATAAAAATAGACAGAAAATGCTAAGACACTCACAGAAAGTAAAAAACTCGTCGCTTCTGTATAAAAGGAATTAAAATAAATCGTATAGGAGGTATCCCCTAAGATGAAAATAACCAACAAGGAGATAAGATAACTTTTTTTCAAAGATACGTCTTCGGTTAAGCCTCGTACCAGAATATAAATTGACACTAAAAAACAACTAAGATAAACGAAACCTAAGAAACGAATATCGAAAAGTGTTTGACTATAAAAAAGTTTATTAAGCCAAATGGCAACGGTAATGAAAAATTGTTAAGTGGAAACAAAGTGCGTCGTTGTTTCATTAAAATAACGCATAATTGAAAAGTCCTTAACAAAATAGGCCACATTGTCGTAGCTATCACCATTGACACGATAAAGACTATTTGAATTTAACACACGAAAATACTCGCCATTATCTCCCAAGCCATTAATCGGATAAACAAATAACAAAATGCTTGTCACTAACCCAATCCCTAAAACGGCCAAAAGACTTGGAGAAATATAACGACTCAACCATTCAAAAGCCGAGTTCATGTGTTTTTTGATCTTTTCCATGCTTTCACCTCATCTAGAAATCATAGGCCAAAAGAGCCATTAAGTTATTATAGGAATAGACTTGTTTCGTAACTTTATCACCAAACCCTCCATAAATCGGGCTGCTTGAATCCATAATTTGAAAATTATTAAGTACTGTAATTGCCGCACGATACAACTCTTTGTCATTTTCGGCAACACCAATTAAAGCCGCTATCGCATAACTGGCTGCAGATTGATTTTTATCCACAGGCGATCCATTTAAATCATACGAGTTAAAAAGCGTTCCTTGCTGAACTTGTTTTCGCACAAAATCAATACTAGTCTGCTTCGCCATACCCACTTCACTTAAATGGACAATCGTTAATAAAGATTCAATAATATTAAGTGTTCCGTTGTTTTCGTATTTATTTGTTTGATGATTAAACTTCGTTTGATAAAGAGGTAAATCATCAGAAATATAGCCATCGTCTATTAATTGGTAATGATACTGCAAGTAGTCTGCTGAAATCCCAAATTCTTTGTATAGATAACCCAGCGTAATTAAGTCAATATAAAACAAAGAAGTTTCTGAAGACTGTTGTTTTGATTTACTATCGTAAAAATCAATTAGAATATTATCTTTCATAGAGGTTTTCATAAAACTCTTACCTAATTTTTTAATTTCTTGATCATACTGATCTGTGTTAAAATGCCCACCTGCTTCAATCAACGAACGAATGATCCGTAAATCATCAATCGAGGCATTGACATTGTACTTATTGCCTTGCTCGTCAATTCGGTAACTAAATTGGACGCCGTCATAAAAAGTGTCTTTCGTCTGCTTATAAAAGTTATCAAAACGTCCCTGCGTATCAAAAGCTAAATCCCGCAAATATAGACCAGAAGACTCACTTAGCAACTCATGTCCTGTAGCGACATCTTTGCGTTCAGCATCTGGTAAATAATTGGTTAAAAAACCGCCGTCTGTTTTGAGCCGGGTTTCAATAAAAAACTTCAACAAATCTTTGCGCTCAGCTGTTTCTTTTGTGTGAAATTCATGTTTTGTTAAAAAATGTTGTTTGTCTGTCGACATTAAGCGTTGAATTTTTGGATTCACTTTTTCCACCTCTACTTTATAGGATTTTTCTCTAAACAAAAGAAAATATCCTCCCAGAAGCACCACGAATACCCCAATAAAAATCCAAAGTTTTCTCTTCATTGTTACGCCTCTTTTCCTCACTTCTTTATTGTCAGTGTACACAAAAGTACTTGTTTTTGCGAAACTTACGCTACCTCTTCAAGCGCAAGAAAAAAAGCAATCCATAAAAATAAAAGGATTGCTTTAACCGTTTCGTCGATCATTTCCTGTCATCGTAATCTCTTTTGACAGATAACGCACACGTTCCATAATTCGTCTGGCTTTTAGCGGCTCTTGTTCTCCTCGTTGCGTCACGGTTAAATGCTCTTCTAAAGCTTTTAAATCTAGATTGGAAGAGAAAAAAGTAACTAATTGTTCTTGCATTCGGTATTGCAAGATTACGCTTAAAACGTCGTCACGAATCCAACTAGTCATGGATTCCGCACCAATGTCATCAATCATTAATATAGGGGATTTTTTTACTGCATCGAGCTTTTCACCAACTTGATCGCGACCAATGGCTTGTTTCATTTCTACTGTAAATGTTGGAAAATGAACAATTGTCGTAGTAAATCCACGTTCTGCTAAAGCATTAGCCATCGCACCTAATAAGAAAGATTTTCCTACACCGAAGGGGCCTTGTAAATAGAGCCCTTTATGAAACTCTTTTGGTGTCGCAGGATATTCTCTTAAAAATTGCATTGCTTCTGCTAACGCTTTGGCTCGACCTTGAGAAGATGGATCGAAATCTCGTAAATTTGCTTCTCGGACATCTTTTGGCATGTCCATTGCCCTTACTCGATTGCGAATTTCTTCTTCCTTCTGACGGGCGATTAAATCAGCCGTTGGGACATATGTTACATCAATGTAATGAAAATTCAACATTAATCTTGGCTCATAGCCGGGGGCAATCATTGCCGGATCGTTTAATTGAAATTTCTTTTTTTCTTGAACAAATTCATACAGCTTAGCATAACTTTTACGAATATCTTCATCGGTTAAACGCTCTCGGTTTGCTTGTATAAAGGCTTGAACATCTTGATCTTTCAATACTTCGTTAACCAGCTCTTCATATCGTTCATTGATGTCACGCTTCTGGATAATTTTTGACATTTCTTTTCCTACGTCTTCCATCATTGGTCACCTCCTTGGTTTAAAAATTCTTGAATTTGGCGATCTAACTCGGCTTGTTCTTCTGGGGAAAGTTTTGTTTCATCGTTTGGCTGATCGGCCCATTCTGGCAATCGCTCTTGTCGAACAGTTTGGCGTTTCCCTGAATAATTTTGTTGTCGCTGTTTTTGTTTGGTTTGGCTTTGTTTTGCCAATTCTCTGACATGTTCAATTGCTTTTTCTGGTGAATGAATGCCACTTTGTCCCCATTCATTCGCAATTCGATTCACATACTCCGCTTTTAAAGTCGGTTGTTGTTGAATGTTGTAAACATAGTTAATCAAAATATTAATCACACTAGTCGGTAAGCCTGATTTGGCAACCAAATATTTCACTAATGAACGTTCTTGTGGTGTCGTATAGCCGCCTCGACTATTTTTTAAAGCTTCTAAATATTGAATAGGCGGATTCTTTTCACTATCCATAATCATTTGAATATCCAGTTCAGAAAAACCATTCATTTTTAATGCGTTATATCGATACGTTTGTTGCTCTTCCACCGTCAATTGTGCTTGCTTGTTTGTCACTACGTTTGTTGGTTGTGGTTTTTTATCAGGATCAAACGCTTGATGAATCGTTCGCACTAATTCCTTAGGCAAAATTCGACTTGTATAATAGTCAAATGATTTCGAAGCAAAGTCTACCATATCTAACTCATTGATGCCATATAATTGATGAAAAACATAGACTTCTTCTTGAAAACTAGCCTCATCTTCAGGCAATTGTAAACCTAAGCGGTGCAAACCTTCCACAAAATAGTGCCAATCAAAAGAATCCGTTGATACAGAAATTTTCTTCGATTTTTCTTGTTGAGAAAAAGTTTCTTGAATCGTTGTCAATCGGTTCGCCTCGGAAACAATTTGTTCTTCTTTAAAGGCATAAACCTCTTGAAAGCTAGCGGAAACATTTTGATAGCCCTCTGTTTTGGTAGGATGCGGTTGGAACTTTTGCACTAATTGATCAAATTTCCGTTGTCCAACCCGGTTAAATAACACTAAAGCTAACACTTCATCTTTAAAAAAACGAGCGGCTGTTTCAGGTGCTTTTAAATAATATAAATAACAATCTCCTAATTCCCGATCTGTTTTTTTATACGTTTCTAGCAACCCAATGCCTTCTAATTTGTAGCAAGCTTCTTCTAATTGTTGGCAACTCAAGTCCAGCAAACTAATTAAATCTGCATGAAACAGCGAGCCATTCTCCTCTGAGTCTGTTGTTTCAGATAACAAAAGCCAATATAAACTAAACGCATTGGCGCCGACAATTGGTTGATATAAAAAGGTTAAAACCTCTTTCTCTTGATCAGAAAGCGGTGAATCAATAACCGCTTGAAAAATATTTTTTGGTTGGATTCTTTGCCGATTTCCTTTCAAAGAAAGACCTCCTTTTTAATTTTCTGAGTCAGGAGAAGAAGATTTTGCTTTGTCGACAATGTCCTGTAACTCTTTCAAAAACACGCTCATATCTTTGAATTGTCGATAAACACTCGCAAAGCGGATGTAGGCAATTTCATCTAGATTGACTAAATCTTCCATCACATATTCACCGATAAGCGTTGTAGAGACTTCATTTTCCCCTAAACTACGCACTCGATTTTCAACATTATCGACAATTTGAACCATTTGTTCCATAGCAACGGGTCTTTTTTCCGCAGAGCGAATGAGCCCCCGCAAAATTTTATCACGATTAAATTCTTCACGATCCCCATTTTTCTTGATCACAAGTAATGGCGCCGCTTCAATTCTTTCAAATGTAGTGAACCGATAACTGCAATTTTCACATTCACGACGACGGCGAATTGCTCGTCCATCATCTGCTTGACGGCTATCAATAACACGGGAATTATTATGATGACATCTTGGACAACGCATAACGTTCACCTCTTCTATTCTGTATAATTTTTGTTGCCTATATTATAACATGAAATTGCGCTATTACTAGGTCTTTAGAACTGGTTCTTCGTTGAATCTTTGCCATTTTTTAATAAAAACAAAGACTTTCACTGTTTTTTCTGAAATTTTCAAAATATTTTACGCCATTAAAAAAATATTCACTTCTCTTCAGTTTGTTCCTCTAGCCACTTCTTCACTTGTTGTTCCGTTTCTTCTCTAGTTCCTTGATTATCAAACACGATATCTGCTCGTTCTTTTTTCATTTCAATCGGCCATTGGCTAGCAATTCGTTGTTGTGCTTCTTCTTCTGTTAATTGGTTTCGGGCCATCAGACGCTCTTTTTGAATCTTTTCTGGTACATATACCACAGCAACTTGATCCATAATCGCCTCATAATGAGCTTCATAAAGGAGAGGAATATCAACAATAACCAGGGCGGCTTTCTTTTTAGCTTCTTCAATTTGACGTAAAATTTCTTTTCTTAAAAAAGGTTTCAACGTTTCATTTAATAGCTCTCTTTTTTGAGGATTAGCGAAAATTAATTGTCCTAATTTTTTCCGATCCAATTCACCAGTTGTTAATACTATTTCTGGTCCGAAAGTTTCAACGATTGCGGCTAAGGCTGGTTGCCCTTTTGCAACAATTTCGCGGGCGATAATGTCGCCGTCAACAATTGGATAACCTGCTTTTTTAAAAAGAGCAACAACCGTACTTTTACCTGTCGCAATCCCTCCTGTAATGCCTAAAACTTTTGTCATTTCAATCGACGACCTTTCAATTGTTGGCATTGTGGACAATAATGCGTACCACGTTGTGCCACTTTTGTTTTAACAATTGGCGTACCACAACGATTGCAAGGTAAGCCTGTTTGCCCATAGACATTCAACGCTACTTGAAAAGTCCCTGCTTCTCCTAACGCGTTTAGATAGGTGCGGATAGTGGTTCCACCTGCTTCAACAGCGCGTGCCAAGACATCAATGATTGCTTGATACAACGTAGCAACTTCCGCAGGCTTTAAGAAATCTGCTGGTTGCTCTGGATGGATTTGCGCTTGCCAAAGTGCTTCATCTACGTAAATATTCCCCAAGCCCGTCACTAGCTTTTGATCTAACAGTAATGGCTTAATTGCCTTATGATGCTTTTTCAATCCTTGTTGAAAAGCAGCTAATTGAAAAACGTCTGGTGTTGGCTCTGGGCCCAAAGCTAAAATCCCTTTATATTGATGACCTTGATTCTTAGGAACCAATGTCATACGGCCAAATTTCCGTACATCTAAATAACGTAATTGTGTGCCATCTGTAAAAGTAAACATTACATGGGTATGTTTGGCAATTTCATCATCAGCCTGATGAAACTCATATTTACCTTCCATTCGTAAGTGAGAAATCATATCATTATCAGACAATTTAAAAATCAGAAATTTTCCTCTTCGCTCAATCCCTTCAATCGTTTGACCAGCTAATTGACCTTGAAATACATCAACTTCTGGTGATTCAATAATTCTTGGCCAAAAAACAATGACTTCTTGAATGGTTTTTCCTACAACAAGTTTTTCAAGTCCTTTTCGCACTGTTTCTACTTCTGGTAATTCTGGCATTATTTTTGCTCCTTTATATAAAGAGGTCTGAACGCTTAGATACCAACGTCCAGATCCTACTTATCCTTATTTTATTCATCGTTCTTAATGGGTAAGCTATTATTTTGCTTCATACCATGTTTTTCCCCAACTGCTATCGGTGATAAGTGGCACATGTAAGGAAACTGCGTGCTCCATCACTTCTTTGACGAGTTGATTTAATTGTTCTAATTCTGATTCTGGTACTTCAAAAACTAATTCATCGTGCACTTGTAATAACATTGTCGCTTGTAATTTTTCTTCTTTTAAACGACGCGCCATTTCAATCATCGCAATTTTTAAAATATCTGCGGCACTTCCCTGAATCGGTGTATTAATCGCTGTACGTTCAGCGAACGAACGTAGATTAAAGTTTCTTGAATTAATATCACTTAAATAACGACGGCGATGATACAATGTTTCCACATATCCTTTGTCTTTGGCATCGCGGACAATCTCTTCCATGTACTGTTTCACGCCTGGATATTTTTCAAAATAGGTGTCAATATATTGTTGCGCTTGCTTTCTAGTAATGCCTAAGTTTTGAGACAAGCCATAATCACTGATACCATAGACAATTCCAAAATTCACCGCTTTAGCTTGACGACGCATGTTAGGTGTGACATCTTCTGCTTTTTCAACACCGAAAACTCGCATTGCAGTGCTGGCATGGATATCTTGTCCTTCCACAAACGCTTCTTTTAAATGTTCATCATTAGAAATATGCGCGAGCACACGCAACTCAATTTGAGAGTAATCAGAAGAGAAAATCAACCAATTATCCTCTCTTGGTACGAACGCTTCTCTAATTTTTCGGCCTTCTTCTAAACGGATAGGAATGTTTTGTAAATTAGGATCTACTGAGCTTAGTCGTCCTGTTTGTGTCAGTGTTTGTACATACCGAGTATGAATTTTATTATCTGGCTGAATTACTTTTAAGAGTCCTTCAACATAGGTTGATTGAATTTTGGCAATTTGACGATAAGTTAAAATATCTGCCACAATTGGTGCTTGTTCTTTTAGTTGTTCTAAAACATCCACCGCTGTTGAATAACCAGTTTTCGTCTTTTTGATCACAGGTAAGCCCATTTTTTCAAATAAAATAACGCCTAATTGTTTAGGTGAATTCAAATTAAATTCTTCGCCAGCTTCTGCATAGATTTTTTCTTCGATTTCTTTCAAGCGTTCTGAAAATTCTACTTGCATTTCTTTTAAGCGCGTGGCATCAACACGGATCCCAGTTATTTCCATATCGCCTAAAATACGAGAAAGTGGTAATTCCATTTTATAGAATAAATCAGCTTGATTCTTTTCTGTTAATTCGCTATCTAATTTGCTTGTTAAAAATTGAATTGCTTTAATCTTACGTGCTAAATGACCAAAGAAAACTTCTTCGTCCTCTGGCAAGCCTTTTTTGGCCCCTTTTCCATAAATGGCTTCATCAGATTGAATCGCATCATATCCGTAATGTTGTGCTACACCTTCAATATCAGCGTTATTGTCATTGGTATCAAGTAAATAAGCAGCCAATAAAACATCAAAGGCAATCCCTGTCATTTTTCCTACATAGCGATTTAGTGCAACGTACGTCCGTTTTGCATCGTAGACATTTTTTTTACGTGTCTCATCCATCAACCAGTCAATAAATGGCTGACTTTCAAAAACAGCTAAATTATTCGTGGTATAAATCTTCTTGTCGTTGCCCCAAGCAAGGCCGACAATCGGTGACGTGTGATAGTTATCTTCCATCATCTCAACATAAAGAGCCATATCGTCTGTAAACATTTCATTGGTTAACTGATCTTCGACTACTTCAAATAAAATATCTTCCATTTCAACAGGTTCTTCTGTAATGTCCAACTTAGCTAAAAATTGTTTAAAGTCCATTTCTTTATAAAAAGGAACCAATTTTTCTAAGTTTTTCCCTTCATATGCCAAGTCTTCCACATTGACTTCGACTGGTGCATTGACTTCAATTGTCGCTAAACGTTTAGAAAGAAAGGCTTGCTCTTTATCATTAATCAAGTTTTCTTTCATTTTGCTTTTTTTCATTTCATCGATATTCTCATAAACCCCTTCAACTGAGCCATATTGTTTTAACAGCTTAATCGCGGTTTTCTCACCGATTTTCGTTACACCTGGAATATTATCCGATGTATCGCCAGCCAACCCTTTCATATCAATAATTTGCTTAGGCGTTAATCCATCATATTTTTCAGCAATATGCTCAGGCGTATATGATTCAATATCGCTAACTCCTTTAACAGTGATATCTACTTTGACAGTGTCCGTCGCTAATTGTGTCAAATCTCGGTCCCCTGATAACACGACAACATCATATTCATCTTTATCAACTTTGTTGGCTAATGTACCAATAATATCATCTGCTTCATAGTTAGGTAGTTCATAATATTTTACGCCTAAACCTTCTAAAAGTTCACGAATATACGGCATTTGTTCTTTAAATTCGCCCGGTGTTTTTGAACGTCCGGCTTTATATTCTGAATAAAATTCTGTTCTGAATGTGGTTTTCCCTGCATCAAAAGCGACTAAAACATGAGTAGGCATTTCTTTTTGCATTACATTTTCAAACATATTGTTAAATGCATAAATAGCATTTGTATGCAAGCCGTTCTTATTTTTGAATCGTTCTAATGAGTTATGTAGCGCAAAAAATGCACGAAAGGCTACACTGTTTCCATCAACGAGTAATAATTTTTTTTTGGTCATTTTTTTCCCCTCATCTTTAGCAAACTAGTTTCCTTTCTATTTTAACAAAAAACTACAGAATTTGCAGTAGACGGCGATTGCAGAATGAAAGAAAAAGGTATTTGACATAGTTCCTTAGTGACAACTATATCAAATACCAAAATCAATCAGCAATACACGCTGGATCTTCACAAGTATGAAAATCTTTTTACGGCAAAACATTTCCCGCTGCACGATAAATATCGTACCAATCTTCGCGACTAATCACAATGTCTGCTGCTTTAGCAATTTCTTCAATTCTACCAAGATTCATACTTCCTGCGATGACTTGCATATTAGCAGGGTGGCGCAGAATCCAGCTGCTGGCTAAGCCAGTTGGCGTTGTTTGATATTTTTCAGCCAATTCGCTTAATTTTTGATTTAACTCAGGGAATTTTTCATTTCCAATAAAGACACCTTCAAAATAACCATATTGGTACGGTGACCATGCTTGAATAGTCATTTGTTTCAACCGTGAATAATCTAAAATACCATGATCATAATCAATGCTTCCTGATATTTCCATATTTGTTTGTAAGCCTTGATCCACCATGCCAGTATGCTTGATGCCAAATTGTAATTGATTGGCTAATAATGGTTGTTTAACAGCTGTTTTTAAAAGTTCAATTTGTCCTGGCGTTTGGTTACTTACACCAAAATAGCGAACTTTCCCTTGTTTTTCTAATAAATGAAAAGCTTCAGCTACTTCTTCTGGTTCCACTAAAGTATCTGGACGATGCAACAATAATGCATCGACTGAATCTACACCTAAACGCTGTAAACTCCCTTCAACCGCTTCTAAAATATGTGCTTTCGAAAAGTCAAAAAAGCCTTGGCGAATCCCACATTTCGTTTGTATAAAAATATCTTCACGACGAATGGCACTTTCTTTTAAGGCCTTACCAAAAATGGTTTCGCAGTCGCCGCCACCATAAATGTCGGCGTGATCAAAAAATGTAATGCCGTGATCATAAGCAGTTTCAATTACCTGTTGAGGATTTTCAGCACCATTTAAGCGCATACATCCTAAGACAACCGAAGAAACAGTTTCGTCACTTGTACCAAATTGCAGTTGTTTCATTTTAATATCCTCCTCATCCATTCCTCTTACTTCTTCATTTTAACACTATTTAGACAAAATTGGACTTCTTATGGTAGATTCGCTTCGACTTTTTCAAAAAAAGCAGGAGATAATTCCTCTGGCAAATAAACAACTGTCTCAGAAGAAAGCGCTACGTTCATCTGAAACAAATGATTGACAATTAAGAGGTGTGCTTGGTGAAGTTGATACGTTGGTTTTCCATGAATAATTGTAATATTCTTTTTTTCACTGAAATAGTTTTTTATAGATTGCCCCAGCGCTTGTTCCTTTTCTGGAGGAAAGTCCGTCAATAGGCAAATAATATATTTTTTTTCATATAAAATCGGGTCAAATAAATCTAGGATGTGATAAAAATAGCAACTCGTCAATTCCCGTTCTTTTACTGAAGTAAAGACTGGATACAGGCGTTTTAAAAGCCTAATTAGTTTCTGTAATCTGTGCCAAGTTTGCTGATAACGTACAGCGAGTATTTGTTCCTGTTTATGAGCTGGCAACCATGTTTGTCCGTCTAATAAACTATTCATATGCGTACTTAAAAATCGACATAAATGAATTTCTTGATAATTAAAATGATGTTGTGTAAAATTTCTCCTAATTTCTTTCATAATAAAAATAGCTGTTTTTAAGCATAAACTTTCTATTTTCATTTGCTCATGAATAAAATACTTTCGCGCTCTCTTGCCAAAGCAACCACCAAAATGTGCTTCAAGAATCACAAATAACGCTTTTTGTTCTTTAAGAGATATAAAGGAAGTGCTCAACACTTCCACACGAAATAAATAAAAAAAAGCACTTGTTTGTTGAAATAAATTAGCATTTGGCACTGAAATTCCATGCCCGTCTCGATATCGTCTCTCCCAAATATAAATTAGCCAACTAAGATGATTCTGTTGTGCCACATTTAAATCCAACTCAAAAAAGGTAATGATTTTCCGAGTCATGTCTCTGTTTTCTTCCAGACAGCTTTCTTGAAAAAACAAATAAAAACAAAGGATTAACTGTCGAATTTGCCATTCATTGCCAGTTAAATCGTAATGTTTTTGACGTACAATAATATCAAAATTAACTAGCCAACGTCGAATATTAGACAGTTTCTTCCGAAGAGTTGATTCCTGTAATCCCAATACCTGGGTCAATTGCGCATAATTGATTCGCTCTTCAATTAGACAACGTAAAATATAAAATTCGGGAATAAAATAACAAAATTTTTGTCTAAACCGAGCCAAGCCACAAACGCATAATTCATGATATTTTACAATTCCTTTAGTCGTTGTATAAATCTTACAAAGCCCTTCTATCTTAAACGTTTCCTGCTTTTTTTCAAAACGTTGAATGTAACAATGGATGGTTTTGTCGCTCACCTTTAGTTTTTCTGCAGCCATCAAAACAGAAAATGTCTGCTCTTGTTGCAGTAAATCCAACAATTCCAACATATTTTTATGTTCAAAAGACAATAATTCCTTAAAATCCATATATCGTCCCCTTTCACTCCCTTGTTATAAGAATACGTCAAATAAGGCAAAAATTTTTTTAAGAAGAAAAAAATAGAGAACAAAAAGTATTGATTACTTTCCATTCTCTACAATTATATCGAATTATTTTTTTGAAATATGCAGTGTCATAGCATTTGCTGCTACAATAATTGTACTTAATGACATCAACACAGCACCTACAGCTGGATTTAAAACAATCCCAATTGGTGCAAGGACCCCAGCCGCTAAAGGAATAGCGACAATATTGTACCCAGCTCCCCACCAAAGATTTTGGATCATTTTACGTCGTGTTTGTTTGGCTAAATCTAAGAACCTTAAAATATCTTTAGGATCACTATCCGTCAGTACAACATCTGCCGAATCAATCGCTACATCTGTACCAGCGCCTATCGCAATGCCGATTGAAGCACGGGCTAAACTTGGTGCATCGTTAATACCGTCTCCTACCATCATGACCTGATGCCCCTCAGTAAGATACTGTTGCACAATTTTTTCTTTATCTTCTGGTAAGAGCTCTGCGTAGTATTCCTTCATTCCTAAATAATTAGCAACTGCACTGGCAGCTGTTTGATTATCCCCTGTCAACATGACTGGCGTAATGCCTTGCGCTTGTAACTCTGCAATAAATGTTTTAGCTTCTGGTTTGACTTTATCTCCTAAAGCAAGCAGTGCGACTAATTGACCAGCGATGATTAAATAGCTCAAAGTATTTCCTTGCTCTTGATAGTTTGTTTTAATTGTTTCATCGAAGGTTAACTGTAACCGTGCAACTTCTTTTTCATTGACTATTTTGACTTCTTGGTTTTGAACAGTAGCAACCAGTCCTACGCCTGATAAAGCTTGCAGATTATGGGCTTCATAAGGTTGAACGGCTTGTTTATTTAAATAGTTCATGATCCCAATTGCCAACGGATGGTTTGCATTTTTTTCCAATGCCCCAATATATTTAAGTGCTTCTTCTCTAGTGAATTGTTTACTCATTAATTCTAAACCAGTAACTGTAAATTGTCCTTCTGTTAAAGTACCAGTTTTATCCAGCAACACATATTCAACCTTATTGGCTTGTTCTAATGCATTCCGATTTTTTAAAAGTAAGCCATTTTTAGCAGCAATGGAGGTACTTCTAGCAATTACTAAAGGAATTGCTAAGCCTAACGCATGGGGACAGGCAATAATAAAAACTGTAACCATTCGTTCAAATGCTAGCGACAAATCTTTCGTTACGAGTAACCAACCGATAAATGCTAACACACCTACGAATAAGGCAATATAGAATAACCACTTGGCTACACGGTCTGAAATGGATTCTAGTTTTGATTTTTCCGATTGCGCTTGTTTAACCATCTCCATAACTTTTGACAGGTAACTATTTTCACCCGTGCCAGTTACCGAAATTTCAATCATTCCGTTGCCATTGACAGCTCCACCAATCACGGAGTCACCAATGTTTTTTTCTACTGTTTTTGATTCCCCTGTAACCATCGATTCGTCGACTGTTGTGCTTCCTTTCAAAATTTTACCATCTGTCGGAATTTTATCTCCCGAACGAACAATCAAGCGATTGCCTTCTTGAACATCTTGCAAAGGAATTTCTTCTTCCCCGTGTTCAGTCATTCGTTTGACTGTGTCAGGTAACAGTTCAGCCATTTTTTTCAAGGCATCACCAGCATTAGAAATAGCATTCATTTCAATCCAATGGCCTAAAAGCATAATAACAATCAGAGTGGCTAATTCCCAGAAAAAGTCCATCACGTGGGCCTGATTCGTAAAATGATTCATGTAAAACGCATATAGGCTGTAAAAATATGATACCGAAATCCCCATCGCAATTAACGTCATCATTGCTGGACTCTTTTGCTGTAATTCCATTTTAGCGCCACTTAAAAATGGTTGTCCACCATAAAAAAATAGCACAGTTGCTAAAATTAAGACCAACCAATCAGAACCTGGAAAAGTAAATTGAAAAGGTAATTGAAAACCCATCATTGGTGAAAGAACAATAATCGGAATAGCTAAAATCAATGACAGCCAGAATTTTTGTTTAAAATTCCCCATATGCATTGAATGGTCCATTCCCTTCATTCCTTCATGTTGGTGTGACATAGCCATTTGTTCATGCGCCATATCATGATTCATGTGATTCATTTTATCGTGGGACATTGTTGGCTGTTTTTCCTGGTGTTGTTCATGATTATGTTTTGCTGACATATGATCCCTTCTCTTCTTAAGTATTTTCATCTTAAGCATAGCACAAGATGAAAATTGTTAGAAATAATTACTTTTTTTAGTTTAGAAAAAAAAAGAGCCGAATTTTGCGTATGTATATTTTAAGAACACCTTATCCTCATATTTATTACAAAAGGAGTGTTTCAATGAAAATTACTACAAAGCAAGTCGGGGCGCGCATGCGTGAAGCTCGAAAAAAGAAGAAGTACACTTTACGTTATTTAGCCAATAAAATTGGTTTATCTAGTGGAAGTACAATTAGTAACTGGGAATTAGGTTTGAATTTACCCAATAAACGATACTTAAAAAAAATCGCTAAAGCCTGCGACACAACAGTAGATTGGCTACTTTATGGTGATTTCGATCGATTTGTGCGCCAGCTATTAAAAGAAAATTTTCAAAATAAACAACTGCTAAAACCACCTTTTTTTACTCAGTTGATGATACGTTTATCTGAAGAACAGCTATCCTATCACGATTCCTTAAAAATTATGATTCAAGCGCAAAAGTTACAGCAGTCCTTTTATGCTTTTCCTTTAACAGTAGAAGCCCCCTCTCATTCCCAAGAGAGTATTTCTATTTATGAACCAACAACTGCAGAAGAACAGTCTGACCAATCTTATTATCATCCGTTTATTTTGTCGGAACTCCATGAATTATTTACACATTCTCAAAATCCAGAATTGGATTATTCTCTGATTATCGCTTTTCTTCCTTTGTTAAAAGTAGATCAATTAACTGAACCACAAAAAGAAGTCTTACTGGCCATCTTTAAGCGAATGAATTCCTTTAAAGACCAAACACTTTTAAATGAATTCTTTGTGGAATTACAGTATTTACTCTGATTCTACAAAAAAGATTGAGCCATGTATCTCAAGGACCTAGGCTCAATCTTTTAGTTAAATTTCTTCTATTTATGAACGATTCTTTCGTTCGACTAAGTGCGTTTTCCGTTGTGGGCCAATGATTAAAGGAACGGATTCATATTTGACTTCACTGTATTCCAAGCCAAACCAGCTTTCAGGAGAGGTAGTTAAATTTTTGATAGCTAATTTTGCCTGCATAATTTGTCGATCCCATTTTTTCAGTTCAGAAACGTTAGATAATTCTTCTTGAATTAATACAAATTGGAAATCGCCAACTTCTCTTCCTGGCGTTAATGAATAACGTTGTGGCTGTTTTGGCAAGCGGCCTGTTTTCATCAAGTCATGAACAATTTGTCTTAAATATACATTCACTTCTTGAGAAATATGGAAGCCTAAATATAGCTGAACTTGCACAATAAAATCAGTTCCTAACATGTCAACAGAATACTCTTGAGTAAAGGGTTCATCTGTTACCTGAACATTAACAAACCAATAAACATTCGCTCGTTTTGGTTGTTTGTCCAAAATCGAATAAATAATATTACGATTAATTTCGCCGTCCACTCGATCGGAGGTTAAAAAGACCACGTTGGTTTGATACATAGGTACAGATGTATCTTCTTTCAAAGCTTTAAGTTGTGGTACATATTTTTCCAACGACACTTGTTCCGCCGTTGCTTCCTTAATCTCGTTGCCGCGTTCCCAAATAATCATGATGCATAACAAGAAGACTGCCATTCCCACAGCAACATATCCACCATGGAAAAACTTCGCAGCACTTGAAAAGAAAAAGACAACTTCAATGGCAGCAAAGAACAAGGAAATTAGATACGCAGACCAAGCTGGAATTTTATCCAAAAGATAAAACAACAATAAAATGGTTGTCATCAACATCGTAATCGTAATCGATAGACCATACGCAGCCTCCATGTGTGTCGATGTTCTAAAAGCCAGCACGATTGCTGAACAAGCTAACCATAAAATTAAATTCACCGCTGGAATATACATTTGACCGATATTGCTCCCAGGATAAATAATTTTGAGTCTTGGTAATAACTTCAATTTAATCGCTTCAGAAACTAAAGTATACGAACCTGATATTAACGCTTGCGAAGCAATCACTGCGGCGATTGTTGCAAAAACAACGCCAAATACGAGAATACCTCGTGGAATCATTTGGAAAAATGGGTTAATTTCAGCTAATGCCTGCATTTCAGGGTTTTCTTTGACCGTTAACAACCATGCAGCTTGACCTAAATAATTAAGAATCAAACAAATCTTAATATACGGCCAGCTAATGCGGATATTCATTTTTCCTACATGCCCTAAATCAGAATATAAAGCTTCAGCACCAGTTGTAGCCAAGAAAATATTCCCTAAAATAAATAGACCTAGTTTATTTTCTGGACTGACTAGTAATTGCAAAGCATAATATGGATTTAATGCACGAATAACCGTCCAATCTTGGCTAAAATTCATTAAACCAATGATGCCTAAAAAAGTAAACCACATGAACATAATCGGCCCAAAAGCTTTCCCGACCAATTCTGTTCCAAATCGTTGAACAGAAAAAAGAATTAAAATAATCGTCAACGTAATAACCACTATAATCGTTTGGTCATTACCAAAACGTTCAAAAAATGCCGGAATCCCCCGTAAGCCTTCGATCGCTGTCGTCACTGTCACAGCTGGGGTCAAAACGCCATCAGCCAGTAAAGCGGCACCGCCAATCATTGCGGGAATAATCAAATACTTACTTTTTTTACGAACCAATGTATAAAGAGAGAAAATCCCACCTTCTCCATGGTTATCAGCATTTAAAGCAATAACAATATATTTAATCGTGGTTAAGATAGTCAATGTCCAAAAAATTAACGAGACCGAACCTAAAATAAACGATTCAGAGACCCGTGCCAAGCCACCATTATCTCCTACAATAGCTTTCATTACATATAAAGGGCTCGTTCCAATATCTCCATAGACAACGCCCATGGCAACTAAGATCCCTGCCATCGTAAATTTCCGACGATCAAACCCCTCTGCTTTGTGTAACACAATACTTTCCTCCTACAAAAGAAATGACTTCGTTTAGTTTAACCAACAGCTCCATAAAAACTTTTAAAACTCTTTATTATATAACGTTTTATATATCTTTTTCATTAGTCAAAAAGCGCTTTTTGACTAACGATGCTACTCACTATAATACGTTTTAAATCGTTTAGCAAGTCTTTTTATTAGAGAATGTTCATCTTAGATAAGAAACCCACCTATTTTGAAAAAAGGAAAATCAAAAATAAGTGGGGCAGCAGTCGAAACGACTGCTGCCCCACTTGCTAACTATTAAGATAATTTTCTGAACAAAAGTAGCTCCTTTTATTCCTGTTAAATTTAAATCACTTCTTCTTCCTCATCAACTTCAGAGAAATGGAACTTAATCATTTCATTGACGAAAATTGGCACAAAGGATAGGAAAATTGCTAACATCCAATGATTTAAACTAATATGCACTAATCCGAATAGTTCTTGTGTGAATGGTAATAAAGCAATGGTTGTGGTAATTAGTAATGCTAAAACGACCATTTCAAAGAGGGACTTGTTGCTTGATAATTTTACACGGAAAACAGAGTTCGCACTACGAACATTAAAGACATGTAAGATAGAGGAATAAGCTAAGATTAAAAATGCCACTGTTTGTCCAACTTCATAGCTGTTTGAAACATAGGCTGAAACACCTGGTACAAAAGCACCTAGGTAAAAACCAAACAAAGTAATGACTGTGAACACTGCTGAATTAATCCCAATCTTTTGCCATAAGCCTCGTGCAAAAATCCCTTCATTTTTAGGAATTGGTGCCTCATCCATAATTCCTTTTTCTGCTGGTTCTTTTCCTAATGCAAAACCAGGTAACCCATCTGCGACCACGTTAACAAACAACAGTTGAACTGCAGTAAATGGCGCACCCCAACCAAGTAACATGGCAATTAAAACAATAAAGATCTCAGAAATATTACAGCTTAACAAGAAGTTAATGGCTTTACGAATATTTCGGTACACGGCACGTCCTTGCGCCACTGCATCAACAATGGTTGCAAAGTTATCGTCCGTCAAAATCATATCTGAAGCGCCTTGAGCCACATCTGTTCCAGTAATCCCCATTGCGCAACCGACATCACTAGCTTTCAAGGCTGGCGCATCATTCACGCCATCTCCAGTCATTGCTACAACAGCGCCAGAACGTTGCCATGATTGAACAATTCGAATTTTATCTTCAGGGGTTACACGTGCATAAACGGATAAATCTTTAACCCGTTTATCTAATTCTTCATCACTCATTTTTTTCAGTTCTGAACCAGATAAGGCTTCACTTTTATCTTTTAAAATTCCTAATTCTTTAGCAATTGCACTGGCTGTTACCACGTGATCACCAGTAATCATGACTGTTTTAATTCCAGCTTTTTTCGCACGAGCAATGGCGCCCTTACTTTCTGGACGTGGTGGATCAATCATGCCAATTAAGCCTAACAAGCGAAGATTTTTTTCTAAAGCCTCCGATGTAATTTCCTTGGGTGGTTCATCATATACGGCATAACCGACAGCAATAACTCGTAACGCTCGTTTTCCGAAACGATCATTAACAATAGCCGCTTGATCGACATCCCCGAAACCAAAACGAGGTAGTAACACATCAAAGGCTCCTTTAGTAATTGAGATGTACTTTTTCCCCCATTGATGGACCGTAGTCATCATTTTACGTTCTGAATCAAAGGGAATTTCACCAATACGAGGATATTTTTCTTCAAGTTCTTCTTTCGTATGATAATTCTCTTCGACAGCACGAACAATTGCCGCTTCTGTCGGATTCCCTGTAACAGTTAGTTCATCGCCTTCTTTTTCCACAATGACATCTGTACATAAAGCAGCCATTTTCAGTACTTCCATGGCTTCATCGGTCATGGCATCTTCCGTATCCGTTACTTCATCACCACGATGCCATACTCGGCGGACACGCATTTTATTTTGTGTCAGTGTTCCTGTCTTATCAGAACAGATAACATTCGCAGTTCCTAGCGTTTCTACTGCTGGCAATCGGCGAATAATCGCATGTTTTTTAGCCATTTTTTGAACACCATATGCTAAGGTTAACGTTACAATCACGGTTAGTGTTTCTGGTACAGCTGCCACCGCTAAGGAAACGGCTGTCATAAACATTTCAAGAAGCGGTTCTCCTTGCAGTTCACCAATAATGAAAACAATTGCCGCAGCCCCTAAGGCTAACAAACTAATACGTTTGCCTAATTGATTCAAGCGTTTTTGTAATGGTGTTTTTTGCTGATCGCTGTTATTCAGTAACCCAGCAATTTTACCCATTTCTGTATTCATTCCTGTTGCAGTTACTACTGCTCGTCCGCGGCCATTCACAACGGTACAGCCTTTGAAAATCATATTTATTTGATCTCCTAAGCCATCATCGTCATGCCCCACGTATGTAGGATCTTTTTCAACAGGTTCACTTTCACCTGTTAGTGCTGACTCTTCTACGCGCATTTGAGAAGCTTGAATAAGTCGTGCATCGGCTGTAATCATTGAACCAGCTTCAAGAACTAGAACATCTCCTACTACTAGTTCTTCAGCATCGACTTCGATTACCTTGCCATCTCGTAAGACTGCACTACTTTGCTTGTTCATGTCTTGTAAAGCCGCCAGAGATTTTTCAGCATTTCCTTCTTGAACAATGGCTAAAACAGCATTGATAATCACAATTGCAATAATTAAGATTCCTTCAAAATATTCGCCATGTTCTGTTACGATTGCTGTATAAAACGAAATTGCCGCAGCAACTAATAAAATAATCGTCGTAAAATCAGATAAACTGTGAATGAATTTCTTTAACACAGAATCCTTCTTAGCCTCTTCAAATTGATTGCGGCCATTTTCTTTCAGCCGTTGTTGGGCCTCTTGTTGTGTTAAACCAGTTTCAGTATTGACTGAAACTTCTTTTGTGACAGTATCGACAGTTTGCTTGTAAGCTTCCATCCTATTCCCCCTCTAATTTTTTCTTCCTATATAATAGTGTCTCTATTAAATATAACATGATTTTTTTTGAACACGCAACTTTTTTCATCTTTGGCTTAGCGTTCTCTCATATGCCCGAAAAAAACTGGTATTTTCGTTGTTGCTACAACAATGTTTCTATTCAATTATGGGAATTTTATGAAAAAAGAAACGAATTCAGCCAAAAAGCAATGGACATTTTTTTCATTTTGTCTGATAAAAAAAATAGTTTATTTCTATATATTCAACACAAAAACAACAAAAAATACAATGTTATTTGGTTCGCACGATTATTTATTTTACATGTTATAAAATAACCAGAAAAATATTATATTTAATCTTATTAATAAGTGTTATAACTTGCAAACGCTTCCAAAAGGTGCTATTCTTTAAGTGTAAGGAGGACATGCAAATCAATTGGTTGAAGATTTTCTCAGTAGATAAAAATCGGTAAACTCAAAGTTGTTAGAATTGCAAGATTCACCTGTAAACAATACGTGTAGAGTAATTGTTAGTGATAACTCGTATCGGAAAATAGGGAAAGGTTATAGAAGGATGGAGTTTCTATAAAGCATTTACCCTATCTGTTATCACCTAACGCAAGTTATCCACCATCCAAGCGTCGAAACTGTATGAAAACAAGGTTTTAGTTTCACCACATCACGTTCACCTTTTGCTTTACATGTATCGCGAAATGTAAACACTTATTCAACCAATTGATGTCTTCCCGTTAACAAGGCCGAGCTTAAATTTAAGCTCGGTTTTTTCTTTTAGGCAATAAAATATATTTGTATCAAATAATCATATGTGTTATATTCAAGGTGCACATTCTATTTTATCTTCTTTTAAAGGAGGGAATGCTATGCGAAAAAAGAAAAAATCTTCGTTTGAAAGTTCAATTCATGTTTATCGTGCTATGGCTCGTATGACCCAGCAAGATTTGGCCAATCGAGTCGGTGTCTCTCGACAAACAATTATTCAACTGGAACGAAACAAGTACAATCCTTCATTACTTCTTGCGCATGACATCGCGAACGTCTTTGGCGTAACCATTGATGATGTGTTCACCTTCAAAGAAACACTGAATGACGATGTAGAACAAGAAGCCTAAACAGTATAAGCTGTACTTAACAAGACAATTTTTCTGATTGTACTTGGAGTTGCCGAGGTACAACTTAGTACCGGCAATACGAAGAAAGCACTTCTTCGTATTGTTGTTTCAATAATTAATCTTTTCTTACATAAAAAAAGAACGGCGCAACCGTGGTTGCGCCGTTCTTTTTATTCTAAGATTGTCTACTAAGCACTTTTGCTCTAGTAGCGTTTTGGTTTCTAACTTTATTATTTACAGGGGAAGAAAAAATAAAGCACACCTTTACTGTGATTCCAAAAATCACGTGTTTATCATAATATATTTTTGTTTCAATCCCAAGTATTCTGCTCACAAAGTGTCGCTTATTTAATAAACATTGCATCGCCAAAACTAAAGAAACGATATTTTTCCTCAATTGCATGTTGGTAAGCAGCCAATGTTAAGTCTTTTCCTGCAAAGGCACTCACAAGCATCACTAACGTAGATTTTGGTAAATGGAAGTTCGTTGAAAAAGCCTCTACGACTTTAAATTGATACCCTGGCGTGATAAAAATATCAGTCCAGCCACTGTCAGCTTGGATTTCACCATTAAATTTTGTGCCAATTGTTTCCAACGTACGAATAGAAGTTGTTCCAACGGCAACAATCCGACCGCCTGCTTGGCGCACTTCATTTAATTGCTTAGCCGCTTCTTCAGTTAAACGATAGAATTCGCTATGCATATGATGTTCTTCTATATTATCAACGCTCACGGGACGGAATGTTCCTAAACCGACATGTAAAGTTAAATAAACGAGATGAACACCTTTTGCTTTGATCTCTTCTAATAGTTCTTTTGTAAAATGCAAACCCGCTGTTGGTGCTGCAGCTGAACCATTTTCTTCAGCATAAACCGTTTGATAACGATCTGGGTCATCTAGACGTTCTTTGATATATGGCGGCAATGGCATTTCTCCTAACGATTCTAAAATTTCTAAGAAAATACCATCATATTTAAATTCAATGATTCGACCACCATGTTCCAACTCTTCTTTAACCACCGCTTTTAGGCGACCATCACCAAATTGAATTTCCGTGCCGACTTTTGCACGTTTCGCAGGTTTAATCAAGGTTTCCCATGTATCGCCTTCTGTATTTGTTAAAAGTAAAACTTCCAAATGACCGCCTGTTTCAGGTTTTTCTCCATATAAACGGGCCGGCAGTACCCGGGTATTATTCATGACTAATGCATCCCCAGGCTGTAATTCATCAAGAATATCATGGAAATGTTTATCCTCCATGTCCCCTGTTTCTTTATTTACAACTAATAATCGTGAACTAGCGCGATCTTTTAGTGGGGTTTGAGCAATTAATTCTTCTGGTAAATCAAAATCAAAATCTTCTGTACTTAGCATTTCCGTCACTCTTTCTACTAGTTTTTATCTTGGTTATTCTAACACTTTTTCTTGTTTCTGGCTATGTCAGCCTTCTGAATCAAACTAAATAGTTGTCAAAAAATGTCAGAAGCTCTATACTTACTTTAAGTAAGTATACATAGTTATTTAGAGGAGGAACTCAAAATGCATGCTCAATTTCATCATGTTTCACTATTAGCGCGTCATGGTCAAGAAAACCAATCATTCTATACAAAATTGTTAGGCTTACGTTTTGTCAAAAATACCGTCAATCAAGACAACAATCGCATGCCTCATTATTTTTATGGCGATTATCAAGGCACGCCGGGAAGCTTAGTAACTTTTTTTATCGTGCCCTTATTAGGCAACCGCTATGAAGAAAAAAATTATTTAGCCACGATTGGCTTAAAAATTCCCCAAAACAGCCTTTCCTTTTGGGAACAACGTTTAACAGAAAACAAAATTCCATTTAACAAAAAAGAAAAGAGCCTCCATTTCAGTGATCCAGATGATACGCATATTATCCTGACAGAAGTTCCTGAAAATCCATTAAAAGAAACACTCGTTGTTTCTAACGACATTCCAGCAGCGGTTCAAATTATCGGTTTGGCCTCTACTGAATTTCATGTACCAGATTCTGAAAAAACCTTGGCCTTTTTTGAAACATTTCTTGGTTGGCAAGCAGTTGGCAATACGATTATTTTAAGTGAGACGGAAAGCTTTTCTGTTCATCAAACAACGTCGGATAAAACAAGTCGAATGGGGCGTGGTAGTATGGATCATATCGCTTTTTCTGTGGCTGATGATGAAGCATTACAAGAACTACACACGCGCGCTTTAGCACAAGGCTGGGAGATTGAAATGTATGTAAGTCGTGGATATTTTAAAAGTTTATACATTCGTGAACCAGGCGGGAATCGGGTTGAATTTGCTACTTTGGCTCCTGGCTTTACATTGGATGAGCCTCTGGAACATTTAGGGGAAACATTGGCTTTACCGCCTTTTTTAGAACCAAAACGGACTGCAATTGAAGCCAACCTCTACAAAGACATGTAACCAACGCTTCAGAAGACAGCGGAAAACGGACGTAATAATCGGTGACAAAATTACGTCCGTCTCTCTTCCCCTATGTTTGAATGTTTGAACAAGAGAATAAAAAATGACCTTCAGATTTTTCTGAACGTCATTGCACATTCCATAAAAAGCATCCTTCGTTCTTCCACTTCTTACTTCTTAAAAAAACTGGTAATTTTTTCAAAAATTCAGTAAAATAAAAGTGATCAATGGTTTCCATTGATTGAACGGGCAACTTGATGGTCCACTTGCACAGGTGACTATTCAAGGCTTCGTGATTTAGTTGCCGCTAAATCATGAAGCGCCTTTTTTTATTTTATTCCCTTGTTCTCTTTCCATTCTAATGAAAAACTCAGCTCCCGTCAACTTGCTATAAAGGACACTTTTCTTTGTTATAGCGGCTTTTTCCCCTTCTCAGAATACTCTTTTTAACATCTTGTTTCGTTCAGACAACTTTTACTAAACAATAGTTGTCTTTTCTTTTTTTTAGAACGAATTAAAAAATTTTTACCGCCTTCTTTTTCCCATTAAAAATAGATTACATTTGTCGAAATCGCATTTTTATAGCATACTAGTAATAAGATACATTTTCAAAATATTTAGTTGAGGTGAGTAAGTTGATAGAATTTCAGCATGTATCAAAATTTTATAAAGGCGGAAAAGTCGCCGTCGATGACATTAATTTGTCTTTCGATAAAGGTGAATTTATCTGCTTCATCGGAACAAGTGGTAGTGGAAAAACGACATCAATGCGGATGCTTAACCGCATGACCGACCCTTCGAAAGGAAAAATTTTAATTGATGGCCAAGATATTCAAAAAATCAATCCTGTAGAGTTACGTCGCCAAATTGGGTATGTCATTCAAAATATCGGCTTGATGCCTCACATGACCATTCGTGAAAATATCGTTTTAGTGCCTAAATTATTAAAAGTACCTGTGGAAGAACGCAATAAGATAGCCGAAAAAATGATTGATTTGGTTGAGTTACCACGAGAAATGTTGGACCGCTATCCCAATGAACTTTCTGGGGGACAACAACAAAGAATCGGCGTTGTGCGGGCTTTAGCTGCCAATCAAGATATTATTCTAATGGATGAACCTTTTGGTGCTTTAGATCCTATCACCCGTGATTCATTACAAGATTTAGTGAAAGATTTGCAAGAACGTTTAGGAAAAACGATTGTCTTTGTTACCCATGATATGGATGAAGCGTTGAAATTAGCAAATAAAATTGCCATTATGAGCGAAGGCAAAGTAATTCAATTTGACACACCAGATAATATTTTACGTCATCCAGCCAATGAATTTGTAGAAGAACTCATCGGAGAAGATCGCTTATTACAAGCCAAACCTGATTTCACCACAGTGGATGAAGTCATGTTAAATTCAGCTATTACTATCACGCCGGAAAAATCTTTACAAGAAGCGATTAAATTGATGCGTGAAAAACGGGTTGATACCTTATTAGTTGTTGATAATTCCCATGTGCTTAAAGGCTTTATCGATGTTGAAACATTAGATCAGCAACGTGGCAAAGCTTCTAGTGTTGGTGATATCTTGAATAAAGATGTCTTCTTTGTTCAAAAAACCGCTCTTTTACGTGATGCTTTACAAAGAATCTTAAAACGTGGCTTAAAATATGTGCCAGTCGTTGATGAACAAAAACGAGTGGTGGGCATCTTAACACGTGCTTCCCTTGTTGACATTGTTTATGATGTTATCTGGGGCGATGAAACAACGATTAGTGAAGCTGTAGAAGCAAAACAAAGCGAGTCCGAAACTGATAAAGAGGAGGCGTAAGCAATGAGTAGCTTCTTTCAAGAATATGGATCAGAAATGATTTCAAAAAGTATTGAACATATTTATATTTCATTCTTTGCACTTTTATTAGGGGTCGCTATCGCTGTGCCCGTTGGCGTTTGGTTAACACGTTTGCCCAAAGTAGCCAATATTGTCATTGGTTTAACAAGTGCCTTACAAACGGTTCCTTCGTTGGCTTTATTAGCTTTGATGATTCCAATTTTTGGTGTCGGCAAAACACCCGCTATTATCGCGCTATTCATCTATTCCCTTCTACCTATTTTAAGAAACACGTATATCGGAATGAAAAATGTCGATGAAAATTACCGAGATGTTGCTAAAGGCATGGGCATGACCAATTTACAGTCTATTTTTAGTGTTGAATTACCCATTGCCATGCCAACAATTATGGCCGGCATTCGTTTAGCTGCTGTCTATGTCATTGCTTGGGCTACACTGGCTTCTTATATTGGTGCAGGTGGTCTTGGTGATATGATTTTCAGTGGATTAAATAACTATCAGCCAGAATTAATCTTTGGCGGGACTATTCCGGTAACTATTTTAGCGCTTTTAGCAGATGTTCTTCTTGGATTATTAGAAAATCGTTTAACGCCAAAAGCTTTAAGGGAGGGCGAATAATGATGAAAAAGAAACTCAAGTTAAGCTTACTCTTCTTAAGTAGTTTACTTTTATTGGCAGGTTGTTCTTTACCTGGTCTCGCTTCAACTTCTGATGATAACACTGTCGCCATTACAGGTGGGATTACTTCAGAAGCGCAGATTTTAGGGAGCATTGTAGCGGATATGGTTGAGCATTACACAGATAAAAAAACAAATGTGATTAACAACTTAGCCACTACTACCATCAATCACCAAGCAATGTTAAACGGAGATGCCTCAATTTCTGCAGCTCGTTATACTGGTACTGACGTGACTACTACGCTTGGTTTACCAGCGGAAAAAGACCCTAAAAAAGCGTTCAATCTAGTTCAATCAGAATTTGAAAAACGTTATCAACAAACTTGGTTCCCTTCATATGGATTTGAAAATACTTATGTATTCTTAGTTACAAAAGAAACGGCTGAGAAATACAATTTAAAAACAGTCAGTGATTTAGGGAAAGTCGCAGACAAATTAGTTGCTGGTGTCGATACTGCGTGGATCACACGTGAAGGCGACGGTTATGAAGGCTTTAAAAAGGAATACAACTTCCAATTTAAATCTATTTTACCAATGCAAATTGGCTTGGTGTACGATGCAGTCAACGCTGGAAAAATGGACGTTATCTTAGGTTACTCAACAGATGGCCGGATTGGTAGTTACGATTTAGTCATGTTAAAAGATGACAAGCGCTTCTTCCCGCCTTATGATGCCGCTCCTGTGGTTAGTGACAAATTATTAAAAGAAACGCCGGAAATCAAAGATGTATTAAATCGCTTAGATGGTAAAATTTCTACCAAAAAAATGCAAGAATTGAACTATCAAGCAGATAATGATTTAATTGAACCTGCTGTCGTAGCCGAACGTTTCTTAAAAGAAAACAACTATTTTGAGGGGGAGTAACAGATGAATAATATGAATTTATTCCAACAATTTATCTACTATTTCCAACAAAATGGCGGCTACGTCTTTCAACAATTTTTACGTCACTTTTTAATTTCGATTTATGGCGTAATCTTTGCTGCAATTGTCGGGATTCCTATCGGGATTATGATTTCACGTAAACGTAGCTTAGCCAACTGGATTATCCGTTTAGCGAACATTATCCAAACAGTACCAGCTTTGGCAATGCTTTCGATTTTAATGTTGGGGATGGGCTTAGGCGTCAACACGGTGGTTGTAACGGTCTTCCTTTATTCTCTCCTACCAATCATCAAAAATACGTACACTGGCATGATTCAAGTAGATCGCAATATTTTAGATGTTGGTAAAGGAATGGGTATGACAAAAGTACAACTTCTTTATATGGTCGAGTTACCTTTATCTGTGTCAGTCATCATGGCAGGTATTCGAAATGCGTTAGTCGTCGCAATCGGGATTACTGCGATTGGTGCTTTCGTTGGTGCTGGTGGTTTAGGGGATATTATTATTCGTGGAACCAATGCCACAGATGGTGCTTCTATCATTTTAGTCGGTGCCTTACCAACGGCCTTTATGGCGATTATCACAGATTGGGTTCTAGGGATTATTGAACGTCGTTTAGACCCAGCTAGCAAACATTCCAATTAATAAAAAATACAGAGCAGATCCAACATTGTTTCTTTTCAATGGGATCTGTTCTTTTATCTAGGAGATCAATAATGTCTAACTATACTATTATCGATTTAAACCAACAGCCACACTTAATTCCGTCAGCTGCTCAATGGTTTAGCCAAAAGTGGCAAATCCCCGCTGAAGCGTATCAAGCAAGTATGCAGGAAATGCTAACTAGCGAAAACCACGTACCACATTGGTGGGTCTGCTTGAATAAGCAGCAGGACATCGTTGCAGGCGTGGGCGTAATTGATAATGACTTCCACAATCGTGCAGACCTTACGCCAAACCTTTGTGCATTGTATGTCGAACCAACATTTCGTCACCAAGGCTTAGCAGGAATTCTTTTAACAACAGTTGGTGATTTTCTTGCTAATTCTGGATTTAAAAAGCTTTATTTGCTTACAGACCATACTACTTTTTATGAAAGATATGACTGGGAATTTTTGACAATGGTAACCACTGAAGAGCAGTCTTGCGCTAGAATTTATCAAAAACAATTACGTCAATAAAAAAAGTCTGCCATCAAAATGGCAGACTTTTTTATTTATTTTTTCAAGTGATAACTATAGGTAGCCACAATAATATTTTCCCGCCACGCTAAACGAATCCGCAAGCGTAAACTTGTTTGGTTATGCAAAATATTTTGCCAACGTTTATTTGGTACAAATTGTGGTACTAAAACCGTTGTACTGTAGTTATGCTTCGTAGCATTTTTACTAACTAAATCAACATAACGTAAGATAGGGTTTTGCAGTGAGCGATACGAAGAATGGACAATTGATAGACGAACGTCTGGGAAGTGTTTTTTAAACTCTTCCTGAATTTCTTTTTCCTTTTCAACGTTTTCATCCATTGAGACATGCATGGCAACAACATAATCACCAATGGAACGCGCATAGTTCAAGGCGCCGACATTTGCCTTGGTTACGTTCCCTACTAAAACAATAACTGTATTCCCGTCAAACTCATGTAACTGTGCCCCATCTTCTAAACGTAGCTGTTCCGCCACATTTTTATAGTGAGTATTGACCCGATAAAATGCATAAATCAACACTGGCATAATAATAAAAAACGGCCAGATGTCCCCTAATCGATAAATAAACAAAATGGCGATAATTGCGAAAGAGATAAAGGCGCCGACAATATTAGCAATTGATTTTGGCAACCAATTTTTAGTTTCTTTTCGCCATTTTACAACCATCCCCGATTGAGACAAAGCAAACGGAATAAACACACCAATTGAATATAATGGGATTAAACGTTCTGTGGAACCTTGGAAAATCAATAATAAAACAATGGAACCAGCAGCTAAAGTTAAAATACCGTTTGAATAGCCTAAACGGTCGCCACGATCCATATACATATGCGGCATAAACTTATCTTTGGCTAAGTTATAAGCCAAAACTGGAAAGGCTGAGAATCCTGTGTTAGCGGCAACCGCTAAAATTAAGGCTGTCGCAAACTGTAATAAATAATATAAAATATTTTGACCAAAGACCGCTTTCCCAATTTGGGAAAGAACTGTCACTTCTTCTTTTGGCACAATCCCATACCAATAGTTAATAAACGTAATCCCCACGAAGAAGAACCCTAAAATCGTTGCCATTAACGCTAACGTCCCAGCAGCATTTTTTGCTCGTGGTTTCTTAAAGAATGGCACTGCATTACTGATTGCTTCGACCCCTGTTAAGGAAGAAGAACCAGATGAAAAAGCCCGTAGAACTAAGGCAATAGAAATTCCTGGAACCACGGCTCCTGGTAAAGCTGTCGCATTCAATGGCTGTGCGCCAGTCACAATTTTAAATAGCCCGACAACAATCAGTAAGGTAATAATTGCGATAAAACTATACACTGGCAACATTAAGAACGAAGCAGATTCTCGCAGGCCTCTCAAGTTCATTAAGGTAATCAATATCACAATCCCAATAGAAATTGCTACTTGATGCCCATATAACGCCGGAATCGCCGATATAATCGCCTCTGCGCCCGCTGAAACTGAAACGGCTACTGTTAGCATATAATCGACTAACAACGAACCACCAGCCAATAAACCGGCATTTCTGCCGAGGTTTTCACTACTAACAACGTATGCACCGCCGCCATGCGGATAAGCATGAATAATTTGTCGGTACGACAATGTTAAAGAAATAAGTAAAATAATAACAAATGCAGCAATTGGCAATGAATACCAAATCGCAGCCGCCGACAAAGTAACCAGAACCACCACTATTTGTTCTGTACCATACGCAATGGATGAAAGTGCATCAGAAGATAACAACGCAAGCGCTGCAAATCTGCTTAATTTATGTTCATCATTTTCGGCTGATTTCAATGGTTTCCCAATGAACAGTCGTTTTAAATCCGCCATTTTTTTCGACTCCTTTTCTCTAGAGTGACCCGCTCACTTTTTTCATTATTTTTTATCAAACAAATCCATATGCTACGCTTCTCACAATGAAAAGTCAATTGATTTATGTTACTGAAAAAGATAAAAAAATCACCATTTTTTTTTAATCAGACACTCATTTACAGTCCCCCGCTTCCTTTATCTTATCAAGAGAATCTAGATAACAAAAGGATTTGCATTCTCTAAACAAAAAAGCGAGAGCTAAAAGTCTATTTGACCTTTTGGCTCACGCTTGAAAACTTAGTTAATTATTCCCTTTTATTGTAACAAGTACGTATGATCGAAGGTAATTTCCACTTTATAACGACCAATTTTTTCATAAACTTGCCGCTGAATTTCCACACCCAGTTCAAATTCAGATAATTTTGATTCTGTAGGCAAAACCAAGTCGAACAAAATCTTCGGTTCTTCACCATAAGTAACTAAGCGGATATCATGGACTTTTAAAGACGCATCAAAAGAACGAATAATCTTTTTGATTGTTTGATGAACAAATTGTTGTGTTGGGTCATACAAATTCACTGGATCAATATGACAAACAAGATTAACATCCAACTCTTCTTTAAACTTCGCTTCAATCGCATCGATTGTCTGATGGGCTTTATTTAAATCCCAGCGATCATCAATTTCAATGTGAACAGACGCAAACGTTTGGCTGGGACCATAATTATGAATCAGTAAATCGTGATATCCTACAATTGTTTCCATTTTTGATAAGACATTTTTCATTTCATCAATTTCTGTTTGGCTCGGACGCATGCCCATCAACTCATTAATAAATTCGCGAATTAACTGCAAGCCACTATAAATAATATATGCAGCAATAAAAAAACCAATATATCCATCAATTCGCAAACCAGTGACGCCTTCAATAAATGCAGAAATCAAAACAGCTAATGTAGTATAAACATCATTAAAGCTATCCTTAGCAGAAGCAACTAATGCTTGAGAATCAATTTTTGCTGATACTTTTTTGTAAAACAGCCCTTGCCAAATTTTAATCCCAATTGACAAAGCTAAAACAGCAAATAAAATGGGTGTCACCTTGATTGATTCTGGATGCAGGATGCGATCAACGGAGGTCGTTAGAAACTCAAATCCAATAAACGTAATCACTAATGATACAAGCATTCCACTAATATATTCAAAACGTTCATGGCCATAGGGATGTTCTTTATCCGCTGGCTTACCAGCAATATAAAAACCGACTAATGTTAAAACTGAAGAAATAGTATCGGACAAGCTATTAATGGCATCTGCCATGATTGAAACACTACCTGAAAGCAAGCCAATCATAAATTTACTAACGAATAAAAATAAATTAGAAACAAGCCCAATCCGCCCGGCAAAAGCACCGAATGCTGTTCGTTTTTCCAATTTACGACGTTCAATTTTTTTCTCATATCGTTGAAGCAATGCTTGAATCATTTTACAACCCCTACCCACTTTTTATTTCTTAAAAAAATACTATAAAACCTTTTTATACATTTGTACACAAAAAACCTCACTTTCTGAGGGAGATTTTATTATTTAGCATTGCCAAAAAGTCAAAAGCAAGAGCCCCCAAAACTTCTTTGTTAGGGATGCCTTGAAAATAAAGAAAAACAAAAAGCCGAAAACGCTAGAGACGTTTTCAGCTTTTTGTTTTTTAATGGAATAAATGGCTCTTTTGTGCTAAAGCCGCAAATTTTTTCGATCTGTGTTCCAGATGTGGATAAAGAATTGCACCGCCAATACTAAAGACGACTGAAATCCCCACCATAATCCAAATTGCAAACCAAGCATTTGGCCAGTAAATGCCTCCTGCTGATTCCCTTAGCAAGTTCACGGCATGCGTAAACGGCAAGAACGGATTAATCATTTGGAAGAATTTACCTGAGACTTGAATTGGGTAGTTCCCACCCCCACCAGAGATGGATAGTACCAAGATTATTATCGCAATTCCTTTCCCTACATTGCCAAAGAGAGCAACGAGCACATAAACCATTATCATAAACGTAATGGCAATCAATACAGCAAACCAGACACTATACGCTGGATTACGAACATCTACGCCTAACGCAAAGTAATTACCTAAGGTTACAATCAGTGCTTGACCAATCCCCATGACAATGAAGGTAAACATCCGTGCTGAAAATTGTTCCCGTTTAGAGAAGCGTTTTTTATCTTTTCCTTCGAGATAAACATCCGTTGTCGCAACACTTGAGAATAACACAGCGCCAACCCATAAACACAAAGCTGTATAGAATGGCGTACTTGCCGAACCATTATTAGCAATCGGATAAACAGCATGTTCTTTGACTTCAACTGGTTGTGTAAAGAAGTCACTTTCTTTATTGGCATCTAATTTTAGTAATTTAAGAATTTCACCTAAATCAACTTCTTTTTCACCTTTACGGATTGCATTCGCTGCTTTGTGTAATCCTGTTTTGATATTTGGCCAATCATTAATAATCAGCTCGTTGGCTTTGTCTAAGGCCGCTTCAACATCTGGCATTTTCTCATTGACTGTTTTCAAGGTATTCGTTAAATCTTTTCGGATACCTGGATAGTCATTTTGCATAAAGGCTGCCGCTTTGCTGACTTTGTCTTGAATGACTGGTAAATCGTTTTTATACAAATCAGCACCACGATTAATGCCATTGACAATGGTTTCCATATTGCCATTCAACATCGTATTCGCATCATGAATTTCTTGTTTAATTGCCGGCATTTCGGCTTGATATTTTTCTAATAAAGAAATCGCATTAGTGACCGTTTGACTTGTTGAGCTCAATAATCCTTCAAAGTCAATTTGTTGTGCTTTGTTTAGTTGGCCTTGAGCGTTTTGGATTGTACTGGTTAATTTGTTTAAAATGGTTGAAACGGTATTACTAATTCCGTTTACATCAACACTGCCCACAATATTAGAAATATTAGTTGCCATTGCGTCAATCTCATTTAAATAATTTTGTACTCCAGAGATATCACCCGCTTGGACTAAAGCATTTAATTGATTCAAGCGATTGCTAAAATCTGTTAATAAATCATTTACATGGCTTAATTGAGCAATCGCACCATCTAAGTCATGATTACCAGCATTTTCTTGGAGTTGTTTCATAAACGCAATAATGTCGTTAATTGCTTGCTGTTGCCGTTGGATATTAGTTGTGAAATCTTGTACTACTTCATTAATATGTTGTTTTTCTTCTGGCGTTAACTGTCCATCATCTAACGCTTGACGAATAGTAGCGACTACGGAAGTTGTTGTTGTAGCAACTTGCTGGATAGATTTCAAAGTCACTTCAACGCTATTCGTAATGCTTGGTAACGCCTCTTGCAATTTATTAGCGCCATCTAATGTGACATTCCCTAAATCATTGGCTTGATCACCTAGTTTACGAATATCTGGTAACGCCGTTTGAACTTGTTGAATGATTTCTAATCCTTGTTTTGCTTCTTGGATTCCTTCGCTCATTGTTTGTTCCACAGAGGCAAAGTCTTCATCAATCATAGCAATTTGTCGGCCAGCGTTTTGAATTTCTGGAATTTTTTCTTGTAACGTCAAAATAACACTAGCTTGCTCTTTGATGCTTGGCATTTTGCCATTTAGCTCAACAATCTTCTCTCCTAAAGCATCAACTTCAGGTAAATATTTCATCGCATCGTTGGCTTTCGCTAATTTTTCTTTTAGCTCAGGCATCTTACCATGTAAGTCTGTGACTTGTTTTGCATACGTATCAATGGTTCCAATGTTGGCATCTGTATCTAAAATCATGCTCTTAACTTTTTGAATGCTGACCATGTTTTTATCAATATCATAGCCAATATCATTGAATGTTTTGATTAACGTACTACTTGCCGTTTTAATGAATTCTTCCGAAATTTGTGACTGAATGGAAGAAGCGCCTTTTGACGTAATTTTCGGCGCAATTGCATTAATTTTTTCGTTAATTGAGTATTCAATTTTAGGTTTATTGATATCACCAGAAGTAAAACTTAGCAAATCCTTGGAAAAATCTTTAGGTAAATAAATCCCGGCAAAATATTTTCCTGATTGGACCCCTTTGTCTAATTCCTTTTTCGAATCAACAAAACGCCAACCTAATTGCTTGTTTTTCTTCAAGTTTTTCAAGACTTCATCACCAATATTGACCGATTTATCTTGAAAAGTTGCTGTTTGGTCATCACTATAGACCGCTATTGGTAACTCTCCTGTATTTGAATACGGATCCCATAGTGCTTTAATGTTAAACCATGCATATAATGATGGAATAATCATTAAGGCAACAATCAAAAATGTTGCTACTGGGTTTTTAAAAATTCTTTTCCAATCTAAAATAAATAGTTCCCATGTATTTTTTATATGTTTCATAAAATCACCTGCTTTTTTTTGTGCCTGAATAACTTTAGCATAAAATACAAGAGAATAACAAACAAAAGCTTGAATGTTACGACACATTTTTAAAATGTCGTAAGTTCAAGCTAAGATTGTTTATTTCATATTTTTAGAAAATTCCGAAACGACTTGTTTAACTTCATCAATGGCTTCTGGTTTTAAATAAGCCAAAAGTTTTGGTGCTTTTGTCATCAAGTACATTTTATCTAGTTTGCCTGTTTGTTGGCGTTCAAACATTTCTGCAAGTAGCGCTTGCATTTTTTCTTTTTTATCTTCTTTTGTTCGATCTAGTATGAACGTTAAGAATTGTTCTTGTCCTTCTTTCATTCCCTATCCCTCCTTACAAACAGATTCTTTTCTATTATAAAACTTCTTTTTTAGAAAGGATAGTCCTTTTTTTAGGATCTATGATTTTGTGTACAGACTTAGCATGTCTTTTTTGGCGGATAAAGGTAAGCCGAGTCCCTCTTTTAAATAGCCCTCTACCGAACCAAATTCTTTTTCAATCGCCTGTAAAGCGGTCGCTAAGTACTCTTTTTTCACATAAAGCATCGTTTCTAATTGTTGAATTTCTGCTGAAGAGGTTCCATTTGCTTGATATTGTGCAATAATCTGCTCGTTAGCGGCTTTTCTTTGCTCATTCGTCTTTAAATAATCTTCTAAAATATATGAATGTTCCACACCTAAAGCACTTAATATCAAGGCTGCACCGATTCCTGTTCGATCTTTTCCTGCGAAACAATGAAATAAAATAGCTTCCTGTGGATAACTTAAAAAGTTTTCAAAAAATGTTTGGTAACCTTTGCGGCCCGAATTGGAAAGAACCATCTCTTTATAAGCCATGTCCATTGCTGCATCGGGTGAACCAACCGTTTTAAGCATTCCTTCTAATGAAGCGGTCTGTGCCTGAATATCGGCCAAAATATCTATATGTAAATAGTTGGTTCCTTGAATTGAATCATCTGGTCGTTCTTGCGTTTCTGCTGCACTTCTAAAATCATAAATCCGTTTAATTTGATAATCCTCTACTAGCATCTGTTGATCCTCTTGTGCAACATTAACGAGTTCCCCACTCCGAAAAAAATGCCCTGTCTTGACGGATGTGCCTTGTTTCGTTGGAAATCCTCCGATATCTCTAAAATTCACTACGCTGTTCATATTCTGTCGCTCCTTCATTTTAATTATTTTGTTGTCATTTAAATGCTTTGTTTTTTTCTTTTATTTCTTTTTTTCAATGATAATAAAAAACACTTCAAAAAGCAATCTTTTTATCAGTTGTTTATTGCCATTTTATCATAGATGCAGTATTCTTAAAAGAGAGGTGAGCAACGATGTTAAAAAGAGATTTTTTAGAGAAACCTTATGATTATATGAATGATATTTTATTATTCCTATATAATAATAAAGGCCAAGCAACACGAAATGAATTAATAGATTTTTTCAATATTAGTTTACCAACATTGAATGAATACCTTTCTTTTTTAGAGCAATTTTTGAAAGAAGAGCAACTTCAAGAAAGCCTCACCGTGACTGCATTAGGTGATACCCTTTATCTAAACAAAGCACCAACCTTTTCCATGAAATCAATGATCATGTTGTTCTTGGATAAATCTATTAAGTTTCACATGGTCCAGCAGCTCTTCCATAAGAATGAAATAAATGGCGGGTATTTTCAACAGAATTATGCCATTAGCTCTGCTACGTATTATCGAAAAATTGTTGAATTAAATGATTTACTCAATGAGTTTAATTTACGTATCAAACGAGGAAAACTTGTTGGCGAAGAAAAACAAATTCGCTTTTTCTTTTTTAATTTTTTCTGGTTTATCTTTGAAGAAAAAACAGATTTGGAAAAAGAGCTGGCCAATCAATACCTAGGATTAATTGAGATATTACAAGAAATTCCCAGAATTACCTTTGATCATACAGAAATTCTCCAAATTAAACTTTGGATGAAAATTTCTTTTCGTCGCATGATTTTAGAACCCCTGCCAACGATTAGTCCACAGGATGCCCAACTCGATCGACCTTTATTTGAAGAAATTAATTTATCTATACATACATATATGAAAAGAATCGACCGTCCATATACAAGCAACGAAGCCTATATGTTTTATGACTTTTTTTGTTCCATGCATAATTATTCTGCGAATGCTGCTTTCGCCTTTCGTTTAGCAAAACAACAACGAATCGAAAAAACGTATCTTAACGAAATGAACCGAGTTATTTTAACGTATCTTAAAGCACATGGTTATCTATCTCATTACGTACTGCCTATTCGATTACTTTATATTGAAAATTTACTTTTTCAATTACATGCGCAACTCTACTATTTTTCTGGATTTATTTTACCCTTTGATTATTGGACAATTCAGTCACTTTTGAAAGTCTTACGTCATCCTTTTAGTGAAAGTGAAGTTTACGAATTAGTGGAAATCGCTACAACGAACTTTGCCACAGAAGCCACTATTTCTAAATACCAAAATCAATTTACTGAAATTAATTATACGCTTATTTTGAATCACATTGCTGAATTAAATGAAAAAAAAATAACGATTGGTGTTTATCACTCACTGAGCAGTGCCTATAGCGAGTTGGTAGCACAAAAAATACAACAGAGTATCGCTGGAAAATATCCGCTGAAAATTGAGCCTTACAACGCAGAAAACCATTATGATTTGCTTTTAATGAATACCAATAATGAACCGCTCGTTGCCCAGTATGACCATTACTATATTTTTTCGGATATTAGTAATCGTTATGACCTGCAATCAATTGAAAAAATCATTCAATTGTTATTGGGTAAATAATCTCTAATAAGAAAAGCTTAAGTGCCCGACTCTCAGATGGCTGACTTAAGCTTTTTATTTTACTTTCCCTATTTCCTTAAACGGCGCCATTTTAAACACCACGATGCCTTCAATCGTCTGTATCTCGACAAAGCCGAACGTACGACTATCACTTGAATGCGTACGATTGTCCCCTAAGACAAAGTAATGACCGGCTGGAATCTTCTGAAATAGGTGAAGTTGGGCTGCTGCTTCTTCTGATAAGTCAAAACGACTGGCATTCTCAGGCAGTGCCTCATTATCGCTTGCTATAGGTTCTTCTGAAAGATAAAGTTTTCCCTCATTTACCCAAATTCGATCACCAGGAACCCCGATAATTCGCTTGACGTACGTACCTTTGTTAGCTAGCGGTGCTTTAAATGCAATCACATCGTACCTTGTTACTTGCTTCGTCCGTTGTACTAAGACTCGTTCCCCTTCGTTAAGTGTCGGCTTCATGGATTGCCCAGCAATTGGGTAGCTAGATGTCTTTAACACAAAAAAGAACACAAAAATGGCGAAAAGAATAGCTGGCATAAAAAATTTAACGACTTGGATGCGTTGTTTCTTTTGGTAGGCTTGCCGCTTTTTTTTAATCTCTTCAGCGGTCATTTTTCTTTGCGGTCCTCTTATTGATCGATGGTTATCTGTTTGCTCAAGCAAATATTCCGTTGCTTTGTTAGTCTTTTGCTTTTTTAGCTGATATGTCGCAGGCAACTTTTGCTTCAAGAAGGCGCGCTTAATGTGGCAAATTGTTCGCATAACTGGCTTTATCCATTCTTCCATCGTTTTCTTAAAAGGAAAAGCTCCTTAAATAAACTTTTCCTTTCTTTACTCCTTTTTTCTATTTGACTAATTGCGTTCCTTTTTTTATATAACTACTACGTAACTGGTTCTCCTTCATAAACTGATTCAGTGGTTTCTGCGCATCTTGTGCCAGCTCCCAGATACTTTGATTTGCTTGTACAAGATATTCGCTCTTCTCTGTTACTATGTTTTTCCTGATAAGCGGTTGCCTTAGTGACTGCTCTTCCTTTGAGACAACAGCAGCCTGTAATCGTTCTGCAGAGCCACTTAGTGTAACAGCTAAAAAAAGGACTCCAAGACAATGTAGTTTCCTTGCTCCCATTAACTTTTTACTGACCATTTTATTAATAATTATCTTGTTCAAGACGTGTCAGTTTAGTTAAGCGTTCCTCTAATTCGCGATAAATCTCAAGTACTTCTACTTTTGACGCTTCGACTTCATTCGAAATACTTTTCGCTCGATTACCAATATTTAACATTTCTAATTCTGCAGAATTGATTAGGTGTTTTGCTTCTACTTTCGCTTCATTAACAATCCGATTGGCTTCTTTTTTGGCAGAAACCATCACTTCGCCAATTTCTTGTTGCGATTTTAAAGCCTCTTCTTGTAATTGCTGATTTTTCATTAATAAATCGTTAATTTGCTGTTTTGCGCGTAGCAGTTCTGTTAACTGCTCACTACTCGGTTCAATATTTTTTGAAACGGCTTGTAGTGTCTTCAATTCTTTTTGAACTTGTTCCAAACTGTCTTCTTTGGACTCTACTTCTTTTCTTAGAGCAGCTAATTCCCCTTCGTAAACTTGCTTTTCAGCAAGATGTTTGTCATTGACACCTTGCAGTCGCCCTAATTTTACTTCCGCTTCATTTTTTTGCTGTAAACTATTCTGAAGCTCATTCTTTAACTCCTCCATGCGTTGTTGCACAATCACTTCTTGTTGGGCAGCCTCTTGTAAGGTTTGTTTTTCGGCTTCTACTTTTTGTAATTGTACAGTTAGTTTTTCAATTTGTTCCTGCAATGCTTGTTGAGTCGTTGTGCTTTCTTCTAATTCTGTCGTTAACGTTTCTACTTGCTTTTCCATTCCTGTAATATCCCCTTTTTTCTCCAACTTTCCTTTTTCTTCTGCTAACTGGTTGTATAATGTCTGGATATGTTGTTGCTGTTCAGCCGATTCTTTTTCTAATTCTGCCACTTGCTGCGTTAATTCACTTTCTAAACGTTCCATTTGATTATGTACAGTGGTTAATTGTTTTTCTGCGTTTTGCAGATTTGTTTGAAGAGTAGTAGCCTCTGTCGTGGTTTCACTGTCTGTTTCCAGTTGCTCTTCCAATTCAAAAATTTCATGTTCTTTTTGATTTAGTGTTTCAAGTAATGCCTGATTTTTTTCTTCTAATGCTTGTTTTTCCGTTTCTTGTTGGTTCTTTAATTGCTCATTTTCTTCTTGAAGTTTTTTAAAGGCTGTTTCTTTTTTCTGATAGTAGGCGAGCCTTTCTCTTAACGTCGCCATTTCTTTTTCCTGTTGTTCTGGTTTGATTCCGCTAATTATTTTTTCTGGTTCGAATCCTGGCTGAAAAAAGACTTCTTTTTCAAGCGTATCATCCGAAATATCTTTAATTTTTTTGATTAAACGTCTTTTTGTCATTTATATGTCCTTTCTCTCGTCCTTTTAACTAATCACGACAGGCTCCAAATTTGTTTCAAGTGTCTCACGAGCATACGTATCAATGGATTTGACAAGGGTTTGCTCTTGATCTCGATAAGTAAAATTAAAATCAATCATGGTAATTTCTTTGACTGAATCCAATGCTGAAATAAGTGCTAAAATATTGTCTTGGGCTGTTTGAAATTCAGGGTAACTTAAGCCAACTGAAAAAACAGACAGTGTCAAGGTTTGTGTTTTTTCACTTCTAATTATTGTGATACTCGTCTCTCCGAAGTAAGGACGCCATTCACGCGCTAATTGTAATTCATAATTAGTCAAGACAGCGGCCGATTCTGTCGAAACAGCTTGCTTCCAGGGAAACTGGTTTAAGGCTGTTTTTTTAATCGCTTGTTTTTTTATTTTGTCACCTTGAGTAGCTTGGCCCTGTGCCAAACGCTCGATCCGCTGTTCCATGCGGATATTTCGTTGATTTAATTGATAATATGTATAAACAATTCCTAACAATAATACGCTAAGTAGACAAACACTAAACAATAAATAAATCATTAAACGACTATTTTTCTGATACTTATAGAAATTTATTTTCCTCTTTAATGTCCTGTCCTCTGAATCCAGTTTTTCGACAAGTAATCGCAAATACAATTGATAGCTTACAAATAAAAATAAGCAACTACTCATTAAAAGTACAACAATCATCATACCAATATAATCTCCTTTATGTCATCACTCAACAATCAAAACTTGTAAAATCACCTGTTACGCTCTTTAAAAACTCTATATAGTATTGATTGTAACATTCCGTTTAAGCCTTGCCAACAACTTTATTTAAAATAAGATGATAAAAATTTGAATTTTATATTTATATTTTAATTTTTTAAATACAAAACAAAAAAAACAAGAGAGATGCCACTTGGCTATCCCTCTCGCTTTTACTCAAACTATGTTTAGCAAACCAAATTCAATCAGTTGCTTTTTCAAAAATCCAATTCGTCTTTGTTGATTTCATAGTAGCTATCGTTCTTTATGTAGCTGAATTTGCTTTTGCTGGGGCTGAATCGCTACTAAGTCCAACACTGATGCCTAAGGCACGATCAACTTCTTCCATAATATCAAGTCTCAAATGACAAACTTTTTCTTTCAAGCGGCCCTTATCGATTGTTCGAATCTGCTCTAAAAGAATCACTGAATCTTTTTCAATGCCTGTTTCATCAGAATTAATCCCGATATGTGTTGGCAATTTTGGCTTTGCCATTTTGGCTGTGATCGCCGCAACGATAATCGTTGGGCTAAAATGATTACCTAAGTTATTTTGGACAACAAGGACAGGTCTGACGCCACCTTGTTCCGAGCCCACTACTGGGGAAAGGTCTGCAAAATAAATATCTCCGCGTTTGACCATAGTGGAACCTCCTATCTAGTTATATTCTCTGGGGATTCTTTGTGAGAAAGTACATGCAACTTCATAATGAATGGTTTCTAATTTTTCGGCTACCATTTGTAACGTATTTTCTTCATTGCCATCTTTTCCAACTAATGTAACGACTGAGCCGACAGGAACTTCTTCTGCTAAACGAATCATACATTGATCCATACACACTCGTCCAACGATTTCGCAACGCTTGCCATTCACGAGCACTGTAAATCCTTGGAGATGACGCAACCAGCCATCTGCATAACCGATTGGCACTGTCCCAATCCACTCTTCGGATTCAGTCACGTAGGTTTCGCCATAGCCAATTCCTTCGCCAGCCGCTAAGCGTTTTACATGGATGAGTTCACTGGTCAACCGCAAGGCCGGCTTTAACGCATAGCTTGGGGCCAGCTTATTACCTGAAGGGTTCAACCCATACATGGCTACACCATAGCGAATCATGTTTCCTGGCACATCAGGATGCCATAACGCTGTCGCACTATTGCTAACATGGACATACTGAGGTAACTCTTCTAAAACTGCTAGAACAGCCTTAAAACGCCCTGCTTGTTTTTCAAAATAGCTTGTATCGATTTCATCAGCTGTTGAAAAATGAGTGAAAATCCCTTCCCATAAAAATTCTTTGTGGGATTGAACAAACCGCACTGCTTGCTTAGTCTCTTCTGGGGTTAAAAAGCCAATCCGTCCCATGCCAGTATCGACTTTTAAGTGAACACGTAATGGCGTGTTACTCTCAGGCGTTAGTTGTTGAAGAGCAGCTTCTAACCATTCTTGTGTAGCTACCGTTACAGATAAATCATATTGAATCAACAAAGGCACATAAGCTAAGTCTACCACACTCAAAATTAAAATGGGGTCCTGAACACCTGCTTCTCTCAATTCAATTGCTTCATCCAATAAGGCGACACAAAAACCTGTCGCGCCACCTTTTTTCGCCGCTTTGGCGGATTCTACGGCGCCATGCCCATAGCCGTTCGCTTTCACAACCGCAAATAAAGCAGTTCCTTCTGGCAAACGTTGACATTCATTTTGGACATTTTCAGTAATTGCTTGCGTATCGATATGTAACCGTGTAGGACGATGCCATCCAACGACCATTGTACATCCTTCTTTCTTCGTTGCTTCTGTTATTCGCTTTCTAAAACAATTTGTGCAATCGCCATAGTATCTGTGTGCGTAATCGAGACAAACACTTTACCATTATGGGGCGAATTTGCTACGTACGGTGCACCTGTCTTTTCAGTCAGCACCTCAATATCTTGTAAACCAACTTTACCAATCCCTGTGCCCCATGCTTTAGAAAACGCTTCTTTACAAGCAAAACGACCAGCTAAAAATTCTATTTGACGTTTTGTAGATAACTTTTCAAAAAGGGTCAATTCGTTAGGTGTTAAAACCCGTTGAATAAACGATCCTTGTTTTTCAACAATCGGTTTTATCCGACTTAATTCTACTGCGTCAATACCAATTCCCTTTATCATTTTCCGCCTTACTTCCTATTTAATATAGTTACTCCGAATTACCTTTCATTTTAACAAAATTTCAAAATTTTTCCACTGATTCGCTAAAAAAATAAAGAATGTTTTACAAGATCCTCACACAAATTGAAGTACCATACGTTTTCTTCCTATTTACATTTTTATAAAATTTTTCTGAATTTTTATAAAAGTAAGACAACAACTAAGAAGTATCGGAAAAAAATCAGGAAACTAAGCGGATGTTCTAATATTTTATAGCAAATTTTGGCTACTTATGGGAGAATAAAAAGAAAAAGGAGAAAAACGTATGACTTTAACTTCTCGGCAAAAAAAGTTACTTCGTTGCGCCCTATTTATTTTTACTTTGTTACTCTACATATTTCCAATCTTCTTTAAAAATCCCAGCCTATTTTTTCTCTTGCAACTGGTTTGGATTATAACCATTCATTTGCTACAACAAAAACTGAAACTCTTCAGTCTAACTTCCTCGTTGAAAACTTGGATGATTTTGGCGTTTTTCTTTTTTTATATCATTTTGATGCCTTTTTTACTTTTTTTGAGTTTTTCTATTTAACGATTATCTACCAAAAAAGAGCGAGTGTTCCGTTCATAGACGGAACACTCGCTCTTTTGATTATTTAGCGTTTTCGCGAATGACGAAACCACGTTTTTTATCGTTATGACGTTTGCCGCCACGTTGATCTTTATTTTTGCGGTCGCTATTTTTGTAATTACGGTCGCCATCTTTATGGTTTTTGTTGCCACGATAGCTGCCACCTTTACCATTGCCACCACGGTTACGATTACGGTTGTTACCACCGCCACCACCACGGCCATTTTTGTTAAAGCCTTTTTTATTTGAAGGCAATGGTCGTTCTGGGGTAATTTTTACAGGAACCGCATCTGCTGGATCTTTCGCTACTGTTTTTAATAATAACGCAGCTAAGTCTGTCGCTGAATATTTTTCTAATAATGCTTCAGCAGATTCTAGATATTTGTCTAAACCATTTTCTTCTAGATCACTTTCGATGGTTTCAACAGCTGCACTTAATTGTCCTTTAAATGCTTCTTTTTCGGTTGGTGGACGTAATGGTGTCATCCGTTTTTTCGTTAGGTTTTCGATGACATGTAAGTAACCCATTTCGTTTGGTGTTACAAACGTCACAGACATACCACCTTTACCAGCACGACCTGTCCGACCAATACGGTGAACATAACTTTCTGGATCTTGTGGAATATCGTAGTTATAGACATGGGTGACACCTGAAATATCTAACCCACGTGCTGCTACATCTGTTGCCACTAAGATATCTAAGTTACCATTTTTGAATGAACGTAAAACGCTCATCCGTTTTTGTTGTGATAGGTCGCCATGGATGCCTTCTGCTTTGTAACCACGCGCTTCTAACCCGCGGGCAAGTTCATCAACACGGCGTTTTGTCCGACCAAAGACAATGGTCAATTCTGGGGTTTGCACGTCTAGTAAACGTGTCATAATGTCAAATTTTTCAAAGTCTTTTGAACGTACATAATATTGATCAATTAAATCAGCCGTCATTTCTTTGGCTTTAATCTTCACATGTTCTGGTTGTTTCATGAATTTCACGCCAATATTCTTGATTGCTGGCGGCATAGTTGCTGAAAATAGAAGTGTTTGACGTTGTTCTGGCACTTGTGAGATGATTTTTTCAATGTCTTCCAAGAAGCCCATATTTAACATTTCATCTGCTTCGTCTAAAACTAATGTTTCAACAGTTTCTAATTTCAAGGTACGACGGTTAATATGGTCTAGTAAACGTCCTGGTGTACCTACAACGATATGTGGACGATCTTTTAGTCCACGAATTTGGCGACCGATATCAGCCCCACCGTAAACGGCTTGGACGCGAATCTTTTTATCGCGGCCTAAACGGAATAACTCTTCTTGTGTTTGGATAGCCAACTCACGGGTTGGTGCAATGACTAATCCTTGAATAACGCGGTTGTCTGCGTCAATTTTGTTAAGCATTGGTAAGCCAAAAGCAGCGGTTTTCCCTGTTCCTGTTTGTGCTTGTCCGATTACGTCTTTTCCTGCTAACGCTAACGGAATTGTTTCTGATTGAATAGGGGTTGCTTCCTCGAAGCCTGCGCGTTCTACCGCTGATAATAATTCTGGCGCTAAACCAAGTTCTTTAAATTTCAAATGATATCCTCCTAGATTTTGTTTCGGAAAGAACGATTTCTTCCTAGTTTCAGGTGTCTTCACTTTCAGTTGTTAAAAAGAAATCCATTATAGTGTGCCAACTATTTCTTCTTTCCTGATTTCACCGAAAAATTCACCTTATGGCATTAGAAAAGCCAAACGTGGTCGTTCAGCTTCACATTTATTATTAAACATAGAAATAGATCTATTTTATTTACTACGATTCAATTTTTCTCGTCATCTTCCGGCAATAGGTCATTCTATCATAGAATCCTATTTTCAGCAAGTTTTATGAAACTTATTTACTTTTCCAAAAGTGCATCGATGACTTCACGAAGTCCCATCCCGTTACTTCCCTTTAAAACCACCATGTCTTCTGGCTGTAAGACTTTTTTGACAGCTTCAATCAACTCATTTTTTTCTTCTTTTTTAAAAGAATGAATGTTAGCTGGTGCATAGGTTTCTTGCAATTTATCAGCTAAATAAGCCATTTCAGAACCATATAAAAAGACTTCTTCAATCGCATCTGGGGCTAAATGCTGCGCCATTGCTTGATGCATGGCAGCAGAATCAGGACCTAATTCCAGCATGTCTCCTAAAACAGCAATTCGTTTTCCTACTTTGGACATTTTGCTAAAACTGTCCAGAACAAGACCCATAGCTGTCGGATTGGCATTGTACACATCACTTAAAATTTCGGCCCCATTCGCTGCTTTCAGCCATTCTGTCCGATTCTTTGTTAGTTCCGCTGTAGCCAACCCTTTTTGAATCTCACTATCCGTTAATTGGAAATACCGACCAATGCCAATTGCGATTAATGCATTGGTGACATTATAGGTTCCTGGCACTGGAATCGTAAACGTCATTTGTGTATCACTGATTTTGAATGAGGTTTGCTCTTTGGCTTCATTTGTGACGATTCCTTGAAGTTGACTTTCCTGGCTAAAACCAAAAGTAATCACTTGTTGCGTGACTTTTTCCACCAATGGTTCTAGCAAAGGTTCATCGCTTGGCACAAATAAACTACCGTCTTTGGCTAAACCATCTACGATTTCCATTTTTGCTTGTGCAATGCCTGCTCGTGAGCCTAAATTTTCCACATGGGCTTCGCCAATCATTGTGATGGCGGCAACTTCTGGCTGAGCCAGATTGGAAAGGAAAGAAATTTCCTGAGCGTGATCCATCCCCATTTCTAAAATCAGTTTTTCTGTTTCATCAGGCATGTGTAAAATAGTATAGGGTAAGCCAATTTGATTATTGTAATTGCCTTGCGTTTTGTAAGTCACAAACTTTTCAGATAACACAGCAGCAATCAAATCTTTAGTGGTGGTTTTTCCATTACTGCCAGTCACAGCGACGACATTCGGTTGCATTTTATTTAAATAATAGGTAGCTAATTTTTGCATAGCAACCAGTGGATCAGTAACATGCAAAACAGGCAATTGTTGCGGTGCATCGACTAAATCCTGTCCCCAAAAAGCGGCCTGACAGCCATTAGCCATGGCACTCTCAATAAAACGATGACCATCATTTTCACCTTGTAAAGGAACAAAGAGATTTCCTTTCACAATTTTACGACTATCAAATTCAATGCCTGTTAAAGGAAAATCAGGCCATTGTTGCCAATCATTACTGGCTTCAACCGCTTGCGCTACTTCCCAGAAGGTTAATTTCATTATGTTTTGCTCCTCTGACACAGGGACTGGGACATGCCAAAGTCTTGTCATGTCCCAGTCTTGTGTGATTTTTTCTTCTTAGTTATTATAAAATTCTTGGCGTTGTTTAAAACGATTCAAAGCTAACTGAATCAATTCCTCAATTAAATCACTGTATTTCAAGCCCATATTTTCCCATAGTAAAGGGTACATACTAAAGTCAGTAAAACCAGGCATGGTGTTCAATTCATTCAGGAATAATTCGTTTTTGCTTGTTAAGAAGAAATCACAGCGACTCAAGCCACTTCCATCTAACATAATATACGCTTTTTTAGCGTATTCTTGCGCTTGATGAGCTACTTCTTCTGGAACATGCGCTGGGATTTGCATTTCAATCGTGTTATTGATGTATTTTGCATCATAATCATAGAAAGCGACATCTTTCACCACTTCACCAGGTAAAGTCGTACGGACATCTTCATTTCCTAAAATGGCTACTTCAATTTCACGTGCTTCAATCCCTTGTTCAACAATTGCTCGGGCATCATAACGGAAAGCTTCTTCCAATGCTTCTTGCAATTCTTCACGATTTTCCGCTTTGCTAATTCCGACACTAGAACCCATATTGGCAGGTTTAACAAAGACCGGATAGATTAAAGAACCTTCACATTTTTCAAAGACTTCTTTTGGATTTCCTTTCCAGTCACTTCTTAAAACTGGCACGAATGGTACTTGTGGAATTCCAACAGTTTGTAAAAGATATTTCGTCATGATTTTGTCCATTGCGTTAGCACTAGCTAAGACACCTGCGCCCACATAAGGCATATTAATGGTTTCCATGAATCCTTGAATTGTTCCATCTTCGCCATTTGGTCCATGTAAAACAGGGAAAACAATCGCTTCTTCTTCATAAATTTCCGAAGGACTGATTCGTTTTCCTGAAAATTCGCCTGTTTCTTCAGGTGTTTGTGCCCAAGTTAAATGTAAAACTTCTTTATTTTGTGGTCGTTCAGATAAGAGAGGGCCTTTTACCCATTGACCATCTTTACTAATAAAGACTAACTGTACTTGATAATATTTATAATAGATTGCATTTAAAACGGAATATGCAGACAAAACAGACACATCGTGCTCTTCACTTCTGCCGCCATACAACAAAATAATCTTCAAATGCTTGTCCTCCTAGTTTCTTTCCTGTCTTTTAGAAAAAATTATTTTTCAAATTATCCTTACTTATTTTAGCATAAAACCCAGTTTCATAATAGAAGCAAATTTAGTGAAGGAAAAATTCTTTGCTTGCCTTTTCCTTACTAAAGACTCCGTTCCACCAGCTCAATAAGGGCTTGTTTAAACGTTGTTCTATCTTTGTCTGTAAAAGGTTTAGGTCCTTTCGTTCGGCCACCTTTTCGCCGAATTTGGCCACTAAAATAGCGTTGTTCTAACAATCCATCAATATTTTCTTTCGTATATTGATAACCCAGTTGATGTAAAACCAACACTCCTTTTGGCAAAACCAAGGAAGCTAAGCCATAATCTTGTGTAATTAAAAGATCCCCTTTTTTTATTAACTGCACAATTTTAAAATCAGCAGCATCCGCTCCTTTATCAACATACACAAAAGAGACATTTTCTGGATAATCTTTTAAGGAATAATGATCTACACTAGTAACAATCACCACATCTAAAGCTTTCTCTACAGCGACTTCAATAACCGTCTCTTTCACAGGTGAACCATCGCCATCGACAAAAATTTTCATTCATTTCCCTCGATTCTTCCTTGCTCTAACCATTTGGGATGACGTTGAAAGTAGTGTTGTAATTCGTCAAAAACGACTTCTTTAACCACTTCATATAACTCTGTATTTCTTAAAATGGTTTTCGTTGCATCCGTGTAGCGGGGCTTTGGTATCGTAATGGCTAAAACAAAATCAAATTCTGCTAAAAAACTATCTGCTGTCACAGATAATGAATAATGTTGCTCCTCTAAAAATTGATTAAAGGCGACCACTACGCCATCAAGAAAACCCTCATAGTGGGTTCCACCAAGACTGGGATAATGCCCATTAACAAATGTTTTTTGCACTTGCGGCGCATGATTTTTACTCAAAATAAATTGAACAAGGGCCAATTCTGTTTGCTTTGCTTGAATAATCGGTGCAGCTTTTCTAGTTAATGGGTTATCTTTTTCAAATAAATAATTACTTAAACCTTTAGGGTAATAACAAAGATTTTTTTGTTCCTCTTCTTGTGTTAAGAGAATCTTTAAGCCTGGATTCAACATGGCAATCTGTTGACATTGTTGTAAAACACGCATATAAGAAAGTGATTCTGTACCAAAAATTTGCGTATCTGGCCAAAACAAGACTTCAATTCGTTCCTGGGTTTCTTCAATAGGTAATAATAATCGTTTTTTCAATTGCCCTCGATGGTAAATAAAAATAGTCCGCTGTTTTTCTTGATCGATACTGATTCCTACTTGTTTTGAGAAGGCTTGTAAAACAGATAAATACAGAAAAGGTGGTTCTAAATCGACTTGCTTTTGTTCAAAAACAAGCGGTCGTGTGGAAGATACCTGAAAAGAGATTTGTTGACGCGATAACTGTATTGCAATTTTCCCTTGATTCTTTTCAATGAAAAACTCTAATAAACCGTTAATTGTCTGAACAAGTAAATTCTCTAAGCCGACTAAGCCAGTCGTTCCAATGAACGCTTCTGGTCGTTTTTGAATCCGTTCAATAAATTCATCATTTTCTAAAACTGTTAAAAGATGTGCAACACTCATCCTGCTGCCTCCTTTGCAATCTGTTTCTTTTAATTATAATGAAAAAAAGACCAGAAGAAAAGCCACACACGACTTTTCTTCTGGTTTTCTTCTTTAACGAATTAAATCAATATTCGGATGCTCGAGAACATGATTCACTTGTTTGACCGTTGTCAAAGGAATATCTCCTTGAATCGTATGTGCAAGGACCCCATTGACTGTGGCAAAGGTAACTGCCTTTTCTAACGACCAATTTTGGCTATAGCCATATAAAATCCCCGCCGCATAAGCATCACCAGCACCAATTCGATCAAGATTAAGAAGCGGTCTTTTTTCACTCTGTTGGTACTCATTTTGGGTATATAAATACCCACTTAAGTAGTTTTGATTTTGGGAATGACTTCTCGTTGTCCCAGCAAACCATTCCAAATTGTATTGAGACATGAAGCGCTGAATCAGTTCAGTTTCTTGTGCCTCACCTTCTAAATCTTCTCGCGGAATGAAACCTAATAGCTCGACCAAATCACGTCGACTGCCAAAAACAATATCACAATAGGGTAAAATGCGTTCGTACTGTTGACGCATAAAGAGTGCGCTATTTGCTGTATTCAAACTAGGTCGATAATTAAAGTCAAAACAAACTTTCTTTTGACAAGCATGCGCCTTTTGAGCAAGTATCAAAGCAGCATCACGAGTTTTTTCAGTTAAACTTAACGAAATACCACAAATATGCACCATATCTACTTCCGCTAAAAAAGCCTCAAAATCGTAGTCCTTCGCCTCGCTGATGCCAAAAGCACTCTGATGGCGATTTTGATAAGTTACTTGTGTGGGTCGGATTCCATAACCCATTTCTGCAAAAAAACTACCAATATGATCGCCCTTTTCTCCTACCCATTGATCTGAAATTCCTAACTTCCTTAACGCTGCTTTGCCAGCTTCACCAAGACGATTGGCAGGTAATTTCGTAATCAATGCTGTTTCTAGTTGAAAATGAGCCAAATTTGCTAAGAGATTTACGCCAGTCCCTACAAAGTTCATTCTTAACTGCTCTGTTTGTTCTAACATTAGATACTCTGGCGGAGTGAAACGAAGCATGACTTCACCAAACGCAGCAATTTTCATCTTTGCCACCTACTTATTCAATGTGTTTTTCATCATGGTTAGTAACGTTTTCACGTCTTCTGTTCTAGTGTCCCCTGTTTCTTGATCGATAATTGAGCTGTAGACATGAGGAATGATTTTTTTAACGCCGGCATCCACCGCAATTTGAACAATTTCTTCAAAGTTTTCTAAATCAATGCCCCCTGTTGGCTCTAAATAAAAGTCATACTTGGCACAAGCTGCTGCTACTGCTTGGTATTCTTCTTTGTGAGCCAAGCCTTTCATCGGGAAATATTTAATAGAACTGCCTCCCATGTCTTTCAACAATTTGATGGCAGTTTCGATAGGTACTTCCGCCGCTGGCGCACCCGAGCTTAACGGACCTGTCGCAATATTAACATAGCCAACTTTGCCTGTGGGTGACACCAAGCCATTAATCACTGTTTCGTCTTGACGAAGTAAGGCCCGCGAAGCGCCGACACCTGTGAAGACTTGATTCACGTGTTGCGGTTGTAGAACTTCTGATAAGCGAGCCACCATTTGACTTTGATTAGGATCGCCAGCCCCTAAGCCGACAGATAAAGCGTTGTTGGTTGCTGCTTGGTATTTTTTCATATCTTCAATGGCTGCTTCATCGGTTTCATAGTTTTTTGAAAGGACGCCTAACACAACATGCCCTTCTGCTGCTTCATAACAGGCTTGGGCATTTTCTACTGAATTGGCTAAGACGTTTAAACAAATGCGTTCTTCTAAATAATTAGGTTTTAATGACATGACTTATTTCTCCTTTGTGTCCATAATTTCTTGTAATCGTTGCACGATTTTGTTCATTTCTTCTTGATTGACAGAACGAATGTCAAATTCAATGATGCCATTGTTGGCTTGATATTCTCGCGTATAAATGGCTGGACTTTCTGCTTTTAATGCTTGGATGACTTCCTTAGCGGTTTTTCTGCCGTCCACTTTGACACTGGCGCGATAAATGTCTCGGCCAGCGCCATCTTGGACGATTTTGGCGGTTAAATCTGACAAGTTGTTGATAGCTTCAACAAACGGTTTTAAGCGCTCTTGCATCGAAGCCCCTGATTCACTGCCATGCGCCAAGTATTCTTCCACTGCTTGCGTAAAGCCCAGGATATTGTCTTTGCCAATTTTCATTGCTCGACCAATGCCTTTGCCTTGTAGGCGCACCCAATCAATGTATTCTTTTTTCCCGACCACTAAACCGGCACTTGGCCCTTCAATGGCTTTGGCGCCGCTGTAAATCACCAAATCAGCGCCTGCTTCAGTGTATTTGAAAAGATCTTCTTCTGCTGCCGCGTCAACAATTAGCGGCACCTTGTGGCGTTGCGCCACTTTGGCCGCTTCGGCCACCGTCAGCATACTTTTTTGCACGGTATGATGGCTTTTGATGTATAGAATGGCCGCTGTTTTTTCAGAAATCATCATTTCCACGTGTTCTGGACTGCACATGTTGGCGTAGCCAGCTTCCACCACTTGGCCGCCGCCTTGCGCTACCATGACTTCTACAGGCGTGCCGTAGTCCACGTTGTGCCCTTTAGGTAAAATAATCTCTCGCTGTTCAATTTTTTCTGTATAGGGATGATACGCGTGGTACAAGCTGCCTTTTCCAATCAGGGCAGCCACCGATTGGGCAATCCCCGCTGAAGCCGAGGAAACGATTTGGGTATCTTCTACCTTCAACAAGTTGGCTAAAAAGGCCCCTGTTTGCACACTAAGTTCACTCATTTCAAAGAAATGTTCGCCGCCGAATCGTTGAGCCGCGAGGACTGCCTCCGAAACTTTTGAGACACCTAGAATGGTCATTTTCCCAGAAGCATTAATGACTTCTTTTAAGTGGAATTTTTCGTAACTAATTGTCATAGATTTCTCCTCCAATAATTGTTTTGATTGGGCGAATTTGCTCTTTGGCTACTCGTGTCAATCCATTAGAATCAGTCAATGTTTTTTCTTCTGCTTGAATCGTGAAAATCGTTAAATCAGCATCTTTACCTATTTCCAACGTGCCTTTTTGAGCTAAATGGAAATTCTCAGCAGGAGCCTTGGTTACCTTTTCAATAATTTCTGGCCAATCATAGCCGACCACACGGAGTTTTTCCATCGTTGTGGCTAAATCATAAACAGGACCATTTTCTCGGTTACGGATGTAGATATCTGTGCTAATTGATGCAGCTTTCATTCCCTCGCGCAACGCTGTTTCAGCTACGTGAAAATTGAAACTATCCGTACCATGCCCGATATCAAATACGACCCCTTTGTTGTACGCTTGCCAAGCGAAATCTTTTATTTTATCCGTTGCTTGGTCTAAAATGCCATTTTCTTTCCCATTAAAACAATGGGTTAGGACATCCCCTTTTTCCATCAAGGCTAAAATTTCATCTAAATGAGGTGGTGCTGATCCAATGTGAACCATTAAGGGAATTTCTTGGTTCTCTTGCTGAATCTGTTTGGCCAATTCTAAAGGCGTAATGCCGTTATCGCCAATAACGGTCCTACTCATACGGGCTTTAATCCCTACAACAAAATCTGGTAATTCTTGAATCGCTTTTTTGACCAAACTCGCTTGTACTTTACTTAAATCTGCGAGTTCGTCCTGAGCAACGATGCCCCATTTAGAAATATTGACTAATCCAAAAACATTTGTTTTTGCTTGCTGCGCTAAGTCATAAAATTCATGAATGTTTTCAGCACCTGTTGTCCCAGCATCAATCACTGTCGTAACACCCTTTTTGACCCCAATTTCATCTGGATAATCATAATAAAGAGCCATTTTTTCAAAACAATGAACGTGATCATCTATCCAGCCTGCGGATACATAAGTACCTGGTTCTAAGTGGATAGTTTCTTTTGCAGAACCTGAAATAGTTGCTGCAACAGCAGTTATTTTTTTCTCTTTAATTGCAATTTCAACAGGCATACCATCTACTGTCTGTCCATTTTTTATAAGTAAATCGTAGTCCATATTCTTCCCTACTTTTCTATAAATCTAAATTTTGTCCAAGGATTAATGAATTCTAATAATACAAGTTCTTCTTCTATAATACGCCCTACTCGGTTTTTGCGTGAGTCTTGATGTGGTTCTAAAACGACTTGTAATTCATTTTTGTATTTTCCAAATGCATCATTTCCCACAACAACATCTCCAGGTTGTAGCATTGCTTGATTATCATGTGGGGGATTAGCTTCATTTTTATATTTTTTACGCACTTCTGTGGAACGAATCATCTGCTGAGTGATATCTCCACGGCGAAAATGTTGATTTTTTTTTACGATTTCTTTTTCAATTTCAGAAGTCGTTTCTTCAAAAACAATGGTCAATTCTGTTTGATAACGATTCAACTGACCCAATGCTTCTAATTCTTCGTTGGAAGCATAAGCATTTCCAATAACAACATCATCAATTAAATTTGTTGCAAATAAATGTTTAGCTTGAACAGTGACTGGCAACTGTCTATGCATTTCTAAAGTAGGTAGCCCATCATTCACATCCCAAGGACCAATTTCACCTACCTGTGATGAAATAAAAGCAGCTGTCCGAATACCTTCCTTTTTAAAACGGATGCTACATTTTTCAAAGAAATCATACGGCAATGCAGTTCCCGCTTGTGGATAAAAGTTATGACAACCATATAAGAAAGGTCGATTCGCTTCATACGTCAAAATGTTATCAAGATAAGCAACATCATTACTCATATTCAGCTCAATAGCCACGCCAAATGGATTAAACGTCAACATGGCTTCTTTATTTCCATCAAAACCTGTATCCAACCGAATCCCGTCAGCTCCTAATTCGCTGAAAAAAGTCAAATCATCATATGAAATTTCCAATTCATCAAAGATACTTGGAACGACATCTAAAATTGTTTCAAATCCTAAATTTTTCGCATAACTAATTAATTCTTTAAATTTTTTCTGAGCCGCTTCTTTGCCATCGGTCACTTCTAACATACTCATAAAAATTCGAGTAAACCCACATTCGCTGGCTTTTTTTAAATACGCTTTATCTTGATTGATATCACTATGATCTGGATAAACTGATACACCTAATGCTCTTTTCATCTTCGTTCTCACACTCCGCTATTTTCAAATTTATTTCGAAATTTCCAAGCAATCACCGAGCTACACAGGATTGTTGTAGAGCCAACGAGCAATACTGGTTGATTTAGAAATCCGCCAATTATCATGGAAAGAGTAATACAAACTGCCGTAAAAACCAACGTCTTTACTAAACCAAGTTGATAAACAACAGTAGGCAACTGCCCTTTTTCTATAATAATTTGACTAACGATAAAAAAGAAAATGAACCAAATAATCATCTTATACGCTCCTGACCTTCTTCTCTGACTTAGAAGGGGCAGGATATTCATATCAGAACACCCGCCCTAACATTTTTTAATTTTTCGCTGCTTGTTCAGCTGCTAATTCTTCTGCTTCTTTATCCAATTGTTGTTTTTCATAAACTTTGAAAAATGGATAGTAGATAGCTATTGTAATTAAGAAGTTAACAATCACTAATACTGCGGCCGAAAAACTCCAATTGGTACTCATCCAAGCAGCAATTGGTGCTGGAATTGCAAATGCTAAGCGTGCAGCCATCATCGGAATTATATTAGCGACTGTTAAGAAATAAGATAACGTTGTGGTAATTAACGGTGCCACGATAAACGGAATACCTAAAATAGGATTCATTACGATAGGCGTTCCGAAAATAACTGGTTCATTAATATTAAACAAGCCTGGTAAGAACGATAAACGGCCAAGACTTTTCAGATACGTTGATTTAGAAAACATCATTAAAACAACTAAAGAAAGCGTAGTTCCAGCGCCACCAATCCAGATAAACCATTGTAAAAACTGTTCTGTAAAAATATTAGGTAACTGATGAACGTTTGCGCCATTGGTAAAAGCTTCAAGGTTTTCTGCAATCGACATATCCCAGAAAGGACGAATAACTGGGCCCATAATCGCTGGACCATGAATCCCTAAAACCCAGAAGAAACAGATTAAGAAGACTGTTAGTAAGCCGCCAAATAAACTGTTACCAGCAAGGATACCTTTAAGTGGCATTAATAACGTACTCAAGAAACCATTCAAATCAAAACCAATTACGTGGCGAATAACCCAGAATAATAAAAGAATAACTGCTCCTGGAATTAACGCAATAAATGAATTTGACACTTCAGGCGGTACGCCATCTGGCATCTTAATCATAATATCTTTTTCAATAAAGAAGCGATAAATTTCAACAGATAACAGCGCTGTTACAATCGCACCAAATAAAGAAGCTGAACCTAAATTTGCTAAATTAATATAGCGCCCTGCTGTAATGACGTTGTCAACATCTTCAAAGACACGTGTTGGTGGTGCCGCTGTTACTAAAAAGGCCATTAATGCTAAAATTCCGCACGTCAAAGAGTCAAGCTTATAACTTTTGGCCAATGATGAAGCAATCCCAAATGTTGCATAAAGTGCAAGTAACCCCATCGTATAGCGGGAAGGAATATCTAAAATTGCTTGATAAGGTTCAATCAATTTTGTGTATGCCTCAATTGGAATATTTTGAAAAATTGTAAAGAATGAGCCCACAATTGTTAAAGGCATCGTTGCAATTAATCCTTTTCTAATCGCTGTCATATGGCGTTGCGAACCAAATTTATTCGCAATCGGCATTAACTTAACTTCCATCCACTGTACAAAACCATTCATTTGTTAATTCCTCCGTTCAACTAATAAAAATAATAATTATTTCGCATTTATAATAACATAGTAACATTATAATGTAAACGCTTATTCTTATTCGTGACAGAGAAAGTGCAAAACAAAAGGCTTTTTCTGATTATAAAGAAACCGGGAATATTGCACCAAAAATCATTGCGCCTAAAATTGCGCCCCCAGCGATTGGTTTTTTCCAAATGTAAAAGCCTAAAGCTCCTAATGTGGCACCAATCCCAATAGGAATCGAAGCACCCGCCGCACTCAAAATAATTAACGGACCTAAGAAACGTCCTGAGGCATTACCAGCCCCCATCATCACATCCGCACCAAAAGTGGAATTTCCTTGATTGATAGTAAATTTCCGAATCAACACAATTACGCCACCAACTGCTAGCCCTAGTAGCGCACCTGTTAAAAGTGCTAAGCCAAAGTTTTCTACAGGTGCTTTAATACCCATGCTGAGGAAAATTGCAGGTACGCCAATCCCGATCCCCGTTAAAATTGAGCCACCTAAATCTAAAATCCCGACTAAGGAACCTTCTAAAATTCGTGCAAACAGGAAACTTGCACCAAATGCTGCGGCAGCGCCATAAGAACCACCATCTAAACCAGCTTTTAGCATCGCAACAATTGAAACTTCATTAAAGGCGCCCACACCATAAACTACATACATATGTGTTCCTGCAAAAATTGCCGCTGACATAATCCCGACTAAAATGGGAAAGCCCCAATCAGCATACCAAAAACTTTTGCCTTTTAAACCTTCTTGAATTTCTTGTTCTTGTTGTGCCCATTCATTTTTTTCTTGCTGTTCCATCTATGAGACCTCCTTTTTTCTATTTAACGGTGAAAACATTGTGTAAATTATTTAACCATTGAGGAATAGACAAGCGGAAACTTTCGATCATTTCTAAGTCGAACCCTCGGAAGAAGCCACTTAAAATAAATAATAAGATAATGGCACCAAGCATGCCGCGTGTCATTCGGGTCCACCCTAAATCATCGACACCTTTACCGATTAAGATCCCTAATACAACTCCTGGGACAGCATTGCCCATGACTAATTGAGATAATCCGCCAAATAATGTTCCCCAAAAACCCGTCCGTTTTCCTGCATCTAAAGCCGCTAGCCAGAATAAAACGGGCATCACAGTATTGATTAAAATCGTTGCTGCAGGTACCAACACCGCAACTGCTGTTACTTGTAGCGATTCTGGAATTGCTGCAGCTGTACTATTTAAGAAAGCCACAGTCGCCATTCCTACAAAGGCCCCGACAATCCCCATTTTTTTGGGATTATGCATCGTTTTAGTGACATCTTTATCCTTTACCAATAAAATTGCTGCAGCCCAGTTAGGCACAATCCGGTGGGTCACATCTTGTGTAAAGGCCCCTGCTCCGACGGCCGAAGCCCAAGCATTAAAGAAAAAACCTAAACCAAAAGAAAAGTGTGATGCCGGATCTCCTTGTGCCGCGTTCATTTCTCCTAATGTTCTAAATGCCCCTAACCCTTGCGTTTGTGGTGCATGAAACATCCGAGCAGCGCCTGCGCCAGCTGCAAAACCTAGTAAACCACCAATAAGCAATGACTTCAGCAAAATGATTACAAATTCCATTCCTTCTTCCTCCCTTTATACGCCTCTTTTTGAAAGAAACGGAACTACTACTGCGTTCGGTTCTTTAATTGTTTCCGTTAAAAAATCAACTTCTTCGACTGCAATGGCTTGGATTTCCACTTCTACAGCTAGTTCGACATGATAAATCACTCTCTTTCTAGGAAAGAAGAAGAACAGAAATTTTTCTGTATAAACTTGTTCTTTTGCCTGACGAATAGTTACTTTTTTCGGTTCAATCCGGATGAGAACCTCTGTTGTTTCTTTTAATACTTTTTTTGAAACATCATTCAATGCACTTGCAAAAGCTTCATTCTTCTTATTACCTTTTCCAGAAACAATCACGGTTTGTGTTGACCGTTTTGTGGCATCCATAATTACCGCTCCTTTCTAAGTTACTACTTTCTATGCTCCGTGTTTCTTAATAAATGCTTCAGTTACTCGTTTACCAAGTTCTTCCTGATCCATAAAACCAAATCCAAGAACAGTTTTCCCATCGTTAATTGCTGTTACCCCTTCTTCGATTGATCGCATGCCATGTCTTTCGGGATACCCGTATTTAGTAGCAGCCGTTAACGCCCCTGCACCACCACTGCCACAGAAAGAAATGCCTAAATCTGCCTTTTCTTGTTGCATCACATCTCCTAAACGCATATCAGCGCCCATTCCTGGAACAACAACCGCACGACCACCGGCTTGCTCCACTCCTTTTGCAACATTTTGTCCCTTTCCTAAACGATCTGCGATAACTACTGTAATCATAACTTTTCCTCCTATTAATTGTTTTGTTTAGCAACTTCAAAATGAACAGCTAAAACATACCATTCATCTTCTGATAACTGACCAATTGCTTCTGTTGTTTCTTGTGCAATTTTCAACGTTTCTGGTGTTAGTTCCGTAAATAACGTCCGATCAACACCAGATAATGTCGTTCCTTCTCTTGAACGATTCAGCATCTCATTGAGATGGTTGATCAAAATCGTCCACTGTAATTCCGTTGGTTCAATTTGTGCTTCTGCTAATCGCGCACTGGTTTGTTTGATAATCGATTGTAGCTTTTCTGGTTCAGCACTTTGTCGAATGATCTCCTGTGCTTCCATTGCTAGTTCCATCCTCTTCCTCCTTTGGTTGTTCTAAATAATTAAGTAATGCTGAAATTTCAGCATGATTGACAGGTAACTCATTTTTAGCAAATAAACATTCAATTTGCCGAATTTCTTCTTGTCTTTCACGCGATACTTCTCCATTACAAGGAATCTCTTCGTATTGCTTATTAAACGTAATCCGATGTGTCATTAATAAAACGTGCAGTAAAAAGGCTTCTTGATATTCGCTCAGTAACTTTGTTTGAAACATTCGTTTTAACTCTTCATAAATAATATACGCTTTTACTAACAAATCTTGGCTTTGTATCCGTTCATTTTTTTCAATTACATCAGATTTCGTGGAGCGAGCGGTACCTTTTCCTTGACGTTTCCCTAATAAAATTTTATCGACCTCTTCCCGAATCAAACTTAAGTCTGTGTCCGTCAACAATGGACTAACTTTAATAAATGGGTATGTCATTTCTTCAATTGGGAAAATACTCAATACCAAATCAGGCTTTTCTGCTTGAATCACTTCAGTTGCATTTAAAACAGAAGCAAATCCCGCGAGTTCAACGTTTGGTACTTCCTCTAAAATTTTTTGTTCAATTAAACTGGTCACACCTAAGCCCGTCGAGCAAACATACACAATCCTAACAACTTTAGCTTCCTGCTGTTGTCGTTCCTGAGCTGCCAAAAAATGCAGCGCAATATATGCGCAGAAAGAATCGTTGACTAGCAAAACAGAACGTTGAATTAATTGTTTACAGGCACTTTGAATAGCTAAAAATAACGCTGGGTGTTTTCCTTTGATTTCTTCAGAAAACGGATTGTATTCATTAATAAATAAATGTTTCTTTGTAAAACGTAAGGACAGGTGTGCAAACAAGTTCGTAAATAATTGGCGATCATTTACAAAAGGATAATTCAGCTCTTTTGAAACGCTTTCAATCACTTGCTTTGTTAATTGAACCATATCTTGCCGTTGATGGGTTCCGAATAAATCACTATAAATATAAAAATATTCATCCGCTAATAAAGGCAAGTCATACCGTTCAAACACCTCTTGTAAAAGTAAAAGTGGTACTTCGTTCCGTTGTTCAAAGCGTGTTTTTTGCGATAACACTCGGTAAGTTCCAATTGTATGTGCCATCTGCATACGTGCTGCGGCAATTGCCACTCTCAACGTAATAGATAATATTTCGGCATAATCAAATTGATTTTGATCGAGTGGATTAATTAAATTTCGCATTTTTTTCAATGCACTACGATAACAACCTTGAAACAATGTCCCTGACCCAAATTTAATTTTAGGGATTTTTTCAGCCCCTTTTGTCTTTGTCACATAGTTCATAATTTGGTAAATATCGTATTCTGTAAGTTCTTTTTGAGTGATAAATTCCATCAGTAATCGTACATTGCTTTCTTCACCACTAATTGTAAACCCTTGCCGTGCTTGGCGAATTAAGGTTAAATCATATGCTTGCAGCAACCGTTCAACCTGTTCCAAATCACTGACAATTGTGTTTCGACTCACTAATAATTCATCTGCTAGCTGCTGTGCCGTTAAGTACCCTTTGACTGACAATAACTGAAAAATCAATACATTGACTCGTCTTTTTTGATCAGGATAGGTTTCAAATCGATCGACATCGATAATTTCATTTTTTAACAGTAAGCGTTTAGAGTCAGGTAAATCTAGCCAGATTCCCTTATTTCGTTTTGAATAAAGTGTCTCATCGTGCTGTTCAAACCAAGCACGAATATCTTCTAAATCATACTTAATTGTTCGAACGCTGACAGTAAAGTTCTCAGCTAATTCTTGCGTGGTAATGCTCCCTTCCAAATCCAAAAGCATCAATAAAATATTTATCGCTCTTTTGGACAACAACACGGCCATGCCTTGTCACCTCTTTTCTTTTCCCTTTACACTTAAAACTATAGCGTTATTTTATCTGTTCCACAACACAAAAAAGTTGCACTTATAAAAGTGCAACACTTCTCTTTTCATACAAAAAAATCCCTTAACAGTAGTAACTGTTAAGGGATACCACACTATTTATTTGCATAAATAGACAGAGACCTTCTCCACAAAAGTATTCTGTCCGACACGTTACAAATCCGGTAACTGATAGCCGTACTATCTGGTGTCGTTGTGTTTGACAATCACTAGCCGTCAAAACGGAATAGCCGAAGCTATCTGATTGAGTCAACTCGTCGCATAAAACACACTTTAACACAGAATAGTATGGATAGCAAGTGGTGGTAATTATTCGCTATCAAACCATTCTTGATAAAAACCTTCAACAATTTTGACGGTTGCTATCGTTAATTCTTTCGTCATTACGGGGCTAGTTAACTTTTTGTCTTGTAAACATTGATTCACATGATTGATTTCATACGTAAATTCACTAGTGAATTGTTCAGACCATTTGACAGTGTTGCCTTGAGCATCTGTATAATAAGCACAATCTGTTTTCCAGAAATTAGGAATAACGATTTGCCCTTTTGTCCCACAGATGGTCATTTCACTAGGTATCTTTAAACCAACATTAATAAAAATATTGCCCAGTGTCCCTTCAGCAAATTTTAAAGCTAAATTACATTGACTATCCGTCGCCCCTTGCTGATACGTTGCGGTTCCCGTAACCGCTTGAATTTCTTTCCCTAATACGTATTGTAAGTATTGTAATGGATAACTTCCTGAGCCATGAAGCGCTCCACCACCCGCTTCTCTCGAGTAAAACCAGGGAATATGATCCACATTGGGATAGGCAGTAACTGACTGAACCCATAAAATTTCTCCCAATCCCCCTTCTTGAATCGTCGCCTTTACTTTTTGGGTAATTGGTAAAAAGACAGATTTCTGAGCTTCCATTAGAAAAACCCCTTGCTCCTGTGCGATTGCGAAGAGTTCTTCTGCTTCAGCAGCATTTAATGTAAATGGTTTTTCCAGTAGGACGGGTTTTCCTTGTGATAACGCAAGCTTAGCTGCTGAGTAATGTCCTTGATTGTAGGTGGGAATATAAATAATATCAATTGTTTCATCCTTACATAACTCTTCATAACTGCCATAAGCTACCGGAATCGCTAATTCTTTAGCCATTTTTTGAGCATTCTCTAAACGCCTTGATGCAATCCCGCGCACCTCAGCTTGCGCGCTTTCTCGAAGCCCTGCTACAAATCTTGGGACAATTTGGGCAGTACTCATAATTCCATAACGAATTTTATCCATGTGATCGCCTCCTCTTTCACTATACGAGAAAAACGAATATTTGGAAACCATTTCAACAAAAAAAAGAAACCGTTTCCCCAAAACGATTTCTTTATATGTAAATTAACGGATACCAACGCTAACTTTTAAAGCTTGATTGACCTGTTCCATCTCTTCACGAGAAAGTTGACAAACCTTGTGTAGCATTCGTTCTTTATCCAATGTTCGAATTTGTTCTAACAAAATAAGTGATGGCGTCCTGCATTCGTTATGGGGAATTTCGATGAGGACTTGCGTTGGTTGCAGCCGCTTGCTTACGTTACGGGTAATCGGTGCAACAATCAACGTTGGACTAAATAAGTTACCTTTGTTATTTTGAATAATCAGGACAGGTCGAATCCCACCTTGTTCAGAACCAACAACTGGTGAGAGATTCGCATAAAAAACCTCACCTCTTTTTATCATTCAGATTCCCTTCCCTCCTTTTCCTTTAAAAAATTATAGCATATTGTTTCTTTCAATATTTTCAACTTTTTAGCTATCCCTTAAAATATTTGATAAAACAACCCTTTAAAAGTCAAAAAAAGCTTAAACAGTCGACTCTGATATAGAGACGGCTATTTAAGCTGACTATTACATTTTTGTTAAAATACTATCCACTTTTGTATTAATTAAATCGATAGCAACGTGGTTTTCGCCACCTTCTGGCACAATGATATCTGCATAACGTTTCGTAGGTTCAATAAATTGGTGATACATGGGCTTGACGACTGTCAAATATTGTTCAATCACAGAATCCAACGTACGGCCACGTTCTTCCATATCACGCTTGATTCGACGAATAATACGGATGTCATCATCTGTATCCACATACACTTTAATATCCATTAAATCCCTTAAGCGGCGATCTTCTAAAATTAAAATCCCTTCAAGAATAATTACTTCTTTCGGTTCTTGGATCACCGTTTCTGTACTTCTTGTATGCGCAACGTAGTCATAAACTGGCTTTTCAATGGCTTGATAATTTAACAGTTGTTCAACATGTTGAATCAATAAATCTGTATCAAACGCAAAAGGATGATCATAATTGGTATTTAAACGTTCTTCAAAACTCAAATGGCTCTGATCTTTATAATAAGAATCCTGTTCTAACATCATAATTGAATGATCGGGAAAATTATTAAAAATCGCACGGCTAACACTGGTTTTTCCGCTTCCTGATCCGCCAGTAACACCAATGATAATTGGCTGACTATCTTTCATGTATAAACCTCTTTCTTTTCAAAAACTTCATTGTCTTTTACTATTATAATGAAAACTCTGAAGAATGCCAGACCTTTTCCAAGACTTTTCATGTGATTTTTATCTTCTTATGAAAAATCTGCCCACACTTCTTTCAATTACAGTATACTTATCAATAAAAGGAGAATCCTACCTATGATTAAAAAAGTCAAAAAAGAAACACTTACAACGGCGCATTACGCTCTTCTTTATGAGGCAGATCCAGCAAAAAAAATGGTGGCAGATTATATTACCCGCGGCATTTGCTTTGACTATCAGACTGAAGAACTTCAAGGAATTTTAGTCCTGTTGCCGACTCACCCACGGACATTGGAAATCGTAAACATCGCTGTCTCAGAAGAAAGCCGAGGGCGGGGCATCGGGCAAGAATTATTACATTTTGCCATTGATTTTGCCAAAAAAGAAAAGTATGATTCCTTGGAGATTGGGACTGGGAGCACAGGCTTTCAACAGCTATATCTCTACCAAAAAGTCGGCTTTCGAATGACACATATTGAACCAGATTTTTTTATCCATCATTATGATGAGCCTATTATAGAAAACGGCTTGCCTTTAAAGGATATGGTTCGCTTACGGTTACATTTAAGTTAAAAAACAACATTTCCTGTACAGGAAATGTTGTTTTTTAATGCCCAAGAATTGGTAACAACTCATCTAGCTGTTGAATCGTATAATTGGGTTGAATGGTTGGTGTTGCTGGAGCGGAGGTCGGATTGAGCCAAACAGTTTGAATTTTCGCTTGTTGACCTCCTTGAATATCTGAATGCAAAGAATCGCCAATAATCATTGTTTTTTCTCGACTAAAATTAGGAATCCGTTCAAAAACAAAATCAAAATACTCTTTCATCGGTTTTTGATAACCCACTTCTTCTGAAACAAAAATATCTTTAAAATAAGGCATTAATTTCGAATCTTCCAACCGACGATACTGTGTTTTTGCCACTCCGTTTGTCACAATATATAAATCATAATGGGGTGCTAATTTTTCCAAAATACGTTGACTATTGCCAAGCAAGTCATGTCCTTGACTTAAATATTCTCGGTAGTTTTCTCCCATTCTAACGCTATCAACTTCTCGATTAAACGCGTCAAACAATAAACCAAACCGTGTATCAAGGAGAACATCTTTTGTTATTTTTCCTTCTTCAAATGAACGCCATAATCCTTGATTAATTCGGTGGTATGTTGACTCGACTTCAGATGTAAATGGTACATTTTCTTCTTCAAATAAGGCATGGAGCGCCTTCTTTTCAGCCAATTTAAAATCTAACAATGTATCATCAACATCAAAAAGCAATGTTTTCATTTCCGTTCCTCTTCTCTTTTCAAATTACTCGGTAACGCTTTGCTTGTTTGTTGTTTTTCAATAAAAAAATAAGGCAATAGCAATTGTAACTCTTCTCTTGTTAATGAACGATAAGCACCTAAAGGTAATTGCGGATCTAGCCGCAACGGCCCCATAGTTTGGCGTTTTAAAGCAGTCACTTTTTTCCCCACAGATAAAAACATTTTTTTCACTTGGTGAAATTTTCCTTCTTGAATAGTCAGGAAAACATGACTCTCCGTTTCAGTCGCTGCAAGAACAGTTATTTTTGCTGGCTTACATTGAATGCCTCCTTGCAAAACAATCCCATCTTTAAATTTAGCACAATCTTCTGCAGAGACCAAACCATTGACTTTCACTTCATAACATTTCGCTACTTCTTTATTTGGCCGAATTAATTGATACCCTAATTGTCCATTATCTGTTAATAGAAGTAACCCTTCCGTATCGCCATCGAGTCTTCCCACTGGATAAAGACCAGGGCGTCTGTCTTGTGGCGCAATCAAATCAATGACTGTTTTTTTAGATGCATCTGAAACAGCGCTAACCACACCTTTTGGCTTATTCAACATATAGTACACATGTGTCTTATGCGAAATTAATTGTCCTTTTACTTTAATCATTTGTAATTGCGCATCGACGTTTTGGCTTTCATTTAATGTCACGATGCCATCCACAGTGACCTGCTTGCCTCTGATTATTCGTTTCACCGTTTTGCGTGATCCAAACTGAAGTTCTTCTAGTAATTTATCTAATCGCATTGTTCCGCTCCATTCTGGTATTAGTATAGTGGAATCCGTTAAAGATGAAAAGTAGAAAAAGGTAATTCCTTGACGTATAAAAATATAAGTGTTACGGTTAATAAGTAAAGTAAATAAAGGTTTCTCAAAAACAGCGTAATGACCTGGGAGAGAACAACGATAACAATGAACCATTCCCATGAGTGTTGCCTGGCAATATTTGTGGGGATTTTTTGATTATTGTTAGCATTTTTCTAGACAAGAACAACTGAAAAAAGAGTTTCTTTTTTCCATTATGTTTTGTTTCTGAGTTTAACCAAATCACTCATTATTTCAAGGAGGAATTAGGTTATGTCAGTACAATTAGAAGTTAAAGAAAGAGCTATCCGTCCACGTTCACTAAGAAATCAGCTACGTCACGAAGGGAAAGTACCTGCCATTGTTTACGGTTACCAAATTGAAAGTACACCAATCTATTTTGAAGAAAAAGACTTATCAAAAATTTTACGCGAACATGGTGCTAACACCGTTATTAAAATGACAGTTGATGGCAAAAACATCAACACATTAATGTCGAAAGCACAATTAGATACCTTTACTGGTCAAATGCTTCATGTTGAATTCTTATCTGTAAATATGAAAGAAACAACAGAAGTCGAAGCAGAAGTTCAATTAATTGGTGAATCTGCAGGTGTGAAAGCTGGGGGTACCTTAGCTCAAAACTTGTACACTGTTTTAGTGGCAGCCACACCAGATAAATTGCCAGAATCAATTGAAGTAGATATTACAAACTTAGAAATTGGTGATGCTCTTACAATCGCTGATTTACCTGAACACAAAGACTATGAAATTTTAACTGATCCAGAAGAACAACTAGTTGCTATTGTTGAAGCACAAACTGCTCCTGAAGAAGAAGGAACAGCTGCTGAAACGACTGAACCAGAATTAGCCGAATAAAGAAAACACTTTTGTTCAGCTGATTCTCTTAAGTTTTAGAAATGGGACGTGCGTTGAAACAACGTACGTCCCATTTTCTTTTTACTGCATGTCTTGATTTCTTTATATAAATGATGACACCTGCAAAGCTAGGAAGCTACAGAGGAATATTAAATTTTTGCTAATCTACGCAATATTTTCAAACGAAACAATTTCTTTTTTTAAAATTTGCAGTATACTAAAAGTAAGTAAACAAAAAGGAGGTCATCCATATGTTTGAACGTTTTGATAGTGACCGTAGCCGCTATGCTTCATTAGGTGTTGTTTCTAGCTTACCTAGTGGCTTAATTGATAGTATTTGGTTGATTATTGACTTAAATCTAAAAGGGGTTATCCCTTTAAACGACTTACTTCACTTTGATTTGTTGAACAATAATGGAAAAGTGACTGTCCATTTTTCTCAAGAAAATAGTTCAGTAGAAATGGCCATCGACTTACCATTTAGTTATTCTACGGCATATCCGTCGCGAATTTTTGCTTTTGATGATGGCCATCGTGAAACGATATTATTACCCGCAGAAATGTTAGAATCTTAAATAATTTCAACAAAGTAGCCTCAAATTCCGATTAAACTGGAATTTGAGGCTACTTTGATTTCTTTTAGTTATTCTACAATAATTTGTTTACTACTTCCTGCAGCATTTTCAAAATTAATAGTAAAGGTTTCTGTTGCATCATCATAAGTGATTCCGTCACTTTGACTAATTACTGTGCTGTAATCTTTTGGTATTTTTAAAGTCAGTGTCTTAGTTGTTTGTGTGGGATCAGAGAAAGTATACGTTTTTTGGTGTTGTTGTGTCTTTCTTATTAAAGAAATAGCTTTATTTGAGGTAATCCCTGCTATTGTACCGCCAGTTTCTGACCAAATGTTAACCCCAAGATAGCCTTCTTCTTCTTGCTTAACTGCTTGAATTTCTTCTGTATTTGAGAGAACTTCTACTGTTTTTTTGGCAGCATATGTTTTTAAATCAGTTTCATCGATTCCTGGTAAAACTACATAAGCATAATGCTCGTTCGTTGGGTGTTGACCATGTTGAATCGTAAATGTTCGATAATCACCTACATATTCTTTATCACTTGGAAATGCTTCATTAATTGCTTTATAGGTTCCTTTTCTAGTTTCACTTTTAACATTTACCGTTGTTTCTTCTGGAAAATAATAACCCATATTAGCATTGGAATGATCCGACTTTAGTAATAACCATTGTTTTTTACTCGTTTCATTTTTCTCATGAATCTCCCCAATATTTGATAACACTTGATACTGATACGCATCATTTAACAAACGATTATCAACAACTGTCTCAATCGAAGCTTCTGTATCGCCTTTAATTCCTGCGCCTAATGCGATAATTTGCCCATTTAATACAAACCAAGATTTTTTAGCTTGTAGGTTCATAGGTAAAAGTTTCCCATTATTTTTGGTCCCGTCTTTATTAAGAGCCATCCCTACTACTGCCTGATTGTCTGACGTTACTCCACCAACCCATTGCTCTTTCGATGTGATTGTTGTAAATGCTGAAACTTCATCTGCCAAAGAAATGGTATCTACCGTTGTTCCTGGTAGTCGATAGGGATCTACAGTTGGCCAATAGCTGGAATTAAATTGAACCTCGTCATCATTATATACGTACATCATTCCGTCACCAGTGTGCCAGCCACGTTTATTTTCTTTATTCCCTGCTTCAAAAGATGCAGTGCGCTTTGAATACAAGCCTAGCCCAAACATATAACTAGGTGTTCGTTGGACAAATCGATCCATCGAAGCATAAAGTTTCGTGCCTGTAAAAGGAAGTTGCCCTCCCGTAATTTCTGGATTAGTTAAAAGTTGCATAGTCATCTGTAAATCATTAAAATCACGAGCATTGGTCAAATAATAATCTGGGTTCTCCTTCATCCAATATTTAACGGCTTCTTGAAATTTCTTTTGATAATTATTAGGGGCAAATTTAGCCACAATTAATAAATTATACATGGTAGTTGAGCCATAGCCTGTTTTTCCAACTGCTGGGGCTCTTGAGATGGAACGGCCATTCACAGTTGGTAGCATTTCACCTTTATAAATCAAAGGAAGAAAGGCCCGATCAACATTTTCAACAAATTCTGTCACAAGAGTTGCATCCATTTGAAAAGATGAATCTGCTGTAATGGCCAAAATTTGTCCAACCCCTTTCACCAAAACATTTCCATACGAACCTGTATAAGGAATGTTATTGTGCTGGATAAAAGAACCATCTTGGTAAAAACCATCACCTTTTGTTACTAATTTAAATACATCGACGATACTACTGGATGCTTGGTTAATTTTCCCGCTATCCTTTTGTAAAATTCCTAACCCCAAAACAGTTAAAGCTAAGTCCGTTCGGTTCGCTCCTGATGTCACAAAATTTGGGATAAAAGCTAAATCCACAAACGTTCCTTGTGGTTTTGTATACAACTGTTTAAATGGATCTGGGACATAACTGCTCAGCGCATTTGTATAGATTTGTTGCTTTTCCGGAGAAACTTTATCCTCTAAAATCATTAGAATATTAAGAAACTTCTGTGGCACACCAATTTGCCAGTCCCACCAATTTCCATGGTACTTTTTCCCATCATATCCTTTTTGCGTTACCATAAAATCTAAGCCATCAATAATGGTTGCTGCCAATTTGTCATCTTGGTAAAGCGTACTCTCCTTCGTTCCATAGGCTAACGCTAATTTTTGCAATTTGGTAAATTGAGTCGTTAAATCAGCAGATGGCGTATTGCCAGGCTCTAGTGGCCATAAATAGCTGCGGTTCGGCTCTTTATTCATCGTTTGATCGAGTTCTGTTGCTTCATTGGAGATTTTTTGGACGTAGTCTACAAGCGCTTGGTTAGTTGAATCATATTCTTTGGAAACAAGCTGATTTCGCCATTTTTCTTTTAATCCTCGGTATTCTGCAGATGAATCGATAACAGGAATGCTACCAACGGAGCCACTTTTCATAGAAATGATATTCAGCTTTGATAGATTACCAAATAGTCTAATTCCTACAGCGCCCGTCCAGTCATCATTAATGGACGTACCATCAGGATAATGAACCTCTTCATTTTCATAAAATAATTGATCATTCAGGAATGTCTGAATTTTTTTTCCGTCATAGCGAACCAGCAGTTTATATTGTTGGCCACTTAGTAATGTTGGCCCCGGAATATTAGTTAGCCATTTACCGCCTGGTTGTCCTAATTGCCAGCGGCCGTCACGATTATAAGCAAAAGATTGCCATTGACTCGTCTTTTGTTTATCTCCGCGGAAAACCAATCCGAAGTTACTTTGTCCTTCATATAAAAAGGTTAGTTCAAGATCTCCTGAAGATTGTTCGCGTGCATCAAGATTGATAGAGACAGATTCGAGGTTTGTCCCTTGCTTCGTGTTTGCGATCCATAAACCAGTAGAATCATTCTTTTTTTCTGCTGTTCCCACCAAATCTTGCCAATGCCCAACTTGATTGGGGAAATCTGAAATGTAAGAGGGTTGCTCAATCGTTTGGCTCGCTTCGTTTTCTTCTGCAAAAGTAAGGGTGGTTCCCATAAATCCACTCGTCAAAGCAGTAAACAGTCCGACCAGCATTACCCATATTTTCCTGTTTTTCATTCTTTCTCCTCCTAAAAAATTATCGTAAAACGCTTACATCCGAATTAGAGAAAAAGAGTGAAGAAAAATACTTTCTACACTCTCCGACTCTCTGAAAATCACTTAATATACTTTTTACGCCAAAATACCAAAGGCACTCAAAACAATCGATAAAATTAAAATAATCCAAATCACTCGTGTGGAATTTAATTTCTTTTGACCTAACATCCAATAAGTTAAAAGAACAAGTAAGATTGGAACTAAGGAAGGTAAAATTGCATCTAACGTATCTTGAATAACTAATTCGACCCCGTTCTTTTTATAAACAAAAGGAACTGTCGCCTTGATAACTGAAGGAATTAAGGCACCAATCACAGTCACACCAAGAACAGTTGCTGCATTCGTAAAGGCAGATAACTTGTCTTTTAAGGTCGTCACTAGTTTGACCCCTTGCTTATAACCAAGTGGTAAGAGCGCGGCCCGACCAAACAATAGTGCAATATTTGCAATAATCCAAATAACACAGCCAACCACCGAACCATTTTGAGCCAGTGTCCCTGCAACAGAGCCGAAAATCGTCCCCCAAATAACGTGGAATAAAGAGTCCCCAACGCCTGCCAAAGAACCCATCAGAGCTGTTTTTAACGCAATAATTGTTTCTTTCGCTTTATAACCATCTTGCTCTTCAATCGCCACATCAATCCCCATAATTAAATTCCCAAAAATAGCATTGGTGTTAAAAAATTGATTGTGTGTGCGCATCATATCTTGAAATTGTGCTTCATCATGACCATAGAATTTTTTTAAAACAGGTAAGATGCCGTATAAATATCCTGAACTCATCATACGTTCATAGTTCCAGTTTAATTGGCTTCCTAAAATATAACGCCAGCTAATTGCATTTAATTCTTTTTTTGTCAGTTTATGCTTACTCATCGCCGTCATATCCTCCTTCAAAATCACCATTTCCTGTTGTTGCTTGTGTCGTGCTTTTTGCCCCATCACGTTTAAATACAAGCATCGCTGCTACCATCCCAACTATCGAAACACCTAACATTGGAACTTTTAAATAAGCCGCTAAGAAAAAGCCTAATAGTAAATAGGGGATATATTGCTTCGTTGGCAAGTAACGTAATAAAATCCCTACACCGACAACAGGTAATACTCCTCCAGCTGTTTTTAAGCCCGTCATTAGCCATTCTGGCATGTTATCGGTAATCGTTGTTACTACAGCATCCCCCGCTAATAACATTAATAAAATCGGAATGGCACGAGACAGTCCCCATAGAACAGAACCAGATAAAACTAAGCGTGGAATCCGTTTTACTTGCATCTTATCAATCGCTTTATCGACACTATGAAGTAAAAAGACATTACAAAAACGGGCCACTACATCTAGTTGCAACATCAACAGAGAAACAGGAACAGCTAAGCCAATACCATACTCCGCTCCTTTTCCAGAGATTACAGCGAAAGCGGTTCCTAAAACAGCCCCTGTGAAATAATCAGGTACCGATGCTCCACCAAAAGCAGCAATTCCTAAACGCATTAATTGAAGAGTGCCGCCAACCATTAAACCAGTTTTTAAATCTCCCATAATCATTCCAGAAATCATTCCAGCAATAGCTGGTTGCGTCAACGTATTTGAAATAAGTGAGTCATTAATAGCAATAAACGCATAAATAGTAATTAAAATAATTTGATACGCTGCTAAATGCATTGAAATTTCCTCCTAAATTTAAAAATATTCTTTCTTAGTCTGACAGTTTTAGCCGCGTAATTTTTTCATAAAATCAACGACTGGATCGTTTGGAACTAATTGGGCTGTCACAGTGACGCCTTTTGAAGCGATTGTTTCAAAAATTTGTTCTTCTTCTGGTAAAACTTGAATACTTTTTGTTACTTCGCGTGCTCCTTCTTTGTAACTCATATTCCCAACATTTACAGTTTTGATAGGTCCTTGCGCTTCGATAAAGCGGAGCACATCTTTCGGATTTTTAAATAATAAAAATAAACGCTGTTTACCATATTTTCCTGATTGAATATTTTTAGCGGCAGCCTCTACTCCAAGAACAGATAAACGCATCGAAGAAGGCGCTGCCATTCTCAAAGATGATTTTTGTAAAGGATCTGTAGCCGCCTCATCATTGGCTACAATTATTCGCTGTGTACTAAGACTTGTCGACCAAATTCCCGCTACTTGTCCATGAATTAACCGTTCATCGATCCGTGTGTTTACAATATTTTCTTTTCCAGCATATTGACTATAGTTACTTAATTCTTTTTCTTTGCTGGCTTCTGAAATCTCTTGTTCTGCTTGATTCATTCCAGCCTTTACATCAACAATATTTTCTTGTGCTAAACAAACTAATTCTTTAATCGAAGCCTGTTGATTAACCACTGCTTCAATCACAACAGAGAGCGTCATCCCTGCAATAATTTCCACTCCGTCAACGTTCAAATAATTCTTAGTTGCCACGTTACATGGCGTTCCTCCTAGTAAATCAGCAATAATCAGTGTCGTACCGTTAAGGGCTTTCATTTTTTCATTTAGCTCTTTCTCAAATTGAAGATTGTCGCTATCTGGTCGTAATGAGACTGTATGCACGTGTTCTTGCCGACCAACGATCATTTCTAAGCTAACTTTGACGCCTTCAGCCATGCTACCATGACTAATTAGTACAATGTTTTCCACGAATTTCCCTCCCTAGATGTAGGCGATCCTACTTAACATGTTATGTTCTCTACGAACTTACTATAACACATACTAAGTTATCCGTAAACCTAATATCTTAATATATTGAATTTATTTTTTTGAATTCTTTAAATAAAAATTGTCTTTCCTCTTTTTCAAAGTGTTTGCTAAAGGCTAGTTAACATGTTATGCTTAATTCATTCGATTACTAGAATGGAGGCAATCGCATGTTACCTAAATATGAACAAATTAAACAAGACCTTTTACGTGAAATAAAAAATCATACCTTTATTCCTGGTGATAAATTTTATTCTGAAGCCGATATTAAACGAAAATATGCTGTTAGCTCTATCACAGCTGTCAAAGCACTGAATGAGCTGACCAGTGCAGGTTACTTGTATCGTATCCAAGGAAAAGGGACCTTTGTTTCGAAATCAAAAGTTTCTCAAAATGTAAAATTTTCTGATATCGAGTTGCATTCTTTAGACTCTGAAAAAGTTAAAGTCCTTTCAATTGAAGAAGAAAATCAAGCCGAAATTTTAAAGGAATTAGGCTTACCAGCTAACGCTTCTTATTATAGAATCAAGCGTGTACGCTATTCTGAAGATACACCCTTTCTCGTACATATCACACATCTTCCCAAAAAGCTTGTTAAAGAGCCGCTCTCAAAGGACCTCACAGCTTATGCAAGTGTGTATGAACGAGTCCGTAAAGATTTTTCAGTAGACCTCTTCTCGTTGGCTTCTGTAGAAACAAATGAAATTGTCTTTCCCGAAGATGCTGAGTTATTGAATTTACTTCAATTAAGTTTTCGTGAACCCGCTGTTAAACAAGTTAAACATTCCTATCTCGCAGATGGTAGTGTTGCTGAATATATTATTAGTTATAAACATTGGAAATATTTCAAAACCAAAATAGAAGTAGAAGCCGAATAAATTTCAGCTTCTACTTCTAGTTTTTTAGTCTATGATTACTTGATTCGTAAATTTCAAGTACTCAATTTCAATTCCCTCTGTTTCAAAAATTACTACTTCATTTTGTCCTTGCTGTAAAAATTCTTTGGGACAATACAGCGAATGAATGGGTCCTATTTCCCAATAACGACCTAGATGATGACCATTGACCACAACGAATCCTTTGCCGTAGCCTCGACAGTCAATATACGTGTCTGCTAGCTGTTCTAATTCAAATGTTACTTGATAAAACGAAGGCTGCAATGGATTTTTTCCAGCTGTGTAATCAATCTTGGCTAATTGCTCTTGTGAAAAAGTTAAGGGATAGTGTTGATAGCCTTGATGAAAATGAATGTCTTGCATCACTCCACCTCGAATTCCTTTACTTTGTGTCGGATTATTTAATTTAAAGCCATAATTAACGCGACCTAAATTTTCCACTAAGATATCTAACGCAAGTGTGTCTTTTTCAGTTTGCCCTGAAATCAGTAGCTCTTCTCCCACTGTCTCTTGATATTGGGTAGCAGCTAAATCTCCATCTACATAAATGTGTAAACGATCACTGGCCTCAACCACTTTTAGTTTATTTTCATGATGATAATTTTTTAAATCAAACGAATAAAGCAAGTAGCCATAGCCTGAGCCAGCTTCTTCCATACTTAATGGATACGCGGTGGTCTTCGGTGTCATCATTTGATCTTTTACTGCGAATAAAGATACGCTAGCAGTTACTGAAAAGCTTCCTAAATTCCCCAGTTTTTTCGTGCGTGGTTGTGCTTGCCAAACTTCTGGACATACTTCTTTAATTGCTTTTTGAACGGCATAATATTTTTCTGTTGGTTCTCCTGCTTCTGTTAATAAAGCATCATAATCATAGCTAGTGACTTGAGGTAAATCTTTTGCACCTCGCGCCGAACACCCGTTATAAAAGCCGAAATTTGTTCCTCCATGAAACATATAGAGATTTAAAGAACCCACTGTCAGCATATCTTTTACTTCCTTCGCCAAGTCGGTACCTTCTCGCTGAATCACTGGTTCGCCCCAACGATTGAACCACCCATCCCAGTATTCCATGCACATCAACGGCCATTTTTTACCATGACGAGTCATAAATTTTTTCAAAACGGCAGCATTTTCTTTCGAATGACTACCAAAATTTCCTGTCACAAAAACATCCTCTTCAATTAACGTCCCCGCATCCAAAACCTCTTCCCAAGCGCCATCAGATGTAAAAAGAGGAACCTCAATCCCCAGTTCTTCCATTATCTGCTTGGTTTGTCGCAAGTACGCTTTCTCCATGCCATAGGACCCATATTCATTTTCAACCTGCATCATGATCACTGGTCCACCTTGTGTTATCTGCAGCGGTGCTAGTTTAGGCAATAATACTTGAAAATAGTTACGAACTTTAGTCATAAAAATAGGATCTGTCGAACGTAATCGCACACCTTTTTCTTTCAAAAGCCATGCTGGTAAGCCACCAAACTCCCATTCTGCACAAATATAAGCCGAAGGACGCAGAATAACTAGTAAATTCAATTTTTCTGCCAAGCGGACAAATGCTTCAATGTTTTTCATTCCTTCAAAATCGTATACGCCTTCTTCTGGTTCATGAATATTCCAAGGAATGTAGGTTTCTACTGTATTAGCTCCTAAAGCTTTCAGATTATAGAGGCTATCTTCCCATTGTCTAGGTGTCATTCGAAAGTAATGAATCGCCCCGCTAATAATTTTTATTGGTTGTCCATTTAATAAAAAGTCTTCTTTAATCTCAAACGTTTGCATCATTTTTCCCCTTTACCAGTATCTTTGCCATGATGGTTTTGCTAAACGCATTAAGGCTTCCATGTAAAAATAATCGCCCCATAAATTGGGTTCATCAATCCCTTTTCCTTCTGCATGTGCGTAAACACCATGGAGTAGCAGTCCTTCATTTTCGGAATCATTTTGCGTACGATAATATTTTCCTAATTGATAAATCATTCCTTTGGCAAGCTCTTTCGCTTGAGGAAATGCCTGTAGTTTGTCTGCTTCCAATAAACCACATGCCGCAATTGCCAGTGCCGAGCTATCTTTGTCAGATGGCATTTGGTCATTAAAATCAAAATCCCAATAGGGAATTAAATCTGCTGGCAAATGAGCTAGAAAAACCTCCACTATTTGTGGATAAATTTCTGGAAATGGTTGGGAATGGAGAAATGTTTCGTTTAGGGGAATCCCTAAAATTGCCCAACTTTGGCCTCGTGCCCAAATGGAAGTATCACTATGTCCTTGATGCGTAGCTCCATGTTTTGGTCTGCCTGTTTCTGGATCAAAATAATAGGTATGATAAGTTGTCGCATCGGATTTAATCACCGTTTTCATTAACGTATGATAGTGACGTGAGGCAATTTCCTCATAAATCCTATTTCCAGATAATTTAGTTGCTTCAAATAAAAGCGGTAAATTCATTAATGAGTCGATAATTAATCGATATTCTTTGGGATCACCATAATGGCCCCACGCTTGAATGAAGGAGCCATTTTCTTGGAATCGTGCTGACAATACTTCAGCGGCAGCTAGCACTTCTTGTTTACAGCGCTCATCACTGGTAATTTTATACCCAGCACCCGCTGATAGACTATATAAAAAACCAATGTCATGGTGGTCCAAAACAAAATGCTCCTCTAATCGTTGTTGAAAGCTGTCAATATTTTCCATTGCTAGTAAACGAAATTTTTCTTGGTGAGACCACTCATATGCTAGCCAAAGCATGCCTGTCCAAAAGCCATTGGTCCAATCATCGTTAGCTTTGAGACGATATCGACCATTCGTAGCACAAGCTGAAGGAAACTGTGTTCCGAAACGCTGCATATTTTTAGCAATTTTTGAAACGCATTCATTTAATTGCGTTTGAATCCATTCATCTGTGACATTTTCTCCTAGAGAGATCAGTCTTTGTTTATTTTCTTGACTACACATCTCCACCACTCCTTAACTTGTTAACATATTAACTTATTGTATTATAACGTAAAAGAAAATAAAAAGCGACCTTTCTTAATTATTTCTCTTAAAAACAAGAGCGTGGGACAAAAATCACTTTGGATTTTTGTTCCACGCTCAAAAACTGATAAACGGCGGGAACAGAACCAACTCCTTCGGAAATAAGCTGAAATTCTCCAAAAATCAAAGATCAATTTTCGGAAATTTCTTCTTATTTCTCGGAGCTAAACGGTTCTGTCCCGACCTCTTGTTATTTATTCCGACCGAATACTTCAATTTGGGTCAACGCTGGAAATGGAGAAGAGTCCAGCGCTTTTCGTAAGCATTTTAATGTCAAAGTTTGTGTTGTTTTCATTGGGAACTTTATTTCTTGAAAACAGGCGGTATTCGTTGTGGCAACTACTCGTTCCTCTCCATCTGAAAAGGCTAAAGTGACTTCCTCCCAATAGCTATCATGTGGGTAATCCGCCCGAAATAGCAAGCGGATCCAGTCCGTTTCTACAGGCCTGCCAAAGTCAATCGTTAACTGTGCCTCCTTTTGTTGGTTAATTCCCCAAGAAGCAAACGGATACGAGCCATGAGAAAGGTTACCAAACTTAGAATCAATAGCATTTTTCGCAAAGAAAACAGCATCGTCTCTCGTTTCAACGTTTGCATACGCATGAGGATAGGCTCCTGAATATTCTTTTTGGTCATGTGTATTCATAGAAAGATTTTGATAATTGTCTTTTTCAAACGTGTGCGCTTGTCGAACCATTATTTGGTGCCTTGCTGAATGAAAGGCCGTATCAACAAAAGCTTTTCGAGCAGATTCTTCTAATGGAATTTGATATTCCCAAACTTTTTCTTTCAAATAAATCAATGAAGGAGCCAAAGTTTCATCTAATTGAACCATCAAATAAGGGGTAGCCCCTGTATAAGTCACTACAATTTTATCGCCTACTTGATAAAGGTACTGTTTAATTGCTAATACCGCTAACGTGTCTCCCTCCGCCATGAATGGCGCTTCTGGCTTCTCGTGATCGATTCGGCCAGTAATAATCTGATTGTCTTTATTTTTCAATTCGATTTTTATCATTTTTTATTCCTCCCTTGTCACACCACCTACCAAACAAATCAGGCGATGCGTTCCTATTGGTAGCTCTTTTTGCAAATAAGGTAAACTTGTTCTTGGGAAAAACAACGATGTATTGGGTTCAGGTTGAAGAATACCTGCGTGGTCATATCCTTCAATTGCAACTATTTGCGAACACAATTCTCCTGAATCGACTCTAGCCCACTCTTTACCAAGTTCTTTTTCTGAAAATTTTCCAAGTAACGGTAGACTGAATCCTCCTTCGCGCACTTTTAATGGAACCGATGTCACTATTTCATGTACTCTAACATGCCATTCTCCAAAAGGATAAATGGTTGTTTCAATTTCTACTTCTTGAAAAGGTAGCCATTTATAATAAACTTGCTCCTCTGTTAAATAAAAATCATGAACTTTCCCTTTAACACGAAAATATTCACCATCACGAGAAACAGCCAATACGTTATCAAAAGCCCCCTCCTCATAACGCGCACCAGCTTTGGGAACGCTAAAACCAAAGCGGCTAGAATAGACAAATTTACTATATTTAGCCGCGGCATGCGCTTGATTTTCAAGCCATAGTCCTGCAGGATAGCCGAGGACATGCGTTTTCATTTTAGGATGGATTAATAACATGTTTCCCTTTTCTATCAAACGCTTTTCTTCTCGTTTTATCGCCAACGGTTCAGCACGCCAAAACGGATGGTCTTGATCCACAGCGAGCAACAAAAATGTTTTAAAGGCCCAATACGGAGAGCCTGGTGCGTTATAACCTTCTGCCATTACTAAATTTTCGTAATGATAGCCAATGGACAACCGACCATCATAAGTGAAAATAGCCTGTTGCATCCAACAGTGTAAATGTTTTGCTAACAACGTTTTTATTTGTCCCCAAGGTAACGCCTCTACTTCTGCAAATATCAAAGCTGCGAAAAACGCTCCTTGAGCAAATCGATACGTTTGACTACGTCCGTAAGGTAACGCTTCGCCCTCCTCATCAAAATAGTACAGATAGTCTTGCGCGAACATAACGGCTCGTTCTGTAAAACGTTTCGCACGAATAGGATCTCTTTCTCGCATAAATTTGACATAAATCAAACTATAATAATGAAAAGCAAACGAAATATAATAATCTCTTTGCGTAGTTTTACCATCCATATACCAACCATCACCTAAATACATGCGTTCAATCAACGCCAATTCTTCCTCTAGTTCCGCTTGGTTAATCACTTGTCCACATCCCTCGAGTGCCAAACGAATGAGCACTTTGAAAAACGTCCAATTATTTTTAGGAATTTTACAACCAAGTGCCTTATTTAACCAAACCATGATATTTTCTTGCTGTTTCTCAGAAAAACAGGACCAAAAATATGTCTTATGAAGCAATAAAGTTAAAGATAATGCTGCTGCTTCCACAATATATTGATCATAATCAACAATATCGCCCCAATAATCTGGGGATGACGGATCAGTTCCTGCGATTAATTTTTCCACATAAGCATCTCTTAAAACATCATCTTTACAAGCAACCCAATACGGTCCAATTCCCCATAATGGTCGAATGAGCGCTTCCATTTCAGCATGTTGCTGATCATAGACAGCACCACTGGACCCAAAATTCACGCCAGGTTTTTCTGATGTTAAAATAGCCGTTTTTAAAGGTGTCATGATTGTTTCAAAAGCTTCCAAATATGCTTCTCTAGTCAAAAAAAGATTACTTTTTAACGATTCCATGCTTTTCGCCCCCATTAGTTTAATTCAAAGAATAACAAGGGCACATATTTTTTTCAACTATCGTTTAATGAATAAAACGGCGTATTATGAGAGCAGAATTTCCCCTTTCCTAAACTTAACATATTAATTTTTTCTTTATTTTTGTTGAGCCTTGAGCTATTCACTTTATCCAACAAAACTTCCTTTATCAAAAATGAATAATAAATGAAAAATAAGCAGTCTAACGCAGGAAATTCTCATAATAAATATTTTAAAAAAAGAGTCTATGACAAAAATCCAAAGAAATTTTTGTCATAGACTTAAAATATGAGAGAAAAGACATCAAAAGTAATGGTTTGATCAACCTTCACAAGTTTTATGATGCTTTTCAAGATATCATTTTGATACAATTTTACGCCTTGCGGTTTACAATAAAAGAGTAAATAGCGATACAGATAATCGCTCCTAGCAACGCTGAGATAATTGGAAAACCGCCGATGACTGGTCCTAAAGAAGGCAACAAGAGTGATGCTACCCAACTTCCTAAAAAGCCCACGATAATATTTCCAATAATGCCACCTGGCACGTCTTTTCCTAAAATTGCGCCAGCAATTGCGCCAATAATTCCTCCGACAATTAATGCCCATAGAAAGCTAAACATTTGAAAAACCTACCTTTCATAGTTGATTTTTTTAGTTAATTTTCCTACTTTAAGGATAAAACAGAAAGCAGACTTTTTCAAAAGATAGGACTTTTCAGAAGTCAATTTATTCTTCTACATAAGCTAAACGATAGGATACTGTGCGACCAAAAGAAAATACTTGCAAACCTTGTAAGCGATCTGATTTCAAGTAACCAATGGCTCCTTGGAATAAGGGTAAAACACCGGCATCTTTTTCAATTAATGTTTTTTCTAAACTTAGTAATTCATTCCAGCGTTTTTCAGGTTCATTGGCGTAATCTTTTCTAACTTTTTGGAGACCCGCATCATACGCTGAATCGTTATAACCAGAAGTATTTAAGCCACTTTTTGAGTCATAAAATTCTAAAAAGTTAATGGGGTCAGCATAATCAGGCGTCCATGTTCCAAAGGCTAAATCGTAATTACCTGCTGTTTGTAAATCCAAACGATTTTGCAAAGGCAATGATTTTAATTTGATTGTTAAACCTGGTAAATTTTGTTGCAATTGCCCTTGAACAAATTCAATGGTTTTCTTGGCAATCGCTGAGTCCGCTGAGATTAGTTCCAATCCAATTTTATCTTTGCCCAACTCTTCTTTCGCTTTGGTCCAGTTAGCTTGGGCTTCTTTAATATTATATGGCAATAAATCACCATTTTCTTTGCGGAAATCTTCACCTGTATCTGGATTTTTTGCAAAATTAGCTGGTACAAATCCATTTAAAGCTGTCGAGCCATCTCCTAAAATTTCTTTTGCAAAAGTTTCTTTATCAATCGCTTGTAAAAAAGCTTTTCGAACATGTTCGTTGCCGGTAATTTCACGGCGATGATTTGGGCTTAAATAACCCACCATGGCTTTAGGTACAAAATGCGCTTGTTTTGACTCTTTATACTGAAGTGCATAAGTATCTGCTAAAACAGTGTAATCTAAATCGCCATTATCAAAAAGATTGGCTCCTGTGCCAATTTCTTTCACTACTTGAACATCAATTTCATTCAATTTTACGTGTTCTTTATCCCAATAATGATTATTCTTCTTCAATTTCCAAGTTTCGGAATTGCCATCCCAGCCTGAAATTACAAACGGTCCATTGCCAACAAAATTATCTGCAGAAGTCCCATAGGCAGTACCTTTTTCTTTGGCAAAGGCTTCATTTTTAGGCATAAAAGGTGTTCCAACTAAGACTTGGGCTAAATAAGGAATTGGATTTTCCAATGTTAGTTCTAGTGTCTGGTCATCGATTGCTTTGACACCAAATTCTTCCATCGTGGCTTGTCCTTCCCGCACCGCACGCCCATTTTTAAAAATATCCATTTGATTACTGCTACTTGAACCATACGCTGGATCGACCACGTTTCTAAACGCAACTACAAAATCCCCTGCTTTAACTGGATCCCCGTTTGTCCATTTTGCCTCTCGTAACTTGAATGTATAGACTAACCCGTCTTCACTAACTTGTGGCTCTGCTTTCGCCATAGCTAGCTCAGGATCTCCGTTTTTATCTTGTCGATACAAGCCTTCAACTACTTGACCAATCATATCGGAACTATAGACATCTGTATAATGAGCGCTGTCTAATGTCGAGAGTTCACCACCAGATGCGACGTTAATTTTCTGTGTAGCTGGTTCATTCGAGGTCGTTTTCGAACCGCCACTTCCACATGCTGCTAAAACCAAGCCCAGTGCAACAAGTCCGATTAACCACTTTTTCTGTTTCATACCAAAACTCCTCCTTCTGTTCAAACAACTTACTTACATTTTACATGATTTTCCATACATTTGTCCTTTTTCAGCACTTACTTTTTGAAAGAAAAATATTTTTTTAAGAATAAGAGTTGACAGATATTTTTTCTGGTGGTACAGTATTGAAAAACAGAGAACAGAAGAGTAACTGTTTCCTTTAGTGAAGAGAGTCTTTGGTTGGTGGAAAAAGACGTAAAGAAACAGCGAACCACATCTGGGAGTTGACTTTTTGAACCCTTAGTAGGAAAGTCCGGGACCACTCGTTAGCAGGCGAAGTTATGAACTTCATAAGGTTCGTGTTGCGAAACACGAATAAACTAAGGTGGAACCACGATAATTGATTATTCGTCCTTTGGCTAGTCAGTCAAAGGACTTTTTTGTTTTTTAGATGCGCTTTTCAACCTGAGAGAGTGCCTCAACTGCTCAAGTCTGTTGTCCTCTTTTCCATATCCTTAATGGGATAAGCTAGAAAAGCAACAGGTTTTCTGTTCCGTTCGAACAATTTCATACTTACAATCAAGGCTTAGGACATAGTAATTTAGCTCTTCCTTTACAGAGACTTTTTCATTGGCTGAAAGAAAAAGATGGATTCTTCTTTACTCACACCTAAAAGATGTTTTTCTGAATCCTTTAGTAAGAAAAACCGGTGACTCTATCGTTAACAGAGAGTAGTTGTCAACGCAACTACATAAGGCTTATCTTGTGAAAGATAAGTAAATTGAGGTGGCACCACGAATGCGATTCGTCCTCTTGGCTCACAGCCAAGAGGCTTTTTTGTTTTTTAATAAAAATTGTTGGAGGAAAAAATGATGGATTATATTTTAGAAATTTTACCTGCTTTAGTTAGCGGAGCTGGCATGACGCTGAAAGTCTTTTTCTTTACGCTCCTTGGCTCGATTCCACTGGGGATTATCATTGCCTTTATTTTACAAAGTTCGTTTAAACCTTTACGTTACTTAATTAACCTCTACATTTGGTTAATGCGCGGCACTCCGCTATTGTTACAATTAATTTTTGTTTTTTACGGCTTACCATTAATTGGTATTGTCTTTGAACGTTACGATGCGGCCTTATTCGCATTTATTTTAAATTATGCTGCGTACTTTGCTGAAATTTTCCGCGGGGGGATTCAAGCAATTCCCCAAGGTCAATATGAAGCTGCTAAGGTTTTACGTTTAACACGTTTTCAAACAGTCACCCGGATTATTTTGCCACAAGTTGTTAAAATCGTGCTGCCTTCCGCAGGAAATGAAATTATCAATTTGGTCAAGGATACTTCTCTTATTTATGTTCTTGGCTTAGGCGATCTTTTACGTGCTGGTAAAATTGCGATGAGCCGCGATGTTACATTAGTGCCATTAGCTTTAGTGGGAGTGATTTATTTACTCTTTACGGCAATTTTGACTGTTGCTTCTAAGAAAATTGAAAAATTCTATCAATATTATAAATAGGAGGACTTTACCATGTTAACTATTAAAAATTTAACCAAACATTTTGATAACCGGACCATCATTGATCACTTAAATTTAGAAATTCCAGAGGGTAAAATTTTAACGATTGTTGGTCCTTCAGGCGGCGGAAAAACCACTTTACTTCGTTGTTTAGCTGGTTTAGAAACCATTGATTCTGGTGAGCTTTTGTTGGATGGTGTTCCTTTCAATCCTGCTGAAATGGACAATGCCGATCAAGTGGTTGGGGTCGTTTTCCAGGATTTCCAACTTTTCCCTCACTTATCAGTTTTAGAAAACATTACCTTAGCACCTACATTAGTACTAAAAGAAGAAAAAGCAAAAAGTCAGCAAGAAGCTTTAGAATTACTGGAAAAATTGGGCTTGGCTGGTAAAGAAAAACTCTATCCGTACCAACTTTCCGGTGGACAAAAACAACGAGTTGCACTTGCTCGTGCCTTAGCAATGAAGCCAAAAGTTCTTGGGTACGATGAACCAACGAGCGCGCTAGATCCAGCTTTACGCCAACAAGTGGAAGAAGTTATTTTAGATTTACGGAAACAAGGCATGACACAGATTGTCGTGACCCACGATATGGCTTTCGCTGAAAAAATTGCAGACAATCTTTTGACGGTTGCCCCCGTCCAATAGAAAGGAGTTTATGATGAAAAAGAAATATTCTTTAGCCTTGCTGGTTATCTGTTGTAGTTTACTCCTATTTGCAGGTTGTGGTAAAAGAAAAAGCAACGAAGATCAATGGACACGGATTAACGAAGAAAAACGGATTATTATTGGCTTAGATGACTCCTTTGTGCCCATGGGTTTTCAAGATAAATCAGGCAACATTGTCGGCTTTGATGTCGACTTAGCCAAAGCGGTTTTTAAACTTTATGGCATTTCCGTTGACTTCCAACCGATTGATTGGTCTATGAAAGAAACAGAATTACAAAATCAAACCATTGATCTTATTTGGAACGGCTACACTAAAACGAGCGAGCGGGCTGAAAAAGTTCAATTCACACAACCCTACATGACGAACGACCAAGTACTTGTTTCTTTAAAAGAAAAAAACATTGCAACAGCGAGCGACATGCAAGGCAAAATTTTAGGGGTTCAAAATGGCTCTTCTGGCTATGATGGCTTCGAAAGTCAGCCTGACGTTTTGAAAAAATTTGTTAAAGACCAAACGCCTATTTTATATGACGGGTTTAATGAAGCTTTCTTAGATTTAAAATCTGGCCGAATTGATGGGCTCCTAATTGATCGCGTCTACGCCAACTACTATCTTTCCCACGAAGATAATTTAAAAAACTATACTATTTCTCATGTCGGCTATGACAATGAAGATTTTGCTGTGGGCGTCCGCAAATCAGACAATCAATTAGTCAAAAAAATCAATACTGCCTTTGAAACGTTACGAAAAGATGGCACCCTTAGTAAAATTTCTCAAAAATGGTTTGGAGAGGACGTTACAAATAACACAAAAATAAACTAAATAACGAATAAAAAGGTGTACTGCTGACTTAGTACACCTTTTTATTTGAATCAAATTCTTAGCAAATTCTAACTTATGAAGAACTTTTATTTTTGCTACACTAGTAAAAGTCGAGAGAATTTGTCCTTTTTCTGCCTAGAACAATCATTACTCTCAATAAATGAAAGGAGAAAAAAATGCCTACTAATAAAAAAGAAGGAATGCTTTTTACTACGTTAATGTGCTTTCTGATGGTTTTCGGAATGAGCACCTATAATTTATTATTGCATGGAGAATTTTCATTGTACGCCTTATCAAAAGGTTTGCTTCCTGGATTTATCGTTGCTTTTATTTTAGACGTTTTCATCGTTGGTGTCTTAGCTAAGAAAATCGCTTTTTCTTTACCCTTTAATAAAGAAAAACGGCTATTACTTATTCTGACCATTTCGAGTCTCATGATTATCGGCATGGTGACTTGTATGTCTTTATTTGGCTTATTAATGGAAGGCCAGACGTTGTCACTAAGTGCGTATTTCCAAGCTTGGGGCCTGAACTTTATTGTTGCGCTTCCTTATCAATTGCTGATTGTCGGTCCCTTTTCACGTATGATCTTAACCAATTACCAACAACGACAAACTTAGAAAATAGATTTCTTATCTAAGTTTTAACAGTTGCCTAAAAAAAAGTTAACCTTTTTGATTTATCTTAGTGATAGTTCATTAAAGGAGGAACTGAAGTTGAAAAAATATCGTATTAGCTTATTTCTTGGCTTGATTAGTCTTTTATTATTTATGATCTCTATTTTAGTTGGATCAACATTATCTAGCGATGGACTTTTAAAAGAACCCGCCTTTTTCTGTACGCCGCTCGGTTACTTTTTTCTCTTCATTGCCTTGCTTTCAGTTATAACAATCACATGTAAAGAACATATGAATCAAAAAGGTAAAACAAAACAACCTTAAAAAGAGCCGGACGTTTTGATACGTCCGGCTCTTTTTTTAATAAAAACATGTAAACTTAATTTGCAACAATATTTACTAATTTATCTGGAACAGCAATCACTTTGCGCACTGTTTTTCCTTCAATAAATTCTTTAACAGCTTCATGGTTCATTGCAATTTGTTCTAATTCTTCTTTACTTAACCCACGAGCGACATTTTGTTTGCCACGTAATTTTCCGTTCACTTGGAAAACTACTTCCACTTCATCTTCTACTAAGGCCGCTTCATCATAGGTTGGCCAAGGGACATAAGTTAAACTTTCCTCGTTACCTAAAATTTGCCATAGTTCTTCACCAATATGTGGCGCGATTGGTGCAAGTAATTGGACAAATCCTTCCACATATTCATAAGGTAAGGCATCCACTTTATTGGCTTCATTCACAAAAACCATTAATTGAGAAATCGCTGTATTAAAGTGCAAGTTTGCCATATCTTCTGTCACTTTTTTAACCGTTTGATGATAAATTTTCGTTAAACGGCCATCATTAATTGTGGTAATTCGGTCACGCATTTTGCCTTCTTCATCAACAATCAGACGCCAAACGCGATCTAAGAATTTACGACTTCCTTCTAATCCATTTTCATTCCAAGCAATGGAAGCATCTAATGGGCCCATGAACATTTCATAAAGACGTAACGTATCCGCACCATATTTAGCCACCACATCATCGGGATTTACAACATTGCCACGTGATTTAGACATTTTTTCGTTGTTTTCTCCTAAAATCATACCTTGGTTGTATAATTTTTGGAAAGGTTCTTTGGTAGGAACCACGCCAATATCATATAAGAATTTATGCCAAAAACGAGCATAAAGTAAATGCAGCACCGCATGTTCGGCACCACCAATATAGATATCAACTGGTAACCAACGTTTTAATTTTTCAAAATCAGCAATTTCATTTTTATTATGAGGATCAATGAATCGTAAGTAATACCAAGAGCTTCCAGCCCATTGTGGCATAGTATTCGTTTCACGTTTTCCCTTCATGCCAGTTTCAGGGTCGACGACATTGACCCATTCATCAATGTTTGCTAATGGCGATTCCCCAGTTCCACTTGGGCGAATATCCGATGTTACTGGTAAACGTAGAGGTAACTCAGATTCAGGAACCGTTGTGGTTGTTCCATCTTCCCAATGGATCACAGGAATTGGTTCACCCCAGTAGCGTTGACGAGAGAATAACCAGTCACGTAAACGATAGGATACTTCTTTTTTCCCTACGTGATTTTCTTCTAGCCACTCATTCATTTTAGCGATGGCTTCTGCTTTGTTTAATCCATTTAAGAAATCAGAATTGATATGCGGTCCATCCCCTGTATAGGCTTCTGTTGTAATGTCGCCACCTGCGATTACTGGTAGGATATCAATGCCAAATGTTTTCGCAAATTCGTAATCCCGTTCATCATGCGCTGGGACCGCCATGATTGCGCCTGTACCATAGCTTGCTAAAACATAATCGCCAATCCAAATTGGAATTTCTTGGCCATTGACTGGATTTATCGCATACGCACCTGTGAAAACACCTGTTTTTTCTTTTGCTAAATCCGTTCTATTTAAATCAGATTTTTTTGAGGTTTCTTCAATATATGCTTCTACAGCTGCTGTTTGTTCAGGTGTCGTAATTTTTTTCACTAGTTCTAGTTCAGGAGCTAGAACAGTATAGGTTGCACCAAACAAGGTATCCGGACGGGTTGTAAACACCGTGAAACTTTCTTCTGTGCCAGCGACTTTAAAGGTCACATTGGCTCCTTCAGAACGTCCAATCCAATTTCGTTGCATATCTTTAATACTTTCTGGCCAATCAACAAGCTCTAAATCTTCTAATAAGCGATCTGCATAAGCAGTAATTTTCAACATCCATTGACGCATTGGTCGGCGAACCACATCATAACCGCCACGTTCACTTTTTCCATCAATGACTTCTTCATTTGAAATAACAGTTCCTAGTTCAGGTACCCAGTTAACCGCAACTTCTGCTTCATAAGCTAACCCTTTTTCATATAATTTTGTAAATATCCATTGTGTCCATTTGTAATATTCAGGATCAGTGGTATTAATTTCACGATTCCAATCATAGCTGAATCCTAGTGAATTAATTTGGCGACGGAATGTTTCGATATTTTTCTTAGTAAATTCAGCTGGGTCATTTCCTGTATCTAACGCATATTGCTCTGCTGGCAAACCAAACGCATCCCAGCCCATTGGATGCAACACATTATAGCCTTGCGCACGTTTCATACGTGAAAGAATATCGGTTGCTGTATAGCCTTCCGGGTGACCTACGTGTAAGCCTTGTCCAGATGGATAGGGAAACATATCTAGTGCATAAAATTTTTCTTTATTTGGGTCATCCAATGTATTGAAACAATTGTTCTTAGCCCAATATTTTTGCCATTTCTTCTCAATCTCTTTGTGATTGTAGCTCATGTTATTCCTCCTAATTAATATAAAATTTTTCATTCTTAAAATTTGCCACCTGCAGCCATTTTCACTATTCTGACTTAAACTAGCCACTTAGTGATAAAAAAAAGTCCTATAGGAAAAATTCCTATAGGACGTGAACATACAAATGCAACGTGGTACCACCTAAATTCGTCAAAGAAACGGTCAGTCACCGTCACCTTAACCTCAAACGTCTTAACGATCGTCACCGACTTTTTCTACTTGGTTTGTTCAAAAAAGTAACTTAAAGGCGAGTTCAAAAGCTTCTGTACGTATTTCCACCAGCCATACGCTCTCTATCACATGGTTCTTTCTACTATTCCTTCTCATTGTTTTTTTCTATTATAAGACTCATGTTACCAAAGATAGCTATTTTTTTCAATCTTAAATTAACCAACTTTTAAAGTTTGACCAATATAAATTGTATCCCCGCTTAAGCCATTTAATTGTTTGATTTTTTGGATGCTGATTCCGTATTGCATTGATAAGCCCCAAAGTGAATCACCGCTTTTAACTGTATGGCGTTTGCCTGATGCACTATTTGTTGAAGAAGCATTGCCACCTGCAGAAGCGCCTTTTTTCACGATGATTGTTTGACCAGCAAAAATTAAATCGCCTTTGATCCCGTTCCATGAACGTAGATTAGCAACACTCACGCCAAACTGTGCAGAAATTTTATTCAATGTATCGCCTGATTTAATCGTGTAAGATGTTGTCGCACCGCCACCATTATTCGTAGGCTTGTTCGTATTCGTTGAACCTGAGTTAGCGCCTTTTTTCACGATAATCTTTTGACCAGCAAAAATCAAACTACCGCTGATGTTATTCCAGGCTTGTAAGTTAGCCACACTAACACCGAATTGTGCAGAAATTTTGTTCAAGGTATCCCCTGATTTAATCGTGTAGTACGTATTCGTTCCTGATTGATTATTGTTAGAACCACCATTGCTTGAGCCGCCGGTGTTACCTGAAGTACCTTTTTTCACAATAATTTTTTGACCAGCGAAGATTAAATCGCCAGAGATGCCGTTCCATGAACGTAAATTAGCAACGCTCACACCATATTGCGCGGCAATTTTGTTCAAGGTATCGCCTGATTTAATTGTGTAATACGTATTCGTTCCTGATTGATTATTGTTAGAACCACCGCTGCCTGAGCCACCAGTGTTACCTGAAGCACCTTTTTTCACGATGAGTTTTTGACCAACGAAAATTAAATCGCCAGAGATGCCATTCCATGAGCGTAAATTAGCAACGCTCACGCCATATTGCGCGGCAATTTTATTCAAGGTATCCCCTGATTTTACAGTATAGTACGTGTTCGTTCCTGATTGATTATTGTTAGAACCACCGCTGCCTGAGCCACCAGTGTTACCTGAAGCACCTTTTTTCACGATAAGTTTTTGACCAACAAAAATTAAATCACCCGAGATGCCGTTCCATGAGCGTAAATTAGCAACGCTCACACCATATTGCGCGGCAATTTTATTCAAGGTATCTCCTGATTTTACAGTATAGTACGTGTTCGTTCCTGATTGATTGTTAGAACCGCCTGTTCCTGGATTAACTGTTCCGCCCCCAGTATTCCCACCAGAAGATGGTGTATCATATTGAGTTAAGTTATATGCGGTAATGACATTATTTAATTTAGCATTGTAGCTAGGATCTGTCGCATAACGACCTGTTAACCAAGCAGTTGCATCGCGGTACGAGCTTGTATTGCTTTTCCAAGCCCCAGCATAATAGTAAACGCCCGCTTGGAAAGAAGTTGTTTTTAGCACGTGCGCATTATCTTGGAATGATTCCATGTAAGAAGGATATTTACGGAAAGGTTCTTTTTTCACTAACCATTTGCCGTTTAAATATTCCCATGTATCCATATAGACAGATTGTCCATTGTAGCTGCCTTTAATCCCAAATAAGTTATAGTTTGGTGCCTTAGATAGCGTACTTGCTCCCCAACCACTTTCAACGATTGCTTGAGCCATCATCACTGATGCATATAAATCATTGGCTTGCGCAATAGGTTGTGCACAACGTGCTAACTCGGCAATAAATTCTGAAGGACTTTGCGTCGGTGATAACGCTGAAAAAGTTTGCGCAGAAGCTACTCTAGCTTCTGGTACTTTTACTTCATCATCGGGTGTAACCGCAGGCGCTGCTTCAGACTCGGTTGTTGAAGGAGCTACTGGCGTGATTTCTGCTACTGAAGAATCAGTCGTTCCTGATTCCACAGGTGTAGTTGAATCAACTGTTGGTTGCTCAGTGCTTGGTGTTGTTGGTGTTTCTTTTGATGATTCAGTTGTCGATTCAGTCGTTGTTGCCGAATCCGTTGTCGGTTGTTCCGTAGTTCCTGGCGTAGTTTCTGTTGTTGGTGTCTCTACTAAGCCAGTTTCCGTAGTAGGTGCTTGGGCAACTTCTGCATTTGTTGGCTGCTCTTCTGTTGCCTCAGCAGTCACTGGTAGTAACGCAACGGGCGTTCCTACAGATGAAACAATTAACGCCGAGCTGAATAAAGTAGTGCTTTTCTTCCATTGTACTGGCGTTTTCTTTCTTTGTTGTGCTTTCCTTCTTTCGATACGTGACATTGATTCTTTCTTCATTGATACGTCCCCAACTTTCCTTTTTTAACTTATATGTAAATGTAATTTTTTAGTTTTGTTATTATAACAAGTATACCTTTTTTTCTGACGAATTAAAAACACTTCAACAAAATTTCATATTACTGTAACTAGATTGTAAAGAAGTAATGTTTTTTAACATAGATTTACTCTCTTGTTACTACTCGGAAAAAACTGCGACTTTAGTTGTAGACGCTTCTTTACCTTAGTCTGATTTTTTTAATTCCTCTTGTTATTCGCCCAAAAAGAAATTATAGTTTAAGATGAGAAATGAATCGTGTAGAAAGAGGGAGCGGAATGAATAAAGAACATTTTATTATTGAGCTGAAAATTTATTTAAAAGCATTAAATCCAAAAGATCAAGCTATTATTCTTGCGAAATACAAGGCGTTATTTGATGCTCGTGTTGCGGAAGGCGAAACAGAAGAACAAGTGGCAAAATCATTGGGGAAACCACGGGTTATCGCAGAAGAAATTTTAAAAGAACAAGGCATCGAATTGACGGAACGAAAAATTGAAAATAATGGCTGGCAAGAAATTCCAGCGGCTACACCTGCTTATGATCATCCCTATGAAGAAGAATCTGAATTTTACTATGATAATGATTCTCCATACTATCAACGACCACAGCATCGGCCGCTAACCCGATTTTTCCAAGTGTTTGGTATTTTCTGTTTAAATTTTTTCTTCATGTTTTGGGTTATTTTAGGGATTGCCTTAATGTACGTCGGTTGTGGCATTGCCGGAGCTGCAACTTTATTTTCACCAATTTATGGTATTTATAGTGTTATTACCCAAGCAAATGCCGCTTCCTTTTTCCAATTATCTATGAGTCTCTTTTTATTTGGTGCATCAATCATTGGTTGGTTACTGTTTCTACCAATTTTAAAATTTTCAGCACATGTCTTTAAGCGTTATTTCCAATGGAACATTGCTGTTTTACGAGGTGATATCTAATGAAAAAAACAACAGGGATTCTCTTATCCATTGCTGTCTTAGCGATGCTAATTGGTGGATCTGGCGCCGTCTATTATTACAAGCAAGCGGAAAAATCAGTCACGCCGCTAAAAGAAAGTTATACACTAAAAAATAAACAAGCAGGCGAAGAACTCCACTTATCCTTAAAAGGCAAAGGCCCTTATACCATTTATAAAACTGATAGTAACAACATGGGATTACGATCACCGAATAATGCCTTTTATTCAAAAGCTGAAGGCACCTTAGATGTCAAAGAAGAAAAAAATAAAATAACAGCAACCATCAATACCACTCGTACACAAAACCAACCCGAGTTGTCATTTTTTAATATTGGCATTTTTAATGACCTCACACCGAACGTGAGTGTCCAGATTCCTAATAATGTGAAAAAGTTAGTGATTGATGGCTCAACCCATTCACAAGTTTCATTGAATGCTTTTAACGTAGACGAATTAACAACTAATCTACCAAATTCTTATGTTAGTCTATCGGGCGTTAAAGCCAAAAAAATGACGCTTAACTCTTCAGATGGTATCTACCTTTCAGCGGATACTTCCGCTAAAACAGCAACAGTTGAAACCACTGACGGCGATATAACGTTGGATTCAGCCTATTTCGATGAAATAAAAAATACGACTACTTCTGGTGATATTCGAGTGCAAAATGCTCGTGGAAACATCCAAGCAACAACGACAGATGGCGATATTAGCGTCTATGATTTCAAAGGAGAAGCTAACTTTTCAAGTGAAAATGGTGATTTTTCTTTAGACATGCCTGCTGTGCCTAAAAAATTAACTGTCGCTCTTGTCCATGGAGACATTTATGTAAATTCTGGAGAAATTTTGCGTAACATTTCAATCAAAGGTGAATCAAAATTAGGCGATGTTCAACTTTTAAACAAAGAGCGAACATCTTATAAGAATGGTCGTGCGGATACAGAGTTTAACCTTTCTAGCGAATTCGGCGATATTACCGTTGATACTCCTGATGATGATAATCAATAAACATGTGCCATTTAAAAAAGTTCTGGCACCACAATGAGAGATTGTGGTGCCAGAACTTTTTTAATATCTGTATCCCCTCTAATCAGGCAATGAAATTATCTTTTAATTTTTTACCCTTTTGATGGTATAATACGGATTGTTGCGATTAAATTTTGAAAGGATTTTTTATGAAAAACAAACTTTATTATCAATTTGCAGGTAGTTGTTTTCTTTTAGTATTTATGTTTTTAGGCTATGTTGTTCGTTTTTATCCAACCTGGCTCAGAGGCTTTGATCAAACGATTACTTCTTTTGTTCGTCGTCCTTTTCCACAGCTAAATAACTTTTTTATTTGGTACACCAAATTTGCCAATTCATTGACGATTATCATCTTAGCGATCGTTGTCATTGCTCTATTTATTGTTTGGAAATATTATGCTGAAGCATTATGGCTCTTTATTAATACTGCCTTAATTGCTGGCGTAGGTAATTCTTTATTAAAATTATTCTTTATGCGCCAACGGCCTACTTTGGAGCATTTAGTAACTGAACATACGTATAGTTTTCCTAGCGGACATGCTGTAGGAAGTACCTTGTTCTACGGCACTATTTTATTGATTCTGCCAATTTTCATTAAAAATAAAACGGTCCGCCTTTGTGTGCAAATTTTACTAGGTATTGGGATTTTCATGATTGGGGTTAGTCGAATCTATTTAGGTGTCCATTTCCCTAGCGATATCTTAGGTGGTTTTTGTCTTGGTTTAGCTTGGTTGTTATTAAGTTACCCTATTTATTTAGAAAAACGCTTTGTTTGGCGATTTCAAAGCAAACAACGCTAGAAAGAAGTCTTGATTATGCAAATTTTTCCTTATTCAGATGATCCAAATAAACGCTATCACACTTGGAACTATGCACTTCGTCAACAGTTTGGTGAAAAGATTTTTAAAGTGCCAATTGATGGTGGCTTTGATTGCCCCAATCGTGATGGGACGGTTGCCAAAGGTGGTTGTACGTTCTGTAGTGTTTCTGGATCAGGCGACATGATTGTTGCACCTAGCGATCCCCTGCCGCTTCAATTTCAAAAAGAAATCCAATTGATGCATCAAAAATGGCCAACTGTCGATCAATACATTGTTTACTTCCAAAATTTCACCAATACACATGCACCCGTTGACGTTATTCGTCATCGGTTTGAACAAGTAGTCAATGAAAAAGGCGTCGTTGGTTTATCCATTGGTACCCGTCCTGATTGTTTGCCTGATGAGGTAGTGAACTATTTAGCCGAATTAAATGAACGCTTTTATTTATGGGTAGAGTTGGGTTTGCAAACCACATTTGAGGAAACTAGCGCTGCCATTAATCGCGCTCATGATTATCAAACATATCTAGATGGCGTGGCTAAATTACGGAAACACGGGATTCGGGTCTGTACACATTTAATTAACGGGCTACCTGGTGAAACACCTGCCATGATGCGCGAAAATGTGCGGCGAACTATTCAGGATTCAGATATCCAAGGGATTAAACTGCATTTACTTCATTTAATGACAAATACCAAAATGATGCGAGATTATAATGAAGGACGCTTACAATTGATGAGCAAAGAAGCCTATGTTTCAGTGATTTGTGATCAGTTAGAAATGATTCCACCCGAAATTGTTATTCATCGCTTAACAGGCGATGCCCCCTTTGAAACAATTATCGGACCGATGTGGAGCTTGAAAAAATGGGAAGTCCTCAATGCGATTGATGCGGAAATGAAACGCCGCAACAGTTATCAAGGAAAATATACTGTCATTTCAGGAAAGGAAGTTTTCAATTAATGCTACAAACAGCCCTACATTTTAGTCACCAACTTTTAAAAGAAGTGGTGGAACCTGGCGACTTCGTCATTGATGCAACAATGGGAAATGGTCATGATACAGCATTCTTAGCAGAGCTGGTTGGCCCTTCTGGTGAAGTTTTCGCCTTTGATATCCAAAAAGAAGCGTTGATCAATACAGAACAAAAGTTAACAGAACTTAATTTACTCCCACAAACTACGTTATTTCCATTAGGACATGAACATCTTCATGCTGTCCTAGATGAAGAAACAGAAATCACTGCCGCTATTTTTAACTTAGGCTATTTACCTAAAAGTAATAAGGAAATTATTACAAAACCCACTACGACTAAACAGGCGTTAGATGGGTTACTGCCTCATTTGGTAAAAGGAAGTCGCATTATTTTAGTCGTTTATTATGGCCACGAAGGTGGTTCAGAGGAACTTGATTTGGTCACGAATTACACGCAAGCCTTACCACAAGATGTTTACAGTGTCTTACGTTATGAGTTTATCAATCAAAAAAATCAGCCACCTGTTCTTTTCTGTATTGAAAAGAAATAAGAGAACATGATCGGATTGTCTCCAGCAATCCGATCATGTTCTCTTTTATTTGTTTTGTTACTCTGTCAATTCACCATCACGAATACGAACCACTCGATCACAGTATTTCAACAAACGCTCATCATGTGTCACCATGATAATCCCTTTATCTTTCTCTTTGGCCTCTTTCGCTAGTAATTGGACAACATCAAACGCCTTTTCTGTATCTAAACTAGCCGTTGGTTCATCTGCCAAAATTACGTCTGGCTCATGATACAATGCACACGCAATGGCTACCCGTTGTCTTTCCCCACCAGAGAGATCACGAGGATAACTATTTCGTAATTCTTTTAAACCCAACGTCTCTAACAATTGCTCTTTTAATTCACTATTTTTACGTGACTTATCAACTTTTTCAATTAAGTGAAATTGATCTTCCACTGTTAAAAATGGCACCAAATTAGAGCTTTGTAAAATAAAGCCGATTTTTTGAAAACGTTGCGCCAAACGTTGCTTCTTCGTTAACTTATTTAGTGATTGCCCGCCAACAATGACTTCGCCACTTGTCGGTGCCTGTAAGCCAGCTGCAATCGTTAAAAAGGTACTTTTACCAGAACCAGAAGGACCAATTACTGCGACAAATTCACCTGGTTGAACCGCAAAAGATAATTCTTTTAACGCGATCACTTCTGTATGTTTTTCACCATATTTTTTATAAATATTTTTCATTTCTAAAACATTTGCCATGTCTCTAACCTCCAATCGCGATTAACGGATCAATTTTAGCAATCGTTCGAATTGAAAACGCCCCGCCAATTAATGCAGATAAAATCAATAGTACACTAAACAAAATCATGCGTGGTCCATTAGTTGCATAAGGCATCGCTTCTGGTAAAAAGAGCACGGTAATTCCCGTTAAAGCAAGACCAATCGCCACTCCTAGAACAGCCAATAAAGCGGTTTGTAGCATGACTGCCTTTGCTAAGAAACTAGTCGGCACCCCTTGAACTTTTAAGACACCGAACATTGCTGTTTTCTGTAAAGTCATCACAAAGATAAAAATACCGATAATGAACGCTGCAATCACAATCAAGAAATAAATCATGCCATCCAAGGTCAAGTTTTGAGCGCTGTATCCTGGCAGTTTTTCAATAAAATCTGAAATTGAAAGAACTTGGCTGTCTTTATTAGTCGTTTTAACTTCCGCGTTGTCCTTGCTGCGAACAATGAAACCATTAACCATTTTGGCCATTGCTGGATTGTCACCATATTTAATTGACCGCCAAGTATCCAGAGAAGTGTAAATAACTGGCACAATGTTATAGCTACTTTTAGAAATAAAGCCGACAATTTCTAATTGCTCATCATATTTCCCTGCAGTTAATTTGTCGCCAATTTTAAATCCTTGATTTTTCAATGTTTCTGAAGCAATCACTTGATTTTTATCAGTAAATGCGTTTCCTTCAATCACTTTTGGCATTAAAAAACTTTCTTTTTCAATCCCAAATAAGCTAACATTCGTTAATTCAGCCTTTTTGTCATCTGCTGGGCGGATAGCTAACGACTGTTGACCAATCGGTGCAATTTTGCCTCCTGAAATCGTTTCTTTCACGTTTTCATCTAACACTGATACATTTAAATTACTATTGGCCTCTTTTGATAAAACCACTTGATTCGCTTGCCATTGATCTACCGCTAAACGATTTCCTTGAGCTAAACCGTTCGCTAAACCTGACAAAATAAAAATTAACCAAGCAATCAAGACCATTACTAAGACTACAAGGACGTACCGTCCTTTTGAATACTTCATTTCATTAAATCCTAAAAACATGAATGGTTCACCTCTTTCTTCTTTTCGAAATAAACTATATCACTTATCAATCGATAAATCAATAATTATTTATCGATTGATAAGTGAATTTTACAAAAAAATAGAGAAGTCTGTTTTTCAACAGGGCTTCTCTATTTTTTATTTGTGACTTTTCAGAACGCCATGTAGCATAAATTGAATGAATTTTTTGACATCGTCATCCACTGTTTTTCGCTGGTACGTTTTTTCAATACTTAATAATGCACTAACGTTATATAAAATAAACCGAGTTGCATCATCTACACTGATGCCCTCTTGTAAGCAATTGGTTTCAGGTTCACTTTCAAAAATAGCCGCAATATTATTGATATAGGTTTTTTTGAAAATTTGATACAGCGTACGATTGTAATCAGGGCCCATTTCTTGAAACATGTCGTTCAACATTAAGAAAAGATTGGTCGGATGTTCATCTAACAAAACTTTGATTAATTGATAAAGTTTTTCTTCTACTGATGCATTTCCAGAAACAATTGGGACTAATTCTTCCTGAACACGGGACGTTAATTCTTCAATCACAGCTAAATACAGTTCTTTTTTATTTTTAAAATGGTGATAGAGATTCGGTTGGGTAATGTTCGCTTTTAAAGCAATTTCACGAGTGGAGGTATTTTTGAACCCCTTTGTCATGAATAATTCAGAAGCGACAGACAAAATAATTTGCCGTGTACGTTCTAAATCAGCTTTGCGTTTATTTGGCTTTTCCATGGTTTTCTCGCCCCCTGCTGCTTTTTATTTTAGCATATTCTCCGGCAAGAAACGAGAGACCTTTATACAAAAAACGAAAAATATACAATCAATGTGCCTGCTATTTGGAGAAGAACCGCGCAATAATAACACCGCTGCAGATGTGTCAGCCAGCCTTTTTCGCCCCCAAGATAAATCAACCACTGCAGTCCATATAAAAAACTATTAGCCAAAAACCAAAAAAGTAGTGCCGATTTTGTCCATTGATTCTCTCTGAATACACTCAGTACAAATAAAGTATTTAGCACCAAAAACGTGCGCCGTAATTGCCGTGCATTCCTCATTTTCCCCATTGATATATCTTCTTTTTCTATTTAGCATAGAAAAAATAGCCTGGGCCAAAAATCACTTTGAATTTTTGTTCCAGGCTTAAAAATTGATAAACGGCGGGAACAGAAGCAACTCCTTCGGAAATAAGCCGAAATTCTCCAAAAATTATAGAACAATTTTCGGAAATTCCTTCTTATTTCTCGGAGTTAAACACTTCTGTCCCGACCTCTTTCAACTTATTCAAAAACAAATTGATTTTTATAAAGTTCCGCATAAAATCCATCTTGTTCAACTAGTTCATGGTGGTTACCTTCTTCAATGACTTCACCGTCTCGTAAAACAATAATCCGATCCGCATTTAGAATCGTTTTCAAACGATGGGCAATCACAAAACTGGTGCGCCCTTTAATTGCTTCGTCCATCGCTTTTTGGATTTTGGCTTCTGTTACTGTATCAACATTACTTGTTGCTTCATCCAAAATTAATAATTCTGGATTGGTAATAATCGTTCGTGCAATACTTACTAATTGCTTTTGCCCCGTACTGAAAAGATTATTCTCTTCCGTAATCTCAGTATCGTAACCTTGCTCAAGATTTACAATAAATTCATGGATATTCGCTTGTTTCGCCGCTTGAACAATTTCTTCATCCGTGGCCTCTGGCTTACCAAAAGCAATATTCTCACGAATTGTTCCTGAAAATAGAACGGACTCTTGCAAAACAATGCCTACATGTGAACGCAAGCTATCTAAATCCATTTCACGAATGTCCACACCATCAAACGTCACGGCGCCTTCATTCACATCATAAAAGCGATTCATTAAATTCATAATCGTTGTTTTTCCTGAGCCTGTCGGTCCGACTAAAGCGACCATTTCACCTTTATCCACATGAATAGAAACATCTTTCAACACAGGCGTTTCTGGATTATAGCCAAAAACAACATGATTTAAAGCTACAGCTTTGTTAATCTCTTCTAATTTTTCGCCATTTTCGGGACGAATTTCATCTGGTTCATCAAACATCTCATTTAAACGACGAGCGCCTGTAACAGCTAATTGAATCATGCTATAACCTGAAGAAATTTGCATTAATGGTTGATAATATTGTTGAGAATATTGGACAAACATAACGACTAAACCTAACGCAGCGGCACGATCAACAGAGCCATTGATTGCTAACCAACCACCAAAGAAAATAACAATTGCCGTATTGACTAATGACATTCCTTGCATCATTGGGAAAAGTAATCCTGAATACACTTGACCTTTATACGTAGCTGCACGAACTTTTTCATTTTGCTCTAAAAAGCCGTCAATGGTTTCTTCTTGTAAGCCATTAGTGATAATCACACGTTGCCCACTAATTTTTTCATCCATATAGCCATTTAATTTCCCCACTTCATCTTGTTGTAAATCGACATATTTGCGCGCCTTGCTAATCACAAAGACCGCAATTAAAATCGCAATCGGCGTAGAAGCAATTGTAGCCCATGCCAGTTCCACATTTTGACGGAACATCATGATTAAGACACCAACCAATAAGGCAATATTGGTTAATACTTGTAGCAACGCTTGGTTTAAGCTGTTTTGGATGTTGTCTAAGTCACTAGTAAAACGACTTAAAATTTCACCATCTTGATGAGAATCAAAGAAACGAATCGTCAATTTTTCTAGTTTGTTAAACAAACCAATCCGCATGCGGTTCGTCGATTTCCCCACGACTTGTGTAAAGAGAATACTATAAATGAAACTAGCGGCACTAGTTAAGACATAAAAAATGAGTAGTTTCCAAATGACAGAAACGAACGCACTTTTATCGTCTTTTCCTTGCATCACATTAACCGCATATTTCGCTAATTCCTGAATAGCTTCCCCAACGAATTGCGGCGCTTTGACTTGTAAATAAGTCGCTGCGAAAATTGCTAAGAAAATAAAGAGGAAAGAAACTTTGTAACGTTTTAAATAATGATAGAAAAATTTACTAGCTTTTATTAAATCAGTCATTAAGCTTCCTCCTTTCCTTTTTGAGTTTCATAAATTTCTTGATACACGGGGTTCGTAGCTGCTAATTCTTCATGCGTGCCTTCCCCGACTAAACGTCCATTATCCAATACTAAAATACGATCTGCATGGACAACAGAAGAAATTTTTTGGGCAATAACGATCGTGGTAGTCTCTTTTAACTCTTTATCCAACGCTTCTCGGACTAACCGCTCCGAACGAGCATCCAACGCGCTGGTGCTATCATCTAAAATCAAAATTTTAGGTTCACCAATCACACCTCTAGTAATTGATAACCGTTGTTTTTGGCCACCAGAGAAGTTATTACTCCGTTCTTCGACGGGTGCATCATAACCTTCTGCTAATTTTTCAATAAATTCCTTGGCTTGGGCGATGCCTGAAGCCCGTTCCATGTCCGCTTCAGAAGCGTCACGTTTACCATGGCGTAGATTTTGTGCAATCGTCCCAGAGAACAGGATTGCTTTTTGCAACACAAAGGAAACTGTTTTTCGTAGACTGTGTTCGTTCACTTCTCGTAAATCGACACCACCAACTTCAATCTTTCCTTCTGTTGGATCAAACAAACGTGGAATTAATTGTGCCAATGTAGATTTACCAGCGCCAGTTGCGCCCACAATCCCAATCATTTCACCTGGCTGAATAGAGAAAGAGATGTCTTTCAAGGTATCTTCTTCATCCCCAGGATAACGGAAAGATACGTGATCAAACTCAACACTACCAATTAACTCTTGTTCTGGGACTTTTTTGTAAGTAACATCTGGTTCTGTTTCCATCACTTCTTTAATCCGCTTAATGGAAACAGCGGCACGAGAAGTCATCATCATCATCATTCCGCCGATAATAATCGCCATCATGATTTGCATTAAATAGTTCATAAAGGAAGCGACACCACCGATTAAAGTTGGATCGTCCTTGACTAAGTTACTCACAAAGAAAATCGAGCCTACAACGGCTAAGTTCGCCACCAACATAAACGCTGGAATCATCACAGCAAATAAGCTACCTACGATTAAGTTATGGGTGGTTAATTCTTCACTCACTTTTGTAAAACGTGACAATTGATTTTTTTCTTGAACAAATGATTTGACGACACGAATGCCTAACAAATTTTCTTTTGCGATGCCATTAATCTTATCAATCAAGTTTTGAATAATCATGAAATGCTTGCCCATTTGCGAAAAGGACAGCATAGAAATCAAAATAACTGCGATGACAAGTGCAACAATCACCCACCATAGTTGCGGTAAGGTTAGCATCGCTAAAATAAAACTCCCGATAAATAAAAAAGGAATTCTAAATAGTGTCTGCAACGCAATCATAATGACATTTTGAATTTGAGTAACGTCATTTGTTAAACGAACAACTAAGTTACCTGCTGAAAATTTTTCGATATTGCCAAATGAAAAGGTTTGGATTTTGCGGAAAGTTGCTTCACGAATGTCAGCACTGACACCTTGGGCAACTTTGGCAGAAAAAATTGTATTAATAACCCCTGCAACGAGTCCTAATCCTGCAATGGCAATTAATTGAATCCCTAAGTTTTTCATTTTGTCGCTATCATCATTCATAATTGCTTCCAACACTTGTTGTAACAATTTTGGTTGCCAAAGTGCTGAGACAACCATTACGATCACCGCCAACAAGGCAATAACTACCGAGCCTTTGTATTTTTTGGCGTGTTGAATAATAAGGTCCATCTTATCCCTACTTTCTTAAAATAGTTCCCTGCTTCTTCAGTGTTGGTCTGCGAATTCTTCCCCATTACAAAAAAATCAATTTGCTCATTGACTTCACCAATTTAACACTGTAAAATAAGGCCGATTCATAATTTACCATTTTTAGTGGTAAAATACAAGCGAACAAGTTAATTTTTCACAAGTTTTTCCTATCATAAAGTGTACCTTCTTTTTGATAAACTTACGAAGATAACGTTTAATAGGAGCTAAAATCATGGAACCGAAATTATCAAAAGACACGATTATTGCAGCCGCATTTTCTTTGTTAGAAAAAAGTCCCACTTTAGAACAACTTTCTATGCGTAAAGTCGCCAAACAGCTTGGTGTACAGGCGCCCGCAATTTATTGGTATTTTAAAAATAAGCAAGCCTTACTTCAAAGTATGGCTGAAGCGATTGAAGAGCACTTTCAAGAACCTGTATTATGTGGTGAATGGTATTCTGACTTACTGGCCTTCATGGAAAACTATTATGATCTCTATCAACAATTTCCCTGTGCCGTAGCCATCGAAATCCAAACCGTTCCTGCCTATCCCCAACGATTACGCCATTTGAATCAAATGATGGGCATTTTAAGAGAAGCAGGTTTTTCACCAGAAATGACTCATTTAGCAGTAACGTCTTTACAACATCTTTTGTTTGGGATGATTATGGACGCAACGGAGGAAAAACAGCTCGTTTCGCAAGTGTTGAACGGAGATGACTATCTAAAAGAACAAGTGCTGCACATGAAACAATATGTCTCCGACAATGGGTTAACATACATGGAGGAAAGCATTCAATTTCGGCGCTCCATTCACCAAAAATCCGCCTTTATTCAAGCTGTTAAAACCTACTTAGATGGGTTGCAAGCAGACAACACCTCTTCATCTAAATAAAAAAAGCCCTTGGTCCGTCAGTCGAAATGACTGACGGACCAAGGGTTAACTTTTAAAATAAATAGCGAAAACTACTTTCTCTATTTTGGTATTGGTAGCCAAGCCAAGGCTTTTTGAATCCATTCATCCCAGAACACCCAGTCATGTTCTCCTGGTCCAGTTTCAAAAGTGTAACTTGCCTGTGCCTGTTCCAACGCTTGAGCCATCTGTTGATTAGCAGAAAGTAACATATCTTGCTCCCCACAACAAAGATAAAATTGGGGCATTTCTATTTGGCTTTCTACTAATTGTTGTAATAAATACAGCGGATCGTGAATGGAACCTTCAATTTGATCTAACGGGCCAAAAATACCTTCCCAATAGCTTCGCTTACGGACTTTTAATAATTCCCCAAAACTAGTGGATGATAAACTAACTGCCCCAGACAAAGAAGCAACGGCTGCAAAAGATTCTGGTTTCGCTAAGCCTAATTTCAAGGCGCCATAACCACCCATTGACAAACCAGCAGCAAAGGTTTTTTCTCGTTTTGTACTTAACTGTGGAAAGAGTTGATGACAAATTCTCGGTAATTCTTCTGAGATAAACGTCCAATAGTTCATATCGTATTGCGTGTCCGTATACCAAGCTAAATCCGTGGACGGCATAATGACAGCAATCCCCAAATCAGCGACATACCGCTCAATAGAGGTTCTGCGAGCCCAGACGCTGTGATTTCCTCCCATCCCATGTAATAAATACAACACGGGAATATCTGTCAATGCTGCTTGGGTACTTGTGCCCACTTTTTTTACCGTTTCTTGTGGTAAAATTACGTTCACATTCACTTCCATTTCCAATACATTTGAATAAATATTTGCTTGTAAAAAGGCCATCTACTTTTCCCTCCAATACTCTTTCTATTAGTGTACCACTAAACCTTCGCTCGTTGCGCTTTTGCGAAAATATTTAACAAAAGAGCGACAACAACTAAGCCCGCACCGACTAAGTAAACATTATGCAGACCTGCATAGAGGATACCGCGTAATGGTTTTAACAACGTAGCTGGAATTAAATTTGCAGTATGTGGATTCACTAATTGATTCATGACATCTGCATCGACGTTTAACGCGCTCGCTTCCAATTTTGCAAACATTCCTGCATTTAAAATCACACCAAAAATTGACACCATCACAGTCTGCCCAATTGTACGCACCAACGTATTAAACGATGTTGCAACCCCCATTTTTTCAGGCTCCACTGTACTTTGTGCGGTCACCGTAGTCGTTGTGATAGTAATCCCAAAACCAACTCCTAAGACAGAAGAAACTACAAAGAAAAGCCAAAACGGAACGGCCATTGGCATTACCACTAAAAAGATGGCCCCGACTAATAGAATCGATAACCCAATCGTTAAGACTTTTTTCATAGCATATTTTTCCATAAAGCTACTTGCTATAAATGATCCAGCCATCCAAAGTAACGACATAGGCGCTAAAACTAAGCCACCAATTCCTGCACTTTTTCCTAAGACACCTTGCATCCACATCGGAATGTAGACATCAATCCCCATTAAGAAACCGCTAATAAGCGCCGCAATAAGATTTACTAAAACAAACGTTGGTTGATTAAATAAATGCAAATCAATCACTGGGTCTTGCGCGCGTTTTTCTATCATCACAAACGCTACAAAAAAGAGCACACTCAAACTCAAACAACCAAATGTTACTAATGTAAAACCATTATCGCTAATCATTTGAAAACCTAGCAATAACGTTAGCAACACGGCCATCAAAGTAACGCTGCCCAAAATATCCATTGGCATCTTGGTCCGTTCCCGCTTTGGTTCAACTAAGAAAATACTAATCAAGCCCAATAAAACAAGTCCAATAGGAACATTAATGAAGAAAATCCAATGCCAACCGACTGTATCTACAATAAAACCACCTGCTAACGGACCAAAAATACTAGCAATTCCCCAGGCGGCACTGTTTAAACCTAAAATTTTCGCTCGCTTGTCCAATGAATACATATCGGCAATAATCGTTAACGCAACTGGTAAAATTGCGCCTGCCCCCACACCTTGAATTGCGCGGGCAATAATTAAGGTCAACATATCTTGAGCAAAGCCACACAACGAGGAGCCCAAAATAAAAATGATAATGCCAATCATGAAGACAGGTTTACGACCAATTTTATCCGCAAGTTTCCCATAAATCGGTGTTAACATCGCATTCGTTAATAAATAAATTGAAAATACCCAGTTCATAATTTCCATGCCATGTAACGAGCCGACAATCGTTGGCATCGCAGTAGACACAATGGTCCCTTCAATGGCTGTCATAAATGTTGCCACAAAAACACTCACCGTGACTAACTTAACATTTGTTTCTTTTGCCATTTGTTCACATCCTTTTCTATTCAATTGTCAATTTTCTAAATTGCTCCATAGCTATTCTATACAAAAAAGAACAAAATGTCTTAAAAAAATGCTTTTTCATAAAAAAATTATTGTAAAAAAACAAGAAGTCAGCCAAGTATTGGCTGACTTCTTGTTTTTTTATTTAATTATTCAGCTAAACTAGCTTTTAACGCTTCAACTTTATCTGTTTGTTCCCAAGGTAAATCAATATCTGTTCGACCAAAATGACCATAAGCCGCAGTTTGTTTATAAATTGGGCGACGTAAATCTAGCATTTCAATAATACCTGCTGGACGTAAATCAAAGTTTTTACGAACTGCTTCGATTAATTTACTTTCTGGAAGATCACTCGTACCAAACGTATTAATAGAAATAGACACTGGTTGCGCCACACCAATTGCATAAGCTAATTGGACTTCTACTTTTTTCGCCAAACCAGCAGCAACAATGTTTTTCGCGATATAACGCGCAGCATAACTAGCAGAGCGGTCAACTTTGGTTGCATCTTTTCCAGAAAAAGCGCCGCCGCCATGACGAGCATAACCGCCATAAGTATCAACGATAATTTTACGACCAGTTAAGCCGGCATCTCCTTGAGGGCCACCGATTACAAAGCGACCAGTTGGGTTGATAAAGTATTTTGTTTCATCATCTAAAAGTTCATGAGGGATCACCTCATTGATTACTTGTTCTTTAATGTCTTTTTCGATTTGTTCTAAGGTTGTTTCATCATCATGTTGTGTACTGATGACAATCGTATCCACACGTTGTGGTTGACCTTGATCATCATATTCCACTGTTACTTGAGATTTTGCATCAGGACGTAAGTAAGGTAAGACTTTTTCCTTCCGCAATTCTGCTAAACGGCGAACCAAACGATGGCTTAACGCGATCGGTAATGGCATTAATTCTGGTGTTTCGTCAACGGCAAAACCAAACATTAAGCCTTGGTCACCAGCGCCAATATCGTCTTTTTCATCTTGATCACGCACTTCTAAGGCTGCGTCAACCCCTTGAGCGATATCAGGTGATTGCTCATCGATTGCTACAAGAACTGCGACAGTCTCTCCATCAAATCCATATTTTGCTCGTGTATAACCAATATCTTTCACAGTTTGACGAACAATTTTTTGGATATCTACATAAGCTGTTGTAGAAATTTCTCCAAATACTAGGACTAAACCAGTTGTTACGGATGTTTCACATGCCACGCGGGCCATCGGATCTTTTTCCAAAATCGCATCTAAAATTGCATCACTGACTTGGTCAGCTACCTTATCTGGATGTCCTTCTGAAACGGATTCTGATGTAAATAAATGTCTTTCTGTCATAATGTTATTCCCCCTAAATAGTTTCGGTTACAAGGCATCTTTAGTAAGTAACGACAATTACTTGCTAAATCCTTTCGGGAACTTGTAACAAAAACAGTATACCAGATATCTAAAAAAAAAGCTTAGGTTTTCAAGAAAATCATTAACCTATTATAAATTTCTATCACACTATTCAATAAAGAATAGCGAATTTTTAACTATCTTACTTGTTGCCATAGTCAGCAAAATACTACAACTTATTAAAAAAAGAAAATAAAGTAAAATCTTCACTAAAGAAAACTGTACATTGAATAAAATATAGGCACTTGCGAGAATGCCACCTAAAGTCAGCGAACAAAAAACAGAAAGATACTCTGCCACCTTTTTATCTTTGATAATTACCGAAAGCAATAGAACTAAACTTCCTAACAGGTAAGTAATAAAAGGTAAAGTAACTACGTTCTGTGGTGCCAATAGATAAAGATATGGACTCTGTTGGTTATTTAAAATAACAAAACTAATAAGTAGTTGAAACACTTGAAAAGGTACACTAATCATTACAGCAACCACTATTTTTCCAATAACTACCCTAGTTATACTGACAGAAGACAGAAGTAATAAAGGTAAAGTCATTTGCTTTTTTTCTTGAAGCATTGTACTCATGATAAACATAGCAGCAAAGCTACCGGCCAAAGTAAAGCTGGAAAATAAGTTAGCTTCATTTGGCAAAACAATTCCTTCTGAACCGCCGCTTTTACTAATGAAAACTGTAAAAAAAATCAAATAAAGCATTAAACCGAAATATTTCCAAAGATGACTTTTTAATTCCAGAAACTCACGTTTAATCACTACTTGAATTTCATAAAAAAATTCTTTATTCATGGTGTTCACCTACTTTTTCCAAATAGATTTCTTCTAAATTGACTCCTATATTTGGCTCATTGAAGCAGACTTTTCCATTATTTAATATTAAAAAATTAGTACATATTTCTTCAACGAAAGCTAAATCATGACTATTAATTAAAATGATTTTCCCTGCTTCTTTTAAATGAATAATTAATTGTCGTAACTTCTTTTTCATTTCTGGATCTAAAGCATTCGTAGGTTCGTCAAAATAATAAGCTTCACTCTCTCTTAAAAAAAGCATTGCCAAAGCAACTCTTTTTTTTAATCCCTGTGACAATTTATCTACACGTTTAAACTGATAGTCTATTAATCCAAATTCTTTTAACACTTGTGTCAATTTTTTTGACTTTTGTTTTTCCCCCGACAGCTCCAATTTAAAAAGTATATTTTCTCTGACTGTCAGTCGTTCATAGAAACCACCCATTTCCGGAAGATATTCTACTTTTTTTATATAATTATGTACTACACCTTTGCTCGGCTTCAGCAAACCTAAAACCAAATAACTTAGTGTTGTTTTTCCCGCACCGTTGTGTCCGAGAATCCCCCAACATTGTCCTTTTTCGATTTTCCAATTAATATCTTCCAAAACAAAATAATTTTTTTTGTAGAAAAAACTAATATCTTCAGCATAAATTTCGCTGTTCTCACTCCGATTTTCTCTCATTATCTACCTCCTATAAAAAAGATTATTATTTATTTATCGTAACGTAAACACCATATTTTGTAAACGATTTCTTTATCTGCAACAAAAAACTCCCAGCCCCTTTCATCTGAGCTGGAAGTTTCTTGCTACTGTAAAATTTTCTCCGCGATAAAGTGTGTATATTGCTCGCCACCTGCCACATTTGGATGAACTCGGTCATCATAAAACCAATCATCATGGGCGTTACTATAATTAAACCAGTCAATGACCGTTAAGTTATCGTATTTTTTGTCCATTTGACTAAGTAAACTATTCACTTGATTTTGCCATCTTCTAGTTGGAACGCGAACATTAATCCAATAAACTTTTCGATTACCTAACGCTTTCATAAATTCATCAAATTGTGCCTCTGTAAAAGGACCATTCGTACCTAAACTCACTAAAACAGTATCTTTGAGCATTTTCTTTTTGTCTAGTTCACCAATTAGTGAAATGCTACTATACAATTGACGGCCCACTTCCCCATCGATAATCATTTTAGGAAAAATATCTTGTAACCCGCTAGCACCATCTAGAATAACAGAATCACCAATAGTTGTGATTTCTAAATTCTGCGCTTTTTTTACTTGCTCTGGTGTGAGTTGTGTGGGTAGAACATCTTGGCTTTCACTCGGTTTTGTACTACTTTCTGTGGACGTGCTACTATTTTTCGTGCCACTTTCTTGGACTTCTTTTTTACGTTCTTCAATTTTTTGCTGATTTTTCGCAATATTTTTTTCTAGTTGCTCTTGTTGCGCACTTTTAGCGTTTGCTGGGGCCACAATTAAACCGAATACTGCAATCACGCTAATCACTGTCATAAAGGCCATTGTCCCTTTTTCACGAAGGTCCCACGGTTTCCGTAAGAACTCAGTGAATTGAGTCCAGACATCCTTATAAGACAATCGTGTCAGTGGATGTTCGATAAAACGATAAGACAATTCGCTCACGACTAAAATTAATGCTATTTCAACCAATGAATGTAGAAAAACATGGTCCGATAAGGTCTTAATTTTGGCCTCATAAAAAATCATGATGGGGAATTGATACAAGTAAATGCCATAACTCCGTTTACCTATCCACGTAAAGACTGGATTCGTTAACCAACGATTCATATCTGCCCCTGGATGTGCAGTGACGGCCACTAAGACAGTGGCTGCCAAACTAATTAAAAACATGCCGCCATAATAAACAAAATTTGTATGATCTGATAATGTTAAAAAGGCTAATACTAAAAGAACTAAGGCACTTAACCCAGCGCCATTTAAGATTTTTTTAGAGGCTTCTGGAATTTCTTCTTTCAAACGTGTGCTTGGCCAAACATACGCCAATGCACTACCTAGTAAAATAGAAAAAACACGTGTGTCTGTTCCATAATAGACACGTGTAGGATCTGCGCCAGGAACATATAAAACGGCCATCAGCGTCACCGAAATTAAGGCGCCGATTAAAACTAAACTGAAAATTCGACCGCGCTTACGAACAAAGCGTTCCAGAAGAATAAAAAGTAATGGCCAAATTAAATAATTTTGCGCTTCAACTGCCAATGACCAAATATGTACAAATGGCGATTGTGTCGCAAATCCATCAAAATAAGAAAACCCTTTAAAAATTTGCCACCAGTTGTTGTAATAAAAAACACTACTAGCGACAACGCTGCGAATATTGTTTAATAAATCCTGCTGAAAGAGTGTAATATAACTAACTGCACTTAAAAGCATCACAATTAATGCTGGATACAGCCGTTTCATCCTTCGCACATAAAATCCTTTTAAATCAATGGTCTGATTTTCTGCCCATTCTTGCCGCAACAAGTCGTTAATAAGATAACCTGAAACAACAAAGAAAATCGGAACACCTAAGTAGCCACCTCGCATGACTTGGGGAAAAAGGTGATACAAAATCACGCCAATTACAGCGATCGTCCGAATGCCATCAAAACCTGTAATATAGCGTTTTTTCTTGCTATTTGCTGTCTGATTCATTTGTGCTTTCCAACTTTTCTATAAAATTATTCTTTTCCTTTATTTAAAGAAGCAAGTAACTTTAATATACGTTTTTTCCTAGGAAATGGCAAGCAAACTTTGCCTCCTTTAGGCTTTTTTTACAATTCAAAAAACCAACATTTTTTAAATTAAAAAAAAACAACCAAAGCTTATGAAAATCACTCATAAGCTTTGGTTGTTTACTCATATCGTTTTCGTTTAGATGAAGATGGAATCCCTAAGGCTTCACGATACTTTGCCACCGTTCGACGGGATATTTCCATGCCTGAATCTTTTAATCGCTCGACTAATTTTTGATCAGATAACGGTTTACTTTTTACTTCTTCATCAATTAATTTTTGTAGTTGCTTTTTAACCATTGTTGTTGAGACATCCTCGCCATCTTCTTCTGATGAAAGAATACTTGTGGAGAAGAATGAGCGCAATTCAAAGACGCCAAACGTGGTTTCTAGATATTTTCCATTGACCGCACGACTAACTGTCGATTCATGAATAGACAAAGCATCCGCAATTTCTTTTAAAGTCATTGGTTTTAATGGCCGATCTGCTTCTAAAAAGAAGGCTTCTTGACGGCGCACAATTTCTTGCCCTACACGTAAAATTGTATCCCCCCGCTGATTCACTGCGCGCTCTAACCATTCAAATTCGTTTTTCTTATCCTTAATATATTCTTGGACTTCTTTGTCGTCAGTCTCTTGCATTCGTTTGAAATAATTTTCTTGAAAATTTAATGTCGGTCGACCGGCTTTGTTGGAAATCACCACTATTCGATCTTCCTTGATTCGGACAGTTAAATCTGGTCGAATATACAATTCCTCGGTCGCATCAAAAATATTCCCTGGCGCTGGCGATAACGTTTGTATATAATCAAAAATCAATTGAATTTCTGCTAATTCAATCCCGAATTTTTTAGCTAACGGGCCCCATTTACGACTCACTAAGGCATCAAATTCTTCCTCCAATAAAATATACGCCAAATTAGGCGCGGTATCGTCTCGTTCTGTTTGTAGCATCAAACATTCTTGTAAATTGCGTGCCCCCACACCTGCTGGATCTAGCTGTTGTAACAAAGTTAATGCATCTAGCATTTGAATGGCGCTTGCTTCGGTTTTCTCTGCCGCTTCTTCTAACGAAATCGTTAAATAACCATTCACGTCTATATATTCTACTAAAAACAATACCAATGTTCGCAAGTATGTATCGCGGTAATTCAAATGAATTTGATCAATTAAAGACTCAAATAATGATAAATGATAGTCTGGAATTTGATTCATATAATTATTTTCTTCGTCTTGGTTGGTGTAAGAACGACTAGTTATCGGAAAATCTGTGGTGTACTGCGTGTCTACTTGTAAATCAATTAATGGATTCTCTAGTGCTTTCGCTTCAACAAAGGCAGCGAGTTCTTCCGTATTAAATTGTAAAATTTGAATGGATTGTTGAAGCTGTTGAGTCATGGCCAACTTCTGGACTTGTTTTTGTTGTTGGGACATTCGTTGCTCAAATTTCATTATTTTCGTCCTCCCTCTTGTAATTTTTGTCAATATCAGCTAAACTAGTATTCGTGCCGCGCCCTTAGTGTAGTGGATATCACGTAAGATTCCGGTTCTTGAGACGGGGGTTCGATTCCCTCAGGGCGCGTTATTTAAATATGTTGATTTATCAACGTTTCTGGACACTCTTTATTCATCTAAAGAGTGTTTTTTCTTGTTTAGGAATGATTTTTCTATCCGTAGTTTTTTCAAATGTTGCTTGTGGCAAGCTCAATCGCACTTAACGCGACAACATTTGTTCTGCTTCAGCTACAAATCCAATAAGGTTAAAATTCCTCCGTTCCTATTGTAACGCATAACGTTTCCTTTTTCTATCTGCTAAACAAAGTATTACGACAAGCAAACACCTGCTTCTCTCTTAAAGATCCCTTTCTGATTATATAGTAAATTGCTTTTAATTTGTTAATTATTTTACCTAAAACTTAATACCCTAATTAAATAAAGAACCTGGGGCAAAAATCACTTTGGATTTTTGTCCCAGGCTTAAAACCTGATAATTGGCGGGAACAGAACCGTTCAGCTCCGACCTCTAAAATACTTAATTAGAAATATGCTACCAGCAATCACAGCAATTATGATTACTAGCCAAAATAATCCACTTACAAGTAACAGCTCAGTTAAGGTCATCTTCAGATTCTCCTCCTTTAAATGGCCTCTGCTTTGTTTTGCTATGTAATTAATGGCGAGATCAGACAACAGCTATCAAAAAAACGGACCAACACGTGGTCCGTTTTCATTCATTATTAAGCTTTTACGATGTTCGTTGCTTGTAAGCCGCGTGGACCTTCTTCAGTATCAAAAGTTACTGCTTGGCCTTCGTCTAAAGTTTTAAATCCATCTGATTGAATAGCTGAAAAATGTGCAAATACATCATTGCCATCTTCACCTGTAATAAATCCAAAACCTTTGTCTGCGTTAAACCATTTTACTGTACCGTTGTTCATATATATTTCCTCCTAGTGCATAAAAATATGCAAGTTATTGCAAAAAATGTTGAGTGGCAAAAGGAGAAGTATAGTTTTTAAATATATAACTCAAATTACTTATCAAAATTGATTACTTAATTACTATAACATATTTATTAGGAATAAACAATGCCCACGACTTTTCCTTGGACTTTCTAAACAAGAAAAATTACTTATTTTCAACTTATGTTGGGGCTGAGATTAGATTCCACTGGATTTTCCCTTGATACGTTCCGATTCCCATTGCATTATTGGGATTAAAATAAAAACCATTCGCTTGTTCTTGATTGACTGTGATTCTAGTTGCTGTATCAGTAGGATTACTCCGTAAAATAGTCACTGGTTCCGTACTAATGGATGTAATTTGTCCATCTAACTGATAATAGAAAAAATTATTAGATGCAGTTAACGCTTTTGACGTTCCGCTTGCTGTATTGACGAAATTTGAATCTACTAAATGGGCTTCCAATAGCCAATTGTCACGTTTTACACGACTATCAGTTATCGCTATTTCTCCTATATTAGTAACTTTTTCAGGATTTCCACCAATTTTCAATGCATCGCTACTAAATGCTTGTGGCACTTTTTCAAATGCTAAAAATCCTTCTAGATATATATCATCTAAAGAGAGAATTTCAGATTTGTTTTTTTCTGAATCCATGCAATATATCTTCAACGTATAGATTCCTGGTGTTAAAAGTGAGGTATCATAGTTCAATTCTACTTCTTGTGTCTCACCAGGAATATGTTCAATTGTTTGTCGATATGGTTCACTTTGCCCTTCTACCTCCATTATAATATCTAAGTAAGAACTATCTTTATCTTCTACTAAAACAGGTATTTTTATTGGACTGCCCTTGTAAAAAGTATTACTTTGCTCAGTTTCTTTTAACGAAACTGATGGAGCATTCTGTTTAAACAATGTGATTTTAGAAGAAGTGGATAAATTATTTTCATTTTTCAATAAATACTCAACCGAAAATTCACCATATGACAATTTTTTGAATGCTTCGATCATATCATAAGAAAAATTACCTTCTTCATTCGTGATCGTTTCTTGGTTTAATGTAACAAGCTGAAGTTCTCCGCCTTGCGCATAACCAATCGCTTGCGTAATAGAAGCGGTACCTTTCGCTATCCAACTGGTTTCAATCGATAATTCAGTTAAATTATTATCTACAATAACCGCTTGATCTTTAGGTGATGTAATTGTAGCACTTAGCGTTACAGGCTTGATAGTAAACGTATAAGGTTCTAAATTATAAATCGCATTTCTTCCAGAAAAACGATTTGTAATATTCTGATTGGTAAAATTATCATTTTTAGTTTTCACTTTAAAACTTATGGTAGAAGAAGTTTGTGTGTTCTCTTGTTTATTACCTAATGGCGGAATTTGATTGTCGCTCGTCTTTAACGTATTCGCTGACCAAATTAAAGTATCTGATATGTTATTTCCATCAATGGTCGTCGTATCAGGAACTATTTCTATTCCTTCAGGTAAAGTTGTTTCTAGTAAAATATTTTGCCAGTTCTGCTTGCCGTCCAACCAGTCTGCTGTAACATTTACTGTATAGGTTGTATTGCCTTCTAGCACTGCACCGTTTGGTAATTCTTGACCGTCTTTGTTTACTACGTTCATCTTTACTTTTGCGTCCACCAAACCTGGTACTCTTTGAAAAACAACATTTTGAACAGCTTTATATGTAGGTCCTGTTGATCCAGTAAATCCCCAATAAGCCGTTGATACACTGCCATTTAAAAAAACTTGCGCGTTCAATATTTCAGAGTTTATGATGATTGGCGTACCTCCATTAATTTGATACGCCAAAACGCCCTTCGTAAAATCCGGCTCGTTTGTTTGCCAATGTAAATCTAACCTATTCCAATTTCCGTTAGCTAAGTCAACATCTGTAATCAAATTATCATGCTTTACATATCTTGTTGACGTGCCTAAAAGTACATAATTATCTTGATAACCTGCTTCCATTCCTGGATAAATGACTGCAATATGACTATTTTTATATACGCCAGAAATGCCATTATCAAAAAAACCGTCCTGTGAACTTCGATTGCCATATAAATCAAACTCTATCCCAATAGAATTAGGAATACCTAAGGTGCCTTTATACTTATTTTCCCCAAGCGCTCCCATTGAAGCCCCCGAATAGGTATACCATTTTAATTCTGGCGTGGCCCCTTGTAAGAGAAAAACCATACCATCACCGGCAGCACCAGCAACCCCAGTCTGTTTAACATAAGCAACCATATTAAAATCTTTTTTAAAATCCAATAAATTATCTTCTGTACTCCAGAGTGCTCCTACTTGATTTGGCAGACCATTCGTAATAACGCCGACATCATCAACCACTTCGGAGGAATTATTAGATACTCCCAAATTTGTTGTAAAAATTCCATCTAGTGAGACTCTGTTTGGTATTGTCTCATCTGCTTGAACACTACTTGAAAATATTAAAAAATAAGCGAGTAAACACAACAAACTAAATCCTTTTATTAAATTACACTTCAATTAATAATCCCTCCTAATGGTTTCTTCACTTTCCTATTGTGGAATGAGTGACAACGTCCAAGTAAATCTACTATAGTAAGTTGGATGCGTCTGTTTGCTATTCACCAATTGGAACTTGCGCGATTGTCCAAGTAAAAGTGCTTTTGTAACTACCAGCTGAATTCCCGTCTGCAATATTCAAAGATGCACCAGAAAATTTAGAAATCCAAGTCCCGTATCCTTCACCGACATTGGCTGACATAACCGTTCCCACATCAAATCCTGAAACCGGATCTACGATACCAGAAATTGATTTAACAATTGACGGGGCTACAGAGGTATTATCTGTTCCCGCTTCAAGACTAACGGGAATTGTGATGTTAACTCCCTTGAGTGCGACATCCGCGCTTTTAAAGCTTGAGATATTTAAACTTAAATTCCAACCTGCTCCAGTTCCTCTTCGATCTGTAATTTGAGCATTTTTTTCATACCCATTTTCAATTTGGGTTGGTGTTAATGTGTCCATAAATTGACCGGATAATCCTTCCCCCTTAAAATCAAAACTAGGAACAGCGTCCAATGTTAGAAGGCCAGTTTGACCCGTTCCGTTGGGGTTTTCTGGATCTGTAATTTGCGGCGTAACTGGGCCAGCCTCCTCTTCCGTAAGTGCTTGTAATGTCGCAGTTCCTTCTGAAATTGCAGGTGTAACTGCCAAAGCCTCCTTACCTAAAAATAATGTTGATCCTACTAACATTGAAAATAAAATCGTTTTCTTCATCTTTCTTCCTCCTAAATAATATATATATAAATAAGAACAACTCGTTCTTATCTATCCCTATTTCTTCTCTTTCTTAAAAGTAATATCATAAGTAATAAAATAACTAGCCCAAACCAGATACAGGTGACTAAATAAATAATTTTTCGATTACTGATTTTGGTACTCGGTATTGCTTCATTTTGGACACCTTTTTTCTCTTTAGATGTAATTTCAAAATCCTCAGATAAACGCCACTTGTTTTTTTTATCTCTCGATTCTATCGTCAGTAGCATCTTATATTTACCTGGTTTAAGCTTGTTTTCCTCAATTTTGTCTGGCGCTTCATAAATACTATTAGGTGCGATGGAAATCCCTTCTTTTTTAAACTTTGCTATTTCTTTTCTATTCATATCTTGAATCGTTTTTTCAACAGAATAGAATGAAACTAACGACGGAGAAACATTAGAAATAGAAGAAATAATTGAAAAATAGCCACCATACGTACCTAGTTTAACTTTGTTTAATTGAAAATCTTTGGGCACTTTTTCCTCATTCATTCTTAATTGACAGCCAATAACCATAGAAAACTCGTTAGTAATTTGAACAGTCTTATTTAAAGACTGTACCTGTTGTTCATCTTTTTCTTCTCGAATATAAAATCCACCTAAAATAATCCCTGGAAACTCCTCCCTTGGTATAGATAATACAAAATCAACGTTTTTCTTTGTATGAGGTTCAATCGAGACCACTTGCTCTTTTGATACGAGTTTATCAAACTGATACTTTAGATTATCCGTATTCTTTAAATCCATACCAGAATAGTCAATCGTTCCATTCCTAGTTGTTTTAGCTGTATTGGGTGTGATTTTTATTTTTATTTTTTTGTCGCTACTGTTGTTTATTTGAATAGTTACTATTTGTTTTTCTCCTTTTGAAACAAGTAAATCAAAATAACTGACATTTTTATTTAGTTGGTTCTCAGGAATGATTGCTGTGGCACTATATGGAATTGCTTGATCTTCTTCAGCACAGACCGAAAGACCATAACCAGCAATTGTCATAAAAATCATCATGAATAAACTAATTTTTTTTACCATAAGAACTCCTCCTTAACAACTTTCTTTAAACTTATAACCAATCGAGCGCACCGTATAAATATAGTCTGAATTCCCAGCAATTTCTCGTAGTTTTTCTCTGACGTGCTTAGCAATAATTGACAAACGAACTGTATCTTTTTTCTCAAACGTTTCTTTTTCCCATATATTTTTTGCGATTTCTTCATAATTCACAACATGGCCTTTTTTATGGTACAAAGAATTAAAAAATTTAAATTCTAACCTTGTTAATTGAACTTGTTTTGAATCACCTATGCGCAGACTTCTTTCTTGTGAATTTATTTGAAAATTTAAGGGAGCCTCTATCGCCTCAGTTTGTTGATTCAATTCTTGGAAAAAAGAATAATTATTCGCTAAAATTGTTTTGATATTTGCTGGTGTAAATTTTGTTGTCAGAAAACCCATGACCCCTAAATTCAAATAGATGATTTGCTCGGAACAGGACAGACAATCCGACAAAACAAAGATAGGTACTTTAAAATTCTTACACAATGCTATAATCACTTCATATTTCAAATCATTCTCTACTTCATTCGAGTGATAGATAAGATAAATCTCCTCTTTATTTGGCTTGATATTTTTTAATTCCTTCTCTGAATAATGGTTACTTTCCGCAAAATATTCTTCTATTTCATCTTTATAAATACTATTCAAATTATTACCGATACAAATTATATTCACTTTCATTGGTTATATCCTTTCTCTAAAAAATACAATTCTTCTACAAACTTTGAGATATTGTTTAATTCAGTGTTCATAAAGTAATTTCTAATATAAAAAATCGGAATCTTCTGATTACTTTTCAGATAACGATTAGAGATAATCAATTGTGGGTTTTCTTCTAAACGATTAACAAAACGTATAGGAATTGTAATAAACTTTTGTAGTTTCTTCTCAATCCGAACTTTGTCCCTATCTCCAAGCGCACTGTAAACTAACACGCTAATTTTTTTATCTTTTTCTAAAAGTATTTCTAAGAGAATTAATTGAAGATAGTCAACTGGTAAAGGCAGCTTTTCTCCAGTATTTCGTTCAAAGTATTTTGAAAAATCGGAAAATAACTTATTGATGTATTTCTCAATAGTTTTATCTAAATACTTTTTTTCAAAGTGATAGTAATAAAAAATTTCACTCTTTTTTATTTTTAAATAAAAATTTGCACCGAGATAGAAATATTCTTCTGGACTAAACTTTATGTCAAAAAATTGAGAAAGCTGATAAAGAATTGTATTCCCAATCAAAAAAGCTTCTTCCGATAAGATAGCTGGAGAAAGATAAGCGGAAACACTTAAAATTGTTTCAATTGTTAACAATTCATCAGTACTGATAAAAAAGTATAAACATTCTAATTCAACTTGATTATTCATCGCATCATTAAAAAAAATATATTTCCCTAACTGGGTTTCAAAATCTTTCAGCGTAAATAATCGATTAATTACTTCAAAGTGATTTTCTTTTGCTTGCAAACGAAAGTCATGCGCCATTCGGATTTTAGTAACATGTAAAAAATATAAAAAGTTTTCTAACGTATTCTGGGTAATATTAGGATAGATTTTTTGAAAATCTGTTTGTATTCGTTTTATTGATTCTTCAGAATATAGATCATCCGGTGCATTGCTACTAATTTTAAATAAAATGAAATAAAAATAGCGAATTTTTTCTTCATCACCTACTAAGAGATACTTTTTATTTTTTTTAATGATTTTCAGATAAAATCCATCCAAAATTCCTCTTAACTGCTTCATCGTTCGCTTGACTGAAGACTCACTAATAAATAATTTTTCAGTGTACTGTTCAATCGTCCGTTGCTTCCCATACAATAAATCTATAAGGATACGATAATATTGACTTCTTCTGAGAAAAACGGCAAAATAATAATCCAAAGTAAAACTTGGTTTTTTATGAAATGAATAACAATTATAACTTTCTATGTGAACACTTAAAGATTGATTCTTATCTATCACCGGAAGTATTTCTATAAATTTACGAAGTAATTCATACAGTGTCTGAACCGATAAATTTGTTATTTCATATAATTCTTCATATGTAAGCGATACTTTTTCACTGCTCGCAATGAATTTTAAAATATCATAAACATTTTTATCCTGTTTTTCTAAAAATTGTTCAAATTTTTCATATGTAATAAAATTTTTACTCATCTTAAAACTCCAATTCATATAAAAAAATTTTTTAATTAAATTACTATCTTTTCCACAAATAGTTTTACTTTATACAGTATATTCTATTCGCATAAAACTTTTGGCTCAAAAAATAGAAGAAAAATTATAAATTTTGAGCGGAAAACATGGAGGATAATATTTATGAGAGCTTTATTATCTGATTCTTTCCAAAGAAAATTAACAGTAATTGATTTTTTGTACGACAATCCTTATCAAAAATTAACAACCATCCAAGAGTACTTCCAATATAATCATACAACCTTGCTTAATGATTTAGCTGATTTGAACAGCATTATTTCTCCCTGTGAAATTATTAAAACTGCAAACCTAGAATATTTTTTACATTTTCCTAACAATACAAACATAGAATATGTATATAGTTGTTTTCTACAAGTGGCCCCTGAATTTAGGCTCCTACAGCAACTAATTTTCAACACCTATCCTTCGACTGAGGCGTTAGCAGAAGCACTATACGTCAGCAATTCAACAGTTAAGCGAATGATTACTCGTATCAATCAGATACTTTTAGAAAAGTTTAGCTTTAAAATTCAAACGTCACCACTTACTTTCAGTGGCGATGAAACGAAAATAATAAATTTTTTTATAGCATTCTTGAAAGAATCCTATGTGACATCTACTCAACTTCTTTCAAAAGAACAGAATATTTTTTTTAATCAACTATTTGAGGAGTCTTTACCTATTCTCAAATTTGCTGGAAACATTGATATCGATAAATTTAGTTTTTATGTCTATTCAATCGTGCTTAGATTTAAACAAGCAGGTAGTTTAGCATTCTTTCCTGAAAATAGACAACTTTATTCCAATCTTGCTGATTATTCTCATTTATTCGACCGCTACTTTTCTATCAAAACGGATACCTCTTTCTTTCATAGCTTAGAATCTATTTTCTTTAATGGTCATTATCTGAAATCTTATAAAGAGTTAGTTTTCTTATCTAAAGAAAATCAACAAGTACTTACAAGAAAGAGACAGATCGAGCAACTACTGGATTATCTAGCCACAGCATTAGCAATCAGTAATCCTAATTACCATGCAATAGTTCTTTATTTGTATAATCTTTCTGTTTCCGATTATGGAGAGGCTTTTATTCTTTTCCCAAAATATAAATTTTTCTTAGAAAATTTAACTCATCATTATCCTTATTTTTACGACAAATGTGTTCCTTTTCTAAAAAAAATACTTAATGATAAATCTATTGATAGATTTTATGAATTTATCTATCACTTAATTATTCGTTGGGATGAATTACAAGCCTCTTTAAATAAACTGCCTCCGAAAATGAAAACGGGTATCTATTTTTTTACAGATATTGAACATAATTTATTTATGAAAAAATTTTTTACTGAGCGTTTTAGGGATATCTTAGCAATTGACAACTTATTCACTTTAGATTCTTCTGTTGATTTAAAAGAAGTTGTAGCGTCCTATGATTTACTATTAACGAATATTCCAATTCCAGATGTGGTAGAACGAAACATCATCTGTTGCTCTTTATTTCCCACAAATGCTCAATTAGAAGAAATTGCCAGTTACTACTCTAAATGGTTAACCACCACTACTTAATTCAAACAAATTATTAATAAAAAGTTGCCATCATTCCAACGTTTATGGAACAATGGCAACTTTTTTAGATTCTGTACTTTCTGATGCTAATATATCTGAAAAATTTTATTTGTAAAAAGATAAAACAAATAACTATGTCTTCTTCAAATTTTCTGACAAAGCCCTAGCAAAAAACACTCCTATTCTCTCTATTTCCAGTTAGTTTTATTTAACTTTAAATAATCACTATGCGCTAAATAATCAAATAGCGGAGCTAATCCTGGTGAAAAATTTACTTCCTCAAACCGCTTAATAAATTGTACGCCTTTAATTTTATTTGGTTCGTTCAGCGTAACTTTTCCTTGGGCTTGTTTAGCAAAATAAAAATGTCCTTGCCAAACGATTGAATCAAAAACGAGTGGTCCAGTAAAAATTTCTTCAAGTTCAGTAATTTCCACTGCTAATTCTTCTTTCATTTCACGAATCGCACATTCCAGCGCTGATTCGCCAAGTTCTTGTTTTCCGCCAGGGAAATTCCAAGTGTCTGGCCGATCTTTTAAAATAAGAATTTCATCTGATTGATTTTTAAGAAGTACTCGCGAAAATTCTTTTTTCATTTCGTTTAACCCTCTTCTTCATTTTTTATTGAGAAGCCACACTTGGCAGCATAAAAATATAATGCAAAATACGATCCGCATACGATGGATTTTTTTCAAAGTCATTGACTTCTTCATTAACTAACTCCAAATCATCGGTAATCACTCCAGCAACGTCCATAAAGAGCATTTTACTTAGTACCTCTGAGTCATTAACTGTCCAAGCATAAACTGCTTTTTTCTGTTGGTCAGCTTTTAAAATGAAGGTATCATTCAACGTAGTAGCTTCCATTGTATACAAATCAGCTTGTGTTTCTGGAAAAGTGAAATTATAGGGCAAAATAAAACTAACTTTTACTTTTGATTTGGCTTTTTTAAACGCTTTGATCACATTGTAGTCGAGAGATTGAACCTGATGGTTATTCTTTATCAAAGGACGTTCATATTTTTCAATAAAGTTAGAAAGCGCACCTTGACTATCTTGTTTAGACGTTTTAATTTCTACTAGTAATTTTTGTTTGGCTTGGTTTGCTTTCGCTAAATAATCATCAAAACTGGCAATTGGTGCTTCTTGGCCATTTTCTTTAACGATCATTTTTGTTAATTCAGCCAACGTAAATTCTTGTGGCGTGCCATCAACGCCGGCGAGTTCTTTAAGGTTTGCATCATGCATCACAACAAATTGATGGTCTTTGGTTTCTTGAACATCAATTTCAATATAATCTGGTTTAAATTTAATGGTTCTTTCCATAGCAGGAATGGTATTTTGTACGCCATTACTATTGGTGACCCCTCGATGCGAAATAATCAAAGGTTTTGATTCTAATAACCCTGTTAAGTAAACAGCGTTGAAAATTATATAGCCGCCAAAAATGGTGAATAGTCCTAGGCCCATTCCGATAGTCACTAATTTATTACGTTTCGTTTCTTTGTCAAAGGCAACTTTTGTCGTCGTTTCTGCTTGAACATTTAATTGTGTATATAAGAAATTAATCAGTAATACTGAAAGCCAAGCATTAGAGACAAACTGTAAAAATTGGACAACCGTTAAATTTAAAATACCACCTAGCAAGCTAATGGTGTCGCTCAAGGTATCTAACTTCAACTGTAGAAGATAAAGTAACACATAAATAACATACGTTGAAACAAATACCGCGATCGTCACAAATGCAATATTACGAATAATGAACCATAATCGTTTGTTTGTCATTGACCAACTAGCCTTAACTGCCTCGCCTGCTTTTTTTCTCTCCAAAATCATTAATGGAAGCGTGTAAATGAAACGAATAGCTAAATACCAGACTAATAACCCAAAAGCCAGTAGCCCCACCAAGTAAGGAATTCGTTGGGACAAAAATTCAACAATAAAATCTGGAATCACGAATTTCGTCAATAGATTACTTTGGAAAATTAGGTTACCAAAAGGGACAATGACAACAAAATAACCGAAAAAGAATAACCACGAACGGGCACCTTGCTTTTTAAGAACTTTAAAAGATGCCTTGGTAACTCCTTTAAAATGAAAGCGATGGTCTTGCCGTATTTGAAAAATCCCTAATAATAAAAAGGTAAACTGATAAAAAACTGCACCTAAAAAAAGTAACAACAAGAGAATTAATAACACCAGAGCAAGCGGCTTTTCTAACAGTAAATTCAGGTTATTAAACGAAAGATAAGGAATACCTTGAGTTTTTAGTGCGTTGGAAGTAGCCCAACTAAAAGCCCCACCCACCAATAATAAAACATTTAAAGTAAAAAATAACCATAAGTACTGCAAGATGTCTTTAAAAAATTGCCTTGTTCCATTTTTAAATGTTTGCCAAGCAGACATACAAACTCCTCCATTCTAAAAGTATCTGATTAAAGTTCTTCCATACGAATCCTAAATAAAACAACGGCAATCCAAATTGAAATAAATGATGGCAAAATAACAATAATGATTGCGACTGGCTCATTAATAGTTCCTTTTAACGTATTTTTTACTTCTGAAGAAACAATAAACTGATCAAAAATCACTTGATAAATAGTAACATAAATCAATACCCATTGAATATAATATTCAATTATTTTCATTAAAGCGATGGGTAAAACAATTTTTTTCGTCGTTAAATTCAATAAAAAATATAATAAAAGACTCGTACTGATGATAACGACTATCCCTAAAAGAAATAACGACTCTAACTGCTCCCCTATTACGTTTGCAACGCCTATTGTTAATAATAAATACATAGCTACCGAAATTAAGATGCTCACACTTAGCATAACAGAAAACAAAAGCAATGCTTTAAGAAAAAGCCACTTATCCATTCTTTTATTTCCAATCAATAAACCTAAAAGAATCACCGACAAAAGTAAAATCAATTCAATCATTCGTTCCTCCTTCCAAAACAAATGAAAATAAATTCATATGTTCAAATTTATTTTATCAAACCAAAATGAATTTGTAAAACATTTCACATGTTATTTAATAAACGACTATTACTAGAAAAAAGACAAGTTTCCTATAAAGGAAACTTGCCTTATCTTTTTATTCTTTTTACTTCGTTATTTTTTGATAGTTTGCGAATAATTGATTCGCATCTCCTTCTCCATCAATTTTCTTGAGATGGCCGTTATCTATTTTAAACATAGATGGCACATGTAAAACTTTATTTTCTCGGATAAATGTTGACCATTCTTTCATGGTCTCTTTGTTGGTTAATTCTACATAGTAAACCTGTTTAGGTGCTTGCAGTAGTTTCTCGAAATCCTGACAATCTGAACAGTTTTTCTTTTTTAAAACAACATAAAATGTTTCGCCAGAGTGTTTTTTTTCTTGATACTCATTAAAACTTAATTCCTTTTTATGCGGAATAAATGTAAAACCTACCAACAAACTAAGTAACAAAATTAACAGACTGAACGAAATTTTTTTATTCATGTTTTTTCTTCCTTTTTAGTTTGTCTAATTTTTTCTTTTTTTATTTTTTGTTATGCCAAAGCTAATAGCCACTATAAGGACAATTAAACCTGCGATCATGTAAAGTGGATTTACTGTTGTATTAGTCATTGGTAAATGAATTCCTTTACTTGCTGATTTCCCAAAATTGACTGGGTTCGTTGGTGCTTGATGATTTGTAGGCGTCAACGGTTTTTTCGGTTTTAGCGGTTGTTTAGGTTCAGGTTTTTTTGGATCTTCTGGTGTTGGTGCAGGTGGTGTTACAGTTGGTTTGTTGGAATGTAACACGTCACCTTCGTTGCCAAAGTTTAAGTCCGCTTGGTTAGGAATCCCGCCTTGTTCAATATAAGGCGCTAATTCTTCGTCCGTTGCATCAGCTTTAATTTTAGTGGTGATAGTCATTGTGTACGTATGTCCAGCTAAGTATGAGTAGCTGTCATCTTTTTTATTCATTTCAAAAGTTACTTTGTTATTTTCTTGTGTTACTTTGCCATTAGCTGTAACATCTTTGCCATTTTCATCAGTAACTTTCACGTCTGTGATGTCTAATAATTGGTTAATATCATCCACCATGCTGGCTTGGGTCCACGTGCTGGTTTCGTTGCCAAAGGCTGTTTTGACATTCCATTTAAATTCTTGGTCGCGGTTGGTTAAATCTAAATGCTCTTGACCTTCGATATCTTTTGTAATCGTTGGATCTTCTGGCGTTGGTGCAGGCGGTGTTACGGTTGGCTTGTTGGAATGCAACACGTCACCTTCGTTGCCAAAGTTTAAGTCGGCTTGGTTGGGAATCCCGCCTTGTTCAATATAAGGTGCTAATTCTTCGTCCGTTGCGCCGGCTTTAATTTTAGTGGTAATAGTCATTGTGTATGTGTGACCAGCTAAGTAGGAGTAGCTGTCATCTTTTTTATTCATTTCAAAAGTTACTTTGTTATTTTCTTGTGTTACTGTGCCGTTAGCTGTAACATCTTTGCCATTTTCATCAGTAACTTTCACGTCTGTGATGTCTAATAATTGGTTAATATCATCCACCATGCTGGCTTGGGTCCACGTGCTGGTTTCGTTGCCAAAGGCTGTTTTGACATTCCATTTAAATTCTTGGTCGCGGTTGGTTAAATCTAAATGCTCTTGGCCTTCGATATCTTTTGTAATCGTTGGATCTTCTGGCGTTGGTGCAGGCGGTGTTACGGTTGGCTTGTTGGAATGCAACACGTCACCTTCGTTGCCAAAGTTTAAGTCGGCTTGGTTGGGAATCCCGCCTTGTTCAATATAAGGTGCTAATTCTTCGTCCGTTGCGCCGGCTTTAATTTTAGTGGTAATAGTCATTGTGTATGTGTGACCAGCTAAGTAGGAATAGCTGTCATCTTTTTTATTCATTTCAAAAGTTACTTTGTTATTTTCTTGTGTTACTGTGCCGTTAGCTGTAACATCTTTGCCATTTTCATCTGTGACTTTCACATCAATGATGTCTAACACTTTATTAATGTCATCTACCATGCTGGCTTGGGTCCAAGTGCTTGTTTCGTTACCAAAAGCTGTTTTGACATTCCATTTAAATTCTTGGTCACGGTTGGTTAAATCTAAGTGATCTTGACCTTCTACGTCTTTAGTAATATTTGGATCTACTGGCGGCGGTGTTACAGTTGGTTTGTTGGAATGTAACACGTCCCCTTCGTTGCCAAAGTTTAAGTCGGCTTGGTTGGGAATCCCGCCTTGTTCAATATAAGGCGCTAATTCTTCGTCCGTTGCGTCTGCTTTAATTTTAGTGGTAATGGTCATTGTGTATGTGTGACCAGATAAGTAGGTATAACTGTCGTCTTTTTTATTCATTGCAAAAGTTACTTTGTTATTTTCTTGTGTTACTGTGCCATTGGCTGTAACATCTTTGCCATTTTCATCAGTGACTTTCACGTCTGCAATGTCTAACACTTTATTAATGTCATCTACCATGCTAGCTTGGGTCCATGTGCTGGTTTCGTTACCGAAAGCTGTTTTGACATGCCAATCGAAACTATCTTCACGATTGGTTAAATCTAAGTGATCTTGATTTTCGATATCTTTTGTAATCGTTGGATCTTCTGGCGTCACGTCACACGCATGCGCATTGTCATTTTTAGGAATCGTCGCTTCTGGAAATTCCTTAGCAATTGTTCCTTGATTCATTGTCCCACTACTTACAAGGGTTGCTGCATCAATCGCTGTATTTTCTTTGACTTCGTAGTGAATGGTGATGTTTCCTACGTAACCTTCTGTACTAGTTGCTGAAATGGTTTGTCCGTTAATTTGAACAGGCACATCATTTCCAGCATCGTCCGTAGCGGTCGCCGATTGAATATCAAATTGATTGGCAATCGTTAATGAAGCTGTTGCTGGTGTCGATTGCGCCAGACGATCTTTGACAATTTGTTTTAATTGGGTTGTAAAATCATCAATAGATTGGCTTGTAATAAAATCTTCTGGTGTGCTAGATCCTTGTTGCAACTCTTGTTTTACAAAAGGACCCACTTCTGTTTTATACTTATCAAAGTATGAATTCACTGAACTTAAAGATTCGACACTTTCCCAATACGCATTAATCATTTCATAGCCTTGGTTAGTAATTTCTTGGTTTAACGCTAAAACTTCTGCTGCAGCACCTTGGTAGTCATTACTATATTCCACTGAGACTTGAAGAGGATGTCTTGGATCTGGATATTCATTGATTGAATCATTGGTATTGGTTTTATGCAAGTAACCATCTAAACGTGTATTAGCGACCCCATCTGTCACTAATAGGAAATACGTTTTTCGATTCGTTAAATCTCCGTGTGTTTGATTGTACGTATCTAAAGCGAGTTTCAATCCTGGGGCGGTTGGCGTACCACCATACGTCCGAACGTCTCCAAAACCAGAGACAAACTTGCTTTTATCATGGGTTAATTGAGTATCAACACGCACATTCATGTCATAATCAGCTGAATTAATTTTTGTCTTTCCATCAGGAAACATAAATTGTTTTCCGCCGCGATATGAAGCAAGCATCACGCGGTCTTGGTCAGACAAGCCTTTAACAACTTCATCAATCGCTTGTCTTACATGTGGAAAATTATCTGAAAAACTACCACTGGCATCTTCAACAACCACTAAATCAACCGGTTCCGTTTCACCCGCTTGAACTGGGAAAGCAGCTTGTCCTTCCAATATCCGTTTACAATCAGCCAGACTGTCGTCTTTTACTTTCACCGTATTGGTCATTCCTTCTATATCTCCTGCTTTAACCGCTCCTTCAGCTAAAGCCAATGTGGGACTGAAATTTCCCACAACTGTTCCAGCGACAATCACCATTGTCGATAATAATTTCGTTGCTTTCTTAAACATTTTAATCCTCCCTATTTTCTTTCGCTAGTGTTTGGGACACTTGCTTCTCTTTACTTCAACTACAGCTCCTTAAATCTTTCATCAAGTCGATGTGTCTCCTTGCTTTTGTGACACATCTCTTACTCAATTTCTGATTCTATCACCTTTAAAGGCTAAAACTTGGCAGTATTCGGCTCTTGAAAACGTAAAATTTGTCTTTTAAAAATTAATGAAAAGACTATCCACTGACAAAGTTGGTTTTCACTTACTTTTTGACACCTGATTCCTTTTAAAAGTCTTTTTTTACACAAAAAAAGTAAAAGAACCTTTACAATCCTTTTACTTAATTGTTAGATGCTATTCATAATTTTCTTAGTTTTGTTCTATAAGCTGAATAGTTTAGCCCGTTTATTTCAACAATATTTGACGTTAGTCAACCGTTTCGTTATAGTTAAAGAAAAGGCTTTTTGGTAGGAGTGAATACGATGAATGAGTGGCCCCATCAGTTAATGACGCTTTTAACCCCACTTTTTGAGCTATGTATTTTAGGACTGAATGTTTTTTCAATTATTGTTTTAGTTTGGGGTGTTTGTTTAGCAGGAAAAGATTTCATTAAAAGTGAACGACAAAATCAAAGCCGCTTTACCTTAACCAAAATGAATACGTTCATCAAAAACTTCCTTGGTAGCTACATTCTGTTAAGTTTAGAAATTTTAATTGCTGCTGATATTATTGAATCTATTGTTAAACCAACTTTTCAAGATATTTTGAAATTGGCAACCTTGGTGATCATTCGTACAGTTATTTCTTATTTCTTACATAAAGAAATTGAAGACACTATGACCGATATGGAACAACAAGAAAAAGAACCAGATACCCCCAAAAATTAGCGGGTACGCTGGTTCTTTTTTTATTTAATCGCTTTAAAATAATGAAGTGGTTCGTTAGACAAACGCTGCATTTTACGTTTTTTATCTTCAATAATTGCTAAAATCTCGTCTGAAAAATTTTCCAAAATAACACGGCCGCCTTTATAGGTGTGCCCACCCATTTCAGCAACTTCGCTGGCCGTCAAAATGACTTTACGATGCGCAATTTTTTTGAAAAATTCTTCAATTAAGTACGTCGGTAAGTAAAAATTATTTTGAGCAGAAAATGATTCCAAATAAATAAAATCATCGATGCTGATGAAACAATCATCCATCGATAAGTATTCAATTGATCTGTCTATATATAATTCACGCTTTTGTAAAATTTCTTTGACTTTTTTATTTAATAAATTCAATGATTCAATTTCTTTAACCAAATGTTCTAGTTCACGATAACGTACTTCTTTTCGCTCTTTGTAAGATGAATGTAAGGCGGCACTTGCTGTGACTATTAGCGCACCGATGATTACACCGACCATTCCGGCGATAAAAACAAACATATTTTTCCCCTCGCTCTTTTCTAATTTTCCATTTTAGTATAACATAATCCAAAAGTTTCGGATAAAAAATGACACAAAATTTTTCAAGCGACTTCGTTGACCTTTATTGACCAAAGAGGTATACTTTTCATAGGCATTCAAAGTGCTTTGTGATAGAATGACTTTAAAAGTTTCTTTATATAGGAGGATTTACTTATGAATTTAATTCCAACAGTTATTGAACAATCATCTCGCGGTGAACGTGCTTATGACATTTACTCTCGTTTATTAAAAGACCGCATCATTATGCTAAGCGGCCCTATCGATGATAATGTGGCAAACTCAGTGATTGCACAGTTATTATTCTTAGATGCCCAAGATTCAGAAAAAGATATTTACTTGTACATTAACTCTCCTGGTGGCAGCGTTTCTGCAGGCTTAGCGATTTTCGATACCATGAATTTCGTTAAAGCGGATGTCCAAACGATCGTATTAGGAATGGCGGCTTCAATGGGTAGCTTCTTATTAACAGCTGGTCAAAAAGGCAAACGTTTCGCTTTACCAAATGCGGAAATCATGATTCACCAACCACTTGGTGGTGCTCAAGGGCAAGCAACAGAAATTGAAATTGCTGCTCGTCACATTTTAGACACTCGTCAACGTTTAAATTCAATTTTAGCTGAACGAACTGGCCAACCAATTGAAGTGATTGAACGTGATACCGATCGTGATAACTATATGACTGCCGAACAAGCAAAAGAATATGGTTTAATCGATGAAGTAATGGAAAATAGTAGCGCCTTAAATTAAAAATAAAAAAAATGGAAACAGCGACGGTCGCTGTTTCCATTTTTTTATTTTTCAATGTATCCTCGTAATTCTTCTTCAGTGACACTTTCGTCAAAGATATGCTCACCAATGATGATCGTTGGTACAAATTGAATGTGCGCCGCATTGGCTTCAGCAATCACGGCGGAAACAAGCGTTGCATCTGTTTGTTCTTTTAAGCCAAGATTTTTTTCAGCATACGTCGCTACTTCTTCTAAGGTTAAGTTTCCCCATTCATCTTGCGTAGCAAACATTTTATGCAATGCTGACAGTGCTTGTTCAGGCGCTGAATAGTCAATGTAGTGATGCATCACATTGCCGCGTTGTAAACTTTCTTTTTCTTTATCAAACAGCTTAATGATACGTTCAACTTTACCACTTTTGACAAATTGTGCTAACAGTTCCTCAGACTCTTCAAACCATTTTCTGCAATAAGGACAGCGAACATTGATAAATTCTATCATTTTGACAGGGGCATTGCGCTCACCAATGTGAAGCCCTGTTTCTGTGTTAACTTTTGTTGAATCAATTACTGAAATATCCATAAAAAACCTCATCCTTTCAAACCTTTATTTCTCTTTTAGTATACCGTTTTTCAATAAAAAAATCATAAGACACGAATTCAAATTTTCTGAATTCGTGCCTCTGTTCACTTTTTTAACGATTAATCGAACGAGCCATTCTAGCAACAGTATGTCTTTTCCCACGTATCGCATCAGAAAGCTCTTTAATATTTTCAATACCAACTAAGCCCATATTGGCATCGCCAATATGTTGAATATCTACGCCTAAAATTTTATTTCTAATGCCGATAGTTTGGATAACTTCAGGTTGAGCACTTTCTTGTGAAGTTCCAATGGCACTCATAACTAATTTTCCTTTTGAATGTGCAAAATCCACAACTTCTTTGACTTGTTGATCATCGATGCCCCAAACCGTGCCAACTGCTGGGACTAAGACAATATCAGCGCCCGCTTCAATAAATTGTTCAGCTGATTTTAAACTGACCACTGGTTCATCTACGCCTGAACTGTGCATTTTTCCGGCAATAATGATGCCGTCAAAATGTTTTTTGGCTAAGGCCACGTTCTTAGCAATCAAGTCGTTGGTCACACCAGTTCCAGGATTACCTGTCAATAAGATAAAATCCAAACCCAGTTCATTGGCTTTTTTGAAAGTAGCTGCTGATGCTTTTCTACCTGGTTCGATCGAAACTCTCGTTGAAGCTAAGTCTAAATTTTCATCAACAGGTTCGACATTCATGCCAATCGGTAAACCGACTAGTTCTTTCAAACGATGAACAACCTCATCATTAGGGACACATGTTTCCGCAGTATATTGCCCTTCATAAGCGGCTACTACAATCGGTTGATTAACATCGAAAACATTCAATAAAATCATGTCTGCGCCATATGCTTTTGACATTTCCGCACAAGTGATATCACCTGCTACGGATGGATGAACTACCACATTTTCCGATAAAATTACGCGCCCTTCGCTCGCTTTAATACTCTGAAACAGCTCTTCTTTTGACATCCGTTTGATTTCTGATGCATTTGCACTAATTAATCGTTGAACCATTTTGACCCCTCCAATAGTTTTTAATGTTTTAGTTAAAAACAGCAATAAGTAATCGCTTGCATTTCATTACATGCAACATTCGTGCCAACATCGTTTCTTTAAAACACAGGTCAACACTACATTTCAGCGCTACACACTTTTTGCACACTTTAATTTTTTTTACACGCTTAAAGAAAAAGTGAAGGATAGCACTTCAAACGGAAATGTTATTCTTCACTTCTGGAGCAGAAAAGTTACGCACTTTTTTCTCGTAATTTTTCTGCAAATTCATTAATTTTTCGAATACGATGATTAATACCTGACTTAGAAATAGCTCCTGAAGGAATCATTTCCCCTAGTTCTTTGAGACTAACTTCCGGATACTCTAACCGTAATTCTGCGATTTCCTGAAGTTTCTCCGGTAATGACGTCAGCCCTACTGTACTTTCAATAAATTGAATATTTTCAATTTGTTTTGAAGCCGCATCAATGGTTTTATTTAAATTCGCTGTTTCGCAATTCACTAAACGATTTACTGAATTCCGCATATCACGGACAATCCGGACATCTTCAAATTTCAACATAGAGTTCGTGGCACCAATTAACGTTAAAAAGTCGGCAATTTTTTCAGCACCTTTTAAATAACAAATATACCCGTTTCGGCGTCCCAATGTTCGAGCGTTTAAGTCATAGTAATTCAACATCTTACAAATATCATTATTGTGTTCTTCATAAATTGAAAAAATTTCTAAATGATAGCGACTTGTTTCCGGATTATTAACTGAGCCAGAAGCCATAAAGGCCCCGCGTAAATAGGAACGCATTTTTTGTGCGTTACCCATGATTTCATTTGACACATTGCCATTAAAAACGACCCCATCCATAATATCCAAATCAGCTAGAATTTTTTGTGTATCTTGTTTTAGACGCACAATGTAAACATTATTTTTCTTTAGTTTCATTTTTTTACGAACTAATAATTCTGCTTGTGCATGGTAATGATCTTTCAGCAATGAATACATTCGACGAGCAATTGCAGCATTTTCCGTTTGTACATTCAAGACAAACTGTTGATTAACTAAGCTAAGTGAGCCGTTCATCCGAATTAATGCTGCTAATTCTGCTTTCGCGTGTTCTCGATGGACTTCTAAACCAGTCAACTCTTTTTTGACATCCGAGGCAAAAGACATCTAAGCTCCTCCTCTCTTGATTCTTTTGATTAATTAATATTTCGTTCCAAATACGATACGGAAAAGTTCTTCAACAACTTTTTCCCCATCATGAAAAACTCCGCCATCTCTTAATTCTAAAAAGTCTGTCGAAATAACTCGGCATCCTTCTTCACGTAATCCTTGAAAATCATGCTTTACTTGAACCAAATATTCATCATAAATTTCAGGATCCATGTAATTTTCTGGTACTTTTTCTGTGTTAACCAGCACTGTATCAACAAACTGCGCTTGTAGATGCTCGTTTAAGACACGAACATGATCTGCATCCGTAAAATGTTCCGTTTCCCCTTTTTGGGTCATGATGTTACAAATATAGACTACTTCGGCTGCCGTTTGTTTGATGGCTTCACCAATTTCTGTAATAACTAAATTAGGCAAAATACTTGTAAAAAGACTCCCTGGCCCTAACACGACCATGTCTGCTTCTTCAATTGCTTTGACGACTTTACGCGCAGCTCTTGGCTGCTCTTCTCCGTGTGTATTTGTTACAAACACATGGTCAATCGTCTTGCGATCCAGTGCAATTTTTGATTCTCCCACCGCCACTGAGCCATCTTTAAATACAGCATGTAACGTTAATGGCCGTTCTGATGATGGATAAATCCGTCCATCAACATGCATCATTTTTGAAAGCAATTGAATCGCTTCATACGTACTTCCTCTCATTTCTGAGACAGCAGCAATGATTAAATTACCGATTGCATGATTGGCAAAATGACTATCTGATTTATCAAAACGATATTGAAAAATATCTTCATATAATTGTGGCATATCTGACAATGCCACTAAAACATTTCTTAAATCTCCCGGAGGTGTCATGTTATTAATAGAGGACCGAAGCTCGCCACTACTACCGCCATCATCAGCGACCGTTACGACGGCAGTAATATCAACACTTTGATTTCTTAAACTTTTCAAAATTACTGGCAAGCCTGTTCCACCACCAACAACCACGATCTTCGGTTTACGAATTCGATAGGTTTTCATTAAGAGCGATTAACCGTTTCTTTTCTTTTTAAGCGGTCGCGGTGGGTAATATTTACATGGTAATCTTCCTCTTTTAATTCAGCGCCAACACGTTCTGTCAATGCAACAGAGCGATGTTGTCCGCCAGTACAGCCAATTGCAATGGTGACGCTACTTTTACCTTCTTTTTTATATCCAGGTAAGACTGTTCGCAGTAAATCGATAAATTTTGTATAAAATTCATCTGTTTCTGGGAAGCCCATCACATAATCATAAACAGGTTGATCCATTCCAGTTAACGGTCGTAGTTCATCAATATAATGGGGGTTAGGTAAAAAGCGAACATCCATAACGATATCTGCATCAATCGGCAACCCATATTTAAAGCCGAAGGACACCATTTCCACTCGAAATTCGTGTGTCTCTCTCGTTGCTAGTTCTTTATTCAAACGTTCCCGCAATTGACGAGGGGACAAGTCCGTAGTGTCAATGACCAACTGAGCATCCGCCTTGATTTCTTCCAGCATTGCACGTTCTTTACGAATACCTTCTGTCACTAAACCATCCATCGCCATTGGATGCGCACGCCGTGTCTCTTTATAACGAGAAACCAACTCTTCATCGGTGGCATCTAAAAATAAAATCGTTGTATCAATAAAATTAGTATTTTCAAGTTCGACTAACATATCCTGAATTTCTCTAAAGAAGGTCCGTGAACGTAAATCAATCACTAACGCAATCTTGGTAACTTTTCCAGATTCTTTAATTAATTCCCAAAATTTTGGGATTAAGCTTGGTGGTAAATTGTCGATACAGAAATAGCCCATGTCTTCAAAGCTTTGAACAGCGACTGTTTTTCCAGCGCCACTCATTCCTGTAATAATAACCAGTTGTAAATTTTCTGGCATATTCAACACTCCCTTCACTTGCATCACTATATTATAACACCCCGGGCGTATCAAAGAAAGCTTTTCAATCATTCTTATAAAGATTTCTATTCTTTCATAGAAAAACAGCATTGACAAAAATGTCAATGCTGTTTTAATTGCTGAATTATACTATATAACTCTGTGTTATTTTAATACAAACTCAATTTCTGTTTCATCAGTAAAATTAGCTTCAAACTCAAATTGTTTTACTTGTTCATTCACGGCTAACTTTTTCGTAATGTGTTCTTTAATTTGTTCATTTGTAGCTGTTTTGATTGACAATCCATCTAAAAGAGTCATGATTTTGTCTTGTGCTGCCTTACCTTCTAATTCTAAATCAGCAAATTCATCTTCATATGTTGCTTCAATTGTTCCGTTCGATTTTATTTCATAGGTGAACTCAATTTCATTTTCATCGTATTCGATTTCTACGTCAATCTCTTGAAGACTGGCAACAGTTGGTGTCGGTGTGGTTAGTTCATTGTCTGCTGTTTCATGGTCCTCACCAACTTCAGGAGTTACGGTTTCCCACTTAAAGGTACCAATTTTAGCTGTTGCTAGATAGGGATTATTAATGGTAATGACTTTCAATTGAAGGTCTGAATGGTTGGCGATATCTGTTAAAATCCCCAGAGCCTGATATGTATTTTGTGTAAAACGTGTCGCAATATTTTGCGCATCAATTGTGGAATAGCCTAATGTTTCCCAGGTGATTTGTTGCTTTAATTCCTGATGAACGGCTTGTACTGTCGCCGGCTCCAATTGAATGCCCGTTGCTTCTTTTAAGTCTTTCTTGGTAAAACTCATTACTTTTTCATGGTCTGATTGTGAAATTAAAGTCGCTGCTTCCATTGTGTTACTATGTACAAAAGGTGTGATTCCGATAGCTAAGACCATTCCTGCTGTTAATAAACTTGTTGTTATTTTTTTGTTTTTCATTTAAGACTTTCCTTCGTGTTCATTGTTATTTTGTTAACAAACATAGTATATCTTTTAATTACACATTAAGTCAACATTTATTTTTAATTTTTATTAAAAAATATTTGTTATTTTATAATAAAAGAACCTTGTTTCCCATAAAAACAAGGTTCTTTATTTAATCATTAATGTTTATTTCAGAACACGTTTTAAATAATATCCTGTGTAACTGTCTTTGACTTTAGCAACTTCTTCTGGTGTTCCTGTCGCCACGATCGTCCCACCACCGTCGCCACCTTCTGGCCCTAGATCAATCACATGATCCGCAGATTTGATGACATCCAAGTTATGTTCAATCACTAAAACGGTATTGCCCGCTTCCACTAAACGCTCTAATACTAGAAGCAACCGCGCAATATCATCGGTATGCAAGCCTGTTGTTGGCTCATCCAGAATATAAAAGTTTTTCCCATTAGAATTTTTATGAAGTTCACTCGCTAGCTTCATCCGCTGTGCTTCCCCACCAGATAAAGTAGTTGCTGGCTGCCCCAATGTCACATAGCCTAAGCCTACATCCACAATTGTTTGCAATTTACGATGAATTTTAGGGATATGTTTGAAAAATTCTACGGCATCTTCCACCGTCATATCTAAAATATCAGAAATGTTTTTGCCTTTATAATGAACTTCTAACGTCTCAGAATTATAACGTTTGCCATGACAAACTTCGCAAGGCACATAGACATCAGGTAAAAAGTGCATTTCAATTTTGATGATACCATCCCCGCGACAAGCTTCACAACGGCCACCTTTGACGTTAAAACTAAAGCGACCTTTTTTATAGCCACGAACCTTGGCTTCATTTGTTTGGGCAAACAAATCGCGAATGTCATCAAAAACACTAGTATAAGTCGCTGGATTACTTCTTGGTGTTCGGCCAATCGGACTTTGATCAATGTCAACAATCTTTTCAATGGCTTCATAACCAGTGATACTTTTGTGTTTCCCAGGTTTATTGGAATTACGATTTAATTTTTGGGCCAGTGCTTTTTTCAAAATTTGATTGACTAAAGTACTTTTCCCTGAACCTGAAACACCTGTGACAGCAACAAATTCACCGAGCGGAAATTCAACACTGACATTTTTTAAATTATTTTCACTGGCACCAGTGACTTTGATCGCTTTGCCATTACCTTTGCGACGTTCTTTTGGTACAGGAATCACTTTTTTCCCAGAAAGATATTGTCCGGTCAATGAATGCGGATTTTTAGCAACCTCTTCCGGCGTACCAGCGGCTACAATTTCACCGCCCAGATGTCCAGCGCCAGGTCCCACATCAATCAAGTAATCCGAAGCCATCATTGTATCTTCATCGTGTTCCACCACAATTAATGTATTGCCTAAGTCCCGCATTTTTTTCAATGAGTCAATCAAGCGATCGTTATCTCGTTGATGCAAACCAATTGATGGTTCATCTAAAATGTAAAGGACGCCTGATAAGTTTGAGCCAATTTGTGTTGCTAAGCGAATTCTTTGTGCTTCTCCGCCAGAAAGTGTACCAGCAGCTCGACTTAAGGTTAAGTAATCTAAACCGACATTTTTTAAGAAGGTTAACCGATCTTCGACTTCTTTTAAAATTGGCCGAGCAATCGTTGTTTCTTGTTCAGATAAAGATACACCTTCAAAAAATTGGACCGCATTTTTTATTGCTAATTCACTGACTTCACCAATGTGCGTGCCATTGATTTTTACAGCTAAAGCTTGCGGATTCAAACGATATCCATGACAGCTTCGACAAGTCAATTCTGTCATGTATAACCGCATTTGATCTCGTGTAAAATCGCTATTTGTTTCATGGTAACGTCGTTTAATATTTTTTAAAATCCCTTCAAATGGCACTTCCACATCACGAACACCACCAAAGTCATTTTCATAATGAAAATGAAAGTTTTTCTCGCCAGAACCATTTAAAATAATTTCTTGTTGCTCTGCAGGTAATTCTTCAAACGGCGTATCCATATCAATCCCAAAACTGGTGGCTGCTTGCTCCAACATTTGTGGATAATATTGGGAACTAATAGGGTTCCACGGAACAATGGCTCCTTCTCTCAAGGTTTTAGTGGGATCTGGAATCACTAAGTCTTTGTCCACTTCTAATTTAACACCTAAACCATCACAATCGGGACAAGCGCCAAATGGTGCATTAAATGAAAACAAGCGCGGCTCCAATTCACCGACTGTGAACCCACAATAAGGACAAGCATAATGTTCACTAAACAACATTTCTTCTTGACCAATCACATCAACAATTGCGTAACCTTCAGCTAAACGCAAAGCCGCTTCAAACGAATCAAACAAGCGAGAGCGAATGCCTTCTTTCACAACGATACGGTCAATCACAATCGCAATATCATGTTTTTTATTTTTTTCAAGTTCTGGTGCCTCACTAACATCATAGGTTTCACCATCCACCCGCATTCTGACATACCCTTCACGTTGGATCATTTCAAACACTTTTTTATGTTGGCCTTTTTTCTTGACCACAACAGGCGCCAAAATTTGAATTTTTGTTCGCTCTGGTAGCTCTAAGACTTTATCAACCATCTGTTCAACAGACTGACTGGTAATTTCAATATGATCGTTAGGACAAATTGGATGACCTACCCGAGCAAATAACAATCGTAAATAATCATTGATTTCTGTGACCGTCCCTACTGTTGAGCGTGGGTTTTTACTTGTCGTCTTTTGATCAATTGAAATAGCTGGACTTAAACCATCGATGCTGTCAACATCTGGTTTATCCATCTGTCCCAAAAATTGTCGCGCATAAGCAGAGAGACTCTCTACATAACGTCGTTGCCCTTCTGCGTAAAGAGTATCAAATGCTAATGAACTTTTACCAGAACCAGATAGTCCAGTTACAACAACCATTTTGTCACGAGGAATCGTAACATCAATATTTTTTAAATTATGGGCGCGTGCACCATGAATCACAATTTTATCATTTGCCATATATGTTCTCCTTTTACTAAATCTCTTACGTCAAATCATTTCAAGTCATTCTATAGAGAAAAGATTAGTAAAAGATACGATGGTTCATCGTATCTTTTACTTAATCCGTTGGTTGACTTATTTGGCAGCTTTCAATTCAAGAATGGTATCTCGTAATGTGGCTGCAGTTTCGAAGTCTAATGCTTTGGCTGCATCTTTCATTTCTCTTTCAAGTTTCATTAATAAATCAGCTTTTTCTTGTCTTGATAAATCTTCATATGATTTATCCAATTGAACCACTGTTTCATCTTTATCAGCTGTTTTGGAAATAGAAATCAAATCACGAATTTCTTTAATAATTGTTTTTGGTTCAATGCCATGTTCTTCATTATATGCTTCTTGGATTGCCCGACGTCGTGCCGTTTCATCCATAGCTCGTTGCATCGAATCGGTGATTTTATCTGCATACATAATGACTTTTCCTTCGGCGTTCCGGGCAGCCCGTCCCATCGTTTGCACTAACGAGCGTTCACTACGTAAGAAGCCTTCTTTATCCGCATCTAGAATCGCAATTAAGGAAACTTCTGGCACATCGATTCCTTCACGTAATAAGTTAATACCTATTAGAATATCAAATTCGCCTAATCGTAAATCGCGAATGATCTCCGTTCTTTCCAGTGTTTTTATATCACTATGCAAATATTTAACTTTTAAGCCTAATTCTTTGAAATAGTCGGTTAAATCTTCGGCCATTTTCTTCGTTAAGGTTGTGACAAACACCCGCTGATCTTTTTCGATCCGTTCATGAATTTCGCCCACCAAGTCATCAATTTGACCCATAATTGGGCGAATTTCTACTTCTGGATCTAGTAAACCTGTTGGTCGAATGATTTGTTGAACAACAGTCTCTGTTTGTTCCATTTCATAAGGTCCTGGTGTTGCCGATACATAAACAATTTGGTTTACATGTTGTTCAAATTCTTCTAAACGAAGCGGTCGGTTATCAAGTGCACTTGGTAAACGGAAACCATAGTCCACTAACATTTGTTTCCGTGCTCGGTCGCCATTATACATCCCTCTAATTTGCGGCATTGTTACATGAGACTCATCGATTACAAGTAAGAAGTCATCTGGGAAAAAGTCCAACAGCGTATATGGCGGCTCCCCTTCTTGGCGACCATCCATATGTCGAGAGTAATTTTCAATCCCTGACGTGTAGCCCATCTCTCTCATCATCTCAATATCATAGTTGGTTCGCTGTTCCAAACGTTGGGCTTCCAATAATTTGTTTTCACTGCGAAGCACTTTCAAACGTGCCTCTAATTCTTCTTGGATCTGCGAAATGGCGTGTTCCATATGTTCTTCGTTCGTCACAAAGTGTGTTGCTGGAAAAATAGCGACATGCTCTGTTTCGCCGACAATTTCACCAGTTAACGCATCTACTTCACGAATTCGATCAATTTCGTCTCCGAAAAATTCAACACGTAGCGCATGCTCATCCCGTGAAGCTGGGAATATCTCAACCACATCACCGCGGACACGAAAACGCCCCCGTTGAAAATCAATATCATTTCGTTCAAATTGAATATCGACTAAACTTTTTAGTAACTCATTACGATCCATTTCCATTCCCACACGTAATGAAACAACTTGTTGACTGTATTCCCGCGGATCCCCTAAACCAAAAATACAAGAAACTGACGCTACCACGATGACATCGTTTCGTTCCAATAAAGAACTTGTCGCTGAATGGCGTAGTTTATCAATTTCATCATTAATACTGGAATCTTTTTCAATATATGTATCACTTGAGGGTACATATGCTTCTGGTTGATAATAATCATAGTAACTGACAAAATACTCGACCGCATTATCTGGGAAAAATTCTTTAAATTCCCCGTATAATTGTCCAGCTAGTGTTTTATTATGTGCAATCACTAATGTTGGTTTGTTCACTTCTTGAATCACATTAGAGATTGTAAATGTTTTACCTGTTCCGGTCGCTCCAAGTAAAATTTGAGCTTTTTCTCCACCTTTGACACCGTCAACTAGTTCAGCAATAGCGGCTGGCTGATCTCCGGCAGGCTCATATTTAGAAGCCAAATGAAAGGTATTGGAAGTTTCTCTTTCGATCATTTATAACTCCCCCTCAAAGTGTCTAATTTCTCTTAAATTATCGGCCCATTCTGGCAGAATGTCCACTTATTAGTTTAACATACCGAACATATTTTCGCCACTTTTGCTGTTTCGGACTTCAACTGATTTTAATCTTTTGTTCTTAATTCCTATGTTACATTTTATAACATGGAATGTAAGGAAATTAGAGTTTTTTTCTCTTTTTAGCGTTCAAATACTTGTCAGCTTCCTATTTCTTACTATATAATTGTTCAATATGCAAAACTAGGAGGTATTTTATGAAAAGGAAACACTTTTTACTTTCTTTCTTTGTGATGATGGTAACTCTGCTAACATTCATTAGTGGCACTTCAGCACATGCAGAAGGAAAGAAATATACAATCGGAACGGATTTAACATTCGCCCCTTTTGAATTCCAAGACTCAAAAGGAAAATACATTGGTATTGACGTTGATTTATTAGATGCGATTGCCAAAGATCAAGGTTTTGAAGTGGATTTAAAACCATTAGGCTTCGATAGTGCAGTCCAAGCGATTCAATCTAAACAAATTGATGGCATGATTGCTGGAATGAGTATTACGGATGAGCGAAAAAAATCCTTTGATTTTTCAGATCCATACTTCGATAGTGGTTTACAATTAGCGGTTAAAAAAGGAACTGACAAAATTAAATCATATGATGATTTAAAAGGCAAAACGGTTGCGGCTAAAGTTGGAACTGAAAGTGCCAATTTCCTTGAAAAAAATAAAGAGAAATATGACTACACCATCAAAAATTTTGACGATGCAACGGGTCTTTATAAAGCCTTAGAAAACGGCGAAGCGGATGCAATCGTTGATGATTATCCTGTATTGGGCTACGCAGTTAAAAATGGTCAAAAATTACAATTAGTTGGCGATAAAGAAACAGGCAGTTCTTATGGTTTCGCAGTGAAAAAAGGCCAAAACCCTGAATTAATCAAAAAGTTCAACGCTGGTTTGAAAAATCTTAAAGACAATGGTACTTATGATAAAATTTTAAACAACTACTTAGCGACAGGCGATGAAACAAATACACAAGACGCTGGCGAACAGATGAAAAAAATCACTCCTAAAAAAGAGAAATATGTGATTGCCAGTGATTCTACGTTTGCTCCGTTTGAGTTCCAAAATGCTCAAGGCGATTATGTCGGAATTGATGTTGATTTAGTCAAACGTGCAGCTGAATTGCAAGGTTTTACTGTTGAATTTAAATTTATTGGTTTTAGTTCTGCTGTCCAAGCTGTTGAATCTGGTCAAGCAGATGGGATGGTTGCAGGCATGACGATTACGGATGATCGTAAAAAAGCCTTCGACTTCTCTGTTCCTTACTTTGATAGCGGCATTCAAATTGCGGTCAAAAAAGGCAATGACAAAATTAAATCGTATGATGATTTAAAAGGCAAAAAAGTCGGCGTAAAAATTGGTACTGAAAGTGCTGATTTCTTAGAAAAAAATAAAAAGAAATATGATTACTCAATTAAGTATTTAGACACAACTGATGCATTATACAGTGCATTAGAAATTGGCGAAGTTGATGCCATGATGGATGATTATCCTGTCATTGGCTATGGGGTTGCGCAAAATCAACCACTAGCGACACCAATTCCTCGTGAAAAAGGTGGTTCTTACGGTTTTGCTGTCAAAAAAGGGCAAAATCCTGAACTACTTGAAATGTTTAACGAAGGCTTAAAAGAAATGAAACGTACAGGTGAATACGATAAAATTATCGGCACTTACGTAAAAGATGGCAACGAAGCCAAAGAAGAAACAGCTGACGAATCTACGTTTGTTGGCTTCATGCAAAACAACTGGAAACAATTGTTACACGGTTTATGGATGACGATTCTATTAACGTTGATTTCCTTCGTACTTGCTTTAATTGTCGGCGTTATTTTCGGATTATTCAGCGTTTCACCAATCAAAGCATTACGTGTACTTTCAACCATTTATGTTGATTTAATTCGCGGAATTCCTTTGATGGTCTTAGCGTTCTTCATCTATTTCGGATTACCTGGTGTGCTTGGCTTTAATATCCCGGTCTTCATTGCTGGAATTATCACATTAACTTTAAATGCCAGTGCCTATATCTCTGAAATTGTGCGCGGCGGAATCAAAGCTGTTCCAGTTGGCCAAATGGAAGCTTCAAGAAGTTTAGGTCTTTCCTATAATCGGACAATGCAAAAAATTATTTTACCACAAGCGATTCGCATTATGATTCCTTCATTCATTAACCAATTTGTTATTTCATTGAAAGATACAACTATCCTTTCAGCAATTGGCTTAATCGAACTACTACAAACAGGAAAAATTATTGTTGCTCGGACATTACAAAGTACAATGGTTTACTTCGTTATTGCGTTAATCTACTTAATTTTAATTACTAGTTTAACTAAATTAGCGAAAAACCTTGAAAAGAAGGTGAACTAATATGACTGAAAAAATCTTAGTTGAACATTTAGTAAAAAAATATGGTGACAACACGGTCTTAAACGACATTAATGTTTCTATTAACGAAGGCGACGTAGTCTGCGTCATCGGTCCTTCTGGTTCTGGTAAAAGTACTTTTTTACGTTGCTTGAATCAATTAGAAGAAGCTTCTAGCGGAGACATTATTATTGATGGTGCGAACTTGACAGATAAAAATACGGACATCAACCAAGTCCGTCAACATATCGGCATGGTTTTCCAACATTTCAATTTGTTTCCACATTTATCTATTTTAGAAAATATTGTTTTAGCACCAACCGATTTAGGTCGCTTGTCAAAAGACGAAGCGGAGAAAAAAGCGTTAGAACTTTTAGAACGTGTTGGATTGGCAGATAAAAAAGATGCCTATCCAGATTCTTTATCTGGTGGTCAAAAACAACGTGTCGCAATTGCACGTGCGTTAGCGATGAATCCTGATATTATGCTTTTCGATGAGCCAACATCAGCTCTTGATCCAGAAATGGTTGGCGATGTTCTTGGTGTAATGAAAGATTTAGCAAAACAAGGAATGACAATGGTCATAGTTACTCACGAAATGGGCTTTGCAAAAGAAGTGGCTAACCGAGTAATGTTCATTGATGGCGGTAACTTCCTAGAAGATGGTTCGCCAGAGCAAGTCTTTGAAAATCCTCAAAACCCTCGAACAAAAGATTTCTTAGATAAAGTATTAAATATTTAAACAAAAGCACTTGGCGCGCGCTAGCGCCCAAGTGCTTTATTTTATGGTTAAATTGTTTCTGTGACAGAGACAGATTGAACGTGCCCTTTTTCTTTTAAGAGATGGTGCAAGTTGGAATGCCAGAAATCTTCTTTGCCTACATAAGAAATCTTTGCTGTCACTGCCTCTTGTTCGGATTCCAAAGTCAATTCTACTAAGCGCTCCCCTTTTTCTAAAGAAGCTTGAAGTTGTTCATGCAGGCGGCTTTCTTTAATCATGGGTTCCTTCATTTTTACGATAAGCTGCAATCGTTTTAAAGGAGTTTTTCGTTTAAAATGGGCCAGAGCTAATACTAGCAAAGTCGCCACGAGATTGATAAACGCAATGGTTAAAAAGCCCATCCCAATGACTAAACCAATAATAGTAACATTCCACATCATTACTGCTGTCGTTAACCCAGAGACTTTCCTTTCTCTAAAAACGATAATCCCCGCACCGAGAAAGCCTACACCACTAATCACTTGGGCGCCATATCGTGTAATATCCATAGAAATAATGGACGCCAAGGCGCTATTTTGTTTCACCACATCGACTAAAATATCCACCGATTGAATCTGTAAAATGGAAATCGTACAGGAGGCCAAACATAAAATGGCATTACTACTAATACCGAAGCCTTTTCTTTTAATACTTCTTTCTAACCCAATCAAAGCTCCAAAAACCACGGCTAGAGCCATCCGAATGACAACGTCTGTGAGAGAAAGTTCAATCATTTTTAAAGAATTCATCGCTTTCTCTCCTTTCTTGCAAGTGACTATTTGGCTTATTTTGTATTAACTAATAAACGCAAGCCATTAAAAATGACCACTAAGGTACTTCCTTCATGAATAAGTACGCTAAATGCGATATTCGCAATACCTAAAAAGTTCAAGATAATTAACGTTGCTACCACTAACATTGAAAAAATAATATTTTGCTGCACAATTTTATTCAAGCGTTTTGAGACACGGTGAGCATAGCCTAATTTAGAAAGATCATTTTTCATCACTACCACGTCTGCAACATCGATAGCAATGTCTGTACCATCCCCCATTGCCACTCCGATATCAGCATTCACTAAAGCCGGTGCATCATTAATGCCATCACCAACCATCCCTGTCATTCCTACTTCGCGTTTTAATTGATCAACAATCGCTGATTTTTCCTCAGGCAAAACATTTGCATAAACTTGGTCCACGCCTACTAAGCGGCCAACTGCTTCACCCGTAAGTTTTGCATCTCCTGTAATCATTGTTGTTTCAATATTCTGTGACTTGAAATAGTGAATGGCGTTCATTGCTTCTTCATTAGGAACATCCATCAATGCCACTAAACCAATCACTTGTTCATTTTCGGCAAAGTACACTACCGTTTTGCCTTCACTCGCTAATTTCGTTGTTTGCTTCTCAATGATTGTTGGCACTTGTTCGAAACTAGATGGTTTACCAATTCTAAAAGTTGTGTCTGCAATGGTCGTTACTAAACCCACCCCAACAATATTTTCTACTTCTAAATTTAAAGCCGTTGTTTCTGCTTCAAAGCGATTAACAATCGCCGTCGCCAATGGATGATTGGATTTTTTCTCCATATTTGTTAAAACAGCTACTAATTCGTCTTGGCGATCTTCTAAGCCATCAACAAAAAGATAATCTGTTACCTCAGGTTTGCCTTTTGTTAGCGTGCCTGTTTTATCAAAAGCGAGTGCTTTCACTTCAGCTAAATTTGATAAGAATGAGCCACCTTTAAACAAAACGCCTTGTTTCGCTAAATTGGAAATTCCTGATAAAGTTGCCGGAACGGCACTCGCTGCTAAAGCACAAGGTGAGGCAGCAATTAAGAAGACCAAGCCTCTGTAAAAACTTTCAGCCCAAGTCAATTGGAAAAGTAATGCGCCACCTAAAACAATTAGTGGAAAAACTGCTAAAACTAGTGTGACATATTTTGGTTCAAATCGTTTAATTTTGCTTGCAATTTCTGATTGATTTTCTTGTGATTGGTTCACGAGCTGTACGATTTTTGCAAAAACTGTTTCTGAACTATCTTTCGTTACTTCAACAACAATTGTGCCTGAACCGTTCATGGTACTACCAAAAACTGGGTCCCCACTATTTTTTTCTTTGGGAATACTTTCCCCATTAATAGATGATTCATCCACAGCGGTACTTCCTTCAATCACGACGCCATCTGTCGGGATTTGCGCACCATTGAGGACTTGCACGCGGTCACCAATCTTCAATTGTTCAACTGACACAGTTTGAATTGAGCCGTCGTCTGTTATCAAGCGAGCTTCTGTTGGATTTAAATTTAATAGTTTTGTAATTTCACGTTGGCTTTTGCCTTGGGCATAATCTTCAAGGAAATGCGCCGCCGCAAAAATCAAAATCAACAATGCTGATTCTTCAAAACTTCCCATTAATGCTGAACCAACTGCAGCTAAGGTCATTAACAAATGAATATTAGGTGAAAACTTTCGATTGTTTTTCGTATCCCGATACGTATCTCCAAAGCCTTCCCCAATAATATGATAACCAGCTAAAATAGCAGCTAACGAGAAAAGAATATTTTTCACTAAGAGCATGTTCCCTAAAAATAAACCGATAAAGAAAAGAGCCAATCCTGTAAAAAAGAGAATAACTGGAACGTTTTTACCTTTTTCTTCATGTGTGTGTGCACCTGTTTGTTTTGACATTGTTATGCGCCTCCTCATTAATGTTTTTCTATTCATATGAATGTATATTCATATTATAAAACACTTGGGTGGTTTTGTAAAGACTTAAACACAAAGACAAGCGATGATTCTATTCGATAGGATCACCGCTTGTCTTTGTTGATTCTTTTTGTTGTTGATATTTTTCTTCTTGAATAGTCAATAATGATTGCGTTAAATTGACCCAATCAATCGAACGAGGTGGATCCAGCCAAACCATAACTTTACTCTGTTCTTCTTGATACAAGTTATTTAAATTGGTAATCACCACATCTGGTAAGGTATCTGATAACGGGTCAATAATTTCTACATTTAAATTCACATAGACGGATAAATTTTTTTTGATGAATTGGTTATACTCTTTTCCATAAGAAAAATCAATTAGGACCTTGGCTGGCTCTGCAATTAAATGAACCGGAACATGATTAATTAGCAACAATAGATAGTTAAAAAACAAACAGTGATTGGCTTTCGCAATTTTTTTATGTTTTGCTGTTAACCAACGAATATATTCAATTAAATAAAAATAAAATTCCGGATATGTTTGCTTAAAAAACTGTAAATCCATTTCAAAATCGTCAAACATATTAATCGGAAAGTAAATAACATTGAAATGAATAATTGCTAACCCTTCTTCTAGAGTATTCCTTGTTGACTCCTCTAAACAATTAAATGCTTTTTCAAAACTTCCAATGAAAACACGAGTTAGGCTTTCAATCGTAGGATCTTCATGAATGACATATTTTTTCTCTAGTTTGCCATGCAAATACAAGAAAAAAACAATCGTATACGTTAATGATTTTGAGGACAATGCCCATGCCACTTGCGATTTTTTTATTAATTCTTCTGAAAATGTATTTAGTGCACGTGTATCGATCCCTTCCACCGCACGTCCTTCGTTGTTAATCATAATAGCTAAATAATGGAAAAAATTGCGTCGCTCATAGGTGGTGAAAGTATAGTTTAACTCAACAGACTGTAATACACGTTTCGCTTCATTATAGACTTTTACCGAATATAGTTCGGAAATTGGTTGATTGGAAAGCGTGAACAATTTATACAAAAAAAATGAAATTGCTTTTTGATTGCCGACAATTTCCCGTTTACTAAAATAGATCTGATACTCCTTTAAGGCTTTTTTTAGCCGCTGTAAGGTACTATACGCCACAGAGGTGCTGACATGATTACATTCAGCAAACTTTGTCAAACTATAATTTCCTCTAAAGTAAGACAACACTAATTTAAAAGAGAGCGATTCTGTTAAGTATTTCGTGAGCAAAAGTTTACTTGAATAGTTTCCATCAATTTCAAGTGTAACATCTACATCAGAAACGACTAAAGTTAAGCTGTCGCTTAACTTTAGATTGTCAATATCTGCTTTTAATTTTTCTAATGTTTTTTTGACTAAAAAATTCGACATTGATAATTCTTCGCGAAGTGCAATAAAAGTACCTGATAGCGTGGGACTTTCTTCTAAATGCCTTAGCAAGGAATAACTTCGTTGATCTTCTTTATTTAAAAAAATTTCATAATTCATCATTTATCAGTTCTTTCTCCCATAAATAGCCGTTCCTACTAATTCCCGTATGAAATTCAAGTAAAAAGTGTTTTGCCCCTCCGTTCCAGCACCGCCTGTGCTATTTGGTACAATGGTGATATGGCTAGCATCAAATAATTCATCCGTGAAAAATACTTGATGCTGACTTTTCTTGGAAGAAGGCCTTTCTTCATTTGTTTTTGGATTATTGGTTTTCACTTCTTTTTTACTAACGTCTTCGTTACTTTCTTCCGCTTGCGTTTCGCTAGTAATGGTACTTTCATTTGTTTCTTCCATTTTTTCTGGTGTGCCAGTATTCTCAATCGGATAAATTTCTTCTGTTGGATTGGTCGGATTATAAATTGGATTCCGTTCTTCTGCTGCTTGCACATTGGTTACTTGAAAAAACGAGAGTAACAATGTACTCCATAATAGTAAATGTTTGTATTTATCCATTTTTCTCACATATATTGCCAAATACTTTAGCTACATAACAAAACAAAAAATATAACTAGTAAAGTGGTATCAGACGATATTTAACAATACTCCTTCTTATTATTTCTTTTTTTGAGTTAGGTTTGTTGAATAAACTGCATGTTTGATAAGTAAAAACAAACAAAAACGTTGCCGATAATCAAATCAAAAATTAACTACTCTTTATATTTCTCTTTCGTTTTGTTCCTGTTTCTTTTTTCGCCAAATCAACCAGGCAATGATTAAAATCACTATCAATAATAGTAGTAAGCCAATCAGCAAATATAAATTTGAATGATTTTCTTTTAAGGTCACATCTTTTTCATTTAATTCTTTGGCAACTTCACCATTAATTGTAAAGTCTTTTTCAAATTGCCATTGATTTCTAAAAGATATCGATTCATTGTTTATTGATTTTTTAAATGAGCCTGCAGCATCTTTATTCCCAACAACGGTCATAGACAAATGGTAATCTCCTGGCTTAAGCGGTTGCCCTTTTAGCGCAATGGGAACAGAAAAATTGGTATTTGGTGCAATTTGCATGTTTGCTTTTTCCTCTTTATATAAAACTTCTTCATGCCCCTTTTTGGTAATCTCTGCCGAAAAGGCAACTTGGTTAATATATGTTTTTTGATCATTTTGTAGATTGACTAAAATCACATTTCTAGCATTAATCTGTCCTGGTGAGACTTTTTTCAAAAGTAAATTCGGCTCAACCTTTTTTTTATTTTGTTGCATCAATAATGCAACGACATACGAATATTCATTTTTAATGGATAACCCCTGACTCTTATCGTCTTGGCGTTTACCTTCATCCGACGTTTCTTCTTTAAAAGTGATACCACTAGCTAACACTCCATCAAAGGGTGTATTAGGCATTTTGACGTTAATAGAAACCGTTTGTTCACTTTTCGGTTTTAAACGAACTGAGCTAGGATATTGAACATAGTCTTTTATATCAAACGCTAAACTTTGATCTTTTTCCCCCTTATTTTCACCATACTCCACGATTACATTTGAATTGGTAATGGCACTATTGATGGAAATACCTACCTTTACTTCTTTATCTGTATCATTGCGTAAGTTCACTTTCAACTCAGTTTCTTCATTTGGTTCTAGTAATAAATCAAAGTAAGTTTTTTCTTTATCTACTTGTTTTTCTGATGGAATAGGCGTAACCGCAAAATTAAATTCACTGGCAAAACCATTGCTAGGTACTAACGCTAAAAGAATTAGTAGTATCGGAAAAAAAAGAAATCGTTGTTTTTTTCTGTTCAAATTATTTACTCCTTTTCTATATGTAGTGAATAGCAGGTAACCATGTTCCCCGCTATTCTTCTTTTTAAAATTCGTTTAATTTCCTGGAGCGTCTGTCAACGTCCATGTTAATTTTGTGGCGTATTTTTCAGCGTATTTGGTTGTAGAACCTGGAACAGTTAACTCAATACTTTTAGCGGCTGTAGTTGCATCGGTTCCCCAATCAAATAAATAAGTTCCTGCACCGTTTCCTTTCGCTGCACTCATTACATCTGATTGACTACCATCTGAGTTCAACGTGATTGTGGCTGGGCCTGTTGGTTTGCCTGAATCTGAAGCAGTCACTACATTTCCGTTTTTAAACGTGATAGCTGCCCCAGTCAATTCTTTACCAGAAGTTGATTTAAATTGTCCTTCTTGTTTCACTTTTAATGACCAGCCAGCTTCGGTTCCACGGTTATCTGTTACTTGGACATAGTTAGGCCCTTCTTTGACTTCATCGGTTGCGTCTACCGTCTTGTATTTTTGGGTAGCAGCAAAATAAGTCTGATCCTTCGACGTGATTTTTTGAACACCGAAGTCTAGACTTGACGCATAATCAATTGACAACGGACCGTTTGTTCCTGGATTAGGACCTTCAGGATCTGTTGGGTCAATAGGATCAACTGGATTAGTTGGATTCGTTGGGTCAACCGGATTAGTTGGATCTTCACTTGGTGTAAATTCTACGATACCATTAGATGTATAATTACCGCCATCTTCTGCAAAGGCTTGAGAAGTCATGCCTAAGCTCCCTAAAATAAATGTGGATAAACATACTGTTGTTACTTTTTTCATTTTCTTTTCTCCATTCTTTTCTTTAATTTCCTGGTACGTCTTCTAACGCCCAAGATAAACGAGCTTTAAATGTTCCAACTCTTTGATAAGCTACAGGAACATTGATTTGAATTCCTTGTTGTTTTGATTCATCAAGTAATGCTGTTAAATCTGTTTCACCTTTCTGATTACTTTCTAAAAGCGTAATTGCCTCATTTGTAATCTGAGAGCTTCCAGCAGTTGAAACGAAAGAAAAAACATCTGGCATTACAATTGAATCATTTGTTAACGGTTGCGTTTGCTTTAGTTGCAAGCGCCAATTATTTGCGTTACGTTCATCCACGACTTTGAGTCCTTCGGTGGGATGCCCAAGTTTAATTAGTGGTTGATTACGTATCTTTTCCGTACCAAAAGTAATCTGTTTTGGTGCCTCTTTAAAATATAGTTCCCCTAAACGATAGTAAAAATAAATATCTTTTGTTTCCTCTGTCATTGTTCCTTCCGCATTGCCTGAGTCTTTTGTAAAAACATAGCCAGAAATATCTAGGGGTTTTTCTTGATAGGGTGCACCAATTTTCCCTGTTACACTTTTAGGTGGAGCAATATCTTTACCTTCCGCGTCTTTATAAAAAACGGTTACTGTTTTTTCTGTTGGTTTAGGAATAGTAATCGTTACATTATTTGACTTTTGCAGTAAGGTTCCTTCTTCATAATAGTCAAAGTTCATAGTTAAAACTTTTTCGGGCGTATTATCTTGAAGGGTTGTTTTTAATTCAATCATCATGTCCTTCTTTAAAACTAGGTAGTCATTTAAAGCAATTGTTAAGTGATTCCCTGTTTGTGTCAGATCTTTGGCTGCTACCTTTTTACCATCAATCGTTAATGAATTTTCTTCATATGCTAATTCATCAGGTAAGTCAATGCTTACTTGCGGTTGACGATCTTCGATAAAGTCATTGTCAATATTCAACGTATTCCGTAGTATCACCTGATCATTTTTCACTGCTTCAACAGCTGAACTAAACTCCTGACCATTCACGCTAAGGGCTGCTTGTGACGTAACGTTAGTAGGAATTTGTGTCATTGCTAAAGCATTCTCTTGGTATTTGCCACCTGTGGATGATGTAAAGCCCCAATAAACCGTTGTTGCGCCAAATTGTGCATTTAAATCTGAAACTACATACGTATTCGTGCCCACACCTTCTAAATCATATGTTAATGCTTTGGCTGCGGCATTCCAATGAACAGTCAACATGCGCCAGGTTCCATTAGATAGATAGGTTGGCGCAACAGTGACGCCTGAATGCTCCCCTGTATAGTTGTTGTTATTAGCTTTCGGAGTGACAAAAGCTAAATGTCCATTTCCCTTATCTTGTGAAATTTCTCGGTCCATTCGGTTAGAACTACCAGTATTTTTATAGGTATCAAACTCAATCGATAAGGCATTTCTAACGTAGGGTTGACCCGCTTTCGTGGAGTATGCGCCGATTCCCATCCCAGGTGAACCAATGACTTCTTGAGGCGTTGTGGACATTCTAGGATCATTCGTTAAGGTAAAGGTCATACCATCACCAGCATTTGCATACTCGTTTCCTAAATACAAATAACTTTTAAAGGTAAAATCCGACAATAAACTGATTGGTTTTTTTGACCAAATAGCGCCTTTTTGTGATTTAACAGCTGGGTTTAGTTGTAATAACTTCCCACCTTCTAAAATACTTGTTGCATTTCCAATTGGCTCTTGAAATACCTTGTCGATTGGAATGATATTAGGATCATCAGGCAATGAAGTAGCGTATGGCGCAGCCAACATGCGCGGCTGTGGTTCAACTATCGCCGATTCCGTTGCACTGTTATCGTCATCCTTTTGTTGTTTGCTAGGTTCTAAAGTAGCCGTTGATTGGTCTGTTTCTGCTGGATGATTATCGGTTGTTGTTGTCGTTTCTAGGGAAGGTTCTTGCTCTAATGTTTCCGAGTGAGAAGGAGCGCTAGTTGCCTGATCATTGGCCGATTCCTCCACTATTTCCCGATTGACTTCGTTGATATTTGTCGAAGGATTACTAATCGCTTCGCTAGTAATAGGCGCAAGGAGTAGTAAGAATAAACTACTTGCCAAAAAGACTAGGCTTTGTTTGTTTCGCATCTCTCTTCACCTCTACTTTTTAAATTCCTGGTACATCCGTCAACGTCCACAATAATTTTGTTTGATATTTCACGGCATCTTTAGGGGTTGACCCTGGTACTGATAGCGCGACATCCTTTGTAACATTAACATTGTGTACCGTATTGGTTTCATCGCGTTCTGCAACCACTTCTACTTTTCCCCAATAAGTAGCCCAAGTTCCCGCACCAGTTCCTTGCTTCGCAGCTGCCACTAGCGATGCGGTCCCTGGAACAAGGGCAATCTTATTTGTTGCCTCTGGTTTCACAACATTTTGCGCATTACTATTAACAGTCGGGTTAGCTAAAGAAATTTGCGCACCTGTCAACTGACTATTTAAAGTCGCCTTTGTTGCTTTAAATTGCTCCTTTTGCGTAACCGTTAAAGACCAACCACTATTGGTTCCTCTATTATCAGAAATTTGCACAAAATTTGGTGTATCTTTTTGATTTTCTTGATATTGCTGTGCTCTTGCAAAATATACTTGGTCTTTATTCGAAATACGATTTTTCCCAAAGTCAAAACTTGAAGCATAATCAATAGACAGCGGTCCTTGGGTACCAGGATTGGGACCTTCTGGGTCTGTTGGATCAATTGGTTTGACTGGCTTTTCTGGATCGGGATTTTCTGGATCAACTGGCTCTGTCGGATCTACGTTCGGAATAAATTCTACTAAACCATTCGAACGATACTCTTTTGGCTCTTCTGCCTTCGCTTGTAAGGACCAACCAGCAACTGCAAATGTACTGCATAGAACGATTCCTGTGAATTGTTTTTTCATTGCTTTTCTCCTTTATTTAATTATTAGCGGGAGTATCTTCTAATGCCCAAACTAACTTCGTTGAATATTGTTGTGCAAGCTTTACAGATTTTCCGGGAACGAATAGTTGGACAGCTTCTTTATTTGTTGCTTCATTTGAACCAAAGCGATAAACCCAAGTCCCAACACCTGTTTCTTTTTTAGCGTTCATCGCTAGATTATTATTTACACCAGGTGTTAAGGAAATAGTACTACTGACTTCAGTAGGTTTATATTTTTCATCCACCATTGAGGCAGCTTCTGCCTTTGTAAACGTTAATTGAGCGCCGACTAGTTCCTCTCCAGTAGCTGTTTTAAATTGTTCAGGTTGGGAAAGCGTTAGTTTCCATCCTGCTAACGTTCCTCTTTTATCAGTTACTTGTACATAGGTTGGTTTTTTTGAACCATCTTTCATTTCATCTGGCGCAGCATAATACGTTTGATCTGCCGTAGAAATCTTTTGTGTGCCAAATTTAAATTTTGAACCATAATCAATTGATAAGGCACCACCCGTTCCTGGCCCTGGAGGATCAATTGGGTCTACTGGATCAGTAGGATCGGGATTTTCTGGATCAACAGGCGGTGTGATTTCGTTATCGCCTGCTTCAAAAGTAATTGTGCCTTCCGTATTGTATTCTTTCGGAAAAGTTTCTGCTGCTGATGCGTTTATTGCTTGAAACCCTACGCCTAAAAGTATGGTTGCCGATGTAAGTAAAATAGTTTTTTTCATTAAATAAGCTCCTTCTCTCGTTTCATTTTATTAATTAAATAAATGACTACCCCCAACAAACTAACTCCTATCAAGGAATACAGCGGATTTTCAGACTCGCCTGTTTTAGGTAAAACTGCTTGTCCAGAAGCAGCTAAATTGTTTCTTCCCTGTTCTTCTGATTGTTGGGTATACGCTACGTCATTTGACTCTTTTTCATTCTCATAAACGTAGGTGCCATAGAAGCTCGCTTGACCATTTGATTCATAATTATTTTCTTCAGCCATAACGCTTTTTGTTTGCAACCCAATGATCAATAGCCCTAAACATACCAAACTAAACCCTCTTATGATTTTCATCTGAATTCCTCCTTCCCCATTTTCAACATTGACTGGCCCAGCCAATAAACATTATATAAAAGAAATATTTATTAGATTTTTTTATTTTTTTCAAACGCTTTTAAAAAATAAAATGGTTTTAGCTAAGAAAGCTTTAAAATCAACACTTTTAAAGACAAAAAAATAAACAAAAAAAACTTCAAAAAATAATTTTCGAAGTTTTTTGTTTATTTTTTTATTATTTTTATACTTCAACCGCTTCTAACAAAGCCAAACGTTCAGCAACTTCTGCTTCTGTTAAATTATGTTTTTTTACATAACGGTTGGCAGGATGCTGGCTACACTCTAATGAGCAGCCACCTAAATGCTTATGTTCATTTTCTTCTGAAGTTAAGATTTGACGATTACATTCTGGGTTTGCACAGTTAATGTAGCGTTCGCAAGGTGTTCCATCAAACCAATCTTTCCCAATAACTTTTTTATCAACGTGATTAATTTCGACACTGATTCGGTCATCAAAGACATACATTTTGCCGTCCCAAAGTTCGCCACGTGTTTCTGGATTTTTTCCATAGTTGGCGATACCGCCATGCAATTGAGCAACATCTTCAAATCCTTCTTTTAATAACCAGCCAGAAAATTTTTCACAGCGAATCCCGCCAGTACAATAGGTAACAATTTTTTTATCCATAAATTGTTCTTTGTTCTCGCGAATCCATTGTGGTAATTCACGGAAGCTACGGATATCTGGGCGCACGGCACCACGGAAATGGCCTAAATCATATTCATAATCGTTACGAGCATCGATTACAACAGTGTCTTCGTCTAATAAGGCTTCTTTAAATTCTGCAGGTTCCAAATATTTCCCCGTCGTTTCCAATGGATCAACGTCTTCTTCTAAGTTCAACGCCACTAATTCAGAACGTGGGCGAACAAACATTTTGCGGAACGCCATTTCTTCTGCTGGATCAATTTTAAAGAATGTATCCTTAAAGCGCTCATCTGCTTGCATTGCTTCCATATACTTTTCTGTTTCTTCGACAGTACCAGATAACGTTCCGTTAATCCCTTCTGTCGCTACTAAAATACGGCCTTTTAAATTTAATGATTTGCAAAAAGCTAGATGCTCTTTCGCAAAAGCTTCTGGATCTTCAATTGTTGTATATTTGTAATAAAGTAATACTTGGTATTTCATCTTGTTTTCCCCTTTTGTATAAAGTCATTCTATCCCATTATACGGTGAATAAAAAAGGGAAAGCGATTATTTTGCTTGTGTATTTACACACAATAAAAAAAGTAGCTCGTTGTTGCGTAATAATTATTACGCAACAACGAGCTACTTCTATATACTACTCCTTTTCAGAAGTCGCAGCGAGTTGTTCTTGCAACTCACCTAAAAGTTCAATTTGAATATTTTGGATTTTTACCAAATTTTCTAGTTGATTATTGATAATATAATCCATTTTCTCATGTAATAAATTAATTTCTACTTCTGCTTTTAAGTTAATTTTATAATCATTATTCGCTTGTTCTCTGTCACGGGCTTCTTGTCTGTTTTGACTCATCATAATAATTGGTGCTTGGATAGCTGCTAAACAAGATAAGGCGAGATTTAGCAAAATATAAGGATATTTGTCAAATGGTTGTCCCAATAAAGTGGTAGAGTTAATCACGATCCAAGCGATCAACACGAAACAAAAGAAGCCAATAAACACCCAGCTACCGCCAAATTTAGCAATGGTATCCGCTGCTCGTTGGCCAAAGGTTAATTTCTTTTCCATCTTTTCATTCATATTATTGGAAATCAGCTTATCTTCTTTGATATGTTGAACCACCAACTCATTCAGTTGTTGGATTTTTTCAGAATCATTTGCGACTAATTGTTTCATGTAATCCAAACGATAATTAAGTAACTCCGCCAATGTAATCATCGATTCAGCTGTCAATTGTGGATTGTTTTGGAGAATAAAAGCTTGCGTTTCCTGTTCTATATCTTGAAGATAAATGTTTTTTTTCGTTGATTCACCAATAACAACTTGTTTATTTTTTGATTGCTTCATCTTCGTCACTCCCTTTGATTGTTCTTCCCTTTATTTTAATATAAAGTCTCTCAGAAGAAACCTAAAAAGGCTTTGGAGTGATCGTCGTTGCTTCTGCTTTAAAATTTAACAGTTAAATTGGTTACATCATGGAACAACGAACCAATTAATTCTTTGTATTTCGCTGGATTCACACAATTAGTTAGCAATATGACCCCGGTTTTCATATCTTTTGAAAATAAAGCTAGGGCTTGTTGACCCGCTTCAACGCCGTGTAAGCGTAAATAATTATCATGAACATAGATGCCCCCATGATAAGAACTTTGCTGAGAAGACGTCCATAATTTTTGCAAAAGTGCGGTGGAAACTAAATGTCCACTCGTTAATTGATGTAAGTACCAATACAAATCACCTGTCGTCATATCCACATTACCAGTCCCAAATTCATGGGCAAAACTAGCTGCGGGAATTGAGAGCACTTGATTATACGAATTGTCTTCTGTCCATTTATAGCTTGTTGAATTATTGGGTTGTTCCAATAAGGTTTCAAAGAAGCCAAAATTCTTTAAACCAGCTGTTTTATGATAAAAATTATTAAATAATTCTTGATAGGTACGTTGATACATTTTCTCTAACATTCCTGCTAAAAGGACAAAATTTACTGGGGAATAATTGTATTTTCCTTTATTGACTTGAATGGTATTTTGTTTAACAAATTGAATAATTTCTTCATCGGTAACGATATTATTAGGCATTGCTGATAACTTTAAACCGCTTGTCATATTCAACATATCGCTAATCGTAATGTCCTCAGCACCTTGAATTTGCGGATAAAACGTAGCGAGTTTTGTATCTAATGTAAGTTTACCTTCTTCAATCGCTTTTAAGATCAAGGTTGTGGTAAAAGATTTTTGAATTGAACCAATCTGAAACCTTGTGTTTGGCGTGTTGGCTTGTTGCTTTTCAAAATTGGCAAAGCCATATCCTTTATTTACTAAAACCTGATCATCTTTAATGATCAAAGCCGAACCAATATAATTTGTTTCTTGAATTTTTTGATCAAGTTCGCCACTATCTGGTGCAACTATTTCTTTCGTTAAATTCGCATAATTATCACTTCGGCGATCTTCTTCCAAGACCACTTTCGATTCTTGACTAACTTGTGAATCTCTAGTGAAAAAGAACGTTTTTATTAAATAACCACTACCACCAATCACCACCAACAAACATACTATAAAAAGCCAATTCACTCCTCCATGTCTTTTCTTTGCATGTCGTTTACGCATACCGCTTACCTCCGCCTATTCTATTAACAGCATTATCATACGCTATATTTTCATGAAAATTACAGATTTTAGTAAAATTTATAAAACTTTCAACTTTTATAAAAAACAGCTTGGCACCAGAATCAATTTAGATTCCGGTGCCAAGCTGTTGTTTTATTTACTTTCTTGCCCCATCACAGCAAAGTAATTATCATCATTATCTGCAAAATTAAAAACTAAGCCTGTTGGCAATTGAACCATTTCACCGACAGTAACGCCAGCCTCTTGCATTTTTTTATAGAGACCAATGATATCATCGCTAGCAAACATTAGAGAAGGGGTATTCCCCGCCACTTCTGGTGAATGTTTTTGAATAAAGGCCAAATCATATAAAACAATAATCGTCTCTGCTGATTCACTTGGCGCAATCTCTACCACCAATGTGCCGTCAACTTCCTCCCTTTCCTTTTCAACAAAGCCAAACGTTTGCCAAAATTGACTAGATTCCTCAACATTATTCACATATAACATAATCTTTACTTGGTTTGAAAACATTCCTTCACGTCCTTTTGAATTTAGTTAACAACTTATTATATACGTTCTTTTAAATAATTACTGCACTTTCGCTTAAAATCAAAAAAAGTGTTTGAGCAAGACATTGCTCAAACACTTTTCGTTTTATTGATTTAGATATTTGCATCTAAGACAACGTCGCGATCATTTAAGACATCACGATCTAATTCATGAATACGAGCACTTGTTAACACACCTGCAACCATACTATCGTTAACGTTAACAGCTGTCCGCGCCATGTCAATAAGTGGTTCAACCGAAATTACTAAACCAACAATTGCAACTGGCAAGTTCATTGCGCCTAAAACGATTAGAGAAGCAAAGGTTGCTCCGCCGCCGACACCGGCTACGCCAAATGAACTGATTGTGACAACTGCTACTAACATTAAAATAAATTGTAAACTAAAGACATCAATTCCAACAGTTGGTGCAACGATGGTTGCTAACATAGCTGGATAAACGCCGGCACAACCATTTTGTCCAATAGATAAACCGAAACTACCAGCAAAGTTTGCTGTGGCATCATCAACACCTAATGCTTTGGTTTGTGTTTCAATATTTAATGGTAAAGCTCCTGCACTTGAACGAGAAGTAAAAGCAAAGCTCAAGACTGGAAAAACTTTTTTTAGATACGTAACTGGATTGACTTTTAAAGTAATTAAAATCAACATGTGAATGGCAAAAACAATAATTAAGGCCACATACGATGCCAACACAAATTTACCTAAGTTAATAATCGCAACAAAATCACTTGTTGCTACAACATTAATCATTAACGCTAACACGCCATAAGGGGTCAAGCGTAAAACTAAGGTAACAATTCGCATGGTAATTTTATATAAACTATCAATTAAATTTGCAAAAAATTCAGCTTCTTTTGGCGCTTTACGACGAACGCCTAAATAAGCGACACCAACAAACGCAGCAAAGATTACCACCCCAATGGTACTCATTGGTCGTGTTCCCGCAAAGTCAGCAAAGACATTTTTAGGAATGAATGAAACAATTTGTTGGGGAATCGTCAAATCTTGAATCGCATCTTGACGCGTCGCTAACTCGGCAATTCTTGACGTTTCTGCAGCACCTTGCGTGAATTTTGCCCCTTGAAGACCAAACGCTAAGGTTGTTCCAATCCCCACCAAGGCAGCTACTGCTGTTGTTCCTAGTAAGGTGGCTAACACATTAAAGCTAATTTTTCCTAATTTATTGGATTCTTTCATTTTTGTAAATGCACCTACGATAGATACAAATACTAACGGAATTACGAGCATTTGTAGAAACGCTACATAACCATTACCTACAATCCCGATCCATTCCATTGATTGCGTAGTAATTTTACTGTCTGTACCAAAAGCAAATTGAATAATTGCACCTAAAACAATCCCCACGCCCAATGCTGAAAAGACACGTGTTGAGAATTTTAAATGTTTCTTTTGCATTTGGTAGAAACCGAATAACGCAGCAATAAATGCAAGGATCACTAATACAGTGATGAATGTTGTCATTTTAGTTCCTCCCTATGTTTTTAATGACAAGTACATCAAAGGAAGTAAAGGTTCCCGGTACTCACTCTCCAGTAAATACCCTGAAAACAGCAAACTGTTTCCAGTGATAGTTCTATTGTACCTTATTTTATAGCAAATAGTGGGATAATTTGCTTACTTTTTGATAGAAAATAACCGTTGTGATAGTTTAAAACTATCACCAAGCGTTGTTTTACTAGTCACTGTAAAAATAATTTGTTTTTTGTCCTCTTTCTTTTAAGCTGACGTGGTATACTTAGTTCTAGGAGGTGTAAGCGTATGCAAAAAATTTGTTGGATCCTTTCTGTCAACCGTGATGGAGCAATGTTGTATGTTGGGAGCCCTGCAAATGGAGGTCCTTGGCTCTTTTCAAATAAAGAGCAGCAAAACATCAAAGCCTTTTTTCAACCAACCTATGAAATTGACTTTATCAGTTATGATGTTCTTTCAGAGAAAGTACCAGAAGCTGCGTTCATTTTGTACAATGAAATGCTCGCTCCCTATCTTCCCGAAAAAATCACCAAAGTTGGTCAGCCGATTGCTTATGTGGATATCGCTACAAAAAATTATGAACAGTTTAAAAAAGCTTTGGTTGCTAAATCTTCACAAGAATAAAAACAGCGTTTGTAACGGAATCCGTTACAAACGCTGTTTTTAAAAGTTAAGCTTCTTCTGATTGTTGAAAATTCAATTGAACACCTGGACGATCCAGAGCAATTTCAGTTACTTCATAAGATAAACGTTCGACGATGCTAAATAAAGGACGCACAAGTTCATCGACTTCTTCTTGCGAAATATCTTCTTGTTTTTCAATTTTACGATCAATAATGTGATTAATTTGGCTAATCGCCCCTGATAAAACAAATTCGTCAAAGACAATTCGAAATTCTAAGCGAGCAACAAGTGCTGAGCTATTTTCTGGATAATTTTCTTCTTCTACTTCAATTGGTGAAAAACTGACACGTAAATCTGTCTCTACTTCTGAATCAGGTACTCGCATATCATAGTGATACGCTTCAACAATTTCTTGTTGGCGTTTAATTTCCATTGTTTTTTCTCTCCTTTTTTAACAAGATATTCCCCTTTTAGAATATCCAATGGTTTCTTTTCTCAAGTATACCACAAGTCCGAAAGTTGCCTAGACCAAAAAACACAGAAGGTCAGACTTTTTTGATAAATTGATTTTGGCAGTTTGAACAAGTGACTTTGATTGTTCCTCGTCCTTTCGGCGCACGTAATGACTGCTGACATTTTGGACATTTAAAATAACGATACTCTTTCTGAGTCATGTGTCGCTTGCGAAAAGCATGAACCTTTTGCATTAGGCGTTGTTTTCGAAGAATAAACCGTTGATTTTCATTCAATCGCGGGTGAATATGTTTTGAAAAAAAGCGATAATACACGTAGGCGACTGTGATTAAAATCAATAATCGAACCCAAAGATAGCCAGTAAAAATATTGATGAGCGCCAGCACAACACTTGTTAGCAACAGCGTTCGATTCAATTCATCAAACCGGGCATAACGTCCTTGTAAAAATCGTTGCGCTTTTTTGCGCCAACGTAGAATGCGTTCAAACCAAATTTGGCCCATTTATCTTCCTTCTTTCGAGCATTATTTTTTGAATAAATGATTGATTTACAGAAACTTTCAATCAAAATTTACACTTACTAAGTCCAAATTTTGAACAACTGTTGGTTATTTTCGATGGTATACTTCTAGAGAAGTCAGGTCAACCGATGAATGACTTCGTTGATAATAGCTACCGCTATTTTATACAAACTTAAACTGTCGATGGATAGATTATCCGATTTTAACTTAGGGGAAGGTTAAAATCCGATTCTATAATTTAGCACTACACTCCTTTATTTAGTAGCAACTTTAGCCTATCTATCCACATTTTAAGTCAAAAAGAAGCAAGTCCGGACTTGCTTCTTTTTATTTATCTTTCTAATTCTTCAATTTTCTTCTCAATTAACGCCAAGACATATTGACACGCTTCAGGATCTTCGACAAAATCATATTTATCGCCATCAATTTGAATTTTAGGACTTTCATCATAGTCTTCGTACCATTGATCATAACGCTCGTTCAACATTTGATAGTAATCATACAACGTTGAATCTGTCTCAATTTGTTCATAAGGACGGCCACGTTTTTTGATGCGTTCTAACATTTTGGGAAATGAAATACGAATGTGAACTAACAAATCAGGTCTTTTTTTATGCGCAGCATAAGGCAATTCTTGGAGCATGTTTTGTAATAAGTCATCGTACACTTTGACCTCTGTTTCGTTGGCACGACCTAAATCTGCATTTAAATGAAAAAGTAATGAATCTTCATAAATCGAGCGATCCAATACATTATTTTCATGCGTTAATGCTTGTTTAATACTATCAAAACGTTTATTTAAAAAATAAATTTGTAATAAAAATGCGTACTTTTCCGGTTCCGCATAAAATAAAGGTAATACCTCATTATCATCAACTGATTCGTAAAAGGCTTCTGAACCTAAACGGTTTGCAATTAAAGCTGTTAAACTAGATTTACCAGCGCCAATCGTACCTGCTAAAACAATCACTGCCATCGAACTCCCTACCTATTTTTTTCCATTTTATTTTTTATCTTCAACCAATTAAACATACCAAAAATTGAGTTAAAAGTATACATACAATACATAACAAATATCGCATAATCACCACCAGCGTGCGTCCCTGCTCGGAACCATAACAAAATTGAAAAAATATTTCCTAGTAACCAAAACACGAATTGCGATTGATAACGTTTAATCATCAATAACATCCCTGTCGCTGAAACACTGAACGTGATTGCATCTAATGTTTGTTGCGCATCATTTACAAAGCCTAACAAAATATATGCAGCTACGCCAATGAGCAGCCACGTGAAAAAGGCATACAACCACTGAATACCTTTTAAAACTTTTACTTCGGTTACTTGACCCGAGCCATCTTCGCTAGCCCGAAGCCAAGCATAAAGCCCTGTAATGTCCATAATAATATAGAAGCTTTGTAAAAGAACTTCGGCATATACCCGTGTCACTAACCCAAAATAGCCAATAATCACTGCACTGATTAACCCAAAAATGTAATTGCTGACTTTTCCTTGGGCAATTAAATTCACACAAATGATGCCGGCTAAACCACCTACTAACGTAATCCAATTCGACGGATTGATAGCAAATGCAATCAACTGTACCCCCGCCATCAAAGCTAAAAACAAGTAACTTCTCGTTTCCCAACCTTTAAAATCATTCACCAAAAAATTCTTATTCACGACAAATTTCCGACCTTCCTAAAACCAAACTTTTCTCTGTTGACGTCTCAATAAGAGTACTCCGTTTTAAAAAACAAGTCAATCAGATTTCGGAATAAAAAGAAGATTTTAATACTATATATTGATTAAAAAAATAAAAAAGACACTACATATAGTTATTTCGTAAGCTTTCTGATATCCTTTATTGCCACAATATTTTCTTCATCTTGTTTTAATCTTCTATGTAGTCATGGATTTGTTTCCATCTAATAATTCCTGCTGCAGAACCCTTTACGACGGTAGCGCTCCAAATTAATGTTGCGAAAGCGGAAGCAACCGCACATATTTATGCTTCAAACACAGCCATCGTTCACTCTTTTTATTGAAATGCTTAAAAATTGACGGCCTTATTTCTCGAATCTGGCCACTTATTAACTTATTACATGAAAACATTCGCCTAAAAAAGCAAAAAAAAACGACTCACCTAAATAATCGACCTACAAATAATTTTCTTTCATTTGTAGGTCGATTATCTTTATTAGGTTTGATACGGATGTTTCGCCATTCCTAGTTTCCCTTTACTGCTCATCTCTACTTATTTTTTTACTGTTTGCCAATAGCTCGTTGTCTGAAAGCACTATCCGTCCTTTGGTACTTTGTTCAAAGCTGTAAGCTTGCTCAAATAACGTTTGCTCTTTATTGGCAGTTTGTGTAAAAGTCAGCCCATAAGGTTGTCCTTCACTGTTTTTCGCCAAAGGAACAGTCAATTCAGGATATCCTGCCACGGCACTTAAACCCGTACCTTCAGAATCAATAAAAGCATATCCGTCTAATTGTTGTTTTTTTAGCAACGCATCAAACGTTTGCTGTGCTTTTTTAATGGTTGCTTGAATGACTTCTTTATCTGGTTGTTTCTTTTTAACATCTGCTTCTAATAAATCTTGCCCATACTTGGCACGAACCTTTTTATCTTGTTGATTATACGCAATTAGTTCCTCCAGTGTTTTAAATGGTAAATCATAACGTTTCGCAAATTCTTCCAATGCAAACTTAAATTCATTGGAAATAACTTTCCCGCCATCAATCCCTTCCATATCTGGTGTTACCGGAATCACTTCTGCTCCAGCTTTTTGGAGGGCCTTTTTAGCAGTCGCAAATTCTTCTTCAGCACTTGGCATTTCTAGCAACCCAATGCGTTGACCTTGTAAGTTATTTTTAGTAAATTTCGTTGAATCAATGCTCGGAACCGTGTCTTTCTTAAACGAATTATAGCCTTGCGCAGCATCAACGACACTTCGGGCAATCGGGCCAACTGTATCTAATGACGGTGCCAATGGCAAAACACCTTCGCCACTTACTGAACTGTGGGTCGGTTTAAAACCAACCACTGATTGATGAGAAGCGGGGGAAACAATCGATCCCATCGTCTCAGTGCCTAAAGAGAAGGCGCCGATATTCATCGTCACACTAGCCGCACTCCCAGAACTTGAACCTGAAGGTGTTATTTTGAGTGGCCCATAAGGATTAAGTGTTTGTCCATGTTTGGAACTATAGCCACTTGGTGCTTTCATTGACATATAATTCGCTAGTTCAGATAAGTTTACTTTTCCTAAAATCAAAGCTTGCGCCTCTGTTAACTTCTTAACTACTTCCGCATCTTCCTTAGGCTTGAACGTGCGTAAGGCATAAGCTCCTGCACTCGAAATCATGTTGGTCGTATTTATATTTTCTTTCAAAGTCACAGGAATACCATACAAAGGCTTCTTCGGTGTTTGAGAGGCTTGCTGGTCAAATGCCTTTGCTTCCTTAATTGCTTGCGGATTGATTTCAGAGATGCTGTTCATACCATTATCTATTTGATCGAACTGTAAAATACGGTCCAAATAAAACGCCGTAAGTTCTTCATAGGTCAATGTTCCGTTGGCAATCGCTTGCTGTAATTCAGTGATATTTTTTTCAATAATCAACGGTGCTTTGGTACGAGCTTTTTGTACATCTGTTTCTTTTAATTGGTCTTCAATCGTTTTAACGATTCTCTCTTGATTGTACATTGCTGGGGTTTCTGCCTCAGGAGTGAACTTTTTGAGTATAAACCAATACGCTGCAGCGCCTATTATGACTAACAAAACAGCAATTATTCCGATTACTTTTAAAAATTTAGACATTTTTATCCTCCTATACCATTTAAAGATTATCTTACTATGTTTATTTTTGCATGACAACTAACAGTTTTGTTCGTTAAAAAGACAAAATAGAGAGTAGGACATCCGTCAAAACGACCGATGTCCTACTCTCTAACGATTAAGTTAGTCCGCTAAATGCGTATGTTTTAGTCTTTTGTGAAAGTTAAATACTGAGAATTTATTGTGTAATTCGTGTACCACTTTCTCCTTTGATTGCTTCCAAAGCTAATTCTAAAAGCCCGATAATCGCCTGGCGGTTTGGTTTACTTTCTGCAAAACTGATGGCCGCTTCCACCTTAGGTAACATACTACCTGGCGCAAATTGATCTTCTTCTATATATTGTTGCATTGCCGTAACCGTAACATCGGTCAAAGCTTGTTGATTTGCTTGACCAAAGTTAACAAAAACATGTTCTACTGCAGTTAATACCACAAAAACATCTGCTTCAATGAGTTCAGCCATTTTAGCTGCCGCAAAGTCTTTATCAATGACTGCATCTACACCATGATAGACTGGACCATCATAGGCAATAGGAACCCCGCCACCACCACAAGCAATTACGATCTGTCCTGCATCAACAAGTGTTCGCAAGCTAACCTTTTCGTAAATATCAACTGGTTTTGGCGAAGGAACTACCCGTCGCCAGCCTCGACCCGCATCTTCTTGATAGACGTTCCCAGTTTCCGCCATCAATTGTTTGGCTGTTTCTTCGTCATAATAACCACCAATTGGTTTTGTTGGTTTTGTAAACGCTGGGTCTTTTGGATCCACCACGACTTGTGTAATTAACGTAACAACTGGTTGTTCCCCTAAATTTCTGGCTACTAGTTCTTCATCAATTGCTTGTTGTAAATGATAGCCAATATAGCCTTGGCTCATTGCTGTGCATTCAGGAAACGGCACGACATCTTCTGGAGATTGACTCGTTTCCTCAAAAGCTAAGCGAATTTTGCCAACTTGTGGCCCGTTGCCATGAGCAATCACCACTTGATGGCCTTGTTCAATTAAATCAACAATGGATTTTGCAGCGGTTTGTGCTTTTGCCAATTGTTCTTTCGAAGAATTTCCTAACGCATTTCCACCTAATGCAATCACTATTTTTGACATCTGTTTCCCTCCTAGCGCTTTGGTTCTTGTTGTGTGATACAGTGAATATTGCCGCCCCCATAAACAACTTCTACCGTATTAACGCCGACAATTTTTTTATCTGGGAACATCGTTTGAACTTGCTCTAAAGCCAAACGATCATTTTCATCACCATACTGTGGCACAATCACGCCATCATTTGTAATTAAAAAGTTCATATAGGATGCGATACAAATATCGCCATCTTCTCGTGGCATGGTTCCTTCCACGAAATCAATTTTGAAGGAGCCTTGAATGGTTACATTTTTGACAGGACAGCATAATTTGTGGACTTTTAATTGGCGTCCTTTAGCATCAGTCATTTTAAGCAAACGTTGATACGCATCTTGTGCCGCTTCATAAAATGGGCTATTTTGATCTTCGGTGTAAATACAAGCCACTTCACCAGGTGCAATAAAACAAGCTACATCATCCACGTGACCATTAGTTTCTTCTGGGTCAATTCCATCACCTAGCCAAAGAACTTTTTCAACATTTAAATAGTCGCATAATTTTTGTTCGATTGCTTCTTTTGAAAGTTGTGGATTTCGACCTTCACTTAATAAGCACATTTCTGTAGTCAAGACTGTTCCTTGTCCATCTACGTGGAATGAACCGCCTTCTAAAACAAAATCATCTGTACGATAAGAATCTACATGCTCAATTTCACAAATTTTTTGTGCAACCAAATCGTCTTGGTCCCAAGGGAAATATAAACCATCTACTAATCCCCCCCAAGCATTGAATGTCCAATCCACACCACGGATTTCTCCATGGTCGTTAATGACAAATGATGGTCCACAATCACGGACCCAGGCATCATTGTTTGACATTTCGTAAACCGTAATTTCTGGCGGCAATTGGCGACGGCAATTTTGAAATTGTTGTTGAGAAACCACCACATTCATCGGTGTAAACTGACTAATTGCTTTGGCCACATTAGTAAACGCTTCTTGGACAGGTTTACCACCATCACGCCAATTATCCGGTCTTTCTGGCCAAATCATCCAAACTTTCTCTTGTGGTTCAAATTCTCCTGGCATTCTAAAGCCATCTTGTTTAGGGGTACTTCCTACAATTCGTTTAGCCATTTTCTTTCGTTCCCTTCTTAATTTTTTTCACGTAAATAATTACTTCACCAAACAGAATAAAAATGATTGCCCCAATTGTGATTGGTAATTTTTCATTTAATGCTGCGGGACTAAAATCTAAAGGTACTGCTGTGAAAATCAGTGAAATAATAATCATAATCATTGGTAAAACCACTAAAACTTTTAAAAATCCTGGTTTTCCGTTAACTTTAAACGGACGTGGTGTATCGGGATCAATTTTTCTAAGCTTATAAAAAGCTGGGAAAACTGGGATATACGATAACAAGAATAGGACGACATTCAAGGAGAAAAAGGCCCAGAATAAATCTTGATTAGGTAAAATTGGTGCTAATACAATGACCACCGATGCCACAATGCCATTCATCAAAGCAGCCCCAATTGGCATGTCATTTTTCTTACTACGTTTTTCAAAAAATTTAGGCATGTCACCATTTTCAGCAGCATAACAAGCTGTATTATTGACTCCTAATGACCAAGAAATCATGTTGCCAAACAACGTAAGAAGGAATAGGAAAGCCATCAACATAATGAACCAACCTTCTGTCGAGCCTGTCAATAGTTTAAAGCTATCCATCATACCACTGCCGGTACTAATTTGATCGGTGGGAATCGCTACCCCAATTCCAAAGGCTGAAAAAATATAAATGGCCGCAATGACTAACCCCGCTGCTACAATAGCTTGTGGAATTTGCTTCTTAGGATTTTCCATATCATCTGCAAACGTACAGATGACTTCAAACCCTAACAAATTAAAAATGATTACAGAAATAAAAGATAAACTCCTTAAGTCAAACGTTGGCAGCATTGATTTCAAGGTAAATTCATTGGCAACACCTTTCGTCAAGGCTACATACAATCCTAGCCCACCAATTAAGACTGCTAAAACCATCTTGATTACGGCAGCTCCATTTAGAATCCAGATACTGTCGCTGACAGGATAAAAACTAATCCAAACCACAATCCAAGTAAAAATTAATTCAACAATAATCATCATCGGTGTTGAAAACTTAATACCTGTAATTGTCGTTAATAGTTCTGGCGTCATAACGGCTAATGAAGCTAGCCACAATGGATAATTAATCCAATAATACCAAGAAACTCTGGCACCCCAACGATGACCATATGCTTTGGTCACCCAGTCATAGATACCCCCTTCACCAATATAAGTTGTTCCTAATTCTGATGAAATTAACCCATATGGCAATAGGAATGCAATTAATAAGAAAATCCACCAAAAAAACTGAGAATTACCAATTGCAGCAACAGGCGCCGCTGCTTCAGCAACGAAAACCACACAGATCACTGATAAAATGGCACTCGTTAAACTAAATTTCTTTTTCCCCTCCATGAAGACTCTTCCTCTCTTTATAAACTGTCCACTGATTCATTTTTTCAATCAGTGGACAGTTGGCCGTTAAATGCTTTGAGTGTCTAAGAAAACTTCTAGTTCTTTTTTTGCTTCTGCTTGTTTGATTAAATCATAAGGATTTTTTGCTTCATAATCATTCATAAGATATACTAATAAGCCACGAATAGATGTTAAACGGTTTTCTGCTTCATCGAAACAAATAGAATTTTTACCGTCAATTACTTCATCAGTTACTTCTTCCCCACGTGTTGCTGGTAAACAGTGCATGAATTTACAATTGGCACCTGCCCGATCCATCATTTCTTGATTCACTTGATATTTTGGATAGAAAACCTTCATACGTTCTTCTTCAGATAATTCCGCTTCGTACAAGCCATACCAAACATCCGTGTACAAGAAATCAGCGCCTTCAACAGAACTTGCATCATCTGTGACCAAAAAGCTACCGCCTGAAACTTCACAATTTTTTGCTAATTTCGCTTGATGCTCTTCATTTAATTGGAAGCCTTCTGGACCGAAGTGAACAAAATTCATGCCCATTTTTGTTGTGATTAATCCTAAAGAAAAACAAACTTGTGTCGCATCTCCGACAAAGACAACTTTACAATCTTCTAATTTTTTGCCTTCTGGTAAATGCTCAACCATGGTACACAAATCACCTAATTCTTGGGTTGGATGATTGTAATCAGACATACCGTTAATGACTGGGATAGTAGCACAATTAGCTAAATCAACAATACTATGGTGACGTTCCACACGAGCCATCAAAATATCTACTAAACGTGACAATACGCGGCTGGTATCTTCAATCGTTTCATGTCCCCCTAATTGAATTTGACCAGGTGCTAAATATTCGCCATGTCCACCTAATTGTTCCATTGCAGTTTCAAAAGATACTCGTGTTCGAGTTGAAGATTGTTGGAAAATCATTCCTAAAGATTTGTTTTTTAACAGTTGCGGATAATACCCATTTTTAATCGCTTCTTTAATTTTTAATGATAAATCGACTAAGTAGTGCATTTCCTCTTTCGTATATGTTTCTGTTGTAACGTAATCTCTTTTCATGATGTGTTCCTCCTAAAAGTTGTTTTTGTTTACACATCGACTTTACCAAGTTTAGCGAAGAGTTTACTATCCGCCAAAAGTTAGAAAACGTTTTCTTTTTTGGCGTGATTTTTCATTAAAAAAAGTTTATTTATGGTTATAAACCGTTGGTACACCAGGGGTTTATAAAAGTTTAGGCGGATTTCTCTCTAATTTCTGACCAATCATAGATTTGAAAATGGTATAATTATTTTGAAAAATCATTCACTTAAAATAAAAGATGAAAGGGGTTTCCAATCGTGACATTTGTTTTTATTTATAACATCTTGTTGATTATTTTATATTCGTTTACTTCAACCTTCACCTTAAATCTTTACTTGAAAAATAAACAACCGATTTTTTTATTGCTTCTCTTTTTAATGGTTATTTTTATTTGTGACAATGTGATTGTTTATATGACTGAGTTCATTAATTCGTTTGCAACCGAATATAATCAGACCTTTATGACCGCACCTTTTTTAAAGACCATCATTTTTATTTGTTGTAATTTTGCCTATCTGGCTATTATCAATACTATTAGTGGGCGTCCTTTTAAAAATTATCAATTTGTCTGGTTATTTTTAATTGGTTTATGGATGCTAGCTATTCCATTTTCACAAAATTCCGCCTTAAAAGTTTGGTTGTACTATTTACCCAATCAGTTATTTTTAATTTACCTTGGTTTCTATGCGCTCTATCAATTACGAATAGATCCTTTATCAGCCCTTGCGAAAAAATATCTTCGTTTTATTGGTTGGCTAAGCATTGGTTTCGGTGTGGCAATTCTTTTGGAAGATACCTTCGTTATTTTTAACATTGACCAATATTCTGATATTGTCTTTAAAATTAACAACCGAAACGTTTCTGAAGATATTTATACAATCATTCTCTCCATCGCCATTATCTACTTCTGTAATCGTGATTTTCCTCTGTCGGTTCTTGAAAAAGACGCTGCTAAATTGGAAGAAAATCAATCAGATGAACCCGTACTTTTGGCGCCTTTTTGTGATGCCTATCAATTAACGCAGCGAGAAAGAGAAGTGCTTTCGTTACTTTTAGAGTGCAAAACAAATCAAGATATAGCCAACGAACTATTCCTATCAATCGGGACAGTAAAAACACATATCCACAATATTTTCGTTAAATTAGAAGTAAACAAAAGAGCAGAAGTTTTTGTCAGTTATCAACTTTTTTCTCAACAACAAACTGAACATTTAGCGAGATAATCAAAAAGGAAGCCTCTCCGTGATCGGTGGCTTCCTTTTTGATTAACTATTTTCTTGTACTTGTCGAACTCTCTTTTCAATTTCTTGAAAGTTAATAATTTTAGCTTGGCGATGAATTTCTTTTCCTTCATAGTATAAGATAATGGTCGGTGCAGAAAAAGCATTTAATTGTCCAATTATTTCTGGACTTTTATCAGCTTCTGCAATGTATGTAGGAAATTCATATTTTGTTGAAATTTTTTCGACAATCGGTTTATCAACTGTACAAACACTACAATTTTTTGCTGTCAAAAAGACGGCTTGTAGACGATTGTCTGTAATTTTTTCTTCTAATTCTTCTAATGTTGTTACATATTCCACTGAATAGCCCTCCTTGTCTTTTGTCTAAAATAACAGATTTACTAGCAAAAGAACAACTTATTTGTTTGGCTAGGAATACTTTAACAAAAGAGTTGCCGCCCATTTCATTAATGGGCGGCAACTTTTTACTGATAACCGCTTATTTATTAAAAATTTTAGGCCCTTTGCGCATGTTTTTACGATCATTTTTGGGAGTTTCCATTTTTTTAGAACGGCCACCGCCTTGTTTCTTTTTAATTAATTCTAACATTTTTTCTTTTTCATTCATTTAATCCACCGCCTTTGTTAATAACGTGACAGATTCAATGTGGGTCGTTTGTGGGAAATTATCCACTGGTTGAATTTCTTTTGCTTCATAGCCACCTTCTGTTAATAATGCAATGTCGCGAGCGAGTGTGGCTGGATTACAGCTGACATAAACAATTCGTTCAGGTTGCGTTTCAATTAATGTGTTTACTAATTGACCATCTAACCCTTTCCGTGGTGGATCCACCACAACAACATCTGGTTGCAAGCCATTTTCAACTAATTTTGGCAATAATTCTTCCGCTAAACCAGCCGTGAAAGTGGCATTCTCAATGTTGTTTAATTTAGCATTATTTTCTGCATCTTTGACCGCTTCTTCAATTACTTCAATACCGTAAACTTGCTTTGCATCTTGGGCTAAAGTTAAGCCAATCGTCCCAATCCCACAATAGGCATCCACCACAATTTCATTGCCTGTTAAAGCCGCATACTCTTTGACTTTTTGATACATCACTTCTGTTTGTTGTGGATTTACTTGATAAAATGAACGCGCGGAAATTTCAAATTTCAAATCAAAAATAGTATCTGTAATTTTTTCAGACCCATGTAATAAGATGGTTTCGTTGCCAAAAATGACATTGGTTCGTTTGGGATTAACATTTTGTACAATGCTGACTACTTCCGGAATAGCTTCCAAAATATCTGGCACAATTTTACTAATTGGGAATAATTTCGGTGTTCTCGTAATTAGAACAACCATCATCTCCCCAGTATGGTAGCCACGACGAACGACAATATGGCGTAAGTTCCCTGTATTATCAGATTCGTTATAAGGTTTTACGCTATATTTACGCATAATGTCACGGATTTTAACAATTGCTGCATCAATTTCTAGGTCTTGAATATAGAAATGTTCCATCGGAATTAAATCATGGCTATTTTTCCGGAAAAAACCTGTTTGTAGTTGGTTGTCAATTTTACGCACGGGAATTTGTGCTTTGTTCCGGTAATGCCACGGATCATTCATCCCAATTGTTGGTAAAACAGGGACTTCTGGTAATTTAGCAACACGTTGCATAACATTTTCGACTTGTTGCGTTTTAAATGATAGTTGGGCGCCGTACGCTAAATGTTGCAACGGACTGATCCCGACTTTTGTAAAGTTTTCATCTTTCACGGGCACCCGCTGTTCACTGCTTTTTAGGACAGTCAATACTTTCCCATAACCAAAACTTTTGCCTGTTTTTAAGACTTTGATTTCAAGTTTTTCACCTGGTAAGGCATTTTCAATAAACAATGGATAATGGTCCACTTTTGCCACGCCTAAACCTTCATGCGTCAAGTCAACGATTTCTACTTCAATGACGTCATTTTTCTTTACTGGATAATTTTTCATAAGTCGCTCCTTCTTTTTATACACTTCACTCATTCTAATGAAAATACCTAAGAAAAGCAACAACGAATTTTCATGGCGATTTAGCAATTCCGTTTGAGCTTTTTGGGTAAATAAAAGAATGAGACCCTTTCCCTTAGTCAAAAAATAGCCAATGAAAGATCTTATCAACTAAATCTTTCATTAGCTATTCACGGGCTACCTAGTGCTTTTCTTTTTCGGCAATCTTTCCATCGCCATCAATATCTTCGTCTGTTAGTCGTTCAACTTCTTTGACAAATTCTTTGCTAGCTTCGTTATATGCTTCTTCCTCTTCGTCTTCTGATTCTACGACAATTTCATCGCTGCCAGTTAAGACAGAACCCATAATCGCATTGGACGGCAGTGCATCACCATTTGCAAAAATTTCAATGTGTTGATGCATATTTTTAAAGGTCATTGGAGCATCGCCTCCATATTCACCATCTAAATTAATCATCATTTTATTGTTCTTTTCTAACGTTTCTGCATGTAAATAGCTGGTCTTTGTATAGATTAGTCGATGATCTTCAACATGCTTTCCACCATTTAACATTAACGCAACTAAATGAAGAATCTCAAAAATATTGGCTGTTTTTACAATGATTAATGAAAACTTACCATCATCTAATTTAGCATCTGGTACGATTTGCTCGAAACCACCCACCGAGTTAGTCAGCCCTAGGAAAAACATTGATGCGTTGCCTTCGTACACACCTTCATCATATGTCATGCGCATTTTAATCGGCTTCACTCGCGGCAACATTTCGGCTCCTTTGGCTAAGTACGCTAAGTAGCCAAAAATACTTTTCAACTCTGACGGAACTTCATAAGTCAGTTCCGTTAAATGACCACCCGCCGCAATATTGATAAAGTAATTTTTGCCGGCTTGACCAATATCCATTTTGACAGTTTGATTTTTTTTAATCACTTCTGCTGCCTTAACGATATTATCACGAGGAATCTTCAAGGCCCGTGCATAATCATTCGTCGTTCCAGCAGGAATAATGGCCATTTTAGGGCGCCGCTTCAACGGAGCAATCCCATTCACGACTTCATTAATGGTCCCATCTCCACCTGCTGCTACTAGTAAATCAAATCCTGCACGCGCAGCACGATGTGCTTCATTGCGTGCTGAATTTTCTTCTGGTGTGGTCGCAAATGCACTGGCTTCATAACCACATTCTTCTAAAATAGATAAAATATCGGCTAAGTTCTTTTTAACTAACTCTTTTCCTGACGTTGGATTATAAATCACTCTAGCTTTTTTCATGGTTTGCCTGCTACTTTCTTATCGTTTTGAAAGCTCTTCTTGCAATAACTTGTTAACCACACCTGGGTTTGCTTGTCCACGAGTTGCTTTCATAATTTGTCCAACAAGGAAACCAACTGCACGGTCTTTGCCGTTTTTAAAGTCATCAATTGATTGTTGGTTGTTGTCTAAAACTTCGTTAATCATTGGTAATAATTGCGCTGGATCAGATAATTGAACAAGGCCTTTTGCTTCGACAACTTCTTTAGCGTCTCCACCGTTTTCAATTAACTCTTTGAACACTTTCTTCGCAATTTTCGAGCTGATTGTGCCATCGTTAATCAAAGTAATCATACCCGCTAGATTTTCTGGTGTTAGTTTAGTATCGGCTAATTCAACTTTTTCACTGTTTAAGTAAGCAGAAACTTCGCCCATTAACCAGTTTGATGCTTGTTTCGCATCTGCACCGTTTGCTAAAGTTGCTTCAAAGAAATCTGACATTTCTTTCGTTAAAGTCAAGACCATTGCGTCGTATTCAGGTAACCCTAATTCACTGATATAACGGGCACGACGTGAGGCTGGCATTTCTGGCAAACTAGCGCGAACTTTTTCAATCCATTCATCATCAATTGAAAAACGAGGAACATCTGGCTCTGGGAAGTAACGGTAGTCACTTGAGCCTTCTTTAACACGCATAAGCAACGTTGTACTAGTTGCTTCATCAAAGCGGCGTGTTTCTTGTTGAATTTCGCCACCAGATAATAGGACTTTGGCTTGGCGTTTTTCTTCATAAGCTAAACCTTTTTTTACAAAGTTCATAGAGTTCAAGTTCTTTAATTCCGCTTTAGTACCAAATTTTTCTTGACCATACGGACGTAAAGAAATATTGGCATCACAACGCATAGAACCTTCTTCCATTTTCACATCAGAAACTTCTGTAAATTGGATAATTGAACGCAATGCTTCTAAATACGCATAGGCTTCTTCTGGTGAACGCATATCCGCTTCTGAAACAATCTCAATTAAAGGCGTTCCTTGACGGTTCAAGTCCACATAAGAGTACCCATCTGTGCCATGAATGTTTTTGCCGGCATCTTCTTCTAAATGCACCCGTTCAATGCGAATTTTTTTCTTTTTGCCTTCGACTTCAATTTCAATCCAACCATCATGTCCGATTGGTTGATCAAATTGAGAAATTTGATACGCTTTAGGATTATCTGGGTAGAAATAGTTTTTACGATCAAAATGTGTTTCTTTTGAAATTTCACAGTTCAAGGCAAGTGCTGCTTTCATACCAAATTCTAAGGCACCTTTATTCATGACAGGTAAAACACCTGGGTAACTCCAGTCAACCACATTTGTGTTGCTGTTTGGTTCTGCTCCGAAATGCGCTGGCGCAGAGGAGAAAATTTTAGAGTTGGTTTTCAATTCTACGTGGACTTCTAATCCAATGACAGTTTCAAAGTTCATTAATCGTTCCCCCCTAAAATGACTGGTTTTTTCGTATGGAAATCTGTCGCTTGTTCAAAGGCGTACGCTGCTTTGTACATTGTATGTTCGTCAAAATGTTTTCCAATAATTTGTAAACCAACTGGCAAGCCTTCTGAGAAGCCTGCTGGAATGGACATGCCTGGTAGTCCTGCTAAGTTGACAGGAATGGTTAAAATATCATTCATATACATTGTGATTGGATCATTGATGTTTTCCCCTAGACCAAAGGCAACTGTTGGTGTGGATGGGCCAATGATTAAGTCATAATCCGCAAAGACATTCTCAAAATCTTGTTTGATTAGTGTACGAACTTGACCAGCCTTTTTAAAGTGCGCATCATAATAACCAGCACTTAAAGAGAAGGTTCCTAACATAATCCGACGTTTAACTTCTGTTCCGAAACCTTCAGAGCGTGAATTAACATAGACATCTTCTAGATTTTGGACATTTTCGGAACGGTACCCGTAACGAATGCCATCAAAGCGTTGTAAGTTTGAACTTGCTTCTGAAGAGGCAATAATATAATAGACCGCTACGCCGTATTTAGAATGTGGCAAACTAACTTCTTCCACCGTTGCTCCTAAAGATTTAAATGTTTCTGCTGCTTTTAATACCGCTTCACGAACATCCGATTGTACCCCTTCACCTAAGTATTCTTTTGGTAAAGCAATTTTCATGCCTTTGATGTCGCCAGTTAAATCTGCCGTAAAATCAGGAACAGAAACACCTGCAGAAGTGCCGTCTTTTTCGTCATAACCACTAATTGCATTTAAAGCTAAGGCATTGTCTTTAACATTTCGTGTCAATGGACCAATTTGGTCTAAACTTGAAGCAAAAGCAATCAAACCAAAACGAGACACACGTCCATAAGTTGGTTTTAGGCCCACAATACCGTTGAATGCGGCTGGTTGGCGGATACTACCACCTGTATCGCTCCCTAAAGAAACTGGGACTTGTCCGGCTGCGACAGCAGAAGCTGAACCACCAGAAGAACCGCCAGGAACTTTGGTTTGATCCCAAGCATTTTTTGTTTTCTTGAAGTAAGACGTTTCCGTACTTCCGCCCATGGCAAATTCATCCATGTTCAATTTTCCGACTGGAATCATATCTGCTTGATAGACTTTATCCATCACGGTCGCATCATAAATTGGGTCAAAATTGTGTAACATTTTTGATCCAGCTGTTGTCAAAATGTCTTTTGTGACAATATTATCTTTAATCCCAATTGGAATTCCTGCTAAAGGATTACTTTCAGTGATGCCTTTTAAGTCAATCGCTTTGGCTAATGCCATTGCTTTTTCTTCACTAACTGTGATAAAAGAACCTAGTTGTTCTTCTGTATCTTGAATACGATTTAATGTTTCTTCGGTTAAATCAACTGCAGTGATTTCTTTTGAGACCAATAAATCATGTAACTCTGTTAACGATTTGTCGTATAATTTTTCCATTAGGCTCCTGCCTCCCCGTTATCCATAATTGCAGGCACTTTAATGTAACCATTCTCTGATTCCGGAACATTCCGCATTAATTCTTTACGGTCCATTCCTGGTGTCGCTACGTCTTCACGCATGACATTGATTGATTCATTCACATTTGAAGTAAAAGGAACCCCTGTTGTATCTACTTCTTCTAGTAATTCCACCATATCAATAATTTTATCTAGTTGATTGGTAAAGTCCGCTAATTCTTCTTCGGAGAAAGATAATTTTGATAATTTAGCGACATGTTTGACTTGTTCTTCTGTAATTGCCATAGATACCCTTCTTTCTATCATTTACTGAAATTTTCATTTTCAGATTAATCAATTGGATTGTATTTCTTTAAACAGCTTAGCACAGCTGTTCACTCTGTTCCCATTCTACCATAAAATGGTCGGATATTTTAGATGAAACCTTGAATTTCATTGATAATTTGTCGCTCGCAAAAATGACGGAACTATGTTATTATGAAAATGAAAAGAGAGATATGCAGGAACATACCTCTCTAATAGCCACTACCAGTTATAAGAACTGGTGGCTTACTGAGTTATTGGTTTTATTTCAAACGCTTAACCGTTCAGCTCCTCAAAGCTTATGAACGGTTATTTTTGTTGTCTAAGACAAGCGCTAAGATACCGAAGATAATGGTCACAACAAGCGTTGCAAAACCAATCATCAGTCCTAGCGCTGCTTCAACGGACAAAAACATTGCTCCTTTCGTTAAAGTAAGAAGAATTGCGCATAAGCATCAACCTCCTTTCTCAACTCAGAAAGTCCTCGTTCATATAACTTTTATGACTAAAATAAGTATACCATCAAATTACTACATAAAATCTGACAACGTTAATTTTTCTTCTTAAAAATGACTTGCATCTAACGCATCGACCATTTCTTGTTCATTCCAAACGGTCACGCCTAAGCTTTCAGCTTTGGTTAATTTACTGCCAGCATCTTCGCCAGCAACCACAATGTCAGTTTTTTTCGAAACGCTCCCTGTAACTTTTCCACCAAGATTTTCAATTTTTTCTTTAGCTTCTTCGCGAGTGTACTGCGTTAATTTCCCTGTTAAAACAACTGTTTTGTCTTTGAAAGGTGACTCCACTTCTGCTAATTGTTCTGTCCGGAGACCTTTATATGTCAAGTTCACTTGGGCTTTTTCCAGTTCAGCCATTAATTCATGAACTTCCTCATTTTCAAAATACGTCACAACGCTGTCGGCGATTGTTTCACCAATTGAATCCAAAGCCACAATTTCTTCCGCAGTTGCTCGACTTAAGGTTGATAAATCACCAAAATGCTCCGCTAAAATTTTCGCCGCTTTCGCCCCCACATGGCGAATCCCTAAGCCAAAAATCAAACGTTCGACAGAGTTTTCTTTACTCCCTTGAATGGCAGTATAAATGTTGTTTGCTGATTTTTCTTTGATTTTATCCAAAGTCATTAACTGTTCTTCTGTTAAGAAATACAGATCCGCTACGTCTTTCACTAATCCTTTGTCATACATTTGTGCTAACACTCTTGGCCCCAAGCCATCAATGTTCATTGCGTTTCGTGAGACAAAGTGATTCAGCCCTTCTTTAATTTGCGCAGGGCATTTTGGATTAATACAACGTAACGCCACTTCCTCATCTAAATGCACCAACTCACTATGACAAATTGGACAATGTGTCGGCATTTCATAAGGCTGACTATCGGCTGCACGTTTTTCAACTAGGACTTGCGCTACTTCTGGGATAATATCGCCGGCTTTGTAAATAATAACATGATCATTTAAACGGATATCTTTCATTTGAATAAAATCTGCATTATGCAAACTTGCCCGACTAACCGTGGTTCCCGCGACTCGTACAGGAGCCATGACCGCAGTAGGAGTGACCACCCCCGTGCGCCCAATTGTCCATTCAATATCTTCCACTACTGTTTCTGCTTCTTCTGGTGGAAATTTGTAGGCAATCGCCCAGCGAGGTGCTTTGACAGTGAAACCTAATTCATCTTGTAACGCAAATTCGTTCACTTTAATCACAATTCCATCAATTTCGTATGGCAAAGTGCTCCGCTTTTCATGGTATTCTTCAATGTAGGCCCAAACTTCATCGATTGACTGACATAATTGCCGTTCGGGATTGGTTCTAAAACCAATTGCAGAAAGCTCTTCTAATGCCTCAAACTGCGTCTTCGCTTTCATTGGTCCAAAGTCAGCAACTGTGTATAAAAACGTATTTAAGTTCCGTTTCGCCACAATTTTTGTATCTAATTGGCGCAAGCTGCCCGCCGCTGCATTCCGAGGATTGGCAAAAATATCTTGGCCATTTTCTTCACGTTCTTCATTCAATGCGACAAAGGATTGTTTAGGCATGTAGCACTCGCCACGAACTTCCACTGAAATGGGCTCCGTTAAGCGCATTGGTACAGAGCGAACCGTTCGTAAGTTCTCTGTAATGTTTTCACCAACCGTTCCATCGCCTCGTGTTGCTCCGCGTACAAACACCCCGTTTTCATAACGTAATGAAATTGCTAACCCATCAATTTTTAACTCGCAACAGTAAGCAACAGGTTTACCAATCGCCTTACGAACACGTTCATCAAAAGCAAAAATGTCTTCCTTGCTAAACCCATCATTTAAACTATACATTGGAATGTCATGCGGAGCTTTTTCAAAACCAGATAAAACTTTGCCACCTACACGTTGTGTCGGCGAATCTGGCGTGATTAAATCAGGAAACTCCGTTTCAATATCGACTAACTCTTTATACAAACGATCGTAAACATAATCTTCTACGGATGGTTGATCTTTGACATAATATTCATGGGAATATTGATTGAGTTGTTTTCTTAATTCTTGCGCACGAGTTGTCGCCGCCGTTAATGTTAATGGTTGTTGTTCCATCGTAGAACTCCTCCTCATAAGTGTAATGCTCCTATCGTCTTTTTAACACATTTACACTAAGATAGAAAATAAAAAGAATTTATCTAATGATGATTTCTCATTAAATCGCTGACCTATTTTGCATGTTAAATTTTTTCAATTGGTGCAAATGCCGCTAACAACCGTTTTATGCCTTTTTCTGGGAAAGCAATGTCCAACTCTAAGTCTTTGGCCGAACCGCCTACACGAACGACTGTACCAACGCCCCATGCTTTATGTTGGACCTTATCACCTGCTTGCCAAGAAACTTTTTCGCCACCACTTGCCACTTTGTTGCTAACTGATTTTGTAGCTGGCTGTGTATAAGCTGGTTTACTTGCGCTGGGCTTGAATACTTTAGGATCAAAGGTGCGCGCTGGAGCTTTCTGTAAATTGGCCGCCGCCCCTTGTTTCATTAAACGCTCCGCCTCAATTTCTTCTAAAAAGCGACTTGGTCGATTATATTGCGTGCGACCATATAATGTTCTCGAATAAGCATTCGTTAAGAACAGGGCTTCTTCCGCTCGTGTGATACCAACATAAGCCAAGCGCCGTTCTTCTTCCAGTTCACTTTCTTCTAGCATGGCACGTGATAATGGGAAAACCCCTTCTTCTAAGCCCATTAAAAAGACCACTGGAAATTCCAGCCCTTTGGCCGCATGCAACGTCATTAAGGTTACTTGTGAAGAGCTCTCTTCTAAATTATCTAAATCAGAAACCAAGGCTAAATCTGTTAAGAAATCTGCCAATTTTGTTTCTTCGCCATTTGGATCGTCGTTATTTTGCGCTTCAAAACGTTTATCAAATTCTTGAGTCACAGATAAAAATTCGTCCAAGTTTTCTAAGCGAGCTTGAGACTCTAAATTATTTTGCGCCATCAAAGCTTCCCGATAACCACTACGTTGTAAAGTTTCTTTCACCAATTCTGTAATCGTTAAATAGGGCACTGTTTTCGTTAAGTCTTGAATCATCATGCCAAAATTACCAAGCTCTTTACCCGCTTTTCCTGAAATATTTGCCAAATCAACATTTTGGGCAGCTTCCAGCAAAGCCCAACCATGCGTATCCGCAAATAGCCGTAATTTTTCAATTGAACTTTTACCGATTCCTCGTTTTGGTTCATTGACAATTCGTTCAAAACTAATCGAATCATCTGGATTGGCAATCAAACTTAAATAAGCCAAAATATCTTTAATTTCTTTACGGTCGTAGAATTTATGTCCGCCCACCATGGTATACGGAATATTAGATTTCAAGAGCATTTCTTCCACTACACGGGATTGAGCATTGGTCCGATATAATACCGCAAAATCACCATAAATTCGGTCATTTTCCCGCATTTCTTTTTGGATTTGGCTCACAATAAATTGTGTTTCATCCCGTTCTGTGTCTCCACGATAATAGACAATCTTTTCACCGTCTATATTTTCTGTCCACAGTTCTTTCTCGCGGCGGTTACGGTTATTTTTGATGACATCATTCGCAGCCGCCAAAATGTTTTTGGTGGACCGATAATTTTGTTCTAGCAAAATTACACTGGCATCTGGATAATCTTTTTCAAAATCCAAGATATTTTGCATATCCGCCCCGCGCCAACCATAGATACTTTGGTCGGCATCACCTACGACACACAGATTTTTGAAACGTGCAGCCAATAAATTGACTAAGGTATATTGTGCATGATTGGTATCTTGGTATTCATCCACATGAATATAGTGAAATTTATTTTGGTAGAAAGCTAACGTATCTGGTTGTTCATTGAATAAACGAATCGTATTCATAATCAAATCATCAAAATCCATACATTGGTTTTTGCGTAATTCTTTTTGATAGGCTTCATAGCATTTTGCGACAATTTCTTCATATAAGGAACCTTGCATTTCAGCAACTTTTTCAGGCGTTTGTAATTCATTTTTGGCATTGCTAATCGTACCTAAAATTGAGCGAGGATCATATTTTTTTGAATCAATATTTAAGTCGTTTAAGATGCGTTTCATTAATGTTTTTTGTTCCGATGGGTCAATAATTGTAAAATTACGGTTGTAATCAATCTGATCCACATCACGACGTAAAATTCTTACACACATGGAGTGAAAAGTGGAGACCCATACATCTTCGCCACCCGTTTCCAGTAATTTATTTACACGCTCTTTCATTTCTTTAGCAGCTTTATTGGTAAACGTAATCGCCAAAATATTCCATGGATTTACTTCTTTTTCCTCAATTAGATAGGCAATTCGGTGTGTTAAAACCCGCGTTTTTCCACTACCAGCACCAGCCATGACTAACAGTGGTCCTTCTGTATGCAAAACGGCTTCTTCTTGTCGAGGATTCATTCCCTGAACCAAGGCATGTTTTTGTGTCATATTAAACGTCCTCTCTCTTTTTTCAATCTTATACAGTATACCAAAAATCCCTTTGAAGTTCTTTAGAAAAGAACAAAAAATCTTTTTCTTTTTATATGAAATTTTCTTGTAAATCAAGTCAAACCGCAGTACATTAGTAAGTAGTGATGGAGGCTAAAAATGAAATGAATAATGATGTACATGAAATTAAACAATTAGATGGTACCCGAATCGGCTTTATCCTTAAAGGCATCGTCGTCGGAATCCTGGTCGGCTTTGTTGTCAGCTTATTTCGCTTAGGCATTGAAAAAATTGGCGAACAAGTCGTTCATCTGTATCAAACGTTTCACGAAAAACCCTTTTGGATGATTCCTTGGTTCTTATTTTCTCTCGTACTTGCTTATTTATTAGGACGACTGATTAAGAGCGAACCAGCAATTAAAGGCAGTGGCATCCCCCAAGTGGAAGGACAACTTCAAGGTCAATTAGAAATTCACTGGTTTCCAGTGCTTTGGAAAAAATTTATCGGTGGGATCTTAGCGATTAGTCCTGGGCTATTTTTGGGACGTGAAGGTCCTTCAATTCAACTAGGTGCAGTGGTTGGACAAGGCTATAGTCAATGGCGGCAAAGCACCAAGTCTGAAGAAAAAATTTTAATCAGTAGTGGTGCCAGTGCTGGTTTAGCCGCCGCTTTTAACGCACCAATCGCAGGACTTTTATTTGTTCTAGAAGAGGCTCACCATTCCTTTTCACCTTTAGTTTGGTTAACCTCTTTTTCTGCGGCCATTTCCGCTAACTTTGTTTCTTTGCATTTCTTCGGATTGCAGCCAGTTCTTTATATTGGTCCGGTTAAATCTTTGCCTTTAGAGTACTATTGGACATTAGTCCTGCTGGGCGTTTTGCTAGGATTATTAGGTTGGATATATCAAAAAACATTGTTGTCCTTACCAAAAGTATATGGAAAAATCAAAGGCCTTTCTTCTAATTATTATGGTTTTATTCCTTTTATTTTGATTTTACCGATTGGTTATTTCTTTCCACATTTACTTGGCGGTGGGAATCAAATTGTTTTAGCTTTAGGCAATCAACCGGCCACGATTTGGGCTTTAGTCGGCTTACTGGTTTTACGTTTTGTTTTTTCAATGGTTTCTTACGGATCGAATCTCCCTGGTGGTATTTTCTTGCCTATTCTAACTTTAGGTGCCATTATCGGAACATTGTATGGTAGTCTACTTGTCCAATACGTAGGGATGGATCCAATTTTTGTGAAAAACTTTTTAATTTTTGCCATGGCTGGTTATTTTACTGCGATTGGTAAAGCACCGTTAACAGCGATTATTTTAGTAACAGAAATGGTCGGCAATTTTTCTCATTTAATGTCTTTAGGGGTTGTCGCTTTAGTTAGTTATATTACCATCGATAGTCTTGGCGGCAAGCCAATTTATGAAAGCTTATTAGAACGTTTGGTTCCTTCTAAAGTAAGTAATATTCGTGGCCACAAAACGATTATTGAATTACCTATCACTGCAGAAAGTTCCTTAGATGATACGATGGTACGTGATTTTGTCTGGCCTAAACAAATGTTGCTCACTTCCATTCGCCGTGGCGAATCGGAAATTTTAACACATGGTGATACTGTTATGCATGTTGGCGATGTGCTCATTATTTTGACCGATGAAAAACTCGCTTACCAAGTCAAAAAAGAGATTTATCAAAAAACTTTACCGAATGATTTAGTGAATTAAAGAAAGCTGCTGAACTCAGGTTCAGCAGCTTTCTTTTTTTCTTATGACTGTTTTTTAATTTTTTTGAATGTTTTTGACCGTTTTAGATTGATTAGCGTTTTCATTTGTGCTATTATATCCATGAAATGAGGGATGAAAATGCTTACGGAAGAACGACATCAAAAAATTTTACAATTGTTAGATCAAAAATCAGTCGTCAAATCACAAGAACTTGCTAGCTTGTTCAATGCTTCAGAATCCACAATACGCCGCGATTTACAAGAATTAGAAGACGCCAATTTGTTAGAACGCATTCACGGCGGCGCTAAGCGTATTCTTAATTTAGGCTTTGAACAAAACATGACGGAAAAATCAATCAAAAACACGCACGAAAAGCAAAAGATTGCTTCTTTAGCCGCTAGTTGTGTACAAGATGGCGATATGATCTATTTAGATGCTGGTTCAACCACGTTAGAAATGATCCCTTTTTTAGTTGGGAAACAAATCCATGTAGTGACGAATTCCGTACATCATGCTGCAAAACTTAGCGACATGGAAATTCCCACTATTATGCTTGGTGGTACTTTGAAGCTCTCCACTAAAGCAATCATTGGTGCCACTAGTATGGAACAGCTACAACATTTTCGTTTTAACAAAGCTTTTTTAGGAACTAACGGCGCACATTTAGAGTTTGGTTTAACAACGCCTGATCCCGAAGAAGCAGCGCTAAAAGCCTTGGCTATTCATCAAGCAGAAACAGCCTATGTTTTACTGGATCATACAAAATTTAATGAAGTAACGTTTACCAAAGTGGAAGAATTAGAGTCAGTTACTTTACTAACTGACTACTGCCCTGCTGAATCGCTTCAAGGATTCCAGCAAAAAACTATTTTAATGGAGGCAAACAAATGATTTACACAGTGACTTTAAACCCTTCTATCGACTTTATCGTTCATGTCGATCATCTACAAATTGGTGATTTGAATCGGATGACGAATGATTTTAAATTACCTGGCGGCAAAGGAATCAACGTTTCACGTATTTTAAAACGTATGGAGACAGAATCCACTGCCTTAGGTTTTTTAGGTGGTTTTACAGGCTCATTCATTGCCGATTGGTTGAAAAAAGAAGAAATCCAAACGAATTTCACTCCCGTGTCTGCTGATACACGAATCAACATTAAATTGAAATCAGATACTGAAACAGAAATTAACGGCTTAGGACCTGCTCTAACAAACGAAGAAATTCAAGAACTAAAACAAGCAGTTAGTCGTGTTCAGGCTGGTGATATTGTTGTTCTTTCAGGAAGTACACCTGCTTCTCTACGCAAAGGATTTTACGAAGAGTTAATCCAAATTGCGAAGGAAAAAGGCGCAGAATTTGTTATTGATACGACAGGTGAAGATTTAATGAACGCTTTGTCACAAAAGCCTTTATTGGTCAAGCCAAATAATCATGAGTTGGCAGAATTATATCATACAACCTTTACAAGTGTTGAAGATATTTTACCTTATGGACATCGGTTACTAGAAGAAGGAGCGCAACACGTAATTATCTCAATGGCTGGTGATGGTGCATTACTTTTCACAACAGAAGGTGTTTATCGTTCCAACGTTTTAAAACGTCCACTGAAAAATTCTGTCGGCGCTGGCGACTCAATGATTGCTGGTTTTATTGGCAACTTTTCAAAAACACAAGATCCTTTAGAGGCTTTCAAATGGGGTGTCGCTTGCGGTAGCGCGACCGCATTTTCTGATGATTTAGCCTCAGAAGATTTTATCCAAGAACTTATTCACGAAGTAACAATTGAAAAAATTTCAGAATAAATCCACTAAGGGAGGAAAATAGAGTGAACATTAATGATTTATTAATAAAAGATGTCATGATTATGGATTTACAAGCTACTGATAAAAAAGGCGCGATTGATGAAATGGTCCAAAAATTATACGATGGTGGCCGCATCTCTGACATTGACACTTACAAAGAAGGAATTTTAAAACGCGAATCACAAACATCGACTGGTTTAGGCGACGGCATCGCTATGCCTCACGCAAAAAACAGTGCCGTAAAAGAACCGACAGTTCTTTTCGCTAAAAGTAAAAAAGGGGTTGATTATGAAGCACTAGATGGACAACCTACTTATCTATTCTTCATGATTGCTGCTCCAGAAGGCGCTAATGATACACATCTCCAAGCGCTTGCGGCCCTTTCTCGATTACTTATCGATCCAGACTTTGTTGGCAAATTGAAAGAAGCGGAAACTCCAGAAGCAGTCCAAGCTCTTTTCCAAGCAGCAGAAGATCAAAAAGAAGCGGAAGAAAAAGCAGAACAAGAACAAACAACGCCAGCACCAGAAAGCAATCGTAAATATATTATTGCTGTGACTGCTTGTCCTACAGGAATTGCTCACACTTACATGGCTGAAGATGCACTGAAGAAAAAAGCAAAAGAAATGGGCGTAGACATTAAAGTAGAAACAAACGGTTCAGAAGGAATTAAAAATCGTTTGACTGCTGAAGATATTGCTCGTGCTGATGGCGTAATTGTCGCAGCCGATAAAAAAGTAGAAATGAATCGTTTTGATGGTAAAAAATTAGTCAATCGTCCCGTCAGTGATGGAATTCGTAAAACCGAAGAACTAATTAACTTAGCCATTAGTGGTGAAGCTCCTACTTTCCATGGCAGTGACTCGGCTGCAAGCGACCAAGAGGATTCAGCGGAAGGTTCAATCGGTTCTCGTATCTATAAAGATTTAATGAATGGTGTTTCTCATATGTTACCTTTCGTTATTGGTGGCGGAATTGCCATTGCTCTTTCCTTTATGATTGATCAATTTATCGGAGTTCCTCAAGATCAATTAGCCAATTTAGGGAATTACAATGACGTAGCTAGCTGGTTTAACCAAATTGGTGGCGCAGCATTTGGCTTTATGTTACCTGTCTTAGCTGGTTTTATTGCTTCTAGTATTGGGGATCGTCCAGGCTTAGTTGCTGGTTTCGCCGCTGGTGCGTTAGCAAACGCTGGAGGCGCTGGGTTCCTTGGGGCCCTAATCGGTGGTTTCTTAGCTGGTTATGTAGTGGTTCTTTTACGTAAAGTCTTCAAAGGCTTGCCAAAATCATTAGATGGAATTAAAACCATTTTATTCTATCCAGTTTTTGGTTTGATTATTACGGGCTTATTAATGTTAGTCATTAACATCCCGATGAAAGCAATTAATGATGCGTTAAATCATTTCCTACTTGGCTTAGATGGCACAAATGCAGCTTTACTTGGTGCTTTATTAGCTGGTATGATGGCCATCGACTTAGGTGGACCAGTTAACAAAGCTGCTTATGTTTTCGGTACAGCTACGCTAGCAAGTACTGTTGCAGAAGGTGGCAGCGTGGTCATGGCTTCTGTAATGGCTGGCGGAATGGTTCCTCCATTAGCAATTTTCGTAGCAACTCGTTTATTTAAAAATAAATTTACAAAAGATCAACAAGATGCCGGCTTAACCAATATTGTAATGGGACTTTCTTTTGTCACTGAAGGGGCAATTCCTTTTGCAGCAGCTGACCCATTACGTGTGATTCCAAGTTTCGTGGTAGGTTCTGCCTTTACTGGTGCGTTGGTTGGTGCGTTTGGTATCAAATTATTGGCACCACATGGAGGAATCTTCGTCGTCTTCCTATTAAGTAATCCATTACTATATCTATTGTTCATCTTAATTGGGGCGATTATTTCAGGAATTGTCTACGGACTTTTGAAAAAACCTGTCGAAGTACCTGCTTAAAAAAAACAGCAAAAAAGCGATTCAACCATGGTTGAATCGCTTTTTTATTATTATTTTCTCTTTATCGCATAATTTTCTAAATACTCAGGATTTCCTTTGCTTCTCATATACGTATACACGCTCATCACAAAGGCCCCAAGGGTATTGGTAAATAAATCCCCCATCGTATCCATTAAAGCAGCACGCCCAATAAATGGTTGGCCGTTGGACATATTATAGCGTTGTAAATTCATGTTCCCTAATGAATCGCAGATAAATTCCCAGAATTCCCAGAAAACGCCACAAAGCCCTGCAAATGCAAACCCAAATAATAAAAACAACCACGGGGAAACATCGGCGTACTTCGTTTTCTTCAATAGGAAACCAGCAATACCATAACCAACAGCAGTTAACAGCATCGGACTAACAAAGTGTAAAATTTTATCCCAGAACGAAATGATTGAAATCATATGCAACGAGGTTCCTAGGAATACTGAAATAAATAAGAAAAACCAGTAAAAATAAACGATGGTCGGTGGCATAATAATTTTTAAAAATTTATTGACAAGATCCGGTAAAAAGATCAGCCCAATTCCAAGTAAACATTCGATAACAAACGTCACACCTTGTTTTGTTGAATACTTGGCCGTAAAAAATTCCCAGAGATTGTACGTCAAGCATAAGATGCCAAACACCACTAATCCATAATTAATTTTCGAATAATTTTTATCCATTTTGACACACCCTTTCAAAAGTTATTTTATATGAAAAAAACTGTAGATGAAAGACACCTTCCATCTACAGTTTTAGAAAACTCTATCGAATGAAGAGCTTATTAAAAATGTTTATTTTTCAACAGCTGTTTCAGTAATTGTTTCAACAGCACGTTTCATACGAATATCGTGTTCTAACATGTCGTTGTTTAATACTTTACGTACTTGCGCTTCAGGCATGTTGTATTGTTCTGCTAAATCTTTCACTTCAGCATCGATGTCTTCTTGTGTTACTTCGATGTTTTCAGCTTTGGCAACTGCTTCAATCACTAAGTTTGTTTTTGTGCGTGTTTCTGCTTCGCCTTCAAATTGTTTGTGTAAATCTTCTTCTGTAGAACCAGTTAATTGGTAGTACATTTCAGGAGAAATTCCTTGGCGTTGCATGTTGTTTAAGAATTCATCCATTGAACGGTGAACTTCGTCGTGAACCATTACGTGTGGTAATTCAACGATTTCAGCATTTTCAACAGCTAAACGAATTGCTTCTTCGTCTTTTGCTTCTTCAGCTGCTGCTTCTTTTGCTTCTGTCAATTCTTTACGGAATTTTTCTTTTAATTCGTCTAATGATTCTACTGAATCGTCAACGTCTTTTGCAAATTCATCATCCAATTCTGGTAATTCTTTTGCTTTTACTTCATGAACAGTTACTTTGAAGACTGCTTCTTTACCAGCTAAATCTTCTGCTTGGTAATCTTCAGGGAAAGTAACGTTTACTTCTACTTCTTCGCCAGCTTTTTTGCCAACTAATTGGTCTTCAAAGCCTGGAATAAATGAATTAGAACCTAATTCTAATGAGTAATTTTCGCCTTTGCCGCCTTCAAATGCTTCGTCGCCTAAGAAGCCTTCAAAGTCGATAACTACAGTGTCGCCATTTTCAGCAGCGGCATCTTCTTTGATTACTAATTCAGCTTGAGATTCTTGTTCGCGTTTCAAACGTGCTTCCACGTCTTCATCTGTTACTTCACGGTCTTGTTTAGACACTGTTAAGTTTTTGTATTCGCCTAATTTTACTTCAGGTTTTACAGTTACTTCAGCAGTGATAACCCAGTCTTCCCCTTTATTCATGCTTTCAACATCAATTTTTGGTTGTGCTACTGGTTCAATTCCTGCTTCTAATACAGCCGCTTCATATGCTTCTGGTAAAACAGCGTTTAACGCATCTTCGTATAACGCTTCTTCTCCATACATACGGTTAAAAACAGTACGTGATACTTTTCCTTTACGGAAACCAGGTACGTTTAAGTTTTTTTTCACTTTATTGAACGCTTGCGTTAATCCTTTTTCGATTACTGCTTGTTCGATTGAAAAAGTTAATACACCATCATTAGTGCCTTTTTTTTCCCATTTCGCAGACATTTGTTTCCCTCCGAATAACATTTAATTTTATACATCAAACTTTATTTATGCATACCTTTAAATAGTACACTATCCCTAGGAAAATGTAAATATTTTAAGTGCTAAGAAGTGAAAGAAAGACTCGATTTTTAGCAAACTATCAGTTTTTTAATTTTTTCGGATTAAAAAAGCATAGAATTTCGAGAAATTTCCTTCTTAAAACCCTAAAAGATTGTGAACAAAATATCTTGTTCATCATCGGATGTAATCGCTTTACTTTATGAATGGCCCATTATAGAATGTATGTACTCAATATTTACGTATTATATATTTTCGTCATTATACATATAATATCAAAAAAGGAGGGGATGGTTTTGAATAAGTTCGTCTGGGGAATCTTTTCTTGCATCATATCATGGCTTTTTTTATCGCTGACTCAACCTTTGATGGCTCATTCTGAAACACTGAACCCTACAACTCACGCCTCTACTTTTAGTGAAACATTTACCTCAGTTTCAACAGAACAACAAACAACTCAAGCAACCGATATCGTGGAACAAGAAACCGAGCAAACCCATGCTTCCTCTGAAAACGATGAACCTATGGCACCTATGCCAGCTAGTGTTTCTGTTGGTAATAGCACCTTGAAAAGTACCTTAAGTACGGGAACGTATAACCAAGATATTATCTCACTTTCATATGAATACAGTGTGACACTTATCGGCTTAGCAATTAATGATCGGCCGATTATTGCTATTCAACTTCCTACAGAAATTTCAAGTCAGTTAGATAACGACACTCTAAAGCAACAAGATTTTCTGACTCTTTTAACAGGGACCGTCAGTTATCCAGGAACAGCCACTCAAGATATTCACAGTTCAACTAACGGCGTCAGTCTCTCTTATAGTAGCACTTATCATTCTGTTTATCTGACTTTTCCAAGTAGCACCTTGGTGTTACTTCCCGGAACCAAATGGTCTGCCGCCATTTCGTTTGATGTGGGCGCACTTTATAAACGAGGAATTTCAATCCCTCCTGCTCTTAACGGCAAAGACTATCCGATTCGAGGAACCTTTACAGATGTCGGCACTGGATTAGGTGCAATTAATATTATTATTGGAAACAATACAAAAACAGGCGTAATTAGCAAAGCTCAACTTAGTTTAGGGAATTACCCCGTTCCTCAAGTCACACCAGCCAAACTAACTCAACCAAATCATCTGGACACTACTGTAACAGGGACCATTCAACAAGTACAAGACCCAAACTATAACTACTCTGTTCAATTAACCTTGAACCGCCATGATGGCACCACTACCCCCATTGTGGTGAAAGGGATTTCTGTCGATGCAGCCGGAAATTTCTCGACATCTTTAGCTTCACCATTAGAATATGGCGACACGCTCTCTACAATTGTCTTTGCTCGTTCAAAAACGTCAACCGACTATATTCAAAGCAGCCCCTCAGCTGACCAAAGTGTCAATTGGTCAATCCAACCAGTCACAAACGTAGTCGCTAATGCCGGATCAACTCAACTTTCAGGTAAAGCTTCTCAAGCATCTAACGGAACCTATCAAGTTAAAGTACAAATAAATGGTGGTTCTATTTTCACAACGTCCTTAGATTCCAATGGCCATTTTCAATTTGCTAATTTACCCACTTTCCAAGGGGGAGAAACGGTCAGCTTGTGGGTCCAAGGTCTCAGCAATCGCACTGGCCTGCCTTTGCTAACCAGTTCTACTGTTTCTCAAACAGTTGCTTATCCTGTGCCTCAACTAACGGTCACGCAAACCATTGAGCGGAAAAATGCACAAGGGCTCTGGGAAGCTGCAAACTCTGTCGTAAGTGGTCAAATCATTCGTTTCACGTTAATCACACGTTTAACCAATCAACCAGCAACGTGGATGAATCAGCAATTACGAGCAACGGTGCCTAAAGGACTGGCTCAACTTTCAGCTGCTACATTAACAAAACAATCAGCAGCAGGTTTAAGTACGCCAATAGCTGGGCTTCAACTTTTAACTGATAGTTCCACTGGTTTGCCGTATTGGAGTTATCATAATTCGCTGACAGCAGATAATTTTACGGAAGCCAATACACAATTCACCTTACAATATACAGCAACGGTTACAGAAGAATGGATAAACCAATTTCTTTTATTTTCTAGCACGGTTACTGGCAATGATGGTGGCGGAACGCCAATTACGCCAATTACTAAGGAACAGTCTTTACCTATCAAAAACGGTACCCTCCGTTTTGTGCAGATGCCAACTACAGTTTCCTTTAAAAATTTACCTTTTCCCAGCAAACGAACCATATACTCACCATCGACCATCAGCGCTCCTTTCCTCATTGCCGATGGTCGTGTTGCAAAAACACCATGGCATTTGTTGGTAAGAGAGAGTCAGCCCATGCATTCAACTTCTACAAATAAAACGATCCAGCAAGCTTTCATTTATCGAAAAAATGGCAGTGATTTTCCTATCTCCTCTTTAGCAACCGAAGTTTATCAATACACCGCAACGGACGATAACAATGTAGAAATTCCTTGGAACCAACAAAATGGACTTTTTTTAAGCGTTGCTCCTGACCTTAATTTAACGGTCAAAGAATCTTACACTGCCGAATTACAATGGATTCTTTCTGATACACCCCTCTAATTAGGATTTAGCTTTTTTAAAAGTTAAAAATAAACAAGAAAGAAGGAATAAAAAATGAAAAAGATCGTGCGCATTTCAAGCATTTTGTTCGTTGCAACGCCTCTTATGCTTTTAAATAGTCCAAAAGTTGAAGCAGCTCAAGTCGCTTCTATTCAATCCAACGCTGATATTACGTTTGCTCTTGATAATACTGTCACGCCACCTGTCAACCCGACGAACCCTTCTCAGCCTGTGACACCTAATCCTGCTGATCCTCATCAACCTGGTACAGCCGGACCCCTAAGTATTGACTATGTTTCAAATATCCATTTTGGATCAAAACAAATTCAAGCCGGAACAGCAATCTATTCGGCACAACTGGACCAAGTACAAAATAGTACTGGCGATTTAATTAGCGTGCCAAACTATGTTCAAGTAACTGACAAACGTGGTCTAAATCTTGGCTGGAAATTATCAGTTAAACAGAGTGCGCAATTTGCTACAAGTGATTCAACACCCGCTGTTTTGGATAATGCATCCTTGACCTTTTTAGCAGCAACACCCAATTCAACACAGTTACTTTCTTTGGCGCCATTAACGGTCCCAGTAACCTTGGATCCAACTGGTGCTGCTACTTCTCCTGTGGCGACTGCCGCTCTTTCAACAGGAATGGGCACTTGGACATTAGCTTTTGGTAACGGAGCGACCGCTGCTCAAGGCATTCAATTAACTGTTCCTGCGACAACGAAAAAAGTTGCAGCTAAACAATATAAAACAACGCTTACTTGGATTTTGGATGATACACCACTTTAAAAGAAAACAAACAAGGTATTGCATGAAACAACTTCATGCAATACCTTCTTATAAAAAATTGTCAAAAAGGAGTGCACACTATGAATCAGCAGCTTTTTAAATGGCTCCATGCTATTAGCGTCATCATTTTTTTATTTTTTATTGGCTCTTATTCTGTAGAAGCAAGCGAAATGACTTTTTCTGTAAAAGCCATTTTACCCGACAATCAACGAACCAAAGAGACAAGTTATTTTGATCTACGTGTCGCTCCAAACCAAACACAAAAGCTACAAATCGAACTAACGAATCAAACAGCCAACGACATTACCGTGCTAGCTTCAGCCAATGCAGCGATTACTAATGATAATGGCTTGGCAGATTATTCTCATGCTGAAACAAAAAAAGATCCATCTGCACCTTTTACCTTTAATGAGATTGCGCAATTACCAAAAGAAATCTACCTACCTAAACACTCAACCAAGACTGTTGAATGTCAGCTTACTTTACCGGAAAAACCATTTAATGGTTATGTTTTAGGAGGACTCTACTTTGAACAAAAGTCAGATGAACAACCTGCTCACTCAGAAAACGGCGTGGCCATCAATAATCGTTTTTCTTATGTAGTCGGTGTCTTACTTAGTGAAACAGATGAACCTGTTCAGCCAAAATTATCTTTAAATGAAGTAAAAACCGATCAAGCTAACGGTCGTAACCGCGTATTAATGAATCTCCAAAACAAACAAGCGGCTATGATTAAAAAATTACAAGTCGATGCCTCTTTATATTATGAAAAAGAAGCTAAACCTCGCTACGAAAATCACCAAGAGTCGTTAACAATGGCCCCTAATACAAATTTTAATTATCGGATTGACTTAAAGGAACAACCTTTTGTTCCTGGAAATTATACTGTAAAAATCAAAGCAAACGATGGCTATCAAGACTATTCGTGGGAAAAACACTTAGTCATCCAAGAAAAAGAAGCTAAAAAATACAATGCTACCGCCGTCAACCTCCCACCTGAAAAGCACACCAATTTCCCTTGGAAACTGGTGTTTAGCATCACGCTAGTTTTTCTATTCATTTTGGGAAGCACGATTTATTATTTCAAGAAAAAAATACGTGAATCGCAACAGTAAAAAAGCACATCGACAATTGTCGATGTGCTTTCATAATCGCTTAATTATTTTGTATATTCTTCAACTAATGCAACGACTTCTTCCATCGTGTCGCATTCTTTTAATGCGCGGTCAGCAAGTTCAGCCATTTTAGTTGTGTCTAGACGTTTCATCAAGCTACGTGTTTTAAGGATAGATGTAGCACTCATTGAGAACTCATCTAAGCCCATACCCAATAGTAATGGAACAGCTGTTTGATCGCCCGCCATTTCACCACACATACCAGCCCATTTACCTTCAGCGTGTGCTGCATCAATTACATTTTTAATTAAACGTAAGATTGATGGGTTGTATGGTTGGTATAAGTAAGAAACGCGTTCGTTCATACGGTCTGCAGCCATCGTGTATTGGATTAAGTCGTTGGTTCCAACACTAAAGAAGTCTACTTCTTTGGCAAATTTATCAGCTAATACGGCAGCTGCTGGAATTTCAATCATAATACCTACTTGGATATCGTTTGAAACTTCAACACCTTCGTTGACTAATTTTTGTTTTTCGTCTTCAAAGATTGCTTTCGCTGCTCTAAATTCTTTCAAAGTAGCAACCATTGGGAACATGATACGTAAGTTACCATGAACAGACGCGCGTAATAATGCACGCATTTGTGTACGGAACATGCCGTCACCTAGTTCTGATAAGCTAATACGTAATGCACGGTAACCTAAGAATGGGTTCATTTCGTGTGGTAATGTTAGGTAAGGAAGCTCTTTGTCCCCACCAATATCCATTGTACGAACCACAACTGGTTTTCCTTCCATTCCTTCAAGAACTGCTTTATACGCTTGGTATTGGTCCTCTTCAGTTGGAAAGTCAGATGAATCCATGTATAAGAATTCTGTACGATATAAACCAACAGCTTCGCCGCCGTTTTTGTGTACGCCTGCTAAATCTTTTGGTGTACCAATGTTTGCAGCTAACTCAACATGTTTGCCGTCAGCTGTCACTGTTTCTGCATTTTTTAGTTTATCCCATTCTGCTTTTTGATCTGCATAAGCTTTTGCTTCTGCTTCAAATTCAGATTTTTCAGCATCTGTTGGGTCAATAATAACATCCCCAATGATTCCGTTCACTGCTAAAATATCGCCTGCTTTTACTTTGTCAGTAATTTCTTTTGTACCAACGATTGCAGGGATTTCTAACGAACGAGCCATGATTGCTGAGTGAGAAGTACGTCCGCCGATGTCTGTCACAAAGGCTTTAACATACGTACGGTCTAATTGTGCAGTATCACTAGGTGTTAAGTCATGGGCAACCACGATTACTTCTTCGTTAATCATTGAAGGATTTGGAAGAGTCACACCTAATAAATGTGCTAAGATACGTTTGGCAACGTCACGAATATCTGCTGCACGCTCTTGCATGTAAGCATTATCGTCCATTGCTTCAAACATACCAATATACATATCCGTAACTTCTTTCAAGGCAGCTTCTGCATTGACTTTGTTGTCTTGGATATTTTGTTTGATTTGACCAACCATTTCTGGGTCAGATAAAACCATTAAATGAGCATCGAAAACTTGCGCTTCTGCTTCACCAAGGCTTTGAGCTGCTTTGTCACGAATTGCTTGCAACTCTTCAGTAGATTTTGCTAAAGCATCGTCTAAGCGAGTTGCTTCTGCTTCAGTATCTTCTACGGAAGTTTTGTTGAAAGACAAGTCAGGTTGAACTAGCAGGTAAGCTTTAGCAACAGCAACGCCATCACTTGCGGCAATCCCTTTTAGCATCTCAGACATTATTCAGCCAATCCTTCTTTTTGTAATGTTTCAACGATTGCTGCCATTCCTTCAGCTTCGTCAGCACCATCAACAGTGATTGTTACGTCAGAACCTTGACCAACGCCTAAAGACATAACGCCCATGATTGATTTTAAGTTAACAGATTTACCTTTGTATTCTAAGTTAATATCTGAGTTAAATTTGCTTGCAGTTTGTACTAATAAAGTAGCTGGACGTGCGTGAATTCCTGTTTCTGCTACAATGTGAAATTCTTTCTTTTCCATATAAATCGGTCTCCTTCGTAAATAAAAAATTTTTATGTTAGGGTTTTCCTTTCTTGATACGCTAAAATCAAACGTCTACTCGAAAAAAGACCCTTTCAGTTTCTAAGATTACCATTTTTTTCTATCTTACACAACACTTTTTGCTTAAATTTCGTGATGTTTTGCACTGACTATTCTTCCTCTTTTTGGTAACGATAAATGATTCGTCCATTTAACCCCGCTTCTCCAACAATTTCCGCGCGGTCAGGCAAAGAAATCCAAGCATCACGAAATTGGAAAAATTCATTTTGCTCCACGATTAATTCAGAGATTTCTCCAGCTTTTAATGAAGCAATTTTTTCTACAAAAGGATTTTCAGCCATTGATTTCACCACTCTTTCTCTTAAATATCAACTCTTATAGTTTACTTGAAAATGGCGCAATTGTCTGTAAAAAAATCGAATCTTTGTCTTTTTTTAAACAAGGTCTTTTACTTGATTCTCTTACAAAAAATGCTATAATAACCTCAAAGGTCAAAAATGGTCAAGTGGTTTTATAGACAGAATTTATTCCTGCTATCTAGCACTTGGCTGGTTTGAAGAAAAATGGTCTGTTTACTAGAAATAATAGAACAAACAACTATTTTTCTGGCCTCAGTTATTTTGAAAGGATGTGTTTCATTCAATGATTTGTCAAAATTGTCAACAAAATGAAGCAACAATTCATTTATATGCAAATGTGAATGGTCAAAGAAAACAACTGGACTATTGCCAAAGCTGCTATCAAAAATTAAAAAATCAAGCAAATAATTCCCCTCAAAATATGGGACAAGACCCTTTTGGCTTTGGGAGTTTAGACGATTTATATCGCTCTCTTTCTCGCCAAATGCAACAAGGGAATCCTTATGAACAACAAACACCACCCACTCAATTTGGTGATGGTGGTAATGGCGGTCAACCCCCTCGCGGAGGCGCTGGCGCTGGTCAAGGTTTACTAGGCGAGTATGGGATTAACATCACCGAAGCGGCACGCCAAGGAGATATCGATCCTGTGGTAGGACGTGACCAAGAAATTAAGCGTGTCATTGAAATCTTAAATCGCCGTACAAAAAACAACCCCGTTTTAATCGGTGAACCAGGTGTTGGTAAAACAGCCGTTGTCGAAGGTTTAGCCCAAAAAATTGTCGATGGCGATGTGCCCCAAAAATTATTGGACAAAGAAGTCATTCGTTTAGATGTGGTTTCACTTGTTCAAGGAACTGGTATTCGCGGACAATTTGAAGAACGGATGCAAAAATTGATTGAAGAAATCACTGAAGCTGAAAATGTCATTTTATTTATTGATGAAGTCCATGAAATTGTGGGTGCCGGTGCTGCTGGTGATGGCAATATGGATGCTGGCAATATTTTAAAACCAGCCTTAGCACGTGGTGAATTACAATTAGTCGGTGCCACAACTTTAAATGAGTACCGTATTATTGAAAAAGACGCTGCCTTAGAACGTCGGATGCAACCAGTCCAAGTAGATGAGCCAACCGTTGCCGAAACCATAACGATTTTACATGGTCTGCAAAAACGTTATGAAGATTATCATCATGTCAAATATACAGATGAAGCGATTAACGCAGCAGCAAACTTATCCAACCGTTACATTCAAGATCGCTTTTTACCAGATAAAGCGATTGACTTGTTAGATGAATCTGGTTCAAAAATGAATCTAACTATTCAACTCGTCGATCCAAAAACAATTGATAAAAAATTAGCAGAAGCGGAACAACAAAAACAACAAGCTTCTGCAGAAGAAGATTTTGAAAAAGCGGCTTACTATCGTGATCAAATCAATAAATTACAAGCAATGAAAGAAAAACAAATCAGCGATGAAGAAACACCCGTCATCACTGAAAAAGATATTGAAGCCATTGTGGAACAAAAAACTGGCATTCCTGTCGGTGACTTAAAAGAAAAAGAACAAACCCAATTGAAAAATTTAGCTGTTGACTTAAAAGCTCATGTTGTCGGACAAGATGATGCCGTCGATAAAGTAGCTAAAGCGATTCGTCGCAATCGTGTAGGCCTAGGCAAACAAAACCGCCCAATTGGTTCCTTCTTATTTGTAGGGCCAACAGGCGTTGGTAAAACAGAATTAGCAAAACAATTAGCCTTTGAGCTATTCGGTTCAGAAGATTCGATGGTTCGTTTTGATATGAGTGAGTATATGGAAAAACACAGTGTTTCTAAACTGATTGGTTCTCCTCCAGGCTATGTTGGGTATGACGAAGCTGGACAACTCACAGAAAAAGTCCGTCGTAATCCTTATAGTTTAATTTTATTGGATGAAATTGAAAAAGCGCATCCTGATGTTTTACACATGTTTTTACAAATTCTCGACGATGGTCGTTTAACAGATGCACAAGGTCGTACAGTCAGCTTTAAAGACACCATCATTATCATGACAAGTAATGCTGGAACAGGAGCTGTGGAAGCCAACGTTGGGTTTGGCGCTGCCCGTGAAGGTGTGACTAAATCTGTTTTAGGTCAATTGAACAACTTCTTCACTCCCGAATTCCTTAACCGTTTCGATGGTATTATCGAATTCAAAGCATTAAGCAAAGAAAACCTGATGAACATTGTCAGCTTGATGTTAGAAGAAGTAAATGGCTTATTAGCTAAACAAAAATTACACATTGAGGTTCCAACAGAAGTCAAAGAGAAACTCGTTGATTTAGGTTATGATCCTGCAATGGGCGCTCGTCCTTTACGTCGAACGATTCAAGAACAAATTGAAGACGGCATTGCTGAATACTATCTAGATCATCCTGAAAATCATCAATTAGTCGCAGCGTTAGATAACGAAGGTAAAATTATCGTAACTGGCGCACAAGAAGTGACTAAAACAGAAACTTCAACATCTGACCAAGCAGAATAATCAAAAATCCACACGCATTAATAACAATGCGTGCGGATTTTTTTATGCTTTTCACTTTTTATTTTCATCAAAAAAAACTATAATAGAAGAAAGATATTCGTATACTTGTTCCTCATAGAAAAAATTCAATCTGGAACTCCTGTACATAATTGGAAACGCTCTTTTGCAGCACACAACTATAATGAGGTGATAAAATGAAATTAGTGAATGTGACCAATAGCTACAAACAATTAGTAAATAAACAATTGGAAAACACGGATGCTTACTTTGTAAAAGTCTACTCAGCAGGAAACACGACCGCTGTCTATTCAGAAGCAGCTCACCATGTGGAAGTTCTGATTATGAATAAAAATCGTCGCATTCGTCCGACAGAAGTAAAAGAAATTTTAGCAAAACTGTTGAAACGATTACCTAAAGAGGCTTATGACCCAGATGAAATTTCTATCATTGAATTAAACCATGTGACCGAAGTGTCTGTTCCATTAAAAGTTTCCCTCATGGAAAACTAAACAAACTGCCGAAGTTTCCCCACTTCGGCAGTTTTTTTTATTTATTGTGACGTTATTTTTTTTACAAGACTTTGATAATTTTCCGACCAGGCTTCCTCATTTGTCGGACTGACTAATTTATTTTCCTCGATTGCTTTTTTTCTTAAGTCATCCACTTCTTTTTTGAAATTTTCTCCCGATTTTTGAGCATAATCTTTAGAAAAATATTTTGATTGGCGAGAATAAGCCTTAAGTTTCGCATCTTTAATCTCTTCTTCTGTATCTGCAAAATATTCATCATAACGAAGATCGGTTATTTTCCCTGAATCTTTTAACGTAATAACAGTTAAACGTCCAGAAAGCCCCTCTCCAAAATCTTCTGTTAGACTTGTATAATGTTCTTTTGAGGGTTCTTTGATTTCCTTAGCTAAAGCCCTAGCAGCAGGAAGATAGCCATTATTAGCGCTATTGGATTGACCTTTGGCTGTCTGGAAGGCACCATCTAGACGATTTTCAGCAACCATTTGATTTTCTAAAAAAGTCATCGTATTAACAACGGTCACTAACGATTGATCGGTTCGGGCGTTGTTCGCTTGAAAATTTGCATAGCCGGATAAACGTTTTGTCACTCCTGCCCATTCTTCAGAATAATAGTTTTTAGGTCCACGTTCATCAAATTCCACTAACTGAATTTGTTGATCCTTAACAACGACATCAATTAAAGCCGTATAGCCGCCATCAAACACGACTTCATGATGATAATAATCCCCTTGAACTTCTCCGATTTCTGGACGACCTGACCAATACATCTTCTGGGCTTTTTCTTCTGGGCTAATTCCTGATTGTCCATTATTAGCTTCTACTGTAGCGCCAGAAACAGCATCAACTTCAAAGGTATGTCCATTACGCTCATAACTCACTTTGGCAACACTCTCTTTCGATTGATTATTCGTGTTTGCCTGCTCCTCCTGCTTTACAGAAGTGGCATTAGTGGCTTCCGAGGCACCACTCGTTACTTGGCCTACTTCTGTTTCAGTACTTTCTTTCATTTTTTCAGTTCGTTGATCTGGTTGGCACCCCATTAAAACAATCATTGAACAAAATAACCCGACAACTATCTTTTTAGTTTTCATTTTTCCTCCTTTTAAAGCTCATTGAATTACCATTCAATTCTAATATAAGTAGGATAAAAAGTATAGCTAAGCAATCGTTTTTTCTTCATATGGCGATAAACTTAACTGCCCAGATAAATACTCACCTAGATAGATTTCCTGTAATCTTTGGAATCCTTGTTCTTGGATTTGCGTTAATAGCCAGTGCTCATCCTTTTTGATTAACTCTAGGACATCCATGTTGGCTTGACCGTCCACAATAATCGGGTAACGAATACTTTCATCGCCATATTCGACGATTGTTAATTGACCATTTTGTTCTAAAACCGCCCGTTTAACAAGCTGGACTTCATAAATACCATTTGCTCGTAATTTAAACATCAGATCATTTGCAGAAATACCATTTTTCAAACATTCCTTCACCACAACCTGTCCATCCTTGATTAAAGTAATGGGTTTACCATCCACAATTTGCTTCACATAGCGATTGTGTTCTTTTGCAAATTTTAAAATTAAGACTAATAATGTCCACAAAATTAACACTAATACAAATTGAAGCACCGTAATTGAATCATTATAAATAACACCACCAATAATGCCCCCCAATACATAGTTTTGCACTTGGTCCATGGCCGATGTGGGCGCCAAATTGCCTTTTCCCATCAAATTAATTTGGACAATTAAACAAATAATACCTAAAGCAAATTTAATAATAATTGGACTATAAAACTGCATTAATTTTCCCTCACTTTACTTTATTATTTCAATCGTTGGTGTTAATAAATACGTTTCTTGTAACGTATAAGACTGCTGATCCGTACTTAAACTCATTTTATAAAACACTTCGTCAATTTTAACTATGGTTCCGTCAGCCAATTGTGTACCATTGACATAAACTTTTTCTGGAGAAACCTTTTTTTCCTGTGCCACTTGTTCGACAAAATGTACCATTTGTGAAGATTGTGAATGCTGATTTTGGTTCAGTTGATAATTGGAATATTGAACCCCTAAAACAAATAATAATGATAAAAAAATAATAATACTTAATTCACGATATTTCGTTTGAATTTGATGTCGCACATAAAAACTAAACACAATGACTAGCCCGATTAACAAAGCAAAAATAAAAAAATACTTTAAGTAATCATTTAAATTAGATTGGCTTTTTAAATACTCGATGCCATAAAAATTCATGTTCTTGTCCACTCCTTGATAGGTTAGTTATAATAAGTATTCTATCTCAAAAAAAATAATCACACCTGCTTTAGTGCCTTATAAGAAGAAAAAGCTCAGCGCAATCATCTTGAGAATGATTGCGCCGAGCTTCAATCTTCTAAAGATTCAGCTACTGATTGATTACAAATTAATTTTACATCAAACTTTTCAGTTCAACATCTGGATATTTATCCGCAAACCAGCGTTCCGCAAATTGGTTTTCAAATAAGAACAATGGTTGGTCGAAGCGGTCCCGTGCCAAAATGTTTCGGCTAGAGCTCATGCGTTCATCTAAATCTTCTGGATTAATCCAGCGGGCAATTTTAGAACCCATTGGTGTCATTACTACTTCAGCATTGTATTCATTGGACATTCGGTATTGGAAAACTTCAAACTGCAATTGACCTACGGCGCCAATGATATATTCTTCCGTTAAATATGTTTTATATAATTGAATGGCTCCTTCTTGAACCAGTTGGTAAATTCCTTTATGGAAAGATTTTTGTTTCATCACGTTTTTGGCAGTTACTTTCATGAATAATTCAGGGGTAAATGACGGCAACTCTTCATATTGAACATTCATTTTCCCTTCATACAAAGTATCGCCAATTTGGTAATTTCCTGTGTCATACACGCCGATAATATCGCCTGCAACAGCTTCTGTGACGTTTTCGCGGGCATCCGCCATAAATTGCGTCACGTTACTTAATTTGACTTTTTTGCCTGTTCTACCTAAAGTCACGTCCATGCCTCTTTCAAAAACACCTGAACAAATTCGAACAAAGGCAATTCGATCACGATGGGCTGGGTTCATATTCGCTTGAATTTTAAAGACAAAGCCTGAAAATTCTTTTTCGTAAGGACTTACTTCGCCACCCTCTTCTGTTTTATGCGCATGTGGCGCAGGCGCAAATTGTAAGAAGGTTTCTAAAAATGTTTGAACCCCAAAGTTTGTCAAAGCAGAACCGAAGAAGACTGGCGTTTGATCACCACGAGCGATTTTTTCCTCGCTAAATTCATCGCCTGCTTCTACCAATAACTCAACATCTTCCAACACTTGTTGATAAACGCTGTTATTGTGCAATGGTAAATCGCTTGGGATATCGCCATCTTTTAAAGGAATAAAACGCTCCCCGCCATTATTTTCTGGACGATATAATTCCACACGTTCATTATAAATATCGTATAGACCTTCTAGGCCTTTTCCCATACCAATTGGCCAGTTCATTGGATAAGATTCAATATCCAATAGTTCTTCCAATTCTTCTAAAAGTTCCAATGGTTCCCGTCCATCACGGTCCAATTTGTTAATAAAGGTAAAAATTGGAATACCACGTTTTTTAACAACTTGGAAAAGTTTTTTCGTTTGTGCTTCAATCCCTTTGGCACTGTCAATAACCATCACAGCACTATCCACGGCCATTAAGGTCCGATACGTATCCTCTGAGAAATCCTCATGCCCTGGGGTGTCCAAGATATTAATCCGTTTGTCTTGATAGTCAAATTGCATCACAGAACTCGTTACCGAAATTCCCCGTTGTTTTTCAATTTCCATCCAGTCAGATTTGGCAAAGTTCCCTGTTTTTTTCCCTTTGACTGTTCCAGCTTGTCGGATGGCGCCCCCAAATAATAATAATTGTTCAGTAATCGTTGTTTTCCCAGCATCCGGATGGGAAATAATCGCAAACGTACGGCGACTATCGACTGCTTCTTTTTGATTGATCGTCATAAAAATCTCCTTATCACTTGTGATGTTTATTTATTTATTTTCTTCAGCATAATTTTTGATTAACCTTTGCTAGTATATCATGTCAAGCCTTGAGAATAAAGAGCTGCTGTTGGCTGTTTTTTAAAAGGAAAACCTGCGACATTAGTCAAAACGACTGATGTCACAGGTTATTTTTAACGTCTTGGTTCGTCATCTTCCATTTCTTTACGGAAAAAACGACGATTTTCTTCTGGTTCTTCATCGACAGTTTCTTCATCGTAGAAATGAACGCGTAAGACTAGCAAACGTGTGCCTTCCATTTCTTCAGCAGTTAACTTAATATTGCCCACTTCAAAAGAAGGTTTTTCCCCTTCATCAGGAATGGTTCCTAATGCTGTGATTAAGTAACCTGCCATTGTATCAACATCGCTCATGTGTAAATCTGTTTCAAATACTTCATTAAATTCGTCAATTAACATGCGCCCTTGAACCAAATATTCATTGTCGGCCACTTGTGTATATAAATTTTCTACTTCATCTGTTTCATCGTCAATTTCACCAACGATTTCTTCTAGTAAATCTTCCAGTGTTGCTAAACCGACAACACCGCCATATTCATCTAGTAAAATCGCCATTTGGTTTTGTGTTCGTTTTAACTCATAAAGTAAATCATCAATAAAAATGGTTTCTGGGACAAATAATGGTTCTTGGATGATTGCGCCTAATTCAATGTTTTCAAAGCCTAAATTACGTGCAGCTTTTAGTAACGTTTTGGTATGTAAAATACCAACAATTTTATCTTTGTCTTCACTATAAACAGGAATCCGAGAATAATTTTCTCCTAAAATTAAATTGATGTTTTCTTGGACATCATCTTGGATATCAACCATGAATGCGTCTGTCCGAGGAACCATTACTTCTCGTGCCACTTTTGTATCTAATGAAAAGACACCTTGTAACATTTCTAGTTCTTCGTTTTCCAAAACACCTTCTGTTTCAAGCATGTAGCGCATTTCATCTCGTGTCATCTTCGAATCAGCATCATCGAAAGTCATTGGTGTGATTTTGGATAATAAATCGGTCGAAGCCGATAGCAACCAAACGAAGGGACGCGCGATAACTCCTAAAAAGCGGACTGCACCAGAAGTCAATTGAGCGACTTCTTCTGATTTATTCATGGCAATTCGTTTAGGATATAATTCACCAAATACAATGGAAACGTACGTTAACAACGCTAAGATAATGATACTGGCAAGACTCTTAGCTGCGGCGCCGCCACCTAATACAGGGGCCAAACGACTAGATAAAGTCTCTGCTAATGAAGCACCAGATAGGATATTAACCAAAGTAATCCCTACTTGGATTGTGGATAAAAAGTTATTGGGGTCTTGCAATACCTTAAGCAATTTTTGAGCTTTTGCGTCGCCGTCTTCCGCTTTTTGTTCCACACGATTCTTGTTAACAGATACGACTGCAATTTCCGCCGCTGCCAAAAAGGCATTGATAAACGTCAACACGACTAATAATAGAAGTTGCGCAATTAGCGACTGACTCTCAGGGTCAGCATTATTCATAATGTTCTCTCTCTCCTTAATTGTTGATAATTCCGAGGCTGTACTTTCGTACTCTTTTAACGTTCTTCCTCTTTTTATGGTTAGGCTTAGAAACAGACACAATCAGTATTATGACAGGTTATTTTCTATCCTAATCCATAAAATCATAGCACGAAAGATTAGCGGATTCAATCATTAACCGTTATTTTCTTTCGTATTTGTTTCATTCCCTAAAAGAACGGCATTGGTAACTTTTTCACTACGACCCGCTTTGACCATATCAATAACATAGTAGATAATGGTCCGGCAGATTGCGTAAAATGGGACGCCGAGGAAAATACCTAGCAAACCTGCTAAATTTCCTGCTACCAATAAAATTAAAATAATCGTTAATGGATGGATTTTTAGAGATTTTCCGATAACGTTTGGATAAATAATATTTCCGTCCAATTGTTGAACCACTAGCACCACTAAACAACATAAGGCTGCTTTGACGGGTTCATTAAAGATGGTCACTAAGACAGCGGGCGCTAATCCTAGATAAGGGCCTAGATAGGGAATCAAATTCGTAAAGCCGGCAATGACACCAAATAAAAAGGCATAACGAACGCCAAGCAATGAATACCCAATAATCGTAAATGTACCGACAAATAAACATTCAATCGCTTGTCCACTAATATAACTGGATAAGGTTTGGTTCAATTGTCCTAAAAGATCCACAATATCATCTTTTCTTTTCTCAGGTAAAAAGCGTTGGATCGCTGGTACTAGCTTATCTCCATCTTTTAACATATAAAATAAAATAAATGGCGCAGTGACCAAAACAATGGTGGTTGACGCCACCGTTGATACGATTGAACCTAAGCTACTTGATAAACTACTTAAAAATTGTTGGATAATATTGGCATAAGAAATATCCATTTTTTCAATATAGCTTGTTAAATCAATTTGTTTAAAAATAGGTAACTCCGCAATCTCATAAATCCAGGTCTCCACTTGTTTAAAGAAATCCGGCATACTTGATGCTAAACTAGCTAGCTGATCTGCCAACTTAGGGATAATTGTTAATAAAATCAGAACTAATGCGATGATTAGTAATAAAAATACCAGTAAGACGGCATAAATTCGTTTCATTTTCGTCTTCATTAGTAGATTGACCACAGGATTTAGTAAATAATACAAAAAGCCTGCTACTAAGACTGGGGCAAACAACGTTGAAAAGAATGTCCCAATCGGTGCAAATAAGAAATTAATTTTCGAAGCAATAAATAATAGCATGGCCACGACAAGTAATTCAACTGACCAGAAAAATAATTTCGATTCTTTAAATCGATTAATCACAGCGGCTCCTCCTTTATTTTTATTCAATTGTTGCTGTTTTATTTTATCACACCTTCCCCCCTCAGTCATTGAGAATACTTCATTTCTAGAACTTTTTCGTGGTATAATAAAATAGAAACAGATTCTGAACTTGGGGGTTTTTCTATGCATGTAGCTCAAACAAAAGATACCATGAGTGATCTTTATTTAGATGCTGTCCGGCTTCGTCAACGCGTATTCGTAGCGGAACAAGGGGTACCAGAAGAGATGGAAATCGATGAATATGAAGCACGTTGTATTCACTTTGTTTTGTACACGGATCATGTAGCTGTCGCAACTTGTCGCTTGCTTCCACTAGAAAATGGCGTTATGAAATTACAACGAATGGCCGTTGAAAAAGCTTACCGTGGCGCCGACTATGGACGAGTGATTATGGAAGCGGCAGAAAATTTTGCCAAAGAACAAGGCTACCACAAGATTACTCTAGGCGCGCAAGTCACCGCTGTAGGCTTCTATGAACGTTTAGGTTATCAAAAAACAGGGGCACCTTTTATGGATGCTGGCATTGAACACTACGAAATGAATAAAGAACTATAACACCAATTAAATCGGAAAATTTAGAGCTTGGAGCATTAGCCATTTTGGCTAATGCTCCAAGCTCCTTTTGTGGGCTGTTTACATCGGCTATTTTTTTGATAGCTGTTGATAACGTTGATACCAGATATCTACATATTCGGGCGAGAAGGGGCCTTTTTCGTTATTAATCCAATCCACTAAAGTCTTGACATTTTCTTTTAAAATGAAGTCAATATCTTCTGGATAATCCATTAGTTTGCTATGAAATTCATATTCATCAACGTCTAGTAAACGTTTTTCACCATCTGGAAAAACCTTGATATCTAAATCATAATCAATATACTTCAACGCTTCGTCATCTAAAACATATGGCGAAGCCAGATTGCAGTAATACGAAACCCCCTTTTCTCTAATCATTGCTATTATATTGAACCAATATTTCTTGTGAAAATAAACAATGGCTGGTTCACGAGTCACCCACCGACGTCCGTCGGATTCCGTTACTAACGTGTGATCGTTCACACCAATTAAAGAATACTCGCTCGTTTTTAGTACCATCGTATCACGCCACGTTCGATGTAAATGTCCGTCATGTTTATAACTCTGAATGGTTACAAACTCGCCTTCTTTAGGAATTCCCATAATACCCCAACTTTCCCCAAATAAAGTAAAGCACTGTTACTTTTTGGGTGTTCATACATCGATATCAAAATAATTATATCATATCTTTTGAGTTTGCGTACATTGAGTTCACTTAAAGAAGACGATTTCTGAAAAAATTTAATTCAGATGACCAAATAGTTTAAATTCAGTATATATTTTCAGCTTAATTACTGTATTTTTTCAAAGACTGATACTGCGCTCTCTCTTAAAACCTGATTCAATTCTTCAACATTTGTTTTACCAGTTGTTTCAAGCCACGCAACGGCTGCTTCAGAACCTTGTTGAACAAATGGAAGCACGCCGTCTGCCCAAGTTGCGCGACCACATAAGACTCCATTAAACGAGGAACCTGCTTTTTTTGCAAATTTCAATGTTTCCTGAAACATCGCAGCACTAACCCCTGCACTCAAGAAAATAAATGGAAGTTGTGTTGCTTCACTTTGCATGTTGAAAAAGGCCTGCGCTTCATCTTGGCTATAAAGACTTTCAGTGCCAAAACCTTCTACAAAATTCATATTCACAGGGACTTCTACTTTTAAAACATCAACATTATAGCGATCCTTTGAAAATTCTTTCATCGCTTCAATTACTTTGTGCGGTTTTACTTTAGCGTATTCTTTTGAATCACTATCCGAATTGTTTGCATCATAAGAGACAATTTCTAAAAAGAATGGAATTTCTTCGGCTAAACACTCTGAACCAATCCGTTCTATATAAGCTTTCTTTCGTTCATTGATTGCTTCACTTTCGTCAACATCGTAATAAAGTAAAAATTTACACGCGTCTGCGCCCGCTTCTTTTAAACGCTTAACCGACCAAACATCAAGACTATCGGGTAACCGTCCTGGTGTCGAAGCATCGTAGCCCGTTTTTTCATACGCAAGTAACAAACCTGAAGTTTGTGCTCGATTTTCAGCAGCAGCTAGGCCATATTCTGGATCCAACAAAATTGCTGAAGTCTCTGGTGTTAAGCAACGAGATACTAATACTTTAAAGTCACTGATTTCTTGCGCAGTCACCTCTTTGTATTTTCCCATCATGCGTTTTAAGGCCCCACGTTGATCAATGGCTAGTGCGCCAATAATCCCTTGATCATCTACCAGATTTTCTAAATGTTTACGTTTTTGTTCACTAATTTTTTTCATTCTGTTTCCTCTCCTAATTGATTATTTAGTAACGTAGCAATTTCAGCTGGCGAACTTGCTTGTTTCAGTCCAGAAGTAACTTCTTCTCTTAATAGGAGGCGCGCAACGGAAGAGAGTAATTTCAAATGTGTCGTGCCAGCTTCGGCATCTGGAATAAACAGCGCAATCACAAACTCCGTTAATTGGTTGTCAAGGCTCTGCCACTCAACACCTTGGTCCAAGGTAACGATGATAATGGCCGCTTGTTGAATCGTTGCTGCTTTTGCATGAGGTATCGCAAATCCATTCATCATCCCCGTTGTTCCTTCTTGTTCTCGCTCGTTCAGTTTATCGAAAACTTCCTGTGCGTCCTGAGCAACTTCCAATTCTGTTGATTTTTTTGCTAAAAAGTGAAAAACATCCTCTTGCGTTTGTAACTGTTGATTTAAAAAAATATGATTTTCTTTAATAAAAGCCATTCCATTCACTCCTAATTCCTGTTATTTCATTTTTTTGATAACGATTGCTCTTGTTTGGCGATTCTACTTTTTTGTACAAAACCTAGCAATAAACCGCCTACCAATGAACCAGCTAAAATTGCCAGAACCCATTGAACAGCGTGAGTAACAACTGGTAAAACAAGAAATCCTCCATGAGGTGCTGGCACTTGTACCCCAAACATATACGTTAGGACTGCCGCAATTGAAGATCCGAGCATCATAATTGGTAAAACCTTCAATGGGTCTTTTGCCGCAAACGGAATAGCGCCTTCTGTAATATGTGTGGAGCCTAAAATAAAGTTCACTAGGCCCGCATTGCGTTCATTTGTGTCAAAGTATTTTCCAAAGAATAATGTAGCAAAGCCTGTAATTAAAGGTGGCGCTATGCAGGCAGCAGAAACTCCTGCCATAAAAGAAGTATTTCCTTGAGCTAAGAGTGCCGTTCCAGTAACATAGGCCGCTTTATTAACTGGACCTCCCATATCAAAGGCACACATACAACCCACAATTATTCCTAAAACCAACGGACTGGAGTTTTGGAAACTAGCTAAAAAGCTCATCATTCCTTCGTTAACAGCTTTCATCGGATCTGCTAGTAAAGACATAGTGATACCAATAACTGCAACGCCAATGACTGGATAAAGGAAAATTGCTTTTAAACCATCTAATGATTTAGGCAAACCTTTAAATACTCTTTGTAATAAAAGAATGAAATACCCAGCAAGGAAACCAGATAATATCCCTCCTAAAAAGCCAGTACCACCCGTGTTAGCAATCAAACCACCGACAAAGCCCACAACCAAACCAGGTCGTTTCGCAATCCCCTCTGCGATATACGCAGATAAGATTGGCACCATCATGCCCATTGAGGCATCACCAATACTTTTTAACATAGCAGCGGTAGGATTATACTGACTACTTTCTGGATCAAATGAATAAATGCCCCAGATAGCAAAAGAAAGAGCAATTAAAACGCCGCCTGCTACTACAAACGGCAACATGTGAGAGACGCCATTCATTAAGTTTTTATAAATACTATGTCCAACATTTCCTGAAGAAATTTGTGTCTCCTGTTCAAGTTCGTCCACTGCTTGGTTTTCGGCTGCAATCGATCCTTTGCCTGCGAGTGCTTCTTCAATTAAGCGATCTGCTTCTTTAATCCCCACACTGACAGGGACATCAATAATTCGTTTCCCAGCAAAACGTTCTGCTTGAACGTCTTTGTCGGCGGCAATAATGACTGCCTCCGCTCCTTGGATTTCTGCAGGTGTTAACTCGTTTTCTATGCCAATCTGACCATGTGTTTCAACCTTAATCGTAATACCTTTACGTTTCGCCGCTTGTTCCAATGCCTCCTGTGCCATATACGTGTGCGCTATTCCCGTCGGACAACCTGTAGCAGCTATTAATTGATACGTAGCCATCTGTTTATTCCTCCTCTTGAATCTTTATTTGTTGCTCTAACTCCTGAACATCTGAAAAATCTGTCAATCCTTTGCGAAATGCTGTTGAACTACCTGCTGCAATACTTCTTTTTAAATTTTTTTCCAATGATAGTCCTTGATGCCAACCAGCTAAAAAGGTACCTAACATTGCATCCCCTGAACAAGCTGTATTCACAACCATTCCAGTTGGTGAATTACCTGAAAGAACCTTTTCATTGTTCATAAATAAAGCCCCTTCACTACCTAAAGAAAGTAAAATATTTTTGGCTCCCCGCTTCAGTAATTCTTGTCCATAAAAAATGTAATCGTCCTTAGTCTGCACTTCTGTATGAAACCACTCTTGAAGTTCTTCTTCATTTGGTTTCAATAAAAATGGTTGATAAGGCAAACAATCTAAAATTTCTTCATAACTACTGTCTAAAATTAAGAACACCTGCTTTTCAAAACAAATTCGGCTAATTTCAATCAAAATACTTGGCGAAACCCCTTGTGGTAAACTTCCTGATACGCACAAATAATCCCCTTTACGTAACTCTGAAATTTTTTTCAAAAAACGTTGTACATGTTCTTCAGATAATTTTGGTCCTTTATTGACTAATTTGTATTCCTTTTGATCTTGGGTAACTTTTGTAAACACATTAATTCTCGTTGTACCAGCGACTTCGATAAAATCAGTGGTTATTTCTTTTTCTTTTAAATAATCCTCGACATAGTTCCCAGTGAAACCAGCTTTGACTCCCAAAGCGGTATTATCAATCCCTAACATCTTTAAAATTAGGGAAACATTGACTCCTTTCCCGTTTGCTTGAATATCATCTTCCTTCGTGCGATTCACGACAAAAGGAACTAGCTCTTCTGTTTCGATAAATAAATCAATGGCTAAATTTAATGTACATGTATAAATAGTCACTGTAGTTCCTCCTTTCTCCTCTTTATTATGTCTCAAAATACTATGTAAAGGTTTTCATTCTTTCGCAAAAATATAGAAAACATTTACAATTTCATAATTTCTCTAGCTTTTTTATTTTTTTTCATTAAAAATAGGCTTATAAATGTTTTTTAGCGAAAGAAAGAAGGGCTGGCCATTATGGAACAAAAATTGAGTGAGTCAGAGCAATATCTCTGGCATTTTATCGAAACACATATTTTAGAAATCCCTGATTATTCCATTGTAAAATTAAGCGAACGAGCCAACGTATCAACTGCGACGATTGTAAGAACCATGAAAAAGAAAGGCTATGAAGGTTTCACATCCTTCAAGCATCACTTGAAAGATAAAGAAAACCAAAATATAAATTTTTCAGCATTAGAAAAAGTAGACCGAGGAATTCGGACAGCCATTTTAAAGAATGAAGAAGAAGTAACTCGTACGATTAACATGATTGAAATTGGTAATATCGAAGATGCGATCCAAAAAATCAAGGCTTCTCGACGGATTATTATCTTTGCTAGAGGTTTTTCAGAATTAATTGCTCAGGAAATGATGGTTAAGTTTCAATTGGCTGGCAAATACTGTGAGCTGCATACGGACCCAGAAATTATTAAAAATATTAGTAAAAAGTTATCAAAAAAAGATGTGGCTCTTTTTGTTTCTTTAAACGGAGAAACTCAAGAATTAGTTGTCGCTGGTAAAAACTGTTACGACTCAGAAATTGGGACTATCCTTTTAACTGCAAGCAAACACTCTAGTTTAATGAAATATATTGAAATTCCGTTCGTGGGCTTCAAATCAGAAGGCTCCTTTTTCCCCGATTATGAAGTGCGTTCACGGTTACCACTATCCATTCTGGCAAGAATTTTATTGGATGCCTATGCTCTAAGAACGACAACTTAGGCTTTCTTAAATAATAAAAAAAGCGTGGGACAAAAATCACTTTGGATTTTTGCTCCACGCTCAAAAACTGATAAACGGCGGGAACAGAACCAACTCCTTCGGAAATAAGCCGAAATTCTCCAAAAATTAAAGAGCAATTTTTGGAAATTTCTTCTTATTTCTCGGAGCTAAACGGTTCTGTCCCGACCTCTTTTATTTTGCAACAAAACGTGCTTCTACTCGATAAATTCGTTGACCACGACTAGAAAATTTTTCTTCGTATTCTGTCATAATGTTGCCTTCAAACTCGCTATTATGCAAATCTAGCCATACACGTTCAATAATCATGCCATATTTAGAAAAGCTACTTAATGAGTATTCGAAGAGCCCTTGATTATCCGTTTTAAAATGAATTTCTCCATTTGGTTTTAAAATAATTTCATCTGTCGCTAAAAAGTTTTTATACGTTAAACGACGTTTTTCATGTTTTTTCTTTGGCCAAGGATCTGAAAAATTTAAATAGATTAAATCTACTTCATTTTCAGCAAAATATTCTGTTAATGCTTCGCCGTCTACTCGCAATAACTGTAGATTAGGTAACGGCTCGGCCACTAGCTTATCTAATGCAATCGATAAAATACTTAATTGCATATCGATACCAATATAATTAATTTCAGGATGTGCTTTAGCCATTTCATAAATAAAACGACCTTTACCTGAACCAATTTCAATGTGGATGGGATGATTATTGCCAAAACGTTCTTGCCATTTCCCTTGCCATTTTTCAGGACCTTCTACTACATATTGTGGATATTTTGCCATATATTCTGCTGCTCCGGGTCTATTTCTTACACGCATATTTAAAATTCCTTTCTTTTAAAAACAGACTGGTGAAATTCGCCAGCCTGTGTGGATGTTAAATGAATTAGTTTAACTACTAAACATTCGTTTTAATTGTAAAATTTCTGCAGTCATTGCTCTTCTTTCGCCCTCTTGGTGATGACGAACAATCTCTTGTAAAAAGCTAAATAAACCATACCAATAAATTCGTTGAACTGTACTTTCATTAGGAATTAAACCATAAGATAGTAACCATTGATTCCAACCGGAACGAGGCACATAATGACTCAAAATCATTCCTAAATCTACCGCTGGGTCCGCGACCATCACAGAATCCCAATCTACTAAATAGAGATAATTATTCGAGACTAACCAATTCCGATGATTCACATCGCCGTGGACAGCCACATAGCTAGTTTCTGGATATTCTGGTAAATGATTATATAAATAAGTGATTACTTCTTTTAAATAACTGTTTCGTTTTAATTCTTTAGGTAGTTGACGCTTATACTCTTTCAACATTGTTAGCGGGGTACAAACTTCGCCACCAATTTTTTTCAACATGTCTTTCAGCAAATTAGAATGATGCAATTGGTATAACACGTCAATCACGTCATTGCGTTTGCCAATTTCGTCCGCATGTAATAAACGTCCTTCCAGCCATTCTTGGGCTGTTAGTACGTCGCCATTCGCTGTCCGCTTTGTCCAAATCATCTTCGGGGCTAACCCTTCTTTAGACAATGCTGCAAGAAGTGGAGAAGTGTTTCGTTTAATGAACACTTTCTCTGTTTCTTTTATTCCCATGTATGTTTGACCAGTTGCGCCCTTTATCGGCTGCAGACGCCAGTCTTTATCCAACTGAAATTCCATGGAAATTATCTCCTATCTCAACACAATTTTATTGCAATTTTTACAGCAATTACCATTTTAGTCGCCAAACCTTGCTTCGTCAAGCTTCTATGTGGTTCTTTTGTAAATTTTGCTGGGTTTTCTCATCTTTATAACTTATTCAAGCGCATTGGAACATACATTTTAGTGAAAATCACAACTTCTACAATTAAGGCACCCAGAATGAGCAAGCTATTTTGCAAATTGCCTAAACGAAGGCAGACAATCCCACCAAAAATAATGGCCGCAACAGACAATGCGCCGCCAATTAACCGGCGAATTGCTGCTTGTTTTTTTTCTATTGAAATTGGATATAGCTGTGTCATCACCATATAATCAAATTGCGTGTACATGGGAATCAACTGGAACCCGATTAAATAGACAAACAATAAAGCAACTACCAACGCAATCCAGAATTCTTGTAAAAAGAAGAGTAGCACGCCACCAACCAAAATCAAGCGAAACAATAGGCCACTATATTCGCTACCTCGTAAAAAGCTCCGAATGAATAAGTAAGCATACGTGTTCTCAGATGTTTTTTTGACTACTCCGAGGAGAGGATCTAAGTATTTACGACGTTTCACTGTACTACTCACTTCAGGAATATCTGTAAACAACTGAATGAATTTATAAATTCTATGCATTCTGTTTTGTTCTTTTTGGATCATTTTTTCCCAATCCAAGAAACTCTGTTTCATCTTATTTTGCCAAATACTCGATAAACAAACGGCCAGAATGATGCCACCAATCACACCAACCCAAGGCGTCCAGTAAATGGCTCCCGTCATAATCAAGAGACTACTGATCAACCAAACGAACCACCAACTACGGTAAGTGGTTGACGAAAGATGATAGAGCCCGTAGCTTTGTAAACTAAGATGTGTATAAATCATACAAACTAGCATGACCAAAAATAAAAAGAAGGTTTGAAACGACCAACCCGTTGTGACTACAATCAACGGCATCAATAGGCCACTTCCTAGAAAGCTGACCACAATCGGTAAAATTAAAGAGTAGCGCAGCGCCCGTTTCAGATAAGCAGCGAATTGTTTTTCTTTTGGTAATAAAAACACCTTGTCGGGCTCTTCTGTCAAAGTAGCCAACTTACCAACTTGAATGAGTAGCAACCAGCTCAACAGAATTAACGGTCTGCCCCAAACAAAATCACGAGGTAATTCTTTTAACAACTGGGAATAGTACAGACCTAATCCGCCTAATAAAAACATACAGACTAAAACAAAATGATCATTTAAAATATAGCGCAAGTACTTGGACATTTTTTTGAAATGCCGTGACAAACGTTGACTAAAAAATTCGCCCATGTTACCCCACCTTTTCTTCCTTCGTCAAGGCAAGATAAATATCATCTAAAGAAGACTCTGGTAAATTAAATTCTGCTCGTAATTCAGCCATTGTACCGTTTGCCCGTAATTTTCCTTCGTGTAGCACCACAAAGCGATCACAATATTTTTCAGCTGTTGCTAAAATATGCGTGGACATTAAAATCGCTGCCCCTTGCTTACGCATCGTATCCATTAATTCTAATAAAGCATGAATTGCTAAAGGATCTAAGCCTAGAAAAGGTTCATCAATAATATATAAACTCGGTTCAATTAAGAATGCACAAAGTACCATGACTTTTTGTTTCATGCCTTTTGAAAAATTAGCAGGAAACCATTCCAATTTATTGTCTAAACGGAACGTTTTTAGTAATGGTTCTGCTCGTTTGAACGCTTCTTCTAATGGAATATCATAAGCCAAGGCCGTTACTTCGATATGCTCTTTCAATGTTAATTCTTCATATAAAGAAGGTGTTTCCGGAATATACCCGATTTTTTTACGATATTCTTCAGGGGCTTGTTGCAATGTTTCCCCGTCAATCATAATTTTGCCTTTTTGCGGCGTAAGTAACCCAATAATATTTTTGATGGTGGTACTTTTCCCCGCACCATTCAAGCCGATTAAACCAACCATTTCACCAGACTTGACGTCAAAATTAATGTCTTTTAAGACAGGAATATGGCCGTAACCTCCTGTTAAATGTTCAATTGTTAAGCTCATTTCTTTTGCCTCCAACCTTTTCTCTCTACCATTATTAAACCCTAAGCGAACCAAGAATTCAAAAATTACTCCCTTAATTAAATGGATTTTTTTCTTTCTCTTATTATACACGAAATGAAACGAACTTTTTAGCGAACTCACGTACTTTTTCATCCACAGAGAAATCAACTTGTGGTAAAGTAAAGGAAAGAACCTAGAGAAAAGAGGAATTTTTCATGAATGATTGTATTTTTTGTAAAATTATCAACGGCGAAATCCCAAGTTATAAAGTCTATGAAGACGAGAAAGTCTACGCGTTTTTAGACATTACACAAGTGACCAAAGGGCATACCTTAATGATTCCAAAACAACATGTTGCTGATATTTTTGAATATAATGACGTTTTAGCAAGCGACGTCTTTGCTCGTATTCCTAAAGTAGCACGAGCATTAGAAAAAGCTTTTCCAGAAATGGAAGGATTAAACATTTTAAATAACAATAAGGAAGTGGCTTATCAATCCGTTTTCCATTCCCACGTTCATTTGATTCCCCGTTATTCAAAAGAAGATGATTTCTCTATTCATTTTGGCAACCATCAAGAGGACTATTCCGCCGAAGCGATGCAAGAAATTGCTGAAACCATTGCAAAGCAGGTGAACTAAATGAAAAAATTTATTAAAGGTCTCTTTTTTGGCGCAGCTGCTGGTACCATTGGCGGATTGTTGGCTGCTCCAAGAAGCGGGAAAGAAACACGTCAACATTTAATCAATGAGCTAGAGGACTATCGTTCACTGAAAAATCAAGTCATGAATGACTGGGATCAGGTGCAACGAAATTTGGCAGTTGTCGAAGAAAACGTACCACTGGCAACTGAATTTTCAAAAGACCTGCAACAAGAAATCACTGATTTCAAATTCCAATCGGAACCTCGGATTGCTCAAATTAAAGAACAAATTGCCAAAATCACGGCTGAATTACCTGACACACAAACTAACAAGCAAAAGTAAAGTCTTTGATGTTAATTATTTCTTTTGTTATTAAAAAAATAAAAAGTGTGACGTAAATACGAATTTTGTTTGAAACTATGCCTGAGACTCTTTCTTTTTCAAAATGAGGTATGGTATAGTTATAACAGAAATAAAACTAAAAAAAACAGGAGTGCATAAGAGAATGAAGAAAAAACTAATCTTAGCTGCAGCGGGCGCAATGGCCGTTTTTAGTTTAGCAGCGTGTTCAAGCGGTTCAAAAGATATCGCAACAATGAAAGGTTCAACAATTACTGTTGATGATTTTTATAACCAAATTAAAGGGCAAAGTACTAGCCAACAAGCGTTTAGCCAAATGGTTATCTATAAAGTCTTTGAAGATAAATATGGTAATAAAGTCACTGATAAAGATGTTCAAAAGAAATTTGATGATGCTAAAGAACAAATGGAAGCACAAGGTGCAAAATTCACTGATGCTTTAAAACAATACGGCTTAACTGAAAAAGATTTCAAAAAACAATTAAAACAAACTGCTGCTTTCCAAGAAGGTATGAAAGCACATCTTAAAATTACAGATGAAGACTTAAAAACAGCTTGGGCAAGCTTCCATCCAGAAGTAGAAGCACAAATTATCCAAGTTGCTTCAGAAGATGATGCAAAAGCTGTCAAGAAAGAAATCACTGACGGCGGCGATTTCGCAAAAATTGCCAAAGACAAATCAACCGATGCTGCAACGAAAAAAGACGGCGGTAAAATTAAATTTGATTCACAATCAACAACTGTTCCTGCCGAAGTTAAAGAAGCAGCCTTCAAACTAAAAGATGGCGAAGTATCAGAACCAATTGCTGCAACAAACGCACAAACATACCAAACAACTTACTATGTAGTGAAAATGACGAAAAACAAAGCAAAAGGCAATGACATGAAACCTTATGAAAAAGAGATCAAGAAAATTGCTGAAGAGACAAAATTAGCCGATCAAACATTCCAAGCAAAAGTTATTAGTGACGAATTAAAAGCGGCCAATGTGAAAATTAAAGATGATGCCTTCAAGAACGCTTTAGCAGGCTACATGCAAACTGAATCTTCAAGCGCTTCTTCAGAGAAAAAAGAATCAAAATCAAGTGATTCTAAAACAAGTGATACCAAAACAAGCGACTCTGAAAAAGCAACAGATTCTTCAAGCAAAACAACAGAATCTTCTTCTAAATAAGTATAAAAAAGAGAGTGGTCGATTGACCACTCCCTTTTTTTATTTATCTTTTGGAACATAGAAACTGCGGTTATCTAAACCAAAGATTCGTTCCGTATACTCCCCAGGCTGTGTTTGACGAATGGCCCCTAGCATCATTTGAATGGACGCATCCATGGTATCAATTTGATGTAAGATTTCCGCTTCCATAATTCTTGGTCGCACAGGTGAGCCATATTCCAACAATCCATGGTGGGCTAAGACCATGTGCCGAAGAATGACAACGTCTTCTTCTCGATCATCAATTTTTAAAGCCAAACACGCCTTGGTAATTTCCTCATCCACCAAAACTAAATGACCAATTAAGTTCCCTGCCACCGTATATTCTGTCGTAATAGCGCCAGATAACTCTAAAACTTTTCCTAAGTCATGTAAAATAATCCCCGCGTATAATAGTGACGTGTTAATTTCAGGATATTCCTTAGCAATTGCTTTGCCTAGGCGCAACATTGAGACAGTGTGGTAAGCTAAGCCATTCGCAAAAGCATGATGGTTCCGTTTGGCTGCAGGAAATTCATAAAATTCTTGTTGGTATTTCGTCATGAGATAGCGCACAATACGATTCCAATGAGCATTGGTAATCTCAAAAATTACTTGATTGATTTCCTCGACCATCTCTTCTTTTTTCAAAGGCGCTCGTTCCATATATAAACTTGGCTGGCTTGGTTCCTCTGCTGTCGCTAAACGCATGTGTAAAATTTTTACTTGGGGTTTGTTTTGATAAACTTCTCGTTTCCCATTCAGTAAAACAACGTTTCCCGCAGTAAATCGTGTAATTTCATCCTCAGAGGCGTCCCAATATTTTCCGTCAATCGTACCAGATGTGTCTTGAAAGGTAAAGGCAATAAACTTTTTCCCATTTTTAGCTACACGCACATCGGCATTTTTAATTAGAACAAATGATTCAAAAAGTTCTTCTACTGTTAATTCACGTAATTTTTTCACTTGACGCTTCCTCCTTCTAACGCAATTACTCTTTGTTGTAAGTCCTGATAATAGCTTACCATTTCTTGGTCAGAAGAAAAACAAATGACTTGCTGTTTTTGACCAAACTTAGTAAATAATTCAGCTAATTGGGCTTTTCTTTGATGATCATAGTGTAACCAGCCATCATCAATGATAATTGGACAAATCAGTTGCTCGCCTTGGACTGCTAAAAAAGCAAAACGAACAGCCATCATCAATTGATCTTTAGTGCCAGTTGATAATTCATGTAAATAAAACATTTCTTGTTCTTTCGTCACCGCAACTAGTTGACCTTCGGCTACTTGGATTGATTGATAACGCTGGTTTGTTAAAAGTGCAAAGTAGCTTGATGCATACTGTAATAAGCTGGGCAATTGTTGTTCCGAAAGCTCTGTTAATAGGTCCATTAACAGTTGTCCCGCTAGTTGATACCCAGACCAACGTTGAGCTAGTTCTTTGATTTCCGCTTTTAAAATTGCTTGGCGTTGATACAACTCATCTAAGGTACCATCCGTCATTAATTGTTGTTTTTCATAAATCAACGCTTGATACTGTTCTTGTATTTTATTTAACTGACTTTCTTCCAGTGCTTGTTGCTGCGCCAGTTGTAAAGAACGGTCTTTTAACGTTGCCTCTGTTACCGCTTCTGGAAACAGATTGCCTAATTGTGTCGCTAATTCTTGCCCACGACCAACTTGAGCTTGCTGAGTCGTCAGCTGTTGAATCCTCATTGGAACATCAGCGATTGATAGAATCCGATAACGAATTAGTAAAGGCTGAATTCGTGTTAACGCTTCTTGCTGTTTAGTTTTCAACTCTCGTAACTGCTGTTTGAGATAGCCATCTGCTTGATACTCCTGAGCAAAGCGAACTTTCTCCATTTCTTCAGCAAATCCTTCTAAAAAGTGTAATTTTTCGGAAAGGCTCTTTCCTTGTAAGGGTAAATGCGTCATCAATGGAAAGACTTGTTCTTCAAATACTTGGCGTTTTTGTTGATTTTCCTTCAATTGACTCATGAGTTCTTCGTTTGTTTGAACAAGCAATAGATAGCGCGTAATCAATTCCCGCTGATTCATTAAAGTATCAATTTGTTGCATTTTTCCTAATTGATGGACTTGGGCTTGCTCCGCTACTGCTTGTTCAAGCTGTTCCACTTTCAGTTGTGCCTCACGTTCTTGATTCAGCGCTTGTTGGAACTGTTCATTTAAATAATCTAGTTGCGAAAGTTTCGTCTGCCATTCTTCTTTCACTTCATCTGAGGACGCTTCTTTTCTAGTGGCGTAGCCAATCACTTCTTTTGCGATAAGACTAACTCCCACGAGAACTAGGCCCCATTTTAAAGGGCTCGGCAAAAAGAAACCCAGTAATGTAAGGAGACTTCCTGACAATAACCATAGTGGCTGACTTGTTTTCTGCGCTCTTTGAGCACGTGTCGCTTCACCAAAAAATGCAGCGTGCTCTTTTTCAAAGTCCGTTAACTGGTCTTCCAGATTTTCAATTTGAGAAGCCAAGAATGCTTTTTGTTCTTGGCCTTTTTGAAGAGCTTGCGTATACGCAACTTGTTGTTGGCGCCACTTTTGAACGGTTTCGTTGTCATAAAAAAGCTGTGGTGGTCGTTCAGGCGACCATGACCATTCGTTCTCTAAAAGGACCATTTCTTGACGATTTTGATCAAAGGTTTGGGTCATCCATTCCGATTCCGTCATCAATTGTTGCATATCATAGCGTTGATTCAACAATTGTTGAATTAATGCTTCTTGTTCTAAGTAAAAAGCATAGCCTTCTGGAACATCGAGCGCTTCTGACTGAAGAGATAACTCTTTGGTCAAACGTTGTCGTTCTTTGTCTAGGTACATATATTCTTGAAAGGTTTCTTCTAATTGCACTTGGTCTTCTTTTACTAAAACAACGTTCTCTGTTTCTTCAGGCAGCGACTGCCATTCTTCGTACAAGGGAAAGTGACGTTGCTGTTCCGCAACCTGTAACAAGCCCTGTTGCGTTTCTTTTAATTGCTGTTGCAGTGTCACTCGCTGTTGTTCTGTTTCGCGAATCGTTTCTTCTAATTGTTGAAAAGTTTGTTGCTGCGCTTCTTTCTCTTGAATTTGCTCTTTTAGTTCTTGATAAGCCGCCAACTTCTGATTGAGTAATGGCTGCTGTCCTTTACCTTTAAAGATTTTTTGTGCTTCTTTAAAGTACGCATTTCGGTAAATCAAAAGTTGTTGACTACCAGAAACACCAATGGCTAACAAGGATGTTTGCAGTTCCTCTTCTGTCAACTTGTCACTCGTAATTAATTGTTCTTGTTGGAAAGTAAAAACCTCTTGAAATAACTTTTTCGTTAGCGGATGTAACATTTGCTGTAAGGTTTTTTCATCCCCCATTTGTTGTTGATAATAAATGATTGCTTGCCCTTTATTTTTTTCTTTAAAACGCTCGACTTGAACTTCCCCAAACACAGGATGTTCCAACCACAAACGACCACCATACGAACCACCATTTTTAGGTGCGTAATCGCGTTTTCTTTTGCCCTTTGTGGGAAAACCAAACAGCATTGCTTGAATGAATTGATACAATGTGGACTTGCCAACTTCATTTGCGCCGTACAGCAATTGATTACCAGATTCAAATGTAATTTTCTGTTGTTGCCATTTTCCAAAGCCCACAATCTCTACTGCGAGTAATTTCATAGTGGGTCCTCCTGAATAGTAAAGTCTTCATTAATTTGCTCATGTGCTAGGTCCAAGCTCTCTAATCGCCACTGCTCATCCATTGAAAAAATTCCAGCAAATTCTGGATAACGTAACAATTCCTTGGTGGTATCTTCAAAAATAACTGGATCTAAGTATGTTTTTTCTAATGCCGTTAATAAGTTGGGACTAGCGGCTAAATAGATCGGTTCTTTCGTTGGTTCCTCTGCTTGCAATATTAGACGATAAACAAAAAAATCACCTTGCGTTTTTTGTAAAAGCTGCTGCTGTAAGTAGCTTAATAGTTCGCCGTTGACAATGGCTTGCACCACGGTCACATCCAAATGTTGCGTTTCTTTCAGTGTCAACGCCATCAATTGCTGTTGCTGATGCGCATGCCACTTCGTCAGCAAACTGGTTTCAAGATAAGACAAAACGCTTTGGGTGTCACGGCATTGCGCCAGAGATACTTCTTCATTCGTCCAATCTATTTCTGCGACTTTTTCAAATTGAACAGTCGCTTGATTTTGGGAAAGTGTGACCACTGCAACCCCTTGTAAAGACTGTTCTTTTTTCGTGTGCCCTTGAGGTGTTCCAGGATAAACAATTAGCGGTTGTTCACTAACAATTAGCGGCTGATGAATGTGGCCCAATGCCCAATAATTATAGCCAGTGGCTTTTAAATCCTTCCATGTAAACGGAGCATAATTTTGTTGCGCTTTCCGACTGGTGTCTCCATGATAAATCCCAATATGAATGTCAGAATCTGCTTGTTTGATAGGAAATTCTAGTGCTTTATTTTCATCAATCCAGGGATGCTCATAACTAAACCCTGAAACAGCCACTTGTTCGCCCGCTTTCGTTTCAAAATACAGTGTCTCAACCATTTCTTTTTCAAATAAAAAAACATTGTCTGGAAAAGAAAACCAATAGCGGTCTTTTTTATAGTAATCATGATTCCCAAATGTTAGAATCACAGGGATTTCTGCTTGTTTCAACTGTTCTAATGCGGCCATCAATTGGGCTTGCATTGAAATAGAGGTCTGACTTTGATGAAACGTATCTCCTGCAAAAATAACCAAGTCCACCGCTTCTCGAATGGCAACTGTTACGATGTTCATTAACAATTGTTGATTAGCTTCTCTTAAGCGCTTCGCTAAGGCTGTCGGGATCCCAGTTAACCCTTCAAAAGACCGATCCATGTGTAAATCAGCTGTATGCAATAGTTTCATCGTTTCCCCTCCTTTTCTCCTCCCTTTATCATATCATTTTCTGCCAGCTTGGTCAGTAAAAACATACGAAAATTTGTTCGTTTTTTCAATAAAAAAAGAATCAGGTTAACTGATTCTGTCGAAAAAGCAAGTATTTAGATTGTCCGTTTCTTCTTATATTCATAAAAGTAAAATAGCTATAATTGGTAAGAATAATAAGTGAAAATTTTTATATATGATTTCAAATTTAGGATTACTCTAAAAACAGGTACTAAAGTAGTCCTTTCTATAAGTTCAAATACTGAATATTGAATCAAATTTATTAAAAAAATCATTTTGGTTTTTAGGTAAATTATTGCTTAAATATCTATAATAAATACAGAATTCTTCTGAATCAACAGGTACCTCAAAGTTCACCAAATTTTCTAAATGTATCTCTCTCAATAGATTTTTAGAAAGAACCAAGATATTAAAATTGTCACTAATTTTTTCATTACTATATATTGCTCTTATTTTTATCTTCTCTTTCACATAGCTGTCATCTGCCTGATCCTCTATCACGCCTACAATTGAATTAGTTCTTACAGGGGGATCAAAATATTTAAAATTATCTCCTTTACATATGGCTAGACCTTCTCCTATACTGACTACTCTATGTGCAAAAAAGTTGTTGTATAGACTTTTTATTACAACAATTTTACCTGTACTTATTTCAAAGTTACTACATTGTGCTACTAAAATATCTCCCTCTTTATATGTTGGCAACATAGATACTCCTTCTGCAACAAACCTCATTGCCTCATCACCACCACATCATATTTCAATAGCTCTTCTATAAATGCCTTAATTTGTTCTCTTACTATATACATATTTTGATTATCTGTATCAAATTCTTTAGATAACCTAGACACAGCTTCATCAATATTCTTAAATTTTTTAGCTTCGATTCTATGAAAAATAAATATTGAAGTTTTATCTTCAAGCATAAAGCCATCCTCATTTAATGATATAACTAAAAACTCTCCTTTGTCTTCATAATTAATTTTTTCATTAATACTAAGCATGCTCTTTACCTCCATATACAAATTGATACATTTGTTCCAAAATCATTCCTTTGATTATTTTGCATTCCTCATTATTGATTACATTCGAAGAATCATCCTTTGACTTTGAATAATAATGATTTGCTCTACACGAGCCTCCACAAAGCAGTTTGAATGAACAATTTTTACACGGTTCCATACCAAGGGACGAATAAGAGAAGTGATCAATTTTTTTATTCTTAAAAATATAGTCTAGCGGTTCGGCTCTAACATTCCCTAAGTAAAAATCTTTTTGATCCAATAACTTACAAGTATAGACATTTCCCATGGGATCAATTGAAAATTCTCCGATACCTTGACCACAATGAACTTTAATTGTAAATGTATTTAAAGCTTTCTTGTATTTCATAGCAATCCGATCAATCTCTTTTCTTTCATCTTTTGTAAGAGAAATATCGTCAAATCCTCTACCCAATTTACAAAAAGTTCCAATATTTAAGTTTATTTTATGAGATTTTGCAAAGGTAACCATTGTATCAATGTCAGCAATATTATTTTTAGTAATTGTTTGATTAATGGCTAAATTTTTAAAGTTAAGTTTTATTAGATTCTCTAAAGCCTTTGTAGCAACTTTAAAGCATCCTCTTCCTCTATTGTCATCATTGTTATTTTCATTTAAAGAGTCTAAACTGATTGTAATTTTGTAACAACGTTCAGATAAAAACTTAGCTTGTTTGATGTTATAGGCTACTCTACCATTGGATATTAAGTTGCAGATAAATCCTTTTTTATATGCATTATCTAATATCTTATAGAAGTTCTTTTTTAAACCAACTTCTCCACCTGTAAAAACAATTTTTTTACTCCAGCTACCTTTAACTGTTTAAAAATCTTATCATACTCTTCGTAATCTAATTCTCTACGTAGCTTTTTACCTGGACCTGCTTCAGCATAACAATAGGTACATTTTAAATTACATTCTTCGGTTACAACAATATATACCGTGCGTGGAATAGAGAAATTTTCTATTAATTTATGAAAATTCTCCTCTACTTCCAAGTCAGTGAAATCAAAGATTCTATACAATTCTATTTTTCTTAATAAGTCTTTTGAGATATCATGTCTATCTCTAGTTTTTAGATATTTTTCGAGAATAGGAAGTTCATTTTCTTCTATACCAATCCAACTACTAATAATTGGATTATGTACTATAACCTTGTTTCTATAAAAATAAAATTTTAACAAAAATTATCCTTCCCTTCTTTGTATGCCTGAGAGCATTTAAACTTAAGCGTACATTATTAATTAAAGATAGAAAATTTAAGGAGCTAAGATTTATCGTTTCGTAATATTAAATGAAAAATTTGATTAGGTTACATTTCTTTATTCAAAATTGTTTTTTAAGTTCCAGTACCTACAAGGATTCCACACATACAGCCTAATTGAATTGTTTTGCCAATTTTTTTCAATTCTGGTTTATTAAATTTCATAGAAAATTCCTCCTCTCCTAAATAATCAGCTCCTTAAATATATTTCAAATAATACACGCTTTTCCTCAAAAGGTCAAATATTTTCCTCTTTATTCAATATAATTTAGGAAAAACAGCGAAAATATTGATATCTATTATGAAATTATATACAATGTGTTTAAGTACGAAAGGGGAGTTGCAAATCATGGAAAAGATTATGAAAAAAAATAAAAAATTTGTTTTTCTAGTTAGTTTGACTGCTATAGTCACCACATTAACCTCTTTAATTGCACCAATTATCATTCAATATCTAACAAATAAAAAAAACCTTAATTCACAGGCAATGATCTATATTTTCTTAGCCATGTTATTGTCTTTAGTAATACAATTAGTTATCATGGTTTATAAAGAAAATTTTGCTGCAAGATTCAATTCCAATTACTTATTTACTCTAATTAATAAAATGATACACCTTAAGTATGACTCTTACATTACTCTTGAGCCAACCTATTTGATTAATCGTATTTTTAGTGCTGTGGATGCACTTTATTTATTTTTGATATCTAGCTTCAGTGTGACAATTAAATCAATTTTCACTATCCTTTTATCTTTACTTATGGTCAGTTATCTTTCTATTGAAATTGTTTTATTCATGGTTTTATTGATTCCTTTAAACTATTTTGGATTTAAGTATATAAATAAAAAATTAAAAGTTCGAATGGAAAACATGCAAAAAAATGCAGCTGTTGCAAACAAAAATTTAATCTCTACGTTATCAAATCAAGATGCTGTTAAAGCCGGCATTTCAGCTGAAATTTTAGAAAATTTACTCTACGAAAAAATCAATTTAATGTATCAATCCGTAGCTAGTACTAATAAATTCGCTCAAAGCACTAGTAGTATTGTTGCTTTTATTAATCAAAGTTTCCAAACTTTTGTTTATATTCGAACAAGTATGTTAATTGCGGCAGATACCTTGCCCATTTCCAGTCTAATTATATTAAGTATCCTTTTGCCTTTGTTTTTTTCCTCTTTGAGTGAATTATCTAAAGTTACTATCGATTTAAATACTTTAACAACAGCAAATACATTTATAAAAGATAGTTTAGACAAAAATATAGAAAGAGATGGTGACATAGATATAGGTGCTATTGTAAGCATCCAGTTATTTTTCCCAACATTCGAGATAGACGGTAACCAATTTCAATACAGGATCCAAGAAAACCTACAAAATGGGGATCGAGTTTATTTAACGGGAAAATCTGGAAGTGGTAAATCATCTTTATTAAAACTATTACTAAAGTTTCGAGAATCATCAGGAATTATGATTAACGATTTGCCAATCAATGCAATAAATAATAAAAGCTTGAGAAACAAAATTGCCTATTTGGCGCAAGAACCAACAATACTCACAGAAACTTTAGAAAAAAATATTGGTATGGGAACGCCTCTATCCTATGAACAAAAACAACTTATTTTAAATACAGGCATTCTTAATCCTATTTTGAAAACTAAGGACTGGGAAACTGTTTTAACTGAAAACGGCAATAATTTATCTGGTGGAGAAAAACAAAGAATTGCAGTCGCAAGACTTATTTTAGCGGATGCCGATGTTTATATTTTAGACGAGAGTACCAGTAATATTGACGAAGAATCCAGTCAAGCAATCTTTGAAACATTATTAGAATGTGTCAAAGATAAAATATTCATCTTTACCTCTCATGATAAAAAAAATAGTCAATACGCTAATAAAATTATAAATATTTAAAGGAGACTTCTAAATATGTTGTCTGTAGAACAATTAGCCCAAGAATTAAATGTGACCACAAGAACCATTCGAAATTATTTGAAAGAAGGAAAAATAAAAGGAACAAAAATTGGTGGACAATGGCGTTTCTCAGAACGAGATATTTATGATTTTTTAGGAAAATCAGATGATATCATTGTAAAGAACACCGCTATCGAATCTTATGTGAAAGATGTTCCACAAAACAATGAAGGCCTTGTAACATTGACTTTCTCACTTAACACAGAAAGTGATATTGAATTCGTTAAAAATAAAATACTAAAACATTTCAACTCTGTTTACGGTAGTAATCAGCAAAACAAAAGTTTTGAATATCAGCTTTTGCCTAGAAACCTTGTTAGAATTACCTTAATTGGCCCTCATGCTTACATTTTAAATTTCGGAAACTGGCTAACAAACTTTATAGAATTATCGATTCAAAATTACCAAGAGTAGCTAGCTATTCACAAAATTAAATAATAAGAAAACCCCAGAGAAGCACTTGCTTCTCTGGGGTTTTCTTATTAATCGTTATACATATCACGCACAGGAGTCATGATAATTCGGTTTAAATCATTGACAACTAAGCTAAACGCTTGTTCTTTTTGCATTAATTCGTTGATAACTGCTGTTTCCTGCACTTTCGTTGCAATGCTTTGTGCTTTTTCAGCATCTTCATCCGTGAATTCTTCGCCGCGCATTTGTTTTTCTTGTAGTCCTTGTTGGAATCCTTGGAATTCTTTAAACAATGTGTAAGCTGCTTCGTCTGCTTTTACTTCTTCATACGCTGCTTGTAATGCTTTAAATTCGTCTAACTCACGTAGTTCACGTTCAATCTGATTGGCTGTATCATAAATGTTACTCAATGGAATCCCTCTTTTCTCAATAGTTTCATCTTTATTGTACCATTTCTCTTAGGTTTTCCCAACTAATTTCCTAATAAGCCTCCGAAAATTCCTTCAATCTTGTCTTTGACTTTTTTCGCGCCGTCTTTAATTTGTCCCCCAACTTCATTCAATGTATCTCCGAAATTGCTAGCGCCGTCTTGAACAGAATTTCCAAAGTCTTTCAAGTTATCCCGCCAATTAGAATTGGCACCACCAGTTAAACTATCGTTGCTATCAACAACTTTCCCACCTGTGGCATACGCATCCGCGACAGGAAATTGTGCTTGTTTGACTTGTGGCAAGATGCCACTGGCTTGACTGTTGAACACCTGTGAGGCATACGTAGCGCTACTGCCTTCCAAATAATGGGTTTTACTGGTTTCTTGGAAGCCTAACCAAGTAGCAATGACAACTTCTGGTGTATAACCAATCACCCACTGATCGTTCGTTTTACTACTATCGAAGTTGGTTTCTGTCGTACCTGTTTTACCAGCCATTACGTAGCCTGCTGGTTGTGCGTTGACCCCGCTCCCAGAACTAAAGACCCCTAGTAACATACTTGTAATCCCGTCTGCAACATCTTTGGTAATGACTTGTTCTTTCTTGACTTTAGTATTATCAACTACAATTGCGCCAGTTGAGTCGACGATTTTTGTAATTAAATGCGTTTCAGTTTTATAGCCTTCATTGGCAAAGGCACTATAAGCTCCCGCCATAGTTAATGGCGAAACACCCGTTTGTAATCCTCCAAGGGCTAAACCATAGTACCGATCTTTTTCTGATAACGGAATGCCAAATTTCTCTGTTTTTTCATAGCCTTTATCTAAACCAATTTGATGTAATAACCATACCGCTGGTAAATTTAAGCTTTCTCCTAAGGCTTGGTACATAGGAACTTCTCCACTGTACGTGCGGCTATAGTTTTGCGCTGGATAATAATCTTGTGGTTTATCTTCTAAAACAGAGTCTGGTTTATAGCCAGCCTCTAAAGCTGGTGTATAGACAGAAATTGGTTTTAAGGACGAGCCTGGTGAACGTTTTGTTTGCGTTGCAAAGTTAAAGCCTCGATAAACATGTTCCCCTCGACCGCCCACCAGTGCTTGCACGCCGCCAGTTTTCGGATCAATGGCTACAGAACCACTTTGAACCATGGCACCGTCTTCTGCATTGGGTGGAAATAGTGCATCATTTTTATAAGTTGCATCCATCGCATCTTGATATTTTTGATTTAAAGAAGTGTAAATCTTGTAGCCTTTATTTAAAATATCTTCTTCTTTAAATTTATAACGATTGACCGCTTCATCAATTACCGCATCAAAATAATATGGATATTTGTAACTATTTTCGTCGCCAACATAGGTGTCATTTAATAGACTCGCTAAGTTAACACTCGCTTCTTGATTGGCTTCTTCTTGAGATAGTTTTTTATTGTCGACCATTAGTTGTAAAACGGTATTCCGTCGCGCTGTGGCATTGTCAATGTAATCAATTGGGTTATAAATTCCTGGCCCTTTTAACATGCCCGCTAGCGTTGCGGCTTCCCCCACTGTCACTTGGGACGCATCCACGCCAAAATATTTACGAGCTGCATCTTGCACGCCCCAGACACCATTACCAAAATAAGAATTATTTAAATACATTGCTAAGATATCTTTTTTCGAATATTTCTTTTCGATTTCAATCGCTAAGAATAATTCTCTGGCTTTCCTATCTAGCGTTTGCTCTTGCGTTAAGTAAGCATTTTTGGCTAATTGCTGCGTAATTGTACTTCCGCCACCACCGCCACCGATTTTCCCGAAGGTCAATTTTCCAACAACCGCACGGGCAATCCCTTTGATGGAATACCCTTTATGTTGATAAAACGCGCGATCTTCAGTTGAAATAACCGCATCTTGAATATAAGGAGAAATATTATCCAGTTCCACAAAAGTTCCTTTTTGCCCGAATAATTTTCCGACTTCCTCTCCTGATTCGTCATAAACGCGTGTTGATTCACTTAGCCCCGATTTTAGGGTCTCAACGTTTGCGGACTTGGCTAAGTAAAATAAATAAATACTGGCACCTAAAGCGACTACCAAACCAATTAACAAGAAAATTTTATTGATTTGATACTTTTTCCAAATCCGCTTTCTGGCTTGATGGAATTGTATTAAATAAGGCTTTATCCACGTCCAAAAATGACGTAATCCGACACCGACTTTACTAAAAAATTGTTTAAGATTGTCCATAGTACTCCCTCTGTTTACGTTTCTTGGCTAAGTCTACCATATTCTTGTGGGTACGACCTAGGTCTAAAGCATGAAAAATTCTTGAAAAACAATTTCAATGGTCTTTTCGCTGTAGCAAAGGAAATGTTGCCTTCGCTAGAGGTAAATAATTGCTTACGTTTAGAAACGAGTCTTTATTTAGCCTCTATTCTATCATGCTTTTCTTCGTTTTTTATGTAAATTTGTTTAAGAATCTCTCAAGGAACTGCCTTTCTAACAAATTTCAGCTTTTTTTCCGTTCTGACTTGACCTTTTGAGCAGCTTTGTTACACTAAATAGCGAATCAGTGAAAGGTGGGATTTGGTGGAATATTCAATGAGATTACCTGAAAATTTTTCAACAATGACTGTAAAAGAACTATTAGAAAATGAGTGGCTAGTCCCTCGAAAAGTGCGCCATTTTTTACGCACGCGAAAAAATGTCAAAATCAACGGAGAAACAGCTGCTTTTCATTTTCCAGTCCAAGCTGGCGATTGTGTCACCTTAACGTTTGAAGAAACCGATTATGTGCGTCCCACTATTCATTTGGGTGACGCAACGCGTGTGAAGGTTTTATATGAAGACGAACATTTAATGATTGTAAATAAACCTTATGGCATTAAAACCCATCCAAATCAGCCACAGGAAACAAACACCTTGTTAAATCATGTTGCTGCCTATTTAGCTGAGAAAAATCAGGTCCCTTATGTCGTTCATCGATTAGATAAAGAAACCAGCGGTGCGATTGTCTTTGCTAAAAATCCTTTTGTCTTACCTATTTTAGGGCGTTTATTAGAAACAAAACAAATTTACCGTCAATATCAAGCGATTGCGGCTGGTCACTTTAACCAAAAAGAACAGACAATCAATCAGCCGATTGGTCGTGATCGGCATGATCGCCGGAAACGACGGATTGATCCTCAAAAAGGGGATTCAGCGATTACACATGTCCAAGTGGTCAAAGCTCTTTCTAATAATCAAACCGCAGTTACCTGTGTTTTAGAAACAGGTCGGACGCACCAAATTCGGGTCCATTTAGCTAGCGAAGGGCATCCAATTATTGGTGATCCGTTATACAACCCAAAATCGCAGGCAGCTCGTTTAATGCTCCATGCTTCACAACTTCATTTACTCCATCCGTTTACAAAAAAACAAATCGTTGTGACTGCAGCGCCTGGCCTATGGTAAAAAAACAGAAGAAATCGGACGGTAACCGGCGATTTCTTCTGTTTTTTTATTTTACCGCACATTCACTGCTGAGAATGGCATATCTGCGTTTGCTCAGTGTCTTGGTGTTAAACAGTTCCTGAGCTAACTCTCAGCCTTAATCATTTGTAGCCACTCTTTTTGTAAAATAGCAATCCCTAAATTGGCCCCTCTATTTTTCAACTGTACATCAGACAACGAAACCCAACCAATAAATTCCTCTGTCGTATTTTCTAAAATAGCAAATAGAAATCGATCATCTTCTCCTTTATTAATTGTGAAATCTTTCCATTCTTCAAGCCCCCACGGATGTAAAGCATCCCAGCTCAAATGCTGAAGCAATTCATTATCCCATTGCTGTTTTGCAATATGTTCGATATATTCTTCTCTAAAATGAGAAAAGCCAACGTGTTTTCCTTTTAAAACATTTTCCATAAGAACACCTTTAATTCCCTAGATTATTTTCTATTTGCTGACTATCTATTTCCTCGTATTTTTGTAAAAAAGTGGCAATTTTTTCGATGACACACGCATTTTTATCGCTTTGGTCATTCTCTACCTGAAGAACAAGCAACGGTTCATGCAGACTTAAGCGTAGCAAAAACCAACCACTGCCATATTGACCAGACACGTTTCCCCGAACACCTTCTTGGTTTTCACGGTCCACAGCAAAGTCTGCTTGATTTTCTACAAACAATTCAAAGTCTCGCAAGACTTGTTGCCCATAACAAGTAACATCCTCCGCAGTAATTTTGAAGCGAAATTCGTTGGTTTCTGCCGGTTGCTTCAATGTAGCAATCAGATCTCCTAACGTTTGATTGTTTTGTTTCAATTCTGGTAACAACATTAAAATTTTCGCCACGACATATGCACCATCATCCAGATTGTAGTTTTCTTGAAACGCTGCATGACCACTGGTTTCAATGGCTAACGGTGTCTGAAAGCCCCCATGATTCAATTCAATCATTTTATTAATGACATTTCGGTAACCAGAAATATAACGAATCTGTTGGCCGCCTTTTTCTTCAATAAATGTTTTTAAATGACTTGAGGTTGGCGAATTTGTCACAATATAACTACCAGGCGCTTCTTTTAAAACGATTGCCGCTAAAACAGCAATTAAATTATTTCGGTTTAGTACCTCACCTGATTGGTCCACCACAGCCGAACGATCTACATCTGTATCAAAAATAATGCCCAAATCTGCTTGATTAGCTAAAACAGCCGTTTGAATACTTTTCATTGCTTCAGAATTATCTGGATTAGGTACATGATTAGGAAAATGCCCATCTGGTTCTAAAAACTGTGATCCCGTCGTATCAGCGCCCAAAACTTGAAGAACCTGCTCCGCAAAGAAGCCCCCAGCCCCATTACCCGCATCAACGATAATTCGAAAGCCCTGTAAAGGTTTCTCTTCGGGCGAATGAATTCCTTGGCGGATTTTTGCCACCAAATGTTCCGCATAAATTGGCAGTAACTCTTGCTTCATCAGTGTGCCATTTTCATTGGCTGTCAGCGGATCAGTATGAGATAAAATATACCGAATATCTTCTTTCTCTGCTCCACCTTCTGCTGTGAAGAACTTCAAGCCATTAAAATAGTAAGGCAAATGGCTAGCTGTAATCATAATCGCTGCATCACATTGAAGCGTTGGAAACTGAGTAGCCATAAACATAGCAGGCGTCGTAGCTAAACCAACGTCAATCACCTGAATACCTAATGAAAGAAACGTATCTACTAATGCTTGCTTAATCGGCTCCGCCGTTAGACGACTATCATGTCCGATTGCAATTGTCAGGCGCTGTTGTGCCTTTCGTGGCAGCTGTTTTTTGTCCTGTAACCAACGAACCACGCCCACCGCAATCTCGGCTACTGCTGTTACGGTTAATGTTGCAGTTTGTTCTTCCGTATCCAAAGCAATTCCCCGAATATCCGAACCATTTTGTAGCGCTTTCAATTCTACCAAGAAAAAAACTCCCTTCTATTGATGCTTTCAATTTTAAAAAATCATATTTTCGATGCGTTCGATAAAGTGTTCCGCATCCTCTTCTGAACGTGTAATCACAATAATCGTATCCGCACCAGCCACTGTACCCGCCACTTCCGGATAAGCTACTTCATCTAAAAAGTTACTCACCACATCGGCATTTCCCATCTCTGTATGCAAGATGACAATAAATTGTACTCGCTCCATTCGAACAACTGAATCTTTCACTGATTCTCGTAATTTCTCTTCACTGCTTGTGCCTTGTGCTTGAGAAAAAATTGCATATTTGACACGACCATCTGCACCATGTGTTTTAACAATACTCATTTCACGGATATCTCTTGAAACAGTCGCTTGAGTGGCTCGGACGCCAAGTTCTTCCAAACGAGTGATTAATTCATCTTGTGTTTCAATTTCTTGTTGCATAATTAATTGTTTAATCAAACGTTGACGTTCTGCTTTTTTCATATAGACCACTCCTCTCCATTCATTTCTTTTATTATATCCAAAAATGAGTAAAAATACAGGTACTTTTCACATTAAACTCTTTATTTATCTGAAAAAGACTGGATAAATGTTTATATACCAGTCTTTTTCAGTAAAAAATACTTATTTAAGAAGATTCTTTTCTTTTAAATAGTCTTTCGCCACTATGCTAGGATCTTGCCCTTCCACATTGACTTGATAATTCATTTCACTCATTTCTTCTTCGCTAATTTTTCCTGCCAATTTATTCAATATTTCTGCTAATTCTGGATATTTTTCCAACGTTGCTGTTTTAATAAGTGGTGCTCCTTGATAAGGCGGAAATAGCGCTTGATCATCTTCTAACGTTACTAAATCGTATTGTCTCAATTCACTATCCGTTGAATAGGCATCAATCACATTTACCTCACCATTATTAATCGCTTGATAGCGTAGCGCCGGTTCCATCGATTGAACATTCAGATTTAAATGATATTTTTCTTGTAATCCCTTATAACCATCTTGCCGATCAATAAATTCTAACGTAAAACCTGCTCTCAACTGATTGCTAATTTTCTGTAAATCACTAATCGTTTTTAATTGATGCGCTTTTGCAAATGAGCGCTTAACTGCGACGGCATACGTATTTTCATAGCGCATCGGTTTCAGCAAAGTAAGGTTTTCTTGTTTTTTCAAGCCAGCGCGTGCCGCTTCATAGACTACTTGAGGTTGATTGTCTAGCTGAGGAGGATTTTTTAAAAAGGTCTCGATCACTGTTCCTGTAAATTCTGGATAAAGATCGATTTCATCTGATTTCAAGGCATTATATAAAAAAGTAGTCTTGCCAAAGTTTGGCTTTAACGTCACCTGAATGTCGCTATTTTCTTCAATTAAGGCTTTATACATATTAATAATAATATCTGGTTCCGCTCCTAATTTGCCAGCAATTGTCAGCTGTTTTTCCTTTGAAGAAGTTTGTTGATTCCAGAAAAATGAACTACCTAACAAAAGGCCTAAAATAGTACCGCCAATGATTAGTCGCCGCCCATTCGCTTTTTCCAACCAATGAATTCCATAATTAAATAAGACTGCTAGTGCAGCCGATGAAAGGGCTCCAATAAAAATCAACGATAAATTATTTCGATCAATTCCTAATAAAATGAAGGTCCCTAAACCACCTGCTCCAATTAACGCCGCCAACGTGGCCGTACCAATAATTAAAACGGTAGCCGTTCGAATCCCAGAAATAATAAATGGTAACGCCATTTGTAACTCAAACTTAAACAGTTTTTCTTTTTTACTCATACCAAATGCTTCTGCGGCTTCTTCTAACGAAGGATCAATTTCCGTCAAACCAGTATAGGTGTTTTGTAAAATTGGGAATAAGGCATAAATCACTAGCGCAACAATTGCCGGTGGTCGACCAATACCAATTAACGGAATCAATAAGCCTAGCAAAGCTAAAGAAGGGATTGTTTGGAAAATCCCAGTCACTTGTAACAGACTTTCCGCTAACTTACGATGACTCGTTAAATAAATGGCTAAAGGAATTGCAATCAACGCAGCGAATAATAACGAAATAAAGGACAATTGCATATGCTCGATTAACGCTTGCAGATATTCTTCTTTTCGAGCGAAAAAAGTTTCAATCAGTGCTTGCATCTACTGTCCCTCGCTTTCCAACAGTTGTTCCATAAAACGAGTAATCGTTTTTGAGGTGATACACCCTAAAACTTGTTGTTTTTCTACTAAATTTGCTTTCTCTTGCGCATTAATGAGTTGGACAATCTCTTTTAAATTGGTTTCCATGAAAACAGTCGGCACTGGCTCAATCGTCTCATCTGCGGCTTCTAAAAATGCAGTCAAGTCAGCGCCACAATAGTTCGCTAGTTCGGGCGAAGATTGTTTGAAAAATTGACCGACAAAATTATTTTTCGGATGTTTTTGAATGGCTTCTGGCGTATCGACTTGAATAATTTTGCCAGCGTCCATAATACAGATGCGCTCACCTAACAATAAAGCTTCATTCATATCATGGGTCACAAAAACAATGGTACTCGCTAATTCCTGATGAAGTTCTTTCACCAAACGTTGAAGATGATGTCTTGAAATTGGATCTAGCGCGCTAAAAGGTTCATCCATTAAAATCACTTCTGGTTCGGCTGCAATGGCGCGTAAAATCCCGATACGTTGTTGTTCGCCTCCTGAAAGCGCTGCTGGCTTACGATGCAGATATTCCTCAGGATCCAGCTGAACTTTTTTCAATAGTTCAATGGTTCGCTCTCTGCGTTGCTCTTTGGGCCATTTTTTCATTTCAGGAATCAACTCAATATTTTCCGCCACGGTTAAGTTAGGAAATAAGGCAATTTGCTGAAGAACATAGCCAATTTTTAGTCGTAATTCACGTAAAGGATAATTGGTTACCGCTTGTTCATTGAGAGCCACTTCACCTGTCGTTGGCTCAATGAGCCGATTAATCATTTTCAAAGTCGTCGTTTTTCCACTACCACTCGGCCCTACTAATACAAAAAATTCGCCTTGTTGGATTGTTAAATTCACATCAGACAAAACGGCATTTTCTTGATATACTTTTGAAACATTTTGAAATTTTATCATTTATTTTCACCGCATCTTTCACTTCTTAATAAACAAAATCTTTGGAGGATCGTCACTCTTTCAGTATAATTTAAGACTAACATCCTGCCTAATTTTTTGTTTTAAGCGCAAGTATGTGGGGCTCATTTAACGGCTGCCGGTTCGTATCTACAATTATCTACTCAATGAATGGAAAAATTGTCCTCTTCTGCCTTAAACAAAAGTGAACTGTTTTCTACTAAAAGGAGTGATCGTTATGGAAAACGACAAGCGAATTTATAAATGGGACAACGTGAAACTTTTTTTAATTTTCTTAGTGATTTTTGGGCATATTTTAGATCGTGAAGCTTCTCCTTCACGACTCATGGAAACGATCAACTTTTGGATCTATTCATTCCATATGCCAGCCTTTATTTTTGTCTCTGGACTCTTCAGTAAACATGCCATTAAACAACGAAAATATCTCCGTTTACTTTCCTTTGTTTGGCTTTATCTCTTAGCGAAGTTGTTGATTACGCTTGCTAATTTCGCCTTTGCAAATAAAATGAATTTTGATTTACTGAACGAAACGGGCGTTCCTTGGTACTTACTTTCCTTAGCAAGTTTCTACTTAATTACCATCTTTCTTCAGCGCGTTCAGCCGAAAATCATGTTGCCAATTATCGTTGTTATCGGCTGCGCCTCAGGCTATTTACCTGTGGAAGGTTTCTTGTCTTTAGGACGGACTCTGGGCTTCTTCCCTTTCTTCTATTGTGGCTACTTAATGGATATTCAAAAGCTGCAAACCTTTTTAGATCATCGCAAAGTCAAATGGGCAGCGATAGGTGTAATTTTAAGCTCCTTTTTATTTGTAAATAGTCAATGGTCATTGGCAACGAAATTTTGGGGCTTCTTAACTGGTTGGGCTTCCTACGCTGAAATTAGTCCGGCCTTTGAATACAGTAGTTTCATTCAGCTGTTCTTTTACGTTGCTGCAGCATTGGTGTCTCTTTCTTGGTTTGCATTATTGCCGAAACGAAAGTTACCTTTAAGCCCCCTCGGAAAAGATACCCTCTACCCTTATCTCTTGCATATGCCCTTAATTATTCTGTTGGAAAGTGGTTTGCAATTAGACACACTCTTTAAAGAATGGTTTACTTTCCGAATTCTGGCACTTTTCTTCTTAGCCCTCTTCATTTTAGCTATTACGAATATGCCTGTGGTGAAACGGGGAGCGGATTATCTTTTTAATCCAATTGCGTATGTGTTGCCAAAACAATGGTTAAAAGTTAAATAAAAAAGAAGAGCGTGGGACAAAAATCACTTTGGATTTTTGCTCCACGCTCAAAAACTGTTAAACGGCGAGAGTTGCAATGTTTCACTGTGAAGCATGAACAGATGAAATCATCGTACCTACTTGGTTTTTGGAGCTAAACACTTTTGTCTCAGCCTCCACTTTTATCTCAGATTTTTTCCAACTATTGAAACAATCCTTTAATTTTATCAAACAAACCATCGGTCGTTGTATCAGCTAACATCGCTGTAATTTTATGATAGTGTTCGCCTAATTCATCTTTATGTTCTTCAATGAATTGTTGCGCATGTTCCACGTTGCCTTCTCCAATTAAATCTTTTGCTTTTTGAACTAATTCTTCTACGTTCATCTTCACACGTCCTTTGATTAAATAGTTAACAATAAGTGTTTCACTCATTGCCTTTTCTCCTATTTATCGTATCGTGGGATCCTTTGATTTGCAAGAAATTTTCAGTAAATTGACGGTTCTGATTTTGGGTTTTTAAAAGGCAAAAATTGCAAAAAAAAGCTGTTTTCGAAAATCGAAAACAGCTTTTTTACTTTACTTCGCTAAACGATAAATCGCATCTGCATAAATAGCAGCTGCTCGGAATAAGTCATCTAATTCCATAAATTCGTTGGCTTGGTGCATTGTGTCTGTGTAGCCAGGGAACATTGCGCCATAGGCAACACCACGTTTTAATAAGCGGCCATAAGTACCGCCACCAATGATTTGTTCTTGGCCTTTTTCGCCTGTATGGTCTTCGTAAACTTGTAGTAACGTTGCCACCAATGGATCATCAACTGGTACATAATGCGGTTCTTGGTTGCGATCTCCTTGTGTTGCAGTGACCGTTTCACCGACTGTTGCTTGAACTTTTGCTTGTAATTCTTCTGCTGAAGTTCCTTTTGGATAGCGGAAGTTTAATGTTACTAAGCTATTTTCAGGATTTTCTGGATCAAAGTTAACAATCCCAGCGTTCATTGTCAATTTACCCATTTTTTCGTCTTCAAAAGCCACGCCTAATTTTTCACCATAAAAATCTTCATGGATAAATTCAGCAATGGTATTAATAAAGCTATATGCGCCTTCTGCAAAGCTGTAATCATTTAAGAAAGTTGCCAAGAAAGTCGCTGCGTTAATTCCAGATTGTGGGCTAGCACCGTGAGCACCTTTACCAACTACATGGAAAGTCACTGTTTTATCTGAAAGTTCTGCGTTACCTGAAATTTTTGCTTCTTGTTTGATGAATGTTTCAAAGCTAGCAGCTAGTGAAGCCGCTTCGTCTGCTGAAGCAGCCGTTACAACAGCATCTGCTGTTCCCGGAACCATGTTTTCACGTAAGCCAGATTTGAAGCTTTCTAATTTATAATCAGCACCGTTACCACCTCGGAAAGTTAAACGAATAGTCACATTTCCTTTTTCCCCATTAATAATTGGGAACTCAGCATCTGGTGAGAAACCAAAGTCTGGCGCTTCTTCATGTTGGAAATAGTAATCCATATCGCCCCAGCCGCTTTCTTCGTCACTTCCTACTACGAAACGGATTTTTTTAGACACGGGTAAGCCTAATTCTTTGATAATTTTCATTGCGTAATAAGCAGCCATACTTGGGCCTTTATCATCGCTTGCACCACGTGCATAAATTTTGCCATCTTTAATGACTGGTTCATAAGGATCTGTTTCCCAACCATCACCAGCAGGAACAACGTCCATATGACCAAAAATTCCTAACGTTTCGTCGCCTTCACCATATTCAATGTGTCCAGCGTAATTGTCGACATTTTTCACCGTAAAGCCATCACGTTCACCATACGCTAACATGTGTTTTAAGCCAGCAACTGGCCCAGGTCCAAAGGGCGCTTCAGGTGTTGCTTGTGCATCATCACGTTCACTGTTGATCCGTAATAAGTTTTGTAAATCTTCTAATAAGTCGTCTTTACGTGCTTCGACTTCTTTTGTCCAATCAATTGTCATTTGTTGTCACTCCTATTCATAAAGTTCTACATAGTCAATCATACCATTTTATGCAGAAAAAGAAAGAAACCCGACACTATTTTTCGAGAAATTTTTTATCTTTTCCACAGAAAGGGCTGGGTTTTTGTTTATTTTAATTGAGGTATGATTGTTTAGGTTGTAGTTGTTGCAATTCGGCTTCTGTTAAGGGCCGATATTCCCCTAGTTCTAACGTTTCATCCAACCATAGTTCGCCCATTCGTAATCGTTTTAAATACGTCACAGGTTTGCCTACAGTGGCTAACATCCGTTTGACTTGATGGAATTTTCCCTCTTGAATCACTAAACGGACTACGGAAGTCCCTTCTTCCTCATTGATCGTCTCAATGACTAAACGACTTGGTTTAACCATTTCTCCATCTTTCAAGGCAAATCCTTGCGCAAACAGTTGACAATCTTCCGCTGTCACAAGTCCCTCAACTTCAGCTAAATATTCTTTATCCACATGCTTTTTGGGGGATAATAATTGATGCGCTAACTGGCCATCATTTGTTAATAGAAGCAAGCCTTCGGTATCTTTATCCAAGCGACCAACTGGGAACAAGTCGGCACGGTAATCCTGATCAGTTAACAAGTCAATTACCGTTTCATCTCGCTGATCTTCCGTCGCAGAAATGACACCTTGTGGTTTATGCAACATGTAATAAAAGAATTTCTGATACGTAAGAATTTCTCCCATCAAGGCAATTTGATCTGTTTCTTCATTTACTTGTGTTTTGGCTTCTTTTACGACGTCACCATTCACCGTAACGACTTTTTTCTTTAACAATTGTTTGATTTCTTTACGACTACCGATACCAACATCGGCTAAAAATTTATCTAAACGCATCGTCATTCCTCTTTCCTTTAAAAAAATAGCTTGGGACATAAATCGAATCGATCGATGTCTCAAGCCTTGTCTCTTAAGAGAATCTGCTGAAAGGAGTTCAATCAGCTATTATTTAATATTGAATTTTGCACGTAATTTTGCGGCATTTTTCCCTAATAAACGATCAGCTAAGCGAATCTTCAAGACCGAATAGCCATAAAAAGCGCCTCCTGCAGCAGCCACAATTACAACGATAATGAAGGCTTGGAAACGTCTAGTTGGATCTAAAAATAGATACAGGAACTGACGGAAAATCAAAGCGATAATCATCATGATGACTGTAATACAGAACATTAACAATGTTCGCCGTAAGGTTAATTTGTAATTAAAACGTGTCACTTGACGAATTCTTCTTAGAATCAATACGCAAGAAACCGTAAAGCCAATCATCGTTGCTAATAACGGACCGTAAACTTCAAATAAACGGATTGCGGGGAATTGCACGATTAATTTCACTGCTAAACCAATTCCTAAATAACGCATTGCGTCACGATTTTCATACATCCCCATCAACATATTTGACACTAACATATACAAGCCCAAGAATAAACTAGCGTAACAAGCTTGCACTAATAAAGAAGTACCTAAAGCATCTGGCATGTAAAAAACAGTGTATAGTGGTTGCGCTAAAACAATCATGCCGAACGTTGCTGGCAACATTACAAACACAAAAAGTTGTAAATTATTACTAATCAAACGCGCTAACTCACGGTGATTTTTTAAGGTGACCGCTTCTGTAATTAACGGTAATCCAGTAGCCGAAATCGAAGTCGCTAAAGCCACGACAATCATGGTTAATTTGTCCGGATTGGCATTAAAAATACCGAAAAGCTCTCGTAATTGGGTATCTGAATAATCCGTAAACAAACGCATAAAGTTTGAGAAAGTAAACTGATCGACAAGTTTAAAGACAGTTACCCCTGAGCCAACTACGATAAAAGGAATCGCCTCTTTAAAAGTTTCAATCAATAACTCTTTTGGGGCAATCTCATGTTCATTGGCGCTGTGTTCTTCTAAATAATCAAATAATGGTTTTTGTTTGTACATGTAATAACCTAAAACCGCAAAACTTGCGAGCATCCCAATAAATGCCGCAAAAGTGGCTTGAGTCACCGCTGTAACGTAATTACCTTCAAAGACTTTCATGATAATAAAAGCGGTTAATAACATGTAAAAAACTCGTGCTACTTGTTCAACAATTTGTGATAAAGCAAAGGGCATCATTTCTTGATTTCCTTGGAAATAACCGCGAATGACACTCATGCTTGGGAAAACTAAAACGGCTAAACTTAATGAACGCATTGTTGGAACTAATTCAGGACCTCCGCCAGACAAAGCTGCTAATGCCGGAGATGCCAAATACATCACAATAGCAAAAACCACACCTAAGCCACCCATTAGTTGTAAGGCACGATAAAAAAGCTGTCGACTAATTTTATATTCGTTCAATGAATTATAATGCGAGGTCTGCTTGGCAATCGCACCTGGAATTCCGGCGGTAGAGATCATTAGGAATAAGGCATAAATCGTATACCCCATTGAAAACAAACTGTTCGCTTCGTTTCCGTGCTCGCCCATCCAAGCGTACCAGGGGATGATGTAAATCGCCCCTAACATGCGGGAGATAATATTACTAGCTGTCATCCAAGCTGAGCCTTTGACCATTTTTTCTTGGTTCGTCAGGATTGGTTGATCAACTGAATTTGGTTGATTGATCATTTTGTCCTCCAATATTCTTTGAGTATGCTTTCTTTATTTTAATTGTTCATCTTGGGATATGCAACGACTTTCTCGAAGAATTATCCTATTTTAACATTTCTCATGGATTTTCTCACGCTAACGAGATGGTTTTTTTAAAAGAAAAATAATGCTATAATGACATCAGTTTTGAAATTTCGTTGAAACGTTTGGAGGCAAAAAAAGTGACGATTTCATTATTCGCAATTCGCGATTGCTTAGAAAAAGAAGATTTATTAAAAGAATTTATTTCACCAGAAGGCTGGCACTTGACCCTTTCCGACACGTTAGGTCAACGAGAAGTAACGGCTCTTTCTTACGATTCGAGAGACGTAACAGCAGAAACACTCTTTTTTTGTAAAGGATTAAACTTTAAAGAAATCTATTTAGAAAATGCTGTAAAAGACGGCCTAGAAATTTATGTTTCTGAGGTGCCTTATGAGGTTCCGGCGCAACTAGGAATTATCGTGACTGACATTAAAAAAGCAATGGCTGTGTTAAGCATGGCTTTTTATGATTATCCACAAAATAAATTAAAACTGATTGGCTTTACTGGAACCAAAGGTAAAACAACAGCGGCTTATTTCACCAAATATATTTTAGATGTTGCTACACAACAAAAAACAGCCTTGCTTTCTACCATGAATTCGACATTAGATGGCAAAACATTCTTTAAATCTGCATTGACTACACCCGAATCTTTGGACTTGTATCGAATGATGGCAACCGCTGTTGCTAACGGGATGACTCATTTTATTATGGAAGTTTCTTCCCAAGCCTACAAAACTAATCGTGTCTACAAGCTGTTTTTTGATGTCGGCATTTTTTTAAACATTACCCCCGACCATATCAGTCCAATTGAACATCCAACCTTTGACGATTACTTTTATTGCAAACGTCAATTGATTACACATTCTAAAGTCATTGTGTTGAATCACGAAGCTGATTATTTTCCATTACTTAAAGAAACTGCACAACAGCAAAAAGTCCCAGCCATTGTCTATGGCAGTCAGCCGGCTCCAGAAGTAGACTATTCATTCGCTGTTTCTTCAGAGGATTCCTTACGTTTTATCGTTGAAAGTCCTGCAGATGCGTTAGGATTGGCCGGCTCTTATCACCTTCGTTTAGGTGGTGATTTTAACAAAGGTAATGCGTTAAGTGCGGCGATTGCTAGTGTCCTTGTGGGAGCTTCAAAAGAAGAGTGTCAACAAGGAATCGCAGCAACCACCGTCCCTGGCCGGATGGAATCTTTAACGAATACCAACGGTGCAACCGTCTATGTTGATTACGCTCATAATTATGACAGTTTGAAGAATCTTTTAACCTTTGTCCGTGAAGAACATCCTGACGGCCGCTTAATTGTTCTTGTCGGTAGCACGGGAGACAAAGCGATTTCTCGCCGCAAAGACTTTGGTAGGGTTCTTTCTGAATTGGCTGATGTTGCAGTCCTAACAACCGATGACCCAGCCAGTGAAGATCCAGCAAAAATTTGCCAAGAAATTCAAGCCCATATTACCAAAGAAATGCCTGTTTACACCGTTTTAGATCGTGGCGAAGCAATTGCTCACGCATTATCTTTAAGCACAACGGCTGATGATGCGATTGTCTTAGCTGGTAAAGGTGCCGACCTTTATCAAAAAGTAAACGGCGTAGATGAACCTTACGCAGGAGACTTTGCCCTTGCGGAAGCTTTCATTAATAAAAAGAACTAAATCATTTAAACACACATGAAAAAAACAAGCTGCAACCACTTATCAACAGAGGTTGCAGCTTGTTTTTAAAGAACTTCTTTTATTTTCGTTACTTCTTCTTCCGATAAACCATGACCGCCATCCACTAGTAAAAAGTCGACTGGAAAATGTTTCTTTAATTGATTAGCTAAAGAAAGAACTTGTCCCGGAATACTCAACTCATCCTGAGCCCCTGTTGTGACAATCACTTTTGTCGCAAACTCACCAGATACATATTGATAGCCTAAATTGCTTGGATGCAGTAAAATAACAGTGTTAGCAATAGTCGGGTTCTTTTCTAACAGGCCTAAAATAAAATTGGCACCGTTAGAGTACCCTATAAAAATAACTTCATCGTATAACTTTTGCGGTTGCCAAACTTCTTCTAGAAACGCAGTCACTCGCTCATCAAAGTTAGCACGAGGTAAGGCTCCATTAACTAATGGCGCAAAAAAGCGTCGCTGTTCGCCTACACCTTCTGTCCCTAAGTAACTTAGAACACTCGCTTCTGGATAAAGGGTTGCGATGGTCGTTAATAATTGATATTCATTGCCACCAGTACCATGGAAAGCGACAACTAATTGATTAGGTTTCGACCCTTTTTGAAAAAATTGTTTCATTTAATAAACCTCCAAGAAAGGAATTTTACTATGTATGCACAAATTCATCACATCTCTATTTTAAATCGATTGATAAAGCCTACATTTGACTTCTATCATAATACACTGGGATTAAAATTACTAATGAAAACGATCAACCAAGATGACCACACCATGTATCACTTATTTTTCTCAGATAATGAGCAACGAACAGGTACCGAATTAACTTTTTTTGAATTGAATGATGGCCAAGATCAATCATTTGGGACAAATACAATTGAACGAACTATTTTAAAAGTACCAACGCGCGCCTCTTTGGATTTTTGGGCAGAACATCTTGAGCAAGCGGGTATCTGCCACTATGGTGTGGAAACATTTAACCAACACCCAATTTTGCGTTTTGAAGCGCCCGATAATACACAAATGGCGCTTGTTCCGTTACGTGAATTTGAAAATGCGGAAGATTATTTTCCAGCTGAGCATGCTGAAATTCCAGTAGAACATGCAATTTTAGGCATTGATGCAATTCAATTACGCGTCCAATATGCCGCAGCTACCAAACAACCTTTAGTGGATTATTTACATTGGCATGAAAAAGAAACAGTACCTTTTTTTGAAACTGCACATGAAGTAACTGTTCTGGAAAATCATCATCCACAGTTTTATCAAGAGGTTCATATCATTGATGACCGAACCAATCCGCTTGCCATTGAAGGAATTGGTGGCGTTCATCACGTCGCCTTCGGGGTGGAAGATACGCAAGAATTAACGCAAGTTGATAGCCTGTTGGATGAAAAGAATTTTACAAACTCAGGAATTAAAGACCGTGAATTTTTCAAATCATTGTATTTTAGAGAACCGAACCACTTATTATTTGAAGTAGCCACACAAAAAGGCCTGCTAGATGCCGAAGCCTATGAAAATCAAAGTTCAAACTTTGATGAAATCCCCCTTTATTTGCCTCACTTTTTGGCAGATCAAAGAGAACGAATCGAAGCGATTTTAGCACAACAACGCCATGAGTAAACAAAAATAGCGGTTAGAACCGCTATTTTTGTTTTTTAATATCCTATTATTGCCCTTTTTTGAAAAAAAGGAGTACACTAATAGTAGATGAACTGCGCAAGGAGGTGAGTACATGTTATCTAAGGAAGAAGTTCTACACTTATTGAACGAAGCAAAAAAAGAAGTCGATCGTTTAGAAACAAACCGCCAAGAAGATTTAGGTAATTCAATCAACTATATTGAAAATGAATTACAGCTCCAACGTGTCTTATCTCAAGTGGAAGCTTATGAAAAAGTGCTTGGTTAATTGATTACGCATTAGATGAGAGAGGAGCAACCAGATTCATTCACCTGAATCTGGTTGCTCCTCTCTCATTTTTTACTAGACTAATTCGTAAGCAAGTTCTCGTGCAATAATTTTTGCGGTTGTTTCAGCGATTTCCCCAGTAAAGCCAATGCATTGTTCCATATGCTCAGGTGAACCCATCATCATTTTACTTGTCAAAATACTGCAGCAAACCACTCGATGCTTTTGTCGAAAACTTTGATGCAATTCGTTGGCTAAAGCCATCGTTTTATTTACTTGTTCTCCTTTGGCTTCTGTCCGACCAAAAAAGTAGCCCAGACACATAACCCCGCCTGAAAGAGCACCACAAATACACTTCGCTCCTCCAACACCTACAGGAAACCCAGAAGCCATGGCCACAGCTTCAATGGGAATCTCCGCATCGAAGTGTTGCCGAATGGTCGCCACAATCGCTTCCGAGCAATAAAAATCACCGTTACGATAATAGGCTTCCGCTTCTTCCCTGATTGCTTGTAAACAAATTCTCTTTTTCAAAATGCCCTCCATTCTGTATTCGCTTTCATTTTATGAATAAAAGGACGCCAAGCATCCCTTTATTTTATAGATTTTCTGCAGAGGTAAATACTTCTGACACATCATCATCGTCTTCTAACTTGTCAACCAAGCGCTCTAATTGCGCTTTTTGTTCATCGTTCAAGGTTAGTAAGGTTTGCGGAACCATTGTTAATTCAGCTTGTGCTAATGAATAACCTGCTTGTTCTAAAGCATCGCGAACCGCTGTAAAATCTTCTGGTGCTGTGTAAATTTCAAATACTTCTGGTGATGTTTCTAAATCCTCGCCGCCTGCTTCCAAAACGACTTCTAGCATGTCGTCTTCCTCAATTGCATGATCTTCTCGCTTAATGACAATATAGCCTTTACGATCAAACATATAATTAACCGAACCCGTTTCACCTAAAGAGCCACCATTTCGAGTAAACGCGACGCGAACATTGGTGGCCGTTCGGTTGCGGTTATCTGTTAGTGCATGAACTAAAACTGCCACGCCACCTGGCCCGTATCCTTCATAAGTTACCTCGTCATAATGTTCCCCTTCACCAGCACTACTGGCTTTTTTTATGGCGCGAGCAATATTATCATTGGGCATATTGGCTGACTTAGCTTTATCGACTGCTAAACGTAAAGCAGGATTCATTGCGGGGTCAGGGCCACCTGCTTTTGCCGCCATATAGATTTCCCTTGAAACTTTTTGGAAAATTTTCCCACGTTTGGCATCTTGCGCATTTTTACGCCCTTGAATGTTGCTCCATTTGCTGTGTCCTGACATCCTTGATTCCTCCTGACTTTTCGTTACTATTCTCCTTTATTCTACTCTTCTTTTCAGTTAGGAACAAGCGCTACAAAAAAAGACCCTCGCTTATCCACCTTTCTGACGAATAAACGAAGCCCTTCTAAATTAGCGTCTTCTTTTTTTATTTTTCTTCAAACCATGAACCACCAAACAAATAACGATGGCTGTCAAAGCACCCATGGCATCCAACATAACATCTTGAAAAAGAGGGGTCCTTCCGCCTGTGATCATTTGATGAAATTCATCTAAACCTGCATAGCCAGTAGCAGCTAGCCAGGAAACAACAGCTGTTAAAAACAGGCCTTTGATTCTTGGCACTAATCCAATGAACCAACTACCACCTAATAGAAAATACGTACCAAAATGGGCTCCCTTACGAATAAAAAATTCAACAAATTTACTATAACCACTAGCTTGAATGCTCACTTCACTGCCAGCATATTGAAAAGAAATATTTTTTAATTGTTCTTCAAAAGGATGACTGCTCAGAAGTTTATCTAAAAGACCAACTTGTGATTGCTGTTCATACGTCTGTGATGAACTGAAAAATAAAATGGCCATAATAACAAACGCAATGACTAAATATAAATTACTATCTTTCAAATAATTTTTCATATAATCCTCTTTTCTTGGTTTCAAGTTGCCCCGTGCCTGCCACGGAAAATTCTTTTTTATTATAGTCGGTTTCGAGGGAAAAAGAAACAACTTCTCTTAGGTCTTATGATATACTGAAAAGAAAAAAATGAAAGAAGGATTGGATATGACCTATTCTATTACATGGGATTTAGACAGTATTTTCCCCAATGGGAGCGAGTCCAAAGAACTTAGCCAACGAATGACTCAATTAACCGAACAAACAAAAGAGTATCATCAATTAATCACAGAATGGATACCAGAAAGTGCCCAAGGCAAAGAACAATTTGCTGAAATCTTAACGTTACAAGGGAAAATCTCAAATGGCTTTTCACAATGTAATAGTTTTTTAACTGCTTTAATATCTGCTAATACTAATGATACCAAGGCCAAAATTTTATCAGGCGATTTATACAATCTGTTGCCAGCGATTCAATTAGCTGAAACCATTTTTACTAAAAAAATCACCGAGATTTCAGCAGAACATTGGCAAGCCCTGTTAGCCGAAGAACCGTTTAAAACAATGGCTTTTCGCTTAAATGAATTACGCCGTGATGGAAAAAAACTGCTTTCCGAACAAGAAGAAAATATCATCAATACGCTTTCTCTAGATGGTTTAAATGCTTGGAGTACACATTACGATACGATTGTTGCTTCCATTGTGATTCCTTTTGAAGAAAAAGATGGCTCTGTGACAGAACTATCTGCAGGCCAAGCCTTTAACCGCATGATGGGAGATCCTGACAAAGAGGTTCGTCAACGTTTGTTTACAGCCTGGGAGAAAGCTTGGAGTAGCAAAGCTTCAATTTTAGCAGACACCCTAAATCACTTAGATGGGTTCCGTTTATCTGATTACAAATTGCATGGCACTACAGATTATTTAGAAAATCCCTTAAACTATAATCGAATGAGTCAAGAAACATTAACGGTTATGTGGGAAACCATCCAAAAAAATAAACAACCATTCGTCGACTTTCTAACGCGCAAAGCGCAATTATTCGGCAAAGAAAAAATGGATTGGCAAGACCAAGATGCACCAATTATTTTAGGTGATTTAGAAGAAAAAACGTATTCCTTTGATCAAGCCGCTGCCTTTATTTTAGAAAATTTCCGTAAATTCAGTCCGAAAATGGCTGATTTTGCCCAAATGGCTTTTGAAAAAAGTTGGATTGAAGCTGAAGATCGTCCAGGCAAACGTCCTGGGGGTTATTGTACAGAATTACCTGAAACACAAGAATCGCGGATTTTCATGACCTTTGGCAATTCAATCAACGAAGTAGCTACTTTAGCCCATGAATTAGGTCACGCTTTCCATAGTAGCGTGATGTGGGATTTACCTTCATTGAATCGAGAGTATGCCATGAACGTAGCAGAAACGGCTAGTACCTTTGCAGAATTGATTGTTGCTGACGCCACCTTAAAAGAGGCCAAATCAGACGTTGAAAAGATTAACCTTTTAGACACAAAAATGCAAAATGCCATTGCTATGTTTATGAACATTCATGCGCGTTTTATCTTTGAAAATAATTTTTATCAAGCGCGCCAAAAAGGTTTAGTAGCGGAAGAAGATATTACTGAATTAATGTTAGCGGCGCAAAAAGAAAGCTACAAAGATAGTCTTGGCAGTTATCATCCTCATTTCTGGGCGAGCAAATTGCACTTCTTTATTGATGATGTGCCTTTCTATAATTTCCCATATACTTTTGGCTATCTATTCAGCATGGGTATCTATGCGTATGCCAATCAACAAGGCAGCTCTTTTGAAGACCAATACATTGCGTTATTAAGAGACACTGCTTCGATGACAAGCGAAGAATTAGCGAAAAAACATTTAAATGTTGACTTAACAAAACCTGATTTCTGGCAAGCCGGCATTGATCAAGTCCTAAAAGATGTGGAACAATTCATGACTTTAACTGAAAACTATGTAAACTAAGCAAAAAAGAAGCAGTAACCAACATCAGGTTACTGCTTCTCTTTTTTTCAAATAGTTTCGATACGCAAGATAGCCCACAAGCATTAGTCCAAACGTAACAAATTCAACTACAGGCATGGCTAACCAAACACCAGTTAATCCTAGTAATTTCACCAAAATAAATAAAACTGGCACAATTAAAAAGAACCCACGCAAAGAGGAAATCATTAGCGCCATTTTCGGTTTACGAACTGCCGAAAAGTAATAAATCCCCATAAAATTCAATCCTGTAAACAAGAAGGAAATCGCATATAAGCGGATGGCTGTCCTAGCAATTTGCGCCAACTGGTCGTTCCCTTCGCTATTAAAGACCTCAATAATTTGTCCCGTAAACACTTGACTGATTAAAAAGAACAGGAAGCCGGCAACCAAATACGTAATAAAGCTAAGTTTAACAAATTTACGCAACACCTTCGTTTCCCCTAAACCATAGTAGCGGCTGAGTAATGGTTGCGCCCCTTGCCCAATCCCTGTAAAAATGGCAATCACAATAATATTGAGATTGGCAACAATCGCATAAGCTGAAATCGCCACATGACCAACTAAGTTTAACAAAACAATATTAAATAAAAACATGACAAAGGCCGAAGAAAATTCATTTAAAAAGGAAGAAAAACCAATCGACATAATTTCTCGAACATCCTGAAATTTCACTTTAAACTTTTCAAAACGTAAAACTCGTTGCGGCGACCACTTATGCAACGTAATCAGGATTAAGCTTGTTAAAGGTGACATCACCGTTGCAATGGCCGCACCTGCCATGCCCCACCCAAATTGATAAATAAAGACATAATCCAAAATAATATTGACAATTCCCCCACTGACAAAAGCAATCGTTGCCAAACGAGGATTATGGTCATTTCTTAAAAAAGTAATCAGGCAATTGTTTAAAATAAATAATAATGAACAGCTAAGGTAAATCATATAATATTCCTTTGCCAAACCAAACAAGACACCGGTCCCCTGAAGTCCCCGAATAATTTGATCGGAAAAAATCAAGCTCGCTAAAGTAAAGAGACTCCCTATAACGAAAACTAACCCAATCGTTAAACTAAAATACTGATTGGCTTTTTTGATTTCTTTTTGCGCAACCGTGGTCGAAAACAACGTAGCGCCGCCAACGCCAAACATCCAACCTAATCCATTAATAATATTAACGAGTGGCAAGACAATGTTAAGCCCCGCCAACGCCTCGGTGCCGATTCCATTTGCAATGAAAAATGTGTCCGCCAAAATAAAAATTGATTGCGCCGCCATACTTAAAATTCCTAACAGAACATTTTTATAAAACAACGCAGTAAAATGGTTTTGCTGTGTTTGCTCCATACCCAAATCTCCTTCTAACAAAAAAAGGACTCATTCTTTTTGCTTCAAGGCTTACGCAAAAATCAGAATCCTTCAATTATTCAACCCAGCGATTAAATAATCTGTCTATTTATTGATACTTCTAGGGTAGCATTCTCTCTTCGAAAAAACAACCATCCTTTTATTTTTCTCATTTTAAACTTTCTTAAGCAGTTGCAGTTGTTTTTGAACCACTTGCCAATCTTCTTTCACGACTTCTTTTAAACGATAATTATAAAAGACAGCCGCTGGATGGAAGAGTGGAATGATTTGATAGGTTTTCTGCGTCCAATGATAGTTTTGTGATTGCTCATCAAATGTTTGAATGGGCGACTGAATGACCGTTCCGTGCACTGCAGTGATTGTTGGCTTTGGTCCTAAAAGTCGTTGCAACCCAATATTCCCCAGTGTCAAAATTAGTTCAGGTTGGCAAACAGCGATTTCCCAATCAAGCAAAGGTGCAAAAATTTTGATTTCTTCTTTGGTTGGCGTTCGATTAGGAAATTTGGTTACTCTTTCTCCCGTTTTTGCAATCTGCTTCGTTTTTACAGAAAAAGGCCGACTCCTAACCGCACTGGTGATATACACCGTTTCACGACTTAAGCCAACTTGTTGTAATTGTTCCATCAACAATTGACCTGAACGCCCTATAAATGGTACGTTTTCTTTAATTTCTTCTTTTCCAGGGGCTTCCCCAATCAGCATCACTTTTGGCTGTTGCGGACCTTGCCCTTCCACAAAACCTTCTAATGGTAAGTCTTTCGCTTTAGCTAAAACTGCTTTTTTCAGATGTTCAGGATAGTGCATTTACCATCACGCCTCTCTTCTGGTGTTCTTCCTTCGCTATATTGATTATAAATAAGGCCCAAAAGAAACTCAAAAAAAGGAGCCTATTCATTTAAGCGCTGGTTTTTCTACACACAAAGCTTTGTCTTTAGCTAAATAAAAAGGCCGTAAGTAACCAACTAAATTAGACATTGGTAAAACCTCCGTTGGTAAGTCAATCTTCAATGTCTCCTTTAAATAGGCTCTGCGTGTCGCAATCCGTTGCCACATGTCTGGATAAGTTTGCCGAATCTCTTTTTGCAATGTTTCATCAGCCAAAGCCACACATTCTTCTGCACTCACCCCTGTATAACCAGGTACAGAAGGAATAATATCCACTTGAAAGAGCATGCCACTTTCCAAGCGAATGGCTGAATCTGGATAAATAGGCGACGACATCCATTCATCATCCGAAACTAAATGCCCAGGATTCAAATGCCAGTGATAGATTTCTTTTGGTAACTGTTCTTCAATCGCTTGGTACATTTCTCGCCCTAACAGTCCGATTCGAATGGTTTCAAGCCAGTGAACGACAGCTTGAAAATAGGGTTTTGCTACGCGTTCTAAATAATCACGTTGCGCTTCTGGCAATTGCTGCTCGTTTTCAATAACAAAACCTGTTCGGCTAGACAATCCGCCTTTGTAACCTGTAGTTAATGATAAGGCATCACCTAACTGAATTTCTTTGGCAGTCGGATACATGTTTGCATATTCAAAACGTTGTCCAGTTGCCGCAATGGTTACTACCGTCGGCGTTTGACCTTCATCATTTAACAAAGCCCCAATGTCCGTTTCACGCTGTCCTACTTCAATTGCATTTAAGGCCTTTAACATACTGCGAGAAGCCAAATTCGCCCCATATTCATAGTGCGCCAATTCGTTGGCATTATTTGTTGTGCGGGCCCCCTTTGCTCCAATCAATAAGTGGGTCCCATTTAGTAAACGAGCTTCTTTCGGCAGCGCTTTTTTCAGTGCTTCGACAATAAAATGTGGCACATCAAACATAGTAGCAGGTTCTTGCTGTTGTGTCGTAAACATTTTCCACCCAACGATACCTATTTTTTGAGCAGTTTCATCGAGAAGCGTTTCAAAAATCTGCGACAACTTTTGTTCCCCAGCCATTGGTTGATTAGGTAGTGAAAAAGCTGGATAATGAATTAAATCGGCTGAGATGCGGGCATGTTGGCACAGTTTTAAATTTTCATTGCCTAAAATAAGTGTCGCCGCACCATCCTTATTTAACACAAGGAGTCCTTCTTCAAACCTCGGAATAAAGCCAGTTAAGTATTCAAAATTACTGCCATGCTCTTTGTCTGCATAGAAAACCAATTGATCGAATTTTTCTGTTTCCATTCGTTGTAATACTTTCTGCTTGCGCGCCATCATCGTTTCATTCGTCAAATACGTTGGAAAAACATTCTCAAAAACAGTAGGTTCAGCAATATGTGTATAATTAATTTTTCGCTTCATTATTATCCTCCATTATTCATCTGCGACAATCAACGTTACGCCTGCTTGCGCTAACTGCTCACAGAATTTTTCATCAGGTCGTGTATCTGTCACTAAACAATCAATTTCTGTTAATTCGCAAATTTTAAATAAACCCGTTTTGTTTAATTTCGTTTGGTCGGCTAAGGCAATGACTTGTTTGCCTTGTTGAATCATTCGCCGTTTGACTTGACCTTCTTCTTCTGTGTGAATAAATAATCCTTGTTCAGATAACGCAAACACACCTAATAATGTATAGTCGGGGGCAAATTCCCCAACCTTAGCGACTGTTTCTGCCCCAAACAAAAAAAGTTGTTGTTTATGCAGTTGCCCAGGTAGTACTGTAATTTTTGTCTGATCCATTTGCGCTAGAAGTAGCGCATGACTGAGAGAGTTCGTGATCGCGTGAATCGGACTATTTTCCATCGCTCGAATAGCTGCTTCCACCGTGGTTGATGAATCAAAAAAAATGGACGCTTGTTTGGGAATATTTGCCCAAACTTTTTGGGCAATCGCTTGTTTTTTCTCTGGATGCTTCATTATTCGTTGAGCATAATCATAAATAGTTGCTTCAGACTGCACTGAGATAGCGCCACCGTGCGTTCTCTTTAAATGTCCTTCCTTTTCTAAACGAATTAAATCTCGTCGAATAGTATCTTTTGAAACGGAGACTTGCTCCGCTAACGCTTCCATGGAAATACTTTTTTGTTCATTCACTATTTTTTGAATCTTGGCTAAACGTTCTTCAATCAACATGCTTCCTCACCTCTTCTAAGTAAAGATAGCATCTTTTGCATTATTTTGCAAACAAATGCAAAATAATGCAAACAAGACAAAAAAAACTAGTCCTTCATTTTCTAACGAAGGGCTAGTTTGAGAGTGGTTTTAATAGGTAAATTGAATAATCATGCCGCTAGGATCTTCTAACGCAAGTAAATGATCTTTGGCAATAAAATGTAACTTTGCTTCTTCCGCATTGGCTTGGACGATCTCTAAATCTGCCGCAGTTGGTAAACGGAAGGTGTAATTTTCTAAGCCAAATTGATTTTCTTGAATCGTTGGCAGCTGTTTGCCGCTCCATGTATTTGTCCCAATATGATGATGATACTGACCCGCTGCAAAAAACTTCGCTTGTTGACCAAAGTTAGACTTTAAGCCAAACCCTAAGTTTTTATAGAACGTTTCAGTGGTATCTAAATCGGCCACTTTCAAATGAATGTGCCCAATTTTAGAACCTTCGGAAATTCCTAGCCAGTGACCGTCAGCTTCTGCAGCTAAACTATCACCGTCTAATTCTTCTGTCACACCGATAATTTCACCATTTGGACGAATATCCCAGACTTCTTCTGGTTTATCCCAATAAATTTCGATGCCATTATTTTCTGGATCACTTAAGTAAAGGGCTTCACTATAGCCATGATCTGCTGCGCCAATTTGCACATTTTCCTGCAAAAGCCACAGCAACATATTGCCTAAATCTTTGCGGGTTGGTAGCAGGAAAGCAATATGGTACAAGCCAGTGGTACCCTGATTTTCTTCCCCAGCTGTTAGTTCTTTTAAGACAAGAATTGCATCGTTGGTGCCTTGTGGCGCTAGCCAAGCACGTCCCTCTCCTTGTTTTAAAAGTTTTAAGCCAATTGTTTTCGTATAAAAGTTTACCATTTTATCTAAATCAGCCACTTTCAAAGTGACTTGTTGAATCCCAATATTACTTGGTAATGCTTGAACCATTTGCTTTCACTCCTTTCCTCTTCGTTTTACTAAAGCAATGATTTAGTTGAATTCTTTAAAACGAGCACTATCTTCCATGTATTCTTTTTCGCCAGCTGGCGCTTCAATGGAACCAATGACCATTTGTGCACGCAAATTCCAGTTTGCAGGAATTGACCATTCTGCAGCAACCGCTTCGTCAATGACTGGGTTGTAGTGTTGTAAGTTTGCGCCGATATTTTCTTGCGCTAAGGCAGTCCAAACGTTTGCTTGTGTTAAACCAGTTGCTTGTTCAGACCAAACAGGGAAGTTATCCGCATATAATGGGAAGCTATCTTGTAAGTTTTTCACGATATCTGTATCTTCAAAGAATAAAATTGTACCCGCACCAGCTGCAAAACCTTGTAATTTAGCTTGTGTGTTTGGAAATGCTTCTGCTGGAGTTAATGGTTTTAAGGCATCTTCAGTCATTGCCCATAATTTTTTGTGAGCATCGCCGAATAAGAACACAACACGTTGTGTTTGAGAGTTAAAAGCTGTTGGACTTTCTCTAACAACTTCTTTTACTAAAGCAGTTACTTCTTCTTTTGAAATTGGTAAGTTTTCTCCTAAAGCATAGATTGAACGACGGTTTTTCATCATTTCAGTAAATTTTGACATAATATGTTCATCCTTTCGAATTTCCTCAGTAAATTCATTTAATTTTGTTTACATGCTTACTATACTACCTTACTAAAAGTAAGTAAAGCTTTTTGTCTTACTTTTTGTAAGTTTTTTTATTTTTTAGTGAAAAACCTTATTCTACCAAAGAAAAAACAACCAGCTTTTTTCTAAGAAAAAGAAAAATCTGGTTGTCGATTAATAAATGTAGAAGTCAATTGAATCGTTTTCGGCCGTTTTTCTTGAAATAAGTGTGTGGCTTTTTCCCCTAACTCCATTAATGGATGACAGATTGTTGAAAAATTTAAAATTTCACTTAATAAAGTTTGTTCCTGTCCCACTAAAAAGAGTGGTCTTTCAATAACGGCTTGAATCCCTGCGGCAATTTCATCACCGTTGGTCACAACCGCTTGGAGCGTTGGATCTTGCCCACAGTGTCTTCCTACTTCACACCCATCTTCATAGGTTAAACAGTCCTTAAATAACCGATTTTCAGGAATCGCTCCATAAATTTCCTGATATGCGTCAACTAAATAGCGTGCGCTTGTACTTTTTTCTGGTGCACGGTTAATCGTAATTGCCACTTCACTACATCCTTGTTGTTTCAACGCTTGGAAGACCCGCCGATAAACGGTTAAACGATCAATATAGATACTAGCATAACTAGGGTCTTCTATTTTTTCACAAAAAACAACTTGCTCTTTATACGGAGCAAACACACTTAAAGGATTTGCCTTTGATAAAACAATCATGCCATCAAACGCACCCGTGGCCATTTTTTCCAAGTAACTTTTTTCAACTTCTTTATCATAATCTGTTGGTAATAAACTGACCATCATCCCTTGTTGAAATGCTTGGTGGATAATCCCACTTAAAATAGCATCAAAATAAGGTTGATTCGTGTAAGGAACCATGACACCTAATGTATTACTTTTCCCAAAGCTAAGATTTCTCGCTAATATATTGGGCTTATAGCCCAACTCATCGATAATTGCTTGGATTTTCAGTCGTTTTTCTTCAGAAACATAAGGATGATGATTAATCACACGCGAAACAGTCGTAACTGAAGATCCTGAAAGGCGCGCAATTTCTCGAATTGTTGTCATACTTTCACCTCATTACTTTACAAAATTGAGTTAAATAAGGCACAATCCCTGTCCCGTAATCAACAAAACGATAAAAGGTCTCCTGCCAAGCAAAAGAAATTTCCTGAATATCCTCCTGCTGTGTCAAGTGCCACTCCGTTATCTGATGGTACGGAATTTCTTGATGCCAAATCTTATAGTATTTTTTGGGACTATCTAACTGCAGACTTTTGGCCGTCGTAGTCACCGAGACAAAATAGTAATCCATACCAAGTCTATCGCTTATCTCCACTATAACATTCATTTTCATGCCCTCCAATATTTTGATACACCTAGCTTACCTTATGAAACGCGTACCAGAGCAAGAGGAAAAATAAAAAAAAGTGAGACCATGTTATACTAGATGTATCATATAAAAGCAAAGGATGAGTGCAATGGAAACTGTTACAGTAGCAACAAAAAGCGACTTACTAACGAATTTGAACAAGCAAACAGATGAAATCATTATCTCGGGGGCACTTGCACAAGAAATTTACCACTTAAAAAAACAACAATTAACCGAAACGGAAGAAATTGGCTTTTTAGTGGGCAGCCAAGGTGCTGGCTCATTTTTAACCTATTTAATCGAGAAGTTATCCTATATAAATTCGGAGCTATCGCCAGAAGAACAAAAAATTGAACATGCGATTTTGCGTTTGTATGTTATTAAAAAATTAACTCCAGAAACTACTTTATTACGTCTAAAACAGTTAGATTATTAAAATTTTATTTAATCAAGATAGACCAATTCCTCGCGTACAACGAGTCCCTTTCATTAATCACTTGATATAATTGCCTTTATTCAAGTTCCCACCTTTGTCATTATCGATTAACCAATGGTATATTAGAAGTAACAGATAAGTCATTTTATTTGAAAAAGTGTTTGGGAAATGTTTGGGGAGGAATGTTTATGTGTCAACCGCAGGAAAAAAAGAAAGAAATTTCCGTTGCTAAGTTACGTTATCGTTTTGAAGTACCAATGATTATCATTGGTTTTGTTTTATTGTTTTTCGCATTGGGGTTAGTTGCCTTATTAATATTGAGTGATTTGCCGATTCCTGACTGGTTATTAATTGTCTTAATTGCACCAATTGCGCCAGTCATTGCTTTTTTTACCATTCGTTATATGTACATGGACACTGCTTCTAACGGAGTGGAAATTACAGAAAATCAATTACCAGAAATTTATTCCTTGTATATTGATTTAGCAAAAGAAATGGGCTTTGGCACTAAAAAATTAAGGATGCCACGTCTTTATTTAATCAACGGGAATGGTGTCTTAAACGCTTTTGCGGCAAAATGCTCTTTACACAGACGCTATGTTGTCATTCACAGTGATTTGTTGGATATCGCGTACAATACAGGCGATTTTTCGCTGATTCGCTTTATTTTGGCACACGAGCTAGGACACCATAAATGTGGACACACTAATTTATGGCGGCTAATGTTATCCATTATTTTGAAACCAGTTGCGTTAGATAAAAGTTTTACAAGAACGCAAGAATATACCGCTGATCGCGCAGGTTTATACTACGCCGAAGAAGGTGCTTTAAGCATGATTTATTTATTTTCAGGAAAATACATGGGCAGTCGTGTGGATTTAGAAGAATACTTTCACAGTATTGATTTACATGATGATACCATCTGGCTTAAATTGAGTAACTTCTTATCCGATCATCCTGTTGGCTTTCGTCGAATGCAAACATTGAAAAAAGCCAAAGATACTGGCAATTGGGACGTTCATGGGAAATTTTTCTAGCAAGAGCCAACCATCATTAAATAAACGTGCTGGGACAAAAGATTCTTTAACTTTTGTCCCAGCACGTTTATTAATCCACCAATAAATGAACAAATTCTTCTTTGGTGATATTTACAAAGTAGTCTTCAAAGTTAAACGCTGCTAATGCTTGCCAAATTGATGAATACTGATAGTCCACACCTAATAAAGCTGCAACGATTTCCGCTGTTTCTTTTTTGGCAAAGTAATCACCATAAATCGTTAACTCAATTATTTTACCTTTTTCAACAGTCAAACGTGCATCCACGATGCCGCCTTTAAACTTTTCTTCTTTTTTGATCGTAAATTTAGGCGCTTCACCAAAAATCCAAGCTTCATTGCCATACACTTCAGCGACCAATTTCCTAATTTCCTGTTGATCTGCTTTGGTTAGGACATATTCTTTCTCCGCAACTTCAGTTAGAGATTCGACATCAAAGAGCTCCATCAGTAAACGATTGCGAAATTCCTCAATGGTTAATTGTTGATATTTTTCGTCTAAGTACGGCCGTAAATTGGTTACGCGTCCCCGAACAGATTTTGTCCCTTTTGATTCAATTTTTTTCTTAGAAACAGTTAAGACACGTTGAACTTCTGCCAAATCAACATCATACATCAAGGTACCATGAGTATACATCTTCCCCTTTTTTGTATACATGGCATTGCCAGAAAATTTTTTCCCATCAATTAATAAATCATTGCGACCGCTAATCTCGGCCCCCGTTGCGCCCATTTTATGTAATGCTTCAATAATTGGTTTAGTGAACGCTTTAAAATCCCCAAAAGCTTGATGTCCTTCCTGAACAACAAAACTAAAGCTGACATTCCCAAGATCATCATAAACAGCACCACCGCCCGATAAACGGCGAGTAATAACGATTCCCTTCTCTCTAGCATAAGCTAAGTCAATTTCTTCATAAGCATTTTGATTTCGGCCTAAAATAACACAGGGTTCCTGAATATAGAACAACACTAAGGGCTCTTCAAAAGAGAGAGTGTTTAATAGATAATCTTCCGTTGCTAAATTTTCACGAATATCTCGTGACTGCATTATGACATAACGCATAAGGTCGCCCCACTTCTTTTTCTTCTAGTGTATCACTTTCTTTCAAAATTGGTTCACTAAACGTCTTCTCTGGCCATTCTCAAAAGCGGATGATCAACAAAAAAACGAACGTGGGACAACAATCACTTTGGATGTTTGTTCCACGCTCAAAATCTAATAAACAGCAATTACAGAACTGTTTAGCTTTTTAGTCTAACCAAGTTACTACTTCTGAAACATCTCGTCGGACTGTTTCAAAGCCGGGTGTTTGAGCTTTGCCAATCGGAATAATCAGTCCGTTCACTAAATGATCCTCAATATTAAATAACTTGCGAACCGCTTCTGTTTCAAAACCAGACATCGCCACAGTATCATAGCCTCGATCTTTTACAGAAAGCATCAGCTGCATCGCAACTAAGCCTTGGTCTAACATTAGCCACTCTCTTTTTTGTTCTTCGCTAACATCATAGTACCAAGAAACATTTTCATTAATTCCTTGACGAATTTCTTCCGTCATCGTTCCTTGTGCGACAGCTTTAGCACTGATTTCATCTGCATTGGCCACTGTATAAGCAGTCAAATCACCTAATAAAATAATCACCGCCGCTGCCCCTTTAACTGCTGGTTGTTGCATCGAAACTTCGTAAAGGGCTTCTTTTTGTTCTTTTTCTGTGACAATTAAAAAACGCCATGAATTTAAATTGGTACTATTTGGCGCGAACATCGCTTCCTCAATTATGGCCATTAATTCCTCTTTAGGAATCTCAACATCTGGCATAAAATCCCGAACTGAACGGCGGCTGCGAACAACATCTTGATACATCATATTTCTTCTTCCTTCCTCTTACCTTACTTGACATAGTTATTATTACTCACTATGATGGAGAAAAAAAGTACGCACTTTTTATTCACCTAGGAAGAAAAAAGTAACCATTACGTGTCACAAGGAGAAACTATGACAACTGATAAACAAACCAGTATCAACTTAGCCCTTTCCACCATTAACGGCAAATGGAAATTATCATTAATGGATGAATTATTCCAAGGAACCAAGCGCAACGGTGAATTGATGCGTGCGCTCGACGGAATCACTCAACGCGTCCTGACAGATCGCTTGAGAGAAATGGAAAAAGATGGCCTAGTCCATCGAGAATCCTTTAACGAACTGCCCCCGCGTGTGGAATATACGCTCACTTCGGAAGGATATGCTCTTTACGATGCCCTCTCTTCACTTTGCCATTGGGGCGAAACATTTGCACAAAAAAGAGGTCGGGACAGAAGTGTTTAACTCCGAGAAATAAGAAGGAATTTCCGAAAATTGTTCTATAATTTTTGGAGAATTTCGGCTTATTTCCGAAGGAGTTGCTTCTGTTCCCGCCGTTTATCAATTTTTAAGCCTGGGACAAAAATCCAAAGTGATTTTTGTCCCAGGCTCTTTTTTATCTATTTTGGGTATTATGGGTAAACTTAAGATATTTTTGAAGTCCTTCTCGAATTGAATAAACGGGCGAAAAACCTAAGCCTTTCAAAGCAGAACTATCTGAAAGAGAATATTTTATATCGCCATCTCGTTCCTTTTGATAAGAAACTGGCAAAGAAAGTCCCACTAATTGGTTCATTTCTTCAATTAATTGATTAAGGGAAATGGCAACTTCGGTACCCACATTATAAACGTGTCCCAACGCTTCACTTTTGGTTGCTACTAAATTTAATGCAGTTAGGACATCATCAATGTAGATAAAGTCACGTGTTTGCTGACCATCTCCAAATATTGGAAATTGGCTCGCTTGCCCTTGCTCTAATTGGATATAACGATCCATCAAAATGGACAGGACACCAGAATAGGGTGAAGCAGGATTTTGATTGGGACCATAGACGTTAAAGAAGCGAACTGCACTCGTGGGTACCCCATGTAAATGGTATTCATTGAGAACATAACGTTCAGCAGCAAACTTATCAATAGCATAGGGACTCAAAGGGCAAATCATCGAAGTTTCTCTTTTAGGCAACGTTGGCTCTGCACCGTAAACGGCTGCCGACGAAGCAAAAACAAAACGTTTGAGCTCTTTTTGATATTTTTTTATTGATTCCAATATTTTCAATACACTAAAAAAATTGACCTCATGTGTCTCTAGAGGCTGTGCCACAGAACTTGCCACGCTTGCCACGGCCGCAAGATGAAAGATATACTCAAACGAATGCTTTGAAAGTACTTCGTCCAATAATTGCTGATCCGTCACACTTCCTTTAATAAAAACCAACTGCTCAGTTTGTTGCAAATTTGACACTCGCCCCATGGACAAATCATCAATCACAAAAACTTGATACTGTTGACTATAAAAATTAGCCAAATTAGAACCAATAAAGCCAGCTCCTCCAGTAATTAATAGTTTCTTCACCTCTTTGCTTCCTCTCTTTTTTTTAATTTAATTCCACTTTTTTCGTGTTATTTTCTCTTTGGAATAAAAAAATGCAATATCGAATGAACACATAACTTACAATAGCCACAGCTAATAACAGTTCAAAAGTAGACAAAATATTTAACAGACTCGTTAGGCCTACCTTTTCTGCAAATAAAGGTTTAACTTTGACTAATGCTGTCGCAGAAATCACTAATGGGAATGTAAAGGCAGCATAACTTGGATAGAATGTCACTTGCATAATTTTATATAGATTCACTACTACAATCCCATAAATACATTGAGATAAAATTAGCAAGAAAACAACTAATGGCATATACAAATGACCACCCATTGAAATATAGCCAGCTAAACATAACGAACCTGGCGCTGTCATAATCGTCAATAAAGGAATGGTCGATTCAGGCATTTCTTTCGACTTCGTAATTCTCTTGATTAAAATTGGTAACAAGAGTAAATAAAAGAACAACGCTACCCAAAAAACAATTTTTCCCAACTCATTGATAAACAATTGAGAAGTATTAGGAATAACGCCAATGCCGACAAACGTAATAAACCAGCTTGGATAAATGTGTTCCAATTCGATTTTTGTTGGAAAAATATGCACCGCTACAAAATAAATCATTAAAATAAAATGTAAAATCACTGCGCCAATCCACAACACATTAATCCAAGCAGCATTGGTAAATATCCGATCTAAGAAAACACAGATAACCATTAAAGCCATTGTAAATGTTGGTGATACCGAAGCAATAATTGGATCATCTAAGGTGCTTAATGCATGTTTCATTGTAAAAATAATTTTTAAAATAACTAAAATCATTAAGAGACTGCCAAGTACACAATAAATAGTCCCAATTGTTGCATATCCCAAGGAATAAAGTAAATTCCCCAAAGAAACCATCCCTAAAATTAGTCCACAAATGGGAATCGGGACTTTCCGCAAGAATTTTTTCGCACTTTCTACCATTATGTAGTCACACTCCGTCTTTATTTATTATTATTGATATTAATCAAAAGTATGTTATTATACTAAATGAAATATTTATATTTGTAAAATAAATATTTGCAATACCAACTATTAAGATAGTAAATAGAAAGAGGCGATTTTATGTTCGAATGGATCAAAACATTTATTGCTGTGTATGAAACCAAAAATTTTAGTGCGGCGGCCAAACAATTGTATATTTCTCAGCCAACTGTTTCTTTGCAAATCAAGAAATTAGAGCAACACTTTTCGATCAAGCTGTTCTATCGTAATGGAAAACAATCGGTTATTCCTACCAAAGAAGCTGATTTTTTATATCCAAAAATGCTCTCGATTATTGAAAGCTTAACCACTTCTTTTGCGCAAGCTGCAGAAAAAGAGAACTTTAAAGAAGACTGCATTATAGCCTCTTCAAATACAGTTGCTATTTATTTACTGCCAGATATTATGGAGAGTTTGGTTACCGCTTTTCCACTCATCAACTTTTCGATTCAACTGATGAATTCAAACGAAGTCGTGGATATGGTTCAAAATAATCATGCCCACATTGGGCTAATTGAAAAACCCATTGAAACCAAAAATCTACACAAAGAAATTGTTTATGAAGACCAACTAGTTCTAGCAGGAGATGCCGCTTCAAAATTTTGGCTCTTAAGAGAAAAGAACTCTGGCTTACGTTTTTTCAATGAGCTTTATCTCAACGAACACAGCATCAACTTACCAATTATCGAATTAAACAACAACGAAGTCCTGTTACAATTGCTAAAAAATAACATTGGGCAATCAATTGTTTCTCGATTATCTATTTCCGATGAGATCCCTTGGCAACCAATTGATCAGTCCTTTGCTTCTCGAAAAATTTTCATTGTCCAGACCGATCACCATGCCAATACTTCCTTCTCTGAAGTTTATAACCGAATCGTTGAAAAAATTCGTGAACGACAAGCCTAAAAAACAGGAGAACGACTTAGCTTTCGCTAAATCGTTCTCCTGTTTTTTATTTATCAGTTTCCTCTACCAATTCAAATTCAAAAGGTTCTAACTCAAATAGTTGGTGTAAAATTTGCTGGGTTTCTTGGAACACTTGTTGTGGCTCTTTACACAAAAGAGTGCTTTGAATGGTCTGTTTTTTTGATTGAAAAAGAATTCTCGTTTCCTCTTCCTTGAATACAACTTGATGAGTTTCCCTTTCAAACACCGTATATTCTTCGAACATTTCCATAACTAATTTTTGACGAAACCCTTCTTTGAGTGCTAATAAAGTTACTAAATCTGCAACGGTTAGTGTTTCTAACGCAATTGTTTCATCTTCTACATGAACAAGATAATTCGTACACTTCACATTCGGACAGGCATTGCAGCCGCCATTAATCAAATCTGAGGTAGTTGTTATTTTCACCTGTTTCATCTTAATCCTTCTTTCCTACTTTTCGAGAAAAACACAAGGGGTCTCCTCAAAAATATTCAATAAAATATGATTAACTTCTTGAAAGACTTCTTCGTGATTCCGGCATTGTTTTTCCATTACTAAACGCAGATCATTCACAACAAAAGTCAACGTCGTCGCTTGTTGGGAAACATGTATAAAACGGTTGCCTTTAACAAAACATTCTGTTTGTTCTTCAATGAATGGTTCTTTTTGATAGCCATATGCTGAAGCGACACATTCCAGGATTTCGTAGATTTCTATTTTTGGAAGTTCATAGCTAAAGCTACCGATAACTAGTTGAAAACAGTTCGGCTGTTTTTCATTATTGCTTGCATAATACACTGTTGTCGTTGTCATTTTGCCTCCTTATCTCCTCTATTTTCCTACTCTTATCATAACAAAAAAAGCACGCTTCCCTTATTTAAATTGTTAATAAAGACTATTACAGATTGGTATAACCACACCTAAAAAGTTCGTGATATAATTCACTAAGAAAGAAATATTACAGAAAGAAGAGATGAACGATGAAAGTATTTAACAAAAAAGTCGCAATTATTGGTACTGGTTTTGTTGGCACAAGTATTGCCTATTCCATGATCAACCAAGGGATTGCGAATGAATTAATCTTAGTTGATATTGACAAAGCCAAATCTGAAGGCGAAGCAATTGACTTATTAGATGGTGTGTCTTGGGGTCAAGAAAATGTAAACGTCTGGGCTGGCGACTATCAAGACTGCCAAGATGCCGATATCGTCGTGATTACAGCTGGCGCTAATCAAAAACCTGGGCAAAGTCGTCTAGATTTGGTTTCAATCAATGCAGAAATTATGAAAACAATTGTTAACAATATCATGAAATCTGGTTTTGATGGAATTTTAGTGATTGCCTCAAATCCTGTCGATGTACTGACTTATGTGGCTTGGCAAGCTTCTGGTTTACCTGTTTCAAGAGTAATTGGAACTGGTACAACTTTGGACACAACTCGTTTCCGCAAAGAACTGTCTCAACGTTTAGCGATTGATCCACGCAATGTTCACGGCTATATTATTGGCGAACACGGGGATTCTGAAGTGGCTGTTTGGTCTCATACCATGATTGGTACCAAACCTATTTTAGAAATTGTGGATACGACAGAGCGCTTAACTAGTGACGATTTACCAATCATTTCTGATAAAGTGAAAAATACAGCTTATGAAATTATCGATCGCAAACAAGCGACCTATTATGGGATTGGTATGAGTACTGCACGCATTGTTAAAGCCATTTTAAATAATGAACAAGCTATTTTACCTGTCTCAGCTTACTTAGATGGGCAATATGGGCAACAAGATGTATTTACAGGGATTCCTGCAGTCGTTGGCAATCAAGGCGTGACTGACATTATTGAATTGAATCTAAATGCTGCTGAAAAAGAACTCTTCCAAAAATCAGTGACACAATTAAAACAAGTGATGGCATCGTTACAATCTAACGCTCAGTAATTTTTAACTAAAAATAACACTTCAACTAAATTATTCTCTACCAAAATAGATTCTAATTCCCCTTTATCGTTCTTTTTGGTACCATGAAAGAAGAACTTCAACTAAAGCAGAAATTAGGAGGACAAAAAATGGTAATCCAAGGAGATACGTTAGAAAATAGCGCACGTCGTTTATTGCAAGAACGTGGCGTAACAATGAATGATTTAGCTGAACTTGTGTTATTTTTACAAAAAGATTATATTGACAATTTAACATTAGATACTTGTTTAGAAAGTGTTGATGCCGTGTTAACAAAGCGTGAAGTACACAACGCGATTATTACAGGTGTCCAACTGGATATTCTGGCAGAAGAAAACAAGCTACTCTCACCGTTACAAGAAATTTTAACGGAAGATGAAGGGCTTTATGGCATTGATGAAATTATGGCGCTCTCCATTGTAAATGTTTATGGATCTATCGGTTTTACGAACTATGGGTATATCGACAAGGTAAAACCAGGCATTTTAAAAGAGTTAAATGCGCATGATGGCGAACATGTCCACACATTCTTGGATGATATCGTGGGCGCAATTGCGGCTGCGGCTGCCAGTCGGTTGGCTCACTCACAACCAGATTTAAGTGATATTACTAAATAAAAAAACTTGCCTCTTCATTTTTATGAGAAGAGGCAAGTTTTTTATTTGCTGGACTTCTCACAAGCTTTCTACTTAACAGTAATTATTTGCCGTGTTATGTTACAGTCAAGAATAAACAGCTAAAGGAGGTTATCTAGAAATGAAAAAGTTTTTACGCGTATTTTTAATTTTTATTGGGGTATTTTTTCTTGCAAGTTGCGGTTCAAAAATAGAGACAAAAACCTTTGTAGGTTCGCCACAAGATGGGATTGATTCCACCTTAACCTATACGTACCAAGGAGATAAAGTCTTAACGCAAACGGCTAAAAACATTGTTTCTTATGACAAATTGGGGATTACAAAAGAAGAGGCAAAAACAGCGTTGGAACCCGTTTCTAAACAATATGAGGACATCAAAGGGCTTAATTACAAACTGACCTATGAGGACAAACAAGCCATCGAAAAATTGACGATTAATTATGAAAAACTTGATTATGATAAAGCCAAAAAAGTAGATGGTATCCAGATTGATGGAGATTCTTCTAAGGGAATTAGCATGAAGAAAAGCCAAGAATTGGTGGAGTCACAAGGTTATACAGAACAAAAATAATAAAAGAAAGCGTGCGACAATGGGCATTGTTGCACGCTTTCTTTTGATTATTTAAATCGATGTTGCCATCTTCACTGCTTGAATTGGGTCAAAATGATGGACAGAGTAAACGACTGTACCGGCTTGCCAAACTACTGAGTTTCGATTATAGTCAGTGGTTCCTGCCACGTTCAGTGTGATTTGACCAACGGTATTCGGTGCTGGCAACGTTTCTTGTTCCAAAATGTTGACCACATTTTTCGCTAAATCATCAGGCGATTCACCATTGATATTTGAGGCCCGTACGACTAAACTCCAATTGCCTTCTTGCCAAGATAAGTAACTAGAACCTGCCGCCCCTTGTTTATACCCAGTAATATTGTAACCTAAATCTACTGGTTGACCGCCATTGTCAATGATTTGGTTCACTGCATTTTTTGCTTCGACATCAGAGCCATATGTTTTTTTCTCAAAAGAACTAATTGGCGTTAACTGATTGACACGTGCATCATTCACTGGAATCGCTTCTTTTTCTGCATAATATAAAACACGGAAATTGTTTTGATCCGCTTGTGAAGTTGTCGCTGCAGTTAAAAAGTTATTCGTTTGACTCGTTAAAATTGCCTGCGGTAAGCCTTGACCAGGAAACATGTTTGCTAGCTGGTTAAGCACTTGCTTGGCTTGGTCATCTGGATTCGCATTTTTCGCTGGTGATTGTTTTTCTGCTGAGCCATTATTTGCCACTTCCTTCGTAGAAGAAGCTGTTGCTTTCGAATCAGCTGTCGTTGTTCCTGACGGTTTCGCATCACTAGATTTTGTTGCTGCTTTGCTACTTGATTCTTTTGTAGCAGATGCTTTTGTACTCTCGACTGTGGTACTTTCCGCAGCACTGGAACGACTATCCGTATTTTCTGTACTTTTTCCGCCGCCGCATGCTGCTAAAGCAAGGGTTAAAAGAAAAGCACTAGAAATAAGCCCTATCTTTTTCATAAGAATTCCTCCTTGTTTTCCCTACCCCTATTGTACCTTAATCATGTGTATCCGTCACTTGTTTGTGTTTCGTTCTAGTTGGTTTAAATAACAGAAAGTGGACGGTAGGATTCGAACCTACACCTCAACATTGAGCAAGAATAAACTACTGTTAGTCTCTATGAGTTTAACACCACGTTCATCCACCTATTTGATTGATCCTTTGTATCATAACTTAGAATAATTAAATTGCCTTTAAGGAGCTTCAAAGATTATATGAAGAATTGTAAAAAATCTGTGACGAAAAAACGATTGAACCAATCAGCAGAGACACTGAGGTTCAATCGTAACCAATTGTTTAATTATCTGAAAAAACTCACAATTCAACGTTAGTCCCTGGTGCTTTTTTGTTTTCCCCTTGTTGTTTTTTTAAGAATATCCCCAGAATGACGGTAATAATAGGGCAAAGCAATGGGAAAAAGGCATACGGTAAGTATTCTAGTGCACCAACTTTTAACGTTCCCATAATGAAGGTACCACTAACTCCCCAAGGAATTAACGAGTTGACTGCCGCCCCAGCATCTGCCAAAGTACGAGTTAAATATTTTTTATCAATACCTAAACGAGTAAATGAGGATTTAAATGTTTCCCCTGGTAAAATAATTGACAAATATTGTTCGCCAACTAGTAAGTTAATTCCCACAGAACTTAAGGCAGTTAAAGCGATTAATTTGGCTGGATTATTCACATAGCCTTTAATTTTATCAATTAAAGTAGCCACGATGTTAAACTTAATCAACAAGCCGCCCAAACCTAATGCCAAAATAATCAACGCAGCAGAACCTAACATGCTTTCAATCCCACCACGAGATAAAAGTGTATCAATACTTTGGTCCCCTGTATCTGCCACATAGCCACTCATTAAAACGGTAGAAACTTTCGCTAAACTTAGGTGATGATCATTTATAAAAGCTAAGATGACCGCCACTGTAGAGCCGACTAATAACGTTGGAATAGCCGGTACCTTTTTCCAAGCGAATAAGAATAAAACCGCTACTGGCAACAATGTAATCGGTGAAATCCAGAATCCTTGATGTAACGTTTGGACCATTGCATCAACCGATTGTAAATCCGCCGAACCAGATTGATGTCCCAAGAAGATATAACCGACAATCGAAATAATAAACGCCGGAATAACAGTGTACATCATGTTTAGTATATGTTCAAAAAGGTTCACGCCACCAATTCCAGCAGCTAAGTTTGTTGTATCAGATAACGGTGAAATGTTGTTCCCCAAAAAGGCACCTGAAACAACTGCACCAGCTGTCATCGCATTGTCGAATCCAAGAATATGTCCAATACCTAGAAAGGCAATCCCCATAGTTGAAACAGTTGTAAAGGAGCTCCCTACCGTCACACCAACTAGTGCACAGACCACAAAAACGGTTGGTAAGAAGAACTTCACTGAGATAATTTTAAAACCATAGACCATAATTGTTGGAATCGTCCCAGACAAGATCCAAGTAGCAACTAAGACACCTATCAACAAGAAAATAATAATCGGAATGATCCCTGGTTTAATCCCTTCCACAATGCCCTCGTGGATCTCATCCCAAGAAAATCCTTTCCATTTGCCATAAAGCAACAACAACATGAATACAAAAAGAATCGGTATGTGAGGGGTTAATTTTTGACCAATAATTAAGTACCCGAGAATCGCTAACAAGGCAATCAAAATGCCTAAACTTTCAGCGAACGAAACAGTGGGTTTCGTTGATTTCATATGAAAACCTCCTTTTATGGAAAGCGAAAACTGAAGCAATAATCGAACTTGCTTCAGTTTCCAAACGACAATTTACTATAGTCATCAGATGAAGAGGCACTCAGCAAAATAATTGCTAGCCTTTTTATTCACCTAAATCTTCTTTTACTTCCGTTGCCCAACTTGCTTTTTTAAAGCGATTAATGATTAACGGAATCACAAACATAACAATAGTGATTAATGCAACTAAGACTGCATCAGTCACGGTTGTTGTACCTAATGTGGCAAAAATAACAATGATAACACTAAAAATTAACATTGCTGCCACTAAATAAGCTAAGCCATTACCTTTTTTACCAATTCGGTAAGGACGTAGTGTATCTGGTTGAGATTTACGTAATTTAATTAGGGAAATCGCAATCAATACATACACAATACTATAAATAATTGTTGTTGCATTTGTTAAAGTTAAGAATACAGCGTTGACATCATCCATTACCCCATAAAGTAAAGCGAATAATGAGATAACCACAGATTGTGTTAACACAACGTTACGAGAAACGCCATATTTATTTTCGCGATGGAAACCAAATTTTGGTGGCAATAAGCCATCACGAGCAACTTGAATAATTGTTTTTGATGGTCCAGTAACCCAAGCAGATAATTGTAATAACACACCTAAGAAGACCATGAAACTAAAGATATTACCAATAATTGTTGGTAAACCTAAAACGTCACAATAAAGCAAAATTGGTTGTGTAATGTTAGACAATTCCATTTTGCCATTTGGAACAATATTAGCAACAAACATTGCATTAATAACGTTTAATAAAACTAAACCAATTAATGAAATGAAAACGCCTTTTGTATAATTTTTTGTTGCATCTTTCAAACGAGGAATATAAACAGAAGACATTTCAATCCCAACAAAGATAAACGCAATCCCTGCTAGATATTTAAATGTGTCCATATTTTCTAAGTTTGGTAAAACTTTTGACCAAGAGAAGGCACCTAAATAGCCACCAGGTGTTAAGCCTACTTTAATCATTGAAAGAAGACCTAAAACAAACATAACTAATACTGGGATGTAAACACCTAGCCAAACACCAATATTTCCGCCAACTTTCGCCATGTCAAATTTCAAGTTCAAGATTGTAATAATCCAGTAAATCACTAAGATACAACCTAATACGAACCAATGATTTTCACCTAAATGAACATTACCAAATGTATTACCTAGCAAAGGGCCTAATGTAGAAGCAACCATTACCATTCCTGGGAACATTTGCACCCATAGTAACCAAGCGACAACAAAACCCCATTTGCTACCTAAGGCAGTTTTAACCCAAAGTTGAGGGCCACCTTCTTGAGGAAGCATCGTAGATAATTCACCAGATATCAATGCGATTGGACCAGCAAAGAATAAGACCGCGAAAATTGTGTAAGAAATTAATGTCCAACCAACAGCAGCAAGTGTTGGGATACTACGTACAGTTGCACACAATGCCATTGTTAAACCGATAAAAGTACCTAATTCAATTTTTTTAACTTGTTGTTTATCCAATTTTGTACACTCCTTATAAGATTTTGGATAAGGAGCATGAATGACTGTTATACGCTGAGTAAAACAGTCATTCGACTGCCTCTTACCCAGACAAAGAATTGGTTAAGAGGTTAGCCGTCTGATTGATTTATCTCTTAAATAAATCAGACGAACGTTCCCTCATTCGGTTACCATTTCTTTTTTCCGTTTAAGATTCAATTATTTTACGTCGTAAATTTGTTCTAATTTTTCTTGTAAAGCAGCTTGAATCTTAGGAGCGTAAACATCAAATTCTTCTTTATCGTTCATGTATGGAGTCATTACAGCAGCACGTAACACAGTTACTTTACCTGCACGGTTCCATTCTTCGTCACTAAATCCTAAGCTGTTTACAAATTTTAATGGGCTGTTGCCATAATCTGGAATAGCAAAGTCAGTATGTGAAGTAATGAATTCGTTGTTGTAAATATTTCCTTTAACGTATGATGCATAGTCATATACATCATGGTTTAATTTGTTCATTGCTACTAAATCATCGTTGCCTTTTTCTTTAAACACATAGTCAACCATGTTGAAGTCTGGATGAGTCAATGTGTGGACTTCGATTTCTTTGTCGCCAACTTTGAATGTTAAATCATTCAAGAAGTTATAGAAGTGATGTGATCCTTCAATTGAAGCACCAATTAATTTACCATAACCTGCAACGTTTAAAGGTAAAACGTGATGTGCAGCCCATACAGAAGCAGCTGTTGCACCAGCTTTTGAACCTTCAAGGATATAAGCACCTAGTAACGCAGGAATATCGGCACCTTTTTCAAATACGTAAGTTGCGAAGTAAGAAATAACGTCGCGCATACGGATATCTTGGATAACGATACCACCAGCTGAATAAGGGATATAACCCATTTTATGAGGGTCAATTGTTACTGATTCTGCTAATTCGATTGCTTTATATGCATCGTACACTTCTCTTGAAATGTGTTCTTTTTTCTCTTTGAAGACACCGTATTCTTCGTGAACATCTTGTAAATCTTCGTAAGGGATGAAGTTGTTGTCTTCGTCTAAGAAGATGGCACGTCCATAACCACCATAAGCAGCATCAACGTGTACATAATAGTAAATACCGTCTTTCATTAATTCATCGCGTAAAGCAATAATTTTATCGATTGAGTCAACGGCACCTTCTTCAGTAGAACCAACTACACCGACAACACCTAGCACTGGAATTTGTTCTTCTGCTAAGCCACGAACGATTTTTTCTAATTCGTTGATATCCATACGGTAGTTATGGTCAACTGGTACTGGGATAACTTGATCTAAACCGATACCGATAATATCAGCAGCTTTTAACCAAGAATAGTGTTTAGTTTGTGGGACTAACCATTTACCGATTGCTTGTAAATGTTTACCTGAACGAGCTGAATGAGCTTTGATTTCATCAATTTCATCTTCAGCTGATTCTAATAAGTCCATAATTTCTTTTGTTGGCATGTTCAATAGTTCCCAATCTGATTTGCCAGCAACTAATTCTGGTTTTACTTCTTTCATAGCAAATGGTAATGATTTAATGTTACGGGCATACCATAAGCCTTCTAAGTTAGCTAAAGAACCATCAGCAACGATGTGTCCCCAACCATTTTTGTAGCTCATTAAGTGAGCAAATTCATGTCCTACTTCTTCTTCCATTTGAGAAGTTGCTGGAGAAGATTCATAGGCAACGTTGTTCCCGTTCCATAGCATTGCAAAGTTGTAAGCTAATAGAGAAGGCATTAATGTTTCTGAGTTCATATGTCCCCAATATCTACCTGCTGTATGCCATGGAACTGAATGTGTACGCATGCGAGAAGAGATTTCATTCAATACATCTTTCATATGGTTGACAGTTTTTTCGTAGCTTTCAGATGTGCGTTCTTGAGAAGAGATAACTGGCATGTCTTGTGGCATGTAGTTTTGACGCCATCCTAAATGTTCATCTACTAAGTCGATCAACAAGTCTTTATATAATTGTCCGTTTTCGGCTTTGTCCCCAATGAATAATGCATTAAGGTTCATTTCGCCTTTTGCTAATTTTTCGTTTTTCATACGAAAATTCCTCCTTACAAATTTTAATGAATTAGATTTTGCATTCACAACTTACACCCAAACGGCTAAAGTGTAAAGAAGAAAAATAACAATGGTTATCATAGCTCTTTAATTTTATAATTTTTTCACAAGGTGTCTTGTCAGAACCATTATATAAAAAAATAAGAGTGGGATTGTGTGTACAATCCCACTCTTATTAGGTGTATTAACGGTTTCACCACTACCTGTAAGGAGAAATAGAATTTTAACTTTGATCAAATAATCACACGTCTTCTCTTCGTGAAATTATTATCAATTTCTAATCCATTACTTTTGCTAAAAAGTAATTTTTCTTCCCTTTCCGTACAACAACGAATTTTCCATCGAAATGTTGTGTTGGATCGACTGCAAAATCTAAATCGGTAACTCGGTCACCGTTAATACTTATAGCTCCTCCGCTCACATCTTCGCGAGCTTGACGTTTTGATGGTTCGATTTCTGTGTCAACTAACCAATCTACGATGTTTTTAGCATCTTTGGTAATTTCAACAGTTGGCACATGTTCTAACCCTTGCTCGATTTCCTCAATCGTTAAGTCTTTAATATTGCCTGAGAAAAGAGCTTCTGAAATTTTTTGCGCTTCTTCTAATGCTGCATCATCGTGAACAAATCGTGTCACTTCTTCAGCTAAGCGTCTTTGTGCTTCACGTTTACCTGGTTCTTTTTCAACTTTTTCAGCTAACGCATCGATTTCTTCTTTATCTAAGAAAGTAAAGAATTTCAAGTATTTGATGACATCACGATCATCTTGGTTTAACCAGAATTGGTAGAATTCAAATGGTGAGGTTTTCTTAGGATCTAACCAGATAGCGCCACCCGCTGTTTTCCCAAATTTTGTACCATCTGCTTTTAGCATTAAAGGAATGGTTAACCCGAATACTTTGGCTTCTGGTCCTTCTTTTTTACGAATCAAATCTAATCCTGCAGTGATATTGCCCCATTGATCAGCGCCACCAATTTGCAATTGAATATTATGTTTTTTATGCAATGTGTAAAAGTCAATTGATTGAAGAATTTGGTATGTGAATTCTGTAAAGGAAATGCCACTTTCTAAACGACTAGCGACAATGTCTTTTGCCAACATCGTGTTGACATTAAAGTTTTTCCCGTAATCTCTTAAAAAATCTAATAAAGATAGTTCTGATAACCAATCGTAGTTGTTCACCATTGTTACCTCAGCATCTTTACCAAATAATTTTTTCATTTGATTTGAAAGACTGTCCACATTATGTTGCACAGCTTCCATCGTTTGTAAGACACGTTCAGTTGTTCGTCCACTTGGATCACCAATTGTTCCAGTTCCGCCACCAATTAAAATGTATGGGTGATGACCTGCTAATTGGAATCGTTTCATCATCATAAAAGGAATTAAATGTCCAATATGCATGCTATCTCCAGTTGGATCGACACCGCAATATAGCGAAATGCTCGTATTTTCTGTAAGTTCTCTTAATCCTTCTTCGTTTGTTTGTTGATTGATTGCATCACGCCATGCTAGCTCGTCAATGATATTCATGTTATCACCCTCCATATTTATAATTATCTCTTTATAGGAAATCGTTCATTTAAAGAAATAAACGATTAACACACTTGTTTTTACACGATATTCCGTGTTTATTTCTATGTATACACGAGTTCACGAAATTTTCTTTGATTTGCCACGTATTCAAAAAAAGAATACAAAAAATCCCTAAGCCGTCGAAACGACTTAGGGACGAATTTCTCGTGGTACCACCCAAATTTATACATAGTTTAGTTTATTTAAAATACTATATACCTCTTAACAAATAACGCTGTTACCCGTGCCCTGTAGGCAGAAGCTCAAGAATGTAATTCGATAAATAACGTGTACTAGTTTCCAGCGCCACTAGCTTTCTGTAACAGTGGTTATTTCTCTACTGCTTTTCTGTCATTGCTTTGTATTTAACTTGTACATGTAGCATATTCCTTTTCGTTTTTTTTGTCAACACTCTTTGCTTAATTTTTTTTACTTTTATAAAAGATGTCCCTTTTTCACAAAAATAAAATAACGAATTCACAATAAGATTTATTTATTTTAACAGCAACTACAGATAAAAAAATAACGAAAAAATTTAAAAAATATTCTTTTAAATTTTTTTGGCTTTTTTTGTGATTTTCTATACTTTTATAAAATTCCCGAAGAAAAATGACGAACTTCGGATCAGAAGTTCGTCATTTTGTGAAAAACAGTTTTAAAGAATTGGTGAGAATAATCGTGAAATTTGTTGTTTAAAAATCAACCATTTTGACATGTCGCGAACAACTTCTGGAGTCATTGTTGTACATTTTTTTCGATCTTCTAAGAAAATTGCTTCTAATTGATCAATGATTTTTTTATCATATAACACAGCATTTGCTTCAAAGTTTAATTTGTAACTTCGGATATCTTGATTGGCTGAACCTACTGTGCAGACTTCATCATCCATAATCATTGTTTTCGCATGTAAGAAACCACCGTTATAAATTAAAATTTCAATATTTTCTTTCATCAACAAGCGCCCGTAATACTGTGTTGCTCGATAAATAAACGGATGGTCGGGCTTATCTGGAATCATAATTTTAACATCTACTCCTGAAGCCGCAGCAACCTTTAAAGCCGCCAAGACACTATCATCAGGAACTAAATACGGCGTTTGAATCCAGACTCTTTTCTTGGCAGAAGTAATCAATTTAATAAAGGCCAATTTAATTTGTTCACGGTCACTATTAGGACCACTGGCAATCATCTGAATGGATGTATTTGCCTCTGGCACCAACGCTTCAAGTTTAAAGAAATAATCCAATTGATACGCCACACGATTTTTCTCAGGGGAAGAGACGTTCCAATCCATTAAAAAACGCATTTGCAGTAATGAGGCTGCTGGCCCTTGAATCCGTAAATGTGTATCCCGCCAATAGCCAAACTTTTTAGTCGTTCCGGCATATTGATCGGCAACATTAAAGCCGCCAATGTAGCCTACTTTCCCATCAATAACAACAATTTTCCGGTGATCATGATAATTCAAACGAAACTTCAAAAGTGCTTTTTGAGAAGTAATAAACGTTTGGACAAAACCGCCGTTTTTTTTCAATTCATTCAAATGATGAACCTTGGTGCCCTTTGAGCCAAAGGCATCGTAAAGCAACCGCACTTCAACCCCTTCAGCCGCCTTTTCTTCTAATAAGTTCAAAATTTTGGTACCGATATGATCCGTTACAAAGGCATAATATTCAATATGAATGGAGTGCTGAGCTTTTTTTATGTCCGCCATCAACGCATTGAATTTTTCCGTACCATCCGTAAAAATTTCAACATCATTTTTCTTAGTCAGGGGCATCCTATTTAACGAGGAAAAAAAGTCTGTAAACTGTTGTTGCTCCTCCGTCGGCATCTTTTGACTATAAAGTTCAAAACTTTCTTCTTGGAAGTTCTGAAAATTCTCTAATTCCCGTAAATCACTTTGTTGCAAATAAAATTTCTTTTTGTCGGTTAAACCGCGCCCAAAGAATAAATATAAGAAAAAACCAAAAACGGGTAGAGCAATCAGTACGAGTAGCCATGCCCAAATTGCTGCTACATCTCGAGGTTTTAACAAAATGGTAATTCCCGCAATAATTGCATTAATAAAATAAATAACTGTTAAGACGCTAAGAATCAATTGTCTTCCTCCTTTATTTGTTACGTTTTAGTATACCATCAATTACGGATTTGGAATATCTTTTCTTTAGCGACTTCTGTCTCAAAAAATAAAAAGAACCCCCATTCTAGTTAGTGATACTAGAATGAGGGGGTCTTTTTGATGTTTGTTTGAAAGTCCTTTAACTTAATTTCGTGTAAATGGACCTTTAGGAGCAATCAATTCTAAATTTGTACCATCTGGATCGGTAAAGTAAGCGACACCTGTACCAAAACCGCTCTTCAAGCCATCTTCTTCTTGGAATGTAATCGGTTCTCCATCAGGTTCTACGCCAATCGCTCTTAAACGTGCAACAGCTGCATCAATATCTTCCACTTCGAAACACAGATGCATTGCACTAATTTGTTCGTTGGAATAAGAAGCTTTTTCTGATTTTGGTTTAACATATTCTAATAAATCAATATTGATGTTTTCTAGATGCACATTGGCATACTTGATTAATGTATCATCTAACCCTTGTGTTTGGGCCATCCGTTTTCCACCAATTTCATCACGATTTGCGATTTTTGTTCCTGTTAATGCTTCATAAAACTTTACTGATTCATCCAAATTACTGACTGTAATCCCCACGTGGTTGACTACTGAAAAACCTTTAACTGCTTCACTCATTGTATCTTCTCCTAGTTAATTTTTAGAAATCAAACGTGTCTGGATCTGGTCCCACACGTAACGATTCATTCAATTGGTTAATTTGCGCCATTTCTTCTGCACTTAGTTCAAAATCAAAGACCGCTGCATTGCTAATCATCCGTTCTTTGTGGACAGATTTCACGGTTAATAAGATATCTTGTTGAATATCCCAACGTAAAATCACTTGCGCTGCTGATTTATTATGGTTCTCAGCAATCGCCAAAATAGTTTCATTCGATAATAATTGACCTTGCATCAATGGTGACCAAGCTTGGACTTTGATATCATGTTTTTCACAGAAATCACGCACTTCTTTTTGATCCAATTTTGGATGTAGTTCCACTTGGTTAATTACCGGAACAACTTTTGCATAAGAAAGTAAATCTTCTAAATGATGAACTTGGAAGTTGCTGACACCAATCGCTTTCACTTTTCCTTCAGCATATAAAGTTTCTAAAGCTTGCCATGATTCTTTGTAAGAATTATTTCCTGGCCAATGAATTAAATACAAATCTAAATAATCTAAACCTAAACGTTCCAAACTATCATTGAAAGCTTGAATTGTTTCATCATAGGAAATATGCGCGTTCCAAACTTTCGAGGTAACAAATAAGTCCTCACGGTTCAAGCCAGCTGCCGCTAAGCCTGCTTTAATTCCCGCTCCTGTGCCAGATTCATTGCCATAGATTTTCGCTGTATCGATTAAACGATAACCATTGGTAATCCCTTCTTCGACTACTTTTGCTGTCTCTTCATCTGGTATTTGGAATACTCCGAGACCCATTCCTGGAATTTTAGTGCCGTTGTTTAATGTTACTGTATCTGCTAGTGATGTAATCATTTGATTCGCTCCTTTAACGTTTTCTGATATCATCATATACCGTGCCGTACATGCTGCATAGTACGTACTTTTTCGTTTCATAGGAACCAAAAAGTGCGCTTTTTGTTAAATTCGCTTTTTTAGCCTGAAAAAATTTTAACTTTTTTTATATAACGCACTTTTTCTATCTTCTAAGCGTAGCATTCTTTAAACGATTTAATGAATATATCTCTCACGACACTCAACATTTTAGATAAAAAAAGAGAACGCGTACTCCGTCTTCGAAACGTCCTAAGACGCCGACAGAATACCGTTCTCGTGGGTTTGGCACCCAATGGGGGCATAGGGATTCGAACCCTAGACCCTCTGATTAAGAGTCATTAATGTCAATTTTTAAATAAAATTAATATACCTCTTTTAGTATTAAACTATCACTCTTTATCTTATGATAGGTCAATGTTTTTTTGTATTATCAGAGATATATTAACACCAAATGATATTAATTGAAAAAGGTAAGGAAAGAAAAAATAAAGAAAAATTTGGAAAAAATATTGGCAAAAATTTTGACTAATTTATCTTAAATATAACAAAATCATGTCGATAACTTAATAATTTCGACATTTTTTATAGAAAAATAAAAAACAGGTTCTTGATATGATAAGAAACAAAAATGTTGGTTGAAAGTTGCTTTTTGGCAAACTTAATAACGACAAAAACAGCACAAGAAACAACTATTTCTCAACTTTCTACTGCCTCAAATGAAGTATTAGTACATTTTATAAGCCATCAAAGAAGAAATTGCTCCAATAGAGGAATGATGTTTAGTTTCCTTTTTCATATATTAGTTGTTTGGCATAGCCATCTCTAAACTATAAACTGTCAATTGACAAGAGTAAAATACGCTATATTTCCTTGGCAATTGGTAGGTTATGGTTTAAATTATACTCACTGAATGACTGATATACGATTAGAAACGTTTGACCAGTCACTTTAGATAATCGCTATACAACTATTATTTTATATTACCTCTTCTGATAGTTCTTCAGCTTCATTATTTTTTTCAAAAAGCACAATATTACTTTTTCCAACTTTTACCACTGATTTGGCAAGTTCAAACGGCTCAATACCAGAATTCCGCATCATCAATCCTTCCAATAACATCGCTATGTTTGTACCACTTATAACAAAAACTTGTTTTTTTGTCATAGAGAATTCAATACATTTTTTGAATGAGGTACCGCCTAATAAATCGGTAAAACAAACGACATGTTCATACATCTCAATTGAAGATTCAATTTTTTGACGATATTCTTCTGTCGTTTCATTGGCTAAAAAAGGGATAAACATCACATCTTCTATTTCTCCTGCAATCATCGTTAAGGCGCTTTGCATTCCAATAGCAAATTCACTATGTCCAGTTATTAAAAAGTTCATTCTTCTCCTCCTTTATTTAATACGAATAATCGCTTCATTTTGATCAATCAAAACAAGTCGGCCATAAAAAATTGACCATACTCACTAATAATTTATTCCCTTTAACAATATCTCCACATATAACAAAAATATAAAATTTTTTCTCTCCAGTGATCACGCAAAATCCTTTGGCCTGACAGAATGGCTCGTCTTCTCCCGCTTGGTTCACTTTTACTGGCATAATCTGGATATCTTCCAAAGGGGAAATCACGGTATCCTGAACTTCTTTCCCCGTTTTATAATGAAATTTATTGGTCAAGCGTATATAGTTCGATCAGCTGATTATAAATCTCTGATCTTTCAACAGTAGTTTGATCCGTTTGACCTGATACTATAAGGAGTTTATATTTTTGTGAATTTGTAGTTAAATTGAATTGATCTGCTTTTTTGACAATTTAGCGTAGGTGCTAAATTATAAGTACTCGTAATTTCAGTCTCTTTTTGACCTATAAAACTATCAATAATAATTACTGAATTAATGGCCTTCAAGTAGATAAAACTACGCTTAAAAATCATTAAGTTCTGATCATCTTTATCTATCCAGCCGCATTCCGCAAAAAAACCGACAGGAATTTCTTTTATTCGCTGAAATAATGGGGTTGGTAATTTCCCGTAGCCCCATGTATCAGTACTAAAGTATGAGAATTCTCTGCAATAAACATTGTATTATGCGAATCACACTCCTTCGGTTGAAGCCACTCTGCTTTGTTGACATAACTGTAACAACCACTATCAGATATCAAATCATCACCCTGTAATTGTAGCGTAAAACTCCCTGTAGAAGCATGACCATGTGAGCTTCCATGCAATCCATTAAAAAGCGTAAAATAAATATCCTCTGTTTTATAAAACACTAAACCACTTGATTCACCACGAAAAAAGTTTCTCTGGCTGCAGTGTTTTCCAAGTTCTTTCTTCATATTACGATAGCTATCATATACATATCGAAAATTGACATGATCGCTATCGTTGATAGGATTCAGAACATCTTGATTATCCGTTATATAGTAGGTAGATAAGATAGGTATCTTCAATTTCGTTCGAAGATCCAATGGCAATGATATTTCAAGATATTCAGAAATCTGTAATAGATATACATACGTCATCAAAACTTCATATTGATACAATGCGCTCTGTTCCCAATGAATGCCATCTGAATAAAATTGTAAGTCAGTTAACCGGTCCCATATTAGTTTACTCTGTTCACTAGTTCTGGAAGAAATAGATCCATAGCAGCCATTCCACCCGTTACCAATACTCCCCAATTACTAAGTCTGTACTTATCGATATAGCTCCTCTCCAAATACTCGAGATTAACCAGCAAAGCGTTTCGCAACACTTTATCAATTCCCAATTGTTTATAATCAGCAATAGAAATATAAGTCAAACTCTTCATCCAGTTCATCACTCGAATTCCAACATCAAGGTGTCGCCAAACATTCCTATTAGTAGAATTTGGTTCGCCTTCCTCTTGAATAAAATCAAGAAGCAGACTGCACCATTTTTGTAAATAGCATTTTTCTTTTATTAACGCGTATGCCTGTGATAAATCTAGAAGAAAACTTTGTCAATTCAACATAAAGAGCCATTCTGGGTCATCTCCATGTTATCGATTCCGTGTATTTTCTTTTAGAGAATACGGAATAGAACAGGCTTCCATATCCATCGCATCATTGTAAATAATCTGATCTTTTAATAGAAAATAAGTACGTTCAAAAAGTGGTTCCAAAAGTTTTGAATGTTTTTCCAAATATCCTGAAAGTAAATCTTTCTGATAAAACTTTAGTTGGTAGTTTTCGATTTTTTGAAGATTCATCGTGTTCTCGCTTTCAAATTTTATTTCCGTTAACTGAAAAAATATTATGCCCATCACTCAGAAAACTTATAAATAAGGAAACAAGGTTTACTCGAAATCGAAAACCCTGTCCCTTACTACACTCACTTACTATGCTAAAATCCCTAAGTCAGAGGCTAGAATCCCAATCACGAATAAAAAAAATAACAATTGATACGTGTTCCATTTTCTTTTTTTGATCAAATAAAAAACTAAAATAGTTAAAATGACTGGAAGCATTTTGGGCGTAATCTTATCTAAAATATCTTGAATAGCAATTACTTGTTTTTCACCAGATTCTACATTATGTGAATACTTAATGGCGATATTTGCCTTAACAAAAGAAGTATTTAATGCCGCAATAACAGCCACTCCGCCAATATTTGCTGCTGAAGAAATTTTACCAATTTTATCACTTAAGGTTTCGATCACACTCGTTCCAAGTTTAAACCCTAAATATCCCTCCCATTAATAATTTGATGACTAGCATTGAGATTAACATCGATAACCAAAAAAACATCAGAGCAAATCCCAGACCATTCATCGCTAATCCTGCAAATATTGTTGAAAATAAGGAGGCAATCCCAAATCGAGCAATCGAGTTTCCGATTCCTGATAGGAGTCCCATAAGTGCCATCTTAATGCTGCGTGTATCTGAGACACTTTGATCATTATCATACATCGCTAACTGCATGCTGGTAATAAATGTCAACATTTGTGGATTCGTGTTATAAAATTCTAAGTTTGCGCTTGCCGTCTCTTTCAGTTTTTCTGGTTCATCTTTATAAATTTTCTTCAGCACTGACATTATTGTGTATAAATAGCTGACACCTTGATAAAATGTCTTCATTCTCTGTAAAATTGGAAGCAATTAAAGATTTGAATACAGAAATATATTTGTCAGACCCTTCTTCACCTAAGATTTCATAGAGAGTTATTGTTTTCATTGTTCTTGTTCCTTTTATTTTTGTTATTTTTAACGCTAACTAAGAAGAAAATTCCCTCTTAGTAATAACTGCTTTCATAAACCAGTTGATTATCATAGTAGTAAAATGTATCCCAACTACGATTACCGTATAATTTATTGGTATATAAGGCTGGGTTAATTTGTTTTCTAACAATGCTGTCTTTGGTTCGTGCAAGTGGATAATCGATAAATTGATTTAGCATTGGCATAGTTTCTCCACTCATAGAAGTATATGTTTTTACAGTTTGCTTTTTGATGGGGAGAAACCATGCTGTTTTTTCGGTTAATTTAATAATTTACCAAAAAGTAACGTTAGTTTGTTCATAGGCCCAACTACTATTTTCGGCAGAAAGTTGCCCCCGAGGTGGACGACCTTTTGGGAGATTTCAATTTCTTTTTGTTTCTATTCACCTCACTTTTTTTGTTTTTGGTAGGTCATTTTCGTATAACTAAGCGTTCGTCGGCGTGCTTTGGGTTCACAACATGTGGTAGGTGAAAACAAGGGATTGCTGTAGAAAAAGTTTTTTCTCCCATTGTTTTGTCCTACCATTCGTTGTAAAAACATTGTCGCCGATTATCGCTTAGAATGGGTATACGAAAGTGACCAACAAAAAAGTATTGGAATAAAAAGAAATCGCACTGAAATCTCCCAAAAGGCCAAGAAAGTTTTAATAAAAAACTTTCTTTTAATACATTTGTTAATTTGATAATGTGATGATATAAAATAGTTTAATGAGGTGTTTATATGAAGAAAAAAGATATTCCTTATTGTCCAAAACCTATAAATACTTTTGAAAGGGATTTATTTAAATATTTTGAAGACAAAAAGGACAAGACCTAAAAGAGGAAAATCAAAAAAAGAAGTCTAAGAAAAAAAGTGAGTACGTTTTTTAGAAAGAATAAAACTGGAACGTAAAGATTTTCAAGTAATCTGTATCCCGTATCTTTTATATTTAAAGAGGTTGTTTTTCTATAAATCGTTGTAAAGAATAACTAAGTTTTAGTATTTTTTCACAAATATTCATATTATATTATTTATTTTTAATAAAAAGCTTGTTTTTAAGCTAATTCTTATATGTGTTTTATTGAACTAACTCTTGACAGATGATCAAAAAAAAATTATAGTTGTTACCGTAGTAGCTACTAAAAATGAAGTGAGGATTAATCAATGGAAACGATGATTCAAATCATGAAAAAATATGATTTTTCAGAGATGGAAACAAGAGTGTATACCACCCTATTAGAAAAAGGTAATCTTACAGGATATGAAGTAAGTAAAATCTCAGGTGTGCCACGCTCGAAAGTATATAACATTTTGGAAAAACTATTAAAAAAGAATTTGATTGTCGTCAATAAATCAGAACCTAAACTTTATCATGCCATCTCGGCAAATGAGTTTTTAGAGAAATTAGAAAAAAGTGTTAAAAATGATCTTTCTTTTCTTACAAAGAATCTAGGAATGATTAAGGAAAAAGATGAAGAAGACATGCTGTGGAAAGTTGATGGCATCGAGTATGTTCTGGATAAAGCAGAGCATTTGGTGAAAAATGCAAAAGAAAGTTTGCTCATCCAAGTTTGGCATGAGAACCTCACGGATTCACTGCTAAAGGCATTGCAGCAGGCCGAAAAAAAAGTCGATAAATTTGTACTGATTTTATTCAGTTCTACCCATGAATATGATCTTCCCTTAGAAAAGTATTACATTCATGGTTTTGAAACAGACAAACTTGATGACTTTGGGGCAAGATGGATCAACATCGTCGCCGATGAGCAAGAAGTCGTGTTTGGCACCATTAATGAAGAACTGCAATCAACCGATGTCACTTGGACAAAAAACCACGCCATGGTCAATCTAGCTAAAGAATATGTCAAACATGATGCATATACACTAAAAGTGATTGCAGAATCTTCTGAAGAACTTAAAGCAAAATATGGTGAGAACTTTGAGGGAATCAGAAAGATTTACTAGTAGGAGGAATTTTTATGATTCGGAATATTTTGCTGGCACTAATTGTCGCAATCAATCTATATTTTATTATTTACTTTCTAAGAGACCTTTTCAAAAACAAACAAAATTTCAAAGAAGAACCTGGGGATATGCGTCTGTTGCCCTTCACGTCATTTATCACCTTCTTTCTTTCAACATTTGGCGTTTCCGACTTTGCTATCGGAACCGTCCTTTATCCAAAGTTGAAATGGGTCAGCATGAAAAAACTACCCGGAACGTTGAATACCCAATGTGTAGTACCGGTAGCCGTCATGGCATTGTCTTATATCACTGCTATCAACGTAGGGATCAAGACATTAGCTGTTTGTATTATCTGCCAAATTATCGGTGCATATTTAGGACCAAGATTTGTCGTGAAGTTACCAGAGAAAACGATCAAACTGTTTGTCGGCATAGGATTGGTCATTGCTGCATTCTTAATTTTTATGGGACAAATGAATTGGATTCCCTCAAACGGAACAGCCAGTGAATTGTATGGCGGAAAATTAATCTTGGCAGGATTTTTACTCTTTGTCTATGGCGCATTGAACAATATCGGCATTGGTTCTTATGCGTTAACAATGGTAACTGTCTACTTGCTAGGCTTGAATCCAGTTGCAGCCTTTCCTATTATGATGGGGGCTTGTACATTCTCAGTACCGATCGGCAGTGTTCAATTCATTAAATTTGATGAATACAGCAGAAAAATCACACTTTTCACTTCAACCTTCGGTGTATTAGGGGTATTGGTCGCTGTATTCCTAGTCAAATCTTTAGATACCTATATTCTGAAATGGATCGTGATTTTGGTCTTACTATACAGTGCATATACGATGTTGAGCAGTCAATTAAAAAAAGCTACAGCAGCTAATTAAGGAGCGATTCAAATGCTATTTCTTAAAAAAGAAGATATTATCAAAAATTTTTCAATGAGAGAAGCCATCGATGCAGACAAAAAAGCATTGTCATTGTATTCAGCAGGAAAGGCAATTGTGCCTCTTCGCACCAATATCGATGTGCCAAAAAGTAACGGACAAAGCTTATATATGCCAGCTTATGTAGAAGGTGGCGAAGGAGCACTAGGTGTCAAAATCGTTTCCGTGTATCCTAAAAACATCAAGAAAAACTTACCAAGTGTACCAGCAACGATGATCGTATTGGATCCAGAAACGGGTATGGTATCCGCTTGTTTAGATGGTACTTATTTGACACAATTAAGAACAGGCGCTGTTCAAGGAGCAGCAACAGAACTTCTTGCAAAAAAAGATGCTAAAATCGGCGCGCTGATTGGAACCGGTGGACAAGCACAGTCACAATTAGAAGCAATGTTGACCGTTCGTAAATTAGAAGAAGTTCGGATTTTTGATATTGATTTTGAGCGTGCCAACCAATTTGCTGAAGAAATGATGCAACAATTTTCTGTAACGATGCGCCCAACAAAAACCAGTCAAGAATGCGTTGAAGGAGCAGACATCATCACAAGTGTGACCACTTCAAAACGTGCGACATTCTCTGCTGAGTGGGTCAAAAAAGGTGCGCACATCAATGGAGTCGGTGCTTACACACCGGAAATGTGTGAAATTCCACGAGAAATAATTAAAGCCGCAGATGTTGTTATTTTTGATACCATGGACGGTGTTCTAAAAGAAGCTGGGGACTTCATTTCACCGCTGCAAGATGGATATATTCAAAGAGACAGCTATCATGGAGAACTAGGCCAACTGATCAATGAAGAATTGGTCGGTCGGACAAGTGGAGAACAAATCACGATCTTCAAAACAGTTGGTTCGGCTGTATTAGATGTGGTAGTTGCAACAGAAATCGTTAAGAAAGCTAAAGAAAATAATTTGGGAAAATTGATTTATTAAGTAAATATCCACCCGCATAGCGGGTGGCTTTTTAATAGCCCTAGAAGGGCTCGCTACCTGCTGCTCCCTTTAAGGGAGCTTTTTTAGAGACCGCCAACCGCTACCTTTCTATTCTTATCTAGCTGTTACTTCCTAAATGGATCTTTATACTCTCTTTTGTTTATACTATCCCTTACTCGATCTTCTGCTTCTTGTTCTCGTATATACTTTGCTATCGTTTTTTGGTTCAGTCCTACAGTGCTCACATAATAACCTTTTGACCAAAAAGATCGATTTCCATAATTGTATTTTAAATTCGCATGACGTTCATGAATGATTACTGCACTTCTTCCTTTTAAGAAACCCATAAAACCTGATACACTCAACTTCGGTGGAATTCTTACCAACATATGGATATGGTCGGGCATTGCATGCGCTTCAATGATTTCGACTTCTTTCATCTCACACAATTTTCTTAGTATTTTCCCTATATCTCGCCTCAATTGACCATAGATTACTTTTCTTCTATATTTTGGTGTAAACACAAGATGATACTTACAATTCCAACGAGTATGTGCTAAACTTTTATCGCTAAAGCTCTGACCTCCACGCGCATTACGCGTGGTTTTTTTGTCGAAATCTCTTTAGAGATTTCAACTGACTAAAGTCATTAAATAAAAAGACCGGAAGTAAAGCTTTAATTAATACATTTACAAAAAAAGACTGTAATCAAAATGCGATTACAGCCTTTTTTTGTTTTATTTGGGAGGAGATAGATCGTGTTTATGACTGTATCAGACCATTTAAAGGTACTTGGTTTTGTCCCTTTATCCAGTAGAGGGAAGTATCAATTATATTTGTTGGATTTACCACCCTAGCTTTTCACTAGTGATCGAAGGAACATATGATAAAAAAGTGGTAAATATTTTTATGATTTCTATTCTATGAAACTTGATCCTAAAACAAAGAAAAGTACGCAGAACCGGATTTATTGTACGCATGTTCCTGTGAAAATAATGTATCGCCGTGTGAGAAATTATTTATAATTCTTACGTAAAAACAGCAATCAAAGAACAGAACAAATGCATAATGAGGAATATCAAGTGAAATTTTTATCAGTTGTGCTCTGTGGTGATGTGTATTGTCATTAGTTCAATGTGTATTAACAGGGAGGAAAAAAGCAAATGATTTTTTTCAAAATGTGTTTACCAATTTTGTTGGGGATTTTAATTATTTGATTATATTGGCGATGCTTGGGGTGGTGCGGCCTATATTGCCTTTGAACGAAAAGCAAGCAAAGCCATTCCATTGATTCTTGTGCTGGCAGTAGCTGTTTGGTTAGTTGAAGATACGTCTGGAGTATTCAATTGGATTCTGGATCGCATGCGGTCATGGGGGCGATAAAATGAGCAATATACGCAATTGGACAAAGATTTGGTATATAGAGCGAGTGTTTTATAAATTGTGGGACGGGGTCGCGTTACCTCGTCCCGTAACACAAACATTTGTGGTATGGTTTAGGATTGGCTTTTTTGGGGGGGATTTTTCGAATTTTTCCATTTGATATGGAACATACGATTACTCGACAAATTTTTTGTCCGTGGTTATTTGCTTTTTCAATGACACGAAAACAATTTCAAGGAAGGAAGCCTTATAATTATTTGGCTTCTTTTCTTTTATTTCAGTGTCGTTTAAAAGAATCCTTTCATGGCCAACTGGTAAAGCCAATTGTCTCCTGGAATCTATGGACACACCGGTATCATAACGGATGTTTCAGATAGTGAGAATTATTTTTCAACTGTGGAACAGAACGCCAAGCAAGGGGAATCATAGCACTGTATCAACGCACCTATAACCAAACGAAAATTCGAAGTTTGATTCGTAAAGCCAAATAAAAGAATTCTCTCAATGAAAATTTTTAGTAGAAAAGGGAGATGAAACAATTGTGAAAAAGTATTGTTTTTTCTTGGTTGCTTTTGTTTGTCCTTAGAAGTTGTAGGTGGGTTTCTTCTGAAGAAAAAAACAGCAGTTTCCTCAATATCAAGAGAAACGATGATGCAAGCAGAAAGTTTAAGTATAGAAAGTAAAAGAAATCAGGAAAACAAAATAAAATCCAACATATTTGAAGTAATTCAACATTTGTTAAAGGATTTTGGAAGAAAATGGGTAAATTACACGGACATATACGAACGAAATCAATCCGTAAAAAACTATTTAATCGATTGTTGTATAAAAGAAAATGGAATTGACAACGATCCACATGTACAACAAAAAAACATTGGTCGTATTCATAATGTTTCACAAGATATAACCCAAACGGATCATTACTTGTTATTTGGAGAACAAAAAAGTAATGCGGTAACTAGGTTTCTATTCATTCAGCTTAAGATAAATCAAAAAGTACAAAAGATTGATGCAATCAAGATCTATTATGTACGGAGTGCGTATTAAAACAAAAAATGAACATTCGTATTAATTATACACCGAAAAAATAGAAAAAAACAGACTGTTTTTTTAAGAAGAAGTATGTCATTCTTTACTTGAAAAAAGTTGTTATAAAGCAGAAAGGATAAAAAACGGAAAAGTATATCTTATGAATAATTACAAGAACTATTCTATTTTTTAGGAGATGGATACGAGAGGAAAAAACTAGTTGGCTATAGTGTGATGTGTATTGGTTTTGTTGGTATGGGATTGTTTGTGTCGAGCGAATCTGCTTCTGCGGCTGAATGGTATAATCCGAATATGAACGTCAAAAAGGCTATCTGTATGGGCTGACAAATCTGAAAAATGAAAATGTAGAGTAAATTGGAATGGCGCTGTAGATAGTGTAATTACCGGTTCGATGGACTCTGTTCTACACGGTTTTACAGGCCACTAGAAAGGAGGAAGAAAATGTCTGAAATCGTTGAATCACTAGTAGCTTTAAAAGATTCTCTTTCTAAGACTGAATATGTTGATAGGTAAGAAATTCAAAAACTAATTGATGATATAATTATTGAAATTCAAACTGAGCATTGTGAAAATATAAAAATTTCTGTAGCTTTATCTAAAGTAATCGAAAAAATAAACCGTTCATTAGCCTTTAATGGTTTGAAGCTGGATAAACAAACTATTTTGTTCTGGGACTATTAAAAAGACTTGTACAATAAGTCTAAAAAAAGTGAACGAACATCTGTATCAATTTTAAAAGGCCTTTGGGAAATGAATTCATAATCAAGATGTTTTAAAAGTAATTTATTTTTTGTAGATGAAACTATTGGATAATGTTTGTATTGCTTCGCTATGTAAGTAATAATACATTAATAAAGAAGGTCTCTATTTCCAATGAATGGATTTTGGAATATATCCTTATTATTGACAAAGTTTTTAATGTATTACCATTGATATTAAATGCTTATTTTTTAGGGAGGATGGAAAATGAATGTCTTTGATGCTACTTTAAAGAGATTAGAATACATATTTGAAGAATTTGATAAGGTGTATTTTTCATTTAGTGGCGGTAAGGATAGTGGGCTAATGGTTCAGTTAGCTAATCTAGTTGCAGAAAAATTAGATAGAAATTTTGATCTATTAATATTAAATATTGAAGCAAATTACACAGCAACTGTTGATTTTATAAAAAAAATTGAACAGTTACCTAGAGTAAAAAATATTTATCATTTTTGCTTACCTTTTTTTGAGGATAACAACACTAGTTTTTTTCAACCTCAATGGAAAATGTGGGATCCAAGCGAAAAAGAAAAATGGATTCATTCTCTTCCTAAAAATGCCATAACTTTGGAAAATATTGATGACGGTTTAAAAAAATATTATTCATTATCAAATGGTAATCCCGACAGATTTCTTCGCTATTTTCAAAATTGGTATAAAGAACAATATCCCCAAAGTGCTATATCATGTGGTGTAGGTATAAGGGCACAAGAAAGTTTACACAGACATAGTGCTGTTACAAAAGGTGAAAATAAATATAAGAATCGATGTTGGATAAATATAACTTTAGAAGGAAATATTTTGTTTTATCCTTTATTTGATTGGAAAGTTGGTGACATTTGGGCTGCAACTTTTAAATGTGAACTAGAATATAATTATATCTATGAGAAAATGTATAAGATTGGATATAAGTACCGGGACATGAGAGTATGCCAGCCTTTCGGATTACAACAAAGAAAAGCGTTAAATCAATTTGCTGAACTTGAACCTGAAACATGGGATAAATTAGTAAAAAGAGTAAGTGGAGTTAATTTTGGAAATATATATGGTAAAACTAGTCTTTTAGGATTAAATACTTCTCAAAAACCTTCATTTATGACTTGGCAAAGATATTCTATTTTTTTACTAGAAACATTAGGATTATATTCTCCTCTTTTAATGAATCATTATTACAGAAAGATATGTATTCTTTTTGCTTATTACAAGAATACATATAATATGGATATCCAAGATATGCCAGATGAATCAAAAAGAAAAGATTGGATAAAAGATGAAAGGCTTTGGAATGACTGGAAAGGGATAGCTAAAGCTTTAGAAAAAAATGACTTTGTTTTATCTACTAGAAATTATAGTTTAACGAAAAAAGATGAAGCTGAACTATATGAAATGTTTAAAGAATATAAAGACTTTTTGGGGATAAATCAATTAAAAGGAAAGAAATACGAAAATATTGTACAAAAAATAGGAGGAATGAAATGAGCAAAATAGATATTAAAGTTTATATACCCCCATACAATAAACAAAATTTTTACAGTTTAATGGGGAAATATTTTGCTGAAAGAGTATATAGAAGAAAATTACCTTATTTAATAAATACATCTAGTACTATTTGGTTTTTGTTAATGAATAAGGAAAGGATAATTGGATTTTCTTCCATTCAAATTTCCAATGAGTTTATTGATATTGGAGATGTTTTTGTTGAAGATGAAAATGACGATACTCGAAAGTATTTATTGGAGAAGGTTTTATTTTTCATAGACAAGAAATGTGAAAAAAAGTGTGTACGAATTTCTTTAAAAAAAGACCAGTACTTAAATAATCTGAAACATTATTGTTTTAAACAATATAGAGAGACAAAGAATTATTTATTTTTTAGGAGAGAAATCAATGAACAAGATTGATATGCCCGTTTTAAATGTAAAAATGGTTCCAGTAGAGAAAATAAAAAGTAATAGTTATAACCCAAATCATGTCGCTGGACCTGAAATGGAGCTTTTAGAATTATCGATTTTAAAAGACGGATATACACAACCGATTGTTTGCTATTGTGATGATAAAAAAGACGAATATATTATTATTGATGGTTTCCATAGGTATCTAATTGGAAAAAGCAAGCTTGATTTAAAAGAACTTCCAGTTGTTGTAATCGATAAGCCATTGGAGCAAAGAATGTCAAGTACAATTAGACACAATAGAGCTAGAGGAAAACATGAAATAGATAAAATGTCCGAATTAGTTCTACTGCTTGTCAATGAAGGGTGGGACGATCATAAAATAGGGAAAGAACTAGGAATGGAAAAAGAAGAAGTTCTTAGATTAAAACAAGTAACAGGGTTGAAAAGTGCCTTTTTGAACCATGAATTTAGTGAATCATGGGATGAATTTGTAAAAAAAAACTATCCTAAACAAAAGGATGAATAAGTTGTAAAGATTTTTATAAACACTTTTTTAATATAAACGTTCATTTTATTTTTGACAAGATATATTTATTATATTAAATTGTACGTAAATCGGAATGATTTCTTTTTAAATAACACTAAATTAGGAGTGATACTATGAAATTTTGTGAAACAAAAAAAATATTAAATCAATTGGTAGCCGATTTAAGCGTATTTTCAGTAAGAATTCATCAAGTTCATTGGTATATGCGTGGAGGAAGATTTCTAACGCTACATCCAAAAATGGATGATCTTATGGAGCAAATTAATGATCAGTTGGATGTAATTTCAGAACGACTGATTACGCTTGACGGATCTCCGTATTCAACTCTAGAAGAGTTTTTTATAAATTCTAAATTAAAAGAAGAGAAAGGTTCTTGGAATAAAACTATTGATGAACAAATTAATTATTTATTGGAAGGTTATAGTTATCTTATTTCGATATATGAAGAGGGAATTGAAATTGCAGGGAAAGAAGGAGATGACTGTACAGAAGATATCTTTATTGGTTCTAAATCAGAGCTAGAAAAAGAGATTTGGATGTTAAAAGTAGAGTTAGGTAACTCACCTGAGTTAGATAAATAGATACAAAACTCCAAGTGAATGGTTATGATATTTCCTTGTGAATAAGGAGTGTTTTTCAGTATTTATATATTATATAAGTAAGATGGATAAAAAATCAAAAAACATCTTAGGTGAGATTCATTTCTACCTTAGATGTTTTTTCAGTAAGTGACCGATTTCAGTCGTTAAATATAAGTACAGATAGATTTTATCAACTAATTACATAAAAAAGGATATGATGCGATAAAATCATTCTAACATACTTTTTAGGGGTAACTCCTTCCCCTGCTCTGAGTCACCCCTAGAGAGTGATATTGGGATACCCCTAAACTTATTATAAAAATATCCAAATATTAGCTCAACAAATTTGCTCATACATTCATTGTAAAATTTAAATTATTTTTCTTCCCTAAAAATATGATCGTTCATTTTGTTTGACTTAGTAGATTTTTCTTGTTAATATTGTTTCATCAAATATTTTATTTTATAAAATAAACATTCATTATTTTTCTGAAATGAGGTCTGATTACTTTAAGAATTTTAGAAATAGTAACTGATAAAATTTATTTTATCAGTTCACCTAAATAAGTTATACAGTTGAAAGGAGAGAAGGTTATAGAAGTCAAAGTGACAAAATCTTTAGAAATTTTTAATAGTATATATTTTATTTGAATTGTGAATTTTCAAGGAATGACTAGATAATTGAATATATTCACAACGTAGACAAAGAGGTGTATTATGCGAAAAAGATTAAAATTATTATTAATCCTTGTTTTATTTTTTTTATTTTTTCCTTTAGCACACACATTAATAACAATGCAAGGTGTTGTTAGTTTACCATTTTACCTACTTCCATTTACAAACTATCCGTACATTGGTAATAGTATGGCACAGTTTTTGTTTTGGATTAGTGGATGTTTGCTAACATTATTGTTTATTATTCTAATTATTGTATTGTTTTATCCTAAAGCACATAATTGTATAGAAAAAAAGACTGATAGTGGAAAAATAGCAGTCCAAAAAAAAGCAATTGAAAACTTTGTATTAATTGCTGCAAAAGAAGAACCTTTTATTGTTGATCCAACAGTAAAATCTGTAATTAAGAAAAAGAAAATCAAAATCTATATACAAGGAAAAATACGCAAAGCTTTTCAAACGGGAGAGCGACAAACAGCCTTTATAAGAAAGGTAAATACTAATTTAAATGAATTATTTGGTGCAGAGCAAATAATATTAACCGAAATAATTTTTAAGGATTATCATGAAAAAAATACAAAGACTAAATCAAAAGTTTTATAGGAGAAAACAATGGTAGAATTCATATCAAAATATAAATATCCTTTGATTTTTGGATGTTTGGGACTATTTTTAGGAATATTATTTTTTACATTAGGATTTATTAAAACAGTAATATTAACAGTGCTAACTCTTTGTGGTTTTTATCTAGGTATCTATTTAGAAACTGTTGGTTTTTTTGACAAACAAAATTAGTTAATAACCGTTTTTACGGTAAAAATAAATTTTATATTTTTAGTAGGAAAAATAATGGAAAACAAAACAAATAATACAAAAACAGAGATCAAAAAAAAGGACATGTCAAAAACTTTTGAGACTATTAAAGGAGAACTATTTTTTGAAGATAAAGTAATTCAAAAAATAATTGGTATTGCATTAGATGAGATTGATGGTCTTCTAACGATTGATGGAGGCTTCTTCTCAAATATAGCTGGAAAACTAGTAAATACGGATAACACAACTTCTGGAGTGGATGTTGAAGTAGGAAAAAAACAAGTCGCAGTAGATCTTTCAATAGTGGCTGAATATGGTAAAGATGTAACTACAATTTATGATAAAATGAAGCAAGTTATTTCAAATGAAGTTAAGAAAATGACTGGCCTAGATGTAATTGAGATTAATGTAAACGTCGTAGATGTAAAAACGAAAGAACAACATGAAAATGATTCAGTTACTCTACAAGATCATCTTTCCGATGCAGCTTCTGCTACTGGAGAATTTGCTTCAAAACAATTTGAAAAATCAAAAGAAGCTTTAGGCGTAGCAAGTGAAAAAGTAAGTGATGGTGTACAAAACGTAAAAGAAGAAACTGAACCTCGCGTAAAATAACAACTTAATTAATATAGAAAGATACAACTGAAATTTAGTAAAAAACCAGTTAGATAGAATGCTTAACTGGTTTTTTGTTTCTTTTACTAGAAAGACCACATTTTTAATAAATAAATTCTTACTTGAATGTTGTATAAATTTCTATATCTATCTACCTATAGATGTGTTTAAATTATAGAAAAGAAGCTTTTTTTTAATAACCATCAATAAGTTCTATATGATAAAACATTTACTAATTTAATAATCACAAGTTCTTTTAATACTAACAAACATATCTACTAATGAATGTCGATTGCGATGAAAATAAATAAGTAAATTATTTATTTTTATAAGGTTGTACATGTTGCTATGTATGATATTAAGATAAGGAGTAAATAAATGGAAATAATAGATGACCAAAAATTTTATCAACAAATGGAACGATTAAAACAAGAAACCTTTTGGAAATATCTAACCCACTCTCATCAATTCCTTTATTTTATTCCGTTATTATGTTTGATTGATTTTTTATTCTATCCACATTTTTCGTGGTGGTTTGTACTAAAATTACTTTTATTGGTAGGAAGTATGTTTCTTTATTTGTATTGGATATATAATTTTTATAGAAGAATTGATCAAAAAGGAATGATCTCTTTTCTCTTTCTTAAATTATTTTTTATGTATGACTTGTGTAACAGTGTAGTCATGATGATAATAATGACAAATTTTTATCAAACATTTGTAAAAAAAATTGGCTTTTTCTACAATCTTATTGGAGCAGTAGTTTTGGGTATTATTGTAGGTTGTGTTTATTCAGGCTGCTCTTATGAACGGATAAAAGTATATTTAGGATCTAAAAAAAAAGTGAATGGTCAAACAAAATAAGGCAGATAATTTTAAGATGTACAATAAAGTAATGCAATGAGACAATCTGTCAATTTTTATTTAGTAAGTTCTCATTAAGAGAAAAATGGAATACATATTCTTTGAGAGATCATTTCATTTACATGTCTTTAACTATAATGAATATGGTCGAATTAACTATCGGTTCTTTTTCTGAATCGGCTACACTAGAAAGAAAAAATAAGATGTGTAGAATAATAAAAAACACACTGGAGGATTTTTTATGTCAAGACGTCAACGAAGAACCTATTCAAAAGAATTCAAACAACACGTCGTCGATCTTTACCTTGCAGGCAAGCCGCGTGTAGAAATCATTCGAGAACATGAGCTTACGCCTTCTTCCTTCGATAAATGGGTGAAGCAAACACATTCAACAGAATCGTTCAAGAAAAAAGATACCTTAACCCCGGAATAAGTAGAATTGATCGCACTACGAAAGAAAAATAAGTAGCTTGAAATGGAGAATGATATTTTAAAGCAAGCGTCGTTGATATTCGGACGAAAAGACAAGTGATTGATGTCAACAAACACAAATACTCGATATCAGCGCTGTATAAAATCTTAAAGATTTCTCTTCAGACCTATTATTAATCAGGCAACACCCATTAAAAGCGAAGAAGATCTGAAAGAACTTATTCACGAAGAATTTATCCGTAACCGAAAAGCTTACGGCACCCCGAAATTAAAGAAATACTTAGCCAAGCGTGCGCTTCAAATCAGTCGTCGCAGAATCGGTCGGATCATGAAACAACGCAGGTTGAAATTCACCTATACGATCGCTCATTTTAATGCCCAACGAACAGCTTGTAATGAAGCGGAGACAACGAATGTATTGAAATTGTATTAGATTGGACATTTACACAAGAAACGGTCATTGGAGGCTATTGTCACCGATCTTACCTATGTTCGCGTAGGGAAAAAATGGCATTATATCTTCTTAATTCTTGATTTATTTAATCGAGAAATCATCGGTTATTCTTGTGGTGAGAAAAAAAGATACCGCATTGGTAAAAGAAGCCTTTGGTCGGATTCCCTATCCTTTAACAGACGTCAAACTTTTTCATGCAGATCATGGAAAAAAATTTGATAATCAATCCATCGATGATATTTTAAATGGGTTTGGGATCACGCGCTCTTTGAGTAAGAAAGGCTTTCCGTATGATAACGCTGTTGCGGAATCAACGTATAAATTTGTCAAAGTAGAATTCGTGCATCAATACCAATTTAAAACATTGGCACAACTACGCCTAGAATTGTTTGATTATGTGCATTGGTGGAACTACCTGCGATTGCATGGGACATTGGGTATGAAACACCGATACAATTTCGACAACAGAGATTGGCAAAGCGAGCCCTTGATAATGAGCTCGGGTCTGATATCTTTGGAGAGGCAGCGTAATTAAATGATTGCGCTTCTGCCGGAGAGAATCAGATCCGATGAGGCTCATTGTCAAAAGCAATCAGAGCAATAACATCACGGCATTCACAACACCTTATAATTTTTGTCAAAAAGAACGTTACCATTCCATTTTGTATATTAAAATCTCTAAAAATATAATTATTAAGGTAATAGTATCCTTATATACGGAATATACGGAAAAACTGGTTGATGGACTAGCAGACTTAAAATTGCGCAAAAATGACGCAATCTACAAATTTAGTCATTTAAATCTATCATATCAGTTAGGCTATTACTTCTACTATTCTTCTATAAAGAAGTATAAATATATAGCTATTTTTGATAAAGGATAATAGACTTTTGAGAAGGTAGATAGTTTGGCAATTTTCTCTTACAGAGGTTAACTGTTTTATATGTAATTTAATTTTTATCAAGCTAAGATTCAATTAAGGATCGCAAAAAAATGAGCGGTCGTTTTTATATAATAAATATGGTATACTAAATTAAAATATCTTTTTTGAGGAGATAGTTATGTATAAAACAGCAACTGAATTATTTAATCGACTAAAATTAGAAAAAAAGCAACTTATTTTATGCTACATCTTAGATGAATTTGGGAGAGTTGGTTATGAAGCAACTTCTGTTCGTAAAATTGCCAGTAAAGCAGATTTAAGTGTAGGATCATTATATCAGTATTTCAACAATAAAGAAGGTATGTTAACAGTCGCGATAGAACACGTTTTTGTTATTTTAGATGAATATGTTAGTACTATAAACGACGCTCCTTTAAAACTAAAAGATCGTTTAGAAATAATGTTTGAAATGATTTTAAAATTAGGAAAGCAACATCCTGAACTCATCATATTTTATAATAAAATTCCTAGTGATAAAAAAATGATAACTGAATGGGTTAAACAATTCTATAATAATAGAAGTTTTTTTGACGTTTACTGGAGTACTGTTAAAGAACTACAAAATGAAAAAGAAATTAGTACTAAAATTGATCCAGTTATCTATACATTTATTATTGATACAATGATGTTATCTGGAGAGCTGCTTCAAAATACACAATATCAAGAAATAAAAGCCAAAGTTTTTCTAGAAGACTCTATAAAAAGTTCATTAATATTAAAAGAAAATGTTCTTGAGACGCTAACTGTACTTGCGAAGGGGTAATAAATTTATGTCAATAAATAAGAAAGATATTAAAAAGGAAGAAATTATATTTACCGCAATGAAACACTTTTCTAAATTTGGTTATGAAAAAACAAAACTTTTAGATATTGCTAATGAAGCTAAAACCAGCACTACTACCGTATATAGCTTTTTTAAAACAAAACATGATTTATATGAGGCAGTGATTGTGTATAATTTGGATATAATAAACTCTGAATTAGAAAAAATTGCTGATAAAAGCTCTACCATCGATGAATATATCATGAATATAATTGAAAGAGTACGTCTAAAATCTGATAAGGAGCAATTACTATTAAATTTTTATATGCTTATTTCAACTAATTCTGTTCAAATTAAAAATTTAGAGATTATAGAAAAGTTTGAACGAAAAAGATTTTCTTACTACTTAAAATTTATAGAAAATCCAAAAATAAAAGATCGTTATACTCTACTATTTATAGATAATATAATTACTATCTATATCTATTCATATTTTAACGTATTCTATCGAAAAAAAATATTTCTTTATTTATCTTTGTACCAACAAGATAGGGAATCTATAGAATTTGAAGAAGATCTTATGAAATATCTTAAATTATTGGTAAAAAAAAGACTTCTTGAAATTGAATAAAATTATAGCTCTATAATGGTAGGACTGAAGAATATTATCTTTCAGTTCTATCCATTATAGAGCTAAACAAGCATTCATCTAAAAAACTTCTAGTTCTTCTATTTTTAATCCTATTAGTTTCATAAAATAACTGTGGTTATTTTTTCGGTTTTTCTCCCCAGATTTCAATAATAGGTCTAAAAACTTGATCTGAATATTCTGTCAGTTTAATAGCTGCAGAAAGGTTTAGTTTTTCTACTTTTCGAGTACCTGATTTTAAACTTGAAATAGTACTCTTGCTTAACCCAGTTCCTTCTACTAAGCTTTTTACTGATTCTTGTTTCAACACTTGCTTAATTTTTACAATATCAGCGACTCCTTTATCCAAAAAAAAACTCCTTTTTTATCTCAAATTTATAACTACTGTAGTAAAAATATAGCATATTTTAGTATACTCTGGTAGTAAAAGTTGAAAAGTACGAAAAGGGAACAAATATACAATAAAAATAAATTATATTACATAAGCAATATAGTTATACTCCAACATTCTATTTATTTGAATAAATGGACCTTTCAAAACACAACATTATTTTGATGGGCATCTAATCCGGTACAATACTCAGAAATTATTTCCCTAATTTCCTTAAATTTAATTCCATGAGTGCCAATCCAATGTCAATCTCGGCTCCTTGTTTCCCTCGTAAGTGGAAATGTTGGAACACCAAATGAGCCTTTAGATGGCCAAACACTGGTTCGATATTGATTTTTCGTTTCCGATAAATCGAACCTGTCTTTTCCTCTAAAAGCTTCTTTTTACATTCTGCTTGAAATAGCGTCATGTATTATTCACTAAAATTTGTCGGTTTTGCTCACTTTTTGCTTTCGTACATTGACTACGAACAGGACAATCTCGACAATTTTCACATTCATAAATTTTGAAGTCACGTACAAATCCGCCTTTCTCTTTTCCTCGACTATATCTCTTGAAAGGAACTGCCCGATGGGTAGGAAAAATATATGTATCTTCTTCCAAATAGCGCCAGTTATCAACCATAAAAGGACTGTTTCTATAGGTCTTTTTATTTTCTTTACGATAACTAGCATAAGTGATTAATGGCGTTTTATGTAAGACATCGTTGATATACGTATAATTTTCTTCACTTCCATAGCCGGTATCCGCTACAATATACTCGGGTAATTCGTTGTGTTGTTCCAAAAAGCTGTCTAAAAATGTCTGTAAGTTTTTTATATCTGTTGGATTTGGGAACAGATCATACGCTAGGACATATTGATTTTCTGTTGCGATTTGTAAATTGTAGCCTGGCTTTAGTTGACTATTGCGCATATAATCATCTTTCATTCGCATAAATGTGGCATCTGTATCTGATTTAGTAAAACTATTTCGCTCTTGAAAAAATCGGTTATAGGTTTCATATTTTTGTTTCCTTGGTAGATAATCCGCTTGGATTTTGCGTAGATATTTTTTGTAGATTCTTCTTTTTTTTCTTTAATTGGCTTTGTTTTTCTTTCTTTTTTCATTTTGTAGTTGTTCTTCTGTCGTCACTAATTCTGTCTCCAAGTGATGCACGATTTCTTCCAATTAGTTGCTTGTCAATCTATCACTTTGGTTTTCTTCTTTTAAAGAAGGCAAGATTTCTTCTTTATAAAGGGTTTGATAGAATTCGTTTGATTGTTTATCCAAAGAAGCTTCATACTGATTTGTTGCTTTGCGCCAGACAAAACTGAATTTATTGGCATCCGCTTCGATTTTTGTGCCATCAATATATAGCGCTTCATTGTCAATTACCTGATTGGTGATTAATTGACAGCGGAATAAGACAAAGGCTTCTGCTAAAAGGTGAGCAGTTGTTTCCTGACTTTGGAAGCGATTGATGGTCCGGTAACTGACTTGTTCGTGGTTTGCTAGCCAACGCATACGATAGCTGTCATCTAATAGAAATCCAATTTTACGATCTGAAAAAACACGCTGCGTGTAAGCACATAGAATAATTTTTAACATTATTTTAGGGTGGTAGGCCAGTCATCCTAGTTGTTCTTCTAATTTAAGAAAAAGTGTTTGTGGCATGGCTTCGACTAAATCATTGACCGCAAAAGCGACATCTGTTTCAGGAATATATTGTTCCATATCTAATGGTAAAGTTGTTTGATTGATGGTATAATTTTAAAAATAAAGCACTCGCTTCCTTTCTGATTGGGTTTCGTCACTTTAATCTTACAGGAATGAGTGCTTTTTGTGTACTTTGAAATCAAAAAAATGGGGCAATAATCAGATTTTTTTCTGAGTATTGTCCCATTCTCGTCCCATTTTCATTATTGACTTTAATCATTTTCGTTCGTGTAACGTACGAAACAAAAACTCACGTTTCTACACATAAACGAAATAGCTTTAACGATAAAAGGTTAGCACATACGAGATGGAATTGTAAATATCACATAGTCCTTTAACATGGTTCTAAAAAAAATTAATATTTAGTTGTATGAACTATTAATTTATAGTTATTTATGTTATCGCTGAAATTTAACCCACAATAGTAGTCTCTAAGAGCATCTTTTTCTACACTTTCTACACACTCTATTACTTCTTTATCAGTTTCAAATCTACAATTAATCAAGAAAAAAAGATAATCAGAAATTTTGGCATCCACTTCAATTAAATTGCTTAATATAGTCTTGAAATTCTTTGAGTTTATTAAGTAAATCAATTTTTTTTGCTGCTTACACAATTGTTTTACAATATTAATCAAAATATAGTCATAAGTATTTAATGTAGCTGAGCCGCGTTGCTTCCTTCTTTCTACTTTAACAAATTCAGCAATGTCTGAGATTTCAAAAAAATACCCTTTATTTTCAAAACACAATATAATCACCCTCTCAAATTATTAAAAATAAACTTCCTTCGAGAAAAGATAAATTTATTGGTTACTTTCATACACATGAACATTCATTTTTTGCAAAAATAAGAAAATGGAAATAATTTCCGTTTGCTATTTTTAATCTTTAGTTTTCTTACAATACTACTCCGATAATACAAAAAAATGCTCTACCGCCCCCTTTTTCTTTTTGATTGCATATTTGAACTGCTTCTCTTCCTTTTGATTAAACATAATTATCCTCTTTATCTATTACAGCATAAATGTATTATCTTGTGTCCTTCTAAAAAAATTTTTAGTTGTTAATCATGAAACTAGAAGAAGAAAAAGATGCAATTTATACACAAATGAAATAATACTCGAAGAAAGGAGGAGACTTAGTAAAGATTATTATGAGCTAAAAGCCAAACCTTTTTGCATTAGATAATGCTACTCAACTTAACTAATGAGAATGTACTCCTAAAACTACTTTGTTTACGCATGAAAGAATTACAAGCGAAGTGGTTAGGCAATTCAAAACTGGGCTATGATGCTTAATAGCTAATACTCAACAAGACTTCCCCTCTAGAATTGAAAAGTATGCGATTTACCTTCTGTAACTACGACAGATCTATATTCAACTACAGGTCCAATCAAAATTTATCTGATATTTAAACAAAAAGTCATCTAAAGTAGAAAAGAGAAATCCTACCTTAGATGATCTTTTATTATCATTCTATCAACTCTATTTGACAAATAGTCAGCTTTTTATTGATAAAATTTATACACCTATCCTTTCTTAAAGAAGAATACAAACAAACTTAATTCGTATTATTTTTTCTTTTTTTTATTCCTAATAATCCTATACTACTTAAGAATAATAAACCTCCATAAATGGTTAAAATAGAATCAGATTTTTCACCAGTTTTAGGAAACTGTGAGTAATCATTTGTAGTCGAAAATAAATTTTCAAACGGCATAAATGAAGACTGTTTTATTTCTAACAAGCCATCCACTGCCGCTTTTTCCTCTGGAGTCACTAAACCGTCGGTTTCCACTTCGGCTTTCTTATCTGCTCCAGCTTTGCCTGCGTCTTCTGCTGCTTTTACTGCGTCTGCCGCTGCTTTTTCAGCTAAATCTACATCGTCCGCTTTGCCATTGCTATCTGCATCATTCACTGTTACTTCAGAGGTTGTCACTTTATCTAAGCGATCTTTCAAGCTATCTTTTACTGGTCCTTCTGGCAAGGCATCCACTAACTTGCTTGCGTCTTCTTTCTTCGCGGTAGTCGTGTCATTCAAGCCATCCACTGCCGCTTTTTCCTCTGGAGTCACTAAACCGTCGGTTTCCACTTCGGCTTTCTTATCTGCTCCAGCTTTGCCTGCGTCTTCTGCTGCTTTTACTGCGTCTGCCGCTCGAGTATCATGCAGGATCGTTAATGGAACTTCCACCATAACCTTTTCGTCACCATTACTAATTGTAACTGGAATCTTTACTTCCCGACTATTTTCTCCATCAATCCAGTCATTGATAAGTGGAGTACCAATTAGATTACCTGTTTCATTTATAGATAACCCAAAGAGCCCTTTTGGAAGTTCTCCAGTTACAATTACAGACCCTGATTTATTGGACTGTACTACATTATTTAGAACAATACTTTTACCTTCTTCAATAGGACCTTGTGGAGCATGTACTTCTCCAGCTAGGTTAGGTTCTTTTTCCCATTGAGCAAATACCGTTATATCTTCATTAAAACTAGAACCATCATTGACAGTTTGTCCTACTCCAAGTTTATCAGTATTCCATCCAATAAATTTATAGCCTTTTCGTTCTGGAGTAAAATAACTATTTAAAAGCCTTGAACCTTTTTCTAATTCTACTACTTGAGTAACTGGTTGACGGTCAAAGTCAGGATCAGTTTGATTATAATTAAAGTCAAAAGAGACTGTTACTTGTGCGCCCTGAACAATTACTTCTTCAGATACCTCTGGATTATCATAACCAACTTGAACAACATTTCTTTGTCGATCAATTTCTCTTTGTACTTCATTAGTAATAATTTTAACAACGAGTCTATCTCCCTTGCTTAATTTACCACTCAATCCAGTAAATTCAAAAGTCCCTTTTCTATCTTCAGAAGAACTAATTTCAGAAATCAGATTTTCTCCGTTATCAGTAACCTTTATTAATTGAACAGTTCTAGGGTAGACATTTTCAGTATCATAGTTGTTATTTCCTATTCTTCCACTTATCGTATCAGTATCGGTTGTTACTATTTTTATTTTTTCTCCATTTTTATCAAACCAATCGTACGGACTCACCAAAGGATCAGTATCATTAAAAATTTCAAATCCGTCACTTTTTCCATCACCATCAGAATCAGCATTTGTGTAGTTGGTTCCAATTCCCATGTTTGCTTCGTATCTATCAAGTATCCCATCTTTATCCGTATCAATTAATTTAACGAAAGTTGCCGCATGAGTATTATTTAATATCAAGCCATCATCATTTGATGAACCATTTAACGTAGTTGAAAGATATCTGTTTACTTCTTCAGCAGCATTAAGAACTGGATTATATTTGTTTTTGTCCCAAAGCCACATTTTAGAAACCAAACTACGTGCTTTATTAATATTTTCTGTGGTTGGATTTTTTACTGCAAATTCAACCATCTCTTTAGGATCCACTATAGAAGTATTGTCTCCAGAATTAATAGTTATAGGTTCCTGTGGATTACTATCTCTTTTTTCAATCCATTTCGTTAATTCCTGTTTAAATGTATCGAATGAGGAATCTATTTTACGGATAGCTTCTGTAGCTTCTCCTTTTACTAGCTTAAAGGTTGTATTATCTCTAATAGATACATCAAGTTTTAATAATTCTTGTTTGAAATCAATGAGATCGCCCAGATTTTTTTTCGCTATTAATCCTAAACTGATTGTAATCTCTTGGCGGTTAAGTAATGCTCCACCTAAAATTCCCTTTTTGTATATATCTTTAATCACTAACGAACCATCAGGAAGTTTTTCGAACTCATAATTTTTATTGTCAATCTTTATCGTATCAACTAAATCACTTAATTCTTTCCCTGTATTAATATGCAAGTTATAAGGACTACGTTTCCCTATCGTTAAGCCATAATTACCAGTATTTACTCCATAATTAATATCAATAGTATTATTGGTATAGTTAAAATTAGAACTAATTTTAGGACCATTATTATTGACAATATCTTCATCTTTGAAAAAGGTATCTTTACTTAATATTAATTTATTGTTTTGAAGTAAAATATTTAGATCAAAATCAGAAATTAGATCATTTTTTACTCCCTCTTTTTTCTCTTTAAATCTAGCCCAAACTTGGAAAGGTATTTCACTATTGAGAACTTCTTGAGGAGTATCATCTTTAAAATAAATATCTATTGTTCCGTTAGTACGACCCACTAAAGCAGCACGAACCAATCCTCCTCTTTTATCTGTACTAAGAATACCAGAAGACCAAATATTGGTTTTATTGGGCAATTCATACGGATTTTTAGAAATAATTGTTTTACCATCTAGAACTATTTTTTCAACATATGGTGCAAATTTTTCATCAATTGAATAGTACATTGTTCCGCCTGCAAGATCAAAGTACGCTTCAGATGCTAAATTCCCCTCCATATCAACTGTATAATGTTTCTTTCCATCATCAGTAGTAACTAAACCTCGATTATATATACCAAACCCATATGGAGTATACGCATCTCGTTGATTACCTACTATTTCTTTATTTTCTACTACATTTACAGAGCTCTCTATACTTTTCGCTCCATCTTTTTCCGCAACGAAAGAGTAGTTATCACTTTTGATAGCTTGTGATTCTAGAGGATATTCAAAATTTCCATCATCGTCTGCTTTAATAGACCCCAGTTCAATACCATTTTTATAAATTTTTATCGTTACTCCTGGTTCAGACTTTCCTTTAATAGTACTATCATTTTCGTAAATCTCTTTTGTGACTGGCATTTGAATACTCAAACTTGGAACAGGAGATTCATTATCTCTTTTAGATCTTCTTATTTTATCACTATCATTAAATGATTCAGTTCCAGCATTCAATACAGAGATATTGTCATTCCTTTTAGCTATTTCAGTTTTATCAGCCTCTTTCATTATTTCCTTAGTAGTTTCCACTGAGTTTTCTACTAAGTCCCTATTATCACTTTTACTATTATTATCGACATTCTCTGTTTCCGAAGGAATTGATTTGATAATACTATCACTTTCATTTAATACTTTTTCATCATTAACTGTAGATAGCGCATCATTTTCTGCCTTGGTAGTTATTGAATTAGTATTCTCTTGTGAATCATCCAGATTTAATGTTTTAACAGCTGATTCTTCAGATTTTTTTATAGAATCAGAAGTTTCTACTTGTTTTACTGATTCAGATCCTGATACATCTTTATGAAGATCCTGTTCGACTTCACTTGTCTTTGAATTTTTTTGATTTGAACTTTCTATTGCTTCTTCAGCCAGTATAGTTCCTGAACTTGTAGTTGTTTCTTTACTATTTTCACCGTTACTAATTTTAGTTCCATCAATTTCATGAATCATTTTATACTCAGCTGATTTGGTAGAAGAATCATTTTCTCCAATAATTGTACTACCAGAATCTTGTATATCCTGATTTATACTATTATGCACTTCATCAGCGTAAGCTAATGTTGTCCCACCAAACGCAATACTTCCGAAAATAATACATCCGATAATTACTGATGCTGCACCACCGCCACCGTGTTTCTTCTTAATAGCAAATTTCAAATTCCTTTCTTTACCAGTAAAAAACATTTTTTCTCCTCCTTAAAATTCCAAAACTATTTAAGTAACAAAACAATAAAATGAACGAACATTTTATTCAATCTATAAAAAATAATTATCCATTACAGATAATTTATACTATTAGTATGATAAAACATTTAATTTCTAATTTCAACATGAACGTTCGTTTTTTATTTTAATTCTTTACACAGATCACTTGAATCTCTATAGGCTGCGTGTTGTGTCTCAAATACTTTTGCTTTTTCCAGATAGAACTTTAACTAATAAGGATTAGCATTCTTGATACTCTTTATCCATTTGTTTTGCTTAACTTTTTTTCTGAGAGAGAAACTACAAATATAACTTCTTCACGTACCTAGCAATTTAATAACAGTCAGTCTACTAACCGTTCATCATTCATACCAAAATATTGATGCAATGGTTTTTGTTTTCCTGACAATAGTTGATCGATCGTCACAAATTCGTATCCTTCATTTTTTAACATAGTGATCAATCCTGATACAGCTTTGACTGATTCATGATGGATATCGTGGATTAAGATGATTGCGCCATTAAAGACATTCTGTTTGACAACATTATTGATTGCTTCAGGATTTCTTGTTTTCCAATCTAGCGAATCAATATTCCATTGAATAATTGGCATGCCAATTGTTTCAGCACTTTTTTTATCAATAGCGCCATAAGGAGGACGGATATTGCGAGGCAAGACGCCCGTAGCCTTAAAAATTGCTTTATTAGCTTTATTCATTTCACTTTGTAATTCATCTGTCGAAAGTGTATTCAACTGTGGATGAGAATACGAGTGACATGCTACCTCATGACCCTCGTCGTGGACTTGTTTTGCAACATCTGGGTTTTGATCCACCATCTGTCCTAACATGAAAAAAGTAGCCTTCACGTTGTTTGTTTTTAGTATATTCAACAAATCAAGTGTTGAGCTATTATTGGGTCCATCATCAAAAGTAAGAGCGACATACTTTTTATTTTCATCTAATGCAGGTAACGCATCTTTTATACTTTCTTGCGAAACCAGATCTGTATCAATAAAAGGCGCAATGTCTCTGTATTTTAGAATAACTTTAGTAGTTCCAGTTGTGTTCTTTGGTAGGTCGATGGTCAATTCATCAGGTGTATAAGTCATTTTACTCTCGTAAGAAATTCTATCCATCGTTAATACAGCATCAATTATTTTTTTAGGCTCTTTGGCGTGATCAAGAATGGATTGCTGAATCACCTGTTGAATACCTAAGAGACTTCCTTCATCCGGAATCAAATCCTTATTTGTGATTTCTTTACCAGTTTTTTCGGAAACATAAATGGCTTTCTCAGAAATACTGTCTGGCTTTTTAAAATTTTCCTTACTGCGATCCCAGATAAAACTATCTGCTTCAATTCTATACTGACCAATTTTAGAAGATATTGCTGTTGCTTTTATTCTGGCAACTGTAAGCACTTCTTTTTCACGATGCTTCTTTTGTTGCTTTTGAGCAAGCTCGTCTAAGAGCTGGTTTGCATTTTTAAAAGGAACAGTACTTTCATAAACTGGACGGTAAATAAGGCACTTATTTTCTCCGTCATTTATAGTATCTATTTTCGTTGAAATTCCACTTTGGTCTTGCTCTTCTTGGATTGAAGCCATGAGATTTTTTACAGCAGTTTCATATTTGGCTTGAGCTTCTACTTCTTGCTGTTTTAATGTATAAACAATATAGCCGCCAGTAGCGACAATTACTAGAATAAGTGCGGTAAACAATGCGAATATATACTTGCTATAATTAGATTTTTTCTTCGGTATTTTTGGTTGTTTGTTTTCGTTTCCGGTTTTGGGCTTTACAGCTTCATTCAATTGATTTGCATTTTCACAGATATCAGGTTCTTGTTTGTGACGTTGACTACGACGTGCATAGATATTTTTATCAGACATATGACTTTATCCTTCCTTTTATCATCATAAAGTAAAATGAAACAGCGCAATTGTAATAAAAAATAATTTATAGATAATTTTTACAAGAAAGTTTTCTCTATTATTCTTTTTCTTTTGGCGTAGTAATTATCGCTAATTCCTCACCATTTTAGATATTGTGGCTACTTAATGTTAAACTCAATTTTGATATCATTAGAATCACTAGTTTTGATTTTAGTTTTTGGAATTGTACCCTTCGATAGGTTAATCACTATGGTTGCAGTCTTTGAATCACCAATAATGGTCTAGGATTAAAAATATAAACTATTATCCAATCTTGTTCTATTTGATTAAATATACTACTTTAATACCTTTAATTTGTGATCAATTCCAACTTCACCAAACTCATTTACAATTATAATAATTTCTTCCCTGGGATGGGGTGAGACTTGCAAGGCTTGATTGATCAGCGTTGTTTTTCCAGCCCCTAAAAACCCAGAAACGATTGTAACTGGTATGCCCATTTTGTCTCCTTTTTACCACTTGCCTATTTCACTTCTTTGAAAATTGCCCGTCTGCGCAATTTTGGAGAATACTTTTTTAATTCTATCCGTTCAGGGTTATTCCGTTTATTTTTGCTAGTGAGATACAGACGTTCTCCAGTTTCGACACATTCTAAAATAATATTTTGACGCATAAATTTTCCTCCTTCAATACTTATCGATCTTCAAGATACGCTTGAATCTGTTGTGCATCTTCAAAAGTTAACTCGCCAGATTCCAATTGTGAAGCTAAATTTTCTTTCATATCAACAGGTATCTCCCAATAACCATCGATACATTGAAATAACTCCTCGTCATACTCTTCAAAAATTGGATAGATTCTTAAAAAATCATCAAATGATAACCCTTGGTCCTCGTAATAGTCTTTGACTAATCCATTTTCAATTGCCTGTTGGGTCGGTAAACCCGTTTCAGTAATAATTCCTCTCTCTACCATCGAACGATAAAAAGTACTTTTATCTAGCGATTGTTGGGTCGTTTCAAGATAATACTTTAATCCTTCTTCAACTAAAGGTGGGTAAATAATTTCCATTTGGGTTCCCTCCTAAAAGTTATATATTAAACTATTTTGAAGCTCCTTTAATTACTTTCTTTCCATTATAGTAACCTTTTAAAGATACATGATGGCTACGTCTATAATCACCATTCGCTTCGTCAAATGAAATTTCTGGTTTTACTACAGTTTGATGAGTTCTTCTTAACCGTTTCTTCGCCTTAGATGTTTTTCTTGCTGGCACTGCCATGATATTTCCTCCTCTTACCAACTTGCTTTTTTTACTCCAGGAATCAACCCTTGATGGGCAAGTTCTCTAAACTTAATACGGGACATACCGAACTTTCGCATATACCCTCTTGGACGACCATCCGTCTGATCACGAAGCCTCAGACGATTCGGATTTGAATCTCTTGGCAATTTAGCGAGAGCGGTGCGATCTCCTGCGGCTTTTAATTCCTGACGTTTATCTGCATACTTTTCAATCATCGCCATTTGTTTCTTTGCTTTAGCAATTTTCGACTTTTTTGCCATATACCTTTATACTCCTTTTATTTTGATTTAGACATCTCAAATCGTAAACGTTACGTTTTGACGCTGATACTTTACCAACAAGAGTTGCTCTTGTCAACAATAAATAACATGAAATAAAACTCATATGAATAGATAACTATTTGAAAACGAATTTATCGGTACATAGAGATAATCAAATCATTTAAAAGAATATGCAGTTTAAGCTCTGAAAAATAAGAATTCACTTTTATTAGTCCAATCAAACACAAATACCGTTTTAAGTAGCTTTTCCTCTACTTAAAACGGCAATATGAAAGAAACTATAACTTTTTATTCAACCTTTTATGTTTAACTGGTTTATCGCCAATTTTTTAAAACTTTGATTATTCCTTATATTATAAGAATAGACATTAAGTGAACTAATTCAATCATACTGATTCTTTCGTGTATTCAAAATTAGATGCTGTTTAATAAAATTATTCTTTTTGAAAAAGAATTATAACTATATCCCAAAAATTGTAGGTTAATTTAAAGCCTATTTCATCATCGTGATTGAGCTTCTTTTTCATAGACGAATTTCTCAGATAGTTTAGTTTTCTTTATGAGATTTTTGTATATTTCTGACCTTCGATACAACTCACTATGAGTACCTTGATCAACTACTTTTCCTTGATCCATCACTACAATTTTATTTACCTTTTCAATAGACTTCAAGCGATGCGATATAATTAGTACTGTCTTATCTTGTATTAAACGATTTAAACTTTCCTGAATACGTTTTTCATTTTCCGCATCTAAACTGGCAGTAATTTCATCTAAAATTAAAATTGGCGCATTTTTCAAAAAAGCCCGTGCTATGGATAAGCGTTGTCGCTCTCCTCCAGAAAGTGAACTTCCGTTTTCTCCGACCAATGTATGATAACCGTCAGGTAGTTTTTCAATAAAGTCTTCGCAGTTAGCTAAACGAGCTGCTTTTTTCACTTCCTCATCTGACGCTTGACTATTTCCAATACGTATATTTTCCAAAATACTTGTATTAAACAAAGTTACCTCTTGAAAAACAATAGCGATTTTGCTAAACAAAGAAGCTGGAGATACACGTTTAATATCATACCCATCAATTAAAATACAGCCTTCATCATAATCATACAGTCTAGACACTAATTTCAAGATACTAGTTTTCCCGGAACCACTAGCACCTACTAACGCAGTCACTTCTCCTTGTTTAGCCGTAAAAGAGATATGATCTAAAATTGGGGTATTGTTATCATATGAGAAAGAGACATCTCGCAACTCAACGTCAAAAGATTTCAGAGGACTATCTGATCCCTCTTGGATACTGGTTTCCTTCATAGCTCTAATTCGCTGTATTTTAGGAGCTAAATAAAATATTTCAAGCACTGCTTCTTTCATAGAATCGAAGGAATCCTTTATTTTTATTGCGGCTAGTAAGTAACCAACGACGTAGAGTATAGTCACTTCACCCGTTAACAGTAAGTGAACACCTACTAGAATGACTACTGCTAAACTAACATATGAGAAAATAGAGGATAAGGCCATGACTGAAAAAGTACTTAATTCTACCTTTAAATGAATCCTTTCACTCTCTTCCATTTTTTTGAAAAGTCTGTCTTGAACTTTTTTAGATAGATTAAAGCTATTAATCTCTTGCTGCAGTTCAATAGTTTCTTGAAATTCTTCCGAGTTTTCTCTCAAAGTATCGTAATATTTAGTATTGGCTTTCGTTTGGGATTTCTTTGATAACAAGATTAAGACAAAACTAAATAACGTTGGCAAAATAACAGCTAATCCCATTTTGACATTACCAACCAAAAGCATCACTGAAATAAAAGGGAAAAACAGAGCCATACCGCCGGATTTAGGTATTGCATGACTCATCGCATGCTCAATACCTTCAACGTCAGACATGATAGTTTGAGATAAATCTGATAAATTATGTTTTGAAAAATAGGATAATGGTAAATTTGACAAATCGTCTGCAATTTGCACTCTTAAATGCGCACTTTCTTTATAAGTACTATTATATAAGTTTTCATACTCCCTATCTAACAACCAATACATGAAAAGCAAAGTAACAAACGATACTGCAAAATAAAGCCAACGGGGCTTTGCATTTTCTAAAACTAATTCGTCTATCAGCATCATTATAATGAATGCTGGTACCATATTAATGCAGTATACAAAAAAACTAGAAATAGAAGCTTTAGTTAAAGCTTCTGCGCCCTGATCAGTTAAAGCAAATTTTTTTTTATAAAAATTTTTCATTGTCAAGCCTCCAATCATTTGCATTCTCATAATTAGTGACCAATTGTTTATACACTCGATGTTTAGCCATTAATTCATTATGATTTCCACGTTCTACTATTTTTCCTTCTGACAAGACAAGAATTTCATCTACAGATTTAATGCTGGATAATCGATGAGCTATCATAATAACTGTTTTTTCTTTCATCAAATATTGAAAAGCCTTTTGTAGTTCATACTCATTATCTGGATCAATAGATGCACTAGCTTCATCCATAATAACAATCTTTGCATCTTTTAAAATTGCTCTGGCAATAGCTATACGTTGTTTTTCTCCTCCTGACAGATAAACTCCTTTACTACCAATTAAGGTATGCTCTCTTTCGGGAAATTTTTTTAAAATCGATTCGCAACCGGCTAATCTTAGCGCGTCAAATACTTTACTTGCTGGCGCTTGAGGATTTGCTATAGAAACGTTATCGTAAATACTCTGATTGAATAGTTTCGTATCTTGAAAGACAAAAGCAATTGTATTAATAATTGTGTCTTTTGAATAGTGATTTAAAGGCTTACCACCAATTTTAATCTGTCCCTTATCCACATTGTAGAAACCTGAAATTAGTTTAGCTATCGTACTCTTTCCGCTTCCTGATTTTCCTACTAATGCATAAATTCTTTTTTGTTCTAAAACTAAGTTGAAATTTTCTAAAACACACTCTTCTTTGTATGAAAAGCTGACATTTTCAAATGCAATGTCACAATTTTTAATCTGTGTCTCGTTCCCATATTTTAGTTGGTCTTGCTTCATTTCTAAATAAAGGGAGTCTAGTGTTTCGACTGCATATCTTGCTTCAAACAAGTGCATACTTACATACATTATTCTCATGAAAGAAACAAAAATAATTCCACTTAAAAAAAACAACATCAACAAGTCAACAGCTAATATCTTGGGAGTGGTAAGAGAAGTTATAAAAAAGGTTATAGGAACTATCAAAATGCAAACTATGCCAAAAAATAGCCATTGAAAAAGAACAAAAGGTGTTTTCCCACTCAAAGAATACTTATATGCAAACTTAGCATAATCGTTAATTGCTTTATTCAAGGCTTTAAATGATGTTACTTTAGCACCAAATATCTTTATAACTTGAATTCCGCGGATATATTCTACCGTTTCAGAGCTTAACACATCTAACGATTCTTGATATTTTTGAATAAAATTTGTATTCCCTGTCATTTTCTTTAACAAGAATACACCAATTACTAACATGGCGATTAGAACCAATCCAATTTTAAAGTTAATGAAAAAGCCTAAGGCAACTGATAAAACAGGTGTTACTATGGCTTGAGCACTATCTGGAATCAAGTGAGCAATTGCCATATGTGTTTTAGCCGCGTTGTCATCAATTGTCTTTCGAATATATCCCGAAGAATTTAAATCAAAAAAACGAAAACTTGCTTTTGTTAAACCGCTAATTCCCTTTTTTCTCAAATTAGTCTCTAAGCGAAACCCAAGGATATGAGAAAATAAGCCAGAAAAAATATAAAATAAAGCTCCTAAAGTTAACCAAGCAACAGTTTGAACCGCATAACTCTTAGCTAAATATTCATCTCCTACAATAATTAGAGACTGAAGAAATTTGTAAATACTGTAATATCCATAGACTGTTAATACGACAGAAAAATCAGAAAATAAAGTGGCTAACCATCCGTAGTATTTCATTTTAGGGACATAACTAAATAATTTTTTGTATACTTTCATTTTTTCCTCCCCCGCATTCAATTTTTTCTCTTATTCGTTTACAACTGTTAATGCTTTCCGTAATGGCGTAAATTAGAGATGTACAAACAGATAGAAGGTAAACTACGTTCTATTTTTTGTATTTTTTTAAGACTTTTCTTCCAATCAATACACCAATCATAGATAAACTTGCTACAACTAACACTGAAATAATTCCCCATATACCCACCGCGTAGTGGATCATTGCATCCATTGTTGCAGCAGATTGTCCTCTATCTATCCAGTCTTGACGAAAACGATCTGTAAAGAACCATATGGGAATCCACTGTCCGGCAGCACTGCCTAGTTGCATTAGAACCCAAGACACAACTTGAGGAATTGCTCGATCATATCCAAATACATATAGAATAATATCAGCTAAGATCGCCATACTAATCGAACTGATAAACCAAGGTAAGTACGCCCCGCCCATTAACGTAAAAAATAACAATAAAACAATTGTGTAAATAGTAAAAATTCCTTTTCTAGGGTAGTTATAGCTAATATAAACAAATATGATTCCAGATAATAATCCAAAAATCCCTGGGGATATGCTGTGACCAAACGCCCCACCAATACTACTAACCATTATTGAAAAAAAGTAAATTACTAGGGAAATAACTGTAGCTAAACCAATAAAAATATAATCTTTTGTTTTCATATATATTTTCCTCAATTCTATTTCGTTATGTCATTAAAAATCTGTTCTATCAAAGTTGAATCTTCTACTCTAAGTTTTATATCTTTTTTTATTCCACCATTTTTTAAATAAATAATTCTATTGCATGTTTTATAAAGAAATTCCGGATCATGAGTGGCTATGACTACTGCACCCTTTTCTTTTAAATCTTTAATAAGGTCAGCAATCCTTTCCATATTGATATAATCCAACCCACTTGTAGGTTCATCAAATAGAAATAAATTAGTTTTTGACAATGAAGCTATAGAAACCAATAATCTTTGTTTTTCTCCACCGGATAAATCAAACGGTAATTGATCTTTCATTTTATAAAGTTCCATTTTTTTTAAAATTTTTTCTTGCTGATCTTTACTAACTATTTCATTCCCCAGGGCTAACTCGCTCCTCACTGATTCTGTGAAAAATTGGTAATCCATTTCTTGCATTACTAAAAACGGCGATGACAAATTTTTTTTATTTTCGATTATCTTTCCTTTGGTAGGGCGAATAATCTTCATGAGTATTCTTAGTAAGGTTGTTTTCCCCACACCGTTTTTCCCTACCAAACCAATAACATCTCCAACTTTGACATCAAAATTTATGTCTTTTAGAATATTTTCATAAGTAATTTCTTCAACTTTTAATACATCTGCACTTGCCTTTTCGATATAGGGAACTTCAATCGAACTATTAAAAATGTCAAATTTCCTTAATGCGTTATTGTTTTCAGTTTTTAACAACTGAATAGTTGTAGTTTTTACAGTTCTATTTTTAACAAATAGAACTTGATCAATTAATTCTTTCAAATAATAAAAACGATGTTCAGCTATAACAATAGTAAATCCTTTATTTTTTAAATCACAAAGTAAGTCAGCAAGTTTCTTAGTCGCTTGGAAGTCCAAATTTGAAGACGGTTCATCCAATATAATTAATTTAGAGTTTAGCGATAAACTACATCCAATAGAAATTTTCTGCCGTTCACCACTTGATAGCGAAAAAATGTTTTTATCTAATATATTTGAAAGATCTAATAATTCAGCTAATTCATTGATTCTTTTATCCATATGCTCTTTTGTAAATCCAAAGTTTTCCATCGAAAATACTAACTCACTCGTTGTATTTGTTGTAAAGAATTGTCCTCTAGGATCTTGACTTACGTAGCCAATATTTTTTGATATACTTTCTTGTGTTAAGGATTGTAGCGAGTTATTTTCAAATAAAATTTCCCCAACCAATTTTCCGTCATAAAGTCTTGGAATAAGTCCATTCATTAACTTTAATAGTGTGGATTTCCCACTCCCAGAAGAACCAGTAATCAATGTAAGACTACCTTTTTTTATTGAAAAATTAAGGTCAACAAGCGCTTGTTCCTTAACATCCTTATATGAAAAAGAAACATTGTTAAATTCAAACAATTCTTTCACCTCAAATCAAAATACTTAAGAAAAAAATAGTAACGGAAAACAGGATGGTATAGTCTAATAAGCTCATGTTTGTTTTATAGTAAGAACTTCTTTTCACAGGAGATTCTATCCCCTTTGTTATTGCATTAGCGGTCATTTCTTCAGCAATCATAGTTGCACGTATAAGAACGGGAACTAACAGAAATTCCAAATATTGCAGAGGCTGAAAAAAAGACAAGCGAATGTTTCTCATTTTTAAAGATTCTTTAATCATTCTTATTTCAGAACGATAAGTCGGAAAGAATCTGATCACTACTGTAATACTTAACATTATTTTTTTCGGTAAATGTATTTTTTCTAAAGAGGATAATAATTCATTGCTAGTATAGACACTAACCAACAACCATGAAATCATTACGACCGGCAACATTCGAAATACAATATATAAGGATGTCCCAAAAAAAATAGTAAAAAACTCTATCTTGATAGCATCAATAATTTTCATTGCTAAAAACAGAACTGAATAAATCAAGATGAAATAAATACATGTCTTTATTTTACGAAACATCAATACTAAAACTGTAGCAATAATGAAACACCCCACTTGAAATATATTTCCCTTTCCTAAAAAAATAATGACTGGGAAAAAAATATTTAAAGTAATCAAGGTTAACGGATTGATTTTTGACACTCTTTCACCTCCAAAAAATAAGATCGCACTGTTATCTTAAGCTGATAAAAATGCACCGTTATTCAGATAACAGTGCGATCTTATCAAAAAGCATAACTGAGAACAATTCTCAATGCAAGCTTTTTTTAATTAACTCAGTAATTCAATCCACCCAGGAACAGAAAATTGATACAATCTTCTGGTTAATAGCATAGTCTTTTCTTTTGAATAGCTATGCTTCAATATATCATAGAATGTAGCGTAGAATGAGTAAATGTAGAAGTGGATTTCTTCTTCATTAAAGACTAAATTTTGATTGATCATTCCGATAGTCTTTAACTTATCTAGACAACAGACTGTCTTTTTTGTCACAAATGATGTAATTTTTTCAACAATATCTTGATATTTGGTTCCAGCTGATTGGAATAAAACCAAATCGAATATACGTTTATTCTCAAAAATATAATTAATAAATGGATCTAATTCATTGAAGTTCTCTCTCCAACTTTTCTCTATATCTATATTTTCTAAGTTTAAGAGGTATTTGGCAAACTCTTCATTATACATGTTAATAAGCGCATTAATATGCGGCTGAATAATTTCTTCAAATAACGCTTCCTTAGAAGTAAAATGTTTATAAAAAGCACCCGTAGTTACGCCTGCGGTCAAGCACAGTTGCCTTATCTTAGTTTGCTGAAATCCTTCTTTTTCAAAATGGCTTAGTCCACTTTCTATTAATTTTTGGTGAGTTGTAATATAATCTCTGGTTTCTATGGGTACTTCCTCCTAATAAGATGAATTAACTATATTATCTTACACAGGACTTGAAGTTTCAATCGTTAACGTCTATTACTGAACTCATTCCTTAGAGCTAAACTAATGAGAAAGAGCAAAATAACTGATACAAAAAGCAATCCTACAAGAATTAATAGACTCATCTAAATCATTCACCTTTTCTAAAATAATCCGAGAAAGATTTAAAAAAATTATATCCAGCTATTAGGATAAGTCCTATCATAATCACTCCAATAGCCATTTTCTTATCCTCCCTAAAAATAAAGTCTTTTACTTAAAACCTTTTTTGTAATCGTCAATAAATTTTTTCCCTTTATCAGTTAATTGAAATCCTATATCTAAATAGTCCTCATATCTAAGTTTAGCCAGCATCTCACTTACAGATGCTGGACTAACACTTAGAACTTTTGCTAAATCATTATTTTTTAATTTCTTTTTTCTTTTTGATAATTCCTGAATTGCTAGTAAATAAATTAGTATAGTAGTTGTTTTAATTTGTACCATACCTACCCTCCAAATTATTTCGAAAGGCCTTCAGCAATTTTATCCAGGTTCCATTTCATCATCGCATAGTAACTATCACCATCTTGTCCTTTTTCTGCAATTGAATCAGTAAAAATCGTTGAATAGATAGGAATATTGGTATCTTTTGATACTGTTTTCATCGGTCTATCGTCCACACTACTTTCTACGAATAAGGAGGGAACTTTTGTTGTGCGTAATTTTTCAACTAAGTGTTTTATTTGATCTGGTGTTCCTTCTTCTTCAGTGTTGATTTCCCAAATGTAAGCAGAAGGCACATTATACGCTTTCGAGAAATATTTAAAGCATCCTTCACTTGTAACAATCATTTTTTTATCATTCGGAATTGAAGCAAATTTAGATTTAGCTTCTTTGTCTAGAGAATCCAACTTTTCAATATACTTATCTAGATTTTCTTTATAGAATTTTTTATTATCAGGATCTTTTTCCGCTAACCGTTTTTCAATATTTTTAGCGTAAATAATACCGTTTTCTAAATTTAACCAAGCATGGGGATCTTCCTTCCCTTTCTCACTCTGACCCTCTAAGTAAATAACATCTATGCCATCACTTGCTGCAAAATAGTCTTTGTTTTCCTCTTTGTTCGCATTTTTTACTAATTTTGTAAACCAAGCATTTCCTCCAGTTTCCAAGTTAACACCGTTATAAAAAATCAAATCTGCTTTTGAAGTTTTTTGAACATCTTCAGGCAAAGGTTCATATTCGTGGGGATCTTTCCCAATAGGTACGATACTGTGTAAATCAATTTTATCTTTTGCTATATTTTCAGTAATATCTGCTAAAATCGAATTAGTAACTACTACCTTTAATTTTTCGTTCGAAGCCACTGTATCTTTGTCTTTACTATTTGTTGAACATGCCCCGAATATAAAAAGAGCAATCAACATTCCCAGACTTCCCACTACTACTTTCCATTTTCTCATCATAACGATCTCTCCTTCTTTCTTAAAAATTTTTGTTTTGGTGAGATTAGAAAACTAATTACAAATAAGGATGCCGCTGTTAAAACAATACTTGATCCTGCGGCTATGTTAAAACTATAACCAATAAATAATCCAAGCAATGATGAACTTGCTCCGACTGTTGCAGAAATAAATATCATAGTTTTCAAGCTATTTGCATATAAATATGCTGTAGCTGCTGGCGTAATTAACATTGCAACAATTAATATAGTTCCTACACTTTGCATAGCTGTTACTGCTACTAAAGTTAATAGAACCATCAATAGATAATGATAAAAATTGACATTCATCCCCATTGCTTTTGCCATTAATGGATCAAAAGAAGTGATTAATAATTCTTTAAAAAATAGAACTACTATAACCAACACTAAAACAGAAACGCCAATTGTAATCCACTTATCAATATCTTGTACAGCTAAAATATTTCCAAACAAGATATGAAATAAATCGGTTGAGCTATTTGCAACACCTATAAGGATAACTCCTAGTGCTAAAAAAGAACTGAAAGTAATACCAATTGCTGTATCTCCTTTTATTACACTATTGCTTTTTATAAAAGTAATAATGATAGAAGCTAATAGACCAAATACAATCGCACCAATAAAAAAGTTAATGCCTAAAATATAAGAAATTGCTACTCCTGGCAAAACAGCATGAGAAATAGCATCGCCCATAAGAGACATTCCTCTTAAAATAATAAAACAACCTACTGTTCCAGAAACAATCCCTATAACTACAGATGTAATTAGAGCATTCTGTAAAAAGTGAAAGTCATACAGACCATTAATAAAATTTTGAAGCATATTATTCCCCCTCTCCAATAAATATAGTATCTCCATAGGCTTTTTTTAAATTCTCTTCATTAAATACAGATTCTACACTTCCGTGAGCAATTAGATTTCGATTCAAAAGAATAATATTATCAAAATACTTCTTTACCTTGCTTAAATCATGATGCACAATTAGCACTGTTTTTCCCTGATGTTTCAATTCTTTTAACGTATCCATAATTATTCGTTCACTAACTAAGTCTATCCCTACAAATGGTTCATCTAAAAATATAAAATCCGCATTTTGAGCAAGACATCTTGCTAAAAGTACACGTTGAAATTGTCCTCCAGATAATTCTCCTATTTGATGATTAGAATATTTTCCCATATCGACCTTTTCCAAAGCCTTTGAAACTTTTTGCCATTCTGCATTTTTAATTCTTTGAAAAACTTTCATTCCGGCATATGTTCCCATAGATACACATTCTTTTACTTTTATTGGAAAAGTAAAATCAATATCAGCTTTTTGTTCTACATATGCAATCTTTACCAGTTTTTTATTGATATCTTCATTATTAATGGAGACCTCTCCCTGATGAGGGATAATATTTAACATTGCTTTAAGCAAAGTAGATTTTCCAGCACCATTTGGACCAAAAATACCTGTTAAAGCACCTTCTTGTATTTTTAACGAAATCTCGTTCAATGCTAAAAAATCGTTATAACAAACAGTAAGCTTTTTCACTTCTAACATAACTTTCTCCTTCTAAATGATAATGATTATCACGATTGTATGGTACACAAAAATAATATTTTAGTCAAGCCTAAATTTTTAAATTTGGATTTTTTCTGTTGTTGAAGATTAGGATGATAAAATTATTTGAAAAAGAGCGTTCTCTAATGAGAACACTCTCCTAAAACTACTTTATTTGTATACAAAAGAATTAAGCTTGAAGTGGATAGGGAGCTGAATTTGTTTATGAGCATCAAGACATTCTCTTCTAGAAATGAAAAGTAGGTTATTTATCCTTTCGTAACATGTTAGGCTTATTCAACTATGCTTCCAATCGAAATTTAATTAACTTAACAACTTAAAATGTTCTCTTTATTGATTTTCATAATTTAAATTGTTCAAATTGAATTAGATAAATAGTAATACTTCCCATATTAAAATTTATTTTTTTTCAGCCCTATAATACTTACAATTACCGTGAATAATCCTAAATACATGGGAAGACCATTATACTTTTCTCCAGTTTTCGGTAACTCCATAGTATTTTTATTTCGATTATCTTCTTTCTTTTTTTCTTGATTCGTTAGTTTCCTTTTTTCATTGCTATTATTATAATTTAGATTAGATAATTTTTTTTGTTATTAAAAAAAATAGAAGGATGATTAGAGTTAGCTTGTTTATCACTAGCTTTACTATCCGAACTTTGTTTAGAATTTGTATTTTTCGTTACTCCGGGTAAATTGACTGTTATGTTTTTTTCTTTTTCTCCACCAAGATCATATCTTACTGTATAGCCATTTCTTACTCCATCTGTTTCAATACCATAATTTACTTCCTTTTTTATACCATCTTGCTCAGTAAATACAACTTCTCCTTTAGCATCTACTTGTTTCTTAAGTACTTCTGTTGATCCATCTGTTAAATTTCTTAAACGTACTTCTTTTCCCGCTTCAAGTGGTAATCCATTTGTGTAATGTGCTTTTACTTTTAAACTAAGTGGTAATTCTGCTCCGGGTAAATTGACTGTTATGTCTTTTTCTTTTTCTCCACCAAGATCATATCTTACTGTATAGCCATTTCTTACTCCATCTGTTTCAATACCATAATTTACTTCCTTTTTTATACCATCTTGCTCAGTAAATACAACTTCTCCGTTAGCGTCTACTTGTTTCTTAAGTACTTCTGTTGATCCATCTGTTAAATTTCTTAAACGTACTTCTTTTCCCGCTTCAAGTGGTAATCCATTTGTGTAATGTGCTTTTACTTTTAAACTAAGTGGTAATTCTGCTCCGGGTAAATTGACTGTTATGTCTTTTTCTTTTTCTCCACCAAGATCATATCTTACTGTATAGCCATTTCTTACTCCATCTGTTTCAATACCATAATTTACTTCCTTTTTTATACCATCTTGCTCAGTAAATACAACTTCTCCGTTAGCGTCTACTTGTTTCTTAAGTACTTCTGTTGATCCATCTGTTAAATTTCTTAAGCGTACTTCTTTTCCCGCTTCAAGTGGTAATCCATTTGTGTAATGTGCTTTTACTTTTAAACTAAGTGGTAATTCTGCTCCGGGTAAATTGACTGTTATGTCTTTTTCTTTTTCTCCACCAAGATCATATCTTACTGTATAGCCATTTCTTACTCCATCTGTTTCAATACCATAATTTACTTCCTTTTTTATACCATCTTGCTCAGTAAATACAACTTCTCCGTTAGCGTCTACTTGTTTCTTAAGTACTTCTGTTGATCCATCTGTTAAATTTCTTAAACGTACTTCTTTTCCCGCTTCAAGTGGTAATCCATTTGTGTAATGTGCTTTTACTTTTAAACTAAGTGGTAATTCTGCTCCGGGTAAATTGACTGTTATGTCTTTTTCTTTTTCTCCACCAAGATCATATCTTACTGTATAGCCATTTCTTACTCCATCTGTTTCAATACCATAATTTACTTCCTTTTTTATACCATCTTGCTCAGTAAATACAACTTCTCCGTTAGCGTCTACTTGTTTCTTAAGTACTTCTGTTGATCCATCTGTTAAATTTCTTAAGCGTACTTCTTTTCCCGCTTCAAGTGGTAATCCATTTGTGTAATGTGCTTTTACTTTTAAACTAAGTGGTAATTCTGCTCCGGGTAAATTGACTGTTATGTCTTTTTCTTTTTCTCCACCAAGATCATATCTTACTGTATAGCCATTTCTTACTCCATCTGTTTCAATACCATAATTTACTTCCTTTTTTATACCATCTTGCTCAGTAAATACAACTTCTCCGTTAGCGTCTACCTGTTTCTTAATTACTTCTGTTGATCCATCTGTTAAATTTCTTAAGCGTACTTCTTTTCCCGCTTCAAGTGGTAATCCATTTGTGTAATGTGCTTTTACTTTTAAACTAAGTGGTAATTCTGCTCCGGGTAAATTGACTGTTATGTCTTTTTCTTTTTCTCCACCAAGATCATATCTTACTGTATAGCCATTTCTTACTCCATCTGTTTCAATACCATAATTTACTTCCTTTTTTATACCATCTTGCTCAGTAAATACAACTTCTCCGTTAGCGTCTACTTGTTTCTTAAGTACTTCTGTTGATCCATCTGTTAAATTTCTTAAGCGTACTTCTTTTCCCGCTTCAAGTGGTAATCCATTTGTGTAATGTGCTTTTACTTTTAAACTAAGTGGTAATTCTGCTCCGGGTAAATTGACTGTTATGTCTTTTTCTTTTTCTCCACCAAGATCATATCTTACTGTATAGCCATTTCTTACTCCATCTGTTTCAATACCATAATTTACTTCCTTTTTTATACCATCTTGCTCAGTAAATACAACTTCTCCGTTAGCGTCTACCTGCTTCTTAATTACTTCTGTTGATCCATCTGTTAAATTTCTTAAGCGTACTTCTTTTCCCGCTTCAAGTGGTAATCCATTTGTGTAATGTGCTTTTACTTTTAAACTGAGCGGTACTATAATTTCTGCTGAATTTGTTAAACTTTCTGCACTAGTAATTTGTGGGGATTGTAGTGAAACTAAAGCTGCTGTAGATAGTAGCAAACCGCCAAGAATTATCTTTGATTTCATAATATCATTCTCCTTAAATTCTATTTATTAAGCTCAAAAAAATAGTTTTTATCTTAACATTCTAGCTACTTTAATTCTTAATACTACAAAAGGAAAACATTGTTATATTGAATAAAAACATGTCCCTATCTCCTTTCTAATTAGTTTCCACAAAACGTAATGATTACGTTTTGTGGAAACTAATTTTACAAATTTTTTTAAGAATGTCAATAAAAATGAAGGTTCATTTTATTTAAGTGTCAAAAATAGATTAATATAAAATTTAACTCGATTATTTTTCAGATAGCTAAAAAGCAATTTCATCTTTATTAGCTAAAAAGTTGTATTTTCCCCGTATAATAAATTTTATAGTCTAAAATATTTCTAGAATTTGATTGGACAACATTCTTATATCAAAAAAATGTTTAACACAAATATTAATATTTGTATATAGATCACACCCCACCGCTGCTAAGATTATTACATCATAATTACTCTTCTCCGCCACTAATCTGTATCTCAGGTATTTTAATACTACTTATACTTATTTCTATTAAATGCTCAGCAAGTTTTTCTTCATTAATTTTAAAGTAAGATTCTAATACCATTCTTAGATTCATTCCAGTTACTACTTGAATTCTTCTATCCATACTTGCTTTGATCATAGTTACATTTGCAGGTGTTCCTCCCATTAGGTCTATTAATATAATAATATTTCGTATGTCACTTGTTTCTTCCAGTATTTTATTCAATTTATTGTTCCTTCAATACCGTTCGAAAAAATTTCTAGTAGAAAAATCATTTCCTGTTACGTTAGCAATATGATAATAGCATTTTTTCTCAGCTTCTATTGTAAATAAATATCCAGAATCCAACCCTAAAGCAGAATAGTCCTTTATCTCAAAACACTGCACCAAAAGGCTAAAAGGAAGACTATTTAAAATAGGGTGTGAATAACTATAACATGTAAAACAATTATTCTGAGGGTTAACTTTTAAAAACTTTAAAAATGATATTATTTTTTCTTCTAACAATCGTATATACTCACATAACCGCTCAACTAATTAATTCCCTAATAAGCCACAGCAGTAATTGCTATACCAGCTGCAATAGTTAAAGCATTGAATTTTGCAAATTGTTCAGGAGTTAAACTTCTTTTCCCTACATCTAAAAGTATTTTAACATCATAACCATAATTTTTTTTTCATTGCAACGGATTAATTAAAACCTGCATTAGATTTTCACAATTAAGTATATCCCAAACAACGCCACCAAATGGTAATAAGTTAACTACAACACATGCAGCATACTTTTGAAGATCGCGTTTTTGATGCTTTCCTGTTGGCTACACAAAATTTTCTAAAATAATTTTCTATGCTATGCCTTCAGATCAAAAATTTAAAAGTGACATGCTTTCCATTAAAAACCTTAAATCTCAATATAATTCAATTGTTTTGTAACCTTTTTTTGTGATTTTTATCCCATTTTCTGTCAGTTCTTTTGTAACTTCGGTGTATTCATAGCCTGCACCTCTTTTAAATAGTGCGTTTTCCACTTGGCAATCTACAACTTCTTTTTCTCTTTTTAGGGTGTCAGTAATGTCAGAATATTTATTTTTTCAATCATAGGTTGGTCTTTTAATCCCAATATTTTGTACTATTCGTTCATCTGCGAGACCCTCTCGTGCTCACCCTTTCAATTTTAATTAATCCTTCATCAGTTAGCCACTTTGTATATTTTGCCATGGCCTCACCACATTTCTAGCTAATCCTTTGTTAACATATGTATTTCTTTACTTTCTCTAAATTCTATGTACTTGATTTAGTAAATTGCTTTCTGCTAAAATAACATTGGGTAGCAACTCCCTATATATATGATAATTTATCGATTCAGATAAGTATTATAATAATCCTCAAATTTTGTGTAAAACTCCAATTGAAAATGCTTGCTACCTAGTCACTAGGGCCCACAGCCTAGTGGCTTTTTAGTGTATAACTTTTTTATTGCAAAATTATTTTAGTATTTGATATAATAATTCTGAGTAGCAACTCCTTATAATAATAGTATTATGATGTTGATTAAATATTCCTATAAAAATTATTTTTATTGTACACTTACGACTAATAATATTTGCTACCCTGACCACTAGGTTCCCTGTCCTAGTGGCTTTTTTATTCACAAAAAAGACCACTCACTTATGTTGAGTAATCTTGAATGAATTTATTTTGTTACATGGTATAATATATATAGAAAAAAATGTGCTATTAACATATCCTTATGTAGAACCGTTAAAAAGACGGTTACTGTCATAAATTAGTTTTAATAACCAGCTACGCCCCGTCAAGTGAGATGGTTATTTTTTGTGTTCATACGGTCTATCCCCAGCAAAACTAGCGTTACGAATGCAACCATTAGCAATAATATTTCGAATCCAGACATGTCTACTACATCTAGAGATAAAGCTATGAACCATAGGCATCACCCCTTTATTCAAGAGATTAGCCATTATCTTTTCACTTTTCTGCAAAAGTTATTATACATAATTCTTCATTCTTCTGCCAAATAAAAAAGGAACACTTGCAATCTAGTGACTCATCCTGAATTCAGCAGAAACATCTATTGGCGATTCTTTTATTTAAGTAGCAATGCTACGAACAATGGGGATTGAACCTATACTGATGGTTTTGGAGACCGCTGCTCTACCAATTAATCTATGCTCCATTAACATTCACAAAGTGGAATATCAAATAATATAGGAGATTGCAAATGTACTTATACACATCACATACGTTGTAAAATTCAACATTTTTTATAATCGATGAACATTACTTTTGTCTTTTTGTAATCAATTTCTGATAGCAACATCATAGCAACTATTCCTCCATGGTGGCATAATAATTCTAACTTTTCCTCAAGGAATTCTATCCAAAATCTATCTTGCCAGTCGAATTTTATTCACTGGTTTTTTGCTATCCATATCTATTCAAAGTTTTTCTTTTATGGCATAATAATAGTAATTCTTAATTCTTTATTGAAGCAAGTGCTAACACGCACCTAAAGTGCAACTGGCGGAAAACGGCTGCGCTTTACCACAGAAGCCAGCCAAATACTGGCTGGCTTTTTTTACATTCTATACTAAGAACCGTTATCCTATAAATTCATTTAAGACAAATAACCTTCCTCTTTCAAGAAGTTATAAATGAACACTCTTTTTATTTTTTCGTGAACAAACACTGTCAAATAGAGATTTTATGATTTTGATATTAACTAAAAAAGTCTGAGTATCACTAATTTGGTTTTCAAATGATATCCAACTTCGAATATATAAAGGTGGATTACTACAACTAAAACAAGGCTTATCTCTCAAATGAGAAATACTCCTTGTTACTCACTAAATATTTTATGGACCATACAGGACTCGAACCTGTGGCCGAACGGTTATGAGCCGTTTGCTCTAACCAGCTGAGCTAATGGTCCAAGCAAGAGCTAGCTTATTAAGGTAAAATAGTTCTTACTGGTTATAGTTATAGCTTAATATATAATAATATTACTTTACTCATTTTCAATTTTCAACAAAAAAATGGCCACCTTCTCGGTAAAAAGGAGATCTATGTGAAAATGTCCAAAAGTGCGTACGTAGACAATACCATTTTAATTCAATATTTTTATGCAAAAAGATACCGCCTTATTGGGGAAAGGCGGCAAATAAAAAAGTAATTGTAAAATACTGTTAGGGAATCATTACTCCAACATTCTTTTTCAATAAAGAATCCATATCGTTTCCAATAGGAGATTCTATCGAAAAGAGTCATACTATGATGACAACTTTATTTTAAAACAACCTATTTTTTAATGCAATACTTTTTATATAAATTATTTATAAAAATAGTTTTCTTTTTTACATTCATAATTGATGATACCTTAATAAGTATTTTCTTCATATAATACGATAGCTTTAAACTAAGCAAAGTATTACATATAAAAACTCCTACTTAAAACTTGGAAAAAGATAGGAGCTCCCTTCTTTTGAACAAGATATCTCTCATAAGAAGGTCAATTATAAAATCTTTAAAAGATATCCATATTTTAAAGATTTTATCCTTAAATTTCAATATCTATCATATAAAAAGAACAGGTACCAACTAAGATACCCGTTCTTTTCAAGAATAACTTTGTTAAGATTGATACTCTTTTCACTAACTCGTGACTAAGTTAGTGTTAAGAATTTGTTGGAAGGTAGATTTATCCAAATTCTTGTACAATGCCTATGTTTTTTTTACGAATCACTTGAATTTCTTCTTCGATTATTTGTGTTAGAGCTGTTCTGTCGAGACGTTTTTGTCAGTACATGTAAGTGATATTTGGAAACCTTAAGGTTTCCAGAATAACTTTTAATCGAAATTGTCCTTGGAAACTATGAATAATTCGTTTGATTCGTCCATTTTTTATTCGTCCTCTAAACGCAGTCTGCTCAACTCTTTTAAATAGGCATTCTCACTTTTTAACATTCTATTTTCTTTTTCTAATTTTTCTACTTGAGATAGTTCACTTATAATGTTTTGGGTTCATTTCGTTTCTTCTTAGACATGGTAGGTGGACACCCTTTCTATTTAGAGAGTCCCTTACGCTAGACTTCCGATACGTTCTAAGCCAATTCGCAATCAATGATGGATTGTTCGTTTTTAAAAGATTAGCAACTTCTTAATAGGACAACTTTATCGCATCTAGCTTAAATTGAACAGAATAATTCTTACTTTTTTGACTACGAAGTAGTCCTTTTTCACCAAGTCTTTATAGACATTAATCCATTTGTTTATTTGAGAACAAATTTAAGTTTAAATTCAAAATTTTATTTTGCCATACAAAAAAACTCAAAAGTTAGATTTCTAGGTCTAACTTTGGGGGAGCACTACAGAACTGTAATTCTCTTAAGCGCATTTAATATAGATTCAATCTTTTGTAAAAATCCCTATATTTTGTTTCTTGAAAAATTTAATCATTTTAATGAACTAGGGATGATCGATTTCGAGAACATAAAAAACATATTAATACAGGATTGCTTTATCCTTGATACGTTTTAAGAGTACTCCGGTTTGTTGTATCTTTTATTACTCCAAACGATGATCCCGCAAACGATAGCCCACTCCAATCTCAGTTATCAAATATTCTGGTTTCAATGTATTACTTTCGATCTTTTTACGAATATTAGACATATTCACCCGCAATGTCTGCGAGTCATTGCTGTAGGGGCCCCATACTTTTGTCATCAAGGTTTGATACGCAACTACCTTTCCCAACTGACGAAACATCAGCGCTAAAATTCGATATTCGTTTTTTGTAAGATGGATTTCTTGTCCCTTTTTATAAACTAACTGTTTTTCGAAATCAATTTTCAAGTCTTTGTTTTCCACGACAGTTAGTGATTCCGTTTGAACGTTTTGATGGCGCAAAGCTGTACGAATCCTCGCAAGTAATTCATTCGTTCCAAATGGTTTAGTTACATAATCATCCGCACCTAAATCCAACGCTTTAACTTTCTCCTCTTCATTATTTCTAGCAGAAATAATGATGATGGGCAAATGCATTCGCTTGCGAAGGATTTTTAACAAATCAATCCCATCAATGTCTGGTAATCCTAAGTCTAACAAAACTAAATCAAACGATGTTGTTTGAAAAGCAGTCAATGCCTCCATTCCAGTACTAGCAATCGTTAACTGATAGCGTTCCTGTCCCAAAACAACTTCCATAAAATCCGTAATATTTGGATCATCTTCAATCAATAAAATGGATTGCTTCATAATTCTTCCCCTCACTTCAAATAAATTCGAACCAATGTTTTGCCCCTACCTATCGTCATTTCCATTTTACCATTGTGCGCATGGACGATTGTTTTTACAATACTCAATCCGATTCCTAAACCATTTTTTGAGTCAACCGGTACTTCATTTGTGCCGGACAAGTTTGATTGGATCTTTTGAAATTGTTTTAATGGAATTTCGCCGTGATTTTCAATTTCAAAAACTGTTTGTTCTTTTTCCTGATAGACGTTTAGTTTGACTGGTAGATCATTTTCTCCATGACGAAACGCATTTTCTATCAGATTAAACAACGCTTGTTCAATCAAAATGGGGTCCGCTTGAATAAAAATGACCTCTTCTGGCAGGTGAATATCCACTTGGCCGTCTGGATAGACCTTCCTCAAATGCTTATAAACAGCCTCGATGACCTCTTCTACTGGTTCAGCAGTTTTATTAACCTTCATAGTATCCATGTTGATTCGCGTGATGGATAAAAGATTTTCAACCATCCGAATCAGCCATTGTGACTCTTCTTGAATATCCTTTAATAATTTTCGCTGTGTCTCTTCTTTTAAATCATTTCCAATGCCTAATGTTTCAGCAATCCCTGAGATAACAGTTAATGGTGTTCTCAGATCATGAGATACGGCTCGTAATAAATTGCTGCGGACTTTTTCCCGTTCATTTTCTAACTCAACTTGCTCTTTCTCATCTTTCAATTCTGTTTGTTCCAAGATGACCGCAATTTGAGTCAGCACCAATTTTAAGTAATTGAGCTGATCATTTTCCAAATCAAGATCTGCATTTCGTTCAATGCCTAATACCGCCAACGTCTTCCTGCCTGCAGCAATCGGCAAATAGAATCCTTTAGCTCCATTTAGTGTGTCTGTACCATTCCCAGCTTCTTTTTGGTTCTTTGCTGCCCAAAAGGCTACAGCTGCTTCGTCTTCATTATTTAATATTGATTTTTTTTCGTTGATACAATGAACACTCTCTGTCTTCACTTGACGATCAAAAATAATCACTTCTCGTTCCAATAATCTTGATAAATAAGTGGCAGAAATATCAAGAATTTGTTTTCGACTTTCCACTAAAACATATCGTTTGTTCAATTCGTACAAAATTTCCATTTGGTGCTCTTTTTTCATAGAAGTATCTGCTTGTTTCTTTAATCGAATCATTAAATTACTGCTCATCAGGGCAACAACTAGCATGAGCAATAAAGTAAAAGGATATCCCTGTTTATATACTGTCAGAGAATATAATGGTTCGACAAAAAACCAGTTAAAAGACAAAACACTTAAAATAGAGGATAATGAGCTCCAAAAATAACCGGATGTCGTTCGAGCGACTAATAATACGAATGAAATATAAATAAGCATCAGATTTTGATCGCCAACGTGGATATATTGCATCAATTCCGTCACGACCGTCGCTAGAAAAACACCACCAATTGCAATCACTAAATCTTTTCCGCCACCCTCAATGACTTTACGAGTCTTAAAAAATAAAGACCGCTTTTCTTCATTGAAAGGAATTAAATGAAGTTCCGTATCTTTCAATCGTTTTAACAAGCGATCATCAAACGCTTCAATAAAGATTTTTTCATACCACGGCTGCCTTAGATTTTTCCCCATAATAATATCAGTAACACCCGTCATTTTTGCGAACTCGACAATCGTCTCAAAACTATCATCCTCTTCAATACTAATAACCTCCGCACCTAATTTATCGGCTAAAGGAATGTTCGTTGGTGTATTTTCTTGCGTACGAACTTGAATCACTGTCCAATCGGCAACTAGGCCTTGCGCTAAACGTGCTGTCCAGCGAATACATTTTTCGGTCATTTTTGGAAAGGCATCGTTCACCACCGTCAATAATTTACTTTGTATCCCAATTGTCTTTCCACTAATTCGATTAATATGATCCGACGCTCGCTGAATTGCTAATCCACGTAATTGGTCCAATTTTTGTGGAATAAAAAAATTTTTCAAGGCACGTTTCGCGTTTTCATTCGCATATATTTTTCCTTGTTCAAGTCGTTCGATCAGCTCATCGGGCTCCACATCAATCACTCTTATTGTCGCTTGCCGTAGAAAAGTGTCCGGCACCGTTTCCTTGACCTCAATTCCGGTAACTTCTTCAACGATATCATTCAAACTTTCGATATGTTGAACATTGACCGTAGTAAAAACATCGATTCCTGCATTCAACAGTTCATCAATATCCTGGTATCGTTTACGATTTCGAGAACCTTCCGCATTGGAATGAGCCAGTTCATCAATCAACACGATTTCGGGCTTCTGTTGAATGATTTGATCAATATCCGGCTCTGTTAAAACCATTTGTTTATAAAAAATATTCTTAGGAGGAATTTGCGGTAATCCTTCTAATAATCGATTGGTATCTGGACGATCATGAGGTTCGATATAGCCGACAACAACATGTTTTCCCATCATCAATAATTCATGAGCCTCTGTCAACATACCGTAGGTTTTCCCAACACCAGCCGCAAATCCAAAAAATATCCGCAATCGACCTCGGCGTCCATCGCCAGATTGCATTTCTTCTGTTGTCTGCATCAACAGTTCTCCTCTCTTTGTATGCACAACAATTCCCTAACCATTTTTGGTTAGAGAATTGTTCTATATTATATTCCTAGTTTATCTAATGCTAGGTTTAACTGCAAAACATTGACATAAAATCGGTCTGAAAACCAATCTTTTTGGCTATGTTTATCGATGAGTTTACGAATTGATTGTTGAGACAAGCCACGTTCTTTAGAAATTCGGGCAACTTGAAAATGAGCTGCTGCCAAACTAATATCCGGATCCACACCACTAGCAGATGCTGTCACGAGATCATTCGGAACTTTTTTCTCTGCTGGATTTTTTTCCAATTCTGCAACGGTGCGCTTCTCAACTAATTGCTTTTGCTCCGCCGAAACAGGTGATAGCTGACTAACTTCCTCACTACGTCCTGAAAAATATTTTGCCTGTTCAAAAGTTTGCCCAATCAACTTTGAACCAACAACTTGATTATTCACTGAAACCTTACTGCCGTTAGCCTGATCTGAAAAGAACAATTGACCAATGCCAGTAACTGCAACGGTATATAGCCCACCAAAAACGATCAGGCTAAAAATCAAAAAACGCAAACTGCCTAGAATACTTTTTTTCATTGTTTCTACTCCTTTATAAAATGATCAGCGAGAGAATCAGATCTATAATCTTGATAAAAATAAATGGTGCAATAATTCCCCCAAGTCCATAAATCAGCAGATTATGACTCAAAATTTGACTGGCCGGTTTTTCTTGATACCTCACACCTTTTAATGCTAGTGGAATCAAGGCCACGATAACGACTGCATTATAAATGACAGCGGATAGAATCGCAGTCAGTGGACTACCTAATCCCATAATATTCAATCGATCCAGTTGCGGATAAATACTGTAAAATAGTACTGGAATCACCGCAAAATACTTAGCGATATCATTTGCGATACTAAACGTAGTTAACGCGCCGCGAGTCATCAACAATTGTTTCCCAATCTGTACGACTTGCAGCAATTTTGTTGGACTGGAATCCAAATCAATCATGTTCCCCGCTTCCTTCGCGGCTTGTGTTCCTGTATTCATCGCCATCGCAACGTCGGCTTGCGCTAATGCTGGTGCATCGTTTGTCCCATCACCAGTCATTGCAACTAAGTGACCCTTTTCTTGATACTCGCGAATCAGATTCATTTTATTTTCTGGGGTAGCTTCTGCCAAGAAATCATCTACTCCAGCTTCCGCTGCTATCGCTGCCGCTGTTAAGGGGTTATCCCCAGTGATCATGATGGTCTTGATACCCATCTTACGCATATCAGCAAATTTTTCCTTTACACCATTCTTAACGATGTCTTTCAAATAGACGACACCCATCACACGATTATTTTTTATAACTACTAGAGGTGTTCCACCTGCTCGAGCGATTTTATCAACAATCTTGTCACATTCAGATGGATAGTCCTCTCCTTTAGATTGTACATATTTTTTCATGGTGTCTGCGGCACCTTTGCGAATCACGTCACCGCGATAATCAATTCCGCTCATGCGTGTTTTGGCACTGAAATCGATAAATTTAACCTCTGATTGCTGGAATTCTCTTTCCCGCAAGTTGAAACGTTCTTTTGCTAAAATCACGATACTTCGACCTTCTGCTGTCTCATCAGCTAAAGAAGATAATTGCGCCGCATCCGCTAACTGTTCTTCACTAACACCATGGACTGGCAAAAAATCGCTTGCTCGTCGATTTCCCAATGTTATGGTTCCTGTTTTGTCGAGTAAAAGAACATCCACGTCACCAGCTGCTTCGATCGCACGACCACTCATGGCAATGACGTTTTCCTTCGTCAAGCGGCTCATACCTGCAATCCCGATCGAAGAGATTAAGGCCCCAATCGTCGTTGGCGCCAGACAGATTAGTAAAGCAATCACAATAACCAGTGATAAAGCTTCTCCTTTACCAGATAACTGACTGCTGAAATCAGTAAATGGGACTAAAGTAATTGATACAGTTAAGAAAATAATGGTCAAAGTAATCAAGAAAATCTGCAAACCAATCTCATTCGGAGTCTTTTTTCGTTGAGTTCCCTCTACCATGGCAATCATTTTATCTAAGAAGGATTGACCGTTTTCCGAGGTAACACGAATCACTAAATAATCGGAAACGACGGTTGTTCCGCCAGTAACCGCACTGCGATCCCCACCAGATTCACGAATTACTGGCGCTGATTCGCCAGTAATGGCACTTTCATCTACTGATGCAGCCCCCTCGATTACATCACCATCAGCTGGGATTTGCTCTCCTGCACGTACATAGACCAAATCGTTTCGCTTTAAATCAGAAGACTGTAATTCAATGAAATTCTCTTCTTTGATATCTTCTAAACTGTTAATTTTATAAGTCATGACTTCCTTTTTTGCTTGTTTCAAACTATCGGCCTGTGCTTTTCCTCGTCCTTCTGCAACAGCTTCAGCAAAATTCGCAAAAAGCAAAGTCAACCAAAGAAAAATGGTTATTGAAATGTTAAACCATAACGGTATACCCATTGGGTAGAAGCATAATATTGTAGTGATGAGCGCACCTAAATAAACGACAAACATCACGGGATTTTTAACTTGTTGGCGTGGATCCAATTTTTTAAAGGATTGTCCCACTGCCCATTGATAGATTTTTTTCATTTTTACTCACTCCATCTATTTCATCGTAAAGAATTCCGCAATCGGACCTAGTGCCAATGATGGTAAGAAACTTAAAGCTCCAATTACCAAAATAACAATAATCAACATAGAAACAAATGTTGGACTAACCGTGGATAATGTTCCTGAACTTAAAGCTGCTTTCTTTTTACTTCCCATATTTTCCGCTAAAAGTAAGATGGCGATGATCGGCAAGTATCTTGAAACAGCCATCATTAAACTAGCTAAAAGGTTTAAGAATGTCGTATTAGCTAGCAACCCACCAAAAGCACTTCCGTTGTTGTTGGCTAATGAAGTTGCCCCATAAAGCAATTCAGTGAAAGCATGGGGACCCTGGTTCGTTAACCAAGACATTACCTCTGGATGTAGGACTAGAGCCATTGCCCCGAAAAGCGTCAACATCAATGGTGTTAAGATAACTAGGCTAGCCATTTTGATATCAAAAGCTTCGATTTTTTTACCTAAATATTCAGGTGTCCGCCCAACTAAAAGACCTGCTATAAAAACTGCTAGCAATAGAAATGCCAACATTCCATACAGTCCGCTCCCAACACCACCAAAAATTATCTCGCCAAGCTGCATTAAGAACATTGGAATGGCGCCACCAAGCGGTGTAAAACTATCCAACACCGCGTTCACCGAACCATTCGAAGCGGCGGTCGTACCGACGGACCATAAGCTAGACCAGCCAATGCCGAAGCGAATTTCTTTTCCTTCCAAATTGGTCGATCCAAGAACATGCGTAAATTCAGGCCCGTAATACTCGCTAAAAGCAACGCCGACGAAAGCTAATAGTAAGAAAAACAAGGATACTATCATTATCGTTCGTCCTTGTCTCCAATCCTTGACCCAAAAGCCAAAAGCAAAGATCAATGCCGCTGGGAGCAACAAGATCGCAATATTCTCTAAAAAGTTTGAGAATAGTGTTGGGTTTTCGAATGGGTATGCTGAGTTAGCACCAAAGAAACCACCGCCATTTGTACCAAGTTGTTTGATTGCCACCTGACTAGCTACCGGACCTAAATGCAACCAAAGACTTTTCCCTTCCAAACCTTGATAAGCGACTCCGGATTGGAAAGACTGAACGGTTCCTTGTGAAATTAATAAAACAGCAAGAATGATTGATATCGGTAACAGAATGTAAACTAAACTACGAGTTAAATCTTGCCAAAAATTTCCTAAAGCTTTCTTTTTGACTTGTGAAAGTCCTCGAAGCAATGCTACCAAAACAGAAAGTCCCACACCTGCTGAAACAAAATTTTGAGCTGTCAAACCAAACATTTGCGATGTATTTGATAAAGTCGTTTCACCTACATATGCTTGCCAGTTGGTATTCGTAACATAACTGACGGCCGTATTTATCGCTAACGGCAGCGTTAGATTTTTTACTGAGGAACCTCCCGGTAAAAAGTGCTGTGTCATTAAAATAGCAATCAAAAGTACGATTGAGAAGAAACTTAACAGCAGCACATTCAGTGCATAGCGTTTCGCTGACATTTCTTTTTTGCTGATAGGTCCAATCGCTTTATAAAATAAACGTTCTACTGGCTGTAAGAAGGATACTCCTTTAGGGATTTCCCCCTGCATGATTTCTTTAATGTACCAGCCTAACGGCACTGCCAATAACAATAATATGAATAGGAAAAATAATCCTTGATAAATCAAGCTATTCATAATTCTTCCCCCTTAAATAAAAACCAGAAAAGATAGATCATTAATAAGAGTCCAATAATTCCTAAAATAATCGTCATTTCACTTCACTCCTTTTCAAAACAACCAGTTAAATAAACTAACTAATTTTCTTTACTCTGTAAGCATAAAAAAAAAGACCTAAAGATAGTGTGAAACTTAAGTTTATTTCTTTATACTATCTTTATATCGTCTTTTCTTTAAAAGCAGTTACAGTGAAATCGGATCTGTATAGAGTTTTGTGTAAGTTTTTTTCTTAAGCATAATAAATGACTCTACATTCAAAAAGGCACTTAGTACGTGCCCCTAATTACCATAGAGATAGTCGCGTTGATGTTCTTCAATCAAATGTGTTCAAACACAAAATGTATTTTTTCAATTTCCTTACAACCTTTCTTACTTAAAAATAATCATACCAATAAATGTATAATCTTTTTGTGGCGCATTATTCACTGAAAAATATGTAACTGTTACTTATTTTTATTCGCCAACGTAGTCAGGATAGAAGGATATATATAGTTCGACATCCAGATACTTGTACTCATAAATGGTTCTTTAGTATTTTGACCATCTGGAGCAACGTATACGTATCCATGCGCTACAGCTAATAAATAAGGTTCCATTAAATCGGTTTTGTTTGGTTTATAACATAGTAATACTGGATGATCCTTATCAATCTCACTCTTCACTTGGTTGAAATCAAGTTCATTCTTCATTGCATCAAGCTATTCCATATTTACCCCAATAGAAGTGGCATAGCGAATACAATCTTTAATAGATGCAGAAGCATTATTCAATTCATTGTCTGTCTTTTTTAGATATACAAATTTTAATATCGTTTTTGCTGTAATATCTTTTCTACTTGTTTTAAAGTTTAACACTTTAGCAAAAGGAATGTTCTATCCCTTGTAAATCATAATGTTGATCATTCGTTTCGAAATTAGTCAAACTCTTCATTTCAGGAGCAGCGTTTACCACATAACCTGATCCCACAAAAAGGATTACTAGTAAAATGGTAGAGATAACTTTCTTCATTTAATTCACCTAACAATTCATTTTAAATTTTGAAATACCAACATAAGAAAGTACAACTAGTAAAATTCCAGCCAACACAACTAAAATAGAGGACATATTTATACGCCAATTTCCACTAATGTTATAAGAATTCAACAGCCCATAGGTTCCTAATACGACACTTACTAAGCCTAATAGAAAAATTATCCCCAAAAAAGTGTACACTAACATTCTTAATTTTCTTGAAGAATTACTTGTTTCTCTTGTTTTAAATAAAGTGTGTATAATCAAAAACGCAAAAATAATAGAAATTAGTTGAACCATCAATATGTCTCCTTCTTACTAATTAAGTCTAGTATCATACATCTTCATGGAAAATATTTTTTATCCATATAACCTTTGTAAGAGATTACAAATAAAAATATGGATATCAAGATAATTTTAAAATTTTTAAACGCATCAAAAACAAAGTAAGCATAAAGAAAAGATATACCACCTAAAAAAATACAAGCAATAGAAATATTAAACGAAAATTTAACAAATAAGTAGAATTTATTTTTTATTTTTTCATTCAAAGCCCCTATAGTAGAGATAAAAACTGAGACTATAAAGATTATTAGAATTGACCCTATTACAAGGTACATCTTTTTCAATCCTTTCGTAAACTCTATTAAGTTAATTCAATGTAGCCATTATTGGGTATTTTGTCAATAGAATCTAATAATTTTGCAGCTTGCTTTCCAGAACTTAGAATCACACTAATAATTAATCCAACTGCTTTATCTTGTAATTAGTTTTTTGCGCCTTCTTGACCCAATTCTTTAACCATTGCAGACATTGACCCAAAACTTCCGATAATTAATACAACATTAAGCGCAGTATCTAAAACTGTTTCTAAGACGTCAACAGAAATCAAACCATGTCCAGTATTTCTAGGTTGTATTATAAAACCTTGTATCGCGTTTGATAGATATTGTTTATATTGCTCTCTAGACATCCCTTTTGCACTTCCATTTTGTAAAGCAATATCATATTGTAGATCTAAAACTTTGTTATATAATTCTAATTGAACAGGAGTCATATTTTCTTTATTGAATTCGGTTTCAAATAGAGAAACTCCTTTGTATTGATTGGCTAGCGCCTCCATCCGTTGCTCTAGCTCTTTTGTTGTAGAATTTACTTATACGTAGTTACTCTCTTCATTTGCGTATACTGTAGCCCCTGTTGTTAATATCGGTGATAATCCTAATAACATTGCAACTCCAGTAGTGATACATATTCTCTTTTTCAATATTATACCTCCTATCAGTGTTTTTTTTCTACTAAAAAAGTATATATTCATCAACTATTTACCGTTACTCAAATTCCTTAAATACACTATATTTCTCCCTATATCATTAATGGTAACTTTCCTTTTTTCATTCATATTCTCCTGTGCTATATTATTCTTTAAAATTGGACCATCAGCTGTTTTTATTGGAAAACCACACATACTTCCTCTGACACACGTTTCATTTTTGTTTTTGGTGCGCTGACCCAGAACACAAATCAAAATATACCTTAAATGTCCTGCTACATACCTAATAACAATTGGAATATAAAAAAGACCAACAAGGTATATGTAGTGCCCCCAAAAAGTTTGTCTTTTTAGTTAACATATTTTAATAGAAAATTTGTTTATTACATCACGAAATACTGTATAAAAATTGTATCAAGCACACATCACTTTTTTTAGCCTATCATTTTACGTTGACAGTCTAGCTGGTTTCTTATCTCAATTTTGAACCCATTGTTTTTCTGCTATAATCATAGTTGACGTTTGATCTGAATAATTTTTAATGATATTGTTAAATTTTGTCATTGATTGGCTTACTTCATCATCAGCACTTTTTGATCATTTAAAATTTAGATATTTAATTCTAGATCTACTAATTGAGTCTAGATTTTTTAAATTAATTTTTTTAAAAGTTTGTTTATTGTCTACAGATAAGATATATTCTATCATATACAAATTAGCTAAATAAAAATTCTGTAAATAACTTTTATTATTCAGTATCTTGTCTTCTTTACTAAGTATTGGGTATATTAGTTTTAATTTCCTATTATTTTTGTCTATTAAATACTCATATATAACATACAGTAAGAATGTATTTAGCACATATAATGGTAATTCTTTATTTTTTTTTATTATTTTGCATACCTCATTGCTATTTAAGAAAGTTGACTGATTATATTTATTAAGTAAGCTATTTGATACAATATAATACATTTCGAAAATATAATCCTTAGTAACTAATTTATATATATTGTATCCATCATTCATAAACCCGTTAAAATTAAAAGGAACTACAGTAATCAAGAATATTGAAAAATTAAATAAAGAAAAATATTGAAAAAAGTCAATTTTTACAAAAAAGGTTAATGTAAAAAAAAAGACTAAATATTGGTCCTCCGGTTAACAACCTCAGAATTTTCTTATTATTAAACGTAGTTGGCTTATATCTAAATAATCCACCAAAAATCCCCACTGTGTATTTAATCTAATCTTAAACTGATTTTCCCACGAAAGTTTTATAAACCCAAATATTAATGACTCTGGTCTAACTTTATTAAATAATCCAAAAGCTAAATGACCTAACTCATGTACAAAGATAGACAATAATAAGGCAAAGTATGCTATAGATACTAAATTTAATTCAAAAACAAGAGTAAAGATTACGAGAAGTAACGTAAAGATCATCGGAGATATAAATTTCATCTATTTTATTCTCACCTCTTTGTATTTAAGCATGCTATTTTTATCTATAAAAGAAACAGCATTTTACAATATTTCTATATGATCTAGTTTCAACTTCTATATTTGTTTCTAATGCTGTAAAACCAATCCCAATCATGCCTCAAATAACTAAACTTTTAACTAACTTCTTTTTCATTAGTATTCATCTCGAAAATAAAAATTAGAAAACGTCTTCCACGCAAGAATTGTAGCTCCATTGATCTAGTTTTGTAAACATTGAGACAAAGGTTTCTATCTAACAATTTTGTAAGTTGGTGCCCTTCGAATTTGATTAAATTAGATTTTATTCCGTTTTATTTCAAGGTAAGTATTAATACAAGTTTTAATTTTTATAAAAAAATGAATCTTACCATAGAGATTTACTAACTAATTATTTATACTTTTTATAATAGATTGGAGGTTACTATATGAGGGAAAAGTTATTAATAGGGAGTTTTTGGTTATCATTCTTTAATATTGTTTGTAAAATTCTCGGATTCATTTATCTAATACCTTGGCTAAAATTTATGGGAACTATCCACAATCAACAAACTGCTCAAGCTATTTATAATGTTGCATACTTACCTTATGCTTTATTCTTATCACTTGGTACAGCTGGATTTCCTAGTGGCATTGCTAAAAAAATTGCTGAATTAAATATTAATGGAAATAAAAACCAAATAAAAGAATTGTTCAAAAGTGGCTTGATAGTTATGGAAATAATAGGGATTCTCTCTGCTTTATTAATGTTTATTTTTGCTCCTACATTAAGTAAAATAAGTCCAATAGTTGATCATACTGCGGGTATCACAGCAATCCGTAGCCTTTGTTTTTCTTTATTAATTATTCCTATACTTAGCGCACTAAGAGGGTATTTTCAAGGTCTAAATTATAGTTTTCCTTTTGGTGTTTCCCAACTACTAGAACAATTAGTTCGAGTAGTTTGTATTTTAGTAGGAACCTATCTAATTAGAGTTCAATTTAATGGTAGTATTTTATCTGCAGTTATATTAAGTACATTTGCATCCTCCATAGGGGGAATAGTTGCATTTCTTTATCTACTTTTTATCGGAAAAAAAAGAAATTTGTTTCAACTTAAAGATTTTTACTTCTTACCTTTAAAATCTATATCTCACATGAAAGGTCTTGCTATAGATATAATCAAGGAATCATTGCCGTTTGTATATGTAGGATCGGCTATTTCTATTTTACAATTAATTGATCAATTTTCTTTAAAGGTTTTGTATTCTTTGTTTTTTCCTCAAAGTAGTTTAAGCGAACTTCAAACATTGTATACATTAGCCTCTGCAAATCCTAATAAATTAGCTCCAGTACTACTAGGTATTATTGGATCAATTACTATTTCAGCTCTACCTTTAATAAGTACTGTAAAATCAAAACCTGAGTTATTACAAGGTACCTCACAAATACTACGATTAGCCTTTACATTTTTACTACCTACTTCGATAGGAATGATAATATTATGCAATCCTCTTAATACATTATTCTTTGGATTTAATTTAGATGGAAGTAGATATTTATCAGCAACAATTATTAGCACATCTCTATTAGGGATTTTTACAATAGTATTATCTATTTTACAAGCACTAAGTTTTCATAAGAAAGCTATGCAAATCACTTCAATAACTCTTTTATTAAAACTTATTATTCAAATTCCATGTATATATCTATTTAAAGGGTATGGATTATCGATTGCTACAATTATATGTACGATGTTTACAACCATCATAGCTTATAGATTTCTAAGTAGAAAATTTGATATTAATCCAATAAAATATAACAGAAAGTATTATTCAAGATTAGTTTATTCAACTATAGTAATGACTATTTTAAGCTTACTAATGTTAAAAATCATTTCTAGTGTTTACAAATTTGAAAGTACTCTTCAACTATTTTTTTTAATAAGCTTAATCGGATGTTTAGGTGGAGTAGTATTTTCTGTAACATTATTTAGAAATAAATTTATTTCTAAATTAGGCAAGCTTTTTTAATACAACATGATTAACAGTAATAATCACTTTCTTTTTGCGATATATTATCATTAAAAGGATATAGATAATTTAAAAAATACCCCCCATTGTCGTTCAAGAATTTTGGAGTTTCCTAGCCATTAGTTTTCTTATATTCAATTATTTTTCATTGTCCTATATGAAATTTTGCAACTATTCTAAGGCTATGAAAAAAACTAACCATCCTTAAAGAATTTATATCGGCATTAGTAATTCTAATATTTATTTCTTAGAGCAAAACCACTAATTGTTAGTTAAACTCTTTTTTTATTATACAATGCTTTTACTGATAAAAGTTCTATCCTCATTTTAATAAAAGATTATTTAAGTTTCTATCTAATGAATTTTACGGATTTGCTAACGTATTATTAATTGAGTAACCTTTTTCAAAATTGTCCCTAATGCTGTGAAACCAATACTAATTTCAACACAAATAACTAAAACTTTAATTATCTTCTTTTTCATTAGCTTTTATCTCGAAAACAAAAATTATAAAACGTTTTTTAACTTACCCTAACTATTCTTATTTTCTAAATGTTACAGAATAGTTACGGTAAGTTAAATATAGTACTTTCTTTCTATTTCATTGCCTGCTACGCTCTTTTTTATCTATATATTATCCATCAAATACACATTCATACTATCTATCATAATTTTTATATTCTATTCGTTGTACAATAGTTATAAGAAATATATTCAAACAAAACGCCTTTTCTTACTTAACTATTTTAATTTTCTAGAAAGCATAATCTTTTGTACTATCTATTTACCTTAAATAATGCAATTCTATTTATCATGGAGACAAAAATTTAAAATATTACTTTATGCTTTTTGACTAACACTATTATATTAAATTGACTAACGTTTACTCTTGTAATTGATAACAAATCTCTTTAGTAGTAGAATAAACTTTACTATATACTTGAAAGAATTTATTATATAACAACACATTTTTTTCAATTGGTTGATATACTTTTTTATATTTCACAAACATTTTAATACAACTATCAATGTTTGCACACATACCACAACCAATAACTGCTAATATTGCAGCTCCCAAGCTAGGACCCTGTTCCGTTTCCAATGTAGTGATAGGAAGGCCAAAAATATCAGCCTGTATCTGAAGCCATTGTTGATTTTTCGTTCCTCCACCTACAGAAATAATTTTTTTTATTTTCAAATTTTTTCTTTGTTCCATGATTACTTTAGATTCTTTTAATGAAAAAGTTATTCCTTCAATAACTGATCGTGTAAAATGTTTTAGACTATGTCGACTATCGATACCAATAAAACTCCCCCGAATTTGACTATCTTGATACGGAGTTCTTTCTCCTCTTATATAGGGAGTAAAAATCAAGCCCTCACTTCCTACTATTACTTCATCAATATTCGCTAACAAATCAGAAAATTCTACATCTTTAGCAAATGTATCTCTAAACCATTTTAAAGAATTACCTGCTGCCAACGTTACTCCCATGGAGTAATAAGAATTAGGCAGAGCTGAATTAAATAAGTGGAGATTACCTTGATATTCGTTCTCAGCATCGTCTTCCATTGACAAAAAGACGCCACTAGTACCAATTGACAGCATTGCTACTTCAGAATTAACTATCCCAGCTCCAATAGCCGCACAAGCATTATCAGCTCCACCTGCAAAAATTTCCACTTTTGTTTCTAGTCCAAATCTATTAATCAACGAACTTCTCATATTACCAACTTTAGCTGAAGACTCAAATAATGTTGGCAAATACTCCTTAGGAATATTAAACTTATCAAGAATTGTCTTGGACCAAACGCGCTTTTTAACATCTAGCATTAACGTACCAGCTGCATCTGAATAATCCGTAGAATAACAACCAGTTAGCCAATGTACCAAATAATCCTTAGGTAACATTATATGCCTCGTTTTAGTCCAATTTTTTTCTTCATTTTCTTGAACCCATAAAATTTTTGGCAAAGTAAAGCCTTCTAAAGCAATATTTTTAGTAATTTCCTGTACTTCTCTCCCCATACAATTCATAATATCCTCACATTGTTTCGTTGTACGTACATCATTCCATAAAATAGCAGGACGAATTATTTCATTATCCTTGTCTAATAATACTAAACTATGCATTTGTCCAGATATACTAATCCCTTTCAATTCTTTTTTCATTTCGGGAAATTCACTCAATAAATCATTAATTACATTTTCAATTGCTTTAATCCAATCGTGTGGATTTTGTTCACTATATCCTGGTCTTGAAGAAAACAATGGATAATCTGATGAAGACGTAGCAATGACATCCCCTATTTCAGATACCAATAATCCTTTTAATGAACTTGTACCTAAATCTATACCTAAAACATAACTCATAATTATTAAATCCTTTCAAAAAAGCTGAAATACCTACAAAAGATATTTCAGCTCATTTTTCTTAATACAGATAATCATTTAAAATATTTTTTACATATTCTATATGACTTGATTCTATTATTGGTTCATCATTTTTTAGGGCATAATTAGTTAAACTTTCTAAATTTTCTTTTCCAGAAATAATTTTTGCTCCAATACCTTTTTTAAACGATGAATAACGCTGTTCTTTTAGATCCTCAAAGAAACGATCCTCTTTTAATTTCATCGCACTCTTTAATCCTCTCGCAAATGTATCCATTCCAGCAATGTGAGCAAGTAATAAATCTTCCATTTCAAAAGATGAACGTCTAACTTTAGAATCAAAGTTTATTCCCCCAGGTTCAATACCCCCATTTTCTAGTATTTCATACATAGCTAATGTAACATCATAAACATTAGTAGGAAATTCATCTGTATCCCAGCCAAGCAGAACATCACCTTGATTAGCATCAATTGAACCCAAGGCACCATAGTTTCGAGCTACATTAAGTTCATGTTCAAATGTATGTCCAGCTAAAGTTGCATGGTTAGCCTCTAGATTTAGCTTAAAATCCTTTTCTAACCCGTATTTTAAAATAAATGCCATAGTAGTTGCAGCATCGAAATCGTATTGATGTTTTGAAGGCTCTTTGGGTTTTGGTTCAATCAAAAATTGTGGCTTGTGTCCAATTTTTTCACCGTAAAATATAGCCATTTTGAATAGACGCGCAATATTATCTTGTTCAAACTTCATATCAGTATTTAGTAATGTTTCATATCCTTCACGTCCACCCCAAAAAACATAATTTTCTCCACCTAATTTTTTTGAAACATCTAAACCTTTTTTTACCTGAGCAGCTGCGATAGCGTATACGTTTGCATTATTTGTAGATGCTGCGCCGTTGACATAACGAGGATTTGAAAACATATTTGCAGTATTCCACAATAGTTTAATACCAGTTTCATCCATCTTTTCTTTTATTAAATCTGTAATTTCATCAATATTAGAAAAGAATTCTTTTAAAGAGTTACCTTCTGGAGCAATATCAATGTCATGAAAACAAAAATATTCAACATCTAGCTTTTCTAAAATTTCAAAAAAAGCTATAACTCTTTTTTTTGCAGTCTCCATAGGAGATTCTCCCAACCAACTTCGCTTATTAACTGCTTTTCCAAAAGGATCTGAACCGTCTTGTGTCATAGTGTGCCAGTATGCTACAGCAAATCGTAAATGTTCTTTCATAGTCTTTCCCATAATTATTTCTTCTGGGTTATAGTGTCGAAACGCGTACATATTTTTTGTGTTCGTTCCTTCATATTTAATTTTTTCGATTTTTGGGAAGTAAACCATGTTAAAAGTCTCCTTATCATCTTTAAAATTGTTATTTCAATTCGATTAATATTTTTATAATTTATATACTATTGAAAATTAATTAGTCAGAGGTAGTTTTAATTTTACTCTTCCTCTTCTTCAGCAATTTGTAACTTCGGTATTTTAATACTTTCGGTACCTATTTTCAATAAATGTTCTACAAGATTTTCCTCTTTTATAGCAAAGAATGATTCTAAAACCATTCCCAAATTAACTCCAGTTATTACCTGAATTCTTGAGTCTTCACTTGCTAGCATCATGGCAGTATTTGCTGGAGTCCCACCCATCAGATCTGCTAAAATCACAATTCTTTTTGCATCATTTAAAGTACCAATAATTTTATCTAATTTATTAAAGGTCCCTTCAATACCATCATCAGGCGTCATAGAAACAACAGGATAATTTATTTGATCACCTAAGATCATTTGAGCCGAATTCAAAATTTCTTTCGCCATAAGGCCATGGCTCATTAAAATTACTTCGTTGGTCATAATGATCTCCTTTACAATATATCTTTTAAAAAAGTCTTTTTATCATCTGGTGTCATAATTGTTGTTATTTCAATATCTCGACTTAATAGTTTCTCAAAAGCAGATCGCTCTTCATCAGTGACACTAATATTTGGTCTTAAAACAGTAGTATTATTACGATTTGACATATTACCAACATTGATTCTTTTTATCTCTAAATCATTTTCAATAAATGGTAATAAATCTACGGGTGATTTGACAATCATCAGAACATTTTGTCCTTCATATTTGCCATTTTTAATATTACTAATAGCTGTTTCTTCAGTTATGATAGACGAAGAAATTCCAGCAGGAACTGCCATTCTTAAAACCTGCTTTTGTAAATCATTTTTAGCAACGTTGTCGTTCACTACCATTAAACGTGTTACTCCCAATTTATTACTCCACATTGTAGCTACTTGACCATGGATCAAGCGATCATCAATTCTAATATTGTTAATACCTTTCATTTCCATCGAAAATGCCTCCCATAAATTATTTTATTTTAAAATACCTAGAGCCGCTAAAACAATTGACAATACCATAACACCAAGAATTAAGTAAATAGGTTTAACGTTCTTCTTTAATGCCCAGAAAACTAAACCAACTAATAATGCAGGCAATAATCCAGGCATTATTTGATCCAAAATATCTTGACCTTTCATTGAAAAATTACCCTGTTTAAAGTTTAAAGTAATATTAGCTTTAACGACTGAAGGTATTAATGCCCCCACGACCATTAATCCTAAAATCGAAGTTGACTCAGTTAATAATTTCAAACTTTTTTCTATAGTAGCAATTAATTTTGTTCCTGAGGCATATCCTGCATTAAATAATGGAATACTAACTAATTTTAGCGCTACACTTACAACAATCCATAACAAAATTCCAACTGGACTACCATCAATGGCCATATTTGCTGCAATAGCACCAAATATAGTCCAAGGAATAACTACAAATAAACTATCACCCAAACCAGCTACCGGGCCCATAAGGCCTGTCTTAATAGATGTTACAGCCTCTTCTGTGTTTTCGTCAGCATTCTCTTCCATAGCTACATTAATACCTAAAATGTAAGGTGCCACCCAAGGATTAGTATTAAAAAATTGTAAATGATTTAATACCGCTTTTTGTAATGCTTCTGGTTTATTTTTATATGCTATTTTTAAAAATGGTAATACTGCATAACAATATGCTAGCGCTTGCATCTTTTCATAATTAGAAGAAACTGAGCTTGTAAAAAACCATCTCCACAAAACACTTCGTTTAGTTTTTGTATCAATGCGTAATTTTAATTGTTCGATATTATTCATCGTCATCCATCCCCCCTGCTATATTAATCACAGTATTCTTTACTAAATCTTGACTATTTTTTTTATAAATTATTAATGCAATAGCTGCCCCTACAAGCGCTACTCCTAATAAAGGTATTTTCATATAAACAGCCATTACAAAACCAATAACAAGATAACTAAAATATTCTTTTGCAGGTAAATATCGCAGTAGTAACCCTATACCGACAGCTGGTAGTAAACCTCCAGCAACAGTTAATCCATTGGTTAGCCATTCTGGAGTATACGATAGAATTGTATTAATTAATGATGGACCGAAAATTACTGCCAATGCTACTGGTATGCCTGTTGTTGCTGCTGTTAAAAACACGCCAAACATTTGCATTTTGGTAATCATACTATAATCACCTTTTTTCACACCTGCTTCAGCTTTGTGAACCATCCAGATACCTATGGTATTTCTGATAACATCTAGTTGGACCATCAATAAAGCTACTGGTATACCAATAGAGATTCCTACAGATGGTTTTTGCCCAGTAGTAATTGTAATAAAAGTTGCTACGATACTTGCTGTTTGATAGTCAGGTATTGAAGCTCCTCCAAAATTACTTATTCCCAAAGATAGTAACTGTAAAGTACCACCGATAAATAAACCTGTTGATATATCACCTAGGATTAATCCTGTAACAAAACCCGCTGTTACCGGTTGATAAGTTCCAAACATTGTTGAGTTTTTTTCAAAGTTAATAAAAAATCCATACAGCACAATTAATACTAATTGAAAAATACTTGCTTCCATTAATTTTCCTCCTTAATTACATCAAATAATTTTGAAAATTTACCTTTTTCACTTGTTTTGATAAAAATCGGGATTTGTTGAATGTCTGCTTCGACTACCACTGTTTTTCCACCATCAAAGTTTTCTCTTGTCCATAGGTTTGTCCAACTTTCACCTTTTGGTAAATAAACTTCTCGACTAGTCTCTTTATAATTTTCAATAGGCGCAACAAGAATCGCATCTCCAAATAAATAGGTATCTTCAATATTCCAAGCATTCTGATCATGTGGATATTCATAAAATAATGTTCTCATAAGTGGATCACCAAACTCATGGGCCTGTCTCATCAACTTACTAATATAAGGCTTCAATTCTTCTCGTATTTTTATATATTTCGTTAGTATTTGTTCGACTTCTTTACCATAAGACCAAATTTCATTTGGAGCTCCGGTAACCATTGATCCTCCTCCATGATCAGATAATGGTTTGCTGTGTGGTAAGCGATCACCATGCATTCGTAAAATAGGCGAAAATGTTGCATATTGGAACCAGCGGACTAGTAATTCTCTAAACTCAGGATCTTTAGGATCTCCTCCATGAAATCCTCCAATATCTGTTGTCCACCAAGGTAACCCAGCCAACCCAACGTTTAATCCAGTATTTACTTGATTACGAAAAGCTTCAAAGCTAGAATCAATATCTCCTGACCATAACAAAGCTCCATAGCGTTGTGCCCCTGCCCATCCACCTCTTACAAGTGTAACAACTGATTGATTATTTCCTAAACCTTCAGAAATCATTGATAAATAATCGATTGGATACAAATTCCCAATTTGTAAATCGGTTCCTTTTTTATATCGATAATTATCGAAATCATATACAGAATACCCAGGCTCAGCTACATCTAGCCAAAAATATTTAACTCCTTTGTTAACATAATTCTTTTTAATGAGGTTCCAAACATATTCTCGTGCTTTCTCATTAGTCATATCAACAAAAATTGTATTTCCTTGAATTTGCATTGTTAATCTAACGCCACGATTTACTTTCACTAAGTAACCATTTTCTAGATATTCATTAAAATTCATTGCATCAGTTTGTACAGTAGGCCATATGGAAATAATTGGCTCTACATTATATTCATCTCTTAATGTTCTTAAAAATTGTTCAGGTTGAGGCCAATATTCTTCATCAAATCGATATTCACCTTGTTTAGGCCAATGGAAATAGTCAATAGCTATAGTTGAAAGTTTTATTCCCAAAGCATAGTATTTTTTTACAACATCCATTACTTCATTTGGAGATCGATAGCGTAGTTTACTTTGCCATAATCCCAATAAGTTTTCAGGCATTTTAGGAACTTTACCAGTTAAATCACTATAATTTCGAAGTATCTCTTTTGGGGTATCACCTGCAATTACTACATAGTCAATATAATTAGTAGAAGCCATTTTCCATCGAGTCATGTTTTTAGCAAATGATACCTCTCCTATACCTGGATTATTCCATAAAAATCCATATCCTAAACTCGATACATAGAATGGTATAGATACTTGTGAGTTTCTTTGAGCTAATTCTAGAACTGTATTCTTCAAATCAAGATAAGATTGTTGATATTGTCCCATTCCAAAAATCTTCTCACTTGATTCAGATTCAAATCTAGTTGTAACCTGAAAACCACCTTGTAAATTAGAGTGGTATTCTCTAGACTTCAACTTCAGCGTTGAATTAAAATCTTTAGTTATTTCAATTGTACCTGCATCTTCACTTCCGTCATCATGTTTGACAGCTCTCAATCTGATAAACTCTTTTAATAGCACTTCATTTTTTTCATTATAAAAAGTCAATCGGTCCCGATGGTCTAACACAACTCTAATTTTCCCGTTTATTAATTCTGTCTTATTTTCGTCTTGATTTATTATGACTGTACCTAAAGCATCAGGCTCACCAATTAAAGAATTAAGTCTATTTTCAAAGTTCATATCTACAAACGATCTGACTCTAACGGCATTTTCACCCCAAGCTTCTACAATCAATAATTCATCATCAAAAGTTCTCGAAAAAGATTTTGGTGTAACTTCAATCACATCTTCCAACCCACTTTCAATTTCTTCTTAATTAGTTTGTATATGATAACAATACTAGTAATCGCAACAATACAAACGCTTTCATACGCACGCCTTTTGCTCTCTCTGTGTCAACAAAAGGTTATAGATTAATTTGTTTTCACGATAAACTAATTAACTAAAAAAATAAACATAAGATAATAAGCATCAATGACTTGAAATTTATTCGTTAGCACGTTAAACTAATTAATAAATAGACTATAAAACAGGCTCAGTAAAATGTCAACTGTAAACGCTATATTTTTTTTGATAAATTAATTTGCTTTTAGCAAATAGGAATCTTAAACTTTAATTACAACTAATTTATTCTAATTTAAGGAGAGAAAAATGATTTCCAGCAAATACACTATTAGAGAACAAAATGAAGCTCAAATACTTAATCAAATTATAAAACATAGAGAAATATCTAGAGCCGAATTAAGTAAGATCACCTCTTTAAATAAAGCATCTGTTTCTTCAATTACAAACAAACTAATAAACGATGGATTCATCATTGAAAAAAGGATCGGAGAAGCTACAAATCGAGGAAGAAAACCTATCATGCTGACCTTTAACGGTAGTTCTTCAGCCTTAGTAATTGCAATTGATCTAGGCTATAACTATATAGATGGCGCATTAGCTTCTTTAGATGGAAAAGAAATCCATAGGGTTCAACTTATTGATACCTATGTTAACAAAAAAAATGTCCAAGATTTAATTCATAAAGTATTCAATCAGCTTACTTCAGATTGTCCTCATACCCATTATGGCATAGTAGGTATGACAATAGCTCTTCAAGGTCAAGTTCTAAATAATAAAATTATCAGTACTTCCTACAATGATCTTGCTGAAATAAACCTAGTTGAAATGTTAAACCAAGAATACAACTTCCCAGTATTCTTACAAAATGAAGCTAATTTATCAGCGTTGGGTGAATATACTTTTTCATCAGATATAGAAAACTTAGCATCCATTAGTCTTCATAGTGGCATTGGTGTCGGACTTGTGAAAAATGGTAAACTAGATGTTGGTAATAAAGGTTATGCTGGACAATTAGGACATACTATTTTGTTTCCCAATGGAAGAAAATGTACTTGTGGAAATCATGGTTGCTTAGAAAAATATTGCTCTACACAAGTGATTTATCACGAAATTTCGAAAGAGAAAAATCTCAATAAAATAAATTCAGATGTAGTTTCTATTCTATATAATAACAAAGAATCAAAAGTTGTTAAAATGATTGAACAATATGCCTACTATTTATCTATTGGTGTTAATAATGCTATCATGTTATATGCACCTGAATTAGTAATTTTCAATAGTCCATTAACAAAAAAAATTCCAGATATAATAAACATAATCCAAAGAAATTTAAACAATCAATTTACAAAAGACGTATTAGTTATTAACAGCCCTATCGAATGGAATCCTGTAATTAGTGGAGCTATCTCACTTTCAATACAGAAATTTTTAAATATTGAACAATTAAAACTCGGTAAATTAAATAAAATTTAGTACAACAAGAGCTTGAAAAATCCAGATAACAATTAATAAGATTGATTGACATCTGGATTATTTTTTGTATAAAAATAAGAACACCTTTGCTAAAATAAAAGTGACCAAACAAATAGGGAACTGACCCAATAAACTGAGACAAAAAAAGCACCTCTTGTTGAATTCACGTTAAAATGAATTTAACTAGGAGGTGCTTTTTCAATGAGAAATTGAGTATCTTATCCTATTTACATCAAAGAAATGGCTATACAGATGAAAAAAGAGAATATTCCTGTAAAAACGATTATGGAAGAATTAGGAATTAAAAACAAAACACAAATTGACACATGGTGGCGTTGGGGTATCGTAATGGCGAGAATCATCATCGTCTGATTCAACCCGTTGAAAAAAATATGCTTATGGAAAAGGTCCAGAAAATCTATCAAATGAACAGCAGCTTAAAAATGAAAATAACTATTTAAAAATGCACATTGAGGTGCTTAAAAAGTTCAAAGAATTGGAAAGAACGTGGAGCCAGAAGTATTTGTAGAATTAGTTAAAAGAATGAAAGGAAAATTACCCATTACTGCATTGTGTCAACTTTTCGGCATTTCGCGAGCTACTTATTATCGTTGGACTCATCGAAAAGACTTGGGAAAGTTAACGCCTCTTGAAGAAGCTGTTCGTCGACTTTGCTTCCAGCATAAGTTTCGATATGGCTATCGAAAGATTACTGCGTTGATTAATCAGGAATACAAAGTAAATAAAAACACCGTACAAAAGATTATGCGGAAATATCATTAGAATTGTCGCGTGAAAATGAAGAAACGCAGTAAAGTGGGACAACCTTACACGGTTGTCGAGAACAAGCTAAATAAGTAATTTTCTTCAGACGCTCCTTTAAAGAAATTGGTAACAGATATTACTTATCTGCCTTTTGGTAAAAAGCAATTGTATTTGTCTTCAATTATGGATTTATACAATGGTGAATTTATCGCCTATACCATCGGTGATAAGCAAGATACGGATTTTGTTCTGGATACATTTGATCAATTGCCTCAAACAACGGATTGTCTATTGCATAGTGATCAGGGCTCTGTTTATACTTCTTTTGACTACCAGAACCAAATAAAAAAAGGCATTACCATGAGTAGGTCCCGAAAAGGGACACCTTCAGATAATGCTTGCATCGAATCGTTTCATGCCTCACTAAAGTCCTGAAACGTTCTATCTAGATGGGCTCACAAATGAACCTACATCCATTAAATCTTTACTTTTTGGCCAAAACACAACCTCCGAAAATAATGATTAAAACCACCTATCTAGTAGGCGGTATTGGAAGAAATAGTCTCTGAAGAACATTTCAACGTAACAGTCTATAAAAATTTTATCGTATTTACTTTTCTATTCAATCTTAACTTCTCTAAAAAATCTTGGTACAATCATTCATGACTTTCATTTAAACTAGGAGGAAATCATGAATATACTCTTCTTAAGTATCTGCCTTTTTTATATAGCCACTATCTTAACAGGAGTTTATCACTTGCGAAATAACAAAAAGAAATAAAGAGAACATTTATTTTCCACCCTAAAATAAAAAGGTAACAACCGCAAAAAAATCGAGGTTTAAATTCATGACACTATTATATTGAGGGTGCGATCGTTACCTTAGTTCATTTTACCAATTTTTTTGCTAATTTTAAATCCCTCATTATTTCTTCTTTTTCAATACAAACACAAGACGGATCAACAATAAGAAAATAGTTCCTATTAAGCCAAATAGAAACACTATTTATTCTCCAGTAGATGTGGTATTGTTCAAGTTCTATTTGAAACTGGACATGTTACTGATTAATATTGGTATTGATACAGTATCATTAAGTAGTAAATGATTCGCTAAAAAATTTGTTGCTAATCAAAAAGTAAAAAGGGGGAGGTTCTTGGAACATTGGACAACCCAATGATCAAAAATTCAGGCCTTTATGATACAATAATGGTTATTATAACAAACTCTAAAGGTTATTCAGAAGTAATTCCTATTACTAAAAATAAAATTGCTGAAGGTATATTCTTATTGTCAACTAAATAAATTATTAAAATTTAATAGACTTTCTATACAAAGAGAGCCTATTTTTTATTATAGTCAATCATAGGTTAATGTTAATTAAAAGACGTATTTAAAATGAAAATAAATAACTATTTCAAAATTCAAATTTCATTGATTAGTATTACTTAAATTATTTAAAAATCTTTTAATTTATAAAATAAGTTGTAACAATTACTTATTTGTCAACAACTACATCTTACTTCACACCCAGAGCAACCATCTAAATAAAAAGATTGATTTTTATAGTATGACAATTTTTTTTCGTCAATAGTAATATGTTTTCGTCGGGCAATTTCATTAGCGATTACGGCAAAACGTTGGCGAAATTTATATATATAACAAAAAATGGTATTACCTTTACGTACATTTGGACCGGTTAAGAAAATATTTTTAGCTATTGTCGATTCATCAAAATCATTTAAAAGAACCTCTCCATTTTCCTTATACTTAAACAATGATGCAGTAATAGATTTTGTGCCATTTTTAAAACCTGTACAAAGAATTGGTATATTTTCTACAGGTAATGATTTCCCATTTTCTGTAATCAATATATAACTAGTAGACTTTTTTTCAATTTTTTTAACTTTGGTAGTTGTGTATATTTTAATACTATCTAATTTTTTTTGGTTTACACGTAAATCAAAAAATCTCTGTCTTGTGCGTGGTGCTAACCTTTTGCTCGGGTCAGCATCTCTTATATTTAACCCCAAAGTATCTGTATAAATTGTAACTCGTTTACCTAATTTAGCTAATTCAATAGCTGCATCAATCGCACTCTCATTTCCTCCGATAATCGTCTGCTTATCCCCTTTAATTTCAATCCAAGAATTAATCTCGCCATAATGTAAACTATTCTTATAAGCACCTTTAATACTAGATTTATTTGGAAAAGAGAACTCTCCCATCGCAAAAATTACATATTCTGCATAAATAAATCCTTTTGTTGTTTCAAGCAAATAACCAGTTTTTTCTTTTTTAATAGATTGAACTTTACAATTTGTCTTAATAGGTAACTTATATTCTTCTGAAACTAATTGTAGGTATTTAGCATAATCTTTTCCAGATAAACGTTCCTCACCTAAAGTATATGAAGGAGATGTATCAATTGCTATTGCATTTAAATCAGGCATCCCAAATCCATTACTTGTAAAAGAAGGAGTGATAAATCTTGTTTGCTCAGGCCATTTAATAAAACTATTACCTACCTGCTTTCTCTCTAAAATAGCAAAATTATTTATGCCAAAATCTTTTAAAGCAACCCCCATACCTACGCCAGCAGCGCCTGCTCCAATAATTATAACTTCTTTATTTTCCATTATTTACCTCCACTAAAATTTAAAGTCTTCAAATTTCTTCCTGAGTGTTATTATTGACTATTATTTTGATATTCATACACACTAGGAATAATTTTAATTTTTTTATTTAATACATTGAGAATAACAATCATTTACTATTTTTTTCAATAAATAATGAATCAAAAGACTTAAACTAAGGCTCCAAATACTGATTAAAAAAGTCCCAAATAATTGAAGAAAAAAGTCCCCTTTTTCTGCCATGACACCAGTTAAAATCGATCCTGCAATTCCACCCACTGCATTCATCCCAAAAGAATCTGCAGCGTCATCAAAATTTGCTATGCTTAGATGCATTATGTGAATAACAATTGGACAAAGGGTACATACAATTACCGAAATTAATAAACTAAATGCAGGAGATACATATCCAACCGAGCAAGTACTACCTACTAATCCGCCGATTATTCCATTCATTATAGAATAGATAGATACTTTTTTTATTAAAATCCATTGGGTAAAAGTCCAGCTAATGCTACCGCCTAAAATTGAAATAAGTGTATTTAACCAAACTTGAATGGCTTCTTCACCGATTTTTCCAGAAGGTGCCATATTAAATCCGAACCATCCTAAGGTAATAAACAGCATTCCTACAAAAGCTATCATTTCTTGTGATTTAAATATCAATGAATTCTTTAAACGTATTGGTGATGTTATTGCTAAAACAAGACTTCCTATTCCAGCGGTAGTATGGACTACTAGTCCGCCTGAATAATCCAGTACTCCCATTTTCCCTAGCCAATTTCCATGTCCCCATAACGAAAAGCAAATAGGTGCATAAACAAATACAATCCACAAAGGAACAAACAACACAATATATTTCCAATTACCTCTTTCTAATACTGAACCAATTATCATAATTACAGAATATAAGCAAAAAAGTAATTGTATCAGTATAGAAACAATTTCACTAGAAGCTAAGGGGCTATAAAAGATACTATATTGAATATTTCCAAAAAAACTTAATGAGTATCCTACAAATAACCAACATAGAGTACCAGAAATAATAGTTACTAAACCCAAAATTAAAGTATGATGTATATATCTGTGATTAACTAGACCAACATAGTATAAAATTACTCCAAAAATCATTAACCACATAAAACAAAAGCAAACAAAAATAAATAGGTTATTCATAAAACCTCCATTTAATTAACTGTAAATCATTACTTTCACTTAAAATATAACATTTATAAATGTTATTTAATAAGGACAATCCCATCTCATATTTGTTATTACATTCTTCCAAATAAAACTAAACTATATTGATATTAATGCAATAAAATATTTACAAAAAATCATTTTTTAGCATGTATGCCAAAAAATGATTTTAGTAAATATAATAATCCTTAGAATATTGTTGAACAATTTCTAAAATGAATCTGTGAGGAATACAGATACTAGTTTGCCCTGGTTCTGATATCCATCCTGTTTTCACCGCAATTTGATCTGGACTATTATCTTTTTTTACACGAACGTGCCCATTTTTAACTTCTATAGTATTATATTGCCCTTTTGATGGATAATATGTTTTGATAAATTCTTTTGAATCATCTAAATTTATACGCTCAATCTCTTTCCCATCTATCTTGACCACAGCATATTTAGTGTCGTCAAAACTTTTGGAGTTAAATGGATTATTGTGAAAAAAAATAAAATATGGAGAAAAAGAGATAGCTATTAAAAAGATAATAACTATTATGTCTCCTTTTTTCATCAGACCCTTTTTACACATTTTTAATTAGTGAACTGTTTTTCCATTTGTTTCTGAACATCTTGTCTTTACTCACCTTTCTTCAAGAAATTGTTGAATTTGAATCCGTACATCATAGGCACAATCTTTATCATTCAGTAATAATATTAATTCTTCTTTTAAACAAACGGGAACTTCCCAAAAACCATCTATTTTCTGGAAATAATCAGGGTCATAATTATTAAAAAACGGGTACAATTTTAAAAATTCTTCAAAAGATAAATCATATTCTTCATAAAAGTCTTTAACTAATCCTTTTTTAAGAGCCTCTTCTGTTGGAGTGCCATTTTCATTAATAATATTCTTCATAACCATTATTCTGTATAATTCAGACTTATCATATCTTTCTTGTTCATAATCTTGATAAAATTGAAAGCTCTGTTCCACAAGTGGTGGATAAATAATATTCATTTTCTTCAATACTATTACCTCCTATTTTTTATCCATCACTTTTTTTCCACCATAATAGCCTTTTAAAGATACATGATGACTTTTACGATAATCACCAAGATTCTCATCAAACGAAATTTCAGGTGATTTTAATTTTTCATGTGTTCGACGCAATCTTTTTTTTGTTTTCGATGTTCTTCTCGCTGGTACAGCCATATTTATTACCTCCTGTGTTATAAAAGTTGCTGAAATACTTGAGCATTCAAACTATACTATTTGAAACTATTTATAGCGAAATATTACAGATAAAGCGAACAAATCGTAATGATTACGTTTTGTTCGCTTTATACTATCAAGCTGTGTCTAATTTGTCAATAACCTTTCTATAATAAATTAGTCTAGCATATAGCATAATTTATTAATTTTAAGATATTATTGATTACTTTTAACAAAAAATGGATAATCATACCATATATTTTTTATAAATTTATGGTATCCTTTAAACTGATTTCGATAAAACCAAAGATATACTTTTTAATTAATCATACAGAGAAATGAGGGACTATATGAAAAAATTTAAATTTACATTATTTAGCTTGTTGGTAATTATTTTTAGTGGTCTATTAATTCAAAGATTTAGCGGTTACTTTTATACTACACCTGTTGGTATTGTAAAATCAGTAAAAATAATTGACAGCGAACAATTACTAACAGTTAAACTAGTAAATAATACAAAAAAAACTGTTGTTGTAAAAGTAAAATTTAATGGAAATGAAAGTACCAATCCAGTATTTAATAAAAATAATCAAATATTATTAGATAATTCCACTAAAAAGTGGGAATTTATTTCTCTAAAAAGAGATGGCTATACTTTTATTTTAGTAGTTAGTTTTGTTTCATTAGTCTTAGGTATCGCTGGAAAAAAAGGATTTTTTTCTTTAGTTGGTATTTTATTCAATATAATCTTTCTTTTTTTCTTGCTTTGGATAAATCAGCGAAACAGATCCATAAACTTACTATTGCTAATATCAATCTATACAATAATTGCTATTATTATATCAACTGGTACTCTCTACGGACTAAAAAAAATTGATTTAAGGAAGGTTTTAGCAACAATATTTAGTGTTTTTCTATCTTATTTTATTACCACAATTACTATGAAATTATTAAACGATCAAGGACTGCGCTATGAAGAAATGCAATTTTTAACTAGACCTTATCGAACTGTTTTTCTTGCCAGCTTAATGTTAGGAGGAATTGGAGCAGCACTAGACAATGTTGTTGTTATAATTTCAAGTTTAGATCAACTTGTAAGACATACTCCTGAGATAAATACAAAAGAATTAATAGAATCAGGAAAGAATATCGCTTCAGATACCACTACTTCGATGATTAATGTTTTGTTATTTGCCTATCTAAGTAGTGCAACGCCTTTTTTTATTTTCTATTTAGCTAATGGATGGGATTTTGTTGAGACATTCAAAATGCATCTTTCATTGGAAATAATGAGAATTTTATGTGGAGGACTTGCCATCTTGTTCACTATCCCAAGTTCATTTCTATTTTTTCTTTTATTTAAAAAAATAAAAAAAGAAGGGGAAAACAGATGAATGTAATTAGTTTATTAGTCATTATTTTTATCTTTATTTCAATTATCATATTTAAAAATAATTCTTTCTACTTTATTTCAGGATTATTTTTGAATATAGTCATTTTTATTGGCTATCTAATAGCTATATCGCTTCATATTTCTGTATATTTGGTAACCTTTGTATCTTTTTTACTAATGACGATAGTAATTCTTTATTGGATAAATGGACGTAATGCTAAAACAAAATTGGCTTTTATCTGTGTTATATTTTTTTTAGTTACTTTTACTATTGTGTCACTACCATTAATCACTGCTCTTAAGACACAAGGATTTTCTTCTGAAGAATTAATTGAATTAGCTAATTTTGATTTAAATGTTGATATCCCTTTTTCTGAACTAAACGTCTCAATTATTTTAATTAGTTTTTCTGGTGCCGTTATTGACGGAAGTATGGCTATTTGTAGTTCTACTTACGAAATATATACGAAGAACCCAGATTTAACTTTTAAAGAACTATTTAATTCTAGTTTTAACGTAGTAATTGAGGTATTAAATTCGACTATATACACTCTCTTATTTGCTTTTATAGCATCTAATTTTGCATTAGTAATTTACTTACAGGATTTAAACTATTCATTTTTAGAATTAATTAATTCTAAAATTTTTGTAGGGGAACTATTAGTAAGTATTTTAACTGGTTGTGCAGGAATTTTAATTTTACCTTTGTCCTGTTTACTAGGTAGCTGGATATTAAAAAAAAGATTCCACACTTTGTATTGAAACCCAAAAGCTAGGCCGAATACCTTTTATAGAAATATATTTGGTATTTTTATACAATTAACCGTTCACTTATATTGAACAAAATTGCAGCCAAGTTTCGTTTTGATTTATTGGTGATTGAAATAATTAAATCCATTTGTTATGTAAGTCTTGATTAGTGTGAAAAAACACCCTCTAATCCAGTCCGCTCTTTTCCAAATACTTAAATAAAAGAATCCACAACTAATTTATCTGTTATTCTATGTAATATACTCAACAAAATTCACAGTAACTTAACTATGACTTTTCAGTAAAAATCAATTGTGCATACTGATACAGTAAGTTTAAACTTTTATTGTAATAGTATAATTCTTAATTTATATTTTTTACTTCTATTCCTAATTGATTTATTCAAAATTATCACAAAATCGTAAAAGTTAAAATTGCATATTCTAACACAAGAAAATCAAAAAAAGATTTTCTTGTGTTAATATTTTTGAATATACTAAAGTTCGGATAAGTAGAAAACACCCTACTGATTTATATAATAGTAGGGTGTTTTGTTAATATAATTTACTTAAATTCTATAACTCACAGTCTATAATCACCTTTTATTCATTTAAATTTAATCCGATAACATACTTAACTCTACGTCAAAGTATAATTTTACCACACGAATCACCATATATAGTTGTATAACTATTTAAGATGACTTCATTAACTTGTTCAGGTTTAGTAAAAACAACTATGACAGATGGATCTTTTCCTGCTTGTTTAATTTGATCAAAATCAACTTCGGCTAATAATGTTTCGGTAGTAACTTTCTCTCCTGCATTAACAAAAATTGAAAAAGGTTTACCCTCCAATTCAACTGTGTCTATACCAATATGAATTAAATACTCAATATCTGCATCGCTTTTTATACTAATTGCATGCTTTGTTGGAAAAACAGCTTCAATTCGTCCAGTCAAAGGAGCATATATTTTGTTACCTTCGGGAACAACTGCAAATCCTTCTCCAAGTACTTTTTTTGAAAATATTGGATCATTTACTTCTGAAATAGGAATAATCCTCCCTGAACAAGGAGCAGTAATGGAAATTCCTTCTTGTTTTTTATTTTTAAATAGATTAAACATAAGATATCTCCTAATTCTCAATTTCTAAAATTTGATTAATTTCTTGACTAAGTAAATCAGCTTTACCGCCAAAAACTGCCTGAATACCACCATTCACTTCAAAAACAGCAGTAGCACCTAGTTGTTTAATAGTTTCTTTGTCAACCATTCGGCCATCTACAACAGCTAAACGTAAACGAGTAGCACAAGCTTCAACGGATTCAATATTGGTTTTACTACCAAGAGCTTTAATGATTATTTGAGCTTCATCATTTAATGATGTTTTTTTATTTAATTTATTTTCAGTAGTCGTTGGCAACTCTTCTCCCATTCCAGGAATAGCTACTTTAAATTTCTTAATGAAGAAAGTAAATACGCAGAAATAAACAATTGCCCAAGCAATTCCGAAAGGAATTAATTTCAGCCAATTTGTCTTATCGTTTCCTTGGAGTACACCAAATAATAAGAAATCAATTAATCCACCAGAAAATGAATTTCCTACTCGGATATTTAAAATATCAGCAAAATAAAAAGATAGACCATCTAAGAATGCATGAATTATATATAACCATGGGGCTACAAATAAAAACATATATTCAACTGGTTCAGTAATCCCTGTTAAAAATGAAGTCAAGCCACCACTAAAATAAAGTCCACCATTCTTTTTACGATTTTGTTTAGGTATAGCACGATACATAGCATAACAAGCTGCTGGTAAACCAAACATCATTGTCGCGAATCTACCTGCAAAGAAACGAGTACCATAAGTAAATAGTCCTGTATGGTTTGGATCAGCTAGTTGCGCAAAGAAAATATTTTGTGCACCAGAAACAGTAACTCCAGCTACACTTTCTGTACCTCCTAAAGACGTATACCAAAAAAGTGGATAAATAGTATGATGTAATCCTACTGCGCCAGTCAAACGAAGTAAAAATCCATACAAAAAAGTACCTAGACTTCCCATTTGTGCAATATGTTCTCCAACTACTGCTAATCCATTTTGAATTGGTGGCCAAATTAAATAAAAGAAAGAACCGATAATAATTGCCGCTAAACTAGAAATGATTGGAATAAAACGCGATCCGCCAAAAAAGCCCAAAAATTGCGGTAGTTCAATTTTCCGATATCGATTGTGTAGAAATGCAACAGTTCCGCCAATTACAATAGATCCAACAACACCAGTATCAAGAGTTGCATCTTTAGCAGAAAATAACGCAAGAAAGCCGCTGATCGTTGCTGTATACACTAAGTAAGATACTCCACCGGCTAGACCTGCTGTTCCTTTATCCCCATTTGCTAACCCTACAGCAATACCTATAGCAAAAATCAATGCTAAATTAGTAAAGACAGCATTTCCTGCATAACTCATAATACTTAATACTGTATGGATCCATGGCTGTTCTAAAATTGGATACGCATTCATTGCACTTTCATTTGTTAAAGCACCACCAAGGCCTAAAAGTAAACCTGCTACTGGTAAGATTGCAATCGGTAACATAAATGCGCGACCTAATTGTGAAAACTTCTTAAACATCTTTTTCCTCCTTATTCAATGCATCGACAAATCTTTTAGCAATTTCTTGTGGTCGTGTAATTGCACCACCAACGACAATTCCTGCAACACCCAGCTTTTTAATTTGTCTTGCTTGTTCAGGTGTATGAATTTTACCTTCAGCAATAACACAAATATTTTCTTGTACTAATTGTTTAATTAATTTCATATCTGGGCCATTTTGTTTTTTGCTCTCCTTTGTATAGCCACTTAAGGTTGTACCAACAAAATCCACACCAGCTTGATAAGCATTCTTTCCTTCCTCAAAAGTAGAAATATCAGCCATTAATAATTGTTGAGGATACTTTTTCTTTACTTTTTCTATAAAAGTATTAATAGATAATCCGTCATGACGTTTACGTAAAGTACAGTCCAAAGCAATTACCTCCACACCAATTGCAACTAATTCATCTACTTCTCTCATAGTTGCTGTAATAAATGGCTCTTCAGGAGGATAATCTCTTTTTATTATGCCAATAATCGGTAAAGAAACTTTCTCTTTGATTTCCTTAATATCTCGAACAGAATTTGCACGTATACCAACAGCTCCAGCATTTTTAGCTGCTAATGCAAAATATGGCATTAAACCTCCTTCCTCTGTATAAAATGGTTCACCAGGTAGCGCCTGACACGAAACAATTAAACCGCCTGAAATTACTTCTAAGAATTTTGCTTTGTTCAAACTCCACAAACCTCCACTTTTATATTTTTTAGGATTTTTACTCCAAAAAAAGTTTAGCATCCGCTTACATTGTTGTCAAGAAAAATGGAGAATTTTGGAGTTTTTTAATTTTTATAGTGTATAATAAACAAAAATTACATTCTAGAGGAGATTTTATGAATTACATTTATTTAATTAATGAACATTATCCCTTATTAACAAAATCGGAACGAAAAGTTGCTGATTTTATTCTTAACTCTGGAGAATCTATTATTTACAGTACTATGAATGATATTAAAACAAAAGCGAATGTTGGCGATGCAACAATCATTCGCTTTTGTCAAAAACTTGGATTTTCTGGTTTTTCTGATCTAAAAATTGAAATTGCTAAAGAAGATTTTAGCAAAAAAAAAGAACAACCATCTAGTGGTAAATACCACGATGAAGTTGCTAAAAGTTTGATTGAAGTACTTCAGTCTACTTCTTGTTTAATTAATGAAGAAAAATTAACAAAAGCAATCCAACTTATTAATCAAGCAAGCAGCCTATATATTTTTGGTGTAGGATCTAGTGGAAATACTAGTCTTGATTTGGAAAGTATGTTTTTGAGGGTAGGAATACAAGCTAAAGCTGTATTAGATCCTCATTATCAAGCTCAAGTTGCTTCTTTGTTAACAGATAGAGATTTAGTTATTATCTTTTCTTTATCTGGAAAAACAAAAGATACTTATGACTCATTAAAAATTGCAAAAAATAATGGAGCAAAAATACTTGCTATAACGAATTATATTCATTCACCGATAGGAAAATCTGCAGATTTAGTTTTACAAACAGCAATCGAAGAATTTTTAAATGGTGGTTCTTTAGCTGGAAAAATTTCACAACTTTATATTTGTGATTTGTTAGTACATGAATATGAACAAAATAACAAGATTAATTCATTGGATTTAAGAGAAAAAGTCTTACGTTCAATTATTGATAAAAGAATTGAATGATTATTCAAAATTAGTTATTAAGAAAACACCAAAATACATACTACACATTGTTCACGTAGTACGTATTTTGGATTCTAGTTCACAGCCATTGGTAAACACTTGTTTTTCAATTTTCTGATAATCGTACTCTCTTCTCACAACTATTCACCTTAGACAATAAATTTCACAATTCTATTTATTATGAAGGTAATAACTAACAATTTAGGGATTAATTTATGCATTTTAATTGACACTATTATATTAATATTGAGGAGTTAGTTGTTGCCTATTACTATTTTATCAAGGTTTCACCTTTTTTTATTTTTTTCTGCGCTTATTTCTACGCAAACGCTCTTAATTAATTTATATTTTTTACAATTACTATACATAAGATGATTATATTTTCCTAACTCTCTTCTAGCCAATTGGTCACAATCAACATAAGCAACCATATTTGCCTTATTCCACGTAGTAATTTATATTTCCCAGTAATCATATTTTTTTAGAACAACCATCTTATTCTCTCCATTTCTAAAGCTATATCTTGAAACCATTTTTCTAAATTCTTTCTTTGTTTTAGGACACACTCGAAATACTTCTTCTGACAACTCTAATAATAATTTTTCCACTTTTACTGACATCATATCAAAAATAACCATTGGCTTATTTTCTTTTTCTACGTGTTTTTTGTATCTTTAATAATTTGCAGAATAACTACTCCTTTCTGTTTTTCACCAAATAAGCCCTCTTATTTCTTTTATGATTCATTAAGAATCTGCTTGATTTGACTCATAGTCTTTTTTTATTCTATAAACTGTTTGTCGATTAATTCCATATTTTTTTGCAATCTTTGAAATAGCAGTGCCTTTTTGTAACTCTTCTATAATATTTCTATAGACAGCTCTTTTTTGGAGATCTTTTGCTGTTGGACTATATAATTCAGGACGTCCTTGATAAACACCGTTCATTTTTGCAATTTTAATTCCTTGTTCTAGTCGTCGCTTAGATTCTGTTCTTTCTTGTTCCGCAATCATTGCCAAAATCTGGACTATCAAATCTTTAATAAAACGATCAAATAATGGATTACCAACCACTTCAGCCATAATAGGAAGGCTTGTAATTATGAGTCGAACATTTTTATTTTTCAATAAATTAACCGTCTGAATAATTTCATCGTAATTTCTGCCTAATCGGTCAATGGCTTCTACCATAAAAATATCGGATTCTCTCACAAAATAGATAGCTTCTGTAAAAATTAGTCGTTGTTCAATACTTGCGCCAGATTTTTTCTCTACAAATATTTTTTTCGCTCCTAATTTTTTTAACTCTTGAATTTGCCGTTCCAAGTTTTGCCAATGGATGAAACTCTTGCATATGCAACTTTCAAAATTCTGCCTCTTTCCAAGAGTTTTATCATACACCCTGATCACGCATTTAAAAAACAAGAAAATCAAATAGTTGTGATTGTCTAATTAAGGACCCCTAAATAGACACCAACAGAACATTGAAAAATATGGTTTTTGAATGTATGATTAGGGTGTATTTTAAAAATTATAGAAAGTAGGTAAAAATTTGGAAAATTGCATATATTCGAGTTTCATCAATCGATCAAAATGAACAACGTCAAATTGAGGAAATGAACAAGTTTGGTGCTGAAAAAATTTTTATCGAGAAACAATCCGGAGCGACTATTACTCATCGACCGATTTTTCAGGAAGCTCTAGATTTTGTTAGAGCCCAAGATATTTTTATTGTAGAGGCCATCGATCGACTTGGACGTAATTATGACGAGATTATCGATTCAGTAAATTATCTAAAGAAGAAAAATGTGCGGCTAATTATTACCAGTTTACCAATCATGGCTGAAGCAATCGGAAATCCACTCCTAGATAAATTTATCAAAGACCTAATCATTCAGATTTTGGCCATGATTGCCGAGCAAGAACGTACGGAATCTAAAAGACGCCAAGCACAAGGGATAAAGATTGCGAAAGCAAACGGCGTCTATAAAGGTCGTCCTAAGTTATACAGTGCAGACACAAAAGATCCCCAACGTCGCCTTGTTTATAAAAGCATCGTTCAGGATCTTAAGAATGGGGTTGCTATCTCAAAGATTGCGAAAGATTACAATATTACGAGACAAACTATATATAGAATCAAAAAAGAAATTCATGAATTAGAGATTAATTGATGTAACAAAAATTAATACTTTTATTTATTGTAAGCTTTTCAAAATCTATTCGAACAATAACTTATTCAGTTTAGGAAAGTTTTCCAAACTATTACCAAAATTTGTTTCAATATCCTTTTTATATTTACGCTGAAAATCAAATATTGTTTCGCTATGACTCTCTATTATATCCTCAAAAAATTTGAAAATAAGCTCGTAATCTGAGATAGAGAGAGTATATTCATCGCTGAGAATTTTTAAATTAGTATAAATTGCTCCCAAATAATTTATTCTTAGATCAATTCCATTTGTTTCTTTATAATAAGCAACGAACTCATCAACAAATGAATTAAGGTTGTTATTCCAATGGTATTGGGTATTTTCATTAATTCTCGCGAGCATTTCGCATATTTGTTCTTCAGTAAGTTTTTCTACAAGCCATGAATAAATAAGAAAATCCTTATCAGCTTGTTTAAAATTTATCGCATTAGTCATCTGGTCAAGCAGAAATTCTATTAATTGTTCTTTTTTTCCATAGTAATAAAAAGTATCATATAGTTTATCTAAATCATTAGCTTCAATAGAAGATAATCTAAAGCTGTGCATTTCATCTTCTAATAAATTAAGTACATCTCGTAAATGAACATTACAATCGTCTATTACAGTAGTACATTTCATATCAAACAATATTTTTTTAGCATTATCAGCTACTCCAGGAAGGTCATCAAGCATATGTGCAAAATTATTTTTTAGGTTTATCTTTGTAGACTCCTTTACCCAGTTTTTGACTAAATGAAAATACAAATAGATTATTAAGAGAGTACCTACCAAAAGAGAAAGATATAATCTTAATTCCAGATAATTATATTCAATCCTTTATGCATAGACTAGACCACAAAAGTGCTTAAAATGAAAAACATCGTATGAAGTTTTTACAGGATAAAGTGTTGTACTTAATTGATAATTCGAAATTAAAAAAAGCAACAAACGATCTGCCATTTATCTCCATATTTTTTATTTAAAAACATTTAAATAATAACTCTTTCTGGAAAAATACCGAATCTTAGTTGTTTTTGTTTACATACCTTATTTCTTAGTAATGAAGCAAAAAAATTTCCCTCTTTATCTGCATTTCCAATTTTATAATAATAATCTACTAAATACTCAGTTTCTATCTGTGAAATAACATTATTTGTATCTGCAGATTCTAAATTTATCTCCTCTAAATAAAATTGTATTTCAGAAAGAATAGCTTCTATTTCTAATAATTGTTCTATATTCTTTTTGAAATTTTTTGAATTAATAGACTGTTGTAATTTCTTCCCTTTTTCTGCATACTTGTTATACATAATCATTAAATTATATGCACATTCTGATAAATTATTTTTTTCATAATTACCATTTTTTAATAAATCTTCTGGATTGATTTCCCAATAAAATTTCATATTATCTCTATCCTTTCTATAACTATTAATGATATGAACTTTTAAGTGTAAAATAAAACACCTAAACAATTAATTTCATTTCCAAAAGTTAGATAATTATTTAAAAAATGTTTCGTACTAAAACATTTTTTAGTCTAAATTTAATGTAAATTTAGAATCAACTGACATCTGATATTTTTTAGGAGTCGTCCCTGTTATCTTTTTAAAAACTTTAGTGAAGTGAGACGTATCTGAAAAACCTAATAATAGTGAAATATCATTAATAGGATAATTAGATTTTAACATTACTTTAGCTTCTGAAATTTTTCTTCTTAAAATATAATTATGTATACTAATGTTCATTTCTTTTTTAAAAGCTGTGCGTAACCTAGCTTCACTCATTGAAAAATATTGAGCAATCTGTCTTACTGTAATCTTTGTATACATATTTAGACCAATGTACTGAACAATTGATGATATCTGAGGAGAAAGATTCCTTACTTTAGCTTTTCCTATTTCAGAGGTATAAAATACTATAGCAGTATCTCTAACTTTTAATACTTCTTTTAAATTTATACATAGTTCATTTTTCCTTATAAAACTATCTCGACTCTGATATGCATTTATTAAGTCCATTCCCATATTTATAGCTGCTTGTGCTAACTTCTCAAATACAACTATTGAATAATTCTTTTCAGAACGTACGTTATCCCCACTAACCACAGGAACAACACCATTACTTAGTTTAAATATCATATTACTTAATTCTTGTACATTACCATTTACAACATATTCTAAAATTTTATTTTCATATAAAAATAAATAAATTTCTGGATCATAATTTTGAGATAATAACATATCTATCCGTTCTATTTGGATATCTTCTGAAAATTTTTTCTCATAATCATGTAACGGCTTATGAAATAAGTCTTCAATCTTTCCCGTAAAAAAATAATTTATAAGGATAAGAATATCTCTAATATCCCCTAATGAAAATAATGGTAATTCATTTAATAATTTATATAAGGATTCTTTATCAGAATGCTTTATACTTTTATATTGAACCATAGAATAGAATTTATCTTTTTCTATGGTATTACATCTGAATGGACCAAACAAAAACAGTTTTTTATTGTATGCGTACAATAAAAACAACTCATTATAATTACCAGTTATATAATCAAATTTAAGCTTGTCTTTCCCAACTTTTTTTAAAAAAGTTGGGAAATCATAAAATAATGATATAGTCCTATCAGATCTATATTCTTCTACAAGAGTGTAATCTTCATTAAATACTAATATAGGTATCCCTAAGCATACATGTAATGACTTTAATAAAACTTCTTTATCCGTATTCAAAAAAAAACTCCTTTACTTAAATATGAACTTTTACTATAAGTAAATAAATATTATCTAGTAATTATTTACTCATTTTAATATCAACATTATTTTAATAAAAAATAATAAAATCCACAATATTATTTAAATAAACAACAATAAAACAAAAAGAGGAAGAGACTTCTTCCTCTTTTCAGAGAATATTTAATAATTTAAACTTCTATTCATCCTCTTTTTTCCATTTTTCATACCCTAATAACCCTAAAGTTCCTAACAATATTAAACCACCAGCAATAGTATAAATATTACTATCAACCTCTCCTGTTTTAGGATAAGTTTTCAAGAATTGTTTTTTATCTTGATTGTTGTTAGTCTTACTGTCTGTTCCATTACCTTTTCCACCGTTTAATTCATTTGACGAAACAACTACATCAGTAGGTTCACTAGTATTGCCAGATTCATCAGTTGAAGTTACTTTTACTTTTGTCCCTGCCTCTAATTTAGGAACGTTAACTTTAAAGTAACCACTCTTATCAGCTGTGCCATGGTATTGACTTCCATCAGGTAACGTTACTGTTACATCTGCATTTGGTTCAGTTTTACCAGTAACAATTTTGTCACCATCTGTAATAGGATCAACTTGAGGTTTATTCGGCGCTTTTTTATCTACTACAGAAATAACAACCTCTACCTCTTCTTTAGATCCATCTGGATATATTACTACAACAGTAGCTTTTTTATTTCCAGGTATACCCACATCTACTTTTTCTTTCCAAAAATACATAGTTCCTTTTGGTAGATCCGATTTATTTTTAATTCCATCAGATGCTTCTGGTTCTTTATTTAATTCAGTAGTTACTTTTTGACCTTTAGGTGTATATTTATCAGCGTCAGAGCGATTGTCTGTTACTTCTACTGGAACTTTTACTGTATCTTTTGTACCATCTGGATACGTTACTTCAATGACACCTTCGTAATTACCTGGTGTATTAGTATCGATTGTACCACCAGGAGTAACATCTGTTATTGTTGTTCCTTGTGGTAACGTTGGTAAGTTAGTAACGTTATCTGTTAAATCCACTTTACCACCGATTTCTACTTTTTCACCTTCTACTGTTGGCTCATATTTATCAGCGTCAGAGCGATTGTCTGTTACTTCTACTGGAACTTTTACTGTATCTTTTGTACCATCTGGATACGTTACTTCAATGACACCTTCGTAATTACCTGGTGTATTAGTATCGATTGTACCACCAGGAGTAACATCTGTTACTGTTGTTCCTTGTGGTAACGTTGGTAAGTTAGTAACGTTATCTGTTAAATCTACTTTACCACCGATTTCTACTTTTTCACCTTCTACTGTTGGCTCATATTTATCAGCGTCAGAGCGATTGTCTGTTACTTCTACTGGAACTTTTACTGTATCTTTTGTACCATCTGGATACGTTACTTCAATGACACCTTCGTAATTACCTGGTGTATTAGTATCGATTGTACCACCAGGAGTAACATCTGTTACTGTTGTTCCTTGTGGTAACGTTGGTAAGTTAGTAACGTTATCTGTTAAATCTACTTTACCACCAATTTCTACTTTTTCACCTTCTACTGTTGGCTCATATTTATCAGCGTCAGAGCGATTGTCTGTTACTTCTACTGGAACTTTTACTGTATCTTTTGTACCATCTGGATACGTTACTTCAATGACACCTTCGTAATTACCTGGTGTATTAGTATCGATTGTACCACCAGGAGTAACATCTGTTACTGTTGTTCCTTGTGGTAACGTTGGTAAGTTAGTAACGTTATCTGTTAAATCTACTTTACCACCGATTTCTACTTTTTCACCTTCTACCATTGGTGTATATTTATCAGCATCAGAGCGATTGTCTGTTACTTCTACTGGAACTTTTACTGTATCTTTTGTACCATCTGGATACGTTACTTCAATGACACCTTCGTAATTACCTGGTGTATTAGTATCGATTGTACCACCAGGAGTAACATCTGTTACTGTTGTTCCTTGTGGTAACGTTGGTAAGTTAGTAACGTTATCTGTTAAATCTACTTTACCACCGATTTCTACTTTTTCACCTTCTACCATTGGTGTATATTTATCAGCATCAGAGCGATTGTCTGTTACTTCTACTGGAACTTTTACTGTATCTTTTGTACCATCTGGATACGTTACTTCAATGACACCTTCGTAATTACCTGGTGTATTAGTATCGATTGTACCACCAGGAGTAACATCTGTTACTGTTGTTCCTTGTGGTAACGTTGGTAAGTTAGTAACGTTATCTGTTAAATCTACTTTACCACCAATTTCTACTTTTTCACCTTCTACTGTTGGCTCATATTTATCAGCGTCAGAGCGATTGTCTGTTACTTCTACTGGAACTTTTACTGTATCTTTTGTACCATCTGGATACGTTACTTCAATGACACCTTCGTAATTACCTGGTGTATTAGTATCGATTGTACCACCAGGAGTAACATCTGTTACTGTTGTTCCTTGTGGTAACGTTGGTAAGTTAGTAACGTTATCTGTTAAATCTACTTTACCACCGATTTCTACTTTTTCACCTTCTACCATTGGTGTATATTTATCAGCATCAGAGCGATTGTCTGTTACTTCTACTGGAACTTTTACTGTATCTTTTGTACCATCTGGATACGTTACTTCAATGACACCTTCGTAATTACCTGGTGTATTAGTATCGATTGTACCACCAGGAGTAACATCTGTTACTGTTGTTCCTTGTGGTAACGTTGGTAAGTTAGTAACGTTATCTGTTAAATCTACTTTACCACCGATTTCTACTTTTTCACCTTCTACCATTGGTGTATATTTATCAGCATCAGAGCGATTGTCTGTTACTTCTACTGGAACTTTTACTGTATCTTTTGTACCATCTGGATACGTTACTTCAATGACACCTTCGTAATTACCTGGTGTATTAGTATCGATTGTACCACCAGGAGTAACATCTGTTACTGTTGTTCCTTGTGGTAACGTTGGTAAGTTAGTAACGTTATCTGTTAAATCTACTTTACCACCGATTTCTACTTTTTCACCTTCTACTGTTGGCTCATATTTATCAGCGTCAGAGCGATTGTCTGTTACTGTGACATCTACTTCAACTTCATCAGATGATCCATCTGAATATGTCACTACAACCGTACCTTTTTTATTTCCAGCTGTACTAATATCTACTTTTTCTTTCCAAGTATACTTAGCATCTTTTGGTAAATCTTTCTTATTTTTAATTCCCTCAGATGCGTCAGGTTCTTTATTCAATTCTGTAGTCACTTTTTGACCTTCAGGAGTATATTTGTCAGCATCAGATTTATCATCCAATTTTGTTGCACTTGATACAAATTCTGTATCATCTGCTTTAATTGGTTGCGTTGCTTCTCCTGGCCATTTCGCATCTGTATAACCATCTTTTGCTTTCAACACCGGAAGTTTATCTTCTGGTAAGCTTACGCCGTCTTTCACTGCAAAGACTGTTGTTCCACTTTCAATACTTGTTCCTTCTCCTGCGGTGAAGGTTACTTTGTGGTAGCCTGCAGGAATGTTATCCCCTGGGTTTTCAATGATATCATCCAATTTTGTTGCACTTGATACAAATTCTGTATCATCTGCTTTAATTGGTTGCGTTGCTTCTTCTGGCCATTTCGCATCTGTATAACCATCTTTTGCTTTCAACACCGGAAGTTTATCTTCTGGTAAGCTTACGCCGTCTTTCACTGCAAAGACTGTTGTTCCACTTTCAATACTTGTTCCTTCTCCTGCGGTGAAGGTTACTTTGTGGTAGCCTGCAGGAATGTTATCCCCTGGGTTTTCAATGATATCATCCAATTTTGTTGCACTTGATACAAATTCTGTATCATCTGCTTTAATTGGTTGCGTTGCTTCTTCTGGCCATTTCGCATCTGTATAACCATCTTTTGCTTTCAACACCGGAAGTTTATCTTCTGGTAAGCTTACGCCGTCTTTCACTGCAAAGACTGTTGTTCCACTTTCAATACTTGTTCCTTCTCCTGCGGTGAAGGTTACTTTGTGGTAGCCTGCAGGAATGTTTTCTCCTGGATTTTCATAAATATTTTTACTTACAGTTACTGCTAAATCGGTCGTGCCTACAGAACCATCTTGGTAAACAATTTTAATAGGAATTGTTCCAGTAATCGGCTCCGATTCTCCTACACCTTTAGCTGGAGTGAATGTAACAATACCAGTATTTGCGTCAACACTTGCATTGCCGAAGTCCTTATTATAAACATCTAAAACTGAAAAGGCATCGTTAGCTAGAGGAACATCTGGTTTATCAAATGTAGGTTTACCACTTTGAATTGTCGTTTCTGGGGTTGTTGTTATAGGTACGTATGTTGCATCATTTTCCATAGCTTGAGAAGCTTTTACAGCAAACTCTACATCCACGTCGAAAGTTCGATTTCCTATCTTAACAGTTACAATACCTTTCGTACTATCAGTAACGTTAGAAGTATCAGGCTCTGTTTTCCATGAATACTCTGCATCTTCAGGTAAGTTTTTATTATTCCGAATTGATTCTTTAGCATCTGGTTTAAATCCAACTACCACGGTTTGTTTATCAACCGCTTTTGGTGATTCCTTAATAACGGTTGAACCTTCTTCTGGTTTATCAAAACCTGGAGAAACGATTTGGATTTTTAATTCATCTTTCGCGATTAGTTTACTTGAATCTACACCCGTAAATTCAAATTCTACAGTATCTGAAATTGGAGCCCCATCTTTTTCATTTGGAGCGATAGTTTTTTCTGCTAATACAGTACCTTCTTTATCAACAAGTTGCGCTTTGTGACCTGTTCCCGCTAACTCGTGGATGAATACTTTCCCCTTAACTGTTGTGTCAACATCATATACTTCTTCTAATTCAGGTTTCCCGATATATGGATTCGTGTCTCCGCTCTCTTCTTTATCGTCAGGGTTTCCATCACCATCAATATCTTGCAAATAATAATAACCTGTTCCATAAGTGTTCTGGATTAATTTTTTATTCGTATCCGACAACCAAGAATCAAAGATGAAATCTTCACCAAATGGCGCATTTTCTTCGATTTTATCCGCTGCTTTCATTTCTTCTAAGATTTCATCTAAAGGTTTAGTCAGTTGTAAAACATATCTAACAACGATAGGTCGTGGACTAGCATTAGCAAAATCAATAAGTTTAGTTAAATCATTGTCAGTGATTGAACCCATACCATAATTCTCATGACCTTCACGTCGCTCAATTGCTAAATCAGCCACTTTTTTTCCTGATTCAAAAGCAACATTATATGCCACTTTATCAGCCTGAACCATATGCATTTGTATTCCAGATACATATGGTACTAAACGTTCATCGATTTTGTAGTTAGCATACCAAGGCGTTCCCTTTGCAGAAGTTGAATAAGAAAAATTCTTTTCTTTCGTTAACTTATGATCTAAAATTATAGCTCCATTAGCACCAGTAGACCCAGAACCGTCTTTTGTTTGGATATTAGCTTCTTCATATTTAGTATTTACCGATCCATGCTTAAATTGATCAGAATTATTTTCGGATACATCTAACTTATTATAGAAATCATCTTGATCTGTCAAAAAGTAACCAGTGCTTTCTATTCCAGGTACAATTTTATCGTCATCTTGATGACTTACCAAATAGATACGATACATTAAACGGTCGCTTTTAAGATTATCTGCACCAATTTCTTTAAAAATTTCATCTAAATTTTTTTCAAATGTAATCACACCGTTAGGAGCAGTTTGTGTATCAGTTGTTTCTGCCCCAGCAAATAGTCCATCATTTGCTCGAATGTAATTAACCTTCCAAATGTTTGTAGGTCTGCCAAGCGAATCATTAATTCTTACAAAAGTTCGTCTACTATTTCCTACGCCCTTCTTCGGATCAACTTGAATTTTTTCAACATACTGGGCCAATCGTTCATCTAATTGAAGACGAATTTCCCAGTTTGCAGTTGAAGCTGCAATATTATGTTTCCCATAAACCTCAAAATCAATTGTATTTCCTTGTAACACATCACCAGTTATTGCTTTAGGGTTGAATTGTAAATCCGAGAAATTATAATTCTTCGTATATCCCGGATTTTCTTGAAACGTATTTCCTGAAGCAGAATAATTTACTAATCTTCCTTCACCCATTTGTGCATTAACTATTCCAGTTGCCCCAAAAACAAGGCCTACACCAACTAATACTGATGCAACACCCACACTTAATTTTTTTATGCTATACTTTAATACTCTTTTTCTCCCTTTTTTTAAAATCATATGCTTATTGTTTTTTCCAAACAAACTAAATTTGCTCCCTTCCTTATTTAAATTTAAAATTACATTTTTATTATAAATAATACAAAATAGGAATTCTTGTAAATATCACAAATATTTGTAAAAAAATCAAAAAAATAAAATATTATAAAAAAAACCGACCTTTACGGGGTCACTGGAACATCCCTAGAAATCAAGTAAAAAAAATCCAGAGGATTTTCTCCTCTGGATTCACTATTACTCTACATTTTTTAGTTATTTTATTATTCAATTATTCTCATTAAAAATTTTTCTTTCTATATTACTTAACACGAGATTCCGTTAATTCTTTTGCTTTAGAACTTCCTTTAGAAGCTAGCTCTTTTGCTTTCTCTGTTTGCTCACTGGCAAAATTACTTACTGATTCTGTTGCCTCACCAACCTTATCTTGTAAACTAACGGAATCTTCTTCATGCTGTTCTTCTGTCTTAATATCAACAACATTTACATTTACTTCAATAACTTCTAACCCAGTCATATTTTTTACTTCTTTTGTAATAATTTCTTTCATTTCATTGTAAATTTTATAAATATCTTTTCCATATTCTGCAACAATATCTAAATCTACTGCTACCTGTTTTTCTCCTACTTCAACCACTACACCTGATGTAACATCATCGGTATTCACTAACTTACCAGCTAAATTTGAGAAAAATCCACCATCAACCGTAAGCAATCCTTCTACTTTTTCTAAAGAAATGCCAATAATTTTTTGAATCACTTTATCTTCATACGTTAATTTTCCTTGTACATTTTCCTTCTTTGTTTCTTCCTTTACACTTACTTTTGTTTTCTCCATTTGTATCCACTCCTAAATATTCTTTATTTTATTTATTTTGGAAAAATTTTCCAAATAAATCCTCATTTTTAATATAACTCCCTATAAATACACCAATCCCAACCATAACTAATAAGAGAATTGTTTTAAAAAAACCAATAGTGAAAAAGAAAAGTGCTAATACCAATCCTATTAGTCCTCCAATAATTGGATACTTATATTCTAGGAACAATTCTTTCATATTCTCCCCTCTTTCTTTAAATCACTCGTTTTTGTTTTTGCTTACTCTTTCCTGAACGAGATATATTTTTGAAAACTACTTCTGCTTTTATTGAAGTATCTAATCCTATAAAAGTTTTAAGATATAACTCAATATTTTTTACTAATTGATTCGTTTGATTTATAATATCTAGATTGTCACTTGTATTTCCTGTAATACGTACTTTTATCTTTTTCTTATACATTTTTACATTTACTTTTGAATCCCTTAATAAATTGGACTGATCTAATTGCGACTGAACAATTCCTACAATAGCACTTTTTTTGATTTCTAATATTCCTTTGTCATCGTTTAATTTCACGGATGTTACTTCTGCTGGACTTAAAACAATCCCTAAAATAAATAAAAGGATAAAGACCATACCTATAACACTACCCCAGTACAAATATAGTTGAATGTAATTCCCTATAAAAGGATACTCTTCAAACTTAATAAAATAAATAGGTAATGAATACATGAACTGATAATGAACAAATACTGCAAATAAAAAAGTTCCAAAAACTAAAGAAATAAAACTAAACAAAATTTTTTTCCCTTTCGTCATCGATTCTCCCCCCACTTTCATGTGACTTTTACCACAATATAATTTTAGCAAAAGCCTTTCTCCTATAAAAATTTTATGCTTACAAGTTATACTATACATTAAGAATTCATTTACTTTAATGTACCTTCAACTCAATCAGAGTTAATCCAATTTTTTATTTCTTTGAATAGTTTCTTGGTATTAGAAAATTGTGTAATATCTTGAGTATTTCTATCTAACATCGATAAATCTACATAATAATCTGGCGGGACAGGTTGATTGTTAAACAATCATTTTCCCTTTATGGGCTTTATTGTCTCATAATAGCCAACAGTATATACAAACCACCAATAATTATCGGAATTTTGATTAGTAAAAAAACGTCCTAAATTAACCGAAGTATATCCTGCAGAAGGCATACCAAAAACTTTTACATTTGGATTATTCTTTAACGCTAAAAGTAAACTCTCAGCGGCACTTGCTGTGTTATTATTTATTACAACTGCAACTTTTTTCCCTAGTTTCTTTTTGTGTAATGATAATTTATAAAGATTCAGTTCGTTAATCGTTCCTGGAATGCCACCAAATAATTTACCATTTTTTTAAGTAAACAGGATACTTTTCCTTTTTATTATTAATATTGCTAAAGAGCATTCCATTAGGAATTAAAGAACTCGCACCAATAATCATAGGTTCTTTCAGCCCGCCATAATTATTTGATAAATTTAAAACAATGTTACCAGAAGTATATTCGATTAAATCTGTCAACTTTGATGCATATTTAATTGAGAAGTTATCATCATTGCTATAGACACTTGGAATGTTAATAATTGTAAGATCCTCATACTTTGAAATACTTGGTAACTTAAGAGTTTCCATATTATCCATATCTTTGTCACTACTTATTTGTTTTACAGAACTATGTTTGTTAACACCATATACTAATGTATTTAAATTATCCACATTAGTTACTTTTCTACCGTATCTTGTTAATTCTAAAATATTCCTCCACTCATCTTTATTAGAAATTACTCCATATTGAGATATCGTATGAAGTACTTCATAACTCCTAGAATCAATCGATTTTAGAGGTAAAAAGAAAAAAGTAAGAGAAACAAAAATAATGGCACATGTGCTAATAATATAAAAAAGTAAATATTTTTTGATACTCATCCTGTTCATCGTCCTTAACAAGTAATATACTACAATATTTCACCATACATGGCTGTTCTAACTAATTCTATTTTTCATCAATGTACTTCTTTCTTTATATCTATAAATTGATTCATTAGCTTCTGGTATTCTTTTAGTTGTTCCTTTAAGCAAATCGTAAATATTCCACCCATGAAACTACCAAAAATAATAAATTCTTTTCCTACAAAAACTTGATGAAAGTTTGTTAGCATAACAAACATGAATAAAGCATTAAATATAAAAAGGTTAAGGAATAGCTGAACACTAGAGAAATCTTGTTTTTCATCAAGAGCAATTGGTTTAAAGAAACGATACATAACATAATATTCACTGATCAATATTCCCATTAATAATATGCCTTTTACTATTATCAGCCAAAAAAAATCGATAAAAATAAGATCAAAAAAAACAAGTACTGGTATAAACACAAATAGCCATCGAAATTGATAAACATATTGGTAAAAATTATGTCTCTTCAAAAAATCCATCTGTTTTTGAAAATTTTCTTTATCCGTTATATCCATATTAGCATCTCCCTTTTTTAACGATTACTATTGCTTATTCTATCGACTTTTTCCCTATTATTTACTTTGAATAAATCCTCTTTTTATTAGTGTTGTTAATATAGACGAAGCACACCGCAAAACAGCGCTTTCATAAAGGACAACTATAATAAGAAATAATAGTTAGTTTTATTAAATCATAAATACAGCTAAAATAAATCATACAAAAGTCCTAAATCAAGTTTTATTTTAAGTTTCTAACTTTGATTGCTTTAGTTAAAAATGACACAACCATCTTATATCTTATTCCATACATTTTCTTATTATTAAAATATATAGTTCAAAACTTAAAAAGTTTCTGACCTGCTTGTTTTTAGTTAGAAATATAACGCAACTAGCTTGTGTCATATTCAACATACCATGACTGTACTCGAAGAACTGTTTAAAAAGATTTGGTCTACTCTTTAACCCAAGCTTCCGTTTCAACTTCTCCATAATTGCTCGCCACAATGTATTCATAAGGTAGGCTGTCTATAATGTTAGGAATATCGCGTACTTTTATTACTTCCGTTCCATTAAATTTTGTAGAAACAATAAAGAATTCTATTTCTTCATTGTAATCATTAAGAAGTTGTAACATATCTTTATCTTTACTAAAAACATAGTGATCAAAAATTTGGGGTTCTCCATGATTGACATCTGATACAGAGATTACTTCAGCCATTGATAATGCAATTTCTTCATTGTATTCTATTAAAAATATTCCATGAGCTTTATTACCCTTGTAAATTTTTAAATTTTGAATATGAGTATCTATGTTTTTCTTACACGACTTTAATAGGTTTTCCTTTAAATGATTATTAGAATACGTTAATCTATGTCTAGCAAAAGTATCTTCATCGATCAGTCCTTCTTTTATCTCATTACTTCGACTCTCGAACATTCTTTGTCTTTTTATATGCTCGGCTCCTTTTTTCAAAGTTCTACATTCTTGTTTTGTTTGTTGTTCTTCATTATTCATTTTCTTAAACTATTCTCCTGTCTTTTTTTAATATTATGCTTTTACTTTATTTTGCACGATAATCTTACTCCACAACAAATTGTTAAATTAGCATTATTAAATGTAAAAATTGAGTATACTCATATTTTACACAAATGACGTATGCCCAACTTGAATGTCCTACTGTTTACCTAGTAACAATTGGAATATGAAAAAGAACCAACACGGCATACCCTGTTGGTTCTTTTAGTTAATATATTTTAATAGAAAATTTATTTATTACATCATGAAATACTGTATAAAAATCGTAGCAAGCACACATCACTTTTTTTAGCCTATCATTTTACGTCGACAGTCTAGCTGGTTTCTTATCTCAATTTTGAACCCATTGTTTTTCTGCTATAATCATAGTTGACGTTTGATCTGAATAATTTTTTATGATATTGCTAAATTCTGTCATTGATTGGCTTATTTCATCATCAGCACTTTTTGAGCATTTAAAGTTTAGATATTTAATTCTAGATCTACTAATTGAGTCTAGAATTTTTAAATTAATTTTTTTAAAAGTTTGTTTATTATCTACAGATAAGATATATTCTATCATATACAAATTAGCTAAATAAAAATTCTGTAAATAACTTTTATTATTCAGTATCTTGTCTTCTTTACTAAGTATTGGGTATATTAGTTTTAATTTCCTATTATTTTTGTCTATTAAATACTCATATATAACATACAGTAAGAATGTATTTAGCACATATAATGGTAATTCTTTATTTTTTTTTATTATTTTGCATACCTCATTGCTATTTAAGAAAGTTGACTGATTATATTTATTAAGTAAGCTATTTGATACAATATAATACATTTCGAAAATATAATCCTTAGTAACTAATTTATATATATTGTATCCATCATTCATAAACCCGTTAAAATTAAAAGGAACTGCAGTAATCAAGAATATTGAAAAATTAAATAAAGAAAAATATTGAAAAAATTCAATTTTTACAAAAAAAGTTAATGTAAAAAAAAGACTAAATATTGGTCCTCCGGTTAACAACCTCAGAATTTTCTTATTATTAAACGTAGTTGGCTTATATCTAAATAATCCACCAAAAAATCCCCACTGTGTATTTAATCTAACCTTAAACTGTTTTTCCCACGAAAGTTTTATAAACCCAAATATTAATGACTCTGGTCTAACTTTATTAAATAATCCAAAAACTAAATGACCTAACTCATGTACAAAGATAGACAATAACAAGGAAAAGTATGCAGTAGACACTAAATTTAATTCAAAAACAAGAGTAAAGATTACGAGAAGTAACGTAAAGATCATCGGAGATATAAATTTCATCTATTTTATTCTCACCTCTTTGTATTTAAGCATGCTATTTTTATCTATAAAAGAATCAGCATTTTCAAATAAAGTATTTAATACTTCATTTGAATCTTTAGAATTATCTACATTCTTTGACATAATAGCTGCTAAAGCTGCGCTTACTTCTGGAGTTGCTAAACTTGTTCCAAAAGAAAGTGTATAACCATCTGGAAAGTCAGCAGCTTTGCCTAGTGGAGAAACTAGCGATGTAGGGTAATAAGTCATCATCATTTCACGAGCATCAATTTGTCCTGTTATTTTGTAATTGTCACCATATCCTCCTGCAGGACCATATATAGATACATTAGACCCATAATTAGAATAGTCAGCAATATCACCACTCTTTTTTGTAGCTCCGACGGTAATTACAGACTCTAGTCCTCCTGGTATATGTTTTTCATTACCAGTGCTTATATCACGCGACTCATTTCCTGCTGATGCAACAATTAGAATGTTATTTTTTCTTGCATAGTTAACAGCTTTTCTGAATGCTTCTACAGTAAATCTTTCGTCGTCTATTTCCATATTTTTATATGATCCAAGACTCACATTTATTATATCTACTTGATCATTTGTAGCATCAACTATAGCTTTAAGCATATTTATAGAGTTTCCATCTGTCCCATCCATCACCTTATAAGAATTTAAATTTACTCTTGGAGCAATCGTGTCTATTACTCCAGCAACTTGTGTACCATGACCATATTCATCTAACTCAATATCATTAACATAGTTTTTTAATCTTAGGTTATTGTCTTGAAGATTAGGATGAAGCCTATCAATCCCCGAGTCAATTAGAGCTATGGTTATATCTTTCCCTAGTTGTTCTTTCACTGGATCAATATGAGATAAAATTTTTTTATATGGCCAATTAAAAGACTTAAAATCTTTGTTTAAAATATTAATGTTTAAAATAGAACTATTAACTTCTTCAGGTTTAAAATCTGGTAATTTTTTCCCTTCCGAAACATTAAAATATTTACCTATAAACTTCCTATCACTATCATCCAGGTTTTTAAAACTAACTAATCCTATTTCCTGTATATAATCTACTTTTTCAGAAGATAATTCAGACTCAATTTCTTCTATAGCAGTTGTTTGCGAATTATCAATAAAAAATGAAATATTATTTGAGAGATCTGATGCATAACCTGTTGTTCCTAATGTTAAAAAAATATATGAGATTAAAATATAAGTCAATCCTCTTTTTTTCATTTTGTACCTCCAAATTGTTGTTTTTTGTAATACAGTGAACGATATAACTCGCTATTTTCAATAAGATCTTCATGCTTTCCAATACATACTATTTCACCATTATCCATTAATATAATTTTATCAAAGTTTCTCACCGTACTAATTCTGTGAGCAACAGTAATAACTGTTCTTTTCTCATCTAATAAATTAGAAAAAACTTCAAATTCTGAAATATTATCCATTGCAGATGTAGGTTCATCTAAAAGTAATGTATTCACATTAGAATAGAACGCTCTAGCTAAAGCAATCTTTTGCCTTTGACCACCAGAGAAATTACTACCATTTTCTGATACTATAGTTTTCTCATACTGAGGAATTCCTAAAAGTACCTCATCCATTTTTGATTTACTCATACTTTCTTTTAGTCTTTTTTTCTCATTTATAGAAGAATTCGGTTTAAACTCTAAAGAAATATTTTTTTCGATAGTTTCATTAAAAATATGCGCATTTTGATTAACATAAAAAATGTTTCTTCTATTATTGGAGTTGTTTGATAAAGGATAGCCTTCATACAATATTTCTCCATTAGAAGGTTGTAACAATCCAGCCAATAGTTTTAGTAAAGTAGATTTCCCTGACCCACTTCTACCAACAATAGCAACTTTATCCCCTTTTCTTATGTCAAAAGAAATACCATTTAAAATATTTTTTTCAAAAACAGATATAGTATAGTAAACATTATTAACCCTATAAATAAACTCTTCTTTTCCAACATTTCCTTTTTTATTATTAAAATCATTTTTTTCTTCATAAGTTAAAACTTCAGATAATTTTTGAAAATATACATTTAATAGTAGAAAGTCATTATAAGAGGAAACCAAACTTAGAATTGGCTTCATAACCATTGTTACTATAGAAACAAAACCAATTAGTGATCCTAATGACAAAGAATTGTTGATTATTAATTTAATACCTATTATTAAAAATAGAGCTGGCATTACACTTTGTATGATTTCTGGTAATATTCCAAAAATAGCTATATATCTATTTTTATTTTTTGTAATTAATAGTTGAGACGTAAACATGTTTTTCCAATTTAACAAAAAACTCTTTTCTGCATTAGCAGATTTAATGGTTTCAATTCCTTCAATTGCTTCTGTAATAATTCTCTGGACGTTTCCTTGTTCCATTATTTCTTTATCTACAAATCTTTTTATTGTATGCGAATTTATAATACTTAAAAAAGCTATTAAAGAGATTAGAACAAGAGCTATTATTGTCAGTAAAATAGAATAGTTAACCATTAAAAACAAATATATCCCTAAAAAAAGACTATCTATTAAAGTTGTTATTACCTTTTGAGACAATATTTGCCTAATATAAATATTTAAGTTCGCTCTAAACACTAATTCTCCAGTTGATCTATTACTAAAATACATTAGTGGCATACTAAAAAGTTTATCAATATAAGAAAACATTAATTTAAAATCAAATTCATACTGAAATTCTGCTACTACAGAGCTTTTTAAGTATTGAACTACATATAAAACAGAAAAAAAACTAGTTAATATTAATAACAGAACATAGGTAGGAATTTCTTGAAAAGATCTAATATTATCTATCGAATACTTTGTTGCAATAGGAATTAAGAGTAATAAAAGTTGTGAAACAAATGATAATATTATTAAACTAAAGAAATATCTTTTGAATTTTGTAAAAATAAATGACTTTAAAAAAAACTGTTTCCTTTTGCCTTCTTTTTTAGTCTTTTTCTTATGTGCGTATATTAATATATTTGAAAAATTTTTTTTGAATTCTGAAATATCAATCCAGCGTTTATTACTTGCAGGATCTAAGATTAATACTTTCTTCTTTTTTATTTTCTCTATGACCACAAAATGTTGATTATTCCAATAACTTATTACAGGAGTCGGAAGATCTAAATAATTTGAAAAACTTGATTTAAATGTCGATACATCAAATCCATATTCGTCAAAGACAGTACGAATATTCTTGATAGTTAGTCCTCCTTTGGGCACCCCATATTTTTCCCTTAGTTCTACTAGTGTACTTTGATTACCATAATAATTAAGTAGCATAGTGATACATGCCAAAGCACATTCACTATGCTCTCCTTGCGCAACGTACTTCAATCTTTTCATAATTACACCTCTTATAACTCAAAAAGTAATGCATTCGGAATTTCAGAATCTAGGTTTCTCAATAATTCATAACCCACACCACTGATTCCTACAAAGAATCCTAGTGATTCTAAATACTCACTTCCGGCAACCTTTAGTGTATTATTTTTTTCAAAATCATTTAGCATATAGCTAATAAGTTTATTTTTTTTATACTGATAAGTTTCAGGATCTTTTTTAGCTAATTGAATTAGCCCTTCTAAAGTACCTGCATTTCCATGGCACAGACAATCTTTATTTTTATATGCTATGGTTTTATTAATATCTATATTTGAAATGTTATCATCATATAATTCAATTGTCGCTAAAAGTTCACCTACAGTTCCCTTACACCAACTATTGTTTTTAGGTTCTTCTTCAAAGTATGATTCTTTAATTTTATGAAGTAAAGAATTTGCCTTATCTATCCTATTGAATTTTGATAGAAGATGGACATAGCTATATATACCGTGTCCGAATCCTCTGAAATTAAAATAGGGTTCTTCGGATAATTTTTCAAAAATTTCTAATGAAAATTTTCTATATTTTTCATCCTCTGTTATCTCGGATAACAATAATAAAACTTTTATTATACTATTATGCCCGTGGATCCAATCATTTTTTAACTCGCCATTATTTATCGGTTTCTTTTCAATCAACATGTCTGCAATTTCTACGGCTACATTTAAAGAGTTTATATCATTATTTAAGCGGTAATCTACAAGTAAAGGATATATTAAACTTCCTTTTCCAAAAAAAGCTGACAATATATCTTCAGATGGTATTGTATAAATTGAATTTTTTATACATTCAATTACATAGTCATATTTATGATTCTTTGTAATGTATTTAAGAGCCACATAAAATATGAATATACCAGGCAATCCATCGTACATATTATTATTTAGGATTCCCACATTCCAATCTTGATCCAACTTTATGTCAATCCAATTTACAGTATTGGTTTTTTTATTAAAAATAGCTCTCTTGAAAATTTTTTTCTCTATCTTCTGACATGCTTGAATAATTTTACCGTTTAGCTCTAAGCCAGTATAAATATATTTATTTGAATTTTGATTTTTCAAATCATTAATATATTTATATGGATTATAAATATTCAAAGCAATTTCTAGCCAAACGGTTTGAATAGAAATATCTTCATCACAAAGATCATTTATTTTATTTAGGCATCTATTCAGAGCGCTTTCTTGATAAAAATCTTCTACTAAGCACCCGTCACTAGCTATTAATGATGTTTTTGAGATATTGTTATAAAAAATGGGTATGTCTCCATCTATTAAGTCTGAAAATTCGTAATGAACTACCTTTTTATTCTTATATGGATAGGCCCACATATTATGAAGTACTTTTTCTCTCTCTATTGCATTAGAAAAGCAATTAGGATGGTATGAAAATTCCAACATATCAGCATATCTTTGAGTTGGTCTGATTACATTTCTAACTATAAGATTTTGTAAATTATTATTAATATATGCCAATATTTTTTTCTTAGAATCCTTTGCTTTCATTAAAATACTTTTCATACCAGTAACTATATATTTTTCATAGCTGATAAAACTAATTTTTTCATTATTCATAATTGGAGTATTTTTTGCAGTATCCATAATGTGTGTTTGATATTCAAAACGCATTTCATCAGTAAATGTATTTTTAATTTTTAATATCTTGAACGGTACGCTTTGCTCTTTAAAGTTTAACGCACTAAGGTTAACCCCTTCATCCTTCGAATCTGACTTATCTTTCATCGCTAAATATGGTACTAGCCCTGTCACCATTATAGAATCTAAATATTTATATTTAGCATCTACTGTTGCGCTATTACCAAACTCTATAGGAATATTTTGTTGAAAAAAAGTTTCGTTATCTATGATAACAGGGTATTCTCCATGAGCGATTATATTCTCATAGTGTAAGTCTGTAACATTAAATAAGAAAGCTATTCCGATTAGTTTACCATACCTTTCATAATATTTTTTTACTTCTTCTATGTTATTTATTTCTATATTATCTATATATTCTTCATAGAAATAGGTATTTCTAGTAACTTTTTTAACTATATAAATATCTGCCTCTAATTCTTTATTTAAAAATTCAAAAAAATCTCTTAATTTATTCTCGCTATTAATCTTTGGCTTGTATACTATCTTCTTTCCATCAGAAAAAGTTAGTGTAGAAACAGTTTTTCCGCGACTATGAGAGTCTCCCTGTGATTCTGATATAGAGTTAAGCTCTGAGGATTGTATGTTAAAACAATTTTGTATGCTAGGTAAATCTTCAGTCACTCTTATAAGCATTTGTTTAGTATTATCTAAAAAATATCTCATTCTAACAACAGTAATACGCATCAACTCAGGATAGCATGTATAAAAAGCTATTATATCTTTTTTAGAGTTAAATCTTTTTTTTAGATAATAGATAAATCGCTTGCTACTATCATTTCCCTTTAGAGGTTCATTTTTTTTAAAAGTATGCAAATCTAGCACTAATGTTTTACTTGTTAAGTGAATAAGCTCTTGTGTTAAAGTTTCTAATAAATTAATAATGAATTCTTTTGTACAAATATTTAACTCTGAGTTTAAATCAAGTAAAAATAAACGAGCATACTGTAAGAAATATCTAAAAGGATAACTAGCATCTACTTCTAATAATTTCTCTTCACTATCATTATAAGAATCTAAAATGGATTCAAAAAAAATATACCATGATTGATCTTTAATGTATTGAATTGCAACTTCTTTATCAGGAAAGTTTTCAATAGGTGTTATTCCTAATCCAAAATTATCCAGTGATTCATATTTATATTTAATCAAGTAGTCTAAATCATCTTGTTTAAGAACACTTTTTCTTTCTTTCCAAGCTTGTAAATTTTTAATGTCGTACTTCTCTTTACCACTTTGCTTTAGTAAAAAACATCTTTCATTTATGCTTAAAACATTTATTAAATTATCTTCCATGTAAGCACTCCTTTTTTATGTATAAGAGGGCTAGTTTCACTAGCCCTCTTAATATATAAATTAGCAAAATTTAGCTGAAAATAATGCACCTACTCCTAAGCCTATGGTAAAACATGCTGGAGTTGTCTCAGCCTGAACATCTCCACTACCTTGAATCGCTTCCATTTCTTCTAAACTTAACTCTTCAAAAGAAGGACCAACAAGTTCTAATTTATTAGAGTAATAGTTTTCTTGATTTTCCTTATTTAGCACTGTGCTTCACCTCACTAAGTTTTATAGTATATTTTAACAATGTTTTAAAGACACAACTACAGTTACTCCAGTAAAAATACCGCCACCAACCCAGCCACAAGCAGCACTACTTGCTGCAGCTGTCGCCGCAACAGCACACACCGGTGTTGTCTCAGCCTGAACATCTCCACTACCTTGAATCGCTTCCATTTCCTCAACACTTAGTTCTTCAAAACTAGGAACTACACTTAAATTTTCCATAATTCTTACCCTCCATCATAAAATTGTTGTATATTGCATAACATAATATGTTACAATTTAATATTATAGAGCTTTTAATCTTTTGTCAAGTGACACTTGACAAAAAGGAGGAATCAAAATGGCTATTTTTATTTTTTTATTGGATATCATTTCTGTAGTCTACTTTGTTTTTAATCTGACTGATTCAAAAAAAGATGAGCGAATTTTATATACAATTTCTTTAACATCTACTTACATGTACTTATTTATTAACTTTTCCATACTTATAGTAATTGCTATTTTTCTTTTACTACCTAATGTTATTACTAAAAACTATCTATTTAATTTTATCTACTATTACTTCTCTCTATCAATGATATTGCACTCTCTGTTACTACTTTTTTTCAACAAGAGGACTTCATAAATGATAATCAATAACTTAAAATTAATTAGAGAGAAAAAAAAAATTAGCCAAAGTGAATTAGCTGCTTTATTAGAAGTTAGCAGACAAACTATTAATGGTATAGAAAAAAATAAATATAACCCTTCTTTACAGTTAGCATTAAAAATTGCTTACTACCTGGATACTCCACTAGAAGATATTTTTCAATGGCAACCTGAATAAAAAAGATTTTTAAATTTCACCACAGAATATTTAAATTAAAAGAAAGGTGCTTCGTATGAAGAAAAAGTTTATATCCCTTCTGATTTTATTTTTAGGAATAATTGTTGGCATAGTAACAGTTTATATTTTAAAGCATAAATAATTATGACTGTTGTTTTATACTTTAATCATAACTGATTTTTTATCAGTAAAACCCTCACTTATGATTACATTCATTTAAATAAAAACTAGGCTCAAATGTATAGTAAAGACTATCTCTTTTTTTGGGGGAGACAGTCTCTAAGGTTATAACTTATTTTAGCCTTTCAATTGCCTTGATATTACTTTTATTTCAAGATTATTTAACATGGACAAATACTTCTGAATCTTTTACATAAATGTCGTGGTAATAATTAGATTTCATTAAGTCACTTTCTTCTTTATTCAACGCGTTAATATCAAAGATCTCCATGTTCACATTTAAGCCAGTGTACGTTCTAAATAAAAACTGATTTGGCCAATAAAGGGCTTCATTTGGTGGAACCAGTTCTTTTAATATAGGATAATTCTTCGAACTATTGACAAATACTGGCGAATCCTTAAATAAAGAGGTACTATGCACGGTCACCGTGTCACGGTTCACTAGATCTTTTAAATCACCGGCTAATATCATACTTTGTCGTTCAAAAGATTCCTTTTGGTGACTTAACGCACTAGCATAAACAAATGTAAAAGATAAAAGGTAAACACAGAAAAGGCAAACCGCTGTTTTTGACACATAACCTACCGCGGGTTCTGTTGCAAAGTTTTAAATAAAGAATAAAATCCCTTACGGTATCTATGATTTAAGCTGGGATTCCCAATAATACCTTGATTTCAGTACAGACCGAAAACCCGAAGAGAGTACCTTCTTTTCGGGTTTTCTTATATAATCCTCGAATGGCTTCCATGCCTTTAATCGTGGTAGAGGCAGTGCGTAAACTTCGATAGAATTTATTGCGTCTCTTTACTGGACGATGGTCTTGTTCAATCAAATTATTCAGGTATTTAATGGTACGATGTTCTGTCCCTTGATAAAAGCCGTATTCTTTTAGTTTCTTAAAGGCACTTGTAATAGAGGGGGCTTTATCTGTGACTACAACCTTCGGTTCATCAAACTGCTTCACTAACCGCTTAAGAAAAGCATAGGCTGCTTGTGTGTCCCGTTTTTTACGTAACCAAATATCCAAGGTTAAACCATCTGCATCGATGGCTCGATACAAATAATGCCATTTTCCTTTAATTTTGATGTACGTTTCATCCATTTTCCATGAATAAAAGGATTGTTTATTTTTCTTTTTCCAAATTTGATAGAGTAGTTTGCCATATTCTTGCACCCAACGATAAATCGTCGTATGAGAAACGTTAATGCCACGATCATATAAGATTTCTTGAACTTCACGATAGCTAAGGTTATAACGAAGATAGTAGCCCACGGCTACAATAATCACATCCTACTGAAATTGCTTTCCTTTAAAATGATTCACCGTCATTCCTCCTGCTATCTTTTTCTATTATTCTACCTTATTTGATAGTAGATTTAAAACTTTGCAACAGAACCGTTACCACAACACATTCACAGAATTCCGCGCGACCGCAACGGCGAGTTCAAGCAACAGACTGTTCCTGCTTATAGACGGACGAATGATACCTTAGAGGAGACCGTCATTCACCTCTTCCGAAAAGGTATTACCATGTCGGAAATCGCAGACTGAAGAAGTAAATGCATTTAAAGTTAGAACTCTAAATGATAAGTATGTCGCTATTTTCATGGATGCTACTTATATTTCTTTAAAACGGCAAACCGTCTCCAAAGAAGCAATCTATATTGCCATTGGTATACGAGAAGACGGCACTAAAGAAGTACTAAGTTATGCGATTGCTCCGACTGAATCGACCTACGTTTGGAATGAGTTGTTACAGGACATTTACTCCAGAGGGATTCATGATGTCTTACTGTTTATTACCGATGGCTTAAAAGGCATGAAAGATACGATTCACCAGATTTATCCTAAAGCTAAATACCAACATTGCTGTGTTCACGTTTACCGTAATATTGCTCATAAAGTACGTGTCAAAGATCGAAAAGAAATCTGTGATGATTTTAAGGCTGTTTATCAAGCTAGCTCAAAGGAAGAGGCAAATACCTTTTTAGGGAGTATGATTGAGAAGTGGCAGAAAACTTATCCTAAAGTGACGCAGTCACTGATAAAAAATCAAGATTTATTGACTTTTTATGAGTTTCCGCCTGGTATCCGCCGAAGCATTTACTCAACTAATTTAATCGAATCTTTCAATAAACAAATCAAGAAATACAGCCGCAGAAAAGAGCAGTTTCAAAATGAAGAATCACTAGAGCGTTTCCTAGTATCCATCTTTGATACATACAATCAAAAATTCTTAAATAGAAGCCATAAAGGCTTCCAACAAGTGACGGATACATTAGCTTCAATGTTTACTGAGTAACCCATTATTTTGCAGAAGGACGAGTTATTTACACAAAATTATTGACGCTCCCGGTTGGTACAACAAGAATTGCAGTAGCATAGTCACCATTGATGAAACTACTTAATGATTAAATTGAGCAATTTCTCAAATAGCACAAACTGCTCTTCATAAAACGAAAAGCAGTTCATAATGTATTTAGATATTTCATTGTGCTATTGACCAGAAACACACTATTTAAGGTACCTTTCTCTTTTCGCTGAGATTCACCAACTTCAATTGCACAAAAAAGCGTGAGCACAAGGCTCACACTTTTTCTAGTTGACTATCCTAAAAATTCGAAAACATCTTTACGATCATACAATTTCAAGATTTTTTCAAATAAGATTTGACCTACGAAAGCAGCTACGATTGGTACAACAAACCAGCTGATTAATAGTAGAATAATACTCAAACCGGCGTCCAATGAAGCCAACGGACCTACCAACCCTACCAAACCGAAACCAGCAGAAGCAGGAGTCCCTGAGACTGAGAATAACGCTACTGGAATTGCTGAGATGATAGCGGTGAATAGACATGGCACCAAGATAATTGGTTTCCTAAACAAGTTTGGCATCATCATTTTCATAGCACCCAATGCGATGGCCAAAGTAACCCCTGGTTTGTTGACTTTCCAAGAGTTAACTACCAAGACAACTGTTGTTGCGGCAACACCCATAGCGGCTGCACCAGCAGAAACACCGTTCAATTGAATTGCCATACCAATGGCAACTGTAGAGATCGGCGAGATAATCAAGAAAGCAAAGGAACATGCAATCAAGATTGACATCAAAATTGGTTGCAAAGTAGTAAAGGTATTAATTAAGTCACCGATAGCGGCAGTAATCTTGGTTACGTAAGGATATAAATAATAGCCGATTAGACCAGCGCCGATACCAACAACGATTGGTGTTGCAACAATTGCCACGGACCCAAATTTTTCGCCGATCAACAAGATCATGCCGACAGCGATTGATGCAGTAATCATGGTATTGATGATGTCTCCGGTACCAGCACCGATATAAGTAGCTGTGTCAGGATTGAATTTCACAACACCGGAGCCAACGAAAGCTGCACCGGCAACTACTAACATTTGCATTGGTTTGAAGCCAAACTGCACCGCAATCAAAGCGCCAATCAATAGTGGAGTAGCTAGTTGGAAAATAACTGCCATTTGTGTGATCGTTACTGCTAAGGTATTTTCACCAAATAATTTCAAAATTGCTGCCAATACCGCGTTAGGAATCAACCCTACGATGATCCCCGTTGCGGTACCCGCTAATACTTTATTTAAAAATATTTTTGGAGTTAATTTTTCTTCCATTTTCTCATCCTCTTTCTAATGATTACTATTTCGCTCCTAGAATTTCTTCTTTACTATGAACCAGTTGCGTTAAGAAATCACAGTAAGGAGTTACTACTCCATATTTTTTACCTTTACGAGAAATGGCTCCGTTGATGTAGTCAATCTCGGTCAAACGGTTATTTTTTATCAAGTCTTGGTGCATCGATGGGAAATGCATACCAATCGTAGTCGGGTCAAAACAAGTTTCTACATGTTCGATTACTTCGGGAATGTCTAAGTTGACGTTTTCTTTGGCAGCAACAGCTGCAAATTCGTTAACAATAGTCACTACCATGTCATGAGCAGGTTTGGTTGCACCAAGCCCCGCCATATTGACGTCTAAAATCGTGCATAAGCCATTCATCGTACCATTGACACAAGCTTTACGATAAATTGAATAATGAATGTTGTCGGAATATTTGGCATTTAAACCAGACGCGGACAAAGTTTCCGCCAATTTTTTCGCTGATTCTTCTTGGCCAATACCTAGATTTTGCAATTCAACAGACCCGCTGCCAAATAATTTAGCCTTGCCGGGACCTTCTAGACCAGCAGTCCACATGGTGTTGCCGATAAAGATTTTTTCCATCGGTACGAATTTTTCGATTACGTCTTCATGACCGATACCGTTTAAAAGACACAAAACTTCTGTGTGATCAGCAATTAATGGTTTAACATCCTGCAGCATTTTTTCCAACTGCATTGCCTTCGTGAATAAGATAATCAAATCAAATTGCTCACCAGTGGGCACCTCATTCTGATTAACAATTGAGACTTTAACAGTAATTTCTTCGCCATTATAATTAGCCTTCAATCCGTTTTCTTTGATGGCATTGATATGCTCCTGCCAGCCGTCGATTAGCAAAACATCGTTACCACCTTGTTTCAACATCAGTCCGAACCGGGAACCCATCGCGCCGGCCCCTGCAATTGCAATTTTCATAAATAAAAGCCTCCAAACTTAATTTATAATAAGTGAACATTTTCACATTTCTCATTATAGAGTTTTCATTCGGAAACTTCAAGTAGGAGAGTGTAAAACTTGCGACCATGCTTTTATAAATACTTAATTAGATTCTCTTTTTAAAAATGAATGCTGATCCTAATACCATTAATGAACCTAGGACAGACAATGCAATATTTTCTGTTTCTCCTGTTTTTGGTAAAACTTTCATTCTTCCGTCTGAACCTTTAACCGTTACTGTTCCGTCTTTTTGAACGTCTGCTCCAATTTCTTTAGCTTCAACTTTCTTTGTTGTTCCGTCTGCTAATTGAATAATCGGTTTACTATCTTCAACTGCGACAATCACAACGCCTGTATCTGTATTAACTGGGTTTTCGTTTGAATGCTTTTTTCCTAGCTTTTCTTTTATTGATAATTTAAAATATAAATCAAACAACTATTGTATGACAATAACGGGAGGATCCTATGAAAGAAGATAAAATACATGTTTTAAGTTTATTCATATCTAGTATAGTTTTATTCTTAATAACAATTATTTTTCACGAAATTGCTATCGGTCTGGTTATCGCATTAATTTGTTTTCCCATTAGTAATTCTATTGCAAAAAAAGGTTCTGTTGCAAAGTTTTCCAAAAAATCTATTTTAGTGTAAAATTGAGAAAAAAGACAGAGAGGACAGAGTAATGAATCATTTTAAAGGCAAACAATTCAAAAAAGACGTCATTATTGTCGCTGTTGGTTACTACCTGCGTTACAATCTAAGCTATCGTGAAGTTCAGGAATTGTTATATGATCGTGGAATAAATGTTTGTCATACTACGATTTATCGTTGGGTGCAAGAGTACAGCAAAGTCCTCTATGATCTTTGGAAGAAGAAAAATAGACAATCCTTCTATTCATGGAAAATGGACGAAACCTATATCAAAATTAAGGGACGTTGGCATTATCTTTATCGTGCAATTGATGCGGACGGCTTAACCTTAGATATCTGGTTACGAAAGAAACGGGATACGCAAGCAATTGTGACCGATAAAGCACCTTCTCTTGGCTCCGCCTTTAGAAAGTTACAGAGTGTGGGTTTATATACTAAGACAGAGCACCGAACTGTGAAGTATCTTAACAATTTAATAGAACAAGACCATCGACCTATTAAACGACGGAATAAATTTTATCAAAGTCTCCGTACAGCCTCTTCCACGATTAAGGGCATGGAGACCATTCGAGGAATATATAAAAAGAACCGAAGAAATGGAACGCTCTTCGGATTTTCGGTGTCTACTGAAATCAAGGTTAATGGGAATACCAGCCTAAGATATTTGGAGTTCAGAGAGGGCGCGTTTGATTTTCAAACTTTGCAACAGAACCCTTCACTTTATCGACAAACGCTATAACAAACGGATTCATTTGTAATTCATTTTCATGCGCATAATTTATTTCTGCTGTAAAAATTGGTACATTACTGGGCACCATTCCTAAAACTGACGCAGAAATCATTAAAATAGCACATACTTTTTTCATTTCGATTCAAACTCCTTCACATTTTTTAGTCTTTTAAATAAATACTAATACACCTATCACATTTATAACTCTATATTTTTTTTACACTTCAAAAAAATTATGCGGACAATCGTAGTTACTCTTATAACAAGCTATTCTTCTTATTAAAAAATTACAAGTGTTTACTATTCATTTTTTTATAGAAAATATGAATACAAAAAAACAACTATTCGTTTTATAAGAATAGTTGTTTTTGATATTAATTGTTAAACCCTTTTTTTCTCAAAAATCCACTTTTTCATGTAATACTGTACTTTTTTGTCATCTTTCCTTAAAGCATCTAATTTGTTTAATTTATCATCAATTACCTAGTAGTTATCAATAACTTAAATCTACTCTTCTATTATTCCCGTTTATTTAAACTCATTTCGAAAATACTTATAAAAACAAGAATTACAACAAATTAATTAGCATAGTTAATTTGTTGTGTTTCCACCATTGGATAAACAATTAAGCTATCCTTCTCTAAATTTTCCTTATTCATATCCACAGCAGTAATTTGACTATTGTCATACGTACGATAGTAATAAATTCCCTTTTCCAGGTTACAACATGAAGAATAAATCGTATACTCATATTTTTCATCACCAACATCACACAATCCTTTTTGTTGTTCGACAGAACTTAAAATATGAAAAAATTGGCTAATACTTTCATATTCTGAACTTCTTGATACAGAATTTAACTTAGTAAAAGTTGCTTTTACAAATCTAGATACTGATGATAAATCTCCTGGCAACCCAATACCACCCATTCCTCTACTATAAATATCTAACTCTATTTGATCTGAAAAATTATTTTTTGGAGTTCTAGTTGAAAGTACACGATAATTGTTTAAATTAAATAATTGGTAATCAAATGTTGGGTTATTTGTTAATACGCCTACAGGATTATCAAATACACGTAAGCCTTCTTTCGTGCTTTCAACCACAATAGATTGCTCTTTATCAGCCAACAGCCAATGGAGAGGGGATAACGGAAGTTCATCACTAAAATTAATATTTACTAAATTAAGATTCTTCAATAATTTTTTTGCTTCATCTACAGTAGAGCATTGGCCCAATACCCAAGGAATAAACTCAAATGGAGAAACATTTTCTTTTCCTTCTTCAATTTTTTTATAATCTGCATAGCCTGAAAAGTTTAATCCAGCCATTCCTAATCCTTTTTCATTTATTGCATCATAATAAAGCGGATAATCAGCAATCCCAGCAGCAATTCCAATTATTGCAAAATGATGATCTAAATTTCCAACTTCTCGAAATGAAAACTTATAATTTCTCGGCGTAATAGTAACCACCTCATTATAAGAAATTTCATAATCAAAATTCCTTCCAAAGTAATGATCTTTTGATACATAAGTAATTGCTGTACACATAATCAATTCCTCCTATATACTAATTCAGTCACTAAAATAGTACACCCAATACTCTTTTTTATCAAATTTAACCTATCCACAAAATGGCTAAACAATATATGAACATTCAATTTGGTTCTGTTGCAAAGTTTTAAATCTACTATCAAATAAGGTAGAATAATAGAAAAAGATAGCAGGAGGAATGACGGTGAATCATTTTAAAGGAAAGCAATTTCAGTAGGATGTGATTATTGTAGCCGTGGGCTACTATCTTCGTTATAACCTTAGCTATCGTGAAGTTCAAGAAATCTTATATGATCGTGGCATTAACGTTTCTCATACGACGATTTATCGTTGGGTGCAAGAATATGGCAAACTACTCTATCAAATTTGGAAAAAGAAAAATAAACAATCCTTTTATTCATGGAAAATGGATGAAACGTACATCAAAATTAAAGGAAAATGGCATTATTTGTATCGAGCCATCGATGCAGATGGTTTAACCTTGGATATTTGGTTACGTAAAAAACGGGACACACAAGCAGCCTATGCTTTTCTTAAGCGGTTAGTGAAGCAGTTTGATGAACCGAAGGTTGTAGTCACAGATAAAGCCCCCTCTATTACAAGTGCCTTTAAGAAACTAAAAGAATACGGCTTTTATCAAGGGACAGAACATCGTACCATTAAATACCTGAATAATTTGATTGAACAAGACCATCGTCCAGTAAAGAGACGCAATAAATTCTATCGAAGTTTACGCACTGCCTCTACCACGATTAAAGGCATGGAAGCCATTCGAGGATTATATAAGAAAACCCGAAAAGAAGGTACTCTCTTCGGGTTTTCGGTCTGTACTGAAATCAAGGTATTATTGGGAATCCCAGCTTAAATCATAGATACCGTAAGGGATTTTATTCTTTATTTAAAACTTTGCAACAGAACCGATCGTTGCGCCCTGGTCTTGCATGACTATTTTTTATTGTGTTAAAATTACTAGTACAATCGAATAATCAAAAAAACACTACTATTCGTCTGGTCGTTTAGTAGTGTTTTTTATTGATTTGTAATATCTTTCCGATTCATCGAAATAATTCACTATGTGAGCCTATTCGAGCTAAAGTTAGGATCAATTTATCACCGTCAATTTTATAAATCAGTAACCAATCTGGTTCAATATGGCACTCTCTTGTACCTATATAATTTCCTGTTAGTGCGTTGTCTTTATACTTTGGCGGCAATGTTTGCTGTTCTTGTAAAAGTACTAATACTTCTTTTAACTTCTCTAAATTCTTTCCTTGTTTCTTTGCTTTCTTAAAGTCTTTTTTGAATTGGTTCGTGTAAAATATTTCAAGCATTTAAATCCTCCATTAAATCCTCCACGGAAGAAAATCCACCATGAACATTTCCTTCTTTAATGTCTTTTAATGCTTGTAGAGTCTCTTTGTTTCCCTTATTAATCATAAAAGGAATTGCTTGCTCATTAATAGACTGTTTTAAGAAAATCGTAATTGCACTTGTCATATTTAACCCTAAATCATCAAATAATTGTTCTGCTTCTTCTTTTAAATTTTCATCAACATTTACATGTATAGGTTTCTTTTTTGTAGTAGCCACCTTTACCCCTCCTTTATGTATATAATTATAACACAATATGTTGTTATCGACAACATATTGTGTTATAATTTCTCGCCAAAAGCTTTCAATAATTCATAGCGATTTCTTATTTATTTACTAAACCCCCGTTGTGTCACATAACCTGGTATGCTCCAGATTCCGAGTGACTCATTTTTAGCCTGTTCTTGGGCTTGCTCTAGTTCTGCCAAATACTTAGTTGTAGGCTCTTTTACATAGGCAACACGAGCTAATCCTTCACTTACAAGCGTTTTTTGTAGTAATGTTCCATCTACGAATATGTAGCCCAACGCTCGTCCGTAACGATCTGTTTTATCGCCCTTATCATATTCAAACGTAATTTCTGAAGCAGTAGACAAAAGCTCTTTTGTGCGTTTGCTAGCTTCCAATCCGAACGGCTGAACTTTTGTTTTCGGTTTCACAGTCTCGGGTGTGTCAATTAATAAAAACCGAACTTTTTGTTCTTTTCCGTCAATTTTTAATACTGTGGTATCGCCATCCACGTGCCTAACAAAATCAGCTGGTATACGTTGATCGTTTGAAATAGTTTGAGTAACATTTTCAGTAACTTCTTTTACACTATCCTGTGCTTTTTGTTCAAGACTTGCGCATCCTGATAATAAAAAAGTGGCTACTGCTGTAAGCAGCAGCCACTTTTTACCGATTAACTTTTTCATTTTCTCCCTCCTTCAGATAAATTTTAATGATAAGCAGGCGGTTCCATATCATCCATACCATAAAACGGTTCGGCGTTCGCCATTTCTGGCATTTGTTGTTTTTGTTCTCTATTTTGTACAGTTTCTTTTGATTCTAAAAATTCAAAGCCTGCTACGACTAATTCTGTAACATAATGCGTTTGTCCTTGTTGATCATCATAAGAACGTGATTGCAATTCACCATTTACTGCAATTAATGAACCTTTTTGCGTATATTTTGCTAACACCTCTGCAGGTTTCCCCCAGATTACACATTGAATAAAAGTCGTTTGGGCATTCCCTTCTTTATCAAGTCTTTCTCTTTTGCAAGCTAATGCAAAATTGGCAACGGCCTTCCCTGTTGACGTTACTCTTAGTTCTGAACTTTTTGTTAATCTTCCTACTGCACTTGTTTTAATCATTCTTGATTCCTTCTTTCTTTTTATTTGGTCGTCCAAAGAGGTAAAACCTCTTTGGACGTATAATCTAATTTTTTACTAATGTAATTCAATTCCTAGCACCACATAACCTTCACGTTGTGCATAATCCGTTATATAAATAACTTCCGCTTCGCATTCATCATCTAAATACATGCCATTCATATATTCTTCGAGAATTAAAATATCCCCTACTTGAAAATTACGATCGTTCTTTCTTATCTCAAATGTTTTTCGCCGTTCTTTTACTGCCTTGAAAAACTCGGTTTCAATTTTTAATGTGTGAATAGTCGGGTGTTGTTGTTCCATTGTACTTCCTCCTTAGGCTGTTGCTGTTAATGTCTTTTGTTTGGCTTGTTCTTCTTTAACTACCTGCGAACCATACATATTGCGAATATCGCTCATATTGTATTTTTTCTTACTGCGTTTTTTATATCCATCGGGGGCTAAATACCAGGACTTTTTGTTGTTGCTCCATTTCATATTTAAAGCTTTCAACTCTTCTTTATAAGGCTTTGTATTCCCTGATACCCATAAGAATGCGCCTATCACTTCAATTGAAACATTTTCCATTTTTAGTGTTAACAACTTGTGTATGATTTCTTGCCATTCTTGCGGTGTTTCTGTCGTTTCTTTTTGGTAGTACTCACCTTCTTTATTTTTGTGTGTATTTTTAAGCTTATCGAACAACGCTTCATACTCGTTATTTATTTGCGCCATTTCTTTATCAGTACCGCCCATGTCTGGGTGGTACTTTAAAGCTAGCTTTTTATATACGCGTTTCAATTCTTCTAATGTCGTTACATCTTTGATAAATTTCATGCTAATCGCCCTTTCTGATTGCTGCTGAACAGCTAAGCTGCCCAGCGTTCCAATTTTTCAATTGATTTTTTATCATTTTCAAGGTCTGCTTTTGTGTACCATGCTGGTATCTCTTTATCAGAAAATAGACTGTAGATAAATTCTAAGATTTCCATGCTTTCTCTAGCTTTAACAGCTGATTCACATTGATTAACGTAATATCTTACATCTTGTCTAAGTCTATCGACATAAGAATAATGAAACGTTTTGTTTCCTTCTACCATTTTTTTTAATCTGTTTTTTTCTTTTGTTGTTAGCATTTTGCTTTCCTTCTTTCAATTTTTATTTTCAAACAACCAATAAATAACTATGTTTTTGTCAACGCTTTTCCGACCAACCTTTTCGGTTGAGAGAGTGAGGCGCCGGGTGTTAGGGGTGCAACCCCTAAGGTTTGATTAGGCTCGTTTTTAGACGAAGGCCTGTTTGTTTGATTTCGCTTTTCAGTTTTCAAAGGTCAGAGGGGAAATTCTGGTTAGATTCCCTTTTCGTATATCGGTCGTTCGGCATAACCGACTAGAAAACATGTTCTGTCGGAGGACAAGGGTCGGCTTGCCGATGCCACTTGCCCTTGACCTCCGACAGGTTATGTTTTAGGTTATACTCGCCGAGTGACTGATAGACGATTAGGGAATCTTAGAAATTACACGGCTGTGAGAACTGATAAATCAAACACACTAGCCCTTCCTAAAAACGGGCCTGATTCAGACGCATGGTTTTTGCGTCTGAATCACTACGTCGGTTCTCCGACGTAGAAAAAAGAACGAAGCTTGACTTCGTTCTTTTCCTCTCTTAGGTGAGCGTATGCGAACTCAAACAATCTATTGGTGTTCTTCTGAAAGAAGAAAAGCTTGTTAATCATATTCTACGTGCTTTTTCACTTCATGTAAGCAGCTACTTAAAATTATCAAGTAGTTTATTAATACTTCAAATTTCTCGACATAAATTTCAGGAATAGAGACACAATACCTGTTAAAATTAACGCAGCGAATTTTTTCAAAATTTAAGCTAAAAGGTGTTCCATAGAAAATAGTAATTAACTTTTTTAAAGACAATAAATCATTAATAAAAATTGGGACAGCTTCTTTAGAAATACCATATGTTCCATCATGATAAATAGTGATTTCTACATCTCCTAAAATACATAAGTTTTCATTATCTAGCGTTAATCGAAAAGATCTCACGATTGTTTTTGCAAGTGTAACAGGTTGCCACCAAATGACATGCCATCGTCTTTTGCTTATGGGAATAAGTCCTGTTTCATCATCCAGACAGCCTAATTTTTTTAACTCTCTTTCGTAACCGGCTAGCTTCTTGTTGAATTCTTTCTCTATTCTTCTCATGAAACTCACTCCCAATTAATGAATTTATCTTTTTCTAGTAATCGTTTCAGTTCAATTTCAAATTCTTCAGCTGAAAAAACATGCAATCGATCAAACACTTCTTTGTACTCGTCCCCTTCTTTGTCAATAAAATATTCTTTAAACATATCAAGTTCTTCTTTAATGATTGAACTAGGTGTTACATAAATTAAGCGTGCATCTTCATAATTTTTTAAATGTTTAATGTATTTCGGAAACACACCCTGACTATAACGTCGTTTTGTTTTTAGTGTTAATTCTATTTCAAATTGCCACTCTACTTCTCGTCCAATACTATCCAAAAACATAAAAATGAAGTCAGGAACAAAGTATTTTACGCCTTTTTGATTTTTCTTCTCGTCCTTTACTTCATATACTTTTCGACGTTCTGATACTACCGCCTTAAGGTGCGGGTGCTTATTACAAAGTTCCAACATTTTTATCAGATAATCATTAATTTGTAAGTGGTGTTGTAAATTGTATTCAGGAACTTTTGGCAAGGTGTAGTATCCACCAATGTAATTATGCCCTTCTTTTGTTAGGTAATAAAATTTTGTTGATCCAATTTGGGAACATTCCACTAGATTTTTTTCCTTCAGTTTTTTTAGATTACCGTATACACTACTTTTTTTTGCCATATTATCAAATTGACAAAAGTCAATAAGTTGTTTTACCGATACAACTCTCAATTCATGTAGTAAACATAAAAGAATCAAGTGTATCTTATCTTCTTTTGAATAATCAATAAAGTAATTGTAAAGTAATGGTTTCAAAGTATCACCGCATTTCTATAAAATGTACAAATAGGCAAAGCCTATTTGTTTCATTGAAAAAGAGTTTCGGAACAACGTGTAGAAATTCTTTTTCAGCTTTTAAGTCCTCCAAGTTTTGGTGGAGGATTTAGGAGGTTGTTGTTTTGGGCGATAGTCCCTTCAAGGTTTGGTGAAGGGGCGTCTATCGCAAGGGGTAGTTGTTAATCTTTTGAACTTTTTTCTTTATTTTTTATTACTTCTATCACCTTACTCATTCTATTTTTTACTCTATTCTGTTTGTCCTCGGCGCTTGGTATTTTTTTCGTAGTTGCAAAATTCCTGACCATTTTCGCTTAATGGGGGTTTTAACCCACGTTGAGCGAAAATGGTCAGGAATTTTGCAGGCGGAGAAAGCCTTTTATACCAAGCGCCGAGGACACGCCACTACAATTTATAATTCCACACACTTTCCAGTGGTTTTCCTAAGTATTTCCATGATGTTTCCAAAATTTGACACACTATATTAATCTATTTTGAATTACTTTTTTGTAACCATTCGAGTGCGTTTCGCACATAAACTTTTTGTGGTGGGAGGTTTACATTTTCTGCTGTACGATAAATAATAAACTCCCCTGTACGCAATTCTTTTATCTTGTTTGGACTAATTTTAAAGCGATCTACATTACGTTTGGTTCCTCTATCTCCTGACCAATCAGATTTTCCAACATCTGAATAACCATCTTCTTGTTCCGTAACTGAAGTTACATCAATGTCTTGATACGTTCCCATTGTTTCACTCCAATACTCGGCTTCACCTTTTTCGTTGGTCTTTCCAATGAACAAAGTATTCACATTTCCGACAAGTTGTTCCATTAATTTATCCCCTAATTTTGCAATATCTGCCATCGTTTGAGGGGTGAAAATACCATAAACACCTGCACCTCTACCTTTATTTACCATATCAATAAACGTTTCATTTAGATAAGAAGCAGGTTCATCAAAAATCACAAGGACTTCACGTTTAACATTTTTTCGATACATTTCAGAAGCAAAATAATTTACGTCTCCGACTAACATTTGCGCTAAAGTGCGGATATATTCTTTGTAAATCAACCCATTGAACGATACGTAAACTAACTTGCGTTGATTGACAATTTCTTGCACATCAAGAACATTTTTTGCGTTTTTTGTATCAAATAATTTTCCTAACTCACTGTCTAATAACATGTTAATGTTTGTCTGTAATGCTTCTGATGTGGCATACAAATAAAACGGTGAATCTTTATGTTCATAACGAATAAATAATCGTTCGAACAATTTTTGTTTGATATTTTCTCCTGTTTCTTTGTCTGTTGGCAAATATCTTAGGTTTCGTTTTAGTAATAAATAGTACGAGTCTAAATCTAATGTTTCTGGATTAAGGACAATCGTTTCCGTTTCTTTTTGTGCTATTCCTAGTTGGGAAATGTTTCTAAATTTACTGTTCTTAATTTGTGAATCTTCCTCTTTTTCTTCTTTATCAAGGTCTGAATCAGGCAGTATCTCGCTTCCTTCTTTCACTGATTTTTTCTTAGGTTTTTGTATTTTCTTTTCTACTTCAATCTCAAATAGTTTGGGATTGTTTGGTAAAATCGCATCCGCAAATAAGTGTAAAACATTTCTCGGAAGTAAAAATCGTTGAACAAATGGTAGACTTCGTTCAACGGTTTCTGTCGTACGAGTGTCTCCAGATAAAGTAACCTTGGCTCCTTTAAACTCGTCTAACAATTGAATTGTTACTTGCAAAAGAGCTTTCGCTGCGCCTGAATAAAAGACACTTTCTGTTTCGGCTAAAGACACTAACTTATCTCGAATAGATATGTCATTTCCATGCTCTACTGGGTTGTATCTCATATCGCCATCATCCGTAAAAGCATGCACTTCTTTGTCATAAAATTTGGCAATTTCTCGCATACTTTCTAATGTATCTCGAGCGCCTTTTCCATCAATCAATATCACCGGAAAATTAAATTTGACTGCGTGTTGGACGAGTAATTGAAGTAACGTTGTTTTTCCTGAACCAGTGGTTGCGGGAATAAGGGCGTGTTGATTGAACTCTGAAAAGTTCATAATATATGACAACCCGAACTCACTCATACCAAGTAATAATTGGTTGGATAGTTCTTTATACTTGTCAATATCAACACTTTCTACTGCTTCTTGGTATTCTTTTTCTTGTTCATCAGTAAAGCGTTGTGACTCTTCAAATTTATTTTTTTGCCTATTTTTGTATTCTTTAGATTCCGTCACTTTCTTCCGTTCGTCTTCCTTTGAAATAACTTTTCGTTTTGCCACAAATGAAGAAAATGCCAAAAAAATGGCCCCCATTCCACTTGATCCAATAAGCAAAGCGACTATTGTCTCCCAATTAAAACGAAGTGCTGTATGAAGAAGATTTAAGGGGAAAAGAAGATACGCAGACAGATACCCTCTGGGAATCCAGAGGATAAATGCAAAAACATTTATTACAAATAACACAGCTGAAAAACTAAGAAAGACAATACTATTTCGTTTCAAAAAACTCTCATAATCCATATCAAATACATTTGCAGCCTTGTCTCTTTTATCAACCGCTAGACCAATTAATAATGGAATACTACCTAAAATCGCAAAAGGATATAAAAGAACTCCGACTAATCCAAAGACTAGTCGGAGTTGGTGGTAGCGAGTCATTTTTTGTTGTTCTTGCCCTATTGGCGGTTTCTTTGGTTGTAGCAAGCCATTGTTAAACAAATTATTTCCTTGCACGAGGTTGTCTCACTCCTTTAGGTTTGTTTGTTATCTTCTGTGTACCAGGTTTCTTGCGTTCTCTGCGAACAACTAGTGATTGTTTAGTTCTCTTTTCTTTCTTAATTATTGGCGTATTATGTCTATTCATACGTGTGATTGGCTCATTTACCTTGGGTTGTACACGTTGTGGTGTAGAATGCGTTTGAGGTACATCAACTTGCGTTACTTGCTTCACTTGATCCATTTTTTTACGTACTTCTGGACGTCGATAGGCAGGATTACTTCCCAACGTTCCACCACTTCGTTTGACCATTTGGGCCGCTACTTTTGGTTGGATATTTTGACGAGTCGTTGGTTGTCCTGTTCGTCTTGGACTACGAGCAACCACTTGTTTTTTCATATCTTTTGGTTTATTTGTTGGTTGAAGTACTTTTTCTCCTTGTCGTTTCATAAGTGTTTGATGACCTGTTTCGCGTTTTTTACTTCGCTGTCCAGTACGCCGATTTTGATTTCTTAAAGCTGTTAAATTGGTTGATTCGTCGCTTTGATCATTAATTTTTTTAAGTGATTCCTGTTTTTTCAATCGATCTTTTTCATATTCTTTTTGACGAGCTGATTCATGTTGCTGCCGTTTGAGTTGTTCTGCAGATTTCTGTTCTTGCATACGTCCTTTTTCGTGCGCTTGTCTTAATCCTTCTTGTGCTTTTTCGATAGCATTTGGCGCTTTATGTTGAGGTCTTGGCTTCAACTCACGGCGTAGTGCACTACGTTTTTCTTGTTCTTTATTTAATGGCCGTTGTTTTAAGCCAGTTTCTGCTTTACCATGTTTCCTTGCTTCTTCTTGACGTTTTTTAATAGCTGCTTTACGTTCTTCTTGTGCCTGTTTCCTACGCTCCTTATTCTCTTGTTTTTGTTCTTTTGCCGCTCTACGCATATTAGCTTCTGTGCCAAAAGGATTTCCGATAAACCCGACACCATCAGAAAGTGAAACACGTCCCGTGACAAGATTAGCAAAGAATTTTCGGAAGACATACAAGCCAAGCGGTGTAAGAAGATAAATAAGTATCGTTAATATCTTCTGCCACACGTTCTCTGTCTGATTGCTTAATTGAAACCCTAGTGATAAGAAACTTGCAAAGAAAATAGTCGCAAAACCAACCATTCCCTTCATAAAAATAGTCATGCCAAAGGTTTTAAAGTAATTCGCAAAGACGTTGGTTTCAGTTAAAAAGAGTCCTGCAAACAACAATAACGGTAACAACGGCAATAGGAACAATTGAATGACCGCAATAATTAATCGTAAGAAACTTAACAGGAAATACACCACTGTTTGAATTAAGTTAACTACCAGATAAAATAAGCCATAAAAAGTATTGGTCCAGTTGTTATAATACATAATTGAACGGTTTTTTAAGTCTTTACTTTCGTAATTTACAACTTCTTCCATTAACTTATCATTTTCTTCACTATTCATATCGTTGTCTAACAATAAGTTGATTCGATCATATTCTTTATCTTTATACTTCACTGTTTTCTTACGGATTTTATGAACATCACTTGTTCCATAGTTCATGAGCAAGTAAGGTTCATACACATTGGTGTAAAAAACACGTGAAGCAATTAAATTTCCTGCACTTTTTGCTCGTTGATCTGCAGATAATTTTTGCTCTACTTCATTTCCGTTCTTATCTTTCCCTTTCTCTGTCATTGGTACACTAACATCACCTAAGACCGGATTAATATTTACAAATGCGGTCTCAACTTCTTTATCTACACTAAACATCATATCAAACAAAGAATTGGACGTGTTGGCATCTTTTAGGACGGAAAGACCCGTAAAAATAAGAATCGTCATTAAAAAAATACCAAAAAACCGTTTGTATCGTTGTTGTCCAATAAATTTTACACCTAAAATAACAAAAACAAAGGCAATACCAATCGTTCCCGCAATCCCTAACATATTAGTTGCTATGCTAGACGTTAGGTTCATAATCGGTTGCTTAATAGCAGTTATAATATCCATACTAAATAGTGTTTTTACCATAACTGCATTAAACTCTCCGAGTCCTTTTACCATTGACCAAACAAAAGTCTTTATTGTCGCAGAAGCATTAGTGATAGCTTCATTAAAACCCGTTACAGATTCTTTCTCTTTTTCCTTAGTCATTAACTCAAAAGCATTGTCTTTGTAAGTATCATAAATTGTATCTACATTAGTAGTTGGCTCTGTAACAATAACTTTATTTTCATCAGGTTTAGGTGCTGCATTAACAGATGTAGTTTGTGTAACAACAAAAAAACAGCCTACTAGAAACAGTAAGGCTGTTTTAATTAATAATTTCTTGTTCAAGGTATCACCTCTTATTTTTCTTTGACTTTTTCAAGAGATATTTTGTTTTTCCCATACTTAGCAGTTATTTTCCCATTCTTTTCTTTTACATCAGAAAAAATGTTTTTGCCTATGTTACTTATATCAATAGTCAATTTTTCTTCCTTATCGTTGTAACTGTATGTTCCGCTATAGCTTGATCCAGACTCTAATAAACTAACTTCTCCATCTTTATAAAAAGTGAATTGAGTTGACACACCAAAACCCGTCCCTTCCCATTTACCACCATCGGAAGTTAATATCTTTTTCATATCTGTTCCACAACCTGACAACAATAACAAGCCGACTAAGGCAATAAAAGGTAGTACTTTTTTCATGCTCACTTCTCCTTTTTTATGATCCTTGTTCCATTGCCAACGCCATTTGAGTAGCTTCATCCTCTTTATTAGTAGACGAAACGGCCATTAACCAACTATCGAATAAAACATCAATTGCAATAGGCTGGCTACGCCCTCGATGGTCTTGGAATAAACAAGTCCCTGATTTTAGTTCATTAATTAACTGAATATTTGCTGGGTTCGTATCCATACCAAAAAATTCTAAAACTTTTTTCTGTGCTTCTTTTTGGTTTGGCCGGAACGCAAATTTATAAGACAATAGTTCTTTTTTATCTTCTTTATCATAATCCATAAACGCTTGTGTGACAAGGTATATATCGGTCATGTTCGCACGTCCTTGGCGTAAACTTCCTTCAATTAGAAAACGTCCTTGGGCCGTGTCTTCAAATCCTTTCGCTTCATCGAAAATAATCGCAGCATCTTCAGTTTTATCTGTAGAGAAGATCGTTGTCATTTTCATAATAACTTCCATAATAGACATGCCTGCGATTTGTTCATTGTTTAATCGTCCGCTGTCTATTTCCGCTTGTGTAGGGATTTTAAGCCCCTGGGTACCTAAGACATTGATTTGATTTTCAAAGCGAATAGGTTCGCTGTAATCGTTCCCTAAAAGAATTTTGCCTAACCCAACATTGTGGCCAGAGATTAAATTTGCTAATTTAGGGTCTTTTTCGCGAATAACCTCGATTACTTTCGTTAGGTGTTTTTTCCCTTTACCTTTCATCACCGCATTGACAGAATCTAAAATCAGCGTCTTCTTATCACTTGCAGTGTGACTGTCTGTCGTAACTTCACCAAAATTTTCTAACACGTTTCGTGCGGTTTGAATAGCTTCTTCTCTTGGCAGAAATAGCAATGGATCTAACATTCCTCGATACCTTTCTTCACTTGATAGCGAAACAAAGTTAATGCGTTGATACAAAGCTTTAAATTCTGGAATATGTCCGAACTTATCTAATGCTCGTTTGAAAAAAAGGACGGTTTCATTTTTAGGATCAATATAAAGTATTTTTTGTCCTAAAAACGTTAACCACAAGAAAATGTACTTAACAAGTACTGACTTTCCTTGCCCAGGCGGGCCAATGATTAGCGTATTCCCATTTGTATATTGTGCGCCTTCTATGGCTTTTTTAGTCAAGTTTGGGAAAAACCATACGATTTTGCTTGATAAAGAAAGTGCCTGTTGTACGGACTTGAATTTTTTAGCAGTTATGACACGACCTAGAGGCATGCCATAGCGGTTACCAATTTCTTTTTCTAAATCCATTCCAAGGTCCGCTACATAACCTGTTGAAACAACATGCTCATAGCTTTTAAATTGACTCTTAGCGCCAATTAAACACTGATTAAACAATGTTAATTGGTCGACTAGCGGACGATACAACTTGTAGTCTGTACCGTCCAAAACAAATTCGAGTTCTTTTATTTTCTCTTCTAATGCTTGTTTACTATCGGCTGAAAGTACAAACGTTGTCGTCATACGACACAATCGTCGTTCTTTACTACGTATCTTTTTACTTAGTTCGTGCAATCGCTCTTCCCCAAATAAAATCACTTCGTCTTCGTCTAAAATACCGTCAACTTGTGTTTGCTCTTTGTCCTGTTCATAGATTCTTTTACGACGTTTGTGTACATCGCGTTTATCTTTATCTGGGTGGCGAAATGTAACCTTGACATGGGTTTCAATCGTGGTACTCAAACTATCCTGCAAGTTTTGTATAATCGCACTTCCAAACATACTCGTTGGCAAACTGATCAACGGTAAAAAAGCAAGGTAATGTGTTTTATCCAATTGTTCAATAGTCATATATCCCGTGTTATTTTCAATAATCCCCTCCGTCATTTCTTCCGGAAGTAACGTTCGTTCAGGTAAACGGGTATTTGCACGGTGAAAGAAATAATAAAACAATCGACCTATGGTTCTTGGATCCATGCGTTCCACATTTTTAAAATTTGATAAGTCTTTGTAAATCTTGTTTTCTAATCCTTGATATGCGCGATAAAGTTGGCTAACTGGTACATGAACCCCTGTTAAAGCATTGATTGCCTTACGTCCAACTTCCTTGAACAATTCTATATACTCCATAGGATTAGCAACTTGTATAGGTGCGGTAAAACGAATGAACAAATACGTACTATATTTATTCATTTGGACTTCGTCTTTTAGAATATCACCCGCTTGTCGGAAATAGGTTTCTCCTAAATCCGCAAAGCTTCCCTTTACCAGGTTATCGATTGTCGCTTCAATCTGTTCGTCGAGATCAAAGTATTCTGGAATATTCATAAAATGGTAGTCGAACGTGTCTTGCTCGAATACGCCTTTTCCGTCCTCTATGTATTCCTTGAAAAAGTCTAAATTATTCAAAGGAAATACTTGGTGTGCAAGTTTATAACCTACCCACACGTCGTTAGAGGTTGTAAAAAGAAAATTATTCGTAATGGCTTCAATTGGAAAGTCTAAGCGCGGCTCTTTACTTTTTAATGGCACCTTATCAACTCCTTTCTTTGCAATCACTATTTTTTTACACTTGTACAAAAAAAAGACGAGTGATCTGTTCACTCGTCTTTTGTTGTTTATTCACTTATAAATCATTAAAACGGCAGGTCATTATCAGAAATATCCACTATGCTATTTTCTGGCGAAAATGGATCCAGAGGATCAGGTTTATCCATTGACTGTTTATCAAACGTAGCTTTACCTGTAGCCTGTTCTTTTCGTTGCTCGTTTACTTCTCTTGATTCTAATAGTTGGAAGCTTTCTGTGACAACCTCAGTTACATAAATACGCTGGCCTTGTTGATTCTCATAGTTTCTTGTTTGAATGCGACCAGTTAAACCGATCAGAGTCCCTTTTGTTGCATAATTTGCTAATGACTCTGCAGCTTTCCGCCAAATAACACAGTTGATAAAATCTGCTTCCCTTTCATTGTTAGCATTGGTAAAGTTGCGATTAATGGCCAACGTAAATTGACCTACGGCTGTTCCACTTTGCGTATACCTTAAATCTGGGTCTTTGGTTAATCGTCCAACTAATGTAACGTTATTAATCAAGATATTTACCTCCTACTCATGTAGTTGTATTTTTTGTTACTACTTTTGTAAATAAGGCTTCTTTATGGTTTCTAACCATTATAGCATGTTTTTCTTAGTCCATCCGTTCACTTATCCTATCTAAATAAACACGCCCATCATCACCAATTATTTCGGTTACTTTATCCTTTAAATATTTGCAATTACAACTTCTGTATTCTTTAATTAACTGCCCCAGTTTCCTTAAATTTTTTGCTTTAGCTTTGACGGATAAAGTAGCCTTATGACCTACTTTATTTAATTCATTAATGGTTATATAAAATGACGTGTTAACAAACAATTCTTTTAGCTTTTGTAAATCTTCTTCGCTCTCACAATCAAAAGATAAATCCTCGTTTGTAACAACATAAGTCCCGTTTGACCAAACTTCTATACATAAACTGTCGTCAACAGTATCGTTATACTTATTCTCGTATAATTCATACGATTTCAGAATCAAGTTTCTATACTTAACAGCTACATCCTCGGTGTAATCTTCTACAGTTCCTAAAGACTCTAAAAATTTTGTCACAGCTTCAATTCTTTTATCCACCTTCATCCCTCACAATCTCTTTGTAAACACTTTACTGTTATTTTCTAACTTTGTATTGGACTTTTTCTTTATGGAATTGGACAAGTAGCCCATGTTCATATCTTTTTTTCTTTTGATACAAGAAGTTTCCTCGACCAATTAGATAATCAAGAAAGCTCTTATTATCCCATTTTAAAGAAAAGAGCGTCCACACAAGGACGCCCACTCCTACTATAAGAATCAACCAAAAATTAGCAATAATTGTGGTAAAAAAATTGATTTTAGCGACAAATGAAATAATCGCGAATATCAATAAGAGAATAAGGATACCAATACCTACAAAAATTTGTTCCAATCGAATGCCGTTTGGCGCAAAAGGCAATGCTACCCCTTTGATACTGTAAATCTTGTGAGGTTGTTTAAATTCTCGTGTGTAATTATATTCCATCAAAATCGCCAACCTTTTATTGGGAAAATAAAGCCGGCATTTGGTTTGAAAATTAAGTCTTTCAACCAGGTACCAATTTTTTCAGCATCTTTTAACACTAAAACCAACGCGATTAAAATTAAGATTAAGCAGACTGTCGCAATTCCTCGTGCGGCCCCTTGTGTTGCAACCGCTACAACTAAGGATACCAGTCCTAAAATCACCAATAATATAATCACCTGTGAGGAAATATTATTTGCTAAACCAGATAAATCAAACATATTCTTACACTCCATTCATTTTTTTAATAAAATAACTATCTTTTGTTGCTTCAATTTGTAATGAGAAGTTAGACGTTAGCGGACTTTTCCCTTCATAACTGAATTGATAGGTTCCTCGAACATCATAGATCCCTTGGCCTGTTTCTCTTAGACTTGTAATATCTACTTTTTCTAACGTCGCATGTTCTAGTCCTTTTACATTCGCAATTAGTCCTAACTTTTCATCATTTTTTACATATAATTCAAAGAAACGATTGGTAAATTCCGTTAGTTTTTTTGTTTCTTCTTCATTGACTTCTTTTCCTTTAGGTATAAAACGTTGCTCGTCATACACAACTTTGTTACTCTCACTTGTCTTCGCTAAATTCATTAACGTTGGTCTATCAAGCAACTTCAGTTCATTTTCTGCATAACTAACAGGCAAAATCACTTGCACTTGGCGCCATTCTTTCCCTTCAGTAAAACGGACATCATAGTACAAGCTGTAAAGTGATTCTTTATAATCAACTGTTTCTAATCGAATAAAGCGTACATTTCGTGCAACGCGGTCATCATTTGTCTTATCAAGACCTAAATCTTCTGCACGCAATCCAGCAGCTAAATAAGGGGTTATTTGCGCTTCCCAGTACTCTTTTCCTTCTAATTTTGAGGACACTGTAAATAATCGATCCACAAGTTTCATTCCGTCATATTTCAATTGATCACTTGCAGCTACGCCTTTATTCACGCTTTCAATAATTTCCTCACGATTTACTTGCTTTTGCATCGCAAGCCTTGTAAGCGTGTTTAATCGTCCAAAACTCATTAATAAAAATAAGCTTATCAAGAAAAATAAAAGGAAAAACACCATTGAGTAAATACTTTTCGCCGAACGTGGCGAAAAACGAATGGTTCGAGAATTTTCTGGTTCTTTCTCTTTCTTCCTGAAGATTGCTCGGATTATTTGAACCAATGAAGAAACACGTGTCTCTTTCCTCACTTTTTCTTTCTGGGCTTGCTTCCCTGCTTGCGGATTGAATACAGCCTTTTTGTTACTCATCTTTTAAAATCCCGTAACGTTGAATTAACGATTGGGGGACTTTACTTTCTACGACAACCTCGTTTACCACCATGCCTGCACCTTCTAAAAAAGCTAATGCTTCTTTATAAGCGGTCTTAGACGTCTTGGTGGCCTTTTCTAATTCGTCGTAAAATATCCGAGCGCCTGTTTGATACTGCTTATTATGCACCCGCCATAAGATAAATAGCGCCGTTTGAATCGCTGGGCGTTCATAAGCATAATTTTTAGCAATACGTTCCGTATTTTCTACGGCTGTCTCCTTTTCATTCACATGATTTTCGTGCATTAATCTTCACTTCTTTCGTCGTTATTTTCAGCAATTAATTGCTGAATTTTTCTCGTATCTGTTCCTACGTATCTTCTTTTCGGTGTAACAAATGTTGGTACTTTTTCCAACGTATATGTCTTTATATAGTGACGGTTTTTAGGTTGATTTAAATTGATAAATACAATGTTGTTTTCGCCCTGGTCCTCTTCGTAAACCGTCGGATAGACCTTTTGACAATCAGCACACGTATCTTTGTAAAAAAATAAGACACGTGTTTCATTGTCTGCTAAAACTACGGCCGCTCGCTCCTTTTCCTGATTGAGCATTGCCTTTTCATTTTGTTTTACCATAAATAAAAAGAGGCTTATCCCCCCTAAAACAAGCATTAAACTAATAAGTGTTGTAATTCGTACTTTTTTACTGATTTTCCTCACCTAAATTCTCAATGGTTGTAAATTTCTTGCTTTCTTCATTGAAAGTTACCTTGTAAATAAAATTTCCACGTTGCGTTTGGCTTCCTGCGATTCGAACTGAATATTCTAGCCGGACCAATGCTGTTTTTTCTTTTCCTGTATCCTTTTGTGTGGTTCGATAAATTTCAGGTGCCTTATCTAATTGAGAAACGGTCACAACACTAGGAACAACTTTATCTGCATCCCTTGGGAATACCCCGGATAGCCCTTGCTCTGTCGCATAAACAGTTGCTTTTTCTTTTCTTTTAGCGACTGTTTGTTCTTTATTGCTAGAATCATAGTCAAACAAAAGTGAAAATAAGGCATTCACTGCTTTTGTTAATGGCTCATTAACAGGATCTTCTTTTTCATCCAATAATTGTTCAATTTTTCTCGATAAATCATTCAGTTGTCCGTTTTTTTCTTCTAAAGTTTTCTTTAGGACTTGCTGCTCTTTCTCTTTTTGATTTTTTATTTGTGCATTTTCTTTTTTCTCATTGAAATAACCGCCTCCTAAAGTGGTCAGTAAAACAAGTAAAAGAACGATCACTAGTGGTTGTGCTTGCTTTAAACGCTCCCTCATTGCTACGCTCCCTTTCCTTGAATAAAATCAATTTGTTCAACCGTTGCTCTGTCTAATACTCGCCATGAACGCGTACCAGAGCCTTGATTAATAACATTTGCTTCACTCACAAGAATACTGCCGTCAGAATTGACATACTCTACAACTGCCACATGCCCATAGGGCGGTGCAGAACCTCCTATGCCACCTTGCATACTAGCTGCCCAACCAACACTTGGTTTTCCTTTTACTACTGTGTACCCTTTCGCACGAGCAGAATTAGCCCAACCTGCGCCATTTCCGCCATCACCTGAAAACCATTCAATTGGTTTGCCAATTTGCGCCATACGATTATAAGCGTACCACGTACATTGTCCAAAAGGATAGTTATTTCCAGCGTAATCATTCGAATCGATAGGCGGAAGTGTTAACTTTCCTTTATACGCACTTGGTACTTCTAATGATGGGGCAGTATTTTGTCCTGTAACTTGATCGGATGTATCTGAAGTAACAACGCAATCAGAATTTTTACCATATTTTTCGTTTGTGATTGGGGATTTTCCGGGAATATTTAGGACAAGTTCGCTCTTTTTAAACGGCGCGTTACCATATTTCTGTATTGCTTCTTGGTCCAACCATTGAAACTGCTTGCCTAAGCTATTATATGTGGCCTGTAACTTCATGAGGTAAGTAGGGTCTGTAGCCCATCCTCCTGAATAAATAGCTGATAAAGTACTTAATCCGTCAGTATTATTGATAGCACCTGTATACAGTGTCTGGTGTGCCATAAATTCTGCTTTTCCAACAATTCCAGCATTGTAGTCTTTAAACCAGGTATATGCCCCACCAGTGCCATCACCGACGTTTGACCCTGGCTTTGTACCAGAAATATCAACAGAATCTTGGCCGAATGTTGCTAAAGTTACAGGAAAATCTTCTTTTTTTGACGTTTTAACACCGCCCATATTGTGTGCCTGCCAAAATGACGTCCCCGATGGATTAGTAAAATTAAACCCATTTTCTACCATCGTTTGAGAAATACTAGCAGACGGTAAAAAGCCACCTGCTTTCCATGATAAAAGGTAAGCATCTTTATGGCTTTTTACAAACTGCTCGATCGATTTAGGTGTATCTGTCGCATCAGTTGGATTATTTATACTTGGCTGAATACAATCATTTTTTGAAGTATCTGACGTACTCGTTAATAATAAAAGAAAAAAAGTAAGCCTCCAAAGACTAAAAATATAGGCAAGAAAAAAGAGAGAAGCCCAAAGACAATTCTTTTCTTATTCATGGTACGCTCCTATCTATACGCTAGCTTATACTTTAGCTTTGCGTTTTTTAAAGATGACAAACCCAGATACTACAGACAAGATACCGCCTACGGCAGATAAAAAGATATTCATTTCTTCACCTGTGTATGGTAAAACCTTCATTTTACCGTCCTTACCTTTTACTTCTACATTTCCGCTAGGCAATACTTTGTAACTTGATTGAATAGGTTTTAACCCTTCTGCTGTTTGTGTAAGTGGAACACCTTTTTCTACAGCTACAATGTTTTCTCCGTCTGTAGTTGTAATAGGTGTTGTTACACTAGGCACGTGCGTGATTTCTGCCAAATTACTTGTTTCAATAGGGACTGTTGGCTGTTGTGTACCATTTCCAGCGTGATTTAATTCCCCTGTTGGCGTTACAACAACGTCGATTGGCTTGCTTGGTTCTGCTGGTTGTACTGGTTTTTCAGATTCTGTTGGTTTAGTTGGTGTCACAGTTTTTTCGGGTTCTGCTGGTTTGCTTGGTGTAACTGGTTTTTCAGGTTCTACTGGTTTACTTGGCTCCGTTGGTTGTTCTGGTTCACTTGGCTCTGTAGGAGTTGTAGGTTCTGTTGGTGTTGTCGGTTCCGTTGGCTCTACTGGTTTTTCAGGTTCTGTTGGTGTTGTCGGCTCTGTCGGTTCTGTTGGCTCCGTTGGTGTAATAGGTGGCTCTACAGGGTCTACAGGTGGCTCAATTGGCGGTGTTGGATCTGTTGGCTTTTCTGGTGTACTTGGTTCTGTTGGTACTTCAATGGGCGGTGTCGTAGTATCATCAGGGATAATTTCTTGTGCAAAAGCAGAAATTTCACTTCCCCCAAATAGTAGTGTGGCACTAAATAAACTAGCAAAAAGAATTTTTTTCATCATTATTTCCTCCATTTTAATTTTAATTTGTAAGTTCAAAATCTTCTTCTGTCGGTCGTTCCATTACGACCAATTGTTCTTTTGTTTCTTCAGCTGTAAACGTAATTTTCTTTGTCGATTGCTCGGCTTTTTCATTGATTAATACAACAATGAACACTATCGTCCATTGTTTGTCTTTCTTCTTTACTTCCCAGGGAAACATACTTCTCGCTCGGCTTTTCTCCGATAAAAAATCAGATAAGATTTCTTTTTTTACAAACTTTTTTAAAACTGCTTGTCTGGTTTTGGCATCTGTTTTTCCTGAATAGTAATTAGTTAGAAAGAATCGAGTAAATGTTTCTACTTTATTTTGATCATTGACTTGTTCTGTTAAGGTATTGAGTTCTTTTTTTACCTCTAATTCTTTTTCTTGGTAAGGTGTAGAATTGGTTTTCCCTAATAAAAAACCACTCATAAGTAGAATCAATCCAACAAGTGTGATAAGACTAACGGACAAAAAAAACTTTTTCTTCACTGGTTTTGTATCAGTAGTTTCCTTCTTTTCTGTACCTTTTTTGTTACTTTTAGCTCGTTGCTTCTTTGGCAACGATTGATTAACTAACTGTAAGAAGTTTTTTACTTCTATTGGATCAAGCGTTGGATCATTTGTGACTGGTTCAAGCAATACGTCTAACATATCCTTTTGTTTGACCGGTAATAAAAGTTCCGCTTCTAAAATAGGTAGTTCTTGTTCTTTTCCTGTATATAAAAAATAGGCTATCGTGCCTCCTTGTTTTGTGGCCAAAACTTCTTGATTGGCTTGTTCAAGTAGCAAAAGACCTTGAACAAGCGAAAATCGTTGATGGACTGGTAAAGCTATTTTTTCTGCTTGTGTTGCTTCTAAATCAAAAGAGATATACATAAACTCACCCTTACATAGGTTCTAAAATTTCAGTGAATACCACTTTTAACGGGGTGTTCTTGGAAAATTTAATTCGATATTCTGTATCTTCCAAGGATAAAATGTAATTTTCACTGTCTTCTTGATAATAGGTGTACTCATTTCCTTTAACATTGAAATGGTTCTGTATTGCTTTGTGCTGTTTCATTTCAATTAATTTAGGTAACGTGGCTAGCTGATAACCTCCAACTATTCCTATCCCTAAAATAAAAAGTCCTGATAAAATAATCATTTTTTCCCTCCTATATTTTTGTGTCAGGCATCATTTTTTTATTATCGCTAACAAAAAAACCAAAGGAACCGAAACGGAAAAACTTAGCATGGCTGGTTAAAAATCAAACAAATTGTAATCCATCGCTTCCTTTCAGTAACCAATTTCAAAAGAAATCCCAATCGTCTAAGTGTCGTTGGTCTTCTGGCATATTTGCTAATTCTTTCCAATAAGCATCTTCTAAAACGTCTAACATGAATCGTTTTATTTCTTGTTGTTTTTCCTCTAGTTCTCGTACATTACGTATGTCATTCGTATTTAAAGACCGCTTGTTTATTTGCACGTTGATTATTTCTTTTAATTGGAAATATACTCGTTCTAACTCTTTTAGTGTTTGTTTCTTGAAAGACGTATCATAAAAACAGCGTTTTAGTGTGATTTTTTGTGTTTCTTTGTCTAACCAAACATCCACAAATTCCAACGAATTTAGCCTATTTAATAGACTGTAGGCAGAAAATCCAAGCAAACAACTTAGAACAAAAGATACATACATTGGCTTTTCTTTCTCCTTTACTTATGCTTTTAACGTTTCGCCGAAAATCTCTTCAAATACTCCTCTGTTAATAGGTGTTTTGATAAAAAAGACAGGCACATTGATTCTGCCTAAATTTGGTTTCACATAGATACTTTTTTCTGGATATACTTCTAATGCCAAAGATTTTCCATTTTTAATGATATTCAACGTGGTGATCTCTTGAATGTTTTCTTCGGTAATTTGTTTGTTGTACCACATTTCCATTGCACGTGTATTCTTTAATCGAACTTTAACTAACTTACCTGTGTTTCCTCTCCACTGTAAGGTCAAATCTTTTTCTTGGATGGCAATTTCTTTCATCCCCTTTGCCTCTCTTTCTACTACTACTGCTTCCAATGTTTCCCCTCCATAACTAAAAAAAGAAGGACAATCAGTTCGTCCTTCTTTTCGTCTTCAATTATTTTGTTTCTTTTCTACGTTTAAAGCCTAAGCCTGCTAAGCCAAGCATTGCAGCTAAACTTCCAGCTACCGTTAATAAGACATTTTGTTTTTCGCCTGTTTGTGGCAATTCTGGCTCTACACTTGCCTTTTCTACCACTAATGGCTCTACTGGTGCTTGTGGTGTTTTTGGTGTTGGTGGCACGATCACTGTTTTTTCTGGTGGTGTTTGTGGTTTTTCTGGCGTATGCGTCACTACCGTATTAGTCTTGATCGTTTCATTATTGAAAGATTCTTCAATCGTGTTGTAAACGTCTCCTGCCGCAATTCGTTCTACACCAATGAACGCTTTCCATGAGTGCGCAACGTTTTTGTTTTCTTTTAGATTCATCGCATCCAAAAAGGCTTGACTGGCCGTGATTTTCACTACCCCTTGTTCAAAGGTCATCGTGAATAGTTTCGAAATGTCGTCCCCTTTATTCACTTTGGTTCCGTCTGCTAAAACAAAATTAGAATTGGCAAACACAGACCATTGGCCACTAAATTTGTCATGTTTGACGTCTAGTTTATCGCTAATCGACCATTCTTCCACAACACCAGCGTATTCTGCAGGAATGTCACTACTTGTGAATTCATAGAAGAATTTCTCCCCTAATTTGATTGTGGCGCCATTTTGGCTTTGTTTGTCACCGACTTTAATAACCACGTCTTTTTTAGGGTTCACTTTTGGAATATGGTTGACAACGGTATTGGTTTTAATTCGTTGGCCAAATGTATTTTGTTCCGCTGAATTATAAATATCCCCAGAAACATCGGCTTTGACTTTTGTAGGGAGCGTTACACGCAATTCTTGCCCACCATGCGCTAGAATAAAGGCTTGTGGGTCTTTGGCAGAGATTGTCACCGTGCCTTTGGCATCGTCCCATGAGATCGTGAACTGGTTCGTAATGTCTACCCCTTTAGAATCTTTGACACGAAGTAAGTCTTTGATTGGTGTCACCTTCGTTTCATCGTAATCATCGAAGAAAGAAACGCCTGTCGCAAGATCGACTGTATCAAAGGCAAAGTCTTTATCGTACCCTTTTAAGTCCCAGGTCATTTCATAAGAAAGAACATCACCACGAGCAACTTTTCCATGGTTAATATCTTCCCCTTTCTTGTTATGAACGGCTTTGGTTGGTTTTGGATCATCAGGCGTATGCGTCACCACGGTATTAGAACGCATCAGCTCTTTGTTGTAGTTTTCTGTTTGCGTGTTTTCTACGTCACCTGTTTTAATCCGTTCGACTTCCAGATACACAGACCAAGCTTGTTTGCCTACTTTATTGCTTCCTTCATTTAAGGCGGCCAATAGTGCTTGATTCATCGTAAACGTTAAGTCTTTATTGTCTTTGTTTTCTAAAAGAATGTAGGCAGAAATATCTGTTCCTGCTTTTAACGTTTTATCCCCTACTTTAAGGTCATAATTCGTAATAGCGTGCCATTTCCCTGTGAAACGATCATGGGTCGTGTCCAAGACATCATTCATGCCCCATTCTTTGGTAATTCCGCCATAGTTAGCTGGACGTTCGGAAGATTTCACTTCATAATAAATTTTTGTCTGTAACGGAATATCTTTGTCATGTAGCGAAACACTGCCAACTGTACCGTTTTTATCTGCTTTTACATCTTTGGAAGGATTACTACCTGGCACATGGTTAATCACTGTATTTGTTACCGTTTCACCATCGTTTGTCAGCTGAACAGCTGTATTTTCAAAATCGCCTTCCACATTTTTCACTACAAACGGCAAGACAAGTAAATATTTATACCCCATTGCTAAAACAATGGAACCGTCTGCGTTGGTTTTCATCATTGCTGTGACGGTGTTTTGATCTAAATGAAGATCATAAGAAGCAGTCACGTCTTTAGCTCTTCCTGAATTAATTGCTGCAGCAACAGCTTTTGAGTCTTTCTCGTTTAGACTTGCGTCTGCTTGATAAACTTTCACTTTGGATAAATCAATCGTCACTTTTTCTGCATCAAAGGTATCTCGAATCCCTTGTTTGGTTACTGTTTTTGGATCTACTTTGGCAAGTTCTGTCGTATCCCCTGTCACAATGTATTGTAAAGAATCGCCACGCTTCACATTTAAATCATTGACATTTTTCTGGCCATCAGTGACTTCTTTATTTGGCACAAGTACAGGAACGACATTGGCTTTGTATCGATTGAATTCAATCGTTGCTTTTTCTGGTTCTTTTGGATTCCCATAATTGAAAATAGGCTTCACTGATTGCGCATTTAAGTTAGTACTAAAGGCAAACCATTGCGCACTAGATACAGGCACATTACTTTTTCCTTTTGTTGTCATACCAAAAGAAAAGGAAATACGCCCATTGGCTAGACCTACACCTGAACCAAAGTAGGCATTCTTGTGACCTACAGCGTCCCAATCACTATTTTTCAATCCAGAAGGTCCTGTGCCATAGTCAATATCTTCCGGTGAGTAAAATTTTCCATCCGCTTGTTTTTTCACATACGAACCATTAATGTATTTGAACGCATTGTTCGCCCCAAAATCAGAAACAAATTCCGCATGGCTACCTTTATTCGTTAAACTTGAATTTAAAGAAGACAGCGCATACGCAAATGGACTATCTTTATCTGGTAGTACTTCTTTACCTGACGCATCAAAGAACTTAATCGTTAAGCGTGTTTTAACATCCTTACCATTGACTCTGTTTGTACCAATAAAAGCCGTGATAATCGGATCGTTTGAAAATACTGCATTTAACGTTCCACTTTGGCTTGGTGAGGATTGTAGTTCATAAACAAATTCTGCTTTTGTAATTTTACGTCCTAAATAACTAGCGTTTAGTCCTGTATAGGTCACTGTCACTGGTTTATTTTTTTCTAAAAGAACCGCATACCCACCATTAGACCCAAGATTTGCCTCTTTTACAAAGGAATTCTGGAAGTTGCCAGTAACTTTCCCGCCCATATCTTTCCGTAATTTTGTAAAGATATCTTTTGAATCCCCTGCATTTACTTTATTAAAATCAGTTGCTTTGATAAATTTTCCGCCTTTAATCGACGAAATTTTAGTGTCTTTCGTCACGACAGATTGATCGAACACTAGGTTTTTACTAATCGCTTCATTGACATAGCTGTTTTCGTTCTTATGCTTGTTGTATTCAGCGACTTCTTTTTCATAACGCTCTTTTTCTGCTTTGTTTTTTGCCGCAATTTCTGCATTTTCTTTGGCAATTTTTTCATTTTTGGCTTTTAATTCAGCTGCTTGTTGGGCAATCTTTTTCGCTTGTTCTTTTTGTAGTTGGTCTACTTCTTTTTCTTTTGCAGCTAAATCTTTAGAAGAAACGTTGCCTAAGTCTTCTGCTGGTTTTTCAACAACGGTAATGTTTGGATCTTTTTTTACTTCATCAACTGCTTTATCAACGTCTGGTGTTTCAAATTCTTTAGGAATGGACGTTGATTTATTCACTTCATTTTCAGCTGGTGCAACTTCTGTTGGCTGCCCTAGAGGTTCATTGGTTGTTTCAGGGCTTACTACTGGTTGTTCTTGTGCTGATTTTTCAGCTCCTACTGTTGGTTGTTGCGCGTTTGTGGTATCATTTGGGGTAGCTGAACTTTGTTCAGTACCTTTATTTTCTGGCGCTACTTCTTCTACTTTGGTCGGTTGAGAAGTAGTGTCTTTTTGTACTGTTGCTTCTTCAGATACTGCCGTTTTAGGTGTTTCCTTTTCTGACTGCAGGTCGGGGTTATTGGGTTGAACCGTCGTTGTTTCTGGTTGCGTATCTAATTCCGCGGCTTGTACATTATCAGTAGCTAATCCTACGGCTCCTAACACACTTAGAAAAAGAATAGGGACAGTTACCCAGTGATTCTTAGCTTTATATGTCTTATATTGTTTTTTTGCTTTCATTTGTTGCTTCAAGAATCATTCTCCTCGTAAATTTTTTTATTTTATAGGCAATGATTCTTTCTGCATGGATCACGTGCACAATACATCCTTCTCCCCTCCCCCTTTTTTTTGACAAATATTTTACTTTATGCTATAAAATTAGTAATTTAACATATATTCTTTTCACTCTTTTAAGCTACCTAATGTAGGTAGCTTTTGTTACTAGTCCTTTTTTCTAAACAACATTCTGTAGAATATTTAATTTCGAGAGATAGTTAGCTTTTTATTTTTACTTATTCTTGTCTACACCTTAAAGATGAATCGTTTAACACTTTTAAAATAAAGCCTCCTATCCAATGACTGATGATTCATTGTTAATTACAGAATGTATACTTCATTCAACACATCTTTTCTATTACTTAAAGATTTATACTAATAACTATAATCATAATTATCGGGTCAAAGGTTATAGTCTCTTATGTTAGTTTATTAAATACAGAGTAAACATTGGTGCTTAGCATAAAAAACGTATATACCGTATTTTATATTCTCAAAAGGGACTCCATCCTCTCTTTTTTACTAAACTATAATCATTTAGATTTAAAAAAAAGAACATGATTATGAGTAATGAAATAGTTAATATAATAAAATTCAAGAAACTAAAAAATATACTACAAATGAAATCTCTAAATATACAAAATTAAGTGCTTAAAAACTAAACTTACATGATGCTTTTTGTCTTACTTAATTTACTCTTAAAACTAATTCTTAAGCAGCTGCTTTTGTCAAAAGCACATAGGAATTTCACCTCTCCCCAAGTTTACGGCGAGCCTTACGGAAGTATCATTATCCCAACTTCACATCATCACTTTTTATTGACTATAAAAATTATTTTAGAATATTTATCGCTCCTTCTTTACGATAAGAGATCATGGCGTAACTAAAATATGCTCCTTGAAGTGTTAACGTACTGCTAGAATGTATTTAATTTTCAATGATCTATAAATTTTCTACCAAAATAATTGAAAGGGGACTTTTTAATTATTTAACTTTAAATTTCAATATAGATTCTGAAAATTTATAACTCCCTCAATGTATACTCTTCTACATAGGTAATAAATTGACCACTTCATTAAATCCATTCATACTTATATTGAGAATTTTATCGATTTCAGTATCATTAAACTTGCAAAATAAAAAATTTTTTATGTCCAATAACTGGTTTGGCTATTGATAACTTTTTATTTGAAATTAATATCTCCATTCCAAACAAGAAATAGATATCTTGTTCATCAAAATGAGTAAGGGTACTTAGCTTCATTTGAGACGTTCAATAGTTCCTCATTTTCTTTTATTCTAGTGTTTCGTTTTCGAATAGACGTAATTTCGTTTCGTAATACTTTTTTGCAGTAGGCATCAAATTGGTGTTGTATAGATTTCTCATTATAATTTTGTTGCATGATAATATGCTCCTTTTTCCCCTTTCCACTAATACAACAATCAGAGAGCCCTTTTTTTTCGAAAAAGCTAGAAAAATAAAAGACACATAGTTTTTATCTATATGTCTTCCGCTAAAAACAAATTATTTTTTCTCAAAGCATATTTAGCTTTTAATTGATTATTCCGTTTCATATCGTCTAAATTTTCTGATTAAAACTTTATTATGATGTCATAGTGAAGAATAATTAAAATAGTATCTAGCGAAATAAGTTTGGAAAACGTTATTATGATCGTTCATTTTTTGTTGACAAATAAAATAAAGTATGTAAAATTACATTGGATAAATCGCATTCGTTACGATTTATAATTTTAAAATAGGAGTTATTTCTATATGAAAAAAATTAGAATATTTTTTTGTTTTGTATAATATGTATTTCTTTTCTTTGCAGTTGTTCTGAAAAAAATGGAAGACACGTAGATAAAAACTACGTGTCTTTTGTTTTTTTCTAGTTTTTTCGAAAAAAAAGGGCTCTCTGATTGTTGTATTAGTGGAAAGGGGAAAAAGGAGCATATTATCATGCAACAAAATTATAATGAGAAATCTATACAACACCAATTTGATGCCTACTGCAAAAAAGTATTACGAAACGAAATTACGTCTATTCGAAAACGAAACACTAACATAAAGTATAATGAGGAACCATTGACAGATTCAACTGAAGGCAAGTACTCTCAAACTCATTTTGATGAACAAGATGTCTATTTCTTGTTTGGAATGGAAATATTAATTTCAGATCAAAAGTTATCAACAGCCATTGATCATTTATCAGAGATAAGAAGAAAGGTCATCCTACTTTATTATTTTGCAGGTTTTAATAATACTGAAATCGGTAAAATTCTCAACATGAGTACAAGTGGTATCTGGTATCAACGAAAAAAGGCAGTTGAACAATTAAAAACGGAGTATGACCTATGGTAGACAACAAAAAAAAACGGCAGTATCCATTAGTTCCGCTATCCGTTATTCAATCTGCTCTAGAAGAAGATCCAATTTCGATCAAGATGATACTCAAACATTATCATAGTTATATAGTTAAGTTATGTTTGACAAATGGATTTAATGAGGCGGAGCAATTTATTACCTATGTAGATGAGTATATGCTAAGACAGCTAGAAATTAAATTGATAGAAGCTATCTTAAAATTTAAAATTAACTAACTAAAAAAAGCCCCTTTCCACTTTTTCTGTTTAAAATAATCTTCTAATATTTAAAAGATTAGTAAATTCTTTTATGTAGAAAACCTATTGATCATTGAAAATTAAATACATTCTATCAGTACATTAACACTCCAAGGAGCATATTTTAGTTGTGCCACGATTTCTTATCGTAAAGAAGGAGCGATAAACATTCTAAAATAATTTTTATAGTCAATAAAAAGCGATGATTTGAATTTGGGATAATGATACTTCCGTAAGGCTCTCCGTAAACTTGGAGAGAGGTGAAATTCCTATGTGCTTTTGACAAAAGCAGCTGATTAAGAATTACTTCCATATGTTGATTTCAACACTTTTTCTATTATTTTTAAAACCAAATTCAGTGAGACAAATAGCATCATGTAAATTTAGTTTTTCTATTAAACGTTCTCCACTTTTTAGTTTTTTATAGTACTCAAATTTAATCCTGTATGTTTAGAGATTTCATTTGCAGTATAGTTTTGTAAAGTTTCTCGGATTATTGTTATATTAGCAATTTCATTACTCATAATTATGTTCCTTTCTTATCAAAAATATCAATGACTACAGTGGGCTTTTAGTAAAAAAGCGGGGTACTACAGTCTTTTTTTAAAACAAAAAAATACAGTATATACGTTTTCTAAATGCTAAGCACCAACGTTTACACTGTATTTAAGGGTTTGGCACCCAATGGGCTGTGAGGGGCTCGAACCCGCGACCCGATGATTAAGAGTCATCTGCTCTACCAACTGAGCTAACAGCCCAAATTAATACTTTGTTATTCTAACACCTAAAATAAAAAAGTGCAATACTTATTATCAGAATGTAGGAGTGAATTTTATGGATTTTCAAGATTATGAAAAAATATTTGAAAGTTATCCCTCGATATTGAAAATTACTGATTTAACTAAAATGTTAAATATTGGAAAAAATAAAGCTTATAATTTGCTGAAAGATAAATCAATAGAAAATATAAAAATTGGAGCAAGGTACAAAATACCTAAAAAAGCTGTCATTGAGTATATATTAAAAATACAAGATGAAGGTAAAAATCATGCTATAATAGAATAGTCAAAATTTTTGCCGATATTTCAGTTTAAGAGGAGAGATTGAATTGAAATTAAGAGCAAACATAATTGAGAAAAGAGGAACATTACAAGTAATTGTATCTTATAAAGACTCTAACGGAAAAATTAGACAAAAGTGGAAAGATACAAAATTAAAAAAGAAAGGAAATAAAAAACGAGCAGAAAAAATTAGAGATGAATTTTTACTAGAATTGGAAAGTCAATTAGCTATGGAATGTGAATGTGCTAATCCAGATTTATTGTTTTATGACTATTTGCTTAATTATTTAGAAGTATCAAAAAAACAAGTAGCATTTAACACATATGTTGGGTATAAGCATTATGTCCATAATCGAATTTACAAGTTTTTCTATCCTAAAAAAATTAAACTAAATAGGTTAAAGCCTTATCATTTACAAGATTTTTACCAATATATGTTAAATGATGACTGTACAGCTAATACGGTCATTCATTATCACGCATTTATACGCAAAGCTCTTCAAGAGGCTGTTATTACAGAATTGATAAGTACAAATGTAGCAGATAAAGTAAGAAAGCCAAAAAAGAAACAATTTGTTTCTCAAGTTTATAATCAACACGAGATCTTGAAATTACTTGATATTTTGTCAGAAGAAAAGCTCTATTTGGTAGTTCTTTTAACAGCATTTTATGGATTGCGAAGAAGTGAAGTTTTAGGATTAAAATGGTCTGCTATTGATTTTTTAAACAAAAAAATCATGATAAACCATGTAATCATAGAAAATCCAGAGAATATGTCCCAGTTAATAAAGAAAGATCAAACAAAGAACTCTTCCAGCTATCGTACGTTGCCTTTGGTTGAAACGATTGAACGAGCATTAGTAAATCAAGCTAAATGGCAACAAGATAATCGTATTCTTTTAGGAGAGGATTATATTTTAAAAGATAGTGAGTACGTATTTACTATGGAAGATGGACGGTTGATGAAGCCTCAATATGTAACACATCGCTTGAGTAAGTTGATTAAGAAAAATGGATTGAAAAAAATTCGCTTTCATGACTTGCGTCATTCTAATGCTTCAATAATGTTAGATAGTGGACAGAATATGAAATCCATTCAAGAATGGCTGGGACATGCATCGTATTCGACAACTGCTAATTTATATACACATTTAACTGCAGGAGTAAAAGAGCGTGCAGCAGAAGCATTAGAAAACGCATTTGGGTTTAAAGAATAAAAAACAAAAAAACAATATCTTCGTGGTATCGTTTCTTGTTTTTAGAATTTTTTTCGTTGGCAATTTGTTGCCAGTATGTTGGCAATAAAAAAATTCACAAACTAAAAACCTATTTATAAAGTTTTATAAAGCTTTTTTCACAAGCAGAGCATTTGGTTAAGAGTCAGATGCTCTAACCAACTGAGCTATGCCCCCGTTGTATAAAATGGCTTTTCAGCTACCTCAATATTGTAGCACTCCGCTATTATTTATACAAGAGGGAATTTTTTTCAGTTGTTATTCTTGTGAAGATTGTTCTTTTTTTACAGGACAAGCTGTTTGACAATCTTCACAACTTCGCCCTTTTTTGATTCGTCGATAGGTGATGATTCCTGCTGTTCCAAAAATTAAAATGGATAAAATAATTGTTGCCATCCGTTATTACCCTCTTTCTAAAGAAGTGATTGCTTGGACACTTTCTTTGCCTGGCTTTGGTTTTCTTATAAGGAAGTAAAATCCAGCTAAAACAACGCCCATCGCTAAAAAAGTCCCCAGAGTTAGTGTACCTTTTTCGACTAACACATGGCCCAATTGATAAATCACAAAACTAACCATATAAGCCAAACCGCATTGATAACCAATGGCTCCTAATGTCCATTTAAGGTCTCCCATTTCACGACGAATTGCGCCAATTGCAGCAAAACAAGGTGCACATAATAAGTTAAAAGTTAAGAAGGAATAGGCCGCGACTGGCGTAAAGGTGTGTTGCAATGCGCCCCAGACTTCTACCCCGTTTTCAGAAACATCTTTCACATTGCCAAATAAAATGCCTAAGGTACCAATAATATTTTCTTTCGCTATCAATCCTGTAATTGTGGCAACTGCCCCTTGCCAATTTCCCCAGCCTAATGGGATAAATAGCACCGCCAACCCTTTACCTAGAAATGCTAGAATACTTTGACTTTCTGGAACGGGTTGAAACGTCACAGAATAATGTGACATGAACCAAATGAGAATACTGGAAACAAAAATAATCGTTCCTGCTTTTTTTACAAATGAGCGACATCGTTCATAGGCATGTCGAACCACACTTCTAAGCTGTGGCAAATGATAGGCGGGAAGTTCCATAATAAATGGTGCTGGATCTCCCGAAAAATGCTTGGTCTTTTTTAAAGCAATCCCTGATAACACAATGGAAGCAACCCCTAAGAAATAAGCAGAGGGCGAAACCCAACTTTGGTTAGGAAAAAATGCACCTGCAATCAGAGCGATAATTGGCAACTTCGCCGAACACGGCATAAAAGTCGTGACCATAATAGTCATTCGCCGATCGCGTTCGTTTTCAATCGTTCGACTAGCCATCACGCCTGGGACCCCACAACCTGTCGCAATTAACATCGGAATAAATGACTTACCAGATAGGCCGAATTTCCGAAACAAGCGATCCATGACAAAGGCAATCCTTGCCATATAGCCACAATCTTCTAAAAAACCTAAACATAAAAACAGGACGGCCAGTTGTGGTAAAAAGCCTAACACAGCCCCAACACCTGCAATGATCCCATCTAAAATTAAACTTTGCATCCATGGCGCTACTTGCCATTGCGCCAACCAATTTCCTACAAATTGAGGAACCCATTCCCCAAAAAAGACATCATTTAACCAGTCTGTCCCCATTGTACCAACCGTTTGAATAGACAAGTAATAGACCAACCACATCACAAACGCAAAGATTGGCAACGCCAACCACCGATTGGTTACCACTCGGTCAATCTTATCACTGTGAGTAAATGTCATTTCTGTTTTTTTCGTCGCACACAAAGCAATTAATCGAGCAATAAAGGCATAGCGTTCATTGATGATAATCGCTTCACTTTCATCTTGAAAGATTTTTTCAGTAATTTGAATGACTTCTTCAATTTCTTTTTCTTGAAAAGAACTCAATAATAATTGCTCTTTGGTTCGAACATCTCGTTCAAAAAGTTTTAAACTATACCAACGCTGTTGCGTTTCAGGAACAGTATTCCCTAAAATATCAACAATTTCAGCAAGTGCTGCTTCTAAGCGATTATCATAAGAAGGATAAATAACCTCTGTCTCTATGGCATTCGCTCGCTGCTTACTTTGTTTTAAAGCATGATCCAACCCACGATTCTTCAAAGCACTAATCTCAACGACAGGCACGCCTAAGCCATAACTTAACTTTTCACTATTCAATGTTTGGCCGTTTTTTTCCAACAAATCCATCATATTTAACGCACAAACAACCGGTAATCCGGTTTCAATTAATTGTGTTGTTAAATAAAGATTCCGTTCCAAATTGGTCACATCGAGAATATTCAAAATCACTGAAGGTTGGTCCTCCAAAAGATAATCTCGTGCCACAATTTCTTCAGGCGTATAAGGAGAAAGAGAGTAAATCCCTGGCAAATCTTGAATAATGAGTGTCTTATCTTTCTTTGCCACCCCCTCTTTGCGTTCCACAGTCACCCCTGGCCAGTTTCCAACATATTGGTTGGCTCCTGTTAACATATTGAACGTTGTCGTTTTACCGCTATTAGGGTTACCAGCTAGTGCAATTTGCTGAGTCATTCGCTTTCCTCCTTCTCAACCAAGATTAGTTCCGCTTCACTTTTTCGTAACGTTAGTTCGTAGCCACGTACATTGATTTCAATTGGATCAGCTAAAGGAGCTACTTTGCGAATAAAAATTACTGTTCCTTTTGTTAAGCCCATGTCCATCAACCGACGTTTCACCGCTCCTTGTCCGTGGATCCCTACTATTGTAGCGCGTTCTCCAACTTTCAAGGTATCCAAGGAGACCCAAACTTTCTCATTCGCCGAGCGCTCCTCCACATGAATCGCTTGTAAAATCGTATCTGTCAGCGCAATTCGACTATTATGTAATAAAACAATACCATTTTGATTCTGATAATTGACAAGGACAACTGCTTGGCCTGCAACGACACCTAAATTGTTCAGATGTTTCTTTGTCTGAACATCTGCTTGGACGCTTTCGACTGTATAGACTTTCCCAACTTCTGCCTGCGCTAACGTAATCATTTACTTCCCTCCATGTGAAAAAGTTTCAAACGAAAATGAGAATCGTTCTCAATTAAAAGAATACGCTTGCTTACACGGAAAGTCAATGAATTTCTGGATGTATCTCCTGTTTTCTTCTATTTTCCTTCTATATAGAGACACTTTTTTCAGGTTACCATTTTTGAAAAAAAGTCAGCTCTTGTTTTTTATGTTACTAGCTACTGTAAAATTCCACTCATTCAATAACAAATCCGCTTATTTTTTCTTCTTGTGCCTAACTCAAATGTCAACACAATATTTAGTGTTTTTTCACTAAATGTTCTCTTTCAAAATTTTAATTTTTTTGTTTGTCAAACACTGACCAATGTGTTTTTTCTCCCAAAAACGAGGATTCACGTGTTTTCATTTTTCTTTCAAAAACACAAAAACTAGTATTATGAGAAAAACGCACCACAATATATAGTGTTAAAGTGTTGACTTTTTTCTACATAGATTTATACTAGTCTATGTAGAAAAAAAGAGGAGGAACTTTCAATGAACGTAAAAATCTTTTCAAAAAATAACTGTATCCAATGTAAAATGGCGAAACGTTTCCTAAGTGAAAATAACATCGCTTTTGAAGAAATCAATATCGACGCACAACCAGATGCTATCGACTGGTTAAAAGAACAAGGGTTCCAAAGCGTACCGGTAATCACATCTGAAGCAACAACCGTTGTTGGCTTCCGTCCAGACCAATTAAAACAATTGGCTAGCTAAGATGAAACTTGTTTATTTTTCAGTCACCGGTCAAACAAGGCGCTTTATTAAAAAATTGGATTTGCCTGCTTATGAACTTGAGCCAGCGAATCCTTTTTTTGAAATAAATGAGCCTTTTATTCTTGTCATTCCTACCTATGATGCAGAAATTACAGAGGTAGTGAATGACTTTCTTGATTATAAAAGTAACCAAGAACTGTTAGTTGGTGTAGCTGGTGGGGGCAACCGTAATTTTGCTGAATTATTTGTCTATACCGCTAAAGATATTGCCCGCGATTATCACGTTCCGCTTCTATACTCCTTTGAGTTTAGCGGAACAGACGAAGACGTGGAGACCTTTAAGAAAGTAGTGGAAGAAATTGAGTCTAAAAGAAATTAAAGATGTCAGCTATTTCAAACTGAATAACGAGATTAACCGTCCTGTTGATGGTCAAATCCCTTTAAATAAAGATAAAGAAGCACTCGCAGCCTTCTTTAAAGAAAATGTAGAACCGAATACACGTAAATTCAGCTCTGCTGAAGAAAAAATCAACTTTTTAATGAAAGAAGATTTTATTGAAACTGAATTCATCGAAAAATATTCAATGGACTTTATTGAAAAATTATATGCTTTCTTAGATGAACAACATTTCCAATTCAAGTCTTTCATGGCGGCTTATAAATTTTATTCTCAATACGCTTTAAAGAACAACGCCGGAACAGAGTATTTAGAAACATATGAAGATCGGGTTGCCTTTAATGCCTTGTATTTTGCGGATGGCGATGAAGAGTTGGCTTTAACATTGGCGGATGAAATGATCCATCAACGGTATCAACCAGCCACACCTTCTTTCTTAAACGCTGGGCGTAAACGTCGAGGTGAATTGGTTTCTTGTTTCTTAGTTCAAGTAACAGATGATATGAATAGCATTGGGCGTTCAATTAATTCTGCCCTTCAATTATCACGAATCGGCGGTGGCGTAGGGATTACTCTTTCAAACTTACGTGAAGCGGGCGCACCAATCAAAGGTTATGATGGCGCAGCAAGTGGTGTTGTCCCTGTTATGAAATTATTTGAAGATAGCTTTAGCTACTCTAACCAACTAGGTCAACGTCAAGGTGCTGGTGTGGTTTATCTAAACGTCTTCCATCCAGATATTGAAATGTTCTTATCTGCTAAAAAAGAAAACGCTGATGAAAAAATCCGTGTAAAAACGTTGTCTCTTGGTGTTATTGTTCCAGATAAATTTTACGAATTAACACGTAACAACGAAGATATGTATTTATTTAGTCCTTATAGTGTGGAACGTGAATATGGTGTGCCTTATTCCTATGTAGATATCACCAAAGAATATGATAACCTAGTGGCCAATCCAAACATACGTAAACGTAAAATTAAAGCCCGTGACTTAGAAAATGAAATTTCTAAATTACAACAAGAATCTGGCTATCCTTATATCATCAATATTGATACAGCTAACAAAAACAATCCGATTGATGGCAAGATTATCATGAGTAACTTATGTTCTGAAATTCTTCAAGTTCAAACGCCTTCTGTTATTAATGGGAAACAAGAATATGAAGTTTTAGGAACAGATATTAGTTGTAACTTAGGTTCAACTAACATTGTTAATTTAATGGAAAGTCCTGACTTTGGAAAATCTGTCCGCGCTATGACGCGTGCGTTAACTTTTGTAACAGATGCTTCTGAAATTGATGTCGTGCCAACTATCCAAAATGGAAATCGTTTAAGCCATACAATCGGACTAGGCGCAATGGGCTTACACACCTTCTTCGCTAAAAATCATATGGAATACGGCTCTGAAGAATCATTAGACTTTACAGACATTTATTTCATGTTATTAAATTACTGGACTTTAATGGAAAGTAACCAAATTGCGAAAGAACGTAACCAAGTCTTCCACAATTTTGAAAAATCAGATTATGCTTCTGGTGCTTACTTCGATAAATATATTGAAGGCAACTTTACACCAAAATTTGATAAAGTGAAAGAAATTTTCAAAGACATTCAGATTCCAACGGCTGAAGATTGGGCTGCGTTACGTGATGCTGTGAAAAAAGATGGTCTTTATCATCAAAATCGTTTAGCCGTAGCGCCAAATGGTTCAATTTCATATATTAATGATACTAGTGCCAGCATTCATCCAATTACTCGCATGATTGAAGAACGTCAAGAGAAGAAAATTGGTAAGATTTACTATCCAGCGCCTTATTTAGCGAATGATACAATTCCTTACTATACTTCTGCTTACGACATGGATATGCGCAAAGTGATTGATGTCTACGCAACAGCGCAACAACACGTTGATCAAGGAATGAGTTTAACCTTGTTTATGCGTTCAGAAATTCCTGAAGGCTTGTATGAATGGAAAGAAACACCAAAACAAACAACCCGTGACTTGAACATTTTACGTCATTATGCGTTCAACAAAGGGATTAAATCAATTTACTATATTCGTACATTTACAGATGATGCTGAAGAAATTGGCAGCAATCAATGTGAGTCTTGCGTGATTTAATGAAAAGCACTTAAATAAGGCGTTCTGCTTGAGCGTCTTATTTTTTAGGAATGTTCTCTTTTTAAACAGGACATTTTCAGATATACTGGACAAAGAAGAACGGCTGCACGCTCCTATTTGGACTCTGTAGAACGTTTTAAGCGAAGAAACGAGACAACTAGTCAAACAGACTGCTGTCCCAGCATACAGGAGGAATAACCATGGCAACGTATTATGAAGCAATTAACTGGAACGCCATTGAAGACGTCATTGATAAATCCACTTGGGAAAAATTAACCGAACAATTTTGGTTAGATACACGGATTCCGTTATCCAATGACTTAGATGATTGGCGGACTCTTTCCGATTTAGAAAAAACTACTGTCGGCTACGTTTTCGGCGGTTTAACTTTATTAGATACTGTTCAATCAGAAAGCGGCATGGATCAACTGAGAAATGATGTGCGGACGCCCCATGAAGAAGCCGTCTTAAATAACATCCAATTCATGGAATCTGTCCATGCCAAAAGTTATTCTTCTATCTTCAGTACATTAAATACAAAAAAAGAGATTGATGATATTTTTGAGTGGACAAATACCAACAAACATCTGCAATATAAAGCAGAACGGATTAACGAAATTTATAAAAACGGCACTCCGTTAGAGAAAAAAATTGCTAGTGTATTTTTAGAAACGTTTTTATTCTATTCTGGGTTCTACACTCCCCTTTACTATTTAGGAAACAATAAACTAGCGAACGTCGCTGAAATTATTAAATTGATTATCCGTGATGAATCAGTGCACGGCACGTATATTGGCTATAAATTCCAATTAGGATTTAATGAATTACCAGAAGATGAGCAAGATAAACTAAAAGACTGGATGTATAATTTACTTTACGAATTGTACGAAAACGAAGAACGTTATACAGAAGAATTATATGATGACTTAGGTTGGACCGAAGAAGTAAAAACCTTTTTACGTTACAACGCCAACAAAGCTTTAATGAACTTAGGTATGGATCCCTTATTTGCGGATACAGCCAATGATGTGAACCCGATTGTAATGAATGGTATTTCGACAGGAACTAGCAACCATGACTTCTTCTCTCAAGTAGGAAATGGCTATTTACTAGGAACAGTTGAAGCCATGAAAGATGATGACTATCTTTACGGTTTAGATAAATAGCAAAAAGCTAGAAACGATTAACGTTTCTAGCTTTTTATTTTACCAACTTCCTGAGGCACCGCCACCGCCGAATGAGCCGCCACCGAATGAACCACCACTGCCGCTACCAGAACTACTATGATTAGACGGATTGTATTGTGAGTTTAAATAAGCATACGTCAAAACACTACCATCATAACTATATAAAGTATCTCCTACTAATAAACGCCCAAAAGATTGTTTTTTTGCATTTGGATATATACTTAGTAAAGAACCACGCTTAGTGGCACGTCTTATTTTCCCTTTTGTGGCAAATAACGTTGCTCCATTAAGATATAAACAATAAAAAGAAGTCTTTTTCATCTTATTTAATACTTCCTTTGTCTGTTCTGAATTATTTAGGACAGCCTTTGTTGGTAAACAATTCAAATAATCTTGATACATTTTTTTAACAAGTTTTCTTGTTCTTAAAATTTGTAAAATATAAACAGCACAAATGAGCATCCCAGCAATACTTACCATTAAAAGAACATTTCTTTTCGTTGTGTTAGTGTTTAACTCTGTTTGTATATTTGTTAATTCATTATCCACTTGTGCGGTTTTTGAATTGATTGCAGCCGATACTTGATCAATAATTTTATTGAGACCTGTATTATAATCCTCGTCTCTAAAAGCCTCTTTTACTTCTTCATTATTAATAATATCATCCGCATAGCTATCCGTTAAAATACTCTCTAAGCCATATCCAACTTCCAAGCGAGACTCGCGATCCTCAATTGCCATTAGAAAAACCACACCATTATTTTTTTCACGATCCCCTACACCTAATTGATTAGCAATCTTATTGCTGTAAGATTCAACAGATTCCCCACTAGGTAACGCAGGAACGGTAATAAGCATAAATTGTGCGCCATTCGCATTTTCCAACAATTGTTGATTCAATTGAAACATTTTCTGTTTAAGTTGATTTGAGACAATACCTGCATTATCTGAAACATAGATATTAGCATCATTAATGTTCAACTGCCCATTCGTTCCAGTAATTGTCACTAATTCATTTTCACCAGTTATTTCTTGTTTAGAAAAGTTATTTATTGTTGTCTGGGTTGACGCTTCAGTCATTTTCCCTGCTAAGATATCGTCTCTCTTTTTTTGTAAGGCATGTTGCTTCTCTCTCAGTGCAGTTTGTTTTGCTTCATAAGAGATTCCCTTTCCTTCATACCAAGCAGCCATTCCTAATATTAAAATCATACTTAAACTAATTACCACAACAATCGTTGTATTCCGCTGATGCTTTTTATAAAACAAACGAACTTTTTCTTGAATTTTTTCGACTTTTTTATCCAACCTTCCTCACTTCTTTCTTTTTAACCCAAATTTTCTATAAATTTTTATTTAAATTTTACTTGTGGCACTTCTTTTCCCTGCTCTGTCGCAACATAGTTAGTTTTCTTCTCAAATCCTAAAAGTTTTGCAATTATTTTATCAGGGAATTTTGAAATCTGTTGGTTATATGTTTCAACAGCTTGTATATAGTTACGGCGTTCAACAGAAATTCGATTTTCAGATCCTTCTAATTGAGTCATTAAGGTTTTGACATTTTCAGAAGAAGCTAACTTTGGGTAATTTTCATTCAATACTGTAACAAAATTACCTAATCCTTTTTCAATTTGCTCATTTGCTTGCCCTTTTTCAGAAGAAGATTTTGCTCCTGCGTATGCTTTACGTGCTTCCGTTATTTCTTTTAAAACTTCTTTTTCTTGAGTCATACTGCCTTGAACACTACTGACAAGATTCGGAATTAAATCAGCACGTCTTTGCATTACATTCTCTACTTGTGACCATTCTGCTTCGACTCTATTATCTAAAGTAATCAATTGATTATAAGCTTTCATCACAAATGCACTAATAATCACAACGACAACAACAATAATACTAAGAAATTTATTTTTTTTATTCATCTTACTTATCACCTTTCTTTCTAACTCGTAATACAATCATAACTCTTTTGTAATCTTTTTGAAATATTAAACTTAAAAAATCAGTCCTAGGTCCTAGAAGAAAAGAGCGTGGGACAAAAATCACTTTGGATTTTTGTTCCACGCTCAAAACTGATAAACGGCGGGAACAGAACCAACTCCTTCGGAAATAAGCCGAAATTCTCCAAAAATTAAAGAGCAATTTTCGGAAATTCCTTCTTATTTCTCGGAGCTAAACGGTTCTGTCCCGACCTCTTGTCATTAATTATAAATAGATGTTTCTACACATTAATCAATCGTAATTTTGTTACATTATTTGAAACAGATAGATCTTCGATAACATCGGCATACGTTAGGCCTTTAGGCAAATCAATAGTATAGATATTCGTATAGATTTTTGTATCATCCACCCAAGAAACATTGAAGTTCACATCATAAATTTCAATATGTTTTTCTTCAAAATACTGATTAATAAATTCTTTGGTTTCTTGTTTATGTTGATAGCGAATTTCTAATTTTTTGATTGTTGGTACGTGAATAATTCGTTTGACAATGGTTAAGGCAAATAATACACCGATAAAACTTGTTAAGGCAATCGTATAGTAGCCCATGCCCACCGCAATCCCTAAACCAGCAACGGTCCATAGTGACGCTGCTGTCGTCAATCCGGTGACACTTTGTTTCGTTACAATGATGGTTCCAGCACCTAAAAAGCCGATTCCACTTACAACTTGTGCGATCAATCTTGCTTGATCTGAACGAATGACCCCCGTCAAAGCCGGATTAGCTAACGCATCTTTCAATGCATTGATTGCAATTTGCGACTGAATTAACGCAATAATAGCCGCGCCCATACAAACTAAAATGTGAGTGCGCATCCCTGCTGGGCGATTCTTATATTGTCTTTCAAAACCAATTGCGCCACCCATCACCATCGCTAGGACTAACCGTAAAATAATTTCTGGAATTGTTAGCTGTAACATCCTTTTCACCTCTTCTTCTATTACTTCCAGTATAACAAAAAAAGGACTTGAAACATAAGAAAATCCTTATGTTTCAAGTCCTTTTTCATCAATGATTATAATTTACTTGCAGCTGCATCATCAATGATTACAACAACATCTTGATGGTTTTGTAATGCACTTGCTGGCATGTCTGTTGTTACTGGTCCGTCAATCATTCCTTTAATGGCCTCTGCTTTTGCTTCGCCATAAGCCATTAAAATCATTTTTTTACCTTTCATGATTGAGCCAATCCCCATAGAAACAGCACGTGTTGGGACATCTTCTACTTTGTCAAAATAACGTTTATTTGCGTTGATTGTTGATTCAGTCAACTCAACGACATGTGTTAAGCTATCTAGAGGTGTGCCTGGTTCGTTGAAACCAATGTGTCCATTTTGACCAATACCTAAGATTTGGATATCTACTGGATGTGCATCGATAATTTTTTCATATTCTGCGGAAGCAGCATCTAAATCTTCTGCTTTACCATTTGGTACAAATGTTTCTTTAAATGGTTTTTTGTCAAATAAGTGTTTGTTCATGAAATAACGGTAACTTTGCTCATCTTCGCCACCTAAACCAACATATTCATCTAAGTTTACAGAAGTCATTTCTGTAAAGTCGACATCACTTGCTGTCATTTCTTTATATAATGTTTCTGGTGTACTACCTGTTGCTAAGCCTAAAACTTTCGCACCATTGTTCATACCTTCTTTAATTAATTCAAACGCTTTTTTGCCGCCTTCTTCTGCATTTGCTACACGGATAATTTGCATTTTGACACGCTCCTTACGGTTTATTTTGGTATAGTCCAATTATAACACCTTCTGAAAAAAATTTCTAGAATAAAAGAAAAAAACTTCTATTTCCATCAGAAATAGAAGTTTTCGAGCTTGTTTAACAGATTAATATTGTGGTGCGTTGGGATCCACATACGTATTTGGATCAGCATAAGCGTTTGGATCTGTGTACGTATTTGGGTCAACGTACGTATTCGGATCATAGGCTCCTTCTGCTGCTTGTTGCGTATTGCCGTTGTATTCTGTTTGACCGGCTGTGGTGTCCGCTGTGCTACTCGAACTAGTAGAGCTATTGGCACTTGAATCACCAGATTCACCAATCAGTGCAGTATCTGTAACAGCATAGCTAAACTGATTATAAAAGGCTAAATCTTTTTCACGTTCAGAAGCATGTTCTTTTAAACCAAGTTGTTTTCTAAGTGTTGTTTGTGTTTTGTATAAACTATTTGGATCTAGGACTTGATAATAAATATCATCAATAGTTGCACTGTATCCTTGTAATTGTTCAGAGTCAATTGTTTTAAAGGCAGACAAATATTTTGATTGGATGTCCATCATATCATCCCAAGTTAAGTCTGTTTTTACGTTGGCTTCAACAGCATCAAGAATTTTTCGATATTTTGAAACACCATCAAAACTCATGACTTTGCGCACGATTTTCTCAACAACTTCTCGTTGGCGGCGTTGACGACCCACATCTCCTTCAGGATCTTCGTGACGCATCCGCGCATAAGCCAAACCTGTCGTGCCATCTAACTTGATTTTACCTGCTGGAACAGTAATACCGTCCAACGTAAATTCACCAATCGTATTATCTACTTCAATACCGCCTACCGCATCAATCAGGTCTTTTAACCCTTTCATATTGATGGATACATAGTGATGGATGGGAATATCCAGTAATTCTTGGACTGTATTAATCGCCATTTCGGCGCCACCAAATGCATAGGCATGGTTCAATTTGTCTTGTGTGTCATTTCCAACAATATCTGTTAGAATATCTCTATCCAAACTGATCATTGTGGACTTGTTTTCTTTCGGGTTGATGGTTACAACCATTGTAGTATCTGAACGACCTTGTTCTGTTCGGCCTAAATCGCCTGTGTCAATCCCCATTAAAAGAACAGAGAATGGTTCTTGCGCATCAATATTGGCCGTGGCTCCTTTATTGGACTTACGGTTAACTGATTGATAGATCCCATTAATTGTTGAATTGGCATCTGAATACATCTTAATCCCGTAAGCACATACCCCAGCTACTACCACTAGCAAGACGCTCAAGAAGCCCAGTACTACTTTTTTCCATAGTTTCATAAGACACTTCCTCGTTTATCTAAGAATAATTCTTAATTCATGCCCTTTATTTTCTCATAGTTTGCTTATTCAAGCAATATTTTTTATTTTTTGGAACAAGAACTTAACACAATTGTAAAATAAAAGAGCGCTTTATCAAGGAACAATTGTTATTTTTGAGAAAGTGTTTGCAGAAATTCTTGATAATGTTTCTGTTCATCCGTTTCAGTGATAGTTATTTTCTCAAATGCACCATTTAGTAAATCAGTCAGTGATCCTTCAATCAAATGCGTAATCGTGGCATTCCCAATTAATTCCATCCAATAACTGCCATCAGACGTTTCGTGGACGACTGTTTTCACCATACCTCCAGCATTTTTGACGGTTATTTCTTCATAAAAAACACCATCTTTCAATAACGTATAAAGTAAACTACTTGCGCACATGGCTGTCCCACAAGCACTGGTAAAACCTACACCACGTTCATACGTTCGAACAAATAGTTGATTTTTGCCAAGAATTTCAACAAAACTCACATTTATCCCTTCTGGAAAATATGGATTTTCATTATTTACATAGGTAGCGATTCGTTCAAATTCTGGACCATTTAAGGTTTCGTGATCCACAAATGCTACAAGGTGCGGATTAGGCACTGCTACCGCTGTAAAGCGAATGGTGTTAGATAAGGCTGGTACGATTTCATCAATTAATGTTTGGACCCCTAAATGCATTGGGATAGTGACTGCTTCAAAACTTACTGGCGAAATTTCCACTTGGTAAGTCGCTACTTCTTCAGCTAAATTGGGGGCTTGACGTACTTTCAAATCTGCAAACATTGTTTCAACTGTAAATGATTTTTCTTGGTTTTTTTCAGCTAAATAACGGGCAACCGTACGCAAGCCGTTCCCGCACATGCTTGCTTCACTACCATCGCTGTTAATCACTCGCATTCTAGCATTGGACGTGCCGTGAGTCCCTTCTCCTACCAAAAGTAACCCATCTGCTCCCGCCAATAATCCTGTTTCCCGCGAACATAACTGGATGCGCAATTGCTCAATTTCCTCAGCGGTTAAAGAACGCTCAAACTGTGTTTCATCCAATAAAAAGAAATCATTTTCTGACCCGTGTACTTTTTGCATCATAACATTCATTTTTTTAGCTCCTTCTTTATGTATCCGTTATCTTTCCCTACTTACTTTAGTATGCCATAAACGAACAACTATTTCGACCCTGGATTTGTAAAAGGAAAGAGTCAAATGACAGCCGTCATTTGACTCTTTCCTTCACAATTGGCAAACTTATTTTGCTGCTGCAAAAAGTTCGTTTACTTTATCCCAGTTAACAACGTTCCAGAATGCTTCAATGTAATCTGGACGAACGTTTTTATATTTTAAGTAATACGCATGTTCCCAAACGTCAAGACCTAAAACAGGTGTTTGACCATCCATTAATGGTGAATCTTGGTTTGGTGTTGAAGTGATTTCTAATTTACCGTTATTCACAACTAACCAAGCCCAACCTGAACCAAAGCGGCCAGTTGCAGCTGTTTTGAAAGCAGCTTTCATTTCATCAAAGCTACCAAATGTTTCATCGATTGCTTCTTTAATAGCGCCAGTTGGTTGACCACCAGCATTTGGTGCCATAATTTCCCAGAAGAATGTATGGTTTGCGTGGCCGCCACCATTGTTACGAACGGCTGTGCGGATATCTTCAGGAATAGCATTCATATCTGAAATTAAGTCTTCTACAGATTTTTCGCCTAATTCTGGATGTTTTTCAATCGCTGCGTTTAAGTTAGTCACATAAGTGTTGTGGTGTTTATCATGGTGTAAGTGCATTGTTTCCACGTCAATGTAAGGTTCTAATGCATCATAAGCATATGGTAATTCTGGTAATGTGTAAGTCATTTTTTAAATCCCCCTATTTTTTAGTATGTAACATACGTCTTTCATACAACTATTATGATAACAGAGTGAACCGCTTTCTACAAAATAGTTTGCTTGCCAAAAGAAAAGTTTTACAAAAGAGGGAGATTACCTTGTGTTTCCCTCATAAATTCGCTAGAATGACCTGTAGAAGAACGATGTGAGGAGTAAATAAATGAATACATTGCAATTATTTAAGCAGGCCTTTTTTTCAGTTTCAGAATTACGGCATGCGAAAAAAATGGCGTTTTGGAAAGTAATTCTCTATGCTGTTTTTTTAAGTGCTATTTTAGCACTACCTATTACCAAACAAGTCTTTTCTGTGCTACAAGAGGTGCAACAAGATGGCCAAAAAATTGCAGAAAAGTTGCCTGACTTTTCTATTGAAAATGGCACGTTGCAAACAAGGGCCAAAGAATCTGGCTTTATTTATCAAACCGACTCGATTATTTTTACGTTTGATCCAGATGGAAAGCGTACAGCCGCTGATGTCCAAAAGGATTTAATTGGTAATGCGTTTGGTTTAGCTTTTTTACAAGATGAATTTGTAGTCGCCTTACCAAATTCAGGCGCAACTGAATCAATTCTAGGCACCGACCAATTTATCTTCCCCTATAGTAAAGGAACCTTAGATGGCGTTAACGCTCAGAGTATCAAGACTGCGCTAAGTGAAGCAGCGATCCCCTGGTGGACAAAACTTATTGTCTTTTTAGTGGCTATCTACCCTGTTCTAATCGGTTTAGTTTTAGACTTACTGATTGCCGCTATCGGTGCATCTCTCTATTCAAAATTACGTTTTTATTCTTTACGTTTGATTGATTGTTTAAAAATTATTACGTATTGTGCTACCGTGCCAGTTATCTTAAGTGCTATTTTAAACTTCGTAAATCCGATGTTTAACGATGGCATCCTAGTTATTTTACTAAGTCTGTTCTTTTTCTTTGTCACAACCAAAAACGAACCACGGAATATCCCTGGTTCTTAAAAAAGGTGTTGTCTTTGAGACAACACCTTTTTGCTATTCTTCAAATTCTTCTTCATCTGTTAATTCAGGTAAGTCAATCGTGGTCACCGCAGATTGGCCAATTTGCGTTAAATATGTAGCTAATTCATCCACATTTTCCACAGGTGACACGGCTGCTTCAATTGCCATTGCTAAATTAAGTCCGGCGACTACTCGCAATTGCGGATAAGTACCCATGGCCATCATAGCCACATTACAAGGTGTTCCTCCTTTTAAATCAGCTAATACAAGCGTCGGGACATCGCCAGCTTCTTTTAAGATTGCTGCCAGTTTTGCTTGCGTGCCGCTCAAGCCATCTTCTGCGGTCATTGACACAATCGCAGCATCTGCTAATTCCCCGACAATCATTTGAGTAGAAGCTAAGGTTTCTTCTGCCATCCGTCCATGGCTCATTAAAATTAATTTTGGTTTCATCATATCCTCCTAAAAATACTGCTGATAAATTTTTGTTCGCGCTTTCAGAAAGCCACGTTCTTCACGAGTGGGATGAATCCGATTCGTCAACAAAATTAGGGCTTCTTTGGTCTCTTTTTTCATACCAATCGCCGTTCCAGTAAAGCCAGTATGATACAAATAGTCTGCCCCTGCTTGCGTCTTTTTCACTTCCCAACCAAATGTACGTCCCCCTTGGTTCATAGACCAGAGAGCAGTGAACATTTTTTCAGAAAATAATGGTTTGCCAGACGGGTAGCGATTGTTCATAAAACACTGAACAAAAGTGAGTAAATCTGGTAAAGTTGCAAATAAACCTGCACTGCCGATTGGCGCTTTTAGTTGATAGGCTTTCGAATCGTGGACCACTCCCTGAATAACGCCGCGTTGTTTTGTAATCTCTGTGGGCACTGCCTGGGCAAAATCGCTGACCGTAAAACTTGTATGCTGTAGGTTCATTGGTTGAAATACGTATGTTTGAAAACTCTCTTCTAATGAGCAGCGATCCAATACTTGAATAATTTCTCCCAATAAGTAATACCCTAAATCAGAATAAATGGTTTTCCCTCGTTCAGATAACGAATGCGTCAAAATGATTTCTTGCAAGCTTTTTTTTGTGACATTTTTCTTATCGGCAACATCAGCTGGCAGTCCGCTCTGATGCAGTAGAAGCTCCCCAATCGAACAAGATAGCCCTTGATAATCAGGTAGGATTTCCCCCACAGTGGTTGAAAAAGCAAGCTGATTTGTATCGATTAATTGTAACATTCGATTTGTTGTCCCAATAACTTTCGTTAAGGACGCTAAATCATACAGGCTAGCTAATGAAACCTTTTGTCTTGCAAATGGACCAGTATTACCTAAAAAGCCCGTATACTGTTCTGATAAGCTATCTTCTGTGATCGTCCCCCAAGCGACACCCGGAACGACTTGCTGATTAATCAGTCTCTGAATTGTTTCTTGAATTGCGATTTAATTCATTGTTCACCACTTCTATGCTAAAACTTCTGAAATCCGTCCGTCATGTTCTGCTAATAGTTGTTTGGCTTTTTGAAAATCAACGTGGGCTTTCGCCATTACAATAGCTGGTGCCACTTCTAGCTGCGCTGCCTCCAAATATTCTTTGGCTTGCGATTCCTCGATTTCTGCTGCTTCTTTAATGATATTCGTGGCACGTTGCATTAATTTTTCGTTCGTTGGTTGTACGTTGACCATCAAATTTTGATAGATATTCCCTACTTTAACCATAATCCCTGTTGAAAACATATTTAACACCATTTTCTGTGCTGAACCCGCTTTCATTCTAGTTGACCCTGTAATGACTTCCGGTCCGACAATTGGCGCAATCCCAATTTCCGCCAATTGATTCATCGGACTTTGATTATTACAGGTCACGGAGATGGTTAGAGCGCCCACTTTTTTTCCGTATTCAATTGCAGAAACGGCATATGGTGTCCGACCACTAGCAGCAATCGCAATTACAACATCTCGGGCGGTCAATTGATGTTGCGTTAAATCTTCGATGGCTAATTCTTTCGAGTCTTCAGCGCCTTCAATTGCTTGATACATTGCTTTTTCACCACCAGCTAAAATACCAAATGCGCGTTCTGGCGACACACTATATGTGGGCGTTAATTCAATCGCATCCAAAGCACCTAAACGTCCAGACGTTCCTGCACCACAATAGATTAAACGGCCCCCTTTTTTAAATCGTTCTGCCGCTGCATCAATTGCTGCAGCAATCTGCGGAAGCACCTTTTCAATTGCTTGTGCTACCTTTTGGTCTTCTTGATTTATTAAAGTTACCATTTCTAATGTTGACACTTGGTCAATCTTTTTAGTCGCTTCATTTCTGGCTTCTGTCGTTAATCCTTCTAAGTTCATTTGCTTGCACACCCCTACTTCTCTTTTAGACGGCTGACAAGTTGACTCGTTTCAATCATATTGCGTTCAATTTCTGTGTCTAAATCATCTTGAATTGAACCTAAATACAGAACATCGCCAATTGCCATTGACGAAGCAATCGATGAAATAGCCCCAACTCGAATGAGGTGCTCATTATTGGGGACTAAAAGAACTTCATCGCTCAATGATCGCACGTTTTCTCCATCGTTACTGGTAATAAAAATAACCGTTGCGCCTCTATTTTTGGCAATTTCACAGGCAATTAAAGCTTCTTTTGTCAAACCACTATAGGAGACCGTGATCAAAATGTCTTGTGCCGTTGCATAATTTAAAAACTCCAACATCATGTGACTATCATAATTAAAAATTGCTTGGCGACCAGCGCGGTTAAACTTGTGATAAAGATTATAAGTCGTTAAAGAAGAGGCCCCAATTCCAACCAAATGAATTTTTTCCGCTTTTTTAACATGCGCGATTGCTCGTTCCAAGGCTTGTTTATCCACTGTATAAAATAAATCCTCAATCGTAGCATTTAATAAAGATTCCACTTTCATACAAATAGTATCCACCGAATCATCTGCCGCTACAATTGGATCAATATCTTTTTTACCGTTACTGGCAGCTTGTACCGCTGCAATGGATAGTTTTAACTCTTCCCAGCTGTCAAATCCTAATTGTTTAGAAAAACGGGTAACTGACGCTGGAGAAGTTTCGCTATTGCTAGCAATTTCGTTTGCTGTTAATGAGAGAAGACGGGTCGGATCCTTCAGTATATAGTCTGCGATTCTCTTATTTACTTTGGAAAAGTCCTTATATTTTTGTCTGATTGAACGGATTGGCTCCATCTTCTCATCTCCATTTCTATTTTATGAAAGTTAAAATTGCTTCGTTTGGTTCAGAAGGGATCATCTGTGCGGTAATAGTCACCCCATTATCTGTTAAACGACGAACGGTTTGAATATCTTCATCGGTTAATGCAACAGATTTTTTAATTGCTCGACTGCCTTCTTTTTGAGAAATATTGCCGACATTGAAGCTCTGTAACGGAACACCGCCATCAATTAAAGCCGCCATGTCTGCAATGTCTTTCGTAATTAAAAAGACTTTTTCTTCATCATAATTGCCTGCTAAAATTTTTTCAATCGCTTTACGTTTTGATAAAATGGATAATTTAACTCCTGCAGGCTTAGCCATTTTTAAGGCACCAATTTGTAATTGATCTTTGACCGCGGCATCATTTACTACCATGATTCTTTGTGCTCCAACCGTATTTGTCCAAACAGTTGCAACTTGTCCGTGAATTAAACGCTCATCTACTCTTGCATGTACAATTGTCATAATAAATCTCTCCTATTATATACTATTTTTTTAAAATAAACCGCCAACCCAAGCCAACATTGGTTGTAAATTGCCTAAAACCATGCCAATTAAAATTAAAACAAAGATTAGCCGTGTTGAATTCATTTTCTTTTTCCCTAGTAACCAATAGGATAAAAGAACAATCCCTAAAGGAATTAATGCGGGTAAAATTTTATCCAACATTTCTTGAACAGATAATGTTACATCTCCCATTTTATAAGTTAAATCTAATTTGTAAGTAATTACCGAAGGAATCAAACCGCCGACCACCGTTAAACCTAAAATAGCTGCACCTTGCGTAAACAATTTCATTTTATCCGCAAATTCTGTCGCAATTTTTTTCCCTTGATGGTAACCAATCCAAGTGAATTTATAGCGAACCCATAAGACCACTGCTCCGGCAATTAACGGGATCAGTAACCCAACAACCTGGCCCCCTTGCGCCATGTAAGCTGCAATCGAAAAAACAATCGCACGATAAATCGCGATAAAAATGGTATCACCAACACCAGCAAACGGACCCATTAGACCTGTTTTCAAGCCAGTAATGGCCGTTTCATCTTCAATGCCAACTTCTTCTTCCAAAGCCATATCAGCTCCGACAATTAAATGTGACATGGCTGGCGTCGTATTCATAAAGCCAAGATGTGTCTTCAAGGCTTTCTTCATAGCTACTGGATCTTCACTGTATAGTCGCTTTAATGCAGGCATCATCACCCAAGCGTAACCAAGTCCTTGCATTTTTTCATAGTTCCAGCCCCACTGATAGCCAAAAAGATTACGGACGTAAACTTTATTAATATCCTTTTTTGTTAATTTGTTAGTCATCAATCTCAACCTCCTCATCATCTTCGTAAATAACCGTGCCACTTGTTGTAGCTGCACCGCCTTTGTTATGATTCATCACATAAATCGCTGCTAAAGCCAAGCCAACCAGTGCGACACCCAAAACTGAGAAGAATTGGGCCCCATAAGCAAGTAACACGAACCCAATAATAAAATAAGGCCAGTATGTTTTAATTGGTAAGTAACGCATTAAAATAGCAATCCCCATCGCTGGTAAAATAGCACCTGCTGCTTTTAACCCATTCATCACCCAAATAGGAATCCAATTATTGATAGCGTTTACAACTTGTTCACCAAAAGCTAGGCCAATAAAAACTGGGATGACACGAGAAATCGTCCAAGGAAAAATTCCTAAAACATTGCAGCGCTCGACCCCTTTATAATTTCCTTCTTCCGCATAGCGATCTGCTTTATGTTGGAAAAACGTATTAGCCATTCTGCCTAAAATATCTAGTTGTGTTAATAATAACCCAATCGGAACCGCAACTCCGATACCATACTCTGCCCCTTTCCCTGAAATGATTGCATAAGCCGTTCCCATAATGGCCCCTGAAAGAAAGTCTGGGACTGTTGCTCCTCCATAAGTCGCTACACCTAATGTCATCAATTGAAGCGTTGCCCCAATCATCAAACCTGTTTGAACATCCCCTAAGACTAGGCCAGTAAACGTTGCAGCAAACAATGGTGTATATGGACCAATCTGAATAGAAATTTGGTCAAGTACACCAACAACTGTGTAAAGACATAAAATCAAAATAATACCAATCGATACTGTCATGCTTTCTCATCCTCCTTGAATGCGTTTTCTTTTTTGTATTTGTAGAATACCATTAAAGAAATATCATTTCAAGTTCTTTTTAAAAATATTTTTAAATGAAATTGCATTTCTTATATAATTTTTGTGCTATACTAAAAGAAAACGTTTTAGGAGTGATTATGTGCGGGTTTTGCTGATTTATTTCATAACTATTTTTCTATCCAATACAGTTGGGGCGCTCTCTGGGATGGGTGGAGGCGTCATTATTAAGCCTGTTTTGGATTTTCTTGGGTTCCATTCGTTAAATAGTATTGCGTTCTATTCAAGTGTCGCTGTTTTTGTCATGTCCATTTCTTCGACTTATAAACAGTATCAAAATGGTGTCCAAATTGAATGGAAAAAAGCCGCGAGTATTTCGTTTGGTTCCTTAGTCGGCGGTATGTTGGGTGATTTACTTCTTAATCAGGCGATTGCACTAGCGCCAAATGAAGAAAAAGTACAACTAATCCAATATATCATCATGTTGTTGACCTTGGTTTTGGTTCTTCTCTACAATCAATTTTCCAACTGGCACTTACACCTCAACGGATTGAGCATTTTTCTGATTGTCGGATTAGGCTTAGGGATTCTATCAACCTTTTTAGGCATCGGTGGCGGTCCCATTAATGTAGCTTGCCTTATTCTCTTTTTTGGAATGGATATCAAATCAGCAACTGTTTATTCCATCATTACTATTTTTTTCTCCCAACTCGCCAAACTTGGCAATATCGGCTTGACCACAGGGTTTGCGGTTTTTGATTTGACAATGCTTTGGGCTATTATTCCTGCCGCTTTATTCGGTGGTTATGTCGGCGGTCTTTTCAGTAAAAAATTATCTCAACAACGGGTCGCCCAAATTTATAGTTTAGTTGTTTTTTTAGTTATTTTGTTAAATATGTATAATTTGTGGACTGTTATCTAAAAAAGAAGCGCTTTGTCGTATAGACAAAGCGCTTCTTTTTTAATTAAATCACTGTTAATTTAACATCTATATTATTTCTTGTTGCTTTAGAATATGGGCAAATTTCGTGGGCTTTTTTAACAAGTTCTTCTGCTTTAGCTTGATCTACCCCATCAATATGAACTTCTAATTCAGCACCAACGCTAAAGCCATCTTCTCCTTGGAATAAGGAAACACGTGCGGTTACTGTACTTTTACCTTCGACTTTTTCTTGATCCATCACTAATTCTAATGCACCGTTAAAGCAAGCACTGTAAGCCGCTGCGAATAATTGTTCTGGATTTGTTGTATTTTCTTTCTTGACACCTGGCGAAGCAACCGCATAAGAAAATGATTTATCCGGTGAGTGAACTTCTCCTGCACGTCCACCCGTATTAATTATAGTTGTTTCATAGATTTTTTTCATGTAAATTCCTCTCCTTTGTAAAGTTTTACACTTCTGAGAACTTGTTACTTACATAATTATTGTAGGAAACTTTGTCAGATACAGCAAACGTTGTGCTTGTGAATAATAAAAAATAACATTTAATGTTGTATTTTTGACGTAGAAAAAGAACCCATTCTATGATAGGATAAAGTGAACTTGTACATTTGTACACAAACTATTTTACAAAGGAGACTTTCCCTTGACACACTTACTTGATTATCAACCATTAAACCTCTTCACAAACTATCAAGAAGCCGCAGAAAAAACACCAACTGTTCCAATTATTTTTGATGAATCCTTGCCTGCTTTTCCTGCTCTTGGCTTAGAAACAACTTATGGTGAAAGCCATCAAGAAATTTTGAAACGGGCATATCAATTAGCCGCTTTAGGTGTAAAAAAAGGCGACAAAATTATTATTTATAAAAGTCCTAAATTCGACACGTATTTACTAGCTGTTGCAGCCTCATATCTAGCAGCCGTTCCTGTAATGGTTTCATACCATTTACCTTTTGAAACAATTGAAGTATTCGTTGATCGTTTAGAAGATCCTTATATTTTATTTGATGATGTGACTGCTGAAAAAGTTCAAGCTGTTCGTAACAGCTCTGCCAATAAAAAACTTTCGGTTGCTTCTCTTTTAGAAGCTGATGCCACGGAAGTTCCTCAAGACGAACTGACTAAAGACGAAATTGCCTACATGACCCACACCTCTGGAACAACAGGTATTCCTAAACTTATCTGTCATTCCAATCACTCTATGGGTTGGCGTACAAAATGGCAAAAAACCATTTTTACAAAAATTGCTGAAAAGAAATTAGTTGGCTTTCATATTTCGCCAGTTCATTCTCGTTTTAACATTGGTGTGTCTTCTTTAATGGCCATGGGCTTCCCTATGATGCCTTTAGCAAATGCTTCGAGCGAAAAAGTCGCTGAAATGTTCAGCACCTATCAACCAATCGCTGTAGAAACACACCCCAATAACTTCGTTCAATGGGTTCGTTTGGCCAAAGAAAAACCTGAAGCTTTCGCTAGTGTCCATTATTATCATTCTACTTTTGATGCAATTAACAACGCTACAATGGTGGCTTTCTTAAAAGCATCTGCTGCCAATGAACCAATTTTCCTACAAGTTTATGGACAAAGTGAATGCGGGCCAATGATCTTACGAGCGCATACTTTAGAATCCCTAAAAGATTCAGATGCTCGTGACATGGGTGTTGGTTTAGAGGATTTAACACAAGCTCGAATTACCGATGAAAAAGGACAAGTTTTACCTGCGATGACGGATGGCCATATCCAATTCCTATCAAAAGGACGGGCCTTAACATATTACAAAGAAGATGCCCGCTTTGCAGAAAATGTCTACGGCGAATGGTGGGACAGCGGCGATTACGGAATGTTAGATGAACGCGGCCACTTATTCTTGAAAGATCGCCAAGTAGATCTAATTGAAAACATCGACAGTAATTTAGCTATTGAAGATCATTTATTGGATGCATTAGATTTCTTAGAAGAAGTGATTATTGTCCGTGGCAAAGAAAATGAACCTCAGCCAATTTTAGCGGTTGTCCCTGGGGAAGAAATGGATTGGGACGCTTGGTGGACACAAGTAGCCGATTTACCACATTTAAACGAACCTATCATTATGGCTTTTGATGAAATTCCTCACACAGCTACTATGAAAGTGCAACGTTTACAACTAGAAAAATGGTTAAAAGAACAATAAAATAAGATTCTTTGTCAAATAACGTTGGTCAAAAGAACGTTTAGGCCAGCGTTGGAGCAAGTGGAGCAGAAAGCTAAAAAGTTAACTCGTTGTAGGTTATCTTAAGCTTTAAAAAGAGGGGCAGTCGTCGTTTTGACGGCTGCCCCTCTTTCTTTTGTCTACCGTTAATTAAATCCTTTTTGTGAAGAACTTGACATGGGATGGTTCCCACAAATTATACTTAGCTTATTCAAAGAATGGAGTGTGCAAGTATGAAAATTTTAATTAAACAAGATTTCGACGCGATGAGCGAATGGGCAAAAATGTTACTTCTAAGCACGATGAGCCAAGATAAACGAGTGAATTTATCAATTACCGCTGGCAAAACGCCAACACTTGTTTACCAAAAATTAGCCTCGATTGTGAAAAATTCATCTGACTTTGATAATGTTCATTATTATAACTTTGATGAAATCCCAGTTCCTCATCAAAAGGAAGGCATTACCCTGACAGATTTGCGGACGCTGTATTTGACACCTGCAGAAATATCCGAGCAAAACATCCATCCATTAACTGTTGAAAACTTTCAACAACAAGAACAACGGATTGCTGACGCAGGCGGCTTAGATTTGATGTTAATTGGCTTAGGAGCAGATGGTCATTTTTGTGGGAACATGCCCACTACCACTCATTTTAAAAATGAAACCTATCAAGTGACCGTCACTGGTTCAGAGCCTTGGTTTGTTCCTGAAATGATGCAGCCAGGCATGACCTTTGTTACGATGGGTCCAGCCAGCATCATGAAAGTTAAGCATCTTGTCCTAATTGTAAATGGTGAACAAAAAGCTCAGATGGTCAAACAAGTGCTCCAAGGACCTGTCACAGAAACGTATCCTGCCTCTATTCTTCAACTCCATCCAAATTTAACGGTTCTCTTGGATGAAGCCGCAGCGAGTCAATTAGAAAAATAAAAAATTGCGCCTAGATTATGCTTCTCTGCATAGTCATAGGCGCAATTTTGTTATCATTACATGATTTTTTGATACTGACTGTATTTTAGCAAATTCGTCTGGGAAAGTGTAACACCAATACCAAGTCCCTGAGGCACAGTCATTGTCCCTTGCTCTAAAACAAAAGGTTCCGTGATGATATCTTCATAAAAATAGCGTTCCGTTGCTGAAATATCACCTGGAAAGGAAAAGGTAGGCTGTGACGCAAATTGCAAATTCAATGCGCGACCAACACCAGACTCAAACATACCACCTAACCAAACCAATAAATCATTTTCTTGGCAAAATGTGGCAATCTTCAACGCCTCGTGAATCCCACCTACACGAGGAATCTTCAAATTGATACTACGGCAACTGCCTAACGCTAAAGCCACTTGGCAGTCTTTGAGGCTGCGAATATTTTCATCCAAACAAATTCTTGTCTTCAGTTCTCTTTGTAATTGTGCGTGATCTAAAAAATCATCTGCAGCAAAAGGCTGTTCAATCATCGCTAATTGATAGTGATCTAAACGTTGCAATTGAGGCAAATCTGCCAATGTATACGCTGAATTGGCATCGACCATTAAAGGCAAGTTAGGAAAATGCTGACGAATCAAAGCAACGGGTTCCACATCATAACCGGGACGAATTTTCAGCTTCACTCGTTGATACCCTTTTTCTACAGCTAACTGAACTTGTTTAAGCAATTGAGGTAACTCTTCTTGAATCCCTAAACTAATCCCTACAGGAATTTTCCTCCGCGTTGGTCCAAAAAATTCAGTTAAACTCTTCTGTTGCCGTTTGGCATATAAATCCCAGATGGCAGTTTCTAACGCAGCTTTTCCCATCCAATGCCCTTTAACTTCTTCAAAAATCGTTGAAACCTCTTGCGGCTGTTCAATCGCTTCTGTTAAAAGTAACGGAATTAAATGCTGTTGGATGATGAAGCGTTCGGTTACCAACGTTTCTTGCACATAATCAGGTTGCTCAAAAGCCACTAATTCGCCAAACCCTTGATTTCCTTGCTCATCTGTTATTACAAATAGATCAAACGCTTTTTCTTCCAGGCGACCATAGCTCGTGACAAACGGCGTTTTTAAAGGCAAACGAACCTGATAGGTTTCAATTGATTGAATGTTCATTCAGATAGCTCCTTTCAATAACGCTGTCACCTTTTCATAGAAAATCGTTGATTGTTCCAAATGGATACAATGTCCTGCTTCAGGAAAAATTGTCAGCCTCAACAACGGTTGACGTGCCTGCATTTTTTTCGCAATCCCAATAAATTTTTGATCTTCGCCGCCTACCAATAAATCGGTAGGAATCGGCTGCAATTCTGCTAGACGTTCCCAGTAACTCTCTTGCGCTCCTGTACCCATATACCACAAACTACTAGCCAATCCAAAGGCCGATTGGCTCAAACGTTCCTGACGAATGGCCATTTGCTGTGCCACAGACAAGGCTTTTTGCGTTTGAAATAACGGTAATTCTTGCCAGAAATCAATAAAATCCACCAGCGGTTCCTCTAAGAGACGTTCCGCCAAACGATGATCTTGACAGATACGAGCCTGACGTTCTGCGGCGGTGGCCAAACCTGGTGATCCACTTTCCAATAAAAGCTGCTGTACCTTTTGTGGATAATGTAATGCAAAACCTAAAGCTGTTCGAGCGCCCATTGAATAGCCTAATAAACAAAAGCAAGGCAAATTTAGCGATTCGGTTAGTTCAGCAAGATCATGGCAAACCTGTTTCATGGTATAACGCTCTGGTGCTACCAAACTAGCAGTCGCGCCATGCCCAGGTAAATCAATGCCTAAAACGTTATAAGGTGTTTGACTGGGAAAAACAGCTGCAAACGTGGCTAACGTTCCTGTGAAACCATGTAAACAGACTAGTGTCGTTCGCTTTGCATCAAAAGGTGTTAACCATTGATAATGGTACTGCATCCCCCGAATTAACCGTTCCATGAAATCCCCTGTCTTTCTACTCGTCTACCAATTTCAGCTAAAATTGATTCGTACAAATGAACATTCTCTTGGCGATTTCCTTTGACTTCTATCACTTGAAATTGTGGTTCTTCAGCCGCTGTTTGTAAAATTTGCTTGAGCTCCGCGATTGTTTTGACTTCTTGATACGAAGCACCGTAAAGTTCAGCAACTAACGAGAAATCTAAATCAAGCGGTGTTCCAAATAAAGGCTCGAAATCGTCCTCACGTAAAGTTCGTTGAGATAGAAAAGAGAAAATCCCGCCACCATTGTTATTTAATAAAACAATTGTTAACGGCAACTGATAACGTTTAGCCAAAAATAAACCATTCATATCATGATATAGCGCTAAATCACCAATCAGTAAAACGTTTTGCTGTGTCGGTGCTACGGCACTCATCCCTAAAGCAGTTGAAACAATCCCATCAATCCCGTTGATGCCGCGATTTCCAAACATCCGATAAGGACGACTATCCATAAATCGATCTAAGTAGCGGATAGCCATACTATTAGATACAAATAACTGACCGTTCTCTTTCATCGTTTGGTGAACAGCTAAGCTGGCTGTTGTTTCATTTAATTCTGTCGCGTTCAGCGTTTCTAGAAGAACTTCAGAGACCGTTTTTTCCAGCAGGAGCCATTGTGCTAACCAAGTCGCTTCTGTTGGTTTGACAACCGTTAGCAGTTGTTCTACAAACGTGGTTTCCTTTGCCTGAATAACCGTTTGTGATTTTTTCAATTGCTCTTGCCATTGACCATTTTCGTCCACAAAATAAAAAGTAGTCTCTGTCGTTGTTAAGCGTTTCAACCATAACATGATGTTTTTAGAAATTGGCAGCGAACCAAAACGCACTACCACTTCTGGTTCTTGTGGCAAGGTCGTCACATTTAGAAACAGATCACTGTGTGCAATAACAACTTCACTATTTTGCCCATGTGTCACAATGTTTGCTAAAGGATCCGCTAGTAACGGCCATTGCAAAGCTTCGGCTAATTGAATAAATAACGCCGCTTCCTCCTCTGTATGACTGCCACCGACAACCAAGACGCCGTTTTTCTGGTACCATTGATCCGCTAAGTGTTGCACTTGTTCTGTAGAAAGGATTGATTGGCCAGCGAATAAAGCCGTTTGTTGAGAACTCTTTGTTTTTCTCTCTAAGTCAGGTAATAATGGTTCCCGCAAAGGAAAATTCAAATGAACAGGTGCAGCAGGCGTTTGTTGCGCGAATGCTGCTCCTTTAGCGCCTTGCCAATAGGCGTAATTCAACATCTCTTCTGTTGCTTCTGGCAAAGCCATTTCAACAAATAATTTCACATGATTTTGATACATTTGTAATTGGTCCATGGCTTGAGGAGCACCAACTTGACGTAACTCATGTGGCCGATCCGTTGTTAAAACAACTAAGGGTACATGGCTAATATTGGCTTCGCAAATTGCTGGATAATAGTTTGCAGCTGCTGTTCCAGAAGTACAAAGTAAGACCACTGGTTTTTGGCTCGCTTTACTTAATCCTAAAGCAAAAAAAGCAGCGGAACGTTCATCGACATCGACAAAAGTTTGGATTGCGGTTTCCCGATGAAGTAATAAAGCCAGTGGTGTGGAACGGGACCCTGGACTAATGACTGCTTGTTCAACCCCGCTATTTTTTAAGCCTTCAATAAAGGCCGTTAAATAATCGGTCATTGTTTCTTGATGATTCATTAAACCTGCCCTCCAATTCCTCGTAACATCGGTTGAAATTTTATTTTCGTTTCTTCTCTTTCTAGCTCTGCTTGGGAATCCGCAACAATACCACAACCTGCATAAAGAACGCCTTGCTGACCAGCAAAGACACCTGAACGCAAGGCCACAGCGAACTCGCCACTATCATCATTCCCTGAAATCCAACCGATTGGCGCACCATATAACCCACGACTCCCTGGCTCATATTGTCGAATCCATTCGACTGCCAACTCTTTGGGCTCACCGCCTAAAGCTGGCGTTGGGTGTAGCTGCATCACACTTTCCAAAAACGAAATTCCCGGTTTACGTTGACCTGAGATTGGCACATAAAGATGTTGTACATCTCGATTTTCCAAAATAATGGGTGCTTGAATACTGTTTTCAGAAGTCGTCATCTTCGCCAACTCTTTCGCTAAACGTTCCACCACAATTTGGTGTTCTCCGGTATTTTTGCGGTCTTGTAAAAGTTGTGCTCCTAAAGTTTTCGTTTCTTCTGGTGTTTGACCCGTTTTAATGGTTCCTGCAATACAAGCGGTCGCAAACGCTTCTTTAGTACCCAACAGAAGTCGTTCTGGTGTTGCACCAATGAAACTTGTGTCGTTGGCTTCCAAAGCAAACAAATACGTATTTTGTTGTTGTGCCATTAAATTAACGAGCACTTGGTTACTTCGAATTTTTTCAGGACTGCTCACAGCAAGTTGTCGAGCCAAAACCACTTTTTTTAAAGGGCCATCTTCTCTTAAGACTGCTACGGTTTCGTTAACAGCTTGTAGCCATTCAGTCACGGCAACTTCTTCCTTGTCAATCTTTGTTTCCGCTACAGCTGGCAATTCCTCACAGGTAGCTAACAAGCGATCAAACTGAGCCACCAAAGTCGACCAACGTTCCTCGACTTCTTGTTCACTAGAACCTGAAAAGTTCAGCGTTCCATAAATACGTGTACCTGAAAAAGTAAATAGAATACTTGGTAGATAAAACCAACCTTCCCCTAACTCTCCCCAGGCCTCAGTAGGCGTTTGTTCTGTATCAAAAGGCAAACCGCCAAACAGAAGAGCCCCCGTACCAGAAATAGACATATTTTGAAAACGAGTTGCCGCCTCTTTTTTTAAAAAGTTGTTCAATTGATGCGTTTCTGTTTCTGCGCCTTTTAAGATAGTTTCATATCCGAAGCCAACCAAAGCAAAATCTTTTTTCGGCGTTTGCCAAAAAAAACGTTCTCCTTGGTATGCCTTTTCACCAGCGGCAAAAATTGCCAAGGCTGTTTGTTCTGTTTCTAATGGAAAAACCCAACTGAACTGACGGGCATTCTTCTGATAGGCTTGTCGTAATTCATCAGGCAATTTCATCTGATTAAAAACGCCTCTCTTTCTTCTGTCATGAAACGATGTTTGGCAATCTTTCCACTCGCTGTTTGCGGGAAAGAATGACAAAAATAAATGCGTTTCGGTCGTTTATATTTTGCCAGTTTTCGTGAACACTGGTCTTGAATTTGCGCTAAGGTGAGTTCTTGGTCACTAATCACATAAGCAACTGGGACGGCTCCCCATTGTGCATCTGGTTCTCCTACAACTGCCGCTGCTTTAATTCCTGTTATCGCCTGTAACACCTGTTCAACCTCAGTGGGGTAAATATTTTCACCACCAGAGATAATGAGTTCACTTAAACGACTAACCAAATACAGGTAACCTTGTGCATCTAAATAGCCCATGTCGCCTGTTTTAAACCAACCATCCGCTGTCCATTTTTCAGGTTGACGATGGTTAAGGTAACCTGAAACAACGTTTGGTCCCTTAAGTAAAATTTCTCCGACTTGCTTTTCTGGCTGTTCTTGTCCTAGTTCATCAACAATTTTGATCTGCATATCTTTTAACGGTTGCCCAGCAGAGCCGATTTTCAGTGCCGCATCTTCAAATTTCAAGGCAACAACTTGCGAACACGTTTCCGTCATCCCATAAGATTGAATGACTGGAATCCCTTTTTCCTCACACTGCGCTAATTTATCCGGTGCAATCGGTCCGCCACCCAATAGCATTCCTTTAAAGCTGGCGCTGTAGCCAGCCTCAGGATAGACAGACAATAATTGTTGCAACATTGTCGCAACCACTGAAATGACGGTTCCACGGCCTTCTTGTAAATCTTGTGTCACTTGCTGTTCATCAAATTTATCGTAAAGGCGAATACTACAACCTAAGACGAGTTGTCGAACAACAATCGACAATCCGCTAATATGAAATAATGGGACTGCACACAACCAACAATCTTCAGCAGTAATCCCCATATTTTCTTGAGTGCCTCTAGCACTGGCCAGATGATTTTTAAACCGTTGCAAGACCCCTTTAGGCTGTCCTGTAGTTCCTGATGTATACATAATAGAAGCCACCGACTCTAAGTCACTTGGCTGTTGAAACTCCTGATGTGAAAGACTATGCTGTTTTTTAATCATTGGCTGAACGTCGACAAAAGAAATTTCTTCTAACAAAGCCTGCGTTTCAGGCGCACCAATAATCGTTTTAACTTGCGCATCTTTTAACTGAAAAGTCAGTTCAGCAAGTGTCAAATGCGTATTTAAAAATAATAACTCTTTCCCCAATTCCCATAAGGCTAGAATTGAAAAATACAACTCTTTGCTGTTCTTACTGAATAAAGCCACACGTTTTTCTTCTGGTGCAAGCACCTGTTGATATGTGGCTACCCAATGGCTGACTTCTTGTTGCACTTCTAAAAACGTCCAAGATTCATCCTGAAAATAAAAAGCAGGATGATCGGGACGTTTTTGTACTTGTTTATTTAACCAAGTCATTGGTTTATGGGAATTTAGGGAATTGATCGAAATCTGGTGTCCGTTTTTCTTTAAATGCATCTCGGCCTTCTTGTGCTTCAGCCATTGTATAGTAAAGAAGTGTCGCATCACCAGCTAATTGTTGCACACCAGCCAAGCCATCTGTATCGGCATTTAAAGAGGCTTTAATCATCCGTAAAGCAATCGGGCTTTTGGTTAACATTTCTTCTGCCCACTCCATTGTCACATCTTCTACTTGATCCAATGGAACAACGGTATTAATCCAGCCCATATCTAAAGCTTCTTGGGCAGAATATTGTTTACACATAAACCAAACTTCTTTCGCTTTTTTATGGCCGATAACGCGCGCCAAGTAACCTGAGCCGTATCCACCATCAAAGCTACCGACATTTGGTCCTGTTTGCCCAAACTTAGCATTTTCAGCCGCAATTGTTAAATCACAAACTAATTGTAAAACATTGCCGCCGCCAATGGACCAGCCTTTCACCATTGCGATGACTGGTTTGGGAATGACACGGATTAACCGTTGTAAATCTAACACATTTAAACGTGGAATATTGTCTTCGCCAACGTAACCACCATTACCTCGAACTTTTTGATCGCCACCAGAACAGAATGCTTGGTCACCTGCGCCTGTTAAAATAATAACCCCGACATCTTCTTTATCACGACTAATGTTGAATGCATCAATCATTTCCATGACTGTTTTTGGTGTGAATGCGTTGTGAACATGCGGGCGGTTGATAGTAATTTTTGCTACTTTGCCTTCTTGCTCAAATAAAATTTCATCATATTCTTTAATTGTTGTCCAGTTTCTCATTAGGAAACCTCCTTCATTAATCTCATCTTTTCTATTATACACAAGAATCGGCACTTTAGAGAAAAAGTCGCTTGAATTTTAAGAAAAAACATGGCTATTTCAAATTTTCTTCATTCCTGTATAATAAATAAAAAACCTTTTATTCTCTCTTTTATTAGAAAGGACTGATTACTATTCATCTTTTAGAGTATTTAGGCATCACGATTCAACAGGTTTCTGCTGAGAAATGTCAGCTTACTTTAGCGATAAAAGACGTGCATAAACAACCCTATGGCCTTGTCCACGGGGGCTTAAACGGCGTCTTAATTGAAACTGCCTGTAGTTTAGGTGCGAACGAAAACGTTCCTGAAAACACTTTTGCTGTCGGCATAGACTTACAAGTAAATCATCTTCGTAGTGTCCATGATGGTAGCCTTACCGTGATTGCGACACCCGATCACTCGGGAAAGACCCTTCAAGTTTGGGAAGCAAAAATTTATAACGCAGACCACCAATTGACGAGCGTGGGGCGTTGTACCTTAACAAATCGACAAAAAAAACAGTAATCTTTACAGGTTACTGTTTTTTTGTTTATGGTTTTTAATAAGTAATTAGATTACTTCGTTTATTTAATTTTAGTACCAACCATTTGCTAACCAGAATGATTTAGCTGCATCCCATGAACCATAGCGACCTGCTACGTACTGATCTGCCACGCGTTCTTGGTTGGCAGGTGAATAGTCACCATTTAAATAAGAGGCAGATAATTGGTAACGACCGATATACTGACCGTTTGTTGCATCGTAAGAACCACTAGATTCACGTTGTGCGATCCACTCTTTTGCATCACTGCTTGCGGCAGGTGCTGCTGGTTGCGCTACTTCTTGAGCAACAGGTTGTTGTACTTCTTGTTGTACTGGTTGTGCAACAGGTTGTGCAACAGGTTGTTCAACTACTTGTTGAACTGGTGCAACTTCTACAGCTGGTGCTGGAGTATTAGCAACTTCTTTTTCTGAACGAATAACTAATTGTTCTCCTTCAAAAATTAAATCAAGGTTTGGCAATTTGTTATCAGAAGCAATTTTTTGAATTAAGCTATTGTCTCCTGCAAATTGATGAGAAATTGTTGATAAAGTATCTCCTGCTTTAACTGTATATAAGCTTTCTGCGTTTGCGTCTGTTCCTAAGAATAATCCTAAACCTGCGGCCAAAGTTGTTCCAAGTAAAATCGTTTTGATTGATTTCATGTATGTTTCTCCTTTGTAATTAAAAATATTTGATTGTTGCTCTTAGCTCTCGGCAACAACCACGTCTGCTTCGCTTTATCGAAACGACTTCACATACTTTATCATCGAATGGCCGGCCGTAGGTGAATATCTCGTGACAATTTATTACTAGAATGTCGGTTTTGTTACATTTTGTAATAAAAAGCTACTGGAAGCTTGATATTACCCTGTTTATATTTTGCGAAAAAAAGTTAAAAAAACAGGATTTTATTTTCTAGAAACCGTTTTCTAATCCTTGATTAGCCATTAAATGTCGGTTTTGTTACATTCGTTTCAGTCAAAAAGTAACAAAATGTTAAAGATACTAGACATGAGAATGTTTTTTTTAAAAACTCACGCCTAAAAAGAACAGGTGTTTTCTTTGAATTTTTTTATCATTCACTATTTTTATTTTTCCTTCTATTATATAGATAAATTTTTTGTCGTATTCGCTTTTTCGATTCTGAAAAAACACTAAGCACTTCCTATTGAAAAAAAAGAGTTAAACAAAAAAATCTTATATTTTGCTTGTTATTTATTCATTTTAATCTTATTCAAAAAAGGAACAGCTAAAGCAACTACGAAAACAAAGTATTGAAAATAAAGCAGAATAAATATTCATTTTTATTGTAATTCACGAATAAAAAACAAATAATCACTCGAACGCTTGTTATTTAAAAACGTAATCAGTTTTTTCTCTTTCTATTTTCCAATCTATGAGTAATAAAATATATGAATCTACATTTAAGTCATTTTATTATCAAATATTCTGAATATTATAAGAATTGGAGTTTTATCTATGAGTGACAAAGAACAACTTGAGAAATTAGACAAATCCTTTCTGGGACAACCGAAAGGACTAGCAACACTGTTCTTCACAGAAATGTGGGAACGTTTCAGTTACTACGGCATGCGTGCTATTCTAATGTATTACATTTACGATACCGTAGCCAATGGCGGTTTAGGTCTCCCCAAAGCAACTGCCTTAGCCATCATGTCCATTTATGGATCAATGGTTTTCATGTCCAGTATCATTGGCGGTTGGGTCTCTGACCGTGTCTTAGGTTCAAGGAAAACTGTTTTTATTGGTGGTTTGTTAATCATTGCTGGACATATTGTTCTCGCTACCCCATTTGGTGTCCCCGCCTTATTCGTTTCTATTATGTTAATTGTATTTGGGACTGGGATGTTAAAACCAAACGTTTCAGGGATGGTTGGCCATCTTTATTCAAAAACTGACTTACGTAGAGATGCAGGCTTCTCCATTTTTTACATGGGGATTAATATCGGAGCCTTAATCGCTCCCCTTGTTGTCGGAACTTTAGGACAAGAATATAATTATCATTTAGGCTTTTCCGTTGCTGCAGTAGGGATGTTCTTCGGGCTACTACAATATTATTTCCAAGGACGTAAATCTCTGGCTGGAATTGGTCAGGCCCCAACTAATCCAATGTCTAAAGAAGAGCAAAAGAAATTTGCTAAAGCATTTATGTTGGCAATTGTCGTTGCTTTACTTATTTTTGGTGGCGCCTATGTCACAGGACATTTAACAATTGATTTCTTTATTAATACCATCAGCGTGTTAGGAATCCTGTTACCTGTTTATTATTTCAGCAAAATGTTAACGTCTAAAGATGTCACTGCTGAAGAAAAACCAAAAGTTCTGGCTTACTTGCCATTATTCTTAGCAGCAATTGTTTTCTGGTCATTGGAAGAACAAGGTTCGTCTATTCTTGCTCTATTTGCAAATGAACGGACGCAAACGAGTTTGTTTGGCTTCCCGATTGCCGCTAGCTGGTTCCAATCATTAAATCCTGTATTCGTAGTTATTTTGACCCCTATTTTTGTTACATTATGGACAAAACTAGGTAAACGTCAACCATCAACAGTTGTGAAGTTTTCACTAGGGCTAGTCTTTGCTGGTCTTTCCTTCGTCCTATTAATGTTGCCAGGTATACTTTATGGTACCGAAGGACGGGTGAGTCCACTTTGGTTATTCTTTAGTTTCTTCATTATGATTGTCGGAGAAATGTGTTTATCTCCCGTTGGCTTATCGATTACTACAAAATTAGCACCGAAAGCTTTCGAAGCTCAAACCGTTGCTATTTGGTTATTAGCAGATGCCGCTTCACAAGCCATTAACGCTCAAATTGCTCGTTTCTATACACCTGGAACAGAGTCAGCATATTTTGGGATTGTCGGACTTGTAGCTGTCGTTGCTGGGATTCTCTTATTCATTGTGAAAAAACCAATCCAAAACTTAATGGGTGACGTCCGTTAAACCGTCAAAAAGTTGCCTTTCTCTTTTTTGAAAGGCAACTTTTTTATACAGCGTTTTGATAACGTTTTCATCAAGTGGTATACTAAATAGAAGGAGGACGAGGACATGCGTTACTTAATTGGCGGTATTTTTTTATTGATTAGTATCTGGCAATTCATTGTTACTGGACGGACATTTTCCTACTTAAAGAAAGAGAGCGGCAAAAGAACCTCACCATTTATTCTGTTAGGACTATGGAGTAGTTTAGTGTTTGCTATTATTTCATTTGCTGTGGCGATTGCTTCTTTCTTTTATGTGAGTTTTTAGTAGAAGGCTAGCCATAAGTAAAGGAGCGAGATTGCTAATCTCGCTCCTTTACTTATTTATTATGGTTGTTTTCCAATATAAGCTAAAATCCCACCATCAACATATAAGATATGTCCGTTAACAAAGTCAGAAGCGTTAGATGCTAAGAAAACTGCTGGGCCAGCTAAGTCTGCTGGTGTGCCCCAACGATTAGCAGGTGTTCGTCCCAAGATGAATTCGTTAAATGGATGCCCTGGTTCTCTTAATGGCGCCGTCTGTGGCGTTTCAATGTAGCCAGGTCCAATCCCATTACATTGAATATTATATTGTCCATATTCAGAAGCAATATTTTTCGTTAACATTTTTAGTCCGCCTTTTGCTGCCGCGTACGCACTAACTGTTTCACGACCTAGTTCACTCATCATTGAACAGATATTGATAATTTTGCCATGACCCTTTTCAATCATATCTGGAATAACCGCTTTTGCCATAATAAATGGCGCATTCAAGTCAACATCAATCACTTGACGGAACTCTTCTGCTGACATCTCCACCATTGGAATTCGTTTAATAATTCCCGCATTATTGACTAAAATATCAATAGAGCCGACTTCTTCTTTAATCTGAGCGACCATCGCTTGAACTTGCTCTTCATCAGTGACATCACACACATAACCACGTGCTTCAATCCCTGCGGCCCGATAATTTTCCAAGCCTTGTTCAACTGATTCAGGAGATAAGTTATTAAAAACAATTGTTGCTCCTGCTTCCGCTAGGGATTTCGCAATCTCAAAGCCAATCCCATAAACAGCACCTGTAATTAACGCTACTTTTCCATCTAATTGAAAATCATTCATTTTAAATTCCATGTTTTCTCCTCTTTCTTTAGTTTATTTTAATTGATCCATTGCAACCATATCCATGTCTGTGTACGTAATATTTTCTCCGCACATGGCCCAAATAAAGGAATAATTACTTGTACCAACCCCAGAATGAATTGACCAGCTTGGTGAAATGGCTGCTTGTTCATTACTCATTACTAAATGTTTCGTTTCATCTGGTTTACCCATCATGTGGAAAATCCGCGTATCTTCTTCCATATCAAAATAAACATACGCTTCCATACGACGTTCATGTGTATGACAAGGCATTGTATTCCAAGCGCTACCTGGTTCTAAAATGGTGTAGCCCATTTGTAACTGGCAACTTTCACAAACGTTCGGATGAATGTATTGGTAAATTTTACGTTGGTTCAATGTTAATGGATCACCCGTTTCCATTGGGGTAATTTCATCAATACTAATTTTTACGTTGGGATATTTATGATGTGCTGGAACACAACTAATGTAAAATTTTGCTGGATTATCAGGGTTTTCTGAAGAAAAACGAACATGTTTTGTTTCTTTCCCAATATAATAGCCATCTTGTTTTTTCATTGTTTCTTTGGCGCCATCAATTTCAATAAAGCCTGGTCCCCCAATATTAATAACTCCTAGTTCACGACGTTCTAAGAAATAATCAACTCCTAATTCCTTGTCCAAAATAATTTCTAATTCTTCTGTGGTCGGTGTCACACCACCAAAAATCATCCGATCATTATGTGTGTAGGTTAAGCTGATTGCACCTGGAATAAAAACTTTCTCTACTAAAAATTCATCTCTCAATTGTTCTGTTGAATAGTGACGGATATCCGCCGGACTATGTGTATAACGTGTTTCCATATTTTGCATAACTAAAATCTCCTATCTATTTATTTTTCCTGAGCCCGTTGCCAAAAAAGCAAGGACTTCTTTTTGACTAAATTGATTACAATCACCATGGACAGTATGTTTTAACGCACTAGCCGCTGTCGCAAAATCAATGCAGGTTTGTGGATCATAGGCAGCTAATAAACCATGTAAAACCCCACCAGCAAACGCATCACCGGCACCGACACGGTCAACAATCGGTTGTAATCGATGACATTTGGACGTATAATACGCACCTTTGTACCATAGCGTTCCGATTAATTCATTATCTGTCGCTGAGTGTACTTGACGTTTGGTTGAATAAAATACTTGAATGTTGGGATAACGTTCTTGCATTTTTCGGTAGTACCACGTTAATGCGTCTTCAAGTTCTTCCTCTGGTTCTGGAATCTCCAGTAAATAACGAGCATCTAATACCCCAGCTGAACAAATATCAACAAATGGAAGAATGGCCTTCAATGCCACGCTCGCTTCTTTCTGGGACCAAAGTTTCCCTCGATAATTAATGTCAAAACTTACTTGGCACCCTGCTTGCTTCGCTGCTTTAACTAGCGCAACCGTCATACTTTGCCAATTTTTTGATAACGCCGCTGTAATCCCTGAAATATGAAAGATCTCTACTCCTGAAAACAGCTCATGTAAGTCCCATTCCATTTCTTCGATTTGAGCAAAGCTTGAATAGGCGCGATCGTAGACAACACTGGCTGCTCGTTCTCCTGTACCAGTTTCCAAGTAATATGTTCCTAGGCGTGTTCCGCCAGTTCGTACAAATTCCGTTGAAACCCCATAACGACTTAAATGCTTTTTGGCGGCTTCTCCTAATGAATTATCGGGCACTTTACTAGCAAACGTCACTTGGTGGCCATAGTTCGCTAACGAAATCGCTACATTCGCTTCACCACCGCCGTAATGTACAGCGAAATTTTCTGTTTGTGCTACGCGTATTCCGACAGGCGTGGACAAACGCAACATGATTTCTCCCAATGTTACGACTTTCCCCATGTGCCTACACCCCTTTGATTGCTTGGAATTTTTCCATATAGGCTTGGGCAACCTCACGAACTTTTTCAAAATCCCCAGTTGCTGCTGGCGCTAACAGATTGCCACCAACACCGACGGCCGTCACACCTGCAGCAAACCACTCGGCCATATTTTCCAAACTGACACCACCCGTTGGCATAATATTTAACTGAGGCAATGGCGCTTTAAATGCCGAAATAACACTCGGTCCATAAACACTTCCCGGAAATAGTTTAATAATATCTGCTCCGCTTTTCAGTGCTTCTTTCATTTCTGTGATGGTCATACAGCCTGGCAAGTAGGGAACTTGATATAAATTGCAAATTTTAGCGGTTTCTTCATCGAAGCTTGGACTCACAATATATTCAGCCCCTGCTACAATAGCTAAACGAGCAGTCGTAGCATCCAAAACTGTCCCCGCACCAATGACTACGTCAGGATTTTCTTTGTATAACGCAACTAATTCCTGAATCACTTCTGTTGCTTGAGGAACAGTAAAGGTTAACTCAATCCCCCGCATACCGCCTGCTACAATAGCTTGACTAGCTTTTAGCGCTTCCTCTTTTGTCTTTCCGCGAACCACAGCAATCACGCCAGCATTTTCTAATTTTTGTAAAATTGATACTCGCTTCAACAGACTCCCTCATTTCTTATTTAGAAATATATATTTATTATAAAGAAATTCACAACTTCATTATACAGATAAAAAAAGAAAATGCAAACGTTTTTATAAAAATAAAAAAAGAAAGCCAAACAAAAATCTCAATCGACTTTTGTTTGGCTTTCTTTTTCTACTATAATTTCGCTTCAATCGCTGCTTTTGTTGCTAAAAGGGCTTGATTAATCGTCGTTTTATTTTCCTCTGTCAAACGATATTTCGGCATGCTTACACTAAAAGCACCCGCAATTTCGCCATCTTTCATTAAAGATACTCCGCTACAGAAAATATCTTGTTCAATTTCTTCATCATCGTAAGCAACCCCCGTTTGTTGCACTTGTTTTAATTCTTTTTTCAAACGCAAGGGATTGGTAATCGTATTTTCGGTATAGGGAATTAATGTCTGCGTATCTAAATATTGTTGCACTTGTTCTTCCGAAAATTCTGCTAAAACGGCTTTACCCATGGCCGAATTATACAAAGGTCGAGTAATTCCCACTTTCGAGGACATGCGAATCGTTTGATTTTTCGGTTCTAATTTATTGATATACAGAATTTCATTATTATTTAAAATCCCTAAATGAATGGTTTCATCGACCGTATTTTGAAGGTTTTCTAAATAAGGTACCGCAATTTCAGCTAAATCGATTTGCTCCACACTTTGATTCGCATAGCGAATCAATTTTGTTCCTAAGCGGTACGTCTTGTTCGTGTCTTTTTGAACATAGCCAATTAATGTTAAGGTTTCTAAAATTTTGATTGCCGTTGATGCCGTCATTTCGGTATTCTTTGCAATTTCCTGTAAGGTTTGATCGGGTTGTAAACTTAGACAGTCCATGATTTTAGCCGCTTTTAACAAGACTGTTCCGTAAGGTTTTGTTTCTTTCATCGAAACCCTCCTTTTCCATATAAGAAATTATATAGAAAAATAAAGAAATTGCAAGAAAAAAAGAACTCGAAGATTCATTCAGTAACGTTTTACTTTCACTTCAGGTCTTTCTCCCAGTCCTATTTCATTCTTATTTTCTTTTCTTTAACTCATCAGAAACATCTGCATCCTTAGGAATTAAAAGATACTCACTGACTTCTGTGGTTTCATTAAATACGACATATAATTTTTGTTCTTCATCGAAATCGCCCAAATCAATCGCTACGTAATTGGGACAAACTTCTGAGATACCATGAAACATTTGACTAAAGATTTTTTTCGTCATCCCCACATTACGATGCTGCTCTTCTGCTTTTTCCACCGCACTTTGTAACGTATATCCTTCATCTAAAAAACGCTTGATCCAATGCACTTTGACGACTGTATGTAACCGATATTTCCGTGGACCGTTTGCGTCTTTCGCAATAGAAGAAATATACCCTTTTTCTTCCCAATAACGAAGTTGACGTGGCGAAACTTCAGCAATTTCACTTAGTTCACTAATTCCTATCAACAAATTTTCTTCATTTAATAAACGCTGAATCATTTTTGACCACATTAGTTTAACTTCCTTTCCCTTATCCTTTCCTTAATTGTAGTTTTTTTTACACCTTTGTCAAGTAAGTTGACAAAGATTCTAATTAGTTGTAAAGTAGTTAATGCAATTTAATTTGAAACTTACAGAAAAAGGAGCGATATATGTGACTTCACAACAACCTGTGGATATTCACGGAAAACCTTATAACCGGTCGTTACTAGTCGGCGTTTTACTAATCGGAACATTTTGTACGATTTTAAACCAAACACTTTTAACGACGGCCTTACCTACATTAATGAAAGAATTTGATATCTCAGCTTCAAGTGTACAGTGGCTAACCACTGGATTCCTACTTGTGAACGGCATTATGATTCCCATCAGTGCTTGGTTGATTAACAAATTTAGTTCAAAAAAATTATACATAACAGCGATGTCAACGTTCTTAATCGGAACCATCATCTGTTTTGTAGCGCAAGACTTCGGCATGTTATTGACTGGACGTCTTGTTCAAGCCGCAGGGGTCGGCGTATCTATGCCTCTTTTACAAACAATTATGCTTTCAATTTTCCCGCCTGAAAAACGTGGCGCTGCCATGGGCACAACGGGAATTGTTATCGGATTAGCACCCGCTTTAGGTCCAACATTATCTGGTTGGATTATTGATTCTTATACATGGCGTGACCTTTTTGGGATGGTCATTCCAATTGTCGTTTTAGTCCTAATTTTGGCTTCATTCTTAATGAAAAATGTCATCCAATTATCTAATCCAAGTATCGATGTCTTATCGGTCATTCTTTCTACTCTCGGCTTTGGTAGCTTACTTTACGGCTTCTCAAGCGTTGGTGATAAAGGTTGGGGTAGCCCGCAAGTCTATGGATTCTTAATTGTTGGTGCGATTGTTTTATGTCTTTTTACATATCGACAATTGCATTTAGAACAACCTTTCTTAGAACTACGCGTTTTTAAATCAAAAGTCTTTACTGTTGCGGCCATTTTATCTGGCGTAACCAACATGGCAATGATTGGTGCCGAAATGGTTTTACCTTTGTATATCCAAAATATTCGTGGCGAATCTGCCTTCCATTCAGGGTTAATGCTTTTACCAGGAGCGTTAGTCATGGGACTTATGATGCCAGTAACTGGTCGCATTTTTGATAAAATTGGTGCCCGTCGTCTTGCGATTACCGGGATGTTTATTTTAACAGCTGCAACGTTACCGTTTGCTTTCTTAACAAAAGCAACACCTATTATTTATATCATTGTCCTATATGCGATTCGGATGTTTGGTATTTCGATGGTCATGATGCCTGTGACAACTTCTGGCATGAATGCTTTACCAATGAATTTATTAAGTCACGGAACTGCTGTAAACAACACCTTCCGACAAGTAGCCAGCTCAATTGGAACAGCTGTTTTGATTAGTGTTTTAACAAATGTTACCAAAGGCGGCTTACCTGCATCAGACTTATTAAAAACAGCCCCACTCGCTTATCGCGATCAAGCAACAAACGCAACATTAAACGGCTATCACGCAGCCTTCTTCGTGGCAACAATCTTTGGCGTTCTCGGCTTGGCGATTACTTTCTTCTTAAATAAAAAAGAAGCGATGCCGGTTAAGGAAGTAGGTGCAATGAAATAATGATTATTTTTCTTTTAATCCTTTGCGTGTTAGGCTTTGCCTACACAAATGTATTTGGCCGAAAAGTCTGGCATAAATTCTGTATGGTTATTTTTGGTTTAGGCTTCTTAGCTTCGTTAAGTCTTATCGTTTTAAACGATAAAGATCATTTTGGTATGACCGAAGTTACTCAGGACAAAACGTTTGAACTAAAAAGCAGTAGCGCAAGCAAAGATGGCCCCAACATGTTATTGTACCAGCCGTTGGGCGATGGTTCCGAAAAAGTTTATTTATATAACACACCAGATAAAAAGAAACTACAAAAAACAGGAACGGAAAACGTCACAAACACAGTTCAAAAAGATGCTCAAAAAGCCACATTAGTCCAAAAAACGACGAAATGGTCCTATCAAGAGTCTTGGGGCAAAACACTATTTGGCCTTGCTGACAACGATAACCAATTTGCAAAACAAGAAAACACCTTCAACGTTGCTAGTGACTGGCTAGTTTTAAGTGCTGATCAAGCCAAAAAATTAGGCGAATATATGGAACAACATGCCGCTGATATCAAAAAAGAAGGGACTGAAACAGTTGGCAAAAAAATGATGGCCGCTATGATGGCGAATCCATCAATGTCCCAAGAAGAACAAGCGAAACTCACCGAACAATATACCAAAGAGTTTCAACAAGAATTGATTCAGAAAATTCTTAGTGATATGAAATAAAAAAGCGAGCTTGATAGGATCATCAAACAAGATGTGACTACCAAGCTCTTCTTTTTAATTATAAATCGCTTTAATCGGATCCATCCTCGAAGCACCAATTGCTGGAATAATTCCGAAAAAGATACCTGTGAAGACCGAAACCAATGTTGAAATGGCAAAGATGGACGGCGTAATAATTGGCGTAATCGAAATATACCCACCGACCACAGTTGCCAATAAGTAGCCGCAGCCGACACCGATCAAACCACCAATCAATGTTATAAACGCTGCTTCCATTAAAAATTGGAATAAAATGACTCGTGGTTTAGCACCAATAGCCCGACGAATCCCAATTTCTCGTTTCCGTTCCGTGACAGACACATACATGATGTTCATGACGCCAATTCCCCCGACTAATAGGGAGATTGCAGTAATTGCCATCAGAAACATCGTCATACCCGTGACCATTTCTTCCATTTGTTGTTGGAGTTGTTGGTCTTGGTCATTTTCTTTAAACGTTCCTTTCACTTCAGGATGATTTTCACTTAAAATAGTGATTGCCTGTCCTAAAATTGCTTCACGGTCCGCTCCCTCACGAACTTTAATATTGATGCCGCTAATTGCTTTTGTTTTCGCTAATTTATTATATGATTCTCGAGAAACAAAACTACTCATAGCAGTTGCCCAATCATCGTTCATGCCCAAACTATCTAAATCTTTTGGTGCTAAAATACCAATCACCTTGTACATATAACCACCAATTGAAACAGCTTTTCCAATGAGTTGGCTAGGATCATCAAGCCGAATTTGCGCTTCAAAGATATCATGATTTAAGACAATCGCATCTGTATTTGCATCGCTCGGTTGAAAATCACGACCATATAAAATATCATTCTGCCCTTTAGTCGACGTAATGGATAAATTCGCTTGCGCCCCAAAATAATCCATTGGTACAAACAAATTGTCTCCGCCCCCCATCATTGATTCACCATATTGAGGATAAATACTTTCAATTCCTTGAATGTCTTGTAATTTTTTCAAGTCCACTCGGCTAAACGTATAATCTGGCTCTTCATAGGACATAAAATTGTCACTGCTACCATCTGACATTGTATAATGAATCTTCAAAACATCCGCGTTCACTGCACTGGATGCCTTCACAACTTGACGCTTCATCCCTTCACCTAGCGCAGAAATCGTTACGACTGATGTAATCCCAATAATAATCCCGACCATCGTTAAAAATACCCGCAACTTATGTGCCTTTAAGCTTAAAAAAGTACTAACAAATAAATTAGCAATCATCTAATCACCTCTTCTTCCAAAAAGCGACCATCTTTCATATGAATCACTCGTGAGGCATATTTTTTCATATCTTCATCATGTGTCACCATGACAATTGTTTTGCCCTGTTCATTCAATTCTTTCAATAATTCCATAATTTCTGTACCCGTTTCACTATCCAATGCCCCAGTCGGTTCATCAGCCATAATCAATAATGGATCATTCACCAAGGAACGAGCAATGGCTACTCTTTGTTGCTGTCCTCCAGAAAGTTCAGTAACTTTTGATTTGGCTTTTGTTTCCAAACCGACAATTTTTAGGTATTTTTCAGCAATCGCTTTTTTCTCAGCGCGGCTTTTTTTCCCTTCATAAACACAGGGCAATTGAACATTTTGACTAACATTTAAAGAATTAATCAAGAAAAATTGTTGAAAAATAAACCCTAGATATTCATTGCGAAAGGCTGATTTTTTATTTTCAGACAATTTTGAAACATCTGTTCCTGAGAAATGATAGCTTCCGTCTGTTAAGCGATCCAAGAAACCAATAATGTTCATCAGTGTTGTCTTACCGCTGCCGGACTTCCCCATGATTAAAATGAACTCTCCTTGATGGATGGTCAAGTTCAATTCTTTTAAAACATGTAGTTTTTCCTTACCTACTGGATAGAACTTGTTAATGTCCCGCAATTCAATGAGGGGTTGATTTGTATTGTTTGCTTCCACCATCAAGCCCTCCTATTTCGACGCATCTGTCAGTGATTCGTTGGTTGCTGATTCATCAGAAGCAATCGCTGCATCTGATTCAACAATATCACCGACTTTTACTGGTTTTTTTGAAGAAATAACCACTCGGTCGGCTGATTCTAAGCCAGATTCAATCGCCATTTTGTCGCCATTTTCTTGCCCGACTTGGACATCACGACGAATGATGGTTCCAAAATCATTCACTAAAACGTAGGCCTGTTCACCCTCTTTTTGAATCGCTTTTTTCGGTAACTCAATCGCCCCTAAATCGCCTAAATCAATGGTTGCTTGCATATGGTAACCATTTTTGACTTTGTCTAAATTGGCCAACGCAATTTTGACGCTATAACTAGACATCGTCGTGCCGCCCTCTGGATTGCCACTCGCGGCATCGCTGTTGCCTTCAGGAGGATTATCATCGATATAAGAAATTGAGCCATCCACAACCACATTGTTGGAAACAGAAGTTAGTTTAGCTTTTTGCCCAACACTAATTTTAGTCAAGTCCTTTTCATTCACTTTCCCAGCTAAATAAAGATCTTCTGAAGTTAACCGTAAAATCGGTGAATTGGCATCTTTTACTTCTGGAATTGATACGCGACCTTTGAAATTAGCCTTTGTGGAAATATATTGCTTCGCTCCTAAATCCGCTAAGGTTTCATTGGTGAAGGTAATCTCTTCATCTACTGCATCGACTTCTGTTTGATATTGTTCATTTAAATCATCACCAGACATCGTGCGGTCTTCTTCTTTAGTTTTATTAAATTTATCAATGGCCCGATTCCACTTATTATAGATATTCGCCCGCTTCGTTTCTAATTTGGCTAAGCTATTTTGTTGTGCCTCAATTTCTTTTGTGACCGCCTCATCTTCGTAAGTAAATAGTTCTGTGCCTGCATCTACGACATCGCCGTTTTTCACCTTAATCTCTGGATCCTTTGTTATTTTTTGATCACGCGCAAAGGCTTCCATTTGTTCCGGTTGGATGACACCGTTAATATAAATTTGTTGCAAGTCGGGAACGTCAAAATAGTCAATTCCCCAGTCATCTTTAGGCGCTTGCTTGACAGCTATTTGTTGTGCATTTTTATTTAACGCATTCACAGTTACGATGCCCCCAACCGCAATTAGCGCAACTGCCCCCAATATAATTATCGTTTTCTTCTTCATTTTCTTCGTTTCATCTCCTCATTCTGTCTATTTTCCCCAACAAACTAAATTGCTCGGTCGTTCACTTATAACTATTTAACCATGCTTGAATTCAAGAAACAAGGGCCTTTCTCTAGGCCTTTAGTCTGATTTATTTCATTTTTGTTCATTTTTTTATTTATTTCACGACAATAAATAACCATTGTTGGGTCTTTGTGTTTCAACAATCTAAAAAGGTTATTTTTATGTTATTTATAACTAAACTATGCGCAATCGAGATTTTTTGCTTCTTTTTTTATTTAAGGTACACTAGAAGAAACAATTGAAAGTGAGGGCTTGCCATGAAAATTATTATTTTTGGCGGTAGCGGTTTTTTAGGTCAACAAATCGCAAAAATTTTAGTCCAACGCCAACATCAAGTTATCAGTGTTTCACGTCATGGAAAGCCTGCCACGCTCTCCGCATCTTGGAGCCACCAAGTGCAGTGGGTATGCTCCGATGTTACTCGTGACACGAATTGGCAAGAACAAGTCCAGCGTGCTGACTGGGTCATTGATACAGTAGGTATTTTATTTGAAAATCCACGAAAAAAGAAAACCTATCAACGGCTAATTCTGACGCCCGTGAAAAAAATCAGCTCTTTTTTAGCACAACAAAAAAAGCCAGCTAAGTTTTTATTTATTTCAGCCAATACTGTTCCTTTCCCTTTGAGAAAATATATGGATGCCAAATTGGCAGCGGAGGAACTAATCCACCAAGAAGTCGCCGAAGCGGTGATTTTTTATCCTAGTTTACTTGTAGGTCAAGAACGTACCGGCACCATACTTTTTAGTAAATGTATTTATTTTTTTAAGAAAATCCCCTTTTTAAAGAACTTATTTATTGGCTATGATCCCGTGCCTGTGGCAGAAATGGCACAAGAAATTGTTCACGTTTTAGAAGGCGGCAATTCTATTTATACACACAGAAGGACCCGCTAACAATTTATCTCTCAATCGTCTCTGTCTAGAGGCGGTTTTTTTGTGTTACAATACAACTGTTCGAAGGAGAGAAGAAGCATGAAAAAAATTGCCATTATTGGCGGCGGCATTATCGGAATGACGTTAGCTAATTATTTAGATCCACAAAAATTTGACATTACCGTTTATGATGAAGGGCTCGGCCAAGCGACTAAAGCGAGCGCCGGGATTATTTCCCCTTGGCTATCCAAACGTCGGAATAAGAAATGGTACCAATTAGCGCGAGAGGGCGCTGCCCTATTTCCAAAGCTAGTCAAAGATTTTCAGCTGACGGAGGATATTTATCGTCAATCAGGGACTGTCATTTTGCGCCCGGCAGCCGCTTTGGCAGACTTAGCCCATTTGGCAGAAGAGCGTAAGCAAACTGCACCTGAAATTGGAGAAATCACGATGTTGTCAGCAGTTCAAACAGCGAAGTTCTTACCGCTACTTAAGGAAACTCCCTCACTTTTTATTTCTGGCGGCGGTCGCCTAGATGGACCAGCTTATCTAAACCATCTTCAGAAACGCGCCGAAGCCAACGGGGTCACTTTTTGCTCACAACGGGCGCACTTTCGACAACTGAATCAAGGGTGGGAAATTGTCACAAATTCAGAAAAAAAGAGCGTTGATTTTCTTGCTTTAACACCTGGTCCTCATTTAAAGGAATTACTCGCTACTTTAAATTTATCTGTGGACATTCGTCCCCAAAAAGGACAATTATTAGTTTTCGAGACCCCTTTTACAAACAGTCAGCAATGGCCTGTTGCTATGTTAGATGGCGAAGCCGATTTAATTCCTTTTAATCAAGGGAAAATTTTATTAGGTGCCACCCACGAAAATGATCAAGCCTGGGATTTAGAAGAGACTGTTAGCGCTTTTCAACAACTAACTTCTGGGACTGCGCCATTTCTAAAAGAAGCAGAGCAGCTTTTTAAGCAACCCATGCATTACCGCGTCGGTACACGTGCTTATACATCCGATTTCGCTCCGTTTTTTGGCCCTTTGCCAGAAATGCCCCACCTTGTGGTTGCTAGCGGACTTGGTTCATCAGGACTCACTACTGGCCCATTCATTGGTTACCAATTAGCTGAATACTTCAATACAGGTGCCTTCAAAGGAGAGCTTTATCAAAAACCACTTAGTCAATATGTAAAAAACAACCCCTCACTTTAATCAGTGAGCGGTTGTTTTTTTCCCTTTAATTAAGAAATGTGAAGTATCTTGGTAGAAGGATTTTGTTATTATGCTACTTGTGGTCGCGCATAGCGTTCTACGTTTTGTTTAATATTTTTAACCGTTTCTGGATCTTCAATGCCCGTTACTTCAGCAATCACTGTATCAACACTTTCTTGGTCAAGCATTTCCTGTAATTGACGGCTTTGTTCATCTTCTGGATCATGATAATTAAAGACAATACCAATCATTGCTAATAAATGCGGCGACACTAGATTGCGTTCCTGTAATTCACGGATTGGTCGAATAAACCGTTCTTGCGCACCTAATTTTCTGATTGGTGTCCGTGCTACACGTGTAATAGCATCTGAAATATATTTATTTTGGAAACGTTGAATAATTTTTTCAATATAGGCTGCATGTTCTTGTTCATCAAAATTCCATTTGGCCACTAAAAGTTTACCGGTTTCCTGCAAAACTGATTTGAGTTGTGCTACCACTAAGGCGTCCTGCATCGCTTCGTCAATGGTTTGATAGCCTAACAACGCCCCTGTATAGGCAACTGTAGCATGGCCAGTGTTTACACTAAATAATTTTCGTTCAATATACGGCTCTAAATCAGCAACGTAATGAACGCCTTCTAACTGAATCTCTTTGGCTTTTCGGTTGGTATCATCAATGACCCATTCACAAAAAGGCTCAACTTGAACAAAAAGTGGGTCTTCATGTTTTTGTAATGGAACAATCCGATCAACCGCCGCATCAGGAAAACCAATCCATTGTTCAGCATAAGCTGGATTTTTCAAATATTTGGCCACTTCTTCTGCTAAAAAGGTTGAACCACCAATCATATTTTCACAAGCGATAATATCCAGCGGCTTTTGGCAATTTGCTTCGGCACGTGCATCAATTCCTTGGGCAATTAATTCAGCAATTCTTGGTAAAATATTAGGACCAATCGCCGTCGTGACTAAATCGGCTTCCGCAATTGCTTCTACTACTTTTTCTGGTTCTGTCATGTTATTTAACCCAGTCACATTTTCAACGTTAATTTGTTGATGTGAGGCATCAGCCAATTCAATTGTATAACTTTTACGTTCTTTTAACGCTTGAATGATGGTTTCATTAACATCCACAAACGTAATATGAAACCCGTTTTTAGCTAAAATTTCGCCGATAAAGCCGCGTCCAATATTTCCTGCTCCAAAATGTACTGCATTCATTCTTATTCTCTCCTTTAAGCAATGGCTAAATTTTCTGTTATTTCTTCTTTACTTAATGCATCGGCAAGTTGCACCACGTTATCCATATCACTACAATAAAGTGCAATTTGTTGGACTAATTGCAAATGTTCTTCACCGACTCCGGCAATCCCAAATAATACGGTAGCAATTTTTTCATCTTCTTCGGTGCCAAAATTAACGCCCTCTGGGACTTGCACTACACAGATTCCTGATTTTTTCACTAATTTTTTGGCTTCTTCTGTTCCATGAGGAATGGCAATAAAATTCCCCATATAAACAGATAGCAATTGGTCTCTTTCAATCATTGCTTCGATATAAGCGGGCTCAACACAGCCTGCCTCGACTAGTTTTTCGCCGCAAAAGCGAATAGCTTCTTCTTTTGTATTAAACTGTTGATTTAATTCAATTGAAATATTCGTAAGATTTTCCATTGTTTTCTTCCTCTCTAGGCACTTTCTTTTAAGAGCGAAACCACTGTTTCATATTTTTGGGGATTAACCATACTTTTTACTGATAAGTGTGTCGCTTTCGGTGCTTTTTTACGGGCTTGTTCCGTTAGTTCAGCTTTTGTGACAATTAAAGCCTGTGTTTGTTGAGTTAATTCATTAATATTAATTTTTCGAATCGGCATTGAAATTTTCTCTTTATCTAAAATTTCTTCTAAGACTTTCATTCCCATCGTTGCTGACCCGACACGGTCATCGTGAACCAAAAGAATCTCATTGACATTTGCTAAATCTCCCTCAATTTCAGAAGCAGGTGTTGCTTTGAAGGCTGTTGGTTGTGCGTCGTTTTTTTCTTTGGTACCTGATAGTTCAGCCACAATTTCATCATAACGTGGTGAGTTCAAGAAATTTTCAACTGCTACAAAGGTTGCATTAGGTGCTTTCTGTTTAGCCCGTTCTTGCAATTCCGCTTGTGTGACAATCAATGTATTTCCCTCATCGGTCAAATTATTAATAGCCCGATTCGTCACAGTTTGTACTAAACCAGCCTCTTGGACCTTTTTCCGTAAGATAGACGCCCCCATTGCACTAGAGCCCATCCCAGCATCACAAGCAAAAATAATTTGTTGAATTCCTGACAATGAAGCACTACCATTTGCGACAGTTAATCCTTTTGATGCTGCTTTAGCCGCTTGGGTTTCTTTCACTTTTTGGGCAAATTCATCACTTTCTTCTTTCGCATCTGCTTTTAAAATGACTGCGGATACTGCAAAGGAAACAGCAGTTGCTGCCAAAACACCTAAAATAACTGGTAAGTAAGAACCCATTGGTGTCATCGCTAAAATAGCTATAATGGAGCCTGGTGAAGCGGGCGCACGTAAACCAGCATCTAACGTTTGGAAAACCAAACTACCTGTCGCACCACCTGCAATAACCGATAAGAATAATAACGGTTTCATCATTACATATGGGAAGTAAATTTCGTGGATACCACCAAGGAAATGAATAATTATTGCTCCCGGCGCAGAAGATTTTGCCGCACCTTTTCCAAAAAACATAAATGCTAATAAGACACCTAACCCAGGACCAGGGTTTGCTTCTAATAGGAAAAGAATTGATTTACCAGCCGATAAGACTTGTTCTGTCCCTAAGGGTGTTAAAATGCCATGATTAATCGCATTGTTTAAAAAGAGCACTTTTGCCGGTTCAATAAAAATACTCGTTAATGGAATCAAATGAGCATTTAAAATGATTTCCACACCACGTGCCATTGCAGCAGTCAGCGCATCGACAATTGGGCCAATCGCTGAAAAACCAAGTAAAGCTAACGCAAAACCAATTAATCCAGCTGAAAAATTGTTTACTAACATTTCAAAACCAGCTTTAATCCGATGTTGGAAATACTGATCAAATTTCTTAATTGTAAAGCCACCAAGTGGACCCATAATCATGGCACCTAGCATCATCGGAATATCGGTTCCCACAATCACGCCCATTGTCGCAATTGCGCCAACTACGGCACCGCGATCACCTGCAATTACTTTCCCACCAGTGTAGCCAATTAATAATGGAATTAAATAGGTCAACATTGGGCCAACCATCGTGGCAAAGGCTTTATTTGGCAGATATCCATCTGGGATAAATAGCGCTGTCAAAACGCCCCACGCAATCAACGCCCCGATATTGGGCATCACCATGCTAGATAAGGTACTGCCAAGTCTTTGGACTTTTGCTTTAATTGATACTTTATTTTTTTCTGGTACTTGTTCCATTTTTATTCCCCTTCTCTCAAGTAACTTTTCTTGTTGACTAAATTGTATCCGCTTTCCAAATCTGGAAAAAGTCGTACTTTGGCACAAACCATTGTGCCAAAAGTTGAAAGAAAAAAGCACGTGTTCTCTAGTTACGAAAACCAGAAAACACGTGCTTATTCCATTTATAATAATTTCAATAATAAATGGACAACTTTTTATGCTATACTCAAATTGGCGACTTGCCTCGAAAGGAGGTGCATCACATGTACGAGATTGTCACAAAAATTCTTGTGCCGATTTTTGTCGGGATTGTCCTGAAACTTGTAACCATTTGGTTGGAAAAACAGAACGAGGAATAAACAAGTTGCTTCCAACCGCTGCTGTCTAAACAGCAAAAAAAGACACCCTACCACAATAGGGTGTCTTTTTAGTGCATCCATGCACGACTTTGTCACAAGTTACTTTAAATTTATCATAGGGCCTATTTTTTGTCAAGGAATCTTCTTATCTTTTTTGTTTAATCTCTTAAATAAAAATATTTTAATTTTTATTATAAAATTATTTCAATAATTATTGAACATTTCAGAATGAATTGATTTTTTACTACCAATTTTTTTCAGATGTAACTTTAGGCTTGAGCCAGAATTTTTTGCGCTTCATCTATTGTTCGACAATCACTGAGCCGCTGAATGTTTTCGAGATCTGAACAGAAAAAAGCTAATTCTTGAAGCATGCTTAGTTGCCGTTGACTTTTTAGAGCAACGACAAATAACAAAGTAGCTATTTTTCGATCTGCTTCCGTACCAAAGTTGACCCCATCAGGCACTTGAATAAAGCAAATCCCTTCTTTTAAAACTTGTTCATCTTGTCCTTCCGCATGAGGCAATGCCACGAAGTTACCGATATACACACTGACTTTTTGTTGACGTTGATACATTGCTTTGACATAGTCAGGCGTGACCAACTGATTTTTTAGCAGTAATTCACCAGAAGCTGCAAGTGCTTCCTCCCAACTAGCATACGATTGATTCAACATTATTTGCTCCGCTGTAATTTCAAACATCTCTCAACACCTAGCCTTTCATTTCTTCAATTAATAATGACGAAAGCAACTGATAAACAATGGCTTCATTTCCTGAATGAAAAATTTCTGTATTTAAATCATTCATAATAATCGCACCACTGATTTTTCCTAAAATTTTCCCGATTGTTTCATCAATCGGCATCGGCGCTAGCATGAGTAACATACGTTGTAACTGCATCGGCTTTTTATCCATACCTTCAATCATAAGTGGCTGGGCCAAATTAAAAATACAAAAAACAGGCTGTGTCACTGCTGTACTTGAGGTATGGAATAAGGCCATTTCCGTCTGAGGAATCCCAATAGGCGCTTGCTCGTAACGTTTCATCAATTGCTGACAAACGATTGCACTATCGGTGATTAAATCTGCGGAAAGTTGCGCGAGGGCTTGTTGAACGGTTTCTGCCAAATCCGCTTGATTATTTAAATCTGCTATGAAAAATGTTTCTAATAGTTTACTAATTTCTTCCATGAAAGCGACCACTGTTTCGTAGCTTTCTTCGCCACCTGTTTTTTTCACAGGTGCTTTCCTAAGCGAGCGTTTTTCGTGACTAATCCGCTTAAACTCTTCTTTCAATTGGCGGATTTCATCGTCTAAAAGTAACGGTGAGATCAATTTATATTTGCCATTGTATCCTGGTAATAACGAAGTGGAAATCACTAAGTCATAGTTTTCCTCAACATTCACCTTACCTAAATCCGCAATCCGAAAAAAATGAATCTGGTTGATAAAAGGAAAGTAGCGCCGTAATCGCATTTCCAACATACTTGTCGAAGCCAAACCGCTAGGAGAAAAACCAGCAATATCAACTTCCATAATTTTGGGACTCCGTTCTAAAGAATTAGCAAAATGAAGTACCATGTAGGCAATTTCCTCTTCCGATAGATTCTTTTGCGGAAAAATTTGCGGCAACGCTTGGCGTAAAGCCGCAGCTATTTCTTGATATTGATTCATGATCCGTTCTAAAATGGGATTCGTTAAATCTTCTTCTTGTAAAACCGCCCGAGAAAAAACACCTGATAAATGCGTCAACAACATTTTATACAAATTGGTATCTTCGAAAAAATTAACTTCCGTTTCTTGACTTACTGCTTCAATCAGTTGTTTCACTGCATAAGCCAGCTGAGTGTCAAAATGTTCATCAAAAAAATCTTCATCAAAAGAATTAGAAAAATCACTTAATAAGCTAGCAAAAAAAACAATCTCACTGACAGCGTATAGTTGTTTCGTTTCAGCAGCGACTTTTGAAAAAAGTCGTTTAGAACAATTTAGAAAAGCCTTATTCATCTGCCCAGTATAGGTCTCATCAGCTAAATAAAAACCTGCAGTGACTCGATCCATCGCAATTGTTAACATTAAAATCAAATGTTGTAATTTGCGATCACTTAATGCTGGAAATAAAGTTTCTACTTCTGGCTGAACAATTTTTTGTGCAAATGCTAAATGTTCTGCATGAATAAACTGAAAGAAAAAATGGTCGCTTGTTGTTAATTCGGTAAAATGAAAAAATTGGTACTCATTAATTTCCATACTTAGAATATTCGCCATTAGAAGACGGCGATATTTTTCAGAACCAGTCACTTCATAACCTTGATTCCGAGAAATCGTCAACGGAATCCGAGCAATCCGTGTTTCTAATTGTTTAATATCGGCATAAAAAGTCGTATTACTAATACAATACGTTTCCAGAAAATAATGCATAGAGACTGGCTCTTTTGTTTGAAGTAATGTCAATAAAATCGCATGTTGCCGCGCCAAAGTAGAAAGTTCCTGTGTCTCTTCTCCTAAAATAGCAGCCTGAATTTCCGTCATCGCTGCTTCATCTGCTTGAATCGAAAAGCGCCCACGAGCTACTTTTTCCAACGTCGCGCCCATCGATGCTAGCGAGGTTTCTAAATTTTCTAATTCACGATATACCGTCCGGCGGCTAACCTTTAACAAATTCATCATGCGGTTTACTGAAACGGGGGTAGGACTATTCACTAATTCCGTTAATAGAACAGTTTCTCTTGTCGTTAAAAACATCTATCAGCTCCTCCTTCCAGCCATTCTTGATACTCTTTCTTATTCAAAAAACTAGTAACTACGTATAAATTTTGTTGCGTTAAATCTAAATGATAGGCTTGCGCCAGTTCACGAGTCACTACGTAGGTTGTCTCCTTGGTAAAAAAGACTGTTTCCAGTGGCTCTTTAGATACTTCAATCGCGACTCCTTGTTTCGCCGCTTGTTGCCGCAATAATTCCATTCCCATTGTTTGCGATCCTCGAACATTCTCGGCATATAAAAAAACAAGCTTCTGTATTTGTTTTGTCGGGTTCGTTCCAGTAGACTCTGAACCAAGTGAAGATTCCTCTTGAGAAGAAGCAGTCAGTTTGGCTAAAACTTGCGGGTAATAGGATTTAATTTCTAAAAAATTTTGAACACTCACCATATCCTTTTCTGGGACGTACTTTTGTGCTAACTGTTTCAATTCTGCTTGAATGACCACTAATGTCTTAGGCTGCCACTTCATCTGATGAACGGACTGGTAAGTCACAGGCATCTCCAAGTTCACCGCTTTTAATTGTCGGCTTAGCAAACTAGCCCCCATGGCACTTGAGCCCATTCCTGCATCACAAACAAATAAAATTTGCTGATAGTTAGGTGTGACTGTTTCCACTTGGTCTTCCTCCTTCTCCTTCATCTTTATCATTGAAACTGGTTCAGTTCCTCGTTGACGTTTTAATAACAAGCTTGCTATTGCAAAAGAGCACAGAAAGCTAACAAAAATTCCACTAAAAACCGCCAGCCTTGCCTCAGTCGGGGCATTGGCTAAAATCGCAACCAATGAACCTGGCGAAGCAGGAGCGCTTAACCCCACATTAAATATTTGAAAAACAAGCGTACCACTCATTCCTCCAGCAATTACTGCTAAAAATAAGCGCGGATCCATCAAAACAAACGGAAAATAAATTTCATGAATACCCCCAATCAATTGAATCATGGTGGCGCCTCCTGCTGTTTTTCGTTGTCCTACAGGACCAAACAGCAGAAAAGCAACCAAAACGCCCACGCCTGGTCCAGGGTTTGTTTCCAATAAAAATAAAATGGACTGACCTGTTTGACTAGCACCTTCTAAACCTAGAGGCGTTAATAAGCCATGATTAATCGCATTATTAAAAAATAACACTTTTAAGGGTTCTAAGAAAACGTGAACCAATGGTAAAAGATTGGCTTCAATTAACCAAGAAGAAAATTGATACAGCCAAAAACTAGCGCTTTCAACAGTAGGAGCTACAACCAGAATACCAAAACAGCAAAGCAGTCCTCCCACAATTCCTGCTAAAAAGTTTTTAGTCAGCATCTCATAGCCTTCTTTAACTTTCGGTAAGAAAATTTGTTCAATTTTGGCGAAAGTATATCCTGCTAAAGGCCCAATAAACATAGCACCAAACAACTGTGGAACATCTGTGGAAACAATCACGCCCACTGTCGCAATAGCAGCAACAACGCCGCCACGTTGTTCCTCGAACATTTTTCCGCCTGTAAAACCAATTAAAATCGGTAAAACAACTCGAATCATTATCGTTTCGACTTCAGAAAGAGCTAGCCGTAGATTCCCAGTCGTATAGCCAGCCACCAAAGACAATAAGCTCCACGCAATAAAAATACTCAAATTTGGCATAATCATCCCACTCAAACGATGACCAAAACGACGTAAATAGGGAATTACTTTCACAAACTTATGTTTAAAAAAGAGCGAATGCATTTCTTTTTCCTTCATATTCCTTGTCCCTCGCTCTCTATGTAGATAATTAGAATACTTCTATTATATGAAATTTCACAAAAAAATAGTATAGATTTTTGTAAAATAATTCTTTTATACACCTCACAAGAGAATCCGTTTACATTAATAGAAAAAACTTTTATACTAAAAGAAAGAAACTCTTCGGATTGGAGGCCAATTATGGCAATCAAAGCAATTGTAATGGATATTGATGGTACCTTGTTAACTTCAGAAAAAAAGATTTCACCAAAAACGCGACAAGCACTAGTAGCTGCACAAAAGCAAGGCCTCTCACTGATTTTGGCTTCTGGCCGCCCGACTAACGGTATGCGACCCTTAGCAGATGAATTGGAGATGGCTCATTATAACGGACACCTACTTTCCTATAACGGCGCTTGTGTCACCCATCATGGCAGTCAGCAACAACTATTTAACCAGACAATTTCAAAATCATTGAGTCAACAAATTTTAGAGCATTTGAAACAATTTGACGTAATTCCAATGATTAATGATGAAACATTTATGTATGTCAATGATGTTTTTCATCACACCTTACATTTAGAGACTGGTGATTTTAATATTATTGAATATGAATCACGGGGCGGCAACTTTCAATTATGTGAGTGGCATGATTTAGCCGCCAGACTAAACTTTCCCTTGAACAAAATTTTAATTGCTGGTGAACCCGCCTATTTACAAAAATATCATGAGGCCATCTACGCGCCTTTCAAAGAAACCGTCACCGCTGCTTTTTCCGCTCCTTTCTATTTTGAATTTACCGCAAAAAATATTGATAAAGCGCGTTCTTTAGAAAAACTAACCCTACAGTTAGGTATAGCTGCTGAAGAAGTAATTGCTTTTGGTGATGGGCACAACGATTATACAATGTTGGAATGGGCCGGCACGGGGATTGCTATGGAAAACGCCGTTGAAGAGCTTAAAAGCATCGCAACGGAAGTCACTTTATCCAACGACAATGACGGCATCGCTGTTGCATTAGCCAACTTTCTTTAAGATCGTTGGTTGATACAAGCGTACGCCGTCATTTTTTATTGCCTATTCAAATGTCGTGATTTTTTCTGGTGCTAAACGAACAGATTCATAGCCAGTTTCCATGCCCTTACCCACAGATAAAATCATTACTGGGACATAGCGCTCTTGATCTAAACCAAATGTTTCGGCTAATTTTTCCGCTTCAAAACCACCGATTGGATTTGTTTCATATCCGTGAGCTCGTGCCACTAACATAAATTGCATAGCTGCTAAACTCGCATCAATTTTTACGATGTCATTCATTTGTTCTCTGCTTAAACTTTCATAATGGGGAATAATTGCTGCTAATTGTTGGTCCCGCACTTCCTTAGGCATTTTACCACTAGCATAAGCTTGATTGTAAATTTCCTCTCCTCGCTCATGGCAGTTTAGATCACCAAAAATTAAGAGCATTGCAGAAGATGTTTCATTTTGACGCGTATTAAAGCGAATTAAGGGTTTTAATTTTTCTTTGCCTGCTTCACTTTCCACTACGACAAAACGCCATGGCTGCATGTTAACAGAAGAAGGGGCGGTGGTCGCTTCTTGAATCATTGTTAACATTTCTTCATGAGAAATTTTATGGGTTTCATCGTACACCCGAACCGATTTGCGGCCAAAAACAATCTCTGAAAAATCATTCGTTGTATATGTTGTCATTCTATCATACCTCTTTCGTTGTAATGCTTTGATCTAGTTTTGTCAAAAGTTCTTTTAATTGGCGACAGTCGTCCTTTGTAAATGTACTGGGAATAATTTCTGTTACCGTTTGTTGCTTGGCTGTACATTGCTGCAGTTCTTGTTGTGCTTTTTCTGTTAAATGCACTAGCACTTCCCGATTATTTTCTGGATTTCGCTGTCGTGTCACATACTGTTTCTCTTCTAAAATTTTCAAATGGCGAGTGACCGCACCACTATCGATTTTTAAGTGTTCTTGAATCTCTGTTTGAAGACACGGCTGACGTTCTTTTAAAATCATCAGCAACTCATAACGAGTCAAACTCAAGCCAACTTGCTCTTCAAAAACTTTGGTAATTTTTTGATCTAATACCTTTAACTGACATAATAATTGGCTGACTTCCCGTAATGATAACGACATAGTTTCCTCCTTAAAAAGATGACTCGTCAACAATTGACTAGTCAACTATAACTGTTTCTTTCTAAAAATGCAACCTTTTTTACAAGAAAAATAGAACAATTGACAGAGAGAAACTACAGTATTCCCCATCAACTGTTCTATTTTAATCAATCTATTTTTCGGTAACAGGTTCTGCTGATAACCGCTTAATCCCTAAACCAGTAAATGCACTGACCATTGAGAAGACAGGCGATAATAAGCTAAAGAAAACAAATGGTAAGTAAGTCAACGTTGGTACGCCAAAGGTCCCCGCTACGAAGCTACCTGCAATCCCCCAAGGAATGAGGTAGTTAATAACCGTCCCACCATCCTCCAAGGTTCTGCCTAAAACAGTCGGATCCAAGCCTTCTTTTTTGTAAACTTCTTTAAAGGCATTCCCTGGTAAAATAACCGATAGGAATTGTTCACCAATAAAAATATTTACGCCAATTCCTGTTAATAACGTTGATAAAATCAATTTCGGTGTACTGCTCATTTTCTGCGAAACAACTTCCATGACCGCAGAAATCAATCCTAATTCCATTAATAAGCCACCTAGAGACAACGTTAGAATAATAAGTGCCACAGTCGGCATCATACTCATAATTCCGCCACGACTTAGTAATTGATCAATTTGTGCGTTCCCCGTTTGAGAAACAAACCCATTTTCCAACGTGTTTCCTAATGCCTGCAACGATACTTTCGGATTTTGAATAATAATCATAATTACTGCCACAATAATGTTTAACAAAATCGTGATAATCGCTGGAATTTTGCGCCAGGCACAGATTAACATTAAGGCTAATGGTAACAATGACCAAATGGAAATGGTAAAGTGGTCTTCCAATACTTGAATAACTTGAACTACTTCTGTCAGACTTGTATTCGCGTACGTTTGCCCTAAAATCATAAACAAGATTAAAGAGACGATAAATGCTGGTACAGTCGACCACATCAAGTTTTTTATATGTTTAAATAAATCCGCTTCAACAATCGCTGCGGCTAAGTTTGTTGATTCTGATAAAGGCGACATTTTATCACCAAAGACTGAGCCAGAAACAATCGCACCCACAACTAAAGCAGGGTTTAATCCTAAGGTACTGCCAATACCGAAAAAGGCAATTCCAATTGTTGACATCACTGTAAAAGCACTACCTACTGCACTGCCGACAATCGCACAGACAATAAAAACTGACGGCACAAACCATTTAACACTAATCATTTTAAAACCAAAAACCATAATCGTTGGAATAATTCCTGCTTGAATCCAAACGGCAATCAATGCACCCACTAAAATGAAAATAAAAATTGGAATAATCCCTGGCTTCAAGCCATCAACAATCCCTTTATGCATTTGATCAAATGGTACTTTACGAAACATTGCGTAGCCTAAAATCAATGCAATCACAAACAAAATAGTAATATTTGGCGATATCTTTAAGCCAATTACTCCTGTCGCAATAGCTGCCACAATAATTAATAACACGATACTTGCTTCTCGAACACTCACGGTCTTCTTTTTCTGTTTTTCTTTCATTTCGTTACTCTCCTCTAATCTTTTTTCTGAATACTCTGACATTAAAGGATCTTATGATAACGAATAACCCCTCCACAACTCATTGAAAACGCCTCCTAAAGCTACATAAAAAGAGAGATTCATCCTTAAAGAATAAGGACGAATCTCTCCGCGGTACCACCTTAATTAGAAGCTTACTTGCTTCTCGCTTATGTATTATGTAATTGTTACTACTTATTAGTGTAATTCACAAATAGACTTGATCGATTCGCAGCAACCATCGACTTTCTGAACAAAACATCTATTTCCTACTGGGCTAATAATTTATGAATCTCAATATACCAAGAAGAAACCGACTTGTCAACGAAAATAGTATAAAAAATTTTTTCACACGCCAACAAAAATTACTTTTTCTTTTTGTAAAAATAGAAAAGCGCCTCCGTTCTCACGAAAGCGCCTGTTAATTAGTGGGTTGTGCCACCTTGTAGTTGAATATCTTCTTGCGTTTTTACCGCTGCTTCAATCATATAGAACAAAGAATCTGTGATTGCTTCTAATGACATAGAAGCAAACGTTGGTTTATCAATTGTTTGTTCTGGTAGGAACGGAACATGAATAAATCCGCCACGAATAGTTGGATATTTAGTGTTAATTAAGTGTAGTAAGTGATACATAATATCATTACATACAAAGGTTCCTGCTGTATAAGAAATCGCTGCAGGTAATTGATGGTCATGACAATTTTTTACCATCGCTTTAATCGGTAAATTTGTAAAATAGGCTGTTGCTCCATCTTCAACCAACGGTACATCGCTTGGTTGTTGTCCTGCATTATCCGGGATACGCGCTTCCGCTAAATTAATCGCCACTTTTTCAACAGTGACTGTTTGACGGCCGCCTGCTTGTCCAACACAAATCACCATATCTGGTTGATGGGTTTCAATTGCTTCAGCCACTTTTTCACCACTAGTGCCAAAAACAGTTGGCACCTCCACTTTAATAATTTCAGCTCCTGCAATTTCAGCAGGTAATTTTTTGACTGCTTCAAAGGCAGGATTGATTGCTTCTCCTCCAAATGGATCAAAACCAGTAACGACAACTTTCATTTCGATCATCCTTTCTTATTTGAATAGAATCATATAAACAATTTGGAAAATTAACATGAAAAGTGCAATCGGCAATTGATTTTTAATGACGCCGTACTTATCTTTCATTTCCAACATGGCTACAGGTACGATATTAAAGTTCGCAGCCATCGGTGTTAACAGTGTACCACAAAAACCACATGTTAAGGCAACCATCCCAACTAATGCGGGATCTGCACCTAAAGAAAAGACAAACGGCACACCAATTCCGACTGTCATCACGGTTATTGCTGCAAAGGCATTGCCCATGATAGCCGTAAAAATAACCATTCCCACAGCATAAATAATAATCCCTACATTGACATTTCCTGCTGGTACTACGGCACTAACTCCTTTTGAAATAATCTCACCAACACCAGCGCTAGTAAAAACAGCACCTAAACAAGCTAATAGCATTGGCAACGTACTAAGCGGACCGACTGTCTCTAACATTTCCGCCGCATCATCAAAAAATACTTTCGGCGTATTATTTTTAGAAAAGAACATCATGATGAAAATCGCTACAAAGACACCAACACCGACACCGACTAAAGCCCCTAAAGTAGTCAATGTGGCAAAAAGAATTGCAAAAACCCCGATACTTAGTGCGGGAATAAAAATCTTCATTCCTAATTTTTGAGACATTTTTTCCATGTATTCTTTCGAAGGTAAGCGACTTTCTCCTTTTGTCACTTTTTGAAGAATTGCCGGAATTGTCATCACAAAAATAAGTACGCCACAGGCAACTGGTGGAATAAACCGACCAAAACCGATTAAGATCCCTAAAATCCCCCAGAATAAACTAGTCCCATACGCATGTTGATTGGTTTTATCACGAAAACTACGAAAACTTGTATATAACAAGATAATACCCATAAAAATATAAAGGACTTCCAATAACTTTGCACTCAAATCAATACTTGGATCTGTGAAAAAACTCATTTCAGTCCCTCCTGTCCATAATATTTTTTACGTAATCTTTTTTCTTTTAAAGTAAAGTAAATACTTGCCGAAATTAAGGCAACTAAGGCGACTGGTACTTCCACTAAAGCCAATTTACCTAATGTCACTTCATAGCCTAAATCTTTCAATGTTGATTGAACAAGCAATGCCCCAGCCCCACCAACAAACAGAACTTGACCAAAGAACCAACAGATATTTTCCATGGCTGAAGCCATCCCTTTTAGTTCTTCTTCATACTCTGGCACCATTGGTAAATTTTTTGATTCAATTGTTCCTAACGCCATTGGCAAAATAATCGGACGCACAAAACCTGCTACCCCACCGAAACTTACGTTAAAAGCGGCGAAGATAATCCGAAAGACACCATAAATGTCAATAATCACACCAGCAGATACCTTTTTGAATCGTTTAATCAACGTAGCCGCTGACTCTTTCAAGCCATTTCTCTCTAACGTTCCTGTTGCTAACATAATAATAATAAAGATAGCCATGCCTCGATTATTCACAAAGGTTGTTCCTAGTGTTTCTAGCATTGATGTCAAACCAAGCCCGCCAGTAAAAGCCGTCACTATTAAAGCAACCATCACAATCAAGATAGCATCAAATTTCAATGCGAAGCCGACAATGACGATCAATACGCCTAATAAAGGTAATAAATCCATCAAATCTCTCCTTCTTAAAATAAAATTTCACTTTCCATTATATGCCAATTTTCGCTCATTTGTAAGACTTTTTTAATTTTTAATGTTATTTTTTCTAAAGACACAGTTTCCAACACTTTTTAGAGCTACCACTCGCACTTTTTTCTTTTTTCCGCTAGAATAAAAGAAACAATAACATTGAGGAGGATTTTTATGTTCCAAACTTTTAGAGAAAATTTTCGGCGCCATACCCTATTGCGCGACGCCGTCTTTATCGTTATCGGAAGTGCCATTGTCTTTAATCCCGGTGCTTTCTTCCAGTTCGTCGGTTATTTAATTGCTGGTTATTTGATGCTTTTAGGGTTAATTAATATTTATGATGACTACAAAATAAAAAAACAAACGGGTAGCTGGGGGCTTGGTTTCGTAACAGGTTTAATCTTTGTCGTCTTAGCAGTAGCCTTTTTATTTTTTGCACCGGTGATTGTTTCGATTCTGCCATTTTTATTAGGGATTAGCATTGTTATAAACGGCCTCGTTCAATTGACTTTTGCTTTAAATACTCGTCAAACAGGCGCGCTTATCTACAGTATTCTGGTTTTAATCGCTGGAGCTGTTTTAGTTTTCAACCCCTTCAAAAGTCTTTTAGTTTTGATGCAAGTCTTTGGATTTATCCTGATTTTCATGGGTGTCATTGAAATTATTGGTCATTTTAGAAATAAAGCTTAACGAAAGGAGCAACTTATGGATAAAGAAAGTACCAAGTGGATCCGCTTTTTAGGTGGGAAAAATTTACTTTACACATTAACTATCCTTTGTCTAATTGCTGTAACTATCTTTTTATTCAACACTGTTTCATTTATCTTTAAACCAATTTTTGTTATTTTTAGTGCCGTCTTAGGCCCGGTACTTTTTGGTATTATTCTATTTTATTTGCTTAATCCAATGGTGAAACGCCTTGAGAAAAAAATTCCCCGTGTTTGGGCGATTGCGATTCTCTATGTCTTAATTATTGCATTACTAGTGTTAGCTGGACTGCAACTTTTCCCAATTATCCAAGACCAAACGGAAGAATTAATCAAACAATTCCCAAGTTTTTGGAAAAGCACGCTCCAAGCAGTACAAGAATTTATGGCTAAAACACCTTTTGCAAAAGATTTAGAATCCGCTAATGAGTCGATTAATCAGCTCTGGGGCAAACTTGCAAACTCCTTTAAAGACTTTGCAGGGGATTACCTACAAACAGGCGCACAAGGTCTGGGAAGCGTCTTTTCTGCAGTCTCTTCTACTTTCCTAACCTTGTTTACAGGACCTATCATCGCCTTTTTCCTTTTAAAAGACAAAGAAAAGTTTTATCGCTTTGTAAAAGGCATCATTCCCCCAGCTTTTCGTCCTGATTTTGATGAATATAGCCAAATTGCCAACATTCAAATTGGCGATTATCTAAAAGGTCAAGTCATTGCTTCCTTGGTTTTAGGGATTATGTATTGGCCAGCTTTTCTATTAATTGGTTTACAATTTGGTAGCATTTTAGCTTTAGCTGCGGGTATTTTATGTATTATTCCTTATATCGGGCCATTTATTGCCTTTATTCCTGGATTGATTATTGCCTTTCAGGATTCCACATTTATGGTAGTAAAATTTGTTATCGTCTGGTTTGCCATCCAATTGATTCATGGAGATTTTGTTATTCCTCGTGTGATGGGCGATAAATTAAAAGTCCATCCGATTACTATTTTACTTGTCTTGTTAGTTATGGGTGAACTGTTTGGTTTAATGGGCGTTATTTTTGGGATTCCAATGTATTGCCTAGTTAAAGTGACAGTCATTTATTTATTCCGCAAATTCAAACAACGCTATAACCGCTTTTATGGTGACAATGGCGAGTATGAACACACGAATTTTACTAAAGATCAATATTTAAAATAATACAATGAAAAAGAGCGTGGGACAAAAATCACTTTGGATTTTTGTTCCACGCTCAAAAACTGATAAACGGCGGGAACAGAAGCAACTCCTTCGGAAATAAGCCGAAATTCTCCAAAAATTATAGAACAATTTTCGGAAATTCCTTCTTATTTCTCGGAGTTAAACACTTCTGTCCCGACCTCTTTTTTACCATACTTCTCTAGCAATTTCTTGAAGTAATTGAACTTTGCGCCATTGTTCTTCCTCCGTCAAACGATTTCCTTCTTCCGTCGAAGCAAAACCACATTGCGGACTAATACTTAAGTTTTCTAAAGGAACAAACTGTTGGGCTTCTTCAATTCGTGCTTTCACTTGTTCAGTCTCTTCTAATTCAGGAAACTTAGAAGTAACTAAACCTAAAACGACTTTGCTGCCATTATTTTGCCAATGTCTTAATGGTGAAAAGTCCCCTGCACGATCTGAGTCATATTCCAAGAAGAAACCATCATAATTCGTAGCAAATAATTCTTTTGCTATCGGTTCATAACCACCTGAAAATAACCAAGACGAAGCATGGTTCCCACGGCAAATGTGTGTGGTTACAGTTAAATCTTCTGGCTTGCCAGCTAAGGCTTCATTAATAATCGTGGTACACACTTGTGCAATTTCTTCTGGCTGTATTCCTTTCGCTCGTAATTCTTCTTGTTTTGTCTGATCCGCTAGAAACGCCCAATTTGTATCATCAAATTGCAAATAGCGGCAACCTTTCTCGTAAAAGGCCGCAATTGCATCTTTATATGTTTGTGCTAAATCCTTATAAAAAGCACCAATCTCTGGATAAATTGTTTGAATGCGCGAGGTGCCGTCGTTGGATAAAATTTCTTGACGTAAAATCATGGTTGGACTAGGGATCGTTGCTTTGGCTACCGTGCCATCACCAACTTCCACCACCTCTTTTAAAAATGAAAAGTCCTCTAAAAATGGATGTTGCGCAGGAAAAGATATTTTATCCACTACGCGGATATTATAGGCCGGAGCTGCTTTTCCATGAAAGGTTTGGTTATACCCCGTTTCTGGAATATAGCCTGTCACGCCATTTAATCCTTCTAAGAAATCAATATGCCAAAAACCGCGACGAAATTCACCATCTGTGATTCCCCGTAAGCCGCCAGCTTTTTGTTTTGCTACTAATGCTTTGATTTCTTCATCTTCAATAAGACGTAGCTCTGCTTGAGATAAAGCACCTGCTTGGACCTTTTTCCGTGCTTTCTTAATTGTTTCTGGACGTAAAAAACTTCCCACATGATCAACTGTAAAAGGAATCTGACTACTCATTTGCCTCACTCTTTCCTATTTTTATTTATAAAAAAACGCCCTTTTACTAGCCGTAACTAGTAAAAGGGCGATTATTATCGCGGTACCACCTTTTTTCGGAAAGATGACTCTTTCCCTTCAACTGACAATCATAATCAGCGGTCTTGTTAACGAAAGACATTACGTTTTTGCCTACGTTTCGACAAAAATTCCTCCTAGGCCATTTTTCGATACAGACATCTAACTTTTTTCACCAACCAAAGTCTCTCTACCAGCTGTCTTGCATTTACTTTCCTATTCAACGGAAATTATTAGATTATAATTAGAATACCACGTTTAGCAAATTTGTCAACGGAGACGGATGAAATAGTAACGAAAAAAGCAGCTTCTTTTCAGAAGCTGCTTACGTCTATTTTTATCATTGCTGATTAGGCAGAGTGTCCTACAATTGTGCTACCTGAGTAACCAAAACCGACACGTGTAATACCTGGGTTAATTTCCCAATCACGGTGACCGCTACCTGAAGCTGTTACCATGTTTGTTTCATTGTACCACGCCATGATTACTGAGTTACCTGGAGCCCACATAATTGCGATAACTTCATCTCCGCGAGACCAGTGATCATTTGGGATACCACCTGCTTCAACTTGTGCTGCACGAGCAGTTGCAGAAGCTGCTAAACCTGCATCCCATACTACTGGACGTAAACCTAATGATTGACGTAGAACGTTCAATGCATTGATTGTTGGATCAGCAGAAGGTGTTGGTGTTGGTGGTGTTGGTTTCTCTGGTTCTGGTGTAGGTGTTGGTGTAACTGTTCCACCACCAGTTTGGCCACCATTATTTCCATTATCACTTGGTGTTGTAGGTTGTACTGGTTGTTCTGATGAAGAAGAGCCAGTATTTTCTGTTGCACTATTATCTGTACTTGGTGTAGTTGTTTCAGTTGTTTGTTGCGTGCTTGATTCAGTTGCTGAGCTTGAGCTTGCTGGTGCTTGTGCTTCTGTTGTTGATGAAGAGGCAACTGGTGCTTCTGCTTTCACTTCAGCTTTAGCTGGTTTTGCAGCAGCTTGTTTGGCTTTTTCAGCTGCAGCTTTTTGTTCAGCAGCTAAACGTGCTTGCTCTGCTTCAGCAGCTGCTTTTTGTTTTTCTAAGCCAGCTTTAGAACTTTCAGCAGATGATTGTTCTAATGCTAATGAAGCTTTCATTACGTTTAATTCAGATTGTTTAGAAAGTAAATCTTGACGTTTTGTTTCTAATTCAGCTTCTGTTGCTTCAAGTTGTTTCACTTTTTTCTCGTTTTCAGCTTTTTTATCAACAACAGCTTGTTTGTCTTCTTTTTGTTGTTGCATTAAGTCGTTGTTGGCATTTACGATTGTTGAAACAGCTTGAACACGGCTGATTGCGTCTGCAACTGAGTCCGCATCTAAAACTGCATCTAGCATTGTTGTGCTTTGTCCATTAACTTGAACATCGCGTGCTTGATTTTTGATTGCTTCGTTACGTTTTTCAATACGTTGATTCAAGTTTGTAATTTCTTGTTGTAATTGTTCTGATTTTGCTTTTAGTGTTTGCTTTTGTTCACGTAAAGCCATGCTTTCATCAAATACTGAAGATACTTCTGCTTCTAAAGAAGATACTTGTGAAGCTAAATCCCCTTGTTTTGCTTTTAATGATGAAATTTCTTGATTTTTTTCTTCAATTTTTTTATCAACATTGTCCGCCAAAGCGATGCTTGGGGTAGCAATTGCTGATAGCGTTAATGAACATAGTAATACTGATGCAAATAGACGTTTCTTCACTTGTCATTCCTCCGAATTAATTTCTAAAGTTTATTTAAAATATCTTAATCTTTTCTTACGACAAAAACATTCTACCACACCCATATTTCAATTAAGCAATAGAAATGTTACAAAAACATTTCAGATCATTCCTTCTTTCTTCATAATAGGTAAACTTACCTTTTGTAAGGTTTTTACACCTTGTCATGACTGGTTTTCACGTGTTTTCAATTGTTAAACAATTCTTCGATTTTTTTTCATATTTTTTCTTTTTTTATTCAAATTTTGCTTCTTTTTTGTCGATATATGCTTTTTTTCGTAAAATTAATCATTTTTCCTTCTTTTTATCAAACGTTTTTGTTACAAAATTCGTTATATTTTGGTAATGAATCAAGAAAAAGGCCGCTTCGTTGAGCCGCCTTTTATTGCTTTATTTAAAGAATTATTTTAGTTTCTCTGCTTAAGTAAATAGAATCCAGATAAACCTACCAATAAACCACCTAATAGTAAGAATACTCTTTGAAATTTCTGGGTTTCGTTTGTTTTTGGTAAATGTGTGTCATTGGGTGTAGCCTTCGTTATTTTTTTTTGCTGTTGTGTTCGTCTCTGCTAAGAAATTATTATCCTTGAGTTCTGAGGTTGCTGTGGTAGTTTCTACAACAATTGGTTTTTCAGCACTCGAATTTGTCGTAGCAGTCTCAGAACTTAAAGACTCATTCGTACTTGTATCTGTTGTGCTGGAAACAACTTCTTTACGACGATTGGTAAGGATAAATTCATCCTTTGTCTTTGTCATTATACTGTCAAATTCAGATGGCACGTTCACTTCTTCTATCTGATATATAAAGTCTTCACCCCTGTTATTAAACTTTGGTAATACTACTTCTGCGCCATTAACCGTTACTTGATTAATCAGCTTTTGATAGCCTTCTTTTTTGGTTAGTTGCATGACTTCTGAAGTAGACCAAGCAGCTTCTTCTGTTGTCGCTTTTCGAGTTACTTGATATTGAATTGCTTCTGGAATTTCTTTTTCTGCAATATTTTCCCAGTTCTTAATCAATTTTAATTGTACAGTAGGTGCTTTAATTGCTGGAATCGGAAAATCAACTGCTTCTTCTTCTGGAGTTGGCTGTAACGTAGTACGATCATTACATAAAAACCATGTATCTCCTTTAAAATCATTTGTTTCTGTGTTCAATCTAATCTGATAAGTTAATGTTAAACGTTCGTTCTTTCCTAATGAAATAGTAGAAATATGGAGCACTTGATTTTCTTCTGTAACTACGACATCAGTCAATAAGTCACTAGCCTCTAACCATTCACCCGTTGGTATTTTTCGCCAACCTTTTAGTTGGTAGTTATCTTCTGTGAAATTCCCAGCACCTTGTAAAAGAATATTTTCTCCCATCGGATCGATAATGAGCCCCTCATGGATAGTATTATTGATACTCCCAGCTAATTCTTTCAGCGCAGTGCCCAAGCCAGATAAATTTTCATCAATAATCAAATAATTTTTAGGATCAGAAGCTATATTCCTACTAATATACTCTCCTCTTAACGAAGGATTAGCTGCAATTGAATAATAAGTATCTCCTGATTTTTTTAGAGAAACAATGGTTCCTAACGTATTATCTGTCACTGTTGTACTGTTTGTTTGGATAGCGTTAGCATCAGTAGAAGCACTGTTACTTGTATAGTACTGATTGGATTCTGTTTGAAACTCTTCCATGTAGGACGATGTATGGTAACCGTTGTAATCGATAATTTCACCATTATTGGGATAGATTTGAGCATTTTCTCTAGGTAAAAAACTAGCATTTGCACTCCCATCACCAATATGAACCAACATCTTTTTTGCATTTGGACGACTTTTTTCAGCCAATAAACGTTGCCCTTCTAGCAAGCCTTTTTGCATAAATGTACCTGAATGTGGTTCGGCTGTATTTCTTAAAAAGTCTTCTAAGTCATTCATGTCTGTAGAAAAATCCGCGGTGGAGTAAGTTAGTCGATTATAGGCAACAATACCAATTCGAACATGACCATCTGTTAATGAATCTGAAAGTTCTTCGCCGAATTGTTGCAAGCCTTTCAAAGCGTTGTTTAATTTTTCACCTTTCATTGATGAAGAATAGTCAATCACTAACACTAGATCAATGGGGCTTTCTGTTTGATTTCCTTTTACATCTAAAGTCACATTAAAAAGCCCTTGCTGGCCTGTTACAGCCGCCACGCTTTTCTTCAAATAAGCTTCATCTCCATAATTCACATATTTTTCTTCGTCAAATGTCGCTTCAGGGGCATGACCATAATCATAATTGTATGTATCTCCCTCACTAATTCCGTTCGTTAAATAATGACCTTGTTCGTCATTTTTATAGTTAAAATTGTATGTTTCTGCGGAAACGTCTATACTAAAAATAATCATTAGGAAAAAGAACATAAATAAAAATAAGGTTGTTTTTTTCAATTTTTTTAACTCCTTTGTGGTAAGTAATTTCTCATTCAAATGAAATTTGAGCGATATATGTAACTTACTACAGAAATAACTTTTAAGGAGACAAAAAAATGTACTTGCTAAGTACATTTTTTTAAACAATCGAATAAAAAACAAGTTATACTTATTTTAACAAAAAGAATCGAACCAATTGGAGAAGAATAATGGAAATATTAGACACTTTTTTCGGCTCAGAAGTTAAAAAGGAATTGGATTTACTGCGTTTGTTGTACCATAAAAAAAACTTTATTCGTATTGAAACACTTAGTCAATTGTTACAAATGGATCGACGTTCAATCAATAAATACTACGAATCCTTAATTAGTAAACCTTATGTATTGGCTAATAATTGTTCACATATTTTCTCTGCCGAGCGAGGTAAAGGCTATTGTTTCATGGGATCAAAAAAAGAATATAAAATTTTGACGAAGCAAATTTTGCAAAGTAGTCCGTATTTTACATTGCTCGAAAAACTATTCTTTGAAAGCAATGTTCATTTAACAAAATTTAGTATGGACCAATTCTTATCCGAATCAACTGTTCGGCATAAGGTTGCTGAGTTAGATACCATTTTAAAAACCTTTGATTTTTCGATCCAGAGAACCAAAGGCGAGATTCGTTTAGTTGGTGCTGAACCACGCATTCGTTTTTTCATGATTGCTTTCTTTTGGCGCGTTTTTTCTGGTCTCGATTGGCCATTTGCTGACGTTTCGCAAACAAAATGTGAAACCCTTGCGAAAGAACTGATTGCTTTAGGCTATTTTCCAGCTAATCAATTGAATATGAAACTTATTTGTTATATTTTAGCGGTAAATATTATTCGTTATCGAAAGGGATTCCAGACAAATTTCCTATTTTCTGAATCTATTTCTTCTTTATCTGATGAAGATCAAGAAGTACTGCTTCAATTTGTTGATACTCATCATCTACTAAAAGAACATTTAGAAAATCAATTAACGAACGCCTTTCTGTTACCCAAGAGTGAAAGCCAGCTGATTTTTTTATTTCTATTAACAAATACAACAGTACAACTCTCGAACAAACATTTTATAGATTTAATCGAACCTAACCAACCATTTTCAGAGACGAATTCTTTTATTAAAAAGATTCTTCACTCCCTTGAAACAGAAAACCCTCATGCCTTTGAAACGACAAAAAACAGGGGCTTATTCACAAAACAATTAGTGGCTGGTCTTCTTTTCGTAGAGTTATTTGAACAAATGGATTTTACACTTACTGGCTACAATATTAAGAAGTATTTATTACAAAATTTTGCTCATTTATTTGAGCATGCACAAAAGATAGTCGCCAAGCAAGACATCTATGTTTCGAACCCAGCTAAACAAACTGGCTTAGGCCTTCAATTATCGATGGCCTACACGTTAATTACTGCTCCAACAGCTTTCAATCAAACAATTCACATAAAAATAGAAACAGACTTACCTACACCGATTGAAGCGATTATCATTCAACGAATTCGTGAAACGTTTGCAAGTTTCTATCACCTTGCAATTAATCAATTGTCTGAAGAAGATAGGTACGACCTTTATTTAAGCACTACGCCTTTGCTGCAAGTAAAACAAGCTGCACCATTTTTATTAATTAATGCGCAAGTTTCTTTACCTGACTTACTAGCGATTCAAGAACAATTAGATCGGTTGGTAGCAAAGAAATGATTTAATTCTGTTATAAATAGAACTCGAGGAACAAAAAAATAACTAAAACAGGATCAATCAAACACATCTTCACCTTTATCAAAAAAAGCTCAAAAAGTTAGTTGCGCAAACTAACCTTTTGAGCTTTTTGATTTTTTTCTTAACGAATGATTTCGACTTTTTTGTCTGTCTTGACTGTAACACGGCCGTTTTTAATAACATATAACCGTTCTGGAATATCAATAATCGCATGTTCAACCACTTTTGTGTCTAATAAGACTAAATCTGCTTTATTCCCAACTGCGACACCGTATCCTTCTAGTCCCATCGCACGAGCAGGACTTGTTGTTACCATTGGTAGCACTGTTTTTAAGTCATCCGCTCCACCTAGGTGCCCAACAGGAATGGCTAGCATCGCTGTTTGAACAATATCCCCTGTGCCATATGGTGTAAAAGCATTGCGAATATTATTTGTAGCAATACAGATATTCACGCCACCATCGCGTAATTTACGGATTGGCGTAACCGCACGTCGAACATTGTACTGATCACCGCGAGCTCCTAAATGTAAATCCGTTGCTGGTAAAGCCATCACGCTAATATTTGCTTCCGCCATTTTTGCAATAATAGGCGCCAATTCTGCTTCAGGTAAGGCATGCAATGCCGTTAAGTGGCCCACTGAAACACGGCCTTGGTAGCCTTCAGCGATGGTTTTTTCACATAAATATTCAATACTCATATCATCAGCTTCATCGGCAAAATCTTGGTGTAAATCTACATCTTTATCATATTTTTTAGCAATTTCAAACACTAAATCAATATGTTCTTTCGCTGGTGCATCATTATAAGGAATACCGCCGACAACGTCTGCGCCCATATCCATTGCTTCATACATCATTTGTTCTGTTCCAGGGGCTTTAAAAATTCCTTCTTGCGGAAACGCAACTACTTGCATGTCAATTAACTCTTTGTATTCTTCTTTCAAACGCATAATTGTTTTGAAGCCAGTAAAACCTTGCGCTGGGTCAAATTCTGCATGCGTTCTTAACGCCGTGGTTCCATGAACGATTAACATTTCTAAGGCACGTTTAGCACGGTCGTAAATGTCTTCTTCGGTAAATGTTGGTTTTAATTCCGCGGTTACTTCAATCGCTTCTTTCAACGTACCTGATTTATTTGGTTTACGATCAGCGATTAATGCCTTGTCCAAATGTAAATGGCTTTCTACAAAACCTGGGATTAAAACACGACCATCTGCTTCGATGACTTCTTTGGCATCGCCAGTAATAACTGGGGCGATTTCAATGATTTTTCCTTCTTTAATAGCTACATCTTGTAATGCTTCACCGTCTTGAAGACGAACTTGTTTAATTAATAAATCCATGTTTTCCACTCCCTAAATTGTTTTTTATCCAAAGATTAAACCGATAACTAATAATAGTACAGAGGCAATACTTAACCATTTCACGTTTCCTTTAACTACATCCAAAATTGGAATTTGGAAGCCTGAAGATAAAGCTTGCATAGTAATATTAACGAAACTCATTTGACTACCTAAACCAACACCCATTGCTACAAAACCTAATGCTAACGGCGGGAAGTTCAACGATACAGCAACTGGTAGCACTAAAGTTAAAACAGAACCTACGTAGGCCCCAGCTGGAATCCCAATTAAAATCCCTGTTAAAATGGCAACTGGCACGACAATAAAGGCTGGTGCATTTTCAGCAACACCTGCGATGACAGCAAACGTTCCTGTTTGTGCAATAACATTAATAAAGGCTAAGAAAATCCCTACTTGGAATAAACGAGTCAAAATATATGTAGACCCATCTACCATCGCTTCGACAGATTTGTTCATTGAGAAATCTGTACATAAGAAAATTAAAACTAATGTTAAAATCATGTATACAAGTGGCGTAAAGAAGGCAAAACCAATTAAATCATTCACAATTGGTCCAAAAATTACAGCAAACAATAAGAAAATGGCTGGCAAGGTAATTTTAAATAATTCACCATTGCTCTTTTTATCAAATTCATCATCTGCCGACTCTTTAAAGCCAACATTTCTATGTTTCGTGCCCCAAAAGGCTAAAACAATCGCTAATGCTACGAAGAATAACCAGTAAGGTCGCATGGTTGAAACATATGAACCGACACTGATATCACCTAATTTTGAAACAATACTTGATTCTAATGAAGCGGGTGATGTTGTAAATGATACCGCAGCAGCTAAAGACATTGCTGCAATTAATTCAGGAACAACGCCAACTGCGGCAAAGGCCAATGGCGCAATAACCATCGCACTTCCGCCACCAATTCCTGACATATATGTGGCTGCGGCTAATAAGATAACAATAAAAGCTGAAACATACTCGACTTTTCCTTTTGTGCCTCGTTTGGCTAAAGTTAATGCAGCTGAATAACTACCTGCTTTAAAGACCGCCATCGCAACAGCTGAATTAATGATGGGAACGGTAATTCCTAACATCATCGGGATAGCTTCCAACATCTGTTTATTCGCTTCTTCTAGTCCAATGCCACCAATCAGCATCGCTAAGACGCCACCAATTAAACCAGCAATAATCATATCGACTTTCATAAACAATAGAACCAAAACAACAATCAACGGAATAATCACAACTAATGCCATGATTCCTGTCGGGGCAACTACATCCCCAATCTCATCAGCAAAGGCCGCAACTGGCACAAAAATACTAACTAAAAATGCAAAAATAAGTGCTACTTTTGACGATTTTTTCATTTTACTTTCCTCCAATAGAAAGAAGGCGAGAGCAACGCAGCAGCGAATACTCTCTGCGCTCCTCATTATTTGGCAAAGGCACCTTGCCCGCCATATTTATCGTAATGTACAATCTCACTAACTAAATAATCATAAATACTTTGTGGAATTTCAATGCCTTCTGACATGGCTTTTTGATAGTTTAGCTGACCAATTTCTCCTGGATAGTAAACTTGTTGAAACCCTTCTGCTGTAGGCACACTATGAAGTTCTTCCACCATTTGATTAATATTTTCTTTAAATCGTTCAGAATCTGTAAAGCGGCTTGGATCAATGACTAAAAACATCTGACCCAGATTCCGTTTCTCCGTTAAATCCGCATACATGGAACTGACATGTTTACCAAAAGGTAAGCCTAACAACGAACCAGCTAAGACATCGACCATCATCATTAGTCCATATCCTTTTGGTCCTGAAATCGGCAATAAACCTCGTACTTCATAAGGATCAGTCGTTGGCTGGCCTTTTTCGTCTACTGCCCACGTGTCGGGAATTTCAACATCTCTTGAACGTGCATCTAAAATTTTCCCCCAAGCCTGTACTGTCGTAGCCATATCAAACACGACTGGTTCATGACCTGCTCTAGGTGCTGCAAAAGCGATTGGATTTGTCCCAAAATAATTGCTTGTACCACCAAACGGTACCACCATTGGATCAGATTGACACATCGAAAGAGCAACCATGCCTTGTTCCGCTGCTTTTTTAACATAATACGATAACGTCCCACTATGACTCGTTTGAGAAACGCCAACATATGCTAACCCTGATTCTTTGGCTAGGTCAACTGCAGCAGCTAATGCTTCGTTACAAACAAATTGACCCACGCCATTATCGCCATGAAAAATGGCAGTGGACGGTCCAGTTTTTTCAAATGATAATTCGGGGTCAATCGTGATCCCGCCTTTTGCAATCCGTTCCGCATAATAATCCATACGAACCGCCCCGTGTGAATGAATACCGCTAGCATCTGCAAAAGTTAAATGTCGAGCAACTTCTTCGGCATGTTCAGAATGTAAACCAGCAGCTTCTAATTTTTGCTTCATCAGCTTTTCTAATTTTTCCGGTGTAACGACAACCATTTCTTCCATTGCGCTTGCTCCTTTATCATTAATCTTAAAAAAGGGAAAGAAAACAAGTGATTTTCTTCTTCGTCCTTGCATTTCCTCCCCTTTTTTCACTACTTATTGCTACTGTTAAAGACAGTATAGTCAATTTCATCCACTGATTTTGCAACTAGAATAGCAGAGTAAACATCTGAATTGACATTTAAAATTGTTCGTAACATGCCAACAAACCATTCGACGCCTGCAAAAATTGCAATACTCTCAATGGGTAAACCCATTTGCGGAACAATCACTGCCAGTGAGACTAAGCCCGCACCGGGAACAACTGCGTTTGCTAGTGAGACAAACGTTGCTGTAATTGCTAAGTAAATCATTTTCGTAATATCAAACTCTAGCTGATACATCTGAGCGATAGTCATTACAGTAAAAGCCATATGCATCGCTGAACCGTTACTGTTTAACGACATACCTAACGGCAACACTAAGTTAGTAATTCGCTTACTTAAACCTAATTTTGTTTCTGTTTCTTCCAAAGCTACTGGTAAAGTAATTGCTGAAGAAGTTGTCGCCAAGGCCATCACAGACATATTTTTCATGTTTGTAATTAAACGTAGTGGACTTACTTTACAGTACAATGTGATAACCAAAATCCAGATGCCCAAAAATAAAATAGTTCCTAATCCATAGACCAATAGATACTTCACTAACGGTAAAATAATTTGAAGGCCTAAGTGACTAATTGTTGAAGCAATTAAAGCAAAAATCCCCAGAGGTGCTAGATACATGACGTATCGAATGACTGTAATGATAACTTCATTAAAGTCCACAATTATTTGGAAGAGTTGTGTCTCTGGATGGCTTTGTAAGTATTTATTCAGTGCTAAACCAAAAAATAATGCAAAGACAATAATTTGAATAATCGATCCTTGAGTCAGTGAATCAAAAATATTTTTCGGAACGAAATTTAAAATCGTATCAGTGATTGAGATTTCTTGCGCTTTAATAGAAGCATCTTGGAAGCCAGTCATTTTAACACCGTATCCTGGATTAAAAATGACTGCCATTAGGACGCCCCATAAAGCGGCAGCTAAGGAGGAAATCCCGAAAACAGCGATTGTTCTACCCCCAAGGCTCGTTAGTTCTTTTGGATTAATACTGCCAACTGCTTGGACAATTTGCCCTAAGATCAAGATAGGAATAGCCATTTGCATCAGTCGCAAAAAGACATCTCCAACTATTTTCAAGTAATTGCCGCTAGCAGGAATCAAGAGTCCTACGAGGATTCCTACGACAACAGCAATTGCAATTTGGGTGATCATGGACGGTTTTTTCATGGTAAACTACCCCTTTTGACTGATCACAGTTCCTGCTTCTTTATCGATGTTTTCTAAGTTTTCGATAGAAGTAATGATTGCTTTCCGTTTGTCATCACCTTTTACGAAGTCTAAGGCAGCTTCGATTTTTGGTAGCATACTACCAGCAGCAAAGTGACCTTCTTTAATGTATTCTTCTGCTTCGGCTACACTGATTTGTTCTAATGCTTTTTGATCTGGTTGATTGTAATTAATGTAGATGTTATCAACGCCTGTCAAAATAATCAAACGGTCTGCATCAACGTTTTCAGCTAAAACACGTGCAGAGAAATCTTTGTCGTTAACCGCTTCCACACCTACGTATTGTCCGTCTTCTGCTACGACAGGAATGCCCCCGCCACCAGAACAGATAGTTAAAACGTCCGCCTCTACTAAAGCACGAACCGCCTCTTTTTCAACAATTTCTTTAGGCATTGGTGATGGAACAACTTTTCGGTAGCCACGGCCAGCATCTTCCACATACGTAGAGCCATCTTTGGCTGCTTCCGCGTCAGCTTCTTCTTTTGTATAGAATGGACCAATTGGTTTTGATGGTTTTTTAAACGAAGGATCTTCTTTGTCCACACGCACTTGCGTAACTACAGAGATAACTGGTTTAGCAATGTTACGTTTTTCAAACTCATTAGTTAAAGCATTTTGTAACCAGTAACCGATGCTTCCTTGTGTCATCGCAACACAAGTATCCAATTTCAACGCTGGATTTTTTTCACTTTCGCCTGCTTTTTGTTGTAAAAGCAAATTCCCTACTTGTGGTCCGTTTCCGTGACAGACAATGACTTGTTCCCCTTTGGCAACAAATTCTGCAATATATTTGGCCGCGTGATTAACGACGGCTTTTTGGCCTTCATCTGTTGGATCCGTATCTAAAATAGCATTCCCACCTAGGGCAATTACGTTTAAACTCATTGATTGATTCGCTCCTTTTTAGTAAAGCAAAGACAAAATCTTTTCAGTATCGACGGATAAGAAATAATTTGTTTACGAAATGAAAGATTTTGTCTTGCTCATTTTGATTGTTTCAGTCATTATCGAAGGGATAATTAACCTAATTTCGGTTTACTTTCATCTTTAGCTAAGAAAGCAAAAGCTAGTAAACCAATAACTAATAGTACACAAGAAAGATAGAAGCCAACTTGCATTGAGCCTGCTGTATCTGCTAAATATCCTGTGACATACGGTGCTAGGATTGACCCTGACATCCCGATAAAATTATAGGCACTTAACGTTGTTCCTAAGGCCGCTTTTGGTGCATGTTTGGTAACAAAAGTCACCATAATTGGATCTAACGCTAATTTCCCTGTTAACCCATAAAGAATTAAAACAGAAATTAACAATGTCCGATTTGTTACAAAAGCAATCGCAAAGACAGATAGGATTGCTAAAGGTACTAATGTAAAGACTAATTTTTTCGTCGCACCTGTTTTATCATTCAAACGAGCGAAGATTAAGGCGCCTGGAATAGAGGCCCATGGTACAAGTGATGAAATGAAACCAACGCTCGCTCCTGTAAAGCCACGTTCAGCAATTAAAAATTGTGGCAACCAAGTAATAATGACAAAGTTTGCATAAATACTTGTGAAACATAAAATAAATGCGGCTAATAAATTACGATTTGAAAAAATTTCTTTTAATGAGATCTTTTCTTGTGGTCCTTCTTCAGCAGCTGCTCGTGCAGCTTCTTCACCAGGACGAATCACTTTTTCTTTCAAAATTGTATAGAAAAGAATTCCTACGATAAACGTTGGAATCGCCATGATAAAGAATGGTTTGCTCCAATGTTCACCATTTTCTAAAACCAACTTACTTGAAAGTAAGTACCCACCTGATGTACCGAAGGCCATCCCACTATTGATGATGGCATTACCGATGGTCCGTTTACTTGCTGGAATCGCTTCTGTCGATAGCGCATATTGCGGGCCATAGTAAGCGCCTTGACCAATACCAGCAATTGCACGAATGACTAAAAACATAACAAAGGTTGTCGCTAATCCACTAAAATAAGTAGAAATAGCAAGAACGATAAACCCAACAGCAATGACTAATTTCCGCCCAATTTTATCGCCAATCATCCCAAAAGGAATCTGTGCAACAGCATAGGTTAGAAAGAAGATACTATTGGCTAAACCAAGTTGTGTGTTACTTAGACCAAATTGTTCTCCAATGACCCCCATCACTGGATTAAAAATAGTTCGTGTTGCGTACATTAAAATCCAGCCTACGAAGAAAATGGCTACGACTTTAATCCAGTAACTATTGCTCACTTGCACTGCTTGATTTTTTTTACTATTCTCCATGTCTTCTCCTCACTTCTCATCTAACTCTACAGATTGTAAAGCTAGTAACATTCCAAATGACATATCTTTACCAGAGGAATGTCCGATTTGTATAATTCTGTCAATATTTTCGTCAACTCTATTATCCCGATGGTTCTCCAAATCCAAGAGTAACTGATACAACAATGAATTTACATATCCTTTAGCCGAGCTTGCAATATAGCCTTTACTAACATCTGTTGTGGATAAATTTGCTGCCGAAAGAGTAGCGGCTAACGCCGCAGCTCTTTCATCAGCAAGTATGAACAGAATTGTTTGATACGCCACTAAAATGTCATCACCACTCGGGGTTAACCCTTTGCCCCGACCAATCAGATAATTCGTTACTTCTTGCCATTCCGATAGTGTCCAAACTTTTTGTTTTTGGCTCATTTTTTTGAAAATATGCTTTGCTCGTTCGTCTAAAGGCAGGCCAATTCTACGTTCTAAGTTTCTCGCTAATAAGCGGTCTCGCAACAAGCGTAATTGGTCTTTTTCTAACTTGAAATGAGTAATGTTTAAAGAAACGACCTCAGCAGGTGTGAGTTGGATCGTTTTCACGCCGACTGTACTGTAAAAGGTCAACTGATTTTCTGTGATTTTGACTTTATTACCTTGTTGTACATACGGAAAGATTTCTTGAAACAATTGATCTGGCAAAAACATACCAAAGCTTGATAAATAATTATGGAAGTTCGCAACATTGATTAATTGATCCTGGACTTTCAGATTAAATGAACGTTCAAAAACACTGTGAATGGTTCCCATCTTGCCATATTGGTGGATAGGAAAAATGTAGTCACTAATGACTAGTTGGTTATTCAACCGTAATGCCTAGTTTCTCAGCATACGCTTCTAGGGCTTTTTCAAAACAGCCTAGAGGTGCTCTAACTGTCCCTGCACCAATTTGACCAACACCGGCATTTTTATGTGCAATCCCTGTATTGATGATTGGTGTAATTCCTAATTCCACCACTTTACGGATATCAATTCCTAAACAAGTTCCTTGGAAATCCCAAGTTGGAATTGAAAATGTTGGGTTGTGTCCTTCACAGATTTTTGCCATTTCATTTGAGGTTGCTAACGCATCTTCAAAGCCACCTGCACCAACAAACCGTGTTACGCCAGGTGCAGCTACCATAGCCATTGCTCCAACGCCTACTGTTTCAGTAATTGCACTATCCCCGACATCAGGATTTCCGTCTTCTTCGCTGAAACCAGTGAAGTAAAGACCTTTTGGTGTATTTACTGGTGCGGTATGCCATTGATCGCCTGTTTCTGCAATCCGGACCCCAAAGTTCACGCCGTTACGAGTCATCGTTGTGACAATCGTTCCGTTGGTATCTTTACGGGCACCATCAACAATTGCTTTTCCAGTTGCCATCATGACATTTAAGAAGAATTGATCTGTGTCAGCTAAGAATTTGATTACTTCGTATTTTTGATCTTCTGGAATATCTGTTTTGATAATTAATGGAGACAATTCTTTTAAGAAGTTCAAAGATGCGGCAATATTTCTTTGGTGGAACTCGTCACCCATTGTAATAGAGCGCGCAATCAATACGTTTAAGTTCAAGCCTTCTTCAGAAAGTTTCAAAGCTTTCGCAATAGTTGGTCCTAAAACATCTTTAATCCAATCTAAACGATCAACCACTTCTTGTGAATAAGCACCAAAACGCAATACTTTACCGATACCTTCATTCAAGATACAGTATGCTTCGTTACCTTCTAAGCGATTTTCTACAACAAAGACTGGCATATTACCAGAAGTAATACCGCCCATTGGTCCAACTGCTTTTACATGGTGACAAGGAATGAAACGTACTTCGCCAGCTTCAAAAATCTTCAAAGCATCTTCTTCGTTGTCTGCCCAACGTTCGAATAATGCTGCACCGATACAAGCACCTTTCATTGGTCCAGTCATTTCAGACCATTGGATTGGTGGTCCAGCATGAAGTAATGTTTTTTGTGCGTCATCATTTAATTCTGGAATCACTGATTTTGCAGGTACCACATCTACTAAGAATGGTTGTGCATTTTTAATTTTGTCTGTTACTTTGTGATTTTCAGCTTCGATTTGTTCACTGTAATCTTCCAAAGCATCCAAAATTTTAATCATTTTTTTATTGCCGTTGGCACGCGGACGCCAGTTAAATTGAACAGTTTCGCCACCGTAATCAACGATTGATTCTGTAAAGCTTTGTAACCCAACGTTAATGATTCTTGGTTTGGTTGTTAATAGTTCCATTACTTTTTCGCCTGGTTTTGGTACATCGACAGTTGGTCCGTTGTAAGCAACCACTTCTTTATCGTCTTCTGAAATTTCGATTCCTTTTAACAATAAAGCTAATTGAACAGCTTTAGCATTGCTTTCTGCAACTAAAACGCCGCCTTCTTTCAAACGATCAACCGACGATTGGTAATTTTGCGGATCTTTCGTCGTCCCACAAACAGTTGCAACAAAGTAAAGATCACGTCCGGCTTCTTTGGCTGTGGCACGCGCTTCTTCAATTGCTGGTAACAATGCACCAACCATGTCTTCATGAGCACCGTAGCCTAACACCACATCGAATAAGATAATCCCAGTTTTTTCATCTTGTGCGTATTCACGAATTTTTTCGATACGAACATCTGGGTCAATCATTGGGTGGGGACGACCTTGTGTATACATATCATCGCCTAAGTCAATGACTTCATAACCGTGAGATTTCAAGACATAACCTTCTGCTTTCACTAAACCGCCAAGGTCTAAAGCTTCAGAAATTAACATACCTGCTTCAGAAGCTAATGTACCACCTGAATATAAGCCTTTTACAACTTTATCTTCTGGTAATGTTGGTACAGCTGGTTTTGCTAATGCTTCAAAGTAATTTTTCTTCACGGCCACATCATTTGCTAAATCAACAGCAATTTTAGCTGTTTCTTCTAATGTATGAGCTAGATAAACTTTGCCTTCGTGACTTGTTGGTTTTTCTCCTAAGAAAATCGCAACGACTGGTTTTGAAATACTTTGTAATAATTCAACCACTTCATCACGAACTTCTTTTGCAGGTGGTTTAGAGATGACTGTAATCACATCGGTTGGTTCGTGATTTTCTAAGGCCACAATAGCATCTTTCACAGTGATAGCGCCTACTTTGTCGCTTAAGTCACGACCACCAGTACCAATGGCGTGAACAACTCCGCCACCTAAGCGGTCAATAATCGTTGTAACTTCTTGAATCCCTGTTCCTGAAGCACCAACAACGCCAATGTTTCCTGGAGAAACAACATTTGTAAAGGCGATTGGAATACTTGAGATAATACCAGTTCCACAGTCAGGGCCCATCATTAGTAAGCCTTTTTCATGCGCTAATTTTTTCAAACGTACTTCATCTTCAATTGACACGTTATCCGTGAAAGAGAACACGTGTAAATCATTTTTTAAGGCACGTTCCATTTCTGGCGCACCATATTCACCAGGAATACTGAATAGCGCTACATTCGCCTCTGGTAAAAGATCAAACGCTTCTGACCAAGAAGTTGCTGCTTGTGCTTCTTCACTAGTTCCCTTTGCTGATAAATCATCTAAGAATTCATCAATCGCTGGCATAACTTCTTCCATGATGTTTTCTTTTTCACTGTCAACCACAATCATCATGTCGTTTGCAGATGCACTATTGGCCTCATCCGTTAACAAGTTCGTGTTGTTAAGGATGTCTTTGTTGGCATCTGTTCCCATCATGATTTGACTCATGGTTACACCATCTAATGCATTGATTTTATTGGTCAATAACATTAAGTTGATGGAGTCTTGGTAATTGTTTTTCAAAATTACTGTGTGTAACATTGTTCATCCTCCTATCTATTCCTTACAATGCTATTGTATCGAAACGAGAAAGTGTTTTCATCGGACATAATTCTAAAAAAATGGTATAATTTTTATCCATAAGAGGAAAAAAGGAGAAAACGATGAAATTAAGAGAGTTATTATCGATAGGTGACTTAAAAAAAGGTAAAATTTTGACGAAAGAGATTGGTTTAGACAATGAAGTTGATTCGGCAATGGTCTTAGAAGCGATTGATATCGAGAACTGGAGTAGAAAGAATCAGTTAATTTTGACTTCTTTCTACGCATTGCATGATCTACCCGAAAAAGAGTTGGAAAATTTTTTCGTAAAGATGCGCCGAATTGGCATCAGCGGCTTAATTTTGAAAACAGATCGATTCATTAAAATGATTCCAGAGTGGTTTATCGAATTATGTTTCAATTATGAAATTCCTTTAATTAAAATCACACAAGACATTAGCTATGAAAAAATTCTATTTACGATTTACGAGCCTTTGTTGAATTATCAGTCGCATGTCTTACGTACGTATTACGATGTGCGCCAACGTTTCACCAAATTAGAGCGCCACTACCCAACGGTTGAGACGATTATGCAAGAATTTTATGACATCATTAAATTACCCTTCGCTTTAAAAATGTTGGATAAACATCTGGAAATTAGCGATGGTGACTTACCCCATGATGCGATTGTGCTCTCAAGAGAAAAACTAAAAAACAGTGAATTCACTAAAAATGATTACTCTCTTTTAACACTTTATTCTCATGCCAACCCCAAAAAACAGTTGGCACTAGAAGTTTCTATTTTCAATAGTTATTCCACTAATTGTTTACTTCTGGTTTATTTACAAGATGAAAAGGTTAAAGAAACGGATTTAGTGATTATCGAAAATGCGATTGATGTCTTACAAGAAAAATTCAATACCGAAAATTTGTTAAAAAAAGAACGGTATACTCGTTTGAACAACTTAGCGGATGCTATTTTACAAAATACACCACAAAATCCTGACGAGCTAAACAGTTTGCTTCGTGAAGTGCAAATGCAAGAGCTAGATTCTTACCAAGCGATTGCTTTTTCTACCAAAGACACCAATACACAACTCATGAAAGAACGAATTATTGCCTTACTTCGTACCCTGCGTGTGAAATCCATCTTCTTCGATCAGCTAAATTATTCGGCGGTCCTTTTTAACTTCAATGAAAGTGATGGAAAAATTACAAAGCTGCAATTAAGTCGTTTATTAGCTGAACTTTTAGAAGAAAACGACACGCTTACCGTTGCCGTCAGCAGTTTAAAATCACGAGAAGGGATTAAAGAGCTACTGATTGAATGTCTGGACATTCTGCGCTTTAATGAAACTTTTTATAACGGACCAATTGTCACCTTAGCCGATATCGGGGTATTTAAAAATTTTATCCGCGAAGACCAATTGGAAAATTTAGACGAATTAATTCCTCGCGCACTTTATCAATTAGCCGAAAATAACTACGATTTGTTTGAAACCTTGTACAGTTTTTTCCAAAATAATCGCAACTATAAACAGACCTCTGAAGCGATGTTCCTTCATTCAAAAACGATTCGTTATCGTTTAAACAAAGTGGAACAACTTCTTGATATTGACTTAGCCAATCCCTTGCAATTGTTAAATTATGAAATTGCCACATACATTATAAAGATGAGGAGACGTGCACTTGAAAAACAATCAAACACTCGCTAATGGCGCAACAGTTACTATCTACCCCACTACGACTGAATCAACGAACTATGTCGTCTATTTACATGGTGGCGGGATGATTTATGGAACCAAAAGTGATTTACCAGAAGAACTGAAGGAGCTGTTTACAAGCAATGGCTATACCGTTTTAGCGCTGGACTATTTGTTGGCTCCAAATACAAAAATCGATCACATCTTAGGGACGCTAACAGAAACCTTCCAATTGCTAAACGAAGAGATTATTCAAAATCAGCCATTTGGTTTGTGCGGACGTTCCGCTGGCGGTTATTTAATGTTACAGTTAACCAAACAATTACAAACACTAAATTTGACGCCACAATTTTTAGTCAATTTTTACGGCTATACAGATTTAGAATTTATTAAAGAGCCACGAAAATTATTAAAGCAAGCCATTTCCGCTAAAGAAATAGCTACCATTGACCAAACAAAGCCTGTTTGGGATGATCCTTTTCTTTCTCGCTATCTGCTGTATCATTACAGTATTCAGCAAGGGCTATTGCCGCACTTTTACGGATTACCAGAAAATGAGGACTGGTCTGCTTACGCACTGTCAGACGAAACATTAAAAACGTTTCCACCTTGTTTCAGTACAGCTAGTAGCTCAGACGAAGAAGTGCCGTTCCGCTATAGCAAAAAAATCGGACGGACCATTCCTGAGAGTACCTTTAAAGCGGTTTACTATTTAGAACATGATTTTTTAAAACAAACCAAAGATCCTTCGGTCATCGCTTTATTTGAGCAATTGGATAGCTGGTTGAAGGAACGATAAGCATAACAAAAAAAGAAGCGAGAAATCTCGCTTCTTTTTGTTATTTTTGATAAAGTGTGGTTCCTTTTACCACACTGATTTCCACCGGTGTCTGACGAGCGACAAAAGCCGCCGCACATTCTGCTTCAGTGAGTAAGTAAGTTGCTTCAGCACCAACTTGCGGCCAATTTGCTTGCCCTTGTTCATCTAAAGTCGTGATACCATCTGTCACTAAGCCTAATAATTGTGTTAAAGCATCTTGATCTTTCACATTAAAAAGTTCACCTAAACGAGCCAATTTTTCTTGTAATGAGCCATCACCATAAGGAGACCAGCAATCGTAGATATTGTCACAACCAAGATGGACATTGACTCCATGACGTAACAATTCCATAATTGGCGGAATCGTGTTAGGTGTGATTGGCACGCTGGAATTAATATGAATTTTTTCTGCTGCTAAAGCGTCATAAACTTCGTCACGTTTTTCACCAATGAAATCATTTAACCCGAAGGCATGACTGATAAATACTTTGTCTTGTAGACCATATTCTTTCGTTAAACGAATAATTTCTTTAATCGTTGTTGTCCCAGCTTCATGACGGTCATGTAAATGAATATCCACACCGACACCATGTTTATCTGCTAAGCGGAATGTTTCAGCCAATGATTTTTTGTAATCACCATCCAATGAATAAGGATCCACGCCACCAATAAAATCGGCACCTTTTGCCAATGCTTGATCAACTAATTCAACGGAATCTGAACGTAGTAAGCCGTGCTGTGGAAAGACGACAATTTCTACCGCAAATGGTTTCGCTTGGGCCAATGCTTGGACTTCATCAAAATAACGTAAGTCTGTCATCGGTTCCACGTCAACATGTGTTCTGAAGGCTGTCGCGCCATGTGGTAATTCTAAGTCAATTAAATGATTGGCGCGTTCAGTTAAAGAAAGTTCTAAACTATCTAAATAAGGGATTTCTGCTTCGACACGTTCCACAATTGACTTCGCTGGCGTCACCGGATACCACGGAACACCTAGTTTACTTTTATCAAAGTGACAATGTTTTTCAATCAAACCTGGTAAAATCAATTGATGGTGACCATCAATAATTGTCAACCCAGGTTCTTCTACCAATTCTTCATTGGGGATGATTTTTGTAAATACTCCATCTGTTACTTCAATTGCCACTTCTTTGGTTACTGTCCCAGATAACCAGTCACCTTCTTTTTGATACCCTGTTTCAATTCGAACATTTTTTAACCAATAATTCATGCTTTCCTTCACTCCTACCTGTATTTATTCCTTCCCGAAAGGACACAATACTTAGTTGTACTGTGCTAAAATTTTACTAATTTCCGTATAACCTTTTTGATTGGCATAGTCCATTGCTGTTCGACCAGAATTGTCTTTAATGGATTGATCCGCACCATTTTCCATTAACAATTTTACAATATCTTGGTAAAGTTGGTTCCCTTCACGTAACCCCACTGCCTCAATCAACGCTGTATAGCCAAAGTCATTTTGGAAATCTATGTCTTCTCGTCCATCTTCTAACAAGAGCTTCACATTGTCAATATGTCCTTTTTCAGCTGCCGGAATTAACGCATTGCCACCGTAACGGTTATGCTTAGTTAAATCTGGTGTCGCATTTTTTAACATATACGCTAAAATCTCCGTACGTCCTTGTGCTCCCGCATAAAGATAGGGACTATCACTAATGCTATTTTGCAGATTAATATCGGCACCCCGATCAATCAACGCTTTTGCAATCTCAATGTCATTATTGTGAACAGCGATATTGAGCGGTGTGTTGCCTTCTGTGTCGACTTCATCCACTTGATAAGTAGTATCTTGTAAAATTTCCTTGACCTTCTTCGTATCTCGTTGATTGGCTGCTTCTAAAAGCGCACCCACTTCATAGGTCTTCATCGGTTCTTTCACTTCCTCTTTTGATGTTGTTTGAGCCACCGAACGGGTTGTACTGGTGCTTTCAGTTTTTGCACTACTTTGAGTAGTCACCGTTTGACTATTTTTTGACGCTGCGGAAGGTGTTTCTCCTCCTTGACACGCAGCAAGTAATGGAATGGTCACGACACTTAATAGCCCCATTAAAATTTTTTTGTTCATTGTGCTCAACTTCCTTTCCTCGAGAGAAATATGAGATTTTTCTCCAGTGGTTCTAATCTAACGAATCTTTTTTTATTTGTCGATTAAAACGCTTTCTCTGTTTTTCTATTTTAAAAAGAGAGAAACCAAAAGCAGGAAGTCCTGCTTTTGGTTCCTATTCTCATGTCTAGTTTTTAAAAGGTAAATGTTGGATTAAAAGTTCCTTGGTAAGGTTCATGTTCCACAAACACTTGAATATCATTACCAGCGTTATCTTTACCCATTCGAGTATACGTAAATCGATCATTGTTTAGTTCCGTTAATTCTAGCGCCGCACCGTAACGATTCGTACCAATAGATACATGGGCCCGAATCTTGTTATTGTCCACCACTTGGAAATACCCAAAGTCGCCGCGGGTTTCACCCGTTTGTAAATTGAAAAATTCATATTTACTTGTGTTTGGATCAAATTTCGCTAAACTAATGAAATTTTGATTGGCCGCTGTCACATCATTCCCATTTTTATCTACGACTTTTGTGCCATTCCACAAGGTTGTTCCTAAAATTTTATCCCCTGATTTATTTGTCACAATTTTGCCAGTTTGATTGGTTAATGCTTCACGTCCATTTGTAAAAGCTAATTTTTTCCCATGATAAGGGATATGTTCCACGTAAACTTCGACATCATTCCCCAGTTTATCTTTTCCTAAACGTTTGTAAGTAAATTTATCTTTACTTACTTCAGTTAAATCCACTATGGCTTGATAATTTTGTGTCCGCGAAATTAAAATTCGTTTTGTACCATCACCTGTCACAAAAAATGTTCCTTCGTCACCACGGGTTTCCCCAGTATTTTTGTCGAAAAACTCGTAAAAACCGGTTTCACCATCATATTTTGCTAACCCAATAAAATTAGCATTTTCTGCCGTTAAATCATTACCTGCAGCATCATAAACTCGGGTTCCTTGCCAGTCCGTACCAGATAAAATCTTAGTCGCCTTGTCGCCTTTTGTTTGGCCATTGTTTTGATGTTTACCTAAATTTGCTGTAGCACTGTTTGGATTGGCTGCATGATCTGCAAATGCTGGACTTGCATAACCTGCTATCAGTAACGTACTTAATGTTACTAAAGTAATCGAACTTAATACTTTCTTTTTCATAAAGCATCGCTCCTTTTCTTTGATAAACCTATCTTAACAAACGATTCTAAACTACCACTGTCAGAAAAATGAACAATTTATAAACGATTAAAAACAACTATAAACTATTTTTTTGTTAAAAATAAAGTGGTCAAAAGAATCCTTTACTTTCTTTTGGCCACTTCATCTACTCGTAATTGACTAATTAGAACGTGAAGTTTGGCGTAAAGTCGCCTTCATACGGTTCATGTTCCACAAAAACTTTAATTTCTTTGCCGTTATTGTCTTTACCCATTCGTGTATACGTAAAACGTTTATCATTTAATTCTGTTAATTCTAATGCAGCTCCATATTTATTGTCACCAATTGAAACATGGGCACGGATTTTGTTATTATCAATTACTTGGAAGTAACCAAAATCTCCACGAGTTTTACCCGTTTCTAAATCAAAGAATTCATATTTACTTGTTTTATTATCAAATTTTGCTAAACTAATAAACATTTTATTTGCTTCAGTAACATCGTTACCGTCTTCATCTAAAACTTTCGTGCCATTCCATAATGTGGCCCCTAAAATGTCATCGCCAGGTTCATTGGTAACAATCTTGCCAGTTTCTGTTTCTAAATCTTTACGACCGTTCGTAAAAGTTAACTTTTTGTCAGAATAAGGGACATGTTCTACAAAGACTTCTACATCTTTCCCATCTTTATCTTTCCCCATTCGCTTATAGGTAAATTTATCTTTCGTCACTTCCGTTAAATCAACCACTGCTTGATAGTTTTGTGTATCCGAAATTAAGATACGCTTTTCGCCATCGTCTGTCACGAAGAATGTGCCTTCATCGCCACGGGTTTCACCTGTTTCTTTGTCGAAAAATTCATAAAAACCTGTTTCACCATCATATTTTGCTAAACCAATAAAATTAGCATTTTCTGCTGTTAAATCATTATTGTTTTTGTCGTAAACTTTTGTGCCTTGCCAATCAGTACTGGATAAAATTTCTGTTAATTCTTGTCCTTTTGATTGCTCTTTAGCTGCTTCTGCTGAACTAGAGACTGCAGTGCTTGAGCTAGCTGCACTTGATTTATCTGTTGCAGAGTTGGCTCCGCCAGCACAGCCTGCAATCAACAACGTACTAAAGGTTAATAAGGTAAGCGCACTAAAAACTTTTTTCTTTTTCATGGTTGGTAATCCCCTTTTTCTTTTTGATATATCTAGAATAGCAAAGCCTTATAAACTCCTACTTGCCGAAAAATGAACAAATTATAAACAAATGAAAAAAAGTTAATAACAATACTAGCTTTTTTTTGTTCACTTGTAATACACTATAAGTAAGAAATAGATTAAAACCACTAGGAGGGACGCTTTTGACCATTAAACGCCGCTTTTTTATTTCTTATATTAGTGCCATCATTATTACTTTAGCCTCTGTTTTAGCTGTTTTATCCTTAGCTTCTTACATCACATTAGGAACTGTCCCCAGTTTGCCCCAAGCTTACCGAATGATGAATAAGCAACGACCATTGACCGCTAACGAAGAAGAAAGTTATTTGGCCTTAGATCAACTGCTAAAAAAATCACCGAAATTACTAGATACGCCTTTGAGTAAAGAATTAAAGGAAACGATTCAAACAATTGAAGCAAAAGGATTAAGTGTGATTATTCGAAAGAATGCACGGTTTCCTTATTATTCGGATAATTTAGTAGAAAAATCTTTGTCTGTACATATTCCAAACTACGAAATGAATAATATTACGCCAACTGGCACACTGGATAACGCAGGGCGTCTGTATCATTATGTCAAATCCGATTTTCATTATTTAGATGGTTCTAACGGGAGCTTTATTGTCTTGAAACGCGAAAGCAGCCTTTTTGAATTCTTCACACGCTGGATTATCTGGATGATTTTGTTAATTATCCTTGTAGCAATTGCGGCAGCTTGGCTCATTAATAAGCGCTTAACCAAAACCACTATCGAGCCATTAGAAGCATTAGAAAAAGCGACTAAAACATTGGGTAAGGATGCCCAAAAAGAAAATCCATTTACACCAACTAGCCACCAAACCGTCTCAACAGAAGTCAAACAGCTCCAACTTAGTTTTGAACAAATGTGGCAAGATTTAGAAGAAGCCAATGCGGAACGCGAAAAATATGAAGCTAATCGGAAAGAATTAATTGCCAATATTTCTCATGACTTAAAAACACCAATTACTTCTATCATTGGTTACGTTGAAGGCTTGATGGATGGTGTTGCCAATACCGAAGAAAAAAAACAGCGCTATTTAACGGTCATTCATGAAAAAAGTTTAGGCCTCAATGATTTAATTGAAGAATTATTTTTGTATTCTAAATTAGACCTAGACCGTGCTGTCTTTACAATGGAAAAGACCAATTTCACTCGTTTTATTGCACATATTCTTGAAGAATACCGTTTGGAACAAGAACTCGTGATCACTTCTGTCCTTCCCGCCGAAGCTTTATATGTTCAAATGGATCCAACGCAGATGAATCGCGTAATTACCAATCTAATTCAAAATAGTATTAAATTTGCGGATCCCACTAAAGAACAACTAGCCTTTACGATTTCTTTAGCGCATAATCAAACAGACTTAATTTTAACCATTACAGATAATGGTATTGGTATCGATGAAAAAGAATTACCTTATTTATTCGAACGCTTCTATCGTGTGGACAAATCTCGAACCCCAACGGTCAAAGGAAGCGGCTTGGGGTTAAGTATTGTCAAACAAATTATTGACTATCATCAGGGAACAATCACTGTCACAAGTAAAAAAGGAGACGGCACCAACGTGATAATTACGCTGCCGTTGTTGGAGGATGAAAAATGAAACCACATGTATTAATTATTGAAGATGATCCAAGTATTGCTGATTTGCAAAAAGATTATTTAGAAATTAACGATATGACTGTCACAATCGAACATGATGGAAAAAAAGGATTGGAAGCAGCTTTAAATGAGCCCTTTGATTTAATTATTTTAGATGTGATGCTGCCAACTATGGATGGTTTTGAAATCTGTCGTGCAATTCGGAAAAAAAAGCAAACGCCGATCATGATTGTTTCGGCTAAAAAAGAAGATATTGATAAAATTCGTGGTCTTGGCTTAGGTGCGGATGATTATATAATTAAACCGTTTAGTCCCAATGAATTGGTCGCTCGAGCAAAAGCCCATATGAACCGCTATCAATTGTTAAGCAAGGCAGAGCAACCGCCACAATTACTAAAAATCAATGAAATCGCTGTCGACACTGCCGCCCACAAAGTGTTTGTTTTAGAAAATGAAGTTATTTTTACAAGCAAAGAATACAAATTGTTGGTTTTCTTGATGGAACATCCTAACCGTGTGTGGAATAAAGAAGAACTTTTTGAAAGTGTCTGGGGGTTTGATGCCTTAGATACTGAGGTTTCGACTGTCGTTGTTCACATTAAACGGATTCGGGAAAAATTAAAAAAAGCCAATCTTTCTGACTCTCCAATTGAAACACTCTGGGGAAGTGGCTACCGCTTCAATCGATAAAGAGAACAAAAAATAAGTCGGAACCTATTTCTAGGCTCCGACTTATTTTTTTATTAATTTACACGAGAAAATTTTTGATAAAGTTGGTTGAAAACAATCATAAATTGTTCAATTTCTGCCATTGTATTGCTTTCATCTAAACTAATGCGCACAGCGGAAGTCGCTAATTCCCCTGGCACATGCATGGCATACAAGGTGCTGCTAGCCATTTTTTTCCGGCTAGAACAAGCACTCGTAGTCGAAATATAAATCTGTTTTTCTTCCAATGCATGGACCAGCACTTCGCCACGAATCCCTTTCAAAGCAAAACATAAAATGTGTGGCGCAAAATGTTCATTATCTTGTGAAAAAACAGTTACATTTTGAAATTCTTCTAGCGCCTTTAATAAATAACTCCGTAATGTCGCCACATGTTGCGGCCGTTGTTGTTCGTTCTCTAAATGCAAACGTAACGCTTTGGCCATTGCCACAATTGCTGGTACGTTTTCTGTCCCACTGCGTTGGTTGTTTTCTTGCCCGCCTCCTGTTAAAAGCGGCGCTAAACGTTTTCCTTGTTTCCAATACATAAAACCAATGCCTCGTGGTCCATGAAATTTATGTGCAGAAAACGTTGCAAAATCCACCCGATCCGTTAACCACTCTGAGTAATTAACTTTCCCAATTGCTTGAACCGCGTCTACATGAAAATGAATTTTAGGAAACTCCACTAAAACCTCGCTAATTTCTTTAATTGGTTGAATCGTTCCCACTTCATTGTTGACTGCCATAACAGAAACCAAAATCGTTTCTTTTCTAATTAATTTCTGTAGTTCCTCGACTTTTACACGACCTTCTTTATCCACTGACGCATAAGAAAGTTCAAAACCTAGTTCGACTAATTGTTCCGCTGTTTCTGTAACTGCTGGATGTTCCACTGCAGAAATAATAATATGATTACCAAATTCTCGTTTTTCGATTGCCGTTCCTTTTAAAACCCAATTATCTCCTTCAGTTCCGCCACTTGTAAAATAGATTTCATTTGCTGAAACATTGATTAGCTCCGCAATCTGCTTCCGTGCTTGTTGTAAGAGCCGATTCGCTTGGTTGCCTAAGTCATGCAGACTAGACGGATTGCCAATAATCCGCTGACTGGTTTTTACATATGTATCTAAAGCCTGGGGGTAAATCGGTGTAGTTGCACTATTATCAAAATAAATCATTTGTCACCCTTCTTTTTTAAAATTCTTTCCCATTATATACTTTCTAAAGTATCACTTCAAGTCACCCCCACGCCATAAAAACAGAGGCTTGTCTGTCGACAAACCTCTGTTTAGTGATTGTTTAATTAAATTGCTGTTAGATTAGGGTTATTGATATTTTTAAAATAAAAATCTTCGATTCGTTTGAACGCCCCTGGCTCAACAGCTTCCAATGCTGTTCCAATTTCATCTAATGCATCTTGATAACGGAATTCTGTCGAGAATAAATACATGCTTTTATCTAAAGCCGTTCGGATGTTCTCGTGAGTATGACGATAGCGGTTTGCATATTGCATCATTTGTTCTGTCAGAGCTGCTGCATTGACTAAATCTTTTGTTTTCTTATCTAATAACTCTAAATCATCTTCGCATAAGTCACACAAACGATTGATTTCATCCATGTTAATGCGCATTTTATTTAAGGCTCGGCTTAAATCTTCAATTCGATCCGTTGCCACATAGAAAAATTCTAAGTAATCAGCAGACAAACCTGGTAATCGTTGCTTTTCAACATACCGTTTGATACTCCGTAAACGGAATTCGTATTCGTCGACTTTTTCTTGGGCGACTTTTTCGCCTTTTCTTAGTTCTTTCAATGAAGCATCAATTTCTAATTGTTGATTTTCAATATCATCTAAAATCTTATAGCATTCTTTATAGAACGCTTGAATTTCAGAGTAAGGAACGGTATGTTCTTTCATTCGAGGTTCCAAGTCTTTTTGACGGCGAATAATTTCTTCAATTTCCGTTTGGAAACCACGACTACGTCCTAGCTCGTTGTTATTTAAGGTGTAGCTTTGTGATACATGGTCCAATTCAATCATTAATTGACGGTTATTTTTTAAGGAATGAGAAATATAATCGTCAATAATTTTTTGATTGGTCACGACATATTTCTTCGCTTCAATCTCACGTTCCATCACTTCATATAATGCATCAATCGCCGTTGCTGTGTCGCGATTTGCGACCTCTACTGCGGCAATCTCTGTTTTCTCTAAATCAGCCATTGAATTCTCGACACGTTTTTTCGCATGTTGAATTTCTTCAGCAAAGTTTTGTTCAGGGAACACGTAATCGTCAGCTAATAATTGGTTGTAGCCTTCTTCGATTTCTTTTAATTGATCTGGGAAAGTTTCATTTAATTCTTCATACATTGGTGGAATCCGTTTCATTAAGTCTTCCAATTCATACGTATGACGTTCCGCATCTTCTAGGACTTCTCGAGCCTCGATTGGGTCCCCCGATGTATTTAGTGTGACAAATTGTGTGAATTCAATTTCGACGTTTCTTAATTGTTTTTGGATTTCGGAGTATGCTGGACCAAAGCTAGCTTTATCATCTTTTAGTGATTTACTTAATTCTTCATAGACATCCAAAGCTTTTTGAACTTCTAATGAATTGCGCTCTTCACTTTCACGTAATTCTTTCAAGCCATTACGAATGACTTCCACTTCGGCTTCCATTTCGGTCATCGTTTCATTCGCTTCCACGACTGCTTTCTTCGCTTTCATGAAACGGAAAATTTCATTTTGATTTTCGACTTCATAAATTTGACTCTCTAGTTCGGCGAAAGAACGCGTTGATAGTTCTACCCAACGTTGATTCCATTCACGGAAACTATTTTGACTCTGTCCAACTAGATGCATTTTTTTAATGTCATCGATTTCTTCAAAGACTGGCAAGTCAAACAGGGCTTCTTTACGAACTTCTAATTCATCTAATTGTTCTTGATTTTTTTTGCGCATAAAATAACCAATTAAGTATAGCACCGCAGCAATAATAACGATTACTAGTACTAAAATGATAATCCAATTATTCTTCATTTTGGCTCCTCCGATAATTTTTCTATAATAAAAGAAAGGTTGTTTGTTCTCTTCACACGGTTATCTATTGTTCCTGACCCTTGAAAAAGGGCATTCTTGCAGAAATACCTATAGAAAATTATAGCACAAACTGTATATTCATTCACTAGTTATAACAAATTTTTTTAAGAAAACCCGCGATCTTCTTACGAAGGGGTTGATTCACTGCTTTTATCGATCCGATTTTCACTAATTTTTTTACAAATATCACTTAGTTGTGTTAAGAAGGCATCCGCTTGACTTTGATCCATCCCAAAGTGTTCATCACGCATAGCCCAAACTTCTAGCCCAGCTTCTTTGGCAGAAGCAATGCCTTTTTCTGAATCTTCAATGGCTATACATTCCTGTGGCGCAACAGCTAATTCTTGTAACGTGTGCAGATAAATATCCGGCGCCGGTTTACTTTCTTCGAAATCTTCCCCACTCACGACCGCATCAAAATAACTACTTAATTGCCCCACTGTCAAAACCTCTTCAATTGCGTCTTTTGTGGAAGAAGAAGCTAATCCGATTTTATAGCCTTGTCTTTTTAAAAATTGTAAAACACGTTTCGCATTTTCATCAAGCACAGCTAAATAATCTATCGGATGCGCTTTTTTATAGGCTATGTATTGTTCATTTAAAAAAGCAATATCTAGCTCTCTTTTGTTGACTTGTTCAATCTTTTGCCATAATGAACGCATATCCGCACCGACTAATTCCGGCAAGGTTAGGCCCTCAATGGTCAAATCAAATTCCGCTAAAAATGCTTTACGTCGCTCATAATAATAAGCTTCGCTATCTACTAGGACACCGTCCATATCAAAAATAATGGCAGTTTTGGATTCTGTCATACTATTTAACTCCTTCGTTACGACTCATATCTTTACAGTTTAACAAAATTTTAAGAAAAAATGAAGAACAAATATTTTCATGATTTCCTAACTTTCTGAAAATAAGTGGTTGCTTTTCTAAATGTTTTTCGGTATCCTTTTACTAATCTACAAATGAGAAAATAATTAAAAACAGGAGTGATAAACGTGAACGTAGTTAAATTCGGCGGTAGCTCGCTAGCATCAGCACCACAGTTACAGAAAGTCTTACAAATCGTCAAGGAAGAGCCGCGCCGAACGTTTGTCGTTGTATCCGCTCCTGGAAAGCGAACCCCGCAAGATATTAAAGTGACTGATTTATTGATTCAATACTATCAGCGCTACTTAAATAATGAGGAAATTGAATCGACAATCTCTGCCATCATTCGTCGTTATGAAGATCTTTTTGATGAATTACACTTGGATAAAGCAGTTTTAGCTGATATTGCTATTTCGATTCGCCAATTAGCCACTTTACCAAAAGAAAACAATGCTTTTTTATTTGACTATTTTTTAGCTAGCGGCGAGGACAATAATGCAAAAGTTGTTGCCAGTTTTTTCAATCAGAATGGCTTAGATGCTCGCTACATTAGTCCAAAAGAATTAGGTCTCCTAGTGACACCTGAGCCAGGCAATGCCCGCATTTTACCAAAAGCTTTAGAGAAAATTAGTGCCTATCGTGAGACTCAACAAATCTTGGTTATTCCAGGTTTCTTTGGTTATACAGAAGCCGGCGAAATTTGTACTTTTTCTCGTGGCGGTTCCGATATCACAGGGTCCATTGTTGCCGCAGGTGTTCAAGCAGATTTGTATGAAAACTTTACCGATGTGGACGGAATTTATGTCGCCCATCCTGGAATTATTGAACAGCCTCAAACGATTCAAGAATTGACCTACAGAGAAATGCGGGAGTTAGCTTATGCAGGATTTGCCGTCCTCCACGACGAAGCTTTAATGCCTGCCTATCGCGCAAATATTCCAGTCGTTATCAAAAATACTAACAACCCACATCATCCTGGCACCCTAATTACTACTTCTCGCAAAGTGAAGCATGCCCCTGTTGTAGGAATTGCTAGTGATCAAGGGTTCGCAAGTATTTACATTAGTAAGTATTTAATGAATAGAGAGTTAGGTTTTGGGCGACGGCTTTTAGAAGTACTAGAAAAATTAGCCTTAAGCTATGAGCATATGCCCTCAGGAATTGATGACATCACAATTGTTTTAAGAGAAGACCAGTTAACAACTGAAATTGAAAATAGACTGATGGCCCAACTCCAAGAAGTTTTAGCGCCTGATGAGTTACGCATCACGCATCACCTTTCCATGATTATGATTGTCGGGGAAGGCATGCGCCAACGAATTGGGGTTACTGCTGAAAGTACAATGGCGTTAGCCAAAGAAAAAATCAACTTAGAAATGATTAACCAAGGATCTTCGGAAGTAAGTATTATGTTTGGTATCAAAAAAGAACAAGAAGAAAAAGCCATCAAAGCCTTATATCGGACGTTCTTCCATGATTAATGAAAAAGACGAATGAGAAAACTCATTCGTCTTTTTCATTGGTCTCAGTAATTTTCAATTGGCGTTGAATTTCCGCTTTAATTTTAGCTTCTGGCGCAAAATCTTGTTCCCAATTTTCAGGTTTTAATACTTTATTTGTTTCCGGATCATAATGTGGCTGTCCATCTGGAAATAATTTTCCCATATTGGCTTGATGAACGATTTCAATAATTTTTGTTGGATTGACGCCCATTAAGCAAAACGAACCATAAGTAAAATACAATAAATCGACTAGTGCGTCCACTTCCTCCACTAAAGGATCAGATACTGGTTTGCCTTTCGCCAAGACTTTCTGCTCTGCTTTATCGACAGATTTTTTTAATCCGTTGACCAATTGTTGAAAAAGCACCTGGTCATTATTAGCAGCACTATATAAAAATTCTACAAGTTCTTCAACTTTAAACTCTGCTCGCCGACTGGCTAGCGCTGGCGAAAAAGCAGTTGGTTGCTCTGGTTGTTGTGGATTAAAAACCTCGTGGAAGGCACAAGCCATTTCATAAGGGGATTGCTTTTCAGACATTCAGCTACCTTCTTTCTCAAAATAAATCTAATTGTTTTGGATTCAAATCATCGTAACTCAAATTCAAGACTTTTTGCATCTGTAGAGCGTTTTCTGCGGCATCGCCGCCAGAATTATTATTAAAAATTACGCCCACTTCTTTAGCTTCTTGCGACATTTTTAAAACAGCTTCGCTTAAATCAGCGATTTCCTGCGTATTATAATGATAGAGGGTTCTTTTTTTACGCCACTCTGCATCATTGGCTAACCAGCCAGCCGCATTACGTCCGTGAAACCGGAAGAGCACGAGATTAGGATTCGTTACATAAGGATAAAAAGGCACTGGATTTGTAGGAATCTGCGGTTCATCTACAATCACAAGTGAAAATTGATTTTCTTTCATAAATTGCAACATTTGTTTTACAAAGTTTGGTTGATACCATGAATTATTTCGTAATTCAATGGCGATGGGTAGGTCTTTAAACCAGTGACGAATTTTTTGCAAGTAAGCGACATTTTCTTTCGTACAACCAAATGTTCCTGAAAATTGTACCAGAAAGGCAAATAATTTTTTACTTTCAATTAATGGGGCCATACTTTCTAAAAAAGCGGTGATCATTTCTTCTTCACTTGCATAGTAGGTCTGCCACTCACCTTGACAACTGATTCCACTATAAACTTTCATGACAAAGCGAAAGTTTTCGGGAACTGCTTTGACCCATTCAGCTACTCGTTCTTTGGGAGGAATCCCGTAATACGCCGTGTCCATTTCAACTAGCGGTAAATGACTGGCATATTCATAAAGCGTGGCCCGTTTTTTTCCAGTTAAATAGTCGTGTTCACTAAAAGATGTTAATCCTAAGCGAATCATGTCCTTCCTCCTCTGCGTAACTTTTTATTTTTCTAAACCGTCATCTCAACTTAGTTGGTCCAATCGATATTCGCTTCACAATAGGTTTGACCATCAATCCGAATCTCATGGCGTGTTTTCAAGTGATTTTCTTGTTCGACAATTTCGTAATGACTTTCGACTTCTTGGCCATATTCTACTTCTTTGTCAAATTTCACAAGAATTTTTTTCGGTTGATGCGTTGTTAAAAAGTCATACCCTAACACATCCAATAACCAATTAAAGTAAATCGCATTATTAACATGTTGATTGCCATCAATATCAAAAAAACGCACACGATAAGGTAAAAAGTTCCCCTCTGTGACCTTTTCAATTTTTTCATGGCGATAAATTTTAGTGATTTTTTCAGAATCAAAAGGTGCAATAATTTCTGGTAGCACACTACTGATTTTCCGATTTTTTTGATCCATTAAGACAAAGGTTGATTTCACAAAGACACATTCATTGCCTTCTTCATCATGAACCCAAAAGTTACGATAACAAAAATATTTGTTATAACTCATAGCTTGCGTTGTAATTGCTACTTTTTCACCAACTTTTGGTAAGCGGTGAATCTCTATTTCATAGTTGGTGATGACCCAGCCTAGGCCAAATTGGGCGACATAAGCTGCATTTCTTCCTAGTAATTCTGTTTGTTCTTCTGATACTTTAATGACAACCGCTAACAAAGCCGGTATTTTCATTGCACCAGTAAAATCGCCGTCATAGTAGGCAACTTCATAAGAGGATGTATGTTTTTTTCCCACGAAATAATCTCCTTTTTCCAATGGCTACTTTCGTGTCATTGTTTCTTCTTAAAAGTATACCACGTGATTTCTTCAATTGCGATTCCGAATGAAAAATTAACAAAACTTTGAAAAACACTATTATTTATATTATTTAAAAACATTCTTAATATTACTTAAAAAATATTGTTTTATTTTTAAAAATAACATTTCTTATTATTTGTATCCGAAAGATTATTATGTTATATTCCTATCTGTAAGCGCATACAAAATAATTTTTTAGGAGGTTTTTTTCGTGAAAAAGAGTTTATTAACAATCGTCCTGGCTTTTAGTTTTGTTTTAGGTGGCGCTGCATTGGCCCCTACTGTTTCGGAGGCTCATGGTTACGTAGCAAGTCCTGGAAGTCGTGCTTTCTTTGGTAGTTCTGCTGGTGGTAACTTAAATACAAATGTTGGTCGTGCACAATGGGAACCTCAAAGTATCGAAGCGCCCAAAAATACGTTTATTACTGGTAAATTAGCCAGTGCAGGTGTCTCAGGTTTTGAACCTTTGGATGAACAAACAGCTACTCGTTGGCACAAAACAAACATTACCACAGGTCCCCTTGACATCACTTGGAACTTAACTGCCCAACATAGAACTGCTTCTTGGGATTACTATATTACTAAAAATGGCTGGAATCCCAATCAACCATTAGACATTAAAAACTTCGACAAAATTGCTTCAATTGACGGCAAACAAGAAGTTCCTAATAAAGTTGTTAAACAAACAATTAATATTCCGACAGACCGCAAAGGTTATCATGTCATTTACGCTGTTTGGGGCATTGGTGATACGGTGAACGCCTTTTACCAAGCGATTGATGTGAACATTCAGTAAAAACACTCACATCTTAAACTAAATTAAAGGAGTTCCAAAAAATGAAGTTAAAAAAAATAATTCCTGCTTTTCTCCTTCTTTCAACCGTAGCAGTTGGCTTGTGGTTAACGCCTACTCAAGCTTCTGCAGATGCTGCGGATACGATGGTAGATATCTCTGGCAAAAAAGTGTTGGTTGGATATTGGCATAACTGGGCCTCAAAAGGACGCGATGGTTACAAACAAGGAACATCAGCATCACTGAACCTTTCAGAAGTAAATCAAGCCTACAATGTCGTACCGGTTTCCTTCATGAAAAGCGATGGTCTGACACGGATTCCTACGTTCAAGCCTTATAACCAAACGGACACTGCCTTCCGACAAGAAGTCGCACAATTAAATAGTCAAGGTCGCGCAGTTTTATTGGCACTTGGTGGAGCAGATGCACATATTCAATTAGTCAAAGGCGATGAACAAGCCTTTGCGAATGAAATCATTCGTCAAGTGGAAACATACGGCTTTGATGGTTTAGACATCGATTTAGAGCAATTGGCGATTACTGCTGGCGACAACCAAACCGTTATCCCTGCTGCGTTGAAAATAGTCAAAGACCATTATCGAGCACAAGGAAAAAATTTCATCATTACGATGGCGCCAGAATTCCCTTATTTAAAACCTGGTGCCGCTTATGAAACATACATTACTTCCCTAAATGGTTATTATGATTACATTGCCCCACAATTATATAACCAAGGCGGCGACGGTGTCTGGGTTGATGAAATTATGACTTGGGTTGCTCAAAGCAACGATGCTCTAAAATACGAGTTCCTCTATTATATGTCTGATTCATTAATCCATGGCACACGCGGCTATCTACAGATACCAAACGATAAATTAGTCCTTGGTTTACCAGCAAATCGGGATGCTGCTGGTAGTGGCTATGTTGTTGAGGCTACCCCTGTAGCCAAAACTTTTGATCAGTTAGCAAAAGACGGTAATCCTATCCGTGGCTTAATGACTTGGTCTGCAAATTGGGACGTTGGTCAAGATGTCAACGGCAAGTCCTACAACAATGAATTTGCGACACGTTATAGTAACCTCGTAAAATAAAAGCTATTTTGAGACAGAACACCGCATTTGGTTCTGTCTCTTTTTAAATTTTACTCACCTGTCTTTCAATAATCCAAACAATGTTCTCTCGCTTTCTAACCAATTAATTTTAAACCAATCACAGAAACAATGATTAAAAAAATAAAAAATATCCGGCGTGGGTCTTTTGATTCACCTAAGAGCATTCCTAAAATAGCGCCTCCTGCTGTACCAATTCCTGTCCAAACTGCATAAGAAACGCCCATCGGTAATTGTCTCATCCCTAAATATAAGAATAAGAAACTACCACTAAACGCTAGAATTAAAATTAACAATGAACGTAAGTCTTTTTTTGTTGTAAATAGTTTAATTGAACCTACACCAAAGATTTCAAAACAGCCTGCAATAACTAAGTATAACCAACTCATCTTGTTTCCTCCTCTTTATTTCCAGTTACCATTTTTAAGCCAATTACACCTATTAATAACAGCAACAGAAAAAGAACTTTTCCTATGCCCAATGGTGTGTGGAATAAAAAATGATCTGTCACAATAGTTCCAGCACTACCTAAGCCAACAAATACAGCATAGGCTGTACCGACTGGCAATTCCTCTCCTGCTTTAATCAGCGCATAGAAACTGATAAAGATTGCGATTACTGTCCCTAAAATCTCCCACCATGTTGTGCTATGCTTCATGCCAATGACCCAAATCACTTCACAAAAAGCGCCAAAAATAACTTTTAACCAAGCTTTACTCATCTTGTTTTCCTTCCCTTCCAAACAAAAAAAGTGCCAACAAACAGTTCAGCTATGGCCTAAGAACTGTTCATTAACACTTTAGTCGCAAGCATCCGGCGATGTTTACGAAAGTTTATGTATTAAAATATCTCAGGTTATTATATTCTTATTTTTAAAAAAAATCAACTAAAAAATAATAGTTCGAATTCGAGACATTTCTTTTGCATTTTTAGAACTAATCATTTAAACTTACTTTTAGTAAGTTAGTTAATTAAAAAATTATTTTTCTTTTAGGAGGATTTTTATTATGAATACACAAATTTTAGGTTTACACCACGTCACTGCCATGACTTCAAGTGCTGAAAAAATTTATCACTTTTTCACCGATATTTTAGGTCTACGTTTAATTAAGAAGACTGTCAACCAAGACGATATTGAAACATATCATTTATTTTTTGCTGATGATGCCGGCTCTCCCGGAACAGACATGACTTTCTTTGACTTCCCAGGCTTACCTAAAGGAACCAAAGGAACGAATACAATTTCTCGTACTTCCTTCCGTGTAAAAGATGATGCTGCTTTGGATTACTGGGTATCACGCTTTAATGAATATGCAATTGATCATGGAGAAATTCAAGAACGTTTTGGCAAAAAGTATTTAGAATTTGAAGATTTTGACAATCAACGTTACCAACTTATTTCTGATGAAAAGAACCAAGGTGTTGCAGCCGGCACGCCTTGGAAAAAATCTAACGTCCCTAGCGAACACGCTTTAATCGGCTTAGGTCCAGCCTTTGTAACTGTCGAAAATTACGAACATCTGCAACTAGTTTTAACTGAAGTTTTAGGGTTCAAATTGATTGATGCTGAAGGTAGTTTCCATTTATTTGAAGTTGGCGAAGGTGGGAATGGTGCCAGCATTATCGTAGAGCATCGAGAAGATTTGCCAGCGGCCCAAGAAGGCTACGGCAATGTCCATCACTTAGCCTTGCGCGTTGCCGATGAGGAAGCACTACGTTTCTGGATTGAAAAAATTAATCGTTTGGAATTTCCTAATTCTGGCTTTGTGGAACGTTTTTACTTTAAATCTGAATATTTCTTGGCAGCAACACATGTTTTATTTGAACTGGCAACCGATGGTCCTGGTTTTTTAGAGGATGAAACCTATGAACACGCTGGTGAAAAATTATCATTACCGCCATTTTTAGAACCAAAACGGGCAGGGATTGAAGAATTTGTGCGTCCTTTCGATACTTCAGATGCGAATGTTCAAAGAAATTAGTATTTTTTCTAGGAGGTTCCTATGATTCATTACAATAGTAACGAGTTATCTGCAAAAACAGCGTATAAATTTTTATCAGGAAGTATTATTCCTCGGCCAATCGCTTGGGTTACAACACAAGATACAGCTACAGGTGTCGTCAACGCTGCTCCCTTTAGTTTCTTTAATGCGGCGGCAGCTGAAATTCCTTTAGCAACGTTGTCCATTTTACGACCAGACAAAGAGCCTAAAGATACGGCACGAAACATCTTGGCTACTAAAGAACTTGTCATCCATTTCGTTAACGAAGACGTTCTTACTCAAATGAATCAGACTTCGGCGTCTTTAGCAGCAGAGATCAGTGAAATTGACACATTCGGTATTGAAACCATTGCCAGCCAGACTGTTACTGTTCCAGCAATCAAAGCCGCGCCGATTCGGATGGAAGCTCGCTTACATCAATATGTACCTATTGCTAACCATGAAGGTCAAATTATTACGGATTTATTCATTGTAGAAATTACCGATTTCTATTTTGATTCAGCCGTTTTCGATGAAGAACATCAGTACATTTTACCTGAAAAACTCCAACCGATTGCTCGTTTAGCAGGCAATGATTATACAACATTGGGCGAAATCCGTGAAGTTCGCCGCCCAACGTAAAAAGAAGGCCCCCGCCATGACGGCGGGGGCCTTCTTTTTCTGTTTTATGCTAATGCTCCCATTGGATCCCAAGGTGCCAAAACAGTTGGCGCTTGTTCCCAAGCTTTTTTCTGTTCGTCAGTTAATAAATCTTTGTGCACAACGATTTGATAAGTGTATTCGTCCATCCACGCATCGCTCATAACGAAGAAGCCATTTTCACCGACTTTTTCACCCCAGCTATTTTCCACTTTCCATTTTGTTGTTTGGCCATCAACGATATCAACACCTGTTAAAACCATGGCGTGTGTCATTAAGCTTTCACCAAAGTCTAAACGTTCTGCTTTAGTCATCGTAAAATCAATATCAAAAAGATCGTTCATATCGTAAACATCTAATGCCATAATTCCTGTGTCACGTGTTGAAGATTGTCCGACATCACAACCAAACCAAACAGATTCGCCTTGTTCCAATTGTGCAGCAGCTAATTTTTTGAAAGCAGCCATTTCTACATTTAAATATTTAACTTCTTTGCCGCCGACAACATTCCCTAACATTTCAACAGTGTATGTTTTGTTGAAGGGTTTATCTTCTGTAGGAGCATTAATAATACTTACATAATCATGTAAATTAACGCCAACGTATTTTTCAAAGAATGTTTGCGGTGTTAGATTTTGATCCAAATGATAATTTTTTTCTTCGTCACGGTATTCAAAATCAAAGGTTTCTGGCGGCGTTCCTAAAGAGATTGCTAAGAAATTATAAATTTCTTGTAACATTGCTTCTTTGTTTTTTTGGACTTCTTCAGCAGAAGCGCCTTTTTCAATTAAACTGCGTAAAATTGTTGCATCTTTGCGTAATTTTTTATTTAAATAGTTGTTTAAATCACGTGAATTGGAACTGTTGCTGCTTTCAGGCATTGCCGTTTTAGGCACTACGCCATATTTATCAAAAATTGAAACGATCATATCCCATTGCCCACCATCTTGTTGTGGTGTAGCTAATAAAAAGGCCACTTTACGACTAGTCAACGGTTGATCGGCTGTTGCAATAATATTTTCATAGAAATAATTTGATTTTTCATATTTATCCCAGAAAAATGTATAGTTTTGTGATAATTCAAAATCTTTTAATTGAAACGCATTTAACATTCTATGTCTAAATGTATTTAATGCCGCAAACATCCAGCAGCGACCGCTTTGTTTTTGATTGGCCACTTTTCCAGTAGCTAAGTCGACTGAAAAGACGGGTACGTTATTCACGGCTCCTTGTACAGATTCACCTGAAGCGCTGATACCATTTTTTACTACACTACGTTGTAAGGCATTTTGTTTATTATTGTTCAAGAAATCTTGATGGAATTTCTCTGTTAATTTTGGTTCAATTGCTGTCATATTTTCATCGTCCTTTCATTTTACGTTCTTCTTCATTATATGCTTCTCTTTAAGTAGAAACAACCATTTACTCTAAATTCCTTGCTTTCCAACTCTTTTTGTATTAGTATATATAATACAGATAGCACAAATAAGACAGGAGTGATTCGATGCTTTTAGAAATAGATGAACAAAGCGAACAGCCCATCTATCAGCAACTCATTGATCAAATCATTGTAGGCATTGCCAAAGGTGAACTGGTTCCCAATGAAAGTTTGCCTTCTATCCGACAATTGGCGGACGAAATCGGGGTCAATATGATGACTGTTTCAAAAGCTTATAATAAGTTAAAGCAATCAGGTTATATTGTGACTGACCGTCGTAACGGCACCAAAATTGCCGCAAAGTTACCTGCTACCGCTGTTTGGCAACAGCAATTGCATGAGCGTTTAGAACTTCTGTTGGCTGAAAGTTTTTTACATCAGCAATCCGAAGCAGAAATCCAAGCACTTATTCAGAAAATTTATCAAAATTTTGATTCGAAAGGGCGTGCATTATAATGGCGGTATTCTTTTATTTCATCCTAGTTTCTGTCGCTTTTTTTATGGCATTTACTATGGGGATTTATGCAAATCCTCACAAAAATATTATTTTGGAAAATACTTTACCAGAAGATAAACTACAAGATCCCAGCGTTCAAGCAATCCGAAAACGTTATAAAAAACGCTTGGTTCAACTAGCAGCTGTTTTTAGTGTTCTTAGTTTACCTTTGTTATTTATTCCTTATGATTCGATTTTATTGTTCCTTTTTCTGTTACTTTTATTTAGTTTTATTGGCAGTGGCTACTATCTGCAAATTGTTTATATTCGCAAAATGGCCGCTTTAAAAATGCAAAACGGCTGGTTGTTGCCTAAACGTCCTCTCTTAATCGATACGCAATTAGTTTTAAATAAAAACCAGAAACTTATTTCATTTTGGTGGTTTTTACCTGCGATTATTCTTACTTTTGCTGGGGGCTTTTATTCCTTGCAAACGGCGATTGGTTCCTGGATTCTTTTCTTAATTACTGTTTTGATGTTAAGTTTGTTCATTGGCGGCTATTATTTTATTGCGCGCTTACCTGTCAAACCGCTAACTAGCGACTCAAAAATTAATCAGCAAATCAATGACTTATTTCGGCATCATTGGTCTGTTTTAATGGTTTTATCCGCCTTAGTTTTTGCACCGCTAACCATTTTACCAACTTTCACAATTGTAATTGATTATACGGTTGCGATGGCCCTTACTTTTTGTTATTTTATTCTTTTGTTTGTTTATGTAGGCTTTCTCTTCTACTACCTATTTTCAATGCGCAAAAAACAAGATCAATTCGTTTTACAGGCTGGCGATTATCGCTATGGGGATGATGATCAATATTGGCGGTATGGGATTTATATCAATCCAAAGGACCCCAAAATCATGGTTCCTGATCGCATTGGTATGAATTTATCTATTAACCTAGGACGGCCTGCTGGGAAAATTATTCTAGCCGCTACTGGTATTTTAACGGTTGCAGTGCTGTTCTTTGCCACAGTACCAATGTTTATAAATGATTTTTCTAGTCATGCCTTTCAAGCAACTATTGAAAAGAAACAAATTGAGTTATCTGCCCCATTAGCAAAAACAAGGTCAATTCCTTTTAACCAAATCACTGCTGTTTCTTTGATTGATGACTTACCTCAAGAACGCATCCGCACAATGGGTGCTGCGACAGATAGTTACTTAACAGGAGAATTTAAAGTCGCTGGAAAACCTGCTTATTTACTAATTTATACAAAAAGTCATCCGATTCTGAAAATAGAAACGCGGGAGAAAGTTTATTATTATACTGCGCGTGATGGTCAAGAAACGACTAAGATTTATCAGGAAATCAAAGCAAAACTTCCATAACAAAAAAACAGGGCCTACTCATGATGGTAGGCCCTGTTTTTTGTTATTCGCTGACAACCTTGAATTTTGTATCTGCCAACGTGGTATTCAGTTCATCCTGGCTTACTTCACGATCTGCTGTCACAACGGCTGTTTGATCTGCCAAGTGAACCGCAACATTCGTTACGCCGTCAATTCCACTAAATTTTTCAGTGACCGCTTGAACACAGCCATCACATTTCATCCCATCAATTTTTACTGTTTTTTCCATTTCACTTCATCCTTTTCAATTTTATTTTTGACTTCCACTAGTTCTTTTCACCGTCGAAGGTTTAAATCCTTTTAAGCGTAAAGCGTTTAGTAAGACAGAGACTGAACTAAAACTCATAGCTGCTGCTGCAATCATCGGACTTAACAAAGGTCCACCAAATAAGTGTAACACACCCATAGCCACTGGAATACCTAATGTATTATAGGCAAATGCCCAGAAAAGATTTTCTTTGATGTTTTTGATGGTCGCTTTACTTAATTCAACTGCTGTAGGCACATCCATTAAATCACTACGCATTAGCACAATATCGGCCGATTCCATTGCAACATCTGTGCCTGAACCAATAGCAATCCCCACATCTGCTTGGGCAAGTGCTGGTGCATCATTAATCCCGTCACCCACCATCGCAACTTTTTTGCCTTCTGCTTGTAGTTTTTTCACTTCTAACGCTTTATCTTCTGGTAAAACTTCACTTAAGACACGATCGATACCTACTTGTTTCGCAATCGCCTCTGCAGTACGCTTGTTGTCTCCCGTAATCATCACGGCTTCGATCCCCATTTTATGCAAACGTGCAATGGCTGTTTGACTGCTATCCTTCACAGTATCTGCTACCGCAATGATACCCGCAAACGAACCATCTTTTGCCACAAACATTGGGGTTTTCCCTTCTTCTGCCAAACGATCCGCTTGTTGAACAAACGTTGATAGCTCAATGCCTTCTTCTTTCATTAATTTTATATTGCCCAAAAGTAGGACTCGTTCGTTGATTGTCACACGGATGCCATGACCTGGAATCGCTGAAAAATCGCTTCCTTCTGCTAATGGCAATTGACGTTCTTTAGCCGCTCCCACAATTGCTTCACCTAGAGGATGTTCTGATCCTTGTTCTGCAGAAGCTGCTAATGTTAGTAACTCAGCTTCTGAAAGTGCTGAATCAGCAACTAAAATATCCGTAACCACCGGTTTGCCTTCTGTAATAGTTCCTGTTTTATCAAACACGATTGTTTGAATTTTGTGAGTGGTTTCTAAAGCATCCCCACTTTTAATTAAAACGCCATTTTCAGCGCCCTTACCTGTCCCCACCATAATCGCAGTCGGCGTTGCCAAGCCGAGCGCACAAGGACAAGCAATCACTAACACAGAAATGGTAATTGTCAAAGCGAAAATCCATGACTCTTGTCCTAAAAAGAACCAAGCCAAGCCAGAAAGAACAGCCAAACCAATAACGATTGGGACAAAAACACCCGAAATTTTATCAGCTAATTGTGCAATCGGTGCTTTTGAGCCTTGCGCATCTTCCACTAATTGAATGATTTGGGCAAGGGCCGTCTCTTTTCCCACTTTTGTTGCCTTGAATTGAAAGCTGCCATTTTTATTGATGCTAGCACCAATTACTGCATCACCGACTTTCTTTTCAACAGGCAAACTTTCGCCCGTTAACATGGCTTCATCCACAGAACTACTGCCTGAAACAATCACTCCATCAACAGGGATTTTATCTCCTGGGCGAACAATCACAATGTCATCCAACTGAACAGCATCAACTGGCACTTCAATTTCTGCGCCATCACGTAAAATATGGGCAGTTTTCGGTGCTAAACCCATTAATTTTTTTATCGCATCTGAGGTTTTCCCTTTTGAAACAGCTTCGAAATATTTTCCTAATGTAATTAAAGTTAAAATAACACCCGCTGATTCATAATAAAGAGCCATTGTAAAACTTGTGTCTCCTAAGAATATCATGACTGTGCCATATAAACTATACACAAAAGCAGCACTGGTTCCTAAAGCTACCAAAGAAAACATATTTGGATGCCCTTTAAATAACGCTTTAAAACCAACTGTGAAAAATTCTCTGCCGACATATAGGACGGGTAACGTCAAAATCAATTGAACCATTGCAAAGGTCGTCGCATGTGTCATTGGATTCAACAAATCCGGCAATGGTAAGCCTACCATGTGTCCCATCGCAATATAAAGAAGTGGCACTGTAAACACCGCTGAGATCCAAAAACGTTGCCACATCTCAGCAATATGTTTTTGTTTCTTTTCACGATCTTGGTCCGCTGTTGCACCTGCAGCGACTTCTTCTGTCGCCTGATAACCTGCATCCGTAACTGCTTTGATAATTTCAGCACTCGTTACTTGATGGTCGTCATAACTAACCACCAGTTTTTCCGTGGCTAAATTAACAATCGCTTGTTGAACACCAGATAATTGGTTCACAGCTTTTTCAATCGTTTGGGCACAGGAAGCACAACTCATTCCTTCAATCGCAAACGTTCGTTGCTGGGCTGGGCTAATCGCCTTGTAGCCAGCATCTGACACAGCTTCCTTAATTTCTTCTTCTGTGACTTCCGTCTGATCATACGTGACACTTAATTTTTCCGTAGCTAAATTGACACTTGCCTTTGCCATCCCAGGTAACTTCGCCGTAGCCTTTTCAATCGTTTGGGCACAGGAAGCACAGCTCATCCCTTCAATATCAAACGTTTTACTTTCCATTTTTTTCACTCCTTTTTAAATTAAATGACATTGGCATTGACCAGGAATACAGTTGCAAGGGACGGATTCAACCGCCGTCTTGCGCTTCTCTTTCAAGAGTTCCTCTAATCGATCCAAATCGTCATAACTCAACTGACTCTCTGTTAAAATTGTTTCTACCACGGAACCAACTTTACGGCTGCACACCTTGGCTAAAAGTTCGTCTGCCACCGTTTCAACGCTCCGACGTTCTTCTACTAGCGGATAATAAATATATTTATTGCCTGCTTTCTCCGTTCCAACTAACCCTTTATCTGTTAAACGACTTAGTAACGTCTTGACGGTCGTTGATTTCCATTCTTTCTTCTCATTTAAAAGTGTATGCACTTCACGACTCGTGGTCTTGCCTTGGGTCCAAATAACCCGCATGACTTCCCACTCTGCATCTGTAATTGTCGCTAATTTATCTTTTGCCATACTCGTTAAATTCCTCCTTCATCAATAAAAAAAGAGTTCAAGGTTATTGACTACAAACGTAGTCATTTATCTTGAACTCATCATATAGCTATTTTATTTTTTTGTCAACAACTTCTGCTCATCTTTTTTTATTGCAACGCAGATTCTTGTTTTTTAACAAAGTATTTCAATAAGAACGGTGCAACTAAGGTCGTTAAGATAATTACCACAATCATGCTCGTATAATACGCTTCTGAAAGTAATTTAGATTGGTAGCCAATTTGCGCAATGATTAATGCCATTTCCCCACGCGAAACCATCCCAGCACCGACCATTAAAGAACTTGTATTGGAGAAACCAACCATTTTTGCTCCCCAGGCGCCACCCAGTAATTTCGTTAAAATCGCCATAATCGTCATTACCAAAATAAAAGGTAAATCCTTTCCTAATGTGTTAAATGTCACTGATAAGCCAATGCTGGCAAAGAAGACGGGAATAAACACGGCATAGCCAATAGCTTCAATATTGAAATCTATTTCTGTTTTTGCATCCGTTTGTCCCACAGCAATCCCTGCAAAAAAGGCACCTACGACAGAACTTAAACCAACTAAATCAGCCAAATAAGCCATGCCCAAACAGATAATCAATGACATGATAATAACAGACGACCCAATGTTCATTTTTTGACTTAAACGTAGTAAATAGGGAGCGATAAAGCGGACCAAAAAGAAAATCCCAATAAAGAATAAGCCTTGTTCAATTAACTTAACAATAAAGCTGACTTCTGTATTGCCGCCTGTACTTGCACCAATCATGCCGACAGCGACGCTTAAAATAATCACGACCACGATATCGTCAACGACAGAAGCTCCAAGAATCGTTGCACCTTCTTTACTACTTAAAACATTCAACTCTCTTAATACTTCTACTGAAATGCTGACCGACGTTGCTGCTAAAACTAACCCAAGGAAAAAAGCTTCTTTCCAAGAAAAAGCAAACAGCTGACCAATCAACATAGTAAAACCAACCGGTAAAACGATGCCCAAAATAGCAACCATGACACTAGGTTTCGCATATTTTTTCAATAATTCCAATTCACATTCCATTCCAGCAATAAACATCAACATAATGACACCAATTTCTGAAAAGTCATGCACAAACACATCTTGATGCACAATATTTAACATCGCTGGACCTAAAACAATCCCTACTAGCAATTGCCCAATTACCGCAGGAATTCCTACTCTTTTACAAGCAACACCTGCTAAAGTCGTTGTAATTAAAATCAAACATAAAATACCTAAAAATTCCATTCTATTTCCCTCTTTCTCTATTAACCAATCATCACTGATTCTTTTGGATATTGAACTTTCGACTGACTTTCCAAGCCTTTCTTAATTAATGACAATAACACCGTGTACACACCCACACGACCGACGAACATTAGAAAAATAATCACCAGTTTACCAAAAACAGTTAAATCTGGTGTTAACCCCATTGTTAAACCAACCGTTCCAAATGCAGAAACCACTTCAAAAACGATATACTCAATCCCGTTTTTTAAAGGTAATGTTTCTGTAAACGAGAGAATAACCGAAGCAGTTACACATAAAAAAGTTGCCAAGAAGAACAAAGTAAACGCTTGGAGCACTACTCGCTCAGGAATTGTGCGTTCATGGAATTCCACTCGCTGTTTCCCTTTAAAAATCGCACGAAATTGTAAAAATAACACACCAAACGTAGTGGTTTTCAAGCCGCCAGCGGTTGATCCTGAAGTGCCACCAATAAACATCCACAAAATCGTGACAATCAGGCCTGGATTACTCATTTTCAAATAATCAACTGAATAAAAGCCAGCCGTTCTTGGTGTAACCGACAAGAACCAACTGTTGACAAGACGCTGCCAAAAAGACATGTCAGCTGGAAAATGGCGATATTCTGAAATGTAAAAAATAACGGTCCCTAAGACTAAAAAGGTGGCGGTCACCGTTAAAGCAAGACGTGTATGAATACTAACACGGTGCTTAATTCTATTTTTATAACCTTTAATCATTGCAAAAATATCGCGCCACACAATAAATCCTAAACCACCAGCTATAATTAAAAAGCTAATGACTAGTAAAAGATAAGGCGAATTTTGATAAGGAACCATACTATCCCCTAGCAAATCAAAGCCAGCATTACAAAATGCCGAAACGGCATGGAAGAGACTAAAAAACATCCCTTTTTTCCACCCAAATGTTGGCACAAATTGAAAGGACAACAAGAAGGCTCCAAGTAATTGAATAATGGCCGCAAACTTCATAATATATTTCATTAAACGAAAAACTCCGGAAACTTCACTAACATTTAAAGCTTCTTGATACAACATCCGTACACTTAGTGACGCTTTTTTCCGTAGCAAACTAAAGAAAATCGTGGCAACGGTTAAAAAGCCTAAGCCGCCTAATTCAATCAAAATCATAATAATAACTTGCCCGATAGGACTCCAATGTTCCGCCGTATTCAAAGGCGAAAGCCCTGTAACACAGACGGCGGAAGTTGCCACGAAAAAAGCATCAATCCATTGCGTTTTTTGTCCAGCTTGTGCAGAAAAAGGCATCATTAATAAGATTGTGCCTACAACAATTAATAGAAAAAAGCCTAAGACAATTGTTTGAACAGGTGAAATATACAACCTTCTTTTGATCTGATGTTTCATTTTTTTTCTCCTCTACCATTTCTTTGTCAATCAAAAACAACACAAACGGCTAGACAACTGTTGCTTTGTTCCTCTCGCCCTATGAGAAACTCAAAACCTTGAAAGCAACTTGCCCAACCGAATAATTATTTTTTAATTTTTGTTTTCACGTTGATAAATCGAATAAACCAACTCATTTTTTTGATAAACCTGTTTTAAACGAACTGGGATTGATTGATCCATTGTCTCGTATAGAGCAATGCCCTCACCCAGAAACAGTGGTATTGTCGTCAAAATGAAGGTATCAATTAAATCAGCTGCCAAAAGCGGTTGAACCACTTTCGGGCCTCCAACAATCCAAATTCCCGCGCCGTCTTCTTCTTTGATACGACGAATTAATGTGACGGGATCTTCCTTTGTAAAAGTTCTTGAAGCAGTTGATGGTTCTGGATGAGAGGTAATGATATAAGAATGCTTGTCTTCATAAAAATACACATCTGGGGACAATTCTTGTGTCACTTGATCATAAGTAGTCCGCCCCATTACCACAGTGTCTATTTTTTCATACATTTCATCGTAACTACGATCTTCTTCATCGCCACGAATATTCTCTTCTAACCAAGCAACACCGCCCGCTTTGTCCGCAATGAAACCATCAATACTCGCTGCAATAAATAAAATTACTTCCCGTGCCACATCAACGCCTCCTTTTCTCTTCTTATCTATTTTAGCTTGTTTTCACAAAAAACTCTAGGGGTGCGCATTGTTATTTTTAAAAGAAAAAAGAGAAAAACTAGGATAATTGGGCTACTTTTTGTAAAATAGGAAATAAGAAACTTTTTATTGAGTTATTTTACATTTTTTTCAAGAAAAATAAGAATTGGTGTATTTGATTTACACAAAAAAATAACATATTCAGTTTTTATATAAAGGAGGATTACTTTGTTTGATTTAGAGAAGGTTCAGACCTTGAATGAATTAGAAATGCTCGTTTACCATTATGTATTGGAACACCTGCACCAAATCCCTCAACAGACCATTCGCCAACTGGCTACTTCCTGTCATGTCTCCACCTCAACGATTCTACGATTTTGTAACAAAATGGGCTATGCTGGTTTTTCCGAATTAAAATATGCAGTGAAAGAAGAAGCCAAACAAACACAAACGTTTGAAAATTTTTATGATGCCACAGTTCACGTCGATGCTTTTTTGAAAAAATTAAACCAAGAAACCTATTACGAAATGCTTCGTCCAGCAATTCAAATGATTGTTCAAGCACGTCACGTTGCCTTTACTGGCATTGGTACTAGCGGAATTTTAGGTAGTTATGGCAGTCGTTATTTTGCCAACTTAAATATCAATTCTTACAGTATTGCTGACCCCTTTACGCCTATCCCCAAGCGCGGATTTGAAAATACATTAGCCTTGATTCTGTCTGTATCTGGGGAAACCAATGAAATGATTAAACAAATGACCGACTTTAAAACAGCTGGCGCCAAAGTGCTAAGCATTACCAACAATCAACATTCAACTATTGCCCGCTTGGCTGACTACAACATCTCCTATTATATGCCCGACGAACGTTCTCCATTTGCAGATAAATCAGTCAATACAACCACTCAAATCCCTGTCATTGCTTTAATTGAACTCCTAGCTCATCAAGCAAGTCAACTTTTAAAGGAACTAGATGAAACACCTTCCTAGTTGTTTTTCACAAAAGCTCATGCTGTCTAAAACAGCATGAGCTTTTTTGTTTTTTTTCTTGGTACATGTTTCTCATTCAGGCAAAAGTCTATTTTTTCTTCAAATAAGCTTATATAGTAAATATGTAAACGGATACATTTGCATTTATATTATTCTTCAAAGGAGAGATTTTTATGAACGAATGGATTAACGAGAAATTATTACCTCCAGTACTAAAATTCGTCAATACCAAAGCAATTACTGCCTTACGGAACGGGATGCTTTACACGATGCCTTTTACCATTGTTGGTTCCGTATTTCTTCTATTAGCGAATTTCCCAGTTACAGCTATTTCTGAATGGGTTAACGCAAGCGGTCTGGCTGTTTATTTCAATCAAGCATATGGGGCATCTTTTGCGATTATGTCGTTATTTGCGGTCATCGGTATTGCCTACTCGTATGTAAAAAGCGAGGGATTTGAAGGCCTCCCAGCGGGTATGATTGCCATGGTGGTTTTCATTTTGTTTATGTCATCTGAAGTCAAAGATGCGGTTTCTGGCGCAGTAGTTGGCAATGTCATCAACAAAGATTGGACAGCTGGCAAAGGGATGATTACAGCTATTATTGTTGGTTTGTTAGTCGGCGTTGTATATAGTTGGTTTTTACGTCATGATATTCGTATCAAATTACCAGAAGCTGTACCAGAAAATGTGGCCAATTCCTTTACTGCGTTAATTCCTGCCAGCGTCATTGTAACTGGTGCAATGCTAATTTTCATTCTTCTAGATAAAGTCTTCAATACGACATTCTTTGACTTTATTTACGAAGTGCTACAATCACCACTTCAAGGAGTCACAGATTCACTAGGTGGCGCATTACTATTAGGTTTTGTCATTCCGCTCTTTTGGTTTTTCGGTGTTCACGGGTCAACAATCGTTGGCGGTATCATGGGCCCTATTTTACAAGCAAACTCTTTAGAAAACACCGAAATTTTGAAATCTGGAAAAGACTTAACACTGGCTAATGGTGGCCATATTGTTACACAACAATTTTTAGATCAATTTTTAACGGTCACTGGTGCGGGCATGACAATCGGGTTAGTCGTGTTCATGGTTTTCTTTGCCAAATCAGCTCAGTTTAAGCAATTAGGTCGGCTTTCAATTGGGCCAGCTGTTTTCAATATTAACGAGCCAATTGTCTTTGCTACACCTATCGTGATGAACCCAATCATGGCTGTGCCATTCATTATCACACCGATTGTTTCTTCTGTTGTGACATATTTTGCCTTGTACACAGGACTGGTTCCTCTCTTTACTGCGGTACAAGTTCCCTGGACTACTCCTCCAATCATTTCTGGACTTTTAGTTGGTGGTTGGCAAGCAGCGTTGCTTCAAGTAGTGGTACTAACGATGAGTTTCTTTATCTATTTACCGTTTGCTAAAAAAATGGATGCACTTAATTACGCAGAAGAAACCAATCAACCGATTACTGAAGAAACCCTTGAAAAAGTCGAAGCACAAAACGTATAAAAATTTGAACAAAGGACTGAAACGATATGTCAATTTTGAAAAATGATTTTCTTTGGGGCGGCGCTGTCGCTGCTCATCAATTAGAAGGAGGCTGGGACCAAGGCGGTAAAGGGGTGAGCGTGGCGGATGTAATGACTGCTGGTGCACATGGCGTCCCTCGTAAAATTACCGCAGGCGTTTTACCGGATGAACACTATCCTAACCATGAAGCGATTGATTTTTACCATCGCTATCAAGAAGATATTCAACTATTCAAAGAACTTGGTTTAAATTGTTTCCGAACCTCTATTGCTTGGACACGAATTTTTCCTAACGGAGATGAAGAAACGCCCAATGAAGAAGGTCTTCGTTTTTATGATGCACTTTTTGACGAGTGTTTGAAAAATGGCATTGAGCCAGTCGTGACACTGTCTCACTTTGAAATGCCTTATCATTTAGTCACAAAATATGGCGGATTTCGCAATCGCCAGATCATTGATTTTTTTGTCAAATTTGCTGAAGTCTGTTTCACTCGTTACCAGAAAAAAGTCAAATATTGGATGACCTTTAACGAAATTAACAACCAAGCCAATTATGAAGAAGATTTTGCACCTTTTACTAACTCTGGTATTGCTTACCAGGAAGGAGAAGACCGCGAAGCAATTATGTATCAGGCTGCTCATTATGAACTAGTCGCTAGCGCACGTGCAGTGAAAATTGGCCACGCTATCAATCCCGACTTCCAAATTGGCTGTATGATTGCGATGGTGCCTATTTATCCTTATTCTTGTAATCCTGAGGATATGATGATGAGTGTTAGCGCAATGAAAAAACGTTATTGGTTTACCGATGTTCATGTCCGCGGTCATTATCCAAGTGCAATTCAATGCTATTTGAAACGAAAAAACATTTCATTAGATGTCACAGAAGAAGATTTAACTGATTTGGCTAATGGCTGTGTTGATTATATTGGCTTTAGCTATTACATGTCGTTTGCTGTGAAAGGTGCAGAAAAGGCCCCTACTTTTGACTACAATGAAGCAAAAGACTTGGTGCGAAATCCTTATGTAGCAACATCTGATTGGGGTTGGCAAATCGATCCTATGGGCTTACGCTATGCAATGAATTGTTTCAATGATCGGTATGAATTACCACTCTTTATTGTTGAAAATGGCTTTGGTGCTATTGATGAGCTAGAACCAGACGGAACGATTAACGACACTTACCGAATCGCTTATTTACGTGAACATATCGAGATGATGAAAGAAGCCGTTGCGTATGACGGCATTGATTTGATGGGCTATACACCTTGGGGATTCATCGATTTAGTGAGCGCTAGTACAGGCGAAATGAAGAAACGGTATGGCTTCATTTATGTAGATAAGGACAACGATGGTCACGGAACGTTGGAACGGCGAAAGAAAAAATCGTTTGCTTGGTATCAACAAGTGATTGCTACGAATGGAGAAGAATTATAAACAAAAGGCCTTCGTCTAAAGACGAGGGCCTTTTGTTTATGCTTGTAATCCCTTTTCTAAATCAGCCAACAAGTCTTCGACTGCTTCAATTCCTACAGATAAACGAATGAGTCCATCTTTAATTCCCACGGCTTCACGATTTTCCTTGGGAATAGATGCGTGAGTCATAATGGCAGGTACTTCAATTAAACTTTCTACGCCACCTAAACTTTCCGCTAAAGTAAAAATTTCCAACGTTTCTACGAAAGGAACGACTTGCTCATCCTTGGCTAATTCAAAAGAAATCATACCACTAAACCCCGACATCTGTTTTTGCGCAATTTCGTGACCAGGATGACTCGCTAGTCCTGGATAATACACCGTTGCTACAGCTGGATGCGCTTCTAAAAATTCTGCGATTTTTTGAGCATTTTGGGCATGCGCTGCCATCCGGACGCCTAATGTTTTTAAACTACGTTGGACCAACCAACTATCATGTGGTCCTAAAACAGCGCCAATCGCATTTTGTAAAAAGGCAATCTTTTCTGCGCTTTCTGGATGATTCGTTACGACTAAACCAGAAACTACATCACTATGGCCCCCTAAATATTTTGTCCCGCTGTGAACCACAATATCAGCACCTAACGCTAACGGCCGTTGAAAATAAGGCGTTGCAAACGTATTATCGACAATGGTTAACAACTGATGTTTTTTAGCAAGCTTAGCCGCCGCTTCAATATCTGTAATTTTTAACAGTGGATTACTTGGTGTTTCCAAAAACAAGGCTTTTGTATTTGGCTGAATTGCGGCTTCAATTGTTGCTAAGTCGCTGGCGTTTACAATCGTATAGCTTAACCCATTTGCTACAAATACTTTGTCCAATAAACGGAAACTGCCCCCATAGACATCGTCACCTAATAAAATATGATCTTCGGGTCCAAACATAGAAATGATTGCATGAATACCCGCTAAGCCTGAGCTAAACGCAAAGCCATGGCTCCCACCTTCTAACTCAGCAATTAAGGTTTCTAACGCGTGACGTGTGGGATTACCTGAACGAGAATATTCATATTCTTTTGGCTGGCCCACGCCGTTTTGTTCAAAGGTTGACGTTTGATAAATAGGAACACTCACTGCACCTGTTGTTGTATCTTTACTAATGCCGCCATGAATTAATTTGGTATTGAATTTCATAAAAGTTTTCCTCCTAAGAATAAATATTTTTTGATAAATAACGGTCACTACCGTCAGGAAAAATAGTTACAATTGTGCTACCTGCTGGTAAGCGGCGCGCCTCTCTTAATGCCGCCGCAAACGCTGCGCCGCTGGAGCTTCCCACCAGCAAAGCGCTTTTCTTGGCTAATTGTTTGACCCAGAAAAAACCATCCTCGTCTGAAATGGTATAAAAGCCGTCCACAGGAATCTGTTTAAGAAAAGGCGGCACGAACTCCACGCCAATACCTTCGATCTCATGTCCGTGTGCAGGTCCGCCATTTAAAATTGAACCTTCTGGCTCCACGCCCCATAATTGCGTCTTACTATTTTGTTCTTTGAGATATCTGCCAACACCTGCAAATGTTCCACCACTGCCTAAACCTGCGACAAAGCTAGTAATCTTCCCGCCTAGGTCTTGAACAATTTCAGGTCCTAATCCTTCGTAGTAAGCAGCAGGATTATCCGGATTTTCAAATTGTAACGGCACGTAACTATTAGGAATTTCCTTGGCTAAGTCTAGAGCACTAGTTATCGCTCCGACAATCCCTTGCTCTGTTTGCGAAGGGACAATTTTAGCACCTAACGCTTGCATCAGCTGTTGTTTTTCCTGACTAAATTTTTCTGGCACAACAAAGATTGTCTTGAGGCCCAGTTGACTGGCAGCTAATGCCAGGCCAATCCCTGTATTCCCCGCTGTCGGTTCAATAATTGTTGTGGCTTGATTTATCTTTCCCGTTTTCATTGCTTCTTTGAGAAGATGCACACCAAGCCGATCTTTGACACTGCCACCTGGATTCAAATATTCTAGTTTCGCATAAATTTTAGTGCCTTCTGGCATAGGATATTGTTCACTTGTAAATTCAAATAATGGTGTTGCTCCGATTGTGTCTAAAATTGACTGAACAATCATAGTGAATTCCTCCTTCTAATACATGTACATAAAACAAAAAGGTGCTGATCGCATCAGCACCTTTTTTGTTTATTTCTGGTTGTCTAGATTCAGAGAGGAATCGTGTTAGGCAATTTTTCAGAAATAACGGAGGTTTTCCCCATCACAAAAGAGTATGCTGCACTATTTTGCACCATACAACAACAGCTTTCCGTTTCTAAAAAAAAGCTAGCTTGTTTTTTCGTCATGGTTGATTTCCTCCTTCGTCATGTGTTGACCAAACTATACCATTTCCCATTTTCTAGTGTCAACGATTCTAACGATTGCTATTTCCTATCACACCAATGGTTTTCTTATAGGTAAAAGAATTAATAGACCAAAAAAAAACAGAAGGCTAGCCTTCTGTTTTTCTGCTACTTATTTAGCACGTTTTAAATACGTACCTTCCGCAGTATTGATTTCTAATAATTCGTCTGCTTCAACAAAATCTGGAACGTTAACAACTAATCCTGTTTCCATTGTAGCGGGTTTACCAGAACCAGTTACTGTTGCGCCTTTGATTGAAGGTTGTGTTTCAGCAACACGTAAAATTACCGTTGTTGGTAAAGTTAAACCAATGACTTCTTCACCATAAAATTGAATTTTTACTTCCATATTTTCTAATAAATATTTTAGTTCTTCTTCAATTAAAGCAGTTGGTACTTCGTATTGTTCATATGTTTCTAAATCCATGAAAATAGCCATATCATCTTGGCTGTATAAATATTGAACCGGTTTTGTATCGATGTGCGCTTTTTTCACTTTTTCATCTGGGCGCATTGTTGTATCTGTTGTTGAACCCGTACGAACATCTTTTAATTTCATACGCATAACCGTGTTACCTTTACCTGGTTTGTGGTGGCTAGCTTCCATTACTTTAATTAATTTGCCGTCTTGCTCAAAAGTCATACCGGCTTTTAAATCGCTTGCTGCAATCATTGTAATTTCTCCTTTTCTCTGGTTAATTCTTCATTATTGTAGCAAATAACCTAGGATTAATCTAGGAAATCACGTATCTTTTTTAGAAGTTTATCACTCCCCAGACATTGAATTGGGAAATAAAACGAGTTTAACTTGCCTTTTTTCTTGAATTGCGTTAGAATTACCAAGCTTTCATCAATTATTTTCACTTTTTACATAGAAAAAATCAATCATTAAAGGGGGTGATGATATGATACGTCAAACGCTATCTTTATCAAAAACACATGAGGTTGTCTGTCACTAAACATACGTTGGTGAGACAAATTGCCTTTCAGCGTATGTATTCGGTCTATTTGAAAGGAATTTAAAATCATGAACCCAACTATTCAACCTTACCAATTTAACATAATTAAAGAACAAGTCGCTGTGTTACTAAACACCTATACGTCTGTCAACGATGCTACGACTGTCAAAACTGTCCAGGCCCTATGTGCCGAAAAAATCAATGGGTTATTTCCAGAAGAACACCCTGCTGTTACGATTTTGTTGGACAAAGTGATGGATCGTCGTTTAACACGCGCACGTGCTGAAAAATATTTAGATGAATTAAAAGAAACCGTGCTGCCCTTTAAAGAACCTTCAACACCACAAGTCACGAAAGTCTTTCGCAAAGTGAAAAAGTTAAAGATTCCTGAGTGGGAAAACATGGATTTACGGAACAATACCTATGTCGGTTGGAACGACGCTGGGACTCAGAAAAAATTTATCTTAGCTTATCGAGAAAATAAATTAATCGGCGTCCACGGCACCCTTTCACCCACCATTGTTAAAGGTGTTTGCTCCATCTGTCAAACAATCACGAATGTGTCTATGTTCCTAGCTACCACCAAATCAGGCGGTGACGGAACCTACACGAAAAAAGGCAATTACATTTGCCATGATAGCGACACCTGTAACCAACAATTAACACAACCTGAATATTTGGAAGCCTTTATGGAAAATGTTAAGGCTGTGAAATAACAAAAAAACCGTCAAGAAATTTTCTTGACGGTTTTTTGTTACATCTCTTTCAATTTCCCACGAAATTCTTCAATACTTTCATAACCTTTTGCTGCCATGATTTCTTGTAATTCTTTGGCTAGACGCTCAAAAACTTGTGGACCTTCTTGATGCAATTGTGTGCCAACTTGTACTAATGTCGCACCACATAAAAGATGCTCAAAAACATCCTTTCCGCATGTAATACCGCCCGTTCCAATAATTTTGATTTCTGGTTTCAAACGTTGCGCAAACGCACGAACATTGGCTAACGCTGTTGGTTTGACATATTCGCCGCCCAGTCCACCGAAACCTCCTTTTGGTTTAATGACCACTTCTTCCTTGTCACTGTCAATATATAAACCATTACCGATGCTATTAATACTATTCACGTATACTAAAGGGAATTTATTTAAAATTTCAGCCATTGCGTCAAAATGCGCAATATCAAAAAATGGGGGTAATTTTACACCTAATGGTTTAGTAAAAAATTGAAAAACTTCTGTTAAAAGCTTTTCTGTTAATTCAAAATCATAAGCAATTTGCGGTTTACCAGGTAAATTGGGACAAGACAAATTAAATTCTGTCACTCCTGTGTATTCACTTTCTTGCACTTTTTTTAAAATAGCGATATTTTCCTCATAATTCATACCAGATACAGATAAAAAGCGTAACTCCTCAGGAAATTCCTTTTGACGTGCAATCTGATAATCTAAATAATAATCAATCCCTAAATTAGGCAAGCCCATTGAGTTAATACTTCCTAATGGTGTATCAAAATACCGAGGCTCCTCATTGCCCTGACGAGGATTAGGTGTTGCTGTCTTAGCGACAAAAGCACCTGCTTGAGAAGCCGCTAACTCATCCATTTCCTTAATTGTCATACAATGAATGCCTGATGCGTTCATTAACACATTCGCCAATTTATGTCCCGAAAACTCTACTGAAATATCCAAAAGAAAAACCCTCCTGTAAATTGTTTTACTCATAAGCTTACCACCTTCACGTAAGCTTTTCATGATTATAGCATGTTTTTTTGCGTTAGTGTTATTTATATAAATTTAAAAAGGAATAAGCCAATATGACTTATTCCTTTTCTTAGGGAAACTAACGTATCCAAAATTGATTGATTCTTATCGTCCCACAATAAACGTCAATTCACATTCGCAGACCTTTTTATCTTCCACGTAAGCAGTCGCTTTGCCGATGCCGACAAAGTCACGTAATTTGACGATTTCAAAATGTAATTTCAAGACATCACCAGGGACCACTTTTTGACGGAATTTGGCTTTGTTAATACCGCCAATATAGGCCGTTTCACCTTCAAATTGATCCATTTTTAAGATTAAAATCGAACCTACTTGTGCCAATGCTTCAATAATCAAAACGCCTGGCATTGTTGGATTTCCAGGGAAATGTCCTTGGAAAAATTCTTCGTTAATTGTCACATTTTTTGTTGCAATAATCTTTTCATTTGGAATAATTTCATCCACATAATCAATATAACAAATCGGATAGCGATTAGGAATCATTTCCATAATTTCTGTTGCAGTCATTACTTTTTTCATACTAGTTTTCCTCCCATTTCTTCAAGCAAATTACACCATTATGGCCACCAAAGCCAAACGAATTACTAATTGTATAGTCCGCTGTAATGTCACGTGCACCTTCTGTGACATAATCTAAATCACAATCTGGATCAGCTACTTGGTAGCCTACTGTCGGATGAGCTTTTCCTTCTTGCAATGTTTGCACACAAGCGATCGCTTCGATACCGCCAGCCGCGCCCAATAAATGTCCAGTCATACTCTTTGTACTTGAAATTGGAATTTGCGATGCTCGCTCACCAAAGACACGTTTGATGGCCGTTGTTTCCGCAGCGTCATTCGCTGGGGTTGACGTACCATGAGCATTGATATACCCAATTTGTTCCGGCGTAATCCCTGCTTCCGCAATCGCCATTTCCATCGCAGCCGCCGCGCCACTACCGTCTTTTAAAGGAGCGGTCATGTGGCTAGCATCACAGTTGCTGCCATATCCAACAATTTCGCCGTAGATAGTTGCGCCACGTTTCTGTGCATGCTCGAGTTCTTCTAAAACCAGCATTCCTGCGCCTTCACCCATCACAAAACCTTTTCGTTCTTTATCAAAAGGAATCGAAGCCCGAGTCGCATCTTCTGTTGTATTTAAAGCATTCAATGCCGCAAAACCGGCAATCCCAATTTCACATACTGTGGCTTCTGTGCCACCAGTTACCATCATGTCCGCTAAACCATATTTAATCGTGCGAAAAGCTTCACCAATCGCATTCGTCGCAGAAGCACAAGCAGTCACGATAGTTTGAGAAGGTCCTTTTGCACCTAGACGAATCGAAATATTTCCCGCTGCCATATTAGCAATTACCATAGGCACGAAAAATGGTGTTACGCGTTTTGCGCCTTTTTTATCCATTACCCGTACTTGGTCTTGTAAGGTAGTCATCCCGCCGATCCCACTACCGACAATCACACCTAAACGAGTCGGGTCAATCGTTGCTTCTGTTAAACCACTCATTTCCCACGCTTCTAAAGCAGCCACCAAGCCATATTGAGAAAATAAGTCCATTCTTTTTTGCTCTTTGCGTTCTAAAACAGCACTTGGGTCAAACTCTTTCACTTCGCCAGCCAAAGCCACCCCAGTATCTTCAGAATCAAATTTAGTGATTTTGCCAATTCCTAGCTTGCCATCCACTAGATTATGCCAAAATTCTTTTACGGTATTGCCTAATGGTGTTACGGCTCCCATGCCGGTTATGACCACTCTTTTCATACTGTACCTCCGAGTTTATTTTGATTATCAAACTATTATTTCATGCGGTTTCCAGCACTTTTTCTTAAAAAATAAGAAAAATAGTTTGACTTTCAAAGTATTTTGGTTAATAATTCAGACATCAGGAAAAATGTCTGTTTTTTTCAAGATTAGAAAATTGAGAAGATTTTGTTATCATTCTCACACAGATAATACCAGTTGAAATTTTATTCGTCAACTCAATAAATGTAACTTTTACATTTTGATGAAGAAAAGCCTATTCTATCAACAAAAATTTTTTATTAAAGGAGATTTTATATGTTTTTACAAAATAAGAATGTCGTCGTAATGGGTGTTGCCAACAAAAAAAGTATTGCTTGGGGCTGTGCAAAAGCATTAAAAGATCAAGGGGCCAATGTTATTTATACGTATCAAAACGAACGCATGAAAAAGCAAGTGGTTAAATTAGCAGATGAAAATGATTTGTTGGTGGAGTGCGATGTTGCTTCTGATGCGTCCATTCAAGCAGCCTTTGAAACAATCAAAAACGAAGTGGGCACAATCGATGGACTAGTCCATGCGATTGCTTTTGCCAAAAAAGAAGAATTGTCTGGAAACGTTAGTGACATCACTCGTGATGGTTTCCTATTAGCACAAGATATTAGTAGCTACTCTCTTTTAGCAGTCACTCATTATGCGAAACCTTTGTTAAATCCTGGTTCAGGAATTGTCACATTGACGTATTTAGGTTCCGAACGTGCGATTCCTAACTACAATATGATGGGGATTGCTAAAGCTTCTTTAGAAACTGCCGTGAAATATTTAGCTTTTGAATTAGCTGCAGATAAAATTCGTGTCAATGGAATCTCCGCAGGAGCGATTAAAACATTGGCTGTGACTGGTGTAAAAGACTACGATCAATTGATTAGTATTTCTAATGAGCGGACACCAGATAAAACAGGTGTAACCATTGAAGAAGTCGGAAACACTTGTGCCTTTTTAGTCAGTGAACTAGCTAGTGGTGTGGTCGGTGACATCATTTATGTCGATAAAGGCGTTCACTTAACTTAATCATTTTTTGTCTTTATTTTCTATTTATACATTAAAAAACAGAGATTGGACAATCTCTTTCACTCATTGATTGTCCAATTTCTGTTCTATTTTGTACTTTATTCTATAATAAAATTGACAGTTTCAATTCCAAAAACAGTTGTTAGGATTTGATTGACTTGTTCAAAAAGTTTTGGTAAATCTTCCAGTTTATTTTTAGATTGGATTTTTTCAGAACCGTTATCGTAGCTTAAATGATTGTACGTTTCTTTAAAGGTTACTGCTGTGTCTTCTTTTCGATAAAGGATATATTCGTCATCTAGCATATCCATTTGCAGCTCCTGTTTAAATCCATTTCTGGCAACAACAGCAGAAACTAGATGAGCAACTGTCAAGCCATCTAACGGAATGTCCACTCCATTCATTGCTAATGTGTAGACGGTATCTTCCACTAAACCACAGGCGTTGCAACCACCACTGGTTAAATCTACTGTACTTGTTATAATTGCCTCTTGCATCGTTTCTTCCCCCATATTGTTTTTTAAAGTTATTCTTTCATTTGTTATTTACGAACGTAATTCACATCATAATCGTCAACTTCAATATAGATATAGATTTTTTTATCAGGCATTTTACTGCGAATGTCTCGTTCAATCGCATTCACAACATCAGGTGCATCTTCTTCCATTGGTTCTACCACATCAATTTTTGCCGCTACTAAAATTTCAGTTGGGCCTAAATGAACGGTTTTTACATCAATTAGTTTTTCAACATCCGCCCGATCAAATGCAGTTTTAATTTTTGCTAAATCTGTAGCGGTCACACTTTCGCCTATAATCAAACTATAAAATTCTTTCGCTAAGAAAATGGCTGCACACATTAATAGTAAACCAATCAGTAAACCACTGATAGCATCAAATGCAGCAATCCCAGTTACCATCGTTAAAAGGGTCCCCACCAAAGCTAAACACAAACCAATAACCGCACAAAAGTCTTCCGTAAAAATAATTAAAATTTCACTGTGACGACTTTCTCGCAAAAATTTTAAGAGCGATAACTTCTCTGTATTCAATTCTTTGATTTCTTTCATCGCTACACGCAACGAGCTACCTTCCACAAGCAAACCAAAAATTAAAATACCAATGACAATAGCCACATTTTCTACTTCGTGAGAGGGATGCAGTAACTTCTGAATAGCCTCCATTACGCCTAACGCACCCCCACCAAAAAAGAGCATCGTTGCAACAATTGTACTAAAAAAGTATTTTGCACGGCCTTCTCCAAATTGATGTAATGCACTTTGTCCACGAGAAGCGCGCTTATTCCCAAAAAGTAATAACACCTGGTTACTACAATCTACGACACTGTGGATACTTTCATTCATCATAGCGGTACTACCACTTAAAGCAAAACCAACAAATTTACTAATCGCTACTAAAATATTCGCAATCAGTGCGGCAATAACTGCAAACATGCCACTCGATTTTTTTGTCTCCATAATTACCTCCTATATGTAACGTAAAACTAAGATAAACCACCCGTTTATTCATCCATCATTTTACCACTTCTGAGGTATTTGTAAAAAAGAGTTCTCTTAAAATTCAAAAAGAAATGTACTGACTGTTTTAGTTGGCCCTCATTTATCGGTGTCCGTCCCACTCTTGATAAAATTCCTCCAGATAAAGTTCCATAAATTGATGACGCTTTTCCGCCAATAAGCGACCATAATTTGTATTCATTTGTTCCTTTAACTTTAAAAGTTTCTCGTAAAAATGCATAATAGCAGTATCTTCCCCATTCCGGTATTCTTCTTGGGTTAACTGTTCACGAGGTTGTTTGTGAGGATCGTGAATTAAACGGCCTTTATTTCCCGAATAAGCCATCACCCGTGCAATTCCAATCGCACCGATGGCATCTAATCGATCCGCATCCTGGACCACTTTTCCTTCTAATGTAGTGACTGTTTTCCCAGTATTTCCTCCTTTAAAGGACATATTAGCAATAATAGAAAGGATGTGATTCGTTTGCTCTGTTGATACGTCATTCGCTTCCAACCATTGTTGCACCTTTAGCAAGCCAGCCTCTTCACTTTCGTTAAATTTTTCATCGCCAATATCATGTAACAATGCTGTTAATATACATAAAAATAAATTTGCTTGTTCTTTCTCTGCAATTGTTTTTGCTAATTGTGTCACCCGATAAATATGCCACCAGTCATGGCCACTTGCTTCGTTGGCTAATTCTTGTTGAACATAACGCTCTGCTGCTTGAATAATTGTTTGTTCTTCAAAACTAAGAGATTCATTTTCAAACATCCTAACACTCCTTTATTCTGGATTTAAAATTTCCACCTGGATAATCCCGCTAGCTTTCAGAAACATATTGGTGACAATCGGACCTACAAAAGAAAATCCTCTTTTTTTTAAGTCTTTTGCTACGTTATCTGACAAAAGCTGTGTGCGCGGGACTTGGTATGCTTCTTCATAAATAGATAAAACGGGGACGTTTTTTACAAATTGCCATAGATAATTGGCAAAACTGCCAAATTCTTCTTGTACTTTTAAAATTGCTTGCGCATTTTTAATGGTTGCTTCAATTTTGCGCCGATTGCGAATCATATCTGGATCAGCTACTATTCGATCGACTTCGTCAGGCAACAGCGCGGCAACTTTTTCCGGCTTCATTTGGCAAAAATTTTTCATGAATGCTACTTTTTTCCCTGCTGCTGCTTTCCAACTTAAACCAACTTGAAAAACACCCACCGTCAACAATAAAAACAGCAAATCATCCTCTCTTGTAGGTTTTCCCCATTGTTCTGTATACCATTGATAGTTGTTCATCGCCGCCTCCTTTTAAGACTGTTCAAATGTTAATAATGCTTGTTTCATTGCTAAACCACCACGGTAACCGGTTAATTGTCCCTTGCTGCCGATGACTCGATGGCAAGGAATGACCATTAATAAAGGATTTTTCCCAATCGCTGTGCCAACTGCTCGAACCGCACGTGGACGCCCAATTTTTTCTGAAATTTCTTGATAGGTCATTGTCTCACCATAAGGGATTTCTTGCAACGCCTGCCAAACTTCTTTTTGAAAGGGCGTTCCTTCGATGTCTATGGGGCAAGCAAACGTTGTCGAATGTTGGTTAAGATAACTTATTAATGCTTCTTTATAAGGCGCAGTTTTCTTTTCAGAAGCTTCTAATTGTGCTTGAGGGTACCAGTTTTTCAGCTCTTCTATCGATTGATTGGCTGAACCTACAAAAGCTAGTCCAGCGTCTGTCACACCAAGATAATAGTGATCTTTCTGCCATTCTTGTTGCGCATAATAAATCTTTTTTACCATATGTCTACACTTCTTTCTCGTGTTTTCTTATCTTCATTATAATTCTTTTGGCTTTCAAAATCTTGCGCTCCTATCACTTTTTACTTGTTTTTATTAGGGATTCTTTTACAATGAAGAAAACGGGAGGTGTGCTTACAATGAAAACAACGTATCGACTTACTCAGAAACGTTGGGAAGCCATTCAAAAAAATAATACGCAATTTGATGGTGATTTTTTTTATGGTGTGACCACAACTAAAATTTTTTGTCGTCCTTCGTGCCCTTCCCGTGTGCCCAACAAGAACCACGTTCTGATTTTCAAAACGGCTCAGGAAGCTTTAACACTTGGTTTTCGTCCATGTAAAAGATGTCAACCAACCGGGCAAGTCGTTCCTAACGAGGAATGGGTTGCTCAAATTAAGCAATTTATTGATCGGCATTCAGCGGAACCTTTAAGTTTAGACTATTTAGCGCAAGCCTGCCACGGTAGTCCCTTTCATTTGCAGCGAACCTTTAAGGAACAGACGAAACAAACCCCATTAGCTTATTTAACAAGTGTCCGAATTAGGCAAGCCCAAGAATTGCTTCTCCATTCACCCCTTACGATTCAACAAATCGCGAAAAAAGTTGGCTTCCAAACCGCAGCATATTTTGCCACCACTTTTAAAAAAGAAACAGGCGTAACCCCCTCTGTTTATCGTATTAAAAATGAGCCGAAAAAATAACATTTCGGCTCATCGGATTATTTATTGGGGCGTGATTGTAGCCACGCTACAATCAATTGACTGATTTCTGTTTGCTGTTGCTCGTTAGAAATTGTCGCTTTGTTGTCTCCTTTTTGGACACCGTAATTACCAAACCCTGCATGGTTACCACCTTTGATAGATACATACTGCGTATCTTTTGGCAAAAACTGTTTGGCTTTTTGGTAGCTAGTCCAATTTAAAACACCATCGTTTGTGGCTGTTATTGACAGAACCGGCAGTTTTTGCTTGTTTAGTGCACCTTTTTCGTCAGGATAGCTGGCTAAATAAATCATGCCTTTGATTCGTTGCTCATTTTCCGCTACAAAACGACTAGCCATCACACCACCCAGGGAATGCCCAGCCAAAACGAAGTTTTGTTGTGGATGATCCTTTATAATTTGTTCTGCAGCATTTGGTGCAAGAACCGCTAAATTCAAAGGAAAATGAACAACATAGACATCATAACCTTTCGTAGCAACTTCTTGCGCCCATTCACTATAACTAGCTGGCACAACCAATGCACCTGGATAAAAAATCAGTGCTGTATCATTTTTTTGCCCGTTTGTGTAATAATCATAGTTTTTTTCTTGCGCGGCACTTTGACTTATTTTTAAGGCCGAATCGGTCGCTTGATACGTACTATTTTTAATAAAAATAGTCAGGCCGATGACTAAGATTACTAAAAAAAGCCCAAGTCCTAGGACAATTTTTTTCAAGCGTGATTTTGTTCTATTTTTCATCTCATTTCCTCCCAATGAAAAAATTCTTCTTTCTGATTCTACCTTTAATAAAAAAAGAACACAACAATAGGAGTTGGTGGAGCAACCCTTTTCTTGCTCCACCAACTCCTAAATAAACTGTTTCTCGACGCCTTAGATTATTTTGATTCTTTTTTGCCTGCTTCTAAGTAGCTGACATCATTGACTTTATCCAAAGTATACTCGCCATTTTTGTAATGAATCGTTGTAACACTAGCATTCTTCAAACCGCCTTCTGGGACTTTAAAATCATCAAATAAAGTTGCTAACAACGCTGAAATACTCAAGCCATGAGAGACCACTAAAACATTGCCATTTCCGGGATTGGCTGATTCTGTGGCAACAATTTTATCTAAGCCTTTTTTCAAACGTTTGGTAATTGTAGCATAGTCTTCTGCAGGCCAGTTATTCTTGCTTTCCTCGCGCTGTTGATCCAGTTTAGCTACACTGTTGGCAAAAGATTCAGGGGTCATGTTTTTCATAAATTCTTCTAAGGAAACACCTTGATCATCAGCAATATCCTGCCACATTGTCTTGTTTAAATCCCCTTCATAGCTACCAAAATTAAATTCACGTAAATCTGGGTCACGCACGACTTCAAGGTCTTTGCCTGCTTTATTTTGATCTAAAATAAGTTGAGCAGTTTGCAAGGCGCGGCCACTATCACTACTATATGCATTTTGAAAGGCAACATCTTTCAAACCAATCCCAGTTGCGGTCACAACTTTTTCACCTTCTGGTGTTAAGACCGCATCTGACCATCCTTGTACGCGGTCCGTCGTATTTAACATGGTTTTTCCATGGCGCACAATGTAAAGAGTTAGTTCTTCAGGTTTTGTCTCTTTTTCTTTTGTCGTTGCTTGCTGATTTTTACCACAACCAACCATTACTAAAATGGCCAGAAAAAGCATCCCCACAATCGTCAATCGTTTTTTCATTTTTTATTTCCCCTCATTTTCTACTCAGTTGTTAAGTTTTCACCATTACTAGCGATAACTTGTTTGTACCAATTAAATGATTTTTTCTTAGTTCGTTTCAAGGTTCCCTGACCTTCGTCATCCATGTCTACATAGATAAAGCCGTAACGTTTTTTCATTTCGCCAGTCCCTGCTGAAACTAAGTCAATACAACCCCATGGCGTATAACCAATTAAGTTAACCCCGTCTTCTTCTACTGCGGTTCTCATGGCTTCAATATGTTGTTTAAAATAATCAATGCGGTAATCGTCGACAATCGAGCCATCCTCTTGCAATGTGTCCACCGCGCCAAACCCGTTTTCAACCACAAACAATGGCATATTGTAACGATCTGACAACTGACACAATGAAATTCTTAATCCTAAAGGATCGACAGCCCAGCCCCATTCAGATTCTTGCAAATAAGGATTTTTAACCGCAGGCATTTGGTTGCCTCCGACATATTTTACTTCTTCGGGATAAGCAGTCGAAACGGTCGACATATAATAACTAAACCCGATATAATCAACTGTTCCTTTTTGAATAATCGCTAAATCCTCTGACTCCATTTGAATTGTCATTCCTTCACGCTCAAATTCTTTGAGCTTATGCGCTGGATAATATCCCTTAGCCTGGACATCCATATAAAATTCTTGCTCTCGGTTAAATTGAACAGCTGCCATCACGTCCTCAGGTTTGCAGGACAAAGGATAACTTGGGATATAAGCCACCATCATACCAATCTGGAAATCTGGATTGATGGAATGTCCTAATTCAACTGCTTTCGCACTTGCTACAAATAGATGATGTGCCGCTTGATATTTACTTTGTTTATCATTATTGTGAATCCCAATTTGCGTCCAACTTCTTAAAAAATTAATTTCATTAAAAGTCATCCAATACTTCACTTTATTCTGATAACGTGTAAAAATGGTTTCGCAAAAGAAAACAAAGAAATCAATCACTTCACGATTTTTCCAACCATCATATTCATCGGCCAAATACATCGGAATATCAAAATGGTTAATCGTCACAACAGGCTCAATTCCATGGCGCAGCAAAGTATCAAAAACTTTATCATAAAAGGCTAAGCCTTCTTCATTAATCTCTTTTGTTCCATTTGGGCAAATCCGGCTCCAGGCGATAGACAGCCGAAAACATTTGAAACCCATTTCTGCAAATAAGGCGATATCTTCTTCGTAATGATGGTAAAAGTCCGTCGCTACATGGCTAGGATAGTATAACTCTTCATCGATATAGCCAATCGCTCCTTCGGGCAATGCTTGATCGCGCGTACACGAAGCTTTTTGGCCCTCTTTAGTTAAATACGTAATCCGTCGCGGTTCTGTTTGACTACCACCAGTAATTGCATCTAATGTACTCAGACCTTTGCCTCCTGAAAGATAGCCACCTTCATATTGGTTAGCAGCTGTTGCGCCGCCCCATAAAAAATTTTCTGGAAATCCCATAAAATCCCTCTTTCCCTCTGTTTTTAGGCATAACAAAGAAACCATCAAGGGAATTGACGCTGGCAGAAGAGTCCTTGTTTTTTCTACCAACGTCAAACGCCCTTTAATAGTTGCTAATTTTATTAATTACTTAAATCTTCACCATTTGTTGCGATTACTTTTTTGTACCAATCAAACGATTTCTTCTTGCTTCGTTTTAACGTACCATTTCCTTCGTTATCGCGATCCACATAGATAAAGCCATAGCGTTTTTTCATTTCACCAGTTCCAGCTGATACTAAATCAATACAGCCCCAAGTCGTATAGCCTAACAAGTCGACACCATCTTGTTCAACGGCATCTTTCATCGCTTGAATATGCGCCGCCAAATAATCGATACGATAATCATCGACTACATAACCATTTTCGTCTGGTGTGTCTACCGCTCCTAAGCCATTTTCAACAATGAATAGTGGTTTTTGATAACGATCATATAAGTCATTCATCGTAATTCTCAAACCAAGTGGATCAATTTGCCAACCCCATTCACTGGCTTTTAAATAAGGATTTTTCACAGAGGCAAAGATGTTACCAGCTGTTTGCTCATTAATTTCTGGATCTGTTGATGTGACACGAGAAGAATAATAAGAGAACGAAATGAAGTCCACCGTATGTTCTTTTAAAAGTTCTTCGTCGCCTTCTTCCATTTCAATTTGAATACCTTTACGTGCCATTTCTTTTAAAGCATACGCAGGGTATTCCCCGCGTGATTGGACATCAATAAAGAAATAATTTTCACGATCTGCTTGTCGAGCAGCGAAAACATCTTCTGGTTTGCAAGTATAAGCGTAGTTGGAACCAGCCGCTAACATACAACCTACTTGGTTTTCAGGATCTACCTCATGAGCAATTTTTGTCGCAATTGCACTTGCTAGTAGTTCATGATGGGCCGCTTGGTATTTCACTTGTTCTTTGTTTTCGCCTTCTTCAAAGTATAGACCTGCTCCCATAAATGGTGCATGTAAAATCATATTAATTTCGTTAAATGTTAACCAATACTTGACTAATCCTTTATATCGGTTGAAAATTACACGGCAAAGATTTTCATAGAAACCTACTAACTTACGACTACGCCAAGCGCCATATTCTTCCACTAAGTGCATTGGGCAGTCAAAGTGTGTAATCGTTACTAGTGGCTCAATCCCATATTTATGACATTCTTTGAATAAGTCTTCATAGAACTTCAAGCCTTCCTCATTCGGCTCTGTTTCATCTCCCATTGGAAAAATTCGACTCCAAGCAATGGATAAACGGTATGTTTTAAAACCCATTTCACCAAACAAGGCGATATCTTCTTTATAGCGATGATACATATCAATCGCCTCTTGTGCAGGATAGAAATGTTCCTCATCAAAGTTAAACATTTTCTTTTCACCAGTGATTACTGGAAAACGATCTGGACCAGTTGGCGCTAAATCGACGTTTGCCAGACCGCGTCCACCTTCGTTATAGCCACCTTCACATTGATTGGCTGCTGTTGCGCCACCCCATAAAAAGTCTTTTCTAAATGCCATAAATTCTCTTCCTCCACATCTTTTTATATTAAAGCGGTCAGCAAATCATCGCTTGTTGAAACTTCATTACTGCCGACTTCCAAAATATCTAAATAATCCGCTGTATTCGTCACAACGATTGGGATTTGTGTACTAAACCCAGCTTTTTTAATTCCTTCTAAATCAAAGGTTACTAATGTTTGACCTTTTTTCACGCGGTCACCTTGTTTTACAAAAGCTTCAAAGCCTTCACCTTCTAATTGAACTGTATCAATCCCAATATGAATCAATAATTCTGTGCCGTTATCTGAAATCAAACCTAATGCATGTTTTGTTGGGAATAGTGTGACAATCGTTCCATCAAAGGGTGCAACCACTTTACCTTCCGTTGGTTCAATCACGACCCCATTTCCTAAAGCTCCATTTGCAAAAGCAGGATCCTCTGCATTTTTTAAAGATAACACTCGTCCTTTGACTGGACTTGTAATATTTTCTTTTTTAATCGTTGTTTTATCAATAATCACTTCTTCTTCCTCAACTGTATTGTCTTTCCAGAAGAAGAATGTTAGACCAAAACCAACGACCGCTGCAATGGCAATTGCAATAAAGGACTGAATCATCCCACTTGCATCATCACCATTGATAAAGTTTAGCACACCGAAAATTCCTAAACCACCCATTGTATAAGCTGTCACATTGTTGATCATCAAATATAAACCACCGACAGCGCCACCAATCATTGAATAAATAAATGGCCATTTTTTCGGTAAAGTGATTCCATAAATCGCTGGCTCTGTTACACCAAAAATACCAGAGATAATTGCTGGCGGACACAAAGCTTTTAACTTTTTATCTTTCAATTTGAAGAACATCGCTAAAACAACCGCTGTTTGCGCAAAACTAGCTGCAAATGATCCCGTTAATACTTGGCTTGAACCTTCTTGTGTCACTTGCATAATAGCTAATGGCACAACGCTCCAATGTAAACCAAAAATAACTAAGACTTGCCAGAAGAAACCAAGAATCAAACCATACAAAGCTGGTGAGAAACTCATTAATGCTGTAAAGCCAGCGCTTAATAAATCCGTTAGCATGCTAACGATTGGCCCAATTACTAAGAAACCAATTGGTAAGGCAATCAACAAGACAAAAAACGGTACTAAGAACGTTTGAACAACTTCTGGAATAATACGTTTAAACACTTTTTGAACTTGTGCCGCAAAAGCAATAATGAAGATGATTGGTACGACACTACTTGTATAGTTCGCACCGACCCAAGGAATCCCCATAAATGTATTATAGGCAGGTAAGCCGAATAAATTATACGGTGCTGCGGCTCCGGCACCCGCTGTTGTTTCAAAGGCCGTTTGTAATGCACTTCCTTGAATCGTTGGGTAACATAAAGCTGCGCCAATCACGATCCCTACCATTGGATGCAACCGGAATTTTTTAGCTGCTGTATAACCTAAAATAACTGGCATAAAGTAGAAAATTGCATCGCCAATCCCATTTAACATGGTATAAGTCCCTGACGTAGCCGTATAGAGCTTTAAGAAAACCAATAAGGCATTTAACCCTTTGACCATCCCAGCCGCTGCTAACGCCCCTAAAAAGGGTTGGAAACAACCACTTAAAATATCTATTAAGCGATCAAATAAATTCCCACTAGAAGCTTCTTCTTCACGTTCTCCTGACAAGCCTGCAATACTAACTACTTCTTCATAAACGGCTGGGACATGATTTCCAATAACGACTTGGTATTGTCCACCGCTTTTCATAACAGTTACCACACCTTCCATATTTTTTAAGACATCATCATTCGCTTGACTCTCATCTTTTAATTTGAAGCGAAGACGTGTGATACAATGTGTCAAACTATTAATATTCTCTTGCCCACCGACATTTTTTACAATTTTTTCTGCTAGTTCATGATATTTTCCCATCTTTTTTTCCTCCAAAAATTTATTTTCATTTGAAGGTTTAGCCAACTGAATGTCACTATCCAAAGTGGTGCGTTTAATGTTACGTTGTTTGTACAATTCGTGCAATGTGAATCGTTAGGTACAAGCGTTCTTCATTTGAAACTTGATAGTCATAGTTCTCATTTAAATACAAGCTGATCTTTTCCACGCAACGATAGGCGTTGAGATATTTCTTTTTAATTACCGCATACAGTTCTTCATCATCATTTTCGACAACTTCACGTTGGTGTAATAAGCGATAACAGAAAAATTTTAAATGTGTGCTAAATCGATAAAAGTAAACAGAGTCTTCATCAAAACTTACCTTAAAATAGTATTTGACGATATTTGTAATCTCTTGCATCAACTTTGTCAATTCGTAAATATTACCGACTTCTTCCTCCATCTCCGCATTCACCAAGTGCAATGCGATAAAACCTGCCTCATCCGTTGACAATTCCATTCCTACGCGCTTTTGTACCATTTTTAAAGCATTTACTCCTACTTCGTACTCTTCAGGAAAAAAACGTTTAATATCCCATAATAATAAATTCTTAATTGCAATTCCTTGTTTTTTTCTTTCTAAAGCTGTGTACAAATGATCCGTCAGAGAAATATAAATGGTATCATTCAAACTCTTTTTCAACGTTGATTTTGCATAAACAATAATGTCATCCGAGAGTTTCATCATCTCTAAAGGAATATTTCCTAACAATTCTTGAAACTTAAGTGATGTTTCTTGATTGGCTAAATAAAAAACTTGATCGATACTTTCATCAGGAACCCAATCCCCAATGCGTTTCTTAAAAGCAATTCCTTTGCCCATAACAATTTGCTCTCGTTTATCATCATCTAATGTAATAACCACATTATTGTTCAAAATTTTGTGAATAATCAATGCCCCACCTCCTTTGTGTTTCGTTGAAAAAAGAAAAACCCAATTTCTTCAAAAAGAACGACACATCTGTCGCTTCATGAAAAAATTAGGTTTAGCTTGTCTTTAAACAATCACTATCCATCTATTTACTTATCCCTACATCCAAAGAATAACATATTTACAACAAATGTCAACGCTTTCAACGACATTTTTTTGTAATAAAAATAAAAAAAGCATACAAACATTGTTTGTATGCTTCACTATGACCCGTACGGGACTCGAACCCGTGTTACCGCCGTGAAAGGGCGGTGTCTTAACCGCTTGACCAACGGGCCATTAAAAAGAAAAAACGGAGAAGGAGGGATTTGAACCCTCGCGCCGGTTTCCCGACCTACACCCTTAGCAGGGGCGCCTCTTCAGCCACTTGAGTACTTCCCCAAGAAATAAATGGGCCTAAATGGACTCGAACCATCGACCTCACGCTTATCAGGCGTGCGCTCTAACCAGCTGAGCTATAGGCCCCAAATAAGAAAAAAGCGGGTGACGAGAATCGAACTCGCGACAACAGCTTGGAAGGCTGTGGTTTTACCACTAAACTACACCCGCAAATTTTTCTTGGATGGCGCGGGACAGAATCGAACTGCCGACACATGGAGCTTCAATCCATTGCTCTACCAACTGAGCTACCGAGCCAAAAACGGTCTGGACGGGACTCGAACCCGCGACCTCCTGCGTGACAGGCAGGCATTCTAACCAGCTGAACTACCAAACCAATTCGTTTTTGCTTTATGCAAATGTATGCTTTAAAAAATAAAAGCAATTGCGGGGGCAGGATTTGAACCTACGACCTTCGGGTTATGAGCCCGACGAGCTACCTGACTGCTCCACCCCGCGATAATTAGACCAAGGAAAATTGATTCCTAAGAAAGGAGGATAAGGGATTCGAACCCTTGCACGGTTTTACCCGCCTGACGGTTTTCAAGACCGTTCCCTTCAGCCGGACTTGGGTAATCCTCCGTAACAAAACTATGACCCGTACGGGACTCGAACCCGTGTTACCGCCGTGAAAGGGCGGTGTCTTAACCGCTTGACCAACGGGCCATTTTATAAAATTATGGGCCTAAATGGACTCGAACCATCGACCTCACGCTTATCAGGCGTGCGCTCTAACCAGCTGAGCTATAGGCCCAAAAAGAAAAGCGGGTGACGAGAATCGAACTCGCGACAACAGCTTGGAAGGCTGTGGTTTTACCACTAAACTACACCCGCATGGCGGTCTGGACGGGACTCGAACCCGCGACCTCCTGCGTGACAGGCAGGCATTCTAACCAGCTGAACTACCAAACCATACTTTTCTTTTTATGTGCTTTTGAAATCAAAAGCAATTGCGGGGGCAGGATTTGAACCTACGACCTTCGGGTTATGAGCCCGACGAGCTACCTGACTGCTCCACCCCGCGATAATTAGACTAAGGAAAATTGATTCCTAATAAAGGAGGATAAGGGATTCGAACCCTTGCACGGTTTTACCCGCCTGACGGTTTTCAAGACCGTTCCCTTCAGCCGGACTTGGGTAATCCTCCATGATAAAAATAAAACTATAAACAACGTCACAATGGACCTTGTAGGACTCGAACCTACGACCGGACGGTTATGAGCCGTCTGCTCTAACCAACTGAGCTAAAGGTCCAGGCTCTTCCAAATGTATAATCGCGGCGGAGGGGATCGAACCCCCGACCTCCCGGGTATGAACCGGACGCTCTAGCCAGCTGAGCTACACCGCGAAACTCTTATATTAAATAAGAATGGAGCCTAGCGGGATCGAACCGCTGACCTCCTGCGTGCAAAGCAGGCGCTCTCCCAGCTGAGCTAAGGCCCCATGAAAATTATTATCGGGAAGACAGGATTCGAACCTGCGACCCCTTGGTCCCAAACCAAGTGCTCTACCAAGCTGAGCTACTTCCCGTATATAACTAATGCACCCAAAGGGAGTCGAACCCCTAACCTTTTGATTCGTAGTCAAACACTCTATCCAGTTGAGCTATGGGTGCTAAATATAAAACAATGCCGAGGACCGGAATCGAACCGGTACGGTGATCACTCACCGCAGGATTTTAAGTCCTGTGCGTCTGCCAGTTCCGCCACCCCGGCGTAATGAATTGGCTAAGCGGAAAACGGGGTTCGAACCCGCGACCCCCACCTTGGCAAGGTGGTGCTCTACCACTGAGCTATTTCCGCAAAATGGTGCCGGCTAAAGGACTTGAACCCTCGACCCTCTGATTACAAATCAGATGCTCTACCAACTGAGCTAAGCCGGCTAAATATGCGGGTGAAGGGACTTGAACCCCCACGCCTTGCGGCGCTAGATCCTAAATCTAGTGCGTCTGCCAATTCCGCCACACCCGCAAATGAAATATGAATATGAGCCGTACAGGGCTCGAACCTGTGACCCTCTGATTAAAAGTCAGATGCTCTACCAACTGAGCTAACGGCTCAAAAAATGGAGGTTAACGGGATCGAACCGCTGACCCCCTGCTTGTAAGGCAGGTGCTCTCCCAGCTGAGCTAAACCTCCAAAAACAACAATTCGCGTGGCGACGTCCTACTCTCACAAAGGGAAACCCTTCACTACAATCGGCGCTAAGAAGCTTAACTTCTGTGTTCGGCATGGGAACAGGTGTATCCTTCTCGCTATCGCCACCACACTGGGTGTTGTTTCTTATTGAGTTGAATCTTCATTCACTCAAAACTGGATTGAAGTTTGAATCAAAATAACCAAGTTGCTTTTACTTATCCATTCTTTGGTTAAGTCCTCGACCGATTAGTATTGGTCCGCTCCAACTATCACTAGCCTTCCACTTCCAACCTATCTACCTGATCATCTCTCAGGGGTCTTACTTTCTTAAAGAAATGGGAAATCTCATCTTGAGGTGGGCTTCACACTTAGATGCTTTCAGCGTTTATCCCTTCCCTACATAGCTACCCAGCAATGCCCTTGGCAGAACAACTGGTACACCAGCGGTAAGTCCATCCCGG
>NZ_CP172927.1:0-210000 GCF_050539875.1 Enterococcus sp. DIV0561 | reverse complement strand
TCTAATCAGCTATGTATTCACTGAAAAGTAATATCCTATAAAAGATATTGGGTTCCCCCATTCGGAAATCTCTGGATCATAGCTTACTTACAGCTCCCCAAAGCATATCGGTGTTAGTCCCGTCCTTCATCGGCTCCTAGTGCCAAGGCATCCACCGTGCGCCCTTATTCACTTAACCTTATCAACCTTACGGTTGGGTCTTGATCACTTCTTCTAGCGATAGAAGGTTAATCAATAAATAAGCAATTGAACTTATTAAAAAACTCATTCAACGCGGTGTTCTCGGTTTGTTTTGATTCTTTTTACTTCAATATCCAGTTTTCAATGAACGAATCTGATAGCAAAAGCTATCAATGGAGCCTAGCGGGATCGAACCGCTGACCTCCTGCGTGCAAAGCAGGCGCTCTCCCAGCTGAGCTAAGGCCCCGAACTTATTTGATTGAGAGTAGACCTCTCAAAACTGAACAAAGTAAAGACGAAATGTGTATTTCCGTAATATTCCTTAGAAAGGAGGTGATCCAGCCGCACCTTCCGATACGGCTACCTTGTTACGACTTCACCCCAATCATCTATCCCACCTTAGGCGGCTGGCTCCAAAAAGGTTACCTCACCGACTTCGGGTGTTACAAACTCTCGTGGTGTGACGGGCGGTGTGTACAAGGCCCGGGAACGTATTCACCGCGGCGTGCTGATCCGCGATTACTAGCGATTCCGGCTTCATGCAGGCGAGTTGCAGCCTGCAATCCGAACTGAGAGAAGCTTTAAGAGATTTGCATGACCTCGCGGTCTAGCGACTCGTTGTACTTCCCATTGTAGCACGTGTGTAGCCCAGGTCATAAGGGGCATGATGATTTGACGTCATCCCCACCTTCCTCCGGTTTGTCACCGGCAGTCTCGCTAGAGTGCCCAACTAAATGATGGCAACTAACAATAAGGGTTGCGCTCGTTGCGGGACTTAACCCAACATCTCACGACACGAGCTGACGACAACCATGCACCACCTGTCACTTTGTCCCCGAAGGGAAAGCTCTATCTCTAGAGTGGTCAAAGGATGTCAAGACCTGGTAAGGTTCTTCGCGTTGCTTCGAATTAAACCACATGCTCCACCGCTTGTGCGGGCCCCCGTCAATTCCTTTGAGTTTCAACCTTGCGGTCGTACTCCCCAGGCGGAGTGCTTAATGCGTTTGCTGCAGCACTGAAGGGCGGAAACCCTCCAACACTTAGCACTCATCGTTTACGGCGTGGACTACCAGGGTATCTAATCCTGTTTGCTCCCCACGCTTTCGAGCCTCAGCGTCAGTTACAGACCAGAGAGCCGCCTTCGCCACTGGTGTTCCTCCATATATCTACGCATTTCACCGCTACACATGGAATTCCACTCTCCTCTTCTGCACTCAAGTCTCCCAGTTTCCAATGACCCTCCCCGGTTGAGCCGGGGGCTTTCACATCAGACTTAAGAAACCGCCTGCGCTCGCTTTACGCCCAATAAATCCGGACAACGCTTGCCACCTACGTATTACCGCGGCTGCTGGCACGTAGTTAGCCGTGGCTTTCTGGTTAGATACCGTCAGGGGACGTTCAGTTACTAACGTCCTTGTTCTTCTCTAACAACAGAGTTTTACGATCCGAAAACCTTCTTCACTCACGCGGCGTTGCTCGGTCAGACTTTCGTCCATTGCCGAAGATTCCCTACTGCTGCCTCCCGTAGGAGTCTGGGCCGTGTCTCAGTCCCAGTGTGGCCGATCACCCTCTCAGGTCGGCTATGCATCGTGGCCTTGGTGAGCCGTTACCTCACCAACTAGCTAATGCACCGCGGGTCCATCCATCAGCGACACCCGAAAGCGCCTTTCACTCTTATGCCATGCGGCATAAACTGTTATGCGGTATTAGCACCTGTTTCCAAGTGTTATCCCCCTCTGATGGGTAGGTTACCCACGTGTTACTCACCCGTCCGCCACTCCTCTTTCCAATTGAGTGCAAGCACTCGGGAGGAAAGAAGCGTTCGACTTGCATGTATTAGGCACGCCGCCAGCGTTCGTCCTGAGCCAGGATCAAACTCTCATAATAAAAGTTAGAACAATCTTGCGATTGTTAAGCTCAATTTGTTTGCTAGCATATTGCTTGCTTGTTAAAAATGTTTGTTGTCTTGAATTGAATCAAGACGCCCTACACATTTGGTTCGTCTATTCTTTGTTCAGTTTTCAAAGGTCTACGTTACCTCGCAGCAACTTTTATATCATAACAAACTTTCGTTTGAATGTCAAGAACTTTTTAAAAAAAGTTTTTTTAAGTTGTTTTGCTCGGTTGTTGTTGTCTGTTGTGACAACTTCTATATCTTATCATCTCGCTTGTTATTTGTCAACAACTTTTTTGTTGTTTTTTCAAACTTTTTTCGAGAGATTTGAAATCAAGAATTGTTATTTAATTATTGATTTCTGAATCGCTCAGCTGTGTGACTCGCCTTGCGACATGTAATAATATACCAAGATTTCAAGCATTGGTCAATCATTATTTTCACTTTTTTTAAACTTTTTTTCAATACCGATTATTCTTTCTTATCCGATTAGATAAAGTTCGTTTTTTTATCATATTACCCATTCTTTTTATTACTCATCTTCGATTTTTTTAGAAAAAAAGAATTGGTTTCAATTGTTTTTCTATTCTTTTTTATTTAATTTTTTGCGAATACAAAAAAAGATGCCCTTAAGGCATCTTTTTTTATCTCATTGTTGGGAATAATAATACATCACGAATTGATTGTGCATCGGTTAATAACATAACTAGTCGATCAATCCCAATACCTAATCCTCCGGTTGGTGGTAAGCCATATTCTAAGGCTTCGATGAAATCTTCATCTACTCCGTGTGCTTCATCATTTCCTTGTTCCCGTTCTTTTTCTTGTTCTTCAAAACGTTCACGTTGGTCAATCGGATCATTTAATTCTGTAAATGCATTAGCAAACTCTTTTCCGATAATAAATAGTTCAAAGCGGTCAGTGAAACGACCATCTTCTGGATTTTTCTTCGCTAATGGTGAAACAGCGACTGGGTGACCATAAATAAATGTTGGTTGTTGCAATGTATCTTCTACAAATGTTTCGAAAAATTCATTAATGATATGACCGACTGTCATGGCATCTGTAATTTCAACATTATGTTCTTTAGCCAACGCACGGGCTTCTTCTATCGTCATCTCTTGCCAAAAATCTACGCCCGTTTGTTCTTTGACCGCATCTACCATGTGTAGACGTTTGAAAGGACTGCCTAAATCAACCGCTTGACCATCGTACGTGATATCAGTAGTTCCTAAGACTTTTTCCGCAGCATTACGGATAATTCCCTCTGTTAAATCCATCACATCTTGATAATCAGTATAAGCGGTGTAAGCTTCTAGCATTGTAAATTCTGGGTTATGAGTGGTATCGATTCCTTCATTACGGAAGACACGACCAATTTCATAGACTTTTTCCATGCCACCGACAATTAAACGTTTTAAATGTAACTCTAGGGCAATGCGTAAGTATAAGTCCATATCTAATGCATTATGGTGTGTGATAAATGGACGAGCAGCAGCTCCTCCTGCTTCGTTATGCAAGACAGGCGTTTCTACTTCGACATAGCCATTGCCATCTAGATAACGACGGATTTCGCTAATAATTTGACTGCGTTTCATGAAGCGATCAAAGCTTTCTTTGTTACTGATTAAATCCAAATAGCGTTGACGATAGCGTTGTTCCACATTCGTTAATCCATGGTATTTATCTGGCAATGGACGCAAAGCTTTAGTTAATAACGTAATTGTTTGAGCTTTAACAGTAACTTCCCCCGTATTGGTTTTCATTACTTGACCTGTCACACCAAAGAAGTCGCCTAAGTCAGCATGTTTAAATAGTTCATAGGCTTCGTCTCCAACTTGGTCCTTCCGAACATAAATTTGAATTTGGCCTTCACGGTCTTGCAAATGGGCGAAACCAGCTTTTCCTTTACCACGTTTTGTCATCATACGTCCAGCAACGCTGACTTCTGTATTCATTTCACTAAGTTCTTCTTTTGTATGATTATCATATTGTTCATGAAGTTCTGCTGAATTATGAGTGCGATCGAAACGTTTACCGAAAGGATCAATCCCTTCTTCACGTAAAGCTTCCATTTTTTCGCGGCGCACGAGCATTTGATCATTTAAATCCTCTAAATGCGCTTGTTGTTCTTCTGCCACTGTTGTTCCTCCATTCTTGATTTTAACCTATCCTAATAATGCCACAGTAATTCGAAAAAAAGCAAGCCGAATTTTACTTTCGGCTTGAATTTTTTATTCTTCTATAGTAGTTACAGCAACTTTGGAAATTTTCTCTACAAAGGCATCCAGTAAATCGACAACTGCTTGTTGTGTTTCAACTTGGTTAATCGCAACTTTCACTTTGGCTGCTCGCGAGATTCCTTTTAGATAGTAAGAAGCATGTTGGCGAAACTCACGGACCGCAATTTTTTCGCCTTTTAAATCCACTAATCGTTGTAAATGAACTTTTGCAATATTGATTTTTTCAGCTGGTGAAGGCTCAGGCATCAATTCGCCCGTTTCCAAGTATTCTTTCGTCCGTTGAATCATCCAAGGATTGCCCAAAGCAGCTCGACCAATCATCACACCATCCGCTCCAACATATTCTAACATGCGTTTAGCATCTTCAGGCGTTTTGACATCGCCATTTCCCATAAAAGGAATGGTTAAATGCTTTTTCACTTCCTTTAAAACGTCCCAGTTGGCTGTCCCTTCATACATTTGGACACGTGTTCGACCATGCATAGCAATTGCCGAAGCACCTGCTTGTTCGGCAGCCAAAGCGTTGTCTACAGCATATAGATGATCTTCATCCCAGCCTGTTCGCATTTTTACAGTGACAGGCAAAGAAACTGCCGAAGAGACTGCGTGAACCATCTCATGCACTTTATTCGGATCCAGCAACCATTTCGCACCAGCTTCAGCTTTAATTATTTTATTGACAGGGCAACCCATGTTAATATCAATAATCGCCGCTTGCGTATTTTCTTCCACAAACTTAGCAGCTTCCACTAATGTTTCTTTATCTCCACCAAAAATTTGTACACTTAAAGGATATTCTCGCTCATCAATATATAGCATTTCTAAGGTTTTTTTGTTTCTTAATTTAATTCCTTTGTCACTAATCATTTCACAAACGACTAATCCTGCGCCAAATTCTTTTACAGTCACACGAAAAGCGGCGTTACTAATACCCGCCATCGGAGCTACGACAACACGGTTGGGGATTTCAACGTCTCCAATTTTCCACATAGTCTTTCCTCCTACTTTTGTTTCGTATTGCGAATCGCTTCATCGCGAAGTTCAATTAATTCTTCTTCACTATAGTGATATTTATTGTTACAGAATTGACAAACTGCTTCTGCTCCATGATCTTCATCAATCATCGCATTTAATTCATCGATCCCAACGGCAATCAAAGCGGTCGCAAATTTTTCTTTGGAACAGTCACATTTAAATTGTACAGGCATTTTTTCTAAAATTTCTACTTCGTCTTCTCCCAATAAGCGATACAAGACTTGTTCAGGTGTTTCTCCATTTTCTAGTAATTGTGAAATCGGTGGCACTTCCGCTAGACGCTGTTCAATAAAATCAATGGTACTTTCATCGGCACCTGGCATTACTTGAATCATAAAACCACCGGCTGCTTTCACAGATTCATCCGTGTCCACCAATACACCTAAACCGATAGCTGAAGGAACTTGTTCAGAGACCGCCATAAAATATGTAAAGTCTTCACCGATTTCACCAGAAACAATAGGTGTTTGTCCAGAAAAGGTTTCTTTTAATCCTAAATCTTTAATGACTGTGAAAATTCCTTCGTTACCGACAGCGCCACGTACATCAATTTTACCTGTTGCATTCAACTTTAAGCTGACATGTGGATTTTTAATGTAGCCTTTTGTTTCTCCACGGCCATTACTATCGACAATAATAGCGCCAGCTGGGCCATTCCCTTGTACTTTTACAGTTAATTTATCGTCACCTTTTAAAGTCGCTCCTAGTAAAAGGGCTCCAATCAATGTGCGCCCTAACGCTGCGGTAGAAGAACTCCATGTATCATGTCTTCTTTGCGCTTCGCTAACAGTTTCAGTGGCACTGATGGCATATGCTCGAATTGAACCTTTATAGCAAAGGGCTTTTACTAAATAATCTTCCATTCTTTTTCCTCTTCTCTTGGTGCTTTTTTGTCCATTAGTCAGATAATACTAGGAATCAGGTGTTTTTTCAACCAAATAATCTTCCTTCTATAGAATATCTTAATATTATAGAAGGTGCAGTATTCGTCATCTCGACAAATACTGCACCTTCTACTAATTGGTTATTTATAACGATCTTCGTAGTTATTGCGATCATATTCAGAATTGGAATCTGAATCTTTTTTCTCTTCAGATTGGACTTCTTTTTCTGTTTGTTCGCTTTCTACTTTGACTTCTTCTGCTTCATCATGTAATTCTTTTTTCGCTTCTTCAAAGTCTTGCTTTTCTTCAACTTGTTTTTGCGCTTCTTTTTCTTCTAAAGCACGTTTTGCTTCTTCGAATGTTTGCGCTTCTTTTTCACTAGGATAGTCGCTGTCAGCACCTTCAGGCATTTTACCTGTTTCAAATAATGATTTGATTGCTTTTGCATCTAATGTTTCATATTCTAATAGTTTTTCAGCAATTAGTTTATGTTGTTCACGGTGTGCTTCTATAATTTCATGCGCTTTTGTATGAGCATCCATTAAGATACGGCGAACTTCCTGATCGATTTCAAACGCCACTTGTTCTGAGTAAGCTTTTGTTTGACCATAATCACGACCGACAAAGACTTGATGGTTTCCTTCATATTGAACAGGTCCTAATTTGTCGCTCATTCCATATTCCGTTACCATGCTACGGGCAATCCCTGTTGCTTGTTCAAAGTCATTTGAAGCCCCTGTTGATTGAACGCCAAAGATAATTTCTTCTGCTGTACGTCCACCAAGTAAGCCAACGATTTGTTCAAACATATCTTCTTTAGTCATTAAGAATTGATCTTCTTTTGGTAAAGCAATCATATAACCGCCTGCGCGACCACGAGGGATAATTGTTACTTTATGGACAACGCGGGCACGGCTTAAGACTAAACCAACAATTGTGTGTCCTGCTTCATGGTAAGCCACCATTTCGCGTTCTTTTTTATTAATCACGCGATCTTTTTTAGCTGGACCAGCAATTACGCGGTCTTCGGCTTCATCCACATCAGAAGCATCAATTTTTTTCTTGTTACGACGAGCGGCAACTAAGGCTGCTTCGTTTAAGACATTTTCTAAATCAGCACCAGCAAAACCTGGTGTTTGTTGTGCAACAACTTTCAAATCAACGTCATCAGCTAACGGTTTGTTTTTCGCATGAACACGTAAAATCGCTTCACGACCTTTGACATCTGGACGTCCTACCAAGATTTGGCGGTCAAAACGACCTGGACGTAACAACGCTGGGTCTAACACGTCTGAACGGTTCGTTGCAGCAATTACGATAACTCCTTCATTGCCATCAAAACCATCCATCTCAACTAATAATTGGTTAAGGGTTTGTTCACGTTCGTCGTGTCCGCCACCCATACCAGCACCACGTTGACGACCAACTGCATCGATTTCATCGATAAAGATAATCGCAGGCGCGTTTTTCTTCGCTGTTTCAAATAAATCCCGGACACGGCTAGCACCGACCCCGACAAACATTTCAACGAAATCTGAACCTGAGATTGAGTAAAATGGCACACCTGCTTCACCTGCTACGGCTTTAGCAAGTAACGTTTTACCAGTCCCTGGAGGTCCTTCTAATAGTACGCCCGCAGGAATCCGTGCGCCTAATTCAGCGAAACGACGTGGATCTTTTAAGAATTCCACTACTTCAACTAATTCTTGTTTTTCTTCTTCCGCACCAGCTACATCTGAGAAGCGGACACGGTTAGCTTTTTTATCGGCTTCTTTGGCTTTGGATTTACCGAAGTTCATCACACGGCCACCGCCGCCACCACCACCGCCTTGTTGGCTCATCATCATGTAGAAGAAGAAGAAAATAATCACTAATGGTAAGAAACTAAACAACAGTGACAACCAAGCACCACTTGTTGATTGTTCTTTGACAACTAGCTTCACCTTGTTATTTTGTGCCGCATCTTGAATGCCAGCTAAGGTTGTATCACTAGGTAAAACGGTTGTTGTGAAGCCTTTTGACGACGCTTGCGTTGAGCCCCACAATGACAGACCACCTGTGTCTTTCACTTCTTGTTTTTCTTTATACTGACCTTCAATCCGGTAAACCCCATTGGTTGGTTGAATGGTCATGTCTTTGACTTTTCCGTCTTCCAATTGTTGTTGGAAGGTTGAGTAATCGATGTCTGGCGATTGTTGGTTGTTATTTCCAAAAATGAAATAGACAACCATGACCATGGCAAGTACTACTAAGACGTAGTATAAACCATTTTTCATGCCATTATTCTTTTTGTTCATGCCTGTCCTCCTTATGCTCATCATTACAATTCATGTTATTCTTTTATCAATCCTGACCTTTACATTGTAACACAATTAATTCCTTGATAGATATTAATTTGATTCGTAAACTTCAGGTTTTAAAACGCCAATATAAGGCAAGTTGCGGTACGTTTCTGCATAGTCTAATCCGTAACCGACCACAAACTCATTGGGCACATCAAACCCTACGTAGTCAGCTTTAATGTCTACTACACGGCCTTCTGGTTTATCTAATAAGGTAACAATTTTCACAGATGCAGCTTTACGGTATCTAAACAAATCTACTAAATACGCTAATGTACGACCACTATCGATGATATCTTCTACGATTAAAATATGTCTACCTTCGACATTTGTGTCCAAGTCTTTGACAATTTTTACTTCGCCTGAAGAAACTGTCGCGTTGCCGTAGCTAGATACATCCATAAAGTCCAATTCTAAATAAGTATTGATTTCACGAGTCAAATCAGCCATAAATGGTACTGCACCTTTTAAAATACCGACCACTAAAGGATTTTTCCCTTGATATTCTTCTGTCAGTTGCTTGCCAAGCTCTGCAGACTTCGCAAGAATTTCTTCTTTGGAGATTAGGACTTTCTCAATATCTTTTTCTATCATAGTGCGCTCCTTTCAGCATTACTCCTTTGTCTTAAAAAGGAGTCTGTAGTGTATTTTATCAGTTTCTAAAGGAATACTCAAATAGGAATTTGCAAATTTTGGTACCCAAATGATTTCCTCTTGCTCATCCGTAATGACCCAAGCACTCTCTCTCGCTTCATTTGGCACTTTTTGATCAATAAAAACTCTGCTTAATTTTTTCGTAAACCCTGGTTTTAATGTAATCCGATCACCACTTTGGCGATGACGAACGGTCAAAGGTGTGGCTGTGGTCAACGGGATTGCCAACAACTGGCCCGTCCATTGATTAATCTCTTCAGGAAGAGGAAACGGTTTGTCTGTCGCAATTAATCCTAGCCACTCGGTTTCCGATAAATAAATCCCCGCACCAGGTACTAATAAATGTGTAACTTCTTCTCGCAGTGCAGCCTGTTTTTGTTCTAAGCATAGCCAATCATAACTTTTAGCTAGTTGCCATTGCTGTTCTAACATAACCGAGCCTTGCGGTTGCCGTTCATCATTCAAAACTTTTAAAATTTGTGTCATCTGGCGTTGGTTTAACGAAACCCCTAACGGCACTAATGTTTTTTGGAAAAACGCGGTTAAAAAGAAGTGCTGGTACGCAGGCGTTTCTTTTAATAATCTCTTCAAAGGAATGCGCCAGCCTTGTTTGGTCGGTTCTACGGCTTCAGATAATTGAGGCTCAATTTGTTCCTGAATAAATTCTTGGGCAAAACGTTGTTCATTACTAAAAGAAGCAATCTGATCTAAGAATTGCGGATTTTCCTGCTTTAATAGCGGCAAAACCTGATTACGGAGCCGATTTCTCAAATATTCATTGGTTTGGTTCGTTTCATCCTCAAAATAAACGAATGCTTGGCGCTGTGCAAATTGATACAATTCTTCTTTTGGATAAATGAGTAACGGACGAATCAATTCCCCTGTCGCAAAAGGACGTCTCTCTTTAATGCCCGCGGAATGGGAAAAATTAGTCCCTCGAATCAGCTTCATTAAAATCGTTTCCGCTTGATCGTCTAGATGATGTGCCGTCATTAAGACTGCCGCGCCTTCAATTTCCATGACTTCTTTAAAAAATTCATAACGAAATGTGCGCGCTTTCGCTTCTAAATTCCGTTGCTTTTCAAGGTCTTCCCAACGTGTTTCATAATACGTCAGCTCTCGCTGCTGACAATAGGTAGCGAGATATTGCGCTTCCTGTGCCGACGCTTCTCGCAATTGATGATTGACATGTGCAACAACCAATTGTAATTGTTCTTTTTCTGCCACCTGTTCCATTAACGTCAAAAGGGCCATGGAGTCTACACCACCAGAAACGGCGACCACGATTGTTTGATGCGGTTGCCAAAATCCTTGTTCTTTTCCTCGTTTATAAAACTGCCAAAACATTGTTCGCCCTTCTTTCTTCCTTAGAATAAAAGAGGAACCGAGAAATAACCCATTCGTTATCCCCAGTCCCCCTATTTGTTTGTGCTTAGCCGCGACGTCCGCCACGTCCGCCACGTTTGCCTTCAGTATTACGTTTTAATGAAGATAAACGGTCATCACTATCTTTCAAGAAAGAGCTCATCAATGAGTCAAAATCTTGTTTATTGTTATTGTTATTTGCTTGTGGTTTATTGAAAGGCTTTTTGCCCCCTGCGCGTGGATTACGGTCACGATTCTCATAATTGTTTTCACGACGTTGAAATTCACGTTTTGGTTGTTGCCCTTCTGCTGGCTCTTGTGCTTTACGGATCGATAAGCCAATTTTGCCGTCGTCACCAACTGAGGTTACTTTCACTGTTACTTCGTCACCTACTGTTAATACATCATGAATATCTTTAACGAATCCATTAGACACTTCACTGATGTGTACTAACCCAGTTTTTCCTTCTCCTAAATCAATAAATGCACCAAAGTTAGTAATCCCTGACACTTTTCCTGGCAATTTAGCTCCTACTTCGATTGACATAAAAAAATTGTTCCTCCTATTTTTTCCCTAATTATAATTGCAGTTTATTCAGCTGAAGACTTAGTTGTTTCAGTTGAAGACTGTGATTGACTATTTTTTTCTGAACTGCTCTTGCTTTCTTCCGCTCCAGAAATCTGTGTTTTTTTCATTTGTTCTGGTGTGGGATAAATCTGTTCGCCTTCTTTTGAGAGAAGGAAACGGCTACGTGCTAATTTTGCCACATAATCATCATCTTTTAACAAAGCAACGTCTTTTTTTAAATCCTTGACCTTCTTATCAACTGCTACGGATTCAGCAATTGCATCTGCTCGTTCTTGTTTGAAAGCACCTAAGCGATGATAATCTTTCATCAATTGGATGCCAGAAAAGGCAAAAATAATGAAGGCCACGAGAAAAATCGCTGCCAAGCGTCTGCGTCTAAAAATCAATTGTTTCTGTTGTTTTTGGAATTCGACATACTGTTCTTTCGTGTAGTCATTTTCCAATGCCGCAACTTTCTTCGAGTTTTTTTCATTCTTTCCCATCGTCTCGCTCCACTCGCTTTGGATTGTCCGTTTTATTATACCAACATCTAAGAACCTTGTCTAATGTTAATTTCAGAGAAGTTAAAGAAAATCAAGCTTTTTTCTAAAATATTCTTTGCTTTTGAAATAACAGCGGTTGATTTATTAATTTTTTCAAAAGCGGCGCGTCTGTTTCATTAAAACGCTGAAAGGATGAAGCGCTTGGAATATTCATCTTTTCAATGAACTTGCCAAGCGCTCCATCCTCACCTGTTTATTCTTCAGAGACACGTGTTTCTGATTTTATTTCATACATTTTTGTGGCATCTTCTTTTTTCGTAGAGTCATTTAGTTGCAGGACTTCTACTTCTAAAATTCTGTTCCCAAATTGAATTTTGACAAGGTCACCAATCTTCACAGTACTAGAAGATTTGGCTAAGACTCCGTTGATTTGAATCCGGCCTTTATCAGCGACTTCTTTGGCAACTGTTCTTCTTTTAATAATGCGAGAAACTTTTAAAAATTTATCTAACCGCATCACATTCACCTCTTTTATTTTTTTTGTCTCATCCGTAAAATTTTTGCGCCATACGGTAAACTTAACCATTCACGTATCGTAAATAATTCTAACTTAATGATGGTGCTAATAAAAACTGTACCACCCACTGCAACGCCTAAAACTGTAACGAAAAACGCTTGACTTCGGTGATGCACACCTTGGAACAAGATGGAGATAATTCCTTGATAGACCAGCAATGACAGCATCATGATTGCTAAACTAAGCAACAGTTTTTTCAAAAAGTTTCGTTCTCGAACAAAACAATTAATCGCTGCATCCGATTGTCGGACTAAAACGAATAACGTCGCTAGTAACCCAAGAATAGTAGACCAACTAGCACCTAATGTTCCCCAACGAATGGTGAAAAAGCCTGTTGTCAGTAACTTCACTAATAAGCCCACACCAGCTGCCACTAAAGGACCTTTAAAACGATTGCGACTTTGTTCAATACTTTGGTAGGCCTGAATAATGGCCATAAAAGCGATGGATAAAACATACACCCCTAAAACATCGTTGCCTTTATAATCTTTAAAAAGCGTAAAATTCATGTACGGCAATAACATCATCAGACCAATCGAAGCCGCCGATGCCAAGGTTGTGGTAAGACGCAAAAAGATTTTTGCAACTTGTAAAAATTGTTGACGGTCTTTTTTCATAAAATATTTTGTCAAACCTGGTAAAAAGGTCGAGCTTAAAGCTAAAGCAATTACCAACCCTAATTGAACTAGTGGTTGTCCTCTATCATAGACCCCTTTGTCCACTTTCGCAGCTAAATCAGAGAGCCCGAAAAGCATGAGGGCATTTTTTACTTTAAAGGAATCAATTAATTGAAATAGAATCAGAAAAGCACTATATAAAGAGACCAAACCACCCTCAATCATTAAACGTTTAAATAGTTCTTTAGTTTGAGGCATAATCTTCCATTGATGCAAGTATTCCGTACTTCCACTAAGAATTTTTCGATTGTAGTACCATAAGACAAGTACCGCTAAGATACCGCCAGCCAACGCACCACTCATGGCCACCGTCCCCGTTTGGTAAATGGAGCCACCAAAGTAATGATAGGACAACGCAGCTACTAGAATAACCCCGACACGCACAAACTGTTCCATCACCTGTGAAATACCACTAGGCACCATCAACAAATGACCTTGAAAATTCCCACGATAGAAAGAAAGAATTGGAACGAGTAAAAAGGTAAAGGAAACAACTTCCATTAATGGTTGGAGTGCAGCATCCCCCATACTAATAGCAATTTCTTGACTACCAAAGAAAAAGAAGGCCCAACAAGCAATCGCTAACCATAACACATAGGGATATAGTTGGCGCAACACTTGTTTTTGACTCCGAATATCTGGTTGTTCAGCAACAATTTTGGAAATAAATTGCGGTAAGCCTGACAATGCTAATGTCATCGCAATCCCATAGATTGGATAAACTTGCTGATACACGTAAAATCCTTCATCCCCTACAAAGTTCTGAAAAGGAACGCGATAAAACGCACTCAACACTTTTGCAATGAAGGAAGCAATGGTTAACACAACGGCACCTTGCATCATTCGTTGCATTTCTTTTTGTGCCATCTTCTAGGCCTCCTTTTAAAGGGAATCCGTTTCTTGCGAATGTTTGTATTTTTCTTGTCGCAATGCGGTTGTAAAAGTAGCAATTTCTTGAATCCAAACAGCTTCTTTACAATCTTTCGGCAACTTCAAGGAAATAGTCATTTGTTCTTTCTCAACTGCTAGATCCGCTTTTAAGCTGGTTGCCGATAACGCTTCAAACAACTGCTCCACAGAGTATGTTTTTGTGCCAATTTTACTTAACACAAACTTGACTTTTTGGTCGCGTTTACGAATACTTTCTAACAAGGCACGGTCGCCATCCATTTTGATACGGCCAGTGGTTAATAAATGCGCCACTTCGTCAGGATACTCTCCAAAGCGGTCTAACAAGTCCGCTTCTAATTCTTCGTACATATCCATATTTTCTAATTGACGAATCCGTTTATAAATTTCAATTTTTTGTCGTTCATCTGTGATGTACGTTCCTGGAATATAAGCATCAATGCCCAAATCAATTTCAACAGACGTTTTTTGGTCTTGGATATTTTTTCCTTGTTTACGAGCAACTGCCTCAGATAACATCTGTGAGTACATATCAAACCCAACCGAATCAATGAAGCCGTGTTGTTGGGCACCAAGAAGGTTTCCGGCCCCTCGAATGGAAAGGTCACGCATCGCAATTTTGAACCCAGAACCTAATTCCGTAAAGTCTTTAATTGCTTCTAAACGTTTCTCACTAACTTCGTTTAGGATTTTTTGCTGTTCGTACATAAAATAAGCATAGGCCACTCGATTGCTACGCCCCACACGACCACGTAATTGATACAACGTAGATAAGCCCATGTAGTCCGCATTTTCTACAAACAAGGTATTAGCATTAGGAATATCTACTCCTGTTTCAATAATCGTTGTAGTGACTAATATATCATATTGTCCTTCAATAAAATCAAACAAAGTATTCTCCAGTTGTATTTCTGTCATTTGACCATGTGCATACGCAATTCGTGCGTCTGGAACTAGCGCTTGTAACTCTTCAACTTTTCGTTCAATCGTATCTACTCGATTGTATAAATAAAAGACTTGACCATCTCGGGCCATTTCTCGCTCAATCGCTTCCCGAATCGCCCCAGGATTATTTTCCATGACATACGTTTGGATTGGATAACGATTCTCTGGTGGGGTTTCGATGACGGATAAATCACGGACACCTAACATTGACATATGAAGGGTCCTTGGGATTGGCGTTGCTGTTAACGTCAAGACATCCACTTGTGAACGCAATTGTTTTAGTCGTTCTTTATGTTTCACTCCAAACCGTTGTTCCTCATCAATAATCAACAAGCCTAAATCACTAAAGTTAATATCTTGCGACAATAAACGATGGGTACCAATCACAATATCTACTTGGCCATGTTTAATTTTTTCAATTGTTTCATTTTGCTGTTTTTTCGTGCGGAAACGACTTAATAAACCAATTTCTACAGGAAAGCCCTCAAACCGCTCTTGAATCGTTTCGTAATGTTGTTGCGCTAAAATAGTTGTTGGCACTAAAAAGGCAACCTGTTTATTGTTGCTAACAGCTTTGAAGGCCGCTCGTAAAGCCACTTCTGTTTTACCAAACCCTACATCGCCAACTAACAAACGATCCATTGGTCGAGATTTTTCCATGTCGTGTTTAATTTCGGCAGCACTACGTAATTGATCATCTGTTTCAGAATACGGAAAAGCCTCTTCAAATTCTTTTTGATACGCATCATCTGGCGGAAAAGCATAACCTTTTTCCGATTCTCTTGTCGCATAAAGTAAGATTAAATCATCCGCGATATCTTCAATTTTCGAAGCAACTTTTCGTTTGGTTTTCGTCCACTCACTGCCGCCTAGCTTGTTAATTTTCGGCGTTTTAGACTCGGAAGCAACGAACTTTTGAATCAAGTTCAATTGTGTGACTGGAATAAATAACTTGTCATCATTTTGGTACAAGATAGTCATGTAATCTTGATGGACCCCATCAACTTCTAAGGTTTCCATACCAATATATTTACCAATCCCGTGATTCGCATGAACGACATAATCGCCCGTTTTTAAGTCGCTATAACTTTTCAAACGTTCCGCATTAGAGATTGTTTGACGACGTGCCCGTTTTTTGGTCGTTGTATGAAAAATTTCTTTTTCCGTAATCGCCACGAGCTTGTTTTTAGGTAATTCAAACCCTGTTTGTAATGCACCTTGGACAATTTGGACATGCCCATCTAACAGCTGATCCCAATTGCTTACTACGCTAGGTATATCAAAGTCCTGAAATAGCTCTTCGACTTTTTGAATCCGTTCTTTCGTAGGAACAAAAACAACGACCGTTTGGTTTTGCTTTTGCCAACGGTCCACTTCCGCTTTTAGCAACGGCATTTGCCCGAAGAATTGTTGCATTGAACGATATTGAAAATTATGGACTTCTTGGAAACGAAGATTCCCCATTCCTTTTTGAAAAAGTGAAAAGAAGGTCGTATTTCGTGCAGTTTTTCGCAATTGATCATGAAAGTCTACGCCAAAAGTTTGTTCAGAAAACACGCGCATTTCTTCAATTTTCAGGGTTTGCCATTCCGCTTCCTCTCTAGCGATTTCTCGCTCCGTTTCCATCATACGAGAATAATCATCCACAAAAAGCAAACTATTTTCTGGTAAATAATCTAACAGCGTAGTTTTTTGTTGGTACAGAAAATCTGTATAATAGTGAGCATTTTCTGTAGGAATCCCTTGCTCCCAAGAAGACAGCAACTGACCAAAATATTCTTCTAAAAAACCGGTCTCTGTTTGATCTTTAGCTGTCGCTAAACGTTTTTCTAGAGCATCTTGTAACCTCATCATGCCATGATTCATATCTGCCTTTGAGAATACTAAATCAGTCATTGGTGAAATCGTTACTTCTTCAAGATTTTCTAATGAACGTTGGGTATCTGCTTCGAAATAACGGATGGAGTCAATTTCAACATCAAACAGTTCCACCCGAACAGGGTATTCGGCATTTAGCGGATAGACATCAATAATGCTTCCGCGAATACTAAATTCGCCAGGCTTCCCGACCATCGATTGGCGTTCATAGCCCATTAACACTAGGCGTTGCGCGAGGATTTCAGGTTCTACTTCCGTCCCGATCTCCCAATGAAGTTGCGCATTTTGCCACGTTTCTTTCGTTGGCAAATATTTTCGTAGTCCAGCTACTGGTACGACCACGATTCCTGCATTCGCTGTCATCAGGAAATTTAACGCACTCACTCGATCTGCGCGCGCTTCTGGTGAAGAAAAGGCCATTTCGGCGGATAACACTTCATCTACTGGAAATAGATGAACTTGTTCTGAAGGTAAAATATTTAAAAAATCATCTACTAATTGATTGGCATAGTATAGGTTTGGGACCGCAATAACAATTTTTTGATGCGTCTTTTGTAAAGCGCCTGCCATCAGTAATGTTTTAGCAGAGCCTGATAACCCAGTAATTAGTTGGCGCGTTCCTGTTGTCATTAGTTGACTGCGCCATGATTTAGCAATTTCTGTTTGGCTAATTCGTTCGATAATATTCAAACAAGGGCCCTCCTTTCTGCTATTTTCCATTAAATTGATTCATTGTTTCAACAAACGTATGTCCTTCGCATGCATATAAAGCGGCATCGGCTGCTTTTTTTACAGCAAGTAACATCTCTTCGTGTGTTTCTTTGGGAAAAGTACTTAGTACATGGTGGATAACTGTATCATTTTTTGAGGGCCGACCAATGCCAATTTTAATTCTAGGAAAGACATTAGTTCCTAAATGGGCAATCAGACTTTTTATCCCATTGTGGCCGCCAGCACTACCTTTTTGCCGTAAACGAATTTTACCGACCTCTAAGTCTAAGTCATCATAAATAACAATCAAGTCTTCCTCATCTACCCCAAAGTAGGTCAACAACGGACCAACAGAGCGACCTGATTCATTCATAAATGTTAATGGTTTCACTAACAATACTTTCTCAGTCCCTATAAAAAACTCTGCAATATCTGCTTCAAAATTACTATTATTAAACGAAACATTTTGCCGATACGCAATTTCATCTAGCGTAATAAAGCCAATGTTGTGTTTTGTTTCTTTGTATTTACTACCGGGATTTCCCAGTCCTACGATTACTTTCATCTTTCATTCTCCTTGGATTATAAGCTTGCCAACACAAAATGGCTGGGAAGCGTATGCGCTACCCAGTTTTATTCATTATACCATAGAAATAAAAAAACTCGCAGTCTTTGAAGATTAAGAAAGATGTAAAAAAATTTTTTAGAAATTTAAATATGCGCAAGATAGTGAAATTACGCACATGTAAGAGCTACCATTTTGAAACAGGTCTGAAAACTGTATCATTTTTACAATCAAAGTTCGTGACATTTTTTACAAACCATGTTACTATCACTTTAGCAACAGGAAATAAAAACTCGTTGCTCACGAAAAAGAATGTAGAGGAAGGAATGGTACACATGACTGCAGCCGCAGGGAATAAAGATCACCAAAAAGTAATTTTAGTCGGGGACGGTGCCGTAGGTTCTAGCTATGCCTTTGCTTTAGTAACTCAGAATATTGCTCAAGAAGTTGGGATTATTGATATTAATGTACCAAAAACTGAAGGAGACGCGTTGGACTTATCTCACGCATTAGCATTTACTTCTCCTAAAAAAATCTATGCTGCTACTTATGACGATTGCCATGATGCAGACTTAGTTGTCTTAACAGCTGGTGCGCCTCAAAAACCAGGCGAAACTCGTTTAGACTTAGTTCATAAAAACTTGAAAATTAATAAAGAAATCGTTACAACAATTGTTGATTCTGGTTTCAACGGTATCTTCTTAGTTGCCGCAAACCCAGTCGACATTTTGACTTATTCAACTTGGAAATTCTCTGGCTTCCCGAAAGAACGAGTAATCGGTTCAGGAACTTCACTAGATTCTGCTCGTTTCCGTCAAGCAATTGCCGAATTAGTTGATGTTGATGCACGAAATGTCCATGCCTACATCTTAGGGGAACACGGAGATACAGAATTCCCAGTTTGGTCACATGCGAATGTCGCTGGCTTACAAATTTACGAATGGGTGAAAAATAATCCTGACGTCGATGAAGAAGCAATGGTTAATTTATTCTTCAACGTACGCGACGCTGCTTACACAATCATCGAGAAAAAAGGAGCTACTTTCTATGGAATCGCGGTTGCACTAGCGCGTATCACTAAAGCTATCCTAAACGATGAAAACTCTGTGTTACCATTATCTGTTTATTTAGAAGGTGAATATGGTCAAAACGATATTTATATCGGTGCACCAGCGATCATCAACCGCCAAGGCGTTAAACAAGTCATTGAAATTCCATTAACAGATGCTGAACAAGAAAAAATGGAAGCTTCTGCTTCTGCATTAAAAGAAGTTATTGAAACAGCTTTTGCTAAATTTGAAGCAGAAGAAGCAAAATAACTCCTTCTATAATAGTCGAAAATTAAAAACAACCAAGAGTGACCACTATTGTTACTCCGCTTTAAAGCCTGGTACAAAAATCCAAAGTGATTTTTGCACCAGGCTTTACTTTTAATCTGTTTTACTTTACTCATCACTCAACTTTTAAAAAAAATTATTGTTTTGTTTAGCTCGAAAAATAACAATAACCAAAAATAAGTTTGTTATCTAAAATTCACTACACTACTTAATACAGTCCATCTGCTTCTTCTTTTGTCACAATGTAAATATTTTTCATTTGCGTATAAGCATCTAGCATTGATTTATGCGTTTCTCGACCAATTCCTGATTTTTTATAACCGCCAAATGGCGCGCCCGCAGGCAATTGATTGTATGTGTTGACCCACATCCGACCTGTCCGTACACCACGAGCAACCCGTAATGCCACATTGATATCTTGAGAAAAGACGGCACCACCTAGACCATATTCAGAATCATTAGCTAAACGAATGACTTCTTCTTCCGTTTCAAATTTAATCACTGTTGCAACAGGACCAAAGATTTCTTCTTGGGCCACGCACATTGTATTCGTGCCGTTCGCTAATAACGTAGGTGCTAAAAACGCCCCCTTGTCTAGCCCATTTTCTGTTAAACGTTGCCCACCAGTAATCAGTGTAGCTCCTTCCTTCACACCAATTTCGACATATTTTAAAATTTCTTCCAATTGATGCTCATTGATCTGAGCGCCCATTTCAACATCTTTTTCCCACGGGAAACCAACGTTCACTTGTTCAAACTTTTCCTTTAAAGCTTCTACAAATTGATCATAAATACCTGACTGAACGAACACACGAGACCCAGCACAACAAACTTGCCCTTGATTGAATAAAATCCCTAACTGCACGCCTTCTAATGCACGTTCCCAATTGGCATCTTCAAAAATAATGTTGGCTGATTTTCCGCCAAGTTCTAAAGTGGCTGGAATTAGGCGGTCGGCCGCAGCTTTAGCGACAGTGTACCCCACCTCTGTTGAACCTGTAAAAGCTAGCTTATCAAACCCTGGATGTGCCAACATATAATTTCCTGAATCAGAACCACGACCGGTGATTAAATTCACTACTCCTTTCGGCAAGACTTGATCAAAAATTTTAAACAATTCCAACAGACTTAATGATGTGCTCGAGGACGGATGAATCACAACCGTATTACCTGCTGCCAACGCTGGTGCTAATTTCCAAGCACCCATTAATAAGGGGAAATTCCACGGAATAATTTGACCCACAACACCAATGGGTTCTTTCACAACAATGGATAACGTATCCTTATCAAATTCTTTGACAGACCCTTCTTCTCCACGAATCACACTAGCAAAATACCGAAAATGGTCTGCACTGGCAGGGACATCAATCGATTGCGTTTCCCGAAGCGGTTTTCCATTATCTAAAGTCTCCACCATAGCCAAATGTTCTTGATTTTCTTCAATCAAATCAGCAATTTTCAATAAAAGATTGCTTCTTGTTACAACATCAACATCTTTCCATGTCTGAAACGCTTCTTGGGCTGCTTCTACAGCTCGATCTACATCTGCATTTGTGGCATCAACAAATTCTGCTAATTTTTCGCCATTACTAGGATTGTAACTAGCAATCATTTTGTTACCACTACCTGTTGTCCACTCTCCATTAATATACAATTGATAGCTACTGGCAACTACTTGATTTATTTCTTTTTTACTCATTTACCCACCTCTTTTTTTATATTTGTATCCGCTTACAATTATAAGGCATCTTTCACCTAAAAGTAAATGATTCTACCTGAAAAAAATATAGCTCTCGGCGACTGTTGCTAACTTATCCCGACCTGAAATCTCCTGGCAATAACTGAATGTATCAAACTTTATTGGAGAAACCTTTTGCCACAAAAAAAGCTAGCACTGAAGAATTAAAATTGCTTCTTCAGTGCTAGCTTTGATTTTTACAACTCATTCGTTCTTATTGACAAAGAGCTGATTTTTTTATTTATCTTTTGGAACGATATAGTTCATTAAATGTGTTTCATCGGCTGAGATTGTACGTGTCGAAACAACGTTTAATCCCTTCACGTTCATTTCAGAAATTAAGATGCTACCATCTTTAAAGACTTTTTCCACAAATGCGACATGACCATAAGTATTGTCTGCGCCTAAAACACCAGCTGGGAAGGAAACCGCTGCGCCTGCTTTTGGTGTACGACTTACTTTGTACCCGCGTGCACGACCTGTTTCGCCCCAATCTTGACCATTCCCCATTGTTAAGTCCACACGTTTACCTAATTGCGTAATACGGTTGTAGACATATTGTGTACAGTTGCCCCAAGCATAACTATTAAAGGTGTCATAGTTTTTGCCATTATAGGCTGGGAAATTTGATTCCATTGGTTCAACGGTTGCTTTTTCTTTATCATAATAAGTTAAATCGTATGTTTTAATTAACGCATTTAATTTCTTATGATAATCTTTGTCCGTTGCGTATTTTCCTGTTAGGAAACGTGTCGCTTCTTTGTATGTTTTGGCTTCCGTTTTCCAGACACCATGATAGAAATCTTTATTGGAATCTAAACCATTTTTCAATAATTTCGCATAATCTTCCATTGATTCTTTATACGTTGGATATTGACGGAATTTTGCTTCTACTGTGTATAGGTTACCGAAACCATTGTCTTCATAGGTAATAAAAGAAACAGATTGACCTTTGTAATCGCCTTTAATACCAAACAAATTGTAGTTTGGTTTCTGGCTTAACTTACTATTGCCGCTGCCACTTTCTAAAATTGCTTGAGCAATCATCACACTAGCATATAAGTTTTTGTCCTTGGCCACTTTCCGAGCAGATTCACCGATTTCTTGAATAAACTCTTCTGTCTTCTTCGTTTTGCTGACCGTAAACGTCTCATCGTCTTCCACTAACCCAACCGTTTCATTTGTAACTGGTGGGACTATTTCAGGTTGCGGTGTTGACGCTGCTGGTTGCTCTACTGGCTTTTCAGCTGGTGCTGTTGGTGTCACTGGTTTCGCCGGCTGTTTTGATTCAGAAGTACTCGTGCCAGGTTTTGGCTGTTCTTTAGAAGAACTTGGTGTGGTCGTTGGCGTGGTACTTGATTCAGTTGTACTTGTTGACGTAGAATCTGTGGTTGACTCTGTTGTACTCGTCGAGGTGGAGTCAGTAGTCGATTCTGTCGTACTTGTGGATGTAGAATCCGTTGTGGAATCTGTCGTTTCGGTTCCTGACGTTTCCGTGGACTCCGTGGTTGCAGATTCACTTGATTCGGTTGAACTTTCTGTTTCAGTTGTTGATTCTTCTGTCGCTTCTGTTGTTTCACTAGTCGCTGTCGTTTCAGTGGCTTCAGCAGTTGTTGCTTCTGCGGTTGTTTCTGCGACAGAACTATTTTCAGCTACCAAGTTATTACCTTCTGCAAATGCACCTACTGGCATTGATGAACCTAAAAGTAATAAGGTAGAGAACAGGGCAAATTGTTTTTTCATACTCATTCTCCTTTTTTATTTTTCTCCATTTATTTTTATGTACCAACATAATAATTGACATAGTTATTGTTTAAATGGCTCCTTTTTTAATAGTATACTGTTTCATAAAAAATTTCTAGCAAAAAGTTAAAAAAATAGAAGAAAATTCACAAATTCTTCTATCTTTTTTTGGTAATTTTCTAAGAAAAAAAAGAAAGGGCTTGAACAAACATCAATGTCCTCTCTTTTTCTCGTTATCCTTCAAACAAAATACTTTTTTTTCGAAGCGCCTCTTTGATTTCTTGGAAAGTTTCTTCGTCTGCACAGCGAATAGTATGCAGATGGACGCCTCCTGTTAAAACTGATAGTAATGTAGCATGCTCTTTTTGATACTTGTCCATAAATTTATCAATATCTTTCTCTGATTGAATGCGCAAACTGCCGATTAATTCCCCATAAAGCGGATGTGCAATACTCACATCTACCACTTCTCCACCTTTGGCAACAATGACTGACAATTCTTCTCTCGTTTGTTCAGGCGTATGTTGACAAGCAATTTTCCGCTCAATTCCTTCTAAAGGTTGTTCCAACATATACCCTCGAGCTGTTGCGACAATTTCGACCCCTGTCGCCCGTAATAGAGCGACATCCCCTACAATAATTTGTCTGCTGACATCAAAAGCTTTTGCAAAACGAGTGGCACTAATTGGCTTTTCGGTCTCTCTTAATCTTTTAACAATCTCTCTTCTTCTGATTTCTCCATCCACAACCTTCGCCTCACTCTCCTAAATGTTTTTCTTGGAAACGTTTAGAGGCGTCCATAATTCCCTGGAAAGTCTCAGATAATGTTTCTTCATAATCGGCATTTTCAACATGATTCAGAATAGTTTCTAATACTTGTTGTTCTCTTTCAGAATCAAAAACCGCATGACCTGCTTTCTTTTTCACTGCAGCAATCTCTGCGACGACATCCATCCGCTGTTCTAATAAACGGACCAGTTCCTTATCGATTTGGTTAATCTTTGCTCGTTGTTGTTCTAAAGAAGTTGTTGGGGCGTCATCTTCAGTCAATTCTTTAATTATCCGTGCTGGATTACCTGCGATCACACAGTTTTCTGGGAACGATTTGGTCACAACAGCACCTGCTGCCACCACTACATTATCACCTAATGTTACGCCAGGAAGGACAATCGCTCCACCGCCAATCCAAACATTGTTGCCAATGATAATTCGTTTCCCTGATTCCATTCCGCTATTACGCTTGGCCGCTTGTAATGGATGCTCGGCTGTATAGAGTTGCACATTGGGGCCAAACATACAGTTATCGCCAATTTCAATTGGACAAACATCTAAAAAAACGTTATTAAAATTGGCATAGAAATTTTTCCCCACAGAAATGTTGTAGCCGTAATCAAATTGAATCATCGGTTCGATGTACGTCCCGACACCCACTTTTCCAAATGTTTCTTCTATTAATTGACGACGAATATAAGTGTCTGGTTGTTGGTTAATTAACGCCATTTGTTCACGGGCTTTTTTGCGATCAGCCACTAATTCAGGATCTGAGGCAAAATATAGTGTACCTGCGATCATTTTTTCTTTTTCTGATTTAAATTCTTCCATTCCGTTACTCCTTTATCGTTAATTCTGCAAATATCGTTTCGGCTTTCGCTTCTAAAAAATAATAAGGTTGTTGTAAAAATAGCGGCGTTTGATTAATGGCTAAAATAGCTGCCGTTGGTTGTTTATAATGAATCAAATCGCAAAATGGATGCACTTGAAAACTCGTGCCGACAATCACGATTAAGTCGGCAGAAGCAACGGCCTGAATGGCTTTTTCGATTGCCTCTTCGGATAAGCCTTCTTCATACAAAGTAATAGCTGGACGGATTTGTCCATGACAGTCTGCGTGCCGATCACTAAGTAAATAGTCTTGCCAAGGAACCGTTGTACCACAAGTTTGGCAATAACATTCATATAAATTACCATGAAAGTCCACCACTTCTTGGCTACCTGCTTTTCGATGAAGCCCATCAATATTTTGTGAAACAATTTTTCCCCGTTTCATTTGCTCTAATTGTGCCATTTTCTGGTGAATGATATTAGGTTGTGCGTCTGGATGATAGAGCGTTTTAACGAATTGATAAAACTTTTCTGGCTCTGTTTTTAAGCAAGTCCGGCTCAATAAGTATTCCGGTTGCTGGATTCCTTGATAGACACCTTTTAAGGAACGATAATCTGGCACACCTGAGGCTGTCGAGATACCCGCACCTGTTAAAAATGTGAGTTTTTGTTGGGTTGCCAACCAATGAATTGCCTCGGCTTGCGTGATATCTTGCATATCGATTCAGCTCCTAATCTTCTATATTATAACGTATTTTAACATTAGCACCAAAAGTTTTTCCACTTTTTGAAAACTTCTTACCTATATATTGATTTATCTTGAAAGAGTTTGTGACAAATTTCTCAACTCGTGGTAAAATATGCATGAGTAAAAGTGAGGTGAAACAACAATGGTCGCATTTATTATTTATTGGGCTGCAATTATTGCCTGCATCGCTTGGGGCGTTTTAAGCATTTGGTTCTCTGTTTTTTATCTTTCTCGTAAAGAAAACGGAAATCTTTGGGCTTTTGCGTTCTTCAACGTTATCGCTATTATCGCCTTAGCAATTGTTTTATTAGTTTACAAAACTTGGGATTTCGGTATCTTAACTTACTCAAGTCTAATTTATACAATTTTAGCTTCTTTAGGTGTATTGACTGTTCTTCAAGCTATTTTAGGTCGTGAACCAAAAGCTGTCAAAGCTTAAGTAAAAAGCAACTGTTCCTTTAGGAATGGTTGCTTTTTTCGTATTAGTTTCTATTTCGTAGGGAAAATGTTACGCTAATTTCATGGTGTTTGTGTCCTCTTGATAAATTCCTTTGCTGGAACATATTGACTTTCTTCTGGATTTATCCTAAAATTAATAACTGAATTTAATAACTGAATAGTGCCTCAAAAAAGAGGTAGAGGTCGCGGTTTTTATTACGCTTGTGGAGTGAGAGGACACTGGGAAGCAAGTTTAGGATCAATCGCCGAAATGCATAACGGAGCCTCTTCTGTTGTGTGTTGGGACGTAAGTTAAGAGCTTGCGGACTGTCTTAGTAGTGATGCTAAGTTGTGCTATGTTTCGTTGAGGAATTTTTTTCGACATTACCTAGCAACCTTACATCTGTTTGGTTGTTTTTTTGTATTCAAAAATAGGTTGTGACAGAAGTATTCTCCTTTAAAAAGACAGAATCGCTTTTGCTCAGCTGATTATCAAAGCTTGTTGATTGAAAAAAGACAAAACGATCAATCAGACAAGAAATTTAAAGGAGAGAAAAAGATGAACAAAAAAGTTTTTTCATTCAGTCTACTACTTGTCACGCTATTTTCGTTACTTGGCATGACAACCAACGCTTCGGCGGAGGAAAATGGTGAATTTCGTGTCGGCATGGAAGCTGGCTACGCCCCTTTTAACTGGTCACAGAAAAATGACGCACATGGCGCAGTGCCTATTCAAGGCAACTCTTATGCAGGCGGCTATGATGTTCAAATTTCTAAAAAAATTGCCGATGGTTTAGGTCGTAAATTAGTAATTGTCCAAACCAAATGGGACGGCTTGGCGCCCGCCTTACAATCTGGAAAAATTGATGCCATTATCGCCGGAATGAGCCCAACCGCTGAACGAAAAAAAGAAATTGCTTTTACAAACCCTTATTATGAATCACAATTTGTCGTAATTGTAAAAAAAGATGGCAAATACGCTAATGCAAAAAGCTTGAAAGATTTAGCTGATGCTAAAATTACAGCTCAACTAAATACATTCCACTACGGATTAATTGATCAAATTCCAAATGTCAATAAACAGCAAGCAATGGATAACTTTTCAGCTATGCGAACAGCACTTGCTTCTGGCATGATTGATGGGTATGTTAGTGAACGCCCTGAAGGCATAACAGCAACTAGTGTCAATAAAGAATTAAAAATGTTAGAATTTCCAAAAGAAAATGGCTTTGATGCTAGCGCTGAAGACTCGCAAGTAGCAGTCGGCATGCGTAAAGGCGATCCAGACATTGAAAAAGTAAACAAAATTTTAGCAGGTATTTCTCAAGATGAACGGACAAAAATTATGGACCAAGCAATCAAGGATCAACCTGCAGCAACAGATAGTGATGAACAAAAAACAGGACTTATTAACGATTTCAAAAATATTTGGAATCAATATGGCGACATGTTTTTACGTGGTGCTGGTTTAACTCTATTTATCGCGTTAATTGGGACGGTCGTCGGAACAACCCTTGGTTTACTAATTGGTGTCTTCCGTACAATTCCAGATTCTGAAAACCCAGTCGCTCGTTTCTTCCAAAAATTAGGAAATTTAATTCTTTCTATTTATATTGAAGTTTTCCGTGGTACACCAATGATGGTTCAAGCAATGGTTATTTTCTATGGTTTAGCTCTAGCTTTTGGCATCTCTTTAGACCGAACAGTGGCCGCACTATTTATCGTTTCTGTGAATACTGGTGCCTATATGTCTGAAATTGTTCGCGGAGGTATTTTCGCAGTGGATAAAGGACAATTCGAGGCAGCACAAGCGATTGGGATGACCCATGGACAAACAATGCGTAAAGTCGTTATTCCCCAAGTATTACGTAATATTTTACCTGCAACAGGGAATGAATTTGTCATTAATATCAAAGATACGGCCGTGTTAAGTGTTATCGGTGTTGCAGATTTATTCTTCCAAGGGAATGCTGCTTCTGGCGCAAACTTCCAGTTCTTCCAAACCTTTACAATTGTCGGCATCATGTACTTGGTAATGACTTTTGTGATCACACGAATCTTACGTGTTGTGGAACGTAAAATGGATGGCCCTTCTGCTTACGTTAAAGTAGAAGAATTAACTGAAGAAGGAAAAGAAAGCTAGGAGGCAAACAGATGAGTGCAATTATTGAAATTGAACATTTACGAAAAAGCTTTGGCGAAAACGAAGTATTAAAAGATATTAATATGAACGTCAACAAAGGAGAAGTTGTCACCATTATCGGTTCTTCTGGTTCTGGTAAATCAACGTTACTACGTTGTATTAATTTGTTAGAAAAACCAACAGATGGCAAAATCATCTATAATGGTAAAAATGTTTTAGAACGTGGTTATAGTTTGCCCAAATATCGGACCCATTTAGGTATGGTTTTCCAATCATTCAATTTATTTAATAATATGAATGTCTTAGAAAATTGTACTTCTGGTCAGATGACTGTCCTAAAAAGAAACAAAGAAGAAGCCAAAAAAATTGCCTTAGAAAATTTAGAAAAAGTTGGCATGGCTCGTTTTATTGATGCCAAACCTGCTCAATTGTCTGGTGGACAAAAGCAACGGGTAGCCATTGCTCGAGCATTATCAATGGATCCAGATGTCTTACTTTTCGATGAACCAACTTCTGCATTGGATCCTGAAATGGTTGGCGAAGTGCTAAAAACGATGAAAAATCTTGCCCATACAGGGCTAACAATGGTGATTGTAACACATGAAATGGAATTTGCGCGGGACGTATCCGATCGTGTTATTTTCATGGATAAAGGTGTCATTGCCGAAGAAGGGACCGCTGAAGATATTTTTATCCATCCAAAAGAAGCTCGGACAAAAGAGTTCTTACATCGGATTTTAACGAAAAACTAGTAAAAAAGAGGCAGTCATTCTGGTTAGAGTGACTGCCTCTTTTGTTATTTTTTGTATTGACGAATCATTGGCGGTTCATAGGAATCAATAAATGCACCAATTTCTTCTAAGGAATCTGAAATGAAAATTTTAGCTCGATCCGCTTCTGTTAAGAAACTAGTTTCTACCATTTTATCAAAAAAAGCAGCTAATAAATCATAGTAACCATTCACGTTGTATAAAATACAAGGATTCATATGTTCACCGACTCGGCCCCAAGAGATCACCTCGCTAATTTCTTCTAGCGTGCCGGGCCCACCGGGTAAAGCTAAATATACATCTGCCAATTCAATCATCTTTTTCTTACGCGCATGCATATCGCTAACTGTATGCATCTTTGTAATGCCATTATGTGCAATCTCCCGCTCCATTAAAAAAGTGGGCATAACACCAATTACCTCTCCACCTTCTGCTAAAAGCGTGTCAGCCACCGTACCCATTAGACCAACATTGCCACCGCCATAAACTAGATCATAGTGATTTTCTTTCATCCAAGCGGCTAACGCTACTGCAGCTTGCTGATAGATTGGCTCATTCCCCAGACTGGCGCCACAATATACTGCCATTTTTTTCACAAACATACCCTCCATTTAGATAGATTCTTTTTTACCATCTATCCTCTGGTAGCTATGGTAGCATATTTTGATTTTCTCGAAAAGGTGCAGCCATTTTTCTTTTCGTTTTAAAAGTATTTGAATTTTCAGACAATAAATGCTATAGTCTTTTTATATTTTAAAATTTCAGAAAAAGGAGCCCTATTATCTTGTCTACCTCACTCACTATTCGCTTAGTTGCCGAAGCCGATTGGCCCGCATTACATGCCTTGGACCAAATCATTTGGACAAAAAAGAATACCCCTGCCGAGATACAACCACTCTCGCTTGCGGCATATCAAGAAAAAATGAAAGATGAAACGATTTTTGTTGCCATCAGCGGACAACAACTCGCTGGATTTATTGAAGTCCATCCGCCCACTTCGTTAGCAGCTCATCAAAAACAATGGCTACTAAGTATTGGCGTTTCGCCAGATTTCCAAGGCCAAGGGATTGGTGGTTCTTTGTTGTCGTATGTCAAAGAGATGGCCCAGATAAGCGGGATTCATAAGCTGAGTTTGCGAGTAATGGCTACCAATCAAGAAGCCATTCGATTCTATGAAAAACATGGTTTTGTGCAGGAAGCACATTTTAAAGAAGAATTTTATATAAATGGACACTATTGTGATGATTATCAGTATGCTTATTTCATAGAAAAATAAGAAAACCAATGTTTTCTATAAAAACTGGTTGCTCTCTGTTTCTTCTTCTGTTATTTTAAATAATAAGACAATATTAAGGAGTGTGAATCTATGCAAAAAAAGTTAGTTTGGCGTGATTATCTATACGTTGGTTCAATGTTATTCGGTTTGTTTTTCGGTGCTGGAAATTTAATTTTCCCTGTACATATGGGACAAGAAGCGGGGGCTTCCGTCTTTTTAGCAAACTTGGGCTTCTTAGCTACTGGAATTGGCTTACCTTTTCTTGGTGTCATTGCTATGGGTGTTTCTAAAAGTTCAGGTGTTTTTGACTTAGCTTCTCGGATTAATCGTCGTTATGCTCTTATTTTTACCTTACTATTATATTTAACGATTGGTCCTTTCTTTGCTTTACCAAGGTTAGCAACTACTTCTTTTGAGATTGGTCTTGCACCATTTGTTCCTAAAGACTTGCAATGGCTGGTTCTTGCTGGTTTTTCCGCATTATTTTTCTTAGCAGTTTGGCTCTTCTCTAGAAAGCCAAGTAAAATCTTAGATTATGTGGGTAAATTTTTAAATCCGTTATTTTTAGCATTGCTAGGAATTTTGATTGTTTTAGCCTTTGTAAAACCATTAGGTCATGTGGCCAGTGCCGCTGTTGGTGAAAATTATATTTCAAGTCCTTTTTTTAAAGGATTTACAGAAGGTTATAATACGTTGGATGCTTTAGCTTCATTAGCTTTTGGGATTGTTGTCGTTTCCACTTTACGAAATATGGGCGTCGAAAAACCAGGAGATATCGCTAAAGGAATGATTAAATCAGGTGCTTTCAGTGTTGTATTGATGGGGATTATCTATACCTTACTTGCTTATATGGGAACAATGAGTATCGGGGCTTTTCCAATCAGTGAAAACGGCGGGATTGCCTTAGCCCAAATTGCTAATTACTATTTAGGCCTACCAGGGAGTATTTTACTGGCTTTTATCGTAGTTCTTGCTTGTTTAAAAACTGGTATCGGCTTAAGCACAGCCTTTTCTGAGACTTTTGAAGAAATGTTTCCGAAAGTTTCCTATCAAAAATTCTTGGCAATTGTTGTTATTTTACCAGCTATTTTTGCAAATGTCGGCTTAACCAACATCATTCAATTTGCCGTTCCAGTCTTGATGTTCCTTTATCCATTGGCGATTACTTTAATGCTTTTGGTAATCATCAGTCCTATTTTCAAACATCGACGGGAAGTCTATCAAGCAACGACCTATATCACATTGATTGCTGCTGTTTTAGATGCATTAAATAGCGCGCCTGCCTTTATCAAAGATACGGCGTTTGTAACAACGCTTTTAGAAAAAGCCAGCCAATACTTACCATTGTTCACTATTGGCATGGGCTGGGTCGTTCCAGCAACGGTTGCTTTTCTAATTAGTTGGGTTTGGGTCATGATTTCTAAAAAAGATCCTATTCTTGATTAATTATTACTAAAACGACACTAGAAAAATGCGGAAGCGCATCTTTTCTAGTGTCGTTTTTATGTATATTCGTTGTACCAAACTCTTGACTATGGTAAATTGAAGTTACCAACAAGCACTGGAGGAAATTGCCCATGTTAGTTACAACAACCGAGAGAATTAGCGGTCAAGAATATGAAATTATTGGAGAAGTTTTCGGGTTAACCACACGTTCTAAAAATATGTTTAAAGATTTAGGTGCTGGACTAAAAAGCGTAGTTGGCGGTGAAATCAAAGGTTACACTGATATGCAACGAGAAGCACGCGACCAAGCAATCGAACGTTTAAAAGCAGAAGCCTCTAAATTAGGTGCAGATGCCGTTGTGATGATGCGTTTTGATTCTGGCACAATTGGCACAGACATGCAATCTGTCGTGGCTTACGGAACAGCTGTTAAATACATCTAAATTTTGCAACTAAAAAGACGCAGACCTTTTCTTGTAAGTGTAGCGACCCCAAAAAGTTAGACTTTTTATAGAGTGGATTTTTCCACTCTATTTTTTATGCAGTTTTTTGATTGAATTGTCGAAATTCTACTGGGCTTTTCCAGTTAAGTTTTTCTTTGATTCGGTGATGATTGTAATAATAAATGTAGTTCTCAATTGCTTCTCTCAATTCATTTTGACTTTGATAGATTTTTCCATAGTACACTTCTTGTTTTAGGATACTGAAGAAATTCTCCATAGGAGAATTATCTAAACAGGTTCCTTTTCGAGACATACTTTGAAAGATATTATTGTCCTTTAATGTTTGTATATAGACATTCATTTGATAAGCCCAGCCTTGATCAGAGTGAAAGGTGCGCCGATAGGGACAATCATTTGTTTGAGAAATTGCTTCTTTCAGACCTTCCATAACTGTTTTACCATTTGGTTGAGTAGAAAGGCTATAGCTTAGAATTTCACTATTATACATATCCATAAATGGATCTAAGTATAGTTTTTTCTGACGAAAGATGCCTGCGTTATCTGCTTCAAAGTACTTAAATTCAGTTGTATCAGTTGTAATTTTTTGATGAGGAACAGAGGTTTTAAATCGGCGACGAATCAAATTTTTAGCGATTTTACCAACGGTTCCTTTATAGGAATTATATTTTCTGGATTTCTTAGTAAAAGCTTTGACTTGTAACTTTAACTTTTGTATTAATCGCTGGACTTTCTTTTTATTCACTTGAAATCCACGTCGTTTCAATTCTTGGGTCATCCTTCTATAGCCATAATGTTGATGTTTTTTACGAATCGCTTGAATTTCTTCTTCAATGATTTGTGTTGAAGCTGTTCTGTCGAGGCGTTTTTGCCAGTACATGTAAGTAGATTTTGGAAACCTTAGGGTTTCCAAAATATCTTTTAATCGAAAGTGTCTTCGGAGACTGTGAATGATTCGTGCGATTCGTTCATTTTTTGTTCGTCCTCTAAACGCAGTCTCCTCAATTCTTTTAAATAGGCATTCTCAATTTTTAACATTCTATTTTCTTTTTCTAGTTTCTCTACTTGAGATCGTTCACTTGGTAATGGTTGGCTTTCCTTTTGTTTCTTCTTAGGCATGGTAGGTGGACGTCCTTTCTGTTTAGAGAGTCCCTCTATACCAAACTTCTGATACGTTCTAAGCCAATTCGCAATCAATGATGGATTGTTCATTTTTAGAAGATTAGCTACTTCTTGATAGGACAACTCTGTTGTTAAATATAACTCTATCGCATCTAGCTTAAATTGAACAGAGTAATTCTTATTTTTTTGACTGCGAAGTAGGCCTTCTTCACCAAGTTCTTTATAGGCATTTATCCATTTGCTTATTTGAGAACTATCTTTAAACCCATACTTCTTTGCGAGAAACCTTAGACCTCCTTGACCAGATAAGTAGTCATGAACAAGTTTAAGTTTAAATTCAAAACTGTATTTTGCCATACAAAAAAACCCCCAAAAGTTAGATTTCTAGGTCTAACTTTTGGGGGTCGGCTCAAAGGTCTACGTCTTTTTATTTTTCATATTTCACTTCTGCTAAATACAATCCTTCTGGATGAGCAGTCGGACCTGCTAAATTTCGATCTTTGGCTGCGATAATTGCTGGAATCGCGGTTGGTTCCAGCCGCCCATTGCCGATTTTCAATAGCGTACCAACTAAAATCCGAATCATTTTGTACAAGAAACCATCGCCCCGAAAAGTGAATGTTAATTCATCCCCCGTTTCATTGACATGAACACTGGCTTCATGAATAGTTCGGACTTTATCTTCTACTGAACTTCCTGAGGCACAGAAAGAGGTAAAATCATGGGTACCTAATAAATCAGGTAAAGCTTGTTGGATTTTTTCGAGATCAATGGGATACGGAAAATAACTGGCATAAAAACGTCGAAATGGACTTCGTGGTTTGCCAATATCCACTTTAAATTGATAGGTTTTTTCGATCACGTGATAACGTGCATGAAAGTCTTCTGAAACACGTTCCACGCTTCGCACAGCAATGTCTTCGGGTGTTTGTGTGTCTAACGCAAAGCGCATTTTTTCCAACGGACGTTCCTGCGGATAATCAAAGTGAATCACTTGGCCTATTGCATGAACACCTGCATCTGTTCGTCCTGAACCAAAAACCGTCACGGAGCGTCCGTTATTCATGCGTGCTAACGTTTTTTCTATTTCTTCTTGAACGGTACGCTCATTAGGCTGCTTTTGAAAGCCATGAAAATGAGTGCCATCATAGGCAATGATTGCTTTATAGCGGGGCATAATTTTTCTTCACCTTTTCTAAGTTCTTAATACAAATAAGCCAATGGTTAACAAGACAAAGCCAAACATTACTATTGTATCTCGTAGGTGCCAATGAAGAATGCGGTATTTCGTCCGTCCTTCACCGCCTTGATAACCTCTTGCTTCCATGGCAGTCGCTAAGTCTTCCGCACGATTAAAACTACTTACGAAAAGCGGAATCAAAAGTGGAACAATAGCTTTCATTTTTTGAAGTAAGTTTCCTTCACCAAAATCAACACCACGGGCACGTTGGGCATTCATAATCTTTTCCGTTTCATCCATTAATGTTGGGACAAAACGTAAGGCAATTGATAACATCAATGAAACTTCATGAACTGGAAATTTCACCACACGAAGTGGGCGTAACAAATATTCAATCGCATCTGATAACTCTAATGGTGCCGTCGTTAAAGTTAATAACGTTGACATGAAAATAATTAAAACAAAACGACAGAAAATAAATAGCCCATTCGTCACACCAAACTGGGTAATGGAAATAATTCCCCACTGAAAGTACACCTCTCCCCCTTGTGTAAACAAGGTTTGAAGAGCCACAGTAAACAGAATTAGCCATAATAATGGCCGAACACCGCGGATAAAGAAGCGGGCGCTGATTTTTGATAATGAAATAGCAAAAGCAGTAAAGGCTGCTATTAAAACATAACTCTGCCAATTATTTGCTAAAAAGATAATTCCAATAAAATAAAAACTAGCTAATAATTTTGCACGCGGATCTAAACGATGGATAAAAGAATCGCCTGGAATATAACGCCCAAAAATCAATTTATTCATCATTTTGCCTCACCTGCTTCCTGCATTTTTTTCAGAAGCTGATCGGCTAATTGATCGGCCGTTAATGGTAATTGCTCAAAAGAAAAGCCTTTTGCCACTAATTTTTCAGCAAATTCGGCTGCAGTTGGCACGCCTAATTGTTTTTCTTTCAGCCATTGTGTCTCTTGAAACACTTCTTGTGGTGCTCCCGCTCGGACGATTTGTCCTTTTTCTAAAACAATCACATGATCTGCGTAATTAGCCACGTCATCCATCAAATGTGTCACTAAAACGATGGTCATATTATGTTCCTTATGCAGACGACTAAACATCTCCATCATTTCTTTACGACCCTTAGGATCCAAACCAGCAGTCGGTTCATCTAATACTAAGACTTCTGGTTCCATCGCTAGCACACCAGCAATTGCGACACGGCGCATTTGACCACCTGATAACTCAAACGGAGAATGTTGTAAGTATTTTTCATCTAAGCCGACTAAATCAAGCATTTTCTTAGCTAATTTTTTCGCTTCTTCGTCTGAAACACCAAAGTTTTTCGGTCCGAAAGCGATGTCTCGCTCCACTGTTTCTTCAAACAATTGTGCTTCTGGAAATTGAAAAACGATCCCAACTTTTTTACGAATGGGTTTTAAATTCTTATTATCAGTTTCTGGCGTAATTACACGCTCTCCAATTGTCACTTGGCCTTTAGTTGGTTTCACCAAAGCATTTAAATGTTGCAATAGCGTTGATTTGCCACTGCCAGTATGACCGACAATCGCTGTATAAGAGCCGTCTTGAATCGTTAAATTAATATCGAATAATGCCCGTTGCTCAAAAGGAGTATTGGGTTGGTAAGTAAAATCTACTTGTTTAAAACGGATGTCCATAACCAATCCACCATCCCTTCTTCTGTTAAATAATTCGTTGGCACAACAACGCCACGCTCTTTCAAAGCTACTTTTAATTTTTCAGGAAACGGTAAATCCAAGCCCATTTCAACAAGCGCTTCTCCTGCAGAAAAAATCTTTTCTGGTGTTCCTTCGTTTGTCAATTGTCCTTGGCGCATCACTAAAATACGATTCGCATTAGCCGCTTCATCAATATCGTGGGTAATAGAAATAACTGTTAAATTGCTTTCTTCTTTAATCTTTTGAATGGTAGCAATCACTTCTGCACGACCTTCTGGATCTAACATACTTGTCGCTTCGTCTAAAATAATAATATCTGGTCGCAAAGCAACCACACCAGCAATAGCTACTCGTTGTTTTTGGCCGCCAGATAGACGAGCAGGTTCTCGCTTGGCAAAATCTAACATACGAACCCGTTCTAAGGCATCGTGAACACGTTCGACCATTTCATCACGCGGAATACCTTGATTTTCTAAACCAAAAGCCACATCGTCTTCGACTGTTGAACCGACAAATTGGTTATCTGGATTCTGAAAGACCATTCCTACCATACGCCGGATATCCCAGACGTTTGCTTCATTTAATTCTTTGCCGCCAACTTTGATAGTCCCAGCAGCTGGCAGTAACAGACCATTGATCGTTTTGGCTAACGTTGATTTACCAGAACCATTATGGCCAATAATAGCGACCCATTCGCCTTGTTGAATGGAAAAAGACACATCTTTTAAAGCGGGAGAAGCATCTTCTGGTTGATAATTAAATTGGATATTATTTAGTTCAATGATTGGTTGCATCGCGTACTCCCTCAATCTATTTATTCTTTCTAACACTACCAAAAAAGTAGCGTTTTTTCAATCATCTGTTCTGATTCTTCACACTATTTTTTATTATACCAAAAGAACGGTCATTATGGGAGCTCTTATCTGTCTTGACAGGTCTATTTTTCATAAAAATAACTTCTTGTTCTCATAAAACAAGAAGTTACTGATTTTCTTTTAAAAATGCGTCTTCAAATATTCAAACGCATATTGGGCATATAACTCAGCACCCATTGCCATCGCATCTTCATCAATATTGAAACGACCATGGTGATGTGCCCATTCCGTATCTTTCTCTGGATTACCACTTCCCACTAAGGCAAAACAACCAGAAGCATGTTCAGTATAATAACTGAAGTCTTCACCACCGGTTGTCGGCTCTTCTTGTCTTAAGGCCGCTTCACCAAAATTTTCCTTAATTAGTGTTTGAGCAAACAAGGCATCTTGCTCATCATTAATCACTGGCAACGTCCCATATTGATAATCTAACGAAACCGTCCCACCGTAAATAGCGGCTGTTTTTTCCGCATAGCGTTGCAGCGCCTGTTCTACTCGATTACGCGTTGCTACACTAAAGCAACGAACCGTTCCTTCTAAACGTGCATTCTCAGCAATCACATTAAAACGGGTCCCCACATCCATCCGTCCAATCGTGACAACTACTGGATCTAAAGGATCTGTCTCCCGAGAAACAATCGTTTGCAGATTCATCACGAAAGAAGAAGCTATGACTGCCGCATCAATACAAGCGTTTGGCATGGCACCATGGCCACCACGGCCTTTAAAATCAACAGAAAAAATATCTGCGGATGCGAAACTTGAGCCCACTCGACACGAAGCGGTTCCTACAGGCATTTGTGACCAGATATGTAAGCCAAATACATCATCAACACCGGTCATTGCGCCTTGCGCAACCATTGCTTTAGCACCTTGCGCATTTTCTTCAGATGGTTGAAAAATTAACCTTACTGTTCCCTGAAGTTCTTCTTGGATTTCTTTTAATACTTTAGCTGCTGTTACTAACATCGCGGTATGGGAATCATGCCCACATGCATGCATCTTGCCAGCTTCTAAAGATTTATAAGCTAAATCTTCATTTAATTCCTGTACAGGTAAGGCATCCATATCCGCCCGCAGCGCAACCACTCGGCCTGGTTTGCCGCCCACAATTTCAGCAATTAAACCCGTCGGTTCTGTTTTGCGATAAGTAATTCCTAATTGATCAAGAACTGCCGCGACTTTTTCTGTCGTTCGAAATTCTTCAAATTGTAATTCTGGATGTTGGTGTAAATCCCGTCGAAAAGCAATCATTTCTTGTGCATGCTGCTTGACTAGTGCTTTGATTTTTTTCATACTTACGCCCCGTTTCTACAAACTTAATAAAATACTTGAAAAAATACCCGCTAAAATAACCGAAACAATGGTGACTGTTACGAAACCTGCCACTAACATCGGTGGCATTAAATGGCTCGTTAAAGCCGCCTGTTCTTGTTCATCTTCTGTCAATGATTGAATCACTTCATTCGTAATAATATAATCGGCTGGAAAGCCATATAAAGCTGTCAACGAAACAGCGAATGCCATCTCTTTACTCACACCTAATACACGACCAACAATTGCTGAAAAGATGTACATCCCGATAACACCAATCACAATAATCCCAATCATTGGTAAAAATAAATCCATCAACATTTCAGGTGTGGCTTGTTTTAAGCCATCAAAGACAAAAAGCATTAACCCTAAAATCGCAAAACCAAAGCTATTTGCTTTCTGTAATGGTTGCTTTTCTAAAAAGCCTAAAGACGTTGCAATCACGCCAAAACATAAACACAGCACAAAAGGACTAATCGTCACAAACGGTGCCGTCCACACAGAAACATAATAAGCGAGTGTGGCAACTAAGGCTAAACGTAAAATTCGTGAATAATCTGTATGATATCGTTTGGGTACTTTTTCAAATAGTTTAGGCACATCTGGTTCTGCTCCTGTTTCTTGCCCCTCTTGTTCATGAACTGGCTGCCATGTCCCTGCTCGATATTCTTGAAGCTTCCGCTTTCCTTCTTTTTTTAGAACAATTGAAGTTAAGGGATAACCAGCAAACCCTTGAATGACATAAATTAAAATTGCCAAAACTGAAAGTGAGGCTAAACCAGCTGATTGAGCCGCTTCTGACATTACTAATGAAGAAACTAAACCTCCTACTAACGGCGGGATTGCAACTAAAACTGTTTTTAAGTCAAAAACAAAAGTCCCTACAGCTAATAACAAGGCAATAATCCCCAGAATACCTGACAAAGCAATCACAATCGTTTTCCATTGATTAACCAATTCTTTAACAGAGAGCAGAGTGCCCATATTAGTAATCAACAGATACATTAATAAAGTGGCAACCACTGTAGGAATCCCTGCCACTTCCACAATATTTTGTGGAAAAATAGTCCAATAACCAAGAATAAATAAAACACCACAAACAAAAACAGATGGAATCCAAGCTTTTGTTTTGATAGAAACTACATCACCAATGTATAAAATAACCATCAGCAACGAAAAAGCAAACATTTGCGACATATAATTCCCCCTTCTACTAACTCAGATTATTTAATTATCTGAAAATTCCAATTAATAACCAGTATAACAAACCGCAAAAGCTTCCGCAATGCTTTTAAGAAACAAAAAAGCTTTGAGAAAACAGCGTTTTCCCAAAGCAAAAAAAAATCACCTTTATATGATGAGTGCTCCCCTGCTAAAGCCATCTTTAGCAGGGAAAGCAGAGCTAGACTCGGAGTCGCCTCCAACATCATAACACTCTAAAAGAAACATCTATAAAGTGATCGGTTTATTAATTATTTAACAAATTCGATAACTACCATTGGTGCTGCATCGCCGCGTCTTGGTTCTGTCTTCAAGATACGAGTGTAACCACCTTGGCGTTCCGCGAAACGAGGTCCTAAATCGTTAAATAGCTTTTGTAAAGCTGATTCAACAACGATAGACTCATCTTCTTCACGAACACTAGCAACTTCATTACGAACGAAAGTAGCTGCTTGACGACGTGCATGAAGATCTCCACGTTTACCTAAAGTAATCATTTTTTCTACAGTTGAACGTACTTCTTTCGCACGAGCTTCAGTAGTTACGATGCGTTCGTTGATGATTAAATCAGTTGTAATATCACGTAGCATAGCTTTACGTTGGCTTGATGTGCGTCCTAATTTACGGTAACTCACGTTGGGTTCCCTCCTTCGTTTCTGTTCTCACGAGCCACTGCTGTTAAGCAGGACTGGAAACTTCGTAAAAGTCTTAATCGTCCTTACGTAATCCTAATCCTAGATCATGCAATTTAAGTTTTACTTCTTCAAGAGATTTACGACCTAAATTACGTACTTTGATCATTTCTGGTTCAGATTTGTTTGTAAGTTCTTGTACAGTATTAATGCCTGCACGTTTTAAACAGTTATATGAACGAACTGATAAATCAAGTTCTTCAATCGTCATTTCTAGCATTTTCTCTTTTTGAGTTTCTTCTTTTTCCACCATGATTTCAGCGTTTTTCGCTTCGTCAGTAAGGTTTACAAAGATATCTAAATGCTCAGTCATGATTTTCGCAGCTAAACTTAGTGCTTCTTGAGGAATGATTGAACCATCTGTCCATATTTCCATTGTTAATTTGTCGAAATCATCACGACGACCAACACGTGTATTTTCTACTTGGTAGTTAACACGACGAACGGGTGTGTAGATGGAATCAACTGGAAGTACACCGATTGGCATATCTTCTTTTTTGTTTTCGTCTGCTTGAACATAGCCACGACCAGGTTTCACTGTTAAGCGAGCATGGAAAGTAGCTCCTTCAGCAACACTACAGATAACTAAATCTTTATTTAGGATCTCAACATCACTGTCCACGATAATGTCGCCGGCAGTCACGGTAGCGGGTCCTGTAATATCGATCTCAAGGGTTTTCTCTTCTTCAGCATATAATTTCAATGCTAAGCCTTTAATATTCAAAATAATTTGTGTTACGTCTTCTCGTACACCTGGAATGGTTGAGAATTCGTGTAAAACACCATCGATTTGAATATTCGTAATTGCAGCTCCTGGTAAAGAAGACAATAAAATACGACGTAGAGAGTTACCTAAAGTAGTTCCGTAACCGCGTTCTAATGGTTCAACGACGAACTTACCATAATCTCTATTTTCATCAATTTTTTCGATTCTTGGTTTTTCAAATTCAATCATTCTTATCTATACCCCTTTCAAAACGAAAAGTGTCTTGTTCAATGACGTTCCTAATTCAAACTCAGAATGAGTGGCGCTCATTAAACACGACGGCGTTTTGGAGGGCGGCATCCATTATGAGGAACTGGAGTCACGTCACGAATTGCAGTCACTTCTAAACCTGTTGCTTGTAAAGAACGAATTGCTGCTTCACGTCCAGAACCAGGTCCTTTAACTGTTACGTCTACAGTTTTAAGTCCATGTTCCATTGCCACTTTAGTTGCGGCTTCTGCAGCCATTTGAGCGGCAAAAGGAGTTGATTTTTTGCTTCCTTTAAAGCCTAATGATCCTGCTGATGACCATGCTAATGCATTACCATGTGTATCAGTAATCATTACGATTGTATTGTTGAATGTAGAATGGATATGTGCTACACCTGATTCTATATTCTTTTTGACACGGCGTTTACGACTAACTTTTTTTGCTGCCATGAAGTTCTAACCTCCTTCACTTAGGAATTATTTTTTCTTGCCTGCTACTGTTTTAGTAGGGCCTTTACGAGTACGTGCATTATTTTTCGTGTTTTGTCCACGAGTTGGTAATCCACGACGGTGACGGATTCCACGGTATGAACCGATTTCCATCAAGCGTTTGATGTTTAAGTTCACTTCACGACGAAGATCCCCTTCAACTTTTAACTTATCAATTTCCGCACGAATCGCATCTGTTTGTTCGTTTGTTAAATCACGTACACGAACATCTTCAGATACGCCAACGTTTGCTAAAACTTTTTTAGCTGTAGTGTTACCAATACCATAAATGTAAGTAAGAGAAACTACTACACGTTTGTCACGAGGGATGTCTACTCCTGCAATACGAGCCATTATTCGTTACACCTCCTAATTATCCTTGACGTTGTTTATGTTTTGGATTTGCTGGGCAAATAACCATAACACGTCCTTTACGGCGAATTACTTTACAATGTTCACACATTGGTTTTACTGATGGTCTTACTTTCATGATAATACCTCCTGTGGTTTTACGGAGTACAATTATTTAAAGCGATAAGTAATACGGCCACGCGTTAAATCATACGGTGATAATTCAACTGTTACTTTGTCACCAGGTAAGATACGGATGTAGTGCATACGGATTTTACCTGAAACAGTAGCAAGAACTTGGTGTCCATTTTCTAGTTCGACTTTAAACATTGCATTCGGCAAAGTTTCGACGACTGTACCTTCGACTTCAATCATATCTTCTTTTGCCACGCACAGTACCTCCTTGTACTTGTTTCGCGTTTTCACACGATAAAACGGCGGAAACTCCAGCTCCCACCTAGAAATTCTCAACTAACTTCGTTATTCATTTTGATGTCACAAAACTGTAGAAGTCGGACTGATATATTCTACCATATTTAGTTATGTTTTGGCAAGAGAAACTGAATACAACAACAGGGTTAAACTGCGGGCAATTGGAAATTAGTTTTCGTCAATGATTTTTTTCACATCAGAAAAAACAGTATCGATTTCGCGATTGCCATCGATTGTATGCATCAAGCCTTGTCCTTTATAGAAAGCCAAGATTGGTGCGCTACTTTCAATGTTGACTGCCAAACGATTTTTAACCGTTTCGGGCTTATCATCTTCTCTTTGGTAGAATTCATGTCCGCCACAGCGATCACAAGTGCCTTCAACTTTTGGCGGGTTGAATAATTTATGATACGTTGCGCCACATGTGCGACAGATGAATCGTCCAGCTAAACGCTCGATTAATACATCTTCTTCTACATGGATGTCAATGACAGCATCAATTTTTTTGTTTAATTCTTTAAGCATTGTATCTAATGCTTTTGCTTGATCCAGTGTACGTGGGAAACCATCTAATAGGAATCCTTTGTCTGTGTCTGGTTCAGCAAGGCGTTCTTTAACAATTCCGTTTGTTACTTCGTCAGGAACCAGTTCACCTTTATCGATATAAGATTTCGCTTCTAGGCCCAAGGCAGTTTCATTTTTCATTGCTGCACGGAACATATCTCCAGTAGAAATATGTGGAATGCCATACGTATCAATGATTTTTTCTGCTTGGGTGCCTTTACCTGCTCCAGGTAATCCCATTAAAATGAGGTTCATATATTCTCCTCCTAATTTTAAAGACCGGCTTATGAAGCTAGCCATATGTGAGAATGGTGCTGAGGTAAAACCTCAACACTCGATTCTTACTTATTGATAAAGCCGACATATTGACGTTTCATCATTAATCCTTCTAATTGTTTCGTTGTTTCTAATGCAACCCCGATAACGATTAGTAAACTTGTTCCACCTAAACCGATTGATTGAGGTAAGTTCCAAACCATTTGCGCAATGATTGGAAGTAAAGCAACAAGTCCTAGGAAAATTGAGCCGACAACACTTAATCTCATTAACACGCCAGATACATATTCTTCTGTACCTTTACCTGGTCGCACGCTTGGAATGTAGCTTCCTTGTTTTTGTAAGTTTTCCGCTAATTTCTCAGGGTTTACTTGAACAAATGCATAGAAGAACGTAAACGCAACGATTAGGACAGTATAGATGATTGCCCCTGGAACTGTGTTATAACTGAAGATTTTTGTCATAATGTCATACCAATTTTCACCAGCGAATTTTGATGAGAAAGCTTGTAAAATGGCATTTGGTGTTGCAATTAACGAGCTGGCAAAGATAACTGGAATAACCCCAGCAGCATTTACTTTTAACGGTAAATAACTACTTGTTGGTGCACCAGAAACACGTTTTGTATATTGGATTGGAATCTTACGTTCTGCTTGTTGGAAGAACGTTACGACTGTAACAATCACCAAAATAGCAATAACTAAGATTGCAATGAAAATAACAGATTGCCAAATGCGAGAAGGCTCGATATTGACGAAGTAATCTTCATAGATTTCTTTGACTGCTCCTGGCAAACGAGAAATAATCCCGGCAAAGATAATCATTGAAACACCATTTCCGATTCCTTTTTCTGTAATTTGTTCACCCATCCAAGTCACAAACATCGTCCCAGCAGTTAAAATAACTGCAATCATCACAAAGGTACCTAAGGTTGGATTGTTGACAATCCCAGTTTGACTTAAGCTATTAAAACCAGCAGTAATCCCCATTGACTGAGCCACACCCAAGACAATCGTTAGATATCTTGTTGCTTGATTTAATTTCTTACGCCCAACTTCCCCTTGTTTTGACCATTCTACAAATCTAGGTACAATATCCATTTGCAATAGTTGAATAATAATAGAGGCTGTAATGTATGGCGAAACCCCCATCGAGAAGATAGAGAAGTTTTGCATGGCACTACCACTCACCATATTCAACATATTCAAAAAGGGTAAGCTACTTAAATCAGACAATCCCTTTGCATTCACCCCGGGCACAGTAATGTGCGCACCTAGGCGAAATACAAACAAGATTAAAACTGTAAATAAGATTTTTGATCTAATGTCTTTGACTTTAAAGGCGTTCTTTAATAGCTTGAACAATTAGATCACCTCGATTGAACCACCAGCAGCTTCGATAGCTTCTTGTGCTGATTTCGAGAATTTAGCTGCTTTCACAGTTAATTTTTTCGTTAACTCACCATCTGCAAGAACTTTGATTCCCGCTTTTTCGTTTTTAACGATTCCTGCTTCTTTTAGGACAACAGGAGTTACTTCTGTTCCATCTTCAAAACGGTTTAAAGTATCTAAGTTCACAACAGCGTAATCTTTACGATTGATGTTTGTAAACCCACGTTTTGGTAAACGACGGAATAATGGAGTTTGACCCCCTTCAAATCCTAAACGAACACCACCGCCTGAACGGGCTTTTTGCCCTTTTTGTCCACGGCCAGCTGTTTTACCATTACCAGATGAAGTACCACGTCCAACACGGTTACGTACTTGGCGTGAGCCCTCAGCAGGTTTTAATTCATGAAGTTTCATAGGTTTGGCACCTCCTTAAGCAATCTTCTATTACAAATCTATAAATCTTAAACTTCTTCTACGTCCACTAAATGTGAAATAGTGTTAACCATACCTTTGATTGCTTCATTGGCAGGTTTTGTAACAGTACTATTCACTTTACCTAAACCTAACGCTTTAACTGTAGCACGTTGGTTTTGAGGACGTCCGATAACACTGCGTTTTAAAGTAATTTTTAATTCAGCCATTATTTTTGTCCTCCTTAACCGATAATTTCTTCTACAGATTTACCGCGAAGTGCTGCCACTTCTTCGGCACGTTTTAATTGTTTTAGACCTTCAACAGTTGCGCGAACAACGTTAATAGGTGTGTTTGAACCTAGTGATTTAGATGTAATATCTGCTACACCAGCTAATTCCAATACGGCACGAACTGGTCCACCAGCAGCTACCCCAGAACCTTCTACTGCAGGTTTCATAAGGATACGGCCGCCACCGAATACGCCAATTACTTCGTGCGGGATAGTAGAACCAACCATAGGCACTTCAACTAAGTTTTTCTTCGCGTCTTCGATTGCTTTACGGATAGCTTCAGGTACTTCTTGTGCTTTACCAGTACCGAAACCAACGTGTCCGTTTTTGTCACCGACAACAACTAAAGCTGCGAAACGTAAACGACGTCCACCTTTAACAACTTTTGTTACACGGTTGATCGCTACAACGCGGTCTTCTAATTCCAAATGTTTTGGATCAATATAAACCATGAATGGTGTTCCTCCTTCTCCTAAAATTCTAGTCCATTTTCACGAGCAGCTTCAGCTAAAGCTTGCACGCGGCCATGGTAAAGGTATCCACCACGGTCGAAGACTACTTTTTTGATGCCTTTTTCAGCGGCACGTTCAGCAACTAGTTTACCAACAGCTGCAGCTGTTTCTGTTTTTGTTCCACCTGAAATTTCTTTATCCAAGGCAGAGGCACTTGCTAGCGTCACACCCGCTACGTCATCAATGACTTGCGCGTAGATGTTTTTGTTAGAACGGAAAATGTTCAAGCGTGGGCACTCAGCAGTACCAGAGATTTTGTTACGTACACGACGATGTCTCTTTTGACGTGTTTTGTTTTTATCTGGTTTTGTAATCACAATTTTCACCTCTTTGATTTAATGTTTACTACTAATATTTCAAGCAGTCAGCAGATTACGGAAAAGAGAAGCTGGCAGACAAGACAAAAGCATTTTATTGGAAAAATCCCATAAAATGACAGTTGCTTGTTGTTGACTTCTGTTTTCTACACAGCTGTTATTATTTACCAGTTTTACCTTCTTTACGGCGTACAAATTCACCAACATAGCGAATCCCTTTGCCTTTATAAGGTTCTGGAGGACGAACGCCACGGATGTTAGCAGCTAATTCACCAACAACTTCTTTGTTGATGCCTTTAACGATAACTTGTGTGTTCGCAGGTACTTCAAATGTTACGCCTTCTGGTGCTGTCATTTCGACAGGATGAGAATAACCAACGTTTAAAGTTAATTTGTTGCCTTGTACTTGGGCACGGTATCCGACCCCGATAAGTTCAAGTGCTTTTTGGAAACCTTCAGAAACACCAACAACCATGTTGTTGAAGTTTGCACGAGTTGTTCCGTGGATTGTTTTCATTTCTTTTGAATCGTTTGGACGAGTGAATGTCACTTCGTTTCCTTCGATGTTCATTTTGATATCAGAAGAAAATTCGCGTGTTAATTCACCTTTAGGTCCTTTAACTGTAATGTTGTTTCCGTCTTGCTTGATTTCAACACCAGCAGGAAGAACAACAACTTTATTACCAATACGGCTCACTTAGAGACACCTCCTTGTGTATTTTTTAGAATTACCATACGTAGGCGATTACTTCGCCGCCGATATTTTTCGCTCTAGCTTCTTTGTCAGTAATTACACCCTCTGATGTAGAGATGATTGCAATTCCTAGACCGTTTAATACTTTTGGTACTTCGTCAGCTTTTACGTATGCACGTAAACCTGGTTTAGAAATACGTTTTAAGTTTGTGATAACACGTTCTTCGTTTTTACCATATTTTAGGAAAACACGGATTACGCCTTGTTTGTCATCTTCGATGTATTCTACGTCGCGGATAAATCCTTCACGTTTCAGGATTTCTGCGATATCACGTTTGATTTTTGAAGCAGGTACTTCTAAAGTTTCATGTTTAACCATGTTCGCATTACGAATGCGAGTTAGAAAATCTGCAATTGGATCTGTCATGACCATTGAACTATTTACCTCCTTTATGCGAGTTTACTTGTTTACCAGCTAGCTTTCTTCACGCCGGGAATTTGACCTTTATAGGCAAGTTCGCGGAAGCAAATACGGCAAAGATGAAATTTACGATAAACTGAATGTGGACGTCCACAACGTTCACAACGAGTATAAGCTTGTGTTGAATGTTTAGCAGGACGTTTGTTTTTAGCAATCATTGATTTTTTAGCCACGTAGTTCGCCTCCTTATATTATTTTTGGAATGGCATACCTAATTGTGCCAACAATTCGCGAGACTCTTCGTCAGTGTTCGCTGTTGTAACAATTACGATGTCCATACCGCGTACTTTATCTACTAAATCATAATCAACTTCTGGGAAGATTAATTGTTCTTTAATACCTAAAGTATAGTTACCACGACCATCGAAAGCTTTTTTGCTGACACCGTGGAAGTCACGTACACGAGGTAAAGAAACTGTTACTAATTTATCTAAAAATTCGTACATTCTTTCGCCGCGTAGCGTTACTTTCGCACCGATTGGCATTCCTTCACGTAAACGGAATCCAGCGATAGATTTTTTAGCTTTTGTGATAAGTGGTTTTTGACCAGTGATTAATGCTAATTCTTCAACAGCTTTGTCTAAGTTTTTAGCATTTGATACTGCATCACCCACACCCATGTTGATAACGATTTTATCAACTTTAGGTGTTTGCATAACTGAGCTGTAATTAAATTTTTCCACCAATGATGGTGTTACTTCTTTAATATATTTTTCTTTCAGGCGGTTCATTCAGTAAGCCCTCCTTCCGCAATTTTTATTTATCTAAAACTTCACCTGTTTTTTTAGAAACGCGGACTTTTTTGCCGTCGACTTCTTTAAACGCAACTTTAGTAGCTTCTCCGTTTGAAGGATCAATCACCATTACATTAGAAACATGAATTGGCGCTTCCACTTCAAGGATTCCACCTTGTGGGGCTGCTTGGTTTGGTTTTTGGTGTTTTTTAACGACGTTGACACCTTCAACGATAACTTTATCTTGTTTAGGAAACGCTGCTAAGACAACGCCTTCTTTGTTTTTATCTTTACCAGTGATAACTTTTACTTTATCGCCTTTTTTAACAAACATTACTGTTTCGCACCTCCTTTAACGTGGGCTCGAGATTATAATACTTCTGGTGCTAGAGAAACGATCTTCATGAAGTTGTTTTCACGTAATTCACGTGCAACTGGTCCGAAGATACGTGTTCCGCGTGGGCTTTTATCGTCACGGATAATTACCGCAGCATTTTCATCAAATTTGATGTAAGAACCGTCAGCACGACGAGCGCCAGATTTTGTACGAACGATAACGGCTTTAACTACTTCACCTTTTTTAACAACCCCACCTGGCGTTGCTTGTTTGACAGTAGCAACAATAACGTCACCGATGTTAGCAGTTTTACGACCAGATCCGCCTAGGACTTTGATCGTTAAAATTTCACGTGCGCCAGAATTGTCAGCGACTCTTAAACGACTTTCTTGTTGGATCACGATGTGTATCCCCCTTTCAGATTTTGTGCTTCAATCTATTAGGAAATTCTCGTTTTATTAGATAATAACTGCTTCTTCGACTACCTCTAGTAAACGGAAACGTTTTGTAGCTGATAATGGACGAGTTTCCATGATTTTTACGATGTCTCCAACTTTCGCTGTGTTGTTTTCATCATGCGCTTTATATTTTTTAGAATATTTCATACGTTTGCCATAGATAGGGTGGTTTTTCTTTGTTTCAACGACAACTGTGATTGTTTTATCCATTTTGTCTGATACCACGCGACCTTGGTAAACTTTACGTTGATTTCTTTCTTCAGTCATACGCGTTTGGCCTCCTTCCACTATTAGTTAGCTTGTTCACGCAATACTGTTTTGATGCGTGCAATCGATTGACGTACTTCTTTAATACGTGCAGTGTTTTCTAATTGACCTGTTGCTAATTGGAATCTTAAGTTGAACAATTCTTCTTTTAATTGTTTTTCTTTATCTAGCATTTCGGCAGTGGTTAATTCTCTGATTTCTTTAACCTTCATTCGATTCACCACCCATTTCCTCACGTTTTACGATCTTAGTTTTTACCGGCAATTTGTGAGATGCAAGACGAAGAGCTTCACGAGCTACTTCTTCAGGAACGCCTGCGATTTCAAACATGATTTTACCACGTTTAACTGGTGATACCCAGCCTTCTGGTGCCCCTTTACCTTTACCCATACGTACGCCGATAGCTTTACTTGTGTAAGACTTGTGAGGGAAAATTTTAATCCATACTTTCCCGCCACGTTTCATGTAACGAGTCATTGCAATACGGGCTGCTTCGATTTGACGGTTAGTAATCCAGTGAGATTCAGTTGCTTGTAAACCCCATTCACCAAATGCTACTTCTTTTCCGCCTTTAGCTTCACCGCGCATTTTTCCGCGGAATTCACGACGGTGTTTTACACGTTTAGGTACTAACATGATTATTTCCCTCCTTTCTCAGTGTTTTTTTTCGTTGGAAGAATTTCTCCACGATAGATCCACACTTTAACTCCTAGTTTTCCGTAAGTAGTGTCCGCTTCTTCCCATGCGTAATCAATGTCCGCACGTAATGTGTGAAGTGGTACAGTTCCTTCAGAGTATCCTTCTGAACGAGCGATATCCGCACCGTTTAGACGACCTGATACTTGAGTTTTGATTCCTTTAGCGCCAGCACGCATTGCGCGTTGGATGGCTTGTTTTTGAGCACGACGGAAAGCAACACGGTTTTCTAATTGACGTGCAATTCCTTCGCCTACTAATTTTGCATCTAAATCTGGTTTTTTGATTTCAACGATGTTGATGTGAACTCGTTTGCCAGTTAATTTGTTTAATTCTTTTCTTAGGTTTTCGACTTCAGATCCGCCTTTACCGATAACCATACCTGGTTTAGCTGTGTGAATTGAAATGTTAACACGGTTTGCAGCGCGTTCGATTTCAATTGTAGATACAGCAGCATCAGCAAGTTTTGTTGCGATAAATTTACGGATTCTTAAATCTTCGTGTAAGAATTCAGCATACTCTTTTTCAGCATACCATTTCGCATCCCAGTCGCGGATGATGCCTACACGCATTCCAATTGGATGTACTTTTTGACCCACTGATTGTCCCTCCTCTTAAATGTTTAAGCTCTGTTTTCATAAAGAAAACAGCCTATTTCATGAGACTTATTTCTCTGTTACAACTACTGTGATGTGACTAGTACGTTTGTTGATTGGTGAAGCTGAACCTTTTGCACGAGGACGGAAACGTTTCATTGTTGGTCCTTCGTTAACAAATGCTTCAGATACGACTAAGCTTTCAACGTCTAAGTCAAAGTTGTTTTCTGCGTTAGCAACTGCTGACATTAAAACTTTTTCAATGATTCCAGCAGACTTGTTCGGTGTGAATTTCAAGATTGAAATTGCATCCGCAACGCTTTTCCCTCTGATAAGATCGATTACTAAACGTGCTTTACGAGGTGAAGTGCGAACTGTTTTTGCAGTTGCTTTAGCTGATGTAATTTGTTCTGACATTTGCATATCCTCCCCTCAAAATTAGCGTTTAGTTTTTTTATCGTCAGCAACGTGGCCACGATAAGTTCTGGTTGGTGCAAATTCACCTAATTTATGTCCTACCATGTCTTCTTGAATGTAAACAGGGACATGTTTCCGTCCATCATATACAGCGATTGTGAAACCTACGAATGATGGAAAAATTGTAGAGCGGCGAGACCAAGTTTTAATTACTTTTTTCTTTTCGGCACCTTGTTGTGCTTCGACCTTTTTCATCAAATGATCATCGACGAAAGGTCCTTTTTTTAAACTACGACCCATGGTGAACCTCCTCTCAAAATGTACGACACATGGTCAAAAAAATTATTTAGTACGACGACGAACGATAAGTTTGTCTGATTTAGCTTTTTTATTACGTGTTTTGTATCCAATTGCTGGTTGACCCCATGGAGATACTGGCGCTTTACGTCCAATTGGTGTTTTACCTTCACCACCACCGTGTGGGTGATCGTTAGGGTTCATTACGCTACCACGAACAGTTGGGCGTTTACGCATCCAACGAGAGCGGCCAGCTTTACCAATGTTGATTAATTCGTGTTGTTCGTTACCAACTGAACCGATTGTTGCACGGCAAGTTGCTAAGATCATACGAACTTCGCCAGAGTTTAAGCGGATTAATACGTATTTGCCTTCTTTACCAAGTACTTGCGCGCTTGTTCCAGCTGAACGGATTAATTGTCCACCTTTACCAGGTTTCATTTCAATGTTGTGGATAACTGTACCAACTGGAATGTTTTCCAATGGTAATGCGTTACCTACTTTAATATCTGCTTCTGGACCAGATACTAGGCGCATGCCTACTTCTAATCCTTTTGGTGCTAAGATGTATGCCTTAACCCCGTCTTCGTAATGAACTAACGCGATGTTAGCAGAACGGTTTGGATCGTACTCGATCGTTTTAACAACCGCTGCGACGTTATCTTTATTACGTTTGAAGTCAATCACACGGTATTGACGTTTGTGACCGCCACCTTGGTGACGAACCGTAATGCGACCGTTGTTGTTACGACCGGCATTGTTTTTTAATGGCTGTAACAATGATTTTTCTGGTGTTGAAGTTGTGATTTCAGCGAAATCAGAACTTGTCATGTTACGACGGCCATTTGTGGTAGGTTTGTACTTTTTAATCGCCACGTCTTATTTCCCTCCTACGTTGATATTGTTCAGGACTGCTTATTCAGCAGCTTCGAATAATTGAATTTCTTTTGAATCTTCAGTTAATGTAACGATCGCTTTGCGACGTTTTTTTGTATAACCTGCATATTTACCCATGCGTTTGAATTTTGGACGCACGTTTAAGATGTTTACGTTTGCTACTTTAACATCGAATGCTGATTCAACAGCTTGTTTTACTAAAGTTTTGTTTGCGCGAGTGTCCACTTCGAAAGTATATTTCTTTTCGTCCATAGCTAACATGGATTTTTCAGTGATCACTGGGCGTTTGATTACGTCTAGTAATTCCATTATGCAAGCACCTCCTCAATTTGAGTAAGAGCTGTTTGTGTTGCCAAGACTTTGTTAGCTGACACAACATCTAACACACTAACGTTATCAGAAGTTACTACAGAAACGTTTGGTAAGTTACGAGCTGATAAAGCTGCAAAGTCGTTACCATTTTCTAAAACAACTAATACTTTAGTATCGATAGACAAGTTAGCAAGAACTTGTTTGAATTCTTTTGTTTTTGGTGCATCGAAGCTTAAACCTTCTACTGCTACCAAGTTATTTTCAGCAACTTTGTCTGATAATACAGATTTCATTGCTAAGCGACGAACTTTTTTAGGAAGTTTGTAGCTGTATGAACGCGGTGTTGGTCCAAAGACTACGCCACCTCCACGCCATTGTGGTGAACGGATTGAACCTTGACGAGCACGACCAGTTCCTTTTTGACGCCATGGTTTGCGGCCACCGCCACGAACAGCGCTACGGTTTTTAACTGCGTGTGTTCCTTGTCTTAATGAAGCACGTTGCATGATGATTGCATCATAGACAACACTTTCATTAGGTTCGATTCCGAAGATTTCTTCATTTAAAGTGATTTCACCGTTTTGAGTTCCATCTTGTTTGAATAATGCTACATTCGGCATTCCTTAGTTCCTCCTTTCCCTACACTTATTTAGCTTTCACAGCTGATTTGATTGTGATTAAAGATTTTTTCGCTCCAGGAATGTTTCCTTTGATTAAGATAACATTTCTTTCTACGTCCACTTTAACAACTTCAAGGTTTTGAATTGTTACGCGGTCGCCACCCATACGGCCGGCTAGTCGTTTATTTTTAAATACACGGTTAGGCGCTACTGGACCCATTGACCCAGGACGACGGTGATAACGAGAACCATGAGACATAGGTCCGCGGCTTTGGCCGTGACGTTTAATTGCCCCTTGGAATCCTTTACCTTTCGTAGTACCTGTAACATCAACAACGTCTCCTGCTTGGAAAACATCTACTTTGATTTCTTTACCTACTTCATATTCTCCTAGCTCAACATTCTTGAATTCTTTAATGAAGCGCTTAGGAGCCGTGTTTGCTTTTGCAACATGACCTTTCGCAGGTTTGTTTGATAAAACTTCACGTTTGTCTTGGTAACCAACTTGGATAGCTTCGTATCCGTCAGTTTCAACAGTTTTTACTTGTAAAACTACGTTTGGCGTAGCTTCAACTACTGTTACTGGAATTAATTCACCAGACTCAGTAAAGATTTGTGTCATTCCCACTTTTTTCCCTAAGATTCCTTTGGTCATGAGTACACCTCCATCTTAATTTTATAGTTTGATTTCAATATTAACACCAGACGGTAAGTCAAGCTTCATTAGAGCGTCAACTGTTTTTGGTGTTGGGTTCACAATGTCAATTAGACGTTTGTGAGTACGCATTTCGAATTGTTCGCGAGAATCTTTGTATTTATGAGTCGCACGAATAACTGTGTAAAGTGAGCGTTCTGTTGGTAATGGAATCGGACCTGATACGTCAGCTCCAGTTCTTTTTGCTGTTTCCACAATTTTATCCGCTGATTGATCTAAAATACGGTGTTCATACGCTTTTAAACGGATACGAATTTTTTGTTTTGCCATCTTGTTCCCTCCTTCGCCTATTTTAAAAGTAGACATAGCTCCACGAAAATTTATCCGGCATGCTCGTTCATGGCAAAGCGTCCGAGCGTGTCGCAACCTCTCGCTTCACAGCCGGCAAATCAAATCGTTGATCTACCAATGCTTTTTACACTCCTGTAAACAGCACCTTTTTGATTATACTATGAAAGGATAGTGTTAGCAAGGATTTTCTGCGTTTTTTTGAAAGAATTTTTTCTTGTTTTGAAAAGCATTTGTTTTGTTTTTCAATTCTTTTCATTCTATTTTTATAAAAAAAAGAATTTGGGATTCCTTTTTTACCAGAATCTCAAATTCTTTCTTTTTTATTCTATTAACCAATCCGGCGCATTGGAATATCATTGTTATCTGGATGAACCAATAAATATTGAATAACATCAATATTGCTTGCTTGGAATGAGGCTGCACATGCTTGCAAATATAAGTCCCACATTCGATAGAAGCGCTCCCCTTTTTCGTCAACAATTTCTGCTTCTATATTATGGAAGTTTTTTGTCCAATGTTCCAACGTCAATTGATAATCTCTGCGCAAACTTTCCAAGTCAATCACTTGCAAGTCATTTTCTGTCATATGACCGACTAGCTCAGTGACACCAGGAATATAGCCACCAGGGAAAATATAACGATTAATCCAAGCATTTTTAGCCCCACCTTGTTGGCGACTGATCCCATGAATCAACGCCGTACCTTTAGGCGCTAAGTTTCGTTGAACGACGTCAAAATATTCATGTAGATTTTCTGCACCGACATGTTCAAACATCCCAACACTCGTAATATGGTCAAAAGACTCTCCTTTTAAATCACGATAATCCATCAATTTGACAGTCATTCGATCTTGTAGGCCTTCTTTTTCTATAATATGGCGAATATGATGAAATTGCTCTTCACTTAATGTAATCCCAGTTGCTTTGGCTCCATATTCTTTCACCGCAGTTAAAATTAACGTGCCCCAGCCGCAGCCAATATCCAGTAAAGTGTCGCCCTCTTTGATAAACAATTTATCTAAAATATGATGCACTTTATTCACTTGCGCTTGTTCTAATGTATCTTCAGGCGTTTTAAAATAAGCACATGAATATGTCATTGTTTGGTCAAGCCATTTTTTGTAAAAATCATTTCCTAGATCGTAATGGCTGTGAATATCCTCTTGCGAGCGTTTTTTTGAATGACTTTCTTTAGGAAGCCATTTAATAAATTTAGCATTGTGTAAAAAGCTATCCTTTTGGTTATACACATCATAAATCAGTGCTTGGATATCGCCTTCGATTTCAATTTTGCGATCCATGTAGGCTTCCCCTAAAGTTAACGAAGCGTTATTCAGTAAATCCTTCACAGGAATTTTTTCATTGAATACAATTTTAAAAACCGGATCCCCCGACCCTTGCCCATACTCTTTGACGGTACCATCCCAGTATGTGACTTGTGTCTTTTTTGAAAAAGACCATTTAAACAGTTGACTGTACGTTTCTTTTTCTAACATTGCATACCCTCCATTAAATACCATTTGAAGCCAAAACAAAAAGAAGTCGCTTTCCGGTAGTTCGTCAAAACAAACACCACAGTCCGTTCTAAACTGAAGCACAGAAAAGTTAACACCCCTTCTATGTTCCGCTTCTTTTTTTCAATTACAGTTCTATTCTACTCCTCTTTTAAAAATTTGAACATTCTTTTAACGTAATACCTACTATTGTTATTCTTTATCACAAAAAAACTAGAGCCAGTCCTTGACAGACTCCTCTAGTTCTAAACATTATGCTTTCTTACGCATCCGTTGTTCCGCATGGGTGTATGCACCATGCCACACGTGCCCCACATAAGGATTAACTTGAATACCGTGTTTAATCGCCGCTGCTACAAATTTTTTTGCTAAAGTTACTGCTTCTAACACCGAATAACCTTTCGCCAAGCCAGCTGTGATCGCCGCTGAAAAAGTACAACCTGCACCATGATTATAATCAGTAGGATATAATTCATTTTCCAAAAGATGCGCGGTGTGACCATCGTAAAACAAGTCCAGTGCTTTTTCACCAGCTAAGCGATGTCCCCCTTTAACCACGACATGTTTGGCTCCCATTTGTACAATTCGTTTTGCCGCTTCTTCCATCTCCGCCACGGAAGAAATTTCGCCTAAACCAGATAAGATGCCCGCTTCAATTAAATTAGGCGTAGCAACTAATGCTAATGGCAGTAAATCGTTTTTTAGGCCTTCCACACTTTTGGGTTGCAGAATTTGTGCCGTTCCCTTACAAGCAATGACTGGGTCAATCACGACTTTTTGAATTTTTTCTTGTTTAATGTATTTGCTAGCCATTTTAATATTTTGTTCATTGCCCATCATCCCTGTTTTCAAGGCCGCTACTGGACCGCCTGCAAAAACCGAAATCAATTGTTTTTCTAAGAGCGTTTCTGGCAATTCAGTTACTTCATGTGACCAGCCTGTCGTAGGATCCATCGTCACAATCGAGGTTAAACTTGAAAATCCAAAAACTCCATACTCTTCAAATGTTTTTAAATCTGCTTGAATCCCTGCCCCTCCAGTTGAATCGGAGCCTGCAATCGTCAATACTTTTTCCATTAAATCACCTAACCTTTTTCTCCAAGTATACAGAAGAAACAAGTCTGCTAAAACAGCCAATTGGCTTATTTTTTAGCCAGCCAATTCCTAAACAAAAAAAGACCAGAGAATAAATTCTCTGGTCTTACGTCCGAATACCCCAGTTTTTTACGCTGGTTAAAGCTATAGTTAAAAAGTTAATTATTTAACGATTTCAGTAACAACGCCTGAACCTACAGTACGTCCGCCTTCACGAATAGAGAAACGAGTTCCGTCTTCGATAGCGATTGGGTGAATTAATTCAACGTCCATAGCAACGTTATCACCAGGCATTACCATTTCAGTACCTTCTGGCAATTCTACAACACCAGTAACGTCTGTTGTACGGAAGTAGAATTGAGGACGGTAGTTAGTGAAGAATGGAGTATGACGTCCGCCTTCTTCTTTTGATAATACGTATACTTCAGCTTTGAATTTTGTGTGTGGAGTGATTGTAGCTGGTTTAGCTAATACTTGTCCACGTTCGATATCTTCACGTGCAACACCACGTAATAAAGCACCGATGTTGTCGCCTGCTTCAGCGTAGTCTAATAATTTACGGAACATTTCAACACCTGTAACAGTTGTTTTAGATGTTTCGTCTTTAATACCAACGATTTCAACTTCGTCACCAACGCGAACTTCACCACGTTCAACACGGCCTGTAGCAACAGTACCACGTCCAGTGATTGAGAATACGTCTTCGACTGGCATCATGAATGGTTTGTCAGTATCACGTTCTGGAGTTGGGATATATTCGTCAACTGCAGCCATTAATTCTAAGATTTTTTCTTCATAAGACTCGTCGCCTTCTAAAGCTTTCAAAGCAGAACCTGCGATAACTGGAACATCATCGCCTGGGAAATCGTATTCTGATAATAAGTCACGAACTTCCATTTCTACTAATTCTAATAATTCTTCGTCATCAACCATATCCATTTTGTTTAAGAATACAACGATGTATGGTACACCAACGTTACGTGATAATAAGATATGTTCACGTGTTTGAGGCATAGGACCATCAGCAGCAGAAACTACTAAGATAGCTCCGTCCATTTGAGCAGCACCAGTGATCATGTTTTTAACGTAGTCCGCGTGTCCTGGGCAGTCAACGTGTGCATAGTGACGAGTTTCAGTTTCATATTCGATATGAGAAGTGTTGATTGTGATTCCACGTTCTTTTTCTTCTGGAGCGTTATCGATAGAATCGTAGCTTTGTGCTTCCCCGCCACCGTGTTTTGATAATACAGTAGCAATTGCAGCTGTTAATGTAGTTTTACCATGGTCAACGTGTCCGATAGTACCAATGTTAACATGGGATTTAGAACGGTCAAATTTTTCTTTTGCCATTTTGAATGTTCCTCCTAAAAATATAAATTTTATTGTTTGTTTTATATGTGATAGACGTTACTAAAAATCGTCTGATCATCATAAGCTATTTTACACGAAATCTTGAAAAAAGGATAGTTCTAAAAACAAACCTTTTATTCTCAAGGAAAATTATGCGTTGCCGCCGTTTTTCTTGATGATTTCTTCTTGAACAGACTTAGGTACGTCTTCATAGTGGTCAAATACCATCATAAATGTACCGCGTCCTTGTGTTGCTGAACGTAATGTTGTAGCATAACCAAACATTTCAGCTAAAGGTACCATCGCATTAACGATTTGAGAGTTACCGTGTGCTTCCATACCTTCAACACGTCCACGACGACTTGTTACGTGTCCCATGATATCACCTAAGTAATCTTCAGGAACAGTAATTGTAACTTTCATCATTGGTTCTAAAATAACTGGGTTTGCATTTTTAGCCGCAGCTTTCAATGCCATAGAAGCAGCTACACGGAAGGCCGTTTCATTTGAATCGACATCGTGGTATGAACCATCGTAAAGTTTTGCTTTGATATCAACTAATGGATAACCAGCAAGAACACCGTTGTTCATAGAGTCTTCTAACCCTTTTTCAACTGCTGGGATGTATTCACGAGGAACCACACCACCGACAATTGCGTTTTCAAACTCGAAGCCTTTACCTTCTTCATTTGGTGTAAATTCAACCCATACGTGACCGTATTGTCCTTTACCACCAGACTGACGAACGAATTTACCTTCTGCTTTAGTCGCAGCACGGAATGTTTCGCGGTAAGATACTTGAGGAGCACCTACGTTAGCTTCAACTTTGAATTCACGTTTCATACGGTCTACTAAAACGTCTAAGTGCAATTCACCCATACCAGAGATAACTGTTTCACCAGTTTCAACGTTTGTTTCAACGCGGAATGATGGATCTTCTTCAGCAAGTTTTTGTAGAGCCACGCCCATTTTATCTTGGTCAGCTTTTGATTTAGGTTCAACAGCGACTTGGATAACTGGATCAGGGAATTCAATAGATTCAAGAATAACTGGTGCATCTAATGCACATAATGTATCACCAGTTGTTGTGTCTTTCAGACCAACAGCAGCAGCGATATCACCAGAGTACACTTTGTCAATTTCTTGACGAGTGTTGGCGTGCATTTGTAGGATACGACCGATACGTTCTTTTTTGCCTTTTGAAGCGTTCAATACGTATGAACCACTTTCAAGGACACCAGAATAAACACGGAAGAAAGTTAAACGACCTACGAATGGGTCAGTCATAACTTTAAATGCTAATGAAGCGAAAGGTGCTTCGTCATCAGCTGGACGAGTTGTTTCTTCGTCTGTTTTAGTATCGATCCCTTTGATAGCATCGATATCTAATGGAGATGGTAAGTAATCAAGAACAGCGTCCAACATTAATTGAACCCCTTTATTCTTGAATGCTGAACCAGCTAATACAGGGAAGAACTCAACGTTGATTGTTGCTTGACGGATACCAGCGACTAATTCTTCTTCAGTGATTTCTTCACCTTCAAGATATTTCATCATTAAGTCTTCGTCAGTTTCAGCAACAGCTTCAACTAATTTTTCGCGCCATTCTTGCGCTTTTTCTAAATAATCTTCAGGAATATCAGTTTCTTGAATATCTGTTCCCAAATCATTTGTGTAGATTTCAGCTTTCATTTTAATCAAGTCAATGATTCCAGTGAAGTCTTCTTCAGCTCCGATTGGAATTTGAATTGGATGAGCGTTTGCTTGTAAACGATCATGTAATGATTCTACTGAATAGAAGAAGTCCGCACCGATTTTATCCATTTTGTTACAGAATACAATACGAGGAACTTTATATTCAGTCGCTTGACGCCAAACAGTTTCTGTTTGAGGTTCTACACCTGATTGAGAGTCAAGAACTGTCACCGCACCATCTAATACGCGTAGAGAACGTTGTACTTCAATTGTGAAGTCCACGTGTCCTGGAGTATCGATGATATTTACACGGTAGCCTTTCCACTGTGCAGTTGTCGCAGCGGATGTAATCGTGATACCACGTTCTTGTTCTTGTTCCATCCAGTCCATTTGTGAAGCACCTTCATGGGTTTCACCGATTTTATGGATTTTACCAGTGTAGTACAAGATACGCTCAGTTGTTGTTGTTTTACCAGCATCAACGTGGGCCATGATACCAATGTTACGAGTTTTTTCAAGTGAAAATTCTCTTGCCATTTTGTATGTTTACTCCTCTCTTTATTTAAATCGATTGTAAATTGACTTTCTGCTGCCACTTTACGCGACAGACAGAGAGGATCTTACCAACGATAATGAGCAAATGCGCGGTTTGCGTCTGCCATTTTGTGTGTGTCTTCGCGTTTTTTAACAGAAGCGCCAGTGTTGTTAGCAGCATCCATGATTTCTTTCGCTAGACGTTCTTCCATTGTGTGTTCACCACGTAGACGTGCGTAGTTAACTACCCAACGTAAACCTAAAGTTGTACGACGTTCTGGACGAACTTCAACTGGTACTTGGTAGTTAGAACCCCCAACACGACGTGCTTTAACTTCAAGAACAGGCATAACGTTTTTCATTGCTTGTTCAAAAACTTCCAATGGATCGTTACCTGTAGATTCTTTGATGATATCAAATGAATTATAGATAATGTTAGCAGCAATCCCGCGTTTACCGTCAACCATTACACGGTTGATTAAGCGAGTTACTAATTTTGAGTTATAAATTGGATCTGGTAAAACATCACGTTTTGCAACAGGACCTTTACGAGGCATCCGTAACTCCTCCTTCCGAAATATGATTTTTCAAGTTGTTATTGTCTTATTATAATTAAGCTTTAGGACGTTTTGTACCGTATTTAGAGCGGCTTTGTTTACGGTCGTTAACACCGGCAGTATCAAGCGCACCACGAACGATATGGTAACGTACCCCTGGTAAGTCTTTTACACGTCCACCACGTAATAATACCACGCTGTGTTCTTGTAAGTTGTGACCGATACCTGGGATATAAGCTGTAACTTCGATTAAGTTTGACAAACGAACACGGGCATATTTACGTAAAGCTGAGTTCGGTTTTTTAGGTGTCATCGTACCCACACGTGTACAAACTCCACGTTTTTGCGGAGAGTTAACGTTTGTTTGAGTTTTCTTAAAACTGTTATATCCTTTGTTTAAGGCTGGTGAATCAGATTTTTCTACTTTAGATTTACGAGGTTTACGTACTAATTGGTTAATTGTAGGCATTCCTTGTTCTCCTCCTTCCTTACTTCGCTTCTAGTTCCACACATCCAGGTGGTTCTTTTTTCGCGATAAAAAATAATGCAATCTCTGCACTCTTTATCAAATATGCTTTGATAGACAGTCAGCACGTCCCTATAAGGAACCTGTAGATAAAGCACCTTTGTTAGGATACCACGATAAGTATCAGCTGTCAACCCTCTTCTTTCGCCTTTCGTAAAAAAGCTTTTCCTTCTATTTAAATGCACTTTTTCTTTAAAAATTTTTATGACTTTTTCAAAAACTTTCTATCTTTTTTAGTTAAATAACGGTACAATATCTTTGACTATTGAAGGGGGCGGAAAACAGCGATGAATCTGAAACAAATGGTAGGAATCGAAGCTGCAAAATATGTAGAAGACGGCATGATTGTCGGTTTGGGTACTGGCTCAACAGCAAAATTTATGGTAGACGAAATTGGTCGTCGCGTAAAAGAAGAAGGATTGTCAATCGTGGGGGTTACTACTTCAAAAGAAACAGAGAAACAAGCCTTAGCCTTGGGCATTCCTTTAAAGGGTATTGATGAGGTTCCGTATGTGGATCTTACGATTGATGGCGCCGATGAAATCAGCGCTGATTTTCAAGGAATCAAAGGCGGTGGCGCTGCCTTACTTTTTGAAAAAATTGTGGCCACTTATTCAAAGAAATGTATTTGGATTGTGGATAAATCAAAAATGGTGGACGATTTAGGGGCTTTCCCACTTCCTGTTGAGGTTGTCCCTTATGGCAGCTGCCAACTAGTGCATTTATTTGAAGAAAAAGGCTATCACCCAGCACTTCGTCTAAACGCTGCTGGCGAAACATTAATAACAGATGGAGGCCACCATATCATCGATTTGCATTTAGAAAAAATTACAGATCCAGAAGCTTTAGGTTCTTATTTAGACAACTTAGTTGGCGTCGTTGAACACGGCTTATTTTTAAATATGGTTTCTATGGTAATCGTCGGTTATGAAGATGGACCGAAAACCTTACATGTTCCCGCACGTTAAGAATGTGTGAAAAAAGATTATTTATATAGGAAGGATAATATATGAAACGAATTGGTTATGCACGCACAACTATTATTGAAGAAGATTTAAAAAATCAACTAACCACTCTCCAATCGTTTGGTTGTGATGATATTTTCCAAGAGACATTTGATCCTCAAGCGGAGATCAGTGTCTTAGACGAAGTCGAAAAACTTCTTTCTGCTGGGGATACACTTATTGTTTGTAAATTGCACCATTTAGGTAAAACAACCCGCCAATTAACAGACTTTATGAAAATGTTAAAGGAAAAACAAGTTGATTTTGTCAGCATTTCAGAAGGAATTGATACTCACCTTCCAACAGGTGAAGCCTATTTCCAATTAATGGAGAGCTTATCTGCGATGGAATGTGCACTAATTAAAGAACGAACACTCGTCGGGCTCCACAAAGCTCGTGAAAACGGAAAAGTAGGTGGACGGCCCAAAATCGATGGACGCACCGTCCGCAAAATCCGTGCATTATATTACGAAAACAAAGAAACCATCCAATTTATTTCTAATAAATGCGGCGTTTCGGTGGGCACTTGTTATAAGTACATCAATTTACCTGAGACAGATGTCGAACGGCTGTATTCCTAAGAATAAAAAAGAAGTCCTTCAGATGGGGCTTCTTTTTTGATTCGATTTCACTCTAATTTTTCAGCAACTTTCACGTTTTTTTACTATTTTCCATTGGAAATCTTGCGCAAAACGGTGTACAATAAACGTGGAAATCTTATTTTCAGAAAACTAAACTCAAAGGAGAGCTTATACATGCCAAAATTAGTTTTTTCTCGTCATGGACTTAGCGAATGGAATGCCTTAAACCAATTTACTGGATGGGCTGACGTAGATTTAGCACCTGAAGGTGTTGAAGAAGCAAAAGAAGGCGGACGTAAAATTAAAGAAGCAGGCATCGAATTCGACGTTGCTTATACTTCTGTTTTAACTCGTGCCATCAAAACTTGTAACTATTTACTAGAATACTCAGATCAATTATGGGTACCTCAAATCAAATCTTGGCGCTTAAACGAACGTCACTATGGTAAATTACAAGGACTAAACAAAAAAGAAACTGCTGAAAAATACGGAGACGAACAAGTCCACATCTGGCGTCGTTCTTACGATACTCTTCCTCCATTAATGGAAGCAACAGATGAAGGTTCTGCAGCAAACGACCGTCGTTATGCAATGTTAGATCAACGCGATATTCCTGGTGGCGAAAACTTGAAAGTTACTTTGGAACGTGCATTACCATTCTGGCAAGATGAAATTGCGCCAGCTTTAAAAGACAACAAAACTGTCTTAGTAGCGGCTCATGGTAATTCATTACGTGCTTTAGCTAAACACATCGAAGGCATTTCTGATGAAGATATTATGGATCTTGAAATCCCAACAGGTAAACCATTAGTTTATGAATTAAACGATGATTTAACTGTGAAAGAAAAATACTACTTATAAGAACTTGTTTCTTATTAACAAAAGCGGTTTGCCTTGGCAAACCGCTTTTTTATGGATTAAATAAATTGACTTTCGGTTAAACAATCTTTATAAATCGCTACTATATCCGCTGCATCCAATGGTACATAAGCCTTTTCGGCAATTGCACTATGGGCCACAGCTTGTTGTGCCATTTCTTCAAATTTATCTGCTTCGATGCCAACTTCTGGTAATGTCATTGGAATGCCACAAGCCACAAAGTAATCATACAATGCTTGAATACCTTTTTTCGCTGCTACTTCCTCTTCTTGTTCGACTATTCCCCAAACATTTCGAGCAAACTGTGCAAACTTGCCTACGGTTTGTTCAGACAAAACGTAATTCATCCAACGAGGCGTTAAAATTGCTAAACCAATCCCATGCGTAATGTCATAAAACGCACTTAATTCATGTTCCATTGGGTGACAAGACCAAACACCTTGTTTGCCGCGCCCTGTTAAACCATTTAAGGCTAAACTACTTGCCCACATTAAATTAGCACGTGCATCATAATCTTCTGGATTTTCTAAAGCAATAGGACAATTTTTGATAACCGTTCGCATTAAGCCTTCTGACACAAAATCTTGGACGTCCGTGCCTGTCGAAATACTAAAATAGTTTTCAATCAAATGACTGAAAATATCCGCTGAGCCAGCTGCTGTTTGATTTTGAGGAACCGTAAAAGTATTCGTTGGATCCAAGAACGAAACTTTTGGAATCATATTCGGACCACCAAAGCCTAATTTTTGATTGGTTTCTAAGTTAGAAATGACAGCACCTGCGTTCATTTCACTACCTGTCGCTGCTAAAGTCAAGATGGTCACGATTGGTAAAGCAGGACCTGTATACCCTTTTCTGGCTGCAATAACTGTCCAGATATCTTCTTCCGAATAAAAGCCCGCAGCTATTGCTTTGGAACAGTCAATGGTTGAACCACCGCCAACTGCTAAAATAACATCGACTTGGTTTTCTTTACACAACTCAATTCCTTTTCTAACGGTTTCAATGCGCGGGTTTGGTTCGACACCGCTCAACTCAATCAGTGTATGCCCGTTTTTTTGGGCCAAATCAGTAATTTGTTGGTACAAGCCATTACGTTTGATACTACCACCACCATAAACAAGTAAGACATTTTTGCCAAATTGATCTAACACAGCAGGTAATTCGTCTAAACGATCTTTCCCAAAACGGATGTCTGTTGGTACATAAAAATTAAAGTTTTCCATTCTTTCATCCTCCATTCAATGCTCTTACGCATTTATCATACTATTTTTTCAAAAATCCGCCAATAAAAAAGCCGAGCAAATGACAGTTGCTTTCACAACGATCGCTTGACCCAGCTTTCGATTCTTTTTTATAACGAATCGCTTGTTTTGATTAACAAATAAAGAAAATAAGGCGCACCGATGATCGCAACAATAATCCCTGCAGGCATTTCTCCATTGCCAGGCAATAGCCGACCAATCGTATCACTAACCAATAAAAGTAAACTCCCAAACAACGCCGCCAATGGCAATACCTGTTTTTGTTGCGTAAAACCACATTTGCGAGCAATATGTGGCGCAAGTAAACCTAAAAAATTAATTCCCCCTGTAACGGAAATCGCTGAAGCCGCCAACATCACCGCTAACAGCAGCGAAACGATTCGTTCTTTTTTCACAGCAATACCTACAGAAATAGCTGTTTCGTCCCCCAATTGTAAAATATCCAACAGACGATGACGCTTCATCGCAAATAAGAACCCGATGACTAGCCAAGGCAACAAAGCGCCCACAAAGAACCAATTACTGCCCCAAATACTGCCTGCTTGCCACATTGTAACAAAACGGTACTTTTCAGTGTCAATTTTTGATGTAATTAATAAGGTGAGTGCTGAAATACCCGTACTCAAAATGACACCCGCTAAGACCATTCGAACTGGCGTTAATCCTAAACGATGATGATACGCGATTACCAAAATCCCAACAGCCGCTAGCAAGCCGCCAACTAAGGCCACAAGCGGAAGTGCAAACGTCGTGATACTTGTCGTCTCAACAAAACTAATAAACAAAATCACTGCCAAACCCGCACCGGCATTAATGCCTAAAATCCCAGTATCTGCCAACGGATTCCGAGTAATTCCTTGAAGAATAGCGCCGCTTAAGCCTAAAGCTGCGCCCGAAAGGACCGCTAGCACAATCCGTGGTAACCGAAAATCCCAAACTAACAGTTGTTTGGCCTGACTTCCCTGTCCCAAAAGAAGGGCTTTTAAATCCATGACGGAAACAGATAATTCCCCTTGCGTTAAACTGATACAAGCAGTTAGGATAATCCCAACTATTAAGACAGCCACCCAACGGGACACTTTTTTCTGTGTCATCCTAGTTGCCCTCCTTTACGAAATAAATAAAGAAAGAATGGGATGCCAATTAAGGCCGTGATAATCCCAAATGGTGTTTCAAAAGGCGGATTCACCATTCGAGCGATTAAATCTGCCACCAAAACGAGGAGCGCACCGCCTAACGCCGAGAACGGAATCAAGCGACGGTAATTTTCTCCAGAAACTGTTCGCATCACATGAGGCACCACCAAACCAACAAAACTGACCGAGCCAACCAGCGCCACAGACAATCCTGATAAAAGCAAAATCGTTATACTGGCGAACAACCGAATACGCTGCGGATTTCGCCCTAAACCAATTGTTGCATCATCGCCAAACCGTAAAATAGTCACCGACGGACTAATCAGAATTGCTAATGCAAATGCGCCCAGAAAGATCGGGACGACTATTTTTAATTGTGCCCAAGAAATAACGCTGACACCGCCAAGAAACCAAAACGTTAACTCTTGACTCAAATTGAACTGAATGGCTAAGAATTGACTAAATGATAAAAAAAGGGCACTAATACCAGCTCCCACCAAGGTCAGACGCATGGGGCTTGCTCCTCGAATTGAATGATTAGAAAGATAATAAATCAGTGCCACACTCACGCCGGCACCAAGAAAAGAAACAACTAAAAGCCACCAATAACTTGCCTGAGGGAGGAAAGCAAAAACAAGCGCTAAGCCCAAGCCAGCCCCAGCATTGATACCCAGCAAGCCAGAATCTGCCAATGGGTTTTGCGTAATCCCTTGCGCTAACGCCCCACTCACCGCTAAACTTGCTCCCACAAAAGCGGCCCCTAAAATCCGCGGCAACCGAACAGTTTGGATGACTTGATGCGCTTGATTGGTCGCATCGAAGTGCGTAAATGATTCAATAATCGTTTGAATCGAAACCGACGTCGCACCAAACATCAGCGACAGAAGCATTGTCCCCAGTAGCAAAAAAAGACAGACAAGTAACACTTGCCATTGGTGTCTATAAAATCCGCTTATGCCTTTCATCCATCCAGCTCCATTTCCATCAACTCATAAGAAAGCACTAGTGGCCGCTGTGTCTGACTATGATAACTAATTTCTGCTTGAATAGCGAAAACATCCGCTAAGCCAGTAACAGTAATCACTTCTTGCGGTGTTCCCTCATTGATAATCTTTCCCTCTTTCATCGCAATCACGCGATCAGAAAAACGAGAAGCTAAATTAATATCATGAATCGTCATCACGATAGTTTTCTGATGTTCTTGATTAATTCGTTTTAACACATTTAAAATTTCTAGCTGATGCGCTGGATCCAAATAGGTGGTCGGTTCATCTAAAATTAAAATATCTGTATCCTGCACTAGCGCCATAGCAATCCAAACCCGTTGGCGTTGTCCACCTGATAAAATCGCCACAGACTCTCTAGCTAATTCAGTTAAGCCTGTTAATTCTAATGCCCATTGTATGTACTCTTGATCTTCTGTGGTGACACTTTTCCAGCCCGATTGATATGGATACCGCCCAAAAGAGACGAGGTCAAAAACAGATAAATCGATTGTATTTTCTGGCGTTTGTGATAAAATCGCTAGTTCTTGCGCCACTTCTTTTGAAGAAAAATGTTGAAGTTCTTGGTTCTTAATGAACACCTTGCCTTTCTCGGCTGGCAAAATACGCGCAAGTGTTTTTAACAAGGTCGATTTGCCACAACCATTTGGTCCAATAATACTTGTAATAGTTCCCGCTTCAAATGAACAGTTCAGCGCTTCACTAATCACTTGACGACCATATCCTGTAGTTAAGTCCTCTGCCTCTAAATAATTCATAACCATTCCTCTTTAATTTTTCTGTCGTTATTTTACATTTATTGAGAATCGTTCTCACTCATTGTTCCTTGATTATAAAAGACCCTTCCTTAAAAAGCAATGTTTCTTCCAATCAAAAAACGAATTATCTAAAAAATGCAACTTATTTGCTCAAAAAAGCAAGCGATGATTGACAAACGGTCGTTTTTAACTGATAATGAGAATCGTTATCAACTAAAAATAAAGGAGTTACACAATGAAACTTTTAAAAAAGACGGTCCTAATTGGTACCACCCTTCTTCTTGGTTCATTCTTACTCGCAGCTTGTGGTAATACGAATAAAGAAGCCAACAACGCTGACAAAACACATGAAGTAACAGATACCTTAGGCAATAAAGTAACCGTCCCCGCGAAACCCAAACGGATTATTGCGAGCTATTTAGAAGATTATCTAGTTGCATTAGGAGAAAAACCAGTGGCACAATGGACAGTTGGACAAGGCAGCATTCAAGATTATTTAGCGAAAGAATTGAAAGATGTCCCCACTATTTCCTATGACTTGCCATATGAAGCGGTTCTAAAATTTGAACCTGACTTATTATTAATCAGTTCATCTGCTCTAGTTGAAGGCGGTAAATACAAAGAATACAGTAAAATAGCGCCAACTTATGTGGTCAAAAATGGCGAAAATGTCACCTGGCGTGATCAATTGGAAGATATTGCGACTGTTTTAGATAAAAAAGAACAAGCGAAAAAAGTGTTAGAAGATTATGATACCTTAACCAAAGGCGTCCAAGAAGACCTTGGCAAGAAAGATGCTGGCAAATCTGCGGCAGTCTTATGGGTAACCAACAACCAAGTCTTTATGGTTAGCGATAATCGCTCAAGCGGAACCGTGCTCTATCAGGACTTAGGCCTCCAAGTTCCAAAATTAGTGGAAGAAATTTCTAAAAATGCTACTGCGGATTGGAATCAAGTTTCTTTAGAAAAATTAGCTGAGCTTGACGCAGACCATATTTTCCTTGTAAACAGTGATGAATCAGCACCTCTTTTCCAAGAAGCAATTTGGAAGAACTTACCTGCTGTGAAAAATAACCAAGTTCATACCTATGATAAAAAAAGTAGTTGGTTATACAACGGACCTATTGCGAATACCCAAATTGTTGAAGATGTAAAAAAAGCGCTCTTAAATTAAAAAAAATGCTTGGATGATTGTTTTCATCCAAGCATTTTTTTAATTAGCAATTGCCGTTTCTAAGCCAACTTCAATCATTTCATTAAACGTCGTTTGGCGTTCTTCTGCCGTTGTTTCTTCGCCTGTCACCAAGCTATCACTCACCGTCATAATCGCCAATGCTTCTACATCAAATTTTGCTGCTAAATAATATAACATTGCCGCTTCCATTTCAATCGCTAATACCCCGTATCGACCTAAACGAAAGACATCATCTAAGCTATCTTTGTAAAAAACATCATCTGACAATACGTTACCAACATGGGTAGTAAAGCCTTTTGCTTTGGCAATTTCGTAAGATTTGAGTAAAAGATCAAAGCTCGCAATTTGTGGAAAATCATATTTAGGAAAATCATTGCGAATCGCGGAAGAAGGCGTCGCTGCTGCTTGTGCGATAACTAATTCACGAACGTTGACTTTTTCTGAAATAGAACCACACGTACCAACACGAATTAACTTCTTCACATCGTAAGAGTTAATTAACTCATGGGCATAAATACCTGCTGAAGGCATCCCCATCCCTGTCCCTTGGACCGAAACACGCTGTCCCTTATACGTTCCTGTGTAACCTAACATCCCACGAACTTGATTATAGCAGACAGGATTCTCTAAAAAAGTTTCCGCAATATATTTTGCTCGGAGGGGATCCCCTGGTAGTAAAATTTTATCGGCAATTTCACCTGGTTTTGCTTCGATATGCACACTCATTCTGGTTTACTCCTTTTTTTATAAAGCTGCTAGTGTTGCTTTCACTAACTCTTTGAATTGTCCTTTAACGCGTTCAGTTGTTTCAACTACTTCTGCATGATTTAAACTACTTTGCATACCAGCTGCTAAATTCGTAATACAAGAGATACCTAGTACTTTCATGCCACTATGCACAGCTACAATAACCTCCGAAACAGTTGACATGCCAACTGCATCCGCACCCATCGTCCGTGACATCCGAATTTCTGCAGGCGTTTCATATGTCGGGCCAGAAAAGCCCATATACACGCCTTCTTTTAAATCAATATTTTGTTCCGCAGCCACTTTTTTTGCCACTTCCCGATATTCTTGCGTGTAAGCATGACTCATATCTGGAAAACGCGGCCCGATTTCTTCATCATTTTCACCAATTAACGGATTATCGCCTGTAAAATTAATGTGGTCATTGATTAACATCAAATTCCCCGGTGTATATGTTTCATTTACGCCACCAGCTGCGTTGGTTACAATCATTGAATGAATGCCTAAAGCAGCCATCACACGAACAGGATAAGTGACCGTTTGCATCGAATGTCCTTCATAATAATGAAAACGTCCTTGCATCGCCAAAACTTTTTTTCCAGAAAGCGTTCCGTAAACTAATTGTCCAGCATGTCCAACGACTGTTGAAACAGAAAAATGGGGAATTTCAGAGAAAGGAATAGCAATCGCATCGGTTATTTCATTAGCTAATTCACCTAACCCTGAACCTAAGATTAGACCGAAGTCTGCTTGTTGCACCCCTTTTTCTTTCAAAAACTCAGTTGTTTCGTTTAAATGATTCGTTAACGTTGTCATGTGTTGCCTCCTCGAATTATTGTAATTGATTTAAAAAGCTTTGACCGTTTTCCGTTGCAGGAACTTCAAAGTTTTCAGCAATCGTTGCTGAAATATCTGAATAAAATCCTTGTGGCAAGCTGCCTTGTTTTGTCATTTTTTTACTATAAGCCAATAAAGGCACATATTCACGTGTGTGGTCTGTTCCTGGGAAAGTTGGATCATTCCCGTGATCTGCTGTAATTAAAAGCAAATCATCTTCGGCCATAGCTGCCATAATCTCTGGCAAACGACCATCAAAATCTTCGATGGCTTTTGCATAGCCCTTCACATCACGACGGTGGCCATACAGCGCATCGAAATCCACTAAGTTAGTAAAACTTAAACCTGTGAAATCTTTGTTCATGACCGTTAATAATTGATCCACCCCATCCATATTGCTCTTCGTGCGGATAGCTTCAGTAATTCCTTGTCCATTAAAGATGTCGTTAATTTTCCCAACAGCGATCACATCATTGCCGTTTTCTTTCAACGAATCTAAAACAGTATGGCCAAAAGGATCTAAAGCATAGTCATGACGGTTACTGGTTCGAGTGAAATTACCTGGTTCACCAACATACGGGCGGGCGATAATCCGACCAATCATATAAGGTTCGTCTTTCGTAATGTCACGAACATATTGACAAATTTTATACAATTCTTCTAATGGAATAATGTCTTCATGCGCCGCAATTTGTAAAACAGGGTCTGCTGAAGTATAAACAATTAAATCCCCAGTTTTCATTTGATGTTCGCCATAATCATCAATGACTGCTGTCCCGCTATATGGTTTGTTACAAACAACTTTTCGCCCAGAAAAATCTTCAATTTGTTTCAGCAATTCTTCAGGAAAGCCATTTGGGAATACCCGAAAAGGTTTTTTGATGTTCAAGCCCATAATTTCCCAGTGACCGGTCATAGTATCTTTTCCAACAGAAATTTCTTCTAATTTGGTGGCATAGCCATCGTGGTCTGCCACTGCTTTGACACCTGTTAAAGGAGCAATAGTTCCCAATCCAAGTTTTTCTAAATGAGGAATGGTTAGTCCCGCTTCTTTGGCAATATGACCCAGTGTATCACTGCCGACATCTCCAAATTTTTCAGCATCTGGTGCTTCACCAATACCGACTGAATCTAGTACGATTAAATGAACACGTTTAAACACACTTGCTTCCTCCTCTAAGGTCGTAAATACGTCAAGAATGACAATTATTTTACGCTAGCCTTTTAAATAGTCTCGAGAATCAAACAGAACAATCTATTTATTCTCAGCTCTTCAATTATACCATGAATCCGCTATTATTGCCTGAAAGAGCATTAAAATTTTCACTGATTCCTTCGATTTTAGCGGTTCTTAAGGTCCAGTATCATCATGCTCTTCTTTTTACTGATGTTCACGAGTTACGCGCTTAATTATCGTTAAGAAAAAAGACCTTCGTCATAGATTGACGAAGGTCTTTTTCTTATTTCGTTTTGACGTAATTTTTCCCGTTCGCTTTTGGTCCCGATGATTTTCCAAAGAACACAACTAGGACTAAAATGGTCAACACGTATGGTGCTGCTTGTAGATAAACTTTTGGAATTTCTGAAATAATTGGTAGGTTTTCCCCAGCAATACTCAAGTTTTGTGCAAAACCAAAGAATAAGGCTGCGCCCATTGCCCCAAGTGGATTCCATTTACCAAAGATCATTGCGGCCATTGAAATAAACCCTTGTCCTGCAATTGTGGTAATCCCAAAACGACCCGCAATACTTTGAGCAAAGACAGCTCCGCCCATACCGCCTAAGAAGCCGGATAACAAGACGCCAGAATAACGCATTAAGTAGACATTAATTCCCAATGTATCTGCAGCTTGTGGATGTTCCCCCACAGAACGTAACCGTAAGCCAAAACGTGTTTTATAAATGACAAACCAAGCTAAAATCGCAATCAAAATTGCTACGAAAGCTGGCAAAGAGGTTTTTGCAAAGAATAGTTCACCAATCACTGGAATTTTTGACAATCCTGGGAAAGAAAAATAACCAAATGATTGTGTAATCATATCTGTTTGTCCTTTTTGATAAATAACTTTTACTAGGAAAACCCCTAGCGCCGGTGCCATCAAGTTAATGACAGTACCACTGATAATATGATCTGCTCGTAAGTTAATAGTTGCAACGGCATGTAAGAGAGAAAAGACAATCCCGACAAGGCCTCCTACTAAACAAGCAATCCATGGTGTCGCCGCGCCAAATGTATCAGCAAACGTCAAGTTAAAAACGACCGAACTGAAAGCGCCCATTACCATAATACCTTCCAAGCCAACGTTAACCACACCACTTCGTTCTGAGAACGTTCCGCCTAATGCTGTCAAGATGAGCGGAGTTGCATACACTAATGTTTGCGTGATGATTGAGGAAATTGTTGCTAAATCCATTAGATGTCTCCCCCCTCTTGATTGTTTTTGTCTGGCGCCGCTTCAATTGTTTCTACAATCGCTACTTCTTTTTTACTACCAGACGCTTTTGCTAACAAGAAACGAATTAAATAACTAATTCCCACAAAGAAAATAATCGCTGCAATAACAACATCAACTAATTCGGTTGGTACACCAGCTATCAACGGCATTCCTTGTCCACCAAGTTTTAACATTCCAAACAGTAATGCGGAAAGTAAAATCCCGATTGAACTACCTGCTCCTAATAGAGACACGGCCATACCATCGAACCCAATGCTCAACGATGTGTTTTGAATAAAGAAGTTTTGGAAAGTCCCCAATCCTTGGACCGCACCACCTAAACCAGCCAGCGTTCCTGAAATCATCATGGATAAAATAATCGTTCGCTTGCTGCTCATTCCAGCATATTCAGAAGCAAATGGGTTTAACCCCACCGACCGAATTTCAAAACCAAGCGTTGTTTTTTTCATCAAGAACCACACAAGAATAAGGAAAATGAAGGCCAAGAAAATGCCGATGTTCAAACGAGAGCCATCACTGATACTTGTTAAAAACGGTGAGCGTAATGATGCATTCGCACCAATCATTTTGGTGATCCCTTTGTTCGCCATAATACTTGGTTTCATGACATTATTAGCAATATGATTTCCTGTGTATAATAAAATATAATTCAACATAATCGTAACAATAACTTCACTCGTTCCAAAATAGGCACGCAAGAAACCTGGAATGGCTGCTGCTAAAGCCCCTGCAACCGCGCCAACAATAATCGCCACCGGCAATGCAATCATCCGGGGTGCATCAGGCATGGATAAAGCGACCCAAATACTAGCCACCCAACCACATAAGGCTTGTCCAGAAAGCCCGATATTAAAGAATCCAGCCGAATTTGCCACCGAGAATCCTAAAGCGGTAAAAATCAACGGTGCTGCGGTTACAAAAATCTCACCAATACTTTTCTTTCCTTGGAAAGCTGTTTCAAACATCGCTTGATACCCAGCCACTGGGTCATAGCCAAAGATAACCATAATAATTGCCCCTAAGAGGAAACCCATAATAACAGATAACACAGGGACTAAAATATTTCTTATTTTTTCAGAACGATTATTCAACAGTTTCACCTGCCTCTACTTTTGATAACTCAGCACGGGCTTCTTCCAATGAGTAGCCAGCCATTAACAAGCCCAATTCATTTTCTGTCGTTTCTTTCGGATCAACAATTCCGACGATTTCCCCCGCATGAATAACAGCGATACGATCAGAAACGTTTAAAATTTCGTCTAATTCAAAACTTACTAATAAAACAGCTTTATTTTTATCTCTTTGTTCAATTAGTCGACGATGAATGTATTCAATAGCTCCGACATCTAAACCGCGTGTTGGTTGAGAAACAATCAACAAATCTGGATCGCGGTCAACTTCTCGGGCAATAATCGCTTTTTGCTGATTCCCACCTGAAAGCGCCCGAGCTGGTACTAATTCATTAGGAGTCCGTACATCATATTCTTCAATTAATTCACGGGCATGTTTGTTAATCATTCGATAGTTTAAAATACCTGTTGAACTGTATGGTTTTTGGTAATACGTTTGTAGGCCAATATTTTCAGCCAATGTCATCTCTAATACCAAACCATATTTATGTCGGTCTTCAGGAACGTGGGCGACACCCATTTCCGTAATTTCCCGAGGTTTGCGATTAGTAATCTCTTTTTCATTCAAATGAATGGAGCCTTTTTCGACTTTCGTTAATCCTGCTAAGGCTTGGATTAATTCTGTTTGTCCATTGCCATCAATCCCCGCAATCCCAACAACTTCCCCTGCTCGGACATCTAAGCTAAGATTTTTCACCGCATCTAAGCCGCGGCTTTCTTTCACTACTAAATCTTTAATTGATAGAATTGTTTCTTTCGGTTGCGCTGGTTTTTTCTCTGTTTTGAAAGAAACAGAACGGCCCACCATCATATCGGCTAACTGTTGCGAAGAAACGTCTTTCACATTGACGGTGCCAATACTTTGCCCCCGGCGAATGACCGTACAACGGTCCGCCACTTTTTTAATTTCATCTAACTTATGTGTAATTAAAATGATCGATTTGCCTTCATCGGTTAGTTCTTTCAAAATAATCATTAATTCATCAATTTCTTGTGGCGTTAATACTGCGGTTGGTTCGTCAAAAATTAAAACGTTCGCCCCGCGATATAAGGTCTTTAAAATTTCAACCCGTTGTTGCATACCCACAGAAATATCGCGAATATAGGCATTGGGATTTACATCCAACCCGTATTGCTTAGACACTTCTTCAATCTCTTTTTTCGCTTTTTTCCGGTCTAAAATACCGCCATGGGTAGGTTCACTACCTAAGATAATATTTTCAGTCACAGTAAAGGCTTCAACTAACATAAAATGCTGATGGACCATTCCGATTCCTAAACGATTGGCTGCAGTAGGACTTGTAATGTTGACTTTTTCGCCATTCATATAAATCTCACCTGAGGTCGGTTCCAATAGCCCTGATAAGATATTCATCAAGGTCGACTTGCCTGCACCATTTTCACCTAGCAGTGCGTGGATTTCACCAGGTTTTACTTGTAGATCAATTTGGTCGTTGGCTTTGAACGTCCCAAATTCTTTGGTGATTTTACGCATCTCAATTACGTTTTCTTCTTGAGACAAGGTCTATTCACTTCCTAACAAAATTATATTGGCAATACTTTAGAGGGTAATTTTGACCCTTAACTAAGTAGTTGAAGAACCTCAACTATTTAGTTAAAAATCCAAACATCATAAAGGGTTTCCTTGGCAGCCGTCGCTGCCAAGGACCACTTCATTTTTAGAAGGAACAATAATGAGCCCTTCTTTTTTCATTTAGGAGCTTAAATTATTCTGGTTTTTCTGGGACTTTTACGTCACCTGAGATTACTTTATCTTTTGCTGTTTTAACAGCTTCTTTTGTTTTGTCGTTTAAATAGCCGTCTGTTAAGTCAACGCCACCATCTTTTAATCCATAAACTAAATGTTCGCCACCAGGGAATTTGTCTTCTAACGCACGGTTGGCAATATCTTGAACTGCTGTGCCGACACCTTTAAGGGTTGAAGTTAACGTGAAGTTGTCTTCTTTGCCGTCTTTTGTTTTGTACTTGCCATCAGCATCTTGATCGCGGTCAACACCGATTACCCAAACTTTGTCGCCAGAACCTGATTCATTCAAGTCTTTTGCTTCTTGGAAGACCCCTTGTCCAGTCGCACCAGAAGCATGGAAGATGATATCAACGCCGTTTTGGTACATTGCAGCAGCTAAAGCTTTCCCTTTGGCAGGATCAGCAAATGAAGCCGCATATTTTGTATCAACAGTAATTTCTTTACCTAATTCTTTCGCAGCATCAGCCACACCTTTTTCAAAACCAGCTTGGAAACGGTCAATTACGACCCCTTCTTCACCACCAACAAAACCGACTTTGTTCGTTTTTGTTTCGTTTGCAGCAGCAACACCGGCTAAGTAAGCTGCTTCATTATCTCTAAATGTTGCAGAAACGACATTCTTTTTGCCATCGATTTGATCATCGATTAAAACAAAGTTTGTATCAGGGTTGGCATCTGCTGCAGAAGAAATTGCATCTTTTAGCAAGTAGCCAATACCAAAGATTGTGTTGAATTTACTTGATACCGCTTGGTCAATATTTGTTGTATAGTCAGCTGCATCATTCGATTGAATATATGCATACCCTTTTGAACCTTCTGGTAAATCATGTTCTTTACCCCAAGCTTGCAATCCTTCCCAAGAAGATTGGTTGAACGACTTGTCATCCACGCCGCCTGTATCTGTAATGATTACAGCACTATGCGCTGCATCCCCTTTGCCACCGCCGCTTTCAGCGGTTTTGCCTTTGCCACCACCACATGCTGCAAGTGAAACTGATAAACCTAATGCAATCAAACTAAAACCGAATAATTTTGCTTTTTTCATTTCTGTAAAGCCTCCTAAAAATAGTTTAATGTATTTAAACAACTAAGTTGTTTCTAAGGTTGGTCTGGGACTTTTACGTCACCAGAGATGATTTGTTCTTTGCCTTCTTTAACTGCCGTTTTGGCTTGATCGCTTAGGGCTTCTGTTGTTAAATCAACACCGCCATCTTTCAATCCATAAGTTAAATGTTCGCCGCCAGGGAATTTATCTTCTAATGCAAGATCAGAGATTTTTTTCACAGCAATATTTACCCCTTTAATGGTTGAAGCTAACGTTAAGTTATCATCCTTGCCATCTTTGGTTGTATATTTACCGTCTTCGTTTTGGTCACGGTCAACACCAATCACCCAAACTTTATCTTTTGAACCTGTTTCATTTAGCGCTTTGGCTTCTTGGAAGATTCCTTGTCCTGTAGTCGCCGCTGCGTGATAAATAATGTCGGCACCTGCTTGATACATAGAAGAAGCTAAGGCCCGTCCTTTTGAAGCGTCTGCAAATGTCCCTGCATAAGTAGACGTAATTTGAATATCTTTTCCTAATTTTTTGCCAGCATCTGCTACACCTTTTTCAAAACCAGCTTGGAAACGACCAATAACAGGTCCTTCAACCCCACCGATAAATCCTACTTTGTTGGTTTTCGTAGTGTTAGCTGCTGCCACACCTGCTAAATACGCAGATTCATTATCTCTAAATGTTGCAGAAGCGACGTTGTTTTTCCCATTAACTGTATCGTCGATTAGAACGAAATTCGTTTCTGGGTTGGCGTCCGCTGCATCTACTACTGCATTTTTTAGTAAATAGCCAATGCCAAAAATCGTTTTAAATTGACTTGAAATGGCTTGGTCAATGTTTGATGTATAATCAGATGCTTCATTTGATTGAATATACGCATACCCTTGAGGTCCTTCTGGAAGTTTGTGCTCTTTGCCCCACTCTTGCATTCCTTCCCACGCAGATTGGTTAAAAGATTTGTCATCAATGCCGGCTGTATCTGTGACCATTACGACACTATGTTGTGGATCACCTTTTGTGTTGGCGTTCTTTTTGCTATTGCCGCCACATGCAGCTAACCCAATGGTTAAGGCAACTGCTGCCAATCCTAGACCTAAAAATTTTACTTGTTTCACTTTCCGAAAAGCCCCCTACTATTTTATCTATTATTTCATTCGCATTTATGCTATTGAAATCTACTTTGAGCCCAACGAAACCTTATGTCCTTTTTTTAAAAATCTTTATCTGTAAATGAATAGGGCAATAATGCCTCAACTGTCATTGTTTTAGTCGCGCCATCTTTACCAACTAGCGTGACCGGCATTTGTGGATCAAAGAATTCAGCCATTACTTGACGACAAGCGCCACATGGAGAAATGGGTGCCTCTGTATTACCTGCTACAACTAAATGTTGGAAGGTCCGTTCATCTTCTGAAATGGCTTTAAAAATCGCCGTTCTTTCTGCACAATTTGTTAAACCAAAGGAGGCATTTTCAATGTTGACTCCTTGATACATTTTCCCGTCTGTAGTCACTAAGCAAGCGCCCACAGGAAAGTTAGAATACGGTACATAGGCGTGTGCCAATGCTTCTACGGCACAATCAAGCCATTCTTGTTTTACTGTCATCTTTTTCGCCACACCTTCGTTTAATTTGAAATACGAATTAATACCCTTCGCCAGTTACGCCAGAAACAATTGCTACACCCGTACTTGCACCGATGCGTGTTGCCCCCGCTTCAATCATTGCTAACGCTTCTTCTGCATTATGCACGCCACCGGAAGCCTTAACGCCCATGTCAGGACCAACTGTCTCACGCATTAAACGAACGTCTGCTACTTTAGCGCCGCCTGTTGAGAAGCCAGTAGATGTTTTAACGAAATCGGCACCTGCTTCTTTGGCTAATTCACAAGCTTTAACTTTTTCTTCGTCTGTTAATAATGCTGTTTCAATAATCACTTTGACTAACGCTTTTCCTTTGGCTGCATCTACTACGCCTTGAATGTCTTGACGTACGTGATCGTATTGTTGTGATTTTAATGCACCAATATTAATCACCATATCCACTTCATTCGCACCATTTTTAATCGCATCAGCGGCTTCATATGCTTTAACTTCTGGTGTATTTGCCCCCAAAGGAAAGCCAATAACGGTACACACAGCGACGTCGGTATCTGCTAATTGCTCGCTAGCAAAAGCGACCCAACAAGGATTGATACATACAGAGAAAAAGTTGTACTCCTTAGCTTCGTCAATAATTTTTTGGACAGCGGCTTCTGTCGCTTCTGGTTTCAAAATAGTGTGGTCAATCATGCGGTTTAATTCCATGATGAGAATTCCTCTTTTCTTATTGTTTTATTCCGTAATAATATCGTGAATCAAAATAGGCTCTTCGCCGGTTGGTCCAATTTCAATGTTTTTATAAAGCAATTGTTCGACTTCTGTCACGTCTTCACGATTGGCATAAATAGTTAGTAATGATTCGCCTTTTTCAACTGGGCTCCCTACTTTTTTGTGAAGTTTCAAGCCAACTGCAAAATCAATCGTATCTTCTTTCGTAGCACGACCAGCGCCCAGCAACATTGCGGCAACACCAATTTCATTGGCAACGATTTTTTGTACCACGCCTTTTTCTTTGGCAGGTAAATCAAATTGATAAGTTGCGGTTAATAATTTTTCTGGCTGGTCAACAACGGAACTGTCGCCGCCTTGATTTTCAATCATTTCTTTAAATTTTGCGAGTGCTCGACCGCTTGTTAATGCTTCTTCTAATAAAGCCCTTGCTTCGTCTAACGTATCGGCTTTTTTAGCTAAAACGACCATCTGACTTCCTAAGACATAGCACATCTCCACTAAATCTTCTGGTCCATTTCCTTGCAAGGTCTCGATTGCTTCAACGATTTCTAAACTGTTTCCGATGGCCTCCCCTAAAGGTTGTGACATGTCTGAAATCACTGCCATCGTTTGGCGATTTGCCAGTTTCCCAATGCGAACCATTGTTTCCGCTAATCGACGAGCACTTGCTAGGTCTTTCATAAAGGCCCCTTCACCAGTAGTCACGTCTAAGACAATCGCATCTGCCCCTGCGGCAATTTTTTTACTCATAATGGAACTTGCAATTAATGGAATTGAGTCAACAGTGGCGGTCACATCACGTAACGCATAAAGTTTTTTGTCTGCTGGTGCTAGATCACCTGACTGACCAATTACTGCCACTTTTGTATCGTTCACCAATTGAATAAAACGTTCTTCTGTCAATTCAACTTTAAAACCAGGAATCGCTTCTAATTTATCCAACGTACCGCCCGTGTAGCCTAAGCCACGACCAGACATTTTTGCTACATTGACCCCGACACTAGCAACTAATGGCGCTAAAATAAGCGTCGTAGTGTCGCCTACGCCACCTGTAGAATGCTTGTCGACTTTGATTCCTTCTATAGAAGAAAGATCCACAATTTCGCCTGAATGGACCATTGCTAACGTCATTTGTGTAATTTCTTCGTCTGTCATATCTTGGTAAAAAACAGCCATTAAAAAGGCACTTACCTGATAATCTGGAATTGAACCATCTGTGTATCCGTTGATAATAAATTGAATTTCTTCGCTTGTTAGTTGATGCCCGTCACGTTTCTTTTCAATAATGTCTACCATTCTCATGAATTCGTTCCCTCCGATTTCCCGATAATGTATTATACAACAAAATCGTTCAGCTTTAAACCATTTAGTAAACCAGTTTACTATTATTTTTTTCTTGTGAAAACGCAAACAACACGAACATTCTATTTCTAAGCTGTTTTTTAAATCGGTTTTGTGCTTTTTCTAGCAATAAACGTCGCATCGAAAACTTTATTCGGAACTTTCCCTGTTGGATCTGCAATAGCTTCCACCAAAAATTTTGCTGCATAATAGCCAATATCAAAACTCGGCTGATAGACGGTTGTTAAACTCGGCACCAAATATTCGGAAATTTCCAAGCCATCAAAACCAACCACCGAAATATCGTCAGGAATTTTCTTGCCCGCTTCTTCAATGGCTTGATAAGCTCCCATCGCCATTTCATCATTGCCACAAAAAATTGCTGTGATTTCTTCATTTTTCAAAACTTCTTTCGCCGCAGCATAGCCGCCATGCAAGTTCAATTCCCCAGCACAAACATAATGCGGACGAAAAGGTAAATTGTTGTCCTGTAACGCATGCTGATACGCCGTCACTCGTTCCGTTAAACGATAATAGCCGGCACTTTCACGCAACATGCCAATATGCTGATGCCCTTGTTGAATCAAATGATGGACCGCTTGATAAGCACCTTCGTACTCTTTAACGATTAATCGTCCACTATCTCGTGGATTAATCCCACGATCGACAAGAATGACAGGAATCGGATGTTCTCGTCGGTCTTTTAAAATATGATTTTCTGGCAAAACATTCGGCGTGGCAAAAATAATGCCATCTACCGACCGATGAATCAGCTCGCCAACATATTGCATCGCTTGTTCGGAATCATGCTTTGAATTGCATAACAAAATCATGTAGCCTAACGAATTTAAATATGTTTCCACACCTTCAATCACTTTTGAGAAAAAGAAATCCGTCACATCTGGCACAATCATACCAATGGTTTTGGAATGACGGTTGATTACATTCGAAGCAAAGTAATCTGGTTTGTAATGATTTTCAGCGACTACCGCCAACACCTTGTTGCGGGTTTTTTCACTGAAACGACTCCCTTTATTATTCAGAATTTGTGAGACGGTTGTGACAGAAACACCAGCCATATCAGCAATTTCTTTAATCGTTAGTTTCATCGCGCCCCTCCCAACGTCTCCTTTTGCATTGACAGACATTTGTAGACGTGTTACAGTCTTCAAAATACTTATCGAATCTTTTACATTTTAACAAAAAAAAGACAAAAGAAATAGACTAAAAAGATTAAAAAACAAAAGAAAATGGAGGCTATTTTTTTCATGGAAGAATCCCGTGTCCGTCAATTACCAAAAATCGAGCTGCACTGTCACTTAGATGGGTCGATTCGACCAACCACTTTACGCACCATTGCTGAAAAACAAAACATTCCATTACCCCAAGACGAACAAGCCTTGAAAGAGTTAGTGGTTGCCCCTGAAAAATGCACCGATTTGAATGATTATTTAACTCGGTTCGACTTCGTGCTCACCTGTCTACAAACAGCTGAAGCTTTGCAAGCAGCGGCGTATGACGTGATTAGCCAAGCTGCCGAAGATGGCGTGGCTTACATAGAGGTGCGTTTTGCGCCTTCGCAACATACAGAAAAAGGCTTACGGTTACCTGAAATCGTGACTGCTGTTTTAACTGGCTTAAAACAAGGCGAAGAAGATTTTGGTGTAAAAAGCAATGCACTGTTATGCGGCATGCGGCATGATCAACAACAAGCCATAGAAAAAATCGTTCACTTAGCGCATGATTTCAGAGAGACAGGCGTTGTCGGCTTTGATTTAGCTGGCAATGAAGTCGATTTTCCTCCCTACACATTTGAAGACGTATTAGCTTTAGCCAACCAATTGTCAATTCCATTAACACTCCACGCTGGGGAATGCGGCTGTGGCAAAAATGTCGCTGATGCTGTCACTTTAGGTGCCACTCGGATTGGCCACGGTATTGCTTTGAAAGATACACCCGAATACTTGGCGCTCTTAAAAGAAAAAAAGGTTCTTTTAGAAATGTGTCCAACTAGCAACTTCCAAACAGGCACCGTCAAAACATTGGCTGAATACCCTTTTCAACAATTTATAGAGGCTGGCTTAGCCGTCTGCATCAATACCGATAATCGCACTGTTTCAGATACTACGTTAACGAAAGAATTCATGAAATTGGCCACTTGGTATCAATTAAGTTATGACGAAATGAAGCAACTCACTAAAAATGCGCTTGCAGGTGCTTTTTTATCGCCAGACGAAAAAAAACTGTTGAACCAAAAAATTGATCAAGCGTATCTATTCTAAAAAAGAACCGCCACTAAAGTGGAGGTTCTTTTTTACTCTGCTTCTTTAACACTTCGTAAAATATAATAGCCTTTGTCTTTTGTCACAATTTCAACATTGCCAAATACTTCAGCCATTTTCTTTTCTGCACTAGGTGCACCTTGTTTCTTTTGAATAACCACCGTTAGTGTGCCACCAACTTTCAATAACGGAAAAGCCCCTGTTAAAATGCCATGGACAACTTTTTTGCCTGCACGAATGGGCGGATTGCTAACAATCGCCGCGTAGGTCGTTTCGTTTAAGGTTTCATACACATTGGAAGAATGGATATCCACAGTAGTAATTTGGTTGCGTTGGGCGTTCATTTGAGCTAGCCCAACTGCCCGTTGGTTGACATCCACCATTTCCACCAGTCGACCAGTCGCCGCTGCTAAGGACAACCCAATTGGTCCATAGCCACAACCAACATCTAACAAACGGCCTGCTGGTAAATTTTCCCATTCAAAGGCATCAATCAACACACGAGAACCATAATCCACTGTTCCTCTTGAGAAGACCCCACTATCGGTCGTAAACTGAAAGGTCCGACCACGTAATGGAAAAGACCAGCTTTCTAAATCATGTGCTAATTCTGGATTTTCTGTATAATAATGATTCGCCATTTTGTTCTTCCTATCTATGCTTGTTTTGGTTTTAGTCTACCTTTTATTTCTCGAACAATCAAGGCACCTAATAATTCATAGCCCACTTGTGAAAAATGCAAACCATCTGCTTGTAAAAATTCATCCGTTCCGGGATAAACAGTCATTGCTTTATACAAATCAATAACTGGTAGGTTATGTGCCGCTCCGACTTCTTGTGCAACCTTGACCAATTCCTTGATACGCGTTTGTGGCCGTTCTGGACGTCTGCCACTATCCGCATATGGTGGCGTAATTAAAATCACCTTTTCTGAACCAATTTCGTGAATCATTGTTTCAAGGTTTTCTCTAAACGTGGCTACTGTTATATTTCGATCCAGTGACGCATCATTGGCGCCAAAGAAAATCACCACTTCATCAGGTTTCTCAATTAGTACTTCTTTATTTAATCGTTTTAAACCATCCTCTGTTGTATCGCCAGGCATTCCAGCATTAATAACAGCCACTTCTTCTAGACCCATCGCAGCAATATCCCGTTTCACTAAGTCAACAAGAACAGGTGAGACGGCTTCGTCTAAATAACCAGCAGTAATGCTATCACCAAATAATACAATTTTTCTCATGGCTTTTCCCCTCTTTTCTAACAGTTTTCTCTTTTCATGATACCATTTTCATCATAAATTGGCGAAGAAGGGAATTCTTTTGTAAAATCCTGTGTTTCCCTTGTGAAATTATGGTAAAATGTACAAAGATTGAACAGGGTTTGGTGGAGGAACAATGGACGATAAAATGAATTACTACCCAATTTCCAGAGAAGAATGGCATGGGTTTTATCATGACGGCAAAGCACCGTTAACCGAAGCAGAATTGGATAACATTAAAAGTGTGAACGACCAAATTTCACTAAAAGATGTACAAGAAATTTATGTACCCTTAACGCATCTTATTCATTTATACATGAAAGAATTTGAATCGCTAACACTTAGCAAAGGATTATTCCTACATGAATATGTCTCTGTACCACCATTCATCATTGGAATTGCCGGCAGTGTCGCCGTTGGTAAAAGCACCACCGCTCGTCTTTTGCAAAGAATTCTGGCCCGAACGTTTAAACGAAGAAACGTTCAACTCATTACAACGGATGGATTTTTGTATCCCAATAAAGTGTTAGAAGAACAGGGAATGATGGACCGAAAAGGGTTTCCTGAAAGTTATGACATGGAAAAGCTAATTAATTTCTTAAACGAAGTCAAAAGCGGCAAAGACGAAATTAAAGCACCCGTCTATTCTCACAGTGTCTACGATGTTATCGAAGGCGAATATGAGTTGATTCAACAACCAGATATTCTGATTGTTGAAGGCATTAACACCTTACAGTTACCCGCCAATCAACAAATTTATGTGAGTGATTTTTTTGATTTTTCTATTTTTGTGGATGCCGATCCAGCCTTAATTGAAAAATGGTACCTAGAACGTTTTGGGGCCTTATTAGATACGGCTTTCTTAGATCCTAATAATTATTATTACCAATATGCAATTGGCAAACGAGAAGATGCTTTCGCCATGGCACGGAATGTTTGGAAAACCGTGAACTTGCCGAACTTGGAGGAATATATCTTGCCAACGCGCGGACGTGCGGACATTATTTTGCATAAAACGGAAAATCATTTGATTGACCAAATCTATCTACGTAAATATTAAGGGTTGACGAGCTAAGAAATATCCTGTATCTTTTGTAGAAATATCCTTGAAAATTTTCAGCAGAATGCATGACTTTCAAGGAGTAAAATGTTTTAATAAGTATAGCTAGACAAAGAAGAGTACGGAGCAAAAGTGAACCACTTTTTAACCGCCTGATTTTCGGCTGTTTAAAAGTAGCCCCTGCGGAATTAAGCCAAAATTTTCTAAAAATCGTAAAACAATTTTTGAAAATCCTCTCTTAATTCTTGGTGCTGACCACTTTTTAACCGCCTTTTCTTTAGATAAATTTAAATGGATAAGGGGTAATAGACGTGACTAACGTTGCCGATTTGACATCTGTCGAAAAAATTATTGTTTTAGACTTTGGTAGTCAGTTTAACCAATTGATTACTCGTCGTATTCGTGAATTTGGCGTATTCTCTGAGTTATTAAGCCACCGAACTACGGCAGAAGAAATTCGCAAAATCGCGCCTAAAGGAATCATCTTCTCAGGTGGACCAAACAGCGTGTATGACAAAGATGCTTTTAGCATTGATCCAGAAATTTATGAGTTAGGAATTCCCATTCTTGGCATCTGCTACGGTATGCAATTAATGACTCATAACTTAGGCGGAAAAGTAGAACCTGCCGCAAACCGTGAATACGGAAAAGCAGAATTAGAAATCCTTGGTGATGCGACATTATTCCAAGGAACACCTGCGAAACAAACCGTTTGGATGAGCCACGGTGATTTAGTAACAGAAATCGCTCCTGGATTCGAAAAAGTTGGGACAAGCAACGACTGTCCAATCGCTTCTATCGAAGATGCCAACCGCAAATTCTACGGCGTACAATTTCACCCAGAAGTTCGTCATTCAGAATATGGTAACGACTTATTACGTCACTTTGCTTTTGATGTGTGTGGCTGTACTGGTGACTGGAGCATGGAAAACTTCATCGATATGGAAGTCGCTAAAATTCGTGAACAAGTAGGCGATAAAAAAGTCTTACTTGGTTTATCAGGTGGCGTTGACTCAAGTGTTGTCGGCGTGCTTTTACAAAAAGCTATTGGCGACCAATTAACTTGTATCTTCGTTGACCATGGATTATTACGTAAAGGTGAAGCGGAACAAGTAATGGAAAGTTTAGGCGGTAAATTTGGCTTAAACATTATTAAAGTAGATGCAAAAGAACGCTTCTTAAGCAAATTAGCAGGCGTTTCTGACCCTGAACAAAAACGTAAAATCATCGGTAACGAATTTGTGTATGTTTTTGATGACGAAGCAACTAAACTTGCTGGGGAAGAAGGCGTTTCATTCCTAGCACAAGGAACTCTTTACACAGACGTCATCGAATCTGGTACAGAAACTGCGCAAACAATTAAATCACATCACAACGTTGGTGGTCTTCCTGAAGACATGCAATTTGAATTAATTGAACCTTTAAATACATTATTCAAAGACGAAGTTCGTGCCTTAGGAACTGAACTTGGCATGCCTGATGCAATCGTTTGGCGCCAACCATTCCCAGGACCAGGATTAGGTATTCGTGTGCTTGGTGAAATTACAGAAGATAAATTACAAATTGTTCGTGATTCAGATGCTATCCTACGTGAAGAAATCGCAGCAGCTGGCTTAGATCGTGACATTTGGCAGTACTTTACTGTCTTACCTGGCATCCGCTCAGTAGGCGTTATGGGTGACGGCCGTACCTACGATTACACAGTCGGTATCCGTGCTGTGACTTCTATCGACGGCATGACCGCTGACTTTGCTCGTATCCCTTGGGATGTTTTACAAAAAATCTCTGTGCGCATCGTGAACGAAGTTGCACATGTAAACCGTATCGTGTACGATATTACTTCAAAACCACCTGCAACTGTGGAGTGGGAATAACAATCAACCCGCTAGAAAACCTATTTTATAGGTGTTTCTAGCGGGTTTTCTTTTGTGTTATCACACTTTCCTCCCACCATTCTCCGTTTTTCCTTTGCTCCACCGCCCTCAAAGTCCTATAATTTAATCATAAGAATAGTGGCTATTAATAAAATTCATCAATTAAAAGGAAGCGATTTCAACATGTCAAAAGCAACTTTTCTTAAGTATGGTTTTGTTGTCCTCTTCATAGGAATTTTTTTACTTCGTGCCCAAAAATTTATTTCTGAGCCCCTTTCGTACCTTTTTTCGGGTATTCTTTTGCTTATTGTTGCGTATTTAATACTCGTGAAAAAAATGAACTTTTTCTCAAGTTTGCTCACTGTTACCGATCAACCTTCTTCTACCCAACAACGATTGGGTCAAATCTCTGGTTTTGTCAGTTTATTGATTGGTTTACTTCTGGTAATTCTTAGCTTCATTTTCTTTCTCCAACTTTGATTCCCCCTTGACTCTCCCTTCACTCTTGGCTATGATTACCTTAGCAAGTACAATGGTGTACTGTGAACATTCGAGCAATGGCGCTCAAAAAGATTGGCTTTCGTGCATTCTTTTTGAGGGCTTTTTATTTTTAGAAAGTAGGGAAATTGAATGGAAAAAATGTACCGCAGTCCGTATGAAGCGTACCCGTATCTATCTTCTAAACCAGAAGATTTACGATGTGATTTTGAATTAATGACTGATGAATTGGCCTCGATGACAGGTCTTCTACGAGGATATGTGCAACAATTAGACGTCCCTGAACAGCCTGCACTAACAGAAGAACTAGCTAAAATTTGCGAGTTAATCTACCATGTCAATCCAACGACCCGAACAAAATTAACAGTCACAGAGGAAGAAATAGCTTGGCTTTTGGAACGTGTCAATACTATGAATGAACTGACATACGAAGAAAATCGTCCTTTTGTTTTACCGATGGGCACAATCTGTTCCTCTTATGCACACATTTTAAGAGCCAAAGCCAAAGATATTGTTCGTTTACTTTATCGCATGGACTATGGTGGTAAAAAAATTGATCCGCAGCTGTATGATGTAGTCAACTTATTCTCAGGTTACTTTTTCATGTTAGCTTTGTATCTAAATCAGCTCGAAAATGGTGAAGAAGTCCCCTTTGTTTCTCGCAACTATTCTATTTAATTTGGAGGAAGATGATGAATTCATTACCGATACTTGAAAAAGCAGTCGGCGCGATCACGCTGCTTTCCGAAGAACAACAAAATGCCGAATATGAAGGCTTTTTATGCCAAGTTAATGAATCGCAACAACTTATCCGCAGTCGCTTAGCCAAAAAAAACGCCGAAAAAAGAAGGCTATTTTGTAGCCTTTTGGGAAAAAAATCAACAAAATCAGAACGAAGCCTTTGATGCAACGGAAGCCCCTGAAATGTTAGCAATTGTCATTTCTGATCAAGAAAAGCAAGGTCTCTTTCTTCTGCCGAAAGAATGTTTAATCCAACAAAAAATTCTCAAAACACACCAACAAAAAGGCAAAATGGCAGCCCGTTTTTATCCTTCTTGGTGCCAAAACCTTAATCAAACCGCGAAAAAAACACAAAAATGGCAACTAGCTTACTTTACTGATTTATCTAAATACTAAAAACGTCAGCTGGCTTCAGAAGCCAGCTGACGTTTGTTTCTTCTACTGTTTAACCAATTGGTGGCGTACCTTCTGCGTTCCCAGCAATCGCTTCGATTTGAATCTGAGCACCTTTTGGTAAATCCGTCACACCAATCACTCTTCTGGCAGGCGTGCCTTCAGGGAAGTACGTTTGGTAGACGTCATCTACTGCCGCCAGCTCTTCAATCTCTTTCACAAAAATATTCACTTTCACCAGATCAGCTAAGCTGTGATCCACACTTTCAATAATCGCTTTAATGTTTTCTAAACATTGCGTCGTTTGTTCCTTGATTCCGCCAGCGACTAACGCATTTGTTTTAGGGTCCAATGGTAGCTGAGCTGATAGATGGTTGTAATGAGAAAAAGCAACAGTTTGTGTCGAAAATGGACACTTCGGTGCGTGATCTGTATTATTTGCTTCAATAATTAATCCATGTCGATCTTCAATCGCTTGTGGTGGTGTACCATCTCCATGAGAAACCACCGCTTCTACTTGCACCGCCGCGCCCATTGGTAAATCAGCAACAGCAACCACTGTTCGTGCTGGCATATAATTGACCGTGCGCGCAATTCCTGAATCTGGGAAAAAAGCGGCATATACTTGATTGACAGCTTCCAGCTTAGATAAATCTTTTAAATAAATGTTGATCTTCACAATATCATCAAAAGGCACATCAATACTGGTTAAAATGGCTTTTATGTTTTTCAAACATTGTTTTGTTTGCGTTTTAACACAGCCAGCCACAACTCTGCCCGTTTGAGGATCTATAGGCAATTGTGCAGACAGATTGTTATAGTGAGAAAACGCAACCGTTTGACTGGCTAAAGCATCAATTGGTGCCTGAACCGTCTGATTTGTTAATTTAATTAAATCCCCAGCTTGAGGTGCATTAGGGATAGTTCCTTCCCCATTTGAAACAAGTGCCTCCATTTGAACAGAAGCGCCTAACGGCAAATCTGCGACGGCGACCACTGTTTTAGCTGGATAATAATGGGTAAAAAAGGCCGCATAGACCTCCTCAACTGCGGCAACATCCCGCATATCTTTGACAAAAATGGTCATTCTGACAATGTCACTCATCACATGGTTGATACTTTCAACAACCGCTTGGATATTTTTCAAGCATTGTGTCGCTTGGGACCGAATGCCACCTTCTACCAATTGTCCAGAGGTTGGCTCAATAGGTAACTGTGCTGACAAATGATTATAGTGGGAAAATGCGACTGTTTGGGCTGCGAGAGGATGCTTTGGTGCACGCTCTGTATTTCTTGCTAAGACGATATTTTCATTACTCATAACTCTACTCCCTTTTTTAGCATTCCAACAAAAATGATTCCGCTTACATTTCCAAGCGTTAAACTTCCAACAAGATCCTTTTTATTTTCCTGCTTTTCTATTAATGGTGATAGCTTTCCACCACCACTTCTTTCAGTCTACAATAAGAACAGGAACATTTCAATAAGGCATTCCTAAATTGATTGTTGGCACTCAAACAAATCTTCTTCCGTTAAAGAAGACTGGCACGAATCAAGCTTGATTCGTGCCAGTCTTTATAGATAACTCGTTAGCTTTAACTAGTTTTATTTAACCACCATATACTCACGATAATTTTCCGAGAACGTATCCATTAGCGTATAAATTCGTTCAAAATCATAGTCACGACGAGGGTCATCATACCAAACACATTGAATACTTCCAATAATTGGAAGATTTGGGCTACCTGCTGGCACATCTGTAAATGCTTTTTTCGACATATTTGCTAAAGCATCGTCATATTGATAAATGCCAGAATCAACATTGCCAGCGACCCAATACCACGCATCATTGGTATTAAAAATTTTGTGTCCTTTTTGAACAAAGTACTCAGGTTTGGCTACGTCATATCCGCTCCAACCGGCTGTCCAATAAGAAATAATAATCTCTGGGTCAAATGTACCGAAAGAATCGTCGCTGTTGTAATAAATGCCATCATTGAAGCTCATTGGCTGCATGCCCGCATCTTTAATTATTTTAGCTAAATCATTCGCATAAGCGACAAAATCCTTGTAGCGCCCAGAAGATTGCAGTTTCGCCCAACCGCCTGTGTCGACATCATTTGCATACTCATCGCCACCAAAATTGAAAATTTCACTATGCGCGGAAAAATAAGCCACGTACTTACTGATAATCGCCTTTGTGAAATTCACTGCCTTTTGGTTTCCTAAATCTACTGTGCGTTTTGAGCCATCAAAAGTGGGATTTTTAATCGCTAGTTTTTCCATAGCCACTAACAACGCATCCATATGTCCTGGACTGTTAATCACGGGAATGATGTTGATGTTGCGCGCTTTCGCAAAAGCCAACAACCGATCCATTTCTTTTTGTGTTAACGCGTTGCCATTAGGATCATTGTAATACGCGTTGTTGCCTCGTTGGATTGCTTTTGAAACCCGGTTGTGGTTGTATTTTTTATCATTCACATTGACCGACATATCATCCAAGATAAACCGTAAGCCATCATTTCCTAAAATTAATTGGACATCTGTGTACCCATTTTGACTGGCTTTGGCCACTAATTCTTCCAGTTGTTCCACGGAAAAATATTTTCTTCCCGCATCAATGGAGAAGACACTTTTTAAAGGTTGTGTTTGTTTCTCTTTTAAATTATCCAAAGCTGTTTGGACCTCCGTTTGCCAAGTAGTCACTTGCGCGGCTGTATACGTTTTTCCCGCAAGTTCTGTTGCGACTGTCTCTTTTGTTGTTTGTAGTGCTTGAATCGTTTCTGGTGTATAGTTTTCTGCCTTTTCAATGGCTGTAACTGCTTGATCCAACGTACGATATAAAGTGGTTAAGTCAATGGCTAACAGGCCTTTTTCTAATTCAGCATCATAGGTATTTGAAATCCCTTGGCCATAATCGCCACCTAAAATAGCTTTATTCACATCATAAAGCGTTGTTGCTTGTGTCACTGCTTCTGCGGCTCTATTTTGTGCTTCAAGGTCTGTGTTGGCGTAGCTAATTCGTTTTAAATAGTGTTGCGCAGCCGCTTTCATCTCTGCAAGAGAAACGCCTTTACTCTCTGCAATGGCCGTTTTTGTCCAAAGTAAATTAGAAGGTTTTATCTGATTTAAATCGTCTTCATTATAGGTGCGACCATCGCGATCTAAGGCATAGAGGAACATGCCCCCTAAATTATTTTCATAAGAATAACGAGCTACTTTATACATGTTACTTTCCATATACGGCTCTTTTGTGTCATACCAGCGGTTGCGATCTTGCTCTTCTGGGAAAGTTAATCCTGGAACAAATCGTTCCCCATTGAGAACCGGACTTAAATTATTTAATGCTCGTTGCGTGCGTTGGTCATCGCTGCCGTACTGTTGATACGCGAGAAAATCGAAACAGTCACTGACATCTTGTAAAGGTGGTAAATATTCTGCATTGGTATCATACAAAAATGGACGATCCGTTCCCGACTTCGGTCCAATGTATTTTGATAATGCACGAATGACACCATTAGATAAAACAATATCTTTTTCACTTGGACGAGTTTCCATGTCAATATCTAACCCATCAATTCCTAAATCATCAACAAATTTGGTTAGCAACTCTTTCGCATAAGCATCAAATTCTGCTTCTGTAGGCGTTGTTCCTGCATAAGGAACTTTTAATAGCTCGCTATAATCAATCCCTCGAACTAAACGAACACCTCGTGCATGTAATGCTGGCGCATACTCATTTTTTAACGTATCATAAAATGGCTGTGCAAGTGCTTCTTGTCCTTTTGGCACATAACTAAAGACATTCACAATGTCAATACCATAAGGAATATCGTGCATCGTTAGCCAATTTTCATCTGGCAATGTTGTATTAACTCCTTGCATCGTTTTGTCACGCCAAGCCCGATAATAAACCATAAAATGTTTCTCTTGGGTCGGCTCATTGGCTTGGCTGACCATTGGTTGATGAAACAGACTAAATAAGATAAACGTCAAGCCAACCAATAACAAAAGACCCAGCCAACTGACAATTGTTTCTCTGTTTTCTCCTCTTCCTGTCGATAAATCGTTCCCCACTTTGAACACCATTCCTTTCTGCACTCCATTCATTTTTGTGTATCCGCCTAAAAAGAAAGCGCATACACAGTCATCAATAGAATAACAAAAAATAACGAATTTGCAAAATAGAAACTGGAAAAATGAGGATTTTCTATAAAAATCTTTTCCCGCCTAAAATCACTTTCGTTAGGCGGCGTTTAAATGGTAAATTTTGAGACTTGCAAGAAAAACAGGCCTATTTTTCTTGCAATTCTCCTTTACTTAGTCGTGATCAACATCGGCGATTTTCACAACAATTTTCCCTTGTGCTCGTCCTGTCAGTGAATAATCCACCGCTTCTTGAATTTGGCTAAAAGGAACGACTCGGTCAATTATCGGCTGTAATTTTCCCTGTTCAATGAACTCAGTGAGTAAAGCTAATTGCTCGCCATCTGGACGCATAAACAAAAAATGATAACTAACATCTGTGGCTTGCTCCAATCGATGAATCTTGCGAGTAGCTATTTTAAAGGCCCATTGTTTCCAAAGCGGCAAGCCATACTCTTTAGCAAAACGTTCGTTGGGAATGCCTGACAATGTAACGACTTTTCCCTGAGGTTTAACCACTGAGAAAGCTTTTTCTAAGATTGTCCCCCCCATTGTATCAAACACATAATCGTAGTCGGATAAAACTTCTTCAAAATTTTGTGTCCGATAGTCAATCACTTCATCTGCTCCCAACGCTTGAACCCATTCTTTATTTTTACTACTCGTGGTGGTGGCAACGTAAGCGCCTGCTAGTTTTGCTAATTGAATCGCAATGGTTCCAATCCCTCCTGAACCTGCTTGAATCAGGACTTTCTGGCCTGGCTGCACATTCATAATATCATGTAGCGCTTGATAACTTGTCAAACCGACTAACGGAATGGCCGCAGCTTCTTCAAACGTTAAATTTTTCGGCTTCATAGCTACAGCCGCTTGATCCACTGCAATATATTCAGCAAAAGTTCCCACGCGATTTTTGGGTACTCGTCCGTAAACTGCATCGCCCAGCCTAAAATTTTGAACATTTTTTCCAACAGAGACAACAATCCCAGCAAAATCACTGCCTAAAATCAGTGGCATTTGATAATTTAAAAGCATCTTTACTTTACCATCTTTTGTTTTTAAATCAATCGGGTTGATACTGGCAGCGATAATTTTGACCAAAACATCATTGTCATGAATGGTGGGTAAGGGCACCTCCTCGATTGCTAATTCTTTTTGTCCGTATTTATGAATTAAAGCGGCTTTCATCATTGAATCTTTCCTCTCTTTCTATCTCTTTTATTGGTTTAAAAATTTAAACCTTTAATCAATTAGTATCTTAACGAAGAATGGAATCCACGTCAAGTTTCAGCCCTCAGCGTATTTTATTGACAAAAAACACGAAAAATGGTTTAATCGTTTAAAAATACGAACCAAAGAGGCGGAAAAATATGAAAGAATTAGAAGAAATTCAAACAGAATTTACTGCGCTTAGTGATTTTTTAATCGCATTGGGTGATGAAAAACGCCAAGCAATTATTATTGCACTGTTAGAAGACCAAGCCTGTGTTGGCCGTCGTGTCACTGAGTTAACAGAGGCGACACAGCTCTCACGCCCCGCTGTTTCTCACCACTTAAAAATTTTGAAACAAGCCAAATTAATTGATTGTCGCAGTGAAGGAACTAAAAATTATTACTCACTTTCTCACGATACCACCAAAATTGAGCAACTCCAACAACTATTGACCCACATTACGTCGATTATGCCAGGGAGGAAGCAAGCATGAAAAAAATTCTCGTGGTCCTCACAAACGTTTCCCGTTATCACGGCACCGAAGAACCGACTGGCCTCTGGCTAGGTGAAGCCACGGAGTTCGTGGAAGAAGTAACCAAAGCAGGATTTTCAGTTGACTATGTTAGTCCCCAAGGAGGCTATGTCCCTTTGGATCCCCGGAGTATGAAATATGTAGATTCATCCATTATGGCGGTTTATGAAAGTGCCGATTTTCAAGAACGAGCGCTAGCGCATTCCCTCTCTCTTGAAGAAATTGAGCCAGATGAATACGCAGCAATTTACTTTACAGGAGGCCATGGCGTTATGTGGGACTTTCCTGATAACCCTCAGTTGCAAGCAATCACTCGTAGCCTTTACGAACAGGGCAAATACCTAACTTCTGTTTGTCACGGAATTGCTGGTCTTTTAAATGTCAAAGATGCGTCAGGAAATTATTTGATTGCAGATAAAACCATTACTGGCTTCACTACTGCAGAAGAAATTTTAGCCATGAAAAAAGCAGTTGTTCCTTTCTTAAACGAAACAATTGCCAAAGAACATGGTGCTACTTTTGCGAAAAAACGCCCCTATAAAGAATTTGCGTATCAAGATGGCCTTATAATCACTGGGCAAAACCCTTTTTCTGTCCGCGCTGTCGCAAAATTGTTAATTCAACAATTATCAAAATGAAACAACAGCGACTACTTTTAGGTAGTCGCTGTTGTTTCATTGCTTCTTCTTTTTTCCGAAAGCCGAAGCCCTAACATAAAAAATTTTTGATTAGCTAAAGAGTAACATCGCGCCAATTAAGATAATTAGGTTAATTAAGCCTAAGACAATCATTGGTTTGGCCATGAATTTTGTCCAAGTGGCATATTGAACTTTGGAAATTTCCAAACCACCCATTACGACACCAGATGTTGGCGTGATCAAATTAATCAAACCACAACCTGAAGCAAAAATCATAACCATCACTTCTGGACTTAAACCAATGTTTTTAGCTAACGCACCCATTACAGGAATGGAAACGTACGCTAAGCCAGAAGTTGAAGGAATTAGGAAAGATAAACCTAAGTATAAAACAAAGGCACCGATGACAAATAAAACTGGGGAGAGTCCTTGTAATAAGCCTGCCGCTTTATCAAGGATAAATGAATCTAAATACGTTTTAGACATCAAAACAGATGCCCCGCGAGCAACTACAATGATTAAAACAACGGATAACATATCTTTGGCACCGTCGATAAATGCTTCAATGGTTTCTTTTTCAGTAAAGCGACCAATCAAGGCAGCAATGATCCCTAAAAGGAAGAACCACATCGCTAAGTCGCCAAAGTACCAGTCACCGAAACTGTTGCCTGTTAAAACAGACGTCCAGCCTTTGAAAATCGTCACTCCAAAGTCGTTCCATGGAATTAAGGAAACAATCATAACGACAAAACAGAAAGCGAATACCATTAAGATTTTTTTATGACGATTCGTAAATGGCATTTCTTTCGACGCTGCTTGTCCATACGTTTTTTCCATATCCTCTTGTTCTTGTAAAGATAAAATTGTTGAACCTTTGTCAGCCTTCACTTTTTTCGCATAACGCATCACAATGAAAATAGAATAGCTGGTAGAGGCCGCCCACAAAATAGCACCGACAATTAAAATAATTCCTGTATTCGGCTGAATGCCAATACCTCGTAACGCATCCATCGCTACCCCTGTGGAGAAAGGGTTAACCGTTGAACCGATAACACCTGATCCTGCACCCAATAGCACAGTCCCCACTGCGACAAACGTATCAAAACCAGCGGCGACCATGGTGGCACTCAATAAACCATAAAAAGGAATTGTTTCTTCTGCCATTCCATAAGTCGACCCACCAATAGAAAATAAAATCATTAAAATCGGAATGATTTTCAATTCGTTCCCTTTTAACTTTTTAACGACTGATTGAATCCCTGCTTCAAGAGCCCCAGTTTGCGTCACAATATTTAAAAAGCCACCGAGTACTAAAATAAAAATATTAATTTCAATGGCATCTTTAAACCCATTGAATGGAGCCATGATAATATCCGATAATTTGGCCCCTACCACGTGGTCAACCATTTTGCCATCAATTTCTCTTGGGGTAAATGGCTGGCCATTTAGCAAGACCGTTACGATACCTAAAACAATTAAAATAATAAATAAAATACTAAAAGACGAAAGCTGTTTTTTGTTTTTCTTCTTTTTTTCTGCCATATCCTTTTATACAGGAACCTACTTTCCTGTATCTCCCTTCTCTATGATTAATTACTCAATCGATCAATAAAGAATGGTGTATCTAGAAAAGTTAAGAATTTATGACTGTAGCTAATACGGTTCATTTGGACTAATTTTTTCATAACACTGCTTGCTGTTTCCCGCGTAGTTCCACTCATCCGTGCAATGTCATTAATGGTAATTGGACAAGCAATTGCAACGCGTTCTCTGTTGTCAATTCGTTCTCCTAAATCATTTAATAACATCGCCAGTGATGTCACAATCCGTTCACATGCATCATTGGTTGTTCCTTTTTGGATTTTTATCATGCTTTCTTTTAAAAGGACCGATTGTTCTTGAATCCAATGAATCAATTGCTGGGGATTATTTTGGAGAAAACGCTCAAACAGTTTAACTGGCACAAATACAACCTCAATATCCGTATAGGCAATCGCGGAGTCGTAATGAACCTCATCTTGAAACAGTCCGATTCTCGGAAAAAGAGCCTGCTTTTTCATAAAATGCAGATAGGAAAAATTACCACTGCGATCATTTTTTTCAATTTTAATGACACCTGAAACCAATAAAATTAAATGATTTCTCGGATCACCTGGATAAAAAAGGACTTGGCCTTTTTTATAGGAGCGAACGAAACTCTCGTTACGCAATTCTGTTAGTTCTGATTCAGAAAAGTATTGAAAATCTTGATTATTTTTAGTGATTATTTTCTCTATCATCATCTTAATTCTCCTAAATACTATACTTTATTTTGTCACAACCGTTCCTACGATTTCATCGCCGCTCATACTTCCTAAGTTTTCCAAAGAAGTGATAATTGCTTGTTTATTGGGTTGGCTTTCTACAAACTGAATGGCGGCTTCAATTTTCGGTAACATACTACCTGGTGCAAAATGACCCGCTTGTTTGTATTCTTCCAACTCTGCTACAGTGACATTGGTTAATTGTTTTTCATCTGGTTTGCCATAATTAATGCACACATAATCCACGCCAGTTAAAATAACTAGTGCATCCGCATCCACTAATTCTGCTAGTTTTTCAGAAGCAAAATCTTTATCGATTACTGCTTCGACACCTTTTAATTCTTGTCCTACGACAGGGATGCCGCCACCACCACATGAAATGGTAATTATATCATTTTTTATTAAGGTATTAATAGTCTCAGCCTCGTGGATGTCAATTGGCTTAGGACTTGGAACGACTTTGCGCCAGCCACGTCCTGCATCTTCTTTAAAAATAGCACCTGCTTGCATTGCTTCTTTGGCTTCAGCTTCTGTAAAAAATGGACCGATCGGTTTTGTTGGATTTTTGAAAGCCTCATCTTCTGGATCTACGACCACCTGTGTTAAAACAGTAGCCACTTGTTTCTTGATTCCTGCTTTGTTTAATTCTTGATTAAGCGCATTGGACAACCAGTAGCCGATACTTCCTTGTGTCATAGCAACACACGTATCTAGCGGCATTGCTGGATTTTTTTCAGAATCAGCTGCTTGTTGTTGCAATAATAGATTTCCGACTTGTGGACCATTGCCATGTGAAACAATCAACCGATGCCCTTGTTTAATTAAATGAACTAAATAGGCAGATGTTTGAACTAATGCTTGCTGTTGTGCATGTGCACTAGCATCATTTGAAAGGATGGCATTTCCGCCTAGTGCAACGACCATTTTTTTCCCCATTACAAATCCTTCTTTCCTATCATAATAAAGAATAGGCCGCCCTTCAAAAGAAACTCTTAAAGGGCGAAACAACTATTCTTTTTTCAATGTTTTTTCAGTTGCTTCCTACACACGAGGAATGAATAAGTTGCCTAAAGTAGCTGCCATGATCGCTTTAATAGAATGCATTCTGTTTTCTGCTTCTTCAAATTGACGACCATATTTACTGCGGAAGACTTCATCCGTAATTTCCATTTCAGTAATGCCAAATTTTTCAGCAACCATTTCTCCGTATTGTGTTTTCGTATCATGAAAGGCTGGTAAACAGTGTAATACGATTAAATCGCCATCCATGTTTTCGGTTTTTTCTAACATAGCCATATTAATTTGATAAGGTTTCAACAGATTGACACGTTCTTCAAATTTATCTTCTTCACCCATGGACACCCAAACGTCTGTATATAACACGTTGGCTCCTTTAACGCCTTTAGCAACGTCGTCTGTAATCATTAATTCTGCACCAGATTCTTTCGCAAATTCTTTTGCATAATTAACGACTTCATCAGAAGGGAACAATTCTTTTGGTGCACAAATACGAACATTTACGCCTAAAATAGCACCTGTCACTAACAAGCTGTTTGCCATGTTGTTACGGCCATCGCCGACATATACTAAAGTGATTCCTTCTAAACGACCAAAGTTTTCTTTCACTGTCATAAAGTCCGCAATCATTTGTGTTGGATGCCATTGATCCGTTAAACCATTCCAAACAGGAACACCAGAATATTTCGCTAAATCTTCCACTACTTCTTGACTAAACCCACGGAACTCAATCCCGTCAAACATACTACCTAAAACAATCGCTGTATCTTCAACAGATTCTTTTTTACCTAATTGAATATCGTTGGCGCCTAAATACTCAGGATGTGCCCCTAAATCAATCGCTGCTGTAGTAAATGCAGAGCGTGTCCGTGTCGAAGTTTTTTCAAATAAAAGAGCGATATTTTTTCCTTCTAAATAGTGATGTGGAATCCCTTTTTTCTTCAATTCTTTTAAGTGAATACTGAAGTCTACCAAATACTCTAATTCTGCTCTTGTAAAATCTTTTTCTGCTAATAAACTACGTCCTTGAAATACTGAATTCATGATGATTCCTCCTATTTTTGGGTGTTTTTTAAAGATCTTCACGGTAAAGTGGCATACTCATACAACGAGGGCCACCACGGCCACGTACTAGTTCACTTCCTGGAATGTAATTCAATTTCACGCCTGCTTCTTCTAGCGCTTTATTCGTAATTGTATTCCGATCGTAAACAACAACTTCCCCAGGGGCAATTGCTAATGTATTTGAACCGTCGTTCCATTGTTCTCGGGCTGCTGCGGTTAAATTCCCAGCGCCGCAACGGATTAATTGAACATTGTCTAAATGCAAGTATTTGCATAAAATGTTATCTAATGTATCTTTTTCTTTTGTAATTTGGATGTCTCCATCTGCCTTTTCAGTGATCGAGTAAACAACCAAACCACCTTCGATTTCTGGATGAATCGTAAATTTATCATAGTCAATCATGGTAAAAACGGTATCTAAATGCATGAATTTACGATGTTCACCGATATCAAAAGCCAAGATATTTTTGAATCCTAATTTTTGTTCAAAAATATTTCTCGCAATTTTTTCAATTGACGCGGCATCCGTTCTTTGAGAAATCCCAATGGCCACTACTTCTTTTGAAAGAATTAATTCATCGCCACCTTCAATTCTGGTTGATTCTGAACGATCATAAACTCTAGGAACCTCTTTTCCAGCAAAACGAGGATGATAATCAAAAATGTATTGCCCAAAAATGGTTTCCCGTTGTCGAGTTACTGAATACATATGATTTAAAGAAATCCCGTGGCCCATTGTCGCAAAGTTATCACGTGTGAAGTATAAGTTAGGCATTGGATCAATAATGAATGGATAATCCGCTTCAACCATATCTGTTAAAAATTCTTGCTCATATTTAGGTAATTCTTGTTTTTGAATGCCTGCAATCGCTTTTTGAATAAGTTCTTCGTTGTCGTCAATTTCTAACATTAACTCTCTAACTTTTTCTTTTGCTGATTCGCTGCGAATATTGGCTTCTTCTAAGAATTGGTCAATAAATTGTCGGCGGACCTCTTCATTAATCAACGCTTCAGCAGCTAAGTCCTCTAAATAGACCACTTCGATATCTTTTGATCGTAACAACTCTGCAAATGCATCATGTTCTGCTTGTGCTTTTTCTAAAAACGGAATATCATCAAACAACAATCTCTCCAGATAATCTGGCATTAAATTTTCTAATTCCTTACCTGGACGATGTAACATCACTGTTTTCAATTTCCCGATTTCAGAAAATACATTAATTGGATGACTCATGTGAAATAACCTCCTCAACTTAATTACAAACACAGAATAACAGACCTGATTAACCTAGGACGTGAGCCATTTGCCAAACAAAATACCAAATATACAACGGTATTCTTTCTTATGCATATTTCCAGCCTGAAAGAATGCGCTTTCATAGATATTCTAAAAAAATAATGCATAATTAAATAAAAAAAAATGCATTTATTCAAAAAAAAATATTTCTTCATGCACTTCATAAAGTTATAATCTTATATAGGCAAAAGGAAGGGAGTCAGCAGTCAAAACGACTTCTGGCTCCCTTCCATTTATGCGTTACTTTTTGACAAAGGTGTTGGCTGAATAAATTGTTGAAAATACTGCTCTAGTTCTTGTGCTTTTTCCTCGGATGATGAAACAATAATAACAGTGTCGAAGCCAGCGACAGAACATTTCTTTTCACACAAAGACACTTCATCAAGTACAGCTGAAAACAATGTTGCGTTGTCTGGTAATGTATGAACCACTAGTAAAAAGGCGACACGTTCAACTTTGGTCACTACCTCACGAATTGCTTGTATCAACTGTTCTTTTTTTCGTTCTTCTAAAGAAGTGAATTGTTCAAAAATCGTTAACCGCATCTCGCCAGACTCATCTAATGCTTTGACGACTTTTAATTCCCATAAATCCCGTGAAATCGTTGCTTGTGCGACATTTATCTCGCGCTTTTTTAATTCTCTTAACAACTCATTTTGACTATGAATTACGGTTGTTTGAATGATTTCTTTAATCAAACTTTGGCGTGTTTGCTTATTCACAAATAACACCCTTCCTCCAGACATTTACAAAGCAATACTAGCAGAATCTCTCTAATTAGAATAGAAAAAGGGTCGTTTAGCTAAAAGGTTCTCATTGATTTTGCCGGATATTTCGCATTTAAAAAAGTGAGACTTGCACAATTTAGTAAAACGTTGTACAGTGATTTTAGGGAATTACTGGCACCGTTTTAAATAACAGCAATGATGTTTTTCTGCATGATTAACTGAACTGGAGGAAAGTAATGAACCGATTAAAACGCCAAACGATGATTAAGCGATTGGTCACAGAAAATGAAATCCATACACAAAGTGAATTACTAGCATTATTGGAAAAAGAAAATATTCACACCACACAAGCAACTATTTCTCGTGACATTCGTGAGCTGAATTTAAACAAAGTAGACAATGGTCAAGGAGAAGCCTATTATCGTATCTTGAATAATTCTGCCCTTCGTCCAAAATATAAAACAGATGAAGAACGTCTTGTTGACATTATTATTGAAACTGGTGTTTCTTTAACACAAATAGAGTTCACAAATCTTTTAACCGTCTTACCTGGCAACGGGCAAGCCATCGGGGTTTTAATTGATCGCATACGTATCCACAACCCTCATATCTTGGGCTGCATCGCTGGGGATGATACTATCTTAATTCTTTCAAAAAATAAAGAAGATGCCCTTGAAGTTAACAACTATTTCCAGCAGTATTTGTACCACCCATAATTCGTCACTTAGTGAAATCGACTATTTTTTGACATCATTGCTATTTTTATTAAAGATAAAAATCTCCAGAGGATACTTTCCTCTGGAGATACAATTATTTCATTGAATCTCTTACTACTAATTATCAGATAACTATTTACATAAAATTAAACAGTTCAATTCAATATAATTTTCTCATCCACAAAATCTAAAGATTTTTCGTCATGAGCTATATATATCCTTAAACTCTTTGGTAATGTATCTCTGATATATTCTAATATTTTCCTTTTACTGCTCTGATCCAAATTACTCATGGCCTCATCTAAAATAAGTATTTTTGGCTTCCTTAACAATGCTCTAGCCAAATTTATTTTTTGTTTTTGTCCACTTGATAAATTAATTCCACCCTCTGCTATTACTGTATCTAATCCTAAAGGAAAGGAATTTATTACTTCTTCCAATCCTATATTTTTTAAAATATCATAAATATATTCATCATCAAATGAATCAGCTTCTAAGAACAGATTTTCTTTTACTGTTCCAGCCATTATAAACGGTCTGCTCGTTATCTGGATAACGTCTTTTCTATAGGAACTTATATTATTGAAAATATTGTTGTTACCAAGGTATATATGTCCTTGGTCTGGTTTATAAAGTGATGCTAAGATATTACTTAAAGTGCTTTTGCCACTGCCATTTTTACCGTAGATACCATATGTTTTTCCAAAATAAAATTCTTCTGAAAAATCTTTCAAAACATAAGAAGTAGCTCCGTAAGAAAATCGAAGTTTCTTTACAGATAATTTTTTTGAATTATTGAAGTCTATTTGTTTTGCGATAGATTCAGTTTCTTCTTTTGTCACATGAATGATATCATTTAACTTTCTAACCATAACAACTACGTTTTGTATCTCTTTTTGATATTCAATGATGTTTTTTACTGGTGAAGTAAAATAAGTTATCAGTGATATATAGGCTATTAGTAGCCCAATACTTATACCTCCATTAATTACTAATATCCCCCCTTGCCATAATACACAAAGTGTGCCTACTGATTCGATCAAAATAATGATACTAGATTGTACGTTCTGATAAATTACACTAATTTTTTCTTGAGAAGTCAGTTTTTTTGCATTTTTTAAAAATTTTCTAGTAAAAAAATTTTCTAATTGAAAAACTTTAACTGTCTCATATCCATTTAAAATCTCATTTAATGAAGTAATTGTTCTTGAATTTATGTCTATAATTTTAGTATTAACTTTATTTAAAGGCTTAATAAACAATATAGTAATTAATAAATAACTAAAAAATATTCCTAAGGTAATACTAAAAAGTTCCTTACTTATAACAAATAAGATAGCTCCACCTGCTAATGCTATAAAAAATTCCAAAAACAGCGATAGTACTAGTCTAGTCAATATTGATTGTACTTGTGTAGCTATATTATATCTTGTCAGCACTTCTCCACTGTTTTTACTTTTTAAGTTAACTATCTCCATATTTATAAGCTTATTCAAAAAAACTGAGAACAAGCTATCATTCATACGCTTTGACATTTTAGCTATAAACAACGTACGTACTATTCCTAAAATCCATTGAAATAGATATAACAAAATGATAGCCATAAATAAATAATTAAAATTATCAAGTATATTTAGATAGATTTTTTCAAAAAAGTTATATGTATGTATTTTCTGCACGCTTTTTTCTGTCTGTAATATAAAAGTATCTATAAATTTTTGGTAAGAGAAGCTTCCTATAAAAGAAATTAATGCCATTATGATTGAAAAAAATAAAACAATGCTCAAGGTTCCTTTTTCTTGCTTTAAGCTCTCATAATAAAAATTGTGATTTTTCATCTTAGGAACAGAATTTTTTATTTTATCTATATCAAAGTTCACTATTCTTCCTGTCCAAGTAGATTGAAAATCTTTTAATTCTTGTTTTAAAATCCCCAGAGCTGGGTCAAAGATTTTGATATGCTTTTTATTTATAGCTTCCACTACTACAAAATGAGCTAAACCTGATTTTGTAATGATATGTGCTATAAAAGGCAGATGTATTTCATTATTTTGTATACCTTCAATTAATTCAGCCCAATTACCTTCAAGCCCTTCAGGATTTAAGTTTAATTTCCTTGATCCATCCAGTATTCCTTGAATCGTAGTCCCAGATTCACTTGTTTTTGTTAATTCTTTAGCTGTCACCAGAGATAACTTCCCACCAGAAAGGTTTACGATGGTTGCTAAACAAGCTGGTCCACAATCCTTTATTTCTGTTTGTCTTATCCTTTTAAACATATCTTCCCCCTATTTTGAAATATTTAGATATTACTTTTTGATATACAAAAATAAATTGAATTCCACAAAAAATAAGTACCCCTAAAAATAGTTTCAAATCATAAAATAAGAAAAAATTGAAAGGAGTAATTAAAAAAACTTGAGCACGAGTATCGATTAAAAAGTCATACAGATAGAAATATGAAATACTTGTTATAGATATCCCTATACCACTTCCTATCCATGTACCTGTTAATAATTTTAAACAAAACTCTTTAGTCAATTGTAGCGGACTACATCCAAGGGATGTTTTTATCTGTAGTTCTTGTTGTGACAACAAGAATCGTCTCTTTAATTGCATAACAATGTAAAAAATAAAAAATAAAAATAATGCAATTATTAATACTAACAAACTCACTTCCAGCATTGCTAACAAGAAAATTAATTCTTCTGAAGTATCATTATTAAACAAATGGAAAATTGGAGAGATGTTTTGAGCATCCTTTTCTTGGCTCTTTTTAAATAAATAGACATAAAAATATAATCGGACAAACACAGTAATCCATAAGTTAATAAACATTGAAAAATAGAAATATTTACTGATTGATTTTATTTTTAATAAGTAATTAGACCTATTTATAGTCAATTCTCCACCTCTATAACTTCATTCAATTTTTTTTCTGTTATTTCGTAAATCTTCTTCTTTATTGATGGAATCTGATCATAGTCATGTGTAACCACGATTAGAGGGATATTATACTTATTACTTACACGGTATAAAATATTCATTATTTTTTTTGATGTATCTGGATCTAAATTTCCTGTAGGTTCATCTGCCAAAATAAGTTCAGGATTTTTTATAATTGCCCTAGCAATAGCAACCCGTTGTTTCTCTCCTCCTGAAAGAAGAGAGATTCTCGTGTGTAGTAACTCTGTAATTTTTAATTCCACAGCTAGTTTCTCGACCTGTTTTTTGATAATCTGACTAGGAATTTTTTTGATTTTTAAGGGATAAGCAATATTTTCATACGCACTTAACCATTCAATTAGTTGAAAATCTTGGTGAACATAACCTATGCTCCGCCTATACGATATCAATTTTTTCCTCGTATCTAAACAGACTTTTTTTTCATCTAGAACAAATTCTCCCGTAAAATACGGATGTTCACCTGCGAGTATGTTTAAAAGCGTTGATTTACCTACGCCGCTTTTTCCTATAATAAAAGAGACTTCTTTGCTAGAGAATTCAACAAAATCAATTTGATAAAGAAAAAAATTTTTTTGAGTCAGTACTTTTACATCTATCAACTTAATATTCATTATCTAACCTGCAATTCATTCTAAAAATACGCTATAATGTTTTTTTATTTGTTCTTTGTATGTGGAAGTAAATTCAAATATTACTTCTTCATCAGATACTAACAGAAATTCAACAACTACTGTGCTCGTTTTTAAAAATTTATCTCCCTCAATTTTAGTGGATAAATTTTTCAAATTAACTTCACCTTGTAAAGCCTTAACTGAAAATATATCTTTTATCTGTGTATTCTGAGGAACTCCATCATTCAATAAATTAAGTGTTAATTTTATACTATTGTTAGCTTCCTTTTTTAATCTACTCACTTCAACTAACTGAACATAATAATAGGGAAAGGCTATTTGTTCTGCTTCTGAATACGTTTCAACCACATCGATAGCCGAGTCATCATCTTGCTTATGCACTAGAGACTCAGGTGTAGCACATCCTGTAATAACTAACAAAGCTAAGATATTGTATAATACCTTCATATTTTTCATTCGTACAATCCTCATATTATCTGTGCAACTTCAAAAGAATACAATTTTTGTTGACTAAAACTGTATTCTTTTGAAAAGACAACATTTTATCTCCAATATGAAACAAAAATATGGTTATATACTTGCACATGTCTTAAGTAACCTGCTTTACTTCCACCACCTGCATTACACAACCAACAATGCCAATGAAAACCAGCTTTAACTTCTCTTGCAACCGTTTCGTTAATCTTTTTCATTTTATCACTCCTTACTAAATTATAAAACAAATATATTATAATTAGAAAACAATGTCAATTGTTTTAATGTTAAAAAACATTGCTTGTCCAAAAGCTTGTATATAAAGTTATTTTTTGGTCAACCTTTGCATTTAGTTATTAAAGAATAAAAGCTGTAATGTAATTTTATTCTAATAAAATAATGAGTTTTTCTTTTGAACACCGTCTTTTTTTTGTATAATAATCAAAAAGCAAAGAAAGGGTTTCTTATGACTGAACAATTCATACTCACTTCAAACGATCAACAAACTCAGCTCAATGTACGTCATTGGCCCTGTCCTTCACCCAAAGCCGTAGTTCAATTGATTCACGGCATGGCAGAGCATATCCAACGTTATGATGAATTTGCTCGTTTTTTAAATCAATTAGGGTTTGCCGTAATTGGGCATGATCATCTAGGTCATGGCGAATCTGTACAACCAAGCGCACCGATCTATGGTTTTTTTGGAGAACAAGGGCCTGAAAATGTCGTTACAGATATTCATCAAGTGAAACAATGGGCTATGAATCACTATCCACAATTGCCCTATTTTATGATGGGTCACAGCATGGGGTCTTTCGCCTTGCGCAACTACCTGCAAGACTATCCTGTGACTATGCAAGGAGTCATTTTCATGGGCACTGGAACAAGTCCGTTACCTTTAACCGCCGCATTGCCTTTTATTAAAAAAATGGCCGAGAAACAGCCGAAAAAACCAGCTCCGTTCATTGATAAGCTGGCATTTGGTTCTTTTAGCAAAAAATTTCCTGAAGCAAGTTCCTTTAATTGGCTCTCTAAAAATCAAGCCAATGTGGCTGACTATGAAAATGATCCATTAATGGGCTTCGTATTTACCAACAATGGTTTTGCTACCCTTTTTTCGCTTGTTAAACGAGCCAATCAAAGGAATTGGTACCAAGCTATCCCAAAAGAATTACCTATTTTAATCATTAGTGGCGCTGAAGACCCAGTTGGTGATTTCAGCAAGGGGCCAGCGAAAATTCAAAAGCAATTAAAGCATACAGGTTTTCAGCACGTGACGTTACGACTATTTCCCACTTTGCGTCATGAAATTTTATTAGAAACGGAAAAAGCTACAGTTTTTCAAGAAATTGGGCATTGGTTAACGGATTTAACGAATTAAAAAAGAAGGTTGATGTTGTGACATCAACCTTCTTTTTTAATCTATTTTCGTTAAACCGCCCATATAAGGACGTAGAACTTCTGGAATCGTTACCGTGCCATCTTCATTTTGATAATTTTCCAAAATGGCAGCCACTGTTCGACCAACAGCAAGTCCTGACCCATTAAGTGTATGGGCATATTGAACTTGACCCGTTTTATCACGATAACGAATCAACGCCCGACGTGCTTGGAAGTCTTCACAGTTTGAACAAGAACTAATTTCTCGATACGTTTTCTGTGCCGGAATCCAAACTTCTAAATCATAGGTTTTCGCTGCCGAGAAGCCCATATCACCTGTCGAAAGAGTAATCACTCGATAAGGGAGGCCCAATTTTTCTAAAATGTCTCCAGCATTGTTGGTCATTTTTTCTAATTCTTCATAGGAGTGTTCTGCATCACTAAATTTAACCATTTCTACTTTATGGAACTGGTGTAAACGAATTAATCCTCGGGTATCACGGCCTGCGCTACCCGCTTCCGAGCGAAAAGAAGGACTTAAAGCAGTAAAATAAATCGGTAACTCTTGCGCCTCTAAAATTTCATTATTATAGTAGTTAGTTAATGGGACTTCCGCTGTGGGGATCAGCGTCAAATCACTTTCTGCAACTTGGAAAACATCTTCTTTGAACTTAGGAAACTGACCGGTGCCAAACATTGCTTTGCTATTGACCAAATAAGGAGGAATCACCTCGGTATAACCATGTTCATTAACATGTTGATCTAACATAAAATTATAGACCGCTCGTTCTAAACGAGCCCCTAAGCCTTTGTAATAAAGAAAACGGCTACCAGATACTTTCGCGCCTCTTTCAAAATCTAAAATTCCTAAGGCTTCACCGATTTCCCAATGTGGTTTCGGTTCAAATGAAAAAGTTTTCGGCGTACTCCACCGCCGAACTTCTACGTTGGCGGCTTCGTCTGCACCAACAGGCACGCTCTCATGAGGTAAGTTAGGCAGACGTTCTGCAATGGCTGTGCATTGTTCTTGCAAATGAACAACTTCTTGGTCTAAAACTTTAATTTGCTCGCTAACTTCTTGCATATTTAGCAATTGTTGTGAAGCATCTTTTTGTGCACGCTTTAATTGTGCAATTTCTCCTGATACCTGATTACGGTGTTTTTTCAATTCTTCAACTTTAACAAGTAACGCTCTCCGTTCTTCATCTAAAGCCAAAAAGCGTAATAAAACTTCCTCGTCCACACCACGTGTTTTTAACTTTTTCTGCACCACTTCTACATTTTGGCGAATTTTTTTCATATCCAGCATCTTATTTCCCTCTTCATGATTAAATTTTAAACAATGGTGAATTTTACTTTTTCAAAAATCTCATTCTTCATTCGTTGGCCAGTCGCTGTGCCAGCTAAGCCACCTAAACCCGTTTCTCTCAATTCTCGTGGTAATTGACGGCCGACTTTATTCATGGCTTCCACTACTTCATCTGCTGGTATTTTATTTACAATTCCAGCTAAAGCCATATCTGCAGCGATTAACGCATTGCCTGCACCTACTGTATTTCGTTTGACACAAGGAATTTCGACTAACCCAGCCACTGGGTCACAAACTAAACCTAATAGATTCCCTAAAGCCATAGCAAAAGCTTCAGAAGATTGGCGTGGTGTTCCGCCAGCCGCTTCAACAGCTGCGGCGGCGGCCATCGCTGAAGCACTGCCTACTTCGGCTTGACATCCACCAACTGCACCAGCAATCATCGCATTGTTGGCTGTGACCATCCCAAATAAAGAACTGGTAAACAAGAAACGAATTTGTTGATCACGCGTTAAATTCAAGGTATTTTTAATCGCTGTTAAAACCCCTGGTAAGGTGCCACTTGCACCAGCAGTTGGCGTTGCGCAAACAACGCCCATTGCTGCATTGACTTCATTAGTACCTAGTGCGGCTTGAACTGCAGACATCATTAAATCACCTGATAACGTTTTGCCAGCTGCGCGGTATTTTTTTAAACGTGCCGCATCACCGCCCGTTAACCCAGTAGGAGAAAAAACGCCTGCTCCTTCTTGCGAGCGTTTAACAGCTGCATCCATGACATCCAAATTTTGACCCATCTGTGTCCAAATTTCTTCATAGCTTTTTTGGCTACGCTCCATTTCTTGCTCAATCATCAAATCAGAGATTTTTTTTCCTGTTTTTTCAGCTTTATCGATAAATTCTTCAATCGAAAGGTACATATGTCAAACTCCTATCATAATAAGATTATTTTCGATGTGTCATCTAGTGAAAACAGTTGTTCTTTCACCGAGGAAATTGGTGCCGAATCTAAGTCAAAGATGAATAAAATTTGATCCCCTTCCACATAACGAGACACAGCATTCACTTGAATATTATTTTTTTGTAACGTATCTTTAAAAGCTTGCATCGCCTGCTCTTCTTGATTAATGACTAACAAAATAGGTAAAGGACCATGTAGTTGGACATTGAAACCGTCTAATTCAATGTATTTCACCTCGATAGTGCCGCCACCTACAGAAATTCCTGTTAAATGAATTTCGTGCGTTGCATCACTGAGTGTTACACATGCTGTATTAGCATGCTTCACTGGACTTTCTTCACTCATTTCTAAAAATTGAATCTCGATTCCTTGTTCTTCCGCAAGTTCAATGGATTGTGTTACGTTGGCATCATCTGCTGCTAGTCCAAGAATTCCACCAATAATTGCAAAATCAGTCCCATGTCCTTTATGCGTGTCTGCAAAAGATTCATAGTATTTAATCACAATTTTTTCTGGCGTTCCGCCGAATAACTTTCTTGCCGCTAAGCCAATCGCTAATGCTCCAGCTGTATGCGAACTAGATGGACCAATCATAATAGGACCGATAATGTCAAAACAACTTTTGTAGTTCATTACTTTGTTCACTTTTTTAGGTTTATTGATGGCCATAGCTGTGTTCATACGTAACTCCTCCTTTGGTTTTTACTGCTTCTTTTTCTTTCTCACTGGTTACTTCCGTCGTTCCTTCAAATTCTGGTGTATTATCCACCGCTTCAATTCTGTAACGTTTAAAGACCAGCGCACCTAAAAATCCAAACATCAGACTGACCACTGTGATAATCGCTACTGCTAGTAAAGTCGTTTGAATGGCATTGTTACCTAATGTCACAAGTAAACCAGCCCACGGCGTTGCCATTCCTGTCACAGGTACTTTTAAGCCAAAGAAAGTCACTACAATACCACTAACCATTCCAGAAAATAAATTCGTTGCGTAAATAGGAATTGGATTGGAACTGATGATATCGACTTGTGTTAGTGGCTCGATTGCTACAGCTAACGGGGTTGAAGCTGTGCCTAGTTTTAACTTTTTAAATAGCGCCGCATTGACAATGGAACTGCCGTAACAAGTCAACGCACCGACAGCCATTGGTACACCAGTCAAACCAATCAAGGCAGTTAAAACCATTGAACTTAACGGTGTCATACCAACAATCGGGATAATAGCACCTAAAATTGCGCCCATCACATATGGATTGCCATCTACTGCACTTAAAATCGTGCCCCCAATAACTTCTAGGACACCTAATACAACGGGTTGAATAAAACCAGCAACTAACGAAGCAGCGACTGGAATGACTAAAATAACGACTAATAAGTCAATCCCTTCTGGAATACGTTTTTGCATCTGCTCAACAACAAAAGATAAAAGATACGCGGTAATAAAAGCTGGTAACAAGCTGACTTTAATCAATGACAGACCTAAAATAATTGAAAAAACTGGACTAATCCCGAAAGCCAGCGGCACAAGAGCTCCAGCTGCTAAACCACCTAGACTACCCATAGTTTCACCAATTTGCGACACATAATCTAAATGAAAAACGCCGCCTACTGCATACCGCAAAAATGCCTCTGGTAGAAAGGTGGCACAAGCTGCACCAGACAAAGCACTTAAAGATTTTTTCCCTCGCGGTGCTTTAAAAGAGAATAGGGACATGCCACATAAAACTAAGACTAACATCAAGATTCCTGATAACGTTTTCATTTCTTTGCCTCCAACTATATTTTTTTATAACGGATGGTACTCCTGAATAAAATTTTTATTGCTCAACAAGTGAAAGAATGAGCGATCATTCTGATGAACTAAAGTACAATGAGTAATAAAAATTTCATTCCACATTCAGAGTATACGACTAAACAAAAGTTTAGTCAATGTATTTTTTTAACGCAAAGAATCTTATTGCTTTTCCATTAAAAAAGTATTACACTAAAATTAATTTCAGTGTAGGGGAGGATATCACTTGGAGTCATATTTACGTTTAAGTGAAGTAGATAAACAAATCTTACATTCACATGCCTTAATGCTTGATGGATTAGGGAACTTCTTTGGTAGTACCCATGAAGTCATTCTTCATAGTTTAGAAAATTTGGAAAGTTCAGCTATCAAAGTCATCAATGGCCATTTCAGTAACCGCAAGGAAGGTGCCCCCATTACTGATATGGCGTTAAAAATGTTAAGTCAAGTAGAGTCGGAACATGATTACGCTGTGAAACCCTACTACAATAAAAATCAAAAAGGGGTTATTTTAAAATCTTCCACCATTCCAGTTATCGGTGAAAATGATCGTATTATTGGATTAATCTGTATCAATATGCATTTAGAAATGCCATTAATTGACTACTTGCAAGACTTATTACCTTCAGGACAACAAAATGATATGTCCCAAGAGCTTAAAAATTCTGAACATTTTTCTGACAATATTGACGAATTAATCACTACTTCACTGACAAAAGTAAAACAAGCAGTAGAAAGCGATCCAAATGTATCACATTTGAATCAAAATAAAGAAATTGTTATTCGTTTATATGATCAAGGAATTTTCAATCTCAAAGATTCTGTCATAAAGATTGCCGATCGATTAGGTATTTCAAAAAATACCATCTATTTACATATCCGCAATCATAAAAAAGAAGAAGCTTAAACCATCAAAGCCACCAACGCTAGTTAGCGTTGGTGGCTTTAATCACTTCTCTTCTATTTTAATTTGGTAAATCAAACAAGTAAGGTGTCCCTATTTCTCCATTTAACGTAACATCTAAGCGATTTTTTGTGCCGGGAACTAAATTACTGGCTGTGAAATTCCCTTGGGCATCCGCAGTAAAACTTGCTAAAATCACCCGCGCATCATCTGCACGTGACACTAAAATAGTTGCATTAGGTGCTGTTTTACCAGAAATTGTCCCTTGTTTCGGATCAATCGTAATATTGCTAAAAGAAAGCGCTGCTTCTTGTCCTGAACTTGGAATGTCAATTTGGACAGGTGCACTATTCCGTTGATCAACGGTTGCGATTAATTGAGTAGTCGCTCCCGCTCTGGGACTAATTACTGTAAAATTGCCATTGGCATCCGCATAAAAAACACCTGCTTGTGCAGAAGCATCACCTACTACCGTTGCTGTAATGGTTGCATTAGGTAATGTAGTACCATTAATTTCATTTCTTTCAGGATTGAAAACAACATTGGTAATTGTAATGTTTGTATCAGGTGCTTGGTTTTGAGGGACTTCATTCGTTTCATCAGTTCCTGCAGAAGGCTGCGCGGCATTTTCTGACGGATTTTCCCCTGCCACATTAGAATTTTGACCCGTGACAGACGAATGACTATTTTTCATTTCTTGTTGGCTAGAGGATTTCTGCGTGGCTTTCTTTGTTTCTTGCTTTGGCTTAGAATCATTTGTGCTTGCTGTTTTTTTGTTTCCACATCCTGCTAAACTTAAAGACAATACACTGAACGTTAACATACTGAACAAAACAATTTTTTTCATTTTTCGTTACCTCCAGAAATCTTTTTGTAACATTAATGTAACATTGTTTTAAAAATCTAGCAATAATTTTTCAACCGTTTTCCTTTTTGTTTAAAAAGAAAAAACCTACACAAAGGCATTTAGCCTTTGTGTAGGTTTTTATCTGCTAAATGGATTTAATGTTTGCGATAGCTTAAATAGTAAAAGCCAGAAACAAAAATAGCGCCACCAATGATGTTACCTAAATAAACAAAAATAAAATTACGGAAAAAATCCCCCCACTGAACGCCGCCTTCAAAAATTGCGGCTGGAATGATGAATGCATTCGCCACACTATGCTGAAAGCCAATTGCAACAAAAATCATTACTGGAAACCAGATGCCTAATAGTTTCCCCGCTGCATCTTTCGCACCATAACAAAGCCATAAGGCCAGCCCTACAAACCAGTTACAGCCAATACCTGAAATAATTGCCTGAAGCCAAGTTGCTGCAACTTTATGTTCCGCAAGAGAAAGAACCTGATTTAAATAGGCGCCGCTACTGGTTAAACCTAAATAATGGCCAAAAAAATAGGCAACAAATAGGGCACCAACTATATTTGCCAATGTGATTGTGACCCAGTTCACGATTAATTCTCTGAAAGAAACCTTTTTAGCAAACCAAGCCGTACTCACCGCCATCATATTTCCTGTGATTAACTCACCACCAGCCATTAAAATAACAATTAGACCAATTGGGAAAACCGCAGCTCCCACTAAAGCTTGAACACTGGCTAAATCTGCTGGAATAGAGGCGGAAACACGCACATAAGCCAAATAGCCGAGGGAAATCATGGCACCGCCGATAAATCCTAAAATGAGTTTTGCTACCAAAGGCTTTTGAATTTTTTTCTGACCATTTTCAATACTGATACTTAAAATTTCATCTGGTGTATACAAATATTTCACTTCCTTTGTTTTTTGTCCTCCTTTACTTTACCCTTATATCACAGAAATTCAAGTACTTTTGTGTATTTTTTCACTAAAAACTGTAGTTCTTTTAATTTTATATAAAAACATCCTGAAACAAGTCCTATTTCTTGTTTCAGGATATTTACTTATCCGTTTTTAAAGAGTTATCTTTTCACTTTAAAACAATAGCTTGCTATGGCTAACGATAAAAAGCTCAGGCCTAGGAAGCCCCCAACTGCTGAAGATTGTTCCCCTGTTTTGGGAAATTTTTTCTTGGCAATTTTAGTCGTATTATCCGCTTTTTTGACTGTTCCTGACGAATCTTGTTTCGTTTGTATCTGTTTAGTTGCTTGGTTTTCTGCTGCGGATTCCTTTGTTTGACTAGCCTTGACAGAGGTCTTTGAATTACTTTGAGAGGCATTAGGATCTTGATTAGACTCTTCCGCGTAAATGACAGAGTTTTCGCCTTTGTTTTGGCTGTTTGCGTTTACAGTGCTTGGCGTGCTACTCTCGCTTGTACTGTTGGTTGCGCTGGTCGTACTTGAAGTGTTACTTTCATTTGTATTGCTTGGTTCACTTGACGTAATTGAAGCACTGCTTTCACTTGTACTACCGCTCTCACTTGACATGCTTGGCGTGCTGCTTTCACTCGTGCTACCGCTCTCACTTGACGTGCTTGGCGTGCTGCTTTCGCTTGTATTACTGGTTTCGCTGGTTGTGCCTGGAGTACTACTTTCGCTTGTACTACTGCTTTCACTTGTCGTGCCTGGAGTACTATTTTCGCTTGTACTACTGCTTTCACTTGTCGTGCCTGGAGTGCTACTTTCGCTTGTATTACTGCTCTCACTTGTTGTGCCTGGAGTACTACTTTCGCTTGTATTACTGCTTTCACTTGTTGTGCCTGGAGTGTTGCTTTCGCTTGTGTTACTAGTTGTTTCTGTTGATTTTTCAACTAACAGAAGTAACGCCGTTTTTATGGTTTGTGTTAATTGATTAATACGCTTTTGCGCATCTACGGGCGTTTTAAAGCCACCAAGTGTTGGCTCTAATAATTCTTCATCTGACCAAGCAAGCAATTTTTGTAACTGTTTAGGACTTTCTTCCCCAGTTGTTGTATCTACTAAGGCTTCTTGCATGGCTTGCCAAGAATCTGTGGTATATACAGATTCGTCTAATTTGTGAACGCTCGCAAGTTCCTTTTCTGCTTCTGCACGCTCTAGCGTGATATCGGCTTTTTTGACTAATACTTTCATTGCAGATTGCAAATTACTTGTTAACTGATCCACTTGTTCTTGGGTTTTGTCCCCACTCACCTGACCTTCTGCTAACAATTGTGTCGCCTGCTGATAATAGGAAGGAACAATCGTTTTAGGCCCAATGGCAGTGAATAACTGCCAAGAGTAAACCGTATATTGGTTTGCTTCACCAATCGAAGCATAAACGGTTTGTAGTCGGGACAAATCAAGCTTTTTTACAGGGGCCTCTACCGTCACCGGTACGTTCACTGTTACCAATGAACCTGTTTCGTAAGTTAATTGAACAGTCACTTTTTGTTGGCCGATTTCATTTAAAACCTCTGGATTGACGATTTTAGCAGTTGGGACTGCTTCATCCGCATCATTTGTATTAGCAACCAGTTGCTGCGGATCGATTGATTGTCCTTGCACAATCGTCGTGGCCACAGGAGTTGCTAAAGTATTTCTAACCGGAATTGGCGTATTTTTATATTGCTCATAAAGTGTTGGTGAAATCAACGATTCCCATGTTGCTGGCATTAAGCGATAGTCCGCCTCTGTCCAATTTTCTACCAATAATTGGCCGTTTTTAAGGCCATCATCTCGAGTATTGTCTTTCACAAAACTCGTTTCTGGTCGGAAACCACCGCCACTAGCGATTAACAATTCCCGACGTCGGTTTTGCGGAATATTATGGTAGTTAACAAACTGATTGTTAATAAATACGCCATTGAACACATTGTTATTTCCCGTATGACGATTGTACTCCATTCCAATTGCATATTGATTGTCCCAATACTTCCAATCAAAAATGTTGTTAGCCACTAACCAGTTGGATAATTCTGAAATAGCTCCCTCTGCTTGCGTTTCTGCCAAACCAATCTCTGGTGTTCCATACATAATGAGACCTGTATTTCGCAAATAATTATTCATAATCGTAATATTACGACCTGATTTAAACTTAAATCCGCCAGCAGGACCATTTTGTAGTCCACGTAAATGATTCCCCACCACCGTGATATTTTGGGCACCACGGAAATAAATCGCATGATCGCCACCTAAGCCGTTTAAGTTTTCGTTGTCATAGGGTGAATAGAAAAAATTATGTTGAACAGTTACATCCTTCAACATACTATAAGAATTAACCCCTGTTGATAGATAATTTTGTTCATTAGGTACTGAAATAGCACCTGCTTCAATGGCTGTTTGTAAACGTGTAATAGTCGCTGCTAAGTCTGAACGACTGGTGCTTTTAATCGCATCTAATTCCGTCACTTTTAACCCAAATAAATTGTCCACGATGTCTACATCTGACATATACTGGAAGCGACTTGGTGTTGAATAGCCACCAATGTAAATCGCTCGGTTAAAATCAATCCCTGGCTGCATATGTGCTGTGTCACGCATGAAAATATTACCTGAAATTTTAACGCCAATATCTGCATTTAAATTGACTACGAATCCTTTTAATGGATTATAAAAAATATTGTTTGCTAGGATTAATTGATTCGTTAATTTCAAAGTCACATTAATTCCATCAAAGGCAATATTTTGAAGTCGTACATTAGTTTTCGTTCCATAAGTTGTATCTGTCAGCTGAATCGGGGCACCTGTAGCATTATGTAAGATAGTGGCTCCTGTTGTATCGCCAATTAATTGATAATTTGAAGAAATCGCAATATCTTTTGACAGAGCATAACTTCCCTGTGGTAAAAATAATGCCTGTCCTTCCTTTGCTGTCTGACTCAGCAATGCCTGTAACTTATCTGTTTGATCCTCCGCACTATTAGGCACCATTGCTTGTGCGCCAAAAATTGTTGCATCTGTTGCGTTAACTGGCTCAACCGCTTCGGTCACCATTGGTAGACCAGCCACTGTTAATAAACCAAATAGAAGAATGAGCATTGTTTTCTTCATGTGTTTCCCTCTTTTCATTCCGTTACTTCCAACGGCTTATTTTGTAAAAGTTGATACAGCGTAATGACACGACTGTCTTCGTATGCATAAATTTTTTTAAATCTTGGATTCATATGTAAAACACTTGTTACTTTTAACAAATTTTGATTCGTGACTTCCAATTCTAAAGCTTCAACCAATTCCTTTAATCGGACGCCTGCACTATTTTCTTCACAACCTAAAATTTCTTCAATTTGTTCCATCCGTTTTTTCATCTCATCCCGCCTTTCTTTGCTCCTTCTATTATATAGAAAAATCCTTGTGAGAAACCTCAATATTTTTTAACCACCTGTTAAAAAAAGTAACAGTTCCTTTACTATCAAGGGTTAATAACCTACTATTTACAATAAAAAAACAAAAAAAGTGCCTTTTCGATATGATTTCCAAAGGAACCTGTGCAGGATTTATTAAAAAATAGCAAGAAAACGTCAATAGATAGGTGTTAATCACCTATCTATTGACGTTTTCTCTTTGTCTTTTTTTACTTTTCAAAAAAAATTTTTTACAATTTATCGAACATATGCATCAAAAAAGCCCATTTTTTTGATTTTTTATTAAAGTGACCTAGTTCTTTTTTCGTTAATTTTTACTATTTTTTGGTTCAAACGATTATATTGCTCAAACGTTAACTCACTTGAAAGTAAAAAGATCTCTGGATGCCCTGTTTCCACATCTGTCAAAGAAGTCACTAATAGTAAATCAATATTTTGCCAGTCTTCTTTGCTTGCTTCACTGTATCGTAAAACTTCCAATGCATAAAATCGACGAAAATTATTTTCAATCGAGAGTTTCACCCGTTCTTCTTCTAGCACTGGCAAGCCTGATTTTAACCCTAAAACAATTTTTTGTTCACGATGAATTAAATCATTGGAAAGCGCCAAAACACTAGAATAACGCAGAGCCAAAAATTCTTTATTTGTAAATAATTCATTGCCTGTTTGTTCGTAAAGTTGATTTAAGCCTTTGCTTAATTCTTCTAAAAGAACCGGATATTTTTCTTTGACTTTATTCCAAAAGACATTATACATTTTCACATTTTGGACATAGTAAAGTTCGGCAAATAAATGTGTAGCAAACAAATAATAAAAAATTTGCGGACGAATTTTTTCCAATTGCGGCGTCATTTGTATTTCTTCTAATAAGAAATGTTGGACTAAATGAGTCAACATATAAACAGGCGCTTCAGACTCATCAAAATGCGCTAAAATAGCTTGTGCAGTGGCTTCGTCTTGATAAAATTGGTCATTGGCTAACAAGAAAAAGTACACAAAAGTTAAATCGTTTTTATTAAGGAAAAGGGTTGTAGCTGTCATCTCTTCTATAAAGGCTTGGTAATGTTTATTTCCTTCTAAATAAGTTTCTTGCTCGGCTGAAGGTCGGTATTCAGCACCTTGCGCACTCCGGACTTTTGAGATAGCGACCATATACTTAACTCGGCGTAACACCGTTTCCGCAACTTCTACGTTGAAAAAAGCCATCACTTTTTGGACAGTTTGTGCGACTTCCGTTTCTTGTATATAGTCAAAAGGCCACGTATCACGGATTAAGTCCATAAAAATAGTGTAAGCAAAATGGCGCAAATATGCTTCATTGCCTTCAATTTTCCAGGTGCTTTTATTAATCACTAACCCCAATGGCGCTAAAATTTCTGTAAACCCTTTGAGCAAGCGCCGAATCGTGGCATCACTGGTATGATATTTTGTTGTCGCTGGCACAATCCCATTAAATCGCCCCCAGAATAAATCTTCCATTACTTGATAAGTTAAACTATCTTGAAAAATTGCTGTATAAAGTTTCTGGAAGGCTTGGCTAGACGCCAAGTTCAAGCGATAGCCATGCCCCTTTTCAAAAGCCAAAGAAACATCATTATCTACGGCATAATACGTAATGTCATCTTTTAGAAGCTCTACGTATTTTTTGACTGATTTTTTGTTTAATTGTAATTCTTCTGCTAACTCATTGATGTCAATCCAACCTTCATTAATTGGCAAGTTTCTTAAAATAATAATTTTAGAAACGACATCTGTATCGAATATATCAACATATTCATCCCATTTCACTGTTCACTCAACTGCCTCTCTTCTGTTCTATTGTACACAAAATGAGAAATCTATTCCACGAAAAAATAACAGTTGTTTCTTTTATTCTTTCGTAGATGTGGACGTTTCAGGAACAAACACGTTGAGTCCCCCAGCTTCCACCGTTACTTTAATCGGTAAATCATCGGTAGGATCGCCATCTGTTCGTGTTTGGACTTTCTTGTCTTTTTCGCCCCTAATTTTAAATTGACTCCCAGAGAAATACACGACACCAGGAATTTCATTTAATTGTCCTCTGATAATTTTAGGTAAGTAATAGACAAACTTGTAAAAAACTAACTTAGGCAAAATGATAATGTGCACTTCGCCGTCATCTGGCGTGGCATTGGCATCGAAATTGGTAAAGCCACCAGCAGAATTTGTCATGGTCATCGTTAATAATTGGGCTTTGCCATGCCAACGTCTTTCATCGCCATCAATTTTTAGTTTGTACTTTTTCTTTTTCACTAATAAGCGGAAAAATTGCTTTGTAAAGGCTAACGGACCATATTTTTGTTTCTCCTGTTGGGTCACATTCGCTGCTGTGTCCGCTAATAAGCCAATCGTTAAGGTTGAAATCATTACATCTTGATTTACCATCCCAAAGTCAACTGGTGTTGTCTTACCTGCCAAAATGGTTTCAAAGGCATCTTCTTCTTTCAAAGGAATACTTAACACACGCGCAAAATTATTGACTGTTCCGCCTGGAATAATCCCTATTTGATAGTCACGAATGGTGTCTTTAAAATTTTGAACGGCATGATGAATGGTCCCGTCACCACCAATGACGACCAAGACACCCACTTGATTTTCTTTGGCATTTTTCCGCATTTCTTCAGGATCAATGTCTGGATTGGAAGGTTGCAAAATAACCGCTTCCCCTTTCGCTTCTGCAGCTTTTTTAAAGCGTTCTGCAATCTCTTTACTTTCACTACTTCCTGAAGTTTCGTTGTATAAAACCATCATCTTTTTCATCATTCTATCCTCATATCTCTAACTAAATTTCTTGCACATGTAAAGTGTACAATATTTTAGCCAAAATACCTAAAGATAGCATCGAAAAATAAAGGCTGAGGCACAAGCGGTTTGCTCCAAGAACTCAGTAAGTTCTGTTCAAAGGCTAAACTGCGATGAAGGCTTACATGAGAATGTCAATAAGAAGGAGCTACTTTTGTTCAGTTGATTAGCTTAAGATGGAAAAAAATAGGCCATCCGTCCTTTCGACGGATGACCCACTCTCTGTTTTTTTATGGCTTTAGCTTATTTCTTGCTCTTTTTATAAAAGAGCCAACTTGCCAAACCGACCAACAGGAGGCCGATAAAGACAAAGAAGTAATTGACTTGTGTGTTGGTTTTCGGTAAACCAAGCCAACCTGTCTCTCTAGCTGCTTGTTTCGTTGTTGGCTGATTTGGTTTTATTTTTTTGGATACAGGTTGTTTCTCGTTAACAAACGTGCCCGCATCCACGAGTTCAGGTTTGTCTTTCGCTGTTGCTGCAATAGTAAATGCGACAGCTTGCTTAGACAGTTGGTAACCATCCGGTGCTTTTGTTTCCACAAAGGTATATTTTCCTGGTTGTAAGTGGTTCACTTGAACTAACCCTTGGTTGTCAGAACGTAATGAACGAGCGACAGTTTTCCCTGTCTCTGCATCCGTCACTTTAAATTCAGCGCCTGCTAAGGCATTCTTTTGCTGGTCAATTTTCACCAGCTTGGCAGCACCTTGGTAATTAATAAAAGGTGCTTTAAGTACCACAGTGGCTGGTTTGCCTTGGTTGTCTTTCGCAATCGTAAAGCTTGCGCTTGGCGTTTCATTAAGAAGATAGCCAGTTGGCGCTTGTGTCTCCACAAAACGATACGTTCCCGGTGCTAAATTTTTCGCAATGACTTTGCCTTGCTTGTCGGACATCAGATTGGTTTGTCCAGCCACGGTTTGCCCTGCTTCATCAATGACCTTAAACACCGCACCAGCCAATGCTTCACCTGTTTCGTTTTCTTTGGTTAATTGAGCAGTTCCTTGATAATTGATAAGATCGCCTAAAGCAATTGGCTGCTCTTTTCCTAATTGGGCGGTTACATCAAATGGATGTGGCGTTGTGTCTAACAGATAGCCTGTTGGTGCTTTCGTTTCCACTAAAACGTAATGCCCTTCATTCAGCCCTTTAGCGTAAATTTCGCCAGTCTTATCCGTTGTTATTTCAGAAACTTTTTCTCCTGCACGATTCAAGAATGTGATTGGTGAACCTTGGGGCTGATTCTGCTCATCGGCATTGTAAATTGCAAAAACTGCACCCGCTAAGGTTTGACCTTGCTCGTTGACTTTACGTCCCGTTACTTCCGCTTGATAATTTACAAACTCTAACTCATCTAGTGGTTGTTTATCATTTGAATTCTTCTTCACTACAAAATAAATGGGTTGTTTATTGACGATATAGCCATCCGTTGCATCTATTTCATCTAATTCATAGCTACCAGCGCCTAAATCGTCCATAGCCAATGAACCATCTTTTTCAGCAGTTACTTCTCTTTCAAAGATTTTTTCCCCATTTTCGATTCGATACAATTTAAAAATCGTTCCTGGAAGTGGGTTCGCATTGGCATCGATTTTCTTAAAGACAGCACGTCCTTTGAAATTGGCGAAGGCCCCTAATTGGAAGATCTCCGGATCACCTTTGAAATCACCACGAATTTCTACTTTTACTAATTCAGGATAAATAATATACTCTGAGCCATCTGGTAATTTTGGTGCTTTGATTTCTTTGTAATAATAGGTACCTGGCGCCAAGTCTCTAAAGATAATTTTGCCATCTTTGCCACTCGTTGCTGTAATCCCTAATGATTGTTTATTGTGATCATATAATTCAAAAACAGCGCCTGCTAATGGTTGGTCTGCGCTATTCGTTTTCACGATTTGGAAAGCCCCTTTGTAGTTCACAAAGTTGTCACTAGCAACCACGACCGCTGGTTCACCAGCATTTTTCTCAGCAATTTCAAATGGGACTGGCGTGGTATTTAACAAATAGCCTGTTGGCGCTTTGGTTTCTACAAAGCGATATTTACCTGGGGCTAAGTGCTCTGCAACAATTTCCCCTTGATTATTGCCTGTTTGAATCGTTTGTCCCTTCGCATCGAGCACTTTAAATGTCGCACCACTTAACAAGTGTCCCTTCACATCTTTTTTGATTAATTTAGCTGCACCTTGATAGTTAACAAAGTTAGCCGTTGCTATAACTGTTGCTGGTTTGCCCCGATCGCTTGCTGCAATCGTGAAAGTACTTGGTTCAGTGTTTAAAAGGTACCCTACTGGCGCTTTGGTTTCCACAAATTGATATTTGCCTGGGGCTAAATCCGTCACTGTGACTTTTCCGTCTGCATCCGAAACTAAGTGTTCTCGAACCACTTGTCCTGTGGCATCAAGGACCGAAAATTCAGCACCTGCTAATGGATTGCCTGCTTGATCTTTTTTAATTAGTTCAGCAGAACCTTGGTAATTAAGCATTTTGACATGAACATCACGAATTTGTCCGCTCGTGTTTTGTGTCACGATGAATCGTTTTGGTGTAGTGTCTAAAAGATACCCTGTCGGTGCTTCGATTTCTGTGAACTGATAAAGCCCTGGTTTTAAACTATCCACCTCTAACTGGCCATTTGCGTTGGTTCGATCCGGCGCAAGGGGAACTTCTTCCCAATGAGTAAACGGCGTGGTTACGGCATGCTCTAATTTAAAGCGTGCATTGACTAATTTTTTGCCCTTCTCATCTGTTTTTTCTAAAATTACTTTATTGACATCGTTTTTAATAATAGTTGGTTGTGCACCATCTGCTGAAGTTTCTTCATCAATAGTAATGACTCGGCCTTTAGCTAATTCGTCCGAAACTGTATAACCTTCTGGTGCTTTCGTCTCCACCAAAATGTATTGCCCTTGCGGCAACCCACCAAATGTGATAACCCCAGTGGCGTCTACTGTACCTTCACGTAGGACTTGTGTTTTGGCTTGGTCCCAAATTTGGAAATGGGCACCTGCTAAAATAGTCGTCCCATCCATGGCTGTTTTCTTCAGCTGAATTTTGCCTTTGGTCCCTGTGGCATGCCCGCCACTGTGATCGATGTCAACGACCACATCGCCATTGTCATCTCCATGAACGACTTCTGAACCATTTCCAGTAATTGACACTTGGTTGGATACCGTGTCTGTACTCCCCGCCGCTGAAGAAGTCACTAAACTACGATATTCCATATAATAAGGTGCTTCAATATGGGCCATTTTAACGACAATTTTTTGTTGTCCTGTTTCATTATCGGTGGTAACTTCCAGTGTGTAATCTTTTCCTTCTTCTAAAATAACAGATTTATCTGGCGTAATCGTTCCGTCTTCTGTTACGTTGGTACCGTAAATCACCAATGACTCGGGATCTAACACTTGGTTTGGTGAGGGTGTATCAGTGATAACCACATCGTCTAAAACCGATTGGGCGCCATTGATCATTACATGCCAGTACACATGATCTGGATCATCTTTGTGGTATTCGCCACCTTTTTTCACTGATTCGCCACCATGTTGAATAGAAACTTTTCCTGTCACATCACGTGAAGAACCTTGGTTTGTATAAGATGCGGTATTGTCATAGCTAGCCGAACCTTCGATAACTTTTTCATCAACAGACGTCTTAAATTCAATCACATACGTACGACTATCATTAGGAAAGTCAACACGCCAAGTATTTTTGTTTTTCTCGCTTGGTTCTTCCATTTTGATATCCGTCAACGGTTGCGTTGGTTTCACTTTTTCAACCGAACCATCTGGCTTTGTATTGCCTTCATAGACTTTCAAGCTCCCAGCCAAATAGGTTTGATTGGCTAAAATTGGATCCGTCAAAAAGGCGTCAACTAAACGGTTATTACTTAAATTCACCGCAATCGTCCAAGTGATTTCTTTAGTGACGGCATTGTAAACACCACTTTTTTGCGCATTTAAATCAAAAGCAGGTAAAGGTTTAAACGGTTTATTATCCTCTGAGTGATGATTGTTTCCTGCTTCATCCATCCAATCAATGGCAGCGGTATTTCGGTAATGGTCCAATGCAGGGTTGTTAGCATCTAACTCGGTAACATCGAAAAAGGTATTGTAGGTTACGTAAAAGGCATCACTTGTTTTGGCATACGCCCCCATGAAACTTAACTTAAAGCCTGTTTCACCTTCTGCATTACGAGTTATTTCTACCATGTAATCTTTACCTAACGTCAACTGAGCACCAGTAGTTGTATCTTTAACAACCAACGAATTGGGTACCATAGTTAAGCCAGGAACTGGTTCGTATGTGTCCGTAATCACGGCATTTTCCATCAAATAATTATTTTGATTCACAGCTAACGTCCAACCAATCGTTGAATTTTGATAATCCACTGCACCAGTGTTTTTAATAATATTTTGTTGATTGGCTGTGCCATCACCTTCTGAATGCTGACCAGTGCCGACATCCACACGATTATTCACGGCAACATCGCCTTCGACAATTCCATCAACTTTGGTTTTATAATCAATCTTGACTGCGCCAGTCACATCATGCAAAAAGTCAATCACAAAGGAGCCATCATCGTTAATTACCACTTTGTAATCTTTTCCTTCCACAAGTTCTGCTCCAACGACTTCATTTCCTTTGTCATCAAACGTCACTGAATATAAATGTAAAGAATCTGGTTCAAACGTTAAATTATCCCCCATTGTGTCTGTAATGACTGCTTGGTCTTTTGGAATGGTTTGTTCGCCATAGTTGTAGTTAATTTCCCAAGTGAATTCTTGATTGGTTTCATCGTAATCTATATTGCGCTTGTCTAGCATTTTGCCATATGTGGCGGTAACGGTTGCTTCAGCATCTAACCCATTTGGATTATTATCACTTTTTAACGTCGCCTGATTTTTAAAAGGCACATCACCCCCGCCATCTGGAATAACCGCCTCGTCAATCGTCGTTTGGTACTCAAGACGATACGCTTTATTCGTGTCACCTTTAATTGTCACATTGCCATTTTTATCAACGGTATATTCATCTGGACTAAGTTCGCGACCCACTTCTTTAATTGTTCCATCAAGATTCATCACTAACTCATAGACTTTCACTGACTTAAAGGTATTCCCTGTTGGCCACGTTTCCGTCACAGTTGGATTTGTTTGATCTTTCATCGCTTGATTGATATCTACCGTCCAAGTAATCGCACTAGGATTGGGCGTTCGATCAAAATGGCCTTGTTTATCAATTTGTTGTTCGGTATCCGGGACAATCGGAATCACTACAGGCGGCAAATCTTCTTGCGTAGGAATATCAATCACCCAGTCTCCTGGGCCTCGACCATCTGAATCATTCAAATGAGTATCTAAAGAAAAGTCCCCGTGAATGTCACTTTCAGACGTGATGCGCTCATTAAAGGTAAAACGAACCGTACCATCTTCACTAATTGTGTAGGTTCCATAGACATTGCCTTCCGTATCAACTAAATCACCTGAACCTGGTTTATTAGGTTTCAAATTGCCAGGTAATTGAAACTCGAAGTAATCGCCTGCTTTCATTTGTTCCCGCACATCTTCTGGAATCGACCAGTTAAAGTTCCAATGGATGGTCACATCTTCTTTGTACGGTGGTGTTGCTGGTGTGCCATCAGGATTTAAATAAATCGGATCCTCAAAATTATCGATAATCGTTGTTTCATCACCTGTAAAATAGTCATTGATATCTGTTGGTCCTGCTACACGTGGTTTGACAGTTGTCGATTCAGTTGTTTTACTTTCTGTCGCTTTTGTCGTGCTGGCGACAGTTTCTTCGGACGAACGAGGAACAGAGGAGTTTGCAGATGCTTCTTCTGTTGAACCTTCATTCGCTGTTGTGACTGTAGAACTCGTGATTGTCGTTGATTCTGTCGGATCAGTACCAGTATTTAACGTCAACGCTCGTTGTTGTTGTCCATAAGAAAACGTCACATCTTCTGTAGCTGTGAGGTTCAACGTTAAGACTAACGTATCTGCTAACGCTTGCTGATTCAATTCAATTTGAATCTGTTTCTTCTGGTCATCCACTTGAATCTTGCGCGTATTATTGGGCGCTGCCCAATGTGCAGCTTTGATTGACACATTGGTACTGTAATGCACTACAACCTCTTGTGTTGCTGGTTGTGCTTTTCCTTGAAGCGCTAAGGTCATTTCTTGCTGACTGGTTTGCGTCACTTCTCCTAACGTTAGCTGGCCATCGCTGTTAACATCTTCCGCCAAAGCCATGAGTGGTGTGCCGTAATTTAAAACAAGTAACAAACACATCAACCCATAGAGCCAACGGTTTACCATTGGACCATTCTTTCTCATTTCTTTCATCCTTCCTCTACTAACGACACATAGAAGAGAACGTTCACTTCGTACCAATTTTTTATTTTAAGCCAAATAAGTGAGTGCTCTTCTGTTGTCTTTCTTCCTTGCTAAAACAGACAGCCAACACGCCTTTTCTTTTTATCTCCTCAAAACGCAGTCTTACTTCGAATGCGGATTCATTTTTTGCTTATTCCTATAGACTCTTCTATAAGAATAAGAAGAGTATAACGAGATTTTTCAGCAAAAATTATCAACAACTTCTCCTCCAAATAGAAAAAGTTGATGAAATGCTAAAAACCCTTTTCACCTTTATAAAAACACTCCCTTAATCCTTTCTTATTTGTACTAGTCCTTCTTCCACTATACCGTTTTTTTTAAACTTTTTCACAAGAACTGCTTAGACAAAAAAGCCTATTTGTATAAGCTATTTAAGCTAAAAAAACAACAGACTTAAATTGTCATTTTTGTTATTTAAATGTTTTATATAAACCATTTGTTTTTCTTAATAATTTGTTTCTCTATCATTTTTTGTCCGCTTTTTCTTTTATTTGACACATTCAGTTCTTCTTGATTTTTAAGAATAGATACAGTAGCATAAGAACAACTAGTTCTTTCACTAACAATTATCGAATGTTACTTAGAAAAGAATGTTCTATCTGTATTATCTGAAAAATCAAACAATCGTAACCAATTAGAAAGGTGGTTATTATGCATAACTTATTAACCAAGCAGGAAATTCAGTTGCTTTCCCTAATTGAATACTTGTATGACAGTAAAGAAAAAGTCCCCATGCAAGTACTCCGGCGAAAATATGAATTTTCCCATTACAATATCAATAATTTATTGAATCAATTAACTTTATTAATTTCTCGAGTCAATACACATGAAAATGTACATATTCGCATTATTAATAATCAACAGTCCATAGAATTAGTCGCCGATGAAAATATCCCGATTGAGTTAATGAAAGAAGCCGTGGTCCGCGGGTCGTTAACCTATATGTTAGCCTTAGATTTACTTTTAAAACGTTACACTTCAGCCAAAGATTTTTGTGAAGAGCATTTCATTAACTTTTCTATTTTTAAACAAGTTAGTGACCGTTTAAACAATTATCTAGCTAGATTTAATTGTTATTTAAACTTAAAAAGGCGAGAAAAAATTTGTGGTGCTGAAAAAGATTTTCGCAGTTTCTTTTACTCTCTATTTTTCATTTCAGGAACGTCTCTCGTTCCTTTTTTATCTAAAACCAATCAAGCGCAATTACAGAATTTTATTGAAATTATCAAAAACCGTTATCCTTACTTTACATATACCGATTTACGCAAATTAAAATTAATTATGTCCATAGGTTTACTCCGTTATCAATCTGATTTTACAATCAGCGATTATCCTGAAATTGCGGCAATCAATTTAGCCATTCCTTATTCAGAATTTCAATTATTAGTGAATGATTGTTTTATTAATGAACAACAAGAACCCGACACTTGGCGGGCTGAAATTCGTTTCTATTATGATTTTTTCAGTACATTAACGATGTACTCGCTTGAACAAATGGAAACCATTAACTTTGCTAACTTAGCAATCATGGGAATGGATAACAGTCCCCACGTCACTTGGATTTTTGAAAAATGTACGCAATTACAGTTGGATTTAAGCGCAATAGAAGTTGTCTTTTTGTTGGTTAATTTATCCAATGCCAGTGAGCGTCTCATCCATTTTCCTGTGGAAGAGGAGTTGAGTTACGAAATTGCTAATGTCTCTTTGTATGAAAAGCAATACCCAAACGTTTCACGAACAACTAACTATTTCTTAAAGCGTTTGCCTTTTGACAAAGAGCACCCACTAGATGCGTTATTTAAAGAAACCATTTTTTTAATTATTCGGAGTGTTTTATTAAACAAACAAATTCCGGTTAAAATTTTGCTTCATTCATCTATTAATCAAATACAAGAAAATTGGTTAGCAAAGGAAATCAATAATTATTGTGATGTTCCTTTGAAATTCGTCAATCATATTCAAGAAGTGCCTGACTTAGTCATTACCGACAAAAACAATCCACTTTTCCATGCCAGTAAAACCTTTTATTGGCATCCTGTTCCTTATTTAGACGAATACCATAACTTAAAACAAGTCGTCCGCAAAATTTATTTTGCCAAATTACGTGGGGAAAATAGTTTGGAGGGAATTGGATGTTAACAGAGTTACTTGATGTACCTTATCGTAAAAGTTTTGCTCTTTTAGAAGAGTTACTCGAACGTCGTGAAGCAGAAGAACAAACATTGGCGATTTCTACTTTAGCCACCCAATTAAAAATGCAACAAACTACCATTCTACAGTCCGTGGCTTTGCTCCAAACAGAAATTGAAGAAAACGGCTGGGAGAACTTATTTTCTTTATCAGCAACTGCCAAAGAAATCACATTTTGGTTTGCACCCTATTTCCAACTGTCGTTTTTGATGCCCTACTTTGTCAAAAAAAGTTTCGCGTATCAAGTGCTGACCTATGCCTTTAACCATAATGCAATTGATAGCAAACATTTTGAAAAAGTTTTAGAAATTTCTTCGTCAACCTTTACACGAAAAATTGGTCAACTAAACCAATGGCTCCAAAAATATCAGATTGAAATCAATTTAAAACGTACCAACGTGTTGGTGGGCAAAGAAAAAGATATTCGGATTTTCTTTATGATGCTTTTTTGGAACAATTACTCTGAAGAGGATTGGCCATTGCACACAATCACAAAAAAAGAAGTCCATAGTCTCTTTCGACGTTTAAAACATTCTGTTTCTTTCAATACAACACAAGATTTTACAAAAGACTTGATTTTTTCTGCGGTGATTTTAGCGCGTTGGAAAGAGGGCTTTTTTATCAAAGAAACTTTCGTAGAGGAAGAAGCGATTGTTAATCCCTTTGTTAATCTGAATGAATTTGAATTATTTTTTAAAGAAGAAGCCTTACACCAAGTTCCAACAAAATTTATCCAAAAAGAAGGCCTTTTTGCCTTTTTCTTATTGACGATTAGTGTCAGCTACGCCACACAAGATATCTTGGAAATTCCAGCAGCACGGATGCATATGGTCCAACTATTAGGCTCGCCCATTAAAGAGATCATTTATCAACTGACGTCTTTTTATCAAATTAAATTGACATTTCACGAGTATCTTTATCTGTATACTTCTATCCAAAATTTAAGTGTCTTTTTTAAAACCTTTGTCACGATTGCCAATCCATTTGTGCAAGAAAGCTTTTTAAAAGAAGCACTTCAAAAAAATCCGAGTCTCTACAAAGATGTGAAGCGACTTACAATTGAAATGCTTCCAACATTGATGGGCAATGAAAAATTGTTAGTTGACTGCTTGTTTATTCTTTTTTGTACACTGAAAACGAAATCTTTACCACCGATTCGTGTCTTAGTACGGACCAACCAAAGTAACTTAATTTTAGATACCCTTTACGAAAAGCTAAGTAAAGCCGTGGATAAAAAATTAATTTTTGTCGCTTCACCAGAAAAGCCTTTCGATGTAATTATTACAAATATCTTTTCAGAAATTAGTGTCAAATCAACGATTCCTACTTATTATGTTGATTTTTCCGCTAGCATTGGTGAACTAGCGCAGAGCTTAGAAAACTTAAATACACAAATTGTCACCAAACAAAGTCCACGCCACTTTTAAAAGTTTTCACGTGAAACATTTTAAGTGTTAAAAATAAGCAAGAGACATAAGTTAACATAGCTTATGTTTCTTGCTTATTTACTTTAAATTAGAAAAAACGCCAAAAGGTAGCAGAAAAACTGCTACCTTTTGGCGTTTTTTACGAAAATTTTCAATGTTCCACTCTAGTGATAACGAAGCGTGGAACGTTCATTTACTAACTACTCATTTTACATGACGTTGTTATTTTCTGTCACCAATTCTAGCTCTTGCAAGTAATGATCCAAAGTCGCGTGATGTTGATCGACATCGGCTAACTCTGTTTCAATTTTAGCTAAACGCGTGTTCATGCGTTGAATTTCCGTTAGTGTTTGTTGTAAAACGTTTAAAATCCGTTCATCGTTAGGCATTGAAATCACTCCTTGTCCATTTATAGTTCTGAGCCGTGTTCAATCTCTTCAATCGTTTCAAGAGACAAATCTTTGGCATCATTTTTAGCTTTGTGGAAGACCATATATAAAATGGTACAAACGATTGGGATACAACCTGCTAAGAAGTACATTTGTTGGAATGACATAAAGTTACGTAACTCACCTAAAACGTACGGACCAACCCCTAATCCAAGGTCTAAACCGATGAAATAAGTCGATAAAGCAATCCCGATACGGTGAGGACTTGGGCTTTCTTGAAGACAAACCGCTTGGCCATTTGACATGAAGGTACCATAACCTAAGCCAATTAACCCACCTGAGACTAATAACATCCAACCAGACGTAGTCATACTTAATAAGAATAAGCCTAGTGTTAAGAAAATGTAGCTCGGATACATGACGTAGCGTTCACCTTTGACATCGAAAATCCGACCTGTTGAAGGACGTGTTAGGGTAATCACGACCGCATAGACGATAAAGAAGAAAGTGCTGACGTCAACTAAATCGATTACTTTGACATAAGAAGATAAGAAAGATAAGACACTTGAATAAGCAAGACCCATTAAAAAGGCGATAAATGTAATAAATAAAACTTTCTTTTCAACAAAACTATCAAAATTCCATTTAGATAAAGCTTCACGATGTTCAGGTGTTAACTCAATATTTTTCACTGGGAAAATGAAGCAAGCAATGGTTGTTAACAAAATTAAAATAATTGAAAAGTTAATAATGACATGGAAGTTGGAAATATTTAACAATAACATCCCAATAAATGGCCCAATGCCGGCTGCTAAACTAGTACTCAACCCATAATAATTGATCCCTTCCCCTTTTTTATTTTTAGGGATATAGGCGGTAACAATTGCGTTGGTCGCTGTCGAAACGGTTCCGTAACCAAACCCATTTAAAAAACGGACCAAATAAAGAATACCCATGCTTGGCATATACATATACGCAACAGTCGTTAAAAGATAAAACAAAGCCCCATAACGTAAGACTTGTTTGCGCCCAATCAGTTCAAGGAGTTTTCCCATGAAAAGTCGTGCAAGCAATGTCCCGATGATGTAAATTCCTGAGGCCAAACCCGCTTGACCTAAAGTAGCGTGTAAGCTATCTTGCGCAATCACCGCAATAATAACCATTAACAAATAATAAACAAGATAGACAATGAAATTAATCACTGTAATGCTGATAAAGCCTTTATTCAAAAGCTTTGTTGGTGTTTGTTCTGTCATAATTCTTTGAATTCCTCTCTCTTTTGTTCTGTTTATTTTGTGTTGCTATTTTTCAATAAAAGACCGCTATCCCCTCACTTTGATGACTTATCAAAAAATTTTCTGAAATTCATTTGCAGTTATTACTATACGAGATATCCGTTACAAAAAAATGTAAATTTGTGAATGATAAACGTTATCTACAAATAACTTCAACAAATGTTGTTGATTTTTGTTGAAAACTCAAAAATGACTAATGATTTTAATTAAAATAAGCTCTTAGCTAATTGCTCAAAATTTACTTTTCATATGATACTTCCTCATACATAGAAAAAGAAAAATAGGGCATAAGTCGAAACGACTTATGCCCTATTTTTTAAACTTTCTCTATTTTCGTCCTAAAATCCATGAAACGATGGCAACTAAAATCACTGCCCCGATAATCGATGGCACAATAGCCATCCCAGCTAAGCTTGGTCCCCATGTGCCTAAAATGGCTTGACCAATTGTTGAACCAACTAACCCTGCAATGATATTGGCAATAATGCCCATCGATGATCCTTTTTTAGTAATTGCTCCAGCGATTGCCCCAATGACACCACCGACAATTAATGCCCAAATAAAGCCCATGATTGTTTCCTCCCTTTAACCGTTTATTCTACACGTGGTTCCATATTTTCTTTGACTTGTTCTGTTCCTTTATTCACAGCTTTTTTTGCTTTTTCTGTTTGTTCAGAAGCAAATTCACCGGTACTTTTGGCAGCGCCTGTGACTTTATCTTGAACAGTTTCACTATCTTCTTCGTATTCTTCTTTTGATTTGATATCGACTACGTTAACATTCACTTCAATCACATCTAAGTGAGTCATTTTTTTCACTTCACGGCTGATTAATTCTTTCATTTTTTCGTAAATGTCTTGAATATCTTTGCCGTATTCTACCACGATATCCATATCAACAGCGACTTGTTTTTTACCAACTTCGGTATCAATACCAGCTGTGACGTTATCTGTGTTTACTAATTTTTCAGCAATATTTGAGAAAAAGCCGCCATCGACTGTCAATAGACCATCAACATTTTCTAAGGCTAAACCGATAATTTTTTGAACGACTTTATCTTCAAATGTTAATTCACCTTTGATTGCATGATTTTCTGGTGTGTGTGGTCCGTTTCCTGCTGGTTTTGGTACATTATTGAATTTTTCGTTACTCATGGTTCATTCCTCCTAGTTTCTTCTATTATTGCTTTATTTTTAATAAAATAATAACCCATTATTGAACACGAGGTGCCGTGTTTTCTTTGACTTTTGTCTTGCCTTTAGTTACCGCATGTTTGGCTTTGTTGGTTTGTTTTGACATAAAACTACCTGTCGCTTCAGCGGCGTTGCCAAGTTTATCTTGGACTGTTTCACTTTCTTCTTGGTACTCTGCTTGTGTTTTGATATCTACTACGTTGACATTGACTTCGATTACTTCCAAGTGAGTCATTTGTTGGACTTCACGAGTAATAACCTCTTTCATTTGATCATAAATGGTCTCGATATCTTTCCCATATTCGGCTACAATGTCCATATCCACTGCGACTTGTTTTTTGCCGACCTCGGTGTGAATGCCTGTTGTAACATCTTCACTGTTAATCATTTTATCTCGTAAATTCGAGAAAAAACCACCGTCCACAGTTAACAAACCGTCGACTTCTTCCAAAGCAATGCCAATAATTTTTTGGATTACTTTATCCTCAAACGTCAACTCACCTTTAACAATCGATACATTTGCATTTTCCATAGCCAAAACCTCCTATTTATGATGAAAATAATTTTTGACAATGCCTGTCTGTTCCAAATACAAACCTAGCCAAATACCTAGTCCTGTCAGGAGTACCACTAACAATGTTTTAAAGAAGCCGATTGACAGAAACAAGATTGCAAAAACCAAACCGACTAGGCCACCAATTAACGGAACGGCATATTGTTTTATCCATTCAACCATTGTACATCCCTCCTACTCCACACGTGCTTGTGTTTGCTGTTGTTGTGGTCGTTTCATTGATTGAATATCTTCAAAATGAACATCAATCGTAATCTTGTGACCAGTTCCCACCAAACGAGCAAGCCGTTCTTCCATTGTTTTTGACCAAGCTTCTGTTTGTCCAATTAAATCCGCCGTTCGTTTCAGTGTGCCTTTGACATTGACCTTAATGCGCCGTTTTGTCGCCTTTACACGAATGGTTGGTGCTTCCAGAAAGTCACTGTCTTGCAAGCTAGAGCGTACAAATCCTTCGATGGCTTTACGGTGTAACACTAACTTTCCTTGCTCTTCTTTTAATTCAAACGTGCCTTTTCTTCTTGGGAATAAAAGAATGAATAAAAATAGAAAGAGCATAATTCCTAGTAAAACCAGCGCTACCCAAAAGATTGCTTGACGTGCGTACTCGTTGTCTTGCAAGAACCATTGGACATTATCTGGTGGTTGCCAAGCTGTATCGGCTGACCAAGTGGTAATGGCCACCGCGCCAAATAATGCCATTAAAATCAGTGAACCTAGAAGCAAAAGTATTTTAACAACTTTATTCACGGAACATCCCTCCTAAAGATTAATTGCTTCTCCACCAGTTACGCCATAAACTTGAGCCGTAACATAACTTGCATCATTGGACGCCAAGAAAACATAAACAGGGGCTAATTCAGCAGGCTGACCCGCACGTTCCAGTAAAGAATGTTGCCCAAATTCTGGCAACTCTTCAATTGGTTGTCCATGATCTAACTGTAACGGTGTCCAGATTGGTCCTGGAGCCACGCCATTTACCCGAATGCCTTTTGGTGCCAGTTGTTTTGCTAAACCAACGGTAAAGTTGGCAATTGATGCCTTCGTTGCTGCATAATCCAACAAATGCTCACTGGGATTAAAGGCTTGGACGGAAGTCGTTGTCACAATACTACTTCCGGCAGGCAAGTGAGGCACTGCTGCTTTGACAATGCCAAACATCGCAATAATATTGACATGGAAAGTGTCTATCACTTGTTCCATTGGTAATTCTTCAATAGCGGCACAGGAAATTTGTTGGGCAGCATTTAAAACAAGGGTATCCAAGCCGCCTAATGCTTCACGAGCTTGTGCAACCAATTCTTCAGGTGCCTGTTTATCTCTTAAATCTGCTGGCAAAAGAAAGACTTTTCGGCCAGCTTCTCGTATATAGTGCGCCACTTCTTCGGCGTCTTTTTCTTCACCTGGGAAAAAATGTAAGGCAATATCTGCACCTTCACGAGCAAAAGCAATCGCCGCCGCTCGTCCAATCCCAGAATCACCGCCTGTAATTAATACCCGACGATTTTCTAATTTGTGATTTCCGACATAGCTGTCTTCCCCACAATCTGGTTTAGGAACCATTTTGTCCTGTAATGCGGGAGTTTCTTGATCTTGTTGCGGAAATCCATCACTATAAAATAACTTTCTTGGGTCTTTTAAGTTTGGTTCTGTCATGAAATCTCCTCCCTTTCTACTATTACCTTAATACAATTTTTTCTTTTTGAAAAATATTTGAGCACATAAAATAAAAAAAATATTTTTAATACTCATTAAGCGAAATTTTTGGCAAAATTATCTAAAAGCTGATTTTATTTTTCAAAATAGCGTTTAATTGACCTTTTTTATCAACATTTGTTATTGACATATGATGTCCAATTCGCTTAAATAAGAAGGAAGCCCAACAGGCAAAAACAAAAATATTTAGAGATAATTGAGGAGTTACCGCCAATGAGAAATGTTTTACAAGACTACTTAGATGAACATTCTTTTCGAGTCGTTGTAAAAAAGAAGAAAAATTATTTAACTTATGAAGGACTGCAAGATCGTTATGCCTATATTTTAAAAAGTGGCATCATCAAAACTAGCGTTATTTCCAAAGACGGTCGTGAATTTAATTTACGTTATATCAACAATTTGGAAATTGTTTCATTGCTACGTGATGAATATTCAGAATTTATTGATGCACCTTTTAATATTCGCATCGAATCTCCACAAGCAGAACTTTATCAAATCGACCGTGTTCAATTTTGGCGGGATATCAATAATAGTAAAGACTTGCAAATGTATGTCAAAGAATACTATCGGGACCGTTTAATGCATTCCATGAAAAAGATGCAGCAAATGTTAATGAATGGCAAATTTGGGGCCGTTTGTACACAAATCTATGAAATGTACGATTCATTTGGCGTAGAAACAGAGGAAGGTATTTTAATTGATTTCGTGGTGACCAATGAAGAAATTGCGCATTTTTGTGGGATAACTTCTGCTAGTAGCGTTAACCGGATGATGCAGCAACTAAAAGAGTTAGGGGCAATCGAACTACGTAACCGCAAAATTTTGATTAAAGATTTAGATATGATTAGAGATAACATTATTGTTTAACATCAGCACCCCCCGCAAGTTTGACCTTGCGGGGGTGTTTTTTATTTTTCAGTGACAATATTCACAGGAAATTGTCCATAATCTAAATTAAATGTCCGCCCAGCCGTCAGCTGAAGCATTTCTTTTTTCATGCCTTCCGCCAAACGTACATCGCCAAAACTTTCAATCATATCGATAACGGCGATCACTTCTTTATAGTATCTCATTTTGCCAGTGTACAGATAATACGTAAGGTTTTTTAAGTAACGTAAGTTAAAATGAATATAGTAAATTTCAGCAGGAATCGTGGTAACACTCATTAGCGCTAAATACTCCCGGGCTTTCGCATAATTTTTCTTATAAAGTTGCGCTGTAATGATATTTAGATAAAAACCATAGGCGACATTTAATGTTTGGGTATCACGTAATTCAGCATCTTTGACAGGAAACATCTGCTCAAGAATCTGAAGGACTTCGTTTTCAGAAAATAACGCTCCTGTATTAGTCACCATTTGATAATCGTAATATGTATAGTAGCTTTTGCTAGAGATAAGTGCTAGAATTGCCATTCGATCAGGTTCGTCAAATTCTGGAATTTCCTCCCAATCATTACTGAAAGTTAGCTTAATATCTGTATAAATAGACATCTCCACTGCGTTTTTGTGGGGATTGCGCTCTAATTGATAAAAGTAATGAATCAGGTTCTTTTTTTCACTTGTATTGTTCACTCCCATTTGACAACATTCAATTTGATGCATAATTTTAGATGAAGCCGTACTTCTTGTTTCAGAGACCATATGAAAAAATTCATTAAAGGTAATCCCCAGTGACTGTAATGCTGTCATTAAATCCTCGTAACTTAGCTTGGCTTCACCAATTTCGATTCTTCGATAGGTTTGTTTCCCTTTTTTTGGTAAAACATCTTTCTGAGCAATTTTTTTCTTTTTTCTAAAATACTTTAATGCCTCTAACACATCCATAATATGCTCCTTTCTATTAATAAGTTAATATTAAGTATTATTTTTTTATTAACTAAAATATAATATTTTATAAAAAATTATTTTTACGAACTTTAATATTACCAAATAATCAAATAATATATTTGTTTAAATTATTTTTTTGCACATTATAATTGTTAGACGTCAACAAATTTAAAAAAACTTTTCTAATTCGTTCTTGAAGAAACTAAGATATCTGTCTTATAATGAAATTCAATATAACTTAGAGCAGGAGGTGTCGCAATGTTTGGTTTCAATATTAGTTTATTTCTTATTACTCGGTTCCGTTAAACCCACTCTTCACTAATCATTGTACAATCAATTCCATCGAATATCTATTTCATTTTTATTAAATAACATTTTTAATAAAAGTACATATATTTTTATTTTTAGATATTTTCTTTAATTAAATGAAATATATTTATTAAAACAAATAAATTACATTCAATTAAATTCAGAAGGAAACAGATTGTAGCAAGTGAAGAAAAAAACAGCTCTTGAGTGATATTTCCTCAAGAGCTGTTTTTCTATTTTATCTCAAAAGCGGTTTGCGTTGTGGGGTTATTACTTAATAAGGTGTTTTTATACAGTAAATAGTACGCTGCTGCTGACCAACTAAAGTTTTTCGTACTTAAGCCCTTCCCTGTCAGTGGATCATAATTTTCATGAATAGGGCCTTCTCCCATCAATCCTTCGGCATGTAAGAAGAGTTTTTGTGTCATTTCTTTTGCTTCTTTTGTATAGTCATAGTTTTGAAGAGCTTCTACACCAAACAAGGCTTGATCAAGCCAAACTGGTCCTCGCCAGTATTTCGTTGCAGCAAATTTTTCATTGTCTTTGGATGCCGTTGGGAATGGCATAAAGGTATTAAACATTTCTTGATTCATCATGTTTTTCTTAACTGCCGCCGCCTGTTCTTTGGTCGCTACTTTTGCCCAAAGCGGCAACCAGCCTTCTGTTCCTTTGCCACGATTGACTAACAATTTTGTTTTCGAGCCGTCTTCATTTATTTGTAAGTCATAGAAGAAGCCCGTTTTTTCATCAAACATATTTTCTTGAATATATTTTTTTAGTTTCTTCGCTTCTTTTTGATAGTTCTTATAGTCCTCTTTTTTGCCTAGTTCTTCTGCTATCGAAGCTAAATAGCCCTTTTCAGCGTAGAGATACGCATTCAAATCCACTGATTCTTGATTAATCGAATACCCCACTACTTTTCCTTTATTTTTATTTTCAAAAACTTTAACTCCGTCATCGCCTTTGCCCACACCTTCTTTGTCAAACCGTGTAGCGTTATCCATACCACTTTCCCACGCGGCTGCTTCAATAACAGCATCATCGTCCACTTTAGGTTGGCCATTTTTATCTTTAATGATTTGATCCTTGTCGTCTTTTTGCCAGTGAGCATCACTGACCATGCTTCCATATTCTGCTATCCCATTTTTATTGTGGTCTCGGTTGGTATACCACCAATTATGATAAGCCACAAGTTTGGGATACATTTCTTTTAAAAATTCCTTATCTTTGGTTTCTTGATAAATATGCCAAACTGCCCATGAAGCCAATGGTGGTTTAGAATTTCGTTCATTCCAGTTGCCACCTTCACCACCACGCGCACTGTCTTGATTGTAAAAGACAGCATCAATGATCGCTCCTGCATCTTGTGGACGTACGGTATCATCTTTTTGAATTTGATAATCAAACAAGGCCCGCATATTATTTTTAGCTAACTCAGGATTAAAATCAGCCGTTGCTACATCCGCTTTCCACGAATCCCAAGCCCACATACCAATAAACCATTTATAAGACATGGACGGAACAATCCCGTCATGCTTAAAGGCACCTGCCGCACTTCGCCAATTGGTATTAATCGTTTCAATCGATTTGACTAGCGCATTTTGATATTCAGGAAATTCTGCTGTTTTCTTTTGATCGAACGTTTTATCTAGATACCCTTGCCACCTTTGCTTGTTCTCTTTGAAATAGCGTGCCGCATTTTTGGTATATTCGGGTGCTTGTTGTTGTTCCTTTGCCTCTTCCTCTTTTGTAAAAGTATAGCTTTCTGTCGTATAGGTGTTGTACGTTTGTTTAGGCTTCAATTCAATAGGTTCAGCGGTCGCTGTATAATTCCGATTATCAATTTTTGTTGAAACTTTATCCGCATGATGAATCGTATATTTTGTGTCTTTCGTAGCAAAATAATTCCACGTTTCTCTGACTTCACCAAAATTCACTTTAATGTCATTGTCTTTAGCAGTTAAACGAGTGCCAATATCTAAGGTTTCCGTTCCCTCTTGAATTTTGTCAAAGACCGCACCTGTCCAGCTTGCTTCAAGTGACAAGGGCTCTTCACCAGTGTTTTCAAGTGTCGTTTGGATAAGCGCCGTTCGATTGCTGACAAAAATTAAAGCTAAATGAATCGTTAGATCGTCTAATTCATAGGTTTGCTCTAGGCGCCCAGGATAATAAGACAGGTCCATGCGGTTGCTTTGGCTTAAATCATAGGTTTCTCCCGTTTTTTTATTTTTGACCGTTAATTTGTTTAAACTTGCCGCCAAGTTTACTGGATATTCTTCCGCAATAATCAATGGCCCCGCAAAACCACCCAGTAGCTCTTTATTGCTTTTTTCAGGTAAATAGTAGCCATGCCATGCACCTAAATCAGAAAAATTATTAAAATAATTGGTATCGTATACGCCATTCGTCCGTTCGGTTGGTGATGCACTCACATCTAAAACATTCGCAAATTCATCAACTTTTGTTCTTTCAACACTTGCTTGCACTTCCCCGCTTAACGCAAAACAGCTGACTACGGTGATTCCTAACGCTAACCAAGTAGACACCCGTTTTTTTTTTGATAAACCCTTCATAAAACCCCTCCCATAAAAATGATAGCGCTTTATACACTGATTTATTATCAGCAAGGACTATGCCAAACGGAGTGTATCCCTTTTCATTATTGAAAGATTCCACTTTCTCTAGAAAAAAAGCGACCGTATTGAAGTGTATTGATCAAAAAATAACAAGTGTATCGATAGTGTATTTAGTTTATGCTTGATTCTGTTTTATTTTCGTAGCTTCCACAAATTTTTCAGTAATTTTTTGCGGTCGTGTAATAACAGATCCCACCACCACGCTATAAGCACCTAGCTCCAGAACACGTTGGACTTTTGCTGGCGTATCAATCATTCCTTCTGCAATGATTGGTGTAGTAAAATGCTTCTTTGCTTCTCTTAACAGTTCAAAATCATTTTGTTCAATCCGCTGATTTTCACTTTGCGGCGTATAGCCGACTAACGTTGTGCCAATATAATCAAAGCCTAACTCCGCCGCTTCAATCATCTCTTCCAGCGTGGAACAATCCGCCATCCATTCTTGGTTAGGATACTTTTCTTTTATTCTTTTGAAAAATGTGGCTAACGTTTCGCCATTTGGTCGTTTCGAATGGGTTGCATCGAGAGCGATAATTTCTGGCTGAACAGCCATTAATTCATCTACCTCACGCATAGTTGCGGTAATATATACTTCTGCGTCAGGATAATCTCGTTTAATAATCCCAATGATTGGTAAATCTACCTCTTTCCGGATTGCTCGAATGTCTACCACAGAATTTGCTCGAATGCCTTTAGCCCCTCCTTGTTTAGCGGCCAAAGCCATCTTGGACATGATAAAAGAACTATGCAACGGTTCGTCTGCCAACGCTTGGCAAGAAACAATTAATGCCCCTTTGATTTCTTTATTCAACATTGATCCCTCCAATTTAAAAGCGATTACAAACACAGTATACCTACAACAGCTGAAATATGCCACTCTCCCAAATAAGAACAAACGTTTCACGTGAAACAAAAGAAAGCAAGCGGTTAAGGCTTGCTTTCTTTTGACTTATTTTTAATTTTTATGACCCTCTAAATAATCATACCCAAAATGTGCATACGCAAATGGCGTTGCAATTCGTCCTCGTGGTGTTCGTTTAATGAAACCTTTTTGAATAAGATAGGGTTCATACATATCTTCCACCGTTTCGGTTTCTTCACCGATATTTACAGACAAGGTACTTAAACCAACTGGACCGCCGCCGTATAAATCAATCATTGTTTTCAACAATTTTTGATCGACATAATCCAAGCCTTGATGGTCCACTTGCAGCAAGGTTAACGCTTTGTCTGCAATCGCTCGGTCGATTTTGCCATCTGATTGGACTTGAGCAAAATCACGGACACGTTTTAACAAACGGTTAGCAATTCGGGGGGTCCCTCTCGAGCGGCGCGCAATTTCAAAGGCACCTTCCTCAAAAATCTCCGTTTGAAAAATATCCGCGGAACGGAGAACGATTTCTTTTAAATCCTGCTCTTGATAATACTCCATGTGAGAAATAATCCCAAAACGATCTCGTAATGGCGCTGAAAGCATCCCTGCCCGTGTGGTAGCTCCCACTAAAGTAAAAGGCGGTAACGGAAAATGAACGGGATGTGCCGTGGTTCCTTGACCGACCATGATATCAATGTAAAAATCTTCCATTGCGGAATACAGCATTTCTTCCGCCACTCGCGGCAAACGATGAATTTCATCGATAAATAACACATCACCAGGCTCTAATTCGTTCAAAATAGCGACTAAATCTCCCGCCCGTTCGATGGCTGGTCCACTTGTGGTACGAATGTTCACATTCATTTCATTGGCGATGACCATCGCCATTGTCGTTTTCCCTAAACCTGGCGGACCATAAAGAAGGGTATGATCCAACGCTTCATTCCGATTTTTCGCCGCTTCAATATAAATCGTTAGTTCTTGTTTTACTTTGTCTTGACCAATATATTGTGCTAAAAATTGTGGACGTAACGATTTTTCAATTGAAGCTTCTGCTTCTTGACTTGCAGCTGAAAGCAACCGTTCTTCTTCTGTCATCGTTATTCCTCCTTAGCGTTTCATCATGAATTTTAACGCATTGCTTAAATAAACATCTGTCGTTGTCTCACCTAACGCTTCCAATTGCTTAGTGATGCGCTTAATCTCTCGGTCACTGTAGCCTAGGGCACTTAATGCTTCTAACGCTTCTGCCAATGCTTGATTGCTTGTTGTCACCGCTTCGGTTGCGGTCATGGCCGCAACCGCTGCTTCGGAAGACTCTAATTCGCCTAATTTTCCTTTTAAATCTAAAATCATTTGTTGGGCTGTTTTCTTGCCAACACCTGGGAACTTCGTTAAATATGTAACATCTTCCCCTTCAATTGCATTGATTAAACCACCATGATCAGCCACAGAAGCCATGATAGCTAAGCCACTTTTAGGGCCAATTCCAGAGACACTGATTAATTTTAAGAACAATTGTTTTTCATCTAAACTGCCAAAACCAAATAAAAGTTGTGCATCTTCCCGCACGACTTGGTGAAGATATAGTTTAATATCCGTATCCATTTTTCCTGAATAGCGATACGGGTTATCGACTGAAATCTGATAGCCAATGCCATTTGTTTCAACGACAATATAGTATGGGCTAACAAACGTTACTTTTCCAATAATATATTCGTACATGTTGTCACCTTTCCAATTGCTGATTGCGTACATATGTTCCATTTTAACACAAAGCATCAAAAAGCCATAGTGGAGAATTTTTTATCATCGACCTTGGCTACATCTATTTGTTACTTTTCGCTCACTAGGGAATTAAAAAGTGCGTACTATTTTTTTTGACATGTTTGCGTAATAATAGCGGTAGCTTCAAAAAAACAACCAAAAAGGAGACTACATACATGAAATTAAGTATCTTAGATCAATTAACGGTTCCTAAAAATCAATCAGCAAGCGACACATTACAAGAAGCCAAAGAACTCGCTCAATTAGCGGAAAAACTTGGTTACACAAGAATTTGGTATGCCGAACATCACGGCTCAGACGCCTTTGCCAGTGCAACGCCAGAAATTTTAGTTGCACATATTGCTAGTGCCACCGAAAAAATTCGTGTTGGCGCGGGTGGCATCATGACCATGCATTATGCGCCATTTAAAGTCGCAGAAACGTTTAAAACGTTAGTAGCTTTATATCTTGATCGAATCGATTTAGGCATGGGCCGCTCGCCTGGTGGCAGCCCATTAACTACGTTGGCGTTAAATAATGGTCAGCCACCACAACTAGATCAATTTGATAAATTACCTGAAATTTTACTCTTTTTAAAAGAGGAATTTCCTGAAGATCATTTATATTCTAAAATTTCAGCTGTTCCGCGGGAAGTTCTATTACCACAACCTTGGTTACTAGGTGCTAGTAAAGAAAGCGCACATTCAGCTGGTGAATATGGCATTAATTTTTCCTTTGCACAGTTTATTCATGGACATTTGCCCAAAGAAGTATTGTCAGCATATTACAAGCATTTCCGACCAGTAACTGAACAACAAGAGCCTCAAGTGAGCGCTGCGTATTTCACTTTTGCCGCCGACACGAAAGAAGAAGCAGAATACCATGCGGCTAGTTTCGAGCATTATATCTTTGCCACCGAACATGGGCTTCCTAATAAATTTTTATCGCCAGAAGAAGCCCTAGCTTTCCCTTACAGTGAAATGGACAAACTGGTTTTAGAACAGAATAAACAACGCTTTGTCATTGGTAGTAGCCAAGAAGTTGCGGAGTTTTTCCACCAACAAGAAGAACTAGGGTTGACAGAAGCAATGCTAATCACCCCAGGTTATGACAAACAAACGCGCTTTCAATCGTTTGAACGCCTAGCAAAAGAATTATTATAGAAAGGAAATGAGAAATGTTAGAGGTTTTAAAAAGAATTAATACGCTTGCACAAAAAGAGCGTGAACAAGGTTTAACATCTGAAGAACAAGCTCTTCGTGTCGATTTGCGACAAGAATATTTGCGAACCATTCGTGAACAATTCAATAAAACATTAATGGGCGTCACTATTTATGATCCTACTGGTGAAGATGTAACCCCAGAAAAATTAAAAGAAGAACAGCAGAAATATTTTGATTAAAAGAGACACAGAACAGTCGATTTGACTTGTTCTGTGTCTCTTTTTTAACTACTCTTCTGTTACATATGTCCACTTATAATCATATTGTGCACCAGCACCATGGGCAACGACACCTTTTACTTCTTTACTGCGTAGATGGGCAGTCGCCTTTTGATAAAGTGGGGCTAAAGCGGTCTCTTCACCAATCAATAACTTCTCAGCCTTAACCATGTCTTCCCAACGTTTTTCAGGATCTGAAGCATCTCTTGTGGCTGAAGCCTCGATCAACTCATCGTAGGCTTTACTTGAAAAACGCCCGCGATTATAGTTATTACCAGTAACAAAAAGGTCTAAGAAACTACTTGGATCTGCGTAATCCGCAGCCCAACCACCTAAGATTGTCTCAAAATCGCCGCGACTGCCTCGATCAATTCGAACTGAAAACGGCACTGGGCTCACTGTTACATCAATGCCCTCTAAAGTATCCTTTAACGTACCTTGAATATATTCCGCTAACTTTTTCGTAGAATCGACATCATCGGCAACAATATCCATTTTGAGTGTTGTTATGCCCAATTCTTTCTTAGCTTTTGCCCAATATTCTTTTGCTTTTTCTGGGCTATATTCAACAATTTTTTTATTTTCATCAGCAAAATCTTTGTCATCTGTCGGCGAATACGACATCCCTTCTGGAATTAAGCCGGTAGCGACTACTGAGCCGTCGCCTAAAATTTTATCTACTAATGCGTTGCGATCAATCGCTGCTGAAATTGCTTTGCGTAAATTCACATTATTATACGGTGAATTTTTATCTCGCTGATTAAATTCCAAATAGCTGGTTCGTGCTTCTTTTTCGATAACCAATTCTGGATCCTTCGCCATTTGCTGGGCCAATTCGCCACTTAAAATAACATCGTCTGCTTGACCATCTTGGAATAAGTTCAAGGCAGTTGGCGCCTCCTTGACAACATCAAAATTGATTTTATCTAATTTGACATTGTCTTTATCCCAATAGTTTTCATTTTTTTCCAAAGTCCAATTGGTATCTGAGCCAGCCCCTTCAAAGTTAGCTAAGACAAACGGACCATTATAGACTGCTTTTTCACTGGAAGCAGCGTAATCTTTGCCATATTTCTCTACGGTTGCTTGATGTTGCGGGAAAAATAGTGGAAAGGCCAGTAAATAATCAAAATATGGTGTTGGTTTTGCCAGTTTAATTTCTAGCTCGTAATCTCCGTTTGCTTTAATGCCTAATTCAGAGACTGGTTTCTTACCAGCTACAATATCTGCGCCGTTTTCAATCATTTCTAGAAAATAAGCATACTCAGCGCCAGTCTGAGGATCTGCTGTACGTTGCCAACTAAAAACATAATCGGCAGCTGTGACAGGATCACCATTGGACCATTTTGCTTCTTCTCTTAGTTTCACTGTGTACGTCAGACCATCATCACTGACTTGCACTTTTTCTTTAGCTCCTGCTGGTTGCGGCTTGCTTTTATCATCTAAACGATAAATTCCTTCATACGCATTATTCAGTGCCGTAAAACTAATTGTATCTGTTCCTAAAGATAAATCTGCAGAAGGCATTTCTTGTTGAACCACTACTTTAAATTCTTGTTTAGCGGCAGTTTTCTCTGATCCGCCCTTTGCTTTTTCGGCGCCAGCTCCCCCATCACCACCACAAGCAGCTAAAACTAATAGCGTTGTTAAACTTAACCCGATAAGTCCTTTTATACGTTTACTTTTCATGCCTTTCTCCCTTCACAGAAAAAACTCTTCATTTTTTAATTTTTGGAATATTCTTATAATACTAAAATTAAAAACAAATGGCAAGCATTAAAATAAAAAAAGAACCAATCCCGAAGGACGGTTCTTAAAAAATGACTAACTAGCTTTGTTACGTCGTTTATAAATATACCAGCCAGAAGAAGAAAGTCCAACGAACAGTAAACCATATAATGCAAGCGTTTCTGTTTCTGTACCCGTTTTAGGTAAAAAGCCGCCATACTTTTTCTTCTCTGTTACGGATGGATTGCTCTGTCTTGCTCCCGCTTGGTTTTGTTTATTGGTTGCTACTGGTGTTTCTGGTGTTGGTTTCGGGTCTGGTTTTGGGTCTGGTTTTGGATCTGGTTTCGGATCTGGTTTTGGGTCTGGTTTTGGATCTGGTTTTGGCGTCTCTCCTCCACCGATTAACTCTTTGTAAGCTTCTTCCGAAATAGAAACAATTCGTTCGCCTGGGAATGGTTCTTTATATTGTGCTAAATCAATCGTCGTTGCTGCACGATACAACCGCAAGCTGGTTGCACTTTTCAAGTATTCAATTAAGACAGCATCTAGTGAAATCCCTTCTTCTCGTTCACCACCTAGCATATCGTAACCATCACCACCAGCAGCTAAGAAATCATTGGTAGCCATCCGGTATTGTTTCTTCTCATCCAATGGTTCAAACTTTTGTGTTTGCCGATTTTTAATTTCTATTCCTAATACGCGACTACCGACAATCGTTTGTCCTGTTTCATTGCCTTCGTCACTAGCCAAGCGAGTACCTGGTTTTGTGGAATCATAGTGGATACGAATGGAGCTTGAAACATGTAGGAAACCACCATTTGCGCCAAGTTTTGGTTGGCCAGCATCATCTAGTAAAATTGTGCCATTCTCATCTTTTTGTGGAATCGAACGAACAGACATTTCAAACATTTCTTTAACTTGAGCACCGGTTACTTGAATTTGCGCAATGCTATTGCCAAAAGGTAACACAGCAATGACATCCCCAACTTTAATCGGTCCTTGCTTAATATCAGCGCGAATGCCGCCACCATTAGTTACTGCAAAATCAGCAGGTTGACTAAACGCGTCTTGGCCATATGACATAATCGCATCACCAATCAAATTCCCTAAGTTGGTCTCTCGTGTGCGCACATTTTCCCGTTGTCCATCCAATGTGAATGGAATATAATCGACAATTACTTTTTCATTTTCAGCGTTAAAATTCGTTCGTGCTTCATCAACGATGGCTTTAACTGCCGGGTTTTCTGGCAATCCTAGCAACTCTTCTGCTGGAATCAATTTTGCTGTTTTCTTAGTTGGTTCATTCTCTGGTGCTGTGACAATTCCAACATTATTTAAATAATTACCTGTTTGAGCATAGATCACTTTGCCATAACGTTTGCCACTTTCGACGGCTGTATGCGAATGTCCATCAATCACATTAATATCTAACTCAGGATATGTTTGACTAAGGGTTTCTGCTAGCGTATCACCACGCCAGATATGCGGCGTCGTTTCATCTACGCCTAAATGCCCAGTAACCACGAAAGCTTGAATATCCGCGTACTTCTCTTTAATTTCATTAATCACCGCTTCTACTTCTGGAATCGGGTCTTTAAATGTCACCTTCTCCACGTTTTTCGGGTGTGTTTTCGTTGCTGTTTCTGGGGTCGTCACACCTACAATGGCAAACTTTTTCCCGGCTTTTTCTACGATTGTATACGGATCAAAAACCCGTCCACTGCCATCTCTGTAATACGTATTACTAGATAAAATCGGAAAATTCAGTTGGTCTTTATAACCTAGTGCAATCTCTAAACCAAAATCAAACTCGTGATTTCCCACCGCCATGGCATCATAACCAACTTCATTCATGGCTTTGGCCATATCCGCGCCTTTGGAGAAATTGGAGATTGGTAATCCTTGGAAAACATCCCCTGCATCCACCATCAAGGTTGGGTTTTCTTGGTCTTTAAAAGTTTTTAGACGCGCCATACCTAATTCGCCTTTCCCTGCTTCTAGTCGTCCATGAACGTCATTTGTATGCATAATGGTATATGCATTATCTAAATCAAAGCCCGCATTACGGACATCTTGTTTCGTAATAGCGGCGGCGTTTGGTGTACGTCCATCAGGAGAAGTCGGAATTTGAAGAGTGCCGTCATTCACTAATTCGATTGCTTTGGCACGCCATTTTTCATCAAAATTTGTCCCAATAATTGACCAATTTCGTTCGATTTCTTGTTCTGGATCAAGCGTTCCTTTTTTCTTAATATAATCAACAATCATTCCTCGTAAGGTTTCTGGATCAGAATTTTTAATAGGTTCCCCTACTTGAATCCCTTGGCTAGCTAAACCGCCGTAACGATAATTATTCATAGCAATCGTATATTCTTTGGCAGGATCCAGCGGTTGGCCGTCAATTTTCGCATCTACAATTCGTTCACCCACTGGTTTTGAAATGTCAATCTTGTAGTCCACTCCAGAAATCATGTCATAGTTATATACACGAATGTTTGGATTAAAACTAATGGTCAAATCATCTGGCTGTGTTTGGTTATAGTACGCCCCTTGTTTTTCTAAATACTTCAGTAAGTTTTCACCGTTAATGGGAACACTCACTAAGGTATTCGGGTATTTGTAGATATCAAAAATCGTGGCATAGGAAATCTTCCCCGCAGGTAATTTACTGTCGTATTTAAACAGCGCTGCCGCACTTAATTGTGCACCTGTCACTTCTTTTTGAACGTTATTAATTAAAGAAATCATCGCTGTTGGTTGTAATTGTGCTTCGGGAATTCCTTTAATTTCTTGTTTTGGTAAAAAATCAGCTGTTGCTGTGCCGATCTCCTCCTGAATAAACGCTCGCGTTTGCTCATGGTATTCTTTTGTCGCTGCCTTAACTGCTTCATCTGCTGGAACATTCGTTGTTGGTACAATCGTTGCTGTACCTTCTTGCACTTCCCACTTATCGGCATTTTTAGCAACTGAAAGATCAATTTTGACAACCTCTGTCCCCGTATCTTTCGGTCCCCCTACCGGTACAGTTTTTCCATTCGGCGCTGCTCCTTGCTTGGTAAAAGAAAGGTGGTCATGACCCAGAATATACGCATCAATCCCCGCGACATTTTCAATTACTTGGTCGGCGCTGGCAGCCGGATCACTATTTTGTTGTCCCGCATGAATCGAGGCAACAATAATGTCAGCCTGATCGTTAGCTTTCAACTCAGTAACTGCTTTTTCTGCTTCTTCTTTCAAAGGTAAAAAATTAAGCGAAGTAACACGAGGGCCATCCCACAAAGGAATGTGCGGAATTGTTAAGCCGATAATCCCAACTTTTAAATCTGGCTGCCCATCTTGATTAAAATCAAGTTCCTTCGTGGTAGTCCCTTCAACAAAACGAAGACCATCTTCCTTATTGTAGGTATTCGCAGACAAGATTGGAAAAGTGGCTTCTTGTTGAATTTTTTTGATTAACGGTAAACCAAAATTAAACTCATGATTCCCCAAAACCATTGCATCATACTTCATCACATTCATGGCGGTAATCATTGGATGGGTCTTTTCATTCACTAAAGGCGCTTTATTATACAAGTCATCTGTTAAAATAGTGCCTTGAATATTGTCGCCATTATCAATTAAAACGGTGCCTGCTGGGTTTTGTGCCCGGACTTGGTTGACGACTGTACTTACTTGGGACAAACCAACTGGTAGTTCTTTATCATCTTCATAAGACCAATTCCATAATTGACCATGAACATCTGACGTACCTAAAATTGTTATTTTTTGCGGCGTGCTCGTTTCTTCTTTTTCAGCGGTTGACGTTTCTAAATTCGTCGTCTCTGTTGGTGCTGTGGTTTCTTGTGACTGCTTGACACTGTCACTCGTAGCCTGATTTGGTGCTTCTTGTTTGATGTCTGTTGTTTCCTGTGTAATGACTGGTTCTTGTTTTCTACTTGAATCGGTGGTACTTGTTACTGCTTCTGAACTTTGTTGACTCGTTGTTTCTACTGCATATGCCGTACTAGTAACGCTTGGCGCTATCAACGCAACAGCCATTAAAAAATGCATGCCCCACTTCACTTTTTTAAAGCTCAACTTTTTCACAAATTTCCTCCTTGTGTTTCAACCCATTTGCAACAAACAATTGTCAAAGTAACAAACAACAAAAAGAGCCTTCCCCCATCACGCTGCTCTTCTTTTCCTATCATAATATATCCGTTAAATAAAAAACAGTAAATTCCGTTAAAATAAGATGTTTTTCCTGTAAATTGTTTTTATTTTTGGACAATACAGCGGATTTGTTTGTGAAAAAAATAGTAATTTTGACCAAAACGCGAACTTTATAAAAAAGAAAGTCTTTTTATATTGGAAAAGCAGAACAAAAACTATTTTTTTGAAAAAAATAACTAAAAATACCGAATAAACAGCATTGGTCTAGTCCTTGAATTCCTCTAAACAAATATTAGCAGCAATTGGTCTAGTCTTTAAGGAGGAAAAAGAACGCTCTTTTGCTTAAGCAAAAGAGCGTTCTTTTTTATTTGAGGTTAATCCTTCATGTAAGGTAACTTTTTAGCATAGCCTTCTTTATTCACTTGACGTGCCCGGGCAATCGCCAAATCTTCTGAAGGGACATCTTCTGTGATGGTTGAACCAGCAGCAGTCACCGCATGATCACCAATCGTGACTGGCGCAACAATGTTCGTTGCAGAGCCAATAAACGCGTGATCACCCACGACTGTTTGGTGTTTATTTTTGCCATCATAATTAACAAAAACAACGCCGCAACCGACATTAATATCTTTGCCTAATGTTGCATCACCAACGTATGTTAAATGGCCCACTTTTGTTCCTTCATCGATTGTTGCATTTTTTACTTCCACGAAGTTACCAATGTGTACGTTTGCCCCCACATCTGCTTTAGGACGTAAATGTGCATACGGACCCACATCGGCCCCCTCGCGAACCACACTTTCTTCAATCACAGACTGTTTAACAACCACTTGATTGCCGATGTGACTATCAACGATTTCTGAATGTGCGCCAATCAAGCAATCTTCGCCAATCACTGTTTTTCCTTTGATAGTGACTCCCGCTTCAATGACTGTGTCTGAACCAATTACCACACCTTCATCAATATACGTTGTATCTGGATCAATAAATGTAACACCATTTCGCATATGCATTTCATTTAAACGACGATGCATAATTTTATTAGCAGTGGATAAAGCGACGCGATCATTTACACCCATTGCTTCGTCAAAGTCTGCCATTTGGTAAGCAGCGACAGCTTTGCCTTCTTTTTTCAAAATTTCAATGATATCTGTTAAATAGTATTCCCCTTGTGTATTGTTTGTATCTGTTTTCGCTAACGCTTCAAACAATGATTCATTATCAAAACAGAAGGTTCCTGTATTAATTTCTTGAACACGTGCTTCTTCTTCACTGGCATCTTTTTGTTCCACGATTCGTTCAACAATGCCCACATGGTCACGAATAATTCGACCATAGCCTGTTGGGTCTTCCGCATGCGCTGTTAAAATAGTCGCACTTGCATTCTTACCTTGATGGTAATCGAATAAATTTTTCAAGGTTTCCGCAGTTAATAACGGCGTATCCCCTGTAATAACTAATGTTGTTCCTTGTTTACCACCTAATAACTCTTGTGCTTGCATGACTGCATGCCCAGTTCCCAATTGTTCAGCTTGTAAGGCATATTGACTACGTTCGCCTAAATGGCTTTTAATCATTTCCGCCCCATGTCCAACGATTGTCACGATTTCTGTTGGTTCTGTTTGTTCTACCTGATCTAAAATATGTTCGACCATTGGTTTACCAGCAACTGGATGCAATACTTTATAAAGTTTAGATTTCATGCGTGTTCCTTTACCAGCTGCTAAAATAATTGCGTATCTATTTTCCACGTTTGCCACCTCAAATTAACTAAATTGTTTGATTTTCTTCTAAATCGTCCTCATTATACCTTTTCTAGTTTATCTTACTCTTTTGTCTTTTTCAACAAAATAAGGCATTTAAAAGGTAGACCAATTTATTTTCTCATCTTTTTTTAAAGGAATAAAACAGAAAAAAAGAACCTGAAAATGGAATGGACCATTTTCAGGTTCTTTTTCAAATTATTTCTCTGTGAAATAGTTTCCTGGGACTACGCTAATCGTTTTTGTTTGTGTATCCACATCTTCCACATATAATAGCGAAGTGTAGTCATCGATTGCACGACGGCCATTGAATTTTGACTCAGCAAAAACGGTAATGCCCACAAGTTCTGCTTCAAATTCTTCAATCATACTCTTCATACCATTGACGGTGCCGCCGCCTTTCATGAAGTCATCCACGACTAAAACTTTTGAGCCGCGTTTTAAGCTGCGTTTTGAAAGTTCCATTTTTTCGATACGTTCTGAAGACCCTGATACATAGTTCACGCTCACCGTTGAACCTTCAGTAATCTTAGAATCGCGACGAACAATCACAAACGGAACATTTAAGTAATAAGACACAGCTTGCGCAATTGGCACTCCTTTGGTCGCAACGGTCATTACCGCATCAATTTGTTTGCCTAAATATTTAGAAGCAATAATCCGGCCCACTTGTCTTAATAAATTCGGTTCCCCAAGTAAATCTGAAAGATAAACATAACCCCCAGGTAATAAGCGATCTTGTTCTGACAAACGATCACACAAATCCATAATCAACTGCTCCGCTTCCTCATAAGGAATTTCAGGGATAAAGCGGACACCGCCTGCAGCGCCTGGAATCGTTTCTAAAATACCTGTTCCACGTTCTTTAAATGTTTTTTTAACAATTGCTAAATCTTCACTAATGGAAGACTTGGCAGATTGGTATCGGTCAGCAAAATATGTCAAAGAAACCAATGTATGGGGATGATCTAAAAGATATTGGGTCATATCGATTAATCGTTCACTTCTCCGAATTTTCAAATTCGTCACTCCTTTTCATTCTATCGTTCCTTATTATAAGGGGTTTAACCGAAAAATTCGAGGATTTTTTTCAAATAACTGAAAATAGTTCGCCATTTCTTTTAAAAAAAAGAAATAAAGGAGAAAAACTTTCGTTTTTCTCCTTAGTTTCTTTGCATTTTTTGTTTTCGTTGGACCATAACAACCACTCGGCGATAAATATTGACTAATAAGAATAAACCAATAAAAATTAGGGTAATGCTTGCACTCGGTGGTGTTTCCAAATAATACGAGCTAGTCAACCCTGTTAGCATGCCAATCAAGCCCATAAACACACTGATGATGATTACCGTGTTGAAGCCTTTACCAATTCGCATACCTATCGCAGCTGGTAAGACCATAATTGCTGAAATTAACAAGGCTCCCGCGATCGGAATCATCACAGCAATCGCCACACCAGTAATTACATTAAAAAGCATCGACATCCAATGAATAGGTAGCCCATCAACATGAGCAGTATCTTCATCAAATGTTAAAACATACATTGGGCGTTTAAATAACATAAACAATAGAACTAAAACTACGAATAAAATTGCCAACATAACCACTTGATCCCACGTAATCGTGACGATGGAACCAAATAAATACGATTGAATACTAGCAGCTGAATTGCCTCCTGTTAAATTCATTAAAACTAACGCCAAAGCCAAACCGCCTGACATTAAAATAGCAATCGAAATTTCTGAATAGGTGCTATAAATCATTCGTAAATATTCTAGAATGATTGCAGCCACAATCACGACAATTAAGGTCATTAAATTAGGATTCCAATTAAAAAAGAAGCCTAGTGCCACACCGGCTAATGACACATGTGAAAGGGTATCTGCCATTAAAGATTGTCGGCGAATAACTAGAAAGACGCCGAGCATTGGGGCAATCACTGAGATAAACAGTGCTGCTAAAAAGGCCTTTTGCATAAATGCATAAGAAAGCATTTCTGCCATACGATTCACTCCTTACCGCTAAAATGAACACTACCATTGTAGCGACGTTTAAGCGAATTAATTTTTTAATTCCTGCTTATTTTTTAAATTTTTCCAACATTTCTTTAAGCCGTTCCTTGGCTTTCGTTATGATCGAGCCAGATAACGTTTTATTGGAAAATTTACGTATACGATTCTTCACTCATATGGAAGCAACGCCATTTCGAATCTTCTTTGCGGACAAGACGAATTTGACGATCTACATAGGTTTTGATATCTTCATGATCATGCGTAATCATCAAAATAGCTTTTCCATGTTCATGCGCACTGTGTTGCAACAATTGATAAAATTCGTTTCGCGATTGTTCATCCATACCTGTTGTTGGCTCATCTAAAATAAACAAATCTGGATCAGTCGCAAACACTCGTGCTAAACTAATTCGTTGCTTTTGCCCGCCAGAAAGCTCGCCAATTCGTTTGTGGCGCATTTCCCACATGTCCACTGATTTCAAAGCTTTTTCCACATGAAGATGATCTTTTTTCGTCAACGGTTTGAACCAACGATTTCTGGGAAAACGACCTGAACGTACTAATTCAATGACGGTGCTAGGAAAGCCCGCGTTGAAAGAAGCGACTTGTTGTGGAATGTAGCCAATGCTGATTTTTTCACCAGCACTATTTTTTTTAGCGACCGTAATTTTGCCACTTGTTGGTTTTAATAACCCTAAGGTACTTTTGATCAGCGTTGACTTGGCAGCGCCATTTTCTCCTGTTAAAATAACGAATTCCCCTGGATCAACATAATAAGAAACATCTTCTAAAACAGGTTCATCATCATAATAGAAGGTTAAATTTTCGACTTCAATATAATGCATAAGTTGGCTCCTTTCTGTTGCCAGATTAATGAATGCTTTTTTGTAAAGCGGCGAGGTTTTCTTTCATGACAGACACATAGTTCTCGCCTGCTTCTTGTTCTTTTTGAGTTAAACTCTCTAAAGGATTCAATACGGCTAATTCGACGCCTGTCTCATCTGCCAATGTTTTGGCTACTTTTGTAGAAGCCGATGCTTCAAAATAGATCACAGAAACATTGTTTGTTTTAATATATTTTTTTAATTCGGCTAAACGACTTGGCGAAGGTTCTTGGTCTGGAGAAATCCCAGCAATCGGTTCTTGGGTCAAGTCATATTGTTTTGCCAAATAGCCAAATGCAGCATGTTGCGTCACAAAGGTCCGATTTTTAGCGCCTGCAAATGCAGCTTGGTATTCCTTATCTAGCGCAGTCAATTTTTCCAAATAAGCAGCGGTATTTTTTTCAAATACGGCTGTTTTCTCAGGATATTTTTTGATAAGCGCATCCCGAATCGCTATCACTTCTTTTTGCGCTAACACGGGATCTAACCAGACATGCGGATCCAGTTCGTGAGAATGGTTATGGCCTTCATGACCTTCTTCGCCAGATTCTTCCTCTTCTGTTCCTTGCATCAATTGAATGGATTGACTGGCTTCCACGATTGAAACTTTTTTCGTGTCCAAGTTTTCAATAACATTCGGAACCCAAGTTTCTAGCTCTTTACTATTATAAACAAAGACATCCGCATCAGTAATTTTCGCTAAGTCTTTTGCGCTTGGTTCATAATCGTGTGGTTCCGTTCCAGCTGGAATCAACAGCTCAACCTCTCCCTCATCACCAACGACTTGTTTTGCGAAGTCGTACATCGGATAAAAAGTAGTCATTACCGTGAGCTCTTTCTTCTCTTTTGGCGATTGTGTGGTTTGCCCACAACTAGCTAAAAGAAAAGCACTGATTGCTAAAGTAACGCCGATTATCAAACGGCGGTAGATTTTCGTCATGTTCTGTCCTCTTTTCGATTTACCTATTATAAACCGTAATATTTACGATTTGCCAGGAATAATGTACCAAATGGATCACGGGACGTCAAGGAATAAATTTAAAAAAACAGCAGAGCGTGGGACAAAAATCACTTTGGATTTTTGTCCCACGCTCTGTTGTTTTTTATTTATTTCAATGTCCGAACCAAATAAACTTCTTCGCAAAAGCCTTTGAGTCCATTATAAATCCGTTGTGCTCGTGTTTTCTTTTCACATAAAGCAAAGACTGTCGGTCCACTGCCGCTCATCAACGCTGCATCAGCGCCGTACTTCAGCATGCGATCCTTGATTTGTTGCACGATTGGATGTCTGGCAATCGTGACACTTTCCAACGCATTGCCGACCGTCTGGGTCATCCCAGTATAATCACCATTTTCAATAGCTATTCTTAGTCCAGCAATATCTGGATGGTGCAATTCATCTACCGCTAAATCATTAAAAACGGTACTAGTAGATACACTAATTCTTGGTTTAACTAACACAATCCAACATTGAGGCATGGTCGGTAATGCTTCAATTTTCTCCCCACGTCCGTTTGCAAAGGCTGTTCCGCCCCTTAAACAATAAGGAACATCCATACCAATTTGGCTACCAATTTCACAGAGTTCGTCCATCGTCAACCCCAGATTCCACAGCTTGTTCAAGCCTCGTAATGCTGCGGCACAGTCACTGCTACCACCTGCTAAACCAGCTGCCACGGGGATACGTTTTTCAATATATATTTTAATTCCTTTATGAATATTATAGGTACGCTTTAATAAGTCAACTGCTTGATAGACATGATTCCGTCGATCCACGGGTAAAAAAGAGCTGTCCGTTTCAATACGAATGATGTCTTCTTCTAGATTTTCAAAAGTTAAATGATCGGCTAAATCTACACTTGCAAAAATAGATTCAACTTCATGATAGCCATCCACACGTTTATGCAGAACATCTAACCCAAGATTAATTTTCGCAGGAGCTCGTTCGATTATTTCCATCGGTTCCCTGATTCACCTTCCTTAATCTTTTGTCTACCAACATTTTAATCTTTTAGATTCTATCATATGTCCATGAAGAAGTACACCGAAGATTGCTCTTTCTCTGACGACAGATGGCTGAAATTAAAAAGAGCTTAGGAACGAAGGGCTCTTCCTTCACTCCTAAGCGGACTTTCTAAATTATACGGCTTGACCGATGAATTCGATTTCAACGGTGCGTGTTAAAACATCTGAATAGCTATAAGATACACGTTCAAATGAGTTCTCGTCTGGATCCAAGTCAACAACAAAAACAGATGGATAAGTCTCCGTTAAGATTCCTTTACGTTCTGTTTGGCGCTTTCTTCCAGTCTGAGCAACTAACATAATTTCACTGCCGATACGGCCTTCCAAATCTTTCTTAATTGACGATAACGTTGTTGGCATTGCATTCACCTCGAGAAACATTATATCACTTTTTTTAAAAAATTTCAAGTTTATCATACTAGAAGTCTGTTTGCAACTACTTTTGCTCGACAAACCGGCTGTTTTGTCGAATTTTTATTCATTTTCTAATGTATATTTCATTTTTGCTTTGGCACGATCATAGGCACTTCGGACAGCTGAAAAAGTTCCCCCACGTACTTTAGCGATTTCTTCTAACGTGTAGCCTTTTAAGTATGCGTTTAAAATTTGTTGTTCCAACGAGGAAAGACGTGTCGGAAAAGCTGCCAATTTTTCTTGAATCATTAATTGACCTAATGGATCGGTGGCCGCTGTCCCTAAATAGTCCACTAACTCTTCACCAGCGCTTTCTAAGCGTTGTTCCAGAGAAATAGACAAGGTATCTGTTCGCCGCTTATAGGCGCATTGATGGCGAATTAAGCTATGTACGTGATTTTCAAAATTTCGTTTAAAAAACTTTCCTAATGATGCTTGTTTTTCTGAATCAAATCGTTCTAACGTCCGAAAGAAGACAATTCGCCCTTCTTGAAGCCAGTCCTCAGTATCATAATCTTTTAAATAGTATTTTTTCATGCACTTATAAATCACTGGCTGATATTGCCCATATAAAGCTTGAAATTGTTCTTGGTCTCCTGCTAATGCTTGTTGAATCTGTTCTAACATAAAAAGCCCTCCTTTTCGATAAACGTATCGAATGATTTAGGAGAGCATAGCATGTTAGAAATTTATGACTTAAGCGAACATTTGTTTAATCTTTTTTTTGAGACAATTCTTCTAGCTTCTCAGAAAGTTTTGATAACTGCTCCACGTTCCATGGAGAATTTCGACGAAATTGCTGAAAATGGATATCCGTTGCATGAATGGCAATCGTCTTTTCTGTTTTCTGGACAGCTTTGTAAAGTTCATTGGCCGAAGTCCGCAATGCACCTTGTGAAAAGACCACCCATTGTTCAGCCAAATCACTCGTTGCGACTGTTACTTGCGTTAAACGATCATTTTTTTCACCAGCTAGACGTTCAATATAACTATCTGCTGTTTCATCTTCTTTGGTGAAAACCACGGTCAAAAGGTACTTTTTGTACGTTTGCTGAATACCTGGGACTAATTGGGCATCAAAGACCACAATGATTTCCAACCCTTCATATTTGGCATAATTGGACAGACGACTAAGAAGCAGTTCACGCGCATCCTCTAAACGCTCTTGCTTTTTCAACTGGACCAATTCTGGCCAAGCACCAATCATGTTATAGCCATCAACGATTAACAATTGTTTTTTCATACAATCGCCTTCTTCTATAATGGGTTGCGGCCACGATAGACTTCATACATTAGCAAGCCTGCAGCCACACCAGCGTTTAAGCTTTGAACGTGTCCAGTCATTGGAATCGTTAATAATTCATCCACTTCTTTATGAAGACCTTGACTCATGCCACGACCTTCATTTCCGATGATTAAGGCAATTGCGCCTTGTGTATTCCAGCGACGATAATCCGTCCCAGACATATCTGTACCAAAAATCCAAAATTGATTCTCTTTTAGCGTTGCAATACTTTGCGCTAGATTCGTTACACGAGCCACTGGAATATGTTCCACGGCCCCTGTTGATGCTTTGGTTACGGTTGGTGTAATTCCCACTGCACGATGTTTCGGAATGATGATACCGTCCACGCCTGTCGCATCAGCTGTTCGCAAAATTGAACCAAAGTTATGTGGGTCCTCTAGACTGTCTAAAATTAGGAAAAATGGTGTTGCTGTCTTTTCTTTTGTTTGTTCCAATAATTCTTCTAAAGTTAAATATTGATACGCTGTGATTGCTAAAACCATGCCTTGATGCACGCCGTGATCACTCATCGTATCTAATTTTGCTTTAGGCACCCATTTGACTGGAACCGCCTGTTCTTTCGCTGCTTGTTTTAATTGCTCAATTTTCTCGCCACGAGCATCTTCTTGTAAAAACAATTTATTCCCGCGTCCTTGCTGCAACGCCTCAACAGTGGCATGGAAACCAAAGACAAAGTTATCTGCTAGCTCTTCTGAGGTTCCATCAGCACCTGCTGTCGCTGGTCGTGGGTTCCGTTCTTTTGAACGCTTGTCTGAACGCTCTGGACGTTTCTTACCTTTTTTAAAAGGACGAGATTTTTCATTTTTCATTGGTTTCACCTACTTTCTTGATACACCAGTTAATTAATTCTTCTAAACGTTCTTTTTGTTGTGTTAAATGTAAATAACCCATCAAGGATTCGAAACCGGTCGCTACCCGATAGGTCGTCACATCAGCATTTTTAGCAAAGGTGTGACTTTTAGCATTCCGACCGCGTTTGTACATCACTTCTTCTTCCTCCGTTAGCATTTCTCTCGCTAACATCGCTTGCATTAAGCTTGCTTGGGCTTTTGCTGACACGTAGTGTGTCGCCATGCGATGCAAAACATTCGGTTTCGTTTGTCCCAAGGAAACTAAATAATCACGAATGTAAATTTCATAAATCGCATCGCCAACATAGGCCAAAGCTAAACCGTTTAATTGTTTGTAATCTCTCATTCACTTCTTCTCCATCTCGTTCCTTGCGGAGTATCTTCTAAAACAATGCCTTGTTCTTTTAATAAATCGCGGATTTCATCACTTCGGGCAAAATCACGGTCTTTCCGTGCTTGGTTCCGTTCTTCAATTAACGCATCGACTTGTGCATCCACTAATTCTTCGTTTTTAAAGAATAAACCAAAAATAGCTAACCAGCCACTGAAAAGCTTATCCATCGCCACTAGAACTGGTTCCGAAACTGTCGCTTGTTCACTGTACTGATTCATCATCTTCGCTAATTCATAAACGACCGTAATCCCGTTAGCTGCATTGAAATCATCATCCATTTCCGTAATAAAACGTTGCTCTAATTCGTTTAATTGCGCTAAATAGTGTTCATCCTCTGGCAAACTTGCGACCGCATCTGCTTGTCTAAAACGTAAATTTTCAAACGCATTTTTCAATTTTTGATAATTGGCTGCTGCCTCTTTTAGAGTGCTTTCGCTATAACGAATCGGGCGACGGTACTGGGTGGTGGACATAAAGAAACGTAAAATTTGCGGATCCACTTTTTGAATCATTTCATGAACAGTAATGAAGTTACCTAGGGATTTGCTCATTTTTTCATCGTCTTCACCAATTGTGACATAGCCGTTATGCATCCAGTAATTGGCAAAGGTATGGCCTGTTTTGGCTTCGCTCTGTGCAATTTCATTCTCATGATGTGGAAATTCTAAATCTTGTCCACCGCCATGAATATCAATCGTCTCTCCCAAGTGTTTTGTCGCCATGACAGAGCATTCAATATGCCAGCCGGGACGTCCTTTACCCCAAGGAGAATCCCAAGAAATTTCATCTTCTTTGGCACTTTTCCAAAGAGCAAAATCCAATGGGTCTTCTTTTAATTGTTGTTCAACGCCAGTTCGTTGACTTGCCCCCACTTCTAATTCATCAATCGATTGATGGCTTAATTTACCATAATTAGGGAATTTACGGGTGCGATAATACACATCACCTGCGACCTCATAAGCAAAACCTTTTTCAATTAAAACGTCGATAAAAGCTAAGATATCAGGCATGTGGTCCATCACCCGAGGATGTAACGTTGCTGGTTGGACATTCAATGCTTGCGTGTCTTCTTCAAAGGCTTTGATAAAACGCTCCGCCACTTCCGGCGCAGTAATTTTCAATTCTTTGGCTGCCTTGATAATTTTATCATCGACATCTGTAAAGTTCGAGACATAATTCACTTCATACCCACGATATTCAAAATAACGACGAATCGTATCAAAGGCGATCGCACTGCGCGCATTACCGATATGGATATAGTTATACACGGTTGGTCCGCAGACATACATCCGAACTTTATGCGCCTCAATTGGCGTAAATACTTCTTTTTCTCTGGTCAATGTATTATAAATTTTAATCATGCCCTTTTTCCACCTTTCTTCCATTTAGACGAACGACTTTCGCAGGAACACCCACAGCTGTGGCATCTGCTGGGATGTCTGAAATAACAACAGCGCCCGCACCAATTTTTGAACGTTCACCAATCACAACTGGCCCTAAAATTTGAGCTCGTGCCGAAATCATCGCTCCTTTTTTCACTGTTGGATGGCGTTTACCCGTATCACGACCGGTCCCACCTAACGTCACTCCGTGAAACAAAACAACATCTTCTTCTATTTCCGCGGTTTCCCCAATCACAATGCCCATGCCGTGATCGATAAAAACTCCCGCACCAATTGTGGCTCCGGGATGAATTTCTACGCCCGTTATGAAACGCCAAAATTGTGCATGAATCTTCGCCAACAAAAACAACTGATGCCTATATAAGAAATGAGACAAGCGATGCCAAAACAGGGCGTGCAAGCCAGGATACGTTAAAAGAACTTCTAGTGTGGTCCGCGCTGCAGGATCGTTTCTTTTAACAGCTGCGACGCTACGTTTCAACCAACTCATAGGGTGAACTCCTTTCTATTATACAAAAATAAAAAACGTCTTTTAAGCAACAAAAAAACGTTGCTTAAAAGACGCCCATGCGTGGTTCCACTTTTCTTCACAAGAACTAGCTCTTGCCTCGATACAGTTAACGCCTGCCGACGTCTTCGGTTACTTTTTTCACCGAAGCCACTCATAGATGCATTTCGACAAAAGATGCTCGCTGTTCTCACCACCCACAGCGTCTCTGAAATCCATCTGATTGTCTACTTCTTCTATTCTTTGTGTTTTTATAACACTTTATTTAAATGATCTAATGCTTTTTCTTTGCCTAATAATTCGATAGTTTCACCTAATTCAGGACCATGCATTTGTCCAGAAACAGCAATTCGAATTGGCATAAACAAGTTTTTGCCTTTAACGCCGGTTTCTTTTTGGACGGCTTTAATCGCTGCTTTAATACTTGGCACATCGAAAACGTCCAAGGCTTCTAATTGTTCTTTAAACGCATGTAACACAGTTGGCACTGTTTCTCCTTGCAAGAATTCTTTCGCAGCATCATCTAAAACTGGATGTTCATTAAAGAACAAGTTTGATAGTTCCACAATTTCAGCTGCATAACTCATTTGTGGTTGATACAAGCTAACTAATTGTTTTAACCATTCGATTTTTTCAGGAGATGGATTTTCTTCAACACGACCGTCAGCGACTAAATAAGGAATACACATATCTGTTAGTTCACTTAAGTCCATTTGTTTCATGTATTGATTGTTAATCCATTCTAATTTTTTCGCATCAAAGGCCGCTGGTGACTTGCTTAAGCGTTGTTCATCAAACAATTTAATCAAGTCTTCTTGTGAGAAGATTTCTTCTTCGCCAACAGGAGACCATCCTAGTAAAGCAATAAAGTTGAACATGGCTTCTGGTAAGTAACCTAATTCACGGTATTGTTCAATAAATTGTAAAATTGTTTCATCACGTTTGCTCAATTTTTTGCCAGTTTCTGAATTAATGATTAAGGTCATATGGCCAAAGACAGGTGGTGTCCATTCAAACGCTTCGTAAATCATTAATTGTTTTGGTGTGTTCGCAATATGATCATCGCCACGTAAAACGTGAGAAATTTTCATTAAGTGATCATCTACTGCAACGGCAAAGTTATACGTTGGCATCCCATCACGTTTTTGGATGACAAAATCGCCACCAATGTTATCTGACTCAAAAGTAATTTCACCTTTTACGATGTCATCAAATTTGTATTCTGTGTTACGTGGCACACGGAAACGAATCACTGGTTCTAGACCAGCCGCTTCTTTGGCTGCTTGTTCAGAAGGTGTTAAATTCGCACAAGTGCCTGCGTAGTGAGGCATTTCCCCACGAGCTTGTTGTGCTTCACGTTCTGCTTCTAATTCTTCTGGCGTACAATAACACTTATACGCACGATTGCTACTTAATAATTGATCAATCAATGGTTGGTAAATTTCTTTACGTTCTGATTGACGATATGGACCATATTCTCCCGGATGAGCAGGTGATTCATCCCATTCCATCCCTAACCATGCTAAGTTTTCCAACTGACTTTTCTCGCCGTCTTCGATGTTCCGTTTTTGGTCGGTATCCTCGATACGAATGATAAATTCTCCGTCATTGTGGCGGGCAAATAAGTAGTTAAATAATGCTGTTCTTGCATTCCCAATGTGCAAGTGTCCAGTTGGACTTGGTGCGTAACGCACACGAACTTTCGTCATGTTCATTCCTCTTTCCATTTTTTAAAAACAGACGGTTTAACGTCGTTTTCAGTTATTTTTCCAATAAAGCAACGGCAATTGCGCCGATTCCTTCTTTTTTACCAACAAAGCCCATCGTTTCCATGGTCGTTGCCTTAATGTTCACTTGTGTGACCGCTAAGTGGCAACTCGCGGCTAGATTCTTTTTCATCTCTGCCAAGTATGGGCTCATCTTTGGCTCTTCCGCTAAAATTGTACAATCAATATTGCCAATAGTAAAGCCCGACCGCCCAACTTTTTCATTTACTTTTTTTAATAAGTTTACAGAATTCGCATTTTTGAACTGCGGATCGGTTTCGGGAAACAGTTGCCCAATATCACCCAGACCAGCGGCACCAAGGATTGCATCAATAATTGCATGTGTTAAAACATCGGCATCTGAGTGCCCTAACAGACCTTTTTCATAAGGAAGAGTAACCCCACCAATAATTAAAGGTCGTTGCGGAACTAATTGATGAACATCAAAACCTTGACCGATTCGAATCATACTAAGTCCTCACTTTGCTTAATTTTTATCGTTTTTAGGATGGTTATCCTTGCGATCATTAATCCCGCGACCCGCATGCGCCGGTTTGGCAAAAATCATACGCCCAGCTGCGGTTTGTAAAGCACTTGTAACGACCACTTCGATTTGCTCATTCATGTAATGCTGGCCATCTTCAACCACAACCATTGTGCCATCATCTAAGTAAGCGACCCCTTGTTGACGCTCTGTTCCAGCTTTTACAACCATCACATTCATCGTTTCACCTGGAATCACCACTGGTTTCACAGCATTAGCTAAAGCATTAATGTTTAAAACAGGCACATTTTGAAATTCAGAGACTTTATTTAAGTTGTAGTCATTGGTCACAACCACGCCATCTAATAATTTTGCTAATTTGATTAATTTACTATCTACTTCAGAGATATCCTCGAAATCTCCGTCATACATCTCAACGGAGATACCTTCTTCTTTTTGTAAAGCATTTAAAATATCTAAGCCACGACGACCTCTCACCCGTTTTAAACTGTCTCCAGAATCAGCAATGTATTGTAATTCATATAAAACAAAGTTAGGGATGAGCAAAACACCTTCTAAAAATCCTGTTTTCGCGATATCGTAGATTCTGCCATCAATGATGACACTGGTGTCTAAAATTTTGTATTTATGGAAGTTGTCTTCCACTTTACGTTCCAACATTTGTCCTTCGGCGTCTTCCGTATTTGCTTTCTTTTGGCGAGGTGTGAAAACTTTTTTCCATTCCTCAATCCGTGTTGTTCCCATTCGGAAACCTAAGTAACCCAGAATAATCATAACTAGAATTGGTAGTAAACTATTCACGACAGGAATTTGTAAGTTGTACATTGGAATGGAGATAATGACGCCAATTGTTAAACCAATGATGGCACCAATACTTCCAAATAATAAATAGGTTAAACTCATTTCATTTAAAGCTGCTTCGATTTTTTTGACAGCGGAAACAATATACTTTGCTAACCCTAAAGATAAAATAAAGAAAATAATTGCACCGATTAATCCGTTCGTAAAGTTATTGTTTAACCAACTGTTATTGCCTTGCTTAGCCATTTCCCAAGCCATGGGGAAAAGAGAAATTCCTAAACTTGCACCAGCAATGATCATCAGCAACGTGATGATTCGTTTTTGCATATAGCCATCCTCCTCGTTTATTTAATAAAGACGTCTAGTGTTGTGGGGCGTATAAAAATCATACGCCACCAACAACCTAAACGGATTATTTCTACTTTCATTATTTAAAAACTTTTCTTAACGTTTCACCAATTGTTGAAACGCCAATAATTTCAATCCCTTCAGGCGCTTCCCAGCCACCAAGGTTATTTTTAGGGACATAGACTTTTGTAAAGCCTAGTTTTTGCGCTTCACGCACTCGTTGTTCAATACTATTCACGCGGCGGATTTCACCAGTTAAACCAATCTCACCAATGAAACATTCTGAAGATGAGGTTCCTTTTTCTTTATAGCTAGAAGCAATACTGATTGCTAACGCTAAATCAATAGCTGGTTCATTAATTTTGACTCCACCAGCCGCTTTTAGATACGCATCCTGGTTTTGTAATAAAAGGCCTGCCCGTTTTTCTAAAACCGCCATGATTAAAGAAACGCGATTAAAGTCCAACCCGGTGGTCGTTCGCTTGGCATTGCCAAACATCGTTGGGGTAACTAACGCTTGGATTTCCACCAAAATGGGGCGTGAACCTTCCATTGCTACCACAATCGAAGACCCAGTGGCTCCTTCTAAACGTTCTTCTAAAAAGACCTGAGAAGGATTCATAACTTCAACCAATCCATGTGTCTGCATTTCAAAAATACCAATCTCATTCGTTGAGCCAAACCGATTTTTGACAGCCCGTAAGATTCTAAAGGTGTGATGCTTATCTCCTTCAAAATAAAGAACCGTGTCTACCATATGTTCCAACATCCGTGGCCCTGCGATAGACCCTTCCTTCGTTACGTGTCCGACAATAAAAATGGCAATCCCATTCGTTTTTGCCAGTTTCAATAATTCGGCAGTTGTTTCTCGGACTTGACTGACACTACCAGCAACGCTGGTAACATCTGGCTGCGTCATTGTTTGAATCGAGTCAATAATGACATAATCTGGTTCTAATTTTTCAATGGCTCGTGATATTTCGTGCATATCTGTTTCTGCGTATAAGTAAAATGTCTCGTTGACGGTGCCTAGACGCTCCGCTCGTAATTTAATTTGCTCAGCACTTTCTTCACCAGAAACATATAAAACCGTGCCACCTGTGGCTGCTAATTGTTGCGATACTTGTAAGAGCAATGTTGACTTACCAATTCCGGGATCGCCACCGATTAAAACTAACGAACCTGGGACAACGCCACCACCTAAAACCCGATTCAGCTCCACTAATTCAGTTTTTACACGAGGCTCTTTTTTAGGTACGACTTCAGATAGCCGTTGTGGTTGTGTCTTTTTACCAGTCAAACTTACTCTAGCACGACGATCAGAAGTATCTTGAATAACCTCTTCCACCATCGAATTCCATTGTCCACAATTAGGACAGCGGCCGAGATATTTTGGAGACACATACCCACAGCTTTGACATTCAAATTGAACTTTTGCTTTTTTTGCCATGTAGAATCTCCTTATCTGTTGTTTATTTTAACATTTATTAAATGGTTTGAATAACGTTGCCTACTGAAAAAATGGGCTTTATTTTTGTCCAGACGAACCAAAACCGCCCGTTCTTTCTGCCTCGACTTGGTCATCATCCGCTAATAAAAACGGCTTAAAAATCCCTTGGCCAATTCGTTCACCTTTTTCAATGACAACATCTTCATATCCAAAGTTTAAAAATTGGAACATGATATGTCCTTCGTTATTCTCGTTATTATAATAATCACTGTCAATGACTCCGACACCATTCGCTAAAAGTAGGAACCGTTTTAGCGGGTTCGAAGAACGACTTACCAATTCTAAATATTCAGAATCAGGCATATACGCCTTAATTCCTGTTTTAACTAAAATTGGTTTGGGATTTTCTCCAGCTTGTTGTAACTTCCAAAGACTTGGTACAACGACCGTTTCGGCTGCTTGAAAATCATACCCAGCGGCACCTTTTGTTGCTCGTTGTGGGACACTCAAGCCCTCTTCTTGATACTTAGAAATAATCTCAAAACCACGTTGTTTCATATTCATTCTCCCCTACTGTCTAAACTACTCCTATTTTACCATAATCTCTGATACTCTGGTTGTTTTTAGTAAGTTTCTCATTTCTAAAAGCCCAGTTAATCTAGACTACGCAAAAAAGAGGAGAATTTTTGTTTATTTTCCTTCTTTTAGTCTATCATCTTCTCTTAAAATAAACAGACCAAATCCCAAAAAGTCCCAAGATTCCCTCAAAAAGTTCACACTTTCATTAAACTTTCTTTACTATTCATTATTTAGCACTTTCTAGTAGCCGCTGATTTTGTTATAATGAGTGTCAAATTTTACTGTAAAAAGAAACGAGGCACTTATGAGAAACAAACTCCAACAGGCCAAACGAATTGTGATCAAAGTCGGAACCAGTTCTCTGATTTATCCCAATGGCAATATTAACTTAAAAGCAATTGATCAATTAGCCTTTACTTTGAGTGATTTAAGCAACCAAGGCAAAGAAATTATTTTAGTTTCTTCTGGCGCAATTGGTGTCGGACTGAATAAATTAAATCTATCTGTGCGCCCAACGACAATTCCAGAACAACAGGCAGTCGCTGCAGTCGGCCAAGCAGAATTAATGAACATTTATAATCAGCGGTTTTCAACCTATAGCCAACAAATGGCACAAGTTTTATTAACTCGTGATGTTATTGAATATCCTGAAAGTCGCAATAATGTTACCAATACTTTTGAACAACTCTTAAAAATGAATATTATTCCTATCGTCAATGAAAATGATACTGTCGCAATTGAAGAATTGGATCACTTAACCAAGTTCGGGGATAACGATCAATTGTCAGCCATTGTCTGCCAAATTGTTCAAGCTGACTTGTTAGTTATGTTATCAGATATTGATGGTTTCTTTTCAGATAACCCTACTGTCAACAAAGAAGCCACGTTATTTTCTGAAATCAATGAAATTAATAAAGACTTGTTCCAATTAGCCGGTGGTAAGGGGAGCCGCTTTGGCACTGGTGGGATGTCTAGTAAATTAAAAGCTGCTGAACGTGTGTTAGCTAATCAACAGGCGATGATTTTAGCAAACGGAAAGCAGCCAAAAATCATCTTTGAAATTTTAGAAGGAAAAGATATCGGTACGTTATTTATTAAAGGAGGGCATGAAAGTGACTGATTTAAAGCAACTAGGGCAACAAGCTAAAGAAGCCTCTTATACGCTAGGCTTGATGGATACTCGTCAAAAAAATACTTTGTTAAACAAAATGGCCGCAGCCATTGAAGCCAATGCGCCCCGCATTTTACAAGCAAACGCATTAGACTTAGAGCAAGCCGCTACCCACGGAATTTCTGAAACAATGCAAGACCGCTTACGTTTAACAGAAGAACGGATCACAGCGATGGCCGAGGGCATGCGCCAAGTCGCTACTTTACCCGATCCAATTGGGGAAGTAGATAAAATGTGGCGCAATGAAGCGGGGCTGTTAATTGGGCAACAACGCGTGCCTTTAGGTGTTATTGGAATTATTTATGAATCGCGGCCAAACGTGACAACAGATGCCGCTAGCCTTTGTTTCAAATCGGGAAATGCTGTTATTCTTCGAGGCGGAAAAGAAGCGTTTCACTCCAATCAGATATTGGTGACAATTTTACAAGAAGCGCTAATACAAGAAGCCGTTTCTCCCCATCTCATTCAATTTGTTGATGATACTTCTAGAGAAACAGCCCAACAACTTATGCGCTTAAATGACTACTTGGACGTCCTCATTCCACGTGGCGGCGCCAACTTAATCAAAACTGTTTTGACAACGGCCACTGTTCCTGTTATTGAAACGGGCACAGGCAATTGTCATATTTACGTGGACAAAGACGCCCAGTTAACAATGGCAACTGAAATTATTGTCAATGCTAAATGTCAACGTCCTTCTGTCTGTAACGCCGCCGAAACGTTATTAATTCATCAAGAAGTGGCTGAAGCCTTTTTACCAACAATTGAAAAAGCCTTGAAGGAGTTTCACGTGGAACTTCGGGCAGATGAACGTGCGTTAGCAATTTTTGAAGAAGCCATTCCAGCGACTGAACAAGATTGGGAAACGGAATTTCTCGACTTTATCTTAGCAGTGAAAGTCGTTGATTCTTTAGACGAAGCCATCCAGCATATTAATCGCTACAATACAAAACATTCCGAAAGTATTATTAGTGATAATTACTTTGCCACACAACAATTTTTACAACAAGTGGATGCAGCCGCTGTTTATGCGAATGCTTCAACTCGTTTCACGGACGGTTTTGAATTTGGATTTGGCGCCGAAATCGGTATTAGTACGCAAAAATTACATGCCCGTGGACCTATGGGTCTAGCAGAGCTTACTTCGACAAAATATGTTATTTATGGAAATGGGCAAGCACGTTCTTAGAAAGAAAAACCCTTGATTTAAAAATCAAGGGTTTTTCTTTCTCCTCCCCAATGTGCATCTTTACACATGGAATTGTTCACAGTTCCACAATCTATTCTTGATATTTTTTTTGAATCCTCATTATACTTTCTACATATGCTTGTTTCACTTGGACTGGCTCTAAAATTGTCACTTCTTCACCAAAGCCCATAAAATAGTTGGCTAAAAATTGTGTTTCTGTTGGATGAATCTGTCCAACTAAAAAACACTCCGTGGGCGTTTCTTCCAACTGAATATTGTCAAAGCGATGTTTATAAAAAAATTCTTTGCCTTTTTCTGTAATGATTGCTTTAAATGGAATCGTACGTGCCGTCGTTTGTTGATGGCGATACGATTCTTTCAATTCTTCATTCGTAAAATCCAGTGCTTGGTTTAACTGCTGAATAGCCTCCATAAAATCACAGCGGTAAGTACGCCAAGCCTTTTTAGTCACATCATAGCCTGAACAATACCAATACCCTTCTAAAATAGTTAACCGGGTTGGTAAGATTTTTTTCGTTGTTGCTTCATATCTGGTATAGTTAAACTGAATTACTTGTTGCGCCAAAATACAATGAAACAGCTGCTCTAAATTGCCTGGTGCTTCTACTTGTTCAATTCCTTCGTAATAGACGACCTTACTCATTTGACTGATTTTAAATTGGGTTGGTTCATCTAAAGAATGCAATAATTTTTGCTTAATCTGCTGATAGGAATGACCAAACGGTGACTCTGCGACTAATTTCAGTAATTGTAACGAAAAAAAGATCGCTAACACTTCGTTTTCATTAAAATAAATCGGCGGCAACAACGGTTTGTTTAAAACTCGATAGCCACCATAACGACCATTCTCCACATATAGCGGCACGCCTAAATTTTCCAAAGCTTCAATATCCCGCAAAGCTGTGCTTTTAGAAATCCCAAAAGTTTTCATTAACTGATTTAAATTAAACTGAGGATGGGTTCTCAAGAAAAAAAGTTCCTGATTTAAACGTTCTGATTTTTTCATTTTTCCCTCCATCGGTGTCACTTTTTGACACCTTTTGTTGTTATGCTTATCTTATCAATCTTAGGAGGTTCAAACAATGAAAAACACACAATTTGCCCTTTTTATGGTCTTAAATGGACGAGCAACGGAAGCCTTGACGTTTTACCAAGAAGCCTTTGCTGGTGATATTCTTTTTAAAATTACTAATCAAGAATTTAAAGAGCGCTTAAATCCTTCTTTGACCATTCCCGCTGGCGAAGAACACTGGCTTTCTCACTCGATTTTACAAATGGACACTTTTCAATTACAACTAGCTGATAATCCTTTGTTTGCAGGAATGAATACCACGCCCACAGAACAATTGACCCTCAGCTTAACCGTCGACAGCCGTCACTCTGCCAAAACAATTTTTGAAAAACTCACGTGCCATCCCGAATCCTGTATTATCCAAGAACCAATTGAAAATGAATTTGCAACATTTTATGCGATTGTGAAAGATCCTTTTGGTTTAGTCACTCAAATTACTCATGAAAAACAAGCAGATCCTACCAAGAAAGGACGTTAGCCGAAGAATGCGAACCTATGAATCAAAAGAAGCCTTGATTGAGGCCATTCAAATAGCTTCACAAAAATATTTAGCTGAATTTGCAGAAATTCCTGAAACACTTAAAGATCACCGAATTGAAATAGTAGCTAAAACACCTTCAGAGAACTTAGCCTATCAATTAGGCTGGCTCAACTTGCTGCTTTCTTGGGAAGAACAAGAACAACGTGGTCTGACCGTTCAAACGCCAGCTGAAGGCTATAAATGGAATCAACTGGGCGCTCTCTATCAATCATTTTATCAAACCTATGGACAAATGAGTTTAGAAAGTCAGCTGATTGCGTTGCAAGACACCTTAGAAAAATTACTTCATTGGATTGACTCGCTTTCCGAAGATGAATTATTTTTACCTCAACAACGGGCTTGGGCGACCACCAAAGCACAATGGCCTCTTTGGAAATGGATTCACATTAATAGCGTTGCCCCTTTTACTAGTTTCCGAACGCAAATTCGCAAATGGAAAAAAGCGTGTCTTTAAAAAGTTATCCACATTTTTTCAAAAAAAGCTTGACAAGCATTTTTAAATTCTCCACAGAAAACTTTGTGGATGAAATTTCTTATTTTTTCCAAAAAACTTTTCCACAGTGTTTATTTGTTCGACATTAAATCTTTGTAAATTCTAGAAAAAAGAAGATGAAAACGTTGTTTTAATAACGTTTTCATCTTCTTTCAACTTTATGGGTTCCTTTACTTTTAGCAAGCAGGACTTCTGAACTTACGTCTATTTTTTTTAGCAACTCGAAAACTTATCCTTGTGGATAAACCGAGATAAAAAGCTCTTTTGTGGTTTTCAACAGAGTTATGCACAAAGTTATCCACAAGGTGTTTTCAGCAATTTTTCGGAGAATATTCGTTGTTTAATCTGGTGATTTAGCATTTGAATGTCAATCTCTTACTACTAATTCTTCTTCACTCCACCCTTAGGATCCTAATAAAATTTTAAAGTTTTTCTTCTATTGGTACATCAAATAAAGAGTATGATAAACTATAGGTACTTTCGAAAAATCAGGTGAGGTTATTTATGAAAAATAAAAGTAGGCAGTTTTTAAAAAACAACTGGCCTTATATGTTAGCCAGTTTCTTCATTCCATTTTTAATTATGGCAATTATCTATTTGAGTATTGGGATTTATCCAGGAAGTAGTCGCAGTGTTTTAGCCAGCGATGCCTTTTCTCAATTTTCAAACTTTCACGCAAGCTTTAACAATGTTCTTCATGGAAAACAAAGTCTTTTCTATACGTGGAATGCTTCTTTGGGATTAAACTACTTGTCCTTAATTTCCTATTATCTTGGTGGCTTATTTACGCCGCTCGTCTTTTTCTTTAACAATCAAAACATGCCTGATGCGCTCTATTTCCTAACGTTGTTGAAAATTGGGAGTGCTGGCTTGAGTTTTTGGTTCTTGGCAAAACAAACCTTTAAGATTCCTAAATGGTCCCATGTGACTTTAAGTGTGTCTTATGCGCTAATGTCCTTCATTGTGGCCCATTCAGAATTAATTATGTGGCTGGATGCCTTTATTTATCTGCCACTCGTAATTTTAGGAATTCATCGTTTAATGGACCAACGAAAGCCGACATTATTGTTTGTCAGTTATTTCTTGCTTTTCATTACAAATTATTATTTTGGCTTTATGATTGGGTTGTTTTCCTTCCTGTACTATTTTGCACGAACGTTTACAGACTGGCAACGATATAAATCTCGAATCGTTGCGTATTTTACTACTTCTCTTTTAGCTGGTGGAGCATCCATGATTATGGTCTTACCTGCTGTCTTAGATTTACGAACCAATGGTGAAACTCTTTCTGAAATTACAACCTTTAAAACAGAAGCGACTGCCTTTTTAGATATTATTATGAAAAATATGATTGGCGTTTACGATACAACCAAATATGGGTCCATTCCTTTTATTTACATTGGGTTGTTGCCTTTGGTTTTTTGTCTCTTCTATTTCGTTACGAAAGAAGTTCCATTGAAAAACAAACTACTTTTTGGCAGTTTGTTTGTCCTATTGATTGCTAGCTTTTACATCACGCCCTTAAATTTATTCTGGCACGGTATGCATGCGCCGAACATGTTTCTTTTCCGCTATAGTTTCCTCTTTTCATTCTTAGTTATTTTGCTTGCAGGTTATGGTTGGGAGAAATTTGAAAAGGATGATCTCGGCGTCTTAAGCGGCTTGATTTTGATTCTTTTAGCAATTTTTGCTCTTGCAATGGGCACAAAAGGTGCTACTAGTTATACGTATGTGACTTTAACCTCTTTCGTATTAACAGCAACTTTTTTACTATTATACTTTTTCGGAATTGCTTTTTATCAATTGAAAAAAGCGCCTATGCAATACTTAGTGATTTTGTTATTGCTGCTCGTTTCTGGTGAAGCAATCATTAACACACGGGCGATGGTCACTGGTATTTTAGATGATTGGAACTACGCATCACGTAGCTTGTATTCTGAACCTTATCCTGACCTAAAAAATCTAGTCGATCAGACAAAAAAAGAAAATGATACCTTTTACCGCTTGGAAAATTTAAATGGTGTTTCGGCCAATGACGGCATTAACTATGGCTACAGTGGCATTAGCATGTTTTCTTCCGTGCGGAACCGACATTCTTCAACATACCTAAACGCCTTAGGTTTCCGCTCACGAGGCACGAATTTAAATATTCGTTACCAAAATAATACCTTGTTAATGGATGCTTTGATGGGCATTAAATACAATATTGCTGAAAACAATCCAATGAAATTCGGCTTTGAGCGACAAGCAGCTGCTGGTAAATATCAGCTTTATCGTAACGAAAATGCTTTGCCGTTAGGATTTTTAGCAGACAAAGAGATTTACAATGTCCGGCAACCTCTCAATGATAATTTAGGTAGTCAAACAAATTTACTAAATGCTCTAGCCAATACCAATGAACGGTATTTTACCTTTTATCAACCAACGATGACGCTTCAAAATAACGTGACAATTACGCAAAATACAGCTGGCGTAACTTTTACGGAGAAACAACATAACGTAGCCAAAGAGATTTCTTATACAGTCAATGTGCCCGCCAATACGCAAGCTTATTTGAGTTTATTCCCAACGGATTTTGCTCAATTGGAAAGTTCCACTGCGACGGTCACCGTGAACGGCTCAAGTCAGCAATCACAAATTGGCATTACTGGCCAATATTATAATTTAGGCTACTATCCCAAAGATACAACTGTTAACTTCAAAGTAAGTTTTTATGGAACCAAAGCAGTAAGTTTTGTTCAGCCGCAAGTGGTTGGCTTAAATACCAATGCATTTGAAAAAGCCATTTCCGCCGTGCAAGAAAAAGGCGTTGATTTAACCACTGGCAAACGCTCTGCTTCAGGTACCTTTACCGCCGACAAAGATCAAGTACTCGTCACTACAATTCCTTATGACAAAGGTTGGCGTGTCAAAATTGACGGCAAAAAAGTTACCCCAAAAGCCTTTAAAGATGCCTTTCTAAGCGTTCCTGTCAGCGCTGGAACCCATACTATTCAGTTCTCTTATTTACCAGAAGGATTGATTCCTGGCATCGTGTTATTCGTTCTATGTACTGGTGGTTTCGTTGCATACGTAACCTTGATTCCTGCTAGACGAAACCGTAAAAAAGAAGACAAATAAAAAATCACGCGATGGCTAAGTCATCGCGTGATTTTTTTAAATTTCAGTCATTGCTTCTTCCACAAGCGAAACACTTTGATGTCTTCCTTTCGTAATCAACAAGGAAAGTTGCACAAAAGCAAAGAGTACACTGGTCCGCTTAGGATAAGCAAAATAACGTGGTTGCCAACTAGTGACATATTGTTCTTTGCGCTTGCGTGTATCTTGAAACGCATAAATTTGATAACTATACTTGTAAAAAATATTAACAAAGCGTTCTTTTAAAAAAGAGTACTTGCTCTCCCCTACGTTAGCCAACGGCGCCATCCCAATATCAATTAATTGATAGCCCTGCTGTTGATAGGTTTCAATAAAATGAGTGAACAAATATTCTCTAGTAAAAGCAGGTGCTTCTGAACGAATACGTAACAAATCATACGAAATACTTTTGCCTTTTTCCATTTCTTTTCCCGTAATAAAACCGATGACCGTTTGTTTCTGTCTCACCAAGCCCACACTACTGCATTTCAAGTACTCGGGATCCAACCGTCCACCAATAAAGTAGCGCTCTTTTTGATTCCGTGACCAGTCCGCAGAAACTCGTTCTAACTCTTGATATAAGGCATCACTAATCGTTTCGGGATAAAATTCAAACTGAAAATCCGCTGCTTCTGCTGCTATTTTTTCAGTCACTGTTTCCGTCCAGGCTGTTTGATTCACTGTTGACGGCTCATCAAATTGAATCAAGCCTTCTTCCCCAACTTTCATAAATTCAAAGCCGCAATCGTGAAGATTCATAACATATTCTTCCGAGATACGATAAAAAACTAATTGATAACCTAACAAATCAGCTTGATCCATAAACGCCAGTGTCGCCGCTGTCCATTTCTCTCGGTGCCCAATTGGATCCGCCAAGACAAAGCATTTATTAAACTTCATTTGAAACCCAAAAAGTACTTGATCTTCGCCTTCTTCTTGGTAGTAAAAATGACCATAATCCTTTAAATACAAAAATTGACTGCCTTCGTTGCCACCAAATTTTTCCAAAAAGCGTGTCAACCGCGCTTCTTCAAACCCCTCACCTAAAGTAACAGTTGTTTCGGCTAAATATTGATACAAAAAGAATAAACCAATCAAGGAAATACTTAAACCAATCAATCCGTTAAACCAAACATCATCTGACGGAAACAACAAAAAGTGATTGATAACTTGATTGCCACCAGCTGGTCGTGCGGCGTAATAGCCAGCAACCGCATAACCGATAAACAAGCAGCCAAACAAAATACTATCTACCGTTAAAGCGCCCCATGAATAAACAAACTTTTCACGATAAAATTCTTTACGAGCCAAAATAACCGCCAATAAAATAACGGCATAAACAGCAATTAACTGCCACGAAGTCGTTCGTGCCACCGTATTTACAATACAAAATCCTAGTAAAATAATTGTAGGCCAATAAGCTTTTTTCACTTTCATAGAAATGCCTCGAGCTAAACCTAATAACAAGAATCCTACAAATAAATTCAATGTTTGATCTAAAAAATTAAAAGAAAAGGGAAGTAACACTTGGAATAAACGACTGACATTCGACAAATTCGTCACAGTCGATAATAGAACCATCATAATTCCTGCAAAATATAACGCCGCCACCAAAATAAAATGCGCCACTTTTTGTGAAAATAACCGAGGTAAATTATCAAAAAATTGATTAACTTTCATGCCTGCTTGTTGCAAGAACAAAATAACTCCTGTCATAAAAGGCGTCACATAATAGAACAAACGATAATACAACAACCAGACGACCGCTTGTGATCGATCAATCCCTAATTGTGATAAGCCCAAAATCATTAAGACATCAAACGTTCCCATACCACCAGGAACCATAGTTAACATCCCAATCAACGTAGCGATAACAAACATTGGGTAAACAGAAACCATCGAAACTGGCACCTGCATCAAGCGACCTATCATCAAGAAAGCAAACATCCCACCTAGCCATTGACCTAATGAAGCGCCGAATAAAAGGAGCACCGCTTTTGGAAAAAATGTTTTAAACAATGTTCGCCGTTTTAAATACGTGAAAAACCAGAGCGCGGGCGCAATCAGGCTGCCCAATAATAACCAAACCCAATATTCACGAAAAACATTTTGGGTTCGAATAAAAAATAAATCAACAAACGCCACAAAAGATAAAATAGATAACCCTGAAATCAAGAACAGAGCAACTTTTGAGACCGTTGCTACAACCTTGCCCCGCGGTACATCTTTTCCGTAAAAATTAATCCGTAGCGTTGCCCCAACCACGCCGCCAAAACCCGCTAAGTTATTAATGGTATTAGTGACCCAAGCCGAAGTTAACCAATCCATTCGTTTCATTGGTGGCTTACCTTCTTTTTCCAATAATTTAACGACTACATAGTCATAAAGGAGCATTGGAATAACCCCTAACAGTCCTGCCAAGACCATACCAATTAAACGTCCCGTACTTTGTTGTTCCATCGTGGAAAAAATATCCGCCCAGGTCATGCCTTGAGCGATATGTGTCACTTGGTTAGCCACGAAAACTAATACAGAACCAAGAAAAATTAGTTTCAATAATAAACTGTGTTCTTTCAACCACTGCGTTAGTTGGCTAATATTTTTTTTCATCATAGCCTCTTTCATATCTCTTTTCTATTCATTTAACTTTCGTTTTATCGATTTTCTTCCATGGTAGCCTATTTGCTGAAAATTTTCCAGCACGGCTAGACATTTTGGCTGAATCGTATTGTTTTATTGAAAAAAAAGAGTGAAAAAAAATCTAAGACGATTTTTTCTCACTCTTTTAACTGTATTTTTTACGCCACTACTTCTGCGATAATCTCAATCTCCACCAACACATCCATCGGTAATTTAGAGATTTCAATCGTTGTGCGTGCAGGATATTCCGCACTAAAATACTCAGCATAGACTTCATTGAATGCCGTGAAATCCGCCATATTTTGTAAATAGCATGTCGTTTTGACTACATGAGCAAAATCACTACCAGCTTCTATTAAAATCCCTTGAATATTTTTCAGTACTTGATTGGTTTGTTCTTTAATCGTTGTACCAACCACCTTGCCTGTTTCAGGATCCAGTGGAATCTGACCAGAAGTAATCAATAAACCATTCACAATTTTTGCTTGTGAATATGGCCCAATTGCTTGTGGTGCTTGCTTTGTTTTAATTGTTCTCATTTCTTTTCCCCCAGTAAATGACAAGTTGTTACTTTTTGTTATTTTATTTGTTTCTATTTTTCCATTGTACTGCAACCATTTTCGGAATGCTATCTTTTCTCAATTATTCCCAAGCGCTGATGTTGTGCCATCCTTTTGTAAAACAGCTTCAAAACATTGGCGCATCCTTTCAAGTCCCTCGTGTAGTTTTGCTTGCGAACAGCCAATATTTAACCGTAAAAATCGCTGTCCATTACCGCCATAAATTGAGCCGTCCATAATGGCGACTTTCCCCACAGAAACTAAAGCCTCTTGTAAGCGGGCCACATCTGGAACTGCCGCTGAGACGTCCAACCACATTAAGTAAGTGGCTTCCAGCTCCGTCACTTTAATTTTTGGCAAATATGTCTGTAAAAAATCTTTCACGTAACGTTGGTTCTCCGCTAAATAATCATTCAACTCGTCAACCCAAGTACCACATTTTTGATAGGCCGTCATGGTTGCTAGCATTCCCAAAATACTTGTTGATGATAAACCATCGGCATTTTTTAATTTGAGCTGAAAAGCGTCACGTAATTCGTTATCTGGAATTAGGGCGTAAGCAAAAATCAGCCCTGGAAAATTAAAGGTTTTCGTGCCACTGGTAATAATGGCAGATTTTTTATAACCAAATTGCGTAATTGGTCGATGAACTTGGCCTTTATTAACGATATCCATATGAATTTCATCAGAAAGTAAAAACACATCATACTGTTGGCACAATGAAACCATTCGCTCTAATTCCCATTGCTCCCAAACACGTCCTGTTGGATTATGCGGAGAACATAAAAGCAAACAGCGATTTTCTGGTTGCGCTAGTTTTTTTTCTAAATCAATAAAATCAATGCTGTAGCGCTTCTCTTGATAAAGCAGTTCATTTGCCACTACTTGCCGCTTATTTTCCTGAATAACTTTAAAAAATGCATCATACGCAGGTGTTTGTAAAATAATGCCCTCCCCTTCATTAGTTAATAATTGGATCAACGCAGAAATCCCATAGATAACGGTCGGGGTATACATAATCCAGTGTTCTTCAATCTTCGTCTGGAATCTTGTCTGGTACCACGTTTGAATTGCTTCTTTTAATTGTGGATGGTTCCACCTCGTATAGCCAAATACGGGATGTTTCAAACGCTCCTGTAATGTTGCCAGAACTGCCTCTGGCACAGCAAAATCCGTATCGGAAATAGTGAAGGGAAGCAAGTCCGCTTCCCCAAATCGATCTTCTACAAAATCCCACTGTGTACAATACGTTCCTCGTCGATCAATTGCTTTATCAAACGACACACTCTTCACCTTCTGTCTTTTTTCTAACCTAAAATCATCTCTAATTGATTACGGACCGTTGTCACTTTGGTTCCGATAATCACTTGCACATTCTGCGCATCTAAATGCACGACGCCTAAAGCCCCTAATTGCTTTAATTTGTCATCATCTACTTTATTAGCATCTGCTAACACTAAACGTAAACGCGTAATGCAATTATCAATAGCTTGAATATTCTCTTGCCCACCCAAAGCCGCTAAAATCCCAGGCGCATCATAGCCACCCGTTTTCTTATATTGAACTTCTTGATCGGTATATTCAGTCTCATCTAAGACCTTGTCTCGTCCAGGTGTTTTTAAATCAAAGGTTACAATGACTGTTTTAAAGACGAAATAATAAACAACAAACCAGATAGCGCCGACAATGAGAACCCACCACCATTTTGTATAAGTTCCTTGTAACAAGCCAAAAATAACAAAGTCCAGTAGCCCGCCATCAGTGTTTCCAATCACAACACCCAATAAAGCCATTACCATGAAACCTAGACCAGTCATAATGACATGAAACAGCCATAATAATGGACTAATAAATAAGAATAAAAATTCAATTGGTTCTGTAATGCCAGTGATAGCCGTAGCAATTACACCTGAAAGGAGTAAGCCTTTAATCTTATGTCGATTCGCCGGAGCTGCAGTATGATACATCGCAAGCGCCGCCGCTGGTAAGCCAAAAATAAAGGTCGGCATTTTCCCTTGTGACAAGAAAGCTGTTGCGCTTGGTGAAATCGGTAAATTATTTTGCAATTCTGCATAGAAAATATTTAACGCACCAAACACTTCTTTGCCAGCCACCACCGCTGAACCCCCTGCTTCAGTAAAACGAATCATGGAAACCAAAATATGATGCAACCCAAACGGCAACAGTAGACGTTCCCCTGACCCAAACAGAAAAGGCCCAAAAATACCAGAACGTTGGATAAGTTGGCCAATCGCCATAATCATTAGCGCGAAAAGTGGCCAAACTAACGGAATGACTAAGCCCACGAAGGCCATCACTAATGAAGTAATAATTGGCACAAACCGTGCGCCAGAAAAGAAGGCAAAACTATCTGGTAGTTGCACCGTATAAAATCGATTATGCAACTTATAGACAATAAGCCCCGCGATAATTCCACCGAGAACGCCCATTTCAATCGTTTGAATCCCAAAAACCATTCCTTGGCCAGCTTCCCGCAACTGTTCAGGATCCACGAGGCGATTCGTCTGCACTAAATAGAAATTAATCGCTAAATTCATCACCGTATAGCCTACGAAACCTGAAAACGCAGCAATTCCTTTTTCTTTCCGAACTAACCCCAACGGAATGGCCATTGCAAACATGACAGGTAAATAGGCAAACGCAAAACCACCAATTGTCGACATAAATTGGAAAATAATTTTTACTGCGGGCTTTCCTAAAAATGGGATCGTTTCAATCATAGATTCACTGGAAAAAGAACTTCCTAATCCCAACAAAATCCCCATAAAAGCTAATAAAGCCACTGGTAACATAAACGTTTTGCCTAATCCTTGGAAAAACTCCCAGAAAGTCGCTTTCTTTTTCTTTACTGCCATTTCTTAACTCCTCCATTCATTCTTTACAAAACTAAAAATGATTGCGTTTACATTCATTGCCCTCATTATAACTAGCCCAAAACAAAGAAAAAAGAGGCTACACTTTTTCTGTATCCCCTTACATCATTTAGTATGGTGTTGCATAAAATTACCGCGGCTGCTTTGCCTCTGCGTACATTAATAAAACCGTATCGAACAAACAAATGACAGCAATTCTTGAACTTAAATCCACGCGCTGATGATAACGTGTCGTCCCTTTGGCAAATAACGTCGTCGTCGACAATTTTTCCAAGGTGCTTCCTTTAGTCGAAATCAAACTAATCATCGGCACTTGCTGTTCCTGCGCTACACGTGCATACGCTAAAATCCCCTTAGTTTCTCCTGTATAACTGACAAAAATGGCTAAATCCTGTCCATCCAGATTCTTAACTGCTGCCGCTTGTTCATCCCAATCAGATCGTGCATAGGCTTTTTTTCCTAAAAATGTTAGCTTTCGTGCAAAATCAGTACAAATAGGAAAACTGCCACCAACACCGAACACTTCAATCGTATTCGCGCACTCAATCATTTTTAGCATTTCCGCGACTTTGGCTTCATCCATCTGTTGAAAACTATCTTGCACGTTGGCGATCAATTGTTGCGTAATGGCTTGAAAACTACGACTATCGCTTTCTGTGCTCTCGCTCTGCACCGATTGGACGATCGCATATTTTAATTCTTGGAAGCCTCGATAACCTAAGTGTTTGGCTGTCCGAGAAATAGTGGCTGTTGAAACAAACAACGCCTGCGCCACCTCATAAATGGTTTGTGAACTAATTTCCGTCATATGCGTCAAAATATAATCCAGTACTTGATTTTCAATTTTACTTAAATCATTTCGTTTCTTTTCTAACAAAGCGATTAATCCCTCAGTCGTCATCCAATCCCTCACTTTAAATCCTTTTTTATAATTATACACCAGAATATTCTGATTATTTCAATCAGAAAGTCCAAAATAACCAACAGCGGCTCCATCATTCGCCAGAGAAAAAAATCAGCCTTCCGATGGAGGTGCTTGTTGCGCATTCTTGCTATACTCTGTATATAGAAAACAGGAAAAATTTGGAGGTAGTACGTATGAATAATCAACGACCAATGTTTATAAATATTCTTTTAGTGGTCCTTTTATTTTTAGTTGTCGGTTCACTCTTTAGTGCCGTTGTCGGTATCGTGGGAAGCTTATTGTGGCTAGCAGTAAAAATTTTAGTTCCCGTAGCGATTATCGTGTGGCTTGTTCGAACAATTTCGGGAAATAATGGTAACTGCCACCGTCGTTATTAAAAAAAAACAGGTTTTCCTTTTCGGAAAACCTGTTTTTTTACTTCTTTTATCTAAAAGCATATACAATATTGCTAATACCAAACATCATAAAGTAAAAGCCAACTAAGAAGCTTAAAGTTAATGCTGAAGACAATGGATTAAATAATAACATTACACCTAAGATAATCCCTAAAACGTCAACAATTAATGTGAACCAGAAGTAACCTGTGCTTACTCGTTTAGCAAAATCTAAAGTAAATAAGCCGAAAATTGAGTCGAATAAAAACCAAATTGCAAAAACAAATGGTAACACAGCGACACCAATATTTAAGTTAAACAATAAGTAAACACCAATTAGGATATCAATAATCCCTAAGATGATTGGTGCATAAGCTTTGTAGCCTAGCAATTCTTTCATACGATTACGTACAAAAATTTCGAAAATCCCTTTAATAATAGCAAAAATCGCAAAAACCATCACAATGGCAATTAAATTACCGGCAGGATTTTGGAAGGAAATTAATGCAGTCAGAACAAATAGAATTCCTAATACTAATGAACCCCAGTCTATTCCATGATGTTGTCGTTGTTCCATGACACTCACTCCTCTATAAAATAATTTATTACACTTATTATGTTACTACTATTTTATATGTTGTCAAATATTTTTTATATTTTATAAAAACTACTCTTACAATAAACATATTTAAAAAAACAAAAAAACATTAATTATCTTTTTTTGTATAAAATTCAGACATTTTTGTATAAATAAAAGTAACATCACCATTGCTTTCCGTCAATTTATCCCACAAAAAAACCGCTACTTTTTCATCTAGTTTATAAAAAAGTAACAGTTATAAATTATTTTTTCTTTTTCCCAATCGAGAGGATCCCTCTTTTTATGACATCAAAGAAACTCAAAGATTGGACCATGTGATCTGGATCAACATATTCACGAATAGCTCGTAACACTCGCTTCGGCTCTTTTGAAGCAAACGTATACGTCCCATTTTTCTTGGTTTGAATCGCATAACGAGGAATCCATTTTCCTTTGAACATTACTGAAGCCAACACGTAATCGACTTCTTCCCACGGAATTTGGATAAACTTACGTGGATCTTTGGCATGGTAAAATTCAAACCCGCGGTCACCTATCATAATTTGTCCATAATCTGTTAATCCTGTAAATGCCGTCGCATCTATAACTAAATCAACTTTTGTGTTTAATGATTGTACCATGTTATCTGCTCCATTTCATTCGACTAATTCCTCTTTATTATACGTTTCTTTCCTGATCGAAACAAACAAAATTACATCTTTGTTTAAAAAAGCGGAAGAAAAGTTTCTCGACTTCTCTTCCGCTTTTTTTGTTCCAGAATCAAAAACTGATAAACGGCGGAAACAGAACCAGCTCCTTCGGAAATAAGCCGAAATTCTCCAAAAATTAAAGAGCAATTTTCGAAAATTTCTTCTTATTTCTCGGAGCTAAACGGTGCTGTCCCGACCTCGTCATTCTTATAATAAGCCGATTAAGTGGCCGACAACGCCGACTACGAATAAACCAAGAATGATAACGATTGGGCTAACTTTTTTCTTCAATAACCACATACATAAGAATGTAAGTAGTAATGGTGCTAGACCTGGAATCAATTGATCTAAGTTATCTTGTAAAGTAGTAACTTTCGTTGGTGAAAGCGCCAAGCCTTGGTTCACTTGTTCAAAGGCTTTATGCATTCCTTCACCGCCAGCAGGAAGTTTATCCCACTCGATATAAGCACCTTTGTCTAACTTAACTTGTGAAACAATTGGTAAGAACTTAATCGATACCCAACGTTGAACTAATGCGGCCAGTACGAACATCCCTAAAATAGAAGCACCTTTTGTAATATCTTGTAGTAAACCACCTGAAAGGTCATCAGTAATTTTAGAACCTGCTTTGTAACCAAACTCTTGTGTATACCACATGAATGACCAACGAATTAAGTTCCAAGCAACGAAGAATAAGATTGGGCCTAAGATGTTACCACCCATTGCTAAGGAAGCACCTAAAGCGCCTAACATTGGACGAACAGTAAACCAGAAAACTGGGTCACCGACACCGGCTAAAGGACCCATCATCCCAACTTTAACCCCTTGAATCGCTACGTCATCAACTGGTGCGCCATTGGCACGTTCTTCTTCCAAAGCTAATGTTACACCAAGAATTGGTGAGGCAATGTATGGGTGTGTATTAAAGAACTCTAAGTGACGTTTTAACGCCGCTGAACGTTCTTCTTTCGTTTTATATAATTTTTTGATTGCTGGAATCATTGAGAATGCCCAGCCGCCGTTTTGCATACGTTCATAGTTCCAAGAACCTTGGATAAATGTTGAACGCCAAGCTACAGCTAAACGATCTTTTTTAGTTAATTGAATTTTTTCTGCCATTTTCTTTGCTCCTCCTTCAGAATTAGTAGTCGTTTAAAATATCGCCTAATGGGTCGCCAGAGTTGCCTCCGCCATTTGAGTTAGAAGAACCGCCCATTTTAGATAAGTTCAAGTAAATAAGAGCTAAAGCGACACCTAAAGCACCTAATGCGATTAATGTTAATTGAGAAATCGCTGCGACTACGAAACCGATAATGAAGAATGGCCATACTTCTTTTGTTGCCATCATGTTGATTACTAATGCATAACCTACGGCAACGACCATACCACCACCGATAGCCATACCATCAGTTAACCAAGCTGGCATTGATTCTAAGAAATTACGAACAGTGTCAGCAGGAATGAATAGTAAAGCACCTGCTGGAATCGCAATACGAATACCTTGTAAACATACAGCGAAAATGTGTAACATTTCAACTTGTTTAATGTTGCCTTTTTCAGCAGCCGCGTCCATCATGTGAACGATTGGAACCGCAACTGTCCGAACGATCATTGTTAAGAACAAACCTGCAACCGCTAAAGGAACTGCGATGGCAATCGCTGAAGGAACACCTTTAACACCTTGGCCACCTAAAACTAAAATAATTGCTGAGGCAACAGATGCTAAAGCGGCATCCGGTGCAACGGCAGCCCCGATGTTCGCCCAACCTAACGCGATCATTTGTAAAGTACCACCTAAAACAATTCCGGCTTCTAAATTACCAGTAACTAATCCGATTAATGTACATGCTACTAACGGTTGGTGGAATTGGAACTCATCCAAAATCCCTTCCATACCAGCTAGAAAGGCAACGAGTAAAACTAAAATAATTGATATAACAGACATGATAAGCCTCCTATTTTGATTTGTATTTGGCGAGTTACGCGTTTGCTAACTCATTTTTTGCTTTTTTCAAAATTTCGTCCATATTCGCTTTTGAATCATTTGGCACTTTACGCACATCAAATTTGATGCCTTTGGCTTTTAATTCATCAAACGTATCAACGTCTTCTTGACCCATTGATAATACTTTGCTTACAACGACTTTTCCAACAGAGTGAGCCATTGAACCAACGTTTACTTCTGGGATTTCTACGCCGCCTTCAACCACTTTTAAGACGTCTTCAGGATTTTCAAATAATAATAATGCTTTTGTATTGCCAAAACGTGGATCTTTCGCTACTTCAATCATTTTACTGATTGGAATAACATTGGCTTTTACTCCTGGAGGAGCTGCTTGTTCGATTAATTTCTTACGTAAGTCATCTTTTGCAACGGCATCAGAAACAACAATAATTCTGTTTGGTTGTGTTGCTTTTGTCCAAGCTGTTGCTACTTGACCATGTAATAAACGTGAATCAATACGTGCTAGCACAAATTTAATTTTGCCATCGCCAACAACTGTACCTGGTGGTAACGAACCTTTTGGCTGTGCATCTTCTGTCGCAGCAGCTTTTGGTGCTTCTGCTGGTTGTAACTCTTCTGGTTTAACTTTGACACCATCTTTTGCTGTTTCAAGAATGTGTGTCGCAATTTCTTGTGCTGATTCCATAGAGAAACGAGAAGCATATGCTTCAATAACCATTGGTAAATTCATACCTGCAACGATTGCCCATTTGTCTTTATGATCTTCTAACAATGAGTTCGCTTGGTTAAATGGTGTTCCTCCCCATAGGTCAACTAAAAATAGTACTTCGTCTTGATTGTCAAACGATGCAATGGCTTCTTGCATTTTTGCTTTTACATCATCGGGACCTTCGCTAGGCATTAACGTAACTGCTTTTACATTTTCTTGTTCGCCAAAGATCATTGCACCAGATTGCAAGATCCCTTCAGCAAATTCACCGTGACTTGCTAGGATAATTCCTACCATTTTTATACCTCCTGTATAATTGATGTTTTTTTTCATGGTTGTACTGCTAAACGCTTTCACTTTTTGAAAAAAATCAGATAAATCAGATTCTGACAAAAATAAATGAAAAAATTTCAATAGTTCTTGATTTTTTTCAACATCAGCACTTGCCTTTATCAATACAGTTCATGAAGCAATGATGTTGGTCCTAGGCCACCACATCCTTTCAATGTCTTTCGTCTGTAAAAATAAACGTCAGCTGGCGTTATTTTCTTTGCTACGCTCTTTTTTCAGTAAATCCATCAAATTCACTTGGCTGTCTGCTGCGACTTTTCGAATTTCCAATTCAATACCTTGTTCATTTAAAAACAGAAATGCTTTTAAATCGTTGGCATCCACTGCAACTGCATTCGTAATCATTCGCTTGCCTGTGCTGAAACTCATTCCGCCAATATTCACAGAAGTTAGTTGTACACCGCCTTCGACCACTCGTTTCACGTCCAAAGGATTAGTGAATAACAACATGGCTCGAAACGAATCAAAACGAGGATCAGGGTAAACATCAATCATTTTTTGAACAGTGATGACATTTACTTTGACACCAGGTGGAGCAGCTTGAACCAACAAGGCTTTTCTCAAATTGTCATGAGCAACGGAATCACTAACCACTAAAATGCGATTAATGTTCGTCAATTTTGCCCAAACAGTTGCTACTTGGCCATGAATTAATCGATCATCAATTCGAGCTAAACGAATATCCATTACCATCGGGAATGCTCCTTTAAATTCATTTTTAAAGGTTAGGACCTTTGTCTTTTTACTTAAAAATTTTAGGTAAAAAGGGACACCTTATTATAAGCAAGTTTCGTGCCAACTTTAGTGTATCGGTTCGAAACCTAGAAAATTATAGGTTTTTTTAAGAAAATCAAAAAATAGATACACTAATAAATAGTGTATCTATTTTTCTGTATTAATCTAGTGTATCAATTTCGGTGATTTTATCTTCGATACACTGGGCATTTTTGACTAACTGTGCGATAAAATAAATTTCTTCTGCTGGAACATCCATATTAAGAGCTTCTTCCATAGTCTCAATTGAGGCCACAATCACTGGATAAATTGGCTCTTGAACCAATTGACCAAGTTCCTTTTCTGAAACCGTCAGTGTATCATTCCGTAAAATACGCTCCAACATGCCCGATGTGTGCATAATCAAATTGATGTAAAATGTGTACTCTTCTGGCATCGCTAATTGGGTTTGGATATTTTTAGCGAATGACCACAACAGATCAATGATTTTTTTTCCATTAATAAAAGTGAAACTTTGCTCCATATATTTGAGACAAATTTCTTTTGCTGCCGCTTCGTCCAACGGCTTATTCATTACTTCTTCTTTCCGCTCTGCTAGTAATTGCTGAATAATTTTTTCTGCTTCACCGGAAAAGAAATTTTCCATGGAAATATAAGGTACTCCAATTTTGGGATTGGTAATCCCAGTTGTCGCAATAATTTCATAGTCTTCTTGAATTTTAGGCAAGACTTCTTTCATATTTACAATGGACAAAGGAATCACTTCTAAATGCCAGTCTATTTGTGGCAAGACAGCTTCCTCAATAAGCTCTTTCATTCGGCGCGCAGTTCCTTCTCCAGAAGCGCAGATAGCAATAATTGCTCTTGTTTTCCAATTTTCAATGATTTGTTTCGTTTCACTTTGGCGAATATCGGCATAGCCATGAAAGTTTTTTAAGGACTCGTGAAGTGTTTCCAATTGTGTATCAATTAATGCGGTTTTGCGGGCCGCTTCAAGCACAATTGGCGTGGTCACCATGTCTACTGTCCGCACATCAATGCCTGTCTGGCGTACAATTTCTTCTGAAAACGTACTTAATGAACCCATATCCACCAATAATAGTACGCCATTCTCTTCATTCACTTCACCAACTGCTTCAACGATTTTACGCAAAGCTTCTTTCGGTGGCATATCTAACGGCATATCCACAGCCTTCAAATTATCAACATTTAACAATTGAGAAACCACTTGTACCATACTGCTAGCGGTACTATTTCCGTGCGCAGCCACGACAATGCCAATCCGGCCAGCCTCAGGATTTTCTCTTAAAGAAATGAGCAAAACAGCTAAATAGTAACTTTCAGATTCAGGAATCTCCATCTGATAACTACTTTCAATAATATTTTTAATTTCTTTCGCTATTTCAAACTCTGTTGGATAATCTAAAACCATATTTCGAATACTTTCATTTAAAGGATGCTTAGGATCTTTGCCTAATTGGATGCGTTTCAAGAAAGAACTAATGTGTAAACTCATTGCATAAATAAAGTTGGGTTGAAACGAATACGATAACCGCTTCGCTGCAAAATTATAAATTTTCTTAGTGACATCAATAATTCGTTGGTCAACAATTTCAGCCAATTTATTTTCTGTATCAAAGGTGAATCCATAATCTTTGTAGAAAGATTTTAAATGAACATTGATATCCGTTGTAATAAAATTATTAATTAGTTCTTGGTCCAAGCCGTCTGCTTTTAAGAGAGCCGCTTTATCTCCAATAATCTCATATAGATTGTAAGGCAATTCATAGGCATCTGACTGAATAGCTACTAAAGATTCATTTGGTGATACCACTAATTGCGGTTCCAGATATTTCGATAACTCCGACAATACTTCTCGATTACTGGCAAGTTGCATAATGCCTTCTTTAATATTGTCCGTTAATTCGTCCATCGTAATCATTAATTCCTCTTGTTCCATCTGATTAAGGAACCCTCGCGCAGTCACAAGTTGCACATTCGATTTTAGCTGACCGACATTTCCATAAGAAACACTTCCGATTAACGCTTTGACCACATCTTCTGACAAAGAGATTCGCCGTTGAATCCGCGCTGCTTCCATTGAAACCATCACTTTTAGGAGGTCAATTTTTTCTTTCGCAGGACGGTCACTAAAGTTCGGTAATTGAATGATAATCGGAATGCGTCGCACAAAAGTATTCAATAAAGAAGAAGTAGGATTCTCCGTCGTAGCACAAATAATCCGAACATCCGCATGATGTGATTTCACTGTTTCACCTAAACGCGCGTACACGCCGTGATCCATAAAATAAAAAATCATTTCTTGTCCTTCGGGTGGTAACCGATGTACTTCATCTAAAAACAGAATGCTGCCATCTGCTTCATCAATAATCCCTTCTTTCGCTTTCGTAGCGCCTGTGAAGGCCCCTTCTACATACCCAAATAAATGCGACATCAAAAGTTCTGGATTATGCGCATAGTCTGCACAGTTAAACACCACAAACTCTTTTTCTTTGGCCACAATTTGGTTCAGCTTCGCAAATTGAAACATGGCATGAGCAAAATAAGTTTTCCCAGAACCTGTTGGTCCAGTAATTAAACAATTCAAGCCTTTTGGCGGATATAAAATCGCTGCTTTGGCTTGTTCCACCGGCGTTTTCATGCTTCCAGCTGAACCGATAATTTTTTTGAAAATATCTTCAACTTCTGGGGTTTTACTTGTCGTGACTACTGGTTCAACCAATGGTTCGATAAAAGTTTTTGTGGAGTGATCCATTGATTTTTCCCGATAACTTTTAACTGGCTTGGTTAATGGTCGATGCTGAAACGCCACCTGCGCGACATATTTTACTGGTCGACCAGATAATTTTTTCAAGCGCCCTTCACGAACGAGTTGATTCAAATCTTTACTAGCATTGGTCCTCTGAATGTTTAAACGTTCTGAAATTTCTTGTGTCGTGACTCCCGCATCACTTGTTAAGGTCATTGGTGTTAAATTCTTCGTTTGCTCTTTAACATATTGATAGATTTTTTCAATCCGCTTCATTTTTGATGGCTCCTTTAATCGATACACTAATTAATTTACATGATACAGTGTATCATTAAAAAAATACACTAAAAACCCTTTCATGAAAAAATTTTCTGTTTCACATGAAACATTTTAAAATAACGCCTTTTTTTCTATAAAAAACCCACCTTTTTATTCGTTTCTGTAAAAAGATTGAAACTCCTTGAAAAAAGGTTCTGTAGCCGATATAATGCAGAGAGGTTCAAGAATATATTAAAAGCGAGGAAAACAATTGATTACTGTTAATGATGTAAGTTTACAATTTCCAGATCGTAAACTTTTTGAAGAAGTGAATATTAAATTTACTCCTGGCAACTGTTACGGCTTAATCGGCGCAAACGGTGCAGGAAAATCAACGTTTCTTAAAATTTTATCAGGTGAGATTCAACCGACAACTGGCGTGGTTTCAATGGGTCCTAATGAGCGACTAGCAACGCTGAAACAAAATCACTTTGACTACGAAGACTACACTGTTTTAGAAACTGTAATTATGGGACATAAACGTCTTTACGAAGTAATGAAAGAAAAAGATGCTATCTATATGAAAGAAGATTTTTCAGATGAAGATGGGATTCGTGCCGCAGAACTAGAAGGCGAATTTGCTGAACTTGACGGTTGGGAAGCAGAACCTGAAGCAGCTGTTTTACTCCAAGGGCTAAACATTCCAGAAGAATTACATGATCAAAAAATGAGCGAATTAACAGCTGGTCAAAAAGTCAAAGTATTATTAGCTCAATCTCTTTTTGGTAAACCAGATGTCTTACTATTAGACGAGCCGACAAATGGTTTAGACACCCGCTCAATCAATTGGTTAGAAGAATTTTTAATCAACTTTGAAAATACCGTTATCGTGGTTTCCCATGACCGTCATTTCCTAAACAAAGTCTGCACCCACATGGCAGATTTAGACTTTAGTAAAATCAAACTTTACGTTGGTAACTATGATTTCTGGTTGGAATCAAGCCAACTAGCGACAAAATTGCAAGCACAATCTAATGCCAAAAAAGAAGAACAAATCAAAGAATTACAAGACTTTATCGCTCGTTTTAGCGCCAATGCCTCAAAATCAAAACAAGCAACGTCACGTAAAAAAATGTTAGATAAAATTACCTTAGATGACATTCAACCTTCCTCTCGTCGTTATCCATTCGTTGGTTTTACACCAGAACGTGAAATCGGCAATGACTTATTACAAGTTGAAAATGTCTCTGTAACGATTGATGGCAAAAAAATCTTAGATAATATCTCGTTCAACTTAACAAAAGATGATAAAGTGGCATTCATCGCTGACTCAGATATTACAACGACTACGTTATTCAAAGTGATTATGGGCGAAATTACTCCCGATACAGGTTCTGTTCGTTGGGGCGTTACAACTAGCCAAGCTTATTTACCAAAAGACAACAGCAAAGACTTTGAAGAGCCATTAACCATTTTAGATTGGTTACGTCAATTTGCTGGTAAAGAAGAAGATGACAATACGTTCTTACGTAGTTTCTTAGGTCGGATGTTATTCTCTGGTGAAGAGGTACTAAAACCAGTCAATGTTCTTTCCGGAGGCGAAAAAGTGCGTGTCATGCTTTCAAAATTAATGCTTTCCAAAGCCAATGTCTTAGTTTTAGATGATCCAACGAACCACTTAGACTTAGAATCAATCACTGCGTTAAATGATGGGTTGATGGCTTTCACTGGTTCAATTCTTTTTGCTTCACATGACCACCAATTTATCCAAACATTAGCGAACCGAATTATTGCTGTTTCTGATAAAGGGGTCATTGATCGGGCAGAAACAACCTATGATGAATTCTTGGAAAACCCAGAAATTCAAAAACAAATGGACGTTTTATTCAGTTCAGATTATTAAAAAATGAGGTCGGGACAGAAACGTTTAACTCCGAGAAATAAGAAGGAATTTCCGAAAATTGTTCTATAATTTTTGGAGAATTTCGGCTTATTTCCGAAGGACCTTCAACTCTTAGAGCTTTAGCTCTTAGAAGTTGTTGAGATCGGAGCAACGCGTAGTGTTGCTTCTGTTCCCGCCGTTTATCAATTTTTAAGCCTAGGACAAAAATCCAAAGTGATTTTTGTCCCAGGCTCATTTTTTATTTTCTTTTTTCACCAAAAGAAAACACAGCAATACAACCTATTCCAGTATGACTAGTAATAGTGGGTCCTAGAGGATAAATCAGTATCTCATTAACTTCTATTTCTTTTTCAATTAATTCTTTGACTTTTTCCGCGTCATCTTTCGTTCCTGCATATGCAATCAATAGTGTTTGTTTCATTGGCTCTACAATGCCTTGAATCGTTTCTTGCGCAATCTTTTGCAAGGACTTGTTTCGTCCACGAGTTTTACCAACGGATGCTAGTTTACCCGCCGCATCCACGCGAATAATTGGTTTAATGTTCATTAAGCCACCAAGCGCTGCCGCTGTTTTAGAAATCCGTCCGCCACGTTCTAAATGTTTTAAATCATCTACCGTTACCCACGAGTGAAGTTTCATTTTTTGCTCTTCAAGATAGGCAACAACTTCTCCTAATGAATGACCATCTGTTTGTAATCGAATGGCTTCTCGGACTAACATCCCTTGACCTAAGCTAGCTGCTTTTGTATCAATAATATGAATTTCTACATTATCGTACTCTTCTTTTAACATCTCTACTGATTGCAACGCACTTTGATAAGAGCCACTTAACCCAGATGAAAAAGCTAAATAAATTACCGGTAACCCTTGCTCCACAAAAGGACGGAAAAATTCATTGTAGCGTCCTACATTAACTTGAGAGGTAGTGGGCATACTTCCATTTTTAATGGCCGTTAAGAAGTTCTGATAATCAAACGTTTCGCCTAAATCATCGCGATATTCTTTCCCGTCAATTTGAATATTCATGCTAATAAAAGGTACTTGGTTTTCTTTTAAGTATGTATACGGCAAGTCACAACAAGAATCTGTCACTAATTGATAATTCACGGACAATTGCCCCCTTCATGTTTTCTTTTATTTTACCATAGTTTTTCATTTTTATATAAAATTAAAAAAGAACGTAAAGGCTGAATTGGCATAAGCCATCCTTTACGTTCCCTTAAAAATCTGCTTAAATTTGTGCCCAAACGCTTTCTAAAACGTTCGTTTGGTTACGGTCTGGACCTACAGAGAATGTTGAAATGCGCACACCAACTAATTCTGAAATCCGATGCACATAGTTACGAGCATTAGCTGGTAAATCAGCTAAAGTTTTGCAACCAGTGATATCTTCAGACCAACCTGGTAATTCTTCATAAACTGGTTTACAGCGGCTTAATTCTTTCAAGCTTGCTGGATAATGATAAATTAATTCACCATCAAGTTCATAAGCTGTACAAATTTTCACCGTTTCTAAACCACTTAACACGTCAATCGAGTTTAATGACAAGTTTGTAATCCCTGATACACGTTTTGAATGACGCATAACTACTGAATCAAACCAACCGACACGACGCGGACGTCCTGTTGTTGTTCCGTATTCTTTACCGACACGACGAATGGTTTCTCCTGTTTCATCAAATAATTCTGTTGGGAATGGGCCGTCACCGACACGTGAAGTGTACGCTTTGCAGACACCAACCACTTTATTAATTTTTGATGGACCAACGCCACTACCGATAGTTACGCCACCAGCTACTGGATTAGAGGAAGTAACAAATGGATAGGTTCCTTGATCGATATCCAACATGACACCTTGTGCCCCTTCAAATAAAACCCGTTTTCCAGCATCTAATGCATCGTTTAAAATAACCGAAGTATCTGTAACATATTGTTTAATTTGTTGTCCGTATTCATAGTATTCTTCAAAAATATCATCAAATTCAATGGCTTCGCTATCAAACATTTTAACGAATTGACGATTTTTTTCTTCTAAGTTAATTTTCAAACGTTCCGCAAAAATTTCTTTATCCAATAAATCAGCGATACGGATTCCCACCCGTGCTGCTTTATCCATGTAGGCTGGGCCAATTCCTTTAATCGTTGTCCCAATCTTGTTTTCACCTTTCGCATCTTCTTGCAATTGATCCAATTTAATATGATACGGCAAGATGACATGGGCACGATCTGAAATACGTAAATTATCAGTGGCAACATTATTTTCTTTTAAATAAGCTAATTCTTTTACTAAAGATTTTGGATTCACAACTACGCCGTTACCAATTACACTAATTTTTTCTTTATAGAAAATCCCTGAAGGAATTAAATGTAATTTATACGTTACGCCGTCGAATTTAATGGTATGTCCGGCGTTATCTCCGCCTTGGTAACGAGCGATCACTTCTGCGTTTTCACTTAGAAAGTCTGTAATTTTTCCTTTACCTTCGTCGCCCCATTGCGTTCCAACAACTACTACTGATGACATTCGAACACCTCGTTCATAATTTTTTTGTCCTGAATCATTGTACCAGTAAAACCAGTCCCTTTCAAGGGTAAAAATCGAATATTCTTTCACAATCAAAAGCGTTTCTGTCAAAAATACGAACATTTTTAGTTATGTTTTTGTAAAATAATAAAATATACGAATATTGTTCGTGTTTTACTCTCTGATTTTAATCCCTTAATAAGCAAAAAAACGAACTCAAAAAATGAGTTCGTTTTTTTAAAATTCTGTCCTCGGCGAAAGCGAAGAAAATTTATTATATTCTTTAATGAAAAGTAATTCGACCGTTCCACGCGCACCACTACGGTTTTTCTCAATGATGACTTCTACAACATTGTCAACTTCTGGTGGCTCATGATCGCCGTCTTCTCCTTCACCACGATCATAGTAATCATCACGATAAAGAAAGGCAACGATATCGGCATCTTGCTCAATGGAACCTGATTCACGAATATCACTTAACACAGGACGTTTATCTTGACGTTGTTCCACGCCACGAGAAAGCTGTGACAAAGCGATAACCGGGACTTTTAATTCTTTCGCTAATTTTTTTAATTGACGTGAAATATCAGAAACCTCCTGTTGGCGGTTCTCTTTTCCAGTTCCTTCAATCAATTGTAGGTAGTCGATCAAAATTAGACCTAAGTTGCCTTTTTCTTGTGCTAATTTACGACATTTCGCACGAATTTCGGTAATTTTAATCCCTGGTGTGTCATCAATATAGATATCCGCACGGGACAAACTACCCATCGCAATAATTAAGTTTTGCCATTCTTCTTCAGATAATTGCCCTGTTCTTAAATGGCTGGCCTCAATGGATCCTTCTGCACAAAGCATCCGGTTCACTAATGATTCTGCCCCCATTTCTAAACTAAAAATAGCGACAGCTTTATCTGTTTTGGTGCCGACATTTTGGGCAATATTTAATGCAAAAGCAGTTTTCCCTACCGCTGGACGGGCCGCTAGAATGATTAGCTCTTCCGCTTGCAAGCCGGCAGTCATTTTATCCAATGCTTGATAGCCTGTAGGTAAACCAGTAATCTCTTCATCATTTTGGTATAATTGGTCAATATTCGCAATAGTTGTATTTAGAACATCTGAAATTGATAAAAAGCCACTGCGATTCCGCTTTTCAGAGACTTCTAAAATGCTTCGTTCTGCATCATCCAAAATAGATTCAACATCTTCACCTTGCTCAAAGCCTTTAGTTACAATCTCTGTAGCAGTTTGGATTAAGTTGCGCAGCAACGATTTTTGTTCAACAATTTTTGCATAATAAATGACATTGGCAGCTGTCGGCACAGCTAAAGCTAAATCTGACAGATAACTTAGTCCACCAACATCTTCTAACAAATTCTCTTGTTCTAGGCGATCTTTGATTGTTACCACATCAATCGCTTCATTTCGGTCGCTTAAGGTCATCATCGTTTGGAAAATCAACTGATGACTACGACGATAGAAATCTTTAGGTTCCACATATTCCATCGCTTCTATTAGCACATCTGCATCTAAGAAAATAGAACCTAAAACGGCTTGTTCCGCTTCAATATTTTGTGGCGGTACCCTATCTTGCAATAATTCATTCATTTTGTTCTCTCCCACGATGTCTTACTTTCTGGTTCATTTAGTCTATCCATTTTAACACAATTTCATTAAAAAAAGTACATTTTTTCTCTGCTGATTTCTCTATTTTTAGTTCACTTTCCAATTTTAAAAAATATACAATTAATAAAAATATAATATTTTTATTAATTTAAAGTGTTTTTTTATTTTATTTTTAAACATTATAAAAATAATTCTAGTAATTTATTTGATATAAAAAAGAAGCCGGGGAAATCGGCTTCTTTTTTATCAATTGTATTATTCCGCTACGACATGAACCTTAATTTTCGCTGTAACTTCATGATGTAGTTTGACTGGTACGTTAGTGTAACCTAGAGAACGAATTGGGTTGGCTAATTCGATTTTGCGTTTATCCAATTTTACATTGTATTGTTTGTTTAAGGCTTCTGCAATTTGTTTTGAAGGAATTGAGCCAAATAAACGGCTGTCTTCTCCAGCTTTTGCCTTGATCTCTACAACAGTCTTTTCATCTTCTAAAAAGGCTTGCATTTCTTTTGCTTGTGCTAAAACTTCTGCTTCATGTTTTTCTTGGGCTTTCTTTTGACCCGCTAACGCACTCATGCTTCCTTTATTGGCTTCTTTCGCATAACCATTTTTAATTAAAAAGTTTTGGGCGTAACCAGTTGGCACTTCTTTTACGTCCCCTTTTTTTCCTTTTCCTTTAACGTCTTGTAAAAAAATGACTTTCATTTCCTTCACTCCTGTTCATACATTTCATTAATATTTTGACGAATTACATCAAGTAGTTGCTCTTTTACTTCTGCTACTGTTACGTTTGATAATTGTACTGCCGCATTAGTAAAGTGACCGCCACCACCTAAATTTTCCATAATAATTTGGACATTAATTGAACCATTACTCCGAGCACTAATGCCAATCTGTTGATCCGTCCGCTTGGTAATGACAAATGCTGCATTAATCCCTGCCATAGAAAGTAATGTGTCCGCTGTTTTGGCAGCTGTGACACTATCATATTCTTTGTCTTCACTCCCGGCAACAACGACGGTATCTTTTGTGACATATTCGCTTTTAGAGATTAAGTTGTTCATTTCCAGATAGCTTGTAAGATCAGAACTTAATAGATATTGTACTAAAGATGAGTCTGCTCCACAAGTTCGTAAATAACTAGCCACATCAAATGTTCGCGCCGTCGTTCGTGTATTGAAACTTTTCGTATCAACCACAATTCCCGCCAACATCATGGTTGCTTCAAAGGCCTGCAGTTTATTTGCGCTATTACTTTGGTATTCGATCAATTCTGTGACTAATTCTGAAGCAGAAGAGGCAGAAGATTCAATATAAGAAAGCAAGGGTTTTGCTGGAAATTCGTCTCCTCGTCGATGGTGATCAATGATTACCACTTTATCAAAACGCTCATAGAGCTCTTGTGAGATCGATAGAGACGGTTTATGGTAATCTACCATAACTAATAAGCTACTTTCTTTCTTGCGCTTCATGGCCTCTTTAGGACTAATAATGCGCTCTTCTAATTCTGGGTACTCTTTAATCGCCTCTAACACTCTTTTGACATCGGGAATGATTTCATTTTCATCTAAAACAATCCACGCTTTTCGATTATTAAACGAAGCTAAACGAGCAACACCAAATGCTGAACCTAACGCATCCATATCTGGATAACGATGGCCCATAATATAGATGTCAGCTGATTCCGCAATAATTCCCTTAATTGCCATGCTCATTGCACGAGAACGTACTTGGGAACGTTTCGTCGTTACTGCCGTTTTTCCACCAAAAAATAACGGCTTCGCTTCATCTTTGGCTTCTTTTACAACCACTTGATCGCCGCCACGTACTAAAGCTGTATCTAGGTTTGTTTGAGCCGTGGTCCCGGTTTGATCTAAGGTTGGCCCCCCATAAGCAATCCCCATGCTTAACGTAATGGCTACTTCATGGTTAGCTGATTCCTTACGGATCGTATCCAAAATAGAAAATTTTTCGTCCATCATTTTTTGAATATCTTCCCATTGGGCAATGAAAAAATAACGTTCTGCGTTGATTCGCTTATAAAAAACTTTGTATTGGTCCATCCAATCAGAAACCATCGTCGTAATGAAACTATTCAAATAAGAAATTTCTTTCTCGTCCATTGTATCGGTGACATCATCATAATTATCGACAGACACAATGCCAATAGCCGTTTGCATTTCGACTTTTTCTTGATACAAATTACTTTCTTTAGTGATATCTTCAAAAGTAATTGTATGTTGTTCTTTATTGACGCTAAAGCGATAGGTATTTTCATCAATCGTAAAGATATCTTGGTTTCGTTCTGCTAATTCTAAATAGGACGTCACTTGGCTAGCGGTTAACGTTAGCTGATTGTCTTTATTAAAAATAGAAGCAGCATAAGGATTAAGCCATTCTACCGCGCGTGTTTCCCCGTTATACGTAATAATTCCCACAGGTACTTCATTCACAACATAATCCAACGATTGTTCAGCAATGGAACTTGCTTCTTGAATCTTTTCTACGTTCGTAATTTCTACATCTCTAATCAACAGCCGAATAACCACTAAGAGAAAGATATCTAATGCGATAATTACCGCCAATAGCAGCCATTTATTTGTTAATAAGAAATAGAGGAGAAATTCTACTAAGAGAAGACCCACAACAATTAAGAAACCGTTTTTTTGAATTCTCTTCTTTTGCATTTTTTTGCCTCCAATCTTTCTGCAGACCTTTGAGGCGACTTGTTCCAACGAGCATATTGCTCTGGTGATTCACTAGTTATTTCATCCTTTATTTTATCACAAAACACTTCATTCTGCGAACCTTGTTATGTTTCACGTGAAACACTAGTCAAGATAAAAAAGAACCAAAGAGCAAGCTCTTTGGTTCTGGAAATTGTCATAAAATTATTGTTCGTCACTAACGAATGGTAATAATCCCATGATACGTGCGCGTTTAATAGCAATCGTTAATTTACGTTGGTTTTTAGCGCCAGTACCTGTAACACGACGTGGTAAAATTTTGCCACGTTCTGAAATGAATCGTTTTAACAATTCAGTATCTTTATAGTCGATGTATTCGATGTGGTTTGCTGCGATGTAGTCGACTTTACGACGTTTACGTCCGCCTCTTCTTTGTTGTGCCATTCTTGTTCCCTCCTATCAAATTCGTTTAGAATGGTAAATCATCATCTGAAATGTCGATAGATGAACCTGAGCCACCAAATGGATCAGAATCTTTATCGAAATCAGGCATACCGTTATTGTTTTGCGACTGAGAAGATGATGGATTGAAACTATTGTTGTTGTTATTAAATCCAGAACCGGCATTGTTATTACCAAAGCTACGATTTTGTGATTGATAACCATTTTCGTTGTTATTAAAGCTACCGCCGCCAGTTCCTCTTTGTTCTGAAGCAGAACGAGATTCTAACAATTGGAAGTTTTCACAAACCACTTCAGTTACGTAGACACGTTGACCTTGTTGGTTCTCGTAGTTACGAGTTTGAATTCTTCCGACAACACCTAATAATGTACCTTTACGGGCATAATTAGCCATTGTTTCTGCGGGTTTACGCCAAATCACACAGTTGATAAAGTCTGCTTCACGGTCACCATTTTGATTCGTAAAGTTACGGTTTACAGCAAGTGTAAAGGTCGCAACAGCTGAACCACTCGCGGTGTAACGTAAGTCAGGATCTTTTGTCAATCTTCCGACTAATACAACGTTATTAATCATTCAAAACATCTCCTTTCGTCAATAAATGTTTCATGTGAAACAAATTATGCTTCTACCTTCACGATCATATGACGGATAATATCGTCATTGATTTTTGCTAAACGATCAAACTCGTTGATTGCGCCAGCTGTTGATGGAGAAGTAACGTTAACGATATGATAGATGCCTTCACGGAATCCGTTCATTTCATATGCTAAGCGGCGTTTTTCCCAATCTTTAGATTCGATAACTTCTGCTCCGTTATCTTTTAAGATTGTGTCGAAACGTTCTACTAAAGCAGTTTTTGCTTCTTCATCAATGTTCGGACGAATAATGTACATGATTTCGTACTTCGTATCTTGACTCATTGATTTTCACCTCCCTATGGACTTCAAGGCTCTTAGTTGGCTAAGAGCAAGGAGAACATACCTAAAAAGGTAGTTCACAATCTCTAATTATATGCTAATTGATGGACAAAAGCAAGAAATAGTTTTGAAAAGCCCCAATAAAAAAGTTTCGCCAACTGGCGAAACTTTTTTATGTTATTCTTCTGTTTCTGATGTTGTTTCGTTTTCTGTTGTTTCTACAACTTCAACGATTTCTTCTTCCACTTCTTCTGGTTCTACAACAGCCATTGTTACCACTTTGGCACCATCTTCCATTCTCATTAAACGAACCCCTAATGTTGCGCGTCCTGTTTGAGAAACAGAATCAACGTTAAAGCGGATAATGACGCCTTTGTTCGTAATCAATAAGATATCTTCATCACCATTGACCGTGGTTAAACCAGCTAATGGACCATTTTTCTCAGTGATATTTGCTGTCTTAATCCCTTTACCGCCACGTCCTTTAACTGGATATTCAGAAGCTTTTGTACGCTTACCATAACCATTTTCAGTAATGACTAGGACTTCTTTATTTTCATCCAGAATCGCTGCGCCGACCACATAATCATTTTCGCGGAGACGGATTCCACGAACACCTGATGCTGTCCGGCCCATATCACGTACAGTATTTTCATCAAATGTGACAGAGTATCCTGCATGTGTTCCGATAATCATCTTCTGATTGCCATTAGTCGTTACCACGTTAACTAACTCATCATCTTCTTTTAAGCTAATGGCGATTAATCCATTACTACGGATATTAGAAAAGGCTGTTACGGCTGTCCGTTTGACGGTTCCTTTTAAGGTTGTGAAGAACAAGTATTTACCTGCTTCCGCTTTGCCCTCAACAGAAATAATCGCTTGAATTTTTTCTGCAGAATCAATTCCCAGTAAGTTAATCACTGGAATTCCTTTTGCTGTTCTACCGTATTCAGGGATTTCGTAACCTTTTGCTCGGTAAACTTTCCCAGTGTTCGTAAAGAATAATAACGTGTCGTGTGTTGAACAAGAAACTAGGTTTTTCACGAAATCATCATCATGAACGCCCATGCCTTGGACACCACGTCCGCCACGGCGTTGCGCCCGGAATTCAGAGTTTGCCATCCGCTTAATGTAGCCGTTATTGGTTAACGTAATCACGACTTCTTCTTCTTCGATTAAATCTTCATCTTCAAGACTTAAGACTTCACCTACTAATAATTCTGTGCGTCGTGCATCACCAAATTTTGTACGAACGTCATTTAACTCTGTTTTAATGATTTCAATGACGCGTTCTGGGCGGGCTAAAATGTCCTCTAAGTCCGCAATGAATTTCAATAGCTCTTGATATTCATTTTCAATTTTGTCGCGTTCTAAGCCTGTTAAACGGCGTAAACGCATATCTAAAATCGCTTGCGCTTGACGATCTGAAAATTCAAAGCGTTCAATTAACGTTGCTTTTGCTTCGTCATCTGATTGTGATCCACGGATAATGGCAATGATTTCATCGATATGATCTAAGGCAATTCGGAGACCTTCTAAAATATGTGCCCGTGCTTCTGCTTTGTTTTTGTCAAAAATCGTCCGGCGAGTAATGACTTCTTTTTGATGCTCGACGTAGTTTTCTAAAATACGTTTCAAGCTTAAAATTTTCGGTACACCTTTTTCAATGGCTAACATGTTAAAACCAAAAGATGTTTGTAAGGCAGTCATTTTGTACAAGTTGTTTAACACAACAGAGGCACTCACATCTCGACGAACATCGATGACAATCCGCATGCCTTCACGAGAAGATTCATCCCGCAAATCAGTAATTCCTTCAATTCGTTTATCTCTGTGTAATTCAGAAATTCGTTCGATTAATTTGGCTTTATTCACCATATAAGGCAATTCAGTTACTAAAATACGTTCTTTTCCATTCGGCATTTCAGTCAATTCAACTTTTGCACGAACTGTAATCGAACCTTTCCCCGTTTCATATGCTCGGCGAATCCCTGATTTCCCCATCACTAAACCGCCTGTTGGAAAATCTGGTCCAGGTAACACTTCCATCAATTCATTCGTCGTTACATCAGGATTGTCCATCAATAAACTTGTTGCATCAATCACTTCACTTAAATTGTGTGGTGGAATATTTGTTGCCATCCCCACCGCAATCCCCGTTGTTCCGTTAACTAGTAAGTTTGGAAAACGAGCAGGTAAAACTACTGGTTCTTGTTCTGAATCATCATAGTTTCCTTGGAAATCGACTGTATTTTTGTTAATATCTCGTAGCATTTCTAAAGCAATTTTACTCATACGTGCTTCGGTATAACGCATAGCGGCAGCGCCGTCACCATCGACAGAACCGAAGTTTCCGTGGCCGTCAACTAACATAGCCCGATAACTAAAAGGTTGTGCCATCCGCACCATTGATTCGTAAATCGCACTGTCCCCATGGGGGTGATATTTACCCATAACATCCCCAACAATCCGGGCTGATTTTTTGTGTGGTTTATCAGGGGTTACCCCTAATTCGTTCATTCCATATAAGATTCGGCGATGAACAGGTTTTAAACCGTCACGAACGTCAGGTAACGCGCGGGCTACGATAACACTCATTGCGTAGTCAATGAAAGATTCTTTCATTTCGCTGGTCAGATTGACGTCTTGAATGTTTTCTTTAATTTCTTCACTCATGAATTTTTTCCCCTCTAAATATATGTTCTAGCGTCTCTTACAACGTTGCGACACATTAAATATCCAAGTTTTTCACGTAATGGGCATTTTCTTCGATAAACGCACGACGTGGTTCCACACGATCGCCCATTAGCATTTCAAAAATTTGGTCAGCTTCAATGGCATCATCGACACTCACTCGCGCCATTAATCGTTTTTCTGGGTCCATTGTTGTTTCCCAAAGTTGGTGATCATCCATTTCACCCAACCCTTTGTAACGTTGAACACTTGGTTTTGGTGAAGCAGGTAATTCTTCTAACACTTTTGCTAGTTCCTCTTCAGCATGTTTGCCCGGTTGAACGTAGGTGATGTTTTTCCCTTGTTTCACACCATATAGTGGTGGTTGGGCAATATACACATAACCAGCTTCAACAATTGGCCGCATGAAGCGATAGAACAAGGTTAATAACAACGTTCGAATATGCGCACCATCGACATCGGCATCGGTCATAATCACTAGTTTGTGATAACGTGCTTTAGAAACATCGAAATCTTCGCCGAAGCCTGTTCCCATAGCTGTAAATAATGACCGAATTTCTTCATTGGCTAAAATTTTATCCATGCTGGCTTTCTCGACATTCAAGATTTTCCCACGAATTGGTAAAATGGCTTGGAATTCACGGCTACGGCCTTGTTTTGCTGAACCGCCGGCCGAGTCTCCTTCGACGATAAATAATTCGCATTTTTCCGGATCTTTACTTGAGCAATCAGCCAGCTTCCCTGGCAAGTTGCTAATTTCTAAAGCGCCTTTACGACGGGTGACTTCACGGGCTCTTTTAGCGGCTAAACGAGCTTTTGAGGCCAACATACCTTTTTCGACAATTTGTTTACCGACTGTTGGATTTTCCATCAAGAATTTTGTAAAGTATTCTGAGAATAAACGATCCGTGACGGTCCGTACTTCTGAGTTTCCTAATTTCGTTTTGGTTTGTCCTTCAAATTGAGGATCTGGGTGTTTGATGGAAACCACTGCGGTTAAGCCTTCACGAACATCTTCCCCAGTTAATTTTTCATCGTTTTCTTTCATCAATTTTTGTTTACGTGCATAGTCATTAATCACACGTGTTAAAGAAGTTTTAAAACCAGATTCATGCGTTCCGCCTTCATAAGTATGAATATTGTTGGCAAAACTTAAAATATTTGAGTGGTAGCCATCTGTATACTGCATTGACACTTCCACTGTAATATCTTGTTGCTCTCCTTCAATGAAGATTGGCTCTGGGAAAATAACGTCTTTATTGGCATTTAAATGCTCAACATAACTCTTAATCCCGCCTTCATAGTGATACTCTTTTTTATCTTCTTGTCCTTCACGACGGTCTTCAATTGAAATGTGTAAGCCTCGATTTAAAAAGGCTAATTCACGAACCCGTGTTGCTAATTTATCAAAATCATAAACGGTTGTTTCTGTAAAAATTTCAGGATCTGGAATAAAGTGAACAGTGGTTCCGTGACGATCCGTTTCTTCGATAACTTTTAGGTCATCAACAACCGCACCACGACGATATTCTTGGTAATACACTTTGCCATCTTTATAAACACGAACATCTAAACTGGTCGATAAAGCATTAACAACAGAGGAACCAACACCGTGCAAGCCACCTGATACTTTATAGCCGCCACCGCCAAATTTCCCGCCGGCGTGTAGCACTGTAAACACTGTTTCCACAGCTGGGCGACCTGTTTTGGCTTGAATCCCGACTGGAATTCCACGACCATCATCGATAACAGTAATACTATCGTCTGGTTCGATAATTACTTGAATTGATTTAGCAAATCCTGCTAAGGCTTCGTCGATAGAGTTGTCAACGATTTCCCATACTAAGTGGTGTAACCCTTCGCCACTAGTAGAACCTATGTACATACCAGGACGTTTCCGGACAGCTTCTAAGCCCTCCAAAACTTGAATCTGACTAGCGTCATATTCTTGCGCACGTTCTCTCATGTTTTTTTCTTCTTCTGTCATGTCGCTGAATTCCTTTCTATCTTGCCTTGTTGAACATAAAAAATATCTGGTTCAACTGTTAGCTTGTCTTTTATGTGATCTAAACTAGTTGTCGTTAAGAACGTTTGAACTTTGCCTTCAATCGTTTCTAACAAGTGAATTTGACGTTCATTATCTAATTCACTCATGACATCATCTAGTAATAACACAGGATATTCTCCTGTTTCTGAATGCATCAAATCAATCTCTGCCAATTTAATACTTAAAGCTGTCGTTCGCTGTTGGCCTTGTGAGCCATACGTTTGAACATTTTGACCATTGACAATAAATAGCAAATCGTCACGATGAGGGCCTAAAAAAGTATTCGCTTTAAACAATTCACGCTTACGATTGTTCATTAATTGTTGGAGCAATTGATTTTGAAGTGCTTCTAAGGAAAGATCCGTGTTGTCAATTGGGATGCTTGATGCGTAGTCAATGGTGAGCGTTTCGCGTCCATGACTAATTTTTTGATGGAGTAAGTTTGCCCAGTGTTCTAATTTTTTAAGAAAACCTAACCGAGCGTATAGAACTTTCCCGCCAAATTCAGCTAGCTGCTCTGTCAAAATATCCAGATAAACAGTATCTGTTTGTTTCTTTTCAGCTAGTTGTTTTAGGTATTGGTTCCGTTGCTTTAAAACAGACTGATATTGGACAAGATCATAAAGATAAATAGGACTCACTTGTCCGAGTTCCATGTCAATAAATTTCCGGCGGACTTGAGGTGAGCCTTTCACCAAAGATAAATCTTCTGGGGCAAATAAAATAACATTCAATTGCCCAATGTACGCACTGAGCCTTTTTTGCTCAATGTGGTTAACCTTGGTTTTACGTCCTTTGTTGGAAATTAAAATTTCCAACGGCACGGTGCCTGTCTTTTTTTCAACTACGCCACTAATTTTAGCTGCTGCTTGTTCCCAGCCAATTAATTCTTTTTCATTGCTGGTTCGATGACTTCGTGTCATTGCTAGAACATAAATGCTTTCTAACAAGTTGGTTTTTCCTTGGGCGTTTTCGCCTAAAAAAAGATTTAACGTTTTTGGAAAATCTAAGCTGACTGTTTCATAATTACGATAATGCTGAAGTGTCAGCTCATTCAGCCGCATCGTCGGACTCGTTTCCGTTTTTCACCATAAAAAAAGTACCTTCTTCAGGTATCTCAATCATCATGCCCGCATAAAGTTTCCGTCCGCGACGATTTTCCAACTCGCCATCAACAAACACGCTATTGTCTGCCAAATACCATTTGGCTTGGCCGCCACTACCAATGACGTTGATTTCTTTAAGAAACTGACCAAGCGTTATATACTCAGTTGCTAAAACAAACGTTTTTTTCAATGTGCATCCCTCTTTTTTCTAATACGTTCTCATATATATTATACCCTTTTTCATAAGAGAAAACAAATTTATCTGTCTAATTTTCATTCTAAGCAATTTTAATTCTAAATGACCGAAAATATTATTAGGATAAAAAAACTCTTAAAAAGCATTTTAAAACGGAAATTGATATTTTCTTGAGAAAAAAGGGGCCTGATTTGGCAGAAATGACGAGTAGCGTTTAACTAAAAAACAATTTGGGGTAACTCAAAGACAAACGAAGAGGGCATGCATTGAAGAAAAGTAGCTTGTAGAGGTCTGAGCGTCGTTTTAAGCAACGTAAACTTCTTTCACTAGGAAATGTTCATAAAAAACTGAACAGCTCTTAAACGAAAAATTAAAGGGCTTTTTTCTTTATCCATGAAAAAAAAAGCTGAATTTATTCGTCAAACGATAGTTCAAACATTCACAATCATATTAGCGTAAAAGCTATTCCAGTTTTAAAAAGCTTATCTAGCAGCGTTTATCGGCTTTAAACAGACGACAAAAAAGAACCTTCGGCGATCATAGTGATTTTCCGAAGGTCTTTTTTAAACATGATTAATTTGTACGAACCGGTGTAATTAGTTGAATGAAATCTAGTTCTGTTTCGGTTGGCTCCAATGTAAACGGACGAATTGGAGAAAGGAATTTCACGGTAATATTCATATCGCCAAACGCTCGCAACGCATCTTTCATATAATCTGGGTTGAAAGAAATATCCAACGCTTCACCAGAAACATTTTCATAGTTTAACGCTTCTTCGACTTTTCCAATTTCAGGTGAATTTCCATATAAAACAACAGAATCTGTTGAAATTGAAAGGCGAACAATATTGTTACGTCCTTCATGAGAAAGTAAAGAGGCACGTTCGATTGCTGAAAGCAATTCTGGTACATAAAATTCAATTTGCGTGTTATGGCTAGTTGGAATTAAACGGTTGGTATCAGGATAATTTCCTTCTAACAAACGAGAATAGAAGTACATTGTTTCTGTTTTAAATAGCACTTGATTTTCCATAATGCTGATTTCAACCATTTCTTCTTCATTGGTTAATGAACGAGAAAGTTCAGTTAAACTTTTTCCTGGAATTACAATGTTAAAGTCTTCTACTGCTTGTTCTGTCGGGATCACACGTTGACTTAAACGATGTGAATCTGTCGCAACGGCAAGTAATTTTTGATTTTCTAAAATAAAGTGGACCCCAGTTAAAATTGGACGACTTTCGTGCATCGAGACAGCAAAACCTGTTTCACTAATAATTTTTGTCAATAAATGAACAGGTAATTTCATTTGGTTTTGAGTATCAATTACTGGTAAGTGCGGATAATTGTCAGCATCTAATCCATTAACCGTAAAATCAGCTTTTCCTGAAGTAATTGCAACTTGATTGTTATCTAGAACTTCCATTGTGAACATATCTTCTGGTAATTTACGAATAATTTCGCCAAAGAAACGAGATTGTAAAACGATGCTACCTGTGCGTTCAATGGTCATTCGAGCTTTTTCATCATCTTTACTTAAAAAACTTTCAATTGAAATATCCGCGTTACTCCCAGTAAGTGATAAGCCATCTTCTGATAACACAATTTTAACACCTGTTAAGATTGGAATCGTTGTTTTAGAAGAAATTGCTCGTTGAACAGTTTGTAATTCTTGTAAAAAGACACTTCGTTTGACCGTTAATTTCATAATGTAAACTCCTTTTTAAGTATTTTCAATACGTTCTAATTTTGTATGCCACTGTTTTGTATATTATATATAAATAAATAATAAAAGTAATAGGGCATGTTGATTCTGTGGAAAAGTCAAAAGAGCATTGTTTTTACTAAGTTATCCACTTGTGTATAAGTTGTGGATAACTTTGTTCTTTTTTATTTAGTTTTCCACATCCTAAGAGTTCAATAAATTTTTAATTTCACTGACTTCTTTTTGAATCGCTGGATCTTTTTCCAATAATTGCTGAATCTTTTCATGCGCATGAATCACCGTTGTATGATCTTTGCCGCCAAATTCGGCACCAATTTTTGGCAAGGAATTGTCGGTCATTTCTCTAGCAAGATACATTGAGATTTGACGAGGAACCACAATTGTTTTCACCCGTTTTTTCCCTTTTAAATCCTTAAGAGGCACATGATAATATTTGGATACTTCTTCTTGAATTTGTAAGATGGACAATTGATTTTTACTACCAACTGATTTTAGAGATTTCAAGGCGTCCGCCGCTAAACTAGTGGTAATATCTTCTCCATTAATAGTTGCAAAGGCTTGAACGCGGACCAAAGCACCCTCTAATTCACGGATGTTGGAATCAATTTGACCAGCGATATAACTTAGTGTATCATCCGGAATTTCTAAACGCTCGGCATCTGCTTTTTTGCGCAAAATTGCAATCCGTGTTTCTAAATCAGGCGGAGTGATATCGACAGACAAACCCCAAGCAAAGCGAGAAACTAATCGTTCAGGTAATTTTGGAATATCATTCGGCGGGCGATCACTTGTTAAAACAATTTGTTTATTTTCATTGTAAAGATCGTTGAAGGTATGGAAAAATTCTTCTAATGTAGCTTCTTTTTCCGCCAAAAATTGAATATCATCGACTAATAATAAGTCAACATTGCGATATTCTTTCCGAAATTGTTCGGATGTCTTTGTTTGAATTGAGTTGATAAATTCATTCGTAAACGTTTCGCTACTAACATATTTGACTTTGGCATCTGGTTGATTCACTAACATTTGATGACCAATGGCATGCATCAAATGGGTTTTCCCTAACCCTACACCACCATAGAAGAAAAGGGGATTGTAAATCGAACCCGGATCCTCGGCAACAACAAGCGCTGCAGCATGAGCCATTTGGTTTCCTTTACCAATAACGAAGGTGTCGAAAGTGTACTTAGGATTAAGCATCGCTTTTTTACTTTGTTCACTAAAAACAACTTCTTCTTCGGCAGGTTCTTCGAGTTCTTGTGCCAGTGCTGCGTCTTTTTCATCGGCAACAACAAAATGGGGCATCACTTCTGCACCGGTCAATTTAAATCCAGTTTCGACAATTTTTGCCGAAAGATTTTTTTCCCAGTAATCACGATGAACTGCAGAAGGGACTTCTAGCCACAATTGATTGTTGTCTAATTTCAAAGGGCGTGTGGTTTTAATCCAAGCATCAAAACTTGGCGCCGACAAAATCGCTTGATAAGCTTCTTCAAGGCTATGCCAAAAACTTTCCACGTCGGGCAT